>NZ_FNCV01000022.1 GCF_900100455.1 Roseospirillum parvum | reverse complement strand
ATTTCGGTCCACATGTTGTGCTCCATGGATGCCTAGACACCACCCATCGAATCACAACCGACTGAAATCACTCAACTCTTTTCCGATCAGGCTCTAAGAGGCTTAGGTGTTTTAGATAGAATGGCTAATCCAAAAGAGTTAAATTTAGATATCAAAGGAGAAGAGAGGGCGGCGGATTTGGCTGGTAGAATTATGTCAATAATATATAAGTTAGAGGGTTGATTCACAGTTTCTTTTATTTTTCCGTCTGCCCTGATGCGCGCGCAGGCTGGTCCGGTGCGGGCCGAGGGGTCCTCTGTCGCGCCGGATTGCCTCGGCAGCCTGCCTTGCAGGAGCCGCCTCGCGCTGGCCGAGGCTTATGTGGGGGGCGTTGCGTCAGCGTGGCATCGAGGGGTCGTTTACCCTGGCCCCGGGCGCGGGCACGATGATGCCGTCCGCTCGCGCGTGTTTCATGCCGCAGTATACGAACTGATCATGCGGTTGGCGGCCGGGGTGCGCGCCGTCTATCGCCCCAAGCCGGCCAGATAGGCGCGGCGGGCTTGGGCGTGGCGGGCTGCGTCGTCGCTGGGGGGGGCGTTCTGCGAGTCTTCCTGGGCCCCGAGCAGGACCATCGTGGCGCTTGGCGGCGGCGGGGCGGCAAAGTCCAGGCGGGCTCCGCCCACCGTCTCGCCATCGGCGGTTCGGGCGAAGGCATGGGCTGGCCGCCAGCCGCCCAGGCCGGCCGGAAAGGCCGCCGGGGCGACGCTGTCCGGGCCGCTCCGCCGAGGGGGCTGGCGGCCAGCTTCGGGTGTCGGCCCGGGTGGGTGTCCCTCGATCATCGCCCGCCTCCGCGCTGGCTGGTCGAGGGATCATGGTCGCATACCTGACCCCAAGCGTGCGGTATCAGGCGCTACATGTTGGGCTGATGGCGTGCGCCGCCCAATATATGTGAGTTTCCGCGCGTTATTTGGTCAGTGTCGAGAGACCCACAAAGCCCCGGCCGGCCGGCGTTTTCGGCTGCTTGAAGACCTTGAACAGCTTGGCCTCGCGCGGCTCGATGCCGGACAGCTCGGCGTAGGCCTGGGCCAGGGCGGCGCGGTGGCGCTCGCGGTCGTCGGGGGCACCGCAGGGGGGTTCGGCCAGCAGGTCGTGATAGCGCTGAAGGACATGCAGGCGGCGCGAATTGAGCACCTTGGGCTCGAACGGCACCTCCAACTCCTGGAAGAACTCCTCGGCCGAGGACAGGCCGGCCAGACGTTGGGACAGGGTCGGTTGGCTCATGACAGGGCTCCGGGGGCGGCGGGGGTGTCGATCAGGGCGGCCAGTTCGGCCGGTGTCGGGGCGCGTTTGCCCTGGCTGACGAAGTGGCGCAGACGGGGCAGGATTTCGGCTGCCTGGGCCGGGTCGAGGTCGCGGCCCAGCAGCTGCCGGCAGGCGTGGCGCAGGCCGGCGAGGCCCGAATGCTTGCCCAGCACCAACTCGTGGTGGCGGCCGAGCAGGGCCGGGTCCAGGGCCTGATAGTTGGCCGGGTCGCGCAGCAGGCCATGCACGTGGATGCCGCTTTCGTGGGTGAACACTGCCGCGCCGACGATGCTCTTGCTGGCCCACACCGGCCGCCCGCTGGCCTGGGCGACCAGCGCCGAGACCGGGCCCAGCGCCGCCGGGTCGATGCCGGTGGGGCGCTGGTGGGCCTGCATCAGGGCCATGGCGACCTCTTCCAGCGGCGCGTTGCCGGCCCGCTCGCCAAGGCCGTTGACGGTGGTCGAGACGTGGGTCGCCCCGCCCAGCACGGCGCCGATGGCGTTGGCGGTGGCCATGCCCAGGTCGTCGTGGGAATGGATTTCCAGGTCCAGCCGGGTGGCGCGGCGCAGGCGGGCCAGGGCCTCGCGGGTCTGGAAGGGATCGAGCACGCCCAGGGTGTCGGCGAAGCGGAAGCGTTCGGCGCCGGCTTCCTCGGCGGTGGCGACCACGGTTTCCAGGAAGGCCGGGTCGGCGCGCGAGCTGTCCTCGCCGCCCACCGCGACGCGCAGCCCCATGTCGCGGGCCCGCCGGATCAGCTCGCCCAGGCGGGTCAGGGCCCAGGCGCGGTCCTTGCCCAGCTTGCGGCTGATCTGCTGGTCGCTGACCGGCACCGACAGGTTGACCATGGGCACCCCGGTGGCCCGGGCGCCGTTCAGGTCCTCGGCCCGAAGGCGGCACCAGGCGAGCGGCGTGGCGGCGGTGCTCAATTCGACGATGGCCCGCATGTCGGCCTGTTCCTCGGCCCCCATGGCGGGGATGCCGATTTCCATCTCGCCGATGCCGGCGGCGTCCAGGGCCTGCGCGATGGTCAGCTTCTCGGCCCGGGTGAAGGCGACGCCGGCGGTCTGTTCGCCGTCGCGCAGGGTGGTGTCGGTGAGGATGACGGGAGAGGCTTCAGGAGGCTGCATGGCGGCCGGCCTCACATGGCCTTGGCGCAGGAGCAGCCCGGCGGGTTGGGGTGGTCGAAGACGAAACCGGCGCCCTCGTCATCGTCGACGAAGTCGATGCACACCCCCTTCAGCAGGGAGCAACTGTCCGGGTCCACGTAGACGGTCAGGCCGTGGCAGGTCAGCACCTGGTCGGCCGCTTCGGCGCTGGCCACCAGGCCCATGCTGTACTGCAGGCCGGCACAGCCGCCGGCGGCACACATGATGCGCAGGCCACAGGCCTCGTTGTTGGTGGCCAGGACGCCACGGACGGCGTCGGCGGCCCGTTCGGTGAGGGTGATCATGGCGGGGCGACCTCCGGCAAGGGGAAACGATCTCGAAGGTCTGTAAAGCAAGCCGTATGCCAAACGCTAAGCGGCTGAAAGGCTTGGATTAGTTGAGGGTGGCTCCTGTCGGATGTCCGACATCAGCCACGCCGGGGTCGACAAAGCACGCGGCGTAGTCGACGCAGTCGCGACAATTGGGGGCCTTGCAGATGGTCAGCCCCTCGCGCCGGCACAGCACCCGGTACAGGTACTTCTTCCAGCGCATGCCCGGGTTGTCGGCCTTGAGGGCCGGGAAGTGACGCCCCATCAGGCCCTGCAACTGGCCACGGTCGGCCAGCCCCAGGTCGCACCACAGGTGCCCTGGGCCCTGGCAGCGACGGGCCAGGATGGCCGGCAGGGCGGCGGCGAACTCGGCCGCCGGGCCGGGTGGGGCGGGGGCCAGACTCTCGGCCAGCAGGGCCCTGAGGTCGGGCTCCTCCAGCGCCGCCGGCCCGGCCGAGGCGCCGGGCGGCAGGCTGGCCGCCAGCTCGGGCGCGCCGGGCAGGACGTTGCGCAGAAGGGCCTTCAGCCGGGCCCCTTCCAGGCCCAGGGCGACGGCCAGCCCGGGCCCGGGGCCGGCCTCGGCCAGTCCCTTGGCGATGATGGCGGCCAGCAGCGTCCGGTCCGGTTCACACAGGGCCGGGTGGACGGCGGCGGTCAGGCTGGGCCCGGTGGCCACGACCGCCTCAGGCGGCCATGTGCATCTGGCAGCGGCTGCCGCAGATGCGTTCGCAGGCGGCACAGCCGATGCAGGCGCCGGGGTTGGCGACGGTCATCACCTTGCGCTCGATCTCCTCGTCGTCGTCGAACGGGTCGACCAGATCGCCGTCCTCGTTGACCCCCATCAGGGCCAGCACGTCCTGCGGGCAGACCTTGTAGCAGCGGCCGCAGCCGATGCACGATTCGGCATCGATGGACTCCAGGTAGCGCGGCGTCCACGGGGTGCCGTCGCGGGTGGTGAAGGTGATGGCGTTCATGGAAGCTCTCCGAAAGGGGGGATCACTCGTCGTCGTCGAGGAAGGCGGGGCGGTCGGAGTCCGGGGCGTCGACCGCCAGGATCTTGCGCAGCCAGGGCGGCGGGGTGCCCTTCATCATGGTCTGCACGCGGGCCAGGACCTCGTCCACCGGGGTGTCGTCGGCCACCTTCATGGGGTGCACCCGGGCCTTGATCACCTTGGCCGCCGCCGGTCCGCCGATGGCCCGCACGAAGAGCAGGGCGCAGCCTTCCAGGGCCGCGATGCGGGCTTCCAGGCGGCCGGCCGAATCATCGTGACGGCCGTCCTCGGGCGAGGGGTCGGCGAACTGCACCGCCTCGATCAGGGTGGCGTCCTCCAGGCCGACATCGTAGATGGCCAGCGTGCGGGCGCCGGCGAAGTGGGCGTTGACGGCGCGCATGTCCTGGGTCGCCAGGGCGACGCGCAGGCGCGGCCCGGGGGCGGCGGCGGGGGCGGGATCGGTGTCGACGACGGACAGCCGGCGGGCGGCCATGGGGGCTCTCCTTGGGATGGGGGCGAAACCGTCAGTGGTCGCCCGGGTGGTCGATGAACAGGTTGGCCAGCTCGACCACCCGGGCCTGGGTGCCCCGGTAGCCGACCGAGACCTGATGTTGGGCTCCGATGCGGTCGAACTGCGGAAAACCGGCCCTGAGCAGGGGCAGGCCCAGGGCCTGGGCCGGGTGGCGGCCGTGGCTGTGGCTGATGATCAGGTGGCAGGGCTCCGGCGCGGCGCGGACCATGTCTTCCAGGTCGCCCAGGTCGCCGATGGTCACCGGCGCCTTGATTTCCTCCAGCGCCGGGCCGGACTGCGGCGCCACGGCGGCGGTGATGCGGGCCCCCAGGCTTTCCACCAGACCGACCAGGGCGGCCAGCAGGTCGGGCTCGGCGGCCACGGCGATGCCCTTGTCGCCGGTGTGGAAGTGGGCGTCGAGCAGGGTATCGCGCAGGCGGTCGCGCTGGCGGCGCAGGCGGGCCGGCACCGGGCGGCCGGAGAGGCGGGCCAGGGTGGCGACCAGACGGTCGCTTTCGGTCAGGCCGGTCAGGTTGGGCAGCACCAGGGCCGGGCAGCCGGTGCGGTCCTCAAGCAGCCGGGCGGCCGGTTCCATGTGGCGGCCCAGGGCGAGCACGGCGCCGGCGGCGCCCAGGGTCTCGATGTCCTGAAGGCGGGTGCCGCCGGGGGTGGTCTTGGGCCACGCCGGCGGCAGGTGGCCATCCAGCGAGTCGGCCAGATCGGGCACCACGGTGGCCTCCAGGCCGAAGGCCTCGGCGAGGTCGCGCAACTCGTCGATGTCGCCGGCGCTCAGGTGGCAGCCGGCCAGCAGGGCGATGCGCTTGGGGTCGCGCGGCCCGGGGTTGGGCCGGGCCACCTGGTCGATCATGGCGGTCACGGCGCGCGACCAGCCGTCCTCCAGCCCGCCGGCGTAGTCCGGGGTGTCGATGCCGATCAGACGGGTGCCGTCCAGGGTCTCGGCCTGCTCGGCGGCGATGCGCTTGAGGTCGGCCGCCAGATCCTCGCCCCGGGTGGCGGTGAGGCCGGTCGAGCAGACGCCGATCACCTTGGGCCCCAGCTTGGATTTCAGGGTGAGCACCGCCTGTTCCAGGTTGTCCGCCCCGCCGAGGATGGTGGTCAGCTCGCTCATGGCGGTGGTCTGGATGGGGATCGGCTCCTTGAAGTGGCGGACCATGATGACCAGCCCGAAGGCGGTGCAGCCTTGGGCCCCGTGGAGCAGCGGCACCGAGCCTTCCAGCCCCAGAATGGCGAGGCTGGCGCCCAGCGCCGGCGACATCTTCAAGGGGTTCTCGGACAGCGCCTTGGCGTGGGAACCCTTGGCGGAGGGCGATTTGCGGGGCAGGGCGGTCATGCCGGCTCTCCCATCTCGGGCAGAAGGTTGCCGTCGTCGTCCCACGGGGCGGCGGCGCGGGCGGCCGGGAAGACCGGGCTGTTCAGGGCCTTGTCCAGCTCGCGGGCGAGGGTGATCAGGCCGTCGTAGCCGGCGTAGGTGTGATGGCGCTCCTGGTTGATGTCGAGCCACGGCGCGGCGGCCTTCAGGGCGACGAACTGCGAGCGCCCGCCGGACAGCATGATGTCGGCCTCGCCCTCCTTCAGGATGCGGTAAAGCTCGGGGTTGGGGATGGCCCCGGCGAGCCGGTCCTCGTCGTCGTCGAGCAGTTCCAGGGCGCGGCCCTTGTCGGTCTCGGTGGCCTTGCGGACCGAGGTGCGGATGACCTCGAGCCCCAGCTCCTGCAAGGCCGAGACCACCGACCAGCTCTTGTGGCCGCCGGTGTAAAGCAGCGCCTTCTTGCCCCGGATGCGCGCCATGTAGGGGGCCAGCGCCGCCTTGGTGGCGGCCTCGCGCTCGGCGATCAGGGCCTCGGCGCGCGCGGGCAGGGTGGGGTCGGCGCCCTGCTCGGCGAGCAGTCGGGCGAAGTGGCGCAGCGAATGGCCGATCGCCGCCATGCCGTAGAAGCTGCCCTCGAACCAGGGGATGCCCCAGCGCTGTTCCATGTGCCGGGCGACATGGAACAGGGCGTGGCTGCACAGCACCATGTTCACCTTGGCGTGGTGGGCGGTCTGCAGGCGGTGGAAGCGGGCGTCGCCGGTCAGCGCCGTGCGCAGTTTGATGCCCAGGGCGTCGAACAGCGGGGTGACGTGGGCCAACTCGCCGGCGACGTTGTATTCGGCGATCAGGTTGACGTCGGTCGGGCCGGCCGGATCAAGCTCGGGGTCGGGCTCGCGGGTGCCGATGACGTGGTCCAGCAGGACCTGCCCGGCCAGCTTGTTGCCCAGGTTCTTCGAGCCGATGAAGCCCGGCGCCTCGACCGGAATGCAGGGGGTGCCCAGGCGCTCGGTGGCCTCCTTGCAGACGGCCACGATGTCGTCGCCGATCAGCCCCGGCACGCAGGTCTGGTAGACGAACACGGCCGGCGGCTGGTGGCGCGCGATGGCCTGCTTGAGCGCCTTCCACAGCCGCTTCTCGCCGCCGTGGATGACATCCAGCTCGCTCATGTCGGTGGTGAAGCCGCGCCGGTAGAGGGTCGGGCCGGTGGTGCCGGAGTGGCGGTTGTCCCAACTGTTGCCCAGGCAGGCGATGGGGCCGTGGATCAGGTGCAGGGCATCGACCACCGGCTGCAGGGTGATCATCGCCCCGTCGAAGGCGCAGCCGCCGGCCGCCGCCCCCGGGGTCAACCCGCGCACCGCGCAGCCCTTGCGCTTGTCGGCATCGCTCTTGGCCAGGCTGGTCGGGCAGGTCGGCTCGTTCTGGAGCTGGGTGACGCGACGCTTCAGGGCACCGGACATGGAACGGCCTTTCCTCTGGAAACCATGCCAGCTTGGAAGCATGGATCGTGCCAGAGATTAAGGCGTTGATTTTGCTGGTTTCATGAGTGGGGCGTCGCGGCGGTTGTCGGACAGTGTCGCGTTTCCGACAGGGAGCCTTGGCGGGCAAGGCCATGATGCCTCATGCTTTGGACCAGCTGGTCACCCGGATCGTTCGCAAACGGAGGAAACCATGCCGGACACCACCCATATCATCCGCGTCACCCTCAATGATGACCCGCCGCTCCACCGGGATATCGAGCTTCCCGGCTCGCAGAGCCTGTTCCGGCTGGCCGAAGGGATTGTCGCCGCTTTTGACTTCGACATGGATCATGCCTTCGGCTTCTACAGTGGCCTGACCGGCGCCGACCTCATGGAGAAGCTCCCCAAGTACGAACTCTTCACCGACATGGGGATGAACGACAATGGGGCCCAGGGGGTTAAGAAAACCCCGGTGGCGAGCGCCTATGCGGACATTGGCAGCCAGTTGATCTTCCTGTTCGACTACGGGGACGAATGGCTGTTCCACACCGAGGTCATCGGGTTCGGGGAAAAGGTGCCTCGGCGGCGTTATCCCAGGGTGGTGGCCTCGGTGGGTGAGGCGCCGCTCCAATATCCCGACCCGGACGACGACGATTGGGACGACGAGGATTGGGATGAGGAGGACGAAAACGAGGACGAGAACGCATAGGGGCGGCACCCGGATCGGATGCCGCCCCCAGCCGTGGTTCTGGAGTGACCCGGCCCGTTAGAGCATGTTGCGTGCTTTAATGAATCACCCAACATGCTCTAAGATCTTGATGTTGAAGCAAATCGTCGTCGCGATCCGTTCCGGATCGCTGGGGATTTGCTCTAGGTTCTGTACCCATAAGCGGGATTCCCATCGAGGCGGGATTGTGATTCAAACTTCCAAACGGCAAGGGAGTTTGCTCATGGCCCGCTTCGACCTTACGGACAAGGAATGGGAGATC
>NZ_FNCV01000037.1 GCF_900100455.1 Roseospirillum parvum | reverse complement strand
GCGGCGCCAGGGCCGGCAACCAGTCGGCCCTCTCGACCCCGTCGGTCAGCTTGAACCAGTTGTAGATGGAACTGGCCGAAACACCGTGCTGGCGGGCTGCCTGCATCACCGCCACGTCCTTCGAGACGCCATGCTGATAAAGGGCCAGCACCGCGTTCAGCACCGACAGCCGCCACTCGGCGGTGTTCTTCTTCTTGTCCGGCAGGCCATCGTACCAGCGCCAGGCGTCGGTCCGGGACATCTGCGCCTTGGTGGGTCCGCCCGCCGGCGCCGACGCGGGCGCCGACGCCATCACCAGCTTTGCCTTGGCGGCCGATGGCAACGAGCTGATGTGGAACTCGCGGCCACCGCCCCGCCCTTGACGTTCACGATGCTGCCATCCTTCTCGGGTGGCTCTGGCGCGGATATTGCGCTCGGTCCCAGGCAACGTGGGCAACGACAGGTCAGCCAGTTCGGCCGCAGTAAACCACTCCCGGCCAGTCATGCCTTGCCCTCACCGCGACGGTCGATCCGCTGGCACTCGGGATGCCAGGTTCGCATCGACTCTGCGTACAACTCGGGGTTACGCTCGCACTCCAGCATGAACAGCAGCAACGGAGTGGGGCCCGTGGTCGTGGAACCTTTCGATTTCTGGAACGAGGCGCGCGGCATCGACGTCGGATCATCCTTGCGCGACATGTGCTGCTCCTCTGCCCAATTCATGTGGGATAACCACTTGCTCGCGCCGCGCGTCGACTGGAGCTCCAGCAGCGACCAGTCTCTGATCATGGGCTTCCTTCTGGGCTTCCGCGTGCGAAGGGCCTTCTTCTGTTTCCGGCGCGACCAGATGCTCTACGAGTGCCCGTTCTGCCGGTGCGTCTTCGTGCGTCCGCTGGCCTACCGCGACCTTGACCGGCGCGCCTACGGCGCCTTTTGGCTCGAAAGCTTGCCCAGCCACGAGGGTCTCGAACGGACGACGCAGATCCCCCGGCACGTTCTTGAAGAGGCGCTCTCGGAGACCAAGAAGCGCAACACGGCGGGCTGGCCCCCGAAGGACTGACTCGCTCATGCGCTCGGCCCCTTCCAGCTCCGACGGGCCATTTTCCGGCGCTGCTGCAGCTCCTCGATCTTGTCGTCCAGGACGGCGTCCTCGATGG
>NZ_FNCV01000020.1 GCF_900100455.1 Roseospirillum parvum | reverse complement strand
GCTCCTGCCCATGATCCACCTCCCAAAAAGAAAAGTGAATCACGGACGCAGAGTCTTGGGAATCCCTCGATTCAGGTTTGGAGCTCCACGCTCTAGGCGCAAAACTCCGAAATTTGGAACACGATGGCCAGAAGCCGTTCGGGGTTCCAAATAACACATACAAGACAATCACATAGGGGTCGGCAAGGCAAGCGGGGGGCGGGCGGAACTCTGGCCCAACCCCGAACGCCGCGCGAGGCCGTCAGAGGCCTAGATCAGGCGGCCGATCCAGCGCACGCGGCCGGCCACGCAGAGGGTTTCGGCCTCGGCGGGGGTGAGGTTTTCGGGGGCGTAGGCGGGGTTGTCGCTCTTGATGGTGAGGGCTCCGGACAAGAACTTCTGAACGCGCTTGACCAGTAGTTCCGACCCGCTCAGCAAGACATAGACAGCATCATCGATCACCCGGGTGACGCCGGTGTCAATCAACAGAAGATCACCGGCCCTGATTGACGGCTCCATACTGTCACCGGCAGCGGCGATGAGGGCCAATTGATTGGGATCGGCGCCCAGGGCCCGGCGCACCCAATCGGCCCGAAAGGCCATGAAATCGACCACCTGCTCGCGGTCGTTCCAGGCCCCGTGGCCGGCCGAGGCCTCGACGTTGAAGCGGGGCACCAGGACATAATCCCCGGCGACCGGAGGCGGTTGCGGTGTCCCCTGTGACCGGGGCCTGGAGCGGTCGGCCCGGGCCGCCGCCAAACGCTCCGGCGTGGCCGCCACCATCGCCTCCAGAAGCTCAGGCGTCGCCACCGGCGCCAAGGGGTCGGCTGTCTTTGGGCCGGCACCGGTGACCAGCCAATCGATGGAGACACCCAAGGCGGCGGCAAGCTGTGCGGCCTTGTCCGCCCCGGGGATGGAGCCGGCGAGGTACTGCCGGATCGAGCTTTCCCGAACACCGGACCGTCCGGCAAGCGCGTTCACGCTTTCGTCCCCTAGTGCGAGCCTCAGGCGCTCGGCCAGGCCGCCTTGGTTCGAGTCAGGACCCATCACACACCCCTTGACCGGGACGCCAAGGCGCCAGGAAAGCCTGAAAATTCGCCCGTTTGGCGGGGCCTACCCGCCGGGGCGGCCAAGCCCGAAGGCAGACTCGCGCAATTATGCGAGCTGGAGGCTTGACGGGTTCGCATCTCAATGCGTATCCTTCTCCCCAACGTCCAATCCGTCGCCCAAACAAAACCGGCCCCGGCAGGCCGGTTGGAGCAGGAAAGAGCCCATGTCCGACGACACGCGCCCGGAGACCATTCTCTACCTTCTGCGCTGTCAGGGCCTGACTTACGCGGACATTGACCGCCGCTTCGACCTGGCCGCCGGCAGCGCTCGCAAGGCGGTGCGCTATCCCATGCGCGCCGGCGAACTGGCCATCGCGGAGGTCCTGGGCCGGGCGCCCCGGGATCTGTGGCCCTCGCGCTATAACGCGAACGGCGAAAGAAAGCGCCCTCAGCCGCGCACCCTGTACACCCATCCGGTCCGACTGCGCCGACCCGCCAAACCTACACCGACCGGCGAAGCTGGTCAGCGCCAAAAAGACACGGCGGCCTGACCGTGGTTTGCGCACGCCGCCATACATTGCCGCGCGGCGGCGGGCTCCCCCGCAAGGCGTCGGGGAGGGCCGGCCGATGAAGGCGCGGGGCGACACCCGGACCCTGTCCCTGCTCGACTGGGAACCGCCGCCGGTGGTGCACCGGTTCGACTCCGAGCAGGTGCGCGCCGCCTCGCTGCGGGCCCAGGTCTCGAAAGCCGTCGCCCTGGCCTTGCGGGATTGCCCGCGCAGCCGCGAGGACATCGCCGAGGCCATGTCCCTGTACCTGGGCGAGGCGGTCGGCGCCGGGACGCTGGACGCCTATGCCTCGGAAAGCCGCGAGGATCGAGTGATCAACGTGGTGCGGTTGGCGGCGCTGATCCACGCCACCGGGGACATGCGGCTGCTTCAGATGCTGGCCGAACCATTCGGCCACATGGTGGTCGAGGCCCGGCACCGGGAAGACATCGAGGAAATCATTGACCTCGACCGTCGGGCCGAGGTGGCCGACTACCTGGATCAGCTGGACCAACGCATCGAGACCCGGCGGCGCCGCCGGCGGGGGGCGCGATGAGTCTCCCCCAGATCCAAGACGGTTGGTTCTCGGCGGCCGAGCTGGCCAGTCTGGCCCTACCCGGGCTGCCGGGGACGGAACGTGGCATTCAATTGTGTGCGGCCCGGGAGTCGTGGCCCCATCGCCCCCGGCAGGGGCGGGGTGGCGGGCGGGAGTATCCCATCTCCGCCCTGCCGGCCAAGGCCCGGGCGGCGCTGGCGCGACGCGACCTCACGCCCGATCCCGAGCCGCCGCCCCGCCCGCCGCAGGACCCGCGCGACTTCGCCGGCTGGCAACGGGCGGCCTTCGAGGCCCGTCTGGCCCTGCTCGCCGAGGCCGACCGTCTGCTCGCCCTGGGGCTGGCGGCCAGCGAACGACAGGCCGCGCTGGTCCTGGCCGAGGCGGCCCGCACCGACACCCTGCGCTCGGCCCTGGCGGCTCTGGTCCCCCTTGCCAACCAGCGGGGCGGCAAGAGCGGATCGCGCACCCTGTCGGCGCGGTCGGTGCAGCGCTGGTTCGACGAGCGGCGCCGGGCGGGCACCGCCGCCCTGGCCCCCAAGGCCCCACCGCCCCGGCGCCAGAACGCCGGCTGGGAGGCCCCCTTCCTCAGGCTGTGGGCCCGGCCGGGCAAGCGCTCGGTGGCGGAAATCTGCCGCAGCGCCGACCTTCAGCGATTGTTGCCCGCCGGCGTGGCGGCGCCCAGCGCGGAGGCGGCGCGGCGGCTGCTGAAGTCCCTGTCGCCCCAGGAACGGGCGCTGGGTCGGATCGGGCCCCGGGGCATGCTGGCCTTGCGGGCCTACCGGATGCGCGACACCGCCCTGTTGTCGCCCGGTGACATCTACACCGCCGACGGCAAGACCTTCCGGGCCTGGGTGCGCAATCCCCTGTCGGGACACCCCTTCAAGCCGGAAATCGTCACCGTGCTGGACGTCAAGACCCGGCGCGCCGTGGGCTGGTCGGCCGGGCTGGCGGAAAGCGCCTCGGTGGTCACCGACGCCTTGCGGCACGCGGTGATCGGCGCCGGCATTCCGGCCATCTGGTACACCGACAACGGCCCCGGCTTCGACAACGAGACGCTGGATGATCCCCTGGTCGGCCTGCTGGCCCGCCTCGGCATCACCAACATGGACAGCCTGCCGGATCGCTCGCAGTCGCGGGGCATCATCGAAAGCTTCCAGCGTCAGTGGAACGCGGCGGCCAAGACCCTGCCCGCCTACCTGGGGCGCGATCTGGACAAGGACGCGGCGCGGGCCCTGATCAAGAAGGTGCGGGCCGATTACCGCCAGGGCGGACGCTCGGAGGCGGTGATGGCGTGGGACCTGTTCCTGCGTTTCATCGACGACACCCTGGCCGACTACAACGCCCGGCCCCATCGCGGCTTGCCCCGGATGGTCGATCCCGAAAGCGGCCGGCGCCGGCACATGAGCCCGGACGAGGCCTGGGCGGCGGCCCGCGCCGACGGCTGGGAGCCGCTGATGATTTCGGCCGAGGAAGGGGCCGACCTGACCCGGCCCTACGCGGTGCGCCGCACCCGCCGCGCCCTGGTGGACCTGTTCGGCAACCAGTACTTCGCCCCGGAGTTGGAGGAGTTCCACGGCGACGAGGTGGCCGTCGGCTACGACATCCACGACGCGGCCCGGGTGTGGGTGCGTCAGCTCGACCGCACGCCCGATGCCCACCGGGTGGGGCGGCTGATCGCGGTGGCCCGCTGGGATGGGCACCGCACCGACTACGTGCCGGTCAGCGTGCGCGATCAGGCGCGGGAACGGCGCCATGCCGCCGCCATCAAGCGCCTGGACGACAAGCGGGAGCGCATCGAGGCCGAGCGCACCGGCGGTCAGGAGGCCCTCCAGGCGCCGGCGGCGGACTCGCCCCCGGCGACCGCCCAGGTGGTCTCCCTGTCGCCCCGCGAGACGCCCGCCATCAAGGAGGCGTCAGAACCCACCCCGACGTTCGCCGCCCCTGACGGTCCCCGGCCCCGGTTCTCCGACGATTACAGCTGGGCCCGCTGGCTGCTCGCCAACCCGGACCGCTGGCTGCCGACCGATACCCAGTGGATGCGGAAACTCACGCGGCGCTGGGACTTCCGCGAGTTGGCCCCGCTCAACGGGATCGATCTCGCGGGCCTTGAGGACCTGGCCGAGCGGCCCCCGGCGGCGGGGGCACAGAGCCAGGATGCGCAGGACAGGAGGACGGACACCACATGCGACGCGATCAATTCGTGATGACCAGGAACGTGCAGGCCCTGATGCGGGCCATCGGCGGCCTGAAGGATCGGGGGGCGGAAGAGGCCTGCCTGATCGTGGTCGATGGCGAGCCGGGGTTGGGCAAGACCTTCGCCGCGATGAGGATGGCCGCCCAGGGGGGCTGGCCCTACGTGCGGGCCAAGACCGGCTGGACGCCCACCTGGGAGTTGCGCGAACTGCTGGAGGCGATGGGGCTGGTCCCTGAGCACTCGTACCAGAAGATGTACCGGCAGGCCGTCGAGGCCTTGCACCTTCGGGCCGTGCAGGCGGCGCGCGAGGAACGGGATTTCGCGGTGGTCATCGACGAGGTGGACCACATCGCCCGCAGCCGCACCCTGATGGAAGCCTTCCGCGATCTGTCGGACCTGGTCGAGGTGCCGTTCGTCTTCGTGGGCATGGGGCGGATCGGCAACGCCATGACCCGCTATCAGCAGATCGGCAGCCGGGTGGGCGCGACGGTGCGCTTCGAGCGGGCCTCGCTCGAGGACGTGCGCGCCTTCGTAGACACCCTGTGCGAGGTGGAGGTCGGGGACGATCTTCTCGCCTTCCTGCACCAGGAAAGCGGCGGGCTGCTGCGCGAATGCAAGGAGGCGGTGGCCAACATCGAGCGCTTTGGCCGACGCCACGGGGGCGGCCCCATCGGGCGGGCCGAGATGGCCGGCGAAACCCTGATGTATGACCGCAAGACCGGCGCCGCGATCCGGGTGCGGGCGGCCTGACCATGTGCGGCGTGGCAACCCATCAGGAAAGTCTTCTGGCCGTCCTGGCCGCCGGCGGGCCGGAAGTCTGTCTGACCACCGCCGAGCTGGCGGCGCGCAGCGGGCTGACCCGCAAGCAGGTGGGTGAGGCGAGCGGCAAGCTGGTCCGCCGGAACCTGATCGAACGGGCCGAGGTGGGCTGTTTCCGGCTGACCGACCACGGCCGGGCGCATGTCGCCGCCGGCACCCCCCTGACCAGTGCCCCGATCAAGCAGTTCACCGCCATGCGTCGGCACCGCGACAGCCTCCGGGTGCGCGCCTGGCGAGCCATGCGGATGCGGGGAAAGTTCACCATCGCCGATGTGGCCGGCCTGGCGCTGCGCCCCGGCGAACGGGAAGGCGAGGTGCAACGTTACCTGCGCACCCTGTTCCGCGCCGGCTATCTGCGCCGGCTGGCCGGCGGCGGACCCTGCCTGCGCTATGCGCTGGTCCGCGACACCGGGCCGGAGGCCCCCATGCTGATCGACGGCCGGCGGGCGGTGCGCGACCCCAACACCGGGGACACCGTGGCGGTGGGGAGCGGCGATGACTGACGGCGCCGACCATGACTGGCTGGCCCTGCTCAGGGCCGACGTGGCCCGCAGCGGCAGCATCGCCGCCACCGCCCGGCGCCTGGGGATCAGCCGACCGGCGGTCAGCGGCGTGCTGCACGGCACCTATCGCGCCGGCACCCACCAGATCCGTGAGCGGGTCCTGGGGATGCTGGCGGTCCACCCCTGCCCCGCCCTGGCCGGGCAGGAAATCTCCGGCACGGACTGTGCGGCGCGGGCGGCGCGGGCCATGCCGACGTCGAGCGCGGCGGCCCTGCGGGCCTGGGCGGCCTGCCGGACCTGCCCGCGTCATCCCGATCAGCGACGAAAGGACGGGAACAATGCTGTCTCAGACCTTGGATGCCCTGGCGGCTGATCTGGCGGAGGGCGGTGGCGAGACCGGGGTGGTTCTGGCCCCGGCCCAGGCCGCCGCGCTGTGCGAGGTGTTGAACGATTGCGCCGAGCAGGCCCGCGCCCTGGAGGGGCAGCCGGTGCCGGTGGGGCAGCGGGCCGAATTGCCTCCTGAGGTGGTTGATCTGGCCCAGTTGCTGGCGCGGCGCGGGGTGCGCACCGGGCGGCGGCTGCGGGTGGTCGAGCCCAGCGGCGGGGGGGACGTGGCATGACGATCACTCTCACGCCCCTGGAACGCTACGTCGGCCCCGCCGAGGCCTCGGTGACGGTGCTCGCGGCGGCGGCCGGCCCGGACGGGCTGATCCTGGTCGGCCTGGACGGGGACCTAGCCTACCACGTGGCCGTTCAGACGGCGGGTGGAGAAATACACCACCGGGCCGGGCCGATCTCGGCCGAGGACGCGCTGGACGCCGCGCTGCGCGTGCTGGCCGGGCAGGAGCATTCGGTCACCGGGGATGCCCTGGCGGCGGCGGTGGTGGCGGTGCGGACCCTGGCAACGGGGGCGACGCCATGACCCGCCGCGACCCCACCATCCGGCGGATCATCGCCGCCGTGTCGGCCGACACCGGGGTGTCGGCGGGCGACATCATCTCCGACCGGCGCACGGCAGCCCTGGTCCGGGTGCGCGATCTCGCCGTCCTGCTGGCCCGCGAGATGACCCCCGCGTCGCTGTCCGCCATCGGGCGGGAGATTGGCGACCGCGACCACACCACCGTCATCGCCGCGCTGGGCCGGGCTCAGGAGCGCCTCAGTTCTGATCCGGAGTGGGCCGCCCGCTACGAGCGGCTGCGGGGCCGGCTGGCCGTTCCTCTCCATCCCGACCGCCTGATCATCGCTGGAGCCGTCAGCGGCCCCTTCCGACGGCGGCAGTCTTTCTTCTCACACAGGAGGCTTTTCGGATGACCACCACGCTTGGAGACATCGAGGACCTGACCCGTCGCTATGCGGCGGCCCGCGACACCCTGGGCTGCGCCGTCCAGGAGTTGGAAGACGAGGTGGCGGTGATCCGCCGGCGGCGGCTGCCGCGCATCCGCCAGCTGGTCGCCGCCGCCGCCGAAGCCCGGTCGCGCCTGTCGGCGGCCATCGAACTGGCCCCGCAGTTGTTCCAGAAGCCCAGGACCCTGGTGTTGCACGGGGTCAAGGTGGGCTTCGCCAAGGGCAAGGGGCGGCTGGAGTTCGCCGACGGCCAGAAGGTGGTCGAGCTTATCCGCAAGCACTACCCGGACCGCGCCGAGCAATTGATCCAGGTGCGCGAAAGCCCGGTGAAGGGCGCCCTCAACCAGATGACGGTGGCCGAGTTGAAGCGGATCGGCGTGACCGTGATCGAGAGCGGCGACGAGGTGGTGATCCGCCCGACCGACAGCGAGATCGACAAGCTGGTCGAGGCGCTGTTGCGGGACGATCCCGCCGAGCAGGCGGCGTGAGGGAGGCGACCATGAACCACGTCACCAAACCCCCTCGTCGCCAGCCCTTCACGGCCAAGGAATATGGGCCCGACCCGGTGGATGTTCACGTCGGCCGGCGGCTTCGGTTGCGTCGTACCTTGCTTGGCATGAGCCAGGAGCAACTGGCCGCCGCCATCGGCGTCACCTTCCAGCAGGTGCAGAAGTACGAGCGTGGCGGGAACCGCATCTCGGCCTCGCGGCTGTTCGACGTGGCCCGGGTGCTCGGTGTGCCCATTTCCTTCTTCTTCGAGGACATCACCGAGGAAACCACCAAGGACCGGCCAACCCAGAACCTGCCCGAACAGGCCGGCCTGGCCGCCATGGTGCCCGCCGGCGAGGCCGACGAGAGGTCCAAGTCCATGACCCTCGAGCTGAACCGCGCCTTTTGGCGTCTGCCCAAGGACCAACTGCGCACCCAGGTGCTCGATCTGCTCAAGACCATGGCCCGGCGGGACTGACCGATGAAGGAGGCCACCATGAGCGTCCTGACGACTGATGAGAGATTGCGGTTGACGTTGCTCAAGGCCTACCTGCCGCATGGCGCCGATGCCGCCGTCGAGCGGGCGCGCGCGGCTTTCACCTTCATCCGGGCTCCGGCGGCGCCCGTTGACCCCCCGCCGGAGCCAAAACCGGCCCCCGTCGAGGCGGCGCCAGAGCCCAAGTCGACCCCGGTGCCATCGTCGTGGACTCTGCCGCCCGAGCTGGAGGCCGCCCTGGGGACGGCTCGAGCGCTGCTCGACGAGGGTGTGCGCCTGACGGGAAGAGCCCTGGCCGAGGCGCTGGAGGTCTCCCAGCCCACGGCCAGCAAGCGCCTGCGGGCGCTGGTCGCTGCCGGCCGGCTGGCTGCTGTCGGCCAGACGTCGAGTCGTCAGTACGTGCTGCCGGGCCAGGATGCGGCGGCGGCCCATGACCAGGCGCCGAGCGATCCAGCACCGCGCGACCAGGGGGTGCCGCGCGACGATGCCGATGAGGCCCGCCAAGTCCGCGCTCTGATGGATCAGGGGCGCACCCTCCGAGAGATGGCCCACCACCTGGGCCGGACCCGAGACGAGATCGTCGACATCATGGCTTTACAGGGCTGGGCCGGCCTCACGGCGGAGGGGGGATTCTGCGTACCTGATTCCGACGCCGCCGTGGGCCGGCAGGAGCGGCCGGCGATCCGGCGCAACTGTATGACCTGTGGCGCGTCCTTCGTTTCCGCCGGGCCGCATCATCGGATGTGTGCGCGGTGCCGGCGCACGAAGACGGAGGACCTGACGATATGACGGTCTCCAACCAAGCGGATCTCTTTGGCGCCCCGCCCCAGCCCCTCCGAGGCCGGCACTACGTGCGGCCGCGCGGCCACGCGGGTACCCCAGGACGGGGACCGGCCGGGGAAACCTGCCGGACCTGCCGCCGCTTGGCGCGAGTGGAGTGTGCCAAAACGTACCTCAAGTGCGGGCTGGCGCGGGAGCGGTGGACCGGCGGTCGGGCCAGCGACGTGCTCGCGAGCAGCCCGGCCTGCCAGTTCTGGGAGGCGCCGTCATGACCGACTGCTGGCCCTTCGGACGCCTGCGGCCACTGAGTTACGGAGCGATCATTGCCGATCCACCCTGGGAACAGGCCCTGTGGTCGCCCAAGGGCGAGCGCAAGGCGCCCCAGGCGCACTACGGCTGCATGTCGCTGGACGCCATCAAGGCCTTGCCGGTCGGACACCTGGCTCGGGGTGATTGTCTGCTGGCG
>NZ_FNCV01000029.1 GCF_900100455.1 Roseospirillum parvum | reverse complement strand
CGCCAGCAGACAATCACCCCGAGCCAGGTGTCCGACCGGCAAGGCCTTGATGGCGTCCAGCGACATGCAGCCGTAGTGCGCCTGGGGCGCCTTGCCCTCGCCCTTGGGCGACCACAGGGCCTGTTCCCAGGGCGGATCGGCAATGATCGCCCCGTAGCTCAGCGGCCGCAGGTGTCCGAAGGGCCAGCTCATCGCCGACTGCTCAGCCATGACCCTGACCCCACACCTCGAACTCGTAGGTCAGGGCCAGCTGTACGGCTCCACCGCCGCGCCGGCGCCAGATCAGCCGGACACTCACCCGCCCGTCGCGCCGGCGGTAGGGGCGCGACGAGCGCTGCAGCCGCCACCCGGCGGCCTCGAATAGGCTCTCCAATTTGGCCACCTCTGGCACCTCGGCCGCCGAGCAGATCGGCAGATAGCGCCCCGGGCGCGGATGCTTGCGGTGCGCCCTGGTCATGCCGCGTCCTCCGTCTGGCCGCGACACTTGGTGCACATCCGGTGGTGCGGCCCGGCGGACACGAAGGACGTGCCACAGGTCATACAGTTGCGCCGGGTCGCCGGCCGCTCCTGCCTAGCCACGGCGAAGCTGGAATCAGGTAAGCAGAACGCTCCATTGGCGGTCAGCCCCGCCCACCCCTGTAAAGCGATGATGTCAATGATCTCGCCTCGGCTCCGACCCAGGTGCTGGGCCATCTCGCTGAGCGTGTGTCCCTGATCCATCAGAGCGCGGACCTGACGGGCCTCCTCAGCCTCGTCGCGCGGCACCCCCTCGTCGCGCGGTGCTGGATCGCTCGGCGCCTGGTCATGGGCCACCGCCGCATCCTGGCCCGGCAGCACGTACTGACGCCTCGCCGCCTGGCCGACAGCAGCCAGCCGGCCGGCAGCGACCAGCGCCCACAGGCGCTTGCTGGCCGTGGGCTGGGAGCATCCCAGCGCCTCGGCCAGGGTTCTTCCCGTCAGGCACACACCCTCGTCGAGCAGCGCTCGAGCCGTCCCCAGGGCGGTCACCAGCTCGGGCGGCAGAGTCCACGACGACGGCACCGGGATCGACTTGGGCTCTGGCGCCGTCTCGACGGGGGCCGGTTTTGGCTCCGGCGGGGGGTCAACGGGCGCCGCCGGAGCCCGGATGAAGGTGAAAGCCGCGCGCGCCCGTTCGACAGCGACCTCGGCGCCATGCGGCAGGTAGGCCTCGACCAGGATCAGCTTCAACTGCTCATCAGTCGTCAGGACCCTCATGGGATCATCAGTCTTCAGGATGCTCATGGCGGGCTCCTTCATCCGTCCAGATCGGCCCGGAACCCCGGGCGGGCCTCGGTCTCGGCGTCGGCCTCGGCGGCCAGTTCGGCGAGGCCGCGCCAGTCGGTCCCGAGGCCCTCGGCCGCCGAGGCCGTCAGCGCCGCGCGCCCCCTGCCTATTGCGGCATCCAGGCGCCCCCGGGCGGCCGACCGCCCCCGCCCGTGTCGGAACGGCGCGGCGGCGATCAGCAGATCGATCAGCGCTGTCCTCAGCAGTTCGGGGGCGGGGCTGGTCATGGCGCGCCGCGCTCCTCGATCTCCGCCCAGGTCTTGAGGTCCGCGCCCGGACCTCCCGGCTGCGTGCCAGCCTTGTCCTCGGCTTCGAGTATCCGCGCCCACTTGACAGCAGCCCTGGCCACGCCGTCGATGTCGTCGCCATACACCCAGGCTTCGTCGCCGCACACCAAGTCACGGTGGGTGCTCAGGGCGCACAAGTCACTGTCGCTGCCGAACACCTTGATCGGCACCTCGACGCGGGCCAGGAACCCATAGGCCCCAGCCTGCTGACACTCGAAGCCGAACCGCTCGGGATAGAGATCGCACCCCTCGAGGCCATCCGCCGCCATACGTCTCAGGGCGGCCCCCATCTTGGGGTCCTCCACCAGCGGGCGCAGGGGTGGATGGTCCAAGGTGGCACCCGCTCCGAGGTCCCTGAGGTCCTCCAAGAACAACTGGACGAATGACTCTGGACACCCGTCGTCGTTCAGCCGCAGGAGGCGGAGGCTATAAATCTCCCCCACGCGCGCTTTGAGGTCCGACAACTGCTGACACAGCTGCAGATTGGGGTCGTCCAACATCGTCAGTCCCTCCGGGCCAGCCGCAGGGCCGCCATGTCGGCGCGCCAAGCGGCGTTGTTGATCACCCTGGCCCAGCGGAGCATCCGATGGGCCAGGGCCTCGGTCGACCAGGCCAAACGACCCAGAACCCAGCCACTGGCGCCGGCGAGCCGCTCCAGGGTCCAGGCGAAAGGTTTACGGTGGTTCATGGTCGCCTCCTTCAGGCCGACGCGATGTCCAGGGGCACGGGCTGCCACGGGCCGTCCAGGGCGGCGCGGGTGTAGAAGCGGATGTAGCGCTTGGTGCCGACCACGCGGATCGCATCGCGGATAGCGCCCTGAGCCCGCCCCCAGCGCTCGTCATCGAAATCCAGGCGCAGCAATCGGAAGATGGCCTCTCGGCTCACTTCGCCGGCGCTGTCGGTCTTGAAGGCATCGTCGATCAGGGTCCTGATCTCCGGGCGGGCACCCTCGGCCCACTCGGCAACGCACTCCAGGAACAGCTCGCGCGCCATCTCCAGTTCGACGCCAAAGGTGATCCGGTCGGCCGTGGCGAACTGGACCTTCAGCAGGCCATCGAAACTGGTCAGGGTGACGTTGCCCTTGCCCTTCGCGCCGCGCGGCACGACCTGGTAGTGTTCTTCCAGCGTCTGCAGGAAGGCCTCGAAATCGGCCATGGTGTGGTTGAAGAAGCGGTTGATCTGGTTGGCCAGATCGACCGCGTACCCCATCACCATGCGGACGGTCTGATCCTCCAGCGCCTC
>NZ_FNCV01000019.1 GCF_900100455.1 Roseospirillum parvum | reverse complement strand
GGCAGCCGTGCCAGATCCAGCAGCTCCTTCTGCGCCCGGGCCAGCGGCGTACCCACCAGGGCCCGCCGCACATCCGGGGCCAACCCGGTGGCGATACTCACCGCGCGCTGGATGGTCCGGTCGGTCAGTCCGCAGCGCTCGGCGGTGTCCTTTGAAAACGACATGATGTCGTTTTCATTCCGCTTGCTGCCCCGGCCTCCTTGCGCCCCATGCTTCGCCTCTGGATGCAGGCGCTCGTAGACTTCCTTGCGCTGCGCCAGGAACACGGCCCGGTCCAGCGGGTTCAGCTCGTGCCGCACCAGGTTCTCGTCGATCTCGCGCAGCCGCGCCGCTTCGTCCGACCCCTGGTAGACGAACGCCGGGATGTCCGACCACCCCAGAAGCTCGGCGGCCCGCAACCGATGTGCCCCGGCGATCAGCCGGTACGTCTTCGCCGTCAGGCGCCGCACCTCGATCGGCTGGCGCAGGCACCCCACCTCGGCGATGTTCTCCGCCAGCAGATGCGCATAGGCCTCGTCCACCGCCCGCAGGCGGTCGCCCACGTCAACGGCCGACAGGGCGACCGTGTTCAGCCCCAGTTCCTTCATCGGTTCCTTCATCGCTCGGTCTCTCCGGTGGGGCGAAGACGATCCTGTTCACGCACCGCGAGTCTCCTGTTCAGGCGCAGTCGCGCTTTTGACTGGCGGGCCGCACCGCCGCCGCGCTACCGTCTTTGGGTGGATGAAGCGGCGTGCCGTCCGGCTCGTACCGCTCGGGGAACAGGCGCTGGGCCGTCGTGTCGAGGGCCCGGGCAATGGCCTGCTCCGCGTGGTAGTAGGGCTGGCGCAGCGCCACCCGGCAGGCCGCCTCGGGCAGCCCCGCCGCGAGCGCCACGCCGGTCAGCGTCAGGCCCCGCTTGTGCAGCAGGCCGCGAATGTCGATCGCTCGGTGTTTGATGGCGCGCAGGTTCATCCTCGCTCCCGCCGGCCCCCGCCAGGGCCGGTTTCTCTAGGGGGTGACGCTTACGTTTGTAACTACGTTGGTAGGGATGATGACACGGTTTTTCGCTCACTTCAAGCCGTCATGCGCGCAAAACTACGGCAGCCGGACAGGTCGCGTGCGAATTCCGTTAACTGATTGTTTTTATTTTCTTTTTCTCGAACTCTTGCGGCCTTTTGGTAACCCTCGCCGGGCGCAATGGTTCGTGCGCGGAGGTCTGGCATGACCCGCATTGGCATCCCCGGTGATGAACGCGCGGCGCTCGCGGGCCGGCTGCGAGCCGTGCGCGAGGCGCTGGGAATGAGTCAACGCGCTCTCAGCGAGCGGTTGAGTGGTAGCACGCGGGGTTGGCAGGACTATGAATCTGGCCGCAGTCTCCCTGGTACTGCGGTGTTAGCGCAGCTCCAGCGCCTCGGCGTCAATATCAACTGGGTGCTAACCGGCGAGGGCGAGATGATGGTGCGCGAAAAAGCGCTCGCTTCGGACGTTCCGGCTAAGTTGGACGAAGAAGTGCATGCTCACCTCATCGACGGCATCATCGCGGTCTATCGCGAGGAGAACGTGGGTTTGCCGCCCCGCGACCTCGGGCGACTGGCCGCCCGTATCCACGCCGACCTGGTTGCCGCTTACGACGACCCCGACGACCGCAAGGTGGCACTGAAGCTCGCCCTGCAGCACCTCCGGCGAGACCTTCGCGCCGCCCCCACTGACGGGCAGAGCAAACGCCGGGCCTGAAGGTGGTGAATTCGCCCCAGCAACAACCTGCCCGAGATCATCGCGCAAGCTCAAGGGTGTGTGCGCTGGCGTGCTGTCGTTTTGGGGGTATGTTGAGAGCCGGTTGGGAGGCCGCTGGCGACGGGATGGTTGCCCTCCAACATCAAGTGTCGATCCGGCCCTTTCCGGCGCCTACTCCAAAAACGAAGCCGGACGGCGGCCCGCCCCGAAACCCCAGCCATCCCGCCACATCCCGCCCGATCCCACCATATCCCGCCTCCCTCCAAGATCAGGTGTCAACCCACACTTTCCTTGGGACAAACCGTCAAGGCCGTGTGGAACGCCGGCTGGTTTTTGGTTGCAGGCCAGCGAAGCTGGCCTGCGAAAACCCCCCGCCGCGTGTTTCTCCTTCACGGGCGTTTTTCCTCCCAACGAATTGGCGGGGGTCCGGGGGACCGCCTTCGGTCCCCCGGCGGGGTTCAAGGGGCGGAGCCCCTTTCTTCCAGGAGTTTCAGAGGTAAAGCCGATGGCTGATGCGATCTGGTTGACGGTGTGGTTGGCTTTTCTGACCACGGTGGTGTTGTTGCTGGTCGGCACGCCGGTGGCGTGGTGGCTGGCCCGGTCGCCGGCCCGCTGGAAGGAGGCGGTGGCGGCGGTGGTGGCCTTGCCGCTGGTTCTGCCGCCGACGGTGTTGGGCTTTTATCTGCTGCTGGTTCTGGGACCCAACGGCCCCGGCGGCTGGCTGGCCGGTCTGATGGGCGGGCGGTCGCTGGCCTTCACCTTCGAGGGGTTGGTGATCGGCTCGGTGTTCTATTCGCTGCCTTTCGTGGTGCAGCCCATCCGCGCCGCCTTCGAGGCTTTCGGCGAGCGCCCGCTGGAAGTGGCGGCGACCCTGCGCGCCGGCCCCTGGGACCGCTTCGTCAGCGTTGCCCTGCCGCTGGCCCGGCCGGGGCTGTTGACCGGGGCGGTGCTGGGGTTTGCGCACACCATGGGCGAGTTCGGGGTGGTGTTGATGATCGGCGGCAACATCCCGGGCGAGACGCGGGTGCTGTCGGTGGCCATTTTCGACTACGTGGAGACCTTGCAGTGGGACAAGGCGCATCTGCTGGCCGGCGGGATGCTGGTGTTCGCCTTCGTGGTCATCCTGGCCATGATGACCCTGGAGAAGAGGCTGCGCCGCCATGACCGCTGATCCGACCCCCATCGAGGCAAGCTTCACCGGCCGCCTGGGGAACTTCGCGCTGGACATGGCGCTGAGCGCCCCGGGGCACGGGGTGACGGCGCTGTTCGGTCCCTCGGGCTGTGGCAAGACGACCTTTCTGCGCTGCGTGGCCGGGCTGACCCGGCTGCCGGGGCGGCTCAGCGTCGGCGGCGAGGTGTGGCAGGACGGGCGGACCTTCCGTGCGACCCATCGCCGGCCGCTGGGCTATGTCTTCCAGGAGGCCAGCCTGTTTGCCCATCTGTCGGTGCGCGGCAACCTGGACTATGGCCGGCGCCGGGTGGCCAGGGGCGGGGTCCGGGAGGCGATTGCCTTCGATGACGTGGTCGAGTGGCTGGGCATCGCCCACCTGCTGGAGCGCGCGGTGACCCATCTGTCGGGCGGCGAGCGCCAGCGGGTGGCCATCGCCCGGGCCCTGCTCGGCCAGCCGCGCCTGCTTCTGATGGACGAGCCGCTGGCAGCGCTGGACCGCGACAGCCGCCAGGACATCCTGCCCTACCTCGAGCGTCTGCACGACGCGCTGTCGATCCCGGTGCTCTATGTCAGCCACGATCTGGCCGAGGTGGAGCGGCTGGCCGATCATCTGGTGTTGGTGGAGGCCGGGCGGGTGCGCGCCGCCGGGCCGTTGGGGCAACTGCTGGCCGACCCGGCGCTGCCCCTGGCCGGTCTGCCCGACGCGGCGGCGGTGCTGGAAGCCGAGGTGGTCGGCCACGAGCCCGAGTACGGTCTGGTCCGTCTGCGGCATGCGGCGGGCGACCTGCTGGTGCCCGGCGGCCGGTGGCCGGTGGGGCGGCGGCAGCGGCTGAAGGTGCTGGCGGCCGATGTCAGCCTGGGCCGGCGACCGCCGGTCGACACCTCGATCCTCAACACCCTGCCCGGGCGGGTGGTCGGTCACCGGGAAAGCCCGGGCCATCAGGTGACGGTGTTCCTCGACCTGCCGGGCGGCGCGGATCGGCTGTTGGCGCGCGTTTCGCTGAAGTCGTGGCAGGCCCTGGGGCTGGCCGAGGGCGAGACGGTGTACGCCCGGATCAAGGCGGCGGCCCTGGATCGGGCCTGAACCAGGGGGGCGAAAAAGCCTGGGGCCGGCCCCGTTCCGGGCCGGCCCCATGGCCGTGTGGATTCCGCGGGGGCGCTGGTTGGGGCGGCTGTTACCGCTCCTCCACCCGGCGCACCCGGACCACCACCTCGACCTGGGTGACCTTGCAGCCCTCGGGGGCCGGGGGGGTGGGGATGTGGGGGATCAGGCCATCGGGCACGTCTTCCAGGTGGCCGCTGTCCTCGAAGAAGTAGTGGTGATGCGGGGTGGTGGTGGTGTCGAAGTAGGCCCGTGTCGGGTCGACCACGACCTCCCGCAGCAGCCCGGCCTCGGTGAACTGGTTCAGGGTGTTGTAGATGGTCGCCTGGGAGACCTGGATGCCGGCCTGCTTGGCGTCGTCGTGCAGCACCTCGGCGCTCAGGTGGCGGCCGCCGGGCTGGAACAGAAGGTTGGCCAGGGCGATGCGCTGGCGGGTCGGGCGCAGGCCGTGGCGGCGCAGCAGGGCGGCCAGACCGAACTCGGCCGCCAAGTCGGCCTCTTGGTAGGTTTCTTGGGAAGTATCTTGGGGGGCCTTGTGAAGGGCGGTGTCCTGGAGCCCGGCGGCACCGGCAGCCGTCGCGAGGGAAGAAGACTGGGTCCGCACCGTTTTCACTCCTTACCGAAAGTACCGGAAACCGAAAGTACCGGAGCCGCATCAAGGCCAAGCCCCGGCGCAGGGGTTCTGGTTGCCAGAAACTGGTAATCAGAACGAGTATAGAGAATCCGGCGGCGGGCGGCAAGGCCCGGCCTCTTCAATTGCCAGTGGAAATGGTCGGCCTTCTTGGACTCGCCAGGTCGGTGTGCGTTTCAGCCAAGATATGCCAAAGAGGTCGCCAAGATGCCGCCAAGGCGCCGTGCGGGGTTCTTTTTGAAATCTCTGGTTGAGGCCTTGGGGCGCCGACGATGCACCCTGGCGGGGACGGACCGTTGCCCTGGCCCTCGCCCCGTGTCGCCCAATTGCCGGGTGGACCCAGTTGCCGGTTCGGTCGCCAGTTCAGGCGCCGGTTCAGTCGCCGGTGCGGATGCGCTCGACCAGCTCGCCCACCGTGGGGATGCGGCCGCCGGCGTAGAACGGGTCCTCGGCGAAGCGATAGGCGTTGTGGCCGGCGAACATCAACTGGGTGTCGATCTGATCGGTGTGGGCGATGCCCTGAAGCGTCTTCTGGATGCAGAAGCTGCGCGGATCGGCCGCCTTGCCGGTGGTGCCGGCCTCGTTCTGGGCCCAGTTGGAGAATTTGCAGGCCGACAGGCAGCCCATGCAGTCGGCCTGATCCTTCAGGATCTCGGCCGCCTTTTCCGGGGTGACGAAGATCAGGCTGTTGTCCGGGGTGCGCAGCGGCTCGCTGAAGCCCTCGGCGATCCAGGAGTCGGCGCGGGCCTTGTCGGCCGGGGTCAGGAACACCTCGCGGCCGCGCGGCGGCAGGGGCAGCGGGGCGGTCATCTCGCCCTCGGCGGCGCGGACATAGTCGACCTGACGGTGGCTGCGCGCTTCCAGCTCGCGCAGGAAGGTGTTGCGCACCGCCGAGCTGTAGAAGCCGGTGGGGCTGAAGCGGTGCAGCAGCACGTCGCCCTTGGCCAGGGTGAGCAGGCGCTGCTTCCAGGCGTCCGGGATCGGGCTTTCCTGGGTCAGCAGCGGCCGGGTGCCGAACTGGAAGGCGACCGGCCCCAGGTCGGGGTTGTCGAGCCAGTCGGCCCATTCGCGCAGGAACCACACGCCGCCGGCCATGATCACCGGCACCTCGGGCACCCCGGCCTGGCGCATGGCGCGCCTCAGCTCGATCACCCGGGGCATCGGGTCCTGCGGGCTGGTCGGGTCTTCCGAGTTGGACAGCCCGTTGTGGCCGCCGGCCCGCCAGGGGTCCTCGTAGACCACGCCGCCCAGCCAGCCGGCGCGCTTGTGGTAGCTGCGTTTCCACAGCGCCATGAAGGCGCGCGCCGAGCTGACGATGGGGTAGTAGTGGATGTTGTGGGCCTCGGCGATCTCGGCCACCCGGTAGGGCATGCCGGCGCCGCAGGTGACGCCGTGGATCAGCCCCTTGGCCCCGTTCAGGATGCCTTCCAGGATCTCTTCGGCGCCGCCCATCTCCCACAGGATGTTGACGTGCAGACGGCCCTCGCCGCCGGCCATGTCGTGGGCGATGCGGGCCTGGGTGATGCCGCCATTGATGCCGTAGTCGACCAACTCGGCGTGGCGCTCGCGGCGGGTCTTGCCGTGGTAGACGACCGGGATGACGTTGCCGTTCTCATCCAGGATGTCGGCGTTGACGCCGGAGAAGGTGCCGACGCCGCCGGCCGCCGCCCAGGCGCCGGAACTCTCGCCGTTGGACACCGCGATGCCCTTGCCGCCCTCGATCAGGGGCAGCACTTCCTTGCCCGACAAAAGAATGGGATTGATGGCTCTCACGCGGGACCTCTTCGGGGGACAGGGGGCGGTCGCGCGGGAATAACGCAAGGGCAACGGGGGTTGGCGGAAAAAGGGGCAACCACTCTTGTCGCCGGCCGTTGCGTAGTCCGGGGCGGCCGTGCAGTCGGCCCCTGTATATAGGACCGACACCGCCTGCCGCCAAGGAATTTCGTGCCCCTCCCCGACCAGCCCGCCGGGCTGCCTGGCGGGTCCTTTGAAGGCGCCGCTCAGGGGCTGTCGTCGGGGGCCATGTCGCGCAGCCGGCGGTAGATGGTCGAGGGGCTCATCTCGAGCCGGGCGGCGGCCCGGGGCACGTTGTTGCCGCACAGCGCCAGGGCGCGGCGGATGTGCGCCAGCTCGACCCGCCACATGGGCTGGATGTCGGCCTCCGAGCCGGCCACCGGGGGCAGCGGCGGGGTGCCGTTCGCCCCCGACGACGGGGAGGGGGCGGCCGGCGCGCCCTCGCCGCCGGCCAGCGGGCCGCCCATGCGTTCCAGGGCGGCGGCCAACATGCCGGCCTCGAGCAGCGGGCCGTTGTTCAGCACCACGGCGTTGCGGATGGCGTTCTGCAACTGGCGCACGTTGCCCGGCCAGGGGTACCCCAGCAGCAGCGCCTCGGCCTCGGCGCTGAGCGCGGTGAAGGTCTTGCCTTCCTCCTCGGCGAAGCGGGCGAGAAGGTCGCGGGCGATCTCGACCACATCGCCGTCGCGGTCCTTCAGGGGCGGCAGGTGCAGGGGGATGACGTTCAGGCGGTAATAGAGGTCCTCGCGGAAGCGGCCGGCCTCGACCTCGGTCCAGGGGTCGCGGTTGGTGGCGGCGACGAAGCGCACGTCGACCCGCTGCGCGGCGCCGCTGCCCACCTTCTGGAAGCTGCCGGTCTGGATGAAGCGCAGCAGCTTGGCCTGCAGCGACAGGTCCATCTCGCAAATCTCGTCGAGGAACAGGGTGCCGCCGTTGGCCAGGGCGGCGGCCCCTTCGCGGTCGGCCACGGCGCCGGTGAACGAGCCCTTGACGTGGCCGAAGACCTCGCTTTCCAGAAGCTCGTGGGGGATCGCCGCGCAGTTGAGGGCGACCAGCCGCCCGGTCCGGCCGCTGCGCGCGTGGATGGCCTCGGCGCAGACCTCCTTGCCGGTGCCGCTGTCGCCGGTGATGAACACGCTGGCCCGGCTGGCGGCGGCGTTGTCGATGATGGTGTAGACCGCCTGCATGGCCAGCGACGAGCCGATGAAGCCGCCGTAGGCGCGGCGCTGGATGTTGGCCTTGAGCTCGTCCACCTGCTCGGACAGATGGCGCCGCTCCAGGGCGTTGCGCAGGGTGTAGATCAGCCGCTCGGCGGTGAACGGCTTGACGATGAAATCGTCCGCCCCGGCCTGCATGGCGCTGACCGCGTTGCTGACCGAGCCGTGGGCGGTGATCACCACCACCGCCGCCGGCAGGCGCTGCTGGCGGATGTGGCGCAGGATGTCGAGGCCGTCCATGTCGGGCAGCTTGAGGTCGAGGATGACCGCCGCCGGCGGCGCTTCCTTGAGCCGCGCCAGGGCGGCGCGGCCGGTTTCGGCCAGCCACATGCGGTAGGGTTCATCGCTCAGGTATTCCTGATAGACCCGGGCCAGGGGCGGCGTGTCCTCGACCAGCAGCACGGCCAGCCCCTGGCGGTCGGGGACCGGGGGCGGGGGCGTGGGCGTGGAGTCGGTGGTCGCTTGGGCGGAGCACATGGCCCGAAGACTGTAGGCCCGGGCCGTGGCCTGCGGCAACCGTAAGTTTATGCGGCGCGCCTGGCCGCCTTTGGCGGTTCATTCCTGGCGCGATTCTGCTTTGCACGGCGTGCCATCGGGACCACAATCGTGTGTCGAGTCGTCGTGGCGCTCCGAGGGACGCCATGACCCCCGATCCCAGGTCCCGGGCCGCCGGTCCCCCCGGCGCCGGAACCGGCATGGGAGCCCGCCCGTTGCTGATCGATAGCGTCAGAGCACGCCTGTGGCTTTGCCTTGTGCTTGTCGTCGCCCCGCTCGTGGCCGCCCTGGTCCACGGCACCCTGGAGCGGCGTCAGGCGGCCTTGGCCGAAGTCGAGCGACGCGCCCTGATCCAGGCCGAGGTGGCGGCCGGCGGCTACCGCGCCATGATCGATCAGGCGCGCAGCCTGCTGACCGGGCTGGCGGCCTACGACCGCGACAACCGCGGCCTTGAAGCCGATTGCCAGCCCCTGTTCGGGGCCTTGAGTGCGACCCACGCCAACCTCGGCGGGCTGTGGGCGACCGGCCCGGAGGGGGTGGTCGGCCCCTGCCGGCCGGTTGCCGACACCGCCGCCATCGACATTTCCGACCGGCTCTACTTCCAGCAACTGCGGGACGGCGCCAGCTTCGCCGTCAGCCGGGTCGTCGTCGGCCGGCGCTACCGCGAGCCGACCCAGGTGCTGGCGGTGGCGCGGCGCGATGTGAGCGGCGCCTTCAAGGGCATCATCGCCGTGGCCCTTCAGCTCAACCAGCTCGACCAGCGGTTCAACCGCTTCCTGGGCGGCCCGGGGGCCAGTCTGGTGATCCTTGACCAGGACCTGCACGGTCTCGTCCACCATCCGGGCATCGCCGGCTTCATTGGCCAGGACCTGTCGACCACCCCCCTCGGCCGGGCCTTCATCGAGGGCCGGCAGGCCAACCTGACGACCATCGGCCCGGATGGAGTGAAGCGCATCTTCGGGCTGGTCGAGCCAGGCGGACTGCCGGTCCATGTGGCGGTCGGCCTGCCGGTGCATCATGTCCAGGCCGGCATCGAGCAGGCCCTGCTCGCCCAGTGGGTGGCCTTGGCGGCCAGCCTTCTGCTGGCCATCGGCATCGCTTGGCTGGCGGCGCGCCAGTTGATCCTGAAATGGATCGGCCGCGCCAACCAAGCCATCGCCGCGGTGGCCGACCGGCGCGACGGCGACGCCCTGGCCCGGCTGACCGGGAGCCTGACCGGCGCCCCTGGCGAATGGCGCGAGGTCGGCCGGGCGGTGGCCGCCCTGGCCCAGCGACTGGACGAACGCGAGCGGGAAGTCGCCGAGGTGTCGGCCAACGCGGCCCGCCACGAGGAGCAGACCCATGTCGTCGACCACCTGCTGGAGGCGACCAGCGATCTGGTCTTCCTGTTCGACGAGCGGGGGCATTTCGTCTACCTCAACCCCCAGGCGCGTCGGGTGCTGGGGCTGAGCGAGGCGGAGGTCCTGGGCCGTCATTGGCGCGAGCTCGATCTCGACTCGCTGGCCATGGAAAGCTTCGATCTGGCCCGCGGTCAGGCGCTGGCCACCGGTCAGCCGCTGTCGGCCCGGGTGCGCATGGCCGGGGCCGATGGGGAGATCCACCATTACGACTACGTGGTCAGCCCGATCGAGGCCCTGGCCGGCAACCGGGCCCGCGCCATGTGCCACGCCCGCGACGTGACCGAGGCCCAGCGCCAGGCCGACCAACTGGCCGAAATGACCGAGCGCCTGCAACGCTCCAACGCCGACCTGGAACAGTTCGCCTACGTGGCCAGCCACGACCTGCAGGAGCCGCTGCGCAAGGTCTCGGGCTTTGGCAGTCTGCTCAAGCGCGAGCTGGGCGGGACCATGACCCCGGAGATCGGCGAGTATCTGGACTACATGATCGACGGGGCCCACCGCATGCAGGCCCTGATCGACGACCTTCTGGGCTATTCGCGCATCGCCACCCGGGCCCAGCCGTTCGAGCCGGTCGACCTCAACGGGGTGATCGAGGACTGCCGGGCCCTGCTCGGCCAGTCGCTGGACGAGGCCAAGGCCCGCCTGACCGTGCCCGACCTGCCGACGCTTGACGCCGAGCCGACCCAGATGCGCCAGCTGTTCCGCAACCTGCTCGGCAACGCCCTCAAGTACCGCCATCCGGAACGCCCGCTGGAGATCATCCTGAGCCGCCAGAAGGCGCCCCGGGATCGGCTGGTGCTGCGTCTGGCCGACAACGGCATCGGCTTCCCGCAGGAGCGGGCCGAGGACCTGTTCCTGCCCTTCCGGCGCCTGCATGGGCGCTCCGGCATCCCCGGCAACGGCATGGGGCTGGCCATCTGCAAGCGCATCGTCGAGCACCATGGCGGCACCATCCGGGCCGAGGGGCGGATCGATGCCGGGGCCAGCTTCATCATCGACCTGCCGCTGCGCCATCAGGACCTGCCCGACCGCTCCGACGCCGAGACACCAGCCAGCCCGCCGGCCGAACATCAGCCCGCCGTGCCCGGACTGACCGACGGGTGAGGCGTCAACCCTCCCTGCGTCTGATGATCGGGCTGGCGGTGCTGGTTGCCCTGTTGCCGGTGGTCGTGCTGGAAATCCTGACCGTCCGCCATCTGACCCAGGAGGCCCGGAGCCGGGCCCGCGAGGACATCGCCCAGGTGGCCGGCCTGGCGGCCCAGCGGGTGGCCGCCGGGCTGGACGACGCCGCCGCCCTGCTGGTCGTCGCCGCCGGCCTCGAGTCGGCCCGGGCCATCGACCGCCTGATCGACCTGAGCCCGGCCCTCGGGGTCCGCCTTGCCGACCTCCCCGGGCAACAGGCGCCGGCCCCCGGGCTCCCGCGCCTGTTGCCCGGGGAGAACGGCGAGGCGCCGGCGCTCGAGGCGGCGGGGCTGGCGGTGCGGCTGGAACCGGCGTGGCTGGACCGCCTGCTCGAGCCCCTGCAACACCCCGAGGTGGATATCGCCCTGCTCGACCGGGTTGGGCGGCCGCTGGCCGGTCGGCCGGCGGGATCAGCGGCCACGGTCCGGGTCGCCGCGCCGCTGCCCGGGTGGCCCCTGCACCTTCTGGCGCATCGCCCGCAAGCCGACATCGAGGCGGAAATCTCGCAAACCCGCGGGCGCCTGATCGGCGGCACCCTGGGGGCGGTGCTGCTGGTCGTGGTGCTCGCCTGGACCCTGCTCGAGCGCAGCCTGACCCACTGGCTGACCTGCCTTGCCGCCGCCACCCGGCGGCTTGCCGGGGGGAGCGCCGAGGCGTTGCCCGACCTCAGCCGGGCGCCGCGCGAGCTGGGCATCCTGGCCGCCTCGATCGACCGCCTGGGGCGCCGGCTGGCCATCGAGCGCGAGCGGGTGGTGGCCGAGCAGGAGCGCCTGCGCCGCGCCCTCGGCGAACTGGAACACCTGGCCTGGCTGACCGCCCACGATCTGGCCGAGCCGGTGCGCAAGACCCGCCTGTTGAGCGATCTGCTGGCCAGCCGCTACCGTCCCGACGACCCCGAGGCGGTCGGTCTGCTGGCCGCCCTCAACCAGTCCGGGGCGCGTCTGGCCACCCTGGTCGACCAGTTGGGGGCCCTGGTCCGCGCCGGCCGCACCGAGGTCACGGCCGGCCGTTTGGAACTGGCGCCGCTGGCCCGTCAGGTGGTGGCCGAGATGGGGGAGGAACTGGCCGCCGCCGGGGCCGAGGTGACGGTCGGTCCGCTGCCCACCGTGTATGCCCAGGCCGACCAGATGCGCCAGGTGCTGTCGATCCTGTTGCACAACGCCCTGGCCTACGCCGACCCGGCGCGGCGGCTGCGGATCGACCTGGGCGAGGAACCGGCGCCGCCCGGCTGGGTGGCCTTCGCGGTGGCCGACAACGGCAGCGGCTTCGACCCGGCGCAGGCGGAAACCGTCTTCCTGCCCTTCCGCCGCCTGCATCCGGAGGGCGCCGACCCCAGCCGCCCGGGGGCCGATGGTCTGGGCATGGGGCTTGCGATCTGCCAGCGAATCATCGACCGTCACGGGGGCGCGATCAGCGCCCACCCCAAGCCCGGGGTGGGGACCCGCATGGTCATCCGCCTGCCCGACCCGAAGGCCTCCGCCGCCTTGCCCGACCAAGGAGTTGCCGACCCATGAGTGGTTCCCGCCAACCGGTCACCATCCTGATGGCCGACGATGACGACGCCGACGTGATGCTGGCCCGCAAGGCCCTGGCCGAAGTCAGGCTGGCCAACGACTTTCACCATGTGCGCGACGGCCAGGAACTGCTCGACTATCTGTACCGCGAGGGGCGCTACGGCGCCGACACGCCGCGCCCGGCCCTGGTCCTGCTCGACCTCAACATGCCGGTGATGGACGGCCGCCAGGCCCTGGAGCGGATCAAGGCCGACCCCTCGCTACGCCGCATCCCGGTCATCGTGCTGACCACCTCGAAGGCCGAGGAGGACATCGTGCGCACCTACGAACTGGGCTGCAACAGCTACATCACCAAGCCGGTGACCTTCGAGGGGCTGGTCCAGGCGATGAAGGTGGTCGAGTCCTACTGGCTGGAAATCGTCACCCTGCCCGGAGGCTGAGGGGGCAAGGGGAGAGCTTGGGGGTGCCCGGTTGGCCGTCCTCACCAACCGGAATGATGCCGGACACATCGCCCGACCAGTCGCTGACCAGGGTGTAATCCGCCGCGTCGCCCCGCGTCGCTAGAGCACGTCGCGGTTATCTGGGGTCACTTTGTGACCCCAGATAACCGCGAGGCCGTGCTCTAAATCATTGAATCGAGAGCAGATCGCGCCCTAGGTTCTGGACTCATAATCCCGCATCCAGAGTCGTGTTGAAGCCAACATGACAGCGGCCAAGAAGTTCTGTGCCGACTTTTCGAAGCGGGTGG
>NZ_FNCV01000021.1 GCF_900100455.1 Roseospirillum parvum | reverse complement strand
GATCTCCCATTCCTTGTCCGTAAGGTCGAAGCGGGCCATGAGCAAACTCCCTTGCCGTTTGGAAGTTTGAATCACAATCCCGCCTCGATGGGAATCCCGCTTATGGGTACAGAACCTAGGCCGCCGCACGTCCGCGCGCCCCGCCGGGATACCCGGCGGGGCTTTTTCGTGCTGCGGAAGGCAGGTCGTCCGCTATGCCGACATCGGCCGTATCCATTTTGGCACTTCGTGCCATCCACTGTGCGTGATTGTTAGCTGCTGAGGCTTGTTGGCAGCTATGGTTCGGTGTATATATTAATGGACGGGAGTGCTTGAAAAGCCGCTGTTTTCCTTGTATTTGTGACCGAATGCCCCCAAATGAAATGAGGAGGAGTGGTAGGTTCGCAGTCCCGAGGCAAGATGTATGTTGTACCCCAATAACCCCATGCCGGATGCCCGCCCGTGGCGGCCTTGCGAGGCCCCTGCGGGGCTCGCGCATGGGGTTGGATCGGGGTTCAACATGGTCGGCAAGCGCGCCCATTCGGCCGTCTGCGACGGGCCTCAAGGTCGCTGTGCCGCCCTCTTGGGCATTCGCCCCGCAAGGGGGCTCAAGCCGGGTTCACTACGTTCCCTGAAGATGGCATATCGGGAAGGGGGAGCCGATGGCGCGTCCCTTCCTTAATCCCGACGAGCGCCGCTCCGAGTTCCTCCGCGTGCGCTTCACCGCCGGGGAGATGGACGCCCTGCGCGAGGCGGCGATCGCCGCCGGCATGACCCTGACCGACTATGCCCGCGCGGCCCTTCTGGACAAGCGCCCCCGCGCCAAGCCCAAGCCCGACCGGGTCACCCAGCAGATGGTCTACGAGCTGCAATCCATCGCCGTGAACTTTCGCCAGTTGGAGGCGGCGACGGGGGAGGCCGCCTACGGGCAATGGGCGCACTACGTCGGTGGCGAGTTGCTCGACCGCCTCCTCGACCGCCCCGACCTGACCGGGATGATGGAGGCCCATGTGGTCCCCATCAATGAGGTCGGACAGGCCGTCAACGACGCCGCCCACCGCGCCAACATGGAGAAGTACCCGGACGACGCCGAGCGCGACGCGCTCTTCGCCGCCGTCAAACGTGTGACCGAACCTCTGCACAAAGCCGTCGCTCGCAAGGGCAGTGGCAAGGACCACAGGTAGGGAGCGGGCGGCCATGCGCTTCAAGATTCCCAGCCGCCAGCCGACTTCGTTCCGGGCATCGTCTCTGTATCTGGCCGGGCGCTCCCACGGCCACCAGCCGAGCCGCGTGGCGTGGATGTTCAGCCGCAATCTGGAGACGGAGGAGCCGTCCAAGGCTGCCGCCCGGATGGAGGCACTGGCCGCCCAGAACACCCGCTGCAAGGCGCCCCGCTATCACTTCATCCTGACCTTCGATCCGGCCGACGCGAAGAAGGGGAAGGTGACGCCGGAGGCGATGCGGGAGATCGCCAACGAGGCCATCGAGCGGCTGGGCCTGTCCGACCATCAGATCCTCGTCTATGCCCACAACGACACGCCGCACCCGCACATGCACTTCCTCGTCAACCGCATCCATCCGCGGTCGCTGCGGGCCTGGAGCCGGACGGACGAGGGGCGGCGGCTGACCGCCTTCTGTCGGGAGGTGGCGGAAGAGCGGGGCCTCAACGTGGCCCGTGACCTCTCTGCCGAGCGCAAGCAGCAGGACCGCAGCAGGTCTATCAGCGATGCCGAGTACCGGATCGCCGAGCGGGAGGGACGGGAGCCGGTGGCCCCCTTCGACCGCCGCGGCCTGCACGAGCTGCGCGACGCGGTGCGGGGGGATTTCTTCGCCGCCAAGTCGTGGGACGACCTGACCGGGCGGTTGGCCGACAAGGGCTATCACCTACGCCGTAAGGGTCAGGGTCTGATGATCACCGATGGCGCGCGCGTGGCCAAGCTCTCGGACCTCGGCAAGGGAGTGCGGTTCAAGGAACTGGAAGAGCGTTTCGCGCTGCCCTACGACGTGTGGCACAGCCAGCAGGTCTCCCGCGCGGCGATGGAAGAGATGGAGGCCAGGCCGAAGACCCACGACGGCATGGCGCCGGAGGAGAGGCGGCGGGCCGAGGCGCAGCACCGTTTGGAGCAACTCCGCACCGAGCGCGCTGGCAATGCCGTCGAGGTGCTCGACACCGTCGATCAGGACTACCTCTATTGGAGTGGCGTGCAGGCGAGCTATCGGGACGCCGAGCGGCGCATCGCCGTGCAACAGCGCAAGACCGAGCGCCTTCAGGCCGACATGACCCGCCAGCAGCAGTGGGAGAACACTCGCTACAAGCAGATGATGGCGCAACTCGTCGGCCTCTACATCGACGCAGATCAGGCCCGGTCGGCCTGGTTGAAACTGGAACTGGCCCACGGGGCGGACGTTGCGGACGAGATCGTGCTCCAGAACCCGCAGGTGCTGGGTGAAACCCGCGACGACCTGACCCGGCTCGACAGTTATGCCAAGCGCCGGACCGACAAAGCTCTCAAGGCGCTGATGCGCCAGCGGCGTTCCTGGCGCGATGCCCGTGACAGGGTGGCGACGGCCTTCGCCCGCATTGCCGAGCAGCGCCGGGCGCTGGAGCAGGCGGTGGGTGAGTATCAGGCCCTCCAGCGCGCCGGCGGAGATGCCGGCTGGATACGCGAGGTGGTGATCGAGAAGGTGAAGGCGCGCGCCCGCGCCCTCGACCGGGTGACCGGGGAGATGATCCACAAGGCCCGCCTCGCCGAAGAGCGTAAGGAGCAGCTCCACCGCGCCTGGCGCCGCCATGCTGAACGCAAGCGTCAGCGCGAGCGCGAAAGGGAGACGCGCGGGTTGGGGCTGTAATCATAACCAATCTTTGACAATCTTTGTCGGCATCCCCATAATCAGATCAGAAGGAGGGTGCTGCCCATGCATGTGTCTTTGACGCCGAAACTTGAGGAACTGGTCCGCGAAAAGGTGGAATCCGGCCTCTACAACAATGCCAGCGAGGTCGTTCGCGAGGCGCTTCGTCTGATGGCCGAGCAGGATGAGGTTTATCATCTCAAGCTTGAGCGCCTCCGCCATGCGCTTCAGGCCGGTGAGAACAGCGGCCCCGCCAAGGAGTTCGACTTCGACACCTTCATGTCGGAAGTGGAAGAGGAAGCAGGCACGGAACGCGAAGGTTCATGAAGGCGCGCGCCTACCGCATCCGCCCCGAGGCAGAGAAGGACCTGAAAGGCATCGCCCGTTACACGCGGCGCACATGGGGGCTGGAACAGACACGAAGATATCTCCGCGCGCTTCACGAGCGGATGCAGGAACTCGCGGCAAATCCCAATCTCGGTGTCACACGGCATGATGTCGCCGAAGGTTATCGAAGCGCCCGCATCGGCCATCACCATGTGTTCTACCGTCCGGAAGACGACACCATCGTTGTCGTTCGCGTGCTGCATGAGAGCATGGACGTTCAACGGCATCTCGACGTGGAGCAGGAACAGGATTTTCAAGTGTTGGGCGCTTCGCCCAAAACCAAGCCGAAGAAACGCAATCGGGATGACGACCTGAGCCGTTGAGACCCAGGCCGCCGCAAAGGCGGTATGTCTACCCCTGCCACCTGTCCCACTTGCCCCAGAAGCGCCATTCCCACCAGTCGAAATAGCGCAGCTTGCTCGCCAGAATTGGCCGCATCCCCTGTATGAACAGCAGTTGCTTGCGGCCGGACAGGGCCATGACCTCGTCCTCGGTCATGAGCGGACGCGCTGTCTGCATCATGCCGCGGTGGACGCTGTGCGGGAGCAGGCTGAAGGGGAAGGATGCCGAGCGGCCCTGCGTGTCCACCTTGACGGTCGAGACGCCGAGCAGGGTGGACAGTTCCTTTGCCGTCTGGGCATCGGCCACGTTGAACGCCTGCCGCACCGCGCAGTTGGCGACGATGGAGCGCCATTTGCGGTACGTCTTCTCCAGTTGGGCCAAATCCTGAAAGAACAGCCACAGGGTCACGCCGTAGCCGGCGATGTAGCCGATGGCCTCTTCGAGCACCTTGATGTAGCCGAGGGCCGCGACCTCATCGAGCAGGAACAGGACGCGGTGTTTCGGCCGCCGCGTCGTACGCGTCATGGCCGCGATCGCAAGGCCCGTCATCACGCGGACGAAGGAACGGCAGACGACCAGGTACTCCGGTGGCAGGATCAGGTAGACGGTCGCCACCTCGTCCTTCAGATCCTCGAAGCGGAAGTCCGACCGGTGGCAGGCCCGCGCAAGCGGTTTGTGGCTCAGCCACGGGGCAAGGTGGTTCTGAACCGACGAGATCACGCCCGAGCGCTCCCGCTCTTCTTTCTGGGTGAGCGCATGGGCACGCCGCCGGACTTCCGCGTGCTCATGGTCGCCCATGGCCTTCATCAGGGCATCGAAGCCCTCGCGGTCGGTGGTGGCCAGGTCGGCCACGTGCCCCAGGGTGCGCTGATGGTCCGGCATGTCGGTGGCGACATAGAAGATCAGCGCCGCAATCACGTTGCGGGCTTCGTCGTCCCAGTACGTATCGTCGCCGTGTGGCACTACGATCAGATCAGCGATCAGGGCCGCGTCCGCCGCTTCGTGAATCGTCCCCAGCCGAATGAAGTCCAGTGGGTTGACGCACGCCGGCTCGAAATCGGTGGCGAAGGGCGCGAGTGCATAGACCGCGCCTCGTTTCGTCCGCTCCCGCGCGGTCACGGCAAAGTTCTCTCCCTTCACGTCGATGACGACGCAGGAACCCGGATGGTCGAGCAGGTTGGGAATCACGCCGCCGGCGCCCTTACCGCTGCGCGTCGGCGCGAACGTGAGGATGTGGCCTTCACGGGCAAACCGGAGGATGCTGCCGGCGAGACGCCCGAGGATGACGCCGCGTCCGGTGAAGAGGTTGCCGATGCGTGCTTCGGCTTCCGTTGCGAACCGCGCCGAGCCGTGTGAGACGGGCGGTTGCCAGATCAGGCCGAAAAGGCGTTCGCCGACCTTCTGAATGAGCATGCCCACTGCGCACATGAGCGCAGCCATGAGCAGGGCGCCGGACTGACTCTCCCGGAAGTGCCACAACCCCCAGAGCATGAGGAAGAGGGGAAGCGTCTTCCAAACGAGCTTGGGTGCGAAGATTAGTATGAATGTCGATAGTCGAAAGGTGGCTCGGGCCGAGCCGAGGATGAAATAAATAAACGGCATAACGAAGTCTCCACTGTGGAGACTGTTACTTTTTGCCGTTTCAGGGCTTAAAAATTATTCAATGCTTACCATAATCAATCATAGGGACCAAAGCTGGCCCATAATGGATGAGCTGACGGTTCACCACGCATATTCAAAATAACAGCCTCCACTGTTATCCGTCAGCACGTCCCTATATTTATTTTGGGCGGATTTCCGCCGATTTTCAATGACTTGTCCCCTTAAGTGGTAGTGCGCCTGCGAAGGCGGCGTCCTGCATGCTTGCCCACGGAAAACGTGACCTCCCAGCTCACAAACGGTTGCCAGAATCGTCCAAAATAGACACAATAGCCAAAATTGGACGGTCGCCATGAAAACCATGTCTGCGAAGGACGCGAAAAACGGCTTCGGCCGATTGATCGACATCGCACGCGCGGAGCCAGTCACCATAGAGAAACATGGTCGCGCGGTTGTCGTGGTCATGTCGGTCGAAGAACACGCGCGGCTGTGCAAGGAACAGGAATCCAGGCTCAAGCCCGAGGAGCGGCCTGACGAATAGGGGGGGCAACTATTGATTACGGAGTACCACGCAAAGCTCTTTGCTCATGAGCTGAGCAAACGGCATTCGGTCGCGGATGCCGAAAAGCTCGCCGGTGCTCTTTTGGACGCCCAGGTGGACCTGAACCCACATCAGGTCGAAGCGGCGCTGTTCGCATTCAAGTCGCCACTATCAAAGGGCGCGATCCTGGCTGACGAAGTCGGCCTCGGCAAAACGATCGAAGCCGGGCTGGTTCTCGCCCAAAAGTGGACCGAGGGCAAACGACGCATTCTCGTCATCACGCCAGCAAACCTGCGCAAGCAGTGGTCTCAGGAAATCGAGGAAAAGTTCTTCCTGCCGACGTTGATCCTCGAAGCCAAGAACTACAACAAGATGGCCAAGGACGGCGCGCGACGACCGTTCGAGCAGAAGAAGCTGGTCATTTGCTCCTTCCAATTCGCTGCGCGCCACGCCGAAGAGCTAATGGCCATTCCTTGGGACTTGGTAGTCATCGACGAAGCCCACCGCCTCAGGAATGTCTATCGGCCCGATAACCGTATCGGCCGAGCGCTCAAAGGTGCGCTGGCCAACGCTCCGAAGGTTCTGCTGACGGCGACCCCGCTCCAGAACTCCTTGATGGAGCTTTATGGCCTCGTCAGCCTTATCGACGACTACACGTTCGGCGACGCCAAGAGCTTCCGCGCGCAATATGCGCGTCTGAGCGGCGATGGGCAGTTCGATGAACTGAAGACGCGCCTGACGCCCGTCTGCCATCGCACCCTGCGCCGCCAAGTGCTCGAATACATCCGCTACACCAACCGCATCCCGATTACAGAGGAGTTCATTCCGACTGAGGCTGAGCAATCGCTCTATGACATGGTGTCTGACTATCTGCGTCGCCCGTCGCTTCAGGCATTGCCGTCAAGTCAGCGGACGCTCATGACGCTGATCATGCGCAAGCTGCTGGCATCTTCGACCTTTGCCATCGCGGGCGCGCTAGACTCCCTCGCTCGAAAGCTGGAGCGCCAGCTCAGGGATGACAAGAACCTACGCGAGAAGCTCGAGGAGGAGCTGTCAGAAGACTACGAAGAATATGAGGAGATTGCCGACGAATGGTCGGACGGTGAAGACGAGCCGGAGCTTCTCACCGCCGAGGACATCGCAGCCATCGAGCAGGAAATTTCTGATCTTCGCGAGTTCCGTGACCTCGCGGTTTCAATTTCCGAGAATGCCAAGGGGCAGGCGCTGCTGAGTGCCCTGCGGGCTGGGTTTTCTAAAACGGCTGAGCTTGGCGCCGCAGAAAAAGCCATCATTTTCACCGAGTCCCGCCGGACACAGGAGTATCTGGTCCGCCTGCTTTCCGAAAACGGCTACGACGACAAGCTCGTGCTGTTCAACGGGTCCAACAATGACGCGCAGTCAAAAGCGATCTACGCCGCCTGGCTGGAGAAGCACAAAGGGACGGATCGGGTCACCGGCTCTCGCACGGCTGATATCCGTGCCGCGCTGGTAGAGTATTTCCGCGAAGATGCGTCGATCATGATCGCGACCGAAGCCGCGGCCGAAGGCATCAACCTCCAATTTTGCTCTATCGTCGTGAACTATGACCTGCCGTGGAATCCGCAGCGGATCGAGCAGCGGATCGGTCGTTGCCATCGGTACGGCCAGAGATACGACGTGGTGGTCATCAATTTTCTCAACAAGAACAACGCCGCCGATCAGCGGGTCTATGAGCTGTTGGCCGAGAAGTTCCAGCTTTTCTCCGGCGTGTTCGGCGCATCGGACGAGGTGCTCGGCGCAATTGAGTCCGGCGTGGAGTTCGAAAAGCGGATTGTGTCCATCTACCAGAATTGCCGCTCTACCGAGGAAATTGAAACGGAGTTCGAGCGCCTGCGCACGGAGATGGACGAGAACATCAACGCGGCGATGGAAGATACGCGGCGGAAGCTCCTGGAGAATTTCGACGCGGAGGTCCATGACCGATTGAAGATCAACATGGACAAGAGCCGGGAGTATCTCGACCGCTATTCCCGAATGCTCTGGGAGGTTACGAAGTTCGAGCTGGCCAAGGCAGCGAAGTTCGATGACGACTATCGCACTTTCACGTTGAAGGCGTCCCCCGCCGGAGTTGGCGTGCCGACCGGTGCGTATTTCATGGCGAAGAGCGGTATCGACGGCTACCGCTACCGTCTGGGGCATCCGCTTGCCCAGCATATCCTTAGCGCCGCAGCGAGCCGAGAGCTGGACGGGGCAGATATCACATTCGACTACACCGCCTGGCCGCAGAAGGCCGTGGCGATCGAGCCTTACGTCGGCACCGCCGGCACGCTCGTTGCGCACAAGGTCTCCGTTCGTGGCGCCGACGATCAGGACCACATCATCCTGTCCGCACTAACCGATGACGGTCGCCGTATCGACGGAAACGCGGCCATGCGCTTGTTCGAGCTGCCGGCCAAACAGCAGGCCCGTGCGGAACTTTTCTTGCCCGAGTCTTTGTCAGCTACGGTTCAAGCGGAACGCCAGACCATTCTCGACGACATGGCTGCACGCCAAGCCCGTTGGTTCGACGACGAGATGGAAAAGCTGGACAACTGGGCGGAGGACAAGCGCGCCGGGCTTAAGGCGGACTTGAAGGAGCTGGATGACCAGATCAAGGCGCTTAACAGGCTGTTGAAAAACCCGATGGCCCGCCGGGCTTGGGCATGATTCAATCTCGGACGATGGATTGCGTCCGAGGGAATGATGCGCGGGACGG
>NZ_FNCV01000028.1 GCF_900100455.1 Roseospirillum parvum | reverse complement strand
GAGGCGCTGGAGGATCAGACCGTCCGCATGGTGATGGGGTACGCGGTCGATCTGGCCAACCAGATCAACCGCTTCTTCAACCACACCATGGCCGACTTCGAGGCCTTCCTGCAGACGCTGGAAGAACACTACCAGGTCGTGCCGCGCGGTGCGAAGGGCAAGGGCAACGTCACCCTGACCAGTTTCGATGGCCTGCTGAAGGTCCAGTTCGCCACGGCCGACCGGATCACCTTTGGCCCCGAACTGGAGATGGCGCGCGAGCTGTTCCTGGTGTGCGTTGCCGAGTGGGCCGAGGGTGCCCGCCCGGAGATCAGGACCCTGATCGATGACGCCTTCAAGACCGACAGCGCCGGCGAAGTGAGCCGAGAGGCCATCTTCCGATTGCTGCGCCTGGATTTCGATGACGAGCGCTGGGGGCGGGCTCAGGGCGCTATCCGCGATGCGATCCGCGTGGTCGGCACCAAGCGCTACATCCGCTTCTACACCCGCGCCGCCCTGGACGGCCCGTGGCAGCCCGTGCCCCTGGACATCGCGTCTGCCTGAAGGAGGCGACCATGAACCACCGTAAACCTTTCGCCTGGACCATCGAACGGCTCGCCGGCGCCAGTGGCTGGGTTCTGGGCCGCTTGGCCTGGTCGACCGAGACCCTGGCCCATCGGATGCTCCGCTGGGCCAGGGTGATCAACAACGCCGCCTGGCGCGCCGACATGGCGGCCCTGCGGCCGGCCCGGAGGGACTGACGATGTTGGATACCCATCACCTGCGCCGGCGAGCCGAGTTCGCGCGCGGTTACGCCCGGGCCCTGCGGGACATTGAGGCCGAGGACGATCTGGCCGCGCTGCTGGAGGATTTGGCCAACAACATCGAGGCGGCGGCACTCGCGTGGGCGCGGGTCATGGCGGCCGAGGACCAGGCTGCCGTGCCGACCGGAGGTCAACCGGCCACGGAGGCGACCTGGGCGGAGATCGAGGAGCGCGGCGCGCCATGACCAGCACCGCCCCCGAACTGCTGCGGACAGCGCTGATCGATCTGCTGATCGCCGCCGCGCCGTTCCGCGCGGGGCGGGGGTTGTCGGCCGCTCGGCAGCGCCTGGATGCCGCAATAGGCAGGGGGCGCGCGGCGCTGACGGCCTCGGCGGCCGAGGGCCTCGGGACCGACTGGCGCGCCCTCGCCGAACTGGCCGCCGAGGCCGACGCCGAGACCGAGGCCCGCCCGGGGTTCCGGGCCGATCTGGACGGATGAAGGAGCCCGCCATGAGCATCCTGGAGACTGATGATCCCATGAGGGTCCTGACGACTGATGAGCAGTTGAAGCTGATCCTGGTCGAGGCCTACCTGCCGCATGGCGCCGAGGTCGCTGTCGAACGGGCGCGCGCGGCTTTCACCTTCATCCGGGCTCCGGCGGCGCCCGTTGACGCCCCGCCGGAGCCAAAACCGGCCCCCGTCGAGGCGGCGCCGAAGCCCAAGTCGACCCCGACGCTGCCGCCCCCGGTGCCGTCGTCGTGGACTCTGCCGCCCGAGCTGGAGACCGCCCTGGGGACGGCTCGAGCGCTGCTCGACGAGGGGGTGCGCCTGACGGGCAGGGCCCTGGCCGAGGCGCTGGAGGTCTCCCAGCCCACGGCCAGCAAGCGCCTGCGGGCGCTGGTCGCTGCCGGCCGGCTGGCTGCTGTCGGCCAGACGACGAGTCGCCAGTACGTGCTGCCCGGCCAGGATGCGGCGGCGGCCCACTCCGGATCGGCGCCGCGCGATCCAGCACCGCGCGACGAGGGGGTGCCGCGCGACGAGGCTGAGGAGGCCCGCCAGGTACGCGCTCTGATGGATCAGGGGCGCACCCTCCGCGAGATGGCCCAGTACCTGGGCCGGACCCGAGACGAGATCGTCGACATCATGGCCTTGCAGGGCTGGGCCGGCCTCACGGCGGGGGGGGGATTCTGCTTGCCTGACTCCGACGCCGCCGTGGGCCGGCAGGAGCGGCCGGCGACCCGGCGCAACTGTATGACCTGTGGCACACCCTTCGTGTCCGCCGGGCCGCACCACCGGATGTGCGCCAAGTGTCGCGGCGCGACGGAGGACCCATCATGACCAAGGCACACCGTTCGACTCCGCGCCCGGGGCGCTATCTGCCGATCTGCCCGGTGGCGGAGGTGCCGGAGGCGGCCGAACTGACCCGCCTGCTCGAGGCGGCCGGGTGGCGGGTGCAGCCGTCGGTGAAGCCCTACCGTCGGCGCGACGGGCGGGTCAGCGTGCGGCTGATCTGCCGGGCCCGTGGAGCGGGCCCGGTGCAACTGGCCCTGACCTACGAGTTCGAGGCGTGGGGCCATGACTGAGCAGTCGGACCTCTTTGGCGCCCCGCCCCAGCCCCTCCGAGGCCGGCACTACGTGCGGCCGCGCGGCTACGCGGGTACCCCGGGGCGGGGACCGGCCGGCGCCGCCTGCCGGACCTGCCGCCACTTGGCGCGAGTGGAGTGTGCCAAAACGTACCTCAAGTGCGGGCTGGCGCGGGAGCGGTGGACCGGCGGTCGGGCCAGCGACGTGCTCGCGGGCAGCCCGGCCTGCCAGTTCTGGGAAGCGCCGTCATGACCGACTGCTGGCCCTTCGGACACCTTCGGCCCTTGGCCTACAGCCTGATCTACGCCGATCCGCCGTGGCTGTTCGCCAACTACTCGTCGGCCGGGGAGGCGAAAAACCCGTTGGCGCACTACGCCTGCATGGGGCTGGACCAAATCCAGGCCCTGCCAGTCGGACACTTGGCCGCCCCGGATTGCCTGCTGGCCATGTGGGCGACCTTTCCGATGCTGCCTCAGGCGCTGGAAACACTGGCGGCGTGGGGCTTCACCTACAAGACCGGCGGGGCCTGGCACAAGCGCACGACCGGCGGCAAGACGGCCTTCGGCACCGGCTACGTCCTGCGCTCGGCCGCCGAGGTGTTCCTGATCGGCACCATGGGCCGGCCCCGGCTGGGCAGTCGCTCGGAGCGCAATCTGGTGGACGCCCCGACCCGCGAACACAGCCGCAAACCCGATGAGATGGCCGAGTTGCTGTCGCGCCTGGTGCCGGACGGCCGCCGGGTGGAGCTGTTCGCCCGCGAAACCCGCCCCGGCTGGGACTGCTGGGGCGACCAGGTCAGTCGGTTCGGGGAGGCATCATGAACCGCTACCTAGCCATC
>NZ_FNCV01000016.1 GCF_900100455.1 Roseospirillum parvum | reverse complement strand
CTCCTGCCCATGATCCACCTCCCAAAAAGAAAAGTGAATCACGGACGCAGAGTCTTGGGAATCCCTCGATTCAGGTTTGGAGCTCCACGCTCTAAGTCACGGCGGGGGTCCGGGGGGGCCCCTGGTCCCCCCGGCGGGGGTTCCAAGGGGGCAGCGCCCCCTTGGCGTGCCGCGCGCGCCGACGTCACTCGTCGGGGCGGACCAGGGTCAGGTGGGCGATCAGGGCGGTGATGGCGCACAGGGCGATGCTGGTCAGCATGACCCGGGTGGTGCCGTCGTGCAGGGCGCCGACGCCGTAGCCGACCAGGGCGCCGCCGCCCATCTGCAGGAAGCCGAGCAGGGCCGAGGCGCTGCCGGCGTTGTGCGGAAAGGGGTTGATCGCCCCGGCGGTGCCGTTGGGCAGCACGAAGGCGCAGCAGAAGAAGAAGCCGGCCACCGGGGCGATCACGGCGGGCACGGTCTCGATGCCGGCCCAGGCCAGCCCGGCGCCGCCGCCGGCGATCAGGGCGCCGGCCAGGGCGCCCAGCAGTATGGCCCGCTCCAGGCCGAGCCGGTGGCCCACCCGGCCGGACATGTAGGCCCCGGCGGCATAGCTGCCGGCGACGCAGGCGAAGGCCAAGCCGAACTGGCCGGGGGCGACGCCGAGCACATCGATGACCACGAACGACGAGCCGGAAATGAAACTGAACAGACCCCCGAACATGGCCGTCAAGACCACGGTGTGGCCAACGAAGCGGCGGTCGGTCAGCAGCATGCGGTAGGTGCCGACCAGCCGACGCGCCTTCAGCGCCCGGGGGTCGCGGCTGTCGTTGGTTTCCCGCAGCAGGCCCAGGGTGCCGAGCAGGATCAGGGCGCCGAACAGGGCCAGGGCGGCGAAATTGGCCTGCCAGCCGAAGGTTTCGTGCAGCCAGCCGCCGATCAGCGGCGCCACCGCCGGGGCCAGGGCCATCGCCGAGGCCATGTAGGAGAGCATGCGGGCGGCCTCGACGCGGGTATAGACGTCGCGCACGATGGCCCGGCCGATGACCGGCCCGGCGGCGGCCCCCAGGGCCTGCACGAAGCGGGCCCCGATCAGCGCCTCGACGCTGGGGGCGAGCAGGCAGCCCAGGCTGGCCAGGACGTAGATCGCCACCCCGCCGATCAGCACCGGGCGCCGCCCGAAGCGGTCGGACATCGGCCCGAGGACCAGCATGCCGGCGGCGAAGCCGAAGGTGAACACCGACAGGGTGAGCTGGACCAGCGACACATCGACCCCGAACTCGCGGGTCATCGCCGGCAGGGAGGGCAGGTAGAGGTCGGTCGAGACGGCGCCGAAGGCGACCAGCCCGGTCAGCAGAATGGAGACGGGTAGCGAGCGCGGATCGGGCCCGGGGCGCGGGGTGGCCTCAAGGGGCGGACCGCCGGCCGAAGGGTCAGTCCATGCGATGGGTGCGCTCCATGCGCTCGTGGCGCTCCTGGGCCTCGATGGTCATGGTGGCGATGGGCCGCGCCTCCAGCCGTCGCAGGCTGATCGGGTCGGCGGTCACCTCGCAGTAGCCATAGCTGCCATCCTCGATGCGGGCCAGGGCGGCATCGATCTTGGAGATCAGCTTGCGGGCCCGGTCGCGGGTGCGCAGCTCCAGGGCGCGCTCGATCTCGGCCGAGGCGCGGTCGGCCAGGTCGGCCTCGTTCAGGCCGCCGGTCTCCTGCAGGCTCTCCAGGGTTATTTCGGATTCCCGCAACAGCTCACCACGCCAGGCGAGCAGCTTCCGGCGGAAGTACTCCCGCTGGAAGTCGTTCATGAAATCTTCGTCTTCGGAGGGTCGATAGTCGGGTGGCAGGGTAACGGTCATACCTGAAACGCTCTCCTCCCGGCACCTGACATCCCCACGCCGCGGGGACGGATCGGCCCCACAACCAAAAAACAGGGCGGATCAACACGGCCCATCTGAAGCGCGGCGCGATTCAGAAGGGCGCACGATCTGCTCCATCCGGCGCAGCCCTGGCCCTTGGACGGGCTTGGTTTGTCGGGCTCCGCGGCACCTCCCGGGTTGCCGCGTCCTGGCCAGTCGCGCGCCGCCACCGCCAGGCTGGAGGGGGCCGCCAACTGGGGGTGGGGTCGGGGCGGAATATAGGCGCCGGCCGGCAGCCGGGCAAGCGCTTTCCGGGGGCCGCATTCGGATTGGTGAATGTACTTCAGGCGTGTTTCCGGCGGTCCAGCTCGCGCGTCAGCTTAGCCAGTTCCACCTCGACCCGAAGCTCGATCTCGTCGAGCAGGGCGGCGATGCGCGGATCGCCGCCGGCGCCCCGGCGCTGGCGCACCAGACGCGCCAGATCGGCCAGCCGCTCCTTGGGGATGGCCCCGGTGAGCAGGCCGTGGCGCAGGGTTTCCAGGTGGTCGAGCAGGGCCTCGCCGCGATCGATCAGGCGCCGCGACGCCTCGCGCGAGGGGGGATCGCCGGCCTGACCGGCGGCCTGCACGGCGAGCAGGGCGTCGAGCCCGCTGACCGGGCCCGCCTCGGCCGCCTCCTCGATCGGTGCCTCGCCGCCGGCCGGCGTGTCGAGCAGGCTGGACAGGCGCTTTCCGAAAGCGCCGTCGTCGCCGCTCCGGCGGCTCTTTTCGGGGCGCCGGGGGCCTTGGCCGCTACCGATGCCGCCAACCTTCATGCCCGTGGTCCTTGGCCTGTTGTCCCGTGGGGTGGCTCTGGGCGGGGGGAGGCGCCGCCCTGGCGCGGCGCCCGGCCGACAAGCGCAAGCCGCCGCGCCGGCCAGTGTAGCCTTGCCGGGTGGGGAGCGTCCACTCGGCAAGAGTTGCCGCGCCCGACTCCGCCCGGCGGCCAGGGCGCCCGGCACAAAAGCCAGGGATTCAAGGGCTTTCCCGCCGGGGCGCCGGTTGGCACGGGGCTGGCATACAACAGGCTGCGTTGCCCTGTCTCCGCATCGTCCCCGCATCGACGAGGCTGTCATGTTCCGCTTGCCGTCCGCCCGCCGCGCCCTGATCGCCCTGTTCGCCGCCCTGCCGCTGCTGCTGGCCGGGCCGGCCCAGGGGGCTTCGCGCCTCAAGGACATCACCGATTTCGAGGGCATCCGCGACAACCTCCTGATCGGCTACGGCCTGGTGGTTGGCTTGCAGGGAACCGGCGACAGCATTGATTCCATTGCCTTCACCAAGGAAAGCCTGACCGGCATGCTGGAGCGCATGGGCATCTACACCAGAAACCTGGATGTGCAGAGCGAGAACGTGGCCGCGGTCATGGTCACCGCCACCCTGCCCGGCTTCGCCCGCCAGGGGACGCGCATCGACGTCACCGTCAGCGCCCTGGGCGATTCTGACAGCCTGCTCGGCGGCACCCTGCTGGTCACCCCGCTGATCGGCGCCGATGGCGAGGTCTATTCGGTGGCCCAGGGGCAGGTCCAGGTGGGTGGTTTCCTGGCCCAGGGCAATCAGGCGAGCGTCCAGAAGGGCGTGCCGACCAGCGGCCGCATCCCCAACGGGGCCATTGTGGAGCGCGAGATTCCCTTCGACCTGGGCGCGCTGGGCGAGATCAACATCGCCCTGCGCAATCCCGACCTGACCACGGCCCACCGCATCGCCACCGCCATCAACGCCTTCACCGGGGTGCAGACCTCGTGGCCGACCGACCCCGGCACGGTGCGCCTGCGGGTGCCCGAGAACTACCAGGGCAACATGGTCCGCCTGATGACCGACATCGAGCAGTTGCGCATCGAGCCCGACCAGTTGGCCCGGGTGGTCATCGACGAGAACACCGGCACCATCGTCATCGGCGAGAACGTGCGCATCTCCACGGTCGCCATCGCCCAGGGCAGCCTGACCATCAAGGTCACCGAGACGCCCCAGGTCAGCCAGCCGGCGCCGTTCAGCCAGACCGGCACCACCGAAACCGTGGAGCGCACCCAGATCGAGGTCGACGAGGGCGAGGACAACCAACTGGCGGTCGTCGAAAGCGGCGTCACCCTGCAGGACTTCGTCAATGGCCTCAACGCCCTGGGCATCGGCCCGCGGGACATGATCTCGATCCTGCAGGCGGTCAAGGCGGCCGGCGCCCTGCAGGCCGAAATCGAGGTGATGTGACCATGGCCGCCGTCGACCTGACCACCTACGGCACGGGCCTCGCCGAGCAGGCCCTGGCCGCCGCCCGCCAGGGCCAGGGCACCCGCCAAGCCGCCGCCCTGAACGGCAACCTGGAACGCGGCGGCCCCCTGTCCAGGACCGCCGACCGGGCCCATCTGGAAGAGGTGGCGCAGGACTTCGAGGCGGTCTTCCTGAGCCAGATGTTCGAACAGATGTGGTCCTCGGTCGATGTCGACCCGCTGTTCGGCGGCGGCCATGCCGAGAAGGTGTGGCGCTCGCTGCTCAACCAGGAATACGGCAAGGCCCTGGCCGCAGGTGGCGGCGTCGGGCTGGCCGATCAGATGGTCGCCCAGTTGGTGGCGGCCCAGGAAGCGGCCAGTGGTGGCCTTCCGGGGCAGCCCCCGATGACGCCCAGCACGACGTCCAGTACAGCGCCCAACACGATGTCCAACATCATGCCCGTGACGGAGACCCAGCCATGACCCCGCGCCAAGCTGCTTCGCCCGATCGCCGGGCGGCCCTGGAAGCCCGCCGCCAGCGCCGTGCCGGCGCCGCGTCGGCCCGCGCCGCCGCCAGCCCGGCCGAGGCGCCCGAACCGGCCGCCGCCGCGTCGCCTGCCTCGCCGTCTGCCAGTGGGCCGGCGGGCGGGGCGGCAAGTGGGGGGGCAAGTGGGGCGGCAGGCGGGACGGTCGGGGCCGAACCGGCCGAGCCGATCATCCGGCCCGATTCCACCCTGCCCCGGCTCGGGGCCCAGGCGCGCGGCAAGGCCGGCGACCTCTACGACGTGGCCAGCGAGCTGTGCGCCCTGCTGGCCGACGAGAACGCCGCCCTGGAGGCCAACCGCACCGAGCGGGTCGGCGTGCTGGCCGAGCGCAAGCGTCGGCTGGCCCGGCTCTACCAGGAGCAGATGCGCGCCCTGGCCGCCGACCCCGAGCGCCTGAAGGCGCTGCCCGAGGCCGACCGCGAGGCCTTCACCACCGTCGCCCGGCGGCTGGAAAAGCTGTCGGGCACCAACGGCCGCCTGCTGAAGGCCCGCATGACGGCGGCCAACCGGCTGCTGGAAGCGGTGGTCGACGCGGCGCGGCGCCACCACCAGGACAAGGTGCCCAGCTATTCACGCCAGGGGGCGCTGCCCGACGGCGCCGACAGCCGTCGCAAGGCGGTCGCCTGCTACAAGACGCTTTGAGACCCCCTTTGAAGACCAGGAGCCCGGGCCGCATCGCGCCCGTTGCCGGGAAGGACCCCGCGCCATGACCCTCACCGCCGGACTGAGTGCCGCCCTGTCGGGCCTGCTGACTGCCCAGCGGGGCCTCGACTCGGTGGCGCACAACATCGCCAACGTCAACACCGAGGGCTACACCCGCAAGGTCTTCAACCAGGAGAGCCGGGTCCTGGCCGGCATCGGCATCGGCGTGCAGGCCGGCCAGCTGACCCGCCAGGTGGACGAGAACCTGCTTGGGGACCTGCGCGAGGAGCTGGGCCTGTTCACCGAGCTGGACACCACCCGCGAGTACCTGGACTGGGTGCAGGACTTTTTCGGCGAGACCAACGACAACAGTTCGATCAGCCACGTCATTTCCGAGCTGGCCACCGAGTTCGAGCTGCTCGCCGTCGAGCCGGACAAAAGCACCCAGCAGTTCGCCACCGTCAACAGCGCCGAGAAGCTGGTCCTGCAGATCAACCGCATGGCCCAGAACATCCAGGACCTGCGCCTCAACACCGATCGCGAGTTGCAGCAGGCGGCCAGCGACATCAACGACATCCTCAACAACATCGACATCCTGAACGACAAGATCTCGGTCAACGGGGCGACCGGCAAGGACGTCACCGACCTGCTCGACAAGCGCGACCTGCAGTTGAACGAGCTGTCGAAGATGCTCGACATCCAGTACTTCACCCGCGAAACCGGCGCCGTGACCATCTACACCAAAAGCGGCGCCACCCTGCTCGACAACCAGGCGGTCAACGTCAGCCACGTCTCGCTGACCAGCGTTGCCGCCACCAACAGCCACGGCGGGGGCGACTTCACCGCCTTCTCGGTCGGCGGCGTCGACATCACCGAGGACGTGCGCACCGGCAAGGTGAAGGCGCTGGTCGACCTGCGCGACAACACCCTGCCCAACATGCAGGCCCAGCTCGACGAGTTGGCCGGGCGCTTGTCCGAAACCGTCAACGCGGTCCACAACCGGGGCACCGCCTATCCGCAACTGGCCACCGACCTGGAAGGCACGCGCCGCTTCACCGATGCCAACAGCGCCAACAACACCAGCCTGAACAACGATCCCACCCAGTACGACTACGACCAGACCCTGACCCTGACCGACGGCGACGTGGTCCTCGCCCTGGCCAGCCCCGATGGCACCCAGCAGGCGGCGGCCAACCTGTCGACCATCATGAACACCGCCTACACCGGCGCCACCGGCTACAACGCGGCCGACGAGGCGGCGGCTGGCGGCGCCGGCTCGGCGTGGTCGATCAATCAGGTGATGGCCCACATGGAGGGCTGGTTGCGGGCCAACGGGGCGACCAACGCCGAGGTGCGCATGAACGAAGAGCACCAGGTGACGATCACCCTGAACACCAACGCCTACGGCCTGTCGATGCGCGACGAGGCGGCCAGCGGCCTGGGCGAGGACGCCGCCGACGCCACCTTCCAGTTCGACGCCAATGCCGACGGCGACCATGACGAGGTCCACCAAGGCTTTTCCAGCTTCTTCGGCTTCAACGACTTTTTCGCCGCCGAGCGGACCAACGCCATCCACGATTCCGACATCAAGTCCTCCGGCTGGCGGGTCGGCACCGGGGCCAACCGGGTGCTGGAATTCAGCGACACCACCAACGGCTTCAACTTCGGCTCGGTCGTGGTGCAGAACAACCACACCCTTCAGGATGTCGCCGACAGCATCAACAACATGCCGTCGCTGCAGGGCGTGGTGTCGGCCGAGGTGGTGCCCGAGGGCAACGGCTATCGCCTGCGCGTCACCCACCAGAACAACGAGGAACTGGTCATCACCCAGACCGGCACCCAGACCGACGCCCTGGATGCCCTGGGCCTGTCCCCCTCGCGCTCGGGACTTGCCAACACCCTCAAGGTCGAGGATCGCCTGACCGGTGATCCCTCGCAGGTCTCCCGGGGGGCCCTGCAGTATGACACCGACACCAACAGCTACTATCTGAGCAGCGGTGACAACTCGGTGGCCAACCAGTTGGCCGAGGTGTTCACCACGCCGCAAAGCTTCAGCAACGCCGGCGGTCTGACCCAGGCCACCCTGAGCCTGTCCGACTACGGGGCAAGCATCATCTCTGGCGCGGCCAATCTGGCCGAGGCCAACGAGATCGAGTTCGAATACCAGAAGGGGCTGACGGGCGCCCTGGAGACCAAGCGGGCCCAGGAATCCGACGTCAACCTGGACGAGGAGTTGTCGCAGCTGATGATGTTCCAGCAGAGCTACTCGGCGGCGGCGCGCATCATATCGGTCACCGACAGCATGCTCGAAACGCTGGTCAACATCATCCGCTGAGGCGGATAACCATCAAGCGCGTCCGCCCTTGGCGCACGCAGGTTGAACACCACGTCCGCCACCGGCGGACCCAAGGTTCCAGTCGGGAGAAACACCATGGTTTCCCGTGTCGCCACCGCCAACAGCCGGATGACCCTGGTCTCGCGCATGCTGGAGGTCCAGGCTCGGGTCCAGGAGACCCAGAAGCAGATCTCCACCGAGAAGAAATCGCTCGACTACAAGGGGATCGCCAACGACTCCTACCGGCTGGTCAGCATGGAAAACGAGCGCACCATGTTCCAGCGCTACCAGGCCAGCAACGAGATTGCCCAGACCAATCTGGCCGCCATGGCCAACAGCGTGGAGTCGGCCGAGGATACCCTGCGCGAGTTTCGCGGCCTGCTCTCCGTGTTCTCGCAACGCGACCTGTCCAACTTCGATGGCGAGGACGAGGCGGCCCTGGAAGATCTGCAACAGGACGCCTTCGAGACCATGCAGGCGCTGGAATTCTTCATGGACCTCAAGGTGGACGGCAAGTACCTGTTCTCCGGCGGCAAGTCGGACACGCCGCCGATCGAACTGGGCTTCCAGACGGTGGACGAGTTCCAGGAGTATTTCGACGGCACCGATGTCACCTATCCGGAAACCCGCGCCGCCCATCTGGCCGAGGTTTCGCTGAGTGACACCGATACCGGCAACCTGACCTTCGCCGCCGGCCCGCCGGGCACCATCGCCGCCACCAATCCGGGCTCGCTGAGCGATCTGCCGGTCGGCGCGGTGATCGAGGTCACGGGCTCGGGCAGCAACAACCGCAGCTTCACCGTGACCGCCAACAACGGCACGACGCTCGAGGTCAGCCCGCCGCCGACCGCCGAGGGCCCGGTGGGCGGGGTCTCCATCGATACCCGCGACACCTACTACAACGGCGACGAGTTGGAGATGCGGCATCGGGTCGATACCCAGCGCAGCATCACGCTGGGCATCAACGCCAAGGACGCGGCCATCGAGAAAGCCATCCGGGGCCTGGGCATCGTCGCCCAGGGCGTGCCCCAGTTGACCAACCCGACCCCGCCGCCGGCCACCACCGTGGATACCGCGACCCTGGTCCAGCGCATCGAGCAGGGGTTGGACCTGCTCAACGACGCGCTCGAACACCCCATCGACTCAACCGAGGAAAAGGGTGACTTCCAGCGCCTGGCCCGGCAGATCGGCTCCAATCAGGTGACGCTGAACAACGCCATCGACGAGCAGAAGACCTACGTCAGCTTCCTTGAGGTGCGCATCATCGACATCGAGAACGTCGACATCACCGAGGCCGCCACCCGCCTCAACGACGACCTGTTGTCGCTCGACATCTCGATGGCCACCCTGGCCCGCATCAGCCAGCTCAGCCTGAACAACTACCTGTAGGCGGCGGCGCCCCCGAAAAGGGGGGCGCCGCTTGAACACGCCCGCTCAGAAGCGCGCCCGCACCGCGTAGGTCAGGGTCACCGCCTGCTCGGCCGGCACCGTCAGGGTCCACTCGGCGGTGGCGGCGTCGGTGCGCTGGTGGTGGTGGTTTTCCTCCAACATCTCCCACTCGCCGGGGATCGGGGCGATCACGCGCACCTCGACCGGCGTGCCCTTGCCGTTGGTCAGCGCCACCTCGTGCTGGCTTTCGAAGACCCGGTCGGACAGCTTGCGATAGCTCACCTGCTTGGGCTTGGCGGCGACGTCGAAATCCTCGCCCAGGGTCAGGCGCACGCTGCGCCCCTGGCCGGTGTGATCCAGCCCGTCCTCGCCGACGAAGACCAGATCGCCGTCGGCGTCGCGGCGGTAGACGCGCACCGTGCCGGCCGGCAGCGGCTGGCCCAGGCCGGCCGCCTCGGTGTTCTCGAAGACCAGATCACGGCGGGCCGGGAACTCGTCGGCCCGGCCACCCACATGACCCCGATAGACACCGTTGGGCAGGCGGGCGATCAGCTCGCGGCGCACCTCGATGTCGGGGGCCGCCATCAGGGCCAACTGGCGGGTCTGCCGATCGGGCAGATCGACCGGCCCGGCGACGCTGTAGACATGCATCCCCATCAGCGCCTGCGGCGGCTCCATGGCGGACTCGGCGGGGCCGGCGGCGCGGGCCATCATCATCTCCGGCACCGGCTGCGCGCGGGCCCGGTTGAGGTCGCCGGCGACCAGCTTGACCGAGGCGCCCAGAAAGTCGGTGCCGGTGGTGTTGGCCAGGGTCGCCCAGGCGCTGAGGTCGAGCCGGTCCTCGGCGCTGTTCAGCTCGGCCACGTAGTCGGCCCGCCAGTTCAGGCCCGAGGTCAGGTAGGCCAGTTCCAACTCGCGGTCGGCACCCGAGCCGTCCGGGCGGGCCACCTCGGCGAGCAGGGTGGGCCGGGTGCGCACCCCCGGCGGCAGGCCGTCGAAGATGATCCGCCCCGGCGCCCCGGCGTGGATGCGCCCGTCCATCTCAAGAACCGGCTGGCCGTTGTTGAAGGACAACAGGCGGGCCCGGCGCGGCGTCTCCTCGCCCGGCATCTCGATGCCCACCTCGTGGCCCACGGCGGCCTCCAGCAGGCGTTCGCGGGTCAACAGGTCGAAGTCGAACACCCGGGCCCCGAAGGCCAGCCCCGGGCCGGCGTCGGCGGTGGCCAGCATGACCGTTTCCGGCAGCGCCCTGGGCGACACTTCGGCAAAGGCCAGGGCCTGCCGGGGATGGGCCAGCTCGACCCGCCGGCGGTCCTTCACCAGGGCCAGGTCCTGGTTGTAAATGGTCAGGCCCAACGCCGTGCGCGCCGCCGCCTCGACCGCCACCTCGGGCGGCGCGGCGATGGCGGGGGCGGGCAGCAGCGGGCCGGCCAACAGGGCCAGGGCGGCGGCGGCGGGCAGAAGACGGCGCGGGGTCATGGGGGGCCTCCGGTCGGCATTGGGGGGTGACGGCGCGGCCGGCCCTGGGGTAGGCCAGGGCTGTCGGCCACAATTTGTGCGGCGTGTGAACAATGGCGCCACTTTGCGGCGACATGATGTCGAAAGGAACGTTGGATGGAAACCCTGCCCCTGGATGCCCAGGCGCTGACCCTGATCGCCCTCGGCCTGGGCGGGCTCGGCCTGCTCGGTTTGCTCGGGCTGCTTCTCATGCTGCGCCGCCAGCGGGCCGCCACCAGCGCCCTCGGTGGCAACCTGGGGCAGGCCCTGGAGCGTCTCGCCGCCAGCCAGTCGGAACTGGCCGGGCGCCTCGCCGCCCAGGCGGAAAGCCAGGCCGCCGCCCAGGCCCGTCTGGCCGAGGGGCAGCAGGCCCTGCAAACCGCCGTCGTCGGTCAGGTGGCGAGCCGCCTCCAGGCCCAGGAGCGGGCCGTCTCGCAAGCCCTCGACAACCGGCTGGCCGAGGTCGACAAAAAACTCCACCAGGGCCTGGAAACCACCCGCAAGACCACCACCGACACCCTGCACGACCTGCGCGAACGCCTCGCCGTGATCGACCGCGCCCAGAAGAACATCGCCGATCTGTCCGGCCAGGTGGTCGGCCTGCGCGAGGTGTTGAGCAACAAGCAGGCCCGCGGCGCCTTCGGCGAGGTGCAACTGCACGATCTGGTCGGCGCCATCCTCCCCCCCTCGGCCTTCGATTTCCAGGTCAAGCTGTCCAACGACCGCCGGGTCGATTGCCTGATCCGCCTGCCCATGCCCCCCGGCCCCATCGCGGTGGACGCCAAGTTCCCCCTGGAAAGCTACCACGCCCTGCGCATCGCCGAGGACGACACCAGCCGCACCCAGGCCGGACGCACCTTCAGCGCCGACGTCATCAAGCACGTGCGCGACATCGCCGAACGCTACATCATTCCCGGGGAAACCGCCGAATCCGCCCTCATGTTCCTGCCCAGCGAGGCGGTCTACGCCGAACTGCACGCCAGCTTCCCCAACGTGGTCGAGGAAAGCTACCGGCGCCGCGTGTGGATCGTCTCCCCAACCACCCTGATGGCCACCCTCAACACCGTGCGCGCCGTGCTGAAGGACGCCCGCATCCGCGAGGAAGCCAAGGAAATCCAACGCCTGGTCGGCCTCCTGCTGGGCGACGTGGAACGCCTCGACGACCGCGTCGGCAACCTCGACAAACACTTCGACCAGACCCGACGCGACATCGACCTGATCAAAACCTCGACCGGCAAGATCGCCAGCCGGGGCAGCCGCATCCTCGACCTGCAACTGGGCCACGACGACGACGAAACCCCAGCCCACGAGGCCCTTCCCAAGGCCGATGGTGGCTGAGCGGCCGGCCAAGGCGTGTGTTGCGGGTACTCGGGGGCGTTGCCCCCGAACCCCCACCGGGGGACCGAAGGCGGTCCCCCGGACCCCCGCCAAGTCGTTGGAGGGGAACGAAAGGTCTGGAGGCGGACGTGAGAGGGGAATGGGGGCAGGCCAGCTTTGCTGGCCTGCGAACCTGAAAAAAACCAACAACCTTGGGGCGGACGAGGTTTTTTTTCGGTTGTTTCCGCAGGCCAGCGAAGCTGGCCTGCACCAAAAACCCCGCCGCGTTACGCACCGGCGGGGCAGTCAAGCTCAACGACTGGAGGGGGTCCGGGGGATCGCCTCGATCCCCCGGCGGGGGTAAAGGGGGCGGAGCCCCCTTGGTTCCCGTCAGGCCGCCTGACCTCAGCCGTGGGCCGGGGTGCCGGGGTGGTGGTGGAAGGCTTCGGCGAGGCGGTTCAGGGGGCGCTGGACCAGGGTGCGGAAGGTGGTTTTCAGCAGGTCGGCCTGGGCCTTGCTGCGTTCGCGGCGGGCCCGGCGCATGCCGGCTTCGATCTGGGCCCATTCCACGGGGGTGGTGTCCAGGAAACGGGGGTTTACGAAGGCGCGATCGTCGAACATGGGCGCGGCTCCAGTCTGGGGGCGATGGTTGGGGCGTGCCGGGGAGGGGGGTAAATCCCGGCATCTCTGTTGCAGCGCAAAAATTAGGTCAGTGCGTGCGAACTGTCCCGCGCAATTACGGTATGGCTGTCATGCCTTGTGAGTGACCATGGGTGTGGAGGCGCCCACGCATTGGGCAGCGGGAGGGGGCGGCCTGACCGCGAACTGTCACCGTGGGGGCGTCGTGGTCGGCCATTTTGGTGCCGTTTCGCGGCCAATTATGCGGTAGGCTTGCGGCTGGCGCGCCCGCCGTCCCATTCCGAGAAGGGAGTCATCCGGCCATGGAACTGCTGTCCATTCTGGTCATCGTGCTGCTGGTCCTGATGGTGGTTTTCGTGGCCTTGGGGGTGAAGGTGGTGCCCCAGGGCTCGAACTACACGGTGGAGCGCTTCGGCCAGTACACCAAGACGCTGACCCCCGGCCTGCATCTGATCACCCCGTTCATCGACACCATCGGCTCCAAGCTGAGCGTCATGGAGCAGGTGCTCGACGTGCCCAGCCAGGAGGTGATCACCCGCGACAACGCCATGGTCACGGTGGATGGCGTGGTCTTCTATCAGATTCTGGACGTGGCCAAGGCCTCCTACGAGGTGTTGCAGCTTGAGCTGGCCATCCTCAACCTGACCATGACCAACGTGCGCACGGTGATGGGCGGCATGGATCTGGACGAGTTGCTGAGCCAGCGCGACAAGATCAACGCCGCCCTGATGGACGTGGTCGATCAGGCGACCAACCCGTGGGGGGTGAAGGTCACCCGCATCGAGATCAAGGACATCAGCCCGCCGCGTGATCTGGTCGAGGCGATGGGCCGCCAGATGAAGGCCGAGCGCGAGAAGCGGGCCGAGATCCTAAATGCCGAGGGCATGAAGCAGGCCGCCGTGCTGCGCGCCGAGGGCATGAAGCAGGCCGCCATTCTGGAGGCCGAGGGCCGGCGCGAGGCTGCCTTCCGCGACGCCGAGGCCCGCGAGCGCGCCGCCGAGGCCGAGGCCCGGGCCACCGAGGTGGTCTCGAAGGCCATCGCCGAGGGCGACGTGCAGGCGGTCAACTACTTCGTCGCCCTGCGCTATGTGGACTCGTTGCAGGCCATTGCCTCGGCCCCCAGCGGCAAGCTGGTGCTGATGCCGTGGGAGGCGTCCGGCGTGCTCGGCGCCCTGGCCGGGGTGGGCGAGATTGCCCGCGAGACCTTCGGCGGCAAGGGCGGCGACGGTCCCCAGGGCGGCGCGCCGGGCGGTGGGGGTGGCGGCAAGCTGCCCCCGGCGCCGCGCCCCGGCATGGGCGCCGGGCCGGTGATGGCGGCACCCAAGACCGAGACCCTGGCCGGCCCGGCCCCGGGCACCGCCTCCGGGCCGACCGCCGAGGGCGTCGGCAGCGCCGCCGGCGGGCCGGTCGAGGGAGCCGGGCAGGTTCCTGGCGATCCGGCCGCCGCCCAGCGGCTGGCCAAGGTCGGCCAGGAACTGCGCGAGGCCTTCGCCAAGGTCGGCCCGTGGGGCTGAGGGGTGCCGCGTTGACGGGAAGGGAGCCTGGAGTCGCCCATGGACGCGTTGATTGACGGTCTTTCCTACTGGCACTGGTGGATCGCCGGGGCGATCCTGCTGGTGGTCGAACTGCTCGCCCCGGGCATCATCTTCCTGTGGCTGGCCATGGCCGCCGGGGTGACCGGGGCGCTGGTCCTGCTGCTGCCGGGGCTGGGCTGGGAAGTCCAGGTGCTGGTCTTCTCGGGGCTCGGGGTGGTGTCGGTGCTGGCCGGGCGGCGCATCTGGCGCCATCGCCCGGCCGACAGCGACCACCCGACCCTGAACCGCCGGGGCAGCGAGTTGATCGGCCGGCGCTATCCCCTGGAGCGGGCCATCGAAAGCGGCACCGGGCGCATCCGTGTCGGCGAGTCGATGTGGCTGGTTCACGGGCCCGACACCCCGGCCGGCGCCCTGGTCGAGGTGACCGACGTCGACGGCCCGACCCTGGTCGTGCGTCCGGCCGAGGCGGCCGCCGTCGAAACCCCGCGCGAGGCGTCTTGACCCCCGGCCCGCCCCGCGCCGCCGGCCGCCGGGCGGTTGCCGCGTGGTGCCTGTTCGACTGGGCCAACAGCGCCTATCCGACGCTGATCGCCACCTTCGTCTTCGCCACCTACTTCACGCAAGGGGTGGCGGAAAGCCCGGAGGCGGGCACCGCCCTGTGGGGCAACGCCATGGCCTTGTCGGGCCTTTTGATCGCCGTGCTGGCGCCGCTGGCCGGCGCCGTGGCCGACCAGACCGGGGCCCGCAAGCCGTGGCTGGCCGGCTTCTCCGGCCTGTGCATGGCGACCACGGCGCTGCTCTGGTTCGTCGCCCCCGAGCCCGCCTTCGCCCTGCTCGCCCTGGGTCTGGTGGTGGTCTCCAACCTGGGCTTCGAGTTGGGCATGGTGTTCTACAACGCCATGCTGCCCGACATCACCCCGCGCGACCGCCTGGGCCGGGTTTCCGGCTGGGCCTGGGGGCTGGGTTATGCCGGCGGGCTGGTCTGTCTGGTGGTGGCGCTGTTTGGCCTGATCCAGGCCGAGCCGCCGCCGTTTGGCCTGGCCGGGGTCGAGGCCGGGCCGGTCAGGGCCAGCGTGCTGCTGGTCGCCGGCTGGTTCCTGGTCTTCTCGCTGCCGCTGTACCTGTGGGTGCCGGACCGCCCGGGGCGGGGCCAGTCGGCCGGGGCGGCGATCCGCGCCGGGATGGCCGACCTCAGGCGCACCCTGGTCAGGCTGAAGGACGCCCCGCACGGCGTCGGGCGCTTCCTGATCGCCCGCATGATCTACACCGACGGCCTCAACACCCTGTTCGCCTTCGGGGGCATCTATGCCGCCGGCAGTTTCGGCATGGGGGTCGATCAGGTGATCGTCTTCGGCATCGCCATGAACGTTTCGGCCGGGCTGGGGGCGGTCGGTTTCGGCTGGATCGACGACCGCCTGGGCTCGAAGCGCACCATCGCCGGCTCGCTGGTCGCCATGATCGGCCTGGGGGCGGCGCTGGTGCTGATCGAGGACGTCACCCTGTTCTGGGTCGCGGCGCTGGCGTTGGGGGTGTTCTTCGGCCCGGTGCAGGCTTCCAGCCGGGCCATGATGGCCCGCCTCGCGCCACCCGATCAGTTGACCGAGCTGTTCGGCCTGTATGCCCTTTCGGGGCGCATCACCAGCTTTCTCGGGCCGCTGGTGCTGGCCTGGACCACGGCGTGGCTGGACAGTCAGCGGGCCGGCATGGCGACCATTCTGGTCTTCCTGGCCCTGGGTCTGGGGCTGCTTGTTGGCGTGCGCGAACGCCGCGCCTGAAATCCAAGATACATCAACGGCCTTTCCCTCCCCCCCCGGCGGCACCTATAACAGAGTCTTCGTGCCAACAGCGCAAAGGGCGCCCATGACCCAACAGGACACCATCCTGTCAACCGCCGACCTTCCCGAAGACCTGCCCGACGCCAGCACCATCATCCGCTGGATCAAGGACCGCAATGTCACCGAGGTGGAGTGCCTGGTCCCCGATCTGTCCGGGGTGCCCCGGGGCAAGATCCTGCCCGCCGGCAAGTTCCTGGCCGGGCTGGGCGACTGGGGCCTGAGGCTGCCCGAGTCGGTGTTCATCCAGACCGTCGCCGGCGAGTTCCCGAGCGCCGATGGCCTGATCCAGGAGACCGACAGCGACGTCTACCTGCGGCCCGATTTCTCCTCGATCCGCCTCGTCCCCTGGTACGAGGAGCCGACCGCCCAGGTGATCTGCGACTGCGTCTACCGCGACGGCTCGCCGGTGCCCATCTCGCCGCGCCAGGTGCTGCGCTCCATCCTGGCCCTGTACGAGGCACGCGGCTGGCGCCCGGTGATCGCGCCCGAGCTGGAATTCTACCTGACCAAGATCAACGAGGACCCGGACCTGCCGCTGGAGCCGCCGGTGGGGCGCTCGGGCCGCCCGGAGATCGGCCGCCAGGCCTACGGCATCGACGCCGTCAACGAGTTCGATCCCCTGTTCGAGGACATCTACGACCACTGCGAGGTGCAGCGCATCGACGTCGACACCCTGCACCACGAGGGTGGCCCGGCGCAGATGGAGATCAACTTCAACCACGGCGAGCCGCTGGCCCTGGCCGATCAGGTCTTCCTGTTCAAGCGCACCGTCCATCAGGCGGCGCTGAACCACGGCCTTTATGCCACCTTCATGGCCAAGCCGCTGGAAGGCCAGCCGGGCAGCGCCATGCACCTCCACCAGTCGGTGGTCGACGTCGCCACCGGGCGCAACCTGTTCGCCGACGACGAGGAACAGGACACCGACCTGTTCCGCTGGCACATCGGCGGGCTGCGCAAGCACCTGTTGCAGGCGATGGTGGTGCTGGCCCCCAACGTCAACAGCTACCGGCGGCTGGTCAAGTACATGGCGGCGCCGATCAACCTCTACTGGGGCTACGACAACCGCACCGCCGGGCTGCGCGTGCCCTATTCGCGCGGCGAGGGGCGGCGGGTCGAGAACCGGTTGTCCGGCGCCGACGCCAATCCCTATCTGGCCATCGCCGCCTCGCTGGCCTGCGGTTATCTGGGGATGATCGAGCAGATCGACCCTGGCAAGCCCCTGGAGGGCAGCGCCTACGACCGGGCCCACGGCCTGCCCCGCCACCTGCCCGACGCCATCGACCGCTTCTCGCGCGCCAAGGCCCTGCACGAGTTGTGGGGCGATCGCTTCGGCCGCGTCTTCGCCGCGGTCAAGGAAGCGGAGTGGGACGCCTACCAGGACGTCATCAGCAGCTGGGAACGGGAATTCCTGCTGCTCAACGTGTAGGCGCCAAAAAAGGGCCCCGGCTTCCCCGGGGCCCCGCCGCCGCGACGCGAAACCCCACGGCGAGGGCCAGCCCCGCCGTGGGGTTTCGACGTCCAGGGGCCGCCGATCGGCGAGGTCGCCGGGTCTGGCTCGCGGGGTTGTCGGCGGGGGGTGGGGCGGTGTAGGTCTGCGGGACGCGGTTTTCGCATTTTTTTCATCGGGGGATTCTTTTGATGTCGGATGTGCGTTTTGACGTGATCGGCATCGGCAATGCGATTGTCGATGTGATTGCCCATGCCGAGGATTCGTTTCTGGACGAGCAGGGCATCGCCAAGGGCGGCATGACCCTGATCGACGACGCGCGGGCCGAGAGCCTGTACGCGGCGATGGGTCCGGCGGTGGAGATTTCCGGCGGCTCGGGGGCCAACACCCTGGCCGGCGTGGCCTCGCTGGGCGGCCGCGCGGCCTATGTGGGCAAGGTGGCCGACGACCAGCTCGGCAGCGTCTTCCGGCACGACATCCAGGCCGCTGGCGTGGCCTACGAAACGCCGCCGGCCAATGGTGGGCTGCCCACCGCGCGCTGCCTGATCCTGGTCACCCCGGACGCCCAGCGCAGCATGAACACCTTCCTCGGCGCCTCGACCCGGATCGGCGCCGCCGACCTCGACCTGGCGCTGTTCCGCGACAGCGCGGTGACCTACGTGGAGGGCTACCTGTGGGACGCCCCGGAGGCCAAGGAAGCCATCCTGGCGGCCATGAAGGCGGCCAAGGCGGCCGGCCGCAAGGTGGCCATGAGCCTGTCGGACGGCTTCTGCGTCGACCGCCACCGGGCCGAGTTCCTGGATCTGGCCGAGAACTTCGTCGACATCCTGTTCGCCAACGAAACGGAAATCCTCAGCCTCTATCAGGTCGACCGCTTCGACGACGCCCTGCAGCGCGTGCGCGCCCACTGCGAGCTGGCCGCCCTGACCAGAAGCGAGCATGGCTCGGTGGTCGTCTCCGGCGACGAGGTCCACGTGGTGCGCGCCGAGCCGGTGGCCAAGGTGGTCGACACGACCGGGGCCGGCGACCTCTATGCCGCCGGTTTCCTCAAGGGGCTGGTCGATGGCCGCCCGCTGGCCGACTGCGCGCGCATGGGGGGCATCGCGGCGGCCGAGATCATCAGCCACATGGGGGCGCGCCCCGAAACCTCGCTGGCCGAGCTGGTCGCCGCAAGTTTGGGCTGACCCACGGGGCAAAGCCCCGTCTCGGCTAACCCCGGGGCGAGGCCCCGTCTGAACTGGCCACGGGGCGAGGCCCCGTCTCGGCTGACCACGGGCCAAAGGGGGTCGGGGCAAGATTCCCTCTGCCCGAATGGTCCGGGCTCTGGTATAAGCGCGCCGATCCTTCTTCCTAAGGTGTGCGCTGCCGCCGCCCCGGGGGTTCCCCGGGAGCCGGCCGGTTGGCGCGCGCCTTTCCCCTCTATCGGACGCCCCCATGAGCCTGCGCAACATCGCCATCATCGCCCACGTCGACCACGGCAAGACCACCTTGGTCGATGCCCTCCTCAAGCAATCCGGCACCTTCCGCGACAACGAGAAGGTGGCCGAACGGGCGCTGGACAGCAACGACCTGGAGCGCGAGCGCGGCATCACCATCCTCGCCAAGTGCACCGCCGTGCAGCGCGGCGGCCTCAGGATCAACATCATCGACACCCCGGGCCACGCCGATTTCGGCGGCGAGGTGGAGCGCATCCTGTCCATGGTCGACGGCGTGGTGCTGCTGGTCGATGCCGCCGAGGGGCCGCTGCCGCAGACCAAGTTCGTGCTCGGCAAGGCGCTGGCGCTGGGCCTCAAGCCGATGGTCATCGTCAACAAGGTGGATCGCGGCGACGCCCGCCCGCACGAGGTGCACGACGAGGTGTTCGACCTGTTCGTGGCCCTGGAGGCCCATGACGCGCAGCTCGACTTCCCCACCCTGTTCGCCTCCGGGCGCGACGGCTGGGCCACCGAGGACCTGGAAAACGGCGCGCGCGAGAACCTCGACCCGCTGTTCGACCTGATCGTGCGCCACGTCCCCGCCCCCAAGGGCGATGTGAACGGCCCCTTCACCATGCTGGCCACCACCCTGGAGGCCGATCCCTACCTGGGTCGCATCCTGACCGGGCGCATCCATGCCGGGCGGGCCCGCCTGAACATGCCGATCAAGGCCCTGGGCCGCGACGGCACGCTGATCGAACAGGGCCGGGCGACCAAGCTGCTGGCCTTCCGGGGCCTGGCCCGGGTGCCGGTGGAGGAGGCCGAGGCCGGCGACATCATCGCCATCGCCGGGCTGACCAAGGCCAACGTGGCCGATACCCTGTGCGCCCCGGAGGTGAGCGAGCCGCTGCCCGCCCAGCCCATCGACCCGCCCACCCTGGCGATGACCTTCTCGGTCAACGACTCGCCGCTGGCCGGGCGCGAGGGCGACAAGCTGACCAGCCGCGTGATCGGCGCGAGGCTGGCCCGCGAGGCCGAGGGCAACGTCGCCATCCGCATCCGCGAGACCGCCGAAAAGGACGCCTTCGAGGTGGCCGGGCGGGGCGAGCTTCAGCTCGGCGTGCTGATCGAGACGATGCGCCGCGAAGGCTTCGAGCTGGCCATCAGCCGGCCCCGCGTGCTGACCACCGAGGACCTCGACACCGGCCAGCGTCTGGAACCCATCGAGGAGGTGGTGATCGACGTCGACGAGGCCTACAGCGGCACGGTGGTCGAGAAGATGGCCCTGCGCAAGGCCGAGATGATCGCCATGCGTCCCGGCGGCGCCGGCAAGACCCGGCTGGTCTTCCACGCCCCCTCGCGCGGGCTGATCGGCTACCACGGCGAATTCCTGACCGACACCCGGGGCACCGGCATCATGAACCGTCTGTTCCACGGCTACGCCCCCCACAAGGGCGACATCGAGGGGCGGCGCGAGGGCGTGCTGATCTCCACCGAGGATGGCGACGCCGTGGCCTACGCCCTGTTCAACCTGCTCGACCGCGGGCCGCAGTTCATCGAGCCCGGGGCCAAGGTCTACCAGGGCATGATCATCGGCGAGCACACCCGGCCCAACGACCTGGAAGTGAACCCGCTGAAGGCCAAGAAGCTGACCAACATCCGCGCCTCGGGCAAGGATGACGCCATCCTGCTGCCGCCGCCGCGCAAGATGAGCCTGGAAGACGCCCTGGCCTACATCCAGGACGACGAGTTGGTGGAAGTCACCCCGAAGGCCATCCGCCTGCGCAAGAAACTGCGCGATCCCCACGAGCGCAAGAAGGCCAGCCGCACCGGCCAGGCCGCCTGAGGCGGCGGGCCAGAGGGGCCTGACAAGGGGGCGCTGCCCCCTTGACCCCCGCCGGGGGGACCTGGGGCCCCCCCGGACCCCCGCCGTGACTTAAAACCCCACCGAGGGGGGCAAGCCCCCTCGGTGGGGTTTTGACTCATGGTGGGGTCTGGGGAGGCCTCCCGGCCTCCCCAGCGGGGTTCAAAGGGGCGGCGCCCCTTTGGCCTGGGGCAGCGCCCCTTTGGCGGAGTGCGATGAAGCTCAGTCCTCGGCGGTCTGGGCGATGGGGGGGCCGACCATGTCGCCGGCGATGGGGAAGGTGACGGTGCCGTTGCTGGCGTCGTAGGTCCATTTTTCGGCCGGTCCGAAGCGTTCCAGGCTGTCCGGATCGCCCAGGGCGGCTTCCAGTTCGGCCTTGGTCGAGGCGCCTTCGGCCTTGTCGAGGATGTCCTTGGTGGTGTCCTTGCAGGCGGCGAGGCCAAGCGCGAGGACGGGGATCAGGGCGAGGCTGCGCCAGGAGCGGGGCATGGGCGGTGTCTCCGTGAGGTGGCCAACGGGGTGATGGCAACGGGCGGATACGGTGCCATGGGGTGGGGTCGGCGTCCAGGGCGGGTGGACGCGGGGCGGCGGGGACCCTACCTTGCCGGCAGTTCGATGCCTTGGCAGGGAGAGTTTGCATGTCCGCGACCGAGGCCCGTTTTTCGGGCACCGCCACCTACATCGCCACCGAGGATTTGAAGGTGGCGGTGAACGCCGCCGTGACCCTGAGCCGGCCCTTGCTGGTCAAGGGCGAGCCGGGAACCGGCAAGACGGTGCTGGCCCGCGAGGTGGCCGATTCGCTCGGTCTCGACCTGATTTCCTGGCACATCAAGTCGACCACCAAGGCCCAGCATGGCCTTTACGAGTACGACGCGGTCTCGCGCCTGCGCGATTCCCAGTTGGGCGAGCCGGGGGTGAAGGAGATCGGCAACTACATCCGCCCGGGTCGGCTGTGGGATGCCTTCACCCATGTCAGCGGCAGCGGCAAGGCGGGCTGCGTGCTGCTGATCGACGAGATCGACAAGGCCGACATCGAGTTCCCCAACGATCTGCTGCTGGAACTGGACCGCATGGAGTTCCATGTCCACGAGACCGGGCAGACGGTGCGCGCCGAGACCCGGCCGGTGGTCATCATCACCTCGAACAACGAGAAGGAGCTGCCGGATGCCTTCCTGCGCCGCTGCTTCTTCCACTACATCCGCTTTCCCGACGTGGAGACCATGCGGGCGATCATCGAGGTGCATCACCCGGGGGTGAAGGATGATCTGCTGGCCGAGGCGTTGGGCCTGTTCTATGGCCTGCGCGAGGTGCCGGGGCTGAAGAAGCGGCCCTCGACCTCGGAGCTGCTCGACTGGATCCGCCTGCTGATGGCCGACCAGGTGCCCCCCTCGGCGCTCAAGGCGAGCCGCGAGGAAGGCCGCCTGCCGCCGCTCTCCGGGGCGCTTCTGAAGAACGAGCAGGACTTGCAGCAATTGGACCGGCTGGCCCGGAGGTAGGGGCCATGTTCCTGCGCCTTTTCTTCGGCCTGCGCGAGGCCGGAGTGCCGGCCTCGCTGCTCGAGCTTCTGACCCTGATCGAGGCGATGGCCCAGCGCGTCCCGGCCTTCTCGGTGGACGACGCCTACCATCTGGCCCGCGCCACCCTGGTCAAGGACGAGCGCCATCTGGACCGCTTCGACCGGGTGTTCGCCCAGGTCTACCAGGGTCTGGGCGAGGCGGCGGGCGAGACGCCCGAGGAAATCCTCGCCGACATCCCCGAGGCCTGGCTGCGCAAGCTGGCCGAAAAGCACCTTTCGGAGGAGGAGAAGGCGCGCATCGAGGCCCTCGGCGGCTGGGAAGAGCTGATGGAGACCCTGAAAAAGCGCCTCGCCGAGCAGCAGGGGCGCCACCAGGGGGGCAACAAGTGGATCGGCACCGCCGGCACCTCGCCCTTCGGGGCCTACGGCTACAACCCGGAAGGCATCCGGATCGGCCAGCACGAAAGCCGCCATCGCCGGGCGGTCAAGGTGTGGGACAAGCGGGAGTTCAAGAACCTCGACGACACGGTCGAGCTGGGCACCCGCAACGTCAAGGTGGCGCTGCGCCGGCTGCGCCGCTTCGCGCGCACCGGGGCGGCCACCGAGCTGGATCTGGACGGCACCATCCGGGCCACCGCCCACAACGGCGGGCTGCTCGACCTGAAAATGGTCCCGGAGCGTCACAACGCGGTGAAGGTGTTGTTGTTCCTCGATGTGGGCGGCTCCATGGACGACCACATCCGCACCTGCGAGGAGCTGTTCTCGGCCGTGCGCGGCGAGTTCAAGCACCTGGAGTACTACTACTTCCACAACTGCCTGTACGAGTTCGTGTGGCGCGACAACAAGCGCCGCCACACCGAGCGCATCCCGACGCACGAGGTGCTGCGCACCTACCCGGCCGACTACAAGCTGATCTTCGTCGGCGATGCCTCGATGAGCCCCTACGAGATCGTCTACCCCGGCGGCGCGGTCGAGCACTGGAACCGCGAGCCCGGGGAAGCCTGGCTGAGGCGGGCGCTGGACACCTGGCCCAGGGCGGTGTGGCTGAACCCGGTGCCCGAACGCTACTGGGGCTACACGCCGTCCATCGGCATGATCGGCAAGATCACCGAGGGGCGCATGTTCCCGCTCACCCTGTCCGGCCTCGATCAGGCCATGCGCGCCCTGCTCTGAGGCGCAAGGACCTCATCGGGGAACGCTCAAAGCGAGCGGTCCTCGCTGGCCTTGGGGGTGGCCAGTGGTACGTGCGGGGCGGCGCCCAGGGGCAGGGCGCCGGTCAGCCGGGGGTCGTCGACCAGGGCGCTGTCGTGCCCGCACACGGTGAAGCCGCTGCGCCGGTAGAACTCGATGGCCGCCGGGTGGTCGTGTTGGCAGGTGTGCACCCACACCCGGCGCGGCCGGGGCTGGCTGGCCCAGGCCAGGACCAGGGCGCGGGTCATCATGTAGCGGCCCAGGCCCTGGCCGACCGCTTCCGGGATCAGGCCGAAATAGGCGATCTCCACCTCGCCGGTGGTCCGCCGGTCCAGTTCGAGCAGACCGATGGGGTGGTCGTTCTGGCGCAGGAAGTGGATTTCCACGTCGGGGTCGATGAGCAGGGCATCGAGCGCCGCCGGGGCCAGTTGCAACCGGCCCTGCCACAGCCACGGCGCACCGACCCGGCGGTACATGGCCAGATAGTCGCGCGGCGACAGGTGGCGTTCGTGTTTCAGCCGCAGGCCGGGTTGGGGAGGGGTGTCGGCCGGCGGCTCCTCGCGCCAAGGTGGCAGGGTCATCTCCAGGATGGTGATGTGTTCGCGCAGTTTGCCGGTTGGCGGGGCGGGCGGCTCGGTCATCGGGTTCCAGGGACAGCGGTCGGGGACAGGGTAATGGGACCGCAGTTTTAGGCAATCGCGCCGGCTCTGTGAACCACATTCCTTCGCGGGATGAAGCGTTGCGCACAACCACCCGGGAGGGCCGAAACGGCCGTGGGGGCTCTCAACCTTCAGGTGAATCGTCCCGGGCCGGGGCGGCGTTGGCCGGCAGGGCGACGCGGGCGGTCAGGCCGCCGGGGTCGTCGGGCGGGCGTGGCGGGCGGTTGGCCAGCCGCACGTCCCCGCCATGGCCGCGCACCACCGAGCGGACCACGGCGAGGCCCAGGCCGGCCCCGCCGGTCTGCCGCGAGCGCGACCCTTCCAGGCGATGGAAGGGGCGGAACACCTCTTCCAGCGCCTCCTCGGGCAGGCCGGGGCCGTTGTCGTCGATCTCCACCACCAGTTCGTCGCCGCCCGCAAGGAGGGTCAGGCGGGCCTCGCCGCCGTACTTCATGGCGTTGTCGATCAGGTTGGCGAAGGCCCGGCGCAGCGCCATCGGACGGCCGGCGATGGGCTGCCGATCCCCGGCCGGGCGGCGGTCATCCAGGCGCACCTTGGCGCCGGCCTCGGCGAAGCTTTTGGTCAGATCGCCGAGCAGCCTGGCCGGGTCGACCGCCTCCAGGTCCTCGCCGGCCGCCTCGTCGCGGGCGAAGGCCAGGGTGGCGGCGATCATCTCCTCCATCTCGTCGAGGTCGGCGATCATCCGCTCGCGCATCTCCTCGTCGTCGATCAGCTCGGCGCGCAGGCGCAGGCGGGTGATCGGGGTCCTGAGGTCGTGACTGATGGCGGCCAGCATGCGGGTGCGGTCGGTGACGAAGCGGGCCAGGCGCTCCTGCATGCGGTTGAAGGCATGGCTGGCCCGGCGCACCTCGCCGGGGCCGCTTTCGCTGAGCGGCGGGGCGTTGAGGTCGATGCCGACCCGCTCGGCGGCGGCGGCCAGACGCTCCAGCGGCCGGGTGGCGCGACGCAGGGCGACCAGCGCTACCGCCGCCACGCCGAGCAGCACCAGCAGCGGCAGGGCGAGCAGGGGCAGGGTGCCGGGGTGGGGGGGCAGGGGCGGGGCGAGCACGGCGACGGCGTTGAGCACCTCGCCATCGGGCAGCGGCAGGCTGACCAGCAGCACCGTGCCGGCCGGTCCGGCCTGGCGCTGAAGATGGTCCAGCCAGCGCTCCGGGCCGGAGGGTGGCTGGTCGCCATCGCCGCCGTCGGGTCCCAGGCGGGGCGGGCCGCCCCGGCCGCCCCGGCCGCCGCGCCAGCCGAAGCCCGGACGCTCGGGCAGGCGCAGCCGGGGGTCGGTCGTCTCGGGATTGATCAGCACCGCCGCCGCCTGGGGGAACAGGTCCAGACGTTCGCCCAGGCTGATCGCCAGGCGCCGCTCCAGGCGCGAGGCCGGGGCCTCGGGGCCGGGCGGCAGGACCAGGGGCTCGGGGCCGACGAACAGGTGGAAGGCCGGCGAGCGCAGGGTGTGGGCCAGCCGCTGGCGTTCCATGCCGGACAGCGCGGCCAGTTGCTGGTGGGCCTCGGTCAGCCGTTCCAGGGCCGGACCGGCGGCGGCGCGCCGTCCCAGGTCGCCGCGCTGGCCGAGGAAGATGGCGCTGAGCAACCCGCCGCTGAGGATCAGGGTGGCCAACAGCAGCACCGCCAGCCAGCCGGCCAGACTGTCCGGGCGCAGGCGGCGCAGGCGGGGCAGGGTCATTGCGTGTCCCCGGCGCGCGTCACCTCGGCGGCCAGCAGATAGCCGCCGCCGCGCACCGTCTTGATCAGGCTGGGTTCCTTGGGATCGGCTTCGATCTTCTTGCGCAGCCGGCCGATCTGCACGTCGATGCTGCGGTCGAAGGGCGCCGCCGTGCGGCCCCGGGTGAGATCGAGCAGCTGGTCGCGCGACAGCACCCGGCGCGGCCGCTGGACCAGACACAGCAACAGGTCGTATTCGCCGGCGGTCAGCGGCAGCTCGGCGCCGTCCGGGTCGCGCACCGTGCGCCCGCCGGTGTCCAGCTCGAAGCCGGCGAAGCGGTAGCGCGGGCCGCCATTCTCATCCGGTCCGGCCTCGCCGGGCAGCGGCGGCAAGGCGGCGTGGCGGCGCAGCACGGCGCGGATGCGGGCCAGCAGCTCGCGCGGGTTGAAGGGCTTGGGCAGGTAGTCGTCGGCCCCCATCTCCAGGCCGACGATGCGGTCGATGTCCTCGCCGGCGGCGGTCAGCATGATGATCGGCAGGGCCGAGTCGACGCGCACCCGGCGGCACAGCGACAGGCCGTCCTCGCCCGGCATCATCAGGTCGAGGACCACCAGATCGATGGCCTTTTCCTCCAGGGCACGCATCATCTCGCGCCCCTCGGCGGCCAGGCTGACCCTGAACCCGTGCTGGCCCAGGAAGCGGCCCAGCAGGGTGCGGATTTCGCGGTCGTCATCGACCACCAGAAGATGCGGTGTGCGTTCCATGGCCCCGAGTTTAGCGCCCGGCCGGGCGGCTGGCGCCCCCTTTCAGGCAACCGGACGTAACCCCGCCGGGGTCTGTTACAGGGCGTTACACAAAGCCCCGCGCCGGGTCATCGGCGGGTTACCGGAAAGGCGCAGATTGGGTCCTGTCGACGCCACTCACGGCGTCCCGTTTTCCCCAACCCCTCAGCGGAGTAACGACCATGAAGACCCGCAGCAAACTCACCCTCGCCACCACCGCCCTGGCCACCGTGCTGGTTGCCGGCCTGACCTTCGCCGAGCCCGCCGAGGCGCGCGGCTGTGGCGGCTATCCCGGCGGCGGCCCCGGCATGGCCGGCGGTCCCGGCATGAACGGCGGCCCCGGCGCCGGCTGGCAGCGGATGGACCCGGCCGACCAGAAGGCCTTCCAGGAGATGCAGGCGGCGCGCACCGAAATGCGCCAGAGCCATCAGGCCGAGATCAAGGCCCTGCTGGAGCGCATGCCGCAGAACCTGAAGGACGACTACAACGCCATGATGGAGCGCCATCAGGCCGACCGCGACGCCATGCGTCAGCGCATGATGGACATGCGCACGGACATGTGGGGCAACCAGAGCCGCGGCCTGCCCGACAAGCTGAACTGAGCCGCCGGTCCGTTGCCCAAGGTTCCCCTCCTCAAGCCTTCCCCCCGGGCGTCACCGCCCGGGGGGTCTTTTTTCCGGCCGGGTCTATCTGGCCGGTTCGGGCTCGGGGGGGTCTTCAAGCACCGTGTCCGGCGCCGGAGTGAAGAAGCGCAGCACCACGAAGCCCAGCACCGCCGAGACCAGCGAGCCGGCCAGCACCCCGACCCGCACCCCGACCTCGGTCTTGAGGTCCGTCTCGAAGGCCAGCGTGCCGATGAACAGGCTCATGGTGAAGCCGATGCCGGTCAGCAGGGCCACCCCGTAGACCTGCATCCAGGTGATGTTCTTCGGCAACTTGGCCAGACCCGAGCGGATGGCCAGCCAGGCAAAGGCCATCACCCCGACCTGCTTGCCGATGACCAGCCCCAGGGCGACCGCCAGCGGCAGGGGCGCCAGCAGCGACAACGGCCCCACCCCGGACAGCGACACTCCGGCGTTGGCGAAGGCGAATACCGGCAGGATGCCGTAGGAAACCCACGGGTGCAGGGCGTGCTCCAGGTCTTCCAGGCGGCTTTCCCCGCTGTCCGCCGGGTCGCCCCGGTGGGGGATGGCCAGCGCCAGCACCACCCCGGCCAGGGTGGCATGCACCCCCGACTTCAGCACCGCCACCCAGAGCACGGCGCCGATCAGCAGGTAGGGTGTGAGCCGCCGCACGCCGGACAGGTTGAGCGCCGCCAGGGCGGCCACGCAGACCCCGGCCACGGCAAAGGCGGTGCCCGACAGGTCGCCGGAATAGAAGGCGGCGATGATCAGGATGGCCCCCAGGTCGTCGATGATGGCCAGCGCGGTCAGGAAGATCTTCAGCGACAGCGGGGCCCGGCTGCCGAGCAGGGCGAGCACGCCCAGGGCAAAGGCGATGTCGGTCGCCGCCGGGATGGCCCAGCCGCGCAGCAGCGCCTCGGCCTCGCCCATCACCGTCACCACCAGCACGTAGACCAGGGCCGGCACGACCATGCCGCCGATCGCCGCGATGGCCGGAAAGGCGGCGCTGGACATGTCCGACAGGCGGCCGGTCATCACCTCGCGCTTGATCTCCAGGCCGACCAGCAGGAAGAAGATCGCCATCAGGCCGTCGTTGATCCACAGCAGCAGGGGCTTGCTCAGCACCGCCTCGCCCATCCCGATGGTCAGCGGGATGTCGAGCAGCATGTCGTAGGTCGGGGCGAGGCCGCTGTTGGCGACCACCAGGGCCAGGGCGGCGGCGATCACCAGGATCACCCCGCCGGCCGCTTCCATGCGCAGGAATTCGGCGAGAATTCGCACGGGCGTCAGTTCCTTCCTTCTGAAGTGCGGGCGGTTCTCTTTTGACGTCTCGGGGCGATGCGGCCCATGATCGAGATAGGGCGCCTTGGCCGCCCGGAAAAGGTTTGGCGGCGGTGAAATCCGACCATCGGCCCACAGGTTCCGACCCACGGGTTCCGGTGGTGGCGCCGACGCATGGACGCGGCGCCCCCCGTACGCTACACCGAAGGCAGCCGTCAACCACCCCCGGAGGGACCATGAGCGACAGCCCGGCGCCGGCCATCAACCCCGTCTACTGCGCCCTCGACACCGACGACGTGGCCCAGGCCACCGGTCTGGCCGCCCGGCTGGCCGATCACGTCGGCGGCCTCAAACTGGGGCTCCAGTTCTTCACCTCGGCCGGGCGCAAGGGGGTGACGCAGGTCCGCAAGGCCTCCGAGCTGCCCATCTTCCTGGACCTCAAGTTCCACGACATCCCCAACACCGTGGCCGGGGCGGTGCGCGCCTCGTGCGCGCTTCGGCCGTCGCTGCTCACCGTGCACGCCGCCGGCGGGGCCGAGATGATGAAGGCCGCCGCCCGCGCCGCCGACGACGGGGCCCACCTGCACGTGGCGCGCCGCCCGCTGATCCTCGGGGTGACCGTGCTGACCAGCCTCGACCAGGAGGACCTGAGCGCCACCGGGATCGATCATCCGGTCGACGATCAGGTGCGCCGGCTGGCCGAGCTGGCCCGCGAATCGGGCCTTGATGGGGTGGTCTGCTCGCCGCACGAGGTGGCCACCCTGCGCGCCGACCTGGGCCGCACCTTCAAGCTGGTGGTCCCCGGCGTGCGCCCCGAATGGGCCGCCGGCGGCGACCAGAAGCGGGTCATGACGCCGGCCGAGGCGTTGCTCGCCGGGGCCGACGTGCTGGTCATCGGGCGGCCCATCACGGCCAGTGGCGACCCGCCCCGGGCGGCCCAGCGCATCGCCCAGGAGCTGGCCTCGGCCAGCGCCGCCGCCTGCCCGCTGCCCAACCCGGACCGGGAGGCCTGAGCATCATGCCGGTTGCCGTGAAGATCTGCGGCCTGACCACGCCCGACGCCGTGGCCGCCGCCGTCGAGGGGGGCGCCGACTGGCTGGGCGTGGTCTTCTTTGCCCCCTCGCCGCGCGCCATCGAGCCCGAGGCCGCCGCCGAACTACTCGACGGGGTGCCCGAGGAGGTGGTCAAGGTCGGCCTGCTGGTCGACCCCGACGACGCCACCCTGGACCGCGTGCTGGCCCAGGTGCGGCTCGACATGATCCAGTTGCACGGTCGCGAGACCCCGCAGCGGGTCGAGGCCATCCGCCAGGAATTCGGCCGCCCGGTGATGAAGGCGATCAGCGTCGGCGGGGCGGCCGACCTGCTGGCCGCCAAGGCCTTCGACGGGGTCGCCGACCGCCTGCTGTTCGATGCCCGGCCGCCCCAGGGGGCCGCCAACCCGGGCGGCAACGCCCAGCCCTTCGACTGGCCGCTGATGGCGGATTGGCGCGGCCAGAGCCCGTGGATGCTGGCCGGCGGCCTGAGCCCGGACAATCTGGCCCAGGCGGTGAAGGCCAGCGGCGCCACCGCGGTCGACGTATCCTCCGGCGTGGAATCGGCGCGCGGCGTCAAGGACCCCGATCTGATCCGCCGCTTCCTGGAGGTGGCGGCGCGGCTGTAAGCCTGCCAACTGTGGTTTGATTGTGAATGTAATAGGTTGAGGGCAGGTCATAATATCTGCCTCTTTTTCTGTCTGCTTCTCGGGTGAAGTCTAAAATAGTTCGATGGGTTCCAGATAGCCTCGGAGGGACTGATGGACATCTCAGAGCCTGATCGGAAAAGAGTTGAGTGATTTCAGTCGGTTGTGATTCGATGGGTGGTGTCTAGACATCCATGGAGCACAACATGTGGACCGAAATCACTCGCCCGCAGTATGAGCGGACGGGCCAACGCTACGCAAGTGATGCGACCGATGCGGAGTGG
>NZ_FNCV01000010.1 GCF_900100455.1 Roseospirillum parvum | reverse complement strand
GGGGGCACCCTGGTCGCCATCACCGATGCCGACGGCGAATTCACCTTCGGCATTCCCAAGGCCGGCTTCTGGGGCTTCGCCGCCCTGGGCAGCGGTCCCGACACCGAGCACGAGGGCAAGGAACTGTCGCAGGACGCCGTCCTGTGGATCCGCGCCTACGACCTGTAACCGGCGCGCCGTGAGGCGCGTCGCCAACAACATCGGCGCGCCGTAAGGCGCGCCACCAATAACAAGGCGATCCCGGTTTGCCGGAGATCGTGCTAGAGGGGGGGTGTTGCGGCGGGATCGAGACGGTCCCGCCGGACACTCCCCGGCCGCGTTTTGGGGCGCCCGACCCTTTTTCGGGCCCGCGACGTAACCGGGGTGAGACCACGACGATGCAGGACACGAGCGACTGGATGGGCAACAAGATGAGTTGGCGGGCCCGCCTGCGGCGCCGGTTCCGGCGGCGCGCGGCGGCCGGTGACGGGGCGGGGGTGGCCCACGGCCAACCGGGGCATGGCCAGGGACACCACGGACCCGGGGCGGGCCGGCCACGGGCCGATGGTGCCGGGCCGCACTTCCACGGCATGTCGTTGGATGACCAGAAGCCCGGCACCTCGGTGCGCATTCGCGGTCTGCATGGGCGGGGACCGATCCGCCAGCGGCTGCTCGACATGGGGCTGGTGCCGGGGGCGGAAATCGCCGTCATCCGTTCCGCCCCGCTGCGCGATCCCATCGAGGTGCGCATCGGCGATACCTTCCTGACCCTGCGCCGGGCCGAGGCGGCCCGCATCGAGGTGGTTCATGTCTGAGTCCGAGGCTTCTTCCACGGCGGTTCCCCCTTCCGCCCCCTCCTCTGCCCCGACGGCCGATTCCGCGACGCCCGCCTCCGGGACGGCGGCGGAGGGCGCCGCGCCGCTGCTGGTTGCTCTGGCCGGCCAGCAGAATGCCGGCAAGTCGACGCTGTTCAACGCCCTGACCGGGGTGCACCAGCACATCGCCAACTATCCCGGGGTGACGGTCGACAAGAAGAGCGGCCGGGCCCACATCGGCGGCCGGGCCGCCGAGGTGGTCGATCTGCCGGGCACCTACAGCCTGACCTCCTTTTCGCTGGAAGAGCGGGTGGCCCGCGAGTTCCTGCTCGACGCCCAGCCGGACGTGGTGGTCAACGTGCTGGACGCCACCAACATCCGGCGCGGCCTGTACCTGACCTTCCAGTTGCTGGAAATGGGCTATCGGGTGGTCGTCGCCCTGAACATGATGGACGTCGCCGAGCGGCGCGGCCTGGCCATTGACCTGAAGACCCTGTCGGCCCGGCTGGGCGTGCCGGTGGTCGGCTGCGTCGGGCGCCGGGGGGTGGGCATCGACCAGTTGAAGGCGGCCATCGCCGAGGTGGCCCAGGCCGACCGGCCGACCCTGGCCACCCTCAATTACGGCGAGCTGGAAGCGGCGGTGAGTGACTTGCAGGCCCGCCTGTCCGAGCTGCCGGCGGTCGCCCAGGCGGTGTCACCGCGCTGGCTGGCCACCAAGCTGATCGAGGGCGACGCCGAGGCCGGGCGCCTGCTGGCCAAGTGCCTGAGCAATCCCCACGGGCTGCTCGATCAGGCCACCCAGGCCCGTCAGGCCTTCGAGGAGAAGGCGAGGCTGTCCACCGGCGACCACATGGTGGCGGCGCGCGACCATCTGGCCGGCGACATCCTGGCCACCTGTGTCACCGATGGCAGCCGGGGCCGGGTGCCGATTTCCGAGCGGGTCGACCGCTTCCTGCTCAACCGCTGGCTGGCCCCGCTGTTCCTGGTCCTGGTGGTGTGGGCGATCTACGAGTTGTCCATCGTTCAGGGCTACGAGCTGACCAAGGTCACCTGGCCGATCCTCGCCGGGTTGCGCAATCTGGCCGCCGACTGGCTGCCCGAGGCCGGCTTCCTGGTCGATCCGCAGGTTCGCTCGCTGGGCCTGTGGATGGTCGATTCGGCCAACACCCTGCTCAACTACGTGCCCATCTTCCTGATCCTGTTCGCCTTGATCGCGATCCTCGAAGACAGCGGCTACATGGCCCGCATCGCCTTTATCCTGGACCGCATCCTGCACCGCTTCGGGCTGCACGGCCAATCGACCTTGCCCTTCATCCTGGCCGGGGTGTTCGCGGGCGGCTGCGCGGTGCCCGGGGTGATGGCGACCAAGGGCATCCCCGACCAGCGGGCCCGGCTGGCCACCATCCTGACCGTGCCGTTCATGAACTGTCTGGCCAAGGTGCCGCTCTACACCCTGCTCATCAACATCTACTTCCCCGAGAACAAGGGGCTGATCCTGTTCTACCTGTCGACCATCACGGTGATCGCCGCCCTGCTGGTCGCCAAGCTTTTGACCGTCTCGGTGCTGCGCAACAAGGAGACGGCGCCCTTCGTCATGGAGCTGCCGCACTATCACCTGCCGACCATTACCGGCGTGCTGCGCCGCTCGGTCGACCGCACCTGGCTGTACGTGAAGAAGGTCGGCACGGTGGTGGTGGCGGTGGCCGCCGTGGTCTATGTGCTGCTTCAGTTCCCCGGCCTGACCCCGGCCCAGCAGGCCGGCTTCCAGGCCCGCGGCGAGGCCGCCATCGGCGAGTTCTTCCAGGCCATGGAGGGCAACCCGCTGGCCGAGCGGGTGTCCGACCAGGAAACCCTGGTCAGCCTGCTCAACGTCTACACCGCCTACAAGGCGGCCAAGCTGAACTCGGGCGGGGGCAGTGCCTCGCAGGCGGTGGACGCCCGTTTCGAGGAAGCCCACCCACAGTTCTTCCCCTTCCTCAAGATCAGCCGCGACCGCGACGCCCGCGACGCCGCCCGGGCCTTGAAGGATCTGTCCAACACCCAGAAGACCCTGCGCCGGGAAATGAAGGACCAGCGCATCGTCAACAGCTTCCTGGGGCAGATCGGGCGCGGCCTGGAGCCCATCACCCAGTTCGCCAACTTCGACTGGAAGATCAACGTCGCCCTGCTCAGCTCGTTCGCCGCCCGCGAAAGCAGCGTGGCCACCCTGGGCGTGTTGTTCGAACAGGAGCAGGGCGAGAACCTGACCCTGGAAGAGCGCATGGGCAGCGAGCAGAAGGCGGCCGGCTACACCGCCCTGACGGCGGTCGCCATCATGCTGTTCTTCGCGCTGTATCCGCCCTGTCTGGCCACCACCATCATGGTCCGGGTGCAGACCAACTCCTACCGCTGGATGACCTTCTCCATCATCTTCCCGACCTTCCTCGGGCTGGGGGTGGCCAGTCTGGTCTACAGCGTCGGCACGGCACTGGAGCTGACCGGGCTTCAGATGTTCACCGCGATCTACCTGGGTGCCCTGGCCCTGCTGATCCTGGTCGGGTTGTTCAAGCCGCCCTTCGGGCGCGGCCTGTCCCGGCCTGCCTACGCCAGTCCGCCCGCCGCCAGTCCGCCCGCTGAATGAGGAGGCGCGTTCCCGATGAATGAGACCGTCAACGAAACCACCACCGCCACCACCACCCCGGCGGTCGACTTGAGCCACGAGTCGGGCATGGCCGGCTGGGAGATCGCCGTCGTCGGGCTGGCGGCACTGCTGGCCATGGTCTTCCTGTGGCGCACCTACTTCGCCCGGCGCGGCAAGAAGGGACCGGCCTGCGCCAGTTGCGGCAGCAAGCAGGGGTGCTCCGCCGCGCACTGAGGGGGGCCCGGTTCCCCCTTGGCGCCGGCCGTCGTTGGGTCCACACTACGGTGAGGCGACGCGATCAAGGGAGAGGGACCCATGCGGCGACGGATGCTGGTCTTGGTGATGGCTGGTGGGGTGCTGGTGGCGGGCCCGTCGCTGGCGGCGGATGACGACCCCCGGCAGGTGGTCGACCTGCCGCCCAAGGTGGCCGAGCAACTGCGGGCCGAGATGCGCGATCATCTGGCCGGCCTGGACGACGCCGTGCAGGCCCTGGCGGCGGGCGATCTGGTGACCCTGGAAGAGGTCGCCGAGGTGCGCCTGTCCTTCGGCCATCATCTGTGGCAGCGCCTGCTCGACGACGGCATGCCGCTGGCCGAGGTGATCGCCCTCAAGCACCGGCTGGCCGAGGCCGGGGTGGGGCCGGGCAGTCTGGCCCGCACCGATCAGGCAGGCCAGCCCGAGGTCTTGCAGCAGCGCATGCGCGACCACCTGAGCGAGGCCGAGCGGGCCCGCGTCGCCCGCGTCATCGGCGGTGGCCAGGGCATGGGCCCGGGGCGCCATCTGCCGGCCGAGATGCGGGCCATGGGCTTTGCCCTGCACGACGCCGCCGACAATCTGGCCGAGGCGGCGCGGGCCGGCGACCCGGCGGCGATGCTCGACTCGTTGGCCGAGGTCACCACCGCCTGCCGGTCCTGTCATGCCGTCTATCGGCTGAAGTAAGGCTCAGGCGCCGCCGCCGCCGCCCATGTTGCCGCGCATGCGGTCGATGGACTGCAGGGCCAGGTACTGCTGGCCGTACTTGGAGAGGTTCTCGACCTCGTTGTCGAACTGGTCGTAGTGGCCTTCCTCTTCCGACACCAGGTCCTCGAACAGCTTGCGGGTGTTGGAGTCCTCGACCTCGCGGGCCTGGCTGGCCAGACGGTTGTACATCTTGATCGCCCGCTCCTCGAGCTCGGCGGTCATGGCCAGCATCTGGTCCGGCTCGTTGATCGACTTGACCTCCTGGTTGGCCTTCATCACCACGTCCCCCTTGAGGAACAGGATGCGCTCGGCGAGGCGCTCGACGTGCATCATTTCCTCGATCGCGGTGCGCCGGAACATGCCGGCCAGCAGGTCCAACCCCTGATCGTCGCAATGGAAGTGGAAGTACATGTACTGGTGGATGGCGGTCAACTCGTCGGCCACCGCTTCGTTCAGCAGGGCGATGCTCTTCTCGTACATCGGGGGCTCCTTTGTGTTCCACGGTCGAGGTCGGTTGCACAGCCTCCTATAGACCACTGAACGGCTGGGGAAATCAACCCGGGGCGGTGCTTTACGGGGTTGGTCGATTTGCTTTACAGTTTAATGGTTGAGTTGATTTGTCGATCTCCACCTCTTCAAGGATATCCACCCGCCGCAATCCGCATCCCCCGTGACGGAGGTTTTTCAAGAGCCATGACCGCCGAGACCGCCGCCTACGCGTTCGAGGACCTGCAACCGGGCATGACCGCCAGCCTCGGCAAGACCATTTCCGAGGCCGACATCCTGCTCTTCGCCGGCATCTCGTGCGACACCAACCCGGTGCACCTGAACGAGGAGTTCGCCAGCCAGACCATGTTCAAGGGACGCATCGCCCATGGCATGCTCTCGGCGGCGCTGATCTCCGCCGTGTTCGGCACCAGGATGCCCGGGCCGGGCTGCATCTACATCGGCCAGGAGCTGCGTTTCAAGGCCCCGGTCAGGGCCGGCGACACGGTCAACGCCCACGTCGAGGTGACCGAGACGGTGCCCGAGAAGAAGTTCGTCAAGTTCCGCACCTGGTGCACGGTGGGCGACAAGACGGTGCTCGACGGCAGCGCCACCATCATGGTCCCGGCGCGCGGCTGAACCGCCGCCCCGGAGGCCCGGGATCGGCGCCAGCCATGCGCCCGATCCGCTCTCGATTTCGGGTGTCGAGCCGAGAGCGAAAAATCGGCAACCACCAAGTGGTTCCTGTTTTTCGCTCGCGGCTCCAGGCCGGCTGCCCGCCGTCGGCGGTTGCCTGGGGGGGCTCGGCGGGGTATGCGTGGCCCTTCCCATAAGCCCCCGAACGAAGTCCCTTCCCGCATGCATCTGTTCCGCCACCCCGACGAGGTCTCTTCCGATGTTCGCGGCGGGGTCATCGCCCTGGGCAACTTTGACGGCCTGCACCTGGGCCACCAGTCGGTGGTCGGGGCCGCCCTGGCCCGGGCCCGCGCCGAGGGTCGCCCGGCCGCCGTGATGACCTTCGAGCCCCACCCGCGCGCCGTCTTCAAGCCCGACCTGCCGCCCTTCCGGCTGACCCCCTTGCGCATCAAGGTGCGCCTGTTGGAGGCGATGGGCATCGACTACCTCTACGCCCAGCACTTCGACCCCGCCTTCGCCAGCCTGAGCGCCGAGGACTTCTGCCGCGACATCCTGGCCCGCCGGCTGGGCATCGCCCACGTGGTGGTGGGCACCGACTACGTCTTCGGGCATGGCCGCGAGGGCGACGTGGCCTATCTGACGGCGGCCGGCGAACGCCACGGCTTCACCGTGACCGCCGTGCCGCCGACCCTGTGCGGCGAGGGCGAGGTGGTCTCCTCGACCCGGGTCCGCGAGCATCTGCGCCAGGGCCGCCCGGACCAGGCCGCCGCCCTGCTCGGCCGCCCCTGGGAGGTGGAGGGCCGGGTCGAGCCCGGCGCCGCCCGGGGGCGCGACCTGGGCTTCCCCACCGCCAACCTGAAGCTGGGCGAGTACCTGAGGCCCAGACTCGGGGTCTATGCCATCCGCGCCGGGGTCGACCGGGGGGTGGAGACGGTGTGGCATCGCGGGGTGGCCAACCTCGGCAAACGCCCCACCTTCGACGATGGCGACCCGCTGCTCGAGGCCCATTTGTTTGACTTCACCGGCGATTTGTACCATCAGCACCTGCGGGTGGCGCTGATCGCCTTCCTCAGGCCCGAACTGGCCTTCCCCGGCCTCGATGCCCTCAAGGCGCAGATCGCCGAGGATGTGACGGCGGCCCGCCGCCTCCTGGCCTGAGCCACCCCTTTTCATCCCGCCTTCAGACCGAACCGGCCCCGCACCATGTCCGAGACGCCCGACTACAAAAGCACCGTCTTCCTGCCGCGCACCGACTTTCCCATGCGCGCCGGCCTGCCGAAGAAGGAGCCGGGGATTCTCGAGCGCTGGGCCGGGATCGACCTTTATCGCCGCCAGCGCGAGGCCGGCCAGGGGCGCGAGAAGTTCATCCTTCACGACGGCCCGCCCTACGCCAACGGTCACCTGCACATCGGCCACGCCCTGAACAAGATCCTGAAGGACGTGATCAGCCGCAGCCAGCAGATGCTGGGCAAGGATTCCAACTACGTGCCGGGCTGGGACTGCCACGGCCTGCCCATCGAATGGAAGATCGAGGAGCAGTACCGGGCCAAGGGGCACAACAAGGACGACATCCCGATCAACGACTTCCGCCGCGAGTGCCGCGACTTCGCCGAACACTGGATCGGCGTGCAGGCCGAGGAATTCCAGCGCCTGGGCGTGATCGGCGACTGGCGGCAGCCCTACACCACCATGGCCCCCAAGGCCGAGGCCCAGATCGTCCGCGAGTTGGCCCACTTCGCCACCAGCGGGGCGCTCTACCGGGGCGCCAAGCCGGTGATGTGGAGCGTGGTCGAAAAGACCGCCCTGGCCGACGCCGAGGTGGAATACGCCGACCATACCTCGACCACCATCTGGGTCCGCTTCCCGGTGGTCCACACCCGCGAGGCGGCCCTGGAAGGCGGCAGCATCGTCATCTGGACGACCACGCCGTGGACCATGCCCGGCAACCGCGCCATCGCCTATGGCCAGGACTTCGAGTACGTGGTGGTCCGCGTCACCGCCACCGCCGAGGACAGTCTGGCCCGCAAGGGCGAGCGCTTCTGCGTCGCCGCCGAGCTGCTGGACGAGACGCTGAAAACCGCCGGCGTCACCGCCCACGAGGAATGCGCCCGCCTGCCCGGCAGTGCCCTGGCCGGCACCGTCTGCCACCACCCCTGGCACGGCAAGGGCTACGACTTCGAGGTGCCGCTGCTGGCCGGCGAGCACGTCACCACCGAGGCCGGCACCGGCTTCGTCCACATCGCCCCGGGCCACGGCGAGGAAGACTACTGGCTGGGCCGGGCCCACGGCATGGTGCCGCCCGACACGGTGGCCGGCGACGGCCTCTACTTCGACCATGTGCCGATGTTCGCCGGCCAGCATGTCTTCAAGGTGGCGCCGAAAATCCTCGAGGCGATGACCGAGGCCGGCGCCCTTCTGGCCCACGGCAAGCTGACCCACAGCTATCCGCACTCGTGGCGCTCCAAGGCGCCGCTGATCTTCCGCAACACCCCGCAGTGGTTCATCTCCATGGAGACGGACGACCTGCGCGACAAGGCCCTGGCCGCCATCGACGAAACCCGCTGGGTGCCGGCGCGGGGACGCAACCGCATCCGCGCCATGATCGAGCAGCGCCCCGACTGGTGCGTCAGCCGTCAGCGCGCCTGGGGGGTGCCGCTGCCCCTGTTCGTCAACCGCCAGACCGGCGAGGTGCTGAAGGACCCCGAGGTCTTCGAGCGCATCGCCCAGGCCTTCGAGCAGGAAACCTCCGACGCCTGGTTCGCCGCCGATCCGTGCCGCTTCCTGGGCAACGATCACGACCCCGACCAGTGGGAGCCGACCCGCGACATCGTCGAGGTGTGGTTCGATTCGGGCTCGACCCACGCCTTCGTGCTGGAGGCGCGCGACGATCTGGCGTGGCCGGCCGACCTTTATCTCGAAGGTTCGGACCAGCACCGGGGCTGGTTCCACACCTCGCTGCTGGAAAGCTGCGGCACCCGTGGCCGGGCCCCCTACAAGGCGGTGCTCACCCACGGCTTCGTGCTCGACGAGCAGGGCCGCAAGATGTCGAAATCGCTGGGCAACGTGGTCAGCCCCCAGGAGGTGGTGGACCAGTACGGGGCCGACATCCTGCGCCTGTGGGTGGTCGCCTCGGACTACGCGGGCGACCTTCGCATCGGCCCCGAGATCCTCAAGCAGATGGCCGAGATGTACCGCCGGATGCGCAACACCCTGCGCTTCCTGCTGGGCGCCCTGGCCGGCTTCGATGCGGCCACCGAAGCCGTCGCCGAGCCCGCCGACATGCCCGAGCCGGAGCGCTGGGTGTTGCACCGGCTGGCCGAGCTGGATGCCCACCTGCGCACCGCCTGCAACGACTTCGCCTTCCACGGCCTGTTCTTCGAGCTCAACCAGTTCCTGACCGTCGACCTGTCGGCGGTCTACCTGGACCTGCGCAAGGACGCCCTGTACTGCGACGCCGCCGACTCGCCGCGCCGGCGGGCCTGCCGCACCGTGCTCGACCACCTCTACCAGTGCCTGACCCGCTGGCTGGCGCCGTTCCTCTGCTTCACCGCCGAGGAAGCGTGGCTGGCCCGCCACCCCGAGGCCGAAAGCATCCACCTGGAACTGTTCCCCGACATCCCCGCCACCTGGCGCGACGACAGGCTGGGCGCCAAATGGCGCACGGTGCGCGACATCCGCCGCGTGGTCACCGGGGCGCTGGAGGTGGAACGGGCCGAGAAGCGCATCGGGGCCAGCCTCCAGGCCGCCCCCTTGGTCTACGTCACCGGGGCCCACATGGAAGCCCTGGAGGGCCTCGATCTGGCCGAGCTGGCCATCACCTCGGCCGTCACGGTGATCGAGGGCGCGGTCCCCGAAGGCGCCTTCACCCTCGATGACGTGCCCGGGGTCGGCGTCGTGCCCGCCCTCGCCGAGGGCACCAAATGCGCCCGCTGCTGGAAGGTGCTGCCCGATGTCGGCAGCCACCACCACCCCGGGGTCTGCGGCCGCTGCGCCGAGGCCATCGACAACCCGCCGGTGAGCCGGGCCGAGGCATGAGGCTGCCCGCCCTGGCCCAACCGCTGACCCGCCTGGGGCGCGGGCTGGTCCCGGCCGCCCTGGTCCTGCTTTTGGATCAGCTCACCAAGTGGGTCATGGTCTCGCTGGTCATGGTGCCGCCGCGCATCATCGAGGTGACGCCGTTCTTCAATCTGGTCATGGCCTGGAACACCGGGGTCAGCTTCTCGCTGTTCACCGGCGCCGGGCCCTGGCTGCTCACCGGCCTGTCGCTGGGCATCGCCGGCGGCCTGATGCTGTGGCTGGCCCGGGCCGACGGCAAACGCCTGCGCCTCGCCCTGTCGCTGATCATCGGCGGCGCCATCGGCAACGCCATCGACCGCATCCGCTTCGGCGCCGTGGCCGACTTCCTGGATGTCCACGCCATGGGTTACCACTGGCCCGCCTTCAACGTCGCCGACTCGGCAATCACCATCGGTGCGGTGCTGCTGGTCTGGGACTCGCTGTTCCCCGCGCGCAAGGGGTGAACGGGGGCTTTGCCCCCAAACCCCCACGCTTTCAAAACGGGGGCTTTGCCCCCGAACCCCCACCGGGGGACCGAAGGCGGTCCCCCGGACCCCCGCCAATTCGTTGGTGTGGAACGCTGCGGTATCGTTGAACGCTGATTGGGGTTGGTTGCAGGCCGGCTTCGCCGGCCTGCGAAAACAACAAGCGATTTGGGCCGCCGATCCGTGGCGTTCGCCGTGCCCTGCTGTGGTTGGGTTCAGGCAGGCCAGCGAAGCTGGCCTGCAACCAACAACCAGGGGCGTTCCCCTCAAAGGCGTGGCGTTCACGCACCAACGAAATGGCGGGGTCCGGGGGGACCCGGTCCCCCCGGTGGGGGTTCGGGGGCAAGGCCCCCGACGATCCGCGGCGCCCGCTGTCGTCGCTCTTTACAGCCGCCAGAGTGTCACGCCGGGAGGTGTGGTTTCCCGGGGCAGGGTGTGTTTCACGTCGGCGACGATGCCTTGGTGGTTCTTGAGCAGTCTTGTGATGCCGTTCCAGCCCATCTCGCGGAAGGGGTGGTGGCCGACGGCGAGGACGATGGCGTCGGCCTGGGGGAGGTCGTCGAGGGGGGTCAGGGTGAGGTTGTACTCGTCCTTCACCTGCTGGGGGTCGGCCAGCGGGTCGGCGACGTTGACCTCGATGCCGAAGGTGGTGAGTTCGGCGATGATGTCGACCACCCGGGTGTTGCGGATGTCGGGCACGTCTTCCTTGAAGGTGAGGCCGAGCACGCTGACCCGGGGGCGGGGTCCGGCGCCGTTTTGCAGCAGTCGGGTGATGATCTGGCGGGCCACGAAGGCGCCCATGCCGTCGTTGATGCGCCGTCCGGCGAGGATCACTTCCGGGTGGTAGCCCACCTGCTGGGCGCGGTGGGTCAGGTAGTAGGGATCGACGCCGATGCAGTGGCCGCCGACCAGCCCGGGGGTGAAGGGCAGGAAGTTCCATTTGGTGCCGGCGGCGGCCAGCACGTCGCCGGTATCGATGCCGAGGCGCTCGAAGATCAGGGCCAGTTCGTTCATCAGGGCGATGTTGAGGTCGCGCTGGGTGTTTTCGATCACCTTGGCGGCCTCGGCCACCTTGATCGAGGGGGCCTGGTGGATGTCGGCCTCGATCACCCGGCGGTAGGTGTCGGCGACCACCTGAAGGGTTTCTGGGTCGGAGGCCGAGACCACCTTGGCGATGGTGGCCAGTCGGTGGCGGGTGTCGCCGGGGTTGATGCGCTCGGGGCTGTAGCCGACGGCGAAGTCCTGGCCCAGCTTGAGGCCGCTGGCGGCTTCCAGGATGGGCACGCAGACGTCCTCGGTGGCGCCCGGGTAGACGGTCGATTCGTAGACCACGATGTCGCCCGGCTTGAGGATGGCGCCGACCGTCCGGCTGGCCGCCTTCAGGGGCGAGAGGTCGGGCAGGCGGGCGCCATCGATTGGCGTGGGCACGGTGACGATGTGGAAATCGGCCGCCTTCAGGCTCAGGGGATCGGTGGTCAGGGTGAGGGCGGTGGCGGCGAGGTCGGCGTCGCTCACCTCGCCGGTGCGGTCATGGCCGGCTTCCAGCTCGGCGATGCGGCGCGGGTCGATGTCGAACGCGACCACCGGCTCGATACCTGGGGCGCCGGTGCGCCCGAAGGCCACCGCCACCGGCAGGCCGACGTAGCCAAGGCCGATCACCGAGACGGAACGGGGCGTGGTCATGGGGCTCCTCTCAAGGCGGCGCTCCGGGCGCGGGGTGGGACCTGTTTATCGGCTTGGCGCGGCTTAGGCAATCGGCGGCGCGGGCTTGCCGGCTGGTCCCGTGCCGCCTAGGTTTGGCCACCCAGGTTTGGCTACCCAGGTTTTGCCGCCCAGGTTTGGCCGTAATGGCCGGCCAGCATGTGTGCTTGGCCGCCCGTCAGTCCCGGAGACCCCGTTCATGCCCCGCCGTTCGCCGTTTCGCCTGTTTCGCCCGTGCCTGCTGGCGCTGGGGCTTGTGCTGGTCGCGGTCTCGCCGCTGGCGGCCTTCGAGCCCGACGCCGACCAGCGGGCCACGCTGGAGCGCATCGCGGCCCACATGGCCGACATCACGACGCTCGAGGCGCGCTTCGTCCAGGTCTCCTCGACCGGCAACTACGCCGAGGGCACGGTTTACATCAAGCGCCCGTGGAAGATGCGCATCGCCTACGATCCGCCCACCCCGGTGCTCATCGTGGCCGATGGCAACTTCCTGATCTACCACGACAAGGAACTGGACCAGTACAGCCACGTGCCGCTTGGCCTGACCCCGGCCGGGCTGCTGCTGAAGCCCGACCTCAGCTTCTTTTCCGACGAGGTGCTGTTGGAAGGCGTGACGCGGGTCGGCGAGACGCTGGAGGTGGCGGTGCGCCAGGCCGACGACCCCGACGCCGGGCTGTTGACCATGGTCTTTTCCGAAACGCCGCTGGAGTTGCGCCAGTGGCGCATTCTTGACGCCCAGAATGTGGAAACCACCGTGTCCCTGTACGAGCCCCGCTTCGGGATCGAGCTGGACGGCGACCTGTTCGAACTGGCGGTGCCGGCCGGGCAGTGGGGGCAGCAGAATCGCTGAGCCCGGCGCGGACCGGTCATGTCCCCAGCGCGGGAAGGGGAATGAACACGATTCATTCCAGACCCCACCGCTGGGTTATTGCCCCGCCACGGACCTTCGCCTATATGGACAATCAGGAAGGGCGCTTTCCCCGGCGCCCTCTCCCTGAAGAAGGGGGCCGCGTTCTCCCCTGGCGTGGCTCCCGGCTCCATAACCCCCCCCCATGGAGCAGTGGCGCCCGGCCGACCTCCCCCTCGGCCGGGCGCCTTTTTGGTTTTCATCGGGGGGGTCGTGGGTCTACCTTCAAGGGCATGAGCCGCTTCGTCTTCTCCCCCGTCCTGCCGCCCAGCCTGGCCGTCGCCGGGCGCGAGGAACGCTTTCCCCTGCGCCGGGTGTTCTGCGTCGGCCGCAACTACGCCGACCACGCCCGCGAGATGGGCGGCGATCCGGGCCGCGAGCCGCCCTTCTTCTTCACCAAGCCGGCCGACGCGGTGAGCCCCGGCGAGCCCGGGCGGCCGCTGGTCCTGCCCTATCCGCCGGCCACCCGCGACCTGCACCCGGAAGTGGAACTGGTGGTGGCGCTGAAGGCCGGCGGCCAGGACCTGGCGCCGACCGCCGCCGCCGATCTGGTGTTCGGCCACGCCGTCGGCCTGGACATGACGCGGCGCGACCTGCAGGCCCAGGCCAAGGCCAAGGGCCAGCCCTGGGACATGGCCAAGGGCTTCGACGCCTCGGCCCCCATCGGCCCGCTGCTGCCCAGCCCCGGCCACCCGCTGGGCGGCGGTCCGATCCGTCTGACGGTGGATGGCGAGGTGCGCCAGCAGGGCGACATCGCCGACCTCATTTGGCCGGTCGCCGAGTTGATCGCCAACCTGTCGACCCTGGTTCGGCTGGCCCCCGGCGATCTGATCTTCACCGGCACCCCGGCCGGCGTTGCCGCCGTCGAGCGGGGGCAGACCCTGATCGCCCAGGCGGCCGACCTGCCGACCCTGACCGTGCGCCTGGACTGAGCCGGCCAGCGGATCGCCAAGGTCGCCATGCCCAACCCGCCGCCTCCGCCATCTTCCTTCGAGGACTTCGCCGGCTCGCTGACCGAGTTGCCCCAGTGCCGGGCGATCGGCCTTGAGGGCGTCTCGCTGGCCGCCGACAAGGTGATCCTGAAGCTGCCCTGGCGGGCCGATCTGGTCGGCAATCCCATCACCGGGGTGATCCACGGCGGGGCGATCACCACCCTGCTCGACACGGTGTGCGGCATCGTCACCTTCGCCAACGTGCCCCGGGGGCGCTCGGTGGCCACGCTCGATCTGCGCATCGACTACCTGAAGCCGGCCGAGCCCGGGGTCGACATCCTGGGCGCCGGCGAGGTCTACCGGCTGACCCGCTCGGTGGCTTTCGTGCGCGCCACCGCCTACCAGGGCGAGGCGGCCAACGCGGTGGCCAACTGCGTCGCCACCTTCATGATCGGCTCGGTCGGTTTCGTTCCCGACCTGCCGGGCAAGAGGGAGGGCGCCTGATGCTGGAACGCATCCGCACCCTGAAGGCCGAGGGCCGTTTCCCCGAGGTCTGCGCCCTGTTCCCCTACGCCGGCTTCCTGGGCATCGAGGTGGCGGTGGAGGGCGACACCCTGACCACCCGTCTGCCCTTCAAGGCCGACAACGTGGGCAACACCTCGCTGCCCGCCCTGCACGGCGGCGTGGTCGGCGGCCTGCTGGAACACGCCGCCATCATGGAGCTGTTGTGGCGCCTCGACCCCACGGTGCCGCCGCGCATCATCAACCTGTCGGTGGACTACCTCAGGCCGTGCCGCGCCGTGACCACCCTGGCCCGGGCCGAGATGGTGAAGCAGGGGCGGCGCATCGCCAACATCCGGGTCTCGGCGTGGCAGGACGGCCCCGACCGCCCGGTCGCCGCCGCCCACTGTCACTTCATGCTCGATTGAGCGGGCCGGTCCCGTGATCCACACCCCGTCGCCCAACCATGGGCCGCGCCCGGCCGGCATCGCCATCGACCTGCTGATCGTCCACTACACCGGCATGACCAGCGCCCGGGCGGCGCTGGAACGGTTGTGCGACCCGGTGGCCCAGGTCAGCGCCCACTATCTGATCGAGGAAGACGGCACCGCGCACCAACTGGTGCCCGAGGAGCGCCGGGCCTGGCACGCCGGGGTGGCCCACTGGGCCGGGGCCGGCAACATCAACGACCGCTCGATCGGCATCGAGCTGGTCAACCCGGGCCACGAATTCGGCTACCGGCCCTTTCCGGCCTCCCAGATCGACCGCCTGATCGAACTGGCCACGGCGATCCGCGCCCGCCACCCCATCCCGGTCCAGCGGGTGATCGGCCACGCCGACGTCGCCCCCAGCCGCAAACAGGACCCCGGCGAGTTGTTCCCCTGGCCCCGGCTGGCCGAACATGGCCTCGGCCTGTGGCCCGACCCCGACCGGCCGCCCCCCGCCGAGCTGCTGACCCAGCCGCCGGAAGACCTGCTGCGCCTCATCGGCTACGACACCGCCGACCTGCCGGCCAGCCTGTGCGCCTTCCAGCGCCACTTCCTGCCCGACCATCTGTCCGCCCAAGCCGATCCGCCGACCGTCCGCCGTCTGGCCCAGGTGGCGGCGGCGATGCGGTCCTGAGGCGGCAGACCGCGCGGGGGACTCAGCGCGGCCGGATGAGCAGGTTGCCCACCTTGCCGAAGGCCAGCGGCGGGGCGCCGCTCTCGAAGATCGACCAGTCGGCCTCGACCACCGCGTCGTCCAGGATCAGGCCCATGAGGGCGTAGCCGGCCGCGCTCAGCAGGCGGGCGATGTCCCGGCGCGTGGTCTGGTCCTCGTGGCCGGTTTCCAGGATCAGCACCGGGCGATCCTCGCGCAGCAGCCGCGTGGCGCCGCGCAGAACCGCCAGCTCGTGGCCCTCGACGTCGATCTTCACCACGGCCACCGGCCGCGAGGGGCAACTCTCGGCCAGGGTGTCGAGCCGGGTCAGGGGCACCCGCGTCGCCCCGCCCGGGGCCGCCGCGGGGTCGTCCCCGGCCAGCAGGTGCGACAGGGCGCTGTCGCCGGCATCGACCTGAAGCAGGCAGTCGCCCTCGGCGTCGCCGACCGCCGATCCGCGCACCGAGATGCCGAGGTGCGGTTGCAGCGCGGCGGTCTTGTGCAGGGCCTCGACCAGCACCGGGTTGGGCTCCACCGCCAGCACCGAGCCCTCCGGACCGGCCAGCCGGGCGGCCTGCAGGGCCCACTCGCCGATGTTGGCGCCGATGTCGATGACCACCGCGCCGGGGCGGACGGCCAGCCCGACCGACGGCTCGACCGCGAAGCCGCCCATCAGCAGGTTGACCACCCGGGCGTCGGCGGGGGCCGGCAGGTAGATCCACAGATCGCCCGAAAGGCGCTTCCAGCCGCCCGGCCACTGCTCGGCCAGATGGCGCTCCAGGCGCTTCTGGGCGCCTTTCCCGGCCAGCCGCAGGCGCGGCCTGTCGGCCTTCCAGGTGCGGGTCTTGCGCCATTGTCCGGCCAGTTTCAGCAGCCGGCGCAGGGCCTCGGGGTCGTGGGGCGTGGGGGCGTGGTCTGTCATTGCCTCATGTGCCGTATCTCTAGAGCGTTTTGCGCCAAAACGGAATCGCTGGCTTCTGGGGTCCGGTTCGCAAAACGCTCTTGATTCAATAACTTAGAGCAAATCCCGAGATGCCAACCGGGCCGGCTTGGTGGGGGCTCGTCACAGGCGCACTTTAGGGCATGTTGGCGGCGGGTTGAATCACCCAGCGGAGGTTTTGCGCGGATCGCGGCCGCGAGCCCCCGTCGTCGGTGCCGAACGCCGGATGATGGCATTGCCGGCGCGAAGGCGCTACTGTCCGGCCCCTGATCCTGCCCGTTCGCCTTCGCAAGGGCCCGCCCCGTCCGCCGCAGCACGAAAGTTCCCATGGCCGCGCCCCTCTCCACCACCCGCCAGGTCTTCGGCCGCCTCTATGACGAGGCGATCCGTCACCATCGCGGGACCATCGCCCTGGCCGTCTTCTTCATGGCCATTGCCGCCGGCTGTCAGGCCCTGCTCGCCTGGCTGATGGAGCCGGTGATCGACGAAGTCTTCGCCGCCAAGGAGGCAAGCTACCTGTTGCCACTGGCCGGGGCGGTGCTGCTCACCTTCATGGTGCGCGGCGGGGCCGAGTTCAGCCAGTCGGTGCTGATGAACAAGGTCGGCCTGAAGATCATCCGCGACATGTCCGGCCGCCTGTTCGCCCACCTGATGCGGCTCGACGTCAGTCAGGTGCAGGCCACCGCCTCGGGGCGGCTGGTGGCGCACTTCAACATCGACGTGCTCAACCTGAGGCAGGCCACCTCGACCGTCATCACCAACATCGGCAAGGACCTGCTGGCGGTGATCGGGCTGGTCGCGGTGATGTTCGAGAAGGATTGGCTGCTCGCCTGCCTGACCTTTTTCGTCTTCCCGCTGGCCGTCGTTCCCATCGTCCGCCTGGGCCGGCGGATGCGCCGCACCGTGGCCCGCAGCCAGGAGCAGTCGGGCCACCTCAGCGCCCTGGTCGGCCAGTGCCTGCAAGGCATCCGGCTGGTCAAATCCTACCGCATGGAGGGCCACGAGGCCGGGCGGGTGAACGAGAAGCTGGAAACCATCTACCGGCTGGCCCGCAAGGCGACCACCACGCGCGCCATGTCCTCGCCGATCATGGAAACCCTGGGCGGCGTTGCCGTGGTGGTGGTGATCCTTTACGGCGGCAACCGGGTGATCGCCGGGGAGACCACCACCGGCGCCTTCTTCGCCTTCCTGTTCGCCCTGCTCACCGCCTACCGGCCGATGAAGTCGCTGGCCAACATGAACAGCGTGCTGCAGGAGGGGGTGGCCAGTGCCCAGCGCCTGTACAATGTGCTGGACACCGAGCCGCGCATCACCGACCAGCCGGGCGCCGTGCCGCTGGTGGTGCGCCAGGGCGAAGTGCGGCTGGACGGCGTGTCGTTCAGCTATGACGGCACCTCGGCCACCCTGTCCGGGGTCGACATCATCGTGCCGCCCGGTCACATGGTCGCCCTGGTCGGGCCCTCGGGAGCTGGCAAGAGCACCATCTTCAACCTGATCGCCCGCTTCCACGAGGTCGAGTCCGGAGCCGTGCGGATCGACGGCCAGGACATCCGGGAGGTCAGCCTCGACTCCCTGCGCCAGTCGGTCGCCCTGGTCAGCCAGGAGGTGGTGCTGTTCGACGACACGGTGGCCGCCAACATCGCCTTCGGCCGCCCGGGGGCCAGCCGGGCCGAGATCGAGCAGGCCGCCGAGCGGGCCGCGGCGGCCGAGTTCATCGCCGAGCTGCCGGAGGGCTACGACACCCTGGTCGGCGAACAGGGGATGCGTCTCTCCGGCGGCCAGCGCCAGCGCATCGCCATCGCCCGCGCCCTGTTGAAGGACGCCCCCATCCTGCTGCTCGACGAGGCGACCAGCGCGCTCGACACCGAATCCGAACGCCACGTCCAGAAGGCCCTGACCACCCTGATGGAAGGGCGCACCACCCTGGTCATCGCCCACCGCCTGTCGACCATTCGCCACGCCGACCGCATCTACGTGCTCGACCAGGGGCGGGTGGTCGAGCAGGGCGGCCACGCCGACCTGCTGGCCAAGGGCGGCGCCTATGCCCGTCTGAACGCCCTGCAAGGCAGCACCGGAGAGGATATCGGGTGAGCCTGTCCGTCCTCCACCTCATCACCGGCCTTCAGACCGGCGGCGCCGAGCGCATGCTCGTGAAGCTGCTCGCCGCCGACGCCGGGCGCGACACGGTGACCCACCGGGTGGCCAGCCTGACCGGCCCCGGCCGCCTGGGCGCCGAGGTGGAAGCCCTCGGCGTGCCGCTGCACGACCTCGGCCTTGCGCGCGGCCGACCCCACCCCCGGGCGCTGCTGGGCGCCGTCAGGCTGATCCGCCGTCACCGCCCGGACGTCATCCAAAGCTGGCTCTATCACGCCGATCTGCTGGCCCTGGTCGCCGCCGGGCTCACCGGGCAGCCGCGCCGGGTGATCTGGAACCTGCGCTGCTCGGACATGGAGATGGCCCGCTACGGCCGCCTCTCGGCCCTGGTGCGCGGCCTCTGCGCCCGCCTGTCGCCGCTGCCCGGCGCGGTCATCGCCAACGCCCAGGTCGGCCGGCAGGTGCACGAAAAGCTGGGTTACCGGCCGCGCCAGTGGGCCGTCATCCCCAACGGCTTCGACACCACCCGCTTCGCCCCCGACCCCGACCTGCGCGCCACCACCCGCCGCCAACTGGGACTGGATGACGGTCACACCGTGATCGCCCTGACCGCCCGGGTCGATCCGCAGAAAAACCACCCCGGCCTGCTCGACGCCTTCGCCCGGGTTGCTCCCGACCACCCCCACGCCCGCCTGCTGCTGGCCGGGCGCGGCACGCAAGACCTGGACCTGCCCGACGTGCTGGCCGACAAGGTCCTGCGCCTGGGCGAGCGCACCGACATCCCCGCCCTGCTCAACGCCAGCGACCTCGCCATCCTGCCCTCGGCCTACGGCGAAGGCTTCTCCAATGCCCTCGGCGAGGCCATGGCCTGCGGCCTGCCCGCCATCGCCACCCAGGTCGGCGACAGCGCTCACATCATCGGTCCCAGCGGCTGGATCACCCCCCCCAACGATACCCACGCCCTGGCCGAAACCCTCCACCAGGCCCTCGCCACCCCGGCCGAGGAACGCCAAAAACGCGGCCACCAGGCCCGCCAACGCATCCTCGACAACTGGACCCTCCCCACCATCCAAACCCAATACCACACCCTCTGGCTCCAAGTGGCCGCCGCCGCCGCCCGCTCCCAGGACCCATGACCCGCCGTGCCGCGAACCACGCCAAGGGGGCGCCGCCCCCTTGGAACCCCCGCCGGGGGGACCAGGGGTCCCCCCGGACCCCCGCCGCGACTTAAATCCGGAAAAGAGGGGGTAGCCGAGCGCGCGCGCTCGGATACCCCCCTCTTCACGGCTTTGACTCATGGTGGGGTCTGGGGAGGCCCCCGGCCTCCCCAGCGGGGATTTCAAAGGGGCAGCGCCCCTTTGACGTGATCCGGGGCAGGGTGGATCGTGGGCCGTGGAAGAGGGCGACGGCGACAGCGACTGGGAGGCAGGGGATGGGGTGTTTGGTTTATGTGGTCAGTGAGGACGGGTATTTTCTGTCGCATCGTTTGCCGATGGCGTCGGCGGCGGTGGCGGCTGGGTTTCGGGTGGTGGTGGCGGTTCGGGACACCGGTCGGATCGGGGAGATTTCGGCCTTGGGGTTCGAGGTGGTGCCGATCACCTTGAGCCGGGGTGGTTTGGGGCCGCTCGGCAATCTGCGCTCGTTGTGGGAGTTGGTGCGTCTGTATCGCCGACTGCGGCCGGATGTGGTGCATCATGTGGCCTTGAAGCCGGTGTTCCTGGGCTCGTTGGCGGCGGTGTTGGCGGGTCGGCGGCGTCCGGCGGTGGTCAATGCGCTGGCCGGGATGGGCTATCTGTTCATTTCGCGGGGGATGAAGGCGCGTCTGCTGCGGGCCGGGGTGGTGCCGCTGTTGGGGTGGTTGCTGAATCGGCCGCGCGGGCGGGTGCTGGTCCAGAATGCCGATGACGCGCGGTTCATGGTCGAGGGTTTCGGGGTGGCGCCGGCGCGGGTGGTGGTGATTCCCGGGTCCGGGGTGGACACCGAGGCCCTGGTGCCGAGCGACGAGCCGGCCGGGCCGGTGGTCTTTGCCCTGGTCGCCCGGATGCTGTGGGACAAGGGGGTGGGGGAGTTCGTCGAGGCGGCGCGTCTGCTCAAGGCGCGGGGCCTTGCGGTGCGCTGTCGGCTGGTTGGCGGGCTTGATGCGCACAACCCGGCGGCCATCGACCGGGCCACCCTGGACGGCTGGGTGGCCGAGGGGGCCATCGAGTGGGCCGGGGCGAGCGACGACATTCCCGGGGTGTGGCGGGCCAGTCATGTGGCGGTGTTGCCGTCCTACCGCGAGGGCATGCCCAAGGCGCTGCTGGAGGCGGCGGCCTGTGGCCGGCCGCTGATCGCCACCGACGTGCCGGGCTGCCGGGCCCTGGTCGAGGATGGGGTCAACGGCCTCCTGGTCCCGGCCCGCGACGGCGCGGCGCTGGCCCAGGCGATGGCCCGGCTGGCCGGCGATGGCGATCTGCGCCGCCGGCTGGGGGCGCGGGCCCGGGCCGACGCCGAGGCCACCTACTCGGCCGGGGCGGTGGCGGCGGCGACCGGCGATCTCTACCGCCGGCTGGGCGCGGACTGAGTCCCGCAAGGCGCGTGTTTTGCCGCCTGAAGGGTGGTATGACAGGCACGGTTTTGTGTTTCGACTGGAGCGGGGGGCTCCTTGGCCTCGGCAACCACTCAGGACTATTCCCACGGCGAGGTGATCTGTCGCGAGGGCGAGGAGAGCACCTCGGCCTTTGTCATTCTCGACGGCCAGGTGGACCTGTTCAAGGACGGGGCGGTGGGGCCGGTGCGTCTGGCCACCCTGGGCAAGGGCGACCTTCTGGGCGAGGTGGGCACGCTGGACAACGGGCCGCGCAGCGCCACCGCGGTGGCGGTCGGCGACGTGCGCCTGAAGGTCATCCCGCGCGAGGTGTTCCTGAAGCAGATCCAGAACGATCCCGACACGGCGCTGAAGATCATGGCCCGCATGGCCCGACGGTTGCGCCACACCAGCGATCTTCTGGTCACCCGTCAGACGGCGGCGGCACCGGCCCCGCCCACCGTCGGACTGCCGGTGCCGGTGGCCGCCGAGGCACCGCTGCCAGCCGCCGCGCCGCGTCGGGCAGGGCTATTGGCCCGCCTGTTCGGGCGTCGTCGGGCGGCACTGCCGTATGCCTCGGCGGCGCCGTCGACGGGCGACGCCACGCCGCGCCCGCTGGGTTTCCTGGTCTGCCCGTTCGCCGGGGATGCCGACGACCTGGAGCGTCAGGCGGTGCTGGCGGTGCTGGAGACCCTGCCCGGGGTGCGTGTCGCGCCGCTGGACAAGGCGCCGGAGGGCGAGCCCCGGGTGGCGGCGCTGACCGCCCGCCAGTGGCTGATCGAGCGCAAGGCCGAGGTGCTGATCTGGGGCGCGGTGGACGACAGTGGCCGGCTGCTGCAACTGCGCTTCGCCTCCGGGGCGCCGTGGGACGATGCTCGCCCCGGGGCCATCGCGCCGTTGACGGTGCTCAACCTGCCGCTGGGCTTCGAGGCCGCCTGGGAGACCCTGCTGGCGGCCACCGCCCTGGCCGCCGTGGCGCCGCGCACCGAGGCCCAGTTGGCCTTCCTGCAGGCCCGTCTGCCGCCGCTGGTCGAGGAGGCGCGCGCCGTCGGCACCGAGGTGGCGCCCGGCTTTTCCAGCCACGAGCAGGCCCAGGTGTATGGCCTGTGGGGCAGTCTGGCCGGCCTGGCCGGCTACTATACCGGCAAGCAGAGCTGGGTCGCCGCCGCCGCCGGGGCGCTGGACAAGGCGCTGGCCGGGCTGGACCGCCATGCCGAGGCGGAGTGGGTGATCCTCAACCGCACCCGGGGCATGGTGTTGCAGACCTTTGGCGAGCGCACCCGCACCGCCGAGCGTCTGGCCGCGGCCGCCGAGGCCTATCGCGCCGCCATCGCCGGTTTGAGGGTGCAGGAGGCGCCGCGCGAATGGGCCTGGCTGCACAACCGGCTGGGCGTGGTCTGCTGCAAGGTGGACATGCTGACCGGCGACGCCGAGGCCCTGAAGGAGGGGCTGGCGGCCTATCAGAAGGCGCTCAAGGTGTTCACCCGGGCCAGCGCGCCGCTCCACTGGGCCGAGGCCATGAACAACCTGGGCCAGGCCTTGCAGGTGTGGGGCGACCACCTGAAGAGCACCGAGGTGCTGAAGCGGGCGGTGGATGCCTTCCACGCCGCGCTGGAGGTGCGGACCCGCGAGCGCGACCCGCTGGGCTGGGCGGCCTCGCAGAACAACCTGGGCTCGGCGCTGTTCCTGATGGCCCGTCACGGCGACGACGCCGAGTTGCTGGGGCAGGCGGCCGATGCCTTCCGGCTGGCGCTCGATGTCTATCACCGGCATGGCGCCAAGCGTCTGGCCAAGGTGGCCGAGCGCAATCTGGCGCATGCGGACGGGCTGATGGGCAAGCCGGCGGCGGCCCGCAAGGTGGCCGACCCGGGGTGGGCCCGCCAAAGCCTGGGGGCCAGTCTGGACGCCAATCTGGACGACAGCACCGGCCCGGCGGTGATCGGTCCGGAGGACCAGCCGGCGGCCGACGAGTCGGAGAAGGGCGACTCGCCGCCGGCCGGCTGACACCATCGCCCCATGGCGCGAGGCAGGGTCGCGCCATGGGGCGATGGTGTCGGGCCTCAGCCTTCCTGGTCGGCCAGGGCGCGGGCCAGTTGGCTCAGCGCTTCCTGGTGACGTTCGTCGGAAATCTGGCTGAAGTTGCGGGCCAGTTCCAGGCACATGCGCTGGCGCGGGCTGAGGCCGGGGGCCTCCGGCTCCTGCTGGCCGGCCAGGCCTTCGAAGAAGAAGCTGATCGGCACGCCCAGGACCTGGGAAATCTCGAACAGGCGCCCGGCCGAGATGCGGTTGATGCCGCGTTCGTACTTGTGGGCCTGCTGGTAGGTGACGCCGATCATGTCGGCCATCTGCTGCTGCGACAGACCCATCATGATGCGCCGTTCGCGGATGCGCCGGCCGACGTGGCGGTCGGTCCGGCTGGCGCGATCAAGGGGATCGCTGCTGTCGTCGCTTTCCAGGCTGTTGACCGGGACCAGTTTGTCGGAAAACACGGTGTTCATGGTGGTGGAATCCACGAAAATATCCCCACTGAGAACGGGACTGCGTGAAGCTGGATCACGGATGAACCGGGTCACGGGGCGGCTGGGAGGGGGCCGCGTCGGGACCGAAGAAACAAGCCGGCCCATCCATCGGGGAGGGGCGAAAAGCACGGCGGGGCGGGGAAGCCCCGGCGGGAGGTGACCTCGACCAACCCGTGCCGCCGAAAGGGGGGAGCGAAAGGGGGGAGGGTGAACCACCCGATCCGCTCCAACGGTTGAGCGGGTGGGCAACGCCCACGGGCGTCCACTGCCCTTCGTCGGCCGCGACTGGTCGCGCTCTACGTAACGGCTTCCTGTGGTGGTCGCAACGAAAATGTGGCTTTGCCAAAATAAACGGCGGTTACCGTGCCACAAACCACCAAGGCCATGCAACTGTTCCGTATGATCCGGCGAGTACTGTTCGAGGTCTTGGCGAGGCCGCAACCTTGGATGGGTGTTGATCCGTTATCCGGCGCCTTGTGGTTCGCCATGATCCGAATGCTTCGAGGCCTTGCGGCGCTGGTCGGGGCCGGCGGGGGCCTTCCCGCCAGGGGCGCGACGGCGTGGCGCGGGAGGCGATTCAGCCTTTGTGCGCCGGTGGTGGGGTGCGCTATAACCCGGCCACGTTTTATTTACGTCAAGGTCTTTCAAGGAAAGCGTCGTTCCGCATGTCCCAGTCCCCGCCGCGACCCAACAGCTATCGCGCCGGTCCCGACGAGCAGGGCCACTTCGGCCTGTTCGGGGGCCGCTTCGTGGCCGAGACCCTGATGCCCTGCATCCTGGAAGTGGAGAAGGCGTGGGCCGAGGCCGGCGCCGATCCGGCCTTCAAGGCCGAGCTCGACCACTATCTGGCGCACTATGTGGGGCGGCCCAGCCCGCTCTATTTCGCGGCCCGCAGCACGGCCGAGCTGGGCGGGGCGAAAATCTACCTGAAGCGCGAGGACCTGAACCACACCGGGGCCCACAAGATCAACAACTGCATGGGCCAGATCCTGCTCGCCCGGCGCATGGGCAAGCAGCGCATCATCGCCGAGACCGGGGCCGGCCAGCACGGCGTCGCCACGGCCACGGTGTGTGCCCTGTTCGGGCTGAAATGCGTCATCTACATGGGCGCCACCGACATCGCCCGTCAGGCCCCCAACGTGTTCCGGATGAAGCTGCTGGGGGCCGAGGTCAAGCCGGTGACCAGCGGCGCCGGCACCCTGAAGGACGCCATGAACGACGCCCTGCGCGACTGGGTGGCCAACGTCGACGACACCTACTACCTGATCGGCACGGCGGCCGGGCCGCACCCCTATCCGGCCATGGTGCGCGATCTTCAGTGCGTCATCGGCGAGGAGACCCGGGGCCAGATCATGGAGGCCGAGGGGCGCCTGCCGGACAGTCTGGTCGCCTGCATCGGCGGGGGCTCCAACGCCATCGGCTTCTTCCATCCCTTCCTCGATGAGCCCGGGATCGACATCGTCGGCATCGAGGCGGCCGGCCACGGCATCGAGAGCGGCAAGCACGCCGCCTCCATGGCCGGCGGGGCGCCCGGGGTGCTGCACGGCAACCGCACCTATCTGCTGCAGGACTCCGAGGGCCAGATCACCGAGGCCCACTCCATCTCGGCCGGGCTGGACTATCCCGGAGTCGGCCCGGAACACGCCTGGCTGAAGGAGCAGGGGCGGGTGCGCTACGTGCCGGTCACCGACACCCAGGCCCTGGAGGCCTTCCAGACGCTGACCCGCTGGGAGGGCATCATCCCGGCCCTGGAAAGCGCCCACGCCCTGGCCCACGCCTTCCAGGCGGCGCCCGACCTGCCGGGCGACCACGTCATGGTGGTCAACCTGTCGGGGCGCGGCGACAAGGACGTGGCGACGGTGGCCGAGCACCTTGGCAACGCGGAGGTGTCGTCATGACCGCCCACCCCAGCGACGACCGGCTGGCCCGGCGCTTCGCCGACCTCAAGGCGGCCGGGCGCGGCGGCCTGGTGGTCTACGTGATGGCCCACGACCCGGACGCCGCCACCGCCCAGGCCATCCTCGACGGCCTGCCCGCCGCCGGGGCCGACATCATCGAGCTGGGCCTGCCCTTCTCCGATCCCATGGCCGACGGCCCGGCCATCCAGTTGGCCGGCCAGCGCGCCCTGGCCGCCGGCGGCTCGCTCAAGGGGGCGCTCGACGCCCTGGCCCGCTTCCGGGAGACCGACTCCGAAACCCCGGTCATCCTGATGGGCTACTACAACCCGATCTACCGCATGGGCCCGGAAACCTTCGCCGCCCGCGCCGCCGAGGCCGGGGCCGACGGGCTGATCTGCGTCGACCTGCCGCCGGAAGAGGCGGCCGAGCTGGCCGACCCGCTCAGGGCCCACGGCCTGCACCTGATCATGCTGGCCGCCCCGACCACCGACGAGGCTCGCCTGCCGGCGGTGCTGCGGCGGGCCAGCGGCTTCCTCTACTACGTCTCCATCACCGGCATCACCGGCACCCGCTCGGCCGACGCCGAGACGGTGGCCTGTGCCGTCGAGCGCCTGAAGGCCGCCGCCGACCTGCCGGTGGCGGTCGGCTTCGGCATCAAGACGCCCGAGCAGGCGGCGACCATGGCCGGCCTCGCCGACGCCGCGGTGGTCGGCTCGGCGGTGGTCTCCGAGTTGGCCGGCAGCCTCGACGCCGAGGGCCGCGCCGGCCCCCACACCGTGTCCCGGGTCCACGCCCTGGTCGGCCGGCTGGCCGCCGGGGTGCGCGGCGACCCGCCGTCTGGCCAATCCTAACCCACCCCGCCCCCCAGAAGGTCCCCGTCAGGAGCCCACCCCCACCGATGAACTGGCTGACCAACCTCGTCCGCCCCAAGTTCCAGCAACTGGTCCGCACCCGCGACGTGCCGGACAACCTGTGGACCAAGTGCCCCGCCTGCGGGCACATGATCTTCCACAAGGAACTGGACAAGAACGCCCGCCTGTGCAGCCACTGCGGCCACCACATGCGCCTGCCGGTGGAGCGGCGTCTGGCCATGCTGTTCGACAACGGCGAGTTCGAACGCATCGAGCTGCCCAAGGTGCCGCTCGACCCGCTGAAGTTCCGCGACGAGAAGCGCTACACCGACCGCCTGAAGGACGCCCAGTCGAAGACCGGCGAGAAGGACGCCATCATCGTCGCCCACGGCCGCATGGGCGGCATCAACACCGTGGTCGCGGCCTTCAATTTCGCCTTCATGGGCGGCTCCATGGGGCCGGCGGTGGGCGAGGGGCTGGTCGCCGCCGCCGAGTTGGCGGTGTTGCAGGAGGCGCCGCTGATCGTCATCCCGGCTTCCGGCGGGGCGCGCATGCAGGAGGGCATCCTGTCGCTGATGCAGATGCCGCGCACCACCATCGCGGTCGACAAGGTGAAGGAAAAGGGCCTGCCCTACTTCGTGCTGCTGACCGACCCGACCACCGGCGGCGTCTCGGCCAGCTTCGCCATGCTGGGCGACGTCACCCTGGCCGAGCCCGGCGCGGTGATCGGCTTCGCCGGGGCGCGGGTGATCGAAACCACCATCCGCGAGACCCTGCCCGAAGGATTCCAGCGGGCCGAGTACCTGCTCGACCACGGCATGGTCGACATGGTGGTGCCGCGCCACGAGGTGCGCGACACCCTGATCCGCCTGATCGACCTTCTGATGAACCCCAGGCAGTCGGCCATCGTGCTGCCCCTGCCGGCCCCCGGGCGGCCCGATGGCGCGCCCGAGGTGCCGCCGCCGCCCGGGCCCGGCGTCCAGCCGCCGCCGCCGGCCGAGGCGGCCGGCCCCGAGCCGACCTCCGGCGGCTGACCCGGCCCGCGCCAAGGACCCCGACGCCCATGCCGCCGTCCCAGGCCAGCGACCCGGTGCTGGCCCGCCTGCTCGACCTGCATCCCAAGCTGATCGACCTGACCCTGGGCCGCATCGAGACCCTGCTGGCCGACCTGGGCGATCCCCACCTGAAGCTGCCCGGGGCGGTGGTCCATGTCGCCGGGACCAACGGCAAGGGCAGCGTGATCGCCTTCATGCGGGCCATGCTGGAGGCGGCGGGCCTGACCGTGCACGTCTACACCTCGCCCCATCTGGTGCGCTTCGCCGAGCGCATCCGGGTGGCCGGGCGGATCATCGGCGAGGCCGAGCTGACCGCCCTGCTGGAAGAGGTGGAAGCGGCCAACGCCGGACGGCCCATCACCTTTTTCGAGATCACCACGGCGGCCGCCTTCCTCGCCTTCTCGCGCGTTCCGGCCGATGTGGTGCTGCTGGAAACCGGCCTCGGCGGGCGGCTGGACGCCACCAACGTGGTCCGCCGGCCGGCCCTGACCCTCCTCACCCCGGTTTCCATGGACCACGAAAGCTACCTCGGTGGGCGCATCGAAAGCATCGCCGCCGAGAAGGCCGGCATCCTCAAGCCCGGGGTGGGCGTGGTGGTGGCCCGCCAGCCGCGCAAGGCGGCCCGGGTGATCGAGCTGAAATCGCTGGAAATGGGCTGCCCCACCTGGCGCGAGGGCAGCGAGTGGTTCGTGCGCACCCGACCCGCCCCCCAAGGTGGGCTGGTTCTGGAAACCATCGCTCAGGACGGCGCCCGATGCGCCGCTCCGCCGCTGCCCCTGCCGGCGCTGCCGGGGCCGCACCAGCTCCACAACGCCGGCCTCGCCCTGGCGGCGCTGGAGCACCTGAAGGGGGTTTCCGTCAGTCCCGAGGCGCGGGCCGAGGGGCTGAGGGCCGCCAACTGGCCCGGCCGCCTGCACCGCCTGACCCGCGGGCCGTTGGTCGAGAGCCTGCCCGACGGCTGGGAGCTGTGGCTCGATGGCGGCCACAACCCGGCCGCCGGTCAGGCCCTGGCCGCCCAGGCCCGGCTGTGGCGCGACCGGCCGCTCAGCCTGATCGTCGGCATGCTGAAGGACAAGAAGGCGGACGGCTTCCTGAGGCCGCTGGCCCCGGCGCTGCGCCACCTGCGCGCCATCCCCATGCCCAACCCGGATCATGCGGGCCAGCCGACCGCCGAGCTGGTCGCCCACGCCCGCGCCGCCCAGGCCCTGGACGCCGCCGAGGCGCCGGACCTGGCCGCCGCGCTGGCCGACATCCAGCGCCACGCCGGCCCGACTCCGCACCGGGTGCTGATCGCCGGCTCGTTGTATCTGGCCGGGCACGTGCTGGAAAACCACGCCTGAGCAACTCTGGCGCCGGCACGACAAAAAAGAGGCACCGCCGGGGGCGGTGCCTCTTTGTATGGGTCAGGTGGCCGCTGGGCCGGGCGCCGTTCAGGCGGCCGACTTCATGGCGCTGTCCAGGGCACCCTTGTAGTGGCTGGTCAGCGGCTCGACGGTCTCGCGGAACAGCTCGGCCTGGACCTCGCTGATCTTCTTGCTCTGCTCGATCATCTGCTCCCAGGCGTCCTTGGACAGCTTGGTCTGCAGGGCCATCACGTCGGCCGCGGTCTTGCAGGAGGCCATCGCCTTGGAGGCCTCGACGGCGTCCTCGAAGCTCTTGCCGAAGAAGCCCATGGCTTCCTTGGTCATGGTCTCCATGGAGCCGGCCATGCGGCTGCTGCTCTTGACCATCAGGTCGAGGGTCTGCTTGTTGAACTGCAGGATGTCTTCGTAGGTCTTCATCATGATCGGAGTCCTTTTCTTGGCGATCGGCCGCCGGCGCGGGCGGCTCGGCACGGGATGGGGCTGCGGTGTGTGCCGGGCCCTGGGGCGGCGGCCGGATGGGAACCATGCGAGGCACCATGCGGGCGGCCATGTTCCGGTACGGGCATGTTGCAGTGCAGCAACCCTTATATGGGGACATCATACCAGCCCGCAAGCCGGGGTCAACGGCTTTTTTGTGCAGTGCAACATGAGTCCCCTCCGGGCCGCCGGGGTGACCTTGCATTGCCATCTAATCTGATGTATCAGATATCATCATAAACGTTAAAAACTGGAATATAGGGTGATCACCGGCCCCCAGATGCGCGCCGCCCGGGCCCTGCTCGGCATCGACCAGAAGACCCTGGCCGCCCGCGCCGGCCTCTCCCTGCCCACCATCCAGCGCATGGAAGCCAGTCCGGGCACCGTGCGCGGCGTGATCGACAGCCTGACCAAGGTGGTCGAGGCGCTGGAGGCCGGCGGCGTCGAGCTGATCGGCGAGGGGGCGGAGAGCCGGGCCTCGGGGCGCGGCGTGCGTCTGCGCGGCCCCGCCGCCTGATCCCGACTCCCTGTTCCGAATTCGCGGAGCCCCCCATGCCCCTGTCGTCCGATCCCGCCCGCGCTCCCTGGTGGCACCTGCTGGTGCCCAAGCTTTTCACCGTGCTGGCCCAGGGCTACCGGCTGGATGACCTGAAGGCCGACGCCCTGGCCGGCATGACCGTGGCGGTGGTCGCCATTCCCCTGGCCATGGCCCTGGCCATCGCCAGCGGCGCCACCCCCGACAAGGGGCTGCTGACGGTGGTGGTGGCCGGCTTCCTGATCTCGGCGCTGGGCGGCAGCCGCTTCCAGATTGGCGGGCCGACCGGGGCCTTCGTGGTGGTGGTCTTCAACGTCATTGCCCAGCACGGTTTCGACGGCCTGATCCTGGCCACCCTGATGGCCGGGGCGATGCTGGTGCTGGCCGGGCTGCTGCGCCTCGGCACCCTGATGAAGTACATCCCCGAGCCGGTGGTGGTCGGCTTCACCGCCGGCATCGCGGCGATCATCCTGCTCAGCCAGGTGAAGGACTTCTTCGGCCTGATGCCGGGCGAGTTGCCGGGCGACATCCTGGGCCGGTTGGGCGGGCTGTGGGCGGCCCGCGACACCCTGGACCTGCCGACCCTGGCGGTGGCCGGCGGCGGGCTGGCGGTGATCCTGCTGTTGCGCCGCTTCGGGCCCCGGGTGCCGGGCTTCCTGGTCTGCGTGGTCGCCGGCGGGCTGATGGTGTGGGGGCTCGACCTGCCGGTGGACACCGTGGGCAGCCGCTTCGGCTCGGTCGAGCTGGGGGTGCCCACGCCTACCTGGCCCGAGGTGTCGCTGGCCCGGCTGGCCGAGATGCTGCCCAGCGCCTTCACCATCGCCTTCCTGGCCGGTGTCGAGTCGCTGCTCTCGGCGGTGGTCGCCGACGGCATGACCGGGCGCCGCCATCGCGCCAACTGCGAGCTGGTGGCGCAAGGGGTGGCCAACTCGGCCTCGGCTCTGTTCGGCGGCCTGCCGGCGACCGGCGCCATCGCCCGCACGGTGACCAACATCCGCAGCGGCGGACGGACCCCGGTGGCCGGCATGCTGCATGCCCTGATCGTCATGGCGGCGGTGCTGCTGGCCGCCCCGCTGATCGCCCACGTGCCGCTGGCCAGCCTCGCCGCGGTGCTGGTGGTGGTGGCCTGGAACATGAGCGAGCTGGGCCGCATCCGCCAGTTGATGCGCGGGCCGTGGGGCGACCGCCTGACCCTGGTGGTGACCCTTGGCCTGACCGTGCTGGTCGACCTGACGGTGGCCATCGAAGTGGGGGTGGTGCTGGCCGCCCTGCTGTTCATGCACCGGATGAGCGAGCTGGTCGCCCTGAGCACCGGCGGCCCGATGATCGCCGAGGACGTGGACGATCTCTCCGGCCAGCCGCGCCCGCCCTACGTGGCCGGCGGCCTGCCCCCGGGGGTGGAGGCCTTCCGCCTCTCCGGGCCGCTGTTCTTCGGCGTGGCCAGCCGCATCGCCGACCTGCTGGACAGCATCGCCGGGCGGCCCCGGGTGTTCCTTTTGGGGCTCGACGGGGTGCCGATGATCGACGCTACCGGGGCCAGCAAGCTGGCCGACCTGGCCGCCAAGTGCCGGCGCCACGGCACCCGCCTGATCCTCACCGGCCTGGCCGACCAGCCGGCCCGCGTGCTGGCCGACATGGGGGTGCTGGAGCTGGCCGAAACGGCGCCCGATTTCGAGGCGGCGGTGGCCGGGCTGGGCGAGGGGTAGGGGAGGCGGCTTCGGGTGGGAGCCGGCTTGGCAACGGACCGAGAGCGCGTTGCCGGGCGCCGGCTCAGGCGCCGACGGCCACGGCTTGGAGGTGGGGGCGATGAGGCGCCGCCAGCCGGCCTGTGGTGCCCGCGTGGCGGGCCAGGATGGCGTCGAGTCTGGCCAGGACCTCGGGTTTGTGGGCGTTGGGATAAATCTCCAGCAACTCGATCCCCGCTTTTTGCAGGGCGCGTTTCTTGACGGCGTCCCGGGCCACGGCATCGGGGCTCAAATGGTGGCCGCTGCCGTGATACTCGATGGCGACCGCCGGGTTGCCGAAAGCATCGATGACAAGAAAGTCCACGCGCTTGCTGTTGTAGGAGCTGAAGGCGCGTTTTCTCTGCTTCTCCGTCGATGCTGCGTCGGAGGTTCCGATGAAGGCGCCGAGCCCAACCTCGGCGAGTATCCGCAACCCCTCTTGCCTGTTTTTCAGGTGCTGCTCGATGTACCTGAAGTGCTCGTATGATTCGCGGTTGATCGGTCTCTTGCGGTAAAGTTTGACCTCCTCGATGAATCGAAGCTGGTTGCCGGCGTCTGACAGGTCGTATCTTTTAAAGATACGCTTATTCTTCTGTTTCTTGACCTCCAGGCTGAGGGCGGTCGCGACGATTCCAACAGCAATACCAGTAATGAGGTCGAGCATAATTTCATCCCCGCGTCAAACAGGCCCTTGTTGCGCCCACTGAAGCCAAACTCGGGTTACGGGTAGCACGTAAGGATAGAGCGGGCCATATATCGAACCGCATAGAAATCTTGTTTTTCCCGCTTATGGGGTTTGCATGAATTCCCAGTGACTTGGCTGATCGACGGGGTTTGTGTTTTCATAAAATTTTCTGCTTTTCTTTTTCTGGCGGGGGGTCTGGCGCCTGCTTCGCTGCGGTGTTGTGCTTGCAGGCGGAAGGGGAAATGAGGGCACCCCCGCCAAGGAGCGCCCCATAACAAAAAGGGGGAGCCTTGCGGCTCCCCCCTCTCGTCTCGGGTCGGATGTACGGGCGTCGGATCAGACGCTGTAGTACATCTCGGCACAGGCCCCCATGGGCGTCGGAGAATCGCGGAAAACCTAGCGTTTCGCGCCACTGCGAACCAGTCGTGACCCACCCTTGCGCACACGACTGCTACACAGGGGCAACACCGATGCACGTCCAACGCCGAGGTGCGGTCTACTCATGGCGCCGCCGGGTGCCGTATACCTTGAGCACCCGATGGGGCCGACGGGAGATCGTCCGCTCTCTGCACACCACCAGCCGGGGAGAGGCGATGCGCCGCGCCCGGCTTCTGTCCATCACCGCCGACCGTCTGTTCGATCACCTGATGAGCCATCCTGAACTGACCCCCGACCAGATCGATGACCTCGCCCGCAAGTGGTTTGCTGAAGCGCTGCGGGATGAGGAGGATTTCCGCCTCTCTGCCCAGTCGGGAAAAGCGCTCTATGTGTGGCCCCGCGCTGGCGAAGACCCGGTCGATGCGGACCTTGAGCTTCTGAGCGAACTGGAGGCCGACTACCGAGAGGCCATCGCCTGCAACCAGTTCTCCAAGGTCGCCCGGGATGTGGAATGTCTTCTGGGAGAAGCTGGCAGAAGTGCGGAGCCGGGGTCTGACGTATATAAGCGTTTGTGCTTGGCCCTTCTGAGAGCGAACATTGAACTGTTTCGCATCTCCAAGGCCCGGCGGGTCGGCGACTACTCGTTGGAGCCGATTGACCCATTGTTCCGCCGGCAATCGGCGTCGGTTTCCTCCATGATGCCCGAGCCAGGGGATCAACGAGCCAAGTCCCTGCCGCTGGGCGACGTCCTGGAGGCCTACGAGGTGGCCCAGGTCCGCGATGGCAAGTGGCAGCCGACCACCCGCAGGAACGCCATCGGCAAGCTGCGCCTGTTCGTCGAAACCCTGGACGGCAAGCCCATCGACACCGTGACCCGGGACGACATTCGGGGCTGGCGGGAGGTGCTGGAGGAAGGGGAGCGCTCCAACAACACCATCCGCCACCATTTCAAGGTGGTCGCCGCCCTGTTCAACTGGGCGAAGCAGGAGGGCAAGGCCACCATCGACAATCCCACCGTGGGCCTGATGCCGCCCGCCGACGCTCCCAAGCGCGACGCCTTCTCGGCCGACGAATTGCGGCGGCTGTTTCATTCGCCCCTGTACACCGGTCACTGGCGGGCTGATCGGCGAGAGCGTCCTGGTTCGGTGCTGGTCAAGGACTACAAGTACTGGTTTCCGCTGATCAGCCTGCACACCGGGATGCGGGTCGAGGAAATCGCCAAGCTGCGGGTCGCGGATGTGCGGATGGAGGACGGGGTCTGGTGCTTTGACATTCTCAAGTCCAAGACCAAGGCCGGCGAACGGCTGGTGCCGATCCACCCCCGTCTGATCGATCTCGGCTTCCTGGAGCACGTGAAGGCCATCAAGCATGAGCGTCTGTGGCCGGAGTTGAAGCCCAACAGCGAGGGCAGCCACAGCCACCGCTTCGCCGTCTGGTTCCCCGGCTATCTGCGCATGATTGGCCTTGAGCGGGAAGGCGTGGTCTTCCACAGCTTCCGGCACACCTTCGTCTCCCGCCTGGAGGAAGCCGGCGTCGACACGGCCCGGATCGGTCGGATCGTCGGCCACAAGATCAACGGCATCACGGCGGGCACCTACGGCGGCAAGTTGTTCACCCCATCCAAGCGGCTGGAGTGTTTCAAGGACCTGGACTTCGGCGTTGATCTGACGCACCTCATGGGGCGGTAGGTGCCCGAGGGAAGACTAGCGCTCGCCGGGAGATAAGCTGTTGGAAGTCAGAGAGTTTTCTGTCGCCTCGCATGGGGCTTGTGTGCCAGCTTTGTGGCGTAGGGGGCAACGGTCGATCACTCCCAAAGGCTATCCCTTGAACATCTCGCGGCGATGTTGGCGTGGGCGCAATCCTAGTGGGGTTGGGAGGCCGTGATGGAGGGCGGGTCTCACGGAAGCAGGGCCTCCACAAGTCCTCGCCGTGGTCTTGGCGTCAATCAGTCGTACATGTCCCTTAAGCGAGCGGCCACGTCGGTCTCAATCTGAGCAAGGGCTTCCTTCCGCTCCTTGCATTTCGTGGCCCAAGGGCGGCCTGGGTGCAGCACGTCCCAGCGGGAGCGTTCTTGGTTATATCGCCCGCCCCCGGGATCATGGTTGCCAAAGCCATCCACCCACTTGTTCCAGAGTGGCACGAATCTTGAGATGAGCAGGCTTTCACCAAGCGGAATCCAAATGTCGTCCACTACGAGGAAGCGGCAAAAAAAAGTCTTCGATGTCGAGGTTTTCAGCTTGCTTAATGCTCTTGGCGTGGTCTTTGACGAGGCGGGTAAACAGGGCCGTGCCAGGGTCGAGTCCAAGGCCGATATCTCCTTTTCTGGCGCCCTTCGGAACTGCCTTGCCAACGTAGATCGGAAGTTCAAATTTTCCCTTCCGGTTTCGATTGGCGATGGGTGCGTAGATCGGGAATGCCCCAGTGTAGTAGAGGGCATAGATGCCGGCGCCATCGAAGTTCGTCAGAGTGCCGAGCGGATCGGGTTCGCTTTGTAGAAGCGCATCCGCCACGCTCTTGCCGAGGTTGCGTTTTGCAAGGGGGTTGTATGGTTCGGTCGAGCTCATGGCCGATACTATGCGCTTCTGTCTTGTTTGAGCTCTTGTTCCAAGCGGAGGGCAAGTTGTTCCGCAACACTGCTCGCCACGGTCTGTGCCAAGCGGACCGGTACGGCGTTGCCGAGTTGCCGCATGGTTTCGGACCACGCGCCATGGAACTTGTAGCCATCGGGAAACGTCTGCAAACGAGCGGCTTCTCGGACGCTGAAGTACCTGACGCTCCCATCGTCCAGCACCATCATGTTTTCCCCGCCGGGGACACCATGGACACCGGCCTTGAGGGCTTTGGAGGGCAAGTCGAGAGGACTTCCTGTATGGCCGGGATAGGCTCTGGCCCCTGGCTGGTATCTATGGTCGTGGAACAACTCCGATGTCTCGCGCGGGTCGGGCATATCGAGCAGGGCGTCACGAACGGTTCGCCAGGGCTTGCTTGAGCGAGTTGGGCGGTCGTTGCTGGTCCTGATGGCCTCGATTCTGCGTCGCAGGCGGAGTGGCGTGGGTGAGCGGTGGCGAGACGCGATACGGTGCCGATCCCAGTAGTCGCCGGTCACCCACTGGTCCTCAAGGAGCGCATCTAGACTGTGAGTCTCGGTGGGGAATGACCATTTGACCTCAAGGTCTTGACGGAAGCCAACGATGAATACGCGCTCCCGCTTTTGAGGGATGCCATAATCGGCTGCGTTGATGACACGGTGAACAACCTCGTAGGTCAGCCCGTCGCGCCGGCCTGAGGTCTTGGCTTCCTCCAGCCGCTTCAGATGGTTTTCGGCGTTGTCGCGTGGGCGGCGCACGATCTCCGGGAAGCTGAGTTGCAGGAGGATGTACTGAAAGTAGTTGGCAAAAGCCGACCGGGTCAGGCCACGGACATTCTCAAGAATGAAGGCTTTCGGCCGAAGGCGACGAACCACGTCCACGGTAACGGGGAACATGTCTCGGTCGTCGGCATTCGCGCGGTGTTTGCCTCCGAGGGAAAACGGTTGGCACGGTGGGCCTCCCGAAACCAAGTCGATCTTGTCTTCGAGGGTGTCGAAATCGAAATGTCGAACATCGCCCTCGAATAGCGGCCAGTCCTTCACGAGCGGGAAATCACGGGCGGCGTTCTCCCGCACCGTGTCGGCGGCCCAGCGGTCCCGCTCCACAACGGCCATTGGGGTGAAGCCGGCGAGGCCGACTCCCATGCCCAAGCCACCAGCTCCCGCGAAGAGTTCAACCGACTTGAACACGTCCCCCAACCTCCCTCGTTGATCCCAGGAACTGCCGAAGTTTCTCCTCCATCGCTCCTGTGTTCCCTATCTCGCATTCCCAAATAACCAGGAACTCCCAGCCCATCGCGATAAGCGCCGCTTGATTGCGGAGGTCGCGATCACGGTTGCCTTCCAGCTTCGTCACCCAGAACTCTACTCGAGATTTCGGCATTCGCGCCAAGGCGCATCCGGGGTGTCTGTGCCAAAAGCAGCCATGGACAAATATGGCCTTCTTCCTGCATCGGAATACTATATCTGGCCGGCCCGGTAAATCCTTGCCCTGAAGGCGGTATCGATAGCCCGAGCGATGGAGGACGCGCCGGACGGCCAACTCGGGTCGGGTGTCGCGAGCGCGAACGCGGCTCATTCGTTCTGATCGTTGAGAAGGGGTCAGAGTATCAGCCATCGATTCAGGCATTGGCCCCTTGGCTTCCGGGATGACTCTCGCGGTGAGCCAGGTCGGCGAGTGGGTGCGGGTGTTTCAGCGCGAAAATCTGAGCGCCTAAACCTACATGGGCAAGCGCCGATTTCCCCCGGTGGGGTGGGTCGGTTGGCGTTGGTGCTGGATGGTGACTTCCAACTCCCGCTCGCTCGCTCGCCTCTTGAGGCCGCCGTCTCAATGAGCCTTGCCCCAGCGAGTCGTCTCGGGATGCGGTCCAGGGTGTCTCATACACATTGCCTCTTGACTTTCGGGGCGGGTGGACTCATGCGTTTAAGACGTTGTGAGACACCTTGCCCCGGAGGCCCCCATGCTCGTCGGTTACGCCCGCACCTCAACCCTGGACCAGAAGGCCAGCATCGAAGCCCAGGCCCGCGATCTTCGCGCGGCGGGGTGCGATAAGCTGTTCAGCGAACAGGTCTCCTCGGTGGATGTCCCCAACCGGGAGCAGTTGGCCCAGGCTCTGGAGTTCATCCGCGAGGGTGACACCCTGGTGGTGACCAAGCTGGACCGGTTGGCCCGCTCGGTGAAGCATCTGCTGGAGATCACGGAGGCGATCCAGGCCAAGGGGGCCAGCCTTCGCATCCTGGACATGGGCATCGATACGGCCACCTCCACCGGCAAGCTGATGCTGACCGTGCTTGGCGGCATCGCGGAGTTTGAACGCGAGATCATGCTGGAGCGCCAGCGCGAGGGCATCGAGAAGGCCCGCCGCGAGGGCAAGTACAAGGGCCGCAAGGCCACGGCCCGGGCCAAGGAGACGGAGGTTCGCCGGCTCAAGGCCGAAGGCGTGGGAGCCACCGAGATCGCCCGGCGGCTGGAGATCGGGCGGGCCTCGGTCTACCGCATTCTTGACAATCCCGGCTCCAGCGCCTGATTACCCTCTCCCCTGGAAATTTCCTTCGTGCCTGTCTCTCCGGGGGCGGGTGCGGATTCTTCGCAGAGCGATCCCAATGAGCACCTGTCGCGTTCCTGGCTGCACGGCTCCGGTCACCCGCTGGGGCAGCCTGTGCAGCACCCACAAGAGCCGCCAGCGCCGCCACGGCCACCCCCAGCAAACCGGCGTCACCAAGGCTGAACTGGTCCCCTTCGTGGCCCTGGTTCGACAACGGAAGTCCCGCAACCCGGACAGCCCCCTGTGGGGCCAGATCGAGGCCCGCTGGGCCGCGCTGGTCGAGCACTGCCGGGGCGTGGTCGCCCAGGCCCTGGACGGTCGGGCCATGAACCGTCACCAGCGCCAGGCCTGTGTCGAGGTGGTCAGGATCGCCGATCATGTCGAGCCGTGGACGGTGATCGAAACCGCCCTGGCCCTGTACATGATGCAGGAGCATGACCACCGGCGCTTCCAGTCCGATGACGCCTTTCGGCACCAACTGAGCCGGCGTCTTCGTGGCCTGACGGACGTCAACGCGGGGAGTTGGTTCGATCACGGGTCAGGTCGGGTGAAGCGGGTCTACCGCGATCTTCCGGCCACCACCACGCTGACCATGGCGGCCATGCTGAACGAGGCGTTCGGCTTGCCTGGGCTGATGCTGGCCCGGCGGGAGGAAGAGGACGCGAGGAAGCGCCGGGATGAAGTTCATCAATTGGGCGAAGCTGTGAGGAACCTGACGTGACCGGGAAGGAAGCAAAAACGGTCGGCATTCCCGAGGCCGTGGCGAACGAGGAAGAAGAATGGTTGGCTTTTGAGCCGCTGGACTTGCTGGAGAAGTTGAAGGCCAGGGCCGAGCGGGAGCCAGAACCCGAGGTCCGGCCGGGTCGTCTGCCCTTGTCGGAAATCGAGCTTCACCCCGATCTGTTCCAGCCCCGAGGGATGGACGAACGGCACATCAGCGAGCTTCAGCGGGCCATCAAGGCCGGGGGGCGTCTCGATCCGCTTCTGGTGGCGCAGGTTGGGCGTTCGGTGATCCTGCTTGATGGTCATCATCGCGTGGCGGCCTACGAGTCGTCCGGTGTCACCAACGACATTCCGGTGGAGTACTTCAACGGCACCCTGGAACAGGCGGTGCTGGCGGCTGGACGGGCCAACAGCAAGGCCAAACTGCCGATGAGCACCCAGGAGCGGCAGAACTACGCGTGGCGTCTGGTGCTTCTCGGCAAGCATTCCAAGAAGCAGATCGCCAAGGCGTCGGGCGCCTCGGACGGCAGCATTGCCATCATGCGCCGGGTGAAGAGGGAACTGGGCGAGGAGGCGTTCGGCTTCAAGTTCTGGTTCGAGGCGATGAATGCCCACAAGGGCCTCAAGCGGGAGGAGTTGAGCGACGAGGATCGCGAGGCGCGTCTGGAGGTCCAGGCGGCGGACTATGCCGACCGGCTCTCAAGGGAGTTCAGCACCAAGCTCGCCACCAACCCCACGCTGGCCGCCCGAACCTTCGCCATCTACTTCGGTCGGAACCTGCCGGACCTAGTCCATGAACTCGGCTTGCTTGTCCCCGAGGAGGTGGACGGCGAGAACGACGACTTCTGATCCCCTGTGTAATCCTTACGGGGTGCATTTTGCACACCCTTGAGGCGGGCGCGGCCCAAATGGAAACCCCCGCCAGTCGCCTGACGGGGGCCTCCGAGGTCGGTCCCTTGACCGCTCCACACGCCTGCTACACAGTCATAGCCGGGTGTGGCGCAAGACAAGGGTTTTCGGCATTCCGATCAAACCGAGTAGTACATCTCGTACTCGATCGGGTGGACGGCGTGTTCGAAGTTGTAGACCTCGTCCCACTTCAGGTCCATGTAGGCGTCGATGGCGTCGTCGGTGAAGACGTCGCCCTTCTTCAGGAACTCGCGGTCGGCGTCCAGGGCTTCCAGGGCCTCGCGCAGGCTGCCGCAGACGGTCGGCACGTCGGCCAGCTCTTCCGGCGGCAGGTCGTAGAGGTTCTTGTCCATCGGGTCGCCCGGATGGATCTTGTTCTGGATGCCGTCGAGGCCCGCCATCATCATGGCGCTGAAGGCCAAGTAGGGGTTGGCGGTGGGGTCGGGGAAGCGCACCTCGACCCGCTTGGCCTTGGGGCTGGAGCCGTAGGGGATACGGCACGAGGCGGAGCGGTTGCGCGCCGAGTAGGCCAGCAGCACCGGCGCCTCGAAGCCCGGGATCAGGCGCTTGTAGGAGTTGGTCGAGGGGTTGGTGAAGGCGTTCAGGGCCTTGGCGTGCTTGATGATGCCGCCAATGTAGTAGAGCGCCGTCTCCGACAGGTCGGCATAGCCCGAGCCGGCGAACAGCGGCTGGCCGTCCTTCCAGATCGACTGGTGGGTGTGCATGCCCGACCCGTTGTCGCCGGCCACCGGCTTGGGCATGAAGGTGGCGGTCTTGCCGTAGGCGTGGGCCACCATGTGCGTGCAGTACTTGTAGATCTGCATGGCGTCGGCGGCTTCGATCAGGGTCAGGAACTTGAAGCCCAGCTCATGCTGCGAGGGCGCCACCTCGTGGTGGTGCTTCTCCATGGGCAGGCCCATTTCCTTCATGGTGCTGACCATCTCGGCGCGCATGTCCATGCCGGCGTCGACCGGGGGCACCGGGAAGTAGCCACCCTTGGGACGCGGACGGTGACCCATGTTGCCTTCCTGGAAGGCCTTGCCGGTGACGTAGGGGCCTTCCTCGCTGTCGATCTCGTAGCCGACCTTGTTCATCGAGATGTTCCAGCGCACATCGTCGAAGACGAAGAACTCGGCTTCCGGACCGAAGTAGGCGGTGTCGCCGATGCCGGCCGAGGCCATGTAGGTCAGCGCCTTCTTGGCGATCGAGCGGGGGTCGCGCTCGTAGGGCTGGCCGGTGGCCGGCTCCACGATGTCGCAGAACAGGATCAGCTGCGGCTGGGCGGCGAACGGGTCCATCACGGCGGTCGACAGGTCCGGCATGAGGATCATGTCGGACTCGTTGATGTCCTTCCAGCCGGCGATCGAGCTGCCGTCGAACATGATGCCGTCGGTCAGCATGTCCTCGTCAACGCTGTCCACGTGCTGGGCGGTGTGCTGCCACTTGCCCTTCGGATCGGTAAAACGGAAATCGACGTACTGGACGTCGTTTTCCTTGATCATTTCCATGACTTTGCTGGCATCGGACATGGTCTTTAAATCCCCGTCACTGGTTGGTCGGTGGGTGTTTCGCGCGGAAGGTGGTCTTGGCGGAGGGGCCCCTGGTCAGGGCCTTGGCTGGGGCCGTGGTCAGGGGGGCGCCTCGTCAAGAACCGGCGGCGGCGCGCTTCTCGCCGGCCGGTCTGTCGGGTGGGTGGAGGCGGCTCAGATGGCTTCCTTGCCGCGCTCGCCGGTGCGGATGCGGATGGCTTCCTCGACGGTGGAGACGAAAATCTTGCCGTCGCCGATGCGCCCGGTGTGGGCCGCCTGCTGGATGGCCTCGACGGCGCGTTCCATCAGGTCGTCCTCGATGACCAGTTCGATCTTCACCTTGGGCAGGAAGTCGACCACATATTCGGCCCCGCGGTACAACTCGGTATGGCCTTTCTGGCGTCCGAAGCCCTTGGCCTCGGTCACCGTGATGCCTTGCAGGCCGATTTCGTGCAGGGCTTCCTTCACCTCGTCGAGCTTGAAGGGCTTGATGATGGCCTCGATCTTTTTCATGGACCTCAATCGCTTTCGAGTTCCAGGGACGTGCCCCACCCGGCGATCAGCCGGGAGCGGCCCGCCGGGCGGACATGTCGGCTCTCTTACAGGAACCGTGCCAGGGGCGGTTTTCCGCCGTTCCGGGATGGCGGGGCGGGTCCGGGCGGCGGCCCGCCTGACCAAGAGTCCGGCAAATGCCGGAAAAATGGGCAGCGGCAACGCCCGTCTGTCGGGCAATCTGGCGGGCAATCGGGGGCGTCGACTTTGCTTGAACCGGCCGCCGGGGCGGTCGATCATGGCGCGGTGCACATAACGATCATTCGAAGGGCTGCGATGAAACCGGGCAACGGCGTTCTTTCCGAATACGGCACCACCATCTTCAGCATCATGAGCCGCCTCGCCGTCGAGCATGGGGCGATCAACCTGGGCCAGGGCTTTCCCGAAGGCCTGGAGCCCCCCGATGTCATCGCCGCCGCCGCCCGGGCGGTGGAGGCGGGGCCGCACCAGTACCCGCCGAGCCTGGGCATTCCCGCCCTGCGTCAGGCGGTGGCGGCGCACGAGAAGCGCTTCTACGGCCTGGAGGTCGACCCGGAGGGCGAGGTGATGGTCACCTCGGGCGCCACCGAGGCGCTGGCCGCCTGCCTGCTCGGCCTGATCGAGCCGGGCGACGAGGTGGTGCTGATCGAGCCCCTGTACGACAGCTACCTGCCCATGGTCCGCCGGGCCGGCGGCATCCCCCGGCTGGTCCGCCTGGAGGCGCCGGATTGGGCCCTGCCGCGCCAAGCCCTGGCCGAGGCCTTCTCCGACAAGACCAAGCTGTTGCTGCTCAACAACCCGACCAACCCCTGCGCCAAGGTCTACAGCGCCGAGGAGTTGGACTTCATCGCCGCCCTGCTGGAGGCCCACGATGCCTATGCGGTGTGCGACGAGGTCTACGAGCATCTGGTCTTCGATGGCCTGCCCCACATCCCGCTGATTACCCGGCCGGGGATGCGCCGGCGCTGCCTGAAGATCGGCTCGGCCGGCAAGATCTTTTCCATCACCAACTGGAAGGTGGGCTTCATCACCGCCGCCCCCCTGCTGCTCGGCGCGGTGGCCCGGGCCCACCAGTTCCTGACCTTCACCACGCCCATCGGGTTGCAGGCCGGGGTGGCCTATGGCCTGGGCAAGGAGGATGGCTACTACCAGGGGCTGGTCGCCGACATGCAGGCCCGCCGCGACCGTCTGGCCGGCGGCCTCGACCAGTTGGGGCTCACGCCGCTGGTCTGCCCCGGCACCTATTTCCTGACCGCCGACATCTCGGCCCGGGCCAATGGCATGGAGGACGACGACTTCTGCCGCCATCTGACCACCCAGGCCGGGGTGGCGGCGGTGCCGGTGTCGCCCTTCTATGCCGCCCGGCCGCCGCGCCATCTGGCCCGCTTCTGTTTCGCCAAGACCGACGCCGCGCTGGACGGCGCCCTGAACCGGCTGGCCGACCATTTCGGCGGCTGAAGCGACTCGGCGCGGCCTTCCTGCCCGGCGGCGCCGCGCCGGGTGGATGACTCACCCCCGTCGTCCAGGGATGGCGACAAGTCGCTTAAACGAAAGATAAAATTCTATTTTATAGGTTCCAGGGCAGGGCGGGGAATTCCCGCAAAAGAGGATTTTCCTGTTGGTTTCTGCACCTTAAGGTATTTCATCGAGTGTCATATTTCGTGCCCGACATTACATTCTGTTGTATATTTGAGACAGGATCGAGGCGCCGCCACGGCGGCCGGTTGAAAAGACCAGAACCAATGTCGGGACCGTCCACACCGCCGCCCCCGGGCGCGCCGGAACCGTCCGACGCGTGCCGGGATTCCGGGACTTCCCCCCCGCCCATGGCCGAGGAAGAGCGCCTGCGACTGGTCCTGGAGGCGACCACCGACGGCATCTGGGACTGGGACCTGACCACCGACAAGGTCATCTGGAACGACGCCTGGTTCGCCGCCCTGGGCCATCCGCCCGGCGCCTTTGCGGTGACCCGCGAGGTCTGGGCCGACCTGATGCATCCCGACGATCGCCCGGCGGTGCTGGCCGAGGTCGCCGCCCGGTTGGCCGACGGGGCCCCGCTGTCGGTCGAGTTCCGTCTGCGGCGGGCCGGTGGCGGCTGGCTGTGGACCCTGGGGCGCGGCCGCGTGGTGGCCCGCGACGCGGCGGGCGCCCCGACCCGCATGGTCGGCACCCACACCGACATCAGCGCCTGCAAGCGGGCCGAGGCGACGGCGGCGGCCAGCGAGCGCGAGAAGCGCCTGATCCTGGGCGCCATCTCCGACATGGTGACGTTCTACGACAGCCCCGACCTGGTCGTGCGCTGGGCCAACCAGGCCGCCGCCGAGAGCGTCGGCCGCCGGCCCGAGGAGGTGATCGGCCGGACCTGCCACGCCGTGTGGGCCGACTCCGCCGAGCCGTGCGCCCATTGCCCGGTGGTCACCTGCTTTGACACCGGTCGCCCGGCCGAGACCACCCGCGCCACGCCGGACGGCCGGGTGTGGCAGATCCGCGCCTTCCCGGTGCACGACGCCGCCGAGGCGCTGACCGGGGTGGTCGAGCTGGGCCGCGACATCACCCAGACGCACTGGCTGGATCGGGCCCTGAAAAGCGGCCACGGCAACCTGCGGGCCTTTTTCAACCTGTCGCGCGACTTCCTGATGGTGCTCGACGACAGCGCCCGCATCATCGAGGTCAACACCGCCACCGTGGACGGCCTGGGCTATCCGCGCGGCGCGTTGATCGACCGCTCGGCCTTCTCGCTGATCCCCGAGGCACGGCGCGCCGAGGCGGCGCACACCCTGGAGGCCATCATGGCCGGCACCTGCCAGGAGTGCGCCTTCCCCCTGATCGCCGCCGATGGCCGCGTCATCCCCTGCGAGACCCGCGTCACCCGGGGCACCTGGAACGGCCGGCCGGCCCTGTTCACCACCACCCGCGATCTCTCCGAGCTGACTTTCCAGCGCGAGGTGTTCGAAAAGACCTTCCGCTACAACAACACCTTGATGATCCTCTCCGAGCCCGAGACGGGCCGCTTCGTGGACGTCAACCAGGCCCTGCTCGACACCTTCGGGCTGAGCTATCAGGCGGCGATCGGCCACACCGCCGTCGAGTTGGGCCTGCTGCCCGACGTCGAGCGCCGCCAGACGGTGATTCAAGAGGCCCTGGCCCGCCATGCCGAGGCGCCGCCGCTGGAAGTGCGCCACGTCGATCGCCATGGCGCGCCGTTCATCGGCGAGCTGAGGATCGTGCCCATCAAGGGCGGCGACCGCGACTACCTGCTGTGCATGATCAACGATGTCACCGAGCAGCGCCGGCTGATGCGCCGCCTGGAGCATCAGGCGACCCACGATCCGCTGACCGGCCTGTTCAACCGCCAACACGCGCAGCGGGTGATCGACGGCGAGATCCGCCGGGCCCAGCGGCTGGTCCACCCGGCCAGCCTGGTCATGATCGACGTGGACCACTTCAAGAGGGTCAACGACCGCTTCGGCCACCCGGCCGGCGATCAGGTGTTGCAGGAGGTCGCGGCCCGCCTTGCCGAGCGCCTGCGCGAGACCGACATGCTGGCCCGCTGGGGCGGCGAGGAATTCCTCATCCTGTTGCCCGGCACCGACCGCGACGGGGCCCGCCGGCTGGCCGAGACCCTGCGCCAGGCGGTGGGCGGGGCACCTTTCGGCGAGGTCGGTCGGGTCACCCTGTCGCTGGGGGTGAGCGCCTTGCGGCCGGGGGAAAGCGTCTCGGCCTGGCTGTCGCGGGTCGACGTGGCGCTCTACGAGGCCAAGCACGCCGGGCGTGATCGCACCGTGGCGGTATAAGCCGCTTCCGCCGGCGCCCTACTTGGACAGGCGCAGGTTGGACAGCTCGTTGGCGATCTTCTCGAACACCGCGTTCAGTTCGGATTCGGTCGGCGAGTTGTAGTACTTGCCGCTGTCGGTGGCGCAGTTTTCCATCAGCGTGCGGGTCGAGCTGCTGGAGACCTGGAAGGTGATGGTATAGACGATGATGCCCAGGTTCTTCATGCCGGTGCAGACCTCGCTCAGGCGGTCATCCAACTCGCCCTCGGTCTGCCAGCCCGAGGTGTAGCCGGCAAGCTTGCCTTCCCAGCGGTAGCCGTAGGCGGTGTCCACCTGATCGTGGGTGGTGTTGTCGCCATCGGTCAGGATGATCACCGCCTTGTTCCAGTCCTCCTCGCCATAGGCCTTGGAGCCGGTGAACGGCTCGCCCGGCGAGATCACCCGCCAGCCCCAGACGGCGCCGATGTTGATGTGGGTGTAGCCGTCGGCCCACATCGCGTCGATCTCGTCGATCAGGGTCTGCTTGGTGTTGGTCAGCGGGGTCAGCTCGCGCGGGCAGCCCTTGTTGGGGCCCAGGGTGCTGGGGCCGGTGTTGTCGATGTCGTAGGTCGAGCCGTTGCTCCAGCGCCAGTTGTTGGCGTTGCCGGCGTCCCAGTCGGGGTTGGAGGAGTTGTAGGGGGTGTCGGCCCAGTAGTAGGGCCGCCAGAAGCCGCCGCTGGTGGTGTCGGTGTCCTCGACGTCGTTGGGGTAGGGGCGCGCGTCGACGCAGCCCCACCAATTGTAGGTGGTGTCGCCGGTCCACCAGTGGGTGCTGGTCGGTCCCCAGCCCGAGATCGGGCCCCAGCCGTCGTAGGTGAAGCGGTCGTCGTTGGGGCCCATGTAGGTGGTGCCGTCGTTCAGGCCGGCGTCCTTCAGGCTTTGCTCGATGTAGGGCGGGCCGCTGGTCAGGGCGGTGTTGTCGGAGCCGATGTTCACCGTGCCGGCGAACGGCACCAGACCGATGTAGAGGTTGTCCGAGGTTTCGTCGCTGCCGAACAGGATGTTGACCAGATTGGTCGCCGCGGTCTTCATCGAGGAGAGCTTGGTGCCGGCCATCGAGCCGGTGTTGTCGAGCACCATGACCAGTTCCAGGCCCTTGGTCTCGCGCGTCACCTCGCTGAACCCGGCGACCTCGATGGTGTCGATGCCGGCCAGGGTCATGAAGCTGGTTTTCATCTCCACGGTGGCGGTCAGGGTGATGACGTTGTCCACCTCGCTCATGTTCAGCTCGGTCACCGTGCCGACCACGTCGCTCGGGTAGTTGGCGTAGAAGAAGCGGTCGAGCATGGCCTTGTTGGCCGTTTCGTCGGTGCGGTCGGCCATCGAGCCGACGGCCAGCCCGGCGGCGTCCAGGGCGTGGCCCAGGCGCGCCTTGACCATGTAGGCCCGGCTGATGTCCACCGCCACGCCGACCGCCAGCACCAGGGGAATCAGGGCCACGGCGAAGAGCACCGCGGTGACCCCCCGCCGGTCGCCCGGCAGTTGACCAAGGCGCCGGGCAAGGCGCGGGACACCAGGTCGCCGGGCAAGGGCGCGGGCAAATGGGCTGGAGGGGGTCCACATGGCTTGGGAACTCCTCAGTTCAACTCGATGAAGGCCGCCGTGCGGGGCCGGGTGTAGGAGAACTCCTCAAGCTGCGTCGGCGACATGATGAGTTGCCCGAAGATCGGGGTGTAGGCGTAGGTCATGCGGGCGATGATGACGCTTTCATTGGCCGCCCCCATGCCGGCGGCCAGACTGGCCGAGGCCGGCACGTCGCCGCCGTTGATGCCGTCGCTCCAGTCCTCGTAGGCGTCGCCGTCGTCGTCGAAGCGCACCGAGGCCACGCCCAGCGCCACGTTGTCGCCCGGGAAGGGGGCCATCACCAACCGGGCGGCGGTCAGGATGTCGCTCAACTCGGCGCTGGTCAGCTCGTCGGCCTGGGCCACCAGATCGGCCGCCGATTGGGTGGCGGCGATCATCTTCTTGTCGAGCATCACGAAATTGGTGATTTCCACCACCCCGGCGAACAGCACCACCATGATCGGCACGATCATGGCGAACTCGACCGCCGCCATGCCGCGCCGATCGGCGGGCAGACCGGCCAGACGGGCCAGAAGGCGAGGGGAGTGGGGGTGCCGCATGGTGTCGCCGTTGTCCCGGGGTCGGTCAGGAGGTTTCGTAGGGTTCGTTGCGGAACACGGCGGTGGCCTGCATCAGGTAGTAGCTGTCGCCGTTGGGGCTGATCAGGTTGCCGATGAAGGGAACCAGGAAGTTCCACTTGTAGACCGAGCGGATGACCACGATTTCCTCGGCCCCGCCGGGCTGGAAGACCGGCGATTCGAGCTCGCCGTCCTCGTCCAGGTCGGGGGTCAGGGTGATCACCCCGAAGCTGGAGAAGGTGCGCACGTCGTACTGGATGTCGTCACAGTTGATGATCCCGGCCAACTGCTCGCAAAGCTGGGCGTTGAAGGTGGCCAGGGGGCTGGTTTCCCGTTGCGCCTGACCGGTGCGGATCAGCCGCCCGGCCTCGCTGACCGCGCCTTCCATGACGGTGGCGGTGAAGAACAGCAGGCCCACCTCGAGGGTGCCGAACATCAGGGTGACGAAGATCGGCAGGATCAGCGCCACCTCGATGGCGGTGGCGCCCCGGCGGTCGCCGAGCAGCCCGAACAGACGCCGCCGGCCGGCGGGCGAGGGGCGGGCCGATCTGGTGACGCCCGAGTTCATGGCCTTCCAGGGTTTCATGGCCTTCACCAAAAGGGGCTCCCGGGCGGCTTGCATCCGGTCGGCCGGGCGGCGCGTCGGCCAGGCCGGGCAAGGCGGAGCGACTGTCGAAGAAACGCCGCATAAGTTTACCATGTGGGCGGACTGGCTGGGAAACGGTCAATTGTTCAGGCTACTGTAGCGCCACCTATGCCATCGCGCAGTAGCCGGCATCACGCTTTGGGGGGCGTTGCACAGCCACTTGCCGCTGCCCTCGGCTTGGCGTATCACCCCGGGACCATGACTGATCCCAGCACCCCCAACGCCGCCGCGCCCACCCCCTGGCTGGCCGTGGTCGGCATCGGCGAGGACGGCCTGCCCGGTCTGTCCGACGCCGCCCGTGCCGCCGTCACCGGGGCCCACGTGGTCATCGGCGGGCGCCGCCACCTGGACCTGTTGCCGGCCGACGCCGCCCAGCGCCGCCTGAGCTGGCCCAGCCCCTTCCACAAGGCGCGCGAGATGATCCTCGCCGAGCGCCCGGCCGAGCCGCCGGCCGCCGGCGCCCCGGCCCCAGTCTGCGTGCTGGCCAGTGGCGACCCCATGCACTACGGCATCGGCGCCACCCTGACCCGCTGGCTGCCGCTGGCCGAGATGCGCGTCTTCAGCGCCCCCTCGTCGTTCTCGCTGGCCGCGGCGCGGCTGGGCTGGGCGTTGCAGGACGTGGTCTGCTTCAGCGTCCATGGCCGGGCGGTGGAAGGGCTGGCCGTGCACCTGCACCCCGGGGCCCGGCTGCTGGTTTTGTCGGACAGTGCCGAGACGCCGCCCCGGCTGGCCGCCCATCTCGCCGCCCAGGGTCTGGGGGCCAGTCGGATGACCGTGCTCGAGCACTTGGGCGGGGCCGAGGAGCGCCTGCTCGCCGGCCGCGCCGAAAGCTGGGACCAGCCGCGCGGCGCCGACCTCAACGTGTTGGCCATCGAGGTGGCGGCGGCCGGTGCAGTGCCGCCCGGCTCGTGTCTGGCCGGCCTGCCCGACGACGCCTTCCGCCACGACGGCCAGTTGACCAAGCGCGACATGCGGGCCATGACCCTGGGCCGCCTCGCCCCCCGGCCGGGCGAGCTGCTGTGGGACGTCGGCGCCGGCGCCGGCTCGATCGCCATCGAATGGATGCGGGCCGACCCGCGCTGCCGGGCCATCGCCATCGAGGCGGCGCCCGAGCGCGCCACCACCATCAACCACAACAAGGCCGCCCTCGGCGTGCCCGGCCTCAAGGTGGTCGGCGGGCGGGCCCCGGCGGCGCTGAACGGCCTGGAGCCGCCGGATGCCGTGTTCATCGGCGGCGGGCTGACCACCGAAGGCGTCTTCGAGGCCTGCTGGCAGGCCCTGAAACCCGGCGGCCGGCTGGTCGCCAACGCCGTGACCCTGGAAAGCGAGGCCGCCGTGGCCGCCCTCAACAGCCGCTTCGGGCGCCACCTGAAGGCCGATCTGGTCCGCCTGTCGGTGGCCCACGGCGGGCCGCTCGGGGGCTTCACGGCGTGGCGCCCGGCCATGCCGGTGACCCTGTTCGTGCTCACCAAGCCGCGGGACGGCGGCCCGGGCGGTCATCAGGACGCCTTGCCATGAAGACCGTCCATCTGATCGGCCTCGGCCCCGGCGACCCGGATGACCTGACCGGGCGGGCCATCGCCGCGATCAATCAGGTCGACGTCTTCTTCCTGCTCGACAAGGCCGGCCCCGGCAAGGACGAGCTGATCCAGGTGCGCGAAACCATCCTGCGCCGCTTCGCCACCGACAAGCCCTACCGGCTGGTCCACGCCCCCAGCCCCGAACGCGACCGCGCCGCCGCCGACTACCTGGGCGCGGTGGAGGACTGGCGGCAGAAGAAGATCGACCTGATCGGCCGCCTGATCGCCGAGGAACTGGAGGACGGCCAGACCGGCGGCATGCTGTTGTGGGGCGATCCGGCGCTTTATGACGGCACCATCCAGATCCTGCACGACCTGAAGGCGGCCGGGCGCGACGACTTCCAGTTCACCGTCATCCCCGGCATCACCAGCCTGCAAGCCCTGACCGCCCGCCACCGGGTGGCCATGAACCGGGTCGGCGGGCGGATCACCGTCACCCCCGGCCGGGCGCTGGAGAAGATGGCCCCGGAGGCGGTCGACAACGTCTTCGTCATGCTCGACACCCGGCACGCCTACAAGCACTTCATCGGCCACGACCTGATGATCTACTGGGGCGCCTACCTGGGCCTGCCCGACGAGACCCTGATCGCCGGGCCGCTGGATCAGGTCGCCGGGCAGGTGGAGGCCGAGTTCCAGCGCCTGCGCGCCGCCAAGGGCTGGATCATGGATTGCTACCTGCTGCGCCGCCGCGACGGTTGAGCACCCTTCCCCTTGCCGGGGTTCGCCGGGCGGCTTACAACCCGGCCATGACAACCTCCATCGCCGCCACCGCCCCCGCCGCCCAGCCGCTGCCGATGTCCGCCCGCCTCGCCTACGAGCTGGCGGTGGGGCTGTCGGTGGTTGCCTTTGTCAGTCTGCTCGGCCCCTGGTGGCAGCCCTACGAGCTGGACCTGGACGAGGGCGTGAACCTGATGAAGGCCGCCCTGGTGGCCGGCGGCTACGACCTCTACGGCGAGATCTGGAGCGACCAGCCGCCGGTGCTGACCTGGCTGCTGGCCCCGCTGTTCCATCTGGTCGAGGCGCCGGTGGCCGAGGCCCGGGCCCTGATCGCCGGCTTTGCCGGGCTGCTCGCCGTCTGCCTGTTCCGCATCCTGGGCCGCACCGAGGGCGCGGTGGCCGGGCTGGCCGCCGTTGCCCTGTTGCTGTCGGGTTGGCTGTTCCAGCGTCTGGCCGTCTCCGTGCTGGTCGGCCTGCCGGCCCTGGCCCTGGGCATGCTGGCGCTGGATCTGGCCCTGGGGCCCGATCCCCGGGGGCGCCGCGTTCCTTCGCCGGGGCGACTGGCCGCCAGTGCCGGGGTGGCCGCCCTGGCCTTGGGCACCAAGCTGTTCGTCGGGGTTCTGCTGCCGTCGCTGCTGCTTGCCGTGCTGCTGGTCCACCGGCCGCTCGGCTGGCGGCTGGCGGTGGCCCGCTGCGGTGGCTGGCTGGCCGGCCTGATCGCCGCCCTGGCCGTCCTGTGGCTGCTTTCCGGGGCGCCCCTGTCGCAGATCGTCAGCCCCCACCTCGCGGCCAGCAGCGGTGGCCTGTTCGGGGTCGGCGGCGGGGTCGATGCCCTGTGGTTCAAGCTGGGCAAGGAGCCCCAGTACCTGTGGCTGGGTGGGGTGGGGCTGGTCGCCAGCCTGATCGGCTGGCGCTGGAGTCGCCTGTTGCCCGTGCTCTGGCTGGCCGTCGCCGGGCTGGCCCTGATGGACCATCAGCCGCTGTGGTATCATCACCTGTTGCTGCTGGTGGTGCCGCTGGCCTGGCTGGGCGGCCTTGCCGTGGCGCCGCTGGCCGCCGCCATGGCATCGACCACGCCGCGCTGGCGGCGTCTGGCCGGGTTGGCTGCCGGGCTGGCGGTGGTCTACGCCCTCAGCCAGGTGGCCGGCCCGATCGCCAGCCAGATCGCCCGCACCGAGCGGGATCTGGTTCGCCCGGCGGGCCGCGCCGACGGCAAGGCCGTCGCCCTGCTCAGGACGCACAGCGCGCCGGGGCAACTGGTGGTCACCGACCGCCCCATGGACGCCATCCGGGCCGGCCGGCTGGTGCCGCCGGCATTGGCCGTCTGGACCGACAAGCGCCGCAAGACCGGCCAACTGTCGGAGGCGGACATCCAGCGCATCATCGAGCAGACCCAGCCGCCGGTGATCAGCCTGCGACGCTTCAATACCTCGAAGGACCTGCGCGACTGGCTGGAAAACACCCACCAGACCGAGTACCGCCAGGGCAACCACCTGGTCTTCACCCGCTGAGTCGCAAAGGGGCGCTGCCCCTTTGAACCCCGCTGGGGAGGCCGGGAGGCCTCCCCAGACCCCACCCTGAATCAAAACCCCACAGAGGGGGCTTGCCCCCCTCTGTGGGGTTTTGAGTCACGGCGGGGGTCAAGGGGGCGGCGCCCCCTTGGCGACGGCGCCGGCGAGGTCGGCGATCAGGTCGTCGGGGGTTTCCAGGCCGACCGACAGGCGGATCAGCCCCGGGGTGATGCCCAGGCGTTGTTGTTCCGCCGGCTCCAGGCGTTGGTGGGTGGTGGTCGCCGGGTGGCAGGCGAGGCTTTTGGCGTCGCCGAGGTTGTTGGAGATGGCGATCAGCCGCAGCCGGTTCAGGGTGTTGAAGGCACCCTGCTTGCCGCCCGCCACCTCGAAGGCCAGCATCGGGCCGCCGGCGGTCATCTGGCGTTTGGCGATGGCATGCCCGGGATGGCTTTCCAGGCCCGGGTGACTCACTTTCAGCACCCCGGGCAGCGCCTCCAGCGCCCGCGCCACCTTGAGTGCGCTGGCGGCCTGACGCTCGACGCGCAGGGGCAGGGTTTCCAGGCCCTTCAGCATGACCCAGGCGTTGAACGGGCTCATCGCCGGGCCGCTGTGCCGCAGGAAGGGGTCGAGAACCTCGACCAGCAGATCGGGGGCGCCCAGGATGGCGCCGCCCAGACAGCGCCCCTGGCCGTCGATGTGCTTGGTGGTCGAGTAGACCACCATGTCGGCGCCCAGGGCCAACGGCCCTTGCAGGCACGGGGTGGCGAACACGTTGTCGACGATCAGCCGCGCCCCGGCGCCATGGGCCAGCTTGGCGATGGCGGCGATGTCGAGCACCTCGAGGGTCGGATTGGTCGGCGTCTCGATCAGCACCAGCCGGGCCGGGGTGGCCAGCGCCGCTTCCCAGGCCGCAAGTTCCGAGGCCGCAAGTTCCGAGGCCGCAAGTTCCGAGGTTGCAAGTTCCGAGACTGCAGGGTCGGGGCCGTCGACCAGATCGCAGATCACCCCGAAGCGGGGCAGCACCTCGGCCAGCAGGACGCGGGTCGAGGCGAACAGGGCGCGCCCCGCCACCACCCGGTCGCCGGCCTGAAGCTGGCTCAACAGGGCGGCGAACAGGGCCGCCATGCCGCTGCCGGTGGCCCGGGCGGCGACCGTGCCGCCGGGCGCGGGTGCTTCCAGGGCGCTCAGTCGGGTCTCGAACTGGCCGATGGTGGGGTTGCGGAAGCGCGAGTAGACGAAGCGCTCCAACTCGCCGTTGAAGGCGGCCTCGGCCTCCTCGGCGCTGTCGTAGACGAAGCCCGAGGTGAGGAACAGGGCCTCCGACGTTTCCTGGTGCGGCGAGCGGGCCACGCCGGCATGCACGGCCCGGGTCTCGGTGCCCCAGCCGGAATTGTCTCGGTCGGTGCTCACGGCGTCACTCGTAGGTGCGGACGTCGTCGATCACCTTGCCGTCGTTGGGCAGGCTGCCGGGCGCGACGATCTCCACCTGGCCTTTCAGCTTGATCACCGCCTGCACCGACTGGGCCACCGCGTCGGCCAGCACCTGGCCGACCCCCTCGGCTTCCACCTTCAGGGTCATGCGGTCGTGGTTGTCGTCGCTGTCGACCACCAGCCGGGCCTTGGCGATCTCGGTGTGGCGGCGCACCACCTCGGCCACCTGCTCGGGGTGGACGAACATGCCCTTGACCTTGGTCGTCTGGTCGGCCCGGCCCATCCAGCCCTTGATGCGCGTGTTGGTGCGCCCGCACGGCGAGGTGCCGGGCAGCACCGCCGACAGGTCGCCGGTGGCGAAGCGGATCAGCGGGTATTCCGGGGTGAAGGTGGTGACCACCACCTCGCCCACCTCGCCCTCGGCGACCGGCTCGCCGGTGCCCGGGCGGACGATCTCGACGATCACCCCTTCGTCGACGATCATCCCTTCCAGGGCTTCCGATTCGTAGGCGATCAGCCCCAGGTCGGCGGTGGCGTAGCACTGGTGGACGGTGACCCCCAGCTCGGCGATGCGCTGGCGCAGCGACGGCGGCAGGGCCTCGCCGGAGACCATCGCCTTTTTCAGCGAGGCGAGGTCGAGCTTCATCTCCCGCGCCTTCTCCAGCAGGACGCGCAGGAAGCTGGGCGTGCCGGCATAGGCATTGGCGCCATAGCCGGCGATGGCCTGGACCTGGGCCTCGGTGTTGCCGACGCCGCCCGGGAACACCGTGCAGCCCAGGGCCCGGCAGCCGTCATCGAGGATCCAGGCGCCCGGCGTCATGTGATAGGCGAAGCTGTTGTGGACCAGATCGCCGGGGCGGAAGCCGGCGGCATAGAGGGCGCGGGCGGCGCGCCAGAAGTTGGGGTTCTGCCCCTGCGGCTCGAAGATCGGGCCGGGCGACTGGAAGATGCGCTCGATTCGCCGGTCGCGGGCGACCAGACCGCCGAACGGCGGGTTGGCCTTCTGCAACTCGATCAGCTGGCTCTTGCGGGTCACCGGCAGGCCGGCCAGGGCCTGGGGGCTGGTGATGCTGTCCGGGTCGATGCCGGCCAGAGCCTTGGCATAGTGGTCGGTCTGGCTTTGGGCGTGGGCGATCAGGCCGGGCAGCGCGGCGTAAAGCTCTTCCTGTCGCTGCGCCGGGTCGCGGGTTTCCAGGTCGTCGAAATGGGCCATGGGGGTCGCCTCTCGCTGCCGTTCGGGGGTGGGGCGGTGGGGTGGCCCGCAGTCTACAGCCAGCGTTTGCGGCGTCGATAGTGTTTGACCTCGCGGAAGCTTTTGCGGTCGCCGCCGGCGATGCCCAGGTAGAATTCCTTGACGTCCTCGTTCTCGCGCAGCTCGGCGGCGTCGCCTTCCATGACCACCCGGCCGTTTTCCAGGATGTAGCCGAACTTGGCGTACTTCAGGGCGATGTTGGTGTTCTGCTCGGCGAGCAGGAAGGAGACGTTCTGCTCGGCGTTGAGCTGGCGCACGATCTCGAAGATTTCCTCGACCAACTGCGGGGCCAGCCCCATCGACGGCTCATCGAGCAGGATCACCCTGGGATTGGCCATCAGGGCGCGGCCGACGGCGCACATCTGCTGCTCGCCGCCCGAGGTGTAGCCGGCCTGGCTGCCCCGGCGTTCGCGCAGCCGCGGGAAGTAGTGGTAGACCATCTCCAGGCTTTCCTTGACGGCGCTCCAGCCGTCCTTGCGGGTGTAGGCCCCGGTCAGCAGGTTTTCCTCGATGGTCAGATGCTCGAAGCAGTGGCGGCCCTCCATCACCTGGATGACGCCACGGCGCACCAGCTCGCTCGGGGTCATGCTGTCGACCTGCTCGCCGCGATAGGTGATCGAGCCCTTGGTGACCTCGCCGCGCTCGGCCCGAAGCAGGTTCGAGATGGCCTTGAGGGTGGTCGTCTTGCCCGCCCCGTTGGCCCCCAGCAAGGCCGTGATGCCGCCTTCGGGCACCTCCAGCGAGACCCCTTTGAGGACCAGGATCACGTGGTCGTAGATGACCTCGATGTTGTTCACCGAGAGGATCGGCGCGGTGGCCCCGGGGGCCTCCCCGGCGCTGCTCTGGACAGGGGCGGTGCTCACGACGGTGGTCCTTCTCGCTTATCGGTCGGCGCCGGGATGGGGCCCCGGAGCGCGCGCCGGGCGTGCTCCGGGGTGTTGGTGGAGGGGGTGGGGCGAGGCGGTATGCGGTCGCCCCGCCGCCATCAATTGCAGTCGCGCGGGGTGAGGCCCTTTTCGTTGGCGTACTGCATGGCCGAGGCCTCGTAGGCTTCACTCAGGAAGCCGGCGCGGTTGGGCACGATCCAGTCGCTGGCCGGGCGCCAGTCCTCGCCGTCCCACTGCACGATGCGGGCCTGACCGCCGCCCTCGTGGTCGGCGCAGGAGAGCGAAAGCGGGCTCATCAGGCCGGTCAGGCCCAGCGCTTCCAGACGCTCGGCGGTGAGGTTCAGGTTCTCGAAGCCCCACTGCACCTGCTCGCCGGTCATCGGCTTGTTGCCGAAGTGGTCCATGGCGGTGCGCACGGCCTCGGTGCTGATCACGGCGTTGACGATGCCGCGGTTGTAGAGCACCTCGCCGACCTGGCTCTCGTCATCGGCCAGCCCCTTGCCGTTGGCATAGAGGTGGGTCTTCATGTCCTGGTGGACCTTCAGGTCGTGGGCCACGCCGTGGAACTGCAGGGCCTTGTAGCCGATCGCCGACTCGCCGGCCGGGCGGACGTCGGGCTCGGCCCCGGCCCACCAGTTGCCGATGAAGCGCTCCATGGGGAAGCCGACGGCGGCCGCTTCCTTGATGGCGGTCTGGTTCATCACGCCCCAGCCCCACATGATCACCCAGTCCGGGCGCACCTGACGGCCGATCTTCAGCCAGGTGGACTTCTGCTCGAGGCCCGGATGGGGCACCGGGAACAGCGACAGGTTATAGCCTTCCTGCCCGGCCAGATGCTCCAGGGTGGCGATCGGCTCCTTGCCGTAGGCGCTGTCGTGGTAGACCAGGGCGATCTTCTTGCCCGACAGGTCGCCGCCTTCCTCGGCCTTGATGTACTGGATGGCCGCGTCGGCGCCGGCCCAGTAGGTGGCCGGGGCGGTGAAGACGTACTCGAAGACCTTGCCGTAGCTGGCGTCGGCGCGGCCGTAGCCCATCGAGAAGATGGGAATCTGATCGGCCGTGGCGCGCTCGATCAGGGCGTAGGTGATGCCGGTCGAGTAGGGGCTGAACTGGGCGGCGCCGGTGGGGCCGCCGTTCTTCATCTTCTCGTAGCATTCCACGCCACGGTCGGTGTTGTAGGCGGTCTCGCACTCCTCGATCAGGATCGGCACGCCGTTGATGCCGCCGTCACGCTCGTTCAACAGGCGCAGGTAGTCGCCCTCGCCGTTGGCCAGCGGGATGCCGTTGGGGGCATAGGGGCCGGTGCGATACACCATCTGCGGCATGTACTGCCCGTTTTCCTGGGCCTGGGCCGGGGCGGGCGCCAGGGCGCCGGCACCGACCACGCCGGCCAGGGCGGCCATGGTCAGGGTCTTGCGGAAGCTCATGGGGGTCTCTCCTCCCTTAGTTGGGTCCGGGATCGTTTAAGGGGTCCGCTCTCTCTGGTTTCGGTCACGCGGGCCGGCTTGGTCGCCGGCCTCGTTGTTGGTCGCCAGTTGTGTTGGTTGTCAGTAGGGGAAGGGCCACAGGCGCAGCTTCTCCTTGCCGATCTGCCACAGACGGGCCAGCCCGTGCGGCTCGACGATCAGGAAGAAGATGATCAGGGCGCCGAAGATCATGAACTCGATGTGGGCGATGACGTCGACCGGGATCGACAGACCGACCATCTCCGGCGCGTTCTTCAAGAGGATCGGCAAAAGCACGATGAAGGCGGCCCCCAGGAACGAGCCGAGGATCGAGCCCAGGCCGCCGATGATGACCATGAACAACACCTGGAAGCTGCGGCTGATCTCGAAGGCGTTGGCCTCCACCGAGCTGGTGTAGATGAAGGCCCACATGGCCCCGGCGATGCCGCAGTAGAACGAGCTGATGGCGAACGCCCCCAGCTTGGTGGCCATCGGCTTGATGCCGATGATCTCGGCCGCGATGTCCATGTCGCGGATGGCCATCCACGAGCGCCCGATGGCGCAGCGGGTCAGGTTCTTGGCGGCCAGCGCCAGCAGCGCGGCGACGGCCAGGGCGAACAGGTACTTGGCTTCCGGGGTGGCGGTGGCGCCGGTCACGTAGATGTCGCCGAAAATGGCCCGCGGCGGCGCCGAGATGACGCCCGAGGGGCTGTAGTTGACGAACCACGGCACCTTGTTGAGCAGCCACAGGATGAAGAACTGCGCCGCCAGGGTGGCCACCGCCAGATAGAAGCCCTTGATCCTGAGCGAGGGAATGCCGAACAGGATGCCGACCAGGGCGCTGACCAGCCCCGCCCCGAGAAACACCAGCACGATGTTGAGGTCGGGAAAGGCGGTGGCCAGCTTGTAGGCGGCATAGGCCCCGCAGGCCATGAAGCCGCCGGTGCCCAGGCTGAGCTGCCCGGCGTAGCCGGTCAGGATGTTCAGCCCCAGGGCCGCCACCGCCATGACCAGGAAGGGCAGGAAGATGGTGACCAGCCAGTACTCGCTCATCATCGGCACGGCGAAGACGGCGACCAGCAACAGGACGATCAGCCCATAGCGGTCCTGGCGGATGGGATAGAGACCGCCGTCGCGGGCGTAGGAGGTTTTGAACTGTCCGGCTTCGCGGTAGATCATGGTCGGATGTGCCTTTGAAAGCCTTGCCCTGAGGGATCTTGGGGCGGGATCTTGGGGCGGGGGTCGATAGGCGCCGGTCAGACGCGCTCGATGATCTTCTCGCCGAACAGCCCTTGCGGCCGGAACAGCAGGAAGACCATGGCCAGCATGTAGGCGAACCAGTCCTCGATGCCGCCGCCGATGTAGCCGCCGAAAAAGATCTCGGCGATCTTCTCGCCGGCGCCGATGATCAGGCCGCCGACGATGGCCCCCGGCACCGAGGTGAAGCCGCCCAGGATGAGCACCGGCAGCGCCTTGAGCGCCACCAGGGCGAGCGAGAACTGCACCCCGAGCTTCGAGCCCCACATCACCCCGGCGACCAGGCCGACGATGCCGGCCACCGACCACACGATGGCCCAGATGGTCTTCAGGGGAATGCCCACCGACAGCGCCGCCTGGTGGTCGTCGGCCACCGCGCGCAGGGCGCGGCCGATGCGGGTGTACTGGAACAGGAAGGCCAGCACGATCACCATCGCCCCGGCGGCGACGGCGGCCACGATGTCGAACTGGTTGACCATCACCCCGCCCTCGAAGGTGCCTTCCATCAGGAACATGGGGTCCTTGGGCAGGCCGATATCGAGCGTGAAGACGTCCGAGCCCCAGATGGTTTGGCCCAGGCCGTCCAGGAAGTAGGTGATGCCGATGGTCGCCATGAACAGGATGATGGCCGGCTGGTTGACCAGCGGCCTCAAGACCACCCGCTCGATCAGCATGGCCAGCAGGATCATCACCCCGGCGGTGAGCAGGAAGGCGAGCGCCGGGTGCAGGCCCCACTTGTCCATGAAGCCGACGAAGAACAGGGCGGCGAACAGCACCATCGCCCCCTGGGAGAAGTTGAACACCCCGGAGGCCTTGAAGATCAGCACGAAGCCGAGTGCCACCAGCGAATACAGCACGCCGGTCAGAAGGCCGGTGGTGACCACCTCCAGGTAGTAGCCCCAGGTGAAGAAGAAGTTGGAATCGATCAGCGGCATGGCCGAGATCAGAAGACCGATCAGGCCGACCGAAACCGGCGCGCCGAGGGCCCACAGGGCGATGCGGAGTTGATTGCTCATGGGGGCTTAACTCTTGGCGGTGGCGGGGCGAGCGGCGGAGACGGGGGGGCTAGGGGACCTAGTCATGGGCCACCCCCAGGTAGGCGTCGATCACGTCGGGGTCGTTGCGCACCTGATCGGGCGGGCCATCGGCCAGCTTGCGGCCGTAGTCCAGCACCACGACGCGGTCGGAGATGTCCATCACCACGCCCATGTCGTGCTCGATGAGGACCATGGTGGTGCCGAACTCCTCGTTGACGTCGAGGATGAAGCGGCACATGTCCTCCTTCTCTTCCAGGTTCATGCCGGCCATCGGCTCGTCCAGCAGCAGCATCTCGGGCTCGGCGGCCAGGGCGCGGCCCAGCTCGACCCGCTTCTGCAGGCCGTAGGGCAGGCGGCCGACCGGGGTCTTGCGGATGGCCTCGATCTCCAGGAAGTCGATGATGCGCTCGCACACCTCCCGGTGGTGGATTTCGCTGCGCTTGGCCGGGCCCAGGTAGACGGCGGCGGTGAACGGGTTGTGGGCCATCACCGTGTTGCGCCCGGTCATGATGTTCTCGAGCGCGCTCATCCCCTTGAACAGGGCGATGTTCTGGAAGGTGCGGGCGATGCCGGTGCGGGCCGCCTGATGCGGCTTCATCTTGCGCCGGGTTTCGCCCTTGTAGGTGATGGTGCCTTCCTGCGGGTGGTAGAACCCGTTGATGACGTTGAGCATGGAGCTCTTGCCGGCCCCGTTGGGGCCGATGATGGCGCGGATCTCGCCCTTCATCACGTCGAAGCTGATGTTGGTCAGGGCCCGCACGCCGCCGAACGACAAGCTGATGTTGTCGACCTTGAGCAGCACCTCGCCCGGGGCCGGACCGGCCGGGGACGCCTCGGCTTGGGACATCGGTATCTCTCTCCTCGCAGGGGTGTCGGGCCTGGGGTGGGGGCGGAGGCCGGCCGGCCGGCGGGCGGGGTGGCCGCGCGCCGACAGGTCGCCCTAGCCGGCCTTCCTGACCGGGTCGAAGGTTTTCGCCGGGCTGATCCGAAGGTCGGCCTTGATCATGTACTTGCGGCCGTCTTCCTGGGTCACCTCGGTCTCGCAGTAGACCTCGCTCACCTGCTCGTCATAGAGGGCGGCGATCTGCGGGGCGTACTTCTCGGCGACGAACTTGCGGCGCACCTTGCGGGTTCGGGTCAACTCGCCGTCGTCGGCGTCCAGTTCCTTGTGCAGGATCAGGAAACGGCGGATCTGGCCGCCGGCCAGCAGGTCGTCCTGGGCCAGATCGGCGTTGACCTTTTCCACGCAGTCCTTGATCTGGGCGTAGACTTCCGGCCGGCTGGCCAGATCGGCATAGCCGGCGTAGGCCAGATTGATGCGCTCGGCCCAGTTGCCGACCGCCTCCAGGTCGATGTTGATGAAGGCGGCGGCGTAATCGCGCTCGTGCCCGAAGGCCACCGCCTCCTTGATGAAGGGGAAGAACTTCAGTTTGTTCTCGATGTACTTGGGGGCGAACATGGTGCCGTTGTTCAGATGGCCCACGTCCTTGGCCCGGTCGATGATCTTCAGGTGGCCGTCGCCATCCAGCAGCCCGGCGTCGCCGGTGTGTACCCAGCCGTCGTCGGTCTTGGTCTCGCGGGTCGCCTCGTCGTTCTTGTAGTAGGCGGCGAACACCCCGGCGCTCTTGAACATCACCTCGCCGTTCTCGGCGATCCTGATCTCCACCCCGGGGTAGGGCCGGCCCACGGTGTCGGGCTTGACCTCGCCGTTGGGCTGCACGGTGATGAACACGCTGGCCTCGGTGGAGCCGTAGATCTGTTTGAGATTGATCCCGATCGAACGGTAGAAGTCGAAAATCTCGGGCCCGATCGCCTCGCCGGCGGTGTAGGCCAGCCGGATGCGCGAAAAGCCCAGCACGTTCTTCAGGGGGCCGTAGACCAGAAGCTCGCCCAGCCAGTACTTCAGGCGGTCCACCAGCGAGACCGGGCGGCCGTCCATCAGGGCCACCCCGACGGTGCGGGCGTGATCCATGAAATAGTGGAACAGGCGCCGCTTGAAGGACCCGGCGTCCTCCATGCGGATCATCACCGTGGTCAGCAGGTTCTCGAAGATGCGCGGCGGCGAGAACAGATAGGTCGGGCCGATCTCGCGCAGGTCGATGAGCAGGGTCTCGCCGCTTTCCGGGCAGTTGACCGTGAAGCCGCACAGATAGGCCTGGGCGACCGAGAAGGCGAAGTCGCCGACCCAGGCCATGGGCAGATAGGCCAGGATCTCGTCGCGCTCGCTCAAGCCCTCCATCTCGGCCGCCGCGCGGGCCACCGTCAAAAGGTTGTCGAAGGTCAGCATGACCCCCTTGGGCTTGCCGGTGGTGCCCGAGGTGTAGGCCATCAGGGCCAGATCGGCGCCGCTGCCCTGTTTTGCCTCGGTGGCGGCGAAGTCGGGTTCGCGCCCGAGCCGCCGGGCCCCCGAGTCGAGCACCGCCGACAGGGCGTGCACGCCCTCCTCGCGGTAGTTGCGCAGGCCGCGCGGGTCCTCGTAGATGATGTGGTCGACCCGGGCCCCCTTGGTCCGGCACTCCAGCAGCTTGTCCACCTGCTCCTGGTCCTCGACCATGGCGAAGGTGACCTCGGCGTGCTCGAGCACGAAGACCATCTCGTCGGCCACCGAATCCTGGTAGACCGGGACCGGCACCCCGCCCAGCACCTGGGCGGCGACCATCGACCAGTAAAGCTGCGGCCGGTTGTCGCCGACGATGGCCATGCGGTCGCCGCGCTTGAAACCAAGCTCGGCCAGGCCGGCGGCCATGCGGAAGATTTCCGCCTCCACCTCGCGCCACGACCAGGTCTGCCAGATGCCGTAGTCCTTCTCCCGGTAGGCGGGCAGGGTCGGACGGATCCGGGCGTTGTGCATGAGAAGCTTGGGCAGGGTATCCCGCTCGGGGCCCGCACTGGCGACAGTGGCGTCAACCAAGGCGCATGGTCTCCATCCGGCACCCAGGACACACCAACCCCCGCCCCGTGCCGTCGACGACGGACAGGACGCCGGTTTTCGCGCCCCGGCGCATGTCTTCCAAACGATGGCTGACCCCTGGCTTCGACTTGCCTGCCCCAGGTGCGGACTGTTGTCCCGGGGGGCCGCAAGGGCAGCCGCCGGCGATCCGCCATCAACGTAAAACAACCTCTGTTTCGCCGGTCGGCGCTGACCCCTGGGGGGCTCTTTTTGTATACAAGCCGACCGTGGCTATCACCTAAACCGAATTCTTCCCTAGGGTCAAGCGGCTCCGGCGGCGGTTTTTCGCGACCCCCGTCCGCCCTGGGTTTTCGCCCTCCATCCGCCGGCCTTCCCGCCTGGGTTATGGACAGCGCGGGCAAAGTGTGGTCTATCCCGGCGACAAGGTGTCCGACCGGCTCTGGTTGGTTGGGCGCCCGGTGGCGGCGACGCCGCCGCGCTCCGGATCGCATCCGGGGGCGGTGGCCGGGGCCGCCCCACCCCGGGGAGAGCGGGCGCACCCGCCGGTCCGGGGCGCCGCCGTCCGGCCTCAGCGGGGCTGTATTTTTCCGACGGCCGCCCCCCGGATGCTTCGACCAGGTCGCTCCCCAGGCGGCGCCCCGTTTTCGGGCGCCGAACGGCTTTTCGTCCTGCCCCCAGCGCCCCACCCCCGACCACTTTGGGAGGACCCTCGACCATGGCCCAGAGCGGTGCCGACACCCTCAAAACCCGTCGCCAGCTTGTCGTCGGCGACACCACCTACGACATCTTCTCGCTGCCCGCCGCCGAGGCGGCGGGTCTCGGCAGTCTGGCCGATCTGCCCTTCTCGCTGAAGGTGCTGCTGGAGAACCTGCTGCGCTTCGAGGATGGCCACAGCGTCACCGTCGAGGACATCAAGGCCCTGGCCGAGGGCCCGGCGGCGCCCGGCGCCCAGCGCGAGATCGCCTACCGCCCGGCGCGCGTCCTGATGCAGGACTTCACCGGCGTGCCCGGGGTGGTCGATCTGGCCGCCATGCGTCAGGCGATGGTCGCCCTGGGCGGCGATCCGGCGCGCATCAACCCCTTGAACCCGGTCGATCTGGTGATCGACCACTCGGTGATGATCGACCACTTCGGCAGCCCCGACGCGCTGGCCCGCAACACCGCCCGCGAGTTCGAGCGCAACGGCGAGCGCTATGCCTTCCTGCGCTGGGGTCAGGCCGCCTTCGACAACTTCCGGGTGGTCCCGCCGGGGGCCGGCATCTGCCATCAGGTGAACCTGGAGTATCTGGCCCGCGGCGTCTGGTCGGCCGAGGAGAACGGCCGCACCCTGGCCTTCCCGGACACCTGTGTCGGCACCGATTCGCACACCACCATGATCAACGGCCTGGGCGTGCTGGGCTGGGGCGTGGGCGGCATCGAGGCCGAGGCGGCGATGCTCGGCCAGCCGGTCTCCATGCTCATCCCCGAGGTGGTCGGCGTCGAGCTGACCGGCACCCTGGCCGAGGGCACCACCGCCACCGATCTGGTGCTGGCGGTGACCGAGATGCTGCGCCGCCACGGCGTGGTCGGCAAGTTCGTCGAGTTCTGCGGCGACGGCCTGGACCACCTGAGCCTGGCCGACCGCGCCACCATCGCCAACATGGCCCCCGAGTACGGCGCCACCTGCGGCATCTTCCCGATCGACGCCGAGACCCTCAACTACCTGCGCTTCTCCGGCCGCCCGGCGGAAACCATCGCCCTGGTCGAGGCCTACGCCAAGGAACAGGGCATGTGGCGCACCCCGGGCAGCCCGGCGCCGCGCTTCACCGAGAAGCTGAACCTCGATCTGGCGACCATCGAGCCGGCCCTGGCCGGCCCGCGCCGGCCCCAGGACCGGGTGCTCCTGTCGGCCATGCAGGACAACTTCCGCCAGCAGGCCCTGAAGGGCATGGCCGGCATCGACACCCCGCGCCGCCAGCCGGTGAAGGGCCAGGACTACGAACTGGTCGACGGGGCGGTGGTGATTGCCGCCATCACCTCGTGCACCAACACCTCCAACCCCTCGGTGATGCTGGCCGCCGGGCTGCTCGCCAGGAACGCCGTCGGGCGCGGCCTGAAGCGCCAGCCGTGGGTCAAGACCTCGCTCGCCCCGGGCTCGCAGGTGGTCGGCGACTACCTGGCCCGGGCCGGCCTGATGGCGCCGCTGGAAAGTCTCGGCTTCCACATCGCCGGCTACGGCTGCACCACCTGCATCGGCAACTCCGGGCCGCTCGACGAGGACATCTCGGCGGCCATCACCGAGGGCGACCTGATGGTCGGCGCGGTGCTCTCCGGCAACCGCAACTTCGAGGGCCGGGTGCATCCGCTGACCCGGGCCAACTATCTGGCCAGCCCGCCGCTGGTCGTCGCCTATGCCTTGGCCGGGACGCTGGACATCGACTTCGCCAGCCAGCCCCTGGGCGAGGACGCCGAGGGCACCCCGGTCTACCTGAAGGACCTGTGGCCGAGCCCCAGGGAGGTCGCCGAGGCGGTGCAGTCCTTCATCACCCCGGAAATGTTCCAGCGCCACTACGGCAAGGTCTTCGAGGGCTCGGCCGAGTGGCAGGCCATCGAAACCGCCGACAGCCAGACCTACGACTGGCAGGCCGACAGCACCTATGTCCAGGACCCGCCGTTCTTCGAGGGCCTGACCATGACGCCGGAGCCGGTGGCCGACATCACCGGGGCGCGGCCGCTGGCCATCCTCGGCGATTCGGTGACCACCGACCACATCAGCCCGGCCGGCTCCATCAAGGCCGACAGCCCGGCCGGCCGCTATCTGATCGAGCACGGCGTCGAGCCGGCCGACTTCAACTCCTACGGCTCGCGGCGCGGCAATCATGAAGTGATGATGCGCGGCACCTTCGCCAACATCCGCATCCGCAACGAGATGACCCCGGGCGTCGAGGGCGGGGTGACCCGCCACCACCCCTCGGGCGAGCAGATGGCCATCTATGACGCCGCCATGCGCTACGCCGACGAGGGCACCCCGCTGATCGTCGTCGCCGGGCGCGAGTACGGCACCGGCAGCTCGCGCGACTGGGCCGCCAAGGGGACCAAGCTGCTCGGCGTCAAGGCGGTGCTGGTGGAAAGCTTCGAGCGCATCCACCGCTCCAATCTGGTCGGCATGGGGGTGCTGCCGTTGCAGTTCAAGGACGGCATGACCCGCCAGACCCTGAAGCTCGACGGCTCCGAGCGCTTCGACATCAAGGGCCTGGCCGAGGGCGTGACGCCGGGTCAGGACGTCGCCCTGACCCTGACCCGGGCCGACGGCACGACCGAAAACATCACCGCCAAGTGCCGCATCGACACCGAGGACGAGGCCACCTACTACCGCCAGGGCGGCATCCTGGCCGCCGTGCTTCGGCAGTTGGCCGGCTGAAACCGACAGGCGACGTCTCCGGCCGCCGGCCGGGGTTGGCGCCAGCACCAGGGGTGGTCCGGGGACGTCCGGGCCACCTCTTTATTTTTGCTCGCCTCTTCGGCATGCGGGGACTCGTGCGGCCGCATCGTTCGTGATATTTGACGGTTTTCCGACACCACCGCTGCCCCGTGGCGGGCGGGTCGGAAGCGGCCGGGCGAGGGGGGCTCTGCCCGGCGCATCGTCCATCGTGGAGGCAACCGAACATGTCCATGCGAGCCCGTCATCTGATCGCCGGCGCGGCCCTGGTGCTGAGCGCCGGTTTTGTGAGCGAGGGGGCCCAGGCCCGCGACCTGACCGTGGTTTCCTGGGGCGGGTCCTATCAGGACGCCCAGAAGGAGGTCTACTTCCAGCCTTTCGTCGAGGCCACCGGGACGCCGCTGATCGACGAATCCTGGGACGGCGGCATCGGCGTGCTGCGGGCCAAGGTGGAAGGCGGCAACAGCACCTGGGACGTGGTCCAGGTGGAAAGCGAGGAGCTGGCCCTGGGCTGCGACGAGGGCCTGTTCGAGCCGCTCGACTTCGACCGCCTGGGCGGCGCCGACGCCTACATCCCCTCGGCGGTGTCCGAGTGCGGGGTGGGCGCCATCGTCTACAACTTCGTGCTCGGCTACGACAAGGACGCCCTGGCCAAGGCGCCGACCAGTTGGGCCGACTTCTTCGACACCGAGACTTGGCCCGGCAAGCGGGCCCTGCGCGGCGGCCCCAAGACCACCCTTGAGATCGCCCTGATGGCCGACGGCGTCGCCCCGGCCGAGGTCTACGACGTGCTGGCCACCGAGGAGGGCGTCGACCGCGCCTTCGCCAAGCTCGACACCATCAAGGACGATCTGGTGTTCTGGAAGGCGGGGGCCCAGCCGCCGCAGTTCCTGGCCGCCGGCGAGGTGGTGATGACCTCGATCTACAACGGCCGGGTCGACGCCGCCAACAAGGGCGACGGGCGCAACTTCGGCATCGTCTGGGACGGCAGCCTGTACACCCTCGATTCGTGGGTCATCCTGTCGGGCACCCCGAACCTCGATCAGTCCTACGACTTCCTGGCCTTCGTCGGCCAGCCCGAGGTCCAGGCCGGGCTGCCCCAGGCGATCGCCTACGGGGTCAGCGCCAAGGGGGTGAACGATCTGATCCCGGCCGACCGGCTGGCCGACCTGCCGACCGCCGACGCCAACATGGCCAACGCCGTGCTCATCGACACCGCCTTCTGGCTGGAGCACATCGAGCAGCTGACCACCCGCTTCAACAAGTGGGCGGCGGTCCAGTAAGGCCCTGTCATCGTCACCGCCGGCTCCCCGGGCGTGCCCCGGGGGGCCGGCTCCCGCTTCCCCCTTGAGTTGCCCGGCCGCCCATGCCGACCGCCGCCCCTTCCTTTGCCCCGCCCGAGCCGTCGCTGAAAGCCCGCCTGCGCCGGGCCGAGCGGCTGCATCATCTGAAGGCCGGGGCGCTGATCCTGCCCCTGGCCGCCTTCCTTGCCGTCACCTTCCTGATCCCCATCGGCGACATGATGCGCCGGGCGGTGCACGATCCCGAACTGGCCCAGGTGTGGCCCGGGGTGACGGCGGCGATCGACGACTGGCAGCCGCGCACCGAGGCCCCGGGCGAGGCGGTGTTCGCCGCCCTGGCCGCCGACCTCGGCCAGAGCAAGGCCGACCGCACCCTGGCGGTGGCGGCGCGGCGGCTCAATTCCGATTATCCCGGGGCCCGTTCGCTGCTCTTTTCCAGCGCCCGCAAACTGCCGGAAACGGCCGAGTCGTGGCGCGCCACGCTGATCCATATCGATGAGCGCTGGGCCGAGCCCGAGCTGTGGGCCGCCATCGACCGGGCCAGCGGTCCGCTGACCGCCTTCTTCCTGCTCCAGGCGGTCGATCTGGAGCGCACCCCGACCGGCCAGTTGCGCCCGGTGCCGGAGCAGGAGGCGGTGTTCCTCGACATCCTCGGGCGCACCTTCGCGGTGGCGCTGACCGTCACCCTGCTGTGTCTGGCCCTGGGCTTTCCGGTCGCCTACCTGCTGGCCACCCTGCCGCCGCACCTCTCCAACCCGATGATGATCCTGGTCCTGCTGCCCTTCTGGACCTCGCTGCTGGTGCGCACGGCGGCCTGGGTGGTGCTGTTGCAGGATCAGGGGCTGGTCAACAACGCGCTGATCTGGCTCGGCCTGCTCGATGAACCGGCGCGGCTGATCTTCAACCGCATCGGCGTCATCATCGCCATGACCCATGTCCTGTTGCCCTTCCTGGTGCTGCCGCTGTACTCGGTGATGAAGGGCATCCCGAAGCTTTACATGCGCACCGCCCTGTCGCTGGGGGCGCGGCCGACGGTGGCCTTCCTCAAGGTCTACCTGCCGCAGACCCTGCCTGGCATCGTTGCCGGCACCCTGCTCACCTTCATCATCGCGCTGGGCTACTACATCACGCCGGCCCTGGTCGGCGGCGCGGCGGACCAGATGATCAGCTACTTCATCGCCTTCTACACCGCCGAGACGGTGAACTGGGGGATGGCGGCGGCGCTCGGCTCGGTGCTGCTGGTGACGACGCTGATCCTGTTCGCCACCTATGCCCGGCTGGTCCGCGCCGGCGCCACCCCGGCCGGACGTTGAGGGGAAACGGCATGACCCACGGCCCCCACCACCCGCGCACCCTGGAAGAAAAGCTGTGGACCGCCGCCCTGTGGGTGTCGGCGGTGCTGGTCTTCGCCTTCCTGGTGGCGCCGCTGATCGCCATCGTGCCGCTGTCGTTCAACGACGGGCAGTTCCTGACCTACCCCTTGAGTGGCTTCTCCCTGCGCTGGTACGGCGAGTTCTTCACCGATCCCGACTGGATGCGGGCCTTGAAGAACAGCCTGATCGTCGGCGTCTTCTCGACCATCCTTTCGACCACCCTGGGCACCCTGGCGGCGGTCGGCCTGACCCGGGCCCGCTTCAAGGGCAAGAGCGTGGTGCTGGGCATCCTGCTGTCGCCGATGATCGTGCCGCTGGTCATCACCGGGGTCGGCTTCTACCTGTTCTTCGCGCCGCTCGGCCTGACCGCCACCTATACCGGTCTGGTGCTGGCCCACACCGCGCTGGCGGCGCCCTTCGTGGTGATCACGGTGAGCGCCACCCTGCAGGGCTTCGACATGAACCTGGCCCGCGCCGCGGCCAGCCTGGGGGCCGGGCCGCTGCGCGTGTTCGGCTCGGTGATCCTGCCGCTGATCGCCCCGGGGGTGGCCTCGGGCGCGTTGTTCGCCTTCGCCACCTCGTTCGACGAGGTGGTGGTGGTGCTGCTGGTCGCCGGCCCCGAACAGCGCACCCTGCCGCGCGAGATGTTCAGCGGCATCCGCGAGAACATCAGCCCGACCATCATGGCCGCCGCCACCCTTCTGATCGCCTTTTCCACCATCCTGCTGGTCACCCTGGAGCTGTTGCGCCGGCGCAACGAACGGCTCACCGGGCGGCGCGGCGGGACGTTCGGCTGACCCATCCCGCCACCACGCGCAGCGACAGGTCGCGGTCGGGGTAGAGTTCCGGGGCCGGGGCCAGCTTCCAGGTCCAGCCGCGCGGGGCCGTGAGGGCCAGATCGCAGCCGGCCAGCAGGTCGCGGCGCGCCAGCTCGACGTCGCCCTGGCTCTCGATCAGTTCCACGTCGCTGACCAGGGCGGCGGCGCGGCTGTCGGCCAGGGCGGCCAGATGGGCCCCGGGGTCGGGCAGGCGCGACAGCAGGTTGACCGACAGCACAAGATCGGCGCCGTGGGCCGCCTCGGGCAGGCCGCTGGCCAGATCATGGTGGATCAGCCGCACCCGCCCACGATGCCGCGCCGCCCGCCAGCGGGCCCGCCACGGGTGCACGGCATCGACCAGCAGCACCCGCCCATAAGCGGCGGCCAGAGGATCGAGCGGCACATCGAGCAGGGCGCCGGAGCCGAGCACCGCCACCGTGCTTCCACCCGTCCCGCCATCCGTCGCCCCATTTGACGCCGCCTCGGCCAGGAAGGCCCGACAGGCGGCCAGGTGCGGCGCCCAGGCGGCGCGGCAGCGGCGGTGGCGGGCCAGCAGGGCCATCTGCTCGCCGACCAGCCCGCGCCGCCGGGCCCACCATGGGGCGGGGGTGAGCAGCCAGCCCAGCGCCTCGGCCAGCATTCAGCGCCGGCCGAACAGGCGTTCGATGTCGGTCTTGTCCAGGCGCACCCAGGTCGGGCGGCCGTGGTTGCACTGACCCGACCGGGGGGTGGCCTCCATCTGGCGCAACAGGGCGTTCATTTCGGTCAGGGACAGGCGCCGCCCGGCGCGCACCGAGCCGTGGCAGGCCAGGGTGGCGCAGACATCGCCCAGGCGCTGTTTGAGGGCGGTGGTGTGGTCGGTCTCGGCCAGCTCGTCGGCCAGATCGCGGATCAGCCCCTGGACGTCGGTCTCGCCGAGCAGGGCCGGGGTTTCGCGCACGATCAGGGTGCCCGGGCCGAAGGCTTCCAGCACCAGCCCGAGGTCGGCCAACTCCTCGGCCCGGGCGGCGAGGCGTTCCGCCGCCGCCGGGTCGAGCTCCACCACCTCGGGGATGAGCAGGGCCTGACGGGGCACGCCCGACTCGGCCAGGGCAGCGCTCATGCGTTCCAGGACCAGACGCTCGTGGGCGGCGTGCTGGTCGACGATGACCAGCCCGTCCGGCGTTTCGGCGACGATGTAGGTGTCGTGCACCTGACCGCGCGCCACCCCCAGCGGGTGGTCGGCGCCGGGTGGCTCGGGGGGCGGCGCGGGATCGCTCTGGTTGGCCGGGTCGCGCCCCTGGGGCGGCAGCTCCCAACCGGCGAGGCGTCCCTGGTCGGCCAGACCGTTCGCCGCCGGGGCCTGGGAGGCCATCCCGGCGGCGATGGCCTCGGCCGAGGGCGGGGCGGGGGACCAGGTGCCCCATCCGCCATGCCATCCCTGGCGCCCCCCTTGCCCGGCCCGGGCCAGCGGCGCCGAGCCCTCCGGCCGCACCGCGCCCAGGGCCTGTTGGCTGACCGTGGTCGCCGTGCGCACCCCGGCCTGGGCCAGGGTATGACGCAGGGCGCCGACGATCAGGCCGCGCACCAGGGCCGGGTCGCGGAAGCGCACCTCGGCCTTGGCCGGATGGACGTTCACGTCCACCTCGCGGGGGTCGATCTCCACATACAGGGCCAGCACCGGATGGCGGTGGCCGGCCAGCACGTCCTGGTAGGCGCCGCGCACCGCCCCGGTCAACAGGCGGTCGCGCACCGGACGGCCGTTGACGAACAGGTACTGGGCCTGGGCGGTCGAGCGGGTGAAGGTGGGCAGGCCGATGTGGCCGACCAGACGCACCCCCTCACGCTCGGCATCGACGGCCAGGGCGTTGTCGGCGAAGTCGCGGCCCAGCACCCGGGTCAGGCGCGACAGGCGGGCACTCGCCGGGTCGGCCAGCAGGTCGGGCGGCAGGGCCGGCAGGTCGACCATGCGCCGCTGGCCGTCGGACAGGGTGAAGGCGACCTCTGGGTGGGCCATGCCCAGGCGCTGGAGGGCGTCGATGGCGGCCGCCTGTTCGGCCCGGTTGGACTTCAGGAACTTGAGCCGCGCCGGGGTGGCGAAGAACAGGTCGCGCACCTCGACCCGGGTCCCCGGCGGGTGGGCGGCGGGGACCAGGTCGCGCTTCTCGCCGCCCTCGACGGTCAGCCGCCAGGCGCTGTCCGCGGCCTGATCGCGCGGCCGGCTGGTCAGGCTGAGGCGGGCCACCGAGGCGATCGAGGGCAACGCCTCGCCGCGAAAGCCGAGGAAGGCGATGTCGAGCAGGTCGTCGTCCGGCAGCTTGCTGGTGGCGTGGCGTTCGACCGCCAGCTCCATCTCCTCGGGGGTCATGCCGCGCCCGTCGTCGAGCACCGCGATCAGGCTGCGCCCGGCCTCGGCCAGGGTGGCGTCGATCCGCGTCGCCCCGGCGTCCAGCGCGTTCTCGACCAGTTCCTTCAAGGCACTGGCCGGCCGCTCCACCACCTCGCCGGCGGCTATCTGGTTGACCAGGGTGGCGGGCAGCCGGCGCAGCATGGACGTCACTTGCCGGCGCGCAGCGCCTTGACGGCGGCGATCAGCCCGGCGGTGGAGGCGTCGTGACCGGCCGCCGGCGAGGCGTCGTCCTTGAGCGCCGGCAGGATGCGCTTGGCCAACTGCTTGCCCAGCTCGACCCCCCACTGGTCGAAGGAATTGATCCCCCAGATGACGCCCTGCACGAAGATCTTGTGCTCGTAGAGGGCGATCAGCATGCCCAGGGTGCGCGGCGTCAGGCGCGGCATGATGAGGGTGTTGCTGGGCCGGTTGCCGGGGAACACCTTGTGCGGCACCAGGGCCTCGACCTGGGAGGCCGGCAGGCTGGCGGCCTCCAGTTCGGCCTCGGCCTCGGCGGCGGTCTTGCCGCGCATCAGCGCCTCGCCCTGGGCCAGCACGTTGGCCAGCAGGATGGCGTGATGGTCGCCGCGCGGGTTGTGGCTCTGCGCCGGGGCGATGAAGTCGCAGGGGATCAGGTGGCTGCCCTGGTGCAGCAACTGATAGAAGCTGTGCTGGCCGTTGGTGCCCGGCTCGCCGAACAGCACCGGGCCGGTGGCCCACAGGGCCGGCTTGCCGTCGCGGCAGGTGGTCTTGCCGTTGCTTTCCATGTCGGCCTGCTGGAGGTAGGCGGGCAGGCGGGCCAGGTACTGGTCGTAGGGCAGCACGGCATGGGCGCCTGAGCCGAAGAAGTTGGTGTACCACACCCCGAGCAGGGCCAGGATGACCGGCATGTTCTCGGCCAGCGGGGCCTCGTGGAAGTGGCGGTCCATGTCCTCGGCCCCGGCCAGGAGGGCGTCGAAGTTGTCCGGCCCGATGGCGATGGCGATGGGCAGGCCGATGGCGCTCCACAGCGAGTAGCGGCCGCCCACCCAGTCCCAGAAGCGGAACATGTTGGCGGTGTCGATGCCGAAGGCGCCGACCGCCTCGGCGTTGGTCGACATGGCGGCGAAGTGGTTGGCCACCGCCGCCTCGCCCAGGGCGGCGGTCAGCCACTGGCGGGCGGTGGTGGCGTTGGTCAGGGTTTCCTGGGTGGTGAAGGTCTTGGAGGCGACCAGGAACAGGGTGGTCTCGGGGTCCAGGCCCTTCAGCGTCTCGACCAGATGGCTGGCGTCGACGTTGGAGACGAAATGCACCTTGAGGCCCGACTTGCCGTAGGGCTTGAGGGCCTGGGTGACCATCGCCGGGCCGAGGTCGGAGCCGCCGATGCCAATGTTGACGACGTCGCGCACCGGCTTGCCGGTGGCCCCGGTCCACGAGCCGTCGCGCACCTTTTCGGCAAAGGCGCGCACCTTGGCCAGTTCGGCGTTGACCAGCGGGGTGACGTCCTCGCCGTCCACCTCGATGACGCGGCCGGCGCGGTTGCGCAGCGCCACGTGCAGTACGGCGCGATGCTCGGTGCTGTTGATCGGCGCGCCGGAGAACATGGCGGCGCGCATTTCCGGCACCCCGCGCTCCTCGGCCAGGGTGACCAGCAGGTTGCGGGTTTCCTCGGTGATGCGGTTCTTGGAATAGTCCAGCATCAGGTCGCCGACCGACAGCGAGAAACGCCTGAAGCGTTCCGGGTCGGCGGCGAAGAGGTCGCGCATGTGCAGGTCACGGACCTCGGTGTAGTGGCTTTTCAGGGCCTCCCAGGCGGTGGCGTGATCGAGCCGGCTCATGTCCCCGTTTCCCCTCTTGGACGATGGATGGCACTCCCCGGCCACTCTAGCAAAGGCGGGCCGGGGGCGGGCGTTTTACTGGACCTTTGGTTACTGGGCCTTTGGCCCGACCACCACGGTCAGCACCTGATCGGCATCCAGGTGCCGGGCGGCGAGGCGCTTCAGGTCGCCCAGCGTCACCGCCTCGATGAAGTCGTTGCGGCGGTTCACGTAGTCCTCGCCCAGCCCCTCGCGCCGCGCCGCCAGCAGCAGGCCGGCAATGCCGTCGGTGCTGGTGAAGCGCAGGGCCCAGGCGCCGGTCAGGTAGGTCTTGGCGTCGGCCAGTTCCGTCGCCGTCGGGCCGTTTTCGGCCATTTTCCGCCACTCCTCGCGGATCAGGTCGAGCGAGCGGTCGATCCTGTCGGCCGAGGTGGCCACCCCGCCCAGCCACAGGGCGGCATGGTCGAACGGGTAGAGATAGCTGTAGACGCTGTAGGCCAGCCCGTTGTCCACCCGCACCGTCTGCATCAGGCGCGACGAGAAGCCGCCGCCGCCCAGGATGTAGTTCAGCACATAGGCGGCGTACCAGTCGGGGTCGTCGCGCCTGATCCCGGGCTGGGCGAAGGCGGCGACCGCCTGCGGCAGGTCCTTGGCGATGTGCACGGTGGCCTGTTCGGGGCTGGCCGGGGGGCGCGGCGTGGTGTCCGGCACGGGGGCCTGTTGGGGCGCCGTTTCCGGCAGATCGGCGAAAGCCACGTCGAGCAGCGGGGCCAACTCGGCCGGGGTGATGGCGCCGACCACGGTGACCAGCAGACGGTCGCGGACCAGGGTGGCGCGGGCGGCCGCCAGCAGGTCGTCGCGGTTCAGGTCGGCCACCGTTTCCGGGGTGCCGGCGGTGGGCCGGGCGTAGGGGTGGCCCTTGAACAACTCGGCCATCAGGCGGCGCATGGCCAGGGTTTGCGGGTCCTCGGCGTCGCGCTCGAGGGCGGCCAGGATCTGGCTTTTCACCCGCGCCACCGGGTCGGCGTCGAAGCGCGGCTGGCTCAGGGCCAGACCCAGCAACTCGAAGGCCCGGTCGCGGCGCTCGGCCAGGGTTTTCAACTGGCCGCTGAACTCGTCGCGGCGGGCCGAGAAGGACAGCTCGATGGAGTCGTCCTCCAGCGCCTTGCGGAAGGCGGGGCTGGACAGCTCGCCCGCCCCTTCGTCCAGGGTACCGGCGAGCAGGCGGGCCCGCCCGGCCTTTTCGGCCGGGTCGAGCGCCGCGCCGCCGGTGAAGGCCAGGGCCAGCGAGACGACCGGTGCCGTGCGGTCCTCGACCAGCCACGCGGTGACGCCGCTTTCGGGGCCGCGAACCTCGGTGACGGCGACCTCGGCCCGGGCCGGGGCGGCGACGGCGAGAAGCAGCAGGCAGGCCAGTCCGATCAGGCGTTTCATTGGCGGGCCTCCGGAGCGCTGGTCTCCGGGGCGCTGGCGGCCGGGCGCAGCAGGCCGGTGACGGCGCGCTCCCCGCCCAGCACGGCGCGGGCCACCGCCATCACCCGCTGGGGCGTCACCTCGGCGATGCGCTCGGGCCAGGCTTCCACCTCGGCCACCGTGCTGCCGGTGGCCAGGGCGCGGCCCAGCACCTCGGCGCCGGTGGCCAGATCGTCGCGCGCGTAGGCGACGCGGGCGGTCAGCTTGTCGATCGCCCCGGCCACCTCCTCGGCGCTTACGCCGTCTGCCAACAGGCGGCTGATCTCGGCGTCCATGGCCGCTTCCAGGTCGTTCAGGGTGTGGGGCGGGCGGGGCCGGCCATAGAGCCCGACGGTGGCGTAGTCGCGGCCATGGGGGTCGACCCACAGGCCGGCGGTGGTCGCCACCGCGTCGTCGACCACCAGCCGGCGATAGAGCCGGCTGCTGCCGCCGCCGCCGAGGATCTCGCCCAGCACCTCGAGGGCCGGGGTGTCGCCCGTGGGATCGCTCGCCGCCGGGGCCGGATAGAGGCGCCGGAAGCTGGCCTGGGCGACCCGGGGGTGGGCCATCTCGATGGTCGCCCGGGCCGGCGGCGGCAGGCGTTCGGGCCGTGTTCGCTCGGCCACCTCGGCCGCCGGGATGGGGCCGAAGAACTTCTCGGCCAGCGGCAACACTTCGTCCAGCGTCACGTCGCCGGCGACCACCAGGATGGCGTTGTTGGGGGCATAATGGGCGGCGTGGAAGGCCAGCGCGTCGGTGCGGGTCAGGGCCTTGATCTCGTCCTCCCAGCCGATCACCGGGTTGCGGTAGGGGTGGGTCACCCACAGGGCCAGATCCAGGCGCTCGGCAAGCAGGGCGGCCGGCTCGTTCTCGACCCTCGAGAGGCGTTCCTCCAGGACCACCTGGCGCTCGGTCTGGAAATCCTCCTCGGCCAGCCGGAGGTTGGCCAGCCGGTCGGCCTCCAGCTCCATGACCAGGGGCAGGCGGTCGCGGGCAATGGTCTGGTGATAGGCCGTGTAGTCGGAGCCGGTGAAGGCGTTGTCGCGCCCCCCGTTGCGGGCCACGATCTTCGAGAATTCGCCGGCCGGGACCTTCTCGGTGCCCTTGAACATCAGGTGTTCCAAGAGGTGGGCCAGCCCCGACTTGCCGGGCGGTTCGTCCGCCGCGCCCACCTTGTACCACACCATGTGATGGATCACCGGGCCGCGATGGTTGGGCACCACCACCACCTGAAGGCCATTCTTGAGGGTCGCCGTCTCGGCCCCGAACACCTCGGCCCGGGCCGGGCTGGGCAGGGCCAGGGGGAGGATGACCAGCGCCAGCAGGGTCAGGCGGCGGGCCAGCGGGCTCATGCCTGGTCCTCCGTCATCTGCTGGGCGGTCTGGCGGATGCGTCCGACCATGGCGGCAAAGCCGTTGCGCCGGTTGGGCGACAGATGCTCGTCCAGGCCCAGGCGGGCGAAGGCGGCGTCGATGTCCAACGCCAGCACCTCCGAGGCCGGGCGGCCGTCGTAGAGGGCCCGCAGCACGGCAATCAGGCCGTTCACGATGTGGGCGTCGGAGACGGCGCGGAAGGTCAGGCGGTCGGGGGCGGCGGGGTCGGGGCCGATGACCATCCACACCTGGCTCATGCACCCCTCCACCTTGTTGGCCGGTACCTGTTCGGTGTCGGAGAGGGGGGGCAGTTGGCGGCCCAGGTCGATCAGGTGGCGGTAGCGTTCCTCCCAGTCGTCGCCGAGCAGTTCGAAGGTGTCGTACAGGTCATCCAGCGCGGTGCTCACCCTTGGCCTCATCGCTTGTTGGCGGCAATGGGGCGAATATGGGCTCCCCGACGGCAAAGGGGAACCCTTGGGGTCTTTAGTTGCGGGAAGCAACTTCGCAGGTGCACAGGGCGCCCCGAGCGGGTATGGTGCGCCGCCATTTCCCGTTTCGCCAGCCCGGCGCCCCGCCCCCCGATGTCCGGGGGACGGCGTGCCCCCTCTGGCGTTCTGCCAAGCAAGAGGACACACCAAGAGCCATGGATATCGGCAAGATCAAGGTGGGCGAGAACCCGCCCTGGGACGTCAACGTGATCATCGAGATCCCCATGCGGGCCGACCCGGTGAAGTACGAGGTGGACAAGGAATCGGGCGCCATGTACGTCGACCGCTTCCTGCACACCGCCATGCACTACCCGTGCAACTACGGCTTCATCCCCCACACCCTGTCCGACGACGGCGATCCGGTGGACGTCATGGTGCTGGGCCGCATTCCGGTGGCCGTCGGCTCGGTGCTGCGCTCGCGCCCGATCGGCGTGCTGCGCATGGAGGACGAGGCGGGCATGGACGAGAAGCTGCTCGCCGTGCCCCACTCCAAGCTGCATCCCTACCACGACAACGTCACCAACTTCGGCGACGTGCGCCCCGTGGAGCTGCGCCGCATCGAGCACTTCTTCGCCCACTACAAGGACCTCGAAGAGGGCAAGTGGACCAAGATCCTGGGCTGGGGCAACGCCACCGAGGCGGCCAAGGTGATCGAGGCCTCGATCAAGGCCCACCAGGACGCCCTCAAGGGTGACAAGAAAAAGAAGTAGCCGAGCCGGGGAGAACGGGGCGGTGGGCGTCGTCCTGTTCAACAAGCCGTACGGGGTGCTCAGCCAGTTCACCGACGAGGGAACCGGCCACCCCACCCTGGCCGCCTACATCGACCGCCCGGGGGTGCGTCCCGCCGGGCGGCTCGACCGCGACAGCGAGGGGCTGCTGGTGCTGACCGATGACGGGCGGCTCCAGGCCCGCCTCAGCCAGCCGCGCCACGGCAAGAAGAAGACCTATCTGGTCCAGGTCGAGGGCGACATCGGCGAAGCGGCCCTGGCCGCCCTGGCCGGCGGGGTGACCCTGAAGGATGGCCCGACCCGCCCGGCCACGGCGCGCCGGGTCGATGAGCCCTCCTGGCTGTGGCCGCGCGAGCCGCCGGTGCGCTACCGGGCCCGCATCCCCACAAGCTGGATCGAGCTCACCCTGGGCGAGGGCCGCAATCGTCAGGTCCGGCGGATGACGGCCCATGTCGGGCACCCCACCCTGCGCCTGATCCGCACCCGGGTCGGCCCCTATGGGCTGGACGGACTGGCCCCCGGGCAGTGGCGGCCGGGGTAGGGGCCGTGGAAAACTGGGGGCAAAGTTTCGGGGCGGCGCCCCTCTGGCCGCCGCCCCTTGCCTGTGTGGCGTGGCCCGCCCCACCTACAGCAGCAGGTTGACCAGCAGCAGCCCGGTGCCCACCGAGACCCAGGTGCACAGCAGCCCGGGCAGCATGAACGAGTGGTTGAGCAGGAAGCGGCCGATCCGCGTCGTGCCGGTGCGGTCGAAGTTCACCGTGGCCAGATCGCTCGGGTAGTTGGGGATGAAGTAGTAGGCATAGACCGACGGGAAGATGCCGATCAGGGTGGCCGGCGCCACCCCCAACTGGAAGGCCAACGGGCCCAGCATCTTGGCCGTCGCCGCCTGGCTGTTGACGATGATCGAGACCAGGAAGAAGGCGAAGGCGAACATCCACTGGTTCTCGGACACCATGCCCTCGATGGCCGGCTTGATGGTGTCGAGGTTGTTGGTGACGAAGGTGTCGGCCAGCCAGGCGATGCCGAAAATGGCCACCACGGCGCTCATGCCGGCGCGGAAGACGCCGCCCGAAACCATGGTCTTGGCCTTCACGCCGCAGGTCAGCACGATGATCGCGGCGGTGGCCAGCAGGGCCATCTGGATGACGTCGCCCATGCCGACCGGCTTGCCGGTCGCGGCGTCGGCCACCGGGCGCAACTCGGGGAACATGCCGAGCACCACGATGGAGACCAGCCCGGCCAGGAAGATGGCCACCGCCCGCTTGGCGCTGGCCGGCAGGGTGATGCCGAGCAGCGAGGCATCGGCGTCCTCGATCTCGGCCCGCGTGACCGGGTCGGCCATGCGCTTCTGATAGATCGGATCGTCCTTCAGGTCCTTGCCGACGAAGCTTTGCGCGGTGGCCGCCACCAGCAGCCCGACCAGGGTCGCCGGGATGGTGATCATCAAGACGTCGCCCAGGGTGTAGGCGCCGCCCTGCTCCTCGAACTGGGTCACCATCCAGACCACGGCGGCCGACAGCGGGCTGGCCGTGATGCCCAACTGCGAGGCCACCGAGGCGGCGGCCAGCGGGCGTTCGGGGCGGATGCCGGTCTTGCGCGCCACGTCGGCGATGATCGGCTGGATGACGTAGACGGTATGCCCGGTGCCCACCGAAACGGTCATGCTGTAGGTGACCAGCGGCCCCAGGAAGGTGACCGCCTTGGGGAAGCGGCGCAGCAGGCGCTCGGAAAGCTGGACCAGCCATTCCATGCCCCGGGCCGCCTCCAGCGCCGAGGCGGCGGTCACCGCGGCAAGGATGATCAGCATCACCGAAATGGGCGGCGAGCCGGGCTCCAGCCCGAAGCCGAAACACAGGATGACGACGCCCAGGCCGCCGGTTATGCCCATCCCCAGGCCGCCGATGCGCGCCCCCAGGTACAGGGCGCCGAGGGTGATGGCCAGTTGGATCCACAACATCGCCAGTCTCCTTGTTGCTCTCGTTTTCCGTGGCGCGGACCACGGACGGCGCGAAACCACGTCCCTGCCCGGGCGTGGGGCACGGCGCGGCGTGGACCAGCGTGGGGCCCCGCCGAGCCGGCCGGAAGAGGGGCATGGTGACCGCTTCGACGCCGGCGGTCCAGGCGTGTTGGGCTGGCCCTGGCGCATGGCCGGGTTGCGGGGCTCCCTGTTGTGGGGGCCGACGGTTGATGCACGCCGCCGCCGCCATCGCCATGATGTCGCCACGGCGCGCCCGGATCGTGATGGCCGCCGGGCCCGGGGACGAGGAAGACGCATGTACGATCTGATTGGCGACATTCACGGCCGGGCGGACGAGTTGGAGGCGCTGCTCGTCCGCCTGGGCTATCGTCGGCAGGGGGCCGCTTACCGGCACACCAGCCGGCAAGCCATCTTCGTGGGTGACTTCGTCGATCGGGGGCCGCACCAGCGGCGCGTCCTCGACCTCGTGCGCCCGATGATCGACGGCGGCGCGGCGCTGGCCGTCATGGGCAATCATGAGTTCAACGCCATCGCCTATCACACGGCGGACGGCGCGGGCGGCCATCTGCGGCCGAGAAACGAGCGCAACACCCATCAGCACCGGGCCTTCCTGGATGAGTTTGCCGACCGGCCGGCGGTCTGGGCCGAGGCGGTGGCGTGGTTCCGCACCCTGCCCCTGTGGTTGGACCTGCCGGGCCTGCGCGTCATCCACGCCTGCTGGGATGCCGCCGCGATCCGCCGTCTCGCCGAGGGTCCGGGGGCCGAGGTCAGGTTGGATGACGCCCTGCTCCACGCCGCCACGCGGCGCGGCACGTGGCAGTACCGGGCCGTCGAGACGCTGCTCAAGGGTAAGGAAATCGATCTGCCCGAGGGCGCCGGCTACGCCGACAACGATGGCATCCGGCGTCATCAGATGCGGGTTCGCTGGTGGGGCCAGGGGCGGACCTACCGGGACCTCTACCTGGGGCCGGAAAGCGCCGCCCCCCACATCCCCGACGACCCCATCGACGGCGACCATCTGGTGACCTACGGGCGCCACGAGAAGCCGCTGTTCGTGGGCCACTACTGGATGCAGGGCACCCCCGAGCCGCTGGCCCCCAACATCGCCTGCCTCGACTACAGCGTGGCCAAGCCGGGCGGCAAGCTGGTCGCCTACCGGTGGGATGGCGAGGCGGTGCTGCGCCCCGACGGCTTCGTGGCCTGCGAACGGGGCGCGTGAGACCGGCTATGGAACGGCGCCCCAGGCCCGGCGGTGGGGGTGGACCAGGGCGGCCAGCTCGGGCGGCTCAAGGACCTCCACCGCCTCGCCCCAGGTATAAAGGTACCACGCCATTTCGAGCAGGCCGCCGGCGGTGAAGCGCACCACAAGCCCGCCGTCGGGCTGCGCTTCCAGGGTCTGGTCGGGGTGGAAGAGGAAGCTTCGGGCCTCCTCGGCGGCCGACGGGGCGAAGCGCCAGACCACCTGTTGCGGCGCCTCCTGAAAGACCCCGAAGGCGCGCCGGGCGAAGGCCGCCAGATCGAAGTCGGGGTCGCGTTCCAGGGGCAGGTCCAGGGCCTCGGCGGCGGTGATGCGCGGGAAGCTGTACAGCCGCACCTCGGGCCGCGCCGGCGCGCTCTGCCGGCCGACCAGATAGTGGCGGTGGCCGTGCAGGAAGCCGTAGGGATGGACCACCCGCGTCGTCGGCTCGGGGGCGCGGCGCGAGCCGTAGGTCAGACGCACCGCGCGGCCCGCCTTCAGGGCCTGGCGCAGGGTGTCGATGACCTGAGGGTCGAGGCGCGGGCGCGGCCCCGGGCGGCAGGCCAGCCCCTCGGCCTCCAGCAGGGCCTCCAGATCGGGCTCGACGCGGCGCAGATGGGCGGCCGGCATCACCGCCTTCAGCTTGGCCGCCAGACCGGCCAGGGTGGCCGCCTCCAGCGGCCGGTTGTGGTCCTCCATCAGCTTGATGGCGGACTCCAGCGTCGCCAGTTCGTCGGCCGGTACCGCCAGCAGCCGGTCCAGGGTGCCCGAGGGCAGCCGCCAGCGGCGCACCCGGTCGCCCTGGGGGACCTCCTCGGCCTGGGGGAAGAGGCGCAGCACGGCGTCGCGCATGCGCATGGCGGTGCGCCGGCCGACCCCGAAGCGCCGTTCGATGTCGGCCAGCGACAGGCCGTGGCGCGCCGCCTGCATCTCCAGGGCCAGATGGAGCAGGTTCTCGCCTTTCTCGTGACGCATGCCGGGACTCCGGGAAGAGGGAACGGAGGTGGAACATGGGTGACCGCTTCTGACTCCCCCACGACCGAGTATGATGGAACGCGCGGGAGACCACCTCCCCATCCACCATCCAAGGGGTCGCCATGGCCGCCCGACCGCCCGACCACCCGACCGACCGCCCGCCCGACCACCCGTCCGCCCGCCCGCCCGAGGCCCGCCCGCCCGAAGCCCGCCTGCTGCCCGATGGGACGCTGGCCGTGCGGCGGCCCGATGGGCTGCTCATCCTGGCGCCCTGGGACGGCGCCTTGCGCGGCGCGTGGGTGACCGAGAATGGCACGCATCGCCCCTTCCTGCAAAGCGTGATCCTGTTCGACCGTCGCGGCGTCTGGTTGTGGCCCGGGCCGCTGCTGTGCGAGCATCCCCGGGCGCGCGGCATGGCCGATGTCGCGGCCTTCTTCTCGGCCATTCCGGTGGCGCCGCGCTTGGGCATGGCGGACCGACCCGTGGAGATCGCGTTTCTCCCCCAAGGGTGACCGAAACTGGCAGGGCGGTGAGTCAGGCTGCGGGATGTCGGGGCCGTTGCCGAGAATAAGGCCGAGAGGGAGTCCGCCATGTCCGTGTCATCGCTTCACCCGCACCGTCACCCCCAGCGTCCCGGCCAGCCGCCCGGACCGCTGGCCGATCGCCTGAAGGCACGCCTTGCGGCCTTCCACTACGAACTGGCCGACCTGGGGATGGAAGCCCGGGCCCGCCAGGATCGGGCCGCGCTGCGCCAGGTGGCGGCGGTCCAGAACGCCCTGGCCAGCGCCGAGGTTGCCGCCGAGGTCTCCGCCGAAGTCTCCGCCGAAGCCGCCTCGGACCACCGGGGCTGAGCCCATTGAGCGGAGGGGCCGAGGCCATGCGGCAACCGTTCCTGGCGTTCTGGGGCAAGGCCCACCCGTCGCGGGACGCACCGCTCCACCTGCCGACCCATCCCCTGGTCTGCCATGCCCTGGACGTGGCGGCGGTGGCCGAGCGTCTGCTGGCCGCCGACCCGCTGCGCCGCCGCGCCCTGGCCGAGGCGCTGGCCCTGCCGGAGACGGTCTGCACGCCGCTGCTCGTCACCCTGGCGGCGCTGCACGACATGGGCAAGTTCGCGCTGCCCTTCCAGGCCAAGGTGCCGGCGCATCTGCCCGCCGTGCTGGGCGGGCATGCGGTGCTCGCCGATCCCGGGCACGACACCGCCGGCTGGCTGTGGTTCGCCCATTTGTGCCCGCCCGAGGTGGCCCAACGGCTGGGTCCGCGCCGGGGCCTGAACCAGTTGCTGCCGGCGGCCTTCGGCCACCACGGGCGGCCGCCGCGCGACGATCCCGGCACCACCCGGGACCTCGCCAGGCGGCTGTTTCCGCCGCCCAGCCGCGCGGCCGCCAACGCCTTTGCCGGCTGGGTAGTGGCGACCCTGGCCCCGGCCGAGCCGCCCCCCCTCAAGGAGGCGGCGGCCAAGCGGGCGGCGCTGGCGGTCGCCGGTCTGATCGCCACCGCCGACTGGATCGGCTCGGCCCAGGGCTGGTTTCCCTACGCCGCCGCGCCGGACGATCCGGCGGCCTATTGGCACCAAGTGGCCCGGCCGGCGGCGGCGACGGCGGTGGCCGAGGCCGGGGTGGTGCCGGCCCCGGCGGCCCCGGCGCGGGGGCTGGCCGGGTTGACCGGCGGTGCCGACCTGACGCCCACTCCGCTGCAACAGTGGGCGGCCACCGTCGCCCTGCCGGCGCATGGCCCGGTGCTGGCCCTGCTCGAGGACCTGACCGGCAGCGGCAAGACCGAGGCCGCCCTGCTGCTGGCCCACCGGCTGATGGCGGCGGGCCGGGCCGGCGGCCTTTATCTGGCCCTGCCCACCCAGGCCACCGCCAACGCCATGTTCGACCGCCTGGGCGCCCTCTACCGCCGCCTGTTCGCTGCCTCGGCGGCACCCTCCCTGGCCCTGGCCCACGGCGACCGGGGGCTGCACCCGGGCTTCCGGGCGGCCCGGTTGCCCGCCGCGCCGGGCGAGGGGGCCTATGGCGGCGGCGTGCCGCAAACCCCCGCCGACGAGCCGGCCGGGGCGCAGTGCGCCGCCTGGATCGCCGACGACCGGCGGCTGGCCTTCCTGGCCGACGTGGGGGCGGGCACGGTCGATCAGGCGCTGTTGTCGGTGCTGCCGGCCCGCCATACCGGGCTGCGCCGCTTCGGCCTGCTGGGCAAGGTGCTGATCCTCGACGAGGTCCACGCCTACGACGCCTACGTGGGCGAGGAGATCGCCGCCCTGATCGAGGCCCACGCCGCCCTGGGCGGCCATACCCTGCTGCTCTCGGCGACCCTGCCGGCGACCCAGCGGGCCCGGCTGACGGCGGCCTTCGCGCGCGGGGCCGGGGGCTTGGAGGCGGCCGGCCAGACCGCCACCGCGCCCTATCCGGCGGCGACCCTGCACGGCGCCGGGATCGCCCGGACCGAGCCGGTGGACGCCTGGACGCGGCAGGCCCGCCGCCTGCCGGTGCGCTGCCTGCCGACGGTGGCCGCCGGGCTGGACGCGGCCGAGGCGGCGGCGCGGGCCGGCGGCGCCGTGCTGGTGCTGCGCAACACGGTGGACGACGCCATCGCCACCCACGACGCCTTGGCGGCGCGGGGGCTCGCCCCGCTGTTGTTCCACGCCCGCTTCGCCCTGGGCGACCGGCTGGCCATCGAGGCCGAGGTGATGCGCCGCTTCGGCCGCGACAGCCAGCCCGAGGCGCGGGCGGGCCGCATCCTGGTGGCGACCCAGGTGGTGGAACAGTCGCTGGACGTGGATTTCGATGCCCTGGTCACCGATCTGGCGCCGATCGACCTGCTCATCCAGCGGGCCGGCCGGCTGTGGCGCCACCCGCGTCCGGACCGCCTGGGCACGCCCGAACTGCTGGTCGTCGCCCCGCCGGCCGCCGAGGACCCGCCGGCCGACTGGCTGCGCGCCGAGCTGCCGGGCACCGCCGCCGTCTATCGCCATGCCGGGGTGCTGTGGCGGACGGCGCGGCTGATCCAGCGGCTGGGCGCCTTCGACCTGCCGGCCCGGGCCCGGGAGCTGATCGAGGCGGTCTATGGGCCGGCGGCGACCGAGCCGCCCGCCCTGACGGCGGCCAGCCGCGTCGCCGACGGGGCGGCATTGGCCGGCGGCTCGAAGGCCCGGGCCACCGTGCTGGCCCTGTCGGCGGGCTACGCCCACGCCCCGCTGTGGGCGCCCGACCACCGTCTGAAGACCCGCGACGGCGACGACCCGGTGGTGCTGCGCCTGGGCCGCCGGCAGGGCGCCACCTTGCGCCCGTGGATCGATCCCGGCCCCGACCAGCCGCCGGCCCTGGCCTGGCGCCTGTCGCAGCTTTCCTGGTCGGCCCGGTGGCTGGCCCCGGTCGCCTGGGAAGAGCCCGACCCGGAGCTGGCCCGGGCGGCGGCGGCGGCGCGGGCCGACTGGGGGCGCTGGGAGCGCGACCTGCCCCTGGTGGCGCTGGAGCCCGGGGCCGACGGCACATGGCGGGGCCTGGCCCGCGACCCCGAGGGCCGCCCGCGCGCCCTGACCTATTGCGCCCGCCGGGGGCTGGGCCTGGCGGGCGACGAACAGCCCGCGCCTCAAGGTGGCTGTGGGTTGCCCCCGGGACACTCCTAGACTTTCGGCGGCCTCTTAAAAACTCTCCCCGCGCGTCCAACATGCAATGCGCGCATTGAATGAACTGATGCCCGCTGTGAAAGGTAAGCCCGCATGGCCACCGGCTCTTTTTCCCTCCTCGACCACCCCTGGTTGCCGGTGCGCCGGGCCGATGGGCGGGTGGATCGCATCCGGCCCGACCAGTTGACCGACTTCACCGGCGGCGCCCATGCGCCGGTGGTCGCCCTGGCCGCGCCGCGCCCCGATTTCAACGGCGCCCTGCTCGAGTTCCTGATCGGTCTGGTCTCCACCGCCTGCCCGCCGGCCGACGGCGAGGCTTGGGACGAGGGATGGCAATCGCCGCCTTCGCCGGAAACCTTGCGCGCCGCCTTTTCGGCCCACGCCCGGGCCTTGGTGCTGGACGGCGCGGGACCCCGCTTCCTGCAGGACGAGGCGGCGCTGTCGGGCGACGAAACCGGCGTCGAGGCCCTGCTCATCGACGCCCCCGGCCAGCAGACCCGCAGCCGCAACACCGATCTGTTCGTGCACCGCGACCGGGTTGCCCGGCTGTCGCGCCCCGCCGCCGCCTGGGCCCTGTTGACCCTTCAGACCTATGCCCCGGGCGGTGGCGCCGGCCACATGACCTCGCTGCGCGGCGGCGGTCCCCTGACCACCGTGGTCCTGCCGCCAGCCGATCCCCCGGGCAGCGCCACCCTGTGGCACCTGATCTGGCTCAACGCGGAAAGCCGCCCGGACTGCGAGGAACGGCGACCTTCCGGCGCGCCGGCCGACCCCGCCGCCATCTTCCCCTGGCTCGGCCCGACCCGGGTTTCCGGCAAGCAGGGACGGCGCACCACCCAGGCCGAGGTCGATCCGCGCCACGTCTGGTTCGCCATGCCGCGCCGCATCCGTCTGGCCTTCCGCGCCGCCGAGCCGGGCGAGGCGTGCGACCTGACCGGCGAGGCCGATCCGGTGATGGTCGCCGGTTACGTCACCCGCCCCTACGGCTTCCAGTACGGCGAGGGCGGCTTCCGGCACCCCTTGAGCCCCTACTACCGTCCCAAGCCGGGCGCCGACTGGCTGCCGGTGCACGGCGGGCCCTCGGGCATCGGCTACCGCGACTGGCTGGCCCTGACCCTGGAGTCCGGGGAGTCCGGGGAGGCCACCCGGCGGTGCGCCGCCGGTGTCTCGGCGGCGCGGGCGCGGCTGGCCGGGCTGGGGGGCTATGACGGGGTGCGCCTGCGTGCCTTCGGCTATGACATGGACAACATGAAGGCCCGGGGCTGGGTGGAGGCCGAGATGCCCCTGCTGCTCAGCCCCGACGAGGACACCCGCGACCGCCTCCACGGCACCGCCGCCGCCCTGGTCGCGGCGGCTCAGATCATTGCCCGGGCCACCGTTGATGCCATCAAGGAGGCCCTGTTCCCCAACCCCAAGAAGAATGCCCGGGGCGACTTCGGACATCTCGAGGCCCGCTTCTGGCGGGCCACCGAGTCGGCCTTCTTCGCGGCCCTGACCGCCGCCGCCGGGCAGGGGCGCGAGACGGAAGAGGCGTATCTCGTCCCGCGCCGTGGCTTCCTGCGCGCCCTGCGCGCCGCCGCCGCCGCGCTGTTCGACGAACTGGCGCCGGTCGAGGGGTTGGAACTGGCCGAGTTCCGCCGCGTCGTCTCGGCCCGCTCCTGGCTCACCGGCCATTTCGTCCCCGAGCTCAAGGACGGCCGCAAGGTGGTCGAGGCGTTGGGCCTGCCGCCGCCCGAAAAGCCCAAGGCTCGCCCTTCCGCCAAGAGACGCCCGGCCAAGACCTGAGGCCCCATTGGAGACTCCGCCCATGACCGATCCCAAACCCGATAGCGGCGCCGTGGCGCTCGACTGGTGGCGCGACCTGCGGGACAACCGGGCCGCCGCCGCCAGGCTCCGGCGCTGCCACAGCCCGCTGGAGGCGCTGCTGGTCCCCCAGACCCTGACCCTGGCCCGCCGCCTGAACCGTGCCGACCGCCCGGACCGTCTGGGCCGGGTCGGCGCCCTGGCGGTGACCCTGGCCCACGTCAAGGAGCACGCCCCGGGCCTGTCGGTGATGCGCGCCGTCGGCGCCACCTCGACCAAGGATGACGACGTGGAGGGCGCCACCCTTTCCGAACAGCGTCTGCGCCGCCTGCTGCTCACCGACGGCGACGACGAGAGCGAGTTGATGAGCGCCTTCGTGCGGCTGGTCCGCCTGATGAAGGGCACGGCCAACGTGGCCGACCTCGCCCACTCGCTTCTTTTCTGGTCCGACCACACCCGCCAGCGCTGGGTGTTCGACTACTACAACGCCGGCCGGGCCCGCCCCGATGCCGATCCCACCGCCGACCTTCCGTCCGCTTCCGGAGACAGCCCATGAGCACCTTCATCCAGATCCACGCCCTGGCCTCGTACCCGGCCGCCAACCTGAACCGCGACGACAGCGGCCGGCCGAAAACGGTGGTCATGGGCGGCGCGCCCCGTCTGCGCGTCTCCAGCCAGTCGCTGAAGCGGGCCTGGCGCACCTCCGACGCCTTCCAACAGGCCCTGGCCGGCCATCTGGCCCAGCGCACCAAGCGCCTGGGCGAGGAACTCCACGACCATCTGGTGGCCGGCGGCATGGCGCCGGAGGCGGCCTTGTCGACGGCCCGGGCCATCGCCGACGTGTTCGGCAAGCTGGAGGACGACGGCGGCGACGGCGAGGCGGCCAAGGCGAACAAGGACCCCCGCCACCTCAAGCAACTGGCCTTCATCAGTCCCCAGGAGCGGGCCGCCGCCTTTGCCCTGGCCGACAGGGCGCTGGCCGGCGAGAGCATCGAGCCCAGCGCCGACAGCGTCCTGCGGCGCACCGACACGGCGGCCGACCTTGCCCTGTTCGGGCGCATGCTGGCCGACGATCCGCGCTACAACCGCGAGGCGGCGGCCCAGGTGGCCCACGCCATGACCACCCACCGGGTGATCGTCGAGGACGACTACTATACCGCCGTCGATGACCTGAAGGACCCGCACGAGGCCGACGATTCCGGGGCCGGGCATGTGGGCGTGCAGGAGTACGGGGCCGGCGTCTTCTACCTTTACGCCTGCATCAACCGCGACCTGCTGGTCGAAAACCTGGAAGGTCAGGAAGGGTTGGCCGACGACTCCATCGCCGCCCTGGTCCGCGCCGCCGCCACCGTGGTGCCCAAGGGCAAGGTGAACAGCTACGCCCACCACACCCTGGCCCAGTTCGTGCTGGTCGAGCGCGGCCCGGACATGCCGCGCGGGCTGTCCATGGCGTTCCTGAAGCCGGTCGGCGGCACCGACCAGATGGGGCAGTCGGTGGCGGCGCTGATCGAGACCCGGGCCGCCCTCGCCGGGGCCTATGGCAACGATCCGGCGGCCCGCGCCCTGGACCTGACCGGGCAGTGGCCGGGCGAGACGGGGACCCTGGCCGATCTGGCCGCCTTTGCCGCGAGGCAGACGGCATGACCACCTTCGTCACCTTCGCCCTGTACGGCCCGCTGGCCGCCATGGGCGAGATCGCGGTCGGCGAGAACCGCCCGGGCTGGCCGCGCCCCGGGCGCTCCGGGGTGCTCGGCCTGCTGGCGGCGGCGCTGGGCATCCGGCGTCATCAGGGGGCGGCGTTGGCGGTGCTGGATGGGGCCTGGGCGATGGCCGTGCGCGACGACGCGCCGGGCCGCCCGCTCACCGACTACCACACCATCCAGGCGCCCTCGACCCGGCGCGGGCGTGCCTTCGCCACCCGGCGGGACGAGTTGGCCCTGCCGCGTCACGAGCTGAACACCCTGGTCTCGCGGCGTGACTACCGGGCCGACGCGCTGTTCACCGTCGCCCTGTGGCCACGCCCCGATGGCACCGGCAGCGCCGATCCCGAGGCTTTGGCCGAGGCCCTGCGCCGCCCGGTCTTCGCGCCCTACTTCGGGCGGCGCGGCTGCCCCTTCGCGCTGCCTCTCGATCCCCAGGTGATCGCCGCCGACAGTCTGGCCGAGGCGCTGGCCGGGCGCGCGCCCAAGGCTCCGGAAGCGACGTTGCGCGCGGCGCTCGGCGCCGATGGCCGGACCGTCGCCGCCGATGTCGGCGCCCCCGGGCTGAGCGGCGTCGAGCGGCGCGAAACCCGCCGCGACGTGCCGCTCAACCGTGACCGCTGGCAGTTCGCCGAGCGCGACGTGCTGATCGCCACCCTGCCGCCTACCACCCCGCCGCCCACCACCCCGCCGCCCACCACCCCGCCGCCCGCCGCCCCGCCGCCCACCACCGAGGAGGCCACGCCATGACGGATCGTTCGATCTCGGAGTCGGACCGGCCCTGGCTGCTCACCCGCGTCACCCTGAAGCGCGATGCCGCCGCCGCCGCCCTGGCCCCGATCCTGCTGCCCGGCGGTCGCGACGCGCCGATGCCGCTGGCCACCGGGCATCGCCTGATGTGGTCGCTGTTCGCCGACGCGCCCGAACGCCGGCGCGATTTCCTGTGGCGCGAGATCGAGCCGGGCCGCTTCCTCACCTACTCGGCCCGCCCGCCGAGCCATCACGGCGACCTGTTCCACATCGATGAACCCAAGCCGCTGGACGTGCCCTGGCGGGTCGGCCAACGGCTGGCCTTCTCGCTGCGCGCCAACCCCACGGTGGCCCGCCGCCGGGGCGACGGCAGCCGCGCCAGCCGGCGCCGCGACGTGGTCATGGAGGGGCTGTATCCGCTCGACAGCGGCGCGGCGCGGCGCGACGCCCGGGCCGGGCTCGAGCGCACCCAGGGCCTGGACTGGCTGACCGCCCGCGCCGAGTCCCGCGGCTTTGCCCTGGACCGCGCCACCGATGGCACGCCGCGCGTCACCGTGGACGGCTACCGGCGGCATCGGGTGGGGCGGCGCGGGGGCGGTCAGGCGGTGCTCTCCAGCCTCGATTTCGACGGCCTGCTGACCATCACCGACCCGGCCGCCTTCGCCGCCGCCCTGCGCCAGGGGATCGGCCCGGCCAAGGCGTTCGGCTTCGGGCTGCTGCTGGTCCGTCCGGCGCCGCCGGGGGCATAACCCCGGTGCCGCCGCTGCCCGGCCTGACCCCGCCCAAGCCGATCCCGCTCAAGGATCGCTCCAGCCTGATCTTTGTCGAGCCGGGCCAGCTCGATGTCATCGACGGCACCTTCGTGGTGGTCGATGCCACCGGCATGCGGCTTTTGATCCGCGATGCCTTCCGTCGCGAGAAGCTGTTGGGACGGCTCATCCCGACCATCGAGGACGTGCTGGCCGCCGGCGGCCTGGAACCGCCCCAGGCGCCGCCGGAGGCCCAGCCTCCCGCCATTGCCGAGACGCCCTCGGGCGATCAGGGGCACCGGGGGTAGGGCGATGATGGTGATCGTGGTCGAGAACGTGCCGCCCCGCCTGCGTGGCCGCCTCGCGGTGTGGCTGCTGGAGGTGCGGGCCGGGGTTTATGTGGGCGTTTACGGGCGCCGCACGCGCGAGATGATCTGGCAACAGGTGCTCGACAACATCGGCCAGGGCAGTGGCGTGCTGGCCTTCAGCGCCCCCACCGACGCCGGCTTCGAGATCGACACCTGCGGCCCCAACCGGCGCCTGCCGGTGGACTATGACGGCTTCCGGCTGGTCGCCTTTCAGCCCCGGGATGCGGCCGTGGAGCGGCCGGAGGTCTCCGGACCGGACACGCCCGGGGACGAAAGCAACGCGGCAACCAAGATGGAAGCCAATATCGAAACCAATATCGAAACTGGGCCCGGACGGACGCCCTGAACAGGGCATGAACGCTCGGTGGCTTGTTTGACATTGTGAAACGTGTTTAAAATCAGGGCGCTCTGGAAAGAGTGTTCCCCACCCGCGTGGGGATGAACCGCTGGATTTCCAGCAGCGCCTGGGGGTGCACGGGTGTTCCCCACCCGCGTGGGGATGAACCGTGTCGATCACCAGCGGGTCGGGCAGCGGCATCGTGTTCCCCACCCGCGTGGGGATGAACCGGGGCATGATATCAGCCGGGACAGCGTGCGCACGTGTTCCCCACCCGCGTGGGGATGAACCGGGAATTACCCGGACAACCCGCCGGGCGTCTGTGTGTTCCCCACCCGCGTGGGGATGAACCGTCGCGCATGAGGGTGGGATGCATGGGCTTGTCGTGTTCCCCACCCGCGTGGGGATGAACCGCCTCGGGGCTTGCGCAGCTCTCGGATTTGATTGTGTTCCCCGTCCACGCGGGGATGAGCCGGGGGATTGAAGGGGGGCTGGATCGCCGGAGCAGCCGATCCGCCATGGAGGGGCGGGTGGGAGGGGTGCGGCCTTTCCTGGGCGCCTTGATCGTGGGCTCGACGGGCGTAGGGTAAAGGTTGGTGACATCGCCGAAGGTGCCCATCACCCTCCCAAGGCGATCACACTACTTGAGGGGGGCCGGATGGGCCGGGCCCCCTCAGTCTGTTTCGAGCCCCCTCAGTTCACTTGCCCCGCCAATGGAGCGCCGCTCGGTGTTCCCCACCCGGGTGGGGATGAACCGTCAATCGCGCCCAAAGCGGAACGCGGCTCTCCCGCTGACCTGAAGAGGTGTGAGCGCCAACCTGATCGGGCGGTTGGCAAGCCAGCGGTGGTTGGCGCGCCCGTCCGCGACCACCGCCTTTCGCCTTCAGGGTATATCCGCGCTGTCGGTGGATCAAGACCACCCCAGGGCGCCATGTCGGCGCGTCTCGCCTCTCACGGCGGATCACGTTTGCCCCGCCTAGAGCCGAGAGCGAAAAATCGGAACCACTTGGTGGTTAACGATTTTTCGCTCAAATCGGCTCTACATCTAAGATCGAGAGCAGATCGTGCGAAATGTGAAGCGCTCCGCGATTCACATTTCGCACGATCTGCTCTAGGTTCTGGACTCATAATCCCGCATCCAGAGTCGTGTTGAAGCCAACATGACAGCGGCCAAGAAGTTCTGTGCCGACTTTTCGA
>NZ_FNCV01000034.1 GCF_900100455.1 Roseospirillum parvum | reverse complement strand
ATTTCGGTCCACATGTTGTGCTCCATGGATGCCTAGACACCACCCATCGAATCACAACCGACTGAAATCACTCAACTCTTTTCCGATCAGGCTCTTAGACGGCGTAAATGCCATCACGAAAATCCGAGACGAGCGCACGCGCTTCCTCAGTGCCGAAGAACGGGCCAACCTTCTTGAGGCATGCAAGGCCAGCGACAACGATCAGCTCTTCACCGTGGTCGTCTTTGCCCTCTCCACCGGCGCACGTAAGAGTGAAATCCTCGGCCTGACCCTCGCCGATGTGGATCTCCAGCGGGCGTCGGCAATCTTTCGCGACACCAAGAACGGCGACACCCGCGCTACGCCCCTTGCCCGCCACCTGCGGGAGTTGCTGACCGAACAGGTTGCCAAGGTGCAAGCTCTCTACGACGAATTGCCCGAGCCGCCGAAAACCCGCTGGCTGTTCCCTCGGTCGGACGGGCTCCAGCCCATCGACATCCGAACGGCGTGGGAGAACGCCCGTGACAAGGCCGGACTCGAAGATTTCCGCTTCCATGACCTTCGACACTCGACGGCCAGCTACCTCGCCATGAAGGGCGCGAGCCTTGTAGAAATCGCCGAAGTTCTGGGCCATCGGACGCTCCAGATGGTGCGTCGCTATGCGCACCTGTCCGAAAGCCACGTCAAAGGGCTGGTGGAAAGCCTCGGCGAGGACATCTTCGAGGGCAATACAGCCAGTCCAAAGAATTGAAGATCAGCCGAATTTGGGGCATATAGAAGGTTCCTGCTTCTTTTCTGGCCCCTCGAACCATGAGGTTGTCATGGTTGACTATCGGGACCTGGCGACCGTGAAGCAGGTAGCGGCGGAAGCGCCGTTCATCACGGAAGCCACGCTGCGCTGGTGGATATTCCATGCGGAAACGAATGGACTGAAACCCGCGCTGCTGAAGATCGGTGGCCGGGTCTATATCGACCGCGCCGAATTCAACAAATGGCTGGAGAGCCAACGCATGGCTCCCAAGCCGTTGAAGCCCGCGGCCTGACACGGCCCCTTTCCTCGACCGAAGCCCCGCCGCAAGGCGGGGCTTTTTTCTGAAAGCAAGCTTGTCGCAAAATCTCGGAAAATCGTATCTCGATGCTCGAAAACCATTTCGCAAAGCTTACTACGCTGACAGCACAACGGTTGATACTGTAGCTCGCCACAAATTCGCCGCGCTACCGTCCCCACCCCCTTTCATTCTTCAGAAAAATCATTCCATCAAATGCGGCAAGCTTCGCTTGGTCCTCCGTGGCATAAATACGTTTTGAAGAGATGGATTGACCGGTTTCTCGATCGGTCAACATTCCTCCCCAGGCGCCGTCGCGCTTCCTAACAGGCTGTTGAAGAAGTCACTCGCGGCGCGCGGTGAGGACGGCCTCGTCGGCGTTGTCGAAGGAGAGTTCGATTTGGAGGGCTCCGTCGTCGGTC
>NZ_FNCV01000017.1 GCF_900100455.1 Roseospirillum parvum | reverse complement strand
CCCTCGGCGATATCTGCGACCTCTACACTCCAGACGAATGCTGGAACTACCTCAAGCACGCCGGATATGCGTCAGATTAAAGGCTCACCGCTCTAAAACCCCAGCCAGGGGGGCAAGCCCCCCTGGGTGGGGTTTTGATTCATGGTGGGGTCTGGGGAGGCCCCCGGCCTCCCCAGCGGGGTTCAAAGGGGCGGCGCCCCTTTGCATGTCGCGGCCGCCACCGTCCCTCAGCGGGTCAGGTGCAGGAACTGGACGTGTTTCTGGTACTGCGAGAGGATGTCGCCGATGATCTGTTCGCGGGTATAGCCGAAGACGTCGTAGTTCTGGCTGCCTTCCGAGAGAAACACCTCGGCCCGGTAGTACTGGTCGTCGGCGGCCTCGCCATCGCCCCGTCCCTGCCCCTGGGCGAAGGCATAGTCGTCGGCGGCCTCGAAGGAGCGTGGTTTGACGGCATAGAGGAAGTCACGTTCGCTGCCATGGTGGATGGTCAGGGCGGCCTCGCGCCCGTCGATGCGGGCGTTGGCCTCCAGGTGACCCAGCTTGCCCACTTCCTCGGCCACCTCCTGCATGGCGCCAAGCACGGTGTTGTGCAGGAAGGCCTCGATGCGGCCGCGCCTCGGCTGATGCACGATGTTGGCCAGCCAGCGCCGCCAGTCGACCTCGGCGCCCTGGATCTGCACGTGGCTCATCAAGGCGCCGGCCTCGCGCCGCGCCGCCTCGATGCGCAGACTCTTCAGCAGGGCGTAGCAGACCGCCAGCATGACGAAGGCAAAGGGCAGGGCGGCGGTGATCGAGGCCGTCTGCAAGGCCCCCAGGCCGCCGGCCAGCAGCAGGGCGGCGGCCACCAGCCCCTCGGCCAGGGCCCACATGGTGCGCTGCCAGACCGGCGTGTCGCCGCGCCCGCCGGAGGTGATGATGTCGATCACCAGCGAGCCCGAGTCCGACGAGGTGACGAAGAAGGTGACCACCAGCACCGTGGCCACAAGCGAAGACACCCCGGCCCACGGGAACTGCTCGAGGAAGGTGAACAGGGCCAGCGGCACGTTCTCGGACACCGCCCGGGCGATGGCCCCGCCGGCCACCCCCTGGTCCAGGCTGATGCCGCCGTTGCCGAACACGCTGAGCCACAGGAAGGTGAAGCCCACCGGCACCAGCAACACCCCGACCACGAACTCGCGGATGGTCCGCCCGCGCGACACCCTGGCGATGAACATGCCGACGAAGGGCGACCAGGCGATCCACCAGGCCCAGTAGAACAGGGTCCAGCCGCCGATCCATTCGTTGGGCTCGTAGGCGTAAAGGGTGAAGGTCTTGCTGACCACTTCCGACAGATAGGCCCCGGTGTTCTGCACCGTCACCTTGAGCAGGAACAGGGTCGGCCCGGCCAGCAGCACGAACACCAGCAGGATCAGGGCGAGGATCAGGTTGAGGTTGGACAGCCGCTTGATCCCGGCATCCAGCCCGGCGACCACCGAGGCGGTGGCCATCAGGGTGATGACGGCGATCAGCAGCAACTGCACGCCGGGAGTCTCCGGCACGTCGAACAGGTAGGCCAGCCCGGCGTTGACCTGCAACACCCCCAGGCCGAGCGAGGTGGCCACCCCGAACATGGTGCCAAGAACGGCGAAAATGTCGGCGGCATGGCCCAGGGGCCCGTGGATGCGCTCGCCCAGCAACGGGTGCAGGGCCGAGCGGATGGTCAGCGGCAGATCGTGGCGGAAGGCGTAGTAGGCCAGGGCCAGCCCGATCACGGCATAGATCGCCCAGGCGTGGATGCCCCAGTGGAAGAAGGTGATCTTCATCGCCTCGCGGGCCGCCGCCACGTCGCCGCCGACGCCCACCGGCGGGTTGGTGAAATGCATCATCGGCTCGGCGACGCCGAAGAACATCAGCCCGATGCCCATGCCGGCGCTGAACAGCATGGCGAACCACGAGGCATAGCTGTAGTCGGGCCGCGAATCGTCCGGCCCCAGGCGCACCTGGCCATGCGGCGACAGGGCGAGGCCCAGCGCGAAGACCACGAAGACCGCCACGGCCAGCATGTAGAACCAGCCGAAGGTCTCGACGATCCACGTCTGCACGGCGGCGAAGGTGCTGTTGGCGGCCTCGGGAAAGCTCACCCCGAAGACCACGAAGGCCAGGGTGAGGGCCGCCGAGCCGATGAACACCGGCGGGTTGATGGTCTCGGGCAGGCGCATGGCTCCGTCTCCTTTCGGGTGGGCGGCGCGGTGCACACCGGGATCAGATGCAGAAATCGACCGGCGGGGGCGGTTGGTCCGGTTCGATGCCCTGACTCTGGGCCTGCCGGCACAGGTCGTCCAGGCTGATGGTGTCGAGCTGGGCCAGCCACTGCTCGGCCAGATCGTCCCACAGCGGGCGGACCACCACCTGCCCCAGGGCCGAGGCCGGGGCGTCGGCGTCGTCGGCCGGGGCCTCCTCGACCTCGAGCAGGCGGACAATCTCGCCCAGGCTGATGCGCCGACGCTCGCGGGCCAGCCGGTAGCCGCCCCGGGGGCCGCGCACCCCGGTCAGGATGCCGCCGCGCACCAGTTGTTGCAGGGTCTGCTCCAGGTAGCGCCGGGGGATGCCCTGGCGCTGGGTGATCTGGCGGCTCTGCACCGGCTCGCCGCCGGCGTGATAGGCGATGTCGAGCACCGCCTCCAGCGCGTACAGGGTCTTGCGGCTGGGCCTGAGCATGGGCGTCAGACCCCGGTCGAGCCCAGCCCGCCGGCCCCCCGGGCGGTTTCGGGCAGGCTGTCCACCGGCTGCCAGGAGAGCCGCGCCACCGGCGCCACCACCAACTGGGCGATGCGCTGGCCGGGCTCGATGGTCACCGACGCGTGGCCGTGGTTGATCAGGATCACCTTGATCTCGCCGCGATAGTCGGCATCGATGGTGCCCGGGCTGTTGAGCACCGTCACCCCGTGCCGCGCCGCCAGCCCGGAGCGCGGGCGAACCTGCGCCTCGTAGCCCTCGGGCAGGGCGATGGCGAGCCCCGTGGGGATGGCCTCGAAAGCGCCGGCGGCCAGGGTCTGCGGGCCGCCGATGGCGGCCATCAGGTCGACCCCGGCGGCGTGCGCCGTGGCCGGGGTCGGCAGGGGCAGGGTGTCGGCGTGGGGCAGGCGGATAACGGGAACGGCAACGGGGTCCATCAACGGGTCTCCAGATGATCGGCGATGCGTCGGGCGAGGCGCCGGGCGATCTCGGTCTTGGCCGCCGTGGGCCAGGATTCCATGTCGGCGGCGTCGATCAGGTGCACGGTGTTGTCGGGGCCGCCGAAGGTGTCGGTGCCCGGGCCGACCTGATTGGCGATGATCCAGTCGCAGCCCTTGCGGGCCAGCTTGGCCCGGGCGTGCTCCAGCAGGTGGTCGGTCTCGGCCGCGAAGCCGACCACCAGGGCCGGGCGCCGATCCGCCGGCAGGCCGGCCAGGGTGGCCAGGATGTCCGGGTTGGCGACCAGTTCCAGGCGCGGCGGGGTGGCGTCGGCGTCCTTCTTCAGCTTGCCCGGGGCCGGCGCGGCGGCCCGCCAGTCGGAGACCGCCGCCGCGCACACCGCGATGTCGGCCGGCAGGGCGGCCCGGCAGGCGGCCAGCATCTCCTCGGCGGTTTCCACGTGGCGGGTATCGACCCCCGGCGGGTCGGCCAGCGTCACCGGCCCGGTGACCAGGGTCACCGCCGCCCCCAGCTCGGCCAGGGCGGCGGCGATGGCATGGCCCTGGCGGCCCGAGGACTGGTTGGAGAGGAAGCGCACCGGGTCCAGCGGCTCCCGTGTCGGGCCGCTGGTGACGATGGCGCGGCGCCCGCGAAGGCGCTGGTCGGCCGGGGTCAGGGCGGCCTGGATGGCGGCCACGATGTCGGGCACCTCGGCCAGCCGGCCGGGGCCGTACTCGCCGCAGGCCATTTCGCCCTCGGCCGGGCCGACCACCCGCACCCCGCGCTGGGCCAGGGTGGCCAGGTTGGCCTGGGTCGCCGGGTGGGTCCACATGCGCACGTTCATGGCCGGGGCGACCAGCACCGGGGTGTCGGTGGCCAGCAGCACCGTGCTGGCCAGATCGTCGGCCAGCCCGTGGGCCATGCGCGCCAGCAGGTGGGCGGTGACCGGGGCGACGACGATCAGCTCGGCCTCGCGCGACAGTTGGATGTGGCCGATCTCGTGCTCGGTGGTCAGGTCGAACAGCTCGTCGGCCACCGCCTGACCGCTCAGGGTCTGCAAGGTCAACGGGGTGACGAACTGCTTGGCGCCCCGGGTCGGCAGGCAGCGCACCTGGGCGCCCCGCCGAACCAGCTCGCGAACCAGCTCCGGCGCCTTGCAGGCGGCAATTCCCCCCGAGACGATAAGGAGAATCCGCCGCCCTTCCAGTTCAGTCATGGTATTCCCCAGGATTTACGGGCGGAAACTGTGATTAGCCTACGCCGGCGCTGGCGGTGGCGCAAGGGGCGGTGCAAAGGGGCGCTGCCCCTTTGATCCCCGCCGGGGAGGCCGGGAGGCCTCCCCAGACCCCACCATGAGTCAAAACCAGTCAGAGGGGGCTTGCCCCCCTCTGACTGGTTTTAAGTCACGGCGGGGGTCCGGGGGGCCCCTGGTCCCCCCGGCGGGGGTCAAGGGGGCAGCGCCCCCTTGGCTACGGTTCCCTGGGCGGCGCCTTGGGTCGCGGCGCAAGGCTGGGGCCGTCGGGCGGCGTCTTTCGCGGGGTTTCCGCCAGCACCGCCTTGAGGGCGGCGCGCAGGGCTTCCGGGTCGGCCTGGGCCAGCGGGTCGGGCTTGGGGCGGGGGGCCGGCTTTGGGGCCGGCGGTGGCGGGGCCAGGGCCGGCTCGCGGCGCGCCTTCTGCCCGTTGCCGCCGTTGCCGGACTTGCGGCGGCGCGGCGGGGGATCGTCGCGCCGTTCCGGGGGGGCGAGAAGCACCGCCAGGGGCAGCTTGATCACCTCCCAGGCGAGCAGGGCCAGCCCCATGCCGACCACGGTGAAGACCAGCCCCGGCGGGTCGAGCGGCAGGGCCGGGGTGAAGTGCCGCAAGGCGGCAAAGGCGATGTCCGGCTCGACATGGCGCAGGAAGACCGCCGGGCGCAGGAAGGCATCGGCGTTGCTGATCGCCGCGAAGGCGCTTTGCAACTCGCCGACCCGGGCCGCCAGTTCGGTTTCCACGGCCAGCCGGCTGGCCTCGGACAGCTCGGCGTAGGCCCCGGCCTTGGCGTGCACGCGCTCAAGCTGGACCCCGGCCTCGTCGAGATGGCCGCCCAGGCGTTGCAGATAGGCGGCCAGGAAGGCCTGGGTCTGCGAAAACAGCATCCCGGCCCCGGCGGCGAGCAGGGCGGCGAAGAAATTGTCGAGTTTGCGCATCAGCCAGGCGGTCATCGGCCCCCACCCATCGCCGGCTTCAGGGATTGGCCCAGGGCGGTGGCGACCGCCTCGGCCAAGGGGGGCATCATAGCCGCCACCGGGGCCGACAATCCATGGCCCAGTGTGAGGTCGGCCGCCTCCACCGCCAGCACCACCAGTCGCCCCGGCAGGCGCTTCAGGACGGCGGCGGTGTGGATCGCCTGGGCCACCCCGAAGGCGTGGCTGTTGGTGGCGAACAGGCGTCCGGCCAGGGGGTTGAGCAGGCTGCCGTCGGCGCTGTCCAGACGGTGCAGGGTGCCCGGCGCGGCGCCGCTCTGGGCGGCGTCGACCAGCACCACCGTTTGGCGGTCCTCCCACAGGGCGATCAGGCCCAGCCCCTCGCCATGGTGGGCGACCACCTCGACCCCCGGCAGGCGCCCCTCAAGATGGGCCACCAGCCGGTGACCCAGGGCGTCGTCGCCACGGTCCGGGTGGCCCACCCCCAGAACCAGATCGGGCCGCCTCATCCGGCCCCCCTCATCCGGCCCCGCCCAGGGCGGCCAGATCGGCCGACAGCCGGGCCCGGTCGAAGCCGGTCAGGGCGATGGCGACCAGCCGCCCCTGACGCGCCTCGCCGTCCCGCCAGGGGCGGTCGAAGTAGCGCTCGATGCGCGGCCCGACCGCCTGCACCACCTGACGCATCGGCTTGCCGGGCACATCCAGCACCCCCTTGACCCGCAACAGGCCGTGGGCGGCGATGACCTTCTGAAGGCCCGCCTGAAGCGCCGCCGGATCGGCGATGGACGGGATCTCCACGGCCAGACTGTCGAAGTCGTCGTGGTGATGGTCGGCGTTGTCGATCCCGTCGTGATGGCTCGGCCGGGCGTCGAGATCGTCCTCCGCCGCCGCTCCCAGGCCAAGCAGCAGATCACCCGGCACCTCGGCCTGGGTGGTGGCCAGCAGCGACACCCCGGGGCGCAGCCGAGGAGCCAGATCGGCCTTGACCCGGGCCATGGTCGGCCCGTCCACCAGATCGGCCTTGTTGAGCATCACCAGATCGGCACACTGAAGCTGATCGGTGAACACCTCCTCCAGCGGGTTCTCGTGGTCCAGCCCGGGATCGGCCCGGCGCAGGGCCTCCACCGCCGCCGGGTCGTCGGCGAACAGGCCGGCCGCCACCGCCGGCGTGTCGATCACCGCGATCACCCCATCCACCGTCACCCGCGAGCGCACGTCCGGCCACTGAAACGCCTTGATCAACGGCTTGGGCAGAGCCAACCCCGAGGTCTCGATGACAATGTGATCGGGCGGGTCGTCGCGCTCGATCAGATGCTGCATGGTGGGCAGGAACTCATCGGCCACGGTGCAACAGATGCAGCCGTTGGCCAACTCCACCACGTCACCATCCCGACAACCCGGAATGTCACAGGACACCCCCTCGGCGGCGCCCCGGTCCAACACCAGACGATCCATGCCGATGTCGCCGAACTCGTTGATGATCAACGCAATGCGCCGACCGGCCGGGTTCTCCAGCAAACGCTGGATCAAGGTCGTCTTGCCAGCCCCCAGAAACCCCGTGATCACCGTCGCCGGTATCCGCGACAAATCCTCAAACCGCGCCATGTGACACTCCTCAAAAGCCGATATCACTCTCCCAGAGATGCCAGCGCGCGGAGCCACGCCAAGGGGGCGCTGCCCCCTTGGAACCCCCGCCGGGGGGACCAGGGGCCCCCCCGGACCCCCGCCGCGACTTAAAGCCGGAGAAGAGGGGGGGGGCCGAGCGCGTGCGCTCGGCCACCCCCCTCTTCTCCGGCTTTGACTCATGGTGGGGTCTGGGGAGGCCTCCCGGCCTCCCCAGCGGGGTTCAAAGGGGCGGCGCCCCTTTGATGTGCCCCGCACGCCGGCATCTCTGGAAGAGTGATATCAGCCTTTGAGGATCAGGGGGAGGCCGGCGGTGACCAGGATGGTTCGTGGGGCGTGTCGGGCGATGGTTTGGTTGAGGGTGCCTTGGGCGTCGCGGAAGGTTCGGCCCAGTGGGTGGTCGGGGACAATGCCCAGGCCGACTTCGTTGCTGACCGCGACCACTGGTCCGCTGGCCTGGTCGAGGAGGTGGGGCAGTTGGCTGATGTGGGGGGCGGGGTCGGTGTCGGCGAACATCAGGTTGGCCAGCCACAGGGTGAGGCAGTCGAGCAGGATGGGGCTGCCGGGGGGGCCCTCGGTGAGGGCCTCGGTGAGGTCGCCGGGGGCTTCGACGGTGGTCCAGTCGGCGCCGCGCCGGGTCTGGTGGGCGGCGATGCGGGCGGCCATTTCGGTGTCGTCGCCGGGGGCCGGGGCGGTGGCGATGTAGCGCGCCGGGGCACCGCCCCGTTTGGCCAGATGGGCCAGCACCAGGGCCTCGGCGAGGCGGCTCTTGCCTGAGCGCGCGCCGCCCAGGACCAGGGTCAGGGCGGGCAGGGGGGTGAGGTCGTCGGGGGTCGGCGGGGTGATGGTCATGGGTCGGGTCCGGGGGCGCGGCAGGGGCGGTTGACCCAGACCACCGCCCAGCCGCCGTCCAGCTTGCGGCGTTTGCCGGGGGCGGGGTCGGCCGGGTAGGCGTCGAGCCGGGTCAGCGACAGCGGGTCGATCTGGAAGGCCAGGGCGGCGGCCGGATCGACGTTCAGGGCCACCGCCAGGGCGGCGCGGATGGTGCCGGCGTGGCAGACCAGGACCACATCGCCGCCGGGGGTGTCGGCCACGATCCGCTCCAGCAACGGGCCGACCCGGGCCACCTGATCGGCGAAGGATTCACCGTCCGGCGGGCGGGTGGTGGCCGGCTCGGCCCACATCCGGCGGGCCAGCGGATGGTCGGTCAGCTCGGCCCAGGACTTGCCGGCCCAGGCGCCGAAGTCCTGTTCCATCAGGTCGGGTTCCAGGGTTTCCGGGCCGTCCGGCCGGAAGCCGCTGTCGATGGCGGCGGCCAGGGTGGCCTTGCAGCGGGTCAGCGGCGAGCACAGCACGCGGGCGCCGCGCGGCAGGGCGCCGGCCAGGGCGAACAGGGCGAGGCGGTCGGTGGTGTCGCAGGGCACGTCGCGCTGGCCGTTGATGCGGCCGGCGTCGGCGCCGGCGACCGGGGCATGGCGGACCAGCCACAGGCGAATCGAGGGGCTCATGAGGGGCTCCCGACGAGGGCGGCGAGAACCAGCAGGATGACGACCGCCACCAGTTGGCCGATGGCCCCGACCACGTCGCCGGTGAAGCCGCCGAACAGCCGCCGGGCGGCGATCATGGCGGCGGCGGCCAGCCCGACGCCGGCGGCGAAGGCGGCCACCCCGGCGCCGCCCAGGGGCAGGGCGACGAGCAGCGACAGGGCCAGGGCGGTGCCCGCCACCGGGCGGCTGGGGCGACCGAAGCCGGCTCCCACGCCGTCGCCCCGGGCGGCCGGCAGGGTGTGCATGATGAGCGGCATGATGCCGCGCTCCAGAGCCAGGGCAAGGGCCAGGGCGAGCGGCGCGGCGCCGCCCAGGGCGACCAGGGCGGCGGCCTTGAGGCCAATGGAGAAGATCAGCCCGAGCGCCCCGAAGGAGCCCAGGCGGCTGTCGCGCAGCACCTCCAGGCGGCGGGTCAGGTCGCCGTCCGGGCCGGGGCGCACGCCCAGACCGTCGCAGACGTCGGCCAGGCCGTCCTCATGCAGGCAGCCGGTGACGACGACCAGCCCGGCCAGGGCCAGCAGGGCGGCGGCCAGCGGCGGCAGGCCCAGCCACAGGCCGCCCAGCATCACCCCGCCGGCGGCCAGCCCGAGGCCGGCGCCGACCAGCGGAAAGGCCCACATGACGCTGGCCATGGGCGGCGGGTCGCCGCCGCCGGGCGGGCTCGGCCAGGCGATCGGCAGGCGGGTCAGGAAGGCGGCGGCCAGACGCAGGTCGTAGCCGAGACGCGCGGCGGTGAGGGGGGGCTGGTCGGACATGGCGCCCTGCTTACCCCATTCGGGGCCCCCGCGCCATTGGCGCGGAAACGGTCAGACCGGCCATTGGCGCGGAACCGATCGGACCGGCCATCGGCGCGGGCCGCCGACGGCTCGTAACTGGTGTATGTTTCATCGTCGGGGCGATTTTCAAGAGTTGGGCAAATAACTTTAGGCCTGTAAAGATCGACTGCGAATTGTCATTCCTCCAGACTGGGGGGCGGCTCATAGTCAAGCCGCGCCCTGGTTTACCCCGGAGGCGGCCGCCCCCCTTTTCGGGAGCCCCCGCCCCGGGTTCGGCGCCCCCCTTACCGCCCGACCCTGAGTGCGGAGCCCGCCCCATGTTCGACGAGACATTCATCGCCCTGTCGCGCTGGCAGTTCGCCGCGACGGCCATGTACCACTTCCTGTTCGTGCCCCTGACCCTGGGCCTGTCCTGGATGCTGTTCATCATGGAGTCGGTCTATGTGATGACCGGCAAAGTGATCTACAAGGACATGACCAAGTTCTGGGGCAAGCTGTTCGGCATCAACTTCGCCCTGGGGGTGACCACCGGGCTGACCATGGAGTTCCAGTTCGGCACCAACTGGGCCTATTACAGCCACTATGTGGGCGACGTCTTCGGGGCACCGCTGGCCATCGAGGGCCTGATGGCCTTCTTTCTGGAATCCACCTTCATCGGCCTGTTCTTCCTGGGCTGGGAGAAGCTGTCCAAGCGCCAGCATTTGTTGGTCACCTTCATGACCGCGCTGGGCTCCAACCTCTCGGCGCTGTGGATCCTGGTCGCCAACGGCTGGATGCAGAACCCGGTGGGCGCCGAGTTCTCGGCCGAGACCATGCGCATGGAAATGACCAGCTTCGCCGAGGTGGTCCTGAACCCGGTGGCCCAGGTGAAGTTCGTCCACACGGTGGCCGCCGGCTACGTGACGGCGGCCATGTTCGTGCTCGGCATCAGCGCCTACTACATGCTGAAAGGGCGCGACATGGCCTTTGCCCGGCGCTCCTTCTCGGTCGCCGCCGGCTTCGGTCTGGCCTCGGTGCTCTCGGTCATCGTGCTGGGCGACGAGAGTGGCTACGAGCTGGGCGACGTGCAGAAGGTGAAGCTGGCCGCCATCGAGGCCGAATACCACACCGAGCCCGCCCCGGCCGGCTTCTCGATCTTCGCCCTGCCCGACGAGGAGGCGATGGAAAGCCGCGCCGCCATCAAGGTGCCGTGGATGCTGGGGCTGATCGCCACCCGCTCGGTGGACGAGCAGGTGACCGGCCTGACCGACCTGATGGACGAGCACGCGGTGCGCATCCGCCACGGCATCATCGCCTACGAGGCGCTGGAGAAACTGCGCGCCGGCGACGAATCCGGCGACACCCTGGCCAGCTTCGAGGCCAACAAGGAGCACCTGGGCTATGGCCTGCTGCTGAAGCGCTACACCGAGGACATCACCACCGCCACCGACGCCCAGGTGGCGCAGGCGGCGCGCGACTCCATTCCCCCGGTGGCGCCGCTGTTCTGGACTTTCCGCGTCATGGTCGGCATCGGCTTTCTGATGCTGTTCATGATCGCCGCCTCGTTCTGGTACAGCATGCGGCGCACCATCCAGCACAAGCGCTGGCTGCTCAAGCTGATGCTGTGGGGCATCCCGCTGCCTTGGATCGCCTGCGAGGTGGGCTGGTTCGTGGCCGAGTTCGGCCGCCAGCCGTGGGCCATCGGCGAGGTGCTGCCGACCTTCCTGGCCGCCTCCAGCCTGACCACCGGCGAGCTGATCTTCTCGCTGACCGGCTTCATCACCTTCTACACCTTCCTGCTGGCCATCGAGCTGTTCCTGATGTTCCGCTTCGGCCGCATGGGACCCAGCTCGCTGGGCACCGGCAGGTACCACTTCGAGCGCGATCCCGGCCCCCTGGCCACCCCCGCCGAATGATCCAAAGCCCTGGAGAGCGGTCATGATCCTCGACTACGAAACGCTCAAGTTCATCTGGTGGCTGCTGGTCGGCATCCTGCTGATCGGCTTCGCCATCACCGACGGCATGGACATGGGGGTGGGCAACCTTTTGCCCTTCGTCGGCAAGACCGACGAGGAACGCCGGGTGGTGATCAACACCGTCGGCCCCCACTGGGACGGCAACCAGGTGTGGCTGATCACCGCCGGCGGCGCCATCTTCGCCGCCTGGCCGGCGGTCTATGCGGCCGCCTTCTCGGGCTTCTACATGGCCATGATGCTGGTCCTGTTCGCCCTGTTCTTCCGGCCGGTGGGCTTCGACTACCGCTCCAAGATCGGCGACGCGCGCTGGCGCAACGCCTGGGACTGGGGCCTGTTCACCGGCGGTTTCGTCCCGGCGCTGATCTTCGGGGTGGCCTTCGGCAACCTGCTTCAGGGGGTGCCGTTCTATCTCGACGAGCTGTTGCGGCCCCACTACCAGGGCTCGCTGCTCGGCGCCCTGTTGCCGCTGCTCAACCCCTTTGCCCTGCTCGCCGGGGTGATCAGCGTGGCCATGCTGACCGCCCACGGCGGCACCTGGCTGATGATGCGGGCCGACCACGCCATCGCCGAGCGGGCCCGCAAGGCGGTGGTGCTGGTCGGCGCGGTGGCGGTGGCCGGCTTCGCCCTGGCCGGGGTGTGGGTGGCCTTCGGCATCGACGGCTACCGCATCGTCTCCATGCCGCCCACCGACGCCCTGCCCAACCCGCTGGGCAAGACGGTGGTGGTGGAAGCCGGGGCGTGGCTTGACGTCTACACCAATTACCCCTTCGCCATCCTCGCCCCGGTGGCCGGGTTCGCCGGGCTCCTGGGCATGATCGGGCTGGCCTGGATGGGGCGGGGGGGACTGGCCTTCGTCTCTTCGGCGGTGGGCATGACCGGCATCATCATGACCGCCGGGGCCTCCATGTTCCCCTTCATCATGCCCTCCAGCATCCGGCCCGATTCCAGCCTCACCGCGTGGGACGCGCCGTCCAGCCACCTGACCCTGACGGTGATGTTCTGGGCCGTGGCCATCTTCCTGCCGCTGGTCCTCACCTACACCGTGTGGTGCTACCGGCGCATGTGGGGCCGGGTGACGGTGGCCGAGATCGAACAGCGCGCCGGCAGCGCCTACTGAGCCCAGCCGAAAGGAGCCCAAGCAATGTGGTACTTCACCTGGATCCTCGGCCTCGGCGCGGCGCTGGCCGTGGGCATCATCAACGTCATGTGGCTGGAAGCCGAGGAACAGCACAGCCCGCCCCCGGAGGGGTGAGGGACAACCGCCCCCGGAGGGCTGGAAAAAAGACAAATAAAAAGGGGGCCGCCGCCCCCTTTTTGATGCCTGGAATTCCCGCCGGCCTCAGTCCGTCAGGTCGTCCCACAGCTCCTTGACCTTCTTGAAGAAGGAGGAGCTTTCCGGGCTGTTGCCATGGTGGTCGTCGCCGTCCTTGCCGTGGCCGGCGAACTCCTGCAGCAGCTCCTTCTGGCGGCGGTTCAGCTTGACCGGGGTTTCCACCGCCGCCTCGATGAACATGTCGCCGCGCGAGGTCGAGCGCAGCACGCTCATCCCCTTGCCCTTCAGGCGGAACTGGTGGCCGGTCTGGGTGCCCTCGGGGATGGTCACCTTGGCCCGCCCGCCGTCGATGGTCGGCACCTCGATGGCGCCGCCCAGCGCCGCGGTGACCATGGGGATCGGCACCTTGCAGTGGATGTTGGCCCCCTCGCGCCGGAACAGGCGGTGCGGCTTCAGGGTCAGGAAGATGTACAGGTCGCCCGGTGGGGCGCCGCGCAACCCGGCCTCGCCCTCGCCGGCCAGACGGATGCGGGTGCCGTCCTCGACCCCGGCCGGGATGGTCACCTCCAGGGTGCGCTCCTGGCGCTGGCGGCCCTGGCCGTTGCACTTGGGGCAGGGGTCCTTGATCACCTTGCCGGCGCCGTGGCAGGTCGGGCAGGTGCGCTCGATGGTGAAGAAGCCCTGCTGGGCCCGCACCCGGCCCACCCCGCGACAGGTCGGGCAGGCGGCCGGCGCCGCGCCGTCGCGGGTGCCGGTGCCCGAGCAGGCCTCGCAGGTGACCGAGGTGGGCACCTTGATGGTGGCGTTCTTGCCGGCGTAGGCCTCCTCGAGGCCGATCTCCATGTTGTAGCGCAAATCGTTGCCGCGCTGGTTGCCGCCGCCGCCCCGGCCGCGCCCCATGAAGTCGCCGAACACTTCCTCGAAGATGTCGGAGAAGCCGCCGAAGCCCTCGAAGCCGCCGCCGCCGAAACCACCCCCGCCCATGCCGTTCTCGAAGGCGGCGTGGCCGTAGCGGTCGTAGGCGGCGCGCTTCTGGTCGTCCTTCAAGACCTCGTAGGCCTCGTTGACCTCCTTGAAGGCCTGTTCCGCCTCGGCGTCACCCGGGTTGCGGTCCGGGTGGTACTTCATGGCCGCCTTGCGGTAGGCCCGCTTCAGCTCGTCCGGGCCGGCCCCCTTGGCCACCCCGAGCACCTCGTAATAGTCCCGCTTGCTCATCGTCCCCGTCCGTCGCCGCCGCCGCCGCTGGCCCGTTCCGGTTCCGGGGAACCGTTCAAGGCTGTTTCGGGCGTGGTCCTGACATGGGCGCGGGCCCCGTCACCCCCGGCCACTCAAAGCCGTGGGGGTCGGAGCCCGGCCGGTGCGCGGGCGCAAGCGCCGCAAAGGGCGCCCGCGCCAGCCTTTGCGAAGCTGGATCAGCTCTTCTTGCTGTCGTCCACTTCCTCGAAGTCGGCGTCGACCACGCCATCGTCGGCCGGCCCGGTGGACTCCTGGGGCCCGCCCTCGGCGGCCTCGCCGGCTTCCTGCTGGGCCTTGTACATGGCCTCGCCCAGCTTCATGGAGACCTGGGTCAGGGCCTCGGTCTTGGCCTGGATGGCCTCCGCCTCGGCGTTCTCGTCGGCCAGGGTTTCCTTGAGCTCGGAGAGCGCGGTCTCGACCGCCGCCTTGTCCTCGGCCGGGACCTTGTCGCCGTGCTCGGCCAGGGTCTTCTCGGTGGCGTGGACCAGCCCGTCGGCCTGATTGCGGGCCTCGATGCGCTCGCGGCGCTTCTTGTCCGCCTCGGCGTTGGCCTCGGCGTCCTTGACCATCTTTTCGATGTCGGCGTCGGACAGCCCGCCGCTGGCCTGGATGCGGATCTGCTGCTCCTTGCCGGTCGCCTTGTCCTTGGCCGAAACGTTGACGATGCCGTTGGCGTCGATGTCGAAGGTCACCTCCACCTGGGGCACGCCGCGCGGCGCCGGCGGGATGCCGACCAGATCGAACTGGCCCAGCATCTTGTTGTCGGCGGCCATCTCGCGCTCGCCCTGGAAGACCCGGATGGTGACCGCCGTCTGGTTGTCCTCGGCGGTCGAGAAGGTCTGGCTCTTCTTGGTCGGGATGGTGGTGTTGCGGTCGATCAGGCGGGTGAACACGCCGCCCAGGGTCTCGATGCCCAGGCTCAGCGGGGTGACGTCGAGCAACAGGACGTCCTTCACCTCGCCCTTCAGCACGCCGCCCTGGATGGCGGCGCCGATGGCCACCACCTCGTCCGGGTTGACGCCCTTGTGGGGCTCGCGGCCGAAGAACTCCTTCACCGTCTCCTGGACCTTGGGCATGCGGGTCATGCCGCCGACCAGGATCACCTCGTCAACCTCGTTGGGCTTCAGGCCGGCGTCCTTCAGGGCCTTCTTGCAGGGCTCGACGGTGCGCTGCACGAGGTCCTCGACCAGGGCTTCCAGCTTGGCGCGCGACAGCTTGATGTTGAGGTGCTTGGGCCCCGACTGGTCGGCGGTGATGAAGGGCAGGTTGACCTCGGTCTGCATGGCGCTGGACAGCTCGATCTTGGCCTTCTCGGCGGCCTCCTTCAGGCGCTGCAGGGCCAGCTTGTCCTGCTTGAGGTCGATCCCCTGCTCCTTTTTGAACTCGGCGGCCAGGTATTCGATGATGCGGGCGTCGAAGTCCTCGCCGCCCAGGAAGGTGTCGCCGTTGGTCGACTTCACCTCGAACACGCCGTCGCCGATCTCCAGGATCGAGACGTCAAAGGTGCCGCCACCCAGGTCGTAGACGGCGATGGTGCCGCCTTCCTTCTTGTCCAGGCCATAGGCCAGGGCGGCCGCGGTCGGCTCGTTGATGATGCGCAGCACCTCAAGCCCGGCGATCTTGCCGGCGTCCTTGGTCGCCTGACGCTGGCTGTCGTTGAAGTAGGCGGGCACGGTGATCACCGCCTGGGAGATCTTCTCGCCCACGTAGTTCTCGGCGGTTTCCTTCATCTTCTGCAGGATGAAGGCCGACACCTGGCTGGGCGAGTACTTCTCGCCGCTCGCCTCGACCCAGGCATCGCCGTTGTCGGAACGGACGATCTTGTAGGGGACGAGGTCGATGTCTTTCTTGGTGGTCGGGTCCTCGAAGCGCCGCCCGATCAGCCGCTTGATGGCGAACAGGGTGTTCTCCGGGTTGGTCACCGCCTGACGCTTGGCCGGCTGACCGACCAGACGCTCGCCGGAATCGGAGAACGCCACCATCGACGGCGTGGTGCGCGCGCCCTCGGCGTTCTCAAGAACCCGGGCGTCCTTGCCTTCCATGACGGCAACGCACGAGTTGGTGGTTCCCAGGTCGATGCCGATGACCTTGCTCATGGCTTTACAGATGCTCCTTCGTGTTCGGCGGGCCCGGACGGGAAGTGGATGAACGGCAGGCCCTTCTTCCAGGAAGCGACCGCCGATCCCGCATAAAGGCCAGGCCCCCTATGGATCGGATGGTGTGACGGCGGACATGTAACAGCCGATAACAGTCTGCAAACTCAAGCCCCGGGCCGGGCCGCCGCGTCTGCCGGCCGGAGCAGGTTGGCGGCCTATATAGGCAAACCCGCCAAACCCCGCAACCGGGCCAATCACCGCCGCCCTTGAGGGAGACCCGCCAAGGGCATAAAAAAAACCACACACCACCCCACCGATCGAAAGCCCCCGACAGATGATCCGCTACACCCTGAGCTGCGCCAACCAGCACACCTTCGAACACTGGTTCGACAACATGGCCGACGCCGACGGCAAACTGGCCGACCACGCCCTGACCTGCCCGACCTGCGGCGATACCAACATCCGCAAAAGCCTGATGGCCCCCAACCTCGGCAGCGGCAAAACCCCCGAACCACCAACCTGCTCCCCCAACGCCTGCGCCTCCTGCCCCGCCGCCCTGGGCTGAGCGCGTCAAAGGGGCGTCGCCCCTTTGAAATCCCCGCTGGGGAGGCCGGGAGGCCTCCCCAGACCCCACCATGAATCAAAAACCCGCCCGGGGGGCTTGCCCCCCTGGCGGGTTTTTAAGTCACGGCGGGGGTCCGGGGGGGCCCCTGGTCCCCCCGGCGGGGGTTCCAAGGGGGCAGCGCCCCCTTGGCGCGGACAGCTCAGAACAGGTGGCCGCTGCGGGTGGCTTTGGTGTGCAGGTAGGAGCGGGCGTGGCAGCTTGCTTCGAAGACGTGGGGCACCCGTTCGGTCACTTCCACGCCGTGGCGGGCCAGGGCGCGCAGTTTGGCCGGGTTGTTGGTCATCAGGCGGACCCGCGAGATGCCCAGGCGGGCGAGGATTTCCGCCGCCGGCAGGTAGATCCGTTCGTCGTCGTCGAAGCCCAGTTGTTCGTTGGCGTCCAGGGTGTCGTAGCCCATGTCCTGGAGTTCGTAGGCGCGCAGTTTGTTGACCAGTCCGATGCCGCGTCCTTCCTGGGCCAGGTAGAGCAGCACGCCGGAGCCGGCCTCGGCGATGGCCTCGATGGCGCCGCGCAACTGGTCGCCGCAGTCGCAGCGCAGCGAGCCCAGAAGGTCGCCGGTGAAGCATTCGGAGTGCAGGCGGGTCAGCACCGGCTGGCCGTCGGCGCCGGGCTGGCCGATGACCAGGGCGATGTGCTCGATGCCGCCATCGGCCGGGCGGAAGGCCAGCACGCGGGTCTCCTCGGCCCCCTTCAGCGGCACCCGGGCGGCGCCCACCTGACGCAGGCCCCGGGCCAACGCCGGCTCGTAGTCCAGGGCCTGATCGGCGCCCACGGAAAGCAGGCTGTTGGCCGCCGCCCATTCGGCGGGAGCGGCACTGGGCACCTCGGCGACCACCGCGGCGGGCAGCAGGCGGGCCGCCTTCATCACCTGCACGGCGGCCCGCTCGACCGGTTTGTCGGCGGTCCGCCAGGGGAAGGCGTCGGGTTGGGCCCCGGGCCGGTCGGCCTCGCTGCCCGGGGCGGCGAGACGGGCGATGGCGGCGGCGTCGAGCGGCGCCTCGGGGCCGGCCAGCAGGGCCAGCGGCGAGTTGTGGTCGGGGGCGCTGCTCGGCGGGATGAGGCCCATCACCATGGCCCGCCGCCCGGTGACCAGCAGGCGCGGCGCGGCGCCGGCCAGCCGGCCCAGGGCGTCGAGGGCCTGCGGGGTGATGCCCTCGGCGGCCAGCACGACCAGGGCGGCCTGCTCGGGGCTGGCCGGGGTGACGACCACCGGCAGGCCGTGCCGGATGTCGCCAACCACCCGGTTGACGGTGCGCGCGTCGGGCGCCGCGTGGCGGCCGAAGGGAGACGGGGAGGTGTGGGATCGGCTCATGATGGGGCCTTATATAGGCGACGGCGGGACAAACACCAGTCGGCAATGCGCGGTGGCGGAAGGAGCTTGGCAGGCGACGGTCGGCGGGTCATGCTGGAGCCTTTCCACGCCCCCGCCTCGCCCCAGAAAAACCGCCCCATGGTCGCCCCCGATCCCGATCCCCATCCAGCCACCGCCGAGGACCCGCCGGCCGGGCCCAGCCTGCTGCTGATCGAGGATGACGACCTGCTGGCCCGCTCGCTGGGCGAGCAACTGGCCGGGGCCGGCGGCTTCGCCCAGGTGGTGCGCGCCGCCGACGGGGCCGAGGGGTTGGCCCGCGCCGCCGAGCGCGCCTTCGACGTGATCCTGCTCGATGTGGGGCTGCCCGACCAGGACGGGCGGCAGGTCTGCCAGGCCCTGCGCGCCGCCGGGGTGGGCTGCCCGATCCTCATGCTGACCGCCGCCGACAGCGACGACGACACCATCACCGGGCTGGCCGCCGGAGCCAACGACTACGTCACCAAGCCGTTCCGCCTGAACGTGCTGCTGGCCCGCATCGAGGCCCACCGCCGCCAGCACCGGGGCAGCGACGACGCCCTGTTCAGCATCGGGCCCTACCGCTTCCACCCGGCCACCAAGATGCTGCACGACCCGGCCCGGGGGCGCAAAATCCGCCTGACCGAGAAGGAATGCGGCATCCTCAAGTACCTCTATCGCGCCGCCCCGGAGACGGTGCCGCGCGAGGTGTTGCTGGGCGAGGTGTGGGGCTACAACGCCGGGGTCACCACCCACACCCTGGAGACCCACGTCTACCGCCTGCGCCGCAAGATCGAGCCCGACACCAAGACGGCCACCCTGCTGCTCACCGAGCCCGGGGGCTACCGGCTGGGGGTGTAGCGGCGGTTGGCCAGAACAGCAGGCGGCGTTATATAGGGCCTCTTCACACCTCCCCCACATCCCGCTGCCCGAGGCCCCGCATGATCCCGCGCTATTCCCGTCCCGAGATGGTTGCCATCTGGGAGCCGGCCAACAAGTTCCGCATCTGGTTCCTGATCGAGGCCCACGCCTGCGACGCGCTGGCCGAGCTGGGCGTCATTCCGGCGGCGGCGGCAAGGGAGGTGTGGGCCAAGGGCGATCAGCCCTATACCGACTCCCGCATCGCCCGCATCGACGAGATCGAGCGCGAGACCCGCCACGACGTGATCGCCTTCACCACCGAGCTGGCCGAGCAGGTGGGCGAGTCGGCGCGCTTCGTGCACCAGGGCATGACCAGCTCGGACGTGCTCGACACCTGTCTGGCGGTGCAGCTCGCCCAGGCCGCCGACCTCCTGATCGCCGATCTTGAAACGCTGCTCGCCGCCCTGGAGCGCCGCGCCTTCGAGACCCGCGACATGCTGTGCATGGGGCGCAGCCACGGCATCCATGCCGAGCCGCTGACCATGGGCCTGAAGTTCGCCGGCTTTCATGCCGAGTTCCAGCGCAACCTGGCCCGCCTCAAGGCGGCGCGGGCCGAGGTGGCGACCTGCGCCATCTCCGGCGCCGTGGGCACCTTCGCCAACATCGATCCCCGGGTGGAGGCCCACGTCGCCGACAAGCTGGGCCTGAGCCCGGAGCCGGTCTCGACCCAGGTCATCCCGCGCGACCGTCATGCCCAGTTCTTCGCCACCCTGGGCGTCATCGCCAGCTCGGTGGAGCGGCTGGCGGTGGAAATCCGCCACCTGCAACGCACCGAGGTGCGCGAGGCCCAGGAGTATTTCGCGCCGGGCCAGAAGGGCAGCTCGGCCATGCCCCACAAGCGCAACCCGATCCTGTCGGAGAACCTCACCGGGCTGGCCCGGGTGGTCCGCTCGGCGGTCATCCCGGCCATGGAGAACGTCGCCCTGTGGCACGAGCGCGACATCTCCCACTCCTCGGTGGAGCGCATGATCGGCCCCGACGCCACGGTCACGCTGGACTTCGCCCTGGCCCGGCTGGCCGGGGTGGTCGACCGGCTGGTGGTCTATCCGCAGGCCATGCTGGGCCAGGTCAACGCCTTCGGCGGCATCCACGACGCCCAGCGGGTGCTGCTGTTCCTGACCCAGAACGGGGTCAGCCGCGAGGACGCCTACAAGATCGTGCAAAGGAACGCCATGCGGGTGTGGAAGAGCTTCGGCATCGACCCCGACAACCCCGACCGGGCGGCCGAGACCGACGCCGAGGACGCCGAGGCGGCAACCCACGACAACCGCCTGTTCTTCTTCCTGGGCCGCGACCCGGAGCTGGCCGAACGGCTGGAGGTGGCGCGGCTGAACGACCTGCTGGACACCGACTCGGCGGCCCACCACACCCGCCACGTGAAGACCATCTTCCAGCGGGTGTTCGGGCGCGCCGGCGACTGACCGGCCGACTCCCCAGGGGGCGCTCCAGGGGGCGCCCCACTGGCGGGCGCCCCGATTTCGAATGACCCCGGGCGCCCCGCTGGCGGGCGCCCAGATTTCGAATATCAGAAAAATCGCATTTTTCGTTTGCCCCCTCGGGGGCGAACGTTCTCTAATGCGACTCGCCCTGGGGTTTCCCGACTCGTCCCGGGGTGAAAAGGCGCCCGCATCCGGGCGGCGGCGAAGGAGAGAGCGCCGCGCGCCACGACAAGAAAAGGCGCCACAAGACAGGGCCGGGGCGATCAGGCTGGCGCTCAAGCAGGCACCAAGCAGGCACCACGCCGGCCACCGTCGCATGGCTCAGGGAGAGGCTCGATCAGGGGAGGGGAGGCCCCGTCCATCATGTCCGACAAGCCGTTGTACATCCTGCTCGTTTCCGGCGAGCGGGAGAAGCTCCAGATGGCCGCCATGACGGCCTCGGTGGCCGCCGTCTCCGACCGGCCGACCGAGGTGTTCGTCAGCATGAACGCCATCCTCTCGTTCAAGCGCGGCCTGCCGCCCGAGGAGCGCTACCCCGAAGGCGGCGGCTTCTTCGCCGCCCAGTTCGCCAAGGCGTCCGCCAAGGGCGGCACGCCCGACGCGGTGGACCTGCTGGCCCAGGGCAGGATGCTGGGCGGGGTCAAGGTGTGGGCTTGCGCCATGGTGCTCGACATGCTGGGCTGGGAAGACGACGACCTGACCGAGGATCTGTTCGACGGCCGCCTGGGACTGACCAAGTTCCTGGCCGACGCCGAGTCGGGCGATCTGGTCTCGTTCTGAGCCGAGCGGTCTGCGCGACTCCCCCCCTTCAAGGCCCCACATCAACGCCCGTCCCGGGCCTCACGCGGCACCGCCGCCCGGTTTCTCGTCATCACCTGCTGGGACTGTCAAAACCATGAGCGAACGCACCCTGATCGACGCCCGCGGGGCTTTCTGCCCGGGCCCCCTGATGGAACTGATCGCCGCCCTCAAGGCGATCGAGATCGGCGAGGAAGTGGAGGTCCTGTCCTCCGACAAGGGCTCGGCCGACGACATCCCGGAATGGGTGGCCAAGGTCGGCCACGAGATGGTCGGGGTGGAGGAAAAAGGCGACCACTGGAGCGTCGTTGTCCGCCGGGCCAAGTAGGAGGCCCAGTTGAAGGCCCAGTTGGAAGCCAATTAGACCCGGGGCGGCGAACCAAGGCAGGCCCGGGGCGCCAGGATCATCCGGTCACGCCAGCCCACCCGCCCCCGCCGGGCGATGGGCCGGCGCATGAAGCGGGCACGCGGCCACCCAAAAAGAAGCCGCGGCCCCGACAGGGAGGTCTCCGCCGGCATCCGCCGGGGGCGGCCAGTCGTCTTTGGGCCAGGGAGGAGACAACAACATCATGGCCAAGAAGATTCTGATCGTCGGTGGCGGCCTGTCCGGCACCATCGTCGCCAACGGGCTGTGCCGCCAGTTGGCCCACCAGATGCGCCAGGGCGCGGTGTCGATCACCGTGCTGGGGACCAGCGACAAGCACCTCTACCAGCCGGGCCTGTTGTACGTGCCCTTCGGCCGCATCCGCGAGGCCGAGCTGTTCCGCGAGCAGAAGAAGGTGCTCGACCGGCGGATCAACTTCTTCATCGACCCGGCAACCCACATCGACGTGGAGGCCAAGACGGTCAGCACCCAGTCCGGGCGCAGCTTCGACTACGACTATCTGGTCCTGGCCACCGGCTCGCGCATTCGCCCCGACGCCGTGCCCGGCATGGAAGAGGGCGCGCACTGGTTCTACGACCTGGACGGCGCCCGCAAGCTGCGCGACGCCCTGGCCGCCTTCGAGGGCGGCAGGATCGTGGTCAACGTGAACGCGCCCCACAAGTGCCCGGTGGCGCCGCTCGAAATCACCTTCATGCTCGACGAGTACTTCAAGGCCCGGGGCCTGGGCGACAAGGTGGAGATCACCTACACCTACCCGATCGGCCGCCTGCACGCCCTGGAGCCGGTCGGCAAGTGGGCGGTGCCCGAGTTCCAGAAGCTGGGCATCAAGAGCGAGACCTTCTTCAACACCAAGGCGGTCGACCCCAAGGCCAAGAAGATCGAATCGGAAGAAGGGGTGACCCTGGACTACGACCTTCTGATCACCATCCCGCCGCACAACGGGGCCGAGGTGATCGAGAACTCGGGCCTGGGCAAGGCCGGCTGGGTGCCGACCAACCCCAAGACCCTGCACCGCGAGGGCTCCGACACCGTGTTCGTGGTCGGCGACACCACCAACATCCCGATCTCCAAGGCCGGCTCGACCGCCCACTTCGAGGCCGACACGGTGGTCGACAACATCGCCAGCCTGATCACCGAGAACCGCTGGGCCCGCGACTACGACGGCAAGGTGTACTGCTTCATCGAGACCGGCATGAACACCGGCACCTACGTCTGGTTCAACTACACCACGCCGCCCAACCCGGGCCCGCCGTCGCAGATGATCCACTGGTTCAAGCTGGCCTACAACCGCCTCTACTGGCTGTCGGCCCGAGGTCTTCTGTGATGGGCGAGGAGGCCAAGAACATGAGCGACATGGCCCACGATCCCACCGCCGCCGCGGCGGCCGACCTGGCCCGTCTGTCGCGCGCCGCCTCCGACGCGCTGACCGACAACATGGTCGAACGGCTGTCGACCAACGCCGGCAACCTGATGGAGGTGCTCGACCTGCTCAACGACGAGGACACCCGCGAGGCGGTGATGGCCGCCGTCGCCGGGCTGACCGAGTTGCACCGCGTCGGCGCCCTGCAAACCCTGATCGATCTCGCCCAGATGATCCACGGGGCCCGCTCGGCGGTGACCGACAACATGGTCGAGCGGATGTTCGCCTTCGTCGAGCACATGGTGAACAACCTGGCCAACGAGGAAGTCGCCACCCTGGCCCACGAGACCCGGGGCGCCCTGGAAGACGCCCTGGACGACACCCGGGCGGCCGGCAACACCGGCATGCTGACCACCCTGAAGATGCTCTCGGACAAGGAAACCCAACGGTCGCTCCAGTTCCTGATGCACTTCGGGATGCGCCTCAGAAGCCGGGTCCACCAGGAAGCCCTGGAAGAGGGCAAGTAAGTCCAACCGGCGATGAGAGGAACCCATCGCCGGTTGGCATGAAAGGTTGGCATGAAAGGGGCTTTGCCCCTTTAAAACCCCACCGGGGGACCAAGGTGGTCCCCCGGCCCCCCTCCATTCATTCATGGATCGCCGAGCGAGCCGGGATTTCCGCACCCAGGCCAAGGCCGGCCTGCAAGCGAACCATTGGGAAGGCGATCTGAGGCTGCGCGCCCATTCCCCCGTTGTTTTCGCAGGCCAGCAAAGCTGGCCTGCAACCAAAAACCACGACGCGCTCCGCTCGGAGGGAACGATTGTTCACCAACGAATGGAGGGGGTTCGGGGGACCGCCTCGGTCCCCCGATGGGGGTTTGGGGGCAAAGCCCCCAATCAGCCGCCTGAGCGGGCGCCCAGCCCCTAAGGGCTTGACCAAACCGCGATGAGTCTTACTCATCGCCGGTTGGTATCAGAGCGGGGGCGGCGGGCGCCCCCGTCGGCTCGGCGGAGATCGGATGACAGGCTGGTGGCAAGGCTGGTGGCGGGGGTGGGCCGTCTACCGCGACCGGCGCATGGCGCTGATCCTGGCCCTTGGCTTCGCCTCCGGGCTGCCCCAGCCGATGGTCTACGCCAATCTTTCCGTGTGGCTGAAGGACAGCGGCCTGACCCTGGGCAGCATTGCCCTGTTCGGCTCGCTGTCCACGCCTTATGCCCTCAACTTCCTGTGGGCGCCGCTGGTTGACCGGCTGTCGCTGCCCGGCCTGGGCCGGCGGCGCGGCTGGCTGCTGCTGTGCCAGGGCGGCATCGCCCTGTCGCTGCTTGCCCTGTCGCTGGCCCGGCCGGAGGCGGCGGTGTGGCCGATCATCGCGGCGGGCCTGTGTCTGGCCATCTTCTCGGCCACCCAGGACGTGGTCATCGACGCCCTGAGGATCGAGCTTCTGACCCCCGAGACCTATGGCGCCGGCTCGGCGGTGGCGGTTTTCGGCTGGCATCTGGGGGCCACCGTGGGCGGCGCCGGGGGGCTGTTCCTGGCCGCCGAGCTGGGCTGGCCGCTGACCTACCGGCTGGCCCTGATCGCCCTGGCGGTGGGGGTGGCGGCGGCCCTGCTCGCCCCCGAGCCCGCCGCCCCCGCCCGGCCTGCCGCCGCCGCTCCCGGCGCACCCCGCCCAAAGCGCCTGCTCGGCTGGCTGAAGGAGACGGTGGTCGCCCCGCTGGCCGACTTCGCCCGCCGCCCGGGGTGGCTGTGGGTGCTGGCCTTCATCGTCGTCTTCAAGATGGGCGACGCGCTGCTCGGGCGGATGTCCAACCTGTTCTACCGCGAGCTGGGCTTTTCCTACGAGGAGATCGCCGAGGTGGCCAAGATCGCCGGGCTGGCCGGGCTGACCCTGGGTGCCTTCGCCGGCGGCGTGGCGGTCAAGCGCCTGGGCACCCTGAAGGCGCTGTTCCTGGCCGGCCTTTTGATGGCGGCGACCAACCTGCTGTACGCCTGGCTGGCCACCCGGGGGGCCGACCAGGGCGCCCTGGCGCTGGCCGTGGTGTCCGACCAGTTCACCAGCGGCCTGGGGCTGACCACCTTTGTCGCCTATCTGTCGGGGTTGTGCTCGCTGGCCTTCACCGCCACCCAGTACGCCCTGCTCGCCTCGCTGGCCAACTTCGCGCGCATCCAGGTGGCCTCGGCCAGCGGCTGGATGGTCGAGGGGCTGGCCGCCATGGAGGGCTGGATCGGGGCCCACGCCTGGAGCGTCTTTTTCATCCTCACCGCCCTCTTGGCCCTGCCCGGGCTGGCCCTGCTGGCGGTGCTGATGCGCCGCCTCGGGGATGGCGAGGTTCCGGCCAGGACACGGCCCGACTGAAATCCAGAATCACTTTGCCGTTATTATTCGTCGCAGCATGCCCCAGCATACCCTTCTTGGGTGCAAACAAGAAATGCCGGTGAATGCAGCGACGGAGGCGGTCATGGGTCCGGTGAGAACTTTCGGCTTGGCATTCTCGATGCTCGGTGTCTCGGCGTGCGCCGGAGGCCCTTTTGAGTGGAAATACGGGCACGACAAGATCGTTCCCGGGCAATTCCCCGTGTCCGGGGATAACGGATCGGTTCTGACCTGGCCCTCCTATGCCGTTGGCGCGGTGGTCTACCAGGACGGCAAGGCCTGCATTCAAAGCACCCAGAGCGCCAAGGCCCGGGACCGCTCCGGAACCGGCAACATCACCCTGAACCTTCCCGCGACGTTCGAGGGCGGCGCGGAATTGGGCCAGACCATCACCGAGACCATCTCAAAGCTGCAGGAAAAGGATGAGATCGGGACCTTCACGGACGTCGCGCTCTTCCATGTCTGTACCCTGGCGGCCAATGGGGCCCTGACCGAGCAGGCAACGGCTGAGTCCGTTCAGTCCATCATTCAGGCCGCGCAGGCGATGGCCGGGGGAAAACAGGCGTCCGGTCAAACCGAGTGATGGCGGGGCGGCGACGGGGATCGGCGCCCGCCCGGGGCGCGGTCGGGTGAACGGGGCCGGCTCCTCCGGTCAGGGCTGCCGGCGCGGGGCAGATCGCGCTCAGGCAGGGCTCACGACGCCCCTCCGACCTCCCGGACCTCAGTCCGCGACCCGCCGATAGCCTTTCTGGCCCATGCAGTCGGCGGCCAGACGGCGGATGTCGCGGCCGGCGGCGTAGGTGTCGTAGTTGGCCAGCGGATCGTTGCCGGTGGAGATCGGCCCGCCGGCGGGCAGGCGCCCGGCGGCGCCCAACTCATCCTCGGCCAGACGGCGGCAGTCGTTCCAGGCGGCCCGCGTCTGGGCCGGGCTGGCGCCCTCGCGGTGCCATCCCGTGGCCCCATCGGAGGCCGCGCAACCAGCCAGCAGAACGGCGCCAAAAGCCCCAATGGTTGCGACCCGGCGGGCGCCCCGTCGGATCACGCTGGCTAGAGCAGATCTGAGCGAAAAATCGGGAACCACCAAGTGGTTCCGATTTTTCGCTCTCGGCTCTAATGCCGAGGGCCGCCAATTGGCGCCGGGTTGCTCAGGGTTCATGGTGGACCTCTTCCTTGGCCAGCTGGAGAATTGTCAAAAAAAGCCGTTCACGACCCCCGCCCGGGCGGGCATAATGTGCCCTGTGGTGGTGCCTCGCTTCCGGACATAACCGGCGACTTGGCTGAAATCAAACCGGAGCGTCAAGAAATTCGCTCGCCGACGGTCCCGCCCATCACGCAGCGGCGGAAATCGCCCCCCATCGGGGCGCCCGATACCCGAAAAACGGCGACAGGCCGGGCAGGCACCCCCGGCCACCAAGACAGAAGGGCCGGCCAGGGAAAAGGTTCATCCTAAGGGGACACGCGGTGGGATGTGAGTTGTGGGCCGACCCCGCCCGCCGGGTGGTGGATCGGTTGCGGCGGCGCGAGATCGCCCCGGCGGAGGTCATCGACTCCGCCCTGGACCGGATCGAGGCGGTGGACCCGCTGGTCAACGCCGTGCCCACCCGGTGTGTCGAGCGGGCCCGCGCCATGGCCCGAGATCTGGCCCGAGACTTGGCCGCCACCACCACCACCGCCACCAGCCCCGAAGACCCGGCCTGGCTGGCCGGCCTGCCGGTGCTCATCAAGGACCTGAACGATGTGGCCGGGGTGCGCACCACCTACGGCTCGCCCCTGTTCGCCAACCACGTGCCGAACGCCGACGACCTGGTGGTGCGGGCCCTGGCGGCGCGCGGGGCGACCCTGCTCGGCAAGACCAACACGCCGGAGTTCGGGGCCGGCGCGCACACCTTCAACGAGGTTTTCGGGGCGACCCGCAATCCCTGGAACACCGCCCGTTCGGCCGGCGGCTCGTCGGGCGGCTCGGCGGCCGCCCTGGCCAGCGGCATGGCTTGGCTGGCCCACGGCAACGATCTGGGCGGCAGCCTGCGCATTCCGGCCGCCTTCTGCGGCGTGGTCGGGCTCAGGCCGTCGCCCGGGCGGGTGCCCCATTCCGACCGCCTGACCCCCTTCTCGCCACTCAACGTGGATGGCCCGATGGCCCGCGACGTGGCCGATCTGGCCCTGCTGCTGGATGCCATGGCGGTCCACGCCCGGGCCGACCCGCTGAGCTTCCCGACCCCGCCCGGCACCTTCCAGGCCGCCGCCGCCGCGCCCACCCGGCCGGCCCGCCTGGCCTTTTCCATGGACCTTGGCCTGAGCCCGGTCGACGGGCGGGTGCGCGCCGTCCTCGAGGACGCGGTGAAACGCCTGGAAGCGGCCGGCTTCGAGATCGAGGACGCGACGCCCGAGCTGTCCGACGCGGTGCCCTGCTTCCAGATCCTGCGCGCCCACTGGTTCGCCACCCGACTGGGCCCGCTGCTCGCCGAGCGCCGGGCCGAGATGAAGCCCGAGCTGGTCTGGAACATCGAGCTGGGCCTCGCCCTGAGCGCCGAGGAAATCGCCTGGGCCGAGCGCGCCCGGGCCCGTCTGGTGGCCGACAGCGCCGCCTTCTTCGAGACCTACGACCTGCTGCTGACGCCGACCACGGTGGTCCCGCCGTTCCCCCTCGGCCAGCGCGCGGTGGAGGAGGTGGAAGGCCACAAACTGGCCACCTACATCGACTGGCTGGTGCTGACCTTCGCCATCACCCTGACCGGCTGCCCGGCCCTGTCGCTGCCCGCCGGGCAGACGCCCGAGGGCCTGCCGGTCGGCCTTCAGGCGGTCGGCCGACCGCGCGGCGAGGCCGCCCTGATCGCCGCCGCCGCCGCCCTGGAAGAAGCCCTGGAAGCGCGCCTCGAGCGGCCCATCGAGCCCCGGGTCGCCGAACCCGACGACGCCCAAGCGGCGCCGTCCCAGTTGGGGGCTCCCGAGGTGGCGCCCCCCAGCGCCGTCACCACGCCGCCGGTCAAGTCGCTGGAACGCCGGCTGCGCGAGGGCCTGGAGCAGATGCCGGCCGCCTTCGCCCTGTGGGGCGAGGACGACCGGCTGATCATCGACAACGCCGCCCACCGCCGCCTGTTCGGCGACGTCGGCAGCCTGTTCCGTCCCGGGGTGAGCTTCCGCGAGGTGCTGGTTGGCCTGCTCGACCGGGGCATCCACCAGCCCGAGCCGGGCCAGGAGCGGGAAGACTGGATCGCCGACCGACTGGCGGCGCGCCACAACGGCGACCTGCGCCGCGAGTGGCAGATGCCCGACGGCCATTGGCTGCGCATCCAGGAAACCCGCACCCCGGGCGGCATGACGGTCACCCTGGGCCTGGACATCACCGACCTCAAGGGCAAGGAACGGGAGCTGATCCAGGAGCGCGACGTCTCGGAAACCGCCAGCCAGGCCAAGTCGCAGTTCCTGGCCCGCATGAGCCACGAGTTGCGCACCCCCCTGAACGCCATCATCGGCTTTTCCGAGGTGGTGCGCGGCCAGCTTCTGGGGCCCATCGGCAACGACATCTACCTGGGCTATGCCGACGACATCTGGGCCAGCGGCCACCACCTGCTGGAGCTGATCAGCGACATCCTGGACCTGTCGAAGATCGAGGCCGGCACCTTCACCATCCACCCCCAGCCGCTCGGCCTGGGCGATCTGCTGGAAGCCAGCGTGCCCTTCGTGCGGGCCCGCGCCAAGGCGCGCGGGCAGGTGATGTCGCTGGAGGTCCACCCGCGCCTGCCCCGGGTGCTGATCGACCGCCGGGCGGCCAAGCAGATCCTGCTCAACCTGTTGTCCAACGCCATCAAGTTCACGCCGCAAGGGGGGCGCATCTGGATCCGCCTGATCCGCCGCGATGCCGACGTGGTGTTGTCGGTGAAGGACAACGGAATCGGCATGAGCCAGGAGGACGTCGCCCGCGCCCTAGAGCCCTTCGGCCAGATCGGCGGCGGGGAGTCCTGGCTGACCCCGAACACCGAGGGCACCGGCCTTGGCCTGACCATCGTCGATGCCCTGGTCGGCATGCACGGGGCGCGGCTGGAAATCGACAGCGCGCCGGGCGAGGGGACCGACGTGCGGGTGGTCTTTCCGCCCCCCACCCAAGCCAGCCGATAGGGGCGCGGTCCTTGCGGGCGGCGCGTGTTTTGACTGTCTTCTTTCCGGGTTGATTGTTTTCGCATGGATTTCCACGGTCGGCCGGGGACAGGTGTGTCCGCCGGCCGTTTTCCCATCCGCCGCTCCCGTTCCGGGGGTGGGCCTGAGATCGCGTCCCTGGAGGTGGTGTAGCAGCGCGGGCGGCGTCGCGGTCTCCGGCCGGGTTTGGCCGAGTGGCTACTGTGCCGCGGAGAGCAGCGGC
>NZ_FNCV01000001.1:165092-737799 GCF_900100455.1 Roseospirillum parvum | reverse complement strand
GGCGGCACCCTGGTCGCCATCACCGATGCCGACGGCGAATTCACCTTCGGCATTCCCAAGGCCGGCTTCTGGGGCTTCGCCGCCCTGGGCAGCGGCCCCGACACCGAGCACGAGGGCAAGGAGCTCTCGCAGGACGCCGTCCTGTGGATCCGCGCCTACGACCTGTAATCACCACCGGCTGGAGGATACCCGATGCATATCGTGGATGGCGCCCTGGCGCCCGAGGTGGTGATCGGCGGCGCCGTGCTGGCCGTTGGCGGTCTGGCCATGGGCCTGAAATCCCTGCCGACCGAGAAGATCCCGGCGGCCGGAGTGCTCAGTGCCGCTTTCTTCGTCGCCTCGCTGATCCATGTGCCCATCGGGCCCTCCAGCGTCCATCTGATCCTGGGCGGTCTGGCCGGGCTGGTGCTCGGCTGGGCCGCCTTTCCCGCCCTGTTCGTCGGGCTGCTGCTGCAGGCCGTGTTCTTCGGCTTCGGCGGGCTGACCGTGCTGGGCGTCAACACCGTCAACATCGCCCTGCCGGCGGTCCTCGTCTGGTACCTGTGCCGGCACGGACTGCAAAGCCAGCGGCCCGGGGTGGCCGCCGCCTGGGGCGCCCTGGGGGGCGGCCTGGCGATCGCCCTGACCACCGCCTGCGTCGGCCTGGCGCTGGCCCTGTCGGGCGACCAGTTCCTGCCCGCCGCCAGGCTGGTCTTCCTGGCCCATATCCCGGTGATGATCATCGAGGCGCTGATCAGCGGCGCCGCCGTGCTGCTCGCCCACCGGGTCAAGCCCGAGCTGTTCGCCACCCTCGCCACGCGCCCCTGATCGCCGCCCGGAGGTTCCCACCCATGCGCCGTCTTCTGCCCGCCCTGCTCGCCGCCGCCGCGCTGGCCCTCGCCCCGCTGCCCGCCGCCGCCCACAAGGTGGTGGCCGCCATTTTCGCCACCAATCCCGCCATCGAGGGCGAGGTCGGCTTTTCCAACGGCGACATGGCGGCCGACATCCCGATCGAGGTGGTCGACCCCGACGGCAACCCGCTGGGCACCACCCGCACCGACGCCGACGGCGTCTTCCTGTTCACTCCGACCCAGCGGGTGACCCACGTTTTCCGGGCCGACCTGGGGGCCGGACACGTGGCCGAGATCACCGTCGCCGCCGACGACCTGCCGGCCGATCTGGGCCAGCAGGCCGCCGCCCCGGCCGAAGGCTCCCCGGCCGCCGCGACAGCCGCCGTGCCGGCCGACCTGGACCAACGCATCGCCCAGGCCGTGCGGGCCGAGGTGAAGCCCCTGCGCAAGGACCTGATGGCCTTCAAGGAACACAAGAACCTGGAGAGCATCCTGGGCGGAATCGGCTATATCATGGGGCTGTTCGGGCTGGGCTTCTATCTGGCCGCCCGGCGCCGCCTGAACACCCGCTAGAGTCCCCCGACGCATGAGTCACGCCCTCGGTGGTCACGCCCTTGGCCCGGAGCCCCGGCCCGAACCCTTCGCCCACCGGCGCCCGGCGCCGCTGGGCCGGCTCGACCCCCGGGCCCGCCTGCTCGCCGTGACCGCCTTCGCCGGGGTGGTGGTGTGCCTGAAGTCGCCGTGGGTGCTCGCCCTGGCCCTGCTGCTGGCCGGCCTCGCCGCCGCCCTGGCCCGGCTGCCGGTGGGGCCGACCCTGAAGCGCATGCTGGCCATGGACGGCTTCGTCGTCCTGATGCTCCTGATGCTGCCCTTCACCACCCCGGGCACCCCCATGTTCGAACTGTGGGGCCTGCCAGCCAGCCAGGAAGGCCTGCTCGCCGCCCTGCGCATCGGCCTGATCGCCAACGCCGTGGTGCTGGCCCTGCTCGCCCTGGCCGGCGCCATGGAGGCAACCACCCTGGGTCATGCCCTGGGCCGCCTGGGGGCGCCGAGCCGGCTGGTCCACCTGCTGCTGTTCACCATCCGCTACATCGACGTGCTGGGCCAGGAGAACCGCCGCCTGCGCACCGCCATGAAGGCCCGCGCCTTCCGCCCGCGCAACAGCCTGCACACCTGGCGCAGCTACGGCTATCTGGTCGGCATGATGCTGGTCCGCGCCCTGGAGCGGGCCGAACGCATCGTCGGGGCCATGAAGTGCCGCGGCTTCACCGGCCGCCTGTACTGCCTCGACCGCCTCTCCTGGCAGACCACGGACAGCGCCTTCCTGCTGCTCGCGCTGGCCCTGCTGGCGGCGCTGGTGGGATTGGACATGCCCGGCGGGCCGCTGTCAGACTGGGTCGGCCATGCCCACCCTGTTTGAGCTGTCCGACATCCACTTTGCCTACCCCGGGCGCCCCCCCGCCCTGGCCGGCGCCTCGCTGACCGTGACGGCGGGAGAGCGGCTCGCCCTGACCGGGGCCAACGGAGCCGGCAAATCCACCCTGCTCCAGATCATGGTCGGCCTGCTCACCCCCAGCGCCGGCCACGTCGTCGCCTTCGACCAGCCGCGCCGCCGCGAGGCCGACTTCCACGAGGTGCGCCGCCGCGCCGGCCTGGTCTTCCAGGACCCCGACGACCAACTGTTCTGCCCCACCGTCGCCGAAGACGTCGCCTTCGGCCCGCTGAACCTCGGCATGGACCGCGCGGCGGCCGAACACCGAGTGCGCGAAACCCTCGACCAACTGGGCCTCTCCACCTTCCGCGACCGCATCACACACCAACTCTCCGGGGGCGAAAAACGCCTGGTCAGCCTGGCCGCCGTGCTGGCCATGAAACCCGACGTGCTGCTCCTCGACGAACCCTCCAACGGCCTCGACGAACCAACCACCGAACACCTCGTCACCATCCTCGATAACCTGCCCCAAACCCTGATCCTGGTCTCCCACGACCCCCACTTCCGAACCCGACTGGCCACCCGAACCCTGACCCTCACCCACGGCCAACTGACCCCCACACCCAACCGTCCGAGACGTGGCAGCCATGAGCAAAGGGGCGCCGCCCCTTTGAACCCCGCTGGGGAGGCCGGGGGCCTCCCCAGACCCCACCATGAGTCAAAGCCGTGAAGAGGGGGGTATCCGAGCCCGCGGGCTCGGATACCCCCCTCTTCACGGCTTTAAGTCGCGGCGGGGGTCCGGGGGGACCCCTGGTCCCCCCGGCGGGGGTTCCAAGGGGGCGGCGCCCCCTTGGTCGTGGTCGCCACGCCTCGGATGGTTGGGGTGTGGGGGTCAGTAGAGGCCGAGGCTGTTGAGGGTTTGGGGGCCGGCGCGGCCGTCGGTATCGAGGCCGTTGTTGGTTTGGTAGGTGCGCACGGCGTTTTCGAGGTCGGGGGAGAAGACGCCGTCGGCGGGGCCGGTGTAGAGGCCGGCGGCGGAGAGGGCGTTTTGCAGGTCTTCCACCTGCGGGCCGCTGTCGCCGGGGCTCAGGACATAGCCGCCGCGTTCCCCTTGGTAGGCTTGGTAGAGGCGGTTTTTCGAGCGTTTCATGAACATCTTGCTGCTCGCCGAGGCGGGAGCGGCGGCGGCGGCGCCGACCTGTTGTTCCTCCACCTTGAGGGCTTCCATTTTGTCGGAGAGGCGGGCGTCGTCGAGGTCCTGGTTCACGTCTTCCAGTTCGCGGGCGGTGGCGGCCATGTCGGCCTGGGCCTCGTCCCAGCGGCCGGCCTGGGCTTTTTCCAGGGCCTGTTGGTGGCGGGATTCGACCTCGGCCAGGGTGGCTTCCACCTTGGCCTCGCGGTTGAGCGCGGTATCGAGGACGGCGCGCTCGGTGGTGGCGAGCACGCTCAGGGCCTGGCTGGTGTGGACGGGCTGTTCGGCCTTGACGTCGCGATAGGCGAGATCGAGCTGGCCCAGCGAGACGCTGCCCTGGCCCTGGCCGGCGACATCGAGGCGCAGGGTGATGGTGCGCTCCTGCCCGGCGTAGAGGTCGGGCAGCGGGATGACCGTGGTCGCCCCCTGGCGATGCGACGGGTAGCCGAACACGGTGACGTTGCTGACCGCGCCGCCGGGGCGGAATTCCAGCCGCATGTCGCCGGCCACGGTGTCCATCAGGGCGGACAGTTCGCGGGCGAAGACGTCGGCCATCTGGTGCGGGCTTTCGATGTAGTGGTAGGCCCCGCCGGTGTATTCGGCGACGTCCTGCATCAGGTCCTCGTTGTAGTCCAGGCCCAGGCCCAGGGTGGTCACCGGCAGGCGGCGGGTGGTGCCGCGCAGCAGGGCGTTGCGGATCTCGGGCGTCGTGGTCAGGCCGACGTTGGCCAGCCCATCGGAGAGCAGCAGCACGCGGTTGACCGCCTCGCTGTCGTAATGGGCGGCGACCGAGTGCAGGCCGGCCAGCAGGCCGCCGGCCAGGTTGGTCGAGCCGCGCGGTTCCAGGCCGTCGATGACCCGTTTCAGGGCCGCCCGATCGCGCACCGGGGCGGACGGCGCGGCCACCGTGATGCGGTCGTCGTACTCGACGATGGCGAGGCGGTCGCCGGGGGCCAGACGGTCGATCAGGTCGCGCGCGGCGGCCTTCAGGTAGTCCATCTTGCCCTTCGATTCCATGGAGCCCGAGCGGTCGAGCACCAGGGCCAGGTTGAGCGGCGGCCGGGGACGCTCACCATCGGCGACGTCCTGGGGGGCGCGCAGGCGCACGATAACGTAGAGCTGATCGGGCCGGCCGGCGGGAATGGCCGTGCGGTCCAACTCGATCAGGCTGTTCACCGCCCCTTCGGGGCCCTCGAACGACAGCGCGGCGGCGGCCGGGCGGGCGGCCAGCAGGGCGGCGAGCAGCGACAGGGCAAGCAGGGTCGGCAGCAACGGCAGGGGCAGGCGGGCGGGCGCCGCAAGGGATTTCTTGCGGGAACCCGGTGGGGAAAACTGGGCGGGGTCCTGGGTCATGGCGGTCACTCCCTCCGGACAGCTCTGGTACGGACCTCGCCATGGTGCCGACGAAGGGTGGCCGAACCAGGGCCGAAAGGGGGGCCAAAGCATGGCCGCAAGGCCCCGCCCCCGCCCCATTTCCGCCCCATTGCGCGAGCCCGCACAGACAGTTGCCGGAAACCGGCGCGGCGCCTATAGTCCGCCCCCATGACCACCCCATCGACCCATCGCCACCTGCTCGGAATCCAGGGGCTCACGCCGCCGGAGATCGTCGACCTGCTGGACTGCGCCAACACCTATGTGGAGCAGAGCCGGGGGCCGGCCAAGAAGGGCGACCTGATGGTCGGGCGCACCGTGGTCAACCTGTTCTTCGAGAACTCGACCCGCACCCGGACCAGCTTCGAGCTGGCCGCCAAGCGCCTGGGTGCCGACGTCATCAACATGGAGACGGCGACCAGTTCGCTGAACAAGGGCGAGACGCTGATCGACACGGCGGTCACCCTGAACGCCATGCACCTCGATGCCCTGGTGGTGCGCCACCCGGACTCCGGGGCGGTGCAGTTGCTGTCGGAAAAGGTCAACTGCTCGGTCATCAACGGCGGCGACGGCAGCCACGAGCACCCCACCCAGGCCCTGCTCGACGCCCTGACCATCCGCCGCCGCAAGGGCCATCTGGACGGTCTCACGGTGGCCATCTGTGGCGACGTGGCCCATTCGCGGGTGGCCCGCTCGAACATCCACCTGCTGACCACCATGGGGGCCGAGGTCCGGGTCATCGCGCCCAAGACCCTGCTGCCCTCGGGCATCGAGGCGATGGGGGTGAAGGCCTTCACCGACATGCGGGCCGGGCTGGCTGATGTGGACATCGTGATGATGCTGCGCCTGCAGACCGAGCGCATGGGCGGCAGCTACATCCCCTCGATCCGCGAGTTCTTCCGCTTCTTCGGCCTCGACCGCGAGAAGCTGGCGCTGGCCCGGCCGGACGCCCTGATCATGCACCCCGGGCCGATGAACCGGGGGGTGGAAATCGACAGCGTGGTGGCCGACGACGTGGAACGCTCGGTGATCCGCGAGCAGGTGGAAATGGGGGTGGCGGTGCGCATGGCGGTGCTCGACCGGCTGACCCGCGAGCGCGGCTCCCCGGACGCCCGGAATTAGGAAAGCAACGGCGCCATGGCTCATCAAAAGCCCGGCCGGGTGGCCTATGTGAACGCCCGCCTGCTCGACCCGGCGAGCGGGCTCGATGCCCACGGCGGCATCCTCACCGATGGCGAGATGATCGTCGACCTGGGGCCGCAACTGGCCGGCCCGGGGGTGCTGGGCGATGTCGGCGTGGAGGTCATCGACTGTGGCGGCAAGTGTCTGGCGCCGGGGCTGATCGACATTCGGGTGCAGCTGCGCGAGCCGGGCGAGGAGCACAAGGAAACCTTTGCCAGCGCCGCCCAGGCGGCGGTTGCCGGCGGGGTGACCGGCATGGTCTGCCTGCCCAACACCGACCCGGTGATCGACGACGAGGCGACCCTTGAGTTCGTCGCCCGCCGGGCCCGCCAGTTGGGGCTGACCAAGGTCTACCCCTACGCCGCCGCGACCAAGGGACTGGCCGGCCAGGAGGTGGCCGAGCTGGGCCTGCTGTCGGAGGCCGGGGCGGTGGCCTTCACCGATGGCGTCAGCGCCATCGCCAACGCCCAGGTGATGCGCCGGGTGTTGTCCTACGCCGCCACCTTCGACCTGCTGGTGGTCGAGCATCCGGAAGAGCCGGCCCTGGCCGCCGGCGGCCTGATGAACGCCGGCGAGTTGTCGACCCGGCTGGGGCTGGCCGGCATTCCGGCCGAGGCCGAGGTCATCCTGGTCGAGCGCGACCTGAGGCTGGCCGCCATGACCGGGGCCCGGCTGCACTTCGCCCACGTTTCCACCGAGGCGGCGCTCAAGGTCATCCGCCAGGCCAAGGCGGCCGGCCTGCCGGTCACCTGCGACACCGCCCCGCCCTACTTCGCCCTCAACGAGGGCGAGGTGAGCGACTACCGCACCTTCGCCAAGCTGTCGCCCCCCCTGCGCCGCGAAAGCGACCGTCAGGCGGTGATCGCGGCGCTGGCCGACGGGACCATTGACGTCATTGCCTCCGACCATGCGCCGCAGGACCAGGACGGCAAGCGCCGCCCCTTCCGCCACGCCGAGTTCGGCGGCATCGGCCTGGAAACCCTGCTGCCGGTGACCCTGCAACTGGTCCGCGACGGCCATTTGACCCTGCTCCAGGGGCTCGACCTGATGACCCGCCGACCGGCCGAGCTGCTCGGCCTGCCGGGCGGCCGGCTGGAACGAAAAGGGCCGGCCGATCTGGTGCTGTTCGACCCCGAGGCGCCCTGGAAGGTGACCCCGGAAAGCCTCAACTCCAAGTCCAAGAACTCGCCCTTCGACGGCCGGCTGGTCCAGGGGCGGGTTTTGATGACGGTGATCGACGGGCGCCGGGTCTACCAGTCGGCTGCCTGATCGCGCCCCCTCGCCCACCTCTCGCCCGCCCGCCTTTCACCCGCCCGCCCGTCAAGGACACTCCATGGACGCCCACGACAACCTTTTCGCCCTGGCCGCCCTGATGGCCCAGGGGGGCTACGTGCTGGGTGCCATTCCCTTCGGCCTGGTGCTCTGCTTCCTGGCCGGGGCGGGGGACATCCGCAAGATCGGCTCGGGCAACATCGGGGCGACCAACGTTCTGCGGACGGGGCGCAAGGGGCTGGCCCTGGCCACCCTGATCCTCGATTCGTCCAAGGGCGCCATCGCCGTCCTCGTCGCCCACATGACGGTCAATCATCTGGGCGCCGACAGTGCCGGCCCGGTGGCCACCGTCGGCCCGCTGATCGCCGGCGCGGCGGCGGTGATCGGCCACAACTACTCCTTCATCCTGGGCTTCAAGGGCGGCAAGGGGGTGGCGACCACGCTGGGCGTGCTGCTGGCCACCGCCTGGCCGGTCGGCGTGGCGGCCTGCCTGACCTGGCTGGTGGTGGCCGGGGTGTTCCGCATGTCCTCGCTGTCGGCCCTGACGGCGCTCGGGCTGGCCCCGGCCTTCGCCCTGCTGCTGGCCGACCCGCTGCACGCCGGGGTCTACCTCGCCTTGGCCTTGATGGCCTTCTACCGCCACCTGGACAACATCGGCCGGCTGGTGCGCGGCGAGGAGCCCAGGATGGGCGCGAAAAAGGCCGCCTGAGAACTGAAAGATTGATCTTTCGGCGCGTTTGATCCACACTTGTTCTCATGAAGACGTGCCACACCCTGTCGCGACAGGACCGACTCGACTGGCTGCGCCTGTGGCGCAGCGAGAACGTCGGGCCGGTCGCCTTCCGCCACCTGCTGGCCAGCCACGGCTCGGCGGCGGCGGCGCTGGAGGCCTTGCCCGAGCTGGCCGCCCGGGGCGGACGCAAGCGGCCCATCCGGGTGGCCTCGCAACGCCGGGCGGCGCAGGAGCTGGCCGCCATCGAGCAACTGGGCGGCCATCTGCTGGCCCAGGGCGAGGCCGGCTTTCCACCCCTGCTGGCCACCCTGCCCGACGCCCCGCCAATGCTCTGCGTGCTCGGCAACCCGCATATCCTGAAAACCCCCACCCTGGCCGTGGTCGGGGCGCGCAACGCCTCGATCAACGGCCGCAAGCTGGCCCACCGCATCGCCCACGATCTGGCCGAGGCGGGCTTTCTGGTCATCTCCGGCCTGGCCCGGGGGATCGACACCGCGGCCCACGCCGGGGCCCTGGCGGCCGGCCGCTCGCCGGGCACGGTGGCGGTCCTGGCCGGCGGGGCGGACGTCATCTACCCGCCCGAGAACGCCAGCCTTTACGACCACATCCTGGGGCTCGGCGCAGTGGTCTCGGAAATGCCGCCGGGCACCGAGCCGCAGGCCAAGTTGTTCCCGCGCCGCAACCGCATCATCTCCGGCGCCGCCCTGGGGGTGGTGGTGGTCGAGGCCTCGGCCCGCTCCGGCTCGCTGATCACCGCCCGGCTGGCCGGCGAGCAGGGGCGCGAGGTCATGGCCGTGCCCGGCTCGCCGCTCGACCCCCGGGCCGAGGGACCCAATCACCTGATCCGCCAGGGCGCCACCCTGGTCGGCTCGGCGGCCGAGGTGATCGAGGCCCTGGGGCCGCCGGAACGGCGGGCCCTGGCCGCCCCGGACGAACCCGCCTTCAGCCCGCCGCCGGTCGCCATTGCCCCCCAGGCCGAGCTCGACATGGCCCGCCACCGGCTGGGCCGCGAACTGGGACCGGGCGCGGTAACGGTTGACGAACTGATCCGGCGGTGCCAATTGTCTCCCTCCGCCGTCGCCGTCGCCCTGGTCGAGTTGGAACTGGCCGGCCGGCTGGAGCGCCAGCCCGGCAACCGGGTGGCCCTGGTCGCCGACCTCTGAGGACGGCGCCACGACGGGCCGCCCGCGCAAGCTTCCCGGGCCGGCCCTGCCCGCGCGACGTTGCCGAGCCGACCCCGCCCGCCGTTCCCGCCCCCTTCCCACCCCCCTTCGCCAACAGCAACAAGCCCGCCTTTATGGACGTTGTCATCGTCGAGTCCCCGGCCAAGGCCCGCACCATCAACAAGTACCTGGGGACCGACTTCTCGGTCCTCGCCTCGTTCGGCCATGTGCGCGACCTGCCGGCCCGCGACGGCTCGGTGCGCCCGGACGACGGCTTCGCCATGGACTGGGAAGTGGACCAGCGGGCCGAAAAGCAGCTCAAGGAGATCGGCCGGGCGCTGAAGGGGGCACGCCGCCTCTACCTCGCCACCGACCCGGATCGCGAGGGCGAGGCGATCAGTTGGCATGTGCGCGACGTGCTGGCCCAGCGCGGCCTGTTGAAAGACGTCGAGGTGCGCCGAGTCACCTTCAACGCCATCACCGAGCGGGCCGTCGGCGAGGCCATGGCCCAGCCGCGCGACCTCGACCAGCCGCTGATCGACGCCTATCTGGCCCGCCGGGCGCTGGACTATCTGGTCGGCTTCACCCTGTCGCCGGTGCTGTGGCGCAAGCTGCCCGGCTCGCGCTCGGCGGGCCGCGTGCAATCGGTGGCCCTGCGCCTGATCTGCGAGCGCGAGGCCGAGATCGAGCGCTTCAGAAGCCAGGAATACTGGACCGTCGATGTCGATCTGGCCAACCAGCAGGGCCAGCCCTTCACGGCCCGCCTGAGCCACCTTGAAGGCACCAAGCTCGACAAGCTCAGCCTCGGCTCGGCGGCCGATGCCGAGCGCGCCCGGGCGGCCATCGAGGCCGGCGACTTCACGGTCGCCAAGGTGGCCCGCAAGGAGGCCCGGCGCCATCCCTCGCCGCCCTTCACCACCTCGACCCTGCAACAGGAGGCGGCGCGCAAGCTGCACTTCTCGACCACCCGCACCATGCAGGTGGCGCAGCGGCTCTACGAGGGCATCGCGCTGGACGGCGAAACGGTCGGCCTGATCACCTACATGCGGACCGACGGCGTGCAGATCGCCCCGGAAGGGATCGCGCGGGTGCGCGAGTTGATCGGCCGCGACTTCGCCCCGCCCTTCCTGCCCGACCAGCCCCGGGCCTACAAGACCAAGGCCAAGAACGCCCAGGAGGCGCACGAGGCGATCCGCCCGACCGACGTCATGCGCCGCCCGGCCGACGTGGCCCGTTTCCTCGACCGCGACCAGTTGCGCCTCTACGAGTTGATCTGGAAGCGCACCGTGGCCAGCCAGATGGCCAGCGCGGTGCTCGATCAGGTGGGCGTCGATCTGGCCGACGCCAGTGGCGCCACGGTGCTGCGCGCCACCGGCAGCCAGGTGCGCTTCGAGGGCTTCCTGGCGGTCTATCGCGAGGACCGCGACGAGCCCACCGAAAGCGCCCCCGACGCCGAGGCGGAAGGGCGCATCCTGCCGCCGCTCGACGAAGGCCAGGGGGTGGCGACCACCGCCATCCGCCCGGAGCAGCACTTCACCCAGCCGCCGCCGCGCTATTCCGAGGCCGCGCTGGTGCGGCGCATGGAAGAGCTGGGCATCGGGCGGCCCTCCACCTATGCCTCGATCCTCCAGGTGCTGCAGGACCGCGACTACGTGCGCCTCGACCAGCGCCGCTTCATCCCGGAGGATCGCGGGCGGCTGGTCATCGCCTTCCTGGAAAGCTTCTTCAAGCGCTACGTGGAGTACAACTTCACCGCCGACCTGGAGAACCAGCTCGACGAGATCTCCGGCGGGCGGCTCGACTGGAAGACGGTCCTGGGCGCCTTCTGGCACGACTTCACCGAGGCGGTGGAAGGAACCCGCAACCTGCGCGTCTCCGAGGTGCTCGACGCGCTGGACGCCGACCTCGGCCCGCACCTGTTCCCGCCGCGCGCCGACGGCAGCGATCCGCGCGCCTGCCCGGCCTGCGGCGACGGTCGGCTGTCGCTGAAGCTGGGCCGCTACGGCGCCTTCATCGGCTGCTCCAACTACCCCGACTGCCGCTTCACCCAGGAGCTGGGGGCCAGCGCCAGCGGCGAGGCGGGCGGCCAGCCGGCCCCCGGCGAGGACGGCCCGCGCGAGCTGGGCAGCGATCCCGAAAACGGCGAGGCGGTGACCCTGCGCAAGGGGCCCTATGGCTTCTACGTCCAGCGCGGCGAGGGCATCGCCGCCGACAAGGCCAAGAAGCAGAAGGCGGTGAAGCCACCGCGCGCCTCGCTGCCCAAGGCCATGGACCCGGCCAGCGTCGATCTCGAAAAGGCGTTGGGCCTGCTTGCCCTGCCGCGCCGGGTCGGCCTCTACCCCGATAGTGGCGAGGACATCCTGGCCGGCATCGGGCGCTTCGGGCCCTACCTCAAGGTGGGCGACACCTACGTCTCGCTGAAGGGCGACGACGACGTGCTGACCATCGGCGAGAACCGGGCGGTGGAGCTGATCGCCGCCTCGGGCAAGCACGGCAAGCGGGCCCCGGCCCGCGAGCTGGGCGCCCACCCGGGCGACGGCAAGCCGGTGGTGGTCAAGGACGGCCGCTACGGCCCCTATGTGGAGCACGGCCGGATCAGGGCCACCCTGCGCAAGGACATGGAGCGCGACAGCGTCAGCCTGGAGGAGGCCCTGCCCCTGCTCGCCGCCAAGGCGGAAAAGGCGGGGGTGAAGGGAGCCGGCAAGACGGCGAGCAAAACCTCGGCGGCCAAGAAAACCACCACCAGCAAGACCACCGCCACCAAGACCACCACCAAGAAGCCGGCGGCGAAAACGGCCAGCGCCAAAAAGCCTGCCACCAAGAAGACCACCGCCAAAAAAGCCACCACCAGGAAAGCCCCGTCCAAGGCGGCGGGTGACGGCGCGGAAAGCTGACTCCTTTTTCCGCCCCGCTGTCGCCCCATTCAGGTGGCACAAGGAACGGGCCACCGTCCCGGTGGCCGCTGTCCCGACACCGCCTGTTCAGGTGACCCCTGTCCAGGCGGACAGCGCCAACCCCATTCCGATCCGCCCCCGCCGGCGGGACCGGCCGAGACCGGTCCGGCCGCGCCTTGATCGCCCTTTTGACCGCCCTTTTGACCCCGCCGGCGACGAAACGGGCGGCGGACCGGAGCCAACCGACGGAGGGCCCGATGATCGAAATCGACAACGTGGTCTTCGACTACCCCGGCCTGCGGGCGCTGGACGGGGTGTCCTGCACCCTGCCGGCCGGCCGGGTGACCGCCCTGGTCGGCCCCAACGGGGCCGGCAAGACCACCCTGATGCGCTGCATCGCCGGCCTTGAGCGGCCGCTCGCCGGACGCATCCGGGTCGACGGCATCGATGTCGCCCTGGCCCCCCGCAAGGTCCATGCCCGGCTGGGCTTCCTGTACGACTTCTATGGCCACTACGAGGACCTGACGGTGGCCCAGGCCCTGCGCTACCGGGTCGCCGCGCAAGGCGTGCCCAAGGCCGAGCGGGCCGACAAGGTGGCCCTGGCCATCCACCGCCTGGGCCTTGGGCAGCGGGCCGGCCAACCGGCCGCCACCCTGTCGCGCGGCTGGCGGCAGAAGGCGGCGATCGCCCTGGCCATCGTCCACGACCCCCAGGTGGTGATGCTGGACGAGCCGGCCTCGGGCCTCGATCCGGAAGCCCGGGGCGATCTGTCCGCCCTCATCCTCGATCTCAACCGGGCCGGCAAGACGCTGCTGGTGTCGTCGCACATCCTGGCCGAGCTGGCCGACTATTCGAGCCACGTCCTGGTTCTGCGCGACGGCCACGCGGCGCCCCTGCGCCCGGTGCTCGATGACGAGGCCGCCCCTGGCGGCGAAACCCTGGTCGAGGTGCGTCTGGCCAGCCCGCTGGCCGACTGGGCGGCGGTGCTCTCTGCCCTGCCGGCGCCGCCGCGGCTGATCGCCGCCGAGCCGACGCGGGCCACCCTGGCCGCCCCGCCCGATGCGGCCGGGCGCGCCGCCCTGCTTGCCGGGCTGATCGGCCAGGGGCTGGCGGTCAGCGCCTTCGCCCCGGCCCGGGCCGATCTGGCCGCCGCCTATCAGGCCGCCCTTCGCCCGACGCCCTCACCCGCCACCCCACCCGCCACCGACTCCGGGGAGGCCCGGCCATGAACCCCGAACTGATCCGCAACTGGCGCCTGGAACTCAGCCCAGCCCGCCTCGCCCTGATGCTGGTCGGGGTGGTTGCCATCGCCCTGCTGGTGGTCGCCGACGAGACCCCGCACGATGCCGCCGACGGTCTGCACGGCTGGTTCCGGGTGCTGTTCTACCTGACCGCCGGGGTGTGGGGGACCCGCCGCGCCGCCGCCGCCATCACCGAGGAAGTGGCCCAGGGCACCTGGGACGCCCAGCGCATGTCGGCCATGGGCCCGTGGACCCTGACCTGGGGCAAGCTGTTCGGCGCCACCGCCCAGGCCTGGGTGGTCGGGCTGGTCTGCCTGGGCCTGTCGCTGGCCGGGCCGGCGTTGTTCGACCCCTCCCTGCTGAGCCGGCACGAGCAGGTGCACACCGCCGCCTTCGACCTGTTGCTGGTGTTCGGTGGGCAGGCGGTGGCGCTGGCCTCGGCGCTGGCCCTGCTCGCCCTCGACCGGGCCCGCCACGCCCAGGGTGCCACCCTGGCCCAGACCATCGCCCTGGCGGTGGGGGCCAATGCCTTCACCGCCGCCATCGCCCTGGCCGAGCGCGACACGCCCCTGAACTGGTGGGGCCTGCCCCTGTCGGGAAGCCAGTTGGCGCTGCTCGGTCTGGCCCTGTTCGCGCTGTCCGGGGTGCTCGTCGCCTGGCGCCTGATGCGCCAGGAGCTGAGCCATTTCGACCTGCCGGGCAGCCTGCCCTGGGGCTGGCTGGGGATGAGCGGCCTGGGCATGGCCTATGCCGCCGGTCTGGCCGGGGGGATCGACGACCCCACCTTCCGCCACAGCGTCGGCCTCGCCGCCGCCTATGGGGTGGCGGCGGCGGCGACCTATGTCGCCATCCTGTTCGAGCCCAAGGACCCGCTGCGCCTGAAAGCCCTCAACCTGCGCTGGCGCGAGGGCAAGCGGGCCGAGACCCTGGCCCTGCTTCCCGGCTGGGCGGTGACCCTGCCCCTGGCCGCCCTGTGCGCCATCGCCCTGGCCTTGGTGGGCGAGGGTCTGGCGCACGAACTGGGGCGACAGATGTTCGACGATGACTCCCTGGAGCAGGTGCTGCGGGCGCTGATCCAGATGCCCCTGCTCGGCCTGCTGTTCATCCTCCGCGACCTGCTGGTGGCTCATCTGGTGTTCACCCGCTGGGCCGGTCGGCGACCGCGCCGAGCCCCGCTGATGACCCTGACCGTGCTGCTCATCGCCTATCTTCTGCTGCCCGCGATCCTGCTCGGCCTCGGCTGGCAGGCGCCGCGCCCCTTCCTGGTGCCCGCCCTCGACCTGGGGTGGGGCATCGCCGTCGGGGCGCCCTTGCTCGAGATCGCGTTGCTTGCCATCCTCGTCTGGCGCCCCTGGCGCCGCCCGCCGCCCCGGAAAGGACAGGCATGACCCCGCCCCGCAAACCACCGCTGCCCACCGCCGAGCAGGTCCTTCAGTTCATCCGGGAAAGCCCGGGCCGGGTCGGCAAGCGGGAGATCGCCCGCGCCTTCCACCTGAGCGGCGACGACCGCCGCCACCTCAAGGACATCCTCAAGGAGCTGGCCGAGGCCGGGCACATCGAGCGCGGCGCCAAGCGGCGCTTCGCCCGTCCCGGCAGCCTGCCCCCGGTGATGGTGCTGGAGGCCCACGCCCAGGACAGCGACGGCAGCCTGCTGGCCCGCCCGCTGGCCTGGGAGGGCGACACCCCGCCGCCGCGCATCGTGGTCCTGCCCGACCGCCGCCTGAAGCCCGAGGCCGGAGTCGGCGACCGCCTGCTGGCCCGCCTCGAATGGGCCGGCGGCGAGGAGGACGATGACGACGACAGCCCGCCCACCTACAACGCCCGGCCCATCCGGCGGCTGGCCAGCGGCCCGCGCGAGGTGCTGGGCATCTACGAAATGGGCAGCGAGGGCGGCCGTCTGCGCCCCACCGACCGACGCGAGAAAAGCGACTACATCGTCACCCCCGGCAACGCCGGCGGGGCCAGCCCCGGGGCCCTGGTGCTGGCCGAGGCGCTGCCCCGCCGGGGCCGCGCCCTGGGCCTGCCCGTGGCCCGCATCACCGAGGTACTGGGCGACATCGACCACCCCGGGGCGGTCAGCCTGATCGCCATCCACACCCATGGCATTCCGCACCAGTTCCCGGCCGCCGTGCTGGCCGAGGCCGAGGCCGCCCAGGCGCCGACGCCGGAGGGACGGAGCGACCTCACCGACCTGCCCCTGGTCACCATCGACGGGGCCGACGCGCGGGACTTCGACGACGCCGTGTTCGCCGCCCCCGACGACGATCCGGCCAACCCCGGCGGCTGGCGGGTGGTGGTCGCCATCGCCGACGTGGCGGCCTACGTGCGCCCGGGCTCGGAGCTCGACCTCTCGGCCCGCGAGCGGGGCAACAGCGTCTACTTCCCGGACCGCGTCGTGCCGATGCTGCCGGAGGCCCTGTCCAACGGCTGGTGCAGCCTGAAACCGCACGAGCCGCGCGGTTGTCTGGCCGTCACCATGACCTTCGACGCGACCGGGGAGAAGCGCGCCCACCGCTTCGCCCGGGGCCTGATGCGCTCGGCCGCCCGACTGACCTACGAGCAGGTCCAGGCGGCCGTGGATGGCGCCCCCGACGAGACCACCGGCCCGCTGGTCGAACCGGTCCTGAAGCCCCTCTACGGGGCCTGGAAGGCGCTGGCCGAGGCGCGCCAACGGCGCGGCGCCCTGGAACTCGACCTGCCGGAGCGCCGGGTGGTGGTCGACGACGCCGGCCACGTGGTCGACATCGTGCCGCGCGCCCGCCTCGACAGCCACCGGCTGATCGAGGACTTCATGATCGCCGCCAACGTCGCCGCCGCCGAGCAACTGGAGGCGGTGGAACAGCCGTGCATGTACCGGGTGCACGACCGCCCGGCCGATGATCGGCTGGAGAACCTGCGCACCTTCCTGGCCAGCCTGAACCTGACATTGGCCCACGGGCAAGATCTCAAGCCGCAGAAGTTCAACCAGATTCTGAGCAAGGTGAAGGGCGCCCCGCACGAGGCCCTGGTCAACACGGTGGTCCTGAGGGCCCAGTCCCAGGCCGTCTACAGCCCGGAAAACCTGGGCCATTTCGGCCTCGGGCTGGCCCGCTACGCCCACTTCACCTCGCCCATCCGGCGCTATGCCGACCTTCTGGTGCACCGCGCCCTGGTCTCGGGCCTGGGCCTTCAGATCGACCGTGACGGCCTGCCGCCCGACGCCCCGGAGGCGTTCGAGGAGGTGGCGGCCCACATCTCGATGACCGAGCGCCGCGCCGCCAACGCCGAACGCTCGGCGGTTGACCGCTTCACCACCCGCTTCCTGGCCGACCGGGTGGGCGCCGACTTCACCGCCAAGGTGAGCGGGGTCACCCGGGCCGGCCTGTTCGTCAGCCTGGCCGATACCGGGGCCGACGGGCTGATCCCCATCTCCACCCTGACCCCGGCCGATTTCTACCGCCACGACGAGGACCACCACCGGCTGGTCGGCCAGCGCACCCGGCGCACCTTCTCCCTGGGCCAGACCCTGACCGTGCGCCTGATCGAGGCCGAGCCGCTGACCGGCAGCCTGATCTTCGCCCTGCGCCCCGACCCCAAACACCAACATCCGGAGAAGACGCCGGCCAAGGGCTCGCCCCGGCACGCCAAGGCGCTGGCGGCGGCGCGGCGGGCGCGCCGCTGAAACAGCCCGCATCGGCCCCTTGATGGCGCTTGAACAGAGGCTTGTGGCGTGTTGAAATAAGCCTACTTTTCAGGCACCGGCCGAGTCGGCCAGACTCCCCCGGCCGCCGCCACCCTCATGCTCCGGCAGGACACCAAGACCATGCACCGCCCCTGGCGGCCGGGGGTTCCGACGCCCCACTTCTTCTACTCGGTCCTGGGCGGCTTCCTGCTCGTCGCCCTGGCGGTTGGCTGCACCCCGGGCGGCCCCCCGGCGGACCATGCCGAGCTGCCGCGCGCCCTGGCGGAGGTCCAGGATCCGGCCTTCAAGGTCGGCCCGGCGCGCCATCTGGTCGACTACGGCTTCGAAGCCATCGAGGACCGCTACATCCACCCCGTCGCGGCCGACCGGCTGGCCCTGGCCGGCCTCGCCGGACTGGGCCGGCTCGATCCGGCGATCTCGGTCACCCCGGCCGAGGGGCGGGTGATCCTCAGCCGCGACGCCGAGCAGGTGGCCGACTTCGCCGCCCCCCGGGCCGACGACACCGAGGCCTGGGCCAATCTGGCGGTGGCCATCACCCGGGCCGGGCGGGCCGTCTCGCCGACCCTGATGGCGGCCAGCCAGGAGGACATCTACGAAGCCCTGTTCGACGCCGCGCTGGCCGACCTCGACGGCTACTCGCGCTACGCCAGCGCCGCCGAGGCGCGCGACCACCGGGCGTCGCGCAACGGCTTCGGCGGCATCGGCATCCACTTCGGGATCATCGAGGCAGGGGTCGACGTGCGCCAGGTGATCCCCGGCTCGCCGGCCGACCGGGCCGGGCTGGCGGTTGGCGACACCATCATCAGCATCGACGGCCGGCCGGCCAGCGGGCTGTCCATCGAGCAGGTCAAGGAAACCCTGCGCGGCCCCATCGACAGTTCCTGCCGGCTCGGCGTGCTGGGGCCCGAGGCCAGGACACCGCGCGACGTCACCTTGCGCCGCGCCCTGGTGGTGCCCAACACGGTCAGCGCCGAGCGGCGCGGCGAGGTTCTGGTCATCACCCTGAGCAGCTTCAACCAGCGCACCGCCCGGGCGGTCTCCGATGTGCTCGACGGCCTGCCCGGCGAGCCGCCGGTCCAGGGGCTGGTGCTCGACATGCGCGGCAATCCGGGCGGCCTGCTCGATCAGGCGGTGGCGGTCAGCGACCTGTTCCTGCGCCGGGGGCGCATCGTCTTCACCCGTGGCCGCCACCCGGAAAGCCGCCAGAGCTACGATGCCGGGGGCGGTGATCTGGCCCACGACCTGCCCATGGCGGTGGTCATCGACGGCCGCTCCGCCTCGGCCGCCGAGATCGTCGCCGCCGCCCTGCAGGATGCCGGGCGGGCGGTGGTCATCGGCACCACCTCCTACGGCAAGGGCACCGTGCAGACGGTCATCCGGCTGCCCAACGACGGCGAGATGACCCTCACCTGGTCGCGCTTCCACTCGCCCTCGGGCTACGCCCTGGAGGGGCTCGGCGTGCTGCCCACCCTGTGCACCAGCCGACCCGACGGGCGCGCCGTCTCCGAGGCGGAGAGCGCCGGCCTGCTCGCCCCGCTGCGTCAGGGTGATCCGGTGGTGGCGACCCGCCTCGCCCGCTGGCGGGCCACCCGACCGGGCGACGAGGCGGCCCGTCAGGCCCTGCGCGCCGCCTGCCCGGCCCGCGCCCACAGCACCAGCGACGACGACCTGGAACTGGCGGTGCGTCTGCTCGGCGACGGCGGCCTGTACGAAAACGCCGTGCAGGTGGCCAGCCACGCCCCGCCGGCCCGCGACTACTGAGCCCAGACGCCGCGATGCCCGGGGCGCCCGACCTCGAAGCCGCCCGTCAGGCGTTGCGCGACGGGCGGCCGGTCGAGGCCGAGGGGCTGTGCCGAACCCGCCTCGCCGATCGGCCGGACGCCCCTGAAGCCCATCACCTGCTGGGGCTGGCGCGCCACCATCAGGGCGACCCGCTGGGCGCCCTGGTCCATCTGGAAACGGCGGTTGCCCTTGATCCCGGGGCCGGCAAGCCACTGGGCAATCTGGCCCGGGTGGCCCTGGCCGCCGGCCGCCTCGATGTGGCCCGCGCCGCCGCCGAGCGCCTGTGCGCCCTGGACCCCGGCCCGGACAGCGCCCTGTTGTTGGGCACCGTGGCCGCCCTGGCCGGCGACCCGGCCACCGCCCGCGCCCACCTGGAAACGGTGTCCTGGGATCACCCCCCAGGCGGTCGAGGCACGGACCAACCTGGGCGCCGCTCTGGCCCGCGCCGGCGCCTTCACCGAGGCGGTGGCGGTGTTCGAGGAAACCCGGGCCCGTTGCCCGCCCAGCGCCGACCTTTTGAGCAATCTGGCCCACGCCCTGGATCAGGCGGGCCGCCCGGCCGACGGCCTGCCCCCTGCCCGGCAGGCGGTGGTGCTGGCCCCGCCCGGCACGCCGAGCCAATGGCGGGCCCGCTTCGTCGAGGCCCGCCTGCTCGCCACCCTGGGCCGGAACGAGGACGCCCTGGCCGCCTTCGAGGGGCTGGCCGACAGCCCCCTGCCGCCGGCCGAGCGGCGCGCCCTCAAGGCCGAGTTGGCGCGCCTGAACGACCGCCTGGACCGCCCCCAGGCCGCCTTCGCCGCCGCCATGGATATGAACCGGCTGGCCGCCGCCCAGGCGCCACGCCAGATCGACCCGCGCGCCTTCATCGAGCGGGTGGCGCGCATGGCCGCCTGGGCCACCCCGGCCCGGCTGGCCGAGCCCCCGCCGACCCCCAAGAACGACCCAACTGGGGACGACCTAACTGGGGACGACCTAACTGGGGACGACCTGCCCGATCCGATCCTGCTGGTCGGCTATCCGGGCGCCGGCACGACGCTTCTGGACACCCTGCTGGGGGCCCATCCCGGGGTGCGGACGGGCGGCGGGGTGTCGCCTTTGGGCGACCTGTGCCAGGTCGTCTGTCGCCTGATCGGCGGCGCCGAACTCTACCCGGCCGGGCTCGACAGCCTGCCCCCCACCGCCTGGGCCGGGTTGCGCCGCGCCCTGTGGGCCGACGCCGAACAGCGGCTGGGGCCACTCATCAGCCCCCAGACCGGCGCGCCCAGGCGCCTGCTCGACCGGCGGCCCTTCAACATCATCGACCTGCCCTTCGCCGCCCGCCTGTTCCCCGGCGCCCCGGTACTGGTCGCCCTGCGCGACCCGCGCGACCTTCTGCTGTGCAACCTGATGCGGGACGCTCCGCCCAGCGACGCCACGGCCACCGCCTGGCGCCTGGACACCTGCGCCGAAGCCTGCTGCAAGGTGATGCGCCCCTTCCTGGCCCAGCGCGACCACCTGAACCTCGACCTGCTGGTCTATCGCCACGAGGACCTGATCGCCCAACCGGCGACCACCCTGGGCCGGGTGCTGGCCCACCTCGGCCTGCCCGCAAGCCCAGGCATGGCGGACGCGCCGGCCCAGGCCCCGAGCGACCCCACCATTGGCCGCTGGCGGGCCTACCGGGCGGTGCTGGCCCCGGCCCTGCCCGAGCTGACCCGGCTGGCCGGGGAGTTGGGGTATCCGGCTGACTGAGACGAGGGCGGAGGCGCGAATATTGCACCGGCGCGGTCGGACACTGTATCATCGCAGGATAGGGCAGCCTGTCTGACCATTTCACCCCGCCCTTACCCCCCGACCGGACCCCGCCCATGGCCGCCGCCCCCGTGCTCCCCGACGTCTCCCTGGCCGACAAGTACACCCTGCCGGAAGGTCGGGTGTTCCTGAACGGCACCCAGGCCCTGGTCCGCCTTTTGCTCGACCAGCGGCGCGAGGATGCCGCCCGGGGACTGACCACCGGGGCCTACGTCAGCGGCTACCGGGGCTCGCCGCTGGGGGCGCTGGACCAGGAGCTGGCCCGCAACCGCCGCCTTCTCGACCCCCACCGGGTGCGCTTCCAGCCGGCGGTCAACGAGGATCTGGCCGCCACCGCCATCTGGGGCAGCCAGCAGACCGGCCTGTTTCCCGGGGCACGGGTCCAGGGCGTGGTCGGCCTGTGGTACGGCAAGGGGCCGGGGGTGGACCGTTCGGGCGACGCGCTGCGCCACGCCAACATGGCCGGCACGGCGCCGCTCGGCGGCGTGCTGCTGCTGGCCGGCGACGACCACGGGGCCAAGTCCTCGACCGTCGCCCACCACTCCGAGCCGGCCCTGATGGACGCCCGCATCCCGGTGCTGCATCCGGCCGATCTGTCCGAGATCCTCTCGCTGGGCCGCATCGGCTGGGAGATGAGCCGCTTTTCCGGCTGCTGGGTGGCCCTCAAGTGCGCCGGCGAGTTGCTGGACACCACCGCCTCCCTGCTGCTGCCCACGCCGCGCCCCCTGGTCCGCCCGGAGATCGCCCTGCCCCCCGGCGGCCTGCACATCCGCCTGAGCGACACCCCGCTGGCCCAGGAGGAACGGCTGATCGTCCACAAGGTGCCGGCCGCCCTGGCCTTTGCCCGGGCCAACCGGCTGGACCGGGTGATCCTGGGGCCCGACAGGGCGCGCCTGGGGCTGGTCACCAGCGGCAAGAGCACCGCCGACGTCCGTCAGGCCCTGGCCGATCTGGGCCTGGGCGACGACCTGCTCGGCACGCTGGGCCTCGCCGTCTATCAGGTGGCCCTGCCCTGGCCGCTGGAGCCCGACGGCCTGACCGCCTTCGCCGAAGGGCTGTCCAGCCTGCTGGTGGTCGAGGAAAAGCGCCCGGTGATGGAGCCCCAGATCAAGGAGCTGCTCTATCCCCGCCCCGACCGCCCGACCATCCACGGCAAGACCGACCCCGAGGGCCGCCCCCTGCTGGCCAGCCACGGGGTGCTCGGCCCGCTCGACGTGGCCCGCGCCGTGGTCGGCTGGCTGGAGGACGCGCTGGGGGCCGACTTCCCCGCCGCCGACCGGCTGCGCCAGCGTCTGGCCGAGCTCACCGCCCGCGCCACCCCGCCGGCGCCACCGGCCGAGCGCCAGCGCACCCCCTACTTCTGCGCCGGCTGCCCGCACAACACCTCGACCAAGGTGCCCGAGGGCAGCCGCGCCCTGGCCGGCATCGGCTGCCACTATCTGGTCCAGGGCATGGGGCGCAACACCGCCACCTTCACCCACATGGGGGCGGAAGGGGCCTCGTGGCTCGGTCAGGCGCCGTTCACCGACACCCCCCACGTGTTCTGCAACATGGGCGACGGCACCTACTTCCACTCCGGGCTGATGGCCATCCGGGCCGCCGTCGCCTCGGGCGTGAACATCACCTACAAGCTGCTGTTCAACGACGCCGTGGCGATGACCGGCGGTCAGCCCATGGACGGCCCGCTGACCCCGGTCTCGCTGGCCCGCCAGCTGGCCGCCGAGGGGGTGGCCAAGGTGGTGGTGGTCAGCGACGACCCGGGGCGCTATCCGGCCGGCCTGCCCTGGCCCAAGGGCACCACCATCCACCATCGCCGCGACCTGGACACGGTGCAGAAGACCCTGCGCCGGCACCCCGGCGTCAGCGCCCTGATCCACGACCAGACCTGCGCCGCCGAGAAACGCCGGCGCAGGAAGCGCGGCACGATGCCCGAGCCGGACGAGGCGGTGGTCATCAATCCCTGGGTCTGCGAGGGCTGCGGCGACTGCGGGGCGGTCTCCAACTGTGTCGCCATCCAGCCTTTGCCCACCCCCGAGGGCTTGAAGCGGCGGGTCGATCCCTCGGCCTGCAACAAGGACTTCCTGTGCCTGGACGGCTTCTGTCCGGCTTTCGTCACGGTCAAGGGGGCGCGGCCCAAACGCACCGCCCACCCGGCCCCGGAGGCCGCCGGCCTGCCCGCCCCGCCGCCGCCCCCGGCCGGGCTGGCCGAGCCCTACGGCATCATCGTCACCGGCATCGGCGGCACCGGGGTGGTCACCGTGGGTGCCCTGCTCGGCATGGCGGCCCACCTGGACGGGCGGGCGGTCTCCATCCTCGACCAGACCGGCCTGGCCCAGAAGAACGGCGCCGTGGTCTCGCACATCCGCCTGGCCGACACCCCAGAAGCCCTGGCCGCCGCCCGCCTCGGCCCCGGACAGGCCGATCTTGTCCTGGGCGCCGACCTGCTGACCGCCGGCGGCGCCGACACCCTGACCCGCATGGCCCCGGGGCGGACCCGGGCCATCCTCAACACCGACAGCCCGGTGACCGCCGACTTCACCCGCGACCCCGCCGCCACCCTGCCGGCCGAGCCGGTGATGGCCGGCATGACCGACGCCCTGGGCGCCCAGGCGGTGGTCCGACTGGCCGCCGGGCGGCTGGCCAGCGGGCTGATGGGCGACACCCTGGCGGTCAATCCCTTCCTGCTCGGCTTCGCCTGGCAGAAGGGCTGGATTCCGCTCTCCGAGGCCGCCCTGATGCGGGCCATCGAGTTGAACGGCGTCGCCGTCACCGCCAATCAGGCCGCCTTCCGCTGGGGCCGTCAGGGCGCGGTGGACGAGGCCGCCTTGTGGCATAACCTTGGCCTGTCGGAAACGCCGGCCCCCGAGCCCGACCTGGACGATGATCTGGCGCAGCGCCGGGAGTCGCTGCGCGACAGTCACGGCGCCGCCGCCGCGCAGCGTTTCGACGCCCTGATCGCGCGGGTGCGGGCCGCCGAATCCGCCGCCACCCCGGGCCGCGACGCCCTCACCCGGGCGGTTGCCAGAGGCTGGCACAAGCGTCTTGCCTTCAAGGACGAGTACGAGGTGGCCCGGCTGTTCTCCGACGGTCGTTTCGACGCCTGGCTGGCCGAGCGCTACCAGGGCATCACCCGCCGCCGCCATCACATGGCGCCGCCCCTGCTCGCCCGCACCGATCCGGCCACCGGGCGACCGGCCAAGCTGGCCTTCGGGCCGTGGATGAAGCCCACGCTTGGCCTGCTGGCCCGCCTGCGCAGCCTGCGCGACGGGCCGTTCGACCCGTTCCGCTTCTCAAGCGAGCGCAAGCTGCACCACCGCCTGATCGCCGACTACCAGCGGCAGATCGAAAGCCTGCTCCCCGGCCTGAGCGCCGAAACCCACGCCAGGGCCGTGGAAACCGCCCGCCGAACCCTGGACATCAAGGGCTTCGGGCCGGTGCTGAACGCCAACGCCGAGGCAAGCCAAGGGGGCGCTGCCCCCTTGGAACCCCCGCCGGGGGGACCAGGGGGCCCCCCCGGACCCCCGCCATGAGACAAAACCAGCCAGGGGGCTTGCCCCCCTGGCTGGTTTTGCGTCACGGAGGGGGTCTGGGGGACCCCCTGGGTCCCCAGCGGGGTTCCAAGGGGCAGCGCCCCTTGGGCCTGCCTCAGTCGATGGCGATCAGGGCATCGATCTCGACGCCCACCCCCAGCGGCAGCGAGGCGGCGCCGGTGGCGGCGCGGCTGTGGCGGCCGGCGTCGCCGAACACCTCGACCATCAGGTCGCTGGCCCCGTTGATGACCTTGGGATGGTCGGTGAAGTCCGCCGTGGCGGCGACGAAGCCGCCCAGGCGGACAATGCGGCGCACCCGGTCCAGGTTGCCGTCCAGCGCGGCGCGGGCCTGGGCGATGATGTTCAACCCGCACAGACGGGCCGCCGCCTGCCCCTCTTCCAGGCTCAGGGTGTCGCCCAGCCGGCCCAGGTAGCGCGGCCCCTCGGCGGTCAGCGGAATCTGCCCGGAGATGGCGAGCAGCCTGCCCTCGATGACAAAGGGCACGTAGTTGGCGACCGGCGCGGCGGCGAGCGGCAACTCAAGCCCCAACTCGGCGAGGCGGGCATCAATGGCGGACGGCATGGTGGACACTCCATTTCGGGCGCGGGGTGTGGTATGACCGGCGCCAGCCCGTGGCGCTGCGTCACCCGCCTTGTTGGAACATAGGAAGAAACCGTGAGCAAGCTGTCCCTGCCCAAGGAGAACATCCGCATCCTGCTGCTGGAGAGCATCCACCCCAAGGCGGTGGAGCATCTGACGGCCCAGGGCTACACCACCATCGAGCAGGTCTCCGGGGCGCTGGACGAGGCCGAGTTGATCGAGCGCATCAAGGATGTGCACATGGTCGGCATCCGCTCGCGCACCAAGCTGACCGAGAAGGTCTTCGCGGCTGCGGAAAAGCTGTTCGTGGTCGGCTGCTTCTGCATCGGCACCAATCAGGTGGACCTGAAGGCCGCCAAGGCGCGCGGCATTCCGGTGTTCAACGCCCCCTACTCCAACACCCGCTCGGTGGCCGAGATGGTCATCGGCCAGACGGTGATGCTGATGCGCGGCACCTTCGCCCGCGCCATGGCGGCGCACCAGGGGCGCTGGCTGAAAACCGCCGACGGCAGCCACGAGGTGCGCGGCAAGACCCTGGGCATCGTCGGCTACGGGCACATCGGCACCCAGGTCTCGGTGCTCGCCGAGGGCATGGGCATGCGGGTGCGCTATTACGACATCGAGAACAAGCTGCCGTTGGGCAACGCCACCCCCTGCGCCAGCCTGGACGAGCTGCTGGGCTGTGCCGACGTGGTTACCCTGCACGTCCCGGGGACCGAGCTGACCAGGGGCATGATCGGGGCCGAGCGGTTGGCCGCCATGAAGCCGGGCGGCATCCTGATCAACGCGGCACGCGGCGACGTGGTCGACATCGACGCCCTGGCCGCCGCCCTGGACAGCGGCCACCTGAAGGGCGCCGCGGTCGACGTCTTCCCCAAGGAACCGGGCAGCGCCGACGAGGAGTTCCAAAGCCCCCTGCGCGGCCGCGATCAGGTCATCCTGACCCCCCATGTGGGCGGCTCGACCATCGAGGCCCAGGCCAACATCGGCACCGAGGTGGCGGAAAAGCTGACCCAGTACTCCGACGTCGGCAGCACGGTCGGCGCCGTCAACATGGTCGAGGTCTCGCTGCCCCGCACCGAAGGCGCCCAGACCCGCTTCATGCACCTGCACCGCAACGTGCCCGGCGTGCTGTCGCAGATCAACGAGGTGTTCTCCTCGCGCGGCCTGAACATCGATGCCCAGTACCTGCGCACCGACTCCGACAGCGGCTATGTGGTGGTCGATGTCCATGCCGAGGTGGAGGCCGGCCAGGGCATCCGCCGCGCCCTGGCCGCCATCGACGGCACCATCCGGGTGCGCTTCCTGTACTGATTGGACATGGATATCCCGCTGCTCCACGCCGGACGGCTGACCGGGCATCTGTTCGCGCCTTCCGACAGCCCCGACCTCAGGGCCCTGTTCAACGACCCCCGGGTGATGAAGAGCATGGGCACCCACGGCACGCCCATGCCCCACTACCGCTTCGCCAGCGTCGAAGCCCGCTTCCTCGACATGACCGAGGACGGCCCCGGCTTCGGCCTGTGGGTGTTTCGCGGCCCCAAGGGCGGCTTCGTCGGCTACTGCGGGCTGCGCCGGGAAGAAGTGCGCGGACGCCTCGAAAACGAGCTGCTGTATACCGTGGGCGGCGACTACCACGGCCTTGGCCAGGCCACCCTGATGGCCCGCGTGGTGCTGGCCTGGGGCCGCGCCCATGGCATCACCGACGTGGTCGCCTACACCACCTGCGACAACATCGCCTCGCGCCGCGTGATGGAGAAAATGGGCCTGACCGAAGAAACCACCTTCCACCACGCCCGCCTCGACCACGTCCTCTACCGCCGCACCGACTGACGGCAAGCCCCGGCAGGCGGGCGGGAAATCGCCGCTGTCAAGGGGGCGCTGCCCCCTTGGACCCCCGCCGGGGGGACCTGGGGCCCCCCCGGACCCCCGCCGCGACTTAAAGCCGGAAAAGAGGGGGGTGGCTGAGCGCGTGCGCTCAGCCACCCCCCTCTTTTCCGGCTTTGACTCATGGTGGGGTCTGGGGAGGCCTCACGGCCTCCCCAGCGGGGTTCAAAGGGGCAGCGCCCCTTTGCAGTCGGCGATTGCCCGCCCCTCTGCCGGGTCCTGCCCTCAGCCGGTGCGGTGGGAGGCGAGGCCGATGCCTTCCAGGGCTTCGGTGATTTCGGGCAGGATGCCTGGATCATCGATGGTGGCCGGCATCTTGTAGTCCTGGTTGTCGGCGATCTTCTGCATGGTGCCGCGCAGGATCTTGCCGGAGCGTGTTTTCGGCAGGCGGTCGACGACGACGGCCTGTTTGAAGGCGGCGACCGGGCCGATTTCCTGGCGGATCAGGCCGACCAGTTCCTTGACGATCTCGCCCTGGTCGCGGCTGACGCCGCTTTTCAGGACCACGAAGCCCAGCGGCACCTGCCCTTTCATGTCGTCGTGCACGCCGATGACGGCGCACTCGGCGACGTTGGGGTGGCTGGCCAGCACCTCTTCCATGGCCCCGGTGGACAGCCGGTGGCCGGCCACGTTGATAACGTCGTCGGTGCGGGTCATCACGTAGACGTAGCCGTTTTCGTCGATGTAGCCGGCGTCGCCGGTCTTGTAATAGCCGGGATAGTCGACCAGGTAGGCATCCTTGAAGCGCTGGTCGGCGTTCCACAGGGTGGGCAGGGTGCCCGGCGGCAGCGGCAGCTTGCAGACCAGGGCGCCGATGTCACCGGCCTTCACCGGCTGCTGGTTCTCGTCCAGCACCTGGACGTTCCAACCCGGCATGGCAACGGTGGGCGAGCCGTGCTTGACCGGCATCGGCTCCAGGCCCATGGGGTTGGCGCAGATGGCCCAGCCGGTTTCGGTCTGCCACCAGTGGTCGATGACCGGCACCTTCAGCTTGTCCTCGGCCCACTTCAGGGTGTCCGGGTCGGAGCGTTCGCCGGCCAGGAACAGGGTCTTGAAGTGGCCGAGGTCGTACTTTTCGAGGAAGGTGCCGTCGGGGTCCTCGCGCTTGATGGCGCGGAAGGCGGTGGGGGCGGTGAACAGGGTGCTCACCTTGTGCTCGGCGATGACCCGCCAGAAGGTGCCGGCGTCGGGCGTGCCGACCGGCTTGCCCTCGAAGACGACGGTGGTATTGCCGTTCAGCAGCGGCGCATAGACGATGTAGCTGTGGCCGACCACCCAGCCGACGTCGGAAGCGGCCCAGTAGACCTCGCCCGGCTCGACGTTGTAGACCGCCTTCATGGTCCACTTCAGGGCCACGGCATGGCCGCCGTTGTCGCGCACCACCCCTTTGGGTTGGCCGGTGGTGCCGGAGGTGTAGAGGATATAGAGCGGATCGGTGGCCTTCACCGGCACGCAGTCGGCCGGCGTGGCGCTGGCCATTTCCTCGGCCCAGTCGTGATCGCGCCCGGGGGTCATCTCGCCGGTCTGCTCGGGGCGCTGGAAGACGACCACCTTTTCCGGCTTGTGGGTAGCCAGTTCGATGGCCTTGTCGGCCAGCGGCTTGTAGGCCACGACGCGGCCCGGCTCCAGCCCGCAGGAGGCCATCACCACCGCCTTGGGCTTGGCGTCATCGATGCGGGTGGCCAGCTCCTGGGCGGCGAAACCGCCGAACACCACCGAGTGCACGGCGCCGATGCGAGCGCAGGCCAGCATGGCGATGGGGGCCTCGGGGATCATCGGCATGTAGACGATGACACGGTCGCCCTTCTCCACCCCCAGGCCCTTCAGCACGCCGGCGAAGCGGCTCACCTGATCCTTGAGCTCGGCGTAGGTGATGGTGCGCTTGGCGCCGGTCATCGGGCTGTCGTAGATGATCGCCGGCTGCTCGGCGCGACCGTTCTGCACATGGCGGTCGACGGCGTTGTGGCAGGTGTTCAGTTCGCCGCCGACGAACCAGCGATAGAAGGGAGCGGCGCTGTCGTCGAGCACCTTGTCGGCCGGCTTGATCCAGTCGATCTCGCGGGCCGCCTCGGCCCAGAAGCCCTCGGGATCATCCACGGAGCGCTGATAGGCGGTTTGATAGGGGCTGGTCATGGCGGGCACTTCACCTCCCTGTGTGCCTTCGTGAGGGTCGGCCTTGCGCGGCCAACCCATTCGAGTAGGGTCGGCGGTTGGGCTCGGGGTCTCACCCGGCACCCCTTCCGCGACGGGGGGGAGTTTGTCCCACGGGGTTGCCGCCTGTAAAGCGTCGAACGGCAGTCCGGGCAAATGCAAGGAGTTGTGCATAACCGGGCCGCGCGGAACAGCCCCGAAAGGGTGGGAGCCCAGAATTGAAGGCCCAAATTTGAAGGCCCCAGGGACCAGGGTCCCCGGGGCCTTGAGATCGGCGAATCGATCTTGAGCTTAGCGATGTCCCAATTTGAACGGAGGCGCTGAAGATGCGCGTGTTCAGATGCTCTTTCGTGGAACCGGGTCCAGAGGTTCCGCACACGGTTGACTGACATGGAAGCCCGTTCCCGCGGGCTTCCGGCTTGGCGCTTGGCCGGGCTCAATCAGGCCGAAGACCGGTCCCTTGAGTACCAGGGGGGTTCCCGTCCCCCGGGCGGCTCGTACTGGGCGCGACATGTCCACCACAAAGCGGCAGCCACACCCTGGACCGTCATCCTTCACCGGTTTCCTGAACCGGTGCCTGGGCCTCGGCCGACCGTCGCCGCGATCCGCTGAGGGGCTCGTGGCGACGGGCGCAGGTTCACAATGCCCGGATCAGCCCCGGGAGTCCAGTCGGAACAGTTCGTCCTTCACCTTCAGTTTCTGTCGCTTGAGGGCGGTCAACATGGCCTCGTCGGGATGGGGACGGCCGACCTCTTGGGTCAGCGCGTTATCAAGCTCGGCGTGACGGGACTTCAGGGCCTCGACCCGGGCTTCTGCAACCATGTTTTGATACTCCCTGTCTGGCGGGCGCCCGCCCCTTGCCGGGGTCGGCCACCCAAGACCTACGACGTGTCGTCCAGGCCCTGGCGGGAGGGGATCGGCCGGAAACTCCGCGGGCGCGTGTTCGGGACTGCGCGGCCGCGCGGGGCCATCTGGCGCCTTTTCCCTGTGTGCCTCCGGTTCCACCCGGCAGGTCGTCGATCAACAGGGCTTGGGCCCCCGGCCGTCCGCCCGCCGATCCCCGATCAAGGCACCCGGTTTCCCGGCGGCACCCGTTTCGGGCGGGCGGGCTTGACGACAGTTTCAGGATATGACTATCTGTCCGGTCTTTCCAGAAAAAGTCACCGGCATGACCGTTTCCGGTGGCTTTTTTTACGCTCGCGGGGTGCCTTTCTTGCCGCCGCCTGACCACCGGATGAACTGTGGTTCATCCTTGCCCGGGAGCCCCTTCACGGTGTCCGACCAACCCAGACGCATGATTGTGGGGATCACCGGAGCCTCGGGAATCGTGTACGGGATTCGCTGCCTTGAGACACTGGGCGAGCTGGGCGTCGAGACCCACCTCGTGATGAGCCGCACCGCCGAGGTCACCCTGGCCCACGAGACCGACCTCAAGGTGGCCCAGGTGAAGGCCCTGGCCAGCGCCGTGCATCGCATCGACGATCTGGCGGCGGCGCCGTCCAGCGGCTCGTTTCCGGTGCTGGGGATGATCGTCGCCCCGTGCTCCATGCGCACCCTGGCCGAGATCGCCGCCGGGCTGGCCGGCAACCTGATCACCCGGGCCGCCGACGTCACCCTGAAGGAACGCCGCCGGCTGGTCCTGATGGCGCGCGAGACGCCGCTGCACCTGGGGCACATCCGGGCCATGGCCACGGTCACCGAGCTGGGCGCCATCGTCGCCCCGCCGGTGCCCGCCTTCTACAGCCGCCCGGCCAGTCTGGAGGAGATGGTCGACCACAGCGTCGGCCGGGTGCTCGACCTGTTCGGGCTGGACAGCGGCCGGGTCCGCCGCTGGGGCGACACCGACCGCTGAGCCCCCTGCCCCAAGGCCTCAGTCCAGGGCGTCGAGCATGGACTGGGTGATCAGGGTGATGCCGCCCTCGGTGCGGTGGAAGCGCCGGGCGTCGGCCTCGGCATCCTCGCCGACCACCAGCCCTGCCGGAATCTGACAGCCGGAGCCGAGCACCGCCCGGCTGATGCGGCTGCGCCGGCCGATGTTGCAGTCCGGCAGGACCACCGTGTCGCTGACCGTGCAGTAGGAGTTGACCCGCACGTTGTTGCTGAGCAGCGAGCGGCGCACGGTCGAGCCGGAAACCACGCAGCCGGCGCTGACCACCGAGTCGACCGCCATGCCGCGGCGGTCGTCGTTGTCGAACACGAACTTGGCGCTGGGCCGCTGCACCTGATAGGTCCAGATCGGCCAGCGGGAGTCATAAAGGTCGAGGTCCGGGGTCACCGAGGTCAGGTCGATGTTGGCCGCCCAGTAGGCGTCCAACGTGCCGACATCGCGCCAGTAGGGCTCGCTCTGCCCCGGCGAGGAGATCGAGCTGGCCGAGAAGCGGTGGGCCTGAAGGTGCGCCCCGGCGGTGACCAGATAGGGCAGGATGTTCTTGCCGAAATCGCGCGCCGAGGCGGCGTCGTCGGCATCGCGGGTCAACTCCTGGACCAGGAAATCGTAAGAGAACAGGTAGATGCCCATGCTGGCGAAGGCACGCTCCGGATCGTCCGGGATGCCCGGCGGGTCGGCCGGCTTTTCCAGGAAGCTGGTGATGCGATCGTGCCCATCGACGCCGACCACGCCGAACGCCGTGGCCTCGGCGCGCGGCACCTCGACGCAGCCCACCGTCACGTCAGCGCCGCTTTCGATGTGGTGCGCCAGCATGCGCGAGTAGTCCTGGCGGTAGACGTGGTCGCCGGCCAGGATCAGCACATACTTGGGTTGATGGCGGGCCATCATGGTCAGGTTCTGGTACACCGCGTCGGCGGTCCCCCTGTACCAGCTTTCGTCGCGGGTCTGCTGCTGGGCCGGCCACAGCTCGATGAACTCGTTGATCTCGGCGCGCAGGAAGCCCCAGCCGCGCTGCACGTGCTGGATCAGGTTGTGCGCCTTGTACTGGGTCAGCACGGCGACCCGGCGGATGCCCGAGTTGATGCAGTTGGACAGCGGGAAGTCGATGATGCGGAACTTGCCACCGAAAGGCACGGCCGGTTTGGCCTCCTCATCGGTCAGGTTCATCAGCCGCGAGCCGCGACCGCCGGCAAGCACCAGCGCCAGGGTACTGCGCAACTCCAGGTTAATATCGGCGGGGGGAACAACGTCCCGGTCGGCCATGGGGTCCTCGCTGCCTCGAAGGGTTGGAAAAGCCTGATTCGCTACGGAATGTGCCACCTGCCCCGGGCCCTTTCAATGACCCCGTCATGAAATTGTCGGTAACATCGGCGCCATGCCCGGCCGCATCCCGGCTGGCTGCCCATTGGCGCGGCAGTCGGACCGTAACCGATTAGCTGTTGCGCAGGGGGACAATTTCCCGGATTGTCGCGCCGTGCCGAGGTCCGTCGCGCGGTGCACCGATTTTTCGGCACCGATTTTCCGGCACCGATTTTCCGGCACCGATTTTCCGACGGCCTCCGGCATCCCTGTCCAAGCCGCCGACCCGGCCGATCCGAATTCCTTGGTAGTCCCGATGCGCGTCCTGTCCGTTACCTCCGAGCTGCACCCGCTGATCAAGACCGGCGGCCTGGCCGACGTGGCCGGCGCCCTGCCCCGGGCCCTGGTGCATCGGGGGGACGACGTGCGCTGTCTGCTGCCGGCCTATCCCGGCATCGCGGCGGCGCTCGAGCCAGCCGGCCCGCCGCGCCCCATCGCCCCGCCGCTGCCGGGGCTTGGCGACTGCCGGCTGATCGGCGGCTACCTGGGGCCGGTGCGGGTCGAACTGTTCGACTGCCCGGCCCTGTTCGACCGTCCCGGCGGCCCCTACGTCGACGCCCAGGGCAACGACCATCCGGACAACTTCCACCGCTTCGCCGCCCTCTCCCGGGTCGGCGCCGAGCTGGCCCTGGGACGGCTGGTTCCCGGCTGGCGGGCCGACGTGGTGCATACCCACGACTGGCCGACCGGGCTGGTCGGGGCCTATCTGCATTTCGCGGCCGGGCCGTCCGAACGGCCGGCCGTGGTCTTCACCATCCACAACATCGACTACCTCGGGCTGTGCGGGCCCGAGGTGCTGGGCATGATCGACCTGCCGGACAGCGCCTTCTCCATCAACGGCGTCGAGTTCAACGGCTATGTCTCCTATCTCAAGGCGGGCTGCTACCACGCCGACCACGTGACCACGGTCAGCCCCACCTACGCCCGCGAGATCCAGACCCCCGGCGGCGGCCGCGGCCTCGATGGCCTGCTCGCCGGGATGGCCGCCGAGGGACGGCTGTCGGGCATCCTCAACGGCATCGACGCCGAGGAATGGAACCCGGCCCAGGACGGCCATCTGATGGCCCGCTACGACCTCGACCACATGGCCGGCAAGGCCACCTGCAAGGCCGACCTGCAGGACGAATTGGGCCTGGAACCGGCCCCCAACGCCCCGCTGTTCGGGCTGGTTTCGCGCCTGATCCCCCAGAAGGGGGTCGATCTGGTGATCGGCGCCGCCTCGGAAATCATCGCCCGGGGCGGCCAGTTGGCCATTCTCGGCAGCGGCGATCCCGGTCTGGTCGAGGCCCTGCACCATCTGACCGCCGCCCACCCGGGCCGGGTCGGCACCTTCATCGGCTATGGCGAGGCGCTGGCCCACCGCATCCAGGCCGGGGCCGACCTGTTCCTGGCCCCGTCGCGCTTCGAGCCCTGCGGGTTGACCCAGCTCTACGCCCTGCGCTACGGCACCCTGCCGGTGGTGCGGCGCACCGGCGGGCTGGCCGACACGGTGGAGGACGCCACCCCGGATGGCAGCGACGGCACAGGATTTGTCTTTGACGAACCCAGCGTCTCTGGAATCATGTCAGCCATCGACCGGGCCCTGGCCCTGTACGGCCGGCCGCAGTCGTGGGCCCAGGTGCGCCGCCGGGCGATGACCCGCGACTTCGGCTGGGACCGGGCCGCCGAGGGCTATCAACGCCTGTTCACCCGGCTGTGCGAGCAGACGGCCCGCCATGGCGGCGGCGGGGGCGACTTCACCCCCCGCGCCGCCGCCGCCGAGGCGCCCTGACAGACCCGGACCGAGGTCGGGCGCGTCCCACCATCGCCATTCACCGCCACCCGTCATCCAGAGGGCACGAGCATGAGGGAACTTTCCGACCGGGTCTCCACCGACAGCGCCCTGATCGACGTGGGCAGCGTGGAAGCCATCAAGGAGCGTCTGGTCAGCTACCTGATCCACACCGTGGGCGTCGATCCCGAATTCGCCGTGGCGCGCGACTGGCTGTACGCCACCGCCTCGCTGGTCCGCGGCATCCTGTCCGAGCAGTACCTGAACACCGCCCGGGTCGAGTACGACCAGGATGTGCGCCGGGTCTACTACCTGTCGCTGGAGTTCCTGACCGGCCGCAGCCTGATGAAGAACCTGTGGTCGCTGGGTCTGGTCGAACGGGTGCGCGAGGCCCTGAAGTCGCTGGACCAGGAACTGGACGAGGTGGCCGAGGTCGAGTTCGACGCCGCCCTGGGCAACGGCGGCCTGGGGCGACTGGCCGCCTGCTTCCTGGATTCCCTGGCCACCCACGCCTACCCCGGCTTCGGCTACGGCATCCGCTACGAATTCGGCATGTTCAACCAGAAGATCGAGAACGGCCAACAGGTCGAGCACCCGGAAACCTGGCTGCGCTACGGCAACCCGTGGGAGTTCGAGCGCCCGGCCATCCTCTTCCCGGTGCGCTTCGGGGGCCACATCACCTGCTTCAAGGAAGAAAGCGGCAAGACGGTCTGCCACTGGGTGGACACCGAGGACGTCATGGCCATGGCCTACGACGTGCCGGTTTCGGGCTTCGGCTCCGGGGTGGTGACCAAGCTCAGGCTGTGGTCGGCCCGGGCCACCCGTGACTTCGACCTCGATGTGTTCAACGCCGGCAGCTACATCGACGCGGTCAAGGACAAGACCATCTCGGAAAACCTGTCCAAGGTGCTCTACCCGGCCGACACCACCCTGATGGGCCAGGAGCTGCGCCTCAAGCAGGAGTACTTCTTCGTCTCCGCCTCGCTGCAGGACATCCTGGCCCGGCACTTGCGGCGCCATCACGACAACCTGGACGACCTCCACGAGAAGGTCGCCATCCAGCTCAACGACACCCACCCGGCGCTGGCCGTGCCCGAGCTGATGCGCCTTCTGATCGACGTGCACGGCTACGAGTTCGATCAGGCCTGGGACATCACCCGCCAGACCTTCAGCTACACCAACCACACCCTGCTGCCGGAGGCCCTGGAAACCTGGTCGATCAGCATGCTGGAAAGCATCCTGCCGCGCCATCTGGACCTGATCTACCAGATCAACCACCGCTTCCTGACCGAGGTGAAGCGCCACTTCCCGGGCCGCCCGGACATCCTGGGCCGGCTGTCGCTGGTCGATGACAAGGCGCGCCAGATCCGCATGGCCCATCTGGCCGTGGTCGGCAGCCACAAGGTCAACGGGGTGGCCGAGTTGCACACCCATCTGATGCGCCAGCACGTCTTCGCCGACTTCGCCGGCATGATGGGCGAGAAGTTCGTCAACGTGACCAACGGCATCACCCAGCGGCGCTGGCTGTTGCAGTCGAACACCCAACTCGCCGGCCTGATCAGCGAGGCCATCGGCACCGACTGGGTGACCGACCTTTCGCAGCTCCACCGCCTGGAACCGCAGGCCACGGACAGCGCCTTTTGCGAGCGCATGCAGGCCATCAAGCGGGCCAACAAGGAACGTCTGGCCGCCCTGGTCGAGGCGCGCACCGGCGTGGTGCTCGACCCGGCGGCGATGTTCGACGCCCAGGTCAAGCGCATCCACGAATACAAGCGCCAGCTTCTGAACCTGTTGCACGTGATCGTGCTGTACAACCGGATCAAGGACGGCAACCCGCCGGCCCACCCGCGGGCCGTGCTGATCGCCGGCAAGTCGGCCCCCGGCTACTACATGGCCAAGCTGATCATCCGCCTGATTCACGACGTGGCCGACGTGGTCAACAACGACCCGGCCATCGAGGACCGGCTGAAGCTGGTCTTCATCCCCAACTACAACGTCTCCACGGCCGAGGTGGTGATCCCCGGCAGCGACCTCTCCGAGCAGATCTCCACCGCCGGCATGGAGGCCAGCGGCACCGGAAACATGAAGTTCGCGCTCAACGGCGCGCTGACCATCGGCACGCTGGACGGGGCCAACATCGAGATCAAGGACGCGGTGGGCGACGAGAACATCTTCATCTGCGGCCTGACCGCCGAGGAAGTGGCCGAGAAGCGCACCCTGGGCTACCACCCGTGGGACTTCTACAACGGCAACGCCGACCTCAAGCGGGCGGTCGACCAGATCGGCGGCGGCTTCTTCTGCCCGGACGATCCGGGGCGCTACCAGCCGGTGGTCGACAACCTTCTGCGCAACGGCGACCACTACTTCGTGATGGCCGATTTCGCCAGCTATGCCGAGACCCAGGCCCGGGTCGAGGCGGCCTATGGCGATCCCGAGGCGTGGACCCGCATGGCGGTGCTGAACGTGGCCAACATGGGCATGTTCAGTTCCGACCGCTCGATCCACACCTACGCCAAGGACATCTGGCGCATCAAGCCGCTGAAGCAGGCCTGATCCCCCTCCCGGCGGCCCTGGATCACCGGGGCCGCCGAGGGCTGTGCAGGTCAGCGCCGGGGCAGTCGGACCAGCGACGACCAGTAGGATTCGATGCCCTTGACCACCTCGATGAAGCGGTCGAAGTCGACCGGCTTCACGATGTAGCAGTTGGCGTGCAGGTCATAGCTGTGGCTGATGTCGGTCTCGGCCTGCGAGGTGGTCAGCACGATCACCGGAATACGCCGCAGGGCCGGATCGTTCTTGATCTCGGCCAGCACCTCGCGGCCATCCTTCCTGGGCAGGTTGAGGTCGAGCAGGATCAGGTCCGGGGCGCGCCGGTGGCTGCCACCGCCCGTGCCCTCGCCGCGCAGGAAGGCCAGGGCCTCGATGCCATCCTGGACGATGTGCAGGCGGGTGGCGATGTTGCCTTCCTTGAAGGCTTCCGAGGCCAGCCGGGCGTCGCCCGGGTTGTCCTCCACCAGCAGGATGTCCAGCCCGTCGGTCACGTCGTTGCTCTTTCCCGGTTCGGCGGGCCCCCAGGCGCCCTGCCCGCCCACTCTTTCCGGCCCACTATGCCCGGCGATGGCGGCGCCGTCCAGGCATCCGCGGCACGGCTCAGGCGGCGTCTCGGCCGGCGCTGGCGAAGGTGTTCTTGCCGGCCCGCTTGGCGCGGTACATGGCGTGGTCGGCGGCGCGCAGCAGGGCTTCGCCGTTGCTGCCGTGCTCCGGGGCCAGGGCAATGCCCACGCTGCCCGAGATGCTCACCTCATCCTCGCCGATGGTGAAGGCACGGGACAGGCTGCGCACCACCTTGCCGGCCACCGTTTCGGCGTCGGCCAGATCGGCGATGCGGGTGAGCAGGATGGTGAACTCATCGCCGCCCAGGCGGGCCACCGTGTCGGAGGTTCGCACGGCGCGGCGCAGACGGTCGGCGACCTGGCGCAGAAGCTCGTCGCCGGCGTCGTGGCCCAGGGTGTCGTTGACGTCCTTGAAGTGATCCAGATCGACGAACAACAGCCCGACCCGCCCCACGTCGCCGCGCCGCTCGCCGTGGGTCAGGGCTTCCAGGATCTCGGCCAGCAGGGCCTCGAAACGCGGCCGGTTGGGCAGTCCGGTCAAGGCATCGGTGGTCGCCCGGCGGACCAATTCGGCCTCGTGACGCTTGTGGTCGGTGATGTCGGTCAGCACCGCCACATAGCCGGCCACGGCGCCCATCGGGTCGCGCATGGGGTTGACCCGGACGAGGGCGGGAAAGGTGGCCTGATCCTTGCGCCGGGCCACCACCTCGCCATCCCAGCCGCCGCGCTCGGCGACCCAGCCCAGGATGCGGGTCAGACTGGGCCCCTCCACATGCCAGCCGTCCAGATCACCGGCCGACAGGCCGACCACCTCGTTGCCCTCGAAGCCGGTGAGGCGGGTGAAGGCCGGATTGACCCGGGCCACCTGGAAATCGTGATCGAACACCATCAGCCCGCTGTCGGTATAGCGGAAGGCGGCCTCGGCCTGCATCAGACGGCGGGCCAGGGTGTGGCGCTCGATGGCGTAGCGCAGGGCGCGGCGGATCAGATCGCCCTCGGCGCTGCCCTTGACCAGATAGTCCTGGGCGCCGCGCTTGACCGCTTCCAGGGCCAGATCGTCGTCGCCGGTGCCCGACAGCACGACAATGGGCAACTCCGGATGGGCCCGCCGCATGCGGTCGACGGTGTCCAGGCCCAACGAGTCCGGCAGCGACAGATCAAGCAGCACCACGTCCACCGGCGCGGCGTCAAGCCGGCCCAGCGCCTCGCCCAGGGTGGGGGCGTGGACGACCTCGAAAGGCTCGCCCCCGGAGGAGGCAAGCAGGATCTCGATCAGGCGGGCATCACCGGGATTGTCCTCGACCAGGAGGACGGACCGTCGACGGGAAGGATCACGCATCCGAGATAGCACGGCCCCTAAAGCGGGAGCTCCTTGGTGGGCATTTTAGGTTAATTTTATGAGACCCACTCTAGACGATCCAGGGTCGCCTGTCGCGGATAATTGATCCGGCCCGGGACCCCGAACAGACGACCCCCGCCCCGGTATTCCGGGGCGGGGGCCGCTGTGGCCGGTCCAGGGCGGGGCTGTCAGGGGGCCGCGAAAACCCCACCCGGACCGGTCACCTCTGGTTGTCGGGTGGATCAGCCGATGGGGTTGTCCACGTTCTGGTTGGCCTGGACCATGGCCGCGAAGTCGGCGTCGGTCATGCCCTCGACGGTGAACGATGCGTCCGCGCACCCCTTGTCCAGGGTGTCGATGGTCACGACGCCGGTCGCCTCGTTGAAACCGGCCGTGAACTGGACCCCGCCCTCGGGATCGAAGCCGGGATCGAGGGCCTCGAACAGGGCGTCGAGGTCGAGCCGGTCGCCCTCGGCGGCATTGAAATCGGCCACCGTGTCGCCGAAGCCGACGACGAAGGTGTCGGGACCGGCGCCGCCTTCCAGGGTATCGCGCGAGTAGAGGTCGCCCATGACCACGTCATAGCCCTCGGTGGTGCCGGACAGAACCACATCGTCCAGGCCGATCGGCGTGCTGCCATACTCTTCGAACAGCTCACCCCCGCCGATGCGCAGCGAGAAGTCGATGGCCAGGGTCTGGCCGCTGGCGTCGGTGGCCAGGATGGCGTCCTCGATGTCCAGGTCGACGAAGCTCGGCAGATACCCTTCGACCATTTGACCATAGCCCTCTTCGTCGGCGAAGAAGTCGGCCGGCAACACCGGAGCCTGGAGGGTGAAGGTGTAGGTGCCGTCGCCGTTCAGCTCGATGGTGAAGGCGTCGATCGACAGACTGGTCGGCGCGCCCTCGCCGTCCGGCGACAGGGTCAGGTCGACCACGCCCTTGAGGGTGGTGGCGTCGACCCAGCGCAGGATCACCGGCGCGCCCTCGGCGAACGGCACCAGCAGATTGGTGGGTTGGCCGTCGACCGCCCGCGCAAAGCTCAGGCCGTCGCCGACCGGGGCGTCGGTGCCATAGTCGACCTCGGGGATCAGCCCGACGATCTGCGTCCTGGGCACGCTCTCCTCGCACGTCTGCCGGAGCTGGCGGGCACCTTCTTCCTGCTGGCTGAAGGTCTGGGCAATCTGCTCGAGGAAGCTGTAGATGGTCTCCTCGCCCTGCTCGATCACCCGGCCCAGGGTCTCCGGGTCCCCGGCGTCGGTCCAGGTGATGGTCACCTGAACGTCGCTGAAGTCGCGGTCGCCGCCATCGGTCAGGTCTTCCCAGGTGCTGGGCGTGGCCATCGGCTGGCCGGTCCCGGCGAAATCCTCAAGGAGCAGATCGTTGATGAAGTCCTCGCGGGACTTGCCGCCGCCCACCTGGTCGTCATTGTTGTAGTCGGTGCCGCCGCCGACGCGGAACTCGTAGCCCTCGTTCAGCCCGGGGTTGTCGAACAGGACGAAGGGATAGGTCGTGCCCTCGCCCGCCATGTTGCGGCGATCGAAGCCGTCCAGCGGCTCGCCGTTCAGGGTGGCGACGAAGCGGCCGTCCATCTCCACGAACTCGATGCGGGCGCCATCGACCAGATCGTCGTTGCGGCTGTTCTTGCGCTCGCCGTCGGGGATGATGAAGAAGCCGATCTGATCCTGGCTGTAGCCGGCCAACTGGAAGACGGCGCCGAAATTGTCGTTGGAGGCGTCGGCCCAGATGATCTGACCGCTGGTCGGGTTGCCATCGGCGTCCTTGACGTAATAGCCGAAGGTGTTGTGGTAGCCGGCCTCGCCGTCGAAGTTGGTGACGGTCAAAAGCTGGGTGGTGGACTCCGGCGCGTCGGTCAGGTCCTCCACCTCGGCGTCGCCGGTCGGGGTCACTTCCTCGTCGACGTTCTGGGGCGGCGTGAAGGCCAGATCCAGGTTGTCCAAAAGGTCGAGCTGCTCCAGCCCGTCGCCCAGGGCGCCCGGGTCGAAGGCCGCGAAGGCGGCCCCGCCGCCGCCGCCGCCGGCACCGCCGCCGGCCGCCGTGGCGACCGCGTCGGCATCAAAGCCGGGAATGGCGGCGATGACGTCGTCGATGGTGATCACCGCCCCGTCGGCCAGGCTGAGCGCCGGCGGCAGGCCGGTGTCGGCAAGCACGAAGAAGTCCTGCAGGACCACCTCGCCCTGCTCGGTGGACACCACCAGGCTCGGCCCCTCCTGGGCGAAGGAGACCTGATCGGCGGCGATGGCGTAGGTGGTGCCGAAGGTGGCCGGGACCACGGCGCGCTGGCCGGCGCCCGGCAGGGCCACGGTTTCGGTCACCGTCAGACCGGCGCCGCCCTCCAGCACCGCGCCCAAATCCTCGGGCGTCGCCTGGGCAAGCTCAGGGGCGAGTTCGGGGGTCGCCTGGCTGTCGGTCGGCCCGGCGGGGGTCTGGGGAGCGCTGGAGGGGGTGTCGGTCATCGGTCGCGTCCTGGACGGGGGGCGGAGGACGGCCTCGTGCCGACCTCCGGGCGGGCCCGGCGGCCCGCTGTGTTCTCACTGTCTCAATAGTGACATCCAGCCCTCCGGAGCCTCATCGCCCGTTTGAGGGAACCCCACCGAAAAAAAGGATATAGCCGACCCATCCAAAGGTCATAGGCGGGTCATCAAGTTGCGGATTCATCCGCTGACCTGCCCGAAAGTCATGGGTTCCGGTGGTTCGGTAGCGAAACGGTCGTGGCGCGGAAAGTGTTTCACCCAGGAAGGGTGAGACCGAGCCCCTCCAGGTACCCGGCCAGACGCTGGCGCACCTTGGCAAGCCGCCCGGGGTCGGCCGCCTCGGCGCGCGCCACCAGCACCGCCTGGGTGTTGGAGGCACGCAGCAGCCACCAGCCGTCCAGATCGGCCTCGCGCACCCGGACGCCGTCGATCTCGACCATCTCCGCCCCGGCGGCGCGCAGCCGTTGGCGCACCGCCTCGACCACCTCGAACTTGGTCTCGTCGGGGCAGTCGATGCGCAACTCCGGGGTGTTGACCGGGCTGGGCAGGCGGGCGAAGCGCTCGGCCGGGGTTTCGTCCAGCCGGGCCAGCACGCCGAGCAGACGGATCGCCGCATAGAGGGCATCATCGATGCCCAGATAGCGGTCGGCGAAGAACAGGTGGCCGCTCATCTCGCCGGCCAGCGGGGCGTCGATCTCGGCCATCCGGGTCTTGATCAGCGAATGCCCGGTGGGGGCCATCACCGGCTGCCCGCCGAGGCGGGCGATCTCGTCGAACAGCACCTGACTGGCCTTGACGTCGGCGATGATCGGGGCGCCGGGGTGGACCTTCAGCACGTCCTCGGCCAGCACCTGCAAAAGCTGGTCGCCCCACAGGATGCGCCCCGTGCCGTCGACCACGCCCAGGCGGTCGCCGTCGCCGTCGAAGGCAATGCCGAGGCACGCCCCCTCGGCCTTCACGGCGGCGATCAACTGGGCCAGGGTCTCGGGGTCGGTGGGGTCCGGGTGGTGGGCCGGGAAGGTGCCGTCAATGGTTTCGTTGAGCAGCACATGGCGCCCCGGCAGGCGCTCGGCCAGCGCCGCCATGACGTCGCCGGCGGCCCCGTTGCCGGCGTCCCAGACCACCGTGAAGGCCTTGTCGCCGCCGTCCCAGTCGGCCAGCAGGCGTTCCACGTAGGGGCCGAAGACGGCCCGCTCCTCGACCTGGCCGCCGGGCCGGTCGGCCACCCCGGCGGCGGCCCGCCGGCCCAGTTCGACAATGTCCGGCCCGAACACCGGGCGGCTGGCCAGCAGCATCTTGAAGCCGTTGTGGTCGGGCGGGTTGTGGCTGCCGGTGACCTGGATGCCGGCCGCGCCCAGACCGCTCTTGACGGCGTAGTAGAGCATCGGCGTCGGCCCGCAGCCGATGCGCCGCACCTGGGCCCCGGCGGCACGCAGACCGTCGACCAGCGCCGCTTCCAGCTCCGGCGAGCTCAGGCGCCCGTCGCGGCCGACGCAGACGGTGGGCGTCGCGCCAAGCTGATCGGCGGTCCAGGCGGCGAAGGCGCGGCCCAGGGCCCGGGCATCGGCCGCCGACAGGGTGCGCCCGACCTCGCCGCGGATGTCGTAGGCGCGCAGGATGGTCGGTTCGAAATGGTGGGCACTCATGGGCAGCAGCCTTGTTTCAGCGGAACTCAGGCACGCCCGTAGGCGTCGTCGAAACGCACGATGTCATCCTCGCCCAGGTAGGGGCCGGACTGCACCTCGATCAGCTCCAGCGGCACCTTGCCCGGGTTCTCCAGGCGGTGATGGCAGCCCACGGGCAGGAACACGGACTCGTTCTCGCGGACCAGGAAGACCTCCTCGTCGCGGGTCACCTGGGCGGTGCCGTTGACCACCACCCAGTGCTCGGCGCGATGGTAGTGGGCCTGCAGGGACAGCCGCGCCCCCGGGTTGACGGTCAGTTGCTTGACCTGGAAGCGCTCGCCGGCGTGCAGCGACTGGTAGTGGCCCCACGGCCGATAGACCCGGCGCGCCTGCCGCACTTCCTGGCGCCCCTCGGCGCTCAGGCGCTCGACCACCCGGCGCACCGCCTGGGCGTCGCCGCGCGGGGCGACCAGCACGGCGTCGTCGGTGCTGACCACCACCAGGTCGCTGACCCCGACCACGGCGGTCAGCGGGCCGTCCGAGCGGACCAGACAATCCCGGCTGTCCAACGCCACCACGTCGCCGAGCAGGGCGTTGCCCTCGGGATCGCGCCCGGCCAGGGACCACAACTCGGAAAAGGCGCCGACATCCGACCAGCCCAGAGCGGCTGGCACGGTCAGGGCGCGGTCGGTGGGCTCCATCACCGCATAGTCGAGCGAGATGGACGGCGCGGCGGCGAAGGCCTGCGGGTCGAGGCGCAGGAAACGCCCATCCAGGGTCTGCCCGGCCACGGCGGCGCGGGCGGCGGCCAGCACCTGGGGGGCGTGGCGCGCCATCTCGGCCAGCAGGTCGGCGGCGCGAAACAGGAACATGCCGCTGTTCCAGGCGTGGTCGCCGGCGGCCAGGAAGCGTTCGGCCCTCGCCCGGTCGGGCTTTTCCACGAAGGCGGCCACCCGGCGCACCGCCGGATGCCCGGGCAGCTCCGGGCCCAGATGGATGTAGCCGTAGCCGGTTTCCGGACGGTCGGGCAGCATGGCGAAGGTGAGCAGGGCGTGCTCGGCGACGGCGGCGGCGCGGGCCGCCTCGACCGCCGCCAGGAAGGCCTTGGTGTCGCCCACCACATGGTCCGAGGGCAGGACCAGCAGCACCGCCTCCGGGTCGTCGGCCTCGGCGACCAGGGCCGCCGCCGCCACCGCCGGCGCGGTGTTGCGGGCCACCGGCTCGAGGATCACCCGGCCCGGCTCGCGTCCCTGGTCGAGCAGTTGGCCGACCACGGTGAAGCGATGATCCTCGCCGGTGACGATCAGCGGCGGCGCGAAGCGGGCCGCGTCACCGACCCGGCCCACGGTCTCCTGAAGCAGCGTGGTCTTGCCGGCCAGGGCCAGGAACTGCTTGGGGTGCTGGCGGCGCGACAGCGGCCACAGCCGGGTGCCGGCGCCGCCGCACAGGATCACCGGCACCACCGGGCGGGTGCTGTTGGTTGCCGTCATGTCCGCTCCCCCGTTGCCTGATCGCCCCTGAAACGCGCGTGGCCGCCCCCGCCCCGGTGGGGGCGGCGGCGGCCTGATGCGTCGGACCGGTTCCCTGTTTAGCCTGCCCGGCGGCGCCGGGAAAGGGGCGGACCCGATCGAAGGTCAGAGGCTCTTGGTGCAGAAGTACCAGTCGACGCACTCGCCCTCGCCGCCGGCCATGCGCGCCGCGGCGGCGTCCATGTCCTTGGGCGGCGGCACGATCACCGGCTCGCCGGGCCGCCAGTTCTCCGGGGTCGCCACGCCGTGGGCGTCGCTGGTCTGAAGGCCGTCGAGCAGGCGCAGGAACTCATCGACCGAGCGGCCGTTGCTCATCGGGTAGTAGACCATGGCCCGCAGCACGCCGTTGGGATCGATCAGGAAGGTGGCGCGCACCGCCGAGGTGTCCGAGGCGCCGGGCTGGATCATGCCGTAGGCCTTGGCCACCGCCATCGACAGGTCGGCGATGATGGGGAAGCCGATCTTGACCCCGAACTTCTCCTCGATGTTGCGGCTCCAGGCGATGTGCGAGAAGGTCGAATCGATGGACAGGCCGAGCAGCGCGCAGCCGCGCTTGGCGAACTCTTCCTCGCGCTTGGCAAAGGCCATGAACTCGGTGGTGCAGACCGGGGTGAAGTCGGCCGGGTGCGAGAACAGGACCAGCCACTGCCCCTTGTAGTCGGCCAGGCGCCTCGGGCCGTGGGTGGTTTCGGCGTTGAAGTCGGGGGCCGGCTCGTTGAGGCGGGGCAGGCCGGGGGTGGCGACGGCGTCGGTCATCGAAACTCTCTCCTTGGATGGGGCCCTTTGAGGGGGCGTGTCTTTTGGTTGTTGCTGTAGCCGGTGGAGCTCAACCGCTCGTCGGCTGACGGGGCTCACCCTACGACCCACCCGACGCCCGGTCCAACGAGTAAATTAGAATTTTTTCATCTAAAAACCCGATCCCTGGCGGGGCCTCCCCGGCGCCGCTCCCACCCCGACATCTTGTGGCTTGCCCCGCGCGCCGGCTGCGCCATACTGCGCCCCGCCAAGACGCCACCGGGACAAGGTGGCCCGCCCGGGGAAGAGGCCGTTCCACCATGCGCATCGCCCAGATCACCGATACCCACGTCACCACGCCGGGAACGCTGGCCTTTGGCTGCGTCGACACCCTGGCCCTGCTGGCGGCGACGGTGGACCACGCCAACCGGATCAGCCCGGGGCTCGACGCCGTGGTGCTGACCGGCGACCTGACCGACATGGGGCGCAGCGAGGAATACACCGCCCTGAAACCGCTGCTCGACCGCCTCGCCGCGCCCTACTTCCTGCTCCCGGGCAACCACGACGACCGCGACGCCCTGCGCCAGGCCTTCGACGGCCACCCCGGCCTGGCTCCCCCGGGACCGTTCATGAACCTGGTGGTGGACCACTTCCCGGTGCGCCTGATCGGCCTGGACACGCTGCTGCCCGGGCGCCACGAGGGTCACCTGTGCCCGGCCCGGCTGTCGTGGCTGGAGGCTCGGCTGTCCGAGGCCCCGCAGCGGCCGACCATGGTTTTCATGCACCATCCGCCATTCGCCACCGGCATCGCCCACATGGACGAGATGATGCTGCTGCGCCCGGGCGACCTTCTGGCGGTGCTGCGGCGCCACCCCCAGGTACGCCATGTGGCGGCCGGGCATGTCCACCGGGCGGTGAGCACCGCCGTCGATGGCCTGGCCATGTCCATCGCCCCGAGCAGCGCCCACGCGGTCAGCCTCGACCTGGACCCCGATGCCCCGGCCACCTTCACCCTGGAGCCGCCGGCCCTGCGGGTGTTCGACGTCTCGCCGGCGGGTCAGGTGGTGAGCCACCTCAGCCCGGTCGGCGTGTTCGACGGCCCCCACCTGTTCTGACGCTCCGCGCCACGCCCCTCCATGCAGTCTTTCTGATTTGCTTGCCCTGCCCTCGGCCCTGACAGTCCTATTGAGTTGTTCCAGGTAAGATCGTGCAAAATCTCGAACACTGAAAGGGGCCGATTTGCCCTGATCACCTCCAGACTTTTCAAATCCCGCTTTTCAAACCCTCGAAGTGGGCCCACGTCGGCAGAAAATGCTCTAGGCGCCGCCTGTTCGCTGTGCCACACTTGGACAACTTTTGAAAAAGTACATCTCCGACTGGCTTGGCAAAACGTCAAGGGGAGGTGGCTGTTGCTTCGGGAAGGAGACCACCACGATGGTCCCGATCCTTCGCGCTCCCGTCGGCGCCCTGCTTCGGTCGCTGGTTCCGGGCGCCGCCCTGGTTCTGGGCGCTGTCCTGGTCTGGGCCGGTCCGCTCGCCGCCGAGCCCCTGGAGGTGCTCTACCAGCCCCGGGCCCCGTACTACGTGGAAACGGTTGGCAGGGACGGTCGCCTTGATGTGGGTGGGCTGGTCGGTGGCCCGGCCGGCCGGGCCCTGGAAGCGGCCGGGATCGAGGTCGGGTGGCAGCAGGCCCCGTTCAACCGGCAGATCACCCTGATCCGCACCAGTGATCAGCCGCTGTGCGCCCTGGGCTGGTTCGAGACCCCGGAACGCCGCCGCTTCGCCCGCTTCTCGGCCCCCCTGTACCGCGACCTGTCGCAGATCGCCCTGGCCACCGAGCCACTGCCGTCCGACACCCTGCGCGGCCTGCTCGGCCGGCCTGGTCTGCGCCTGGGCATCAAGCTGGGCTACTCCTACGGCCCCTATGCCGATGGCCTGATCGCCGCCACCGCGCCCGCCGTGGTCAGCACCTCGCAGGATACCCTGGGCATGTTGCGCATGCTGGTCGGCGGCCGCTTCGACCTGATGCTGATCTCGGCCGAGGAGGCCTCCGAGGTGTTGCGCACCTTCGAGGAGCGCCACCGGGTGATCAGCCACACCCTGAAGGACCTGCCCCCCGGCCAGTCCCGCCACCTGATGTGCACCATGGCCGTCCCCGAAGCCACCCTGACGCGGATCAATCGCGCCCTGACCCGCCTTGCCAACCACGCCGACAAGCCCCCCGTCGGATCGCGCGAGGCCACCCACTGAGGTCCCCACGCCCCAGCCCCACGCCCTCCCACGCCCCAGCCTCACGCCCCCCCTCGCCCCCCGGGGCCGACCAACCGGGCCGCCGCCCGGTCGCCTTCCGGCCGCCCCCTTCCCGCACCGGACCATGCTGAAAAGTCTGACCGCCAAGCTGATGATCGGCTTCCTCGCCCTGGTGCTGAGCACCATGGCCCTGCTTTTCGGCTTCCTCGAATACCGCTTTTATGCCTCCCAGCAGGCCGCCCTGGCCCAGGACATGCGGGCCTTCATGACCATCCAGGGGGCCACCCTGTCCGAGCCGCTGTGGGAATTCGACACCCCGCAACTGGAGGCGATGCTGGCCATCATGGCCCGCAATTCCATCGTCCGGCGGCTGGAGGTGACCGACCTGGGCGGCCGCACCCTGGCCGCCGTGGGGTCGCCGCCGGCCGCGCCGCCGGCCGCCCACCTGCACCACGAGGTGGCGATCAGCCACCAGGTCACCCCGGTGCGCAGCGAGCCGGTGGGCCGCCTGATCGCCACCTTCTCGGACGCCCAGATCCAGTCGACGGTGCGCGCCCGGGTGATCAGCGACGTGGTGGCGCTGGGCCTTCTGACCCTGATGCTGGCCTTCGGCTCGGTGGTCTCGGCGCGGCGCCTGCTCGGCCGGCCGCTGGCCCGCCTCGGCGCCGCCATCGAGCAGACCCGGAGCGGACGCCGGGTCACCGTGGACTGGGGCAGCGACGACGAACTGGGCCGGGTGATCGCCGCCTTCAACCAGATGCAGACCGACCAGATCGCCGCCGAGGCGGAGATCGCCCGCTACCGCAACCACCTGGAAAGCCTGGTCCGCGAACGCACCGCCGAGTTGGAGGAGAAGCGGGCCATCCTGCAGACCGTGCTCGATGCCATGGAGCAGGGTCTGGTCGCCTTCGACAGCGACCTGAAGCTGGTCGCCTGCAACCAGAACTTCCTCGACATCCGCGACTATCCGGCCGAGCTGGCCGTCCCCGACACGCCCTTCGAGGCCTTCATGCGCCACGACCTGGAGCGCGGCGAGTTCATCGACGGCGATGACGACCCCGAGGCCATGCTCCAGGCGCTGATCGCCCAGGCCCGCCGCTTCCAGCCCCACAGCTTCGAACGCAAGCGCGGCAACGGCCGTTTCATCGAGGTCCGCGGCGGGCCCATCCCGGGCGGCGGTTTCGTCAGCACCTACACCGACATCACCGAGCGCAAGCGCACCGAACAGGCCCTGAAGATCGCCCTGGAGGACAACCGGCGGCAGACCGAACGCTTCCGCAACCTGACCGTCAACCTGCCGGCGATGGTTTTCCAGTTCGTGCCCCTGGCCAGCCTTGAGGCGCACCACCGAAGCCCTGGCGAGACGCTGATCCACATCTTCTACGCCAGCCCCTACATGCTGGACACCTTTGGCGTCGCCGAGGACGCCGGCCCGGAAACCCTGACCGAGGTGTTCCACGACCGGGTTCACCCGGAGGACCGCGAGGTGGTCGAACGGACCCTGACCGAGGTGCTGACGACGCGCGGCTTCTGGTACCAGACCTTCCGCATCCTGACCCCCGAGGGCGAGACGGTGTGGCTGGAGGTGGCGGCCCGGGCCTACGAACGTCCCGACGGCAGCGTGCAGTGGGACGGCCTGGGCCTGGACATCACCAAGCGCCGCCAAGCCGAGAACGATCTGGCCCGGGCCCGCGATGCCGCCGAACGGGCCCGCCAGCAGATCACCGACATCTCCAACACCGTGCCGGTGGCCCTGTTCCAGTTCCGCCGCACCTCGGACGGACGTACCTACTATTCCTTCGTCAGCCGCAAGGCGGCCGACCTGCTCGGCATGACCTCCGACCAGTTGATGGCCGACCCCGAAAGGCGCTGGCAGCAGGTGGCGCCGGAAGACCGCGCACCGATCAAGGAGATGGACCAACAGGCCATCCGGGACGGCAAATCAACCAGTTTCGAGTTCCGCCACCGGTCACGGGGAGAGGAGCGCTGGATCGCCGTGGAAACCTTCGCCCAGGCGATCAGGGACGGCTCGGTGGTGTGGAACGGCTACTGGCAGGACATCACCGACAAGAAGATGGCCGAGCTGCAACTGGAACGGGCCAAGGAGCTGGCCGAGGAAGCCAGCCGCCTGAAGAGCGACTTCCTGGCCAACATGAGCCACGAGATCAGGACCCCCATGAACGCCATCCTGGGCATGGCCCATCTGGCCCTGGACAGCGACCTCAGCGGGCGCCAGCGCGACTACGTGGAAAAGATCCAGAAAGCGGCCCATGCCCTGCTCGGCATCCTCAACGACGTTCTCGACTTCTCCAAGATCGAGGCCGGCAAGCTGAGCATGGAAACCGTCGATTTCGATCTGGCGGAGGTGCTCGACACCCTGGCCACCCTGTTCGAGCACCGGGCCCAGGACAAGGGCCTGTCGCTGACCATCGAGGCCGCCCCCGGGCTGCCCAGGGTGCTCGCCGGCGACCCCCTGCGGCTCGGCCAGGTGCTGACCAATCTGGTCGGCAACGCCCTGAAGTTCACCGACAGCGGCGGCGTCACGGTGCGCCTGGAGCGCCTGCCCGACCCCGACCCCGGGGTGGTGCTCGTCAAGGCGATGGTCAGCGACACCGGCATCGGCCTCAGCGAGGAACAACAGGGCCGCCTGTTCCAGGCCTTTTCCCAGGCCGACAGTTCGACCACCCGGCGCTATGGCGGCACCGGGCTGGGGCTGTCCATCTGCAAGCGCCTGGTCGAGCTGATGGGCGGCACCATCTGGGTGGAAAGCCAACCCGGCGCCGGCAGCACCTTCGCCTTCACCCTGCGTCTGGCCCCGGCCCGCAGCAGCCGCCACCCGGGCGCCCCCCCGGTCGGTTCAGCCGACACCACCCGCCTCGGCGGCCAGCGGGTGCTGCTGGTCGAGGACAACCCGACCAACCGCGAGATCGCCGTCGCCCTGCTCGGCAAGGTGGGAATCAGCGCCGACACGGCGGCCAACGGCCGCATCGCGCTCGACATGCTGAAGGACAGCCCCGATCCCCTGCCCTGGCAGGCCGTGCTGATGGACCTGCAGATGCCGGAAATGGACGGCTGGGAGACGACCCGCCGGTTGCGCGCCAACGAACGCTTCGCCGACCTGCCGATCATCGCCATGACCGCCCACGCCATGGCCGAGGAACGCCAGCGCACCACCCGGGCCGGCATGGCCGGCCACATCACCAAGCCGATCGACCCCAACGTCCTCTATGCCGTGCTGGCCGGGGTGCTGCCAGCGGGCGAGGCCGCCCCGTCGGCGCCCGCCGCCGTCCCAACGCCCGATCCGCCCGACGGCCTGCCCGCCATCCCCGGCTTCGACACCGCCCAGGGTCTGGCCCGGATGGGGGGCGACCTCGACCTTTACAGGAAGCTGCTGCGCCGTTTCGCCCGCGAACAGGCCGACACCCTGGACGCCCTGACGGCCGACCTCGAAGCCGGCGACACGACGGCGGCGATGCGCCGGGTGCACACCCTGAAGGGGCTGGCCGGCAGCCTCGGCCACGGCGCCCTCGGCAAGGCGGCGGCGGCGCTCGAGGCCCGCCTCAGGGTGGCCCCGACAAAGGTCCACGACGACCCCGCCATGGCCGATCTGGCCGAGCACCTGAGCCAGGCGACCACCGCCATCGCCCTGGCCCTGCCCGGTGCCGAGGCCCGCCCCGCCCCGACCCCGACGGCGGCCGCCGACCCGGCCCGCGTCGCCGACCAGATGGCGCGGCTGGACAGCCTGCTGGCCGCCGCCGACGGGGCGGCGGTGGACCTCTTCGCCGAGTTGCGCCACGATCTGGCCGAGGCCCTGCCGGCCGACGCCCTGCACCGCCTGGGCGAGCACATCGACGGCTTCGACTTCGATGCCGCCCGCGCCGAGATCGCTCGTTTTCGCGCCCCGTCCGCCGGAGAACCCCCCTGATGGACGACACCCCGACCATCCTGATCGTTGATGACACCCCGGCCAACATCGCCATCATCAACACCGTCCTCAAACGCCACTACCGCACCCGCATCGGCACCGATGGCGCCAAGGCCCTGGAGCTGGCCCACGGCACACCGTCCCCGGACCTGATCCTGCTCGACATCATGATGCCCGGCATGGACGGCTACGAGGTGTGCGGCAAGCTGAAGGCCGACCCGGCGACGGCCGAGATTCCCATCATCTTCCTCACCGCCATGAGCGAGGTGAGCGACGAGACGCACGGCTTCGAGGTCGGCGCCGTCGACTACATCACCAAGCCCTTCACGCCGGCCGTGGTCGAGGCCCGGGTGCGCACCCACCTCGCGCTGACCCGGGCCCAGCATGCCCTCAAGGACCAGAACCGCCTGCTCGAGGAGCGGGTCGCCGAGCGCACCCGCGAGCTGGGCATGGTCCAGGACGCCACCATCCTGGCCATGGCCTCGCTGGCCGAAACCCGCGACAACGAGACCGGCAACCACATCCGCCGCACCCAGCACTACGTCAAGGCGCTGGCCGAGGAGTTGGCCAAGGACCCGCGCTTCGCCCCGGCGCTGCCACCGGAGGAGATCACCCGGCTCTACAAGTCGGCGCCGCTGCACGACATCGGCAAGGTGGGCATCCCCGACAGCATCCTGTTGAAGCCGGGCCCGCTGACGGCGGAAGAGTTCGAGATCATGAAGACCCACACCACCCTGGGCCGCGACGCCATCGCCACCGCCGAGGCGCAACTGGGCAACACCACCTCGTCGTTCCTGCGCCTGGCCCGCGAGATCGCCCACACCCATCAGGAAAAATGGGATGGAACCGGCTACCCGCAGGGCCTGAAGGGCACCGACATCCCGCTCTCCGGACGCCTGATGGCGCTGGCCGATGTCTACGACGCGCTGATCAGCCGGCGCGTCTACAAGCCGCCCTTCCCGCACGGGAAGGCGGTCGAGATCATCACCGAGGGACGGGGCCGGCACTTCGACCCCGATCTGGTCGACGCCTTCCTGCGCATCGAGGGGCACTTCGCGCGCATCGCCGCCCGCTTTTCCGACGAACCGGACGAAGTGGCGGACGTGATGGCGGACAAGGCCTGAGAAGGGTCATGGAAAACCCTGCCCAGTGGCCCGAGCACCCAGCCGCGCCAGCCCCCGGCCAGCGGCTGATCGCCCTGGCCGAGATCCCCGACGGCCAGGGCCGCGAAGTGGTTCTGCCCGCCCCCGAGGGCGGCAAACCCCTGCGCCTGATGGTCCTGCGGGTGGGCGATACTGCCCGCGCCTATGTCAACGCCTGCCGCCACTTCGGGGTGCCGCTGAACGTGCGCCCCGACCACCCCTTCGTCGATCCGGGCGACGGCAGCATCGTCTGTCAGGTGCACTACGCCCGCTACGCGGTCGAGGACGGCCGCTGTCTGGGGGGCGACTGCGAGGATCGGGGATTGGCGCCGGTGCCGGTATGCGTCCGCGACGGCCAGGTGTGCGTGGCCGCGATGCCAGGCCGCCCCCCGCCCTGAGGGCGGCGTGGCGGCGCGTCGTACCGGTGGGGATGGGGTGGACCCTTGGTAGCTGGGGGCGGGCTCGAACCGCCGACCTCGGCATTATGAGTGCCGCGCTCTAACCAGCTGAGCTACCCAGCCATTCCGTGGGGGCCCCGGATCAGGTTGGTTACCTTCGGGGCCGTCTACCAAGGGCGTCCGCGGCGCTGTTCGGGGGGCTGCCCCGGCCGCGGGAGAGGCCATATAGCGGGCCCGACCCAAGGGTGTCAAGAGCGCTGTCAGGCGTTCAGGGCGATCCGCTCGCGCAGGTCTTCCAGCCAGCGCAGACGGCTTTCGGCGCGACCGATTTCCTGGTCCAGCCACTCGCCCACGTAGCCTTCCTCGTCGGTGATGCGGGCCCGCAGGTCGATCAGCCGGTTGAGGCCGGTTTCCGAGGTCTCGACCAGAAGGTCGGCCTGGGCGATGCGGTCTTCCGGCTCCAGCAGGTGCAGGAAGCGGAACTTCAACGCACTGATCAGCTTGGACAGGTCGCTGGCCGGGCGCAGCGGGGCGGTCATCAGGTGGCGGAACTCGGCCCGCCCGGCCTCGCTGATGGTCAGCAGGGCATTGTCTTCCATGCCCGCGCCATCGACCGAGTCGACCAGCCCCTCGAAGCGCAGAAGCTCAATCGAGGTGCCGAGCAGGTCGAGCGACGGGCCGGTGATGCGCGAGATGAAGTTGCGCACGCTGGAGGCCAGATCGGCATAGTGCATCGGTCCCTGGGCAATGGTGCCCAGGGCGCACAGGCGGACCGCTTCGCGGGGGGTAAGGGTGTTATCGGCGTACATGGCCCCTGGTTGACAAGCTCCCCACCGCCCGGGCGGGGATCGTGGCGGCCGGATGGCGGGAACGCCCCGGGAGGGGGCGCCGTTTCAGGGGGATGGTACCCCGGGCCGGGGATATAGGCCAGAGCGGCCTTGGCGTCCAGACCACTCGGCCGAGCCAGAGCAGATCGTGCGAAATGTGAATCGCGGAGCGCTTCAGATTTCGCACGATCGGCTCTAGATTTTAGGTGTAGAGCCGATTTGAGCCAAAAATCGGGAACCACCAAGTGGTTCCGATTTTTCGCTCCCGGCTCTAGGCGCGACAAGGAGGTTTCAAGCCGCCGGCGCGGAAACGGAACGGCCCCCCGTTCCGACAGGAACAGGGGGCCGTGGACGCGGGGGACCACCCGCGATGACGCCGGCGGCGGCGCGGAGACCGCCGACCGGGCGACGGGATCAGGCCGCCATCTGGATGCCCAGGCGACCCCACACTTCCATGAACGAGTCGACCAGATGATCCATGTCGGCGTCGGTGTGCAGCGGCGTCGGGGTAACGCGCAGACGCTCGGTGCCACGGGCCACGGTCGGGTAGTTGATCGGCTGCACATAGATGCCGTGATCGTTGAGCAGCATGTCGGAGGCCTGCTTGCACAGCTTGGCGTCGCCGACCAGCACCGGCACGATGTGGCTGACCGAGGGGATGATCGGGATGTTGGCCTCGGTGAAGCGGCGCTTCAGGGTGGCGGCGCGCTCCTGGTGGCGGAGGCGCAGGTCGTTGTGGTCCTTCAGGTAGCGCACGCTGGCCAGGGCCCCGGAGGCGACCGAGGGGGGCAGCGAGGTGGTGAAGATGAAGCCGTTGCCGAAGCTGCGCACGAAGTCGATCAGATCGGCCTTGCCGGCGATGTAGCCGCCGATGACGCCGATCGCCTTGCCCATGGTGGCCTGGATGATGTCGATCTCGTCGGCCACCCCGTCGCGCTCGGCCACCCCCGAGCCGCGCTCGCCGTACATGCCCACGGCATGGACTTCATCCAGGAAGGTCAGGGCGTTGTGGGCCTTGGCGCAATCGACGATCTCGCGCAGCGGGGCGATGTCGCCGTCCATCGAGTAGACGCTTTCGAAGGCCACCAGCTTGGGGTGCTCCTTCGGGTACTTGGCCATGCGCCGGTCGAGATCCTCCACATCGTTGTGCTTGAAGATCTCCTTGGGGGCGCGGGAGTGCCGGACCCCCTCGATCATCGAGTTGTGGTTCTTCTCGTCGGAGAAGATCACCAGATCGGGGATGCGCCCGCCCAGGGTCATCAGGGTGGTCATGTTGGCCACGTAGCCCGAGGTGAACAGCAGGGCCGAATCCTTGTTGTGCCAGTCGGCCAGCTCCTGCTCCAGCAGCACATGGTAGTGGTTGGTGCCGGAGATGTTGCGGGTGCCGCCGGCGCCGGCCCCGGTGGCCTTGGTGGCCTCGCACATGGCCCCGATCACATGGTCGCTCATGCCCATGCCGAGGTAGTCGTTGTTGCACCAGATGGTGACGTCGCTGACCTTGCCGTCGCGGTAATTGCGGGCCTTGGGGAAGGCGCCGACCTGTCGTTCGAGATCGGCGAACACCCGGTAGGCGCCCTCGCCGCGCAACGCCGACAGCCGATCAGCGAAAAAACGGTCGTAGTCCATTTCTGTCCCTCCCGGACCTGCTTGGTAACCTTGGGTGACCCGGCGCCCTTGCCCAGCAATCAGGAAGAGGCGGCCTGGCCTTCCATCCGTGGGACGGTGCGTCGCCGCTCCCGGCGCCCTTGCCGACCCTTCGCCGGTGCTTCCAGGCGGCGTCGGGGGCGGTGGCGCCCCATCGCGGGGGCGTGGCGTCACCGTCCGGTGACATTCTCGGCGTCACCATCCGGTGACATCCTCGGTCGCAAACCCGGTATCACGAAGCCGGTATCACGAAGCCGGTCTCGCGAACCCGGGGTCGGACCCTGGCCGGCTGCACGGCGCCTTGGCACGGGCCCAAGAGGTCAGCAAGACCCACCATCCAGACCCGTCGCGCTCCGCGTCCCATCCCCGGTCAGGACCCGGGCACCACCCTGTTGGACCATCAGCCCTGTTGGACCATCAGCCCACCAAAAGGGGTGGCGACCGCGGCGACACTGTAGGTCCAGGCGTCCCCCCAGGCCAAATAAAAAAGCAGTAAGGAGACCGCAATGTTGCGAGGGTCTTACCGTCGGGCGGACCGCTCGGGGCCGCGGTCCCGGGCCCGACGGGACGGGGCGGAGCGAGCCCGCCGACCCTTGTGCCAGGGGCAATTCCGGTAAGCGAGTCTGGGGGTTGCCACAACCCGCCTTCTTGGGCACCATCCGGCAGGCTCGGTTTCCCGCATGCGGCATCCGCTTCCCGCATGCGGCATCCGCCGTGGCATCCCCGCCGCGCGCCCCGCTCCGGTTCACCAGTTTCCACCAAATCCCCCCACCCCCTCCAGTTTCCGCCCCGCCCGAGTCTCCCCAGGAGAGTTGCCCCGATGCTGAAGGACATTCTGGTTCATGTGGATACCGGCAAGCACGCCCCGGCCCGTCTGGCCGTGGGTCTGGAGCTGGCCGCCCGGTTCGACGCCCACCTGATCGGGCTGCACGTCAAGCACCACCCGCACGTGCCCCAGTTCATTCTCTCCCAGCTCGGTCCCGAGGTGGTCCAGGCCCAGCGCGCCTACGCCGACGAGGCGGCCGAGGAAGCCCGACGGATGTTCGAGAAGCAGGCCAAGGCGGCCGGCGTCAAGTACGAGTGGCGGGCCGTCGGCGGCCATCTGGTCGATGTGATGTGCCTCAACGCCAAGTACGTGGATCTGGTCATCGCCGGTCAGGTGGACCCCGAACTGGAAGCCGTCGAGGGCGAGAACGAGCTGATCGACCATCTGGTGCTCGACGCCGGGCGCCCGGTCCTGGTGACCCCCTACATCGACAACGTGAAGAACCTGGGCAGCAACATCATGGTGGCCTGGAACGGCGGCCGCGAGGCGACCCGCGCGGTGGCCGACGCCATGCCCTTCCTGACCCGGGCCAACAAGGTCCACGTGCTGTCGGTCAACCCCGCCAACGGCGAGCACGGCGACGTGCCGGGGGCCGACATCAGCCTGCATCTGGCCCGCCACGGGGTGAAGGCCGACGCCCAGCATGTGACGGTGGACAACGTCGACCCGGGCAACCTGCTGCTGTCGCGCGCCGCCGACGAGAACGTCGACCTGATCGTCATGGGGGCCTACGGCCGCTCGCGGCTGCGCGAGCTGGTGCTGGGCGGCGTCACCCGGCACATCCTGCGCCACATGACGGTGCCGGTGCTGATGTCGCACTGAGGCGGGCAGCCCGCTTCAGTCGCCCCGGGGATCGAGCGCCTCGTGAAGGCCGTCGCCCAGGAAGTTGACGGCCATCACGGTGAGGAAGATCAGGCACCCCGGGGCGATCACCATCAGGGGCGCGGTCCACACCGTCTCCAGCCCGCCGCTCAGCATGTTGCCCCAGGTGGCCAGCGGCGGGCGGATGCCCAGGCCAAGAAAACTCAACGCGCTTTCCAACAGGATCACGTTGCCCACCGTCAGCGTGGTGGCAACGACCAGCGGCGCCGCCGCGTTGGGCAGGATGTGGCGCAGCACGATGCGCGGCCCGGGCACGCCCAGGGCCTCGGCGGCGCGCACGAACTCGCGGCGCTTCAGGCTCAGGGTGGCGGCGCGGACCAGCCGGGCGGTGGTCGGCCAGCCGGCCAGGGCGACCAGCACCACGATCCGCCCCACCTCGACCAGCGGCCCCATCCCCCACGACTCGGGCAGCACCCGGCCCGGGTCGATGGCCGCCAGGACGATCAGCAGCGGCAACAGGGGCAGCGCCAGCAGGCCGTCGGTGAAGCGCATCAGGGCGGCGTCCAGCCAGCCCTCGCGCCAACCAGCCACCAGGCCGATCAGGGCGCCGATCAGGCCGGCCCCCAGGGCCCCGGCGAGGCCGACCAGCAGCGACACCTGACCACCGGCGAGCAGGCGCAACAACAGGTCGCGCCCCAGATCGTCGGTGCCCAGGGGATGGGCCGGCGACGGCGGCGCCCCCCGGGCCAGCAGGTCGACCGCCTCGGCATCGGTGCCGAGCAGGGCGGCGATCAGCGGCCGGGCCAGCACCAGGGCGACCAGCAGCAGCAGCAGGGCGGCCCCCACCCCGGCCAGCCGGTGGCGCGCCAGCCGGGCCAGGGCGCGGCCGAGCGGACCCTGGACCCTCACCGTCCGTCCTCCAGGCCGATGCGCGGGTCGAGCAGCCCCAGGGCGATGTCGGCCAGCACGTTGCCGAGCAGAACCAGCGCCGTGCCCAGCATCAGGGTGGCCAGGGCCAGGGGATAATCGTTGCCCATCACCGCGTCGTAGGTCAGCTTGCCCATGCCCGGGTAGGCGAAGACGGCCTCGGTCACCACCGCCCCGGAGACCAGCAGACCCAGGTCCAGCCCGAGCAGAGTGACCACCGGCAGGCTGGCCAGCCGCAGGGCATGGCGGCGCACCACGGCCAGCCGCCCCAGCCCCTTGGCCCGGGCGGTGCGGATGTGGTCGGCCCGCAACACCTCGATCAGCGCCGCCCGCAGGTGGCGGGTGTACTGGCCCACCTGAAGGGCGGCCAGGGTGATGGCCGGCAGGATCAGATGGGCCAGGGTGGCGCCGATCCCGCTGCCCGGCGGCGCCGGTCCGCCGGCCGGCAGCCAGCCCAGGGTGACCGCGAAGAGCAGGATCAGCAGCAGCCCCAACCAGAAGGGCGGCAGGCTGATGCCGGCGAAGGCGACCAGATTGGCCAGGTAGTCGATCGGCCGGCGCGGCGCCATCGCCGCCGCCACCGCCAGCGGCACGGCCACCGCCAGGGCCAGCCCCAGGGCCAGCGCCATGAGCACCAGGGTGCGCCCCAGCGGCGCCATCAGCACCTCGCCGACCGGGGCGGCGAACAGCCGCGAAATGCCCAACTCGCCGCCCATCAGGCCGACCAGCCACTCGCTCCAGCGGACCAGCAACGGCCGGTCGAGCCCGACCTGGGCCTTCAGGCGGGCGATGTCGGCCGGGCTGGCGTCGGGGTTGGTGGCCAGCATCAGGTCGAGCGGATCGCCCGGCATCAGGTCGATCAGCAGGAACAGCAGGAACGACAGCACCACCATCACGGCCAGCGACTGGACCAGCCGCCCCACCCCGGGCAGGGCGCGACGCCAGGGGCTGGTCATGGATCGCCGCCCGAGCCGTCCAATAGCCCACCACCCGACCCGTCCAACGGCCCACCCGGGCCAATCCGCCAGTCCTCGACCCACAGGGTGGTCGGGTCCTGGTGACCGGTCGGCCTCACCCCCTCCAGCCAGCGCGGCAGGACATGGGTGTTGGCCCGGAAGTACAGCGGCAGGGCCGGCAGGCGCTCGGCATAGAGGGCCTGGAGATCCCGCCACAGCGCCGCCCGGGCGGCGGGGTCCAGTTCCACCTCCAGGGCGTCGATCAGGCGGTCCATCTCCGGGTTGGCGAAGCCGGTGTAGTTCTGCCCGGCCCAGCCGTTGTCGGCCGAGGGAATCATGGCCGAGTGCAGGGTGGTGCGCGGCACGTTGTCCGGCGAGCTGATCCAGGCGAACAGGGCCAGCCCCTGGAAGGTGCGCCGCGACAGCCCCTGGCCGAACAGCACCCGGGGCGGCTGGTTGTCGATCCTGACCTCCACCCCGATGGTCCGCCACTGGCTTTGCAGCACCTGCTGGACCAACTCGCGGATGCGGTTGCCGGCGGTGGTGGCCAGGGTCAGGCGCAGCGGCTCGCCGTCGGCATTGCGCCGCACGCCAGAGGGATCGGCATGCCAGCCGGCGTCTTCCAGCAGCACCTTGGCGCGCGCCGGATCGTACTGATAGTGGGGCACCCCCTCGGCGGCGTACATCGGGTCGAGCGGGCTGACCGGGCCGTGGGCCACCGGCTGGCGGCCCTCGAACAACTGGCCGGTGATCAGCTCGCGGTCGAGGCCGTACATCAGCGCCTGCCGCACCCTGACATCGCGCAGGATGGGGTCGTCCAGGCGCGCGTCCAGGTGCTCGTAGACCAGCCCGGGGCGATAGAGGAACTGGAAGCGATCGCCGTGGCGGCGCTCCAGGGCCAGCGCCTGATCGATGGTCAGGCCCAGCTCGCCGGCGATCATGTCGATCGAGCCGGAGAGCAGGTTGGCCTCCAGGGCGCTGGTGTTCTCGATGGCCTTGACGACGATGCGCCCGAAGACCGGCGGCTTGCCCCACCAGGTTTCGTTGCGCACCAGACTGACCGAAACCCCCGGCGTCACCCGTTCGACGCGGTAGGGCCCGAAGTACAGGCCCGGAGCCTCGGTGGTCCGCTCGTAGGCGCTCAAGGTGCGGTAGCGGGCCGGGTCGGCCTCGAAGCGGACCCGCTCGATGTGCGCCGGCAACACCTTGAAGTCGTTGAGGGCGTTGTATTTGAAGCTGACCCGGTCGAGATGCAGGGTGAAGGTGCGCCCATCGTGGACCTCCACCGCGCGGATGCGCCGGTACAGCTCGCCGTTGGTGATGCCGCTGTCCGGGTGACGCCCGACCTGCCACGCGAAAACCACGTCGCGGGTGCTCACCGGGATGCCGTCGCCCCAGCGCGCCCCCGCCTTCAGGGTGTAGGTGACGGCCATGCCCTTGCCGTCGCCGAGGCCCGACTCCTCGGGCGGGATGTCCTCAAGGCGCGCCCCGCCATTCTCCAGGGTGGGCAGCTCCTCGCACAGCAGGCAGACCAGGTGCCAGTCGGCATCGTAGGCGGTCAGCGGGCGCCGGGTCAGGCTCAGGATGTACTTTTTCGCCATCATGGCGTCGATGGCCGGGTGGAAGTTGCCCGGGAACTGGGTGATGCCGATGGTCAGCGTCGGCCCCTCCACCGGCTCGACCGCCCGCGCCGGCCCGCCGGCGACCAGCGCCCACAGGCAGACCCCCACCGCCACCAGACCCGCCGCTCGCCGAAAAGCCGTCCATACCCGGTTGATCATGGCTCCCGCCGTTCGCCTCGCCCCTGCCGGTGGGCCATCATACGCGCCGTGCAACCCCCGTCGAGGAGATTGCCCGTCAACCACCTTGCGTTTCGTCAATTTCAGTTCAGGTTTTTCTAATATATACCGCTTCCCAGGGTACCGCGCTCCCCGTCCCGTTCCAAGCCCTGGAGGATTTCCCCATGCCGCTGCGCCGCAACCTGCGCCAAGGCTATCACCCCTCGCTGTTCCTGGCCGCCCTGGGCAACGGCGGCCTTGCCGTATCGTTCTTCATGTACCTGTTGTTCCTGGTCCCGCGCCCCAAGGGCACGCCGATCCCCACCTTCGACACCCTGTGGCCGGTGCTGACCGGCGATCCCGTGATGGGCGGGCTGATCGGCGCGGCGGCGCTGGGCATCCTGGTCTTCGCCTTCCGCCACTATCGCCTGCTGGCCTGGAACCTGAAGGAATACGCCCTGTTCAAGCAGACCGAGGCGTGGCACCACCTGAAGCAGGGCAACGGCGAGGTGTCGCTGATGGCCATCCCGCTGACCCTGGCGATGACCGTCAACGTCAGCTTCATCCTGGGCGCCGTCTTCGTGCCCGGGCTGTGGTCGGTGGTCGAGTGGCTGTTTCCGGGCGCCCTGGCCGCCTTCGCGGCGATCGCGGTGTACGGGGTGCGGCTGTTCCTCGACTACTTCGGCCGCATCATCGTCGAGGGCCGCTTCGACCGCAGCCAGAACAACAACCTGAGCCAGTTGATCGCCATCTTCGCCTTCGCCATGATCGGCGTCGGCTTCGCCGCCCCGGCGGCGATGAGCAGCGTGCCGGCCACCTCGACCATCGGCGCCGTGCTGTCGATCTGCTTCCTCTCCGGGGCGCTGCTGCTGGCCCTGGTCAAGACCGTCACCGGCTTCCAGGACATGATGGCCCACGGCATCAGCGAGGAAGGCAGCCCCAGCCTGTGGCTGATGATCCCCATCCTGACCGTCTCGGTGATCGCCCTGGTGCGCATCAACCACGGCCTGGCGGTGACCTTCGGCAGTCATCCGGCGCCGGCCGGCACCCTGGTCCTGATCACCGCCCTGATGGGCGTGCAGCTGGTCTTCGGCCTGCTCGGCCTGACCGTGATGCGCCGGCTGGGCTACTTTCGCGACTATCTGCGGGGCGACAAGTACTCGCCGCTGTCCTTCACCCTGATCTGCCCCGGCGTCGCCCTGTTCGTGGTCGGCAACTTCTTCGTCCACCTGGGGCTGATCAAGACCGGGCTGGTCGACAAGTACTCGCTGGTTCATCTGGCCCTGATGCTGCCCCTGGTCTACGTCCAGTGGAAGACCATCGCGACCAACGAAACCCTCACCCGCCGCCTGCTGAAGGTGGGCGGCGGGGCCGAAAAGGTGGTCGGGCAAGCGGTCTAACCGGCCCCACCGCGCGGCGGCGCCAGCCAGTGGCCGGCGCCGTCGGCCCGGTGGACGTACTTCCAGAACGGCACCTCGGCCTTCAACCGGTCGATCAGGAACCGGCAGGCGGCGAAGGCGGCGTCGCGGTGCGGCGCCCCGGCCAGCACCAGCACGATCGGCTGGCCCAGGTCGACCCGCCCCACCCGGTGCACCACCAAAAGGTCGAGATCGGCGCCATGGCGGGCCCGCGCCGCCCCGGGCAGGGCCTCAAGGCGCCGCTCGGTCATGCCGGGATAGTGCTCCAGGGTCAGCGCCACCACGCCGTCGTCGGCCCGCACCTGGCCGAGGAACGAGACCACCGCCCCGTTGCCCGTCCGCCTCCCCTCGAAGGCGGCCCACTCGGCCATCGGGTCGAGCGGCTCGGCCGACAGGCGGGTGAGGGTGAGCCCACTCATGGCGCCGCCTCAGCCGCCGGTGATGGGCGGAAAGAAGGCCACCTCGGCCGCCCCGGCCAGGGGGGCGTCGAAGCCCACGTGTTCCTGATCCAGCGCCGCCCGCAGCCGGGCCGGCTCGCCCAGCGCCTGGGCATGGCCGGGGCCCCGGGCGCACAGCCAGCGGCGCAGGTCGTCGACGCTCGCCACCTCGGGCGGCGGGCTCACCGTCTCGGCGTCCTGGCCGATGGTGGTCCGCACCCAGGCGAAGTAGAGCACCTTCACGCCGCCGACTCCCCGGCCTCGCCCCCATCCTGTTTCATGTCCTGGGCCCGCATGTGGCTCAGCCCGGCCTTCAGGTAGTCGTGCCCGGTGACCACCGTCAGCCCGGCGGCGGCCCACAGCAGCACCTCGCCCAGGGCCTGCACCGGCAGCCAGCCCAGCCCGGCGTGGTCGCCGACGATGAGCACGCCAAGCGCCGTCATCTGGGCCGTGGTCTTCCACTTGGCGAGCCGGGTCACCGGCATGCCGACCCGGACCTCGGCCAGGAACTCGCGCAGGCCGGAAACCAGGATCTCGCGGCACAGGATGATGATCGCCGGGATGAAGGAATACGGGCTCAGCATGCCAAAGGCCGGCAGCAGCAGCAGCACCGCCGCCACCAGCAGCTTGTCGGCGATGGGGTCGAGGAAGCGCCCGAAGGCCGACACCTGGTTGGACCGGCGGGCCAGCCAGCCATCGAAGAAGTCGGTGATGGCGGCGGCCACGAACAGGGTCAGGCAGACCCAGCGCGCCTCCGGTCCCGACACGTAGAAGGTGGCGATGACCAGCGGAATGACGGCGATCCGCGACAGGGTCAGAAGGTTGGGCAGGCTGTACATGATCCCCCCGGAGCATCGGCAGACAGGGCCCGGATCGTAGTCCCCTCACCCGCTTCCGGTCACCGCCTTTTTTCAATTCGCCGACCGGCTCGGTTTTCAATTCGCCGCCCGTTCAATCCCCGCCATGGAAATGATTGTGCAGACGCTCGGCCAGGGCCCGGCTGATGCCCTCGATGCCGGCCAGATCGTCGATGCTGGCGGCGGCCACCTCGCGCGCCGAGCCGAAATGGTTGAGCAGGGCCCGCTTGCGCCGCGCCCCGATGCCGGGAACGCTGTCCAGCGGCGAGCCGGTCAGCGCCTTGCCCCGTTTGGCCCGGTGGGTGCCGATGGCGAAGCGGTGCGCCTCGTCGCGCAGGCGTTGCAGCAGGTAGAGGACGGGATCGCGCTCGGGCAGGGTGAAGGGCGCCCGGCCCGGCAGGTGGAAGGTCTCGCGGCCGGCGTTGCGGTCCGGCCCCTTGGCGATGGCGGCGACGGCCAGCGGGCCCTCCGGAGCCACCGCGATGCCCAGCTCGTCGAGCGCCTTCAGCACCGTCGAAAGCTGCCCCTTGCCGCCGTCGATCAGCACCAGATCGGGCCAGTGGCCGCGCTGGCGGTCGGGGTCCTCCTTCAAGACCCGGCTGAAGCGGCGGCGCATGACCTCGGCCATCATGGCGAAGTCGTCGCCGGCCGCCCCCGGGTCCTTGATGCTGAAGGTGCGGTAGTGGGCCTTCTCGAAGCCCTCCGGCCCGGCGACGATCATCGCCCCGCCGGCGTGGCGGCCCTGGACGTGGCTGTTGTCGTAGACCTCGATGCGCGCCGGGGGGGCCGCCATACCCAGCTTTTCGGCCAACTGGGCGAGCAGCTTCTTGTGCGCCGTGGTTTCCGCCAGCCGGCGGCCCAGGGCCTCGCGGGCGTTGGTCTCGGCGTGGGCGACCAGACGCCGCTTGTCGCCCCGCTCCGGGCGGCCCAGGCGCACCTTGCGCCCGGCCCGCAGGCCCAGCGCCTCGGCCAGCACCTCGGGCTGGGCCGCCGGGTGGCTGAGCAGGATTTCCGGCGGCGGCTCGTAGCGGGCGTAGAACTGGCCGAGGAAGGCGGCCAGCACCTCCTCGGCCGGGGCCTCCGGCGGGTGGCTGGGGTAGAAGGCCCGGTTGCCGAAGTTCTGCCCGGCGCGGAACAGGAACACCTGCACGCAGGTCTGCCCACCGGCCTGATGCAGGCCGATCACGTCGGCGTTGCCCAGACGTGGCAGGTTCACCTCCTGGCGCGCCGTGATGCGGGCCATCGCCTTCAGGCGGTCCCGGCAGTGGGCGGCGGTCTCGAAATCCAGGGCCTCGGCGGCGGCCTCCATGCGGGCCACCAGTCCGTCCTGGATGCGCTGGCTGGCCCCGGTCAGGAAGGCCCGCGCCTCGGCCACCAGGGCGGCATAGTCCTTTTGGTCGATGCGCCCGACGCAGGGCGCGCTGCAGCGCTTGATCTGGTACATCAGGCACGGCCGGGCGCGGTTGGCGAACACACTGTCCGAGCAGCTGCGCAGCAGGAAGGCGCGCTCCAGGTGGCCCAGCGTCTCGTTGACCGCGCCGGCCGAGGCGAACGGCCCGAAATACTCGCCGGCCCGCTTGCGGGCGCCGCGATGCTTGACGATGCGCGGCCAGTCGTGATCGCCGGTGATCAGGATGTAGGGGAACGACTTGTCGTCGCGCAGCAGGATGTTGTAGCGCGGCTTGAGCTGCTTGATCAGGTTGGATTCCAGCAGCAGGGCCTCGGCCTCGCTGGCCGTGGTCACCACCTCGAGGCTGGCGGTGCGGGAGACCATGCGCTGCAGGCGCAGCGGCAACAGGGCCGGCCGGCTGTAGCTGGGCACCCGGCGCTTGAGGTTCTTGGCCTTGCCCACGTACAGCGCGTCGCCCGCCGCATCGAGCATGCGGTAGACCCCGGGGCTGTCCGGCAGGGTGGGCAGGACGCGGCGGATCACAGCCACCCCGGCGGCGAGGCTGCCGTCAACGGGAGGTGGCGCGGGGTCGGTCATGACGGTTTTCTGAACTCACTTGAACGGGAGCCGGGCCAGCGCAACATGGGTCAGCGGCCGCGATGGCGAAAGAGGGTGTTTTCCAGGCCCGCAACGGGCCGTCACGGATCCAGGCCCGCGACGGGCCGCCACAGAAAGGTCGTCGGGCCGTCACATCCCTACTTCTTCCGGATAGGACACGGCGACTCGGAAGATATCCACCAAACCTGTGGATAACTTTGTTGAGAAGACGGGACCGAAGCGGTCAGAGGCGCGGAAGTCCGGGCTCCGCACCCCCCTGCCTACTTTTTGAGCATAGCTGCTAATCTATTGTTTTTGCTGTATTTTGAGGGAAACTGGTGACACAGGTAACGGGCAACAGGAAAATCGGCTTGACACGCTTTGACGAATCGCAGGCCCCCCCTGCCCTGTGAACAACTCGGCCGGTTTGGCGGTATGGCAAGGGATTTTCCGCCTCTTGCCAAGACATTATCCAGTTGGCGGACACTCATCCGACACACCAGTGCCGTCGCGACGACACCGCGCCGTCACGACACCGTCGCAGAACTGACGTCGTTCTGTATTCAGGCGCTGGCGGTGGACTTACCGGACCGGATTGAAGCGCTCGATCTCCACCCCGGCGCTGAAGGCATCGGGGAAGACCTCCAGCTTCTCGATGCGCACCCGGGCCGAGTGCACCCGGGGGTCCTGCAGGCACAGGTGGGCGATGCGCTCGGCCAGGGTCTCGACCAGATTGACGTGGCCGTCGTCGAGAATGGCCCGAATGCGCTCGGCGACCATCTCGTAGCACACCACGTTGGCCAGATTGTCGCCGATCTGGTCGGGCTGATCCTCCCACACCGCCAGATCCAGGTTGATGCGCACCCGCTGCGGCCGCTCGCGCTCGTGGGCGTGCACACCGATCCGGCAGGGGCGTTCCAGGTCGCGCAGGAAGACATGGCGCAGCCCGCTGCGGGCATCGGCGATGCGCAGCGGCTGGACGACGGTGTTCTTGGGCATCGGGGACATGGCGACCTGACCAGTGGAAGGAAAACGGTGGGGGATGGGCCTGCTACTCGTCGGCGCCGCGCCGGGGATCGCCCTGGGCCCACCCCAGGTGCTGACCCCCGTCCAGCGCGATCATCTGCCCGGTCAGCGCCGGCGCATCAAGGATAAAGCTTAAGGCCCGGCAGATTTCGTCGGGATCGGTGCCGCGCCTCAGCGGCACGGAGTCGCACTGGGCCTCGAAGGCGGCGCGGTCCTGGCGCGGGCTGGGCAGGGTCGGCCCCGGGCCGATGGCGTTGACCCGCACCCTTGGGGCCAGGGCCAGGGCCAGGGTCTGGGTCAGCGTCCACAGGCCGGCCTTGCTCAGGGTATAGGTGGTGAAATAGGGCGTCAGGTTCCAGACCCGCTGGTCGATGATGTTGACCGCCAGCCCGCCCGAACCCTCGGGCAGGCGCCGGGCCATCTCCTGGATCAGCACGAAGGGGGCGCGCAGGTTGGTCTCCAGATGGGCATCCCAGTCGGCGCGGGTGCTCTCAAGGGCGGTGTCCCACTCGAAGCGCGAGGCGTTGTTGACCACCAGCCCGACCGGCCCCAGCGCCGCCTCGGCCGCCGCGACCAGCCCCACCACCTCGTCCTCGCGGGCCAGATCGGCGGCCAGATGCACCGCCCGCCCGCCGTCCCTGGCAATGCGCTCGGCCAGCCCGGCGGCCTCCGCCTCGGCCGCCCGGTGGTGCAGCGCCACCGCCCAGCCGGCGCCCGCCAGATGGCTGGCGATGGCCCGCCCGATGCGCCGCCCGGCCCCGGTGACCAGGGCCACCCGGGGCACCGGGGCGACCGGCCGGGCACCGGTGACGGAGGGAGAGTGGTCCGCGTCGCTCATCGCCTCAGCCGATCACCTTGTCCACGCCCACATACAGCAGGGTGATGTAGGCCCCGTAGGCAAGCAGCAGGCCACCGCCCTCCAGGCGCCCCAGGTTGCGCCCGGTGAGCATCAAGGGGATCACCAGCACCGCCGAGGCGAGCATCACCCAGACGTCGAAGGCCATCACCTGGGCCGGCACCGGCACCGGCACCACCACCGCCGTGGTGCCCAGGATGGCCAGGATGTTGAAGATGTTGGAGCCCAGCACGTTGCCCACGGCAATATCGGTGTGCCCCTTGCGGGCCGCCGCGACCACGGTCGCCAGCTCGGGCAGCGAGGTGCCGATGGCGATCATCGACAGGCCGATCACCTCTTCCGGAATGCCAAAGCCAAGGGCGATCACCACCGCCCCGTCGACCAGCAGGTCGGCCCCCCAGACGACCGCCGCCAGACCGACCAGCACCGCGCCGGCGATCATCCACAGGGGGCGCTGCTTGAGGCCCTCCAGTTCCTCCACCTCGTGCAGGTGGGCTTCGGCGGCGGCGGTGTCGCGCCGCCCCTGCCAGTAGGAAAACAGGATGAAGGCAAGCAGCAGGACCAGCATCACGATGCCCTGCCAGCGGGGCACGGCGCCGCTGCTCATGGCGCCAATGGCCAGCAGGGTGACCAGCACCATGATGCCGGCGTCGCGCAGGAAGCTCCGGGGCTCGGCGTGGACCGGCTTGAGGAGCGCCGCGCAGCCCAGGATGAGCAGGATGTTGGCGATGTTGGAGCCGACCACGTTGCCGATGGCGATGGCCGGCACGCCGCTCAGGGCGGCGTTCAGGGAGACCACCAGCTCCGGCGCCGAGGTGCCGAAGGCAACCACGGTCAGTCCGACCACCAGCGGCGAGATGCCGAGGCGCTCGGCCAGGGCGACCGAGCCGCGGACCAGCACCTCCGCCCCCACCGGCAGCAGGATCAGGCCGGCGACGAACATCACGTAAGGCAGGATCGCGTCCATGGGCAGGGGGACTCTCCGAACTCGGGCGAGGAATGATGGGCGCGACCCCCCGGGGGGCTTGGGATCAGTCGCCCGCCAGCGTCTTGGCCGGCGGGTCTTCGGGCAGCCCCAGCAGATGGGCCAGGGTCAGGTCGCGCATGGTGACGATGCCGGCCAACTCGCCCTTGTCGAGGACCAGGGCCCGCGAGACGCGGAACTGGGTCAGCATCCTGAGGGCGTAGCGGATATCCATGTTGGCGCGCACCGTCAAGACCGGCTTGCTCATCACCTCGTAGACGCTGACCCGGTGCGGCGGCCGATTGCTGGCCGCCACCTTGGTGGCGATGTCGGAGATGACCACCAGGCCGTACTCGTCCGACTCGAAACGCTTGTTGATGACCACCGAGCTGACCCCGCGCTGGCGCATGGCGCCCAGGGCCTCGCTGACGGTGGCCAGACCATCGACGATCAGGGGCGGGTTCATGACCCGCGAGACGGGGGTGAAGGTCTTGTCGGGCATGGCTCTAAAGCTCGTCCTTGTATTCGGAGGAGATGGTGCCGATCTGGCTCGACAGCCCGACCGCGTCCTCGATGTCGAGCATGAAGGCGATGCCGGTGCCGGGCTTCTCCTCGAACGCCCCGACCTCGGCGATGGTTTCCAGGATGGTGCGGCTCATGTGCTCCTCGACCAGGGTGAGGATCATGTCGCGCGCCCCGGACAGATCGAGCCCGAGGAAGGTCTTGGCCTTCTTCAGGCCCTCGCCCCTGGCATTGGTCAGCACCGTGCAGCCGGTCGCCCCGTTCTCGCGGGCCGCGGTGACGATGCTTTCGGTCTGGTCGTCGTTGACCAGGACGATGATCAGCTTGAACTTCATGACGGCGCCTCCGGAGAGCTGGGCGGAGCGGACGGGGACTTGGTTGCGCGGCGGGCCCTCAGGCGGGCCAGCAGGTGGGCCATCTGGGCGTAGCCCATCACGGTGATCATGGGAAACAGGCAGGTCAGGGCAATCATGCCGAAGCCATCGAGCAGCGGCGAGCGCCCCGGAATGACCGAGGCCAGCCCCAGGCCCAGGGCGGTGACCAGGGGCACGGTGACGGTCGAGGTGGTGACGCCGCCGCTGTCGTAGGCCAGCGGGATGATGGCCTTGGGCGCCAGCAGGGTCTGCACGATGACCACCGCGTAGGCACCGATGATCAGATGGTGCAGGGCCAGCCCCTCGATGATGCGCAAGGTGCCCAACGTCACCCCCATGGAGGCCCCGGCGGCCACCGCCAGCCTGAGGCCGCCGGCCCGGATGGCGCCACCGGACACCTCCTGCACCTTCAGCGCCACGGCGATCAGGGCCGGCTCGGCGATGGTGGTGGAAAAGCCGATCAGGGCGGCGAACAGGTAGACCCAGCCGTAGTCGCTCCAGGTTGCCAGTTCGGGCACCAGGCCCAGGAAATCGGGCGAGGTGAGCTGGGTCGCCATCAGCCGGCCGAGCGGGAACAGCGCCTTTTCCAGGCCGACCAGGAACAGGGTCAGGCCGATCACCACATAGATGAAGCCGGCCACCACGCGGCCGATGTTGGGCACCTTGCGGCGCAGGATCAGGTACTGGAAGCCGAACAGCACGCTGGCGATGGGCACCACGTCGAGCAGCGTGCCGGCCAGGGTGTCGGCCAGGTCTTCCAGCCAGTCGAGGGCGGTCTGCTCAAGCGTCACAGGATCACCATGCCGTAGACCAGGACGAAGATCATCGGGGTCAGGCTGGCCAGGGCGATCAGCCCGAAGCCGTCGATCATCGGATTGCGGCCGCTGATCGAGCTGGCCAGTCCCACCCCCAGAGCGGTGACCAGCGGCACGGTGATGGTCGAGGTGGTCACCCCGCCGGAATCATAGGCGATGCCGACGATCTCCGGCGGCGCGAAGAAGGTCAGGGTGACGACGATCAGATAGCCGCCGATGATCAGCACCTGGAGCGGCCAGCCCAGGGCGATGCGGATCACCCCCAGGCTGATGGCGCTGCCCACCGACAGCGCCACCACGTAGCGCAGGCCCTGGGCGTAGCCGTCGCGCGCCGCCTCGGTGTCGGGCAGGGCGCCGGAGCCGGCGGCCGCCCGCGCCGCCTCGTCGGCGACCGCGATCAGGGCTGGCTCGGCGATGGTGGTGCCAAAGCCCAGGGCAAAGGCGAAGGCGAGCAGGATCAGCAGACTGCCCCGCCGGGCAAAGGCATGGGCCATGGTCTCGCCGAGCGGGAACAGGCCCATCTCCAGCCCCTGGACGAAAAAGGCCAGCCCCAGCACGACCAGGGCCAGCCCACCCAGGATCGGCCCCACCCCGCCGGGGAACGGCTGTTGCAGCACCGCCAGTTGGAAGAAGGCAATGACGGCGACAATGGGCAGAAGGTCGCGCGCCGCGTCGCGCAACAGTCCGGCGAAGTTGCGAAAGGAGTTCGTCATCTCGGACCGGGCGAAGGAAGGACCGCCTCATGGTCCCCAACTCGGCGCGCGAAGTCAATCGCTGGCCGGCCCCTCCATCGGCCGGCCGATCCGCTCCCTGGCGGCGGGCTCATGACGACCCGGGCGGTCAATATAATTGACGCAAGATAATTGACGCAAACGACACAACGCCCCACTCTACCGGCGGCCATCACCAGTCCCGGAGCCCCAGCGCCATGCCCGCCGCCCCCACCCAAACCGATATCCTGGTCATCGGGGCCGGCCACAACGGCCTGACCACGGCCGCCTATCTGCTGGCCGGCGGCCTGTCGGTGACGGTGGTCGAGGCCCGTTCGGTGATCGGCGGCGCCACCCTGACCGAGGAATTCCACCCGGGCTTTCGCAATTCGGTGTGCAGCTACAGCGTCAGCGTGCTGCACCCCAAGGTCATCGCCGACCTCGAGCTGCACCGCCACGGCCTTGAGATCATGGAGCGCAGCTCGGCCGGCTTCGTGCCCCTGCCGGGCGGCGACGCGCTGTTCCTGGCCCGCGACATGGCCGCCGCCAAGGCCGAACTGGAGCGCTTCGCCCCCGGCGACGGGGCGGCCTATGAAAGCTTCTCCGAAGAGCTTGCGCGCGGCGCCAAGGTGCTGCGCCGCTTCCTGCTCGACCCGCCCCCCAACCTGGGCGGCGGGCCGGCCGACCTGTGGCGGCTGCTCAAGGCGGCCGGGCGGATGGGCCGCCTGTCGACCGCCGATCAGGCGCTGATGGCCGAACTGTTCACCAGCTCGGCCGGGGATTTCCTCGACAAGCGGCTGAACGGGGCGCCGGTCAAGGGCCTCTACGGTTACGCCGGCGTGGTCGGCAGCCTGACCAGCCCCTACGCGCCGGGCTCGGCCTATGTGCTGCTGCACCACAGCTTCGGCGAGGTGAACGGCAAGGTCGGCGCCTGGGGCCACGCCCGCGGCGGCATGGGCGCCATCGCCCAGGCCATGGCGGCGGCGGTGGGCGAGCGCGGCGGCACCATCCGCACCGACAGCCCGGTGCGCGAGATCCTGACCGACAAGGGCCGCGCCTCGGGCGTGGTGCTGGTCGACGGCACGGTGCTCAAGGCGGGCGCCGTGGTCGCCGCCATCAATCCCCAGCCGCTGTTCCTCGACATGGTCGACCCGGCCCTGCTGCCGGCCGATTTCCGCCGCCACATGGGCGGCTACCGCAACCGCTCGGGCACCTTCCGCATGAACGTGGCGCTCGGCGAGTTGCCCGACTTCACCGCCCGCCCGGGCACCGCACAGGCCGAGCATCACACCGCCTCGGTGGTCATCTCGCCGTCGCTGCGCTACCTGGAAGACGCCTACGACAATGCCAAGCACGGCGGCTGGGCCAAACGCCCGGTGATCGAGATGAACATCCCCTCGACCATCGACGACAGCCTGGCCCCGCCGGGGCGCCACGTGGCCAGCCTGTTCTGCCAGCACTTCCACCCCGACCTGTCGGAGGGGCGCGACTGGGACGACGTGAAGGAGCAGGTGGCCGACCTGATCCTTGACACGGTCACCGAGTACGCCCCCAACTTCCGCAACGCGGTGATCGGCCGCCAGGTGTTGAGTCCCAAGGACCTGGAGCGCGACTTCGGGCTGACCGGGGGCGACATCTTCCACGGCCAGCTCGACCTGGACCAGTTGTTCAGCCTGCGCCCCGCCCCGGGGTACGCCGACCACCGCACCCCCCTGCCCGGCCTCTATCTGGCCGGCTCGGGCACCCACCCCGGGGGCGGCGTCTCCGGGCTGCCCGGACACAACGCCGCCCGGGTGATCCTCAAGGACCTCAAGCGCCGCCGCGCCTGAGCCTTCCCCTCCCTTAAGAAAAGCCAAGCGACCCGACAATGATCGAAAGAGCCGACCCCAGCGAGCTGGATGCCTTCCTCAAGGCCCATCCCGACATCGAGTACGTGGACGCCCTGCTGTTCGACCTGTGCGGCATCGTGCGCGGCAAACGTTTCCCGCGCCACGAGGCAGCCAAGCTGTTCACCTCGGGCATGCAGATCCCGCGCTCGATCTACCTGCTCGATGCCGCCGGCAACAGCAACGATCCGCTGGGCTACGGCTTCTCCGACGGCGACCCGGACGGCGACGCCTTCCCGGTGCCCGGCACCCTGGCCCCCATCCCGTGGGCCAAGGTGCCCGGCGCCCAGGTGCTGATGACCATGTTCGATGCCAAGGGCGGGCCCGAGGAAAAGGACCCGCGCGGCGTGCTGGCCGGGGTGGCCGACGTGGTGCGGGCCGACGGCCTGCGCCCGGTGATGGCGCTGGAGCTGGAATTCTACCTGATCGACCGCGAACGGGCCGCCGATGGCGCTCCGCAGGCCCCCATCTCGCCCCTGAGCGGCCAGCGCGACCGGGCCACCCAGGTTTACGGCATGGCCGAGTTGGATGCCTACGGCGACTTCCTGCGCGACCTGGAAGGGGCCTGTCTGGCCCAGCACCTGCCCGCCTACACCGCCACCTCGGAATACGCCCCGGGCCAGTTCGAGCTCAACCTGCGCCACGTCCCCTGCGCCCTGACCGCCGCCGACCACGCCGGCCTGCTCAAGCGGGCGGTCAAGGCGGTGGCCTCCAAGCATGGGTTCGAGGCCACCTTCATGGCCAAGCCGTGGCTCGACCGCTCGGGCAGCGGGCTGCACGTCCACCTCAGCCTGACCGACGACGCCGGAGTGAACCTGTTCCCCGGCGAGGACGGCCGGCCCAGCGACCTGTTGCGCCACGCCGTCGGCGGCCTGAAGGCGACCATGGCCGAGGCGATGGCCCTGTTCGCCCCGTCACTGAACAGCTTCCGGCGCTTCCAGCCCAACATCTATGTGCCGGTGGCGCCGACCTGGGGGCTGGACAACCGCTCGGCCGCCTTCCGGGTGCCCGGCGGGCCGGCCGAGGCGATGCGCATCGAGCACCGGGTGGCCGGTGCCGACGCCAACCCCTACCTGACCGCCGCCGCGGTGCTCGCCGGGGCCCATCACGGGATCAGCGAGCGTCTCGACCCCGGCCCGCCGAGCAAGGGCAACAGCGGCGCCGAGCGCGACCCCGACCTGCCCTTCGAGTGGAACCAGGCGCTCAGCCGTCTGGCCGCCGCCGAGATCATCCCGCGCTACCTGGGCCGCCACTACGTGGACATGTACGTGGCCACCAAGCGGGCCGAACGCACCGCCTTCCTGGAAGGCATCTTCAGCCGGGAGTATGCGTGGTATCTGTAAGGTCCTCGGGTTCACCGGCCGCCGAATAGGCGCAAAAACCTATTCATGGGACCATTGACCTGAGGCCGGAAACCATATACACGTAGAACATCGACCCGGGGGACGTGCGCCTGCATGGCCGCCCCTCGGGTTTTTTCATGCGACCCAGTTCCCAACCCCCGCCCGGCCCCGCCGCCCGGCGGGGTTTTTTGTGCTCGAACGGCTGCGGAGACCTCGCCATGTATCCCACTTCCTTGCGTCCCCCCACCAAACGCCGCCCCCTGAACCTGCTCGCCCCGGGCAAGAGCGACTGGTTCGAGCTCGATGCCCCGGTCGGCGCCACGCCCGCGTCCCAGCGCAACCAGCGCCAGGACACCCTCAAGCTGGAAGTGGGGCTGGCCAATACCGGCCATCTCGACTTTTCCAGAACCAAGGGCCCCACCAGCTACTGGGGCCAGAAGGAAGACAAGGCCCTGCGCGCCTTCCAGCAGGACAACGGCCTGAAGGTGGACGGTCTCGCCAATCCCGGCGGCCCCACGGTGAAAACCCTGGAAAACAAGATCGGCCCCCGGCTGGCCCCCTTCTCGCCGCCCACCCCGGACGACGTGGACCGCCACCACACCGCCCTGACCGAACCCGGGCACGGCCATCTGGTCACCGAGCCGCCGGCGCTGGACCTGGAGGGGCTGGAGAGGATACTCCTCCCCCTGCCGGCCGAGCAGGCGGCGGCCAACCAGCGGACCGTCGAGGCGTTGCTGGGCACCGTGGACGACGGCGACCTGCCCGACTGGGCGGCCAAGGGGATCGCGGACGACCCGGACTCGGTGCCGGTCTGGCAGGACATGTTTCTGCGCCTCAACCGCCACGACCCCAGGCGCGCCAACCTCACCGCCTGGGCCCTCCTCGACCGCCTCGACCGCGACCTCGCCGTGAAGCTTCTCGGCGGCCCCCCGCCCGAAAAGACCCCCCTCGGGGTGCTGCGCCACGAAGCCGAACCCGCCCAGCCCCTCACCCTCCTGCGGCCCGACTTTGACCCCGGAATGGTCATCCAGGCGCCATCAACCGCCGCTCAAATGCCCGAGCCTCGGTTCCTGGGGCGCTTGATGGAGGGCAATCCCCAAAACGCCAGCGGCCTCTCGAACGACGCCACGCAAGATCGAGAATCCCAAGGCTCTCCGAAGGCAGAAAACAACCGGGCTACCCCAGACACGGCAGAGAACGACTGGCGCGATCCCGAGAGAAGGCGGAGGGCTCGCCATGGCAGGAAGCGCCATACGAGCCAAGAGGAGAAGCAACAGGATACCTTGGACACACTTCGCAAACTCAAGGAAATGGGCGAACAGCATGGCCTGGATGTCTCATCACGGCTGCTCGATCACTACATGAACGGAGATGGCTCGTCCGTCGAACTTGACGGTGACTGGGTGAGGCAGCACCCACCGGTCGAGGAGGGCATCGAAAAATCCCTCGGCCACTTTCGGGACTGGCTGGGCGCCAAGGAAGGCAGCCGTGCTGAAGCCGACAGCCATTACGGGCAAATTAATGATTGGATTGCCCAATCCGAGCCGGGTGATACCTTCACCATCACGGGCATGAAATGGGAAGGCGGTTTCCAGTCCGGCTGGGGACAAATCACCACCGACCAGCACAATGCGATCGGTGATGGAAAGGTCGTCGGGCTTGGCGATCTGGAATTGAAACGCCAAGAGAATCGTATCACCGTCTCGGGGACCGTCACCCAGCGCTACGAAGATGACTATGACTTCAAGAAGAAAGGCTTGTTGGGCGAGTGGTTTCCCCAGGGCGTTGCCGTGGGGGATTTCCACCTCAGTCGCGGTCACATCGTGGCCCTGGAGAACGCCGAACGTGTCAAGGTGTTCGAAGTGACCTCCACGCCTTGGCGATACAGGGTCACGGGTACCCTGACCGTCAAAGACGGCGAAGTTGCCGAGTCCCGCATCCGTTTCGAGCCACAGGACTAAGCGCCCATGCCAGGAAGAAACCGTGGGCCGGGGGGCAGGATCGCCTCAGGCTGGCGTCGGCGGCTCCGGCTTTGGCCGGCGGTGGTCGCACTGGCTTTGGTGGCTCCCCTGCCCGGAGCCACGGTTCTTTTTCTGGGCATCAACTGGTGGCTCAACGCCACCTGGATGCCCTACCACCCCTTTTGCACCGGCTCGTCCTCCTTGCAGATCGCCGAACCGCTGACCCCGGAAGCGACGAGGCTGTTGATCAAGTACTTGCGCATCCATCACCCGGAACCGATCCGCATCGTGGGAAATCGCATCTACGCGCGCCCCAATATCTGGATGGGTTGGGGCGACGTTCTGACCAAGGCCACCGGTCTGGCCGGGGAGGAGTTGTTGGCCCTGCATGGCAATCCGGAGGGTGCACCACCCGGCGGTTTTTGTCGCAGTTGGGGGACCTATGGAACCTATGGCCGCGCGACAGTGACATACGAGGTGACCTACCCGCTGGACGGGCTGCCCCTGATGATTGCCGAGTTGTTCTACGTCGATGTGTGGCGGGACAACCCGGCGATCTTCAAGCGCAACAAGGGCAAGGAGCCGACCTTATACGACGAGGTGCGTCAGTCGGCCCTGGAGGCGTCCCGTCACCTGCTGCGCGCCCTCGACCGCGACAAGGCCCCTGGCGAATAACGGGCGCGCGACACCTCGTCGCCCCCAGACCGCACCTCGGCCGGGGGTATCGATCCAGGTGCGCCATGTGGCGGCCATGGGAGCAGTCCGGCCTTTCCTCACCCAGCCTGGCCGCCCTTGACCCCGCCGGATGGCGCGCCACCCCGCGTTGAGGGCTTCCTGGCCGATCCGCCGGACACGGGTGGTGGCCTGATCGCCGATCCTGCCACCGTGGACCTCCCCGACCCCAGCCCCCAAGGCCGGCCGGTCGAGGAAGCTCATTGGTCGGACACCATCTTCACCTACAAGCCGATCAAGCCGGTGGACATCGGCGCCGTGGACGATCTGCCACCGAAGACACGGGAGGGCTACGACAACGCGGTGGACCCAACCGTTCGCGACGCGGTGTTTGAAAAGGCTCTGAAGGGACGGACCATCGACGGCGAGGACGACAAGGGCAGAACCCACGTCTGGGCCTCCGGCGGCGGCGCCGAGGGAGCCAAGCAGACCCTGCGCGACATCGTCGCCGCAGCCGGCGGCAAGGTCGAAAGAGTGAAGGCGATCAAAGGTGTCGACGGGGAGTTTTACAAGTTTCCAGATGGTTCCTCGGTGGCTTGGCGCCTGGAGTCCAGCGGCAAAGGAGGGCAGGGGGAAAGCACCCCTACCGTTGAGATAAAACTTGAACGGGCGATGGGGAGCCACACCCTTTCAAGGTGCGTTGCCCAGAGTAAGGAACTCCCCCATGGTCTGCCGGCGGATCGACATCGCGGAGTTCAATCGTGACTATCTGTCGACCTGTCGGCATTTGTTTAATGACGGAGGATTTCTGAGCATAGAGCAATGCAAGCGCCCTTTCGTCAACCCAAACTGGCGCATTGCCGGCATACCGGAAAGTCCTGATGGACCTTGGTCTCCCAAGACCTGCCCGGAATGCGCCCAATTGGCCCAACCAGGCCAGGCCAGCAGCCTTGATCCGCTGATATGGACCTGGAAAAAACTCGGCATCACACGAGTGGTTGCAACCAATCGTGATTGGATGACTCCCGAAATGCCCACTGATCCCGAGGGCCGCAGGTTTCGTGATTTCCATGCCGTCTGTTCGGCCCGGTTGGAGGATTTGATTGGTCTTTGGAAGGAAGATTGGCCCCATCTTGCCTTCGATGCCAGCGGCACCTGGGGACTGCACTGCGTGTTCGGCGAGGATATCAGCCTTCTCATCGGCGATGATCGCTTCATGGACACCTTTTATGAGGCCTCCGGCGGCGAGGTCGCCGTGCGCAAGCGCTTCGATCACTTCATGCTGGAGCACGGCTACCTGTTCGTCTGCCATCCCGACCACCCGGACAAGTACGCCTACGACTTCCTCTACGACGACCTGCTCAAATGGCCCCAGCCCGACTGGATCAACGGCACCCCGCTGGAATACTGACGGGTCACGGCGGCGCGCCCCACGCCAACCGCGGACACGATCGGCCAGCACCAGTGGTCCGTATTTTTACATAAAAATAAAGTAGTTTAAGGGAAACCCTCTTTGCTCTAGGTGTAGAATTCGGCGCCCCAGGGCCGAAGGCGCTACTCTACAAGAGGCGCCAACCGCGCCACGCCGGAACCACTCCAAGAAAAGCAACCACAACCCAGCCCTCACGATCACCTTCAGGAAGGGGAGACCCATGACCGAGAGCACCCATGCCTTTGCCACCCAGGCCGTTCACGCCGGCACCCCGGCCGATCCGGCCACCGGCGCCCGGGTGACGCCGATCTATCAGAACACCTCCTATGTCTTCGAGGATTCGGCCCACGCCGCCGCCCTGTTCAATCTGGAGAAGGTCGGCTACATCTACTCGCGCCTGACCAACCCCACGGTGATGGCCCTGCAACAGCGCCTCGCCGCGCTGGAAGGGGGCGCCGGCGCCACCTGCACCGCCTCCGGTCATGCCGCCCAGTTGATGACCCTGTTCGCGCTGATGGGCCCGGGCGACAATGTGGTCGCCTCGAACCGCCTGTACGGCGGCAGCCTCAACCAGTTCAGCAACGCCATCCGGAAGTTCGGCTGGGAGGCCCGCTTCGTCGACGCCACCGACCCGGCCAAGGTCGCCGAGGCCATCGACGCCAAGACCAAGGCCGTGTTCGTCGAGGTGCTGGCCAACCCGGGCGGCATCGTGCTCGACCTCGCCGCCCTCGCCGAGGCGGCCCACGACAACCCCACCGGCCCGGTGCCGCTGATCGTCGACAACACCCTGGCCACCCCCTACCTGCTGCGCCCCTTCGAGCACGGGGCCGACATCGTGGTCCACTCGACCACCAAGTTCCTCTCCGGCCAGGGCACGGCGCTGGGCGGCGTGGCGGTGGATTCCGGCAAGTTCGACTTCGCCGCCCAGCCCGACCGCTTCCCCAGCCTGGCCCGCCCGGTGCCCGACTACCACGGCATGGTCTTCACCGAGACCTTCGGCCCCGCCGCCCTGACCATGTTCAACCACGCCATCGGCCTGCGTGACCTGGGCGCCGCCCAGTCGCCGATGAACGCCTTCCTCACCCTGTCCGGCATCGAAACCCTGCCCCTGCGCATGGCCCGCCACAGCGACAACGCCCTGGCCGTCGCCCAGTGGCTGAAACGCCACGCCGCCGTGTCCTGGGTCTCCTACGCCGGACTGGCCGACAGCCCCTACCACGCCCTGGCCCGCCGCTACCTGCCACGGGGCGCCGGCGCGGTGTTCACCTTCGGCCTGAAAGGCGGCTACGAAGCCGGCGTCAAGGTGGTCGAAGGGGTCAAGCTGATCAGCCACCTGGCCAACATCGGCGATACCCGCAGCCTGATCATCCACCCGGCCTCGACCACCCACCGCCAGCTGCCGGAAGAAGGCCAGATCGCCGCCGGCGCTGGCCCCGACGTGGTCCGCCTGTCGGTCGGCATCGAAGCCGTCGAAGACATCGTCGCCGACCTCGATCAGGCGATCGCCAACGCCGGCTGAGGCACAGCCGGGCGGCCGGAAACCAAGGGGGCGCCGCCCCCTTGGAACCCCCGCCGGGGGAGCCAGGGGGCTCCCCCGGACCCCCGCCGTGACTTAAAACCCCACCGAGGGGGGCAAGCCCCCCTCGGTGGGGTTTTGATTCATGGTGGGGTCTGGGGAGGCCTCCCGGCCTCCCCAGCGGGGTTCAAAGGGGCAGCGCCCCTTTGTTCCCGGCGCCCGACTGTGTCCTCAGCCGGCGTAGGCGATCCACAGCAGGAGGGAGCCGAGGGCGATGCGGTAGAGGACGAAGGGTGTGAAGCCGGCGTGTTTCAGCCAGGCCATCATCAGGGCGATGGCGGCCAGGGCGACGAGGCAGGACAGGGCGCCGGCCAGGATCATGTCGTGTGACAGTTGGAGGTCGCCGCTGGCCTGGACCTCGAGGCCGGCCAGGGTGCCGGCGGCGAGGATGGTGGGGATCGACAGCAGCATGGAGAAGCGGGCGCTGTCGGCCCGTTCGTAGCCCAGCACCCGGGCGGCGGTCATGGTGATGCCGGCGCGGCTGGTGCCGGGGACCAGGGCCAGACACTGGGCGAGGCCGATGAGCAGGGCGTCGCGCCAGGTCAGGTGGTCGACCCGGCGCACGGTCATGCCGGCGCGGTCGGCCAGCCACAGGGCGATGCCGAAGCCCAGGGTGGTCCAGCCGATCACGGTCAGGGAGCGCAGATCGTCGCCGATCATGTCCTTCAAGGCCAGCCCCGCCCCGACCACCGGCAGGGTGCCGAGCACGACCATGGCGGCGAGCCGCGCCCCGGGATCGAACTTGCCGCGCAGCAGGCGCCCCAGGCCGGCCAGCATGGCGCCCACGTCGCGCCAGAAGTAGATCATCACGGCGACCAGGGTGCCCACGTGCACGGCCACGTCGAGCAGCACCCCCTGATCCGGCCAGTCGAAGGCCACCGGCACCAGGATGAGATGGCCGGAGGAGCTGATGGGCAGGAACTCGGTGATCCCCTGAACCACCGCAAGCACCACAATTTGTAGCAAACTCACAGGCCATCCCCCAGGCATGCCATTATGGCGCGGGTTATAGCACCTTCCGGCGGAACCTCCCAGAGACCTATTAGGTCAATGCCACTGACCTAACACCCCCACCGACGCGCCCCTCAACCTGCCTGCGGCAAAGCAGGCCTCCAATTTAAGGTCAGCATTACTGACCTTAGTCGCGTTTTCCTTTGCCATCAGGGTCAGACAGGCGTATGAAAGGCGCCCCTTCACCGTCAACCGATGCCTTCAAGCCAGCGGCCCCTGCCCCCCGGCGGGGGCCGACCTAGAAGGAGCACCTCCGCCACCGGCGGGGGTTGGAACCAGGAGATGGACAGCGCCATGCCGCGCAAGATGCTCAGCTTCACCCGGCTCGCCCAGCAGCAACCGGCCAAGCGTCCGGCCGATGAACGGCGCGGTGACTTCGCCGAGATCAGCCGCGGCTTCACGCCCGACGGCGCCGGCGACCAAGCCTCGCGCTGCGAGCAGTGCGGCATCCCGTTCTGCTCGCTGCACTGTCCGCTGGGCAACAACATCCCCGACTGGCTGATGTTGACCGCCGCCGACCGCCTGGAGGAAGCCTACGCGGTTTCCTCGGCGACCAACAACATGCCGGAAATCTGCGGCCGCATCTGCCCGCAGGACCGCCTGTGCGAGGGCAGCTGCGTGCTCGAGCAGTCGCGCCACGGCACGGTGACCATCGGCGCGGTGGAAAAGTACATCACCGACACCGCCTGGGAGAAGGGCTGGGTGAAGCCGCGCACCCCGGCCGCCGAACGCGGCCAGTCGGTGGGCATCATCGGCGCCGGGCCGGGGGGTCTGGCCGCCGCCGAGGAATTGCGCGCCCTGGGTTTCGCGGTCGACGTCTACGACCGTCACGACCGCATGGGCGGCCTTTTGATCTATGGCATTCCCGGCTTCAAGCTGGAGAAGCACGTGGTCGAGCGCCGCATCGACCTGCTGGAGCAGGCCGGGGTGCGCTTCCATCCGAACACCGATGTCGGCCGCACCGTCTCCTTCGACGAGCTGCGCCAGCGCCATGACGCGGTGCTCATCGCCACCGGGGTCTACAAGGCCCGCGCGCTCAGCGTGCCCGGGGCCGGCCTGCCCGGCGTCGAGCCGGCGCTGTCCTACCTGATCGCCGCCAACCGGGTCAGCCTGGGCGACAGCGTGGAAGAGTTCGACAGCGGCCGCCTGAACGCCGCCGGCAAGGATGTGGTGGTGATCGGCGGCGGCGACACCGCCATGGACTGCCTGCGCACCGCCATCCGCCAGGGGGCCAACAGCGTCAAGTGCCTGTACCGGCGCGACCGGGCCAACATGCCGGGCAGCCAGCGCGAGGTGGCCAACGCCATCGACGAGGGGGTCGAGTTCGTCTGGCTGTCGGCCCCGGAAGCGGTGCTCGACGAAGGCAGCGAGCGGGCCAAGGCGGTGCGCGCCCTGCGCATGCGCCTGGGTGTCGCCGACGCCTCTGGCCGGCAGGCCCCGCAGCCCATCGAGGGCAGCCAGTTCACCCTGCCCGCGGATCTGGTCATCTCGGCGCTGGGCTTCGAGCCGGAGAACCTGCCCGAGCTGTTCGGCTGCCCCGATCTGGCGCTGTCGCGCTGGGGCACGCTGGAGGTCGATCCGGCGACCATGATGACCAGCCTGCCCGGGGTGTTCGCCGCCGGCGACATCGTGCGCGGGGCCTCGCTGGTGGTATGGGCGGTCAAGGAAGGGCGCGACGCCGCCGCCCGCATCGCCGACCACCTGAGCCAGACCGCCGTCCGCCAGGCCTCCTGATCCGCCGTCCGGCGCGACCGACAACGAAAAGCGACCCATCACCATGACCGACCATCCCATCGCCCCTCCCGTCTCCCTCGCCGCCCCGCGCACGGCCGCCGAGGACATCGCCGTGCGCCAGGCCGAGGCCGCGCGCCTGACCGCGCTTAATGCCTACAACCCGGCCGACGAGCACGATGCCTGCGGCGTCGGTCTGGTCGCCGCGCTGAATGGCAAGCCGCGCCGCGACGTGGTCACCGCCGGCGTGGAGGCGCTGTCGGTGCTGTTCCACCGCGGCGCCGTGGACGCCGACGGCAAGACCGGCGATGGGGCCGGCATCCACATCGAGATCCCGCAGGACTTCTTCAAGGAACACGTCATCCTGACCGGCCACACCCCGGCCGAGGGTGATCTGGCGGTGGGCATGGTGTTCCTGCCCAAGAACGATTTCGAGGCCCAGGAGCGCTGCCGCTGCGTGGTGGAAAGCGAAATCCTGCGCTTCGGCTACACCATCTACGGCTGGCGTCAGGTGCCGGTGGACATCTCGGTGATCGGCGAGAAGGCCAACGCCACCCGGCCCGAGATCGAGCAGATCATGATCGCCAACTCGAAGGACGTCGACCAGACCACCTTCGAGAACCACCTCTACGTGATCCGTCGGCGCATCGAGCGTCAGGTGGCGCGCGAGGGCATCACCGACTTCTACATCTGTTCGCTGTCGTGCCGCTCGATCATCTACAAGGGCATGTTCCTGGCCGAGCAGCTGACCACCTTCTACCCCGACCTTTTGGACGACCGGTTCGTCAGCCGTTTCGCCATCTATCACCAGCGCTATTCCACCAACACCTTCCCCACCTGGCGGCTGGCCCAGCCGTTCCGCATGCTGGCCCACAACGGCGAGATCAACACCCTGATGGGCAACACCAACTGGATGATGGCCCACGAAACGCGCATGGGCTGCCCCGAGTTGGACCCCTACATGGAGGACCTGAAGCCGGTGGTCGAGCGCGGCAGCAGCGATTCGGCGGCGCTTGACGCGGTGTTCGAGATCCTGGTCCGGGCCGGCCGCCCGGCGCCCATGGTCAAGGCGCTGATGATCCCCGAAAGCCTGGGCCAGAACACCACCATGCCCGAGGCCCACCGCAACCTGTTCGCCTACTGCAACGCGGTGATGGAGCCCTGGGACGGTCCGGCCGCGGTGTGCGCCACCGACGGCCGCTGGGTGATCGCCGGCATGGACCGCAACGGCCTTCGCCCGATGCGCTTCACGGTGACCGACAACGACCTGATCATCGTCGGCTCGGAGACCGGCATGGTCCGGCTGTCCGAATCCGAGGTCCAGGAGAAGGGCCGCGTCGGCCCCGGCGAGATCATCGCCATCGATCTGGACAGCGGCCGCTTCCTGCACGACTGCGAAGTGAAGGACATGCTGGCCGGCAGCCAGCCGTTCGGCGACTGGGTCAAGAACATCAAGCAGCTGGACAGCCTGATCCAGTCCAACCAGGCCCGCTCCGGCGACATGGAAACGGCCGAGATGGTGCGCCGTCAGGCCCTGTTCGGCCTGACCATGGAAGACATGGAGCTGATCCTCGGCCCGATGATCGACGAGGCCAAGGAAGCCACCGGCTCGATGGGCGACGACACGCCGCTGGCCGTGCTCTCGGACCACTATCGGGGCCTGCACCACTTCTTCCGCCAGAACTTCAGCCAGGTCACCAACCCGCCCATCGACTCCTTGCGCGAGCGCCGGGTGATGAGCCTCAACACGCGGCTCGGCAACCTGGGCAACGTGCTGGTCGAGGAGGCCGAGCAGTGCAACCTGTTGCAGCTTGAAAGCCCGGTGCTGTCCAACGCCGAGTTCGCCGCCATGCGCACCTACATGGGCGACACCTCGGCCGAGATCGACTGCACCTTCGCCCCGGGCAGCGACAACGCCCTGCGCGAGGCCCTGTCGCGCATCCAGCGCCAGGCCGAGGACGCCGTGCGCGGCGGCCGCACCCACCTGATCCTGTCCGACAAGGCGGTCGGTCCCGAGCGCGCCCCGGTGCCCATGATCCTCGCCGCCGGCGGCGTGCACAGCCACCTGATCCGCCAGCAGCTGCGCACCTTCACCTCGATCAACGTGCAAAGCGGCGAGTGCCTGGACACCCACTACTTCGCCGTGCTGATCGGGGTCGGCACGACCACCGTCAACGCCTATCTGGCCGAGGAAGCCATCGCCGACCGCCACCGCCGGGGCCTGTTCGGCGAGATGCCGCTGACCGAGTGCGTCGCCCGCTTCCAGAAGGCGATCGGTGACGGCCTGCTCAAGATCATGTCGAAGATGGGCATTGCCGTCATTTCCAGCTATCGCGGCGGCTACAACTTCGAGGCGGTGGGCCTGTCGCGCTCGCTGGTCGGGTCGTTCTTCCCCGGCATGACCTCGCGCATCTCGGGCATCGGCCTGACCGGCATCCAGAAGAAGGTCGAGGAGCGCCACCACGCCGCCTTCCACGCCGGCGCGGTGACCCTGCCGGTGGGTGGTGCCTATCGGGTGCGCCGCCACTCCGGCGAGCCGCACCAGTTCGACGGCGAGTTGATCCACACCCTGCAACGGGCGGTGCGCGAGGAAAGCTATCGCACCTACAAGGCCTATACCGAGGGCCTGGAGCAGCTGCCGCCGATCAATCTGCGCGATCTGCTCGACTTCAAGCGGGCCGAAGGGCCGACGCCGATGGAAGAGGTCGAGAGCATCACCGAGATCAGGAAGCGCTTCGTCACCCCGGCGATGTCGCTCGGCGCCCTGTCGCCGGAGGCCCACGGCACGCTGAACATCGCCATGAACCGCATCGGCGCCAAGTCGGACAGCGGCGAGGGCGGCGAGGTGCCCGAGCGCTACAAGCCCTTCGCCAACGGCGACAACGCCAACAGCGCCATCAAGCAGGTGGCCTCCGGGCGCTTCGGCGTGCGGGCCGGCTACCTCAACCAGTGCCGCGAGATCGAGATCAAGGTGGCCCAGGGCGCCAAGCCCGGCGAGGGCGGGCAGCTGCCCGGCTTCAAGGTGACCGAGATGATCGCCAAGCTCAGGCACTCCACGCCCGGCGTCACCCTGATCAGCCCGCCGCCGCACCACGACATCTATTCGATCGAGGATCTGGCCCAGCTGATCTACGACCTGAAGCAGATCAACCCCAAGGCCAAGGTCTGCGTGAAGCTGGTGGCGCGCACCGGCATCGGCACCATCGCCGCCGGGGTGGCCAAGGCCCATGCCGACGTGATCCTGATTTCCGGGCACTCGGGCGGCACCGGAGCGAGCCCGCAGACCTCCATCAAGTACGCCGGCCTGCCCTGGGAGATGGGCCTGTCGGAAGTGCATCAGGTGCTGACCCTGAACCGCCTCCGCCACCGCGTCACCCTGCGCACCGACGGCGGCCTGAAGTCGGGCCGCGACGTGGTCATCGCCGCCATGCTGGGGGCCGAGGAATACGGCATGGGCACGACCAGCCTGATCGCCATGGGCTGCATCATGGTCCGCCAGTGCCATTCCAACACCTGCCCGGTCGGCGTCTGCACCCAGGACGCCGAGCTGCGCGCCAAGTTCACCGGCACCCCGGAGCGGGTGGTCAACCTGTTCACCTTCGTCGCCGAGGAAGTGCGCGAGATCCTGGCCAGCCTGGGCTTCTCGCGGCTCGAGGAGGTGATCGGGCGGACCGACCTTCTGCACCAGGTCAGCCGTGGCGCGCCGCATCTGGACGACCTCGACCTCAACCCGCTGCTGGTCACCCCGGACAGCGGCGGCCTGCCCATCACCTGCCAGCTTCAAGGGCGCAACGAGGTGGCCGACAGCCTCGACGCCCAGATGGTCCACGACGCCCGCCCGGCGCTCGAGGACGGCGAGAAGATGCAGCTCACCTACAACGTGCGCAACACGCATCGCGCCGTGGGCACCCGGCTGACCCACCACATCGTCACCCGCTATGGCGAGGACGGCCTGCAGCCGGGCCACATCACCGTGCGCCTGCGCGGCTCGGCCGGCCAGTCGCTGGGCGCCTTCGCGGTGCGCGGCCTGAAGCTCGAGGTGCTGGGCGACGCCAACGACTATGTGGGCAAGGGGCTGTCCGGCGGCACCATCGTCATCCGCCCGGCGGTCTCGAGCCCGCTCAACTCGTCGACCAACACCATCATCGGCAACACCGTGCTCTACGGCGCCACCAGCGGCAAGCTGTTCGCCGCCGGTCAGGCCGGCGAGCGCTTCGCGGTGCGCAACTCGGGCGCCGAGGTGGTGGTCGAGGGCTGCGGCTCCAACGGCTGCGAGTACATGACCGGCGGCACCGCCGTCATCCTCGGCCCGGTGGGCTCCAACTTCGGGGCCGGCATGACCGGCGGCATGGCCTTCATCCACGACCGCGACGGCACCTTCGAGCACCGGGTCAACCCGGACAACGTGGTCATGCAGCGGGTCGAGGTGGACTACTGGGAGCACAAGCTGCAAAGCCTGATCCGCCAGCACGCCACCGAGACCCACAGCCGCCACGCCGAGCGCATCCTGGTCAACTGGGAGCGCGAGGTGGGCCACTTCTGGCAGGTGGTGCCCAAGGAGATGCTGGACAAGCTGGACATCCCGACCACCCGCAAGGGCGACGAGGAAAAGCGCCGGCTGGCCTGATCCGGCGCCCGGCGCCGGGGAGGCTCACTTCCCGGGCAGGGTGAAACGGGTATCGTCGGCGCCCTCGGCCAGGCGCCGGCGGTGCAGGCTGATCAGCGGGTCGTCGGGCCGGGTGACCGCCAGTTCGTCGAACAGGTGGCTGGCCCGCGCCCGGTCGCCGGCGGCCAGGGCCCGGTAGGCCTTCTGGTAGTGGCGGATGGCCGGATCGTCGGCCTGCTCGGCGGACAGCGGCTGGAAGGCCTCGATGGGCAGGCTTTTGCCCTTCAGCATCAGCTCGGCGATGGGCCGGCCGATGAAGTCCGGGCACAACGCGACGGTGGCCCCGCTGACGCACAGCCGGGTGCCCAGGTGCTTGTTGGCCCCCTCCAGGCGCGAGGCGGTGTTCACCGGGTCGCCCAGGGCCCGGTAGTCGAACACCGTGCCGCCGCCGAAGTTGCCGATGATCACCTCGCCCGAATGGACCCCGATGCGGGTGTCCCCGAAGGCCTCGCCGCGGGCCCGCACCTCGGCCGCGTAGGCGGTGGCGAAGCGGTCCATGGCCAGGGCGCAGGCGACCGCGCGCGGGGCGTGGTCGGGCTGTTCCAGGGGGGCCGAGAAGAGGATCGCCACGGCGTCGCCGACGATACGGTCCAGCGTCCCCTCATGCTCGAAGGCGATGGCGATCATGCGGTCCAGGTAGGCGTTGAGCAGGCTGACCGCCCGCCCCGGGTCCATGCTTTCCATCAGGCTGGTGAAGCCGGCCAGATCGGTGAAGACGAACGAACAGACCCGGCGCTCGCCACCCAGGGCCAGGGCGTCGGGGTGGCGTACCAGATGCTCGACCAGATTGGGCGACACGTAGCTCTTGAAGGCCTCCTTCAGGAAGCGCTCGTCGCGGCGCGCCGCCAGATGGGCCAGCACCGAGCCGACGGCGAACACCCCGAGCACCGCCAGCCCCGGCGTCGCCCCGTCGACCAGCAGGGCGCCACCGGCGTACAGGTAGGCCCCGGCGCCGGCCAGCAATCCGGCCACCAGCACGGCCAGCCCGGCCGCCGCCAGCACCGGCAGGGCGATCACCCCGGCCCCCACCGCCGCCCCGCCCAACACGGTGGCGGCGGCTTCCAGGGGGGGCGCCCAGACGGGGCGGACCAGATGCTGGTCGTTGAGGATGGATTCCAGCAACTGGGCATGGATCTCCACCCCCGGAATGACATCGCCCAGCGGCGACAGGCGCAAATCCTTCAGGCCCTGGGCGGTAGCCCCGATCAGCACCAGATGCCCGGCCAGCGCCTCGCCCGGGGCGCTGCCGTCGAGCACCGTCCAGGCCGGCAGATAGCGGTCGTCGCGCGGCGGGCTCATCCACACCCGGCGGGTCAGGGTCAGGTCGTCGGTCAGGTCGAGGCCGCCCACCCGCAGCGCCGCCACCCCGCCCTCGGGCTCGGCACCCAGCATCAGGTTGGGGGTGCCCTGGGCGACGCGCAGGGTTTCCACCACCAGCGAGGGGGCCGGGCGGCCGGCGATCTCCAGCATCAGCGGCACCCGGCGCACCACCCCGTCGCCGATCGCCTGGAAGTTGAGGAAACCCAGCCCGGGCGCCGCCCCGGCCAGCACCGGCAGGGGGGAGACGGCGCCAGCGTAGGCGGCCAGTCGGGGGCCCGCCTCCCCAAGACGGACGATGCGCGAGGGCAGGGCCGGCGGCTGGTCGGCGGCATCATCGGTGGCGGCATAGCCGAGCACCGTCGGCACGGCGCCGAGCACCTGGGCCAGCACGGCGTCGGGATCGGGCAGGTCGGCCAGCAGCGCCTTCTGCTCGGGGCTCAGCGGCCAATCGTCGAGCAGCGCCGCCGGGGCGGTGCGGTCGGGCTCGGCGAAGACCACGTCGAAGGCGATGGTGGCGGCCCCGGCCTGGGCCAGCCGGGCGACCAGCTCGGCAACCCGGGTGCGCGGCCACGGCCACTGGCCGAGGCGGGCCAGGCTGGCGTCATCCAGGGCAACGATGCGCACCGGCGCCGCCACATAAGGGCGCGGCTGCCAGCGCTGGTAGGTGTCGAACAGGCGGTCCTTGAGCTGGGCCAGCGGGGCCGGCGGCATCACCTGGGGGGCCGCCAGCAGCAGGGCCAAAAGGCCCATCACCAGAAGGTGGCGCCAGCGGCGTCGGGCCTGGTTTCCGCGCCCCGGACTGCCCGCCATCACCCGCCTCCCCCGTTGGATCGTGCTGAATGATCCGCCCGGGAGGCGCCTCCGGTCAAGGTTTCCCGGTTTTCAGGGCACCGCGCGCCGCGAACCAGGCCACCGCGTCGTCGATGGCGACGGTGGCCGGGCGGTGGACATAACCCAACTCCGCCTCGGCCCGGGCCGAGGAGAAATACATCCGCTTTCTGGCCATGCGCAGTTCGTCCAGGGTGGCCAGCGGCGCCTTGCCGGTCAGCCGGGCCCAGGCCTCGGCCGCCACCGCCACCGGCACCACCGCCCCCACCGGCAGCCGCACCCGGGGAGCCGGGCGCCCGGCCGCCGCCGCCGCCCGGGCCAGGATATCCTTCAGCGGCAGGTCGTCGCCGCCCAGGATGTAGCGCCGCCCCACCTGCCCCTTCTCGAAGGCCAGCAGGTGACCCTCGGCCACGTCGTCCACATGGGCCACGTTGAGGCCGGTATCGACAAAGGCCGGCATCCGGCCGCGCGCCGCGTCCAGGATCACCCGCCCGGTGGGCGTGGGGCGGATGTCGCCCGGACCGACCGGAGTCGACGGGTTGACGATGACCACCGGCAGCCCCTCACCCTCGGCCAGCTCGCGCACCCCCTCCTCGGCCCGGAACTTGGACAGCTTGTAGGGGCCGATCATCTCGGCCGCCGTGACCGGGGTTTCCTCGTCGGCCACCCGACCGTCGGCGAAGGCTTTCAGCACCGCCACGCTGCTGGTGTGGACCAGACGCACTGCCCCGGCCTCGGCGGCGGCGCGCAGGATGGCCAGACTGCCGGCCACGTTGGCGGCGAACATGGGGGCCGGATCGGGCACCCACAGGCGGTAGTCGGCGGCGACATGGAACAACCCGCCGATGCCCTGGCAGGCCCGCTTGAGGGAGGCCGGGTCGGTGAGGTCGCCCTCGGCCACCTCGACGCCTTGGGGAATGTTGTCGCGCCGCGCCCCGGGGCGGACCAGCACCCGGACCAGACGCCCCCGGGCGCGCAGCCGGCGCACCACCGCCGCGCCGACGAAGCCGCTCGCCCCGCTGACCAGGATGGGGCTTGAGATGGCTCCCAGGGGGCTCATGCGTCCTCCACCGTGCGCACCGCCGGCTTGGCGCGGGTGTCCACGGTAAGCTGGAAAATGTCGGGCCGGGCGTAGTGGCCGCTGGCGTCGAAGTCGTACTTGCCGCGCGCGATCTGCTCGCTGTCGATGTCGGCCACCAGCAGCGTCTCGCCCTCGAAGTCGGGCCCTGCCAGGACCTGCCCCAGGGGATCGACAATGGCGCTGCCGCCGCGCATCAGCACCGTCTTGGGGTCATCGCCCAGGGCCGATTCATGGCCCGCCGGATAGGCCCCCCGGGTGATGTACTGGCAACAGGTAAGGACGAAGCAGCGCCCCTCCAGGGCGACATGGCGCATGGAGGGCAGCCAGGTGTCGCGGTCGTCGGCGGTGGGGGCACAGTAGATGTTGATGCCCTGGGCGTACATGTGCATGCGCAGCATGGGCATGTAGTTCTCCCAGCAGATGACCGCCCCGACCCGGCCCAGCGGGGTGTCGAACACCGGCAGGGTGGAGCCGTCGCCGAACCCCCAGATCAGCCGTTCGGCGGCGGTCGGCATCAGCTTGCGGTGCTTGCCGACCACACCCTTGGCGCCATCGAGGAAAAGCGCGGTGCAGTAAAGGGTGCCCCGGTCGCGCTCGATCACCCCGACCACCACGAACAGCCCGCTCTCGGCGCAGGCCTCGGCCAGGGTGGCGATTTCCGGGCCGTCCAGGTCGACCGCCGCCTTGTGATAGTCCTTGAAGGCCTCACGCCCTTCCGGCTTGCGCATCCCCACCGGAGCGCCGAACGAGGCCCCCTTGGGGTAGCCGCCGATGAAGGCCTCCGGGAAAACCAGCAGCTCCACCCCCTGCCCGGCCGCCCGGCGCACCAGATCGGCCGCCTTGGCGGCGGTGGCCGCCGGATCATCGGGGATGGACGCCGCCTGGGCCACGGCAACGCGGTGAACGGTCATGATCGAGCCTCCCTGTTGGTTGTCGGCCCGCCCCTACCCCTGGCGCAGGCCGTTTATGACCCGCCGCATGAGGCCGAGAAAGACCTCCCGCTCGGCGTCCGACAGCGGGGCCAGGGCGGCCTCGTTCTCGGCCCGGGCGGCGACGGTGGCGGGGTGTTCAAGGTCGCGCGCCCGGGCGGTCAGCCAGATGCGGCGGGCCCGGGCGTCGTGGGGATCGGGGGTGCGGGTGATCAACCCGTCGCGCTCCATGCGGGCCAGGGTGTTGGCCATGGTCGCCTGCTCCACGTCGAGCCGGGCGACCAGTTGCTTCTGGGTCAGGCCGTCCTCGGCCCACAGCTCCAGCAGCGTCATGAACTGGGCCGGCGCCAACCCCAGCGGGGCCACCCGGCGATGCAGCCCCTGCGCGAACAGACGCGCCATGTGGTTGGCCAGATAGCCGGCGGAGGAGGTCTTGTCGAAGCGCATGAAACCAGGAAAAACGGGGTTACGGGGCGCCAAGAGTACACCGCCGGCGGGCATTGGAAAACCGTCCTACCGCTCAAGCCCCCGCAGCCAGTCGAGCACCGCCTCGCCGGCCCCATGGTCCCACAGGTCGGCATGCTCGCCCGCCGGCGCGAACCACCCCGCCTTGGGCTCGGCGGCGGCGGCCAGCAGGGTGCGGCCGTGGGACACCGGGATCAGCGAGTCCGCCTCGCCGTGCAGGATCAGCAGCGGCGCCCCCAGGCGGTCGATGCGCCCAAGCGAGGGGTAGCGGTCGTGCATCAGCCAGCCCACCGGCAGCCAGGGATAGACCTTGGCCCCCACCGCCACCGCCGAGGTGAACGGCGCCTCCAGCACCACCGCGCGCGGCGGCGCGCCGGCCCCGGCCGCCTCCGCCGCCATCAACGTGGCCACGCCAGTACCCAGGGATTCGCCGTAGAACACCTGATCCGCCCGGGCGATCCCCTGCCCGGCCAGAAAGGCCAACGCCGCCCGGCCATCGGCATACAGCCCCTGTTCCGTGGGCCGGCCGCTGCTCGCCCCGAAGCCGCGCCAGTCGAAGAACAGGATGCCCAATCCGGCCTTGCGAAAGTGCCGCGCCTTGTCGGCCAGCCAGTCCAGATTGCCGGCGTTGCCATGGAAATAGACCACCGTCGGCGCCCCGGCCCGCCCGGGCGGCGCGAACCAGCCGGCCAGCGTTTCGCCGTCCTCGGTCCCGAAACGGACCTCGGCCACCCCATCATCCAATCCCGCCGCCGAGGGCGACCCGGCCGGCGGCCCGGGATGATACTGAAAGCGCCGCTGGGCCAGATACATCCCGGCCACCACCAGGGCATACCCCAACCCCGCCGCCAGCAGAAAACCCATCACCAGACGCCCCATCACGAAACCTCCCCCCGGACCCGACCCCGACGACCGCTCATCCGTGGGGCCCGCTCCGCAGACGGGCTCACAAGCGTGCCCCCCACGGGCAAGATCTCCGGACATCGGATTCCACGGACACCCCGGTGCGGTTCAGACAAAGACCCTTCCGCGCTCAGATTTCCTCGCGCACCTGGGCGTAGGTCAGCGCCGCGAAGATGCCCGTTCCGCCCAGCACGTTGCCGGCGAGGGCCGGAAGGATGCAGCCGAACAGCGCCGTGGCAAGGCCGAGCTCGCCCGTGAAGACCAGCACGAACAGTTCGGTCGAGCCGGCCACCACATGCGACATGCCGCCAAGGCCGATGATGTAGGTGACGATCACGATCATCAGCACCTCGCCCGCGCTTTCCATGCGCGGCAGGATCCACACCAGCGCGGCGATCAGGAAACCCGCCGGGACAGCCCAGGCGAAGTGCTCGACAGAGGTTGCCTCGGCGTAGTGGCGCGAGATGGCCAGGACGCCCGCGAAGCGCTCGGCGGGCAGGATGTTGCCGTGCACCAGGACCAGCGCGGCGGCGAGACAGCCGACCAGATTGGCCGCGAACACGATCCCCCACAGCCGCGCCGTCTGCACGAAGTTCGACCGTGTTGGCGAGAGGAACAAGGGCAGGATCGGCAGGATCGTGTTTTCGGTGAACAGCTGCATGCGCCCCAGGATGACAATCAGGAAGCCCACCGTGTAGCCGAGATTGGTGATGGCCGGCGTCCACTCGGCATGGGGCAGGATCGCGGCCAGGAACCCTTCGGCCAGCACCGACGTGCTGATCGCCAGCCCCGCCGCCACGCCCGACCACCAGAGCGCGCTTGTCGAGCGCGACAGCTCGTGCTCGCCCTCGCGGCGGATGGCCTCGTAGATGACCGAGCTCGGGGCCTTGGAGTATTCCTCGACCTGCTGGTCTTCGTCTTGGTTGGCCTGGGCTTTTTCGGACACGTCTCGTCTTCCCGGTTGCCCCGGGCCATCCGGCCCGGGAAGGGTGGCTCGGGGCCCGATGACCGGGCCGGGGCGGCGCGCTCAGGCCCCGGCATCCCCTTCCGTTTCGATTTTCAGCGGCTCGCCGCAGTGCTTGCAGTGAATCGCGTCCGGTTCGTGCCGGCTCAGGGCGCAGTGCGGGCATTTGTACTTGATCTTGGACGGCTGGAAGATGGCCCGCGCAAGCTGCACGAAGAGCGCCACGCCGACCACCATGATGAACACGGAGAGCAGCTTCCCGCCCGGCGTGGTCATGGTGATGTCGCCGAACCCCGTGGTGGTCAGCGTCGCCACCGTGAAATAGAGCGCGTCGATGTAGCTGGCGGCGCCAGCGGCTTCATCGAAGGCCAATACGAAGACGAACGACGTGGTCAGGAAGATGAAGACGAACAGGTTCACGGCGGCCAGGATGGCGTCCTCGTGCCGGCGGAAGAACAGGCTCTCGCGGCGCAGGTCGCTCAGCAGGCGGTAGGCGTGGACCAGCCGCAGCCCCCGCAGCACGCCCAGGAAGGCGAAGTCGTCGGTAAACAGGGGGGCCACCAGCAGGGACGCCACGACCACCACATCGGCCAGCGTGGTGAGGCGCGTCAACTCCCGGCGACGGCTCGCGGCAATCCAGAGGCGCGCCGTGAGGTCCAAAAGAATGAGCAAACCGACCAGCGTGTTCAGTCCGACGATGGCCGGCATCGCCGGCATGACCGGTGTCGCGATGAAATAGATGATGGTCAGCGCGTCGAAAGCGATCAGCCCGTGGCGGAACCTCCGGGCGCGCTGGCTTTGACCGGTGTAGAGCAGGCGGATCGTTCGCTGGAGGTCTTCCATGCGCCCAATATGCCGCAAATTCTGGTCTTCAACCATGCCCCTGAGGGACCGCCCCCTGGATTGGACGGTTTGGCCGTCCAAACACGCTGACATCCCGCCGATGGGGGGGGGGTGCCCCCGGCCGTCCTGTCGCGTCGATCCGTGGCCGCCCGGGGCGGCCTCTGGGGCCTCCCCGGTGGGGTCCAAGGGGGCGCGTCCCCTTTGCCGTCGGGCGCGGTGCCCCGGCCTCGGCTGCCGGGGTCAGCTTTCCGCGGCGGCGTTCTGGGCTTCGACGCGGGCGGCCAGGGCGGCCGACATGAAGGGGTCGAGGTCGCCGTCGAGCACCCTTTGCGGGTCGGAGGTTTCCACCGAGGTCCGCAGGTCCTTGACCATCTGGTAGGGTTGCAGGACGTAGGAACGGATCTGGTGGCCCCAGCCGATGTCGGTCTTGCTGTCGGCTTCGGCCTGGGCGGCTTCCTCGCGGCGTTGCAGTTCCCGTTCGTAGAGGCGGGCGCGCAGCATGTCCCAGGCCTTGGCGCGGTTCTGGATCTGGCTGCGCTCGCTTTGGCACTGGACCACGATGCCGGTCGGCTGGTGGGTGATGCGGACCGCCGAATCGGTGGTGTTGACGTGCTGGCCGCCGGCCCCCTGGCTGCGGTAGGTGTCGACCCGGCAGTCCTTTTCCTGGATGTCGATGTCGATGCTGTCGTCGATCACCGGGAAGACCCAGACCGAGGTGAACGAGGTGTGCCGCCGGGCCGCGCTGTCGTAGGGCGAAATGCGGACCAGCCGGTGGACGCCGCTTTCCGTCTTCAGCCAGCCATAGGCGTTGTGGCCGTTGACCCGGATGGTGGCCGACTTCAGGCCGGCTTCCTCGCCGGCGCTTTCTTCCACGTACTCGACCTTGTAGCCCTTGCGCTCGGCCCAGCGGGTGTACATGCGCAGCAGCATCTCGGCCCAGTCCTGGGCTTCGGTGCCGCCGGCCCCGGCGTGGACTTCGAGGTAGCAGTCGTTGGCGTCGGCCTCGCCGGAAAGCAGGCTTTCCAGCTCCATGCGTCGGGCTTCGCCTTTCAGGCCATCAAGCGCCGCCTCGCCCTCGGCGACGCTGTCGGCGTCGTCCTCGGCCTCGCCCAGTTCGATCAGGGTGAGGGCGTCCTCCAGGCCCTGGTCCAGGCGCTGGCAGGCCTTGATGGCGCCTTCCAGATGGGTGCGCTCGCGCATCACCTTCTGGGCCTTGGCGGGATCGTTCCAGAGCTCGGGGTTTTCCGCCTCGGCGTTCAGTTCGTCCAGTCTGAGGAGGGCACTGTCCCAGTCAAAGATGCCTCCTCAGCAGTGCGATCGACTGGCGAATCTGCCCGGCGAGCGTTTCGATCTCGGCGCGCATGTCGACTCCTGCTTGGGGTTGGTGGGGAAAGAAACGGCGGAGGCGGGTTGTAGCCCCCCTCCGCCGATGATTTCAAGACGGCTCGGTGGTCAGCCGCCCAGACGCCGCCACCAGCCGCGCCGCGAGGGCTGGCTGTCGTCGGCGGTGATGACCACCTCGTGGGGGTTGGGCTCGGCGGCGGTTTCCGGGGCGGGCGTGTCCTCGGCCGGAGCTTGCTCGTCCGGAACTTGCTCGGCCGGAACTTGCTCGTCCGGAGTCTCCTCGACCGCCCGCGCCTCGGCAACCGGCGCCTCACCCGTTGCTTGATCGGCCGGCGGGGCGGCCTCGGCGTCGGTTTCCGGCGCCCCCTCGCTGGCCTCGTCGGCGGGCTCGGACGTCACCGTCGGCGCGGTCTCCGCCTTGGCCCGACTGCGCCGGGGGCGGCGCCGGGCCGGCTTGACCTCGGCCTCATCGGCCCCGGCGCCTTCGGTTTCAGCCTGATCGGCGTTGCTGTCGGCCTCCGCCTCCTTGGCCTTGGGCGAGCGTCGGCGGGAGCGCCGCTTGGGCGCCGCCTCGGCATCGTCGGAACCGCTTTCGTCGGCACCGCTTTCGTCGGCACCATTTTCCGGCCCGGCCTCCCCCTCGGCCTCGCCATCGGCCTCGCCATCGGCCTCGCCATCGGATCGCGCGGCGGCGGCCGGCTTGCGACGCCGGGTGCGCCGCGAGCGTGGGGCGCTGATGTCGCCATCGGCCGCCTCGTCGCTGTCGGCGTCGGTTTCACCGGAGGTCACGGTGTCCTCGGACTCGTCGGACGCGCCCTCCGTCTCGGCCTGGGCATCGACGCCCTCGCCGGCCGGCTTGCGGCGGTTGCGGCGGCCGCCCCGACGCGAGCGCCGCTTGCGGCTGGTGCCCTCGGACTCCTCGCCGCTCTCGCCCCCGTCGCCATTGTCGGCGCTCTCGGCGCCGTCGTCCTCGGCGGCGCTTTGCGGATCGCTGTCGGCGGCCTCGCCGTTCTCGCCGCGCGGCTTGCGCTTGCGGCGACGGCGCTTGCTGCTGCCGCCGGCGGCCTTGCGGTTGTCGTCGTCATCCTCGCTGTCCTCGCGCGGCGGGCGGGGTTTCTCGACCACCGCCGCCGGTTCCTCGACCCCTTCGCCGAGGCGGACCCGATCCAGCCGGTAATCGGGGACGATCAGGCTGTCGTCACCCATGATCATCACCGACAGACCGTAGCGCTGTTCCAGTTGAACGATGGCCGGCCGCTTGTGGTTGAGCAGGTACAGCGCCACCGGGGTGGCCACCGACAGGGTGACCTCGCTGCTGCGGCCGCGCACGCCTTCCTCTTCCAGCACGCGCAGCATCTGGATGGAGGTGCTTTCCACCGAGCGCACATGGCCGGTGCCCCGGCAGTGCGGACAGGGCTGGAAGGAGGTCTCCATCAGGCTGGGACGCAGCCGCTGACGCGACAACTCAAGCAGCCCGAAGGCCGAGATGCGGCCCACCTGGATGCGCGCCCGGTCGTTCTTCAGGGCCTCTTTCAGGCGCCGTTCGACGGCCGTGTTGTTGCGCGCCTCGTCCATGTCGATGAAGTCGATGACGATCAGCCCGGCCAGATCGCGCAGGCGCAACTGGCGGGCCACCTCCTCGGCCGCCTCGAGGTTGGTCTTGTAGGCCGTTTCCTCGATGTGGCGTTCCTTGGTGGAGCGCCCGGAGTTGACGTCGATGGCGACCAGCGCCTCGGTCTGGTTGATGACGATCGAGCCGCCGGACCTCAGGCCCACGGTCGGGCTGTGCATGGAATCAAGCTGGCTGTCCACCTGGAAGCGGTGGAGCAGCGGCATGGTTTCGTCGCGGTAGGGCTGGACCTTCTTGGCGTGGCTCGGGGTCAGGGTCTTCATGAAGTCCTTGGCCAGCCGGTAGCCGGCCTCGCCTTCGACCAGGACCTCCTCGATGTCGCTGGAGTAGATGTCGCGGATGGCCCGCCGGATGAGGTTGGCTTCCTCGTGGATCAGCGCCGGCGCGATGGACTGAAGGGTGGTCTCGCGGATCTGGTTCCAGGTCCGCATCAGATAGTCGTAGTCGCGCCGAATCTCGGCCTTGGAGCGCTCCGAGCCCGCCGTGCGCAGGATCACCGCCATGCCGCGCGGCACGTCCATCTCGTTCATGATCGCCTTCAGGCGACGGCGGTCGGTGCCGCTGGTGATCTTGCGGCTGACCCCGCCACCGCGCCCGGTGTTGGGCATCAGCACGCAGTAGCGCCCGGCCAGCGACAGGTAGGTGGTGAGCGCCGCGCCCTTGGTGCCGCGCTCCTCCTTGACCACCTGGACCAGGATGATCTGGCGGCGCTTGATGACTTCCTGGATCTTGTAGTCGCGCATCGGCTTGACGCGCGGGCGATCGGCAGCTTCCTCGACCGCGTCGGTGCCTTCCAGCACCTCGACCTGTTCGCCGTTGCCATCACCATCGAGGTCGTCGTCATCGACGGCCCGGGCCTCGGCTTCGTGCTGGCGCTTCAGCGCCTCGCGGTCGGCGACCGGAATCTGGTAGTAGTCGGGATGAATTTCACTGAATGCCAGGAAACCGTGGCGGTTCCCGCCGTAATCAACAAACGCGGCCTGGAGCGACGGCTCCACGCGGACCACTTTTGCCAGATAGATGTTTCCCTTTAACTGCTTCTTGGTACTGGTTTCGACATCAAACTCTTCAAGACGGGTTCCGTCCATGACGACGACACGGGTCTCTTCCGTGTGCGTCGCATCGATCAACATGCGCTTGGCCATACAGGTGTGAACTCCTGGGATGCGCGTCGCGATCCCGGCCGCCGGCGCGTGGGCGCCTGGCAGCGGTTCGGGCGACACGATAGGGGGATTGGTTGAGGGGGTGGTCCGTGCCCCGCATCGGCCCTGCCACGACACCTTGCCCGGCCGGGTTCGCGCAAACCAGCGGCCCCAGGGGCCGGTGGCGCGAAACGGAAGGGAGGGTTCGGACGGACATGAAGGGGCGTGCCTCGCGGACCGCGAAATAAGGTGAACAGAAGGGCCTTCGCCGTGCCGCCTTGCGGGGCACCGGGGGCCGGGACATCAAGCTTCGGCCGGGCCCCAAGGATCGTGGGAACAACAACCGGCGGGCGAAAGTCGAACCAGGGCCCGAGGCGCAACCACCCGTGCCGTGACCACCCGGGTTGAAACCAGAGCCGTCGGCGGCTGGTCCCTGGGAGTCCCGGGATCTGTCCCGGCCGCCCGAAGGGGGGCGTCGGCGAACCGGGCGGTCTCCCAACCAGTCGGTCCCCCAACCAGTCGGCGGCAAACCGGGTCGGCGGCAAACCGGATCGGTGGCGGATCGCCACCCCGGACCGCCGCGTCAACGCGGGCGGCACATCCGGCAACGCATCCGAGGCCCAGCATCTGGGATGGCGGCACGCGGCCGGCCCATCCCGGGATCCAAAACGCCGGCAACCTTGCCGAACGGGCTCCGCAACCCCGAGGCGATACCCCAGCCATTGACCCACGCCACAGTTGCCATCGGCGCAAACCAGGGCCGGGCCGGTCAGGCTCGGCGGACTCTCGCTGGCTCAAGATAGCGTGCGCCGAGCGGACCCACAATGGCTGTTTTGACGGGCTCGAAAGGAGCCCGTCCCCGGCTGTTTTGACGGGCTCGAAAGGAGCCCGTCCCCGGCTGTTTTGACGGGCTCGAAAGGAGCCCGTCCCCGGCTGCTTTGACGGACTCGAAAAAGCCCGCCCCGGGCTGTTTCGACGGACTCGAAAAAGCCCGCCTCGGGCTGTTTCGACGGACTCGAAAAAACCCGCCCCGGGCTGTTTCGACGGGCTCGCAGGAAGCCCCCCGCACGAAAACCTCCGGCAACCCCGCGTCGGGGTTGGAAAATACAGGTTGCGTGCCGAGTCGCGGTGCTGGCATAGTGACCTCGTCCCAGGCTGCCCGGCCCCCCTTTTTCGCCCTCCCCGTTGGGGGCCGTCCCGCTACCGAGCCCAGGTGCCGAGCCCAGGTGCCGCCCAGGCGCCGGGCCCCGGCGCCCCGCCCCGGCACCGGCCCGGGTGGCCGAGCGGCCGCCGCGTCCGGGATCAGAACCGCCCACCCCCCGGGCCTGGAGCAGAGGGCCCCGTCGATGAGGCCACGCACCCGCCATCCCACGCCGCGCAACCCCGCGCCGCGCAACGAGGCGCCCCACCCGACCACGGGATCCCCCGCCACGGGATCTGTCGGCGCCGGTTCCTTGCGTCCGGACGAAGTGGCGCCTCCCGGGCCGAGCCGGCGCGCCCTGCTGCTGGGCGGGGCGGCGGCCGGCCTTGCGCTGTGCCAACCGGGGGCCGCCTGGGCGGCGGTCGAGGCCCTGGGCATGCGCTTCGGCAGCCACCAGGGGTTCACCCGCTTCGTGGTCGAGCTGGGGGCGGGGGTTGATTTCTCGCTGTTCACCCTGGCCGACCCCTATCGCGTGGTGGTCGACCTGCCGGAGGTGGACTTCGCCCCCCTCGACCCGCACACCCAGGCCCGCGGGCTGGTCGAGCAGGTCCGCTACGGCCTGTTCAACCCCGGCCAGTCGCGCATGGTGCTCGACCTCAAGGAACCGGCCGAGGTCCTGAAGGTGTTCACCCTGTCGCCGCGCGACGGCCACCCCTGGCGGCTGGTCATCGATCTGGCGGCCACCGGGCGCAACGCCTTCCTGGCCGGCGCCGGCCCGGGCAAGCGGGTCGGTGCCTACAGCGCGCCCAAGCCCGAGCCGCTGCTTGAGGGCACGCCCGACCCGCGCCAGCGCGGCGCGGGCGGCAAACCGATCATCGCGCTCGACCCCGGGCACGGCGGGGTCGATCCCGGGGCGATCGGGGTCAGCGGCATCCACGAGAAAGAGATCACCCTGGCCGCCGCCCGCCAGTTGCGCCAACTGCTGGAGGCGACCGGGCGCTACAAGGTGGTGCTGACCCGCGACCGCGACATGTCGGTGCGCCTGCGCCAGCGCATCGCCATCGCCCGCCACGCCGGGGCCGACCTGTTCATCTCGCTGCACGCCGATTCAATCAAGAACACCGGGGTACGCGGGCTGTCGGTCTACACCCTGTCGGAAGACGCCTCCGACGCCGAGGCCGCCGCCCTGGCCGAGGCCGAGAACAAGGCCGACATCATCAGCGGCATGGACTTCAGCCATGAATCGCCCGAGGTCACCGACATCCTGATCGACCTGGCCCAGCGCGAAACCATGAACCTGTCGGCCCGCCTGGCCGCCAAGCTGGTCGATTCGCTGTCGCGCGATTTCCAGTTGCTGCGGCGCACCCACCGCTTCGCCGGGTTCGCCGTGCTGAAATCGCCGGACGTCCCCTCGGTGCTGCTCGAGATGGGCTACCTGTCCAACCGCGAGGAAGAGCGCAAGCTGCGCACCGCCGCCTACCGCAAGCGCCTGATGGAAGCCGTGGTGGCCACCGTCGACCGCTACTTCACCCAGGATCAGAAAGCCTTCCGGCCCTAGAGCAGATCTGAGCGAAAAATCGGAACCACTTGGTGGTTCCGATTTTTCGCTCTCGGCTCTAGGGTGCATTCATTGGGACCAAATGAATGCCACCGTGCCCCAAGCGGCGTGCGCTCCGTCCTTAACTCCGCCATGATTAGCCTGTAGAACAAGGCTCACCCTCTGCAAACGCCCCCCCCGGGGGCGCGGTCCGACCGCGTCCCCCGGCCTCATCGCACAAGGCAAGACCGTCCCTCCATGAGCTCGGACCGGCCGCGCAAGAAAGCGCCCCCGCCCCCCCGCCCGAAGGCCCCCAGCGAGGCCCGCGAGGAGCTTCGCCCGGAGCCCCGCCCGCCGCGCCGGGAACCCCGCCGGCCGCGCCGGCGGGGCGTGCTGGGCGGACTGCTGATCGTCTTCTTCAACCTGGTCTTCCTGGGCCTGATCGGCGCCCTGGCCGGCGGGCTGTTCATCTTCCACCATTTCGGCCGCGACCTGCCGGACTACCGCCGGCTGTCCGAATACGAACCGGCGGTGATGACCCGCATCTACGCCGGCAACGGCCAGCTGATCACCGAGTACGCCGTCGAGAAGCGCGTCTTCGTGCCCATCAACGCCATCCCCGAGTTGGTCAAGGATGCCTTCATCTCGGCCGAGGACCAGAACTTCTATCGCCATGTCGGGGTCGATCCGCAGGGGCTGGCCCGCGCCGTGGTCACCAATCTGCGCAACATCGGCAGCGGGCGGCGGCCCGAGGGCGCCTCGACCATCACCCAGCAGGTGGCCAAGAACTTCCTGTTGACCAACGAGGTGTCGATCGAGCGCAAGATCAAGGAGGCGATCCTGGCGCTGCGCATCGAGCGCGCCTACAGCAAGGACCAGATCCTCGAGCTTTACCTGAACGAGATCTATCTGGGCTTCGAGTCCTACGGCGTGGCAGCGGCGGCCATGAACTACTTCAACAAGTCGCTCGACGAGTTGACGGTGGCCGAGGCGGCCTATCTGGCCGCCCTGCCCAAGGCGCCCAACAACTACCACCCGTTCCGCAAGCCCGAGGCCGCGGTGGCGCGCCGCAACTGGGTCATCGGCCGCCTGCTGGAGGATGGCCGCCTGGGCGCCGAGGAAGCGGCGGCGGCGCGCGCCGAGCCGCTGGTGGTCGAGCAGAGCCTCGACCCCACCTTCGTCGATGCCGGGGCCTACTTCGCCGAGGAGGTGCGCCGCGAACTGGTCGACCGCTACGGCGAGGACGCCCTTTACAAGGGCGGGCTGGCGGTGCGCACCACCCTGGAACCGCGGCTTCAGGAAATCGCCACCCGGGTGCTGCGCGACGGGCTGATCACCTATGACCGGCGCCACGGCTGGCGCGGTCCGCTGGCCCGCCTCGACGTGGCCGAGGAGGCCGCGCCCACCGCCTGGCAACCCGCCCTGGCCGCCGTGCCGGGGCCCGAGGACCTGCCCGCCACATGGCGTCTGGCGGTGGTGCTGAAGGTGGGGCGCGGCGACGTGACGGTGGGTCTGGCCGACGGCGGCACCGCCAACCTGCCCTTCCGCGAGTTGCTGTGGGCCCGCCCGTGGCGCCAGGAGCAGCGCCTCGGCCCGGCGGTCAACGTGGCCTCGGACGTGCTGGCGGTGGGCGACGTGGTGGCGGTCGAACCGGTCACCTCCTACAGCTACGTGAAGGACAACCAGCGGGTCACCGGCGACTACCCCGAGGGCACCGTCGCCCTGCGCCAGTTGCCGGCCATCGAGGGGGCGCTGGTGGCGCTCGACCCGCACACCGGCCGCGTGCTGGCCATGGTCGGCGGCTTCTCGCAGAAGCGCAGCGAGTTCAACCGCGCCACCCAGGCCCAGCGTCAGCCGGGCTCGGCCTTCAAGCCGTTCATCTATCTGGCCGCCCTGGAGCAGGGCTACGCGCCGACCGACAAGGTGATCGACGGCCCCATCGTCATCGACCAGGGCCCCGGCCTGCCCAAATGGAAGCCGGCCAACTACACCAACGACTTCCTGGGCCCGACCACGCTGCGCCGGGGGGTCGAGAAGTCGCGCAACCTGATGACCGTGCGGCTGGCCCAGCAGATCGGCATGCCGGTCATCGCCGACACCGCCAGGCGCTTCGGCATCAACGACAACCTGCCCCAGGTGCTGTCGATGGCCCTGGGCGCCGGCGAGACCACCGTGCTCGACCTGACCGCCGCCTACGGGATGCTGGTCAACGGTGGCAAGAAGATCACCCCGACCCTGGTCGACCGCATCCAGGACCGCACCGGGGCGACCATCTTCCGCCACGACACCCGGCCCTGCGACGGCTGCGCCGGCGTCTTCTGGACCGGCCAGGACATGCCGGCCATCCCCGACACCCGGCCGCGCGTCGCCGATCCGTTGAGCGCCTATCAGATGGTTTCCATCCTGGAAGGCGTGGTGAAGTACGGCACCGGGCAGCGCATCGCCGCCGTCGGCAAGCCGCTGGCCGGCAAGACCGGGACCACCAACGAGTACCGCGATGCGTGGTTCGTCGGCTTCTCGCCCGACCTCGCGGTGGGCGTCTACACCGGCTTCGACGAACCGGCGACCCTGGGCCCGCGCGAGGCCGGCTCGCGGGTTGCCGGGCCGATCTTCAAGGATTTCATGGAAGAGGCCCTGGCCAACGCCCCGCCGACGCCGTTCCGCGTGCCCGAGGGCATCCGCCTGATCCGCATCAACCACGAAACCGGGGCGCGGGCCCGGCGGGGCGACGAGCGGGTCATCCTGGAAGCCTTCAAGCCCGGTCAGGCGCCGCCCGACCCGACCGGTCGCCCGATCGACCACCTCCCGGCCTATGCCCAGCCAGCCCGGGAGCTGCCCGAGCGGGCCGCCCCCGGGGTGCCGTCCTTCACGCCGCCGGAGGGGCGCGAGGGCACCGTGTCCCAGCCGGCGACCCGACCGGCGCCCCCCCTTCAACCCACCTCGCCCTCCGCCCCCCAGGCCGGCGGCCTGTACTGAAGCGGGGCGGGGCGGGCAAACAGCAATCACTTGCCAAAACCGCCCGGGGCGCCATGTTACGGGGGTGTGTGGCACGGGGGTGTGATGACACCCCCCAGGGAGCGCTGAATGAGATGGACGACCCGGGTCTGAAACGACCGTTCGGCAACCGCTTCGGGCGGGCGGTCCTGGGCTGGGTGCTGCTGGTGGTCGGGGCGATCATCACCCCGACGCCGATCCCCATCGGCATTTTCGTGATGGCCTTCGCGGTCTACCTGCTGGCCCGCGACTCCCTGGCCGTGCGCCAGGCGGTGCGCTGGGCGCGGCGCAACTGGCCGGCCTTCTGCCGCGCCCTGGAGGGGATCAAGCACCGCCTGCCCCACGGGGTGCGCGAATCCATCGACATCACCCATCCCGATCATCCCGAGCCGGACCACCGGCCCGAGGATGAGTCCGCGCGTACACCGCGCTGAGCTGGCTGCCATCGACCTGGGTATAGCGCTGGGTGGTGGTCAGCGAGGCGTGGCCGAGCAGCTCCTGGATTGTCCTCAAATCGCCGCCCCGGGCCAGCAGGTGGGTGGCGAAGGAATGCCGCAAGGCATGGGGGGTGGCGCTTTCCGGCAACCCGAGCAGGGCCCTCAGGCGCCGCATCTGGCGTTGCACCACGCCGGGATTGAGCCGCCCGCCCCGCTTGCCGACGAACAGCGGATCATCGGCCCCCAGCGCGAACGGGCAGGCCGCCAGATAGGCCGCGATGGCCTCGCGGACCACCGGCAGGATGGGCACCAGACGCTGCCGGCCGCCCTTGCCGGTGATCACCATGCTGTCGCCGCCGGGCCGCTGGCCGACATTCAGGGCCAGCGCCTCGCCGAGCCGCAGGCCGGCCCCGTAGAGCAGGGTGAACAGGGCGATGTCGCGCGCCGCCAGCCACGGCTCGTCCTGCAACTCGCCAGCGGCGCTCAGGGTCTCAAGGGCCTCGGCCTCCTCCAGCGGGCGGGGCAGGCTCGAGGGGCGGCGCGGCGAGCGCACCGTGGCCAGGGCCGGGTTGCTGACCACCCCCTGGCGTTCGAGATGACGGAAAAAGCCGCGCAGGGTGCTCATCGCCCGGGCCTGCGAGGTCCGCGCCAGCCCCTGCCCGGCGCGCGCCGCCAGAAAGGCCCTGAGGTCGGCCGGCTTGAGGGCGGCCAGCTCGGCCACCCCCGGGGGCTGGCCCAGATGCTCGACCAGAAAGCCCAGGAAGGCCGAAAGGTCGCGCCCGTAGGCCGACAGCGTGTGCGGCGAGACGCGGCGTTCGGCGGCCAGCCAGCCGGCCCAGGCGTTGATCGCCGGCGCCAGGTCGGGGGCGGCCGGAAAGTGGATGCCGGCCAGCGGGTCCTTGCCCGGCGCCCCGGCGGCCATCAGTCCTCCCCGTCGGACAACGGCGGCAGCGGCGGCCTCAGCAGCGGGCTGATCAGGCGACCCGTCACCCGGGCCAGCACGGCGGCGAGGAAGGTCAGCAGTTCCACCCCCTGACCGGGGCTGAAGGTGCCTTCGACCCTGGAGCCCAGCGCCAGCAGGCCGGTCGGCATCGGCGTGCCATCGAGGGCGGGCGGGCGCAGGCGGACCAGGGCGTCGGAACAGACCAGCCCGGCCGCCGGGCCGTAAAGGTTGACCCCGCCCTCGACCTTTTCACGCAGCAAGACGTCGCGCCCGGGGCCCAGGATCACGTCGACCGTGCCCTGGGGCAGATTGGTGACCTGGGTGCGCACCGCCTCGCTCAGCACGCGCGGGCCGGTTTCCAGGCACAGCACGCAGGCATCCAACTCGAGGATCAGGGGCAGGCGCTCGGCCAGGGTGTCGGCCAGGGCCGGCAGCTCGGCGGCGTCGAGCAGGGCCAGCGCCGCCTCGTGGGTGCGCCCCTGGATCGACAGGTTGGCCCGGCTGGTGTGGATCAGATCCTCGGTGCTGGCCTTGAGGTCGGCCATCTCGCGGCGCAGGCGCGACATCAGGAAGGGTTGCAGGCTGACCACCTTGCCCTGGGCCGGCGGCGGGGCCGGATCGGGGGCGTTGAGCAGGGCGTCGATCAGCGCCGGGTCGCCGGCCAGCAGGCGGCCCAGGGCCTCCGGATGGCTGCGCAGCCAGTGGGCGACGGCGGCCTCGTCCGGGCCGTCGATGGGATCTGCTTCCTGGCTCACGCCGGGGTCTCCGGGATGCGCTGGCCGCTGGCCTGCCAGTCGGCCAGGAAGGTGGCCAGCCCCTTGTCGGTCAGGGGATGGTGGAACAACTGCCAGACCACCTTGGGCGGCACGGTGGCGACGTCGGCGCCCAGGCGCGCCGCGTCCAAAAGGTGGCCCGGATGGCGCACCGAGGCGACCAGCACCTGGGTCTCCAGCACCGGATAGTTGCCGAAGATGGTGACCATGTCGGCGATCAGCTCCATGCCGTCGTGGCCGATGTCGTCCAGCCGGCCGACGAAAGGCGACACGAAGGTGGCCCCCGCCTTGGCGGCGAGCAGCGCCTGGGCGGCGGAAAAGCACAGGGTGAGGTTGGTCATGGTGCCCTCGGCCGAGAGCCGGCGGGCGGCGGCCAGACCATCCGGGGTCAGCGGCAGCTTGATGCACACGTTGTCGGCGATGCGGCGCAGGGCGTCGGCTTCCCTCAGCATGGCGTCGCGCTCGGTGGCCGCCACCTCGGCGCTGACCGGGCCGCTGGTCAGCCGGCACATCTCGGCGATCACGGTGGCGAAATCGCGCCCGGCCTTGGCGACCAGGCTGGGGTTGGTGGTCACGCCGTCGACCAGGCCGGCCTCGGCCAGTTTGGCGACCTCGTCCACCTCGGCGGTATCGATGAAGAACTTCATGGGGGGCGGCTGCTTTCCTGAACGAAAGGACAAAGGGGCCAGAGGCGCCACCGGGGACGGTGGCCGGCCCCCAAGCGGGCGGCTATAGTCTAGCCCATGGCCCCCGGCGAAACCACCTTCCCCGCCCCCGATCCCGCGATGTTGGCGCCGGGTTCCCGCGTCGCCGTGCTGCTGCCGCTGCCCCTGGCCGGGGCCTATGACTACGTGGTCGGGCCGGACCAGCCGCTGGCCCCCGGCCAGGTGGTCGAGGTGCCGCTGGGCCGGCGCCGGCTGGCCGGCGTGGTGTGGGGGCCGGGAGCCGGCGCGGTCGAGGCCGGGCGCCTGAAGCCGACCGGCGCCGTGCGCCCGGTGCCGCCATTGACCCGGGCGATGCGGGCGCTCGTCGACTGGGTCGCCGCCTACACCCTGTCACCGCCCGGCGCGGTGCTGAAGATGGTGCTGGCCGAGCCGGCCGCCCTGACCGCCCCGCCGCCCCGGCTTGGCCTGAAGGCCGCCCATCCAGAGGGCCTGCGCCTGACCGAGGCGCGGCAAAAGATACTCGCCGCCGCCACCCTCCCCCTGCCGGCCGCCGAGCTGGCCCGGCGGGCCGGCACCACCCCGGCCGCCGTGCAGCGCCTGAAGGCCGCCGGCGGGCTGATCGAGGTGCCCCTGCCCGAGGCCCTCCCGGACTGGCCCGCCCCCCCGCCCGGCCCGACGCTCTCGCCCGATCAGGCAGCCGCCGCCCAAACCCTGGGCGCCGCCATCGGCCAGGGCTTCGCGGTGACGCTGCTCGAAGGGGTCACCGGGTCGGGCAAGACCGAGGTCTATTTCGAGGCCATCGCCCGGGCCCTGGAGGCCGACCGGCAGGTGCTGGTCCTGGTCCCCGAGATCGCCCTCACCGCCCCCTGGCTGGCCCGCTTCGAGGCCCGCTTCGGCGCCCCTCCGGCGGTCTGGCACTCGGGGCTCGGCAAGGCGGCCCGCAAGCGCACCTGGCGGGCCGTCGCCGAGGGCACGGCGGCGGTGGTGGTGGGGGCCCGCTCGGCGCTGTTCCTGCCCTTCGCCCGGCCCGGCCTGATCATCGTCGACGAGGAGCACGAGGCCGCCTTCAAGCAGGAGGACGGCGGGGTCATCTATCAGGCCCGCGACATGGCGGTGGTGCGCGGGCGGATGGAAGCGGTGCCGGTAATCCTCGCCTCGGCCACCCCGTCGCTGGAGACCCGCGCCAACGTCGCCGCCGGGCGCTATGGCCGGGTCCACCTGCCGGAGCGCCACGGCGGCGCCCGCCTGCCCACGGTGGCACTGGTCGACCTCAAACGCCACCCCCCGGGCAACGCCGACTTCGGCCGCGCCTGGCTGGCCGCGCCACTGGTCCAGGCGATCACCGAGACCCTGGCCGAGGACGGTCAGGTGATGCTGTTCCTCAACCGCCGGGGCTACGCGCCGCTCACCCTGTGCCGGGCCTGCGGCCACCGGCTGGCCTGCCCGACCTGCACCGCCTGGCTGGTCGAGCACCGCCGGGGCGGCCGCCTGATGTGCCACCACTGCGGCCATCAGGCGCCCCGCCCCGAGACCTGCCCGGCCTGCGGCGCCGTCGACAGCCTGATCGCCTGCGGCCCCGGGGTGGAGCGGCTGGCCGAGGAGGTGGCCCACCGCTTCCCCGAGGCCCGTCAGGCGGTGGCGGCCAGCGACACCCTGGGCAGCCCGGAGGCGGTCGCCCGGCTGCTCGACGATCTGGCCGAGCGGCGGCTCGACGTGGTCATCGGCACCCAGGTGCTGGCCAAGGGGCACCACATCCCCGGCCTGACCCTGGTCGGCGTGGTCGATGGCGATCTGGGGCTGGGCGGCGCCGACCTGAGGGCCGGGGAAAGAACGTGGCAGATGCTGCATCAGGTGGCCGGCCGCGCCGGACGGGCCGAGCGGCCGGGCCGGGTGCTGATCCAGACCCACCTGCCCGACCACCCCCTGATGCAGGCCCTGGCCGCCGGCGACGACGCCGCCTTCCTGGAGCTGGAAAACGAAAGCCGCCGGCTGACCGGGATGCCGCCCTACGGCCGGCTGGCCGCCATCATCGTCTCGGCACCCAGCGCCCAGGCGGCCGAGGAGACCGCCATGACCCTGGCCGCCCATGCCCCGCGCCAGCCCGGGATCGAGGTCCTCGGCCCGGCCGAGCCGGCGCTCGCCCTCCTGCGCGGCCGCCACCGCCGCCGCCTGCTCATCAAATGCCGCCGCGACCAACGCCTGCAACCGCTGATCACGGCCTGGCTCGCCCCCCTCACCCCGCCCCCGGGGGTCCGGGTCACCGTGGACGTGGACCCCTACTCGTTTGCGTGAGGCCGCCTACGCAAAGGGGCGCCGCCCCTTTGAACCCCGCTGGGGAGGCCGGGAGGCCTCCCCAGACCCCACCAAAAAGCCCCGGCCTTGGCGGGTCGGGGCGATTGGGGAAGCCTTGGCCTCCCCGGACCCTAAAACCAAAAAGCCCCGGCCTTGGGGGGCCGGGGCGATTGGAGCGGGTGATGGGAATCGAACCCACGTATTCAGCTTGGGAAGCTGATGTTCTACCATTGAACTACACCCGCCTAGAGCAAATCCCGAGCGATCCGGAACGGATCGCGACGACGATTTGTGGCGATATCAAGTCCCTGGAGCATGGTGCGTGATTCACCAATCACGCACCATGCTCCAGGTGTCCCGCCGCGCGGGGCGGCGGGCGCCTTTTATATCTGCCTTGCCGGGGCGGATGCAAGACCCCTCGACAGCCCGATCACGCCCCCTCCAAGGGCACCAGCAGAACGTTGGTGCCGCCGCCGTGGGGGATGGCTTTCAGGAAAGCCTCGGCATCCAGGCGATGCGGCGGCCGGCCCGGGGTGTCCAGCGCGGCGCCGTAGCCCAGGCCGTCGATGGTCGCGACCAGCCGGCGGAAGCCCTCGGCGCCGCCGTGCAGGTGGGGGCAGAACTCGGCGTAGATCAGCGGCTTGAAGCGGGCCAGGGTATCCCGGGCGCCTTCCAGCACGGTGACTTCGTGGCCGTCCACGTCCAGCTTGACGAGGTCGAGCCGCTGAAGCCCCTGCTCGGCCACCAGGGCGTCGAGCGGCAGGGCGCGGGCCCCTTCGGTGCTCTTGGCCTGGCTCATCAGGGTTTCATGCACCTCGGCCTTGCCACTGACCGGCCAACTGGCGTGGATTTCCGTTTCCAGGGCATCCTCGGCGCGGGCGGTGAGCATCGCCTGCACCGGGCGCACCCGCCCCGCCAGCTCGGGGTTGAGGGACAGGTTGGCGAGCAGCTTGGCGTGGGCGAAGGCGGTCGGCTCGACCGCCACCACGCGCCCCTCGGGCCCCACCATGCGGGCCAGATGCAGGCTGTGGAAGCCGAGGTTGGCGCCGATGTCGAGCACCGTCATGCCGGGGCGCACCAGGCGCCGGTAAAGGGCCAGGGCGTCGGGCTCGTAGCGGCCCAGGTAGACGGCCAGATCAATCCCCTCGCGCAGGTCAAGCTGCCAGACGAGGCCGCCGCGCGTCGCCGTCGCCTCTGGCCCCTGGCCAAGCAGGCGGCGCGCGCCGAGCAGCCCGGCGGCCAGCAGGCGGGCGATGGCGACCTTCTGGCGGGTGGTCAGCGGCACGGCCAGCCCCCCTTAAGCGGTCTTGATCTTGCGGTAGGCGAAGACGACCATTTTCAGCAACTCCCAGCCATGGGTGAAGCGGCTGATCTGGGTCTCGCCATAGGCCCGGGCCTGATAGCGGATGGGGATTTCGACGATCTTCAGGTTGCGCTTGACCGCCCCGAAGATGAGGTCGAAATCGCCGAAGGGATCGAAGTCGCCGAAGTAGGCGCGGTTGGCGGCGATCTCGTCGTAGTGGCGGCGATAGAGCACCTTGGTGCCGCACAGGGTATCGGTGAAGCGCTGGTTCAGAAGCCAGGTGAAGAGCACCGAGAAGGAGTGGTTGGCGATCAGGTTGAGGAAGCGCATGGCCTCGCGCTCCATCGGGTAGACCAGCCGCGAGCCGTTGATGAACTCCCCCTTGCCGCTGACCAGGGCGTTGTAGAACTTGGGCAGGTCCTCCGGCGGCACGGTCAGGTCGGCATCGAGGATCATCAGCACCTCGCCGCGCGCCGCCTCGAAGCCGGCCCGGACCGCGTCGCCCTTGCCCTTGCCGGGCTGCTTCAGCACCTTGATGTCGCGCCCGGGGTAGGCGTCGCGCACCCGTTCGCATTCCTCGAAGGTGCCGTCCCGGCTGTGGCCCTCGACGAAGAGGATTTCCAGGTCGTCGCAGAAGTCGGGGATGCGCTGGACCGCCGGCTCGATGTTGCCCTTCTCGTTGCGGGCCGGAATGAACACCGTGCACGAGGGCCGCTTCTCGGCCGCAGCGAAGCGCCGCGAACGGGCGATGACGTAGTTGCGAAGACACAGCGCCCGGATGCCCGGCAGGGTGCCCAGGTACTTGTTGATCGGATCGGCCACGCCCTTCAGCCGCAGCGGGATCAACTGGCGCCAGTCGCGGCGGATGACCTCGAAATCGGCCAGCCCCAGCATGGCCGCGATGTCCTCGGTGGAGAGCCAGTTCTCGATGGTCGATGGCATCTTGAGGCCGAACATCTCGCCGCCCCTCAACACCGGCATCCACAGCCGCGCATGGTAGGCGACGATGAGCCGGGTATCGGCGTCGCACAGCCGGTGCAAAAGGCCCAGGGTGCTTTCGATGTCCTCCAGGTCGCCGACCGTGTCGGACAGCACGATGAAATCGAACGGCCCCTCGATGGCGGCCAGATCATCGGCCTTTTCGGCGTCGCCGTGGTGGAACTCCAGCTCCGGATGGCGCTGGCGGGCCTGCTCGATCATGCCCGCCGACAGGTCGATGCCCACCCCGCGCCCCGGCTTCAGGCCGGCCAGCAGGTCGCCGACCCCGCAGCCGATCTCCAGCACCCGCGCCCCTTCGGGAATGGCGAAGCGCAGGAAGCGCAGGTCCTCGGCGTGGAAATAGGCGTGGCGCTCGATCCAGGCGGCGCGTTCCGGCGCCAGGCGGTCCATCAGGGCGGCCAGGCGCTGTTTGCGGGGGCTGACGGGGCTCAAGGAAGGGGTCGGGGCGGCCATGGCGGGTGCGCGTTTCCTGTGCGGGCGTCAAGGGGTTTTCGATGGCGCCGACCATAGCGCCGTGGCGCCCCGGCGGCCAGGGGAAAGCGGCACCACCCCAAGGGTGCGGATGGGCTTGAGCCCCCCGCGCAAAGGGCGCAGGATGCCGGCCATGCCCAGACCAACCCCACGCGACCTGCCTCCCGCCCCCGCCGATCACGCGACACCGCCCGTGAAGGGCCTGCTGTTGATGATCGCCGGGGTGATGTGCCTGCCGGTGCTCGACACCTTCGCCAAGCTTTTGACCGAGAGCGTCTCGGCCGGCGAGGTGGCGGGCATCCGCTTCGTGGTGCAGACCCTGCTTCTCGCCCCGCTGGCCTCGGCGCTGCTCGGGCGGCGGCTGTGGCGACCGGAAAAGCCCCTGCTGCAGGCCATGCGCGGGGTGCTGGTGGCGGGCGCCACGCTGCTCTATTTCGCCGCCCTGAAGGAAATGGCGCTGCCCGACGCCCTGGCCATCTTTTTCGTCGAGCCGCTGATCCTCACCGCCCTGTCGGCCCTGTTCCTGGGCGAGAAGGTGGGCTGGCGCCGCTTCAGCGCGGTCGGCGTGGGGCTGGTCGGGGCGCTGGTCATCATCGGCCCGCAGTTCCAACAGGTCGGCACCACCGCGTTGTTGCCCCTGGGCACCGCCATCTGCTTTGCCGCCTACATCGCCCTGACCCGCCAGCTCGGCGGACGCACCGGGGCGGTGGCCATGCAGTTCTATGCCGGGGTGGCCGGCGCCGTGGTGATGGCCGTCGCCCTGGGGCTGGGCCACGCCGCCGGCATCGAGGCGCTGACCCTGAGCTGGCCCAGTGGCCGTGACTGGGGGCTGATCCTCGGCCTGGGGGTGGCGGCCACGGCGGCCCACCTGCTGATCGTCGCCGCCCTGAAGCATGCCGCCGCCTCGCTGCTCGCCCCGTTCCAGTACCTGGAGGTGGTCAGCGCCACCTTGCTCGGGCTGTTCGTCTTCGGCGACTTCCCGCGCCCCTACGTGTGGCTGGGGATGGCCCTGATCATCGGCTCGGGGCTGTTCGTCTTCTGGCGCGAGCGCCGACTGGCCCGGAGGGGATAAGGGGGATGGCTCTTTCCCCGGCCGGCGCGAGGCCCCAGATTGGTGGCCCACCCTACCCTTCGGAGTCGCCATGCAACCCAAGGACCTGACCCAGAACGAGGGCTTCAAGGGCTTCACCAACCACGACTGCCCCTTCCTGCCCTGCCACGAAGGGGTGCGCGGGCAGTTCAACTGCCTGTTCTGCTACTGCCCGCTGATCGCCTACGAATGCCCCGGACCCTATCAGGTGTTCACCGACAGGAACGGCCTGAAGCGCAAGGACTGCTCGGCCTGCACCCTACCCCACAACGGCTATCGCGGGGCCTGGAACTTCATCCAGAAATGGCTGGAGCGGCCGGTGGTCTGGGACGGCGGCGAACAGACCCGGCCCTATCGCCAGAAACCGGTGCGGAAAAAAGGCTGAACCAGGAGCAGACGGTTCCCCGCCCCCCTGCCCCGGGCTATGCTGCGTCGCGTAGCTGCCCCCTTTTGCGGAGACTTTTCCCATGCGCCTCTGGCTCGCCGCCTTCCTGACCGCCACCGCCTTGATCCTGGTCGGCTGCCCGCCGGTGCGCGGCGAAAGCGTGGTCAAACCGGTCTACGAGGGCATCAGCGGCAGCGAGTTGGTCCAACTGATGCAGGACTGGGGCTACCGGGCCGACCTGGACCAGGACGGCGAGGGCGACCCGCGCATTCAGAGCTCCACCGGCGGCCTGAACTTCGTGGTCCACTTCTACGAGTGCCAACCCGACGGCGCCGAACCAGTTTGCGGCAGCCTGTCGGTGGGTGCGGTGTTCGAGGGCGCCGTCAACCACGGCGTCGACTCCATGAACCACTGGAACGCCCTCAACCGTTTCGGCAAGGCCTACCGGGCCGACAACGGCGACCTGTGGGTGGAAATGGACATCGCCCTGGAAGGCGGGATCAGCGAGGCCAACCTGCGCGACTGGCTGGCCTGGTGGGAGGCGGTGCTGGGCAAGTTCGCCCGGCACATCGACTGGTAGGGCCCGCCCTGGCCTCGGCCCCGGAAGGTGCGGGGCGTAACCCCTTTGCGCCGCCGATCCGGCGGGATTTACCCCTCTGCCCGACTCAACCATGCACCAGCCGGTGGTAGGGTTCATTCTTGCAGGTTGTCTGGGTGCCGCTTGGCAACCGGACCGGCAAGGAGGCAAAGGATCCCACCGATGTCGTTCGATCGTCCGCTTCGTCTGCCGGCGCAAGTTCCGGCCAACACCTCGGCCCAAACCCCGGCCCAAACACCAGAGGTGGTCCGCGAGACGCTGACCTCGCTGGAGGCCAAGCTGTTCGCCCACCGGCCCTGCGGCCGCTTTCCCCTGTGCCTGGGGCGGGAGATGATCAAGGCCTGCCACCGGACCATGGCCGATTCCCGGCTGCGCCACATCGCCCTGGCCGACCCCGACTACATGGACCGCTTCGTCGACGCCCTGACCGGCCACTTCGGCGACTGCTGCGGCCTGGATTGCGAAGTGGCGGCCGATGCCCTGGGTGCCCTGCAGGATGTCATCTGCGCCCTGGAAGCCCTGGCCGATGGGCCCGGGGCACCGCTCTCCCTACCGGGCGACGACAACTCCCGCATCCTGGAAGCGGCCCAGTAACCCAACCCTTCCCGTCTCGCCCCGGTCATTCCCCCCGCCGGGCCCGATGACGCTCGGCCTTGGCCCGGTTGCCGCAGGTTTCCATGCGGCACCAGCGGCGCCCGGCACCACGCCCGTGATCCAGGTACAACCCCGTGCAGCGGCCACACTGGCGCAACCGGGCCAGATCGCCACGCCACAGCAGGTCCTCCACCGCCACACCGAGACGGGCCCGGGGAGTGGCCAGCCCCGCCGTGTCGACGCCAACCTGCCAGCCGGGAGCGGTGCTGGGAGCAGGCGCCAGCACCGCCAATCCCAGCCCCCAGCGCGCCGCCGCGCCCAAGCTTGACAGCCCGCGTCCCGGCACCTCCTCCAGCAACCCCGTCAGATCGCCGTACAGCGCCTCGCGCAGGGCCCACAGTTCGGCCAATTCGGCGGCCTGTGCCTGGGCATCTCCGAGGCCAGCCAACAACGCCGCCTCCTCCCCGGATGCCAACCCGACCCGGAGCGACCAATCCAGGAAGGTCGGCCAATCGGGAATGGCGTTCAGCTCCCGGGTTTTCAGCGCATCGTCCACCGTGTTGACGAAGTCGAGCACCACGTGGCCCCCGAACGGGCCATGCGTCTCCCAGGTGTAGGCCATACGAAGTAACCCCTTTCCAACAATAAGAAGGTTGTCGCCCCGAGCGCCTCGGAGTAACCTCTTTTCCATCTTATCAGGTTATAAGATGGAGATCATCCATGCTCACCCTCGACCAGCGCTTCGACCACCAGGGCCAGACGGTCGCCTGGGGCCATCTGGGCGATGGCCCGCCCCTGGTCCTGGTTCACGGCTTTCCCTGGTCGGCCCAGGCGTGGCGGCGCATCGCCCCGTGGCTGGCCCGCCACCACAGCGTCTACTTCTTCGATCTGTTGGGCTGTGGGCAGTCGCACATGGCCGAGGGGCAGAACGTGGCACCCCAGGTGCAAAATGACCTGCTGGCCGCCCTGATCGCCCACTGGGGGCTGGCCCGGCCGCATGTGGTGGGGCACGACTTCGGCGGCTTGGCCGCCCTGCGTGGCCATTTCATCAACGGCCTGTCCTATGGCCGGCTGACCCTGTTCGACGCGGTGGCGGTGCTGCCCTCGGGCTCGCCCTTCTTTGCCCACGTGCGACGCCACCAGGAGGCCTTCGCCGGGCTGCCCGCCTACGCCCACAAGGCGCTGCTCGAAGCCTACATGCAGGCCGCCGCCCACCGGCCGCTGGGCGACGAGGCCCGCGACCTGTACGCCGCGCCATGGATCGGAGAGGTCGGGCAGGCCGCCTTCTATCGCCAGATCGCCCACGCCAACAGCGCCGCCATCGCCGAGTTGGAACCGCTGTACCGGCGGCTGGACTGCCCGCTGCGGCTGGTCTGGGGGGCGCACGACACCTTCATTCCCCCGGCCCAGGGCGCGCAGTTGGCCCGCCATCTGGGCCTCGACCCGGTTCTCGACACGATCATCAGCGTCCCCGAGGCCGGCCACCTGATTCTGGAGGATGCCCCGGAGGCGGTGGTCGCCGCCCTGCTGGCGGTCTGAGCGCCGCCCCCCAAGGCACGGCTACCCGTGGCGGCCCATCTCCACGTCGCGGTGGACCCACACCGACAGGATCAGCCCGAAGCCGACCATCAGCGACAGCATCACCGTGCCGCCATAGGAGATCAGCGGCAGCGGCACCCCGACCACCGGAATCAGTCCCATCACCATGGCCACGTTGATGAACACGTAAAGGAAGAAGGTGGTCGACACGCCCAGCACCACCAGCCGCCCGAACTGGTGCTGGCTGCGCAGGGCGAACAGGTAGCCATAGACCATGACCAGGGCATAAAGGGCGAGCAGGACCAGCCCGCCGATCATGCCCCGTTCCTCGGCCAGCATGGTGAAGATGAAGTCGGTCTGCCGCTCGGGCAGGAACTCAAGGTGGCTCTGCGTGCCGGCCAGGAAGCCCTTGCCCCAGATGCCGCCCGAGCCCAGGGCGATCTTCGACTGGATGATGTGGTAGCCGGCCCCCAATGGATCACGCTCGGGGTCGAGGAAGGTGCGCACCCGGTTCTTCTGGTAGTCGTGCAGCAACAGGCTCCAGGCCAGCGGCAGGGCGGCCAGGGCGGCGGCCAGCACGACCCCGAACTTCCACAGCCGCACCCCGGCCAGGAAGAAGATCACCCCGGCCCCCATGACCATCATCAACGCCGTCCCCAGGTCGGGCTGGCGCAGCACCAGCACGGCCGGCGCGGCGACCATGAGCAGCGGCACCAGCAGCACCGTCGGGCGGCCCACCTGCTCGATGTCGGTGCCGTGGAAGAAACGGGCCAGGGCGAGGACCAGGACGATCTTCATCACCTCGGACGGTTGCAGGTGGAAGAAGCCCAGGTCGATCCAGCGCTGCGCCCCCATGCCCACGTGCCCCATCAGCTCCACCCCCACCAGCAGGACCAGGGTGGCGGCATAGAGCAGGTAGGCGTAGCGCAGGATCAGCCGGATATCGATCAGGGCGACCGTCAACATCACCCCCAGCCCGACCGCGAAGCGGATGGCATGGCGGCTGGCCCAGGGGTCGAAGCTGCCGTTGCCGGCGCTGTACAGCATGATCACCCCGATGCCCGCGATGACGGCGATGATCAGCACGTACGACCAGCTGATCTGCCACAGCTTCTCGGCAATGGTCATGTCGCCGCGCCGCCAGCGCGGGCGCAGGAACTCGCGTTCGCTCATGCCTTCAGATCTCCCTCGGGACGGCGCGGCGCCGCCGAATCGAGGCGCAGGGTCTCGATCATCACGTCGCGGGCGATGGGAGCGGCTACCGCCGAGCCGCCGCCGCCATGCTCGACCACCACCGCCACCGCATAGCGTGGCTTGTCGGCCGGAGCATAGCAGACGAACAAGGCGTGATCTCGGCGCTCCCAGGGCAGGTCCTCGTTCCTGGTCACCCCGGCCTCGCGCTCGGCCCGGGTGATGCGGCGCACCTGGGCGGTGCCGGTCTTGCCGCACATTTCGCCCAGCTCCTCGGGCAGGGCGGCGCCACGCGCCGTGCCGCGCCGGCCGTGGACCACCTCGTGCATGCCCTGGCGGACCAGATTGAGGCTGTGGCGGCTCACCCCCAGGCTCTCCGGGGTGGCCACCGGGCGCGGCGCCAGATGACCATCGACCATCACCTGGCGGGTCAGCACCGGGTCGACCCGGCGCCCACCGTTGGCCAGGCGCGCCGTCATCAGGGCCAGTTGCAGCGGGGTGGCCAGCACATAGCCCTGGCCAATGCCGGCGATCAGGGTTTCGCCCTGGTGCCAGCCCTCGCCCAGGGTGGCCTGTTTCCAGGCCTTGGTCGGGATCAGGCCGCCGCGCACGCCGCGCAGCACGATGTCGGGCGCGCTGCCCAGACCGAAGCGCCGCGCCATGTCGGCGATGCGCTCGATGCCGGTGCGCTTGGCCACCTCGTAGAAGTAGACATCGCACGACTGGGCCAGCGCCTGGACCAGCGAGACGTGCCCGTGCCCCTGGCGCTTCCAGCAGTGGAAGCGGGCGTTGCCCAGGGTCATGTGACCGGGGCACCAGACGGTCTGCTCGGGCTTGATCACCCCGGCCTCCAGCGCCGCCAGGGCGACCACCATCTTGAAGGTCGAGCCCGGGGCATACTGACCGGCGATGGCCTTGGGCGTCAGCGGGGCGCGGGGGTTGTCGAGCAGGGCCTTCCATTCCTGCGACGACAGGCCCCGGGTGAAGGCGTTGGGGTCGAAGGCCGGGGTCGAGGTCATGGCCAGCACCTCGCCGCTGTGGATGTCCATGACCACGCAGGAGGCGCTTTCCTGGCCCAGCCGGTCGGCGGCGAACTGCTGCAGGTTGATGTCCAGGGTCAGCGCCAGTTGGCCGCCGGGTTCGCCCTCCTCGCGCTCCAGCTCGCGGATCTCGCGGCCCCGGGCGTTGACCTCGACCCGCTTGCTGCCGCTCTTGCCGCGCAGGGCGAGGTCGAATTCGCGCTCCACGCCGGCCTTGCCGATCTTGAAGCCGGGCAACTCGAGCAGCGGGTCGGCCCCGCGGGCCGCCGCCAGATCCTCTTCCGAAACCGCCGCCACGTAGCCCATCAGGTGGGCCATCGCCGGACCGTGCTCGTAGTGCCGGGTCTGGCCCTCGTCGATCAGCACCCCGGGCAGGTCGTGGGCGTTGACCTGGATGCGGGCCATTTCCTCCCAGGTCAGGTTCTCGCGCACCGGCACCGGCACGAAGCTGCGCCGCCGGCCGACCTCGCGCAGCACCCGCTGGCGGTCGTAGTCGGACAGCGGCACGATGCGGGCCAGCTTGCCCAGGGTGGCTTCCAGGTCGACGATGTCCTCGCGCACCACCAGGACGCGGAAGTTCTGCCGGTTGATGGCCAGCTTGATCCCGTTGCGATCGACAATGGGACCGCGTGGCGGCGGCAGCAGCCGGATGTTGATGCGGTTTTCCTCGGCCAGCACGCGGTAGCGCTCGGCCTCGACCACCTGCAGGTAGTACATGCGGCCGACCAGCAGGCCGAACAGACCCAATTGCCCGGCCCCCAGCAGGGCGGCCCGGCGGGTCAGCAGTCGGCCCCGGTCAGAGGTCCGGTCCATAAGGCGCACACACTCCCACTTGGTTGCCCGGTCGCCCGACGGTTTGGGCGATCAGTCGATGTCGTCCTTGACCACGGTGCCGTTCAGGCTGGCCAGCAGCCAGCCGAGCAGCGGGTAGGCGGCCACCGTCATCAGCCAGCCGACGACCACCGGCTCGGCCGGCAGCACGGCGCCGCGCACCAGTCCGGCGCCCAGCCAGCGGACCAGATAGGCCCCCGCCGCGACCACCGCGAAAACCGGCCAGGTGACGGCGAACGGCTTGGCGTGGAACAGGGTGCGCTGACGGCTGATCACGCCATGGGCCAGCAGCAGGGCCAGCGCACCGCTGCCCAACGGGGCGCCGCTCAGGATATCGTCGAGCAGCCCCAGGGCGAAGGCCGAGGCGGCGCCGAACAGGTCCGGCCGGTAGATGGCCCAGTAGTAGACACAGATCAAGCCCAGCATGGGGGCCACCTCGACCAGCCCGGGCACCTGGGTCGGCACCTGGGCCAGCACCAGCAGCAGCACGGCCAGGGCCACCGGCACCTGGCGGCGCAGGAACTGGCTGGTCCGCTGGCCCAGACTGAGGCGCGCCAGACTCATCGACCGACTCCGCCCGGCCGCGCCATCAAGGCGCGCCGGTGCCCAGGCCGGGCAGCCGGTAGTCGATGACCCGCACATACTCCAGCCGGTGGCGTTGGACATAGGGTTCGACGACGACGCTCTTCTCGTCGACCGCGGTGACCACACCGACCGGGATGCCCGGCGGCAGGGCCCCGGCATGGCCCGAGGTGACGACCCGCTCGCCGAGCCCCGGCTGACCCGGGCCGTTCAGGTAGATCAGGCGGGCCCGGTCGCGGTTCTCGCCGACCAGCATGGCGCGCAGCCGGCGGTCGCCGACGAACACCGGAATGCGGCTGTTGATGTCGGTGATCAGCAGCACCCGGGCGGCCCGCCGGCCGACCTCGGTGACCCGGCCGACCAGCCCGCCGCCGGCGACCACCGCCTGTCCCTTGCTCACCCCGTCGCTGGCCCCGGCGTTGAGCAGCAGGCTGTGCACATAGGCCGCGCCACTGTCGGCGATGACCCGGGCGGTGATGCCGCGCGTGCCGGGATCGGGCCTGAAGCGCAACAGGTCCTTCAGGCGGTCGTTCTCGCTTTCCAGGTTCAGTGCCGCCGACTGCCATTTGAGCAGACGGTCGTTCTCCTGGCGCAGGCGGGCGTTCTCCTCGCGCAGTTCGACCAGTTCGCGGGTGTTGCGCACGAAGTCGGCGACCGTGGCGGCGGGACGCGACAGGGCCTCGAGCACCGGGGCGACGCTGTCGGCAACCAGGGTGCGGGCCCGTTCGATGACCACCGTGTCGGCCTTGCCGAGCAGCATCAGCCCGAAGGCCGAAAGGACCAGCAGGATGAACATCGAGCGCTGGGCGAGCGCCCTCAAGGTGCTGATCCGCGTGATCTGTCCGCTCGGCGGCTTCATGCGCTACGCTTCCCTGACGGGGCCCCGATGGCGCTCCAGGCGGCGCTCCAGGCGGCGCGGGCGGGGCCGGTCAGATCATGGTGGAGAGGACGGACTTGTGCTTGTTGATCTCTTCCAGCGCCCGACCGGTCCCCAACGCCACGCAGGACAGCGGGTCGTCGGCGATCGACACCGGCAGCCCGGTGGCGTGGCGCAGCACGTAATCGAGATTGGTCAGAAGGGCGCCGCCGCCGGTCAGCACGATGCCCTTGTCGACGATGTCGGCGGCCAGCTCGGGAGCGGTGTGTTCCAGGGCCACCTTGACCGCCTCTATGATGGCGCTGACCGGCTCGGCCAGACTTTCGGCGATCTGCGCCTCGCTGACCAGCAGCTCCTTGGGCACGCCGTTCATCAGGTCGCGGCCCTTGATCTCCATGGTCCGGCCGTCGCCGTCGGCGGGCGGGCAGGCGCCGCCGATCTCGGTCTTGATGCGCTCGGCCGAGCCCTCGCCGATGAGCAGGTTGTGGGCCCGGCGGATGTAGGAAATGATCGCCTCGTCCATCTTGTCGCCGCCCACCCGGACGGAGCGCGAATAGACGATGCCGCCCAGCGAGAGCACCGCCACCTCGGTGGTGCCGCCGCCGATGTCGACCACCATCGAGCCGGTCGGCTCGGTGACCGGCAGGCCGGCGCCGATGGCCGCCGCCATGGGCTCCTCGATCAGCCACACCTTGCGCGCCCCGGCCGCCTCGGCGCTGACCTGGATGGCCCGCCGCTCGACCGCCGTCGAGCCCGAGGGCACGCAGACGATGATCATCGGGCTGGCGAAGCTGCGCCGGTTGTGCACCTTCCTGATGAAGTGCTTGATCATCTCCTCGGCGACCTCGAAATCGGCGATGACGCCGTCGCGCAAGGGACGGATGGCCTGGATGCTGCCCGGGGTGCGGCCCAGCATCTGCTTGGCCTCGTTGCCCACGGCCAGCACCTGCTTCTTGCCGCGCACCTCGGAAATGGCGACCACCGAGGGCTCGTTGAGCACGATGCCGCGACCACGCACATAGACCAGGGTGTTGGCGGTCCCCAGATCGATCGCCATGTCGGCCGACAGCCAGCCCATCATGCCAGAAAACATGCGCCCTCTCAGAAAGTAAGCCGTACCGCGAAGGTTGCCCCGGCAAGGGGGACGAACCGGTAAGGTGGAAGCCGACGGCGCGGCGGAGCGACTCGCCCAAAGGCCCGGTCCGGTGGCCGGCGCCGCCTCGTCCGCTTGGTTACACCGCCGCCAAGGCCAATGCAACGACTCTCCCCGGCCAGCCGGGTACCCCGACCGGCCCCAGGAGCAGCCCCCGGAAGGCCGTCCCGTCCACCAAGGATAGGCAGTCTAACCCAGGGTGCGTCGGGGATCGATACCATATATTGGGATCGCCGACAGAAATCGGGCCCCCGCCGGCAAGGGCGGGGACCCGGAAGGTTCGGGGCCGGAAGGTCGGGCCCGGAAGGTCGGGCGCCGCGGGATCAGGCGCTGATCGCCGCCGGCGCCTGCTTCTCGCGCTTCACCAGCAGCTTGTTCAGGGCGTTGACGTAGGCCCGGGCGGAAGCGACCAGGGTGTCGGTGTCGGCCCCCATGCCATTGACCGTGCGCCCTTCTTCCTCCAGGCGCACCGTCACCTCGGCCTGGGCGTCGGTGCCGCCGGTGACGGCGTGCACCTGATAGAGCTGCAGGTGGGCATGGATGCCGGTCAGCTCCTTGATGGCGTTGAAGGTGGCGTCCACCGGACCGTCGCCATTGGCGGTCACGGTGGTTTCCGCGCCGTCGATGGCCAGGGTCAGGGTGGCGCTCTGCGGGCGCTTGGTGCCGGCCTTGATCTCCAGATCGACGACCTTGATGCGGTCGTTGCCGCGCATCACCTCGTCATCGACCAGGGCGATGATGTCCTCGTCGAAGACCTCCTTCTTGCGGTCGGCCAGATCCTTGAAGCGGCGGAAGGCATCGCTGAAGGCGTTGTCGCCCAGGGTATAGCCGAGGTCCTTCAGCTTCTCGCGGAAGGCGTGGCGCCCGGAGTGCTTGCCCATGACCAGGTTGGAGCGGCCCAGACCGACGCTCTCCGGGGTCATGATCTCGTAGGTCTGGGCGTTCTTCAGCACGCCGTCCTGGTGGATGCCGCTTTCGTGGGCGAAGGCGTTGGCGCCGACGATGGCCTTGTTGGGCTGCACCGAGAAGCCGGTGATGGCGCTGAGCAGGCGCGAGGTGCGGGTGATCTGCGTGGTGTCGACGCCGGTCACGTAGGGCATGCGGTCCTGACGGGTGCGCAGGGCCATGACGATCTCTTCCATGGCCGCGTTGCCGGCCCGCTCGCCGATGCCGTTGATGGTGCACTCGACCTGACGCGCCCCGGCGCCCACGGCGGCCAGCGAGTTGGCCACGCCCAGCCCCAGGTCGTTGTGGCAGTGCACGCTGATCACCGCCTGATCGATGTTGGGCACGCGGTTCATCAGCATCTCGATCAGGGCCCGGAACTCGTCGGGCACGGTGTAGCCCACCGTATCGGGGATGTTGATGGTGGTCGCCCCGGCGCGGATCGCCGACTCCACGCAGCGGCACAGAAAGTCGTGCTCGGTGCGGGTGCCGTCCTCGGGCGACCATTCCACGTCGTCGGTGAAGTTGCGGGCCCAGCCGACGCTGTCGATGACCGCCTGATGGACCGTCTCGGGGTCCATCTGCAGCTTGTATTTCATGTGCAGCGGGCTGGTCGAGATGAAGGTGTGGATGCGCGGCCGCCGGGCCGGGCGCAGGGCCTCGGCGGCGCGCTCGATGTCGGGCTTGGCGGCGCGGGCGAGGCCGCACACGCCGGCCTTCTCCACCACCTGGGCGACCGCCCGCACGGCCTCGAAATCGCCGTTCGAGGCGATCGGGAAGCCGGCCTCCATGACGTCCACGCCCAGTTCTTCCAGGGCCTTGGCGATGCGCACCTTCTCGTCGAGGTTCATGGAGCAGCCGGGGGACTGCTCGCCGTCGCGCATGGTGGTGTCGAAAATGATGACCCGCTGGGCGTCGCCGGCGGGGGTGGTGCTGTCGGTCATCGGTCAGGGTCCTTCACGTCGGGGGCTGTGAACCGGAAGCGCGTCGCGGGCGATCCCGGCAATGGGCGAAACATGGACGGAGACGACGACGCCCCGAACGGACGACCCCCGGCGGCGCGGCGTCGGGCGGATGCCCGATGGGAAAGGCTGATGGTGGTTGCGGTCATCGACAGCCAGCCCCGCGCCCCGGGACTCACCCCGGGCGGTTGCCCCCTGAACGCCGGTCGCTCCGTTCCTGTCCGAGCCGGACATGGTGGCGGCGCTCAGGGGCGGGCTAGGTGTAGCGACAGGGTGAGGGGCGACAGGGCGGGGGAAGAGGCGCGGGCACGCCGAACCGGCCGCGCGGGGCGGCGGATCATCTCGGCGCTGGCGGGGCGGCTGAACACCCTCAAGGACCCTCTTCCATTGGCGGCGGCCCACGTTGGGAGCCCCGTTGAACCCTGGCAGCGGTCGACCCGGGTGGCCCTGGGCTGACGCGTGTGCCATGCTAACGCGTATGACATGCTAACGCGTGTGCCATGCTGACCGACGGCACGCCCGGAAACGGGCGCGGCTGGTCAGCCCCAGAAGAGAGGATCGAACGGTCGGATGTCAAGAGCCGATTGCAACTCTTCCCCCAGCCGGCGCGCGCCCCTTGCTCCATCGGCCGCCCTGGGCGTCCTGCTGGCCGCCGCCCCGACGGCCGAGGCGGCCGAGAACTTCCGCTGCCCGCCGCCCGAGGGTCTGGTTGCCGTCGACTGGCTGTGGCTGGACCACAAACAACGCCCCTGCATCAATCGCGACCAGTCCTGGTGCGTCGCCCGGGCGCGCTACACCGCCGACATCGTCGGCTCGGCCGGCAGCCGGCCCGAGGTGACCATCACCGAGGAGTACCACCGCCCGCCGCGCCTGTTCGTCGAGGCGCAGACCCAGGCCCCATGGCCGGGCAGGCCCGGCGGCACGCAGTTGGTCTGCCGGTACAGCCAGGACCAGAACATCACCACCTATCTGTTCGAGGTGCGGGCCATGACCGGCTCGCCGGAATGCCGTTTCGCCAACAACGCGCGCGCCTGCCAGGGCCGCGCCGAGGGGTGCATCGCGACCTGTCGATAGCGCCCTGCCCCCGCGGAGGCCCGACATGAGGACGAAACCGCTGCTGGTGCCGGTTCTGGCCCTGTTGGCGGCGCTGACCGCCGGCTGCGAGAAGACCTACCTCTACCACCCGCCCCGGGTGGCGCCGCCCCTGCCGGTCGGTGCCGACGACGTCGAGCTGGCCCGCTGCCCCTACCCGGCCTGCCGGCTGACCCGCGGCCGGGATGGCGCCTACTACCTGTGGGACAGCCGCACCCACCACATCCTCCAGGACCAGAGATCGAGCCGCCTGGAGCTGGCCGAGTTCCGCCGCGCCATGGCCCCGGTGCTGAGGATCGACCCGGACAGCCGCCGGGTCACCGACCGCCTGGACCTGACCGCCGGACGGCCTTCCATCGCCGCCATCAAGGCGCACCATCAAAGCCTCGGCCTGGGCAGCGCGACACTGGCCGGGGCCGAGCGGAGCCGCACCACCTACCGGACCGACACCGGCGACCTCGCCGGCAGCACCAACCGCTGCCTGCCCTGGCGCGCCCACACCGACCCCCGGGGCGCGGCCGATGGCGTGCGTCTGCCCGGCGGCACCTATCGATTGGCCGAGGCGGCCCGGGTGATGGACTGTGTTGCCCTCGCCGAGGGGGCGTGGGTGCTGGTCAAGCGGCCGGGAATGATCAACCTGCAGGTCGCCGTGCCGGACGGGGGGCGGGTGCGCCTGGGGCGCACCCTGTGGTCGGTAAAGGTGCCCGAGGAAACCATCCCGCCGTCGTTCCTCGATGCCCTGTCACCGGCGGTGGCCCAGGGCAGTGACTCCTACTACGTCCACCGGGGAATCCTGAACAGCTTCGCCGACCAGGGCTTCGTGCAACTGGCGGTGAACGTGCTGGACGTGCGGGACCGCGACCAGCCCCGGGTCTGGACGATGCCGGCCCTGCAGCGCCTTGATGCGTATTCCACCGGCCACGGGGCCTATGTGCTGCTCGATCTGGCGGGCCGGGTGATCCTGCAGGCTTCCGACATGGGCCTGCCGCCGGTCGGGCGCGGCTTTGCCTGGACGCCCAACCTCAACCTCGCCCTGCTCACCCGGCGCGGCAACGCCCTGACCTATGAATCGGTGGTGCTGGATCCGCGCACCGGCCGGGTCGAGGACTTTGTCGGCCACTACGTGTTGTCGACCCGCGACAGCCTGATCGTCCACGACGGCACCCACCGGGTCTTTTACCGGATGCCCTTGGACTGAGCCGCCCCTCCGCCACCCGACACCCCCTCCAAAGACAACAGGCCTGCCCGGGGATTTCCCCGTGGCAGGCCTGCTTGTCTTGAAACGCCCTTCTTCGGGATACCCGGAAGGACGGCCCATCAGCCCCGCCATTCCGGGATGCGTGACCCCGGTCCGGCGCGGATGAGCGGCGCGCTCGGGCTTACTTGCCGTCGCCGTCCTTGCTGGCCGGGCTCATGGCGGCTTTGATCTTGTCGCCAAAGAAGGTGTAGATGGCGATCACCGCCGCGTAGAGGATCGCGGTCTGGAAGATGTAGAAGATGAACGAGTTGGCGATGGAGTCAGCACCGAACACCCACTGCAGGATGATCGGAATAAAGAACAGGGCCACCAGATACAGGTAGAACTTCTTCAGGTTCTCGATAAACAAGCCCTTGAAATCGCTGGTCTGCTCAGTCATCCCTCGGCTCTCCCCTGGAAAGGTCGGAAGGCCGCCGTGACAAGGGAAAGGTGGGAACGCCCCCCCCAGAACCACGCGCGGCCGGCTTTGCCTGCCCCGTCAACCCGGACCCCCGCATCCCGCGGACATCACCCCCGGCAACTCCCCCGGCGGCGCGGCCTTCCCATCCCCGGAAAGCCTCCCCGGCGCGCCCCCTCCCCGCGCCTCCAGGGAGCGGGACCCCCAAGAGACGGAAGCAAAGGGGCCCGACCGGGCCACCCGTTGGACACGTTCGGCCCAGCCAACGGGGCGACGAACGCATGGCCCCACATTGTACAGGGCTTGGGCCGGTCGTCAACTTCAGTTGACAGGCGTCGGTGCCGCTCCGGGCGGTAAAAACCGGGCCGCGTCAGCCAACTGCCGACGCGGCCCGGTCAGAATGGTGGTGGGGTGGCGGGCCACCCCGGAGGCGACGGCGCCAGCCTTACTCGGCGGCGGCGCGGGCGGCCTCGAGCCAACCGTCGTAGGTCTCCTGGTGGGTCTTGATCCAGGCCTCGGTGTGACGCTCGATGTCGGCCTCGCTGTCCTCGCCATCGCGCATCTTCAGGTTCTGGGCGCTGATGTCGTTGGCCGACAGCTTCATCACCTCGAACAGCTTGGCCGCCGCCGGGTTGGCCTCGGCGAACTCCTTGTTGGCGATGATCTGCTGCTTGTTGGCCTGGAAGCCGTAGTTGGAGCCGTCGGGCAGCGCCGTGTCGACGTTCTCACGCGCCCCGGGGAGCGAGGAGAAGGGCACGTTCAGCCACACCACGTCCTGGCCCGGGACCAGCACGCCGGACACCCAGTACGGGGTCCAGGTGTAATAGAAGATCGACTCGCCCTGCTGGTAGCGGGTGATGGTGTCGGCGATGATCGCCGAGTAGGAACCCTGGTTGTGGGTCACCGTGTCGCGCAGGTCGTAGGCGTCGAGATGGTGCTCGATGACCTTCTCGCAGCCCCAGCCCGGGGTGCAGCCGGACAGGTCGGCGGTGCCGTCGCCGTTGGTGTCGAACAGCTTGGCGATCTCCGGATCCTTGAACTGGCCGAGGTTGGTGATGTTGTGTGCCTCGGCCGTCTTCTTGTCGATCAGGTAGCCCTGCAGGGCGCCCGACGAGTAGGTGCCGGCGCGGTAGATCTTGTCGGCCCCACCGGCTTCCTCGAAGAAGTCGACGTGCAGCGGGTTCCAGTGGTCGGCCATGAAGGTGCCGTCGCCATTGGCGATGGCCACGTGGCCGGCGGCGTATTCCAGTTCCTTGATGTCCTGGACGTCATAGCCCAGGTCCTCGAGGGCCTTCATGACCAGCATGGTCTGGAAGGTCTCTTCGGCGATCGAGCTTTTCAGCGGGATCACCTCGACCCCCTTGCCGGGCATGGACTCCTCGGCCACGGCGGCGCCGCCGGCCATCAGGACGGACATGCCGACCGCCGCGGCCAGGCCGCGCACGGAGAAGGGATGACGGGGATGTTCCATATGACTAAAGCTCCATTTCTGTGAACGGGATGGGAAGGCGGCAGGCGGGCCGACGCGAAGGTCAGCCGGCCCCCTCCTCCCGGGTGTCGACCGAAGCGCCGCGCCCCGACACCACCAGCCGGCGGACGACGCCCACCGGCCCGGTGTCGTACCAGGCGACATTGCCCCGGTCGCGTTTGGAGACCCCAAGGGCCTGGGTCATGCGGTCGATGATGATGGCCAACAGGACGATGCCCACGCCGCCAACGGTGGCCAGACCCATGTCGAGTCGGCCGATGCCGCGCAGCACCATCTGGCCCAGGCCGCCGACCGCGATCATCGAGGCGATGACCACCATCGACAGGGCCAGCATCAGGGTCTGGTTGACGCCGGCCATGATGGTCGGCATGGCCAGCGGCAGCTGCACCTTGCGCAAAAGCTGCCCCTCGGAGGCGCCGAAACTGCGCGCCGCCTCGATCAGATCGCCCGGCACCTGACGGATGCCCAGGTTGGTCAGGCGGATCAGCGGCGGCAGGGCGAAGATGATGGTGACCACCACCCCCGGTACGTTGCCGATGCCGAACAGCATGACGATGGGCACCAGATAGACGAAGGCCGGGGTGGTCTGCATGGCGTCCAGGACGGGCCGCAACACCTGGGCGGCGCGGTCGTCGCGCGACAGCCAGATGCCGGTCGGCAGGCCGATCAGCACGCAGAAGAAGACCGAGGTGAAGACCAGGGCCAGGGTGACCATGGCCTCGTCCCAGGCACCGATCATGCCGACCAAGGCCATCGAGATGACGGCCCCGATGCCCAGGCGCCGGCCCGCCGCCTGCCAGGCCAGAAGCCCGATCAGGATCAGCATCAGGGGGGCCGGGGTGGCCAGCAAGGCGGTCTCGATGCCGCTCAGCACCCAGTCGACCGGCAGGCGGATCGCCTGGAAGGCCGGGCGGAAGTTGTCGACCACCCAGGACAGCCCGCTCTCGACCCAGGCTTCCAGCGGAATCAGCGTGTCGTCGAACGGGTGAAGCGGATTGAAGGTGGTTTCCGCCGGCGCCTGGGTCTGGCTCAGCCAGTCGCCGCCGCCACCCTGCTCGGCGCCACCGCCGCCCCAGGGGTTGGCGCTCTCCGCCGGCGGGGCGGACTGGCCACCGCCGTCGCCCGTCGACTGGCCGCTGCTGGCCCAGGGATTGGACTCCTCGGCCGACGGCTCGGCCTGGGCCAGGGTGGTGTGGGTGTGGGTCGTGGTGTCGCGCATCATGCCGCCCCCTCGCGGTCAAAGGCTTCCAGCAGGACGGCGCGGGAGACCACCCCCTTGTAGAGACCGTTGTCGTCGATCACCGGCAGGCCACAGGGGGCCTGGGCGACCGCGCCGATGATCTCGCCGATGGGGGTGTCGGCCTTGATTGGTTCGATGTCCTTGAGCATGGCGCTGTGCAGTTCGGGCTTGGCGGTCTTGGCCTCGGCCTCCAGCGAGGCCACGGAGACCACGCCGTGGAAATGGCGCCCCCGGTCGACCACGTAGGCGTGGTCGCGGTCGGCCCCGCTGAGCAGCTGCAGGGCGGCGCGCACGCTGCCCGAGCGCTCGACCACCGTCACCTGCTGCTTCCTGGCCACGTCGCCGGCCGACAGCACGTTGGAGACGTTGACCCCGCGGAAGAACGAGCTGACGTAGTCGTCAGCCGGGTTGTTGAGGATCTCGTCCGGGGTGCCGACCTGGACCACCCGGCCACCTTCCATGATGGCGATGCGGTCGCCGATGCGCATGGCCTCGTCCAGGTCGTGCGAAATGAAGATGATGGTGCGGGCGCTGTTTTCCTGCAGGGTGACCAGTTCGTCCTGCATCTCGGTGCGGATCAGCGGGTCAAGGGCGCTGAAGGCCTCGTCCATCAGCATGATCGACGGGTCGCCGGCCAGCGCCCGGGCCAGGCCGACGCGCTGCTGCATGCCGCCCGACAGCTCGTTGGGATAGCTCTCGGCGTTGGCCCTCAAGCCCACCTGGTCCAGGGCGTCCAGGGCGCGGGCCTCGCGCTCGGCCCGGCCATGGCCGGCCAGTTCCATGCCGAAGGCCACGTTCTGCTTGACCGTCAGGTGCGGCATCAGGGCGAACGACTGGAAGACCATGCTGATCTCGCGGCGCCGGAAGTCGATCAGCTCGGCCTGGCTCATTTTGGCGATGTCCACGCCATCGACCAGCACCGAGCCGGCGCTGGGCCGGATCAGCCGGTTGAGCATGCGCACCAGGGTCGACTTGCCGGACCCGGACAGGCCCATGATGACAAAGATCTCGCCTTGTTGAACCTCGAACGACGCATCGCAGACACCGATGGTCATCCCGGTTTCCTCGAAGATGACGGCCTTGTCCTGACCGGCCCGATAGCGGCGGATCGCCTCGTCGGGATCGTCGCCGAACACCTTGAACAGGTTTTCGACGACGAGCTTACACTCGTCGCTCAAAAAGCGATCTCCTTCGCGGGGTGAAAATCATGTGTGGATTGGATATAAGGACGCAGTCACCGTAACCCAAATATGATATCCGGTCAACCGCCACACACTCCGCGCAATCCCGGATAAATACAACAGAACCACTGAAATAGAACTCAATTTTTACTTATTTATTCTGTAATCGCTCACTCAATTCCATAAAACCCCCAGGCGTCATTTTTCCGGCCAGAAAAAATATTGCGCACCGTCTCTCGCGGCGCCAGCGGCAAGCCGTGCCCGCTTCACAAAAGAACCTCGCCCCAGCCGGGCCGGGTTCCTATATTCGAGATGTGCCCCGGCACCATACGCACCGGGACGCCACCGCCCTCGCCAAGGTCCCTCCCATGGCCGCACATTCCACCGCATCCTTCCTCCGTGGCGCCCTGTGCCTTGTCCTGGCACTGCTGCTGAGCGCCTGCGACGACGGCAACGACGGCGACGACGGCGACGACGGCGCCAGGCCGGCGGTCAACCTGCTGGTCTACTGCGGCATCACCATGGTCCACCCGATGAAGGACATCGCCGCCCTGCTCGAGGCGGAAACCGGGATCGCCACGACGATCAGCCAGGGCGGCTCGGAAGACCTTTACAACAGCCTGGAAAGCAGCCGCCTGGGCGACCTCTACCTGCCCGGCTCGGCCTCCTACCGCGAGCGCCACCTGAGCCAGGGGTTGCTCGGCGAGGCGGTGCTGGTGGGCTACAACCAGGCCGCCCTGATGGTGCCCAAGGACAACCCGCTGGGGCTTGACGCCGACCTCGCCCATCTGGTCCGCCCCGATCTGGCGGTGGTCATCGCCAACCCGGACACCGGCAGCATCGGCCGGGAGACCAAACGCATCCTTCAGGAAGCCGGACTGTACGAGGCGGCAATCGACAACAGCCTGTTCCTGGCCACCGATTCGCGCAACCTCAACCGGGCGCTGATCGATGGCACCGCCGACCTCACCCTCAACTGGCGGGCCACCGCGTTTTTCGAGGAAAACCGGGCGCACATCGCCCCCCTCGACCTGGACCCCAAGGTGGCCGAGCCGAAAAAGCTGATGCTCAACCTTCTGACCTTCTCGCAGCATCCCGAGGCGGCCCGGGCTTTCATGGAGCTGGCCACCTCCGAGCGCGGCCAGGCCATCTTCCGCCGCTGGGGCTTCCTCGACAACGCCGGGCGCGGCGACTGAGGCCGGCCGTGACCGCCGACGCCCCCGCCTCCCCTTCGGACTCCTCGGCCGATGGCCCGGGCAACCCGCCCCCGGGGCTGCCGGAAAGGGGCCTGATCGATCCCTCGCGGCGCGAGACGGGCATCTCGACCCGGCCGATCTATGCCCTGCTGGCCCTCTACATCCTGGGCATCGTCACCCTGATCGGCCTGGAAATGGTGTTCGAGGCGTTGATCAGCGACCTCGACCAGCGGGCCGACAATGAACGCAACCGGGTCCTGGTGGGCGAGGTGATCGTCAACGATCTGGTGCGCATCGAGGCCCTGACCTACCGCATGGCGGCGGCCAGTGGTGGCGCCAACAGCCGCGCCTGGCTGCGTGGCCGGTTGCAGGAACATTTCGACCACCTGCGCGAGGCGCTCGACGTGCTGGAGGATGGCGGCACCCTGCGCCGACGCACCGAACTGAACATTGAGTCGCGCGCCGTCATGGAGCGCACCATTCCCTATCACCCCGACCAAACCGAGTTCCCCTACGTGCTCGAGGTCATCGAACTGCGGCCCAAGCTGGCCGAGGTCTCCGCCTACGCGGACCGCCTGATGATCATGCTGCGCCGCTACGATGACGCCGACGCCGCGCAGGACGGGCCGCGACACAAGGCGGTCGAAAAAGAGCTCGACACCTTCATGCGTGGCCTGCCGGCCCTGTTCACGCGCATGAACGAGAACGCCAACCGCCTGTTCTACCAAAGCCAGCAGGTGCTGGGACGCCTGGAGCGCGACACCGCCCAGCGTACCCGGGTCTATCAATGGACCCGCTTCGCGCTGTCGGCGGGGGTGATCCTGTTCGTGCTGGTCACCGGCGGCTGGGTGATCCGCACCGTCACCGCCTCCAACCGGCGGCTGAACGAGGTGCGCCGCGACCTGGAGTTCCAGAAGTTCGCCCTCGACCAGCACGCCATCGTCACCGCCACCGACGCCGACGGCACCATCACCTACGCCAACGACACCTTCCTTGAGATCAGCGGCTACGAGCGGGACGAGGTGATCGGCCAGAACCACCGGCTGGTCCGCTCCGACGCCCACGACAAGCAGTTCTTCGAGGCCATGTGGAAGGTCATCACCAGCGGCCGGGTGTGGCACGGCGAGGTCAAGAACAAGGCCAAGGACGGCTCGCACTACTGGGTTTCGGCGACCATCGTGCCGTTCCTCGACGAGACCGGCAAACCCTTCCAGTACATCGCCATCCGCACCGACATCACGGCCCGCCGCCGGATGGAAGAACGTCTGGCCGAGAACAACCGCTTCCTGCAAAGCATGACCGACGCCATGGGCGAAGGCGTCTACACCCAGGACACCCGTGGCCGCTGCACCTTCGCCAACCCGGAAACCGAGCGTCTGCTCGGCCATCGCCGGGCCGCCCTGATCGGCGCCGACATCCACCAGTTGATCCACCAGGCAACGGGCGACGGGCGATCCGGCCAGCGGCACACCTGTGCCATCCTCAACACCACCCGAACCGGCCGCACCTATCGCTCGGACGACGAGGTGTTCCGGCGCGCCGACGGCACGGAGTTTCCGGTCTCGCTGGTTTCGGTGCCGCTGTTCGACGGGGATCGGGTCAACGGCTCGGTGACCCTGTTCCAGGACATCTCCCAACGCAAGGAGGTGGAACGCCAGATCCACGCCGCCAAGGAGGCGGCCGAACAGGCCAACCGCTTCAAGAGCCACTTCCTGGCCAACATGAGCCACGAGATCAGGACCCCGATGAACGCCGTCATCGGGCTGAGCCATCTGGCCCTGACCACCGAGCTGTCGCCGCGCCAGCGCGACTACCTGGAAAAGATCCATCAGGCGTCGCAGAACCTGCTCGGGGTGATCAACGACATCCTCGACTTCTCCAAGGTCGAGGCCGGCAAGCTGGAGTTGGAAACCACCTCCTTCCGGCTCGGCGAGGTGGTCGACAACGCGGTGACCGTGATCGCCCCGCGCCTGCGCGAGAAAGGGCTGGAGCTTGATATCCGCCTCGACCCCGGGGTGCCCGATGCCCTGTTCGGCGACCCCCTGCGCCTGGGTCAGGTGCTGATCAACCTTCTGTCCAACGCCGTCAAGTTCACCAACCAGGGCACCATCGGCCTGACCATCACCCCCGGCCCGGGCGGCACCCCGGCCCGCCCGGCCCTGGCGGTGGCGGTCAGCGACACCGGCATCGGCATGGACGCGGACACCCAAAAACGCCTGTTCAAGGCCTTCACCCAGGCCGACAACTCGACCAGCCGGCAGTTCGGCGGCACCGGCCTGGGGCTGGCCATCTCGCAGCAGATCGTCGGCCTGATGGGCGGCCGGATCGAGGTCGACAGCACCCCCGGCCAGGGCAGCCGCTTCCACTTCACGGTCCATCTGGCGGCCGACCGCGAGGCCGAGGACGATGCCGAGGCGGCGCGCCTGCGGGGCCTCTCGGTCCTGGTCGTCGACGACAGCCCGACGGTGCGCGCCTCGACCGAGTTGATGCTGCGCCGCCTGGGCGCCCGGCCCGCCACCACGGGCGGCGCCGAGGAGGCCCGGCGGCTGATCCTTGATCCCGCCACCCGGCCCGACCTCCCGCCCGCCACCCGGCCCGACGTGATCATCCTCGACTGGCGCCTGCCCGGCCGTGACGGGGCCCAACTGGCCGCCGAGCTGGGCGCCGAGCTGGGCCCCGAGTGCCCGCCCCTGGTCATCATCACCGGCTTCGGACGCGACGCCGCCCAGGCCCACTTCCCGGCCCCGGCGCCCGGCCTGCCGGAGCCGGAAATCCTGGAAAAGCCGCTCACCGAATGGCGCCTCAAAGGGGCCCTGCTGCGGGCCATCGGCGGCACCCCGCAAAGCACCACGGCAAGCGCCGCCAGCCCCAGCGCCGGTGCCCTGAGCGGGGCCCGGGTGCTGCTGGTCGAGGACAACCCGGTCAACCAGCAGGTGGCCCGCGACCTGCTGGCCGATGCCGGCGTCGAGGTGACCCTGGCCGACACCGGCCCGGCCGCCCTCGACCTGCTGCGCCGCAACACCTACGACCTGGTGCTGATGGATGTGCAGATGCCCGGCATGGATGGCCTGGAGGCCACCCGCCAGTTGCGCGCCATGCCCGGCATGGAGACCCTGCCGGTGATCGCCATGACCGCCCACGCCATGCGGGAGGACCAGCTGCGCAGCCTGAAGGCCGGCATGAACGACCACATCGCCAAGCCGATCGACCCGCCCCGACTGTTCGAAACCCTGGCCCTGTGGCTGAACCGCGACCTCAAGAGCACCGACGCGCCGCCCCCGGTCGCCAACTCCGAGGCCGAGGCGGAGACGGTCGCCCAGTTGCCGCGCGCCATCCTCGACGTGCTCGACGTGCGCCAGGCCCTGCGCACGGTCAACGGCAAGGTCGATCTTCTGAAAAAGCTGTTGCGCGACTTCGGCAGCAGCCACGGCACCCAAACCCTGGTCCTGCACATCGCCCATCGCGACGGCCAACTGGACGACGTGCGCCACATCGCCCACGCCATCAAGGGCAGCGCCGCCACCGTCGGCGCCATGGAGGTGGCGCGCCGGGCCAGCGCCCTGGAACGCGCCCTGATCGACGGCAAGGACGATCCCGGCGTGCTGATCGGCCGCCTGACCGCCGCCATGTCGCCTCTGCTCAAGGCCATCCTGGCCCTCGACGAGGCAGCCGACCCGGCGCCGACCCCACCGCCCACCGACACCGACCTGCCCCAGGCGATCACCACCCTGAGGGCACAGTTGGAAAACGCCGACCCGGCCGCCGAGGCCGCCGCCGAGGCGCTGCTCGCCACCGTCCCGCCGGCCCTGGCCGAAAGCGCGCGCGCGGTGCGTGACGCCGCCGCCGGATTCGATTTCGACGATGCCCTGGACGCCCTCGACCGGCTCTCCCATATGCTGGACCAGGGCTGACCCCCCTTCCCCCAAAGCTTGGAGTCCCCCGCCAGGATGTGCGCAGATGCTTCCCCGACCCGGGTCATGGTGGTCGATGACGAGCCGGTCAACATCAAGCTGCTGGTCGATCTGTTGCAGCCCGACCATGGGCTGATCGTGGCCAAGAACGGCCAGCAGGCGCTGGACCGGCTGGCCGCCGGGGCGCGCCCCGACCTGATCCTGCTCGACGTGATGATGCCCGAACTGGACGGCCACGAGGTCTGCCGGCGCATCAAGGCGCAGCCCGAGCTGGCCCACATTCCGGTCATCTTCGTCACCGCCATGGGGGCGACCGAGGACGAGACCAAGGGCTTCGATCTGGGCGCCGTGGACTACCTGACCAAGCCCATCTCGCCGCCAGTGGCCCGGGCCCGGGTGCGCACCCACCTGGCCCTGACCCAGGCCCGCCGCCAACTGGAAGAGCACAACCAGGACCTGGAAGCCCAGGTCGTCGAGCGGACCCGCGAGTTGATGGCCCGCACCCGGCAGGTGGTGCGGGTGCAGGATGTCACCATCCGCGCCCTGGCCTCGCTGGCCGAAACGCGGGACAACGAGACCGGCAACCACATCCGGCGCACCCAGCACTACGTCAAGACCCTGGCCGAGCACCTGAAGACCCACCCCCGCTTCTCGGCCCACCTGGACGACGACACCATCGAGCTTCTGTTCAAGTCGGCGCCGCTGCACGATGTGGGCAAGGTGGGCATTCCCGACGCCATCCTCCTGAAGCCCGACCGGCTGACCGCCGACGAGTTCGAGATCATGCAGACCCACGCCGAGTTGGGCCGCCAGGCCCTGCTGGCGGCGGCCGGCGAGGAGGGCGAGGTGGACGGCGAGGACATCGGCTTCCTGAAGCTGGCCTGCGAGATCGCCGGCGGCCATCACGAGAAGTGGGACGGCACCGGCTATCCGGCCGGCCTTGCGGGCGAGGCCATCCCCGTCTCGGCCCGCCTGATGGCGCTGGCCGACGTCTACGACGCGCTGATCAGCCGGCGTGTCTACAAGCCGCCGTTTCCGCACGAAAAAGCCGCCGGAATCATCCGCCAGGGCAGTGGCAGCCACTTCGACCCGGCGGTGGTCGCCGCCTTCGACGCCTGCGAACCGGCCTTCCTTGAGATTGCCCGGCGCTATGGCGACGACTCGGAGATCGCCGCCTGACATCCCCTCCCCCGTCATCACCGTCACCATCCCAGAGGAGAGGCGACTCCATGCTCGAGTACCCCGAGACCCCGGAACGCATCTTCACCGTCGAGGCGGTGACCCTGAAGTACGGCCGTGGCGCCCTGGCCGAGGTGGGCCTGGAAGCGCGCGCCCTGGGCATGGACCGGGTCGCCCTGTTCACCGACCGCCATCTGGCCGAGACCGAACTGGTGGCCACCGTCCAGGAGGCCCTGAAGCAGGCCGGGCTCGATGTCGTGCTCTACGATCAGGTGCGGGTCGAGCCGACCGACCAGAGCTTCCAGGACGCCGCCGCCTTCGCCCGCGACGGCGACTTCGACGGCTACATCTCGCTGGGTGGCGGCTCGGTGATCGACACCTGCAAGGCGGCCAACCTCTACGCCACCCACCCGGACGACTTCCTGGCCTACGTCAACGCGCCGATCGGTCGCGCCCGGCCGGTGCCCGGGCCGCTGGCCCCGCACATCGCCTGCCCGACCACCTGCGGCACCGGCAGCGAGATGACCGCGGCGGCCATTTTCGACCTCACCTCGAGCCAGGTGAAGACCGGCATCTCGCACCGTTTCCTCAAGCCCAGCCGCGCCCTGGTCGATCCGGCGACCACCGACACCCTGGCCCCGGGGGTGATCGCCGCCACCGGGCTCGACGTGTTGACCCACGCCATCGAAAGCTGGACGGCGCGCCCCTTCACCAGCCGCCCCTACCCGGAAAATCCTGCCCAGCGGCCGCCCTACCAGGGGGCCAACCCGTGGTCCGACATCGGCTCGCTGAAGGCCATCGAGCTGGGCGGCACCCACCTGCCCCGGGCCTGGGCCGACCCCGACGACACCGCGGCCCGCGACGCCCTGATGTTCGCCGCCACCCTGGCCGGCATGGCCTTCGGCAACGCCGGGGTGCACATCCCGCACGCCATGAGCTATGCCGTCGCCGGGCTGAACCACGGCTACGTGGCGCGGGGCTACGCCGACGAGCCGCCAATGGTGCCCCATGGCCTGTCGGTGGTGGTCAACGCCCCGGCGGCTTTCCGCGTCACCGCCCGGGCCGACCCGGCCCGCCACCTGGAGGCGGCGCGCGCCCTGGGCGCCGACACCAGCAACCTGCCGGCCACCGCCGAGGCGGCCAGCGAGGCCCTGGCCGGACGGCTGATCGACATCATGCGCCGCATCGACTGCCCCAACGGGCTGTCCGCCCTGGGTTACGGCGAGGCCGACATCGAGGCCCTGACCGGGCGCGCCTTCCAGCAGCAACGCCTGCTCGCCCAGGCCCCGCTGACGGTCGATGCCGAGTTGCTGGCGGACATCTTCAGGGACGCCATGACCTATTGGTAGGGATGGCTGGCACGGCTGTTGCTTCGCCCCGGACAGGCTCCTCCTGCCCAGCGGAGAACACTCCCATGGCCATCGATCCCCTCACCGGCGCCGGCGCCACCCAGCCAGGCAAAAGCGGCAAACTCCAGTCGGACGTGGAGACCATCAAGGAGAAGGGCTTCACGGCCTTCGTCGAGGAACTGCGGGCCCGCAAGATCGAGGAGATCCGGGCCAAGATCCTCGAGGCGATGGGCCTCACCGAAGACTCCCTGGCCAAGCTGCCGGCCGAACAGCAGAGCGTGATCAACAAGCTGATCAACGAGGAAATCACCCGCCGCATGACGGCGGGCAGCGCCGCCGAGGACGATCCCTTGAGCCCCGAATTGGCCGGGCTGGCCAACCTCACCGCCTTGCGCGGCCAGGGACCGGGCGGCGGGCCGACGGCCTCGCTGGCCAACGGACAGGCCATCCTGCAGGCCCTGAGCGACGCCGACTGGGCCGCCGCCCCGGACAGCCAGGGACCGACCGACGACGGCCGTCCGGCCTGGAAGCAGGCCTGAGTGGCGGCAAATTCTGCCGGGCGGCACACCCCCCGGTGAACGATTGGCTTGTCCGCCCGGGCCGGGCACAATGGCGGCCATGAAAACCCGGCTGACCCATGACCACTGGCCAACCGTGACCTCCTGGCTGAGAGGTGCCCGCCGGGGCGCGCCGCTCCTGCTCGCCCTGCTGTGCGCGGTGCCCAACGCTGCCTGGGCCGACCCGTCCGCCCTGGCCGAGGCCGAGGCCCGGCTGGCCAACGGCGACGGCGCGGCGGCGCTGGCCCGGGCCCTGCCCCTGGCCGAGGCCGGCGACGGTGCGGCCCAGGAGTTGGCCGGGCGCATCCTGGGCCAGGGCCTGGGCGTGCCGCGCGACCTCGCCGCCGCCTGTTCCTGGCACCGGGCGGCCGCCGCGCAGGGTCGCCGGCTGGCCATGCACAACCACGCCACCTGTCTGGCCGGCGGCGTGGGCACGGCGGACGGCCAGCCCGACCCGGCCGCCGCCGCCCGGTGGTACGGCAAGGCCGCCGAGGCCGGGCTGACCCGCTCGCTGTGCGCCGAGGGTGAGTTGCGGATGGCCGGCGGCCCCGGCCTTGCCGCCGAGCCGGCGCGCGGCCGCGACTTGTGCCTGGAAGCGGCCCGGGCCGGGGTGCCCTCGGCCCAGGCCACCGTCGGCGAGCTGTTCCTGACCGGCCGCGCCGACACCCCGAAAGACCCGGCCCAGGCCGCCCAGTGGCTGGAAAAGGCGGCCCGCGGCGGCATCGTCCCGGCGGCCTACTGGCTGGGCCGGCTGTATCTGGTCGGCAACGGGGTGCCGGTCAACCGGCCCCGGGCGCTGGGCCTGTTCCGGGCCGCCGCCGAGGCCGGTCTGCCGGAAGCGCAGATCGCCTATGGCGAGATGCTCTATGCCCGGGCCCTCGACCCCAAGGCCAAGGCGCTGGCCGCCGGTCCGGCGGCCGAGGCGCTGTTCTGGCTGTCGCTGGGCCGCCGGGGGCTGGGGCCGGCCGATGCCGCCGACCATCCCAGCGCCAACGCCGACCGGCTGATCGCCGTGCTTGGCAAGCACCTGCCGGCCGAAACCCGGCGCGCAGTCGCCGGGCAGCTGGAGCGGGTGGGCCCGGGGGCGCCGGTGCCGCGCCCCTGATCCGGGGCGCGATCAATCCTGGCCGATCAGTCGTGGCTGGACGGGTATTTCAGGCTGTGCCAGCGGGCCATCCCGCCATCGACCACGGCGACCCGGGTGAAGCCGGCCTTCTTCAGGGCCCGGGCGGCGCCCGGCGAGCGGCCCTGGGTGTGGCACATGACCAGGGTCAGGGTGTCGTGATAGGGCCTGAGGTCCTCGCCCAGTTCGGCCAGCCGCTGCTTCAGCTCGGCCGCCGGCAGGTTCAGGGCGCCCGGGACGTGGCCCAGCTTGCCGGTGAACTCGGCCGGCGTGCGCACGTCGATGATCAACAGGTCCTGGCCCTCGTCGATGTTCTTCTTCAGCACTTGCGGCCCGACGAAGGGCACCCCGGCCAACAGGCGGGGCAGCGACTTGACGAGCAGCAGGGCAACCATGCCCAGGGCCAGGTAGAGGAACAGGTTGTCGTCGCGGTTCAGCACCTCGTCGAACATGGCCTTGAAGTCGGGCACGGCGGCGGTTTCCGGTTCTGGGGTGGATGGGGTGCCCTGTTGTGCGGGCCCCGGCGGCCCAAGTCAAGGGAGGGGGCGATGGCCCCTTTGCGTCCCGCCGCGAAACGGCTTATGTGAGGGCGCCATGAGCGACCCGACAATGAGCGACCCGACCATCACCTCCCCCATCCACGTCATCGGCGGCGGCCTGGCCGGCTGCGAGGCGGCGTGGCAGATCCTCAAGACCGGCCACGCGGTGGTGCTGCACGAAATGCGCCCCAGGCGCATGACCGAGGCCCACCGGACCGACGATCTGGCCGAGCTGGTGTGCTCCAACAGCCTGCGCGCCGACGATCCCGAGAGCAGCGCCGTCGGCCTGCTGCACGCCGAGATGCGCAGCGCCGGCAGCCTGATCCTGGCCGCCGCCGACGCCCACCGGGTGCCGGCCGGAGGGGCCCTGGCGGTCGACCGGCGGGGCTTCTCGGCGACGATCTCCGAGGCCCTCGCCGCCCAGCTCGGCTTCACCCTGATCCGCGAGGAGGTGCCCCGGCTGCCCGCCGAGGGGCCGGCCATCGTCGCCACCGGGCCGCTCACCTCCGACGCCCTGGCCGAGGACATCCGCGCCGCCACCGGGGCCGAGGCGCTGGCCTTCTTCGACGCCATCGCCCCCATCGTGACCCGCGAGTCCATCGACTTCGGCAAGGCCTGGTTCCAGTCGCGCTACGACAAGGGCGACGGCAAGGACTACATCAACTGCCCCTTGAGCGCCGAGGAGTACGCCGCCTTCCTGGACGCCCTGCTGGCCGCCGACCGGCGCCAGGGGCGCGCCTTCGACGACGCCCCCTTCTTCGACGGCTGCCTGCCCATCGAGGTGATGGCCGAGCGGGGCCGCGAGACCCTGGCCCACGGCCCCCTGAAACCGGTCGGCCTGACCAACCCGCACGCCCCCGAGCACCGCCCCCACGCCGTGGTCCAGTTGCGCCAGGACAACCACGCCGCCACCCTGTTCAACATGGTCGGCTTCCAGACCCGCCTGCGGCATGGCGATCAGGCCCAGGTGTTCCGCCTCATCCCCGGCCTGGAAAACGCCGAGTTCGCGCGCCTGGGGGGCATCCACCGCAACACCTTCCTCAACAGCCCGCGCCTGCTCGACGGCACGCTGGCCCTGAAGGACCGCCCGGGGCTGCGCTTCGCCGGCCAGATCACCGGCTGCGAGGGCTATGTGGAAAGCGCCGCCATGGGCCTTCTGGCCGGCCGCTTCGCCGCCGCCGAGGCGGCCGGACGCGCCCCCGCCCCGCCGCCGCCGACCACCGCCCTGGGAGCCCTTCTGGCCCACATCACCGGCGGCGCCGAGGCCGACACCTTCCAGCCCATGAACATCACCTTCGGCCTGTTCCCGGAGCCCGACCCGGCTTTTGTCGAGGATGCCCCCGGCTTCAACCCGAAACGCCCGCACCGCCTCAAGGGCAAGCTGCGCAAGCTGGCCCAGTCGCGCCGCGCCCGGGCCCATCTGGCCGAGTGGCTGGGCGCGGCCCCGGCCCCCTGAACGCACGGGCGGACAACCGGGTCAGGCGCTGGCCTGCTGACGGAACACCTCCCGGGCCGCGAAGAGGCCGTTCAGGGCGGCGGGAAAGCCGGCATAGACCGCCATCTGCATGAGAATCTCCACGATCTCCTGACGGCTGAGGCCAACGTTCAGCCCGGCCGCGATGTGCACCTTCAACTGCGGCGTGGCGGTGCCCATGGCGGCCAGCGCCGCGATGGTGGCGATTTCACGCCCCCGCACGTCGAGCCCCGGGCGGGCGTAGATGTCGCCAAAGGGAAACTCCAACAGATAGGTCGCGAAATCGGGCGCGATGTCGGCGAGGGCATCGACCACCGCCTGACCGGCGGCGCCATCGATCTGGGCCAGCACCCGCTCGCCGCGCGCCCGGCGGCTTTCGCCAGGACGTGCGTCGGAGGGGAATTGGTCCGGGTGGGTTGGTGGGAATTGGTCAGTTTGGGTTGGGCTGTGCGTCATTGTCTTTCATCCTCTGCTCCGCTTCGGCATAGGCGCCGATCTTGGTGTCGAGGACGAGAAGGCAGGCCTGCTGTTCCGCCACCTGGGCGCGGACCCGGTCCCGGTGCCGCTCCAGCAGGGCCCGCCGTTGCGGCTCGGTCCCGGCGCCCTGCTCGCGCAACGCGGCATAGCGCAGACGGTCGCGGATCGGCATGCCGGTCGCCTTCAGGCGGCCGAGAAAGGCAATCCAGGCCAGAACCGAGGCGTCGTAGTCGCGGCGGCCGGCGGCGTCGCGGTCCGCCTGGGGAAGCAGCCCGATCCGCTCGTAGTAGCGGAGGGTGTGGGCCGAAAGCCCCGAGCGTTTCGCGAGTTCGCCGATCTTCATGGGTCCTGCCTCTCGGTCACGACGCCAGGGAAGCTACGGGTTCGAGCGCACTCCAAGTCAAGCCCCTTTTCCCGCCACGGCGGAGGGCCTGCCAGAGGCCCGGCGGCGTGGTCCGGCGCACTCCCGGGCCGGGTCAGCCGAACACACCGGGCAGCAGTTGGGCCAACGCCAGACCCAGGGGCCGGGGATTGGGGCCGACCACCCGGCGGTCGTGCAGGTCGAAACCGCTGCGCCGGAGCGCCTTGAGGTACCCCCGGGTCTGCACGTTGACCAGCAGCAGCGGGCGGGCCGATGGCGCCATCTTGCCCGCCGATCCGCCACCCGACCCGCCGTCCGTTCCGCCGCCCGACCCGCCGCCCGGCCGCCGGGCCACCGCGAGATGGTCCTCGGCCAGCCCCAGGATGTCGCCCAAAATCACCTTGCGCGCCCCCCGCCCGCTGTCGCTGACCAGCCGGGTGGGGGTGGTCTCCAGGGCGCGCAGGCGGTCGGCCGGCAGCACCGGGCGACCCTCGGCGACGTGCCCGGGCAGGGCGCGGACCACGCCGCACAGCCCCTGGGCCAGGAAGGCGGCGCGCACGGCGCGGCGCGAGGGGCCATCCTCGATCCCCAGCACGGTCGCCGCCAGCTCGCCCAGACTGCCGTTGAGGCTGGCCACATGAGCCTCGACGGCGGCCAGATCGGGCAGATCCAGGCCATCCACCTCGCGCTGGCGGGCGGCCAGGATGTCGGCGAAGGGGGCGAAGGGCAGATCATGGCGCGCCACCGCCTCGGCCAGGGCGCGGGCCAGCGGCGACCCCGAGGCGGCCGGCTGGCCGGCGCACAGGCGCTCCAGGGTGTCGCGCCACCAGGCCAGACGCATCAGGCCGAGCATCGGCTCATTGGTGCGCTCGGGGCAGCGGGCCACCTCCAGGTTCCAGGCATAAAGCGCCAGCACCGCCGCCCGTCCGGGCGGCGGGGTCAGCACGCCGAGCACGAAGCGGTCCGGGTCGCCGGCCTTGAGGTCGGCGCTCCACTCCGGCAGGGCGCTGGCGGCGGATTTCGGCGGACGGCTCATGAAGGGCACCGATTGGCGGGTCTGGCAAGTTGGCGGGTCTGGCAAGCATTCCGCCGATCCTATAGTCTCCCCGTCAGCATCAACACCCCCGGGATCGTCCGCCGCCCATGCCCGCCGCCGAAACCACCTTGATGAGCGCCAATTCCGGCACCGGCCCCGGGCGTTCCGGCAAGGATGCCGGGGACGAGAACTTCCCGGTCGGCAGTTTCCTCTTGCCCCGCCATCTGCGGCCCCATGTCGCCGCCTACTACCGCTTCGCCCGCGCCGCCGACGACATCGCCGACGATCCCGACATGCGCCCCGAAGACAAGGTGGCGGCGCTCGACAGCCTGGAGGCCGCGCTTCTCGGCGCGGCGCCGGAGCTGCCGGAAACCGCCCCCTTGCGCCGCACCCTGGCCGAGACCGGCCTTCGGCCGGCCCACGCCACCGACCTTTTGATCGCCTTCCGCGAGGATTCGCGCGGGCTGGCCTGCCGCGACTGGGCCCACCTGATGGCCTACTGCCGCCACTCGGCGGCCCCGGTGGGGCGCTTCCTGGTCGACCTGCACAGCCCCGACCCGGCGGCCGGCGACCGCCTCGCCTGGGCCCCCTCGGACGCCTTGTGTGCCGCCTTGCAGGTGCTGAACCATCTCCAGGACGTGAAAAGCGACCGTGAGCGCCTGGACCGGGTCTACCTGCCGGCCGACTGGCTGGCCGACGAGGGATTGACCGCCGAGGACCTGGGCGCCGAGGCCGCCGCCCCCGGCCTGCGCCGGGTGCTGGATCGCTGTCTGGTCGAGACCTGGCGCCTGCTCGACGCGGCCGCCCCGCTGTCGCGGCTGATCGACCATCCCGGCTTCCGGGTCGAGGCGACCATGATCCACGCCCTGGCCCGCCGGCTGGCCCGCCGCCTGACCCTGGTCGATCCGCTGGCACGGCGCGTCGACCTCAAACGCACCGACTGGCTGGGTGGCGCCCTCGAAGGGCTGCTGTACGGCCTGTGAGCAGCCCATCATCCCCTCTTGCCCCAGTGATCGTCCCAGAGATCGTCCCGGTGATCGTGCTCGGGGCCGGGCTGGCCGGGCTGAGCGCCGCCGTCGCGGCGCGCGCCGCCGGCCACCCGGTGACCGTGCTGGAGGCCGCGCCACAGCCGGGCGGACGCTGCCGCTCGTTCCATGACGCCACCCTGGGGCGCCTGATCGACAACGGCAACCACCTGATCATGGGCGCCAATCCGGCCCTTTTCGGGCTGCTCGGGCGGGTCGGCGGGCCGGGACTGACGGCGATCAGGCCGGCCGCCTATCCCTACCTCGATCTGCTCAGCGGCCGCACCTGGACCATCCGCCCCGGCCCCGGGCCGCTGCCCCTGTGGCTGGCACGGGCGGCGACCCGCCCCCCCGACACCGCGCCGCTCGACTACCTGCCGGCCCTCCGGCTGCTGCGCGCTGGGCCCGAGGACACGGTGAGCGGCCTGCTCGGCGGCAACGAGCGGGTGTTCGAGGCGCTGTGGCGGCCGCTCGCCGAGGGGGTGCTGAACACCGCCCCCGAGGAGGCCGCCGCCGCCCCGCTGGCCCGCGTGCTGGCCCAGACCCTGCTGAAGGGCGAGGCGGCGAGCCGCCCCTATGTGGCCGACTCGGGGCTCGGCCCGGCCCTCATCGCGCCCTGCCAGGACTGGCTTGAAAAGCAGGGAGTCGAGCTGCGCACCGGCTGCGCGGTGAGCGCCATCGAGGACGACGGGCGGCGGGTCACTCGCCTGCTCACCCGCCACGGGCCGCTTGCGGTGGACGGCGCGACCCGGGTCATCCTGGCCCTGTCCAACCCGGCGGCCCACGCGCTGCGGCCCGACCTCGTCCCCGCCCTGCCCACCCGCCCCATCGTCAACGCCCATTTCCGACTGGACGCCCCACCCAGCTTGCCCGGCGACTTGCCCCTGCTCGGCCTGACCGGGGGCACCGCCCACTGGCTGTTCGGGCGCGGCGACGTGCTCTCGGTGACGGTCAGCGCCGCCAGCGGGTTGGCCGAGCAACCGGCCGAGGCCGTCGCCGCCATCCTGTGGGCCGACTGCGCGAAAGCCCTGGGCACCCCCGGCGCCCCCCTGCCGCCATGCCGCGTCATCAAGGAAAAGCGGGCCACCATCGCCCACACCCCGGCCAGCGAACGCCAGCGCCCCGGGCCGGCGACCCGCCTCGCCAACCTGATCCTGGCCGGCGACTGGACGCGGACCGGCCTGCCGTGCACCCTGGAAGGCGCGGTGCGGTCCGGCCAGGCGGCGGCGGAGCGGCTCGGCGCGGGCTGAGCGGGCCTGCCGGTTTTCCCGGAAAAGTCATTCCCCTGCGGTCGGAAATTCCGATGGCCGACCTTTACGATGCGCCACCGGGCTCCTACATCACCGGGCACATTCAATGCCCGACGCGGCCGCTACCGGCGGTCGACAAAACCCCTTAATTGTCTCTGTTCAACGGATAAGAGAAAGGACGACCCATGGCTTTTGAACTGCCGGCCCTGCCCTACGACAAATCGGCCCTGGAGCCGCACATGTCGGCCCAGACGCTGGACTTCCATTACGGCAAGCACCACAACACCTATGTCACCAACCTGAACAACCTGACCAAGGACAGCCCGCTGGCCAACCAGTCGCTGGAAGAGGTGATCCTGGCCGCCCACAAGGACGGCAACACCGGGGTCTTCAACAACGCCGCCCAGGTGTGGAACCATACCTTCTTCTGGCACTGCATGAAGCCGGGCGGCGGCGGCGCCCCGAGTGGCGAGCTGGCGGCCCGCATCGACGCCGCCTTCGGCTCGCTGGACGCCTTCAAGGAGGCCTTCAAGCAGGCCGCCGTGACCCAGTTCGGCAGCGGCTGGGCGTGGCTGGTCTGGGATGGCGAGAAGCTGGCCATCACCAAGACCCCCAACGCCGAGACGCCGATGATCCACGGCCACACCGCCCTGTTGACCGTCGACGTGTGGGAGCACGCCTACTACCTGGACTACCAGAACCGGCGGCCGGACTTCGTCTCCACCTTCCTTGACCATCTGGTCAACTGGGACTTCGTGGCCGACAACCTGGCCAAGGCCTGATCGGTCAGGCCAGCGGATCGGCCAGACCAAAAGACCCTTCCCGGCGGCCCGCGTTTGCCAGACCCCCCTGGGGCATGGCATGGTGCGGGCCGCCTTTTTGCCGCCCCAATCATCTGGCAGAGGAAGAGGGCGTCGCGTTCCCATCCCCTGCCATCCCCGCCGGAGGTTTCCCCCGTGTCCTGGTCGCGCCCGCTCGTCCTCTCCGCCCTGCTGACCGCCCTCGCCCTGGGGCCGGCCGCCGCCCAGACCGATCCGGCTGCCCCGCCGGCGGATGAGAACGCCCCCTCGCTGGGCGAGGTGATCACCGGCAGTTGGGGCTTCATCGGCAAGGAGCCGCCGGAGGACCTGAACCAGACCTTCAAGCTGGGCGCCCAGGCCTGCATCAAGACCTTCGCCGAGCAGACCACCCGGGGCGACGCCCTGGCCGCCGGCATGCAGCCCATGCCCGAGCCGATCACCAACGGCCAGTTGGCGATCTACAACCTGGCCGGCGAGCCGCACATGGTGTGGGCCTCGGGCGACCTGCTGGTGGGCCAGAAGTTCGAGCAGGCGGTGGCCTCCGAGCAGAACGGTCAGGTGGTGCTGCTGTTGCAGCGCGGCGGCAAGCCCCGGGTCGGCCTGCTGCCCCGCCTGCTGCCCCGCAACGGCCAGCCCCACCCGGTGATGAAGCTGGAGCTGAACCGCATCATCGGCCCCTCGGAAGGCTGGTACGTGCGCTGCCAGTAGGGGCGTCCGCCCCCACGCACCGGGCCCAGGGACGGACCGGGAACCCCCCACCGCATCCGCCGCCATCAGGTCGCCCCAGCCGCGGGCTGGACAGGGCCGGGCCCATGGTTCATACCATGAATCCCAAACCCCGCTTGGAGAGTCTCCCGTGCCCCTGAAAGGCAACCGGATCCTGGTCACCGGCGCCGACGGTTTCATCGGCTCGCACCTTACCGAGGCCCTCGTCAAGGCCGGCCATCAGGTGCGGGCCATGGTGCTCTACAACTCCTTCGGCCACCGGGGCTGGCTCGACCACGCCGACCCGGCCATCCGCGACGATCTGGACGTCTTCGCCGGCGACGTGCGCGACCCCAACGGGGTGCGCACCGCCATGCGGGACTGTCAGGTGGTCCTGCATCTGGCGGCGCTGATCGCCATCCCCTACTCCTACCACTCGCCGGACAGCTACGTTGACACCAACGTCAAGGGCACCCTGAACGTCCTCCAGGCGGCCCGCGACCTGGGGGTCGAGCGCGTGGTCGCCACCTCCACCTCCGAGGTCTACGGCACCGCCCGCTTCGTGCCGATCACCGAAGAGCATCCGTTGCAGGGCCAGTCGCCCTACTCGGCCTCGAAGATCGGGGCCGACCAGATGGCGCTGGCCTTCCACCGCGCGTTCGGCACCCCGGTGGTCCTGCTGCGCCCCTTCAACACCTTCGGGCCGCGCCAGTCGGCGCGCGCGGTGATCCCGGCGATCATCACCCAGATCGCCGAGGGCAGCCGCCGTCTGCACCTGGGCGCCCTGCACCCGACGCGGGACTTCTCCTACGTCGCCGACACGGTGCAGGGCTTCATCGCCGCCGCCGGCTGCGAGGCGCTGATCGGCGAGGAGGTCAACATCGGCAGCGGCTTCGAGATCAGCATCGGCGACACCGTCCAGCTGATCGCCCGACTGATGGGCGCCGAGGTGGAGATCGTCACCGACACCCAGCGCCTGCGCCCGGAGAAAAGCGAGGTGGAGCGCCTGTGGGCCGACACCACCAAGGCCCAACGCCACCTAGGCTGGGCACCCGCCTTCGGCGGCCGCGAGGGCTTCGCCCGCGGCCTGGAAAAGACCATCGCGTGGTTCTCCGATCCGGCCAACCGGGCCCTTTACGGGCCGAGCCGGTACGTTCTGTGATGAGCCTCGATCTTGCCGCCACCGTCGCCGCCATCCGCGCCGTGGTCGGGCCGCGCCCGGGGCCGGTCGGCCTGCACGAGCCCTGGCTGGCCGGCCGCGAGTGGGAGTACGTGAAATCCTGCCTGGACGAGGGCTGGATTTCCTCGGTCGGCGCCTTCGTCGATCGCTTCGAGAACGACCTCGCCGCCTACTGCGGCACCGCCCGCGCGGTGGCCACCGTCAACGGCACCGCCGCCCTGCACACCGCCCTCATGGTGCTGGGCGTGAAACCGGGCGACGAGGTGCTGGTGCCGGCCCTGACCTTCGTCGCCACCGCCAACGCGGTGGCCCACTGCGGCGCCGTGCCGCACTTCGTCGACAGCGCCCCGGACACCCTGGGCCTGTGTCCGGAGCGCCTGCGCGACCACCTGGAACGGCTTGCGGTGCGCGGCCCGAACGGCCCGGTCAACCGCCACACCGGCCGGCGACTGGCCGCCGTGGTGCCGGTCCATGTGTTCGGCCATCCGGTCGCCGCCGATCCGCTGGCCGAGGTGGCGGCCCACTTCGAGCTGCCGATCATCGAGGACGCCACCGAGGCCCTGGGCAGCCTGTACCACGGCCGGCCGGCCGGCGGCCTCGGGCGGATCGGAGTCTTCTCGTTCAACGGCAACAAGATCCTGACCACCGGCGGCGGCGGCATGCTGGTCACCGATGACGCATCGCTGGCCGACGCGGCGCGCCACCTGACCACCACCGCCAAGCGGCCCCACCCCTGGGCCTTCGAGCACGACGCGGTGGCCTACAACTACCGGCTGCCCAACGTGAACGCCGCCATCGGCTGCGCCCAGCTCGAGCGGCTGCCCCTGATGATCGCCCGCAAGCGCCGGCTGGCCGAGGCCTACCGACAGGCCCTGGCGGAGCTGCCCGGGCTGGAGGTGGTCCCCGAACCGGCCGGCAGCCGCAGCAACTTCTGGCTGAACGCGGTGCGCCTCAAGGCCGATCAGGCGGCGCGGCGCGACGAATTGCTGGCCGCCACCCACGCCGCCGGCCTGATGACCCGCCCGGCCTGGACCCCGATGTCGCATCTGCCGATGTACGCCGACTGCCCGCGCGCCGATCTGACGGTCACCGAGGATCTGGTCCGCCGGCTGGTCTGCCTGCCTTCCAGCGCCTGGCTGGGGGCGGAGGATGGGCCGGAGGGCGGCCGATGACGACCCGGGTCCTGTCGGTCTCGACCAGCCGCGCCGACCTCTCGATCCTGATGCCCGTGTGGCGCGCCCTGGAAGCCGAGCCGGGAGTCGAACCGGTGCTGCTGCTGACCGGCCAGCACGCCGCGCAGGCCGACCTGCTGGGCGACCCGCCATGCCCGCCCGAACGCATCCGCCGGGGCGGCCAGGCGCTGGACGGCGGCACCCCCACCGCCGCCGCCCGGGCCATGGCGGCCATCGGCGAGGCCACCGCCGCCGCCCTGGCCGAGGTTGAGCCGGACGTCATGCTGGTCATCGGCGATCGCCTGGAGATGCTGTCCTGCGCCACCGCGGCGCTGCCCTTCAACACCCCGCTGGCCCACCTGCACGGCGGCGAAATCTCGCTCGGCGCGGTGGACGACCGCATCCGTCACGCCCTCAGCAAACTGTCGCACCTGCATTTCGTCGCCTCGGTGGCGGCGGCCGAGGTGCTGCTGGCCAGCGCCGAGGACCCGGACCGGATCATCATCACCGGCGGCCCCGGCCTGGATACCCTGCGCGCCACGCCCAAGGTGGCGCCCGAGGTCTTCAAGAGCCGCACGGGGCTCGACAGCCTGGACGGCCTGCGGCTGGTCACCCTGCACCCGGAAACCAACGGCGGCGACAACGCGGCCCTGGTGGCGGCGGTCACCTCGGCCCTGGCCGCCGTGCCCGCCCCGACCCTGGTCAGTGCCCCCAACGGCGACCCCGGCGGGGCGGAGATGACGGTGGCCCTGAAGGCGTGGTGCGCCCGCCATCCGTGGGCCCACTGGGTGCCCAACCTGGGTCTGGAGCTGTATCCGACGGCGCTCGGGCTGGCCTCGGTGATGGTCGGCAACTCGTCGAGCGGCATTGTCGAGGCCGGTTTCGTCGGCCTGCCGGTGATCGACGTGGGCCGCCGACAGGCCGGCCGGCCCCGGGGCCGCAACGTGCTGACCTTGGCCCTCGATGGGACTCCCGAGGGGGCCCCCGATGGGGCCGCCCTGACCGAGGCCCTGCGCACCCATCCCCGGGGCTCGGCCGATGATCTGAGCCGCCGGGATTGTCTGTACGGCGACGGTCACGCCGCGCCGCGCATCGCCGCCCGGCTGGCCGCCCTGCCGCCCAGAACCGAGCTGCTGGACAAGCCCCTGCACCTGGACCCGGCGCGCCGCCCGGCCGCCTGGCCCGTGCCCTGGGAGGTCCCGGCATGAGCCCGACACCAGCCCCCTGCCTGATCATCGCCGAGGCCGGGGTGAACCACAACGGCAGCCTGGAGCGGGCCCTGGAGATGGTCGCCGTGGCCGCCCATGCGGGCGCCGACGCCATCAAGTTCCAGACCTTCAGGGCCGAGCAGTTGGCCACCGCCGGGGCCCGCCGGGCGGCCTATCAGGCCCGCGAACTGGGCGACGGCGACCAGCTTTCCATGCTGCGCGGGCTGGAACTGGCCGACGCCGATTTCGCCCGGCTGGCGGCGCGCTGCCGGGAACTGGGCATCGCCTTCCTGTCCACCGCCTTCGAGCCCGAGGGGCTGGACATGCTGCTTGGGCTTGGCATGGCGCGGGTGAAAATCCCCTCCGGCGAGATCACCAACCCGCGTCTGCTGCTGGCCGCCGCGCGCTCTGGCCGGCCCATCATCCTGTCCACCGGCATGGCCACCGAGGCCGACGTGGCAGCCGCCCTGGGGGTGCTCGCCTGCGGCCTGCTGGGCTGGACGCGGCGCGGCGACGCGGCCTTCGCCAACGCCCTGGCCGACCCGGCCGGGCGGCGCGCCGTGGCCCACCGGGTCACCCTGCTGCAATGCACCTCCGCCTATCCGGCGCCGCCCGACAGCATCAACCTCAAGGCCATGCATACCCTGGCCGAGCGCTTCGGGCTGGCGGTCGGGCTGTCCGACCACAGCCAGGGCATCGCCGTGCCGACCGCCGCCGCCGCCCTGGGCGCCCGGGTGATCGAAAAGCACTTCACCCTGGACCGCACCCTGCCCGGCCCCGACCACGCGGCCTCGCTGGAGCCCGACGAGCTGGCCGCCATGGTGGGCGCCATCCGCACCGTCGAGGCGGCCCTGGGCGACGGCCACAAGGCGCCGACCGAAGTCGAGCACGACACCGCCCGGGTGGCCCGGCGCAGCATCGTCGCCGCCCGGCCCATCGCCGCCGGCGAGCCCTTCACCGAGGAGGCCCTGGCCTTCCGCCGGCCCGGCACCGGCCTTTCGCCGATGGCCTGCTGGACGCTTCTGGGCCGTCCGGCCGGACGCCCCTACGCCGCCGGGGAAATGATCGACGCGCCATGACCCAGCCCGCCCCCGACAGCCCCCCGACCACCCCCCTGGACCGTCCGTGGCTGGTCCTTGGCGCCGGCGGTCACGGCCGCGTGGTCGCCGACCTGCTGCTTGCCCTGCGCGCCTCGGTGCTCGGTTTCCTCGATCCGGGTCTGGCTCCCGGAGAGCCGGTCGGCCTGGGTCTTGTCTGCCTCGGCGATGACGGTTGCCTGACCGATCCCCGGTACGCGCCGGGCGCGGTCTACGTGGCCAACGGCATCGGCAGCCTGCCCGGACAGGCGGCCCCGCGCCGCCAGGCCTTCGCCCGACTGGCCGAGAGCGGCCATCTCTGCCCGCCCCTGATCCACCCCATGGCCTGCCTGGCCCATCAGGTGGCGGTGGGCGACGGGGCCCAGGTGATGGCCGGCGCCGTGCTCCAGACCGGGGCCCGCATCGGGCATGGCAGCATCGTCAACACCGGCGCCCGGGTCGATCACGACTGCCGCATCGGGGCCCACGTGCACCTCGCCCCGGGGGTGGTGCTGTCGGGCGCCGTGGGGGTCGGCGAGGGAGCCCATCTGGGCACCGGTTGCGCGGTCATCCAGACCATCACCATCGGCGCCGGGGCGGTGGTGGCGGCGGGAGCCACCGTACGTCGCGACCTGCCGCCCGGCACCACCTTTCACCCCGCCAAGGGAACCCCTGAGCCATGAGTCTGTCGCCCGCGTCCAGCCTTCTCCCCCGGGAAGCCGAGTTGCGCCAGGTGATGGCGGTGATCGACGCCAGCCCGGCCAAGATCGCCCTGCTGGTCGATGCGGACGGGCGTCTGGTCGGGACCATGACCGACGGCGACATCCGGCGCGCCCTGCTGAGCGGCGCCGACCTCGCGGCGCCGGCCGAAAAGCACATGTTCCGCGACTTCCAGGTGGCCCGCGACGACGACGAACCCAGTCACATCATGGCCCGCCTGAGGGCCCGCAGCCTGCGCCAGATGCCGGTGGTGGATGCCGCCGGCCGGGTGGTGCGCATCGAAACCCTGGTCGAAGCTCTGGCCACCCCCAAGCCCAACTGGGTCTTCCTGCTCGCCGGCGGGGCCGGGGTACGGCTGCGGCCGCTGACCGAAAGCGTCCCCAAGCCGATGCTGCCGGTGGCCGGCAAGCCGGTCCTGGAAACCATCCTGGAGCGTTTCGTGGAGGCCGGGTTCCGGCGCTTCTGCATCGCCGTCCACTATCTGGCCGAGCAGGTGAAGGCCCACTTCGGGGACGGCTCGGACTGGGGGGTGGAGATCGTCTACGTGGAGGAGCCCCACCCCCTGGGCACCGCCGGCGCCCTGTCCCTGATGCCCGCCGTGCCCGACACCCCCCTGCTGGTGATGAACGGCGACGTGCTGACCGGGGCCAACTTCAGCCAGCTCCTCGACTACCACGAGGCGCACGGCGCCGCCGCCACCCTGTGCCTGCGCCAGTACGACATCCAGGTGCCTTACGGCACGGTCGAGGTGGACGGGCCGTGGGCCACCGGCATCGTCGAAAAGCCGCTGCACAAGGTGTTCGTCAACGCCGGCATCTATGTGCTCGGACCCGAGGCGCTGGCCCTGGTCCCCCGGGAACGTCGCTACGACATGACCGACCTGTTGGCCGAGTTGATCAGCCGCGAGCAGCCGGTGGCCACCTATCCCCTGCACGAAACCTGGCTCGACATCGGCCGGCTCGAGGACTTCCGCAAGGCCGACCAGGTTGTCGAAACCCTGCCGCCATGAACCAAGCGATGAAAATCCTCGCCGTGATCCCCGCCCGGGGCGGCTCCAAGGGGCTGCCCGGCAAGAACCTCAGGCCGCTGGCGGGGCGCCCCCTGCTGGCCTGGACCATCGAGGCGGCCAGCCAGGCCCGCACGGTGGATCGGGTCATCCTGACCTCGGACGACCCCGCGATCATGGAGACCGCCCGGGCCTGGGGCTGCGAGGTCCCCTTCCAACGCCCGGCCGAACTGGCCGAGGACACCACCCCCACCCAGGCGGCGCTGCATCACGCCATGGACATGATGGCCGGCGGGGACTTCAGCCACGTCCTGGTGCTTCAGCCGACCTCGCCGTTGCGCACCGCGGCCGACATCGACGCCGCCGCCGAGGTGCTGCAAGCCGCCCAGGCGCCGGCCTGCGTCTCGGTCTGTCGGCTCGACAAGCCCCTGGAATGGCTGTACACCCAGGACGCCACGGGACGGCTCCGCCCGGCCTGCCCGGGACCCGCCCCAGTCTCGCGCCGCCAGGACGGCACCCCGGTGTGCACCCCCAACGGCGCACTCTATCTGGCCCGCTGGGCGTGGATCCGGGCCCGGGACGACTTTTTCGGCCCCGACGTCATCGGATATCCCATGTCCGCCGAACGCTCGCTTGACATCGACACCCTGGCCGACCTCGAGCGGGCCGAGGCGCTGATGGCACAGGCCGGCGTGCCCGCGCCCCCCCCTCGCGCCCCGGAAGGCTTGGCCTGAGCGGATGCCTCGGCGCCGCCAGCCCGGCGACCCTGTTCGACCGGCACATGACCGGCACCACGTGGAAGGAACACTCCCCCTTGAATGCTGAAGCCTCACCCGCCAAGGACCAGGGCGTGAAAGCGCCCACGCCGCCCGGGCAGGAAGCCCAGGGAGGGGTTTTCATTTACGCCCACTCTCAGTATCGAGGCCCCCTCCTGGCGGTGGGCCGCCGACTCAAGGAACGCGACGGACTTCACGTCCGCCTGTATGTCAACACCCGGCAGAAGGAGGCCTTCTACCGGGATCGCGCCTGTCCCCGGGATGTTTCCGAGGTCCATCGCCTGCGCCACCTTCACGAGTTCCTGTCCGAGCCGCCGCCGGCCGACGTCGTGGCCAGGGCCCGGGCGATGGAACAGCGGCTGGGCATCACGGTCAATGAACTGCGCCTGAGCAACCGTCATCTTGGGCGCGCCTTTGCCCTCAGCGGCACCCGGCATCCCCGCTCCCACTTTTCCGAGCAGGCGAGCTTCCCGCATATCCTGAACGCCTACACGCGCTTTGTCGAACAGTGGGAGGAGGAGATCGCCCGCTGGCGCCCCCGCCTGGTCATCTACCCCGACAATACCCTCGAGGCGGTGTGCCGGGCCCACGGCATTCCGACGGCCTACCTGTGCGGGGCCCGCCACCGGAACCACCACTACTGGAGCCCGGACGGCCGCTTTTCGTGCCAGGAAATCCGCGACACATTCCGCAACCTGTGCACCAATCCCCCCGCCGAGCCGCCCCCCGAGACGGAAGCGGCCAAGGAGCCGGAGGAAACGACTGCCCGACCCTACAAAGGGCACATGGACACCCGGGTGGTGTTTCTGCGTGAAAGCTCGCTGAAGGGCACGCTGTCAAAGCTCGCCCTGGCCCTGCTGCGACACCTCTATTGGACCGTGCGGGGGTACGACAAGTCCAAGGGGTATCTGTTGAGGGATACCTTGATGAACCACATCAACGTGTGGCGGGACACCCGCTTCCTCACCAACCCCACGAACACCCTGTCGGTGCGTGATCTGGAGGGGCGGAAGTTCATCTTCTACCCGCTCCAGACCGACCCGGAGGCCGCCCTGCAGGGGTTGTCGCCGGATTACTTTTTCCAGCTTGAGACCATCGCCGCCATTGCCCGCTGCCTGCCGGCCGATGTGTCGCTTGTCGTCAAGGAAACCTTTTGGGCGGTTGGCCGCCGGCCGCAGGACTTCTATCGTCACCTGGCCGAGTTCAAGAACGTGATCCTGGCCCACATGCTGGACCTGGGGCCGGATGTGATCAGCCGTTCGCTTGGGGTCGTCACCATCACCGGCACCGCGGCGCTGGAGGCGACGACACTTGGCCGTCCGGCCGTGGTCATGGGCAAGGGGCTGTTTTTCGCCGAACAGGATGCCATTGTTGAGGCGCAAACCATCGACCAGTTGACCGAAGCCGTCCAGCGCATGGCCCGGGGTGAGTTCGACCCGCAGCATATCCGCCAACAGGCCCAGGTGATGCTGCGGGCGATCGAACGTGTCGGCTTTGACATGGGCTCGTTCAATGCCTTGGCACCCGACACGGTGACGGAAGACGCCATTGAGGGCGCTTACGCCGCCCTGAAGCGCGGTTTCTTTTAAGCCTTGAGAAAACGCCCGACAGGGCGGCGAGACCCGGCAACCCGATTCAATGAAGTGACGCTCTGAAATGATCGTTCTGGGAATTACAACTGAGCACAACTCCTCGGCCGCCCTCTCCATTGATGGGGTTCTGGTCGGGCTGGTGCAGGAAGAACGCTTCACCAAGAAGAAGAACCAGGTCGCCTTCCCACGCAATGCCATCAGGAGTCTGCTGGATCGCCACCTGGACGGCGACGCGCGCAAAATCGATTCCGTTGCGTTTGCCGGTCTCGCGCAGGATCCCTTCGGCGTGCTGATCAACCGCTGGTCTCAGTGGTCGGTCCACGACCACATTCGGGAGATGCACACCTTCTGGAAGCCCCATCTCTATGAGGGCAAGCCGCTGGACCCCGGATTCTGGCTGGCCGAATACGAACGGGGAAAAGCCCGCAACCTTGATTGTGGGTACGACGACCTTTCCTTCCTGTGGACCATGCCGGCCAAGGAAGCCGTGGCCCACCACAACCGAGTGGTGCGCCCCGGAACGGTTCGCGAGCTTGGCATCGAGGCGCCCATTCAGTTCTTCGACCACCACACCTGCCATGCCTACTACGCCTACCACGGGGCCCAGTTGCCCGCCGCGTTGCCGGCCGAGGACATCCTGGTGTTCACCGCCGACGGCGCCGGCGACGGCCTGAACTGGAGCGTCAGCGTGCCGAGCGCGGACGGCCGGCTGGAGCGCCTGGCCGCGGGGGCGGACAATCTGGTCGGCCGGCTGTACCGCTTCACCACCCTGATCCTGGGCATGAAACCCAACGAGCACGAGTACAAGGTGATGGGGCTGGCGCCCTATACGACGGCCAGCAAATACGTGGCCGATGTCGAGGACTTGTACTCGGAGATTCTCGACTTCCGGGATGGCCGCTTCGTCTCCGAAAAGCCTCTGATCGACAGCTATTTCGATCTGCGCAACCGCCTGGAGGGACATCGCTTCGACGCCATCGCCCGCGGTCTGCAAAACTGGGCGACCCGGGTAACCATCAACTGGATGCGCCACTGGATGGACGAGACGGGACGGCGCAGCCTGTGTTTTTCCGGCGGCCTGGCAATGAACATCAAGTCCAACGGCGAGATCGCCGCAATGGCGGGCCTGAACAGCCTGAGCATTCCTGGTTCCGGAGGCGACGAGTCCCTCTCGGCGGGGGCGGTGTTCATGGAAAACGCCCTGAAGGAGCGACCGCCGACCCCCTTGCATCACCTCTACCTGGGGATGGAGCCGGGAGACGACTGGACGGCGCGCCTGGGGGAGACCCCACTGGGGGCCGACGACTTCAGTGTCCTTGAGGGAGTCGACGCACAGGCCGTGGCCGCCCTTCTGGCCGGCGACGAGATCCTGGCCCGTTGCGTGGGACCCATGGAATTCGGCGCCCGGGCGCTGGGCAACCGCTCGATCCTGGCCAACCCCTCAAACCTCGACAACGTCAAGAAGATCAACGACACCATCAAGAACCGGGACTACTGGATGCCCTTCACCCCGTCGGTGCTGGACGGGCATCTGGATGCTCTGCTGGACGGCCGGACCGACCTGGCCAGCCCGTTCATGATGGTCGGACTGCCGGCCTCGGCGGCCGGGCGGCGACTGATCCCCGCCGCCCTCCACCAGGGCGACCTGACCGCGCGCCCGCAGCGGGTCAGCCAAGCCACCAATCCCGAATACTGGGCGATCCTTGAGGCCTTCCGCCAGCGCACCGGGGTGCCGGCGCTGCTCAACACCTCGCTCAACCTGCACGGCGAACCGATGAACGCCACCTTGGCCGATGCGGCCCGGACGGTCGCCCTGTCGCAACTCGATGTCCTGCTCATGCCCGAGGGCCGTCTGCTGGTGAAAAACCGGGCGCTGGAGCGCATCATGGCCCGCCTGGGCGGCTGATCCGCCCGCCACCCTCCTTTTTCTCAGCTGGAACGCCCGAGCGATGGAACAATCCGACTTGTTGCAGACCGACAACCTGGTCCTGATCGTCCATGCCGTGGATACGGAAGGGCCGTTGTACGAGTCCACCAGCGCCACTTTTCAGCGCCTGAAGCATCTTTTCGGCCTGACCCACCTGCCCCCCACCCGGGCCACCATCGAGGCCCTGAGACGCCAGGAAATCGACCTCGGCGGCATCGAAGAAAAAGTGGCCACCGTGGTCAGTGGGCATCTGATTGATTACAATGACACATGGGACAAGATCGACCGCATGCTTGAGCGGTTGAACTCCCCTCGGTTCAGACTCAAGACGCCGGACTCATTTGGCCGGGGTTGGGTGTTCAACTGGCACTGCCTGGACCACGTCGGGTTCGTGGTCAATCCGCGCCGGCGGTCCATGGGCTTCCATGCCATCTTCGATCACTACGCGCAGGTCCTGCGGGAAAACCCCGAGTGGCGGGACCAAATACACTTTCACTTCCACCCGGTCTCGACCTACCGCGAGGCTCACAAGTGTGCGACCTCGTTCGTGAATTCGCCCGAACTCCACGAAATTCTGTGCCGGCGCATCATTGAACGCAACTGGTTCCCCAGCGTCTTCCGGGCTGGCTTCCAGGCCGAGCGGCCGGACAGCCACTGGTTCCTGGAGCAATGGATTCCCTTCGACATCTCCAGCATGGCAATGGAAGACCATTCGGAACTGGATGCCGTGACGGATTTTCGCAACGGCCGCTCCGGTGATTGGCGGGGCGCCCCCAGCGATTGGTCGCTTTACCACCCGTCACATGACGACTGGCGTCGGCCCGGGAACTGCCGGCGGGTGATCGGCCGGGCCCTGAACGTGCTTAACCGGATCGGCGCCATCAATCAGCATGAAATGGACAAGGCCTTTGCCCGGGCAGCGGGCGGTCAGCCAACCGTGGTCGGACTGGCCAGCCACGACTTCCGGGACCTGGAAGCCGAAGTGGACTTTGTTCAGGACCTCATTCGCCAGGCCCAGGCGCGCCACCCCGGGGTCAAGGTTGCCTATTGCGAGGCGGGCGAGGCGTTCCGTCGCGCACTGTACCCTGAAACGCTGTCCGGGGACGCCGGCGAGGCGCCCGTGGAACTCGACCTCAGCCTGAACCCCGACCCCGAAAACGACGTTCCGCATCTGACCATCACCTGCCGTCAAGGGCGGGCTTTCGGTCCGCAGCCATTCCTGGCGATCGAGACCATGTCGCACCGCTTCATTCACGACAATCTGGATTTTTCTCTTGATGATCGTCGTTGGAGCTACGCTTTTCACGATGATACATTGCCGCTGGATGATGTCCGGCGCATCGGTGTGGCAACCAATGACAAATACGGCCACACCGACCTCAAGGTCCTTGAACTGACCCGAGGGGCGCCCTCGATCATCACCCAGACCCATGAAAAAAAGGACTTCCGGCAATGATTATTGAGATTGCCATTGAAAATGACAGAATAAGCGATCCGGAAGTCCGGAAATCCATTCTTGAGCAACTGCCATATGTCTGTCCGGAATATTCGAACGCCAGCTTCGAGGGCCCCGGCCTCAAGGTGTGGCTGAAAGACGGCGCGGCCCCCGACCATGCCACCATTGAACAGACCATCCGCGACTATGTCGAGACTGTCCTGAAGTCGTTCCGGCGCGTCAAACCGGACATCTTTCACCAGAATGCCGGCGACCTTACCGCGGCCTCGACCGAGCCGTTGGATCACCTTCTGGCCACCGGTCAAATGCGGGAACTGGCACCGGGCAGTTTTCTGTTGCGGGGGACCCTGCGTCAGGCCATCGAGGGGCTTGATGCGCGCTTTCGCGACTATGCGGTGGGCCGGGGCGCACGCGAAGAGTCCTATCCCACAACCCTGCCCACATCATCCTTTGTCGAGAACGGGTACCTGACAAGCTTCCCGCACCACGCCCTTTTCGTCGCCGCGGTTCACGAAAGCAAGGAGAGCATCGACGAACTGGTGGCCCACGTGCGACCGCGCCCCCAGGAGCTGGACGAAAGCCACGCCAAGTTCGGGCCCCATGCTGAAATGCTGGCCCCGACGGTGTGTTACCACACCTTCGAGGGGCTGCGAGATGACCAGCTCGATCAGCTTCCCATGGAGATCACGGCCAGAAACCCGTGTCACCGTTTCGAGAGCCGCAACATCCGAGGCCTTGAGCGCCTGCGCACCTTCACCATGCGGGAGATCGTGTTCTTCGGGACTCAGGCTGACTGCGAGCGGATCCGGCAGGAGATCATGGGAGACTTCATCGCATGGTTCGACGCCTGGGGGGTGACCTACCGCGTCATCTCCGCCTCCGATCCGTTCTTCGCCACCTCGGCCAGCGGCAAGCGAGCGTACCAGGGCGCCATGCGCCTGAAGTTCGAGGCCCAGTGCTTGCTACCGCACCTGGACAAATGGCTCTCCGTGGCCTCCTTCAACCTGCATCAGCAGACCCTGGTGGGCGCCTATGACATTGGCAGCAACACGCCTGATCCCCTGGCTTCCGGATGCGTCGGCTATGGCTATGAGCGAATGGCCTATGCCCTCTTCGCCCAGTTTGGCGATGATCCCGCGAAATGGCCGGGTGAGTTGGGCCAGATTGCAGGCGGCCCGGAACGGCCGGATCATTGACGAGGACCAGTACCATGACCGAGGACAGCGCGACCCTTCACCCCACTCTGGTGGCCACCTTCGAAAAGCTCTTTGGGCCAGAGGTCGCCGCCAATCTGACGCCGGACGCCACCATGGACGACGTGGAGGGCTGGGATTCTTTCAGCTTCATCGAACTGGTGACGGCCCTGGAAGACGCCCTGGGGATTTCCTTCGAGCAGGATGAGTTGCCGGATTTGACCAAGGTGGCCGCAATTCAGGCGGCCATCACGCGTCACTTGTCCTGACCCGCGCCCTGATACGTGTCCTGATCGGCCTTGCAGGCCCCCTCTTACCCGTCGTCTGGAAGGTTGTTCCGCCCTCATGGAAACATTTTTCGGTGTCGGCGCCGGTCGCTGCGGCAGCATGGCCCTGGCCAACTACCTGAACAACGAGACCCAGATCACCTGCCTGCACGAAGGCAAGTATCGCTACGGAACCACGTCTGGCGAGCAGGTCCTGCCCTATCTGACGCTCCAGAACTACGCCACCTACAAGAACCCTCAGCAGGCCGGCGAGATCATCGCCACCACGCGCGGCGAAACCATGGAGGAAAAGGCAAGGCAGCTGGGGACCCCCTGGTTCGGCGACATCGCCTATTTTTATGCCCCTTTCGTCTCGGCACTCAGGCAGGTCCACCCCACGGCAAAGCTCTTGGTTCTGATCCGCGATGGGCGCTCGTTCGTCCGCTCCGTCTATACGGATTCCGTTCCCGACCCGACCCCGGTGGGGTGGCCCGACGACCGCCCCCTGGTCGGCGTAGAGAAATTCATTGCGCTCGGCCGACTGCGGCCACTTCCCACCGACCCGTTGCACGCCAAATGGAGCGCTCTATCGGGCATCGAGAAAAACGCCTGGCTGTGGAACGAAACCTATCGGCTGATCTTCGATGCTCTGACCCATTGGCCGGAAGATCGCTACATGGTGATCCGTTTCGAGGAGTTCTTTGCCGATCTTCCGGAATCTTACCAAAAAGTGCGCCGTTTTCTTGGAATTGACGACGCCATCCCTGAACCGGTCGCCGAAGCCATGCGGCAACGCATCAACCAGCGGTCCCGCTATCTGCTCCCCCCACCAGAGCGGTGGACAACCGACCAGACGGATGCTTTCCTGACTTATGCCGAACCCATGATGCGCCGGCTTGATTACCTCTAGCGTTTTGCAAGCCACCCCCCTTGATTTAGGTGATTGCGTTTCAGCGCAAAACGCTCTGCCGCATTTCCCGCGCCGTTCGAATGCGTGCACCGCCGGAAAGTCTTCACCCCCATTGGACTGTCGATGACACGTCGCCCTTACACGTTCCAGGATATCGTCGCCGCCTATGCCAGCCTGGGCCTACCCCGCTCTGGCGTGGTTTACGTGGTTTCCGATATCGGTCTTTTGATGCACTATGCCGAGCCGGGACGCGAGGCTGTTCTGACAGCCCACTTGGCGGCCTTGAGGGAGGTCGGTGGCGAGGACCTCACCGTCGTGGTGCCGACCGCCAGCATGAACCTGTTGGGCACGGACACGGTCTTCAGCCTTTCACGAACGCCGGCGTACCGGGTGGGTGTTTTCTCGGAGCATGTGCGCCGGCTGCCTTCAGCTCGGCGCAGTTTCCACCCGTTCAACTCGTATGCGGCGTTGGGCCCTCAGGCATCGGCCATTGTTGATGACGTCTCGCGCCACGGATATGGCTGGGGGAGTCCCGAGGCACGCATGATTGACCTTGATGCGACGGTGCTCAGCATCGGTGTTGAGCCGAGGATGTCGGCGTCCACCACCCACCATGTCGAGCAAGTGATGACCGTTCCCTATCGATACGTGAAGGAATTCCGCCACCCAGTAGAAAGAAACGGCGCGGTTGTCGAAGAATATTTCTACATGTACCTGATGTATAGGGAAAGCGATGTTCAAGGCCTGCGCAACTTCGGGCTGAAGCTGTTTGGGGATTTCACGAACCGGCATCCTGGAGCAATACGATCAGCCAGGCTGGGCAAGGGGCAGGTCCACGCCTACTCCATGAGAGAATATTTCCGGTCCGCGTGCGAAACCATCTTTCGCGACCCTTATGCCTGGTGCGACAGGCCCCCGGCGATCCGCCCCTGGCAAAGCTGAAGAAAATCCCGAACGTTGTGGCAGGGATGGCGAGGTAAGGGCGAAAGTGGGTGACGGGGTGAGAAAGGGTATGGCGTATCGGGGCGATTGACGAAACCCGCCAAGCCCTCCTCAACTCGCGAGAGTCTCACCATGACTGATGGCCTGCTCTACAGGCAGCCGACAAACGCCCGCAGGATGGCCAGCCCGACGGGGCCGCTCTTTTCCGGGTGGAACTGCACCCCATGGGCGTTGCCGGTGCGCACCGCCGCCACCAGGGGGCGGCCGCCATAGGGGGTGGTGGCCAGCACGGCGGCCGGGTCGGTGGGCTCGACGGCGAAGGAATGGACGAAGTAGACCGCCGCCCCGGGGGACACCGGGGCCAGGATGCCGTCGGCCCAGGCAGAGGCGCCGGGGGGAGGCTCCAGGCGGTTCCAGCCGATGTGCGGCACCCGTTGCGGTCGGCCTTGCGCGTCGGTGGGCGGGATGGCGCGCACCGCCCCGGGGATCAGGCCAAGGCCGGGGGTGTGGCCGAACTCCTCGCTGTGATCCAGCATCAGTTGCAGGCCGACGCAGATGCCGAGCCAGGGGCGACCGCTGCGCGCCACCTCGACCACGGGCTCCAGCAGCCCGCGTTCGACCAACTCCTGGCGGCAGCGCGCAAAGGCGCCGACCCCCGGCACCACCAGCCGCTCGGCCCGGGCGACCACCTCGGGGTCGCCGCTGACCGTGACCGCCGCCCCGCAGTGGTCCAGGGCGCGGGACACCGAGAGCAGATTGCCGATGCCGTAGTCGACCACCACCACCCGGGACGTCATGGCTGCCTCACGAAATGGCCGGTGGTGGCGGCGGCGGCCCGGATCTCGTCCAGGCCCAGCTTGTCGTAGTGCAGGACGTGGGCCATGGCCACCGCGTCGGCGCCCCCCCGGCCGACCACCTCGACCAGATGCTCGAGGGTGCCCATGCCGCCGCTGGCGATGACCGGAATGCGCACCGCCTGGGCCACCGCCGCCACCAGCTCGACGTCGAAGCCCCGGGTGGTGCCTTCCTGGTCGACCGAGGTGAGGAGGATTTCCCCGGCCCCCAGGCGTTCGGCTTCCTGGGCCCAGGCGATGACGTCGCGGCCGCTGTGTTCGCGGCCGTTGTCGGTCAGGGCCTCCCAGGCGCCACTGGTTCCGGGGCGGCGCTTGGCCTCGATGGAGAGCACGCAGCATTGGGCGCCGTAGCGTTCGGCGATGCGCGAGATGAGGGACGGGTCGGCGATGGCGGCGGTGTTGACCGCCACCTTGTCGGCGCCGGCGCGCAGCATCTCGCCCACGTCGGCCACCGAGCGCAGGCCGCCGCCCACGGTGAGCGGGATGAACACGTCCTCGGCGGTGCGCCGGACCAGATCGGTCAGGCTGTTGCGGCCATACAGGCTGGCCACGCAATCCATGTAGATGATCTCGTCGATCCCCGCCGCGTAGTAGCGCCGGGCGTGGGTTTGCGGGTCGCCAACGACCCTCAGGCCCTCCAGGTGAACCCCCTTGATGAGGTTGGGCGCCTTGACGTCGAGGCGGGCGATGAGGCGCAGGTTCATTGATGCGGGTTCATGAGAGCGGGTTCGTCAGGGCGAATTGCCCGGTGGGGTGGCCGGCGGCCGCCTCAGTCGGCGGGCTGGTTCCACACCGGGTGGCGGAGCTTCCAGGCGCCGTCCTCAAGCATCCACAGGTGGGGCGAGCGGAAGCGGTCGCAGAGGTTGTCGAAGTAGGCCCGATCCATCACCGGCTTTTCGAAGAAGCGGGCGGCGCGCGGGAACTGCTTGGGCGGCAGGCTCAGGTAGTTCAGCAGCTCGGGCATGAAGCGTTCGGGAAACTCGTGGTCGAAGCGGCGGACCAGGGCCACCCCTTCCTCGCGGGTGATGTCGCCGGAGCGGATCTCCTGGGCGGCGTCGTAGGTGGCGCGGCCGATCCCGAACTTGATGCCGGTGGTCAGGTAGTGCAGGTCGTCGATCTTGTCGTCGATGCTGTTGTACTTCGAGTAGGTGCCGGAGGTACGCTCCGGCGAGGCTTCGAACCCGCCGTGCTCGACCGCGTAGTAGTAACAGCTTTGCGGGTGCCAGCGCAGGTAATAGCCCAGGTAGTGGACCTCCACCCCAAGCTGTTCCAGGCGCTCCGGGTCGACCGGCATGAAGGGTTCGAGGTCGGCCGTGGTCAGGCCGAAGTCCTCCTTCAGGGCGCGCACCGAAACACCGCCCAGGTGGGCCTCGTCGGGATCGTCCACCACGTAGTAGCGGTGGGACCGGCGGGCCTCGTCCATGTCCTTGATGGGATTGCCGTATTCGGCCTCGTTCTCGCCATAGACGACGAACGGGATGCCGAACAGGGCGGCCAGCCGGGGGGCCATGTTCTTCTGCCCCAGCATGAACGGCTGGAAGGGATGGAGCAGGTTTTCCACCGCCAGCCGGGTGAGCAGGCGATGGCTGAGCCCGTTGGGGGTCAGGGTGTAGTTGTCGAAGCCGGCGTGAATCCAGGCCTGGTGATTGCGCCACCCCCAGTCGGTGTAGAGGTGGGGGGCAAAGGTCACGGTCAGCGGGTTCATGCCGTATTTGTACTTGAGCACATGGGCGGCATAGAAGCTGTCCTTGCCGCCCGAACCCGGGACCAGAACGTCATAGTGCCCGTCGTCGCGCCGGAAGCGGGCGCACAGGGCCTTCAGCTCTTCCTCGCGGGCCGCCCAGTCGATGTGGGCCTTGCGCTCGGCCACCCGACAGGCGTCGCAGACCCCCTCCGCGTCGAAGTGGATGGTGGTCTTGACCGAGTCCCTGGTGTGCCGGAACTCGACCGCCGAATTGGGCCGCTGGTTGGAAATCACGCACCGCTGGCAGTAGCGCACCTCGAGCGGCAGACCGTAGCGGGTGGTCTGGGGGCGCGCCGAGGGCGAGAAGGCCGCAAGGTCGATGTCCTGGTGGGCGGGGTACTGGTCCATGTTGAGGAATTATCTCCACGGCCCGGGCGCCGGGGGTGGCCTGTCCCACCGGCCGGGCAATGAGGTCGCGGGTTGGCAAGCCGACCCCTGGCGTGGCCGGGCGGGCCAGACAGGGAGGGGCTTGGGCAAGGGCGGCAACCATACTCGCGGCGCCCGGCCCTGGCAAGGCGCGCCGAGGGAGCCTCGGGGGTCCGATCCGGCGCGTCCTCGACGATCCGGCAGCCACGGCATAGGCGCCGGCGGCGCGGTCTGCTATGGGAGGATGGTGCCCGATCCCGTGCCACCCGCCTTGCCCTTGCCCGCGAGCCCACCGCCCATGAGCCCAGCCGCCCTCCCCCTGCCCCATCGCCTGCTTGATCGCGTCGCCGATCTGGGACCGTGGCCCATCCTGGCCCTGGGGCTGGTGCTGCGGCTGGCCGTGCTGGTCCTGTTGCCGGACCAGGGTTTCCCCGACACCGCGGCCTATGTGGCCGATGGCCGGGCGCTGGTCGAGACCGGGCTGGTCCAGACCCACACCTACATGCCGCTCTATTCCCTCGTCGCCTTTGGGCTGGGCGGCGGTGTGTTCCTGCACCTGTTCGACATCGTGCTATCGCTGGCCACCATCTGGCTGGTCCGCGAGCTGGCCCTGGCGCTGGCCAGCCACGGCGGCACGATCCCGCCCCAGACGGCGCGGCTGGGGGCCAATCTGGCCGCCCTGGCCTGGGCCGCCTGGCCGCATGCCCTGTTCTATGCCGTCAGCGGGCTGACCGAGACCAGCTTCACCTTCCTGCTTTGTCTGGTCTTCCTGCTGTGGACCCGCGAGCGCTACCTGTGGGGGTCGCTGGCCGCCGTGGCCTCGATCCTGATCCGCCCCACCGGCGAGCTGGCCTACCCCATCCTGCTGGCCGCCTTCATTCTGGTCGTGCATCGGCGCTCGTGGGGTCTGTTGCTGCGCCAGGGACTGGTCCTGGGGCTGATCTACGTCACCCTGATGACCCCGTGGTGGATCCACAACCACGAGAAATACGGCACCTTCGTGCGCCTCAACCTGGGCGGCTCGCTGGTTCTCTATTCGGGGGCCAACCCGGCCAACACCTCGGGCGGCGGGGTGAATACCGACAACGGGCGCAGCGACGACGTGGATTACAGCCCCTTCATCGGCATCACCGACCCGGTGGAACGCGACCGTGCGATGACGCAGGCGGCGGTCCAGTTCATCCACGACCACCCCGGGCGCTGGCTGACCCTGTCGGGCAAGAAGTTCGTCCGCTTCTGGCGCCTGTGGCCCTATGCCAAGCAGTACACGGCGCCGCACATCATCGCCGCCTCGCTGCTCAGCTACGGGTTGGCGCTGGTCGGAGCGATCGCCTTCCTGGTGGTGGGGGGGCGACGCCACTGGCGGCCACTAACGCCGATGCTGCTGTTCACCGGCTACCTGACCGCCGTGCACATGGCGACCATCGGCTCGATCCGCTACCGCTTTCCGCTGGAGCCTTTCCTGGTCGTGTTGGCCGGGCTGGCGGTGGCGTGGCTGGTTGGCTCACTGTCGCGCCGCCCACCGGAGTCGGCCACCCCGCCAGAAAGCCGCGCGGGCTGACCGAGCGACCACCGGGGGAGGACCGGTCACATCGCCTCGGTCTGTGCCCTGTCGCGATGGCACCGCCGGGCTGAAAGCCAGTTGACGGCATGGCCCTCTTTCCAGAAAAAGGGGTCGGCTGATGGGGTCCACGGTGCCGATTCCACCCAAGCGCCATCGTTTCCGACAGGCTCACGACGTCTCCCACACGATCCCCGCACCACCAGACGGTCCGCCCTGTTCCCAGCCCCGGCCCCGTCGATCCGGCCCGCGATGGGCCGGCCGGACCTCGGGACCCTTGCCCGCCCCGCCGCACGCGGCATGACCACCGCGCCCTCCCCTACTGACACCGGCGAAACCATGCACGACTCTTCCTTCATCGTTCGAATCGGGCACTTCAAGTGCGGCACGACCTTCTTCAACCAGGCTTTCTTCCCCCAGCACCCACAGATCAACTTCCTCGGCAAGCCGTTCCCGCAGGGCGACGCCATGTGGACCGTGCTGGAGCAGATCGCCGGCCTGCGCGACTTTGACGCCGCCTTCTGCCGTGGCGAGGTCGCGGCGCGGCTGGAGACGGGCACGCCGGAGCGTCGGCTGGCCGCCCTTTCCGACGGCCGCTTCGCCGAGCCGCGCCACCCCGATTTCGACCACCTGCCCGAGCGCCTGAAGCAGGTCACCGGGCCGAACACGCTGATCCTGTTCACCGTTCGCCACCCGGTGGATCTGGTCGCCTCGCTCTACACCCAGTCGGTCGGGACGGGCAAAACCCGTGACAGCTTCCAGAAATGGCTGGACGACAATTGGGCCGACAACCAGGACATTCTGGGCATGATCAGCTACGGACGGGTGGCCGAGACCTTCGCCCGCACCTTCGGCGCCGAGCGGCTGCTGATCAACAGCCTGGAGACCCTGCGCGCCGAACCGGCCGCCTTTGCCCGGGATCTGGCCCACCGCTGCGGGCTGGACGAGGCGCGGACCGTGGCGCTGTTCGACCAGAAACCCCGCAACCGGCGCATGAGCCGCCTGCAAACCCGGCTCTCCGCCAGCCCGGCCCTGTACGGACTGGCGCGCCGCCTCTGGCACGCCCTGCCCGACGGACTGCGCCCCCTGGCTGGCCGGCTGAGTGGCCACGGCCAAGCCTTCGTGCCCGAGATACCGGCCTCCGTGCGCCACAGGATCCTCGACAGCAGCCGGCCGGAGATCGAGCGGCTGTGCGCCGTGGCCAACCTGCCGGCGGCGCGCCTGGGCTTCGACCTGGACGCCCCGCCGGCCGGTTGAGTTTGCCACACCGGTCGGGCGGGCGCGCGGTCTCCTGACGCGACCGGGGCTCAGCTCTGCGCCGCGGCGGTCCCCTCGGTCTCGGCGGTGGTCTCGGTGGCGCGCGCCGGGTCTTCCTCGCCGACATAGGTGCCCAGCCCCCGGGCGACGCCGATCAGCGGCCCGTCCGGCTCCAGCGAGCGCGGCCCGATGGTCGCCTCCTCCAGCGGCACCGAGGTCACCCCCCGGTTCTGCCAGGCGACCATGCGCCCGAACTGGCCGGCGGCCACCAGATCGACCGCGTGCACCCCGAACGACGAGGCCAGCATGCGATCCCGCGCGTCGGGCGCCCCGCCGCGCTGCACGTGGCCGAGCACGGTGACCCGGGTTTCCACGTCGGGCAGGCGTTGGGCCAGGGCGTGGGTCAGGTACTGGCCGATGCCGCCATAGCGGATCTGCCCGTCGGCCTGGGCCACGGTGGCCTTCTCGCCGCTTTCGGTGCGCACCCCCTCGGCGACCACGATCAGGGCATGGCTGCGGCCCTCGTTCAGGACACCCCTGATCTTGCGGGTGATGCCGTCCAGGGTGTAGCCCACCTCGGGAATGAGGATGACGTCGGCGCCGCCGGCGATGCCGCTGTTGATGGCGATGTGCCCGGCGTCGCGCCCCATCACCTCGAGGATCATCACCCGGTGATGGCTGGCCGCCGTCGGCTGCAGGCGGTCCAGGGCATCGGTGACCACGGCGCAGGCGGTGGAGAAGCCGACCGCGTAGTCGGTGCCGTGGACATCGTTGTCGATGGTCTTGGGCACCCCGACCATGCCGATGCCGCCGCGCTCGCACAGCCGCGAGACGATGTTCATCGAGCCGTCACCGCCGATCACCACCAGGGCATCCAGACGCAACCGGTTGAAGCCGTCGACGAAATCCATCGAGCGGTCGCGAAAAGTGCCGTCGGGCATGGGGAAGTTGAACGGGTCGCCCTTGTTGGTGGTGCCAAGCAGGGTGCCCCCCTCGCGCAGCACGCCGCCGGAGAAGGTTTCCAGGTCCAGCTCGCGGTACTGCAAGGGCCGGTCCATCAGGCCCATGGTGCCGTCCTTGATGCCCAGCACCTTCCAGCCGTAGGTCCTCACGGCGCGCTGCACCACCGCCCGGATGACCGCGTTGAGGCCAGCGCAGTCGCCGCCGCTGGTCAGTACGCCAAGCCGTCGGATATCGCCCATCTGTTCTCCGTGCTCCTGTCTTCACGTCTTGTCATCAAGGGAATGGCGGGAGCCTCCGCGCCAAGTGGTCCACCAAGTGGCCCGCCAAGTGGTCCGCCAAGTGGTCCGCCAAGTGGTCCGCCAAGACGCCCTTGGAACATCCAGGCACCACGCCCTTGCCATCAGGTGGGGATCGCAAGGGCGGCTGTCATCGGCACCGACCAAAGACCCAGGCAGTGACAGGATGGGCCACGAAAAGACTTGTCCGCAAGCGCCGTTTCCAGCCATACAGAGATCAGCCATACCGTGTCCCGGGCCCGGCGGCCAGTTTCATTGCCATGAAGCCGCCCCGGCCGCCCGCGACGAGCGCCGGCCCGGATGGCGGCGCGCCCCTTGGGAAATCAGCCAGCGCCCCCCGATGACCGATCCCGACGACCTCGACATCCTGCGCGCCCGCCTGCACGAGCTTGAGCTGGAACACCGCGACCTGGACGAGGTGATAGCGCGGCTGACCGAGCATTCGCCGTTCAACCAGTTGCAATTGCAGCGGCTGAAAAAGCGCAAGCTGGTCCTCAAGGACGAGATCGGCCGCATCACCTCGCGTCTGGTCCCCGACATCATCGCCTGACTGACCCGCCGGACCGGCCCTACCCTTCCCCCTCCAGCCATTCGGCCGGCCAGCTGTGGCGTTGCGGCACCAGATCCTCGGTCGCCAGCAGATGGCCGCGCATGGCCTGATCGGCCCCGGCCACGGCGCCGTTGGGGGTGTCGCCCGAGGCCAGGGCGCGCAGCCCGGTGAACACCGGCACACCGATGGTCTGGCCGCGCCAGACGAAGTCGCTGTTGGCCATGCGGCGGACCAGGAGCCCGGCCTTGTCCTTCACCGCCTCGGCATCGGTCAGGGTGAGGATGACGCCCAGCGCCGGCCCGCCCAGGCTGCCCACGATGTCGCTGCTGCGCACGTTGGCCTGCAGCACCCGGGCGACATGGGTCAACGCCGCCTCGGCGGCGTGGATGCCGTGGCGCAGGCGGATCATCTCGAAGGGGGCCACGTAGACATAGAGCAGGGCGGCCTCGAAGGCTTGCTGCTCGACCTGATCGATGGCCCAGGCCAGCTTGCGCAGGAAGGCGCGGTGGTTGATCAACGGCAGGAAGGCGTGGCGGTCGGCCAGATCCTCGAGATAGGCCTGACGGCCCTCGCTTTGCTGCAACTGCCAGCGCAGACGCTCCATCTCGCCGACCAGTTGGCCGAGGGCGGCGCGCTGGGCCTCGGTCAGGCCATGGGCCGGGATGCCCAGCACCGAGGCCTCGTCGACGATGTGGCCATGCCCGCCGCCGCCCTGGGCCTCTTCGTAGGCGTCGGTGGCGCCGTGGCGGGGGCGGCCGCCGGCGCCCCCGCCGCCCAGGCTGTCGCGCCCGGTGCGGCTGGTTCCGCTGATCGGGGTGGGCCGCGCGAACGGCCCGACATCGGTGCTGTCGGCCACTGCCTTCCTCCCGGCCCCCGGTGGCTGTCGAACAACCATACCAGGAACCGGGGCGGGGTGCAGCCCGAACCCGAAAGCGCCCCTTGCCATGGCCGGCCGGGGGCCTATAATCGCGCCTTTTTTCGGACCCTCGGCGCGCCGCATCAAGGATCGCGCACCCCCTCCCTCAAGGCGGCGAAAAAGGAGACACGATGCGCCCCCTGGTCGGCATCATCATGGGCAGCCAGTCGGACTGGGAGACCCTGCGCCCGGCCTCGGCCGTGCTGGAGGACCTCAAGGTCCCGCACGAGGTGCGCATCGTCTCCGCCCACCGCACCCCCAAGCGCCTTTACGACTACGCCAGCAGCGCCCGGGAGCGCGGCCTCAAGACGCTGATCGCCGGGGCCGGCGGGGCCGCCCACCTGCCCGGCATGGCGGCCGCCCTGACCACCCTGCCGGTGTTCGGGGTGCCGGTGGAAAGCCGCACCCTGAAAGGCCTGGACAGCCTGCTGTCGATCGTCCAGATGCCGGGCGGGGTGCCGGTCGGCACGCTGGCCATCGGTCAGGCCGGGGCGCGCAACGCCGCCCTGCTGGCGGCCTCGGTGCTCGCCCTGATGGACCCGGATCTGGCCGAGCGGCTGGCCGCCTGGCGGCAGGCGCAGACCGACGCCGTGGCCGAAACCCCGAGCGATCCGTGAGCCGGCGATGACCAACCAGCCCGCCCTTGCCGCGCTGCCCCCGGGGGCGACCATCGGCATCCTGGGCGGTGGCCAGTTGGGCCGCATGCTGGCCCTGGCCGCCGCCCGGCTGGGCTATCGCTGCCACGCCTTCTGCCCCGACCCGGCCAGCCCGGCCTTCGAGGTCTCGGCCGCCCACACCGTGGCCGCCTACGACGACCATCAGGCGCTGGCCGGGTTCGCCGCCAAGGTCGACGTCATCACCTACGAGTTCGAGAACATCGCCCTGCCCGGGGTCGAGTTCCTGGCCGGCCTGAAGCCGGTCCGCCCGGACCCGGCGGCGCTCGCGGTGGGCCAGCACCGACCCTCGGAAAAGCGCTTCTTCGAGCGCATCGGCGCCGCCGTGCCGCCGTGGCGAATCGCCACCTCGGCCGCCGAGCTGGCCGCCGCCCTGGCCGAGGTGCCGCCGCCGGCGGTGGCCAAGACCACCCGCCTGGGCTACGACGGCAAGGGGCAGGTGAAGCTCATGCCCGGTCAGGACCCCGAGGCCGCCGCCGGGCAGGCCTGGGCCGCCCTGGCCAGCGACGAGGTGCTGGTCGAATCCTTCGTCGACTTCGTGGCCGAGGTTTCGGTGGTGGTGGCGCGCGGGCTGGACGGCGCGGCGGCCGCCTTCGACCCGGCCGGGAACGTGCACCGCGACCACATCCTGCACACCTCCACCGTGCCCGCCCGGCTGCCCGCCGAGGTCGCCGAAAAGGCCCGGCGGATCGCCCTGGATGCCGCCGAGGCACTGGATCTGGTCGGGGTGATGGCGGTCGAGATGTTCGTCACCGCCGACCACCGCCTGCTGGTCAACGAGATGGCGCCCCGGGTCCACAACTCCGGCCACTGGACCCAGGACGCCTGCCTGACCGACCAGTTCGAGCAGCACATCAGGGCCATCTGTGGCCTGCCCCTGGGCAGCCCGCTGCGGCTGGCCGACGCCGAGATGACCAACCTGCTGGGCGAGGAAGCCAACCCCGAGGCGGTGCGCGCCCTGCTCGCCGAGCCCGGGGCCTGCCTGCACCTGTACGGCAAGGCCGAGGCCCGCCCGGGCCGCAAGATGGGGCACGTCAACCGCCTGCGCCCGTGGCGCGCCGACTGATCGACCGGGCGGCGCGGCGGCGGCGGCGGGGTCGCCCACCGCGCCGCCAGCCAACCAGCGACCTGACGCCCGTCATCGGGTAGAATGATCGGCCACGTCGTTAGGGCGTTTTGCGCCAGAACGGAATCACTGGCTTCTGGGGTCCGGTTCGCAAACCGCTCTCGATTCAATAATTTAGAGCACGCCCCGCCCAGACGGGTCCCGCGATCAGCGACGGAATGGCCGATGAACCGCCCCACCCCGCTTCAGAGCATCTCCTTCCCGCGCAGCGGCTTTCATCTGCTGATGCGCCACGTCATGGACTATTTCGGCGAGCCCTGGCGGTGGTGCGACAACAACCAGTGCTGCCAGGACATCCCCTGCCAGCAGGCACACACCATCCTGCAGAAGAACCACGACTTCACGCTGAACACCCCGGTGGTGGCGGGCCGGCCCTACGTCATCCAGTACCGCCGCCCCTACCCGGCCATCTGCTCGTGGTTCGAGCTCGACTTTCCCGAACGCCTGACCGCCGGGGAGGTCGAGGCGTGGCACCGCTTCGCGGTCGAGAAGGCCCTGTTCTTCGCCAACCTGCTGGCCCGCTGGTCGGCCATCGCCCCGCCCAGCGCCCTGTTCCTGCCCTACGAGCGGCTGATGGGTGATCCCGGCGGCTGGATCCAGGGGCTGATCGCCGCCATGAGCCCCGAGCCGGTCGACGCCGACCGTCTGGCCGAGGTGAGCGCCAACCTCAGCCGGGTCCGCCTCGCCCCGCCCAAGGACATGGTGCACCGGGGCCCCGAGGGACGCCGCCCGGGCGCCACCCGGGGCACCGTGACCTACTGGGAGGCCGAGGGCTTCAAGCCGCGCCAGGACACCGGCTTCCCCTTCCACGACCCGGACCATGCCCGTTTTCTCGAGCAACTGGCCAGTTGGCAGGCCGGCTGTCTGGTCCCCGAGGCACGGCGGGGACGCCTCGCCCTGGCCCTGCGGGCGGCCGGCATCGAACCGCTCGACGACCTGGACATCCGCCAGGGGCCACCGCCCCTGGTCCGCGCCCTGGTGGCTCAGGTGAAGGGACCACAGGCGGCGCGGCAACAATAGGCTGAGGGGCGGGCGGCCGGGACCGACACGCGCCCGGACCACGGCCCCTCCCAACACTGGAACGCCTGATGTATGCTGCCCGCGCCGGCCCAGGGGGGGGTTGCCGGACGCCGCCTGCTGCCCGATCTGTTAAGGCACCGCCGCCCGGCGCCAACGGACGGACCCGCGCCCGCCCCGCCGCCGTGCCGAGAATGATCGATCCTGGCGCGCCCCCGGGCGCCCTGTCGCCGATGGAGGCTCGACGGTGCCCCGTTTCCCTGCCGCCTGTCTTACCGCCCTGCTGGCTGTACTCGCCCTGGCCGGCCCGCTGTCTTCGCCGGCCCTGGCGGCGGATGGGGCGGCCGAGGTGAAGGCCGATGTGGCCGCCTGCCGCCCGCTGGAGGCGCCAGCCATTCCGCTGCTGCCGACCGGGGCCGACGTGGTCAGCGTGCACGCCAACGCCTATGCCACCGAGCCGGCGGCCAACGGCGCCTTCGCCCGCGCCGACACGGCGGCGCGGCTGGTCGACGGGCGCGATCTTGAGGCCCAGCTCGCCGCCTACCTGCGCTGCGACACCCCCTTCATGCGGCTGACCCACGGCCAGTTGGCGCGCCTCGCCGATGAGATCCCCAAGGCGGCCGGCGATGGCCGCGACGCCAGCCCGGTGGGCGTCTTCCTGTTCGGCTGGTCGAGCGGCCACGACGCCCTGGTGGTGCGCCCCGGCATCGACCGCCCGACCGACCTTTCCGGGGCCACCATCGCCTATCCCGAAAAAGGCCGCCCGCTCGACCTTCTGGCCCGCATCCTGAGTGACGCCAAAGCCGCCGCCGGCGGCGACTGGCAGCCGCCGACCCTGCTCGCCACCCGCCGCGCCAGCGGCCTGGAGGGCGACGCCCCGGCCGCCGTGTTCATGCGCAACGCCGACGTCGACGCCGTCTTCGTCACCGCCCCGGAAGCCGAGGTGCTGACCGCCGGCGGCGTCGGCACCGGGGCCGAGGGCTCGGTGCGCGGGGCCGAGGTTTTGCTCTCCACCCGCTCGCTGTCGCGCGCCCTGGGCGAGGTGCTGGTGGTCCGGGCCGACTACCTGAAAGCCAACGGCGCGCAGGTGGCGGCCCTGGTCCAGGCCCTGCTCGACGCCGAGGAAGAGGTGCGCGAGGACGTGCTGAAACAGCTCGTGCCGTGGGACAAGGTGGCCGCCATCCTGCTCGGCTCGGCCGAGCGCGCGGCCGAGGCCGAGGCGCTGTGGAAGGGCGTGGAGACGGTCGGCCTTGAGGGCAACAAGACCTGGGCCACCGCCAGCCACCCCTTGAGCTTCACCCGGCTGGTCGGCGACACCGGGCGCTTCCTGGCCGAGCGCCAGATGGTCGGCACGGTGCTTGAGGTCACCACCGCCGGCTGGGCCTGGGACGACCTGGGCGGCGACCTGTTCGACACCCGGGCGGCCCGCATCAGCGGCTTCGACACCCAGGCCGCCGACGCCGCCACCCGGCGCATGCAGAGCGAGGGCACGCTGGACGACAGCACCCTGCTCACCTTCACCATCAATTTCGAGCCCAACCAGGCCGACTTCCCGGCCAGCCGGTACGCCGGGGACTTCCGCCGGGTGATCGATCTGGCCGCCACCTACGGCGGCGCCGTGATGACGGTGGAAGGCCACACCGACCCGACCCGCTATCTGGTCATGAAGTACCGCGAAGGGCAGCCGGAGAACGTGCTCAGGCGCCAGCGCCAGTCCACCCTGACCCTGAGCCTGTCGCGCGCCCAGGCGGTGCGCCGGGCCATCCTCGATTTCGCCGACAGCTCCGGGGTGCCGCTCGACGCCTCGCAGTTCGTGGTCGACGGGCGGGGCATCGAGGACCCGGCCAGCGGCCTGTGCGGCGCCCCCGAGGTGCCGGCCTGCCCGGACAGCTTCAAGGCCGGCGACCCGGCCCCGCCGCGCACCGAAGAGGAAATCCGCGCCAACATGCGGGTCGTCTTCCGCATGGTCAACGTGGAGGCCGAATCCGACGTGCTGACCCCGGTGGTCAATTGGTAGGCCGCCCGCCGGCAGGGAGAGCGCCCATGCCCACCCCGTTCGTCCGCCGCCTTGCCGTGCCGCTGCTGGCCGCCGCCCTGCTCGCCGGCTGCGACGAGAGCGGGCCCGAGAGCAACGCCACCCCGGGGGTGCTGCCGCCACCGCCAAGCCCCACCGTGGCCCAACTGGCCGACCTGCACTGGCCGGCCGGGACGGTAGTCGATGAGACGACGGCCGAAATGGCCGACAATCTGGCCGCCGCCAACATTGTGGTGGTGCTCGACATGTCGGGCTCCATGGCCGGCACCAAGTGCGCCGGCACCTATCGCGACAAGGCCCAGGCGGCGCGCGACGTGCTGGCCGGCTGGCTGGCCAACATCGACCCGGCCACCAACCTGGGCCTGGTCGTCTTCGACCATCACGGGCTGTCGACCCGGGTTCCCCTGGCCACCGGCAACCGGCGCCGGTTCACCGCCGCCGTCGAGGCCGCCCTGCCCGATGGCGGCACCCCCCTGCGCGATGCCCTGGCCCTGGGCCAGCAAATGCTTGAGGCGCAAGGGGCGCGCCAACGCGGCTTCGGCGACTACCGGCTGATCGTCATCACCGACGGCGCCCACAGCGAGGGCCAGGACCCGGCCCCGGTGGTGCGCGCCATCACCGACAACCCGGCCAGCCCGGTCAGCATCCACACCCTGGGTTTCTGCATCACCGACAGCGCCCTCAACCAGCCGGGGCGCACCTTCTACACCTCGGCCGCCGATCCCGAGGCCTTGCGCCAGGGCCTGGATCAGGTGCTGGCCGAGGTGGCCGATGTCCGCTCCGGAGGCCTTTTCCATGAACAGTAGATCCCTGCTGGCCGCCCCCCTGCTGGCCCTCGGCCTGCTGCTCGCCGGCCCGGGCGGCCCGGCCCGCGCCGAGCCGGTGAAGATCGGCTGGACCACCTGGCAGGATGCCGAGATCGTCTCCAAGATGGCCGCCCTGATTCTGGAAAAGGGCATGGGCATCGACGCCGAGCTGACCCTGTCGGACATCGCCATCCAGTACCGCTCGGTCGCCCTGGGCGAGTTGGACGCCATGATGATGGCCTGGCTGCCCCAGACCCACGCCGCCTACCTGGAGCGGTACGGCGACAAGCTGATTGATCACGGCACCCTGTACGACAACGCCCGCCTCGGCATCGCGGTCTCCGCCGCCTGCCCCGACTCGCTGCGCGCCCTGGCCGATCTGGCCACACCCGAGGGGGCCCAGGCGATCGGCGGGCGCATCCTCGGCATCGACCCGGGCTCGGGCATCATGGGCATGACGCGCGACACCCTGTCCGATCTGGGCGCCAACCTGGAACTGACCGAGGGGACCGACTTTTCCATGGCCCGCGACCTTGGCCAAGCCATCGACTCGGGGGCCTGCGTGGCCGCCACCCTGTGGAACCCGCACTGGCTGTTCGGGGCCTATGATCTGCGCTACCTGGACGACCCCGAGCACCGCTTCGGCAAGGCCGAGTCGGTGCATGTGATGGTCCGCCAGGGATTCGCCGAGGATTTCCCCAAGGCGGCCGGGCTGCTGGCCCGCATGTCCTTCGACATCGCCGAGATCGAGGCCATCCTGGCGCGCGGCCAGGAAATCGGCCCCGAGGACGCCATCCGCGAATGGCTGAACGCCAACAACGACCGGGTCACCGCCTGGATGACCGGCTCCTGAGGAACGCGAAACCCCGCCCCATGACCCGCAGACTGTTCGGCCTCGCCCTGATCGTTCTCGCCACCGGCGCCGTGCTCGGCACCCACTGGCTGGGCAACCTCGCCAGCACCCAGCGCCTGACCGTGCCCTTCGCCCGGGGCACCGAGCTGACCGCCGAGGGGCGCACCGCCATCGAGCGGGCCGTCGTCTTCCTCACCGAGCATCCGCGCCACCATGCCTCGGTGGTCGGCCACAGCGGCACCCTGGGCGACGCCGACAGCAACCGCCTGCTCAGCCAACAGCGGGCCGAGGCGGTGGCCGACCGGCTGATCGCCGCCGGCATCGACCGCGCACGCCTGACCACCGCCGGCATCGGCGGCAGCGAGCCCCTGCCGCGGCGCGACGACGAACCCACCCTGGCCTATCAGGGACGCCTCGCCCGGGTGGTGGTGACCCTGGTCCACCCGGCGCCCTGGAACTGACCCCCCCGATGGCCGCCACCGACCGCCTGAGCCGCCGCCTGCAAGCCGATCTGGCCAGCCAACGGGCCCTCCCCTGGCCGTGGCTGGAGGGCTGGAAGTTCGTCACCTGCTGCCTGCTGGCGGCCCTGGTCATCCTGGCCATGCAGCCGGCAACGGTGGTTCTGGGCGGCCCCCTGGGCACCCTGGCGGCGCTGGCCACCGGTCTGGTCGCCGGCTTCGGCCTGCGCCTGCTGATCGGCCGCGACCATGCGCCCTGGGAGCTGATCGACCCGGCCGACGGGATCAGCCCGGAGCACCTGTGGCAGGTCATGACCGAGGCCCTGGCACGCATCGAGCGGACCCGGGCGGCGCGTCGGCGGATCCGCCACAAGCCGACCCAGAAAGCCCTGAAGGAGATGGCCGACACCGCCTATCGGGTGGTCGCCGCCCTGAAGGACGACCCCGGCGACGTGCGCCGCTCGCGCCGCTTCCTGAACGTCTACCTGGAGGACGCCGCCCAGGTCGCCGAGCGTTACGCTGAGTTGGAAGCCAAGGGCGTGCCACCCCAGGCCGAGGTCATGGTCAAGGCCGGCGAGGCGCTGGACCATCTGGCCCGCGCCTTCGAGCGCCAGCGCGAGACCAACGTGGCCGACGACCTGGAAAGCCTCGACATCGAGTTGACCGTGATCCGCCGCATGCTTTCGGAATCCGAGCCCCAAGGAGCCACCCAGCCATGAGCGAGACCCTGCCCGTGACCCGCGAGGCCCTGTCGGCCATCCCCCTGCCCACCCCGGCCCTGACCCAGGAGCTGGCCGAGGCCGGCTCGATGCCCGAGGTGGGCGAGCCGGACCTCAGGAAGGCCATCGCCGAGCTGGACCCGGCGGACAGCCTGTCCATCCTCTCCTGGGGCGCCGAGGCCCAGCGCGGCGCCACCGAGGCCAGCGAAAGCATCCTCGACGGGGTGCGCAACAAGGACATCGGCCCGGCCCAGGCGGCGCTGTCGGAGGTGGTCGCCACCATGCGCGGCTTCTCCACCGACGCGTTGAAGGAGGGCGAGCCCGGCTTCTTCGGCAAGCTGCTCGGCAAGGTCAGCCCGGTGGTCAAGTTCCTGCAGCGCTACGAGATGGTGGACAGCCAGATCGAGGCCATCCAGGCCAACCTGGACCGCCATGCCCGCCAGTTGATGAGCGACATCGAGAAGCTGGACCGCATGTACGCCGAAACCCTGGGCTTCTACGCCCGGCTCGACATCTACATCCAGGCCGGCGAGGCGGTGCTCGCCCACATGACCGACAGCCTGATGCCCGAGTTGCGCCAGACGGCCGAGAAGAATCCCGACGACATGATCGCCGCCCAGAAGGTGCGCGACTTCCAGAACACCATCGACAGCGTCGAACGGCGCCTGCACGACCTCAAGCTGACCCGGCAGATCGTCATCCAGAACATGCCGGCGATCCGCAACACCCAGGACGTGGACAAGGGACTGGTGGCCAAGATCCAGTCGGTGCAGACCAACACCATTCCCATGTGGAAGCGCCAGTTGGCCATCGCCATCACCGCCAACCGGGCGACCCAGGCGGCCGAGGCGGTGAACGACGTCAACGACCTGACCAACGAGCTTTTGGTCCAGTCGAGCGAAAGCCTGAAGACCGCCAACCGCGAGGCCCGCAAGGCCATCGAGCGCGGGGTGGTCGACATCGAGGCGGTCGAGCAGGCCAACGCCAACCTGATGGCCACGCTGACCGAGACCATGGACATCACCGAGCAGGCGCGCCGCCGCCGGGCCGAGGCCGAGGAGCGCCTGAAAGCCTGCGAAAGCCAGTTGCGCGACACCCTGCTGAGCCAACGGAAGGCAGCCCAATCGGCTGGCTGAGTCGGCTGGCTGACAGGCCGCGCCGACCCGGCGCGCGCCCGACACCGAACCAGGGACACGAAAAAGGCCGGCGCCCTTCGGTGCCGGCCTCATCCGTTCAGGCTGCCGCCCGCCTCCGGGCCGGGCGGCAGCCCTTCCCCGGAAGCGGGACGCTGCTGCCCAGTTCTTACTTCTTGGTGGCCAGGAAGTCGATGACGGCCGAACGCTCTTCCTCGTCCTTCAGGAAGAAGGTCATCTTCGACTTGACCTTCTTCTCGCCCAGCTTCTCGGACAGGAACTTCTTGGGGTTCTCGACGTACCCCATGAGGTTCTCCTTGGTCCAGGTCTCGCCCTTGGCGGCCAGCTTCTCGTAGCTGTCCGAGTAGCTGTAGTCCGCCTTGCTGGCCGGCTTCGAGCCCACCACGCCCCACAGGTTGGGACCCAGCTTCTTGCCGTGGTCCTTGTCGGCGCTCAGGTTGTGGCAGGAAGAGCACTTCTTGAACACGGTCTCGCCGTCGGCGGCATGGGCCGGATCAGCGGCGGTCACACCGGCCACCAGGGCAAGCGCACCAGCCAGGGTCAGAACTCGTTTCATCGCATCCCACTCCTTATTGAAGTCATTGTTCTCATGGTCCCGGTAGCTCCGCGCCGCGGCCCGTCGGGCGGACCGGGATCGGCCACGGAGAGGTCCCTCCGGGACCCGACCTGAGGCAGACTAGGGGAAGATTATGGCGACTTTAAGTCACCTTCCGCCCCAGGCTGCCTCACTTCCCGCGCCCTCGGGCCGCTCCCACGGCCCGCGGCGCCCGCTCCGGCAGCAAACCCTGCGGCCGGGCGATCAGAATAACCTGTAACAGCACGCCGATCATCAAAACCCTGACCGAGCTGGCCTGGGTGGCGAACTCGGGCGGCAGGCGGCCGGTGACCAGCTCGGTGCCGGACCAGACCAGCCAGATGATCAGCGCCCCCACGATGGCCCCGGTGTTGTTGCCGGCCCCGCCGGCGATCAGCATCACCCAGACCAGGAAGGTGGCGTGCAGGGGCATGAACGCTTCCGGACTGATGAAGCCGACCACGTGGGCATAAAGGGCGCCGCCCAGGCCCATGATGGCGGCGCCGACCACGAAGGCCTGGACGCGGAAGCGCACCACGTCCTTGCCGGCCGCCGTCACCCCCTGCTCGTTCTCGCGGATGGCCCGCAAGACCCGCCCCCAGGGCGAGACCCGGGCCCGCTCGCACAGCCACCAGACGACGGCCAGCACCACCAGCACCACGGCCAGGGTGACATGGGCGTTGGTGCCCAGCCAGCCGGCCAGCGGCCGCTCGATGCCCGGAATGCCGCGCACGCCGTTGCTCAGCCAGTCCTCGTTCTTGAACACCAGACGGATGATCTCGGCGATGCCGATGGTGGCGATGGCCAGATAGTCGGAGCGCAATCTTATGGTGACCAGGCCGATCGGCAGGGCGATCAGGGCGCTCATCAGCACCGCCCCGGCCAGCCCGATGACGAAGGGCAGCCCGAAGCCGCCCAGGTGATGCACGCTCTCGCTGGTCGTCAGGATGGCCGCCGTGTAGGCGCCGACGGCATAGAAGCCGGCGATGCCGATGTTGATCTGCCCGGTCAGGCCGAACTGCACGTTCAGCCCCAGGCTGAGCACGGCGTAGATGCCGACCGTGGTCAGCATGGCCACCAGATAGCTCTCCAGGCCCAGGAAATCCATGATGTGACCGCTCCCCTGTCCGACCCTAGAGAACCTTGCCGGCGAAAATGCCCTGCGGGCGCACCACCAGCACCAGAACCATGATGGCGAAGGCCACCGCCGGCTTGTAGGCGGGGTCGATGACCATGGTCGACATCTCCATGGCGACCCCGATCACCAGCCCGCCGGCGATCGCCCCATAGGGCTTGCCGATGCCGCCCAGGATGGCGGCGGCGAACACCGGCAGCAGCACCGACCAGCCCATCTGCGGATGCAGCCGCGTATCCATGCCCAGGAACACCCCGGCCGCCGCGCCCAGGGCCCCGGCCAGGGCCCAGGTGACCATCACCACGCGCTCGGCCGGCACCCCGGAGACCAGGGCCAGGTCCATGTTGTCGGACATGGCGCGCATCGCCTTGCCCATGCGGGTGCGGGTCAGGAACAGGTGCAACCCGACCACCAGCGCCACCGCGGCGGCGACGATCAGCAGGTGGTCCGGCTTGAGGACCAGCCCGCCGACCCGATAGGGGATCTGGATGCCGCTGGCGAAGGTCTGGTTGTGCGGCCCCCACACCAGCTGGATCAGCGAGCGGATCACCAGTGCCATGCCGAACGAGGAAATCAACAGGATCACCGGGCTGGCCCCGCGCAGGCGGCGGTACACCGTCTGGTCGATAAGGATGGCCAGGCCGGCCGCCGCCAGCATGGCGACGGGCAGCGCCGCCAGGGCCGGCAGGCCACTGGCCACCACCACGCTGAGGGCGATGTAGGCCCCGAAGGCCGCCACGTCGCCCTGGGCGAAATGGGCAAAGCGCAGGATGCCATAGATCAGCGACACCCCGATCGCCCCCAGGGTGAGGATCGAGCCGAGGACGATGCCATAGACGAAAAGCTGGACCACATCCATGGCGCGGCTAACCTCCCAGGAACATTTCGGCGACTTCCGGGTTGTCCAGCAGGTTGGCCCCGGTGTCGGTGTAACGGTTGCGGCCGGTCGCCAGCACATAGCCCATGTCGGCGATGGCCAGGGCCTGGCGGGCGTTCTGCTCGACCATCAGGATGCCGATGCCCAAGCTGTTGATCTCCTTGATGCGTTCGAAGGTCTGGTCGATGAACAGCGGCGACAGCCCGGCGGTCGGCTCGTCGAGCAGCAAGAGGCGGGGCTCCAGCATCAGGGCGCGGGCCATGGCCAGCATCTGGCGTTCCCCGCCGGACATCGAGCCGGCCAACTGGTCGCGCCGCTCGGCCAGACGCGGGAACAGGTCGTACATGCGCCGCATCTGCGGCCGGAAGTCGTCGCGCCTCAGGAAGGCGCCCATCTCCAGGTTCTCGGCCACCGTCATCGAGGGGAAGACGTTGCGCTCCTGGGGCACGTAGCCGACCCCCTTCTGCACCACCAGATCGGGGCGCAGGTTGGTGATCTCCTCGCCGTCCAGCCGGATGTGGCCCTGGCGGATGCGGACCAGCCCGAAGACCGATTTCATCAGGGTGGACTTGCCGGCCCCGTTGGGCCCGATGATGACGACGATCTGGTCGGCCGTCATCGACAGTTCGACGTCGCTCAGGATGTCGGACCCGCCATAGCCGCCGGTGACCTTGTCGATCTCGACCAGCGGCGTGGCGGCGGGCCCGGTTGCGGAGGAGGTGGCGGAGGAGGCGGCGGACGCGATGCTCATGCCCCGGCCTCCCGTGGGGTCAGGGTGGCCGCCTGGGCCGCCGCCTGCTGGCGGGCGACGTCGTGGTGGTGGCCCATGCGGCCGCTCATGCCGCCGCCCAGATAGGCCTCCTGGACCTCGCGGTTGGCCCGGATATCGTGCATCGGCCCCTCGGCGATCACCGTGCCCTGGGCCATCACCACCACCGGGTCGCACAGCTTGGAAACCAGGTCCATGTCATGCTCGATGATGCAGAAGGTGTAGCCGCGCTCCTCGTTCAGGCGCTGGATGGCCTCGGCCAGCTTGCCGAGCAGGGTGCGGTTGACCCCGGCCCCGGGCTCATCGAGCAGCACCACCTTGGGGTCGGTCATCATGGTGCGGCCCAGCTCCAGAAGCTTCTTCTGGCCGCCCGACAGGTTGCCGGCCAGCTCGTCGGCCAGATGATCGATGGACAGGAAGTCGAGCACCTCCTCCACCTTGTGGCGCACCCGGATTTCCTCGGCCCGCACCTTCGACCAGCGCAGCCACGACTTGATCAGGTTCTCGCCGACCTGGGCGGGGGGCACCACCATCAGGTTCTCGCGCACCGTCATGCGGCTGAATTCGTGCGGAATCTGGAAGGTGCGGACCAGCCCCTTGTGGAACAGCACATGGCCCGGCAGGCCGGTGACGTCCTCGCCATCCAGCACCACCTTGCCATCGTCCGGTTTCAGGAACCCGGCGACCATGTTGAACAGTGTCGTCTTGCCGGCGCCATTGGGGCCGATCAGGCCGGTCACCCGCCCCTTGCCGACCGAAAAGGAGCAGGCGTCCACCGCCTGCAGGCCGCCGAACGCCTTGGACAAGCCGTCGATCTGGATCACCCCGCCCGGGCCTCCTTGCCTGTTCCCGTCATGGATACACCGCTGTTTCGGACCAGGGGCGCGCACCGTCGCCGGAGCGGCGGCGCGGCGCCCGGAAAGGGGCTCGTTTATCCGATGCGGCCCGCCCCCGCAAGCCCGCCATGCACGGCCGACAGCCGAAAGCCCCCGGGCGCCCCTTGGCGATGCCAGGGACAGGCGCTATCTAGGGGACCCTTCCGCCCCCTTCCCGATGGCTCCCCGACCATGACCGACGACGGCAAACGGCTCAGCGTGCGCGGCGCGCGCGAGCACAACCTGAAAGACGTCAGCCTCGACCTGCCGCGCGACCGCCTGGTGGTGATCACCGGGCTGTCGGGCTCCGGCAAGTCGTCGCTCGCCTTCGACACCATCTATGCCGAGGGCCAGCGGCGCTACGTGGAAAGCCTGTCGGCCTACGCCCGCCAGTTCCTGGAGCTGATGCAGAAGCCCGACGTGGATTCCATCGAGGGCCTGTCGCCGGCCATCTCCATCGAGCAGAAAACGACCAGCCGCAACCCGCGATCGACGGTCGGCACGGTGACCGAAATCCACGACTACATGCGCCTTTTGTGGGCCCGCACCGGGGTGCCGCACAGCCCGGCCACCGGCCTGCCCATCGAAAGCCAGACGGTCAGCCAGATGGTCGACGCCATCGCCGCCCTGCCCGAAGGCAGCCGCCTGCTGCTCCTAGCCCCGGTGGTGCGGGGCCGCAAGGGGGAGCACAAGAAAGAGCTGCGGGCCCTGCAAAAGCGCGGCTTCCAGCGGGTGCGGGTGGACGGCGAGATACACCTGATCGACGAGGTTCCCGACCTCGACCGCAAGCGCAAGCATGACCTCGAGGTGGTGGTCGACCGCCTGAAGCTGCCCGTCACCGAAACCGCCCGGTTGGCCGACTCGGTGGAGACCGCGCTTGAGTTGTCCGATGGCCTGCTTCTGGTGGAAAGCCCGGACGGCGAGATCAAGCAGACGTTTTCCTCGCGCTTCGCCTGCCCGGTCTCCGGCTTCACCATCGAGGAAATCGAGCCCCGGCTGTTCAGCTTCAACAACCCGGCCGGCGCCTGCCCGGCCTGCGACGGCCTGGGCGTGCGCCTCTACTTCGACCCCCTGCTGGTCGTCCCCGACGAGTCGAAGACCCTGGCCCAGGGCGCCATCGCCCCGTGGTCCAACGCCACCCCGCCCTCGCCCTATTTCCGGCAGGCCCTGGCCGGGGTGGCGGCCCACTTCGGCTGCGACCTCGACACCCCGTGGGCCGAGTTGCCGGAAACCGTGCGCGACACCCTCCTCAACGGCTCGGGCGACGCCCCGGTGCGCATCTCCTACGACGACGGGGTGCGCCAGTACACCACCAGCAAGCCGTTCGAAGGGGTCATCCCCTCCATTCGGCGGCGCTGGCGGGAGACCGAAAGCAGCTACATCCGCGAGGAGTTGGGCCGCTACCAGTCCTCCGCCCCCTGCACCGCCTGCAACGGCCACCGCCTGAAGCCGGAAGCCCTGGCGGTGAAGGTGGCCGGCCGGCACATCGGCGAGATCAACGATCTGGCCATCGGCCCGGCGCTGGCCTGGTTCGCCAGCCTGGAAGAGAACCTGCCCGAGCAGTCGCGCCAGATCGCCCGGCGCATCCTGCGCGAAATCACCGACCGCCTGGGCTTCCTGATGGACGTCGGGCTGGACTACCTGACCCTGTCGCGCACCTCGGGCACCCTGTCGGGCGGCGAAAGCCAGCGCATCCGGCTGGCCAGCCAGATCGGCAGCGGCCTGACCGGCGTGCTCTACGTGCTCGACGAACCCTCCATCGGCCTGCACCAGCGCGACAACGACCGCCTGCTGGCCACCCTCAAGCGGCTGCGCGACCTGGGCAACACCGTCATCGTGGTCGAACACGACGAGGACGCCATCCGCTGCGCCGACCATCTGGTGGACATGGGCCCCGGCGCCGGCCTGCACGGCGGCCGGGTGGTCGCCCAAGGCACCCCGGAAGCGGTGATCGCCAACCCCGACAGCCTGACCGGCCAGTACCTGAGCGGCACCAGAGCCATCGCCGTGCCGGCCCGGCGCCGCCCCGGCAACGGTCGCAGCCTGACCATCCACGGCGCCCGCTGCCACAACCTGAAGAACGTCACCGCCGAGTTCCCGCTCGGCACCTTCACCTGCGTCACCGGGGTCTCCGGCGGCGGAAAGTCGTCGCTGGTCATCGAAACCCTCTACAAGGGCCTGGCCCGCCGCCTGAACGGCGCCCGCGCCCACCCCGGCGACCACGACAGCCTGGACGGCCTGCACCACATCGACAAGGTGGTCGACATCGACCAGTCCCCGATCGGCCGCACCCCGCGCTCCAACCCGGCCACCTACACCGGCTGCTTCACCCCGATCCGCGAGTGGTTCGCCGCCCTGCCCGAGGCCAAGGCCCGGGGCTACAAGCCGGGCCGCTTCAGCTTCAACGTGAAAGGCGGACGCTGCGAGGCCTGCCAGGGCGACGGGCTGATCAAGATCGAAATGCACTTCCTGCCCGACGTCTACGTCACCTGCGAGGCCTGTCAGGGCAAGCGCTACAACCGCGAAACCCTGGACATCACCTTCCGCGGCAAGTCCATCGCCGATGTCCTGGAAATGACCGTCGAGGAAGCCCTGGAGTTCTTCAAGGCGGTCCCCGCCATCCGCGACAAGCTGGCCCTGCTCGACCGGGTCGGGCTGTCCTACATCCACCTCGGCCAGCAGGCGACCACCCTCTCCGGCGGCGAGGCACAGCGCGTGAAACTGTCCAAGGAACTGGCCCGGCGGGCCACCGGACGCACCCTCTACATCCTCGACGAACCAACCACCGGCCTGCACTTCGAAGACGTCCGCCGCCTGCTGGAAGTGCTCCACGCCCTGGTCGACCAGGGCAACACCGTGGTCGTCATCGAACACAACCTGGAAGTCATCAAGACCGCCGACCACCTGATCGACCTGGGCCCCGAAGGCGGCGACGGCGGCGGCCGAATCGTCGCCCACGGCACCCCGGAAGACGTCGCCAAAAACCCCGACAGCCACACCGGCCGCTACCTGACCGGCCACCTGGCCACCAGCCCCCGGATGCCGTGACACCCGATCAGGGGCGGTGCCCCTCTGCTTGACCAAATCGGGGGCGTTGCCCCCAAACCCCCACCGGGGGATCGAAGGCGATCCCCCGGCCCCCCTCCTTTCCTTGGAGCGGAACGCAGGGGGAGCGCCAAATACAGATGGTGTTTGGGTGCAGGCCAGCTTCGCTGGCCTGCGGAACCAACAAACCGACTCCCCACACGTCATGTATTCCGTGGTCCGGTTTTTGGTTGCAGGCCGGCAAAGCCGGCCTGCCTGAAAACCCCGCCCAACATCACGCTCGGCCGACGACCGGACCTCGAGAAAGTCATGGCGGGGGTCCGGGGGACCCCCAGGGTCCCCCGGCGGGGTTCAAAGGGGCAGCGCCCCTTTGAGTCTTGCTTAATGCGCGCACCGTCGTCGCTCGGCTTTCAGCCTCACTCGGGGTGCGCGCGGGGGCAGAGCCCCTTTGGTCTTGCCAAATGCGCGCACCGTCGTCGCTCGGCTTTCAGCCGCGCTCGGGGTGCCCCTTTGTCGTGCGTCCTCAGGCGGTCAGTTTCAGGGCTGTTTGGGCCACTCGGTGGCCCAGGTAGTGGGCGCCGGCCAGTTCGTTGTCGCTGGGCAGGCGGCTGCCGTCGCCGTTGGTGATGGTGGTGGCGCCGTAGGGGCTGCCGCCGGTCACCTCGTCGTTGGTCATCTGGCCGGCGAAGCCGTAGTCCAGGCCGACCACGGTCATGCCGAAGTGCAGAAGGTTGGTGATGATCGAGAACAGGGTGGTTTCCTGCCCGCCGTGCTGGGTGGCGCTGGCGGTGAAGGCGGCGCCCACCTTGCCGTGCAGGGCGCCGCGCGCCCACAGCCCGCCGGCCTGATCGAGGAAGGCGGCCATCTGCGAGCTGACCCGCCCGAACCGGGTGCCGGTGCCGACGACGATGGCGTCGTAGTGTTCCAGGTCGTCGATGGTGGCGATGGGGGCCGCCTGATCGAGCTTGAAGCCGGCGTTGCGGGCCACTTCCTCGGGTGCCGTTTCGGGGACCCGCTTGATGTCCACCTCGGCCCCGGCGGCGCGGGCGCCATCGGCCACGGCGCCGGCCATCTGCTCGATGTGACCGTAGGTGGAGTAGTAGAGAACGAGAACCTTGGCCATGAGGAGTCTCCTGTGGCGATGGATGGAACGGGTTATTGAGTGTCCAAGTTATTGGGCGTCCGAGTTATTGGGCATCCACGAGGACGATTTCGGTGTCCGCCAGGGCGCGCACGGTAAGCGTGGTCTCGTCGGTCGCGGCAACCCCGTCGCGCGGCTCGGCGCGCACACCGTTCACCTCGATGGGGGCATCGACCGAGACCAGGTAGAGGTGGCGCTCCCGCCCGACCTCGAGGGTGGCTTCCTGGCCGGCGGCCAGGGTCGCCCCCAGCACGCGGGCCGGGGTGCCGATGGGCAGGGCGTCGGCGTCGTCGTCCAGGCCCGAAGCCAGGGTGACGAAGCGCCCGGCCCGGGCGTCGCGGGGAAACGGCCGCGTCCCCCACGAGGGTTTGGCGCCGCGTTGGGCGGTGTGGATCCAGATCTGGAACAGCTCGGTCGGTTCGTCCTCCTGGTTGAACTCGGCGTGGACGATCCCCGAGCCGGCCGACATCACCTGCACGTCGCCGGCCGCCGTGCGGCCTTCGTTGCCCAGGTTGTCCTGATGGCTGATCGCCCCTTTGCGGACATAGGTGATGATCTCCATGTCGCGGTGCGGGTGGGCCGGAAAGCCGGTGCCGGGAGCGATGGTGTCGTCGTTCCACACCCGAAGGGCGCCCCAGTTGACGCGCTCCGGGTCGTGGTAGTCGCCGAAGCTGAAGTGGTGGTGCGTGTCGAGCCAGCCATGGTCGAAGGCACCGAAGGTGTCGAACGGGCGTCTTTCAATCATCTGTCTGGCCTCCTTGTCAGACGGTGCGGGGTCAGGCGGCGCGCGGCCGCTCCTGGAGCACAGATGGGGCTTGCTGGCTTTACGGGAAAGTGAGATAATTCTGTCTGATTTATTCTATCAGATAGAAAAATGAGCCAGCCCGCCCCGCCCACCCTCGACCAGGTGCGCATCTTCCTGGCGGTCGCCGACAGCGGCAGCTTCGCCGCCGCCGGGCGCCGCCTGAACCGCGCCGTGTCGGTGATCAGCTACGGCATCGGCAACCTGGAAGCCCAACTCGGCGTGCGCCTGTTCCGGCGCCAGGGCACCCGCAAGCCGGTGCTGACCGACGCCGGCCGCGCCGTGCTGGCCGAGGCGCGCACCATCGACGCCGCCCTGGCCGGCCTGCAGGCCAAGGTGGCCAGCCTGCGCGCCGGGCAGGAGGCCGAGGTCGATCTGGTGGTCGACGTGATGGTGCCCTACCCGCGTCTGGCCGCCGTGCTCGGCGATTTCGCCGAGGCCTTTCCCCACGTCACCCTGCGTCTGCACATGGAAACCCTGGGCGCCGTCTCGCAGATGGTGCGCGACGGCGAGGCGGTCGTCGGCCTCTCCGGGCCGCTGGAGTCGGTGGTTCCCGGGGTCGAGCGTCAGGCCGCCGGCGCCGTGCCCCTGGTCACCGTGGCCGCCCCCAACCACCCCCTGGCCCGCCTCGGCACCATCCCGCCCGGCGAGGCCAGCCGGCACGTCCAGTTGGTGATCAGTGACCGCTCGCAGGCCACCGAGGGGCGCGACTTCAGCGTCACCGGGCTACGCACCTGGCGGCTGGCTGACCTGGGCGCCAAGCACGCCCTGCTGCGCCAGGGCATCGGCTGGGGCAACATGCCCCTGCACCTGGTCGAGGCCGACCTGATGACCGGCACCCTGAGCCGCCTCGACCTGCCCGACCACCAGGTGGACCTGTACCACTTCTTCGGCGTCTGGCGCGCCGACACCCCACCCGGACCAGCCGCCCAGTGGCTGCTCGACCGCTTCACCGAGCTGGGCCGCGACGACTGCGCCACCGCAGGGCGCGGGTGAGAGGGGAACCCCCCAAACCGAACCAGACTGGGGGACACTGGGTGTCCCCCAGACCCCCGCCATTTCGTTGACGGAATACGCCACGGCGGAGGAAAACACGGACGGTTTTTGGTTGCAGGCCAGCAAAGCTGGCCTGCTGAAACAACCATTGGCCCCCACAACGCCATCCTCTGGCGAAGCCCCGATGACAATGAGCTGATGGTGGGGTCCGGGGAGGCCTTCCGGCCTCCCCGGCGGGGCATGGGGCAGCGCCCCATAAAGCCGCCGAAGGCGGCTGCACCCCTACCCCCGCTCGGCGGCGCGTTTGGAGAAGGTGCAGCCGCAGTAATCCTGGCGATAGAAGTCCTCGCGTCGGGAGACGCTCAGCATGTGGTCCATGCCGCCGTTCTTGCGCCAGTTGTGGTCCCAGTAGGTGAGGTCCGGGTGGCGAGCGGCGGCGCGGGTGAGGCATGACCGAACCAGACTGGGGGACACTGGGTGTCCCCCAGACCCCCGCCATTTCGTTGGCGGAATACGCCACGGCGGAGGAAAACACGGATGGTTTTTGGTTGCAGGCCAGCAAAGCTGGCCTGCTGAAACAACCATTGGCACCCACAACGCCATCCTCTGGCGAAGCCCCGATGACAATGAGCTGATGGTGGGGTCCGGGGAGGCCTTCCGGCCTCCCCGGCGGGGTATGGGGCAGCGCCCCATAAAGCCACCGCAAGGCGGCTGCACCCCTACCCCCGCTCGGCGGCGCGTTTGGAGAAGGTGCAGCCGCAGTAGTCCTGGCGGTAGAAGTCCTCGCGCCGGGAGACGGTCAGCATGTGGTCCATGCCGCCGTTCTTGCGCCAGTTGTGGTCCCAGTAGGTGAGGTCCGGGTGGCGGGCGGCGGCGCGGGTGGCGCTGGCGTTGACCTGGGCCATGTCCTTGTGGCGCGAGATGCCGAGCGAGCTGGTGAACACCCGGTAGCCGTGCTGGTGGGCGTAATCGGCGGTGTAGGCGAGGCGCATGTCGAAGCAGACGGTGCAGCGGGCGCCGCGTTCGGGTTCCGCTTCCAGGCCGCGCACGCGGTCCATCCAGGCCTTGGGGTCGTAGTCGGCATCGACGAAGGGAAGGCCCAGCTTTTCGGCGAAGCGGGCGTTCTCGTCCTTGCGTTTCAGGTATTCGGGGGCCGGGTGGATGTTGGGGTTGTAGAACAGCACCAGCGGCTCCAGGCCGGCGGCGGCCATGCTTTCCATGATCCCGCCGACGCAGGGGGCGCAGCAGGAATGCAGGACCAGCCGCCGTTCGCCACCGGGCGGGGTGGGCAGCAGGTCGGGGACGCCCGTCTGGCCGCTCATGGGAACCTCGCGGGCCGCCTTCAGCCCGGCTGTTGCGACATCGGGCGAGCCACCTTGGCCGGCGCGGCGGTGCCGGGGGCGGCATCGAGCACCGCCGGATCGAAGGGGAAGACGTTGGACAGGAACTGGTCCACCGAGGCCTCCCACGAAAACGTCTCGGCGTGCGCCCGGCAGGCCTTGGGGTCGGCCGAGAGGGCCTTTTCCACCGCCACCTTGAGGTCCTTGTCCAGGCAGCCCACGGGGGCCGAGCCGATGACGTCCAGCGGCCCCGGCACCGGGAAGGCGGCGACCGGCACGCCGCTGGCCAGGGCTTCCAGCAGCACCAGACCGAAAGTGTCGGTCAGGCTGGGGAAGACGAAGGCGTCGGCGTAGGCGAAGTGGGCCGCCAGATCCTCGCCCTGGCGGGCACCGACGAAACGCACCCCGGGATGGCGGCGGCGCAACTCCTCCAGTTGGGGCCCGTCACCGACCACCACCTTGGAGCCCGGCACGTCCAGATCGAGGAAGGCGGAGATGTTCTTTTCCACCGCCACCCGGCCGACCGAGAGCAGGATGGGGCGCGGCAGGTCGGCCAGATGGGGCAGGTCCAGCGCCGCCTTGTCGCGCGGGCGGAACAGGTCGGTGTCCACCCCCCGGGTCCAGCGCCGGGTGTGGGTGATGCCGTGGCGGTGCAGTTCGTCCTCGACCGTCTGGGTGGCCACCATCACCGCCTTCGAGGGCCCGTGGAACCAGCGCATCAGGCGGTAGCCCAGACCCACCGGCACCCTGAAGCGGGCGTTGATGTATTCCGGGAACTTGGTGTGGAAGGCGGTGGTGAAGGGCACCTGCACGGCCTGACAGTAGCCGCGCGCGGCCAGCCCCAGCGGCCCCTCGGTGGCGATGTGGACCACACAGGGGCGGAAGCGCTCGATGGTTTCGGCCATCTTGCGGCGCGGCTTCAGGGCCAGGCGGATTTCCGGGTAGGTCGGGCAGGGAACGGTGCGGAAGGTTTCCGGGGTGATGGTGACCACCTCGTGACCCCGAGCCTCCAGGCGCGTCTTCAGGGTGTGGAGCGTGCGGACGACACCATTGATCTGAGGAAACCACGCATCCGTGACGACAACGATTCGCATCTCTGGTCCTCTCTGGCGATCCCAACCCTGGCCACGCCGGTGCCGGTCGTCAGGCCCTGGCCGGGGGTTCGCGCGGCCTTGGGGGCGCCGACCGGCGCATACTGGGGATCGTCGATGCTCTCGACCCGGGTCCAGTCGAGCACCTCCATGGTGCCGTCCCAGTGTTCGACAATGGCGGTGCAGCTTTCCACCCAGTCGCCCGAGTTGCAATAGAGGACATCCCCGATAATGCGTTTTTCGGCGTGGTGGATGTGGCCGCAGACGATGCCGTCAACCTCGCGCTTGCGGGCCTCGGCGGCCAGGGTGTTCTCATAGTCGTCGATGAACTGGACGGCGTTTTTAACCTTGTGCTTCAGATACTTGGACAAAGACCAATAGGACAGCCCCAGGCTCCGGCGCACCGAGTTCAGCCAGTTGTTGACGGTCAGCGCCAACTGATAGGCGGTGTCGCCCAGGTGGGCCAGCCATTTGGCATGTTTCACCACGCCGTCGAAGCGGTCGCCGTGCAGCACCAGATAGCGCTTGCCGTCGGCCCCCGTGTGGATCACCTCGTCCTCGATTTCGACGCTGCCGAAGTCGTTGTCCAGGTAGTCGCGCACGAACTCGTCGTGGTTGCCGGGGATGAACACCACCCGGGTCCCTTTCCGCGCCTTGCGCAGCAGCTTCTGGACCACGTCGTTGTGGGCCTGGGGCCAGTACCAGGTGCGACGCAGGCGCCAGCCGTCGATGATGTCGCCGACCAGATAGAGGTTTTCGCTTTCGGTGTCGCGCAGGAAGCCGAGCAGGAACTCGGCCTTGCAGCCCCGGGTCCCCAGGTGAATGTCGGAAATGAAGATCGAGCGGTAGCGGCGCGGGCCTTGCGGTTCATCGCGCGGCTCGTCGCCGGGTTGGTCGCCCGGCGGCGGCCCGCCCGTGACCGATCTGCCCTGGTCAAGCCGGCTCGACCCGGCGGGAACATCCGTTCGCGGCTTGGTATCGACGTTCATGGTGGCTCCCACCCGGCCGGGGTCAGGGCCGCCCCTGGCGCCGAACATGACGACCGCAGGGCGGGCCCCTGGACGCGATAACTACGCATCGGACCGCTGGCTGTACACCGGTTTTCGGTCGCTTCCGCGAAAGTTAACCGGATCGCCACCGAGATGTCATGAATCCGTCCCCGAACGTCAAGGGGGGATGTCGGCGGCCACTCCGCGCTCCCGGGCTCAAGCCAGTTTGCGCACGATGACCAGGGTGACGTCGTCCTCCTGGGCCCGGCCGCCCCGGAAGCGGGCCAGGGCGCGCACCACGGCGGCACAGATTTCCGCCGCCGGGCGGTCGGCGTGACGGCGCAGGACGCGGACGAATCGCTGCTGGCCGAACATCTCACCCTCGGGGTTCTTGGTCTCGTAGATGCCGTCGGTGCCGATGGCGATGATCTGCCCCTTCATCCAGCCGCCACGCTCCTGGGCCCGGAAGGTCCAGTCGGGGTCGATGCCAAGGGGAATGTCCTCGCCCTCCAGGCGGTGCACGTAGTCGGTTTCCGGGTCGTAGATCAGGGCCGGCAGGTGCCCGGCCGAAACCCAGCGGATGGTCGCGTCGCCGCCATCGACGATGGCATAGAACAGGGTCATGAAGCGGCCGCCCTGGGTGTCCTCGGCCAGATGGCGGTTGATCTCGCCGACCGTGCGCCCCAGCGCCTGGAGCAGAGCCGGACCGTGATCGGCCAGGCGGGCCCGCGAGCGCAGCAGGGCCCGCGCCGTGGTCATCAAGAGGGCCGCCGCCACGCCGTGGCCGGTGACGTCGCCGACCGCCACCCCGATGCGCTCCGGGGCCAGCTCGGAGAGGTCTATGAAGTCGTAGTAGTCGCCCCCCGTCTCGTCGCAATAGACGGACTGGCCGGCGATGTCGAAGCCACCGATGACCGGCGGCGCCGCCGGCAACAGGTGCTGCTGCACCTCCATGGCCAGCGACAGGGCGTCGCGCATCTTCAAACGGTCGCGCAGCTTGGGCAGCATCTGGTTGACGCTGTCGGCCAACGCCTCGATCTCGTCGCCGGTGCGCAGGATCACCTTGGCGTCCAGATGCCCCTCGGCCATGTCGCGCACCGCCCGGTTGAGGCTGGCCAGTGGCCGGGTGATGGTGCGCGCAAAGATCACCGAAAAGGCCACGGCGATGGTCAGGAACAGGGCCAGCGCCGTGCCACTGACCGCCAGATGCCGCTCAATGGCCCCGGCGGCGCGCGCCTCGGCCGCCAGCAAGGCCGGCTCCAGCGCCGCCACCGGCAGGGTCAGGGCCAGGGCGCGCGGGCTGTCGCCCAGGCGAGCCCCCAGGCGAGCAAAGGCAACCACCCGGCTCGCCGCCCCATCGCCACCGCGCCGGCCGATCACGAAGCCGGCCGGGCGGGACAACGCGGTCGCCGCCAGCAGGGCCGCCGCGCCACTCTGCACCTCGCCCGCCCCGATCGCCCCGGCGGCGACCACCTGGGCCTCCAGGGCGCCGGCCCAGGCCTCGGGCGGCTGATGACGCGACAGGTCGAGCCCGGGCAGCGGGCCGGGGGGCGGCACCTCGTCCGCCGAGGCCATCAGATCGGCGGCGTGCAACTGGGCCAGCCCCTGCAGGCGCTGCCCGGCCTCCATGACCAGCGCCTCGCGGCGGACAAGGCGCAACTCGTCGCCCAGGTCGGACAACGCCGCGCGGTCCAGCCAGGCGATCATCAGCAACGGCGGCAGGGCCACCACCAGAATGACCACCAGCAGCTTCCACTGAATGGACATCCACCTTCCCCCAGGGCACCCCCCTCCAGCATGATCCTCCCCCAGACGCCCGCTGCCAAGAGGCGACGCGCCCTTGATGCAGCCCACCCAGGGGTGGTGTGCTACACTCCCCGCGTGGGAGGGTGCGCGGATGCGGCTTTGGGTGTTTCTGTTGGCGATGGTGTTCGCGCTGCCGGTGGCGGCCGAAGAGGTCACGTGCGGGCCTCAAGGGGCGTGGCATGACCCGGCGATGGACTATCATCTGGATGATCTGCTGGCCCTGATCGAGGCGCGCCTTGATTGGGAGGAGGGCAAGCCGCGCGACGATGATCCGGGCGATCCCGAACGGGTGGCGGCGGCGGTGGCGGCGTGGCAGCGTCTGGCCGTGCCCCATGAGGGCCGCCCGGGCAATGCGGAGGCTCGGTGGTGGCTGGGTCATCTGATGATGGAAGGACAAGCTGGCTTCGAGGCAGACGCCTGGGGGGCGCTTGAGTTCCTGCTCCCCGCCGCCGAGGCTGGTCATCTGGAGGCGATGACCCAGGCCGGTCGCATCCTGGTCCGCGAGGAGAATGCCGAGCGCCTCGCCCCCAAGGTTTTCGCCCACGACCCCGACGTCCCCGCCCCCACCAAGGGACGCGCCTGCCTCAAACGCGCCGCCTGGCTGGGAAACCGCGAGGCGCAGGCCAAGTATGGGAGAGGCACACAAAACACGCAGGCTGAATCGGCCGCCAACTATGCGTCTTCACTGGATCTCGAGCCGTCCGGCCTCTCCTTCTTTTCAACCCGCGGGAGCGCAATGCGAGTTCCCAACAGTCTCAGGCGGAACGCCCTTGAGTGGTGCGCCAAATGCGGACATCTTCAGTGCCAGACGGCCCTGGTTGAGTACTATGGAGCGGAATTCGATCCCAACTACAATCCCGAGAGGGCAACATATTGGCTTGCCGTTGCCGGATACCATGGAGGCAGTGAAAAGGCTGCCGACATCGTGGGGCGCTTAAGCGCTGATTTGATTCAGGAAGGAAATGGATACATATTGGAGTCAGCACGATCATTCAAGGCGAGAAGATGCACTGAGTACGAATAAATAACAAATAGATTTTTTTGATTCACGAATGCCAACCTCCATTCTACCCCACTCAAAATCTGGTAATTATAGATTCAGTCAAACAGAAACAGGGCCGGAGCCTTCCCCACGACACCCTTCACCACGCCTTCCTTCATACCCAGGCGAGTAAGGACTTGGCCGATGCCAAGCTCCGTGATCTGCCCGATGGTGAAGTCGGTGAAGGCCTGGCGGTCCAGGTCGTTGATGCCCTGACGCAGGGCTTCGGGGATCGCCGGGTCGGGCGACAGGGCGGCCTTGAAGGCCTCGCGGTCGAAGCCGCCGTCTGGCCCGACATGCTGCTCGATCAGGCCGGCAAGATGGTTGTCCGCCTCCCGGGTCGCCTGGCCGTCATCGTCGGCGGCATAGGCACGGTTCTGGCGCATGGCTTCGGCGGTCTGCTCCAGGGACGGCCCGGCGGCGATGACGCCGCGCCAGAAGTTGGCCAAGCGCTGCCGGTTGGCCAGCTCGTCGACCGAGAAGCCCTTCAACGGATCGTCCCCCGATCCCAGCGGCGGCTGTGGGGGCTTTGCCCCCACGCCCCCACCGGGGGATCGAAGGCGATCCCCCGGACCCCCTCCAGTCGTTGGAGCGGAACGCCGGCAGCGGCTTGAATTCGGATGAGGTTGGGTGCGGGCCAGCTTTGCTGGCCCGCGTAAACAGACACCAAGGAAAGGGCGCAAAGATGCGTGGATCAAGTCCGCGCAAGGCGGCTGTGCGGCGTTTTTTTGTTCCGCAGGCCAGCGAAGCTGGCCTGCAACCAACCACCCTGAGTGCCCCGCTCTGCCTTGCGCGTTCCACACCCACGAACTGGCGGGGTCCGGGGGGACCCTGTCCCCCCGGTGGGGGTTTGGGGGCGAAGCCCCCGAGCCTTTCTCAGCTTCCGGCGATGGTCATGCCGTCGACGCGCACGGTGGGGCTGTTGGTGGCGTGATCCAGGGTCAGGTCGTTGGCCGGGATGAGGTGGCGCAGCATGTCCTTGAGGTTCCCGGCGATGGTCATTTCGTTGACCGGGTGGGTGATCTCGCCGTTCTCGATCCAGAAGCCGGCCATGCCGCGGCTGTAGTCGCCGGTCACCGGGTTGATGCCATGGCCGAACAGCTCGCTGACCAGCACCCCCTTGTCGATGGCGGCGATCATCGCTTGCGGGCTTTCGGCGCCGGCCACCAGATGGACGTTGCTGACCCCCGGGCTGGGGGCGGAGGCGCTGCCGCGCACCGCGTGGCCGGTGCTTTGCAGGCCCAGTTGGCGGGCCGTGCGCAGATCGAGCAGCCAGGTGGTGAGCACGCCATCGGCGATCAGGTCGCGGGCCCGGGTGGGCAGGCCCTCGGCGTCGCAGGGGCGCGAGCGCAGGCCGCGATGGCGGTGCGGTTCCTCGCGCACGGTGATCCCCGGGGCCATCACCGCCTGGCCCAGTTGGTCGGCCAGAAAGCTGGTGCCCCGGGCGATGCTGGCGCCGTTGATGGCGCCCAGCAGGTGGCCGAGCAGGCCGCGCGCCACCCGGGGTTCGAACAGCAGCGGCACCTGGGCGGTGCCCACCTGACGGCCGCCGAGGCGACGGCTGGCCCGTTCGGCGGCCTCGCGGCCGATCTCCTCGGCGCTTTTCAGGTCGCCGCGATGGACGGCGCTGGTATAGGCGTAGTCGCGCTCCATGGCGCCATCGCCGCCAGCCAGCACGGCCACCGACAGGCCGCTGGTCGAGCGCCGGTACTGACGGGCCAGCCCGTTGGTGGCGACCAGCGAGACGGTGGCCTGTGACCACTCGGCCTCGGCCCCTTCCGAGTTGGTGACGGCGGGATGGGCGCGGGCGGTGTCCTCGGCGGCGCGGACCTGCTCGAGGAGGTCTTCCGGGCTCGGCTCGGTGGGGTCGAACTGGTCGATTTCAGGCAGATCGTGGGCCAACTGGTCGGGGTCGGCGAGGCCGCAGTGGGGGTCCTCGGGCACCGCCCGGGCCATGGCGACGGCCCGTTCGGCGACCTCCCGCAGGGCCTCGGGGGCGCGCTCGGCGGTGGCGACGATGGCCTGGCGCCGACCGACCAGCACGCGCAGCCCGATGTCGCCCCCCTCGGCCCGCTCCAGGCGTTCCAGGTTGCCCAGCCGCCAGCCGACGGAGAGCGCGGTGCCATCGGCCAGCAGGGCGTCGGCGGCATCGGCCCCGGCGCGGCGGGCCAGGCCGACCAGATGGTCGAGCAGATCGAGGGCGGCGGGATCGGTCGGGGTCATGGGGTCCTTCCGGTGGGTGGAGCGGGAGAGGTCAAAAGCTGACGCGCGGCGCCGTCTACAGGGGATCGGACCGCGACGACTCGGTGGTGCCGATATCCGGGGCGCCAATGTTCGGGGCGGCGGTCTCCGGCCGGCTGGCGTCGAGGCTGTCGCCGGAGGGGAAGCCGATGCCCGGCGTGCTCAAATCCAGGGTCGCCAGATCGCGTTCCAGGCCCTGTTCCAGCAGCCGCAGATGGGCCTCGGCGGTGAACGACCGGGCCCGGTCGAGCCCCTCGGCGCGGGCCTTCAGGCTGCGCGTCAGGCGTTCCAGGGCGCGCCCGGCGCGTTCGACCAGCAGCGGCTCGGCGTCAGGGACGGCAGCGGCCTCGACCGCCGCCCGGGCATGGCCCAGGTGGTGGACCAGCGGCCGGCGCAGGGCCGGCAGATGGGCCGGCTCGGCGGCGACCCGCGCGATCAGCGGGCGGGCCACGGCGGCCACCTCGGCGGCCGCCGGGCCCAGCGTCGGATGGGCGGCGGCGGCGCTTTCCAGGGCCGCCAGATCGCCCCGCGCCCGGTCCAGCACCTCGGCCACCTCGGGCGGGGTCGGCGCGCCGCGCGGCAGGGCCTCGGCCCGGCGCCGGGCATCCAGGGCGCCGAGCACGCGCAGCCCGCCGACCAGGGTCAGCCCGCCGGTGCCGACCAGGGCCCAGAAGGCCGAGGGCGGCCAGGTCAGGATCATCCCCAGCAGACCGAGCCAGAAGCCGGCCGCCGCCATGCCCAGGGCACCGCGCACGGTGCGCGCCGAGCGGCCCAGCCACAGGGCCTCCGGGCGGACCAGGGCAACCACCGTGGCCGGCAGCGCCGACAGCATGAGGGCCAGGAACAGGCCGCCGATCAGCCCCTCGGGCATGGCGACCTCAATCCTTGGCCGGCCAGATCGGCCGCCCGCTGCCGGGCAGGCCCAGTTCCGACCAGCGGGCGCTGACCCGTTCCACCATGTCCGGCTCCATGACGATCTTCTCGCCCCAATCGCGATCGGTTTCGGGCGGCCACTTGTTGGTCGCGTCCAGCCCCATCTTGCCCCCCAGATTGGCTTTCGGGCTGGCGAAGTCCAGATAGTCGATGGGCGTGCCCTCGATCATGGTGGTGTCGCGCACCGGGTCCATGCGGGTCGAGATGGCCCACATCACGTCGTTCCAGTCGCGGGTGTTGATGTCGTCGTCCACCACGATGACGAACTTGGTGTACATGAACTGGCGCAGGAACGACCAGACCCCCATCATCACCCGCTTGGCGTGGCCCGGGTAGCCCTTCCGGATGCTGACCACGGCGATGCGGTACGAGCACCCCTCGGGCGGCAGCCAGAAATCGACGATCTCCGGGAACTGCTGCTGCAACAGGGGGATGAAGACCTCGTTCAGGGCCTCGCCGAGGACGCTCGGCTCGTCGGGCGGGCGGCCGGTGAAGGTGGACAGATAGATCGGGTCGCGGCGCATGGTGATGGCCGAAACCTTGAACACCGGAAACGGCTCGACGGCGTTGTAATAGCCGGTGTGGTCGCCGTAGGGCCCCTCGTCGCCGTACTCGTCGAGCAACACATGGCCCTCGAGGATGATCTCGGCCGTCGCCGGCACCTTCAGGGGCACCGTCTTGCAGTCCACCAGATCCACCTTCTGGCCGCGCAGCAGGCCGGCGAACTGGTATTCGGAGAGGGTGTCGGGGACCGGCGTCACGGCGGCCAGGATGGTCCCCGGGTCGGCCCCCAGGACCACCGCGGCCGGGAAGGGCTCGGCCTTGCCCGCCTTCCAGCGCCGGTAGTGCTGGGCCCCGCCGCGATGCTTCAGCCAGCGCATCAGGGTGGTGTCCCGGCCGGTCACCTGCATGCGGTAGATGCCCAGATTGAAGACGTCCGAACGCTCGCCCTTGGGGTCCGGCCCCTGGGTGACGACCAGCGGCCAGGTGATCAGCGGCGCCGGCTCGCCGGGCCAGCAGCCCTGCACCGGCAGGCGGGACAGGTCCACCTGATCGCCGGTCAGCACCACCTCCTGGCACGGCGCCTTGCGCACCGTGCGCGGCTGCATGGCCAGCACGGTGCGGGCCAGCGGCGCCATCTCCAACGCCTTGCGCAGGCCGCCCGGCGGTTCCGGCTGCTTGAGGAAGGCCAGGGTGTGGCCCACCTGGCGCAACTCGTGGGGCTCGCGGTCCATGCCCCAGGCGACCCGTTCGACGGTGCCGAACAGATTGACCAGGACCGGCATTTCGGCCGGCCGCCCGTCGGCATCGACCGGGTTCTCGAACAGCACCGCCGGGCCGCCCTCGGCCAGCAGGCGGGTCTGGATCTCGGTCATCTCGAGGTGGGTGCTAACCGGGGCCGACACCCGGACCAGACGGCCGGAGCGCTCCAGCCGGTCGATGAAGTCGCGCAACGAGGAAAACGGCATGGACCTTCAGAACGCTCCACGGACAGGGGGACGGGACACCCGCCGCTTATACACGACACCCCACCGGCGAGGCGACCACCCGCATGTGGTTGTTGTTCCGGCCGGGGCCAGGGCCTATGCTCATCTCATATAAACGGCCATCCGGGACAAGGGGCTCGCGCGTCATGTCGGGCAACGGATCGAACAGCGGCCTGCCGCCACAACAGGGCGCCGGTGGATCGCCCCCGGGCGAACGCCGATACCGGCGCGGGCGGCGGCTGGAAGACCAGAAATCAAGCCGTCTGCACCGACTGATCGAACTGGGCATCGCCCTGTCGGCCGAGCGCGACCACGACCGCCTGTTGGAACGCATCCTGCTGGAAGCCAAGGACCTCGCCAACTCGGACGGCGGCACGCTGTATCTGGTCACCGAGGACCGCAAGCTGGCCTTCGCCATTCTGCGCAACGACACCCTGAACACCGCCATGGGCGGCACCACCGGGGTGGCCATCCCGCTGCCGCCGGTCAACCTGTACAACCCGGAGACCGGCCAGCCCAACTACAACAACGTCGCCTCCTCCTGCGCCCTGGGCGGCAAGACGATCAGCATCGACGACGCCTACACCGCCGAGGGGTACGACTTCTCGGGCACCAAGAAGTTCGACCAGGGCACCGGTTATCGCTCGAAGTCCTTCCTCAACGTGCCGATGAAGAACTACCAGGGCGAGGTCATCGCCGTCCTGCAGCTGATCAACGCCCGCGACGACGACGGCCGAGTGGTCCCCTTCGACATCGGCCTGCAACCGATCATCGAGGCCCTGGCCAGTCAGGCCGCGGTGGCCATCGACAACCAGCAACTGATCTCGGCCCAGCGCGACCTGCTCGACTCTATGATCAAGGTGATCGCCCGGGCGATTGACGCCAAGTCGCCCTACACCGGCGGCCACTGCGAGCGCGTCCCGGTGATCGCCAAGATGCTGGCCGAGGCCGGATGCGCCGAGGACAGCGGCCCCTTCGCCGATTACCAGCTGAACGATGACCAGTGGTACGAGCTGCATCTGGCGGCCTGGCTGCACGACTGCGGCAAGGTGACCACGCCCGAGTACGTGGTCGACAAGGCGACCAAGCTGGAAACCATCTGGGACCGCATCCACGAGGTGCGCACCCGCTTCGAGGTGCTGCGCCGCGATGCCGAGATCGCCTACCTCAAGGCGCGGCTGGCCGGCGGCGACGAGGCCAGCCTGGGCGAGGCCTACGCGGCCCGCTGCGCCGAGCTCGAGGAACAGTTCGCCTTCATCGCCGAGGCCAACATCGGCGGCGAGTTCATGGCCCCGGAGAAGATCAGCCGGCTGCGCGAGATCGGCGCCCAGACCTTCATGCGCACCTTCGACCGCACCCTGGGGGTGAGTTGGGCCGAGCGCCAGCGGCTGGCCGACAAACCGCCGCCGCCGGCCCCGGCCGAGGAAAGGCTGCTCGAGGACCGGCCCGACCACCTCAAGGACATCTACAATCTGGGCGAGCTTTACAACCTGTCCATCCAGCGCGGCACCCTGACCGAGGAAGAGCGCAAGGTGATCAACGATCACATCGTCATCACCCAGGAGATGCTCGACCAGCTCCCCTTCCCGCGCCACCTGAAGCGGGTGCCGGTGATCGCCGGCAACCACCACGAAAAGATGGACGGCTCGGGCTATCCGCGTGGGCTGAAAGGCGCCGAGATGGGGGTCTCGGAGCGCATCATGGCGGTGGCCGACATCTTCGAGGCGCTGACCGCCGCCGACCGCCCCTACAAGCAGCCGAAGAAGCTGAGCGAGGCGATCCGCATCCTGTCCTTCATGAAAAAGGACAACCACATCGACGGCGACATCTTCGAGCTGTTCCTGCGCTCCGGCGCCTACAAGGCCTATGCCGAGCGCTTCCTGAGGCCGGAACAGATCGACGAGGTGGACATCTCGTCCTACCTCGCCGGGTGATTCGCCGCCGGGCGGGGCCGGACGCCTCACGCCCGGCCCCGCCCCACGACGCCTCACGTCCCGCCCGGCCCGGCTCAGGGCTTGGTGGCGAACATGATGTAGTTCATCGACAGATCGCCGGTCATTTCCCACGAGTCGGCGAACGGATGGTAGGTCATGCCCTTGACCTCGCCGGGGGTCAGGCCGGCGTGGCGCATGTGGTCGGTCAGCTCGCTAGGCTTGACGAACTTGCGCCAGTCGTGGGTCCCCCGGGGCAGCCAGCGAACCACGTACTCGGCCCCGAACTTGGCCATCACCAGCGACTTGGCGGTGCGGTTCAGGGTGGCGGCGATGAGCGCCCCGCCGGGCCGCACCATGCGCCCGACCGACTGCAGGAAGTGCGCAAGGTCGGCCACGTGCTCGACCACTTCCAGGATCAGCACCACGTCGTAGGTCTTGCCTTCCTCGGCCAGATCCTCGGGCAGGCAATGGCGGTAGTCGACCTTGACGCCGCTCTGCTCGGCGTGCAGGGCGGCGATCTTGACGTTCTTCTCGCCGGCGTCGATGGCGGTGACATCAAAGCCCAGGCGGGCCATCGGCTCGGCGATCAGGCCGCCGCCGCAGCCCACGTCGAGCAGCCTGAGGCCCTCGAACGGCGTCTCGCCCTCCAGCCGGTCGGTGCGCCCGAAGTGTTCGGCCAGGCGGTCGCGCACGTAGCCGATGCGCAAGGGGTTGAACTTGTGCAGCGGCTTGAACTTGCCCTCGGGGTCCCACCAGGAGTCGGCCATGGCGGCGAACTTGGCGGTTTCCTCGGGGCTGGCGGTGCTGATGGCGGACATGGTCTGCAAACTCCCTGGGCAACGGGACCGGGCGGCGGCTTGCTTGGGCCGGGCTGACGGGATATGTATACGCGCCCGCCGGGTCGGGCAACCGTTCGACGGCCGCCAAGGCCACGACGCAAGCCCCGTCCCCTCCCTTCCCGCCAACCTGTTTGCCCCTCAGGCCACACCAGCCGACCGGGACACCAAACTGGGACAGCCGTTTCAAAGCGCGATCCATCATGGCCCGAATCGTTCAGAAATTCGGCGGCACCTCGGTCGCCGACCTCGACCGCATCCGCCACGTCGCCACCCGGGTCAAGGCCGAGGTGGACCAGGGCAACCAGGTGGCGGTGGTCGTCTCGGCCATGGCCGGGGTGACCAACCAGCTGGTCGGCTACTGCTCGGACATCGCCCCCTTCCACGACGCCCGCGAGTATGACGCCGTGGTCGCCACCGGCGAGCAGGTGACCAGCGGCCTGCTGGCGCTCGCCCTGCAGGAGCTGGGGGTCGAGGCGCGCTCCTGGCTGGGCTGGCAGATTCCCATCAACACCGATGGGGCGCACGGCAAGGCGCGCATCACCGAAATCAACGCCCCCGCCCTGATCGAGCGCCTGGAGCGCGGTCAGGTGGCGGTGGTTCCCGGCTTCCAGGGCCTGGGCCCGGACAACCGCATCACCACCCTGGGGCGCGGCGGCTCGGACACCTCCGCCGTCGCCCTGGCGGCCGCCCTGGACGCCGAGCGCTGCGACATCTACACCGATGTGGACGGGGTCTACACCACCGACCCGCGCATCGTGCCCAATGCCCGCAAGCTGTCGCGCATCACCTACGAGGAAATGCTGGAGATGGCCTCGCTGGGGGCCAAGGTGCTGCAGACCCGCTCGGTCGAGATGGCGATGAAGTACCGGGTCCGCCTTCAGGTGCTCTCCAGCTTCATCGAAGCCCCCGGAACCCTGGTCTGCGACGAGGACGAGATCGTGGAAAAAGAACTTGTGAGCGGCATCGCCTACAGCCGCGACGAAGCCAAGATCACCCTGGTCAAGGTCGCCGACCGGCCGGGCGTGGCGGCGCGCATCTTCGGCCCGCTGGCCGAGGGCAACATCAACGTCGACATGATCGTGCAGAACGTCAGCGACGACGGCAAGGCCACCGACCTCACCTTCACGGTCGGCAAGAACGACCTGGATCGCGCCGTCAAGCTGCTGGAAGCGCGGCGCGACGACCTGGGCTTCCAGGACCTGGTCAAGGACAGCGGCGTGGTCAAGGTGTCGGTCATCGGGGTCGGCATGCGCAGCCACGCCGGCGTCGCCCAGACCATGTTCACCGCCCTGGCCGACAAGGGCATCAACATCCAGGTGATCAGCACCTCGGAGATCAAGGTCAGCGTGCTGATCGCCGAGGATTATACCGAATTGGCCCTGCGCGCCCTGCACGCGGCGTACGGCCTGGACGCCTGACGGGACCCAATGGAGCAGATCTCGCCCTCTTCCGACGCCGCCGCGCGGCGCATCCTCGACCGCCTGTGGGCCCCCGGCCGGGAGCTTCTGGGCTGCGAGGTGGCCATCCTCGGCGGCGCCATGTCGTGGATTTCCGAACGCAACCTGGTCTCGGCGATTTCCAACGCCGGCGGCTTCGGCGTGCTGGCCGGCGGCTCCATGCCGCCCGACCTCCTGGCCGCCGAGATCACCGCCACCCAGGCCATGACCGACCGTCCCTTCGGCGTCAACCTGATCACCCTGCATCCCGAGCTTGACGCCCTGATCGACGTCTGCGCCGACCTCAAGGTGGGCCACGTGGTGCTGGCCGGGGGCCTGCCGAGCAGCGCCTCGATCAAGCGCATCAAGGAATTCGGGGCCAAGGTGCTGTGCTTCTCGCCGGCCCTGGTGCTGGCCAAGAAGCTGATCCGCGCCGGCGCCGACGGGCTGATCATCGAGGGCGCCGAGGCCGGCGGCCACATCGGCCCGGTGACCACCGGCGTGCTGGCCCAGGAGATCCTGCCCCAGATCGATCAGGTGCCGGTGTTCGTGGCCGGCGGCATCGCCCGCGGCGACGCCCTGGCCGCCTATCTGGAAATGGGCGCCGCCGGGGTGCAGTTGGGCACCCGCTTCGTGTGCGCCAGCGAGTGCATCGCCCATCCCGACTTCAAGAAGGCCTTCATCAAGGCCAGCGCGCGCGACGCCGTGCCGACCGTGCAGATCGACCCGCAGTTCCCGGTCATCCCGGTGCGCGCCCTGACCAACCAGGGCACCCGGCGCTTCATGGAGATGCAGCGCGAGGTGATCGACCGCTACCGGGCCGGCGAGATCGACCAGAAGACGGCACAGCTCGAGATCGAGCACTTCTGGGCCGGGGCCCTGCGCCGCGCGGTGATCGACGGCGACGTGGAGAACGGCTCGCTGATGGCCGGGCAGAGCGTCGGCATGGTGACCCGCGAGCAGCCGACGGCCGAGATTATCGGCGAATTGGTCGATCAGGCGGTGGCGGCGATCGCCGCCCGACGCCACATCAGCGGTTAGGCGGCGCCCACCGGCCCGCCAATCGGCCCGCTACCCACCCGCCACCCGACCCTTTCCACAGCCCGCCACCCGACCCGCCCTCAAGCCCGCCACCCGCCCATGCCCGCCACCCAGGATCCGGATCGCCTCGGGGTTTCCCGACGCCTGTTGACCCGGCTGCGCGACGTCCTGGCCGGCGGCGGCGAGCCGCAGGCGCGGCTCGACAAGATCGCCCAGGTGATCGCCGAGCAGATGGTGGTCGATGTCTGCTCGGTCTACGTCATGCGGGCCGGCGAGGTGCTGGAGCTGTTCGCCACCCACGGTCTGGCGGCGCAGGCGGTGCACGCCACCCGGCTGCGCGTCGGCGAGGGGCTGGTCGGCGACATCGCCGCCCACGCCCGGCCGCTCGGGCTGGCCGACGCCTGGTCCCACCCCGGCTTCGCCTATCGCCCGGAAACCGGCGAGGAGCTTTACCGCTCGCTGATGGGCGTGCCGGTGCTGCGCGGCTCCCGGGTCAGCGGCGTGGTCGTCGTGCAGACCATCGAGCACCGCGCCTGGTCGGCCGAGGACATCGAGATCCTGGAAACCGTCTCGATGATCGTCGCCGAGCTGCTGGCCGCCGGCGAGGTGGTCAGCTCGGAGGAAACCAAGCCGGTCGATGGCATCGGCCTGCTGCCCCTGCGCCTGGAGGGCATGGCGCTCAATCCCGGGGTGGCCATCGGCCTGGCCGTGCCACACCAGCCGATGATCCGCATCGGCCGGCTGGTCGCCGAGGATCCGGCGGCCGAGCACGCCCGCCTGAAGGAAGCCCTGGAAACCCTGGGCCGCCAGCTCGACCAGCTTGAGAACCTGGGCCACGGCGCCTTCGAGGACGTGCGTGACGTGATGGGCGCCTACCGCATGTTCGCCGAGGACAAGGGGTGGATCGGCCGCATCGGCGAGGCCATCGACGGCGGCCTGACCGCCGCCGCCGCCGTGCAGAAGGTGCACGACGACATGCGCCTCAGGATGCAGCAGATCACCGACCCCTACCTGCGCGAACGGCTGGTCGACCTGGAAGACCTGACCAACCGCCTGCTGACCCACCTGACCGGGGCCGAGGTGCGCCGCGAGCTGCCCCAGGACGCCATCCTGGTGGCCCGCGTGCTGGGCCCCACCGAGCTGCTCGACTACGACCGCTCGCGGCTGCGCGGGCTGGTCATGGAGGAAGGCTCGCGCACCATGCACGCGGTGATCATCGCCCGTGCCCTGGGCATTCCGGTGGTGGCCCGCATCAAGGACGTGTTCGACCGCATCGACGCCTACGACCCGGTGATCGTCGATGGCGACCACGGCCAGTTGTTCCTGCGCCCCTCCGAGGACGTGGTGGAAACCTTCCGCCAGAGCGTCGAGGCCCGCCAGCAGCGCCAGGCCCGCTACGCCGCCCTGCGCGACCTGCCGGCCCGCACCGTGGACGGCGTGGACGTCAACCTGATGATGAACGCCGGCCTGATGCTCGACCTGCCGCATCTGGAGGAGCACGGCGCCGACGGCATCGGCCTTTATCGCACCGAGCTGCCCTTCATGGCCCGCGCCGCGCTGCCCGACGTGGCCGCCCAGACCGGCCTTTATTCGCGCATCCTCGACCACGCGGGCTCTCGACCGGTGGTCTTCCGCACCCTGGACGTGGGCAGCGACAAGGTGCTGCCCTACTGGCAGGGCGGCGACGAGGACAACCCGGCCATGGGCTGGCGCTCGATCCGCATCACGCTGGACCGCCCGGCCATCCTGCGCCAGCAGTTGCGCGCCCTGCTGCGCGCCGCCGCCGGACGACGCCTCAGCGTGATGTTCCCGATGGTCGCCACGGTGGCCGAGTTCCGCGCCGCGCGCCGCAACCTGGAGCGCGAGATCGAGCGCGAGCGGGCCGAGGCCGGGGCCCATGGCCGCCCGCCCCGGCTGCCCGAGGAGATCGCCGTCGGCACCATGCTGGAGGTGCCCTCGCTGCTCTTCCAGTTGCCCACCCTGCTCAAGGAAGTGGACTTCGTCTCCGTCGGCTCCAACGACCTGTTGCAGTTCCTGTTCGCCTGCGATCGCGGCAACCAGCGCCTGGAGGGGCGCTACGACGCCCTGTCGCCGCCGGTCCTCAACGCCCTGGCCGACCTCGTCAAGGCCTGCCGGGCGGCCGAGGTGCCGCTGTCGGTGTGCGGCGAAATGGCCGGTCGGCCGCTGGAAGCCATGGCCCTGCTCGGCCTGGGCGTGCGCGCCCTGTCCATGGCCCCGCCCGGCATCGGGCCGGTCAAGGCGATGGTGCGCAGCCTCGATCTCTCCCAGTTCGCGCCGTTCCTGGCCTCGCTGCTCGATCGTCCCGATGGCAGCCTCAGAAGCCGCCTCGCCGCCTATGCCCACGACCATGGCATCGCCCTCTCCTGAGCCGGCGAGGGGCCATGCGCGGCCCGGCGCCGCGCGGTTTCGGCAGTGGCGTTGCCTCAAGGTCGGCAACTCTGCTAGCCTTTGCACGCACGCAGTTCCAGGGGGGAGCGATTTCAAGGTGTTCGCCATGATGACGTGTTGGCCGCGATGACCAGGGGGACCCCGCAATGAGTTGGTCCCCGGCTGATCGGGACCCCGGCGAACGGGGCTCGGTCGGTGCCCTGTTGGCCGCCACCCGCGAGCGCGAAGGCGAGGATCTGGGTCAGGTCGCCGCCGTGTTGCGCATTCGCCGGACCCATCTCGAGGCGATCGAGCAGGGCCGCTACGAAGACCTGCCCGGCGCCACCTACGCGGCCGGCTTCGTGCGCTCCTATGCCGACTACCTGGGCCTCGACGCCGAGGAGGTGGTGCGCCGCTTCAAGCAGGAGGGCATGGCCCCCGGCCCCAGCCGCAACGACTTTCCGGTGCCCTCGTCGGAAAGCCGGCTGCCCGGGCCCGGTCTGATCCTGGCCGGGCTGCTGGTCGCCGGACTGGGCTACGGGGCATGGTACCTGGCCACCGCCGAGAGCGATCTGGCAACCATGGTCGGCGAGCTGCCGGCCCGCTTCTCCGATCTGGTCGGCGGCGACGAAACGGCCCCCGCGCCACCGGCCACCCGGACGCCCGAGGCTGAATCCGGCCCCGAAACCGGCCCTGAAATTGGCGCCGACCCCGACGAGGACGCCCCGCCGCCGGAGCCCGAACCGCTGGCCGGCGCCACGCCCGGTGCCACGGCTGGCACGGCAACCGACGGGGTGGCCGACGCGGTGCCCAACGGGGCCCCCACCAGCGAGGCCCCCGCCCCGCCGGCCTCGGCAACGGACGGCGCCGCTCCGGTGGCTTCGGCAGACCCCGCCCCATCGACCGGCTCCGCCGACTCCGGGGCCCAGACCCTGCCGGCACCGCGCCCGATTCCCCTGGCCGATCCGCCCCAGCCGCCGGCCGCGACGGCCGAGGCGGCGCCGGCAAGCACGCCCGGCGCCGACAGCGGAGAAAGCGGGGACGAAACCCCCGACACCCCGCCGCCGCCCGCCGAGGCCGCCGAGCCGCGCCCGGCCACCGCCGCCAGCAGCCTGCCGGTGCCCGAGCCGGCCACCGACGCCGCCGGCGACTCGCCCGCCCCGGCCGAGCCCCCCGCCGCGCCGGCTGAACCGGCGCCCCAGGCGAACACCGACGCAGCCCCCGCCGACACAGCCCCCGCTGCCGCCGCCACCCAGTCCACCACCCGGCCCACCGCCCAGCCCGCCACCCAGCCCACCACCCGGCCCGCCACCCTGCCCGCCGTGCCAGCCGATCCGGCGGCCCCGGACAGCCCGCTGGCCCAGGGCGGCGACGGCCGGGTGGTCATCCACGCCCGCCAGGGGGTGTGGTTCCAGATCAAGGCGGGCGACGAGCTGGTGACCAGCCGTCTGCTGCGCCAGGGCGACAGCTACACCGTGCCGGCGCGCGACAATCTGATCCTCATCACCGGCAACGCCGGCGGCATGGAGATCGAGGTCGACGGCCAGCCGGTGCCGCCGATCGGGGCCCAGGGCGAGGTGGTGCGCGGTGTCTCGCTCGACCCCGCGGACTTGAAACGCCGCTGACCGAACCGCATCTGCCGGCCAGTCCGGCCCCTCCCGGAAGGGCTCGCCGCCGGCGGTGACGGCGCGACACCAATGGTCTATAACCCCTTCCCGTGGCTTTCGTGCGACCAGCGGCCCGGCCCGTTCCCCGGCCCCCGCGCCCGCCGCCCGCGAACCGAGACCAGTCCCCTCCTTTCGGCCCCCCAACCTTTTCGAAAGACAGCGGTGATCCCATGAGCAGCCTGCGCCCTTACCGCACCATCACCCGGCGCCCCTCGCGGCAGATCAAGGTCGGCCCGGTGGCGGTCGGCGGCGATGCGCCGATCAGCGTCCAGTCGATGACCAACACGCGGACCACCGATGTCGCCGGCACGGTGGCCCAGATCCAGGCCATGACCCAGGCCGGCGCCGACATCGTGCGCGTCTCCTGCCCCGACGAGGCCTCGACCCGGGCCCTGAAGGAAATCATCCGCGAGGTCGAGGTGCCGGTGGTGGCCGACATCCATTTCCACTACCAGCGCGGCATCGAGGCGGCCGAGGCGGGGGCGGCCTGCCTGCGCATCAACCCGGGCAACATCGGCAACCGCCAGCGGGTGCGCGAGGTGGTCGCCGCGGCCCGCGCCCACGGCTGTTCCATGCGCATCGGGGTCAACGCCGGCAGCCTGGAAAAGCACCTGCTGGAAAAGTACGGCGAGCCCTGCCCCGAGGCCCTGGTGGACAGCGCGCTGGAGCACGCCCGCTGGCTGGAGGACGAGGACTTCTTCGAGTTCAAGATCTCGGTCAAGGCCTCCGACGTGTTTCTCGCCGTGGCCGCCTACAAGGGTCTGGCCGAGGCCTGCGACTATCCCCTGCACCTGGGCATCACCGAGGCCGGCGGCCTGCGCGCCGGCACCGTGAAGTCGGCCATCGGCATCGGCAGCCTGCTGTGGGCCGGCATCGGCGACACCTTGCGCGTCTCCCTCTCCGCCGACCCGGTGGAAGAGGTCAAGGCCGGCTTCGAGATGCTGAAAAGCCTCGACCTGCGCCATCGCGGGGTGCGCATCGTCTCCTGCCCGTCGTGCGCCCGCCAGGGCTTCGACGTGGTCAAGACGGTGGCCCTGCTGGAAGAGCGCCTGTCGCACATCGACGAGCCATTGAGCCTGTCGATCATCGGCTGCGTGGTCAACGGCCCGGGCGAGGCCCGCGAGACCGACATCGGGGTGACCGGCGGCGGCATCGCCGAGGGCCAGTCCAACAAGGTCTACGTGGCCGGGGTGGCCGACCACAACATCGACAACGCCGGGCTGGTGGACCACGTGGTCGCCCTGTGCGAAAAGAAGGCGGCCGAGATGAAGGCGGCGCGCACCGCCGCCGACTGAGCCGGCCCGTTTTTTCGACCCCAGACGACGAGGACCCCCTTGGCCAACCTGCAACCGGTACGCGGCACCCACGATCTGCTGCCCGAGGACATGCGCCGCCATCGCGCGGTCATCGAGCGGGCCCGCGACACCGCCGCCCTGTACGGCTTCGCCGAGATGGCCACCCCGGTCTTCGAGTTCACCGAGGTGTTCGCCCGCACCCTGGGCGAAACCTCGGACGTGGTCACCAAGGAGATGTACACCTTCGCCGACAAGGGCGGCGACAGCCTGACCCTGCGCCCCGAGGGCACCGCCGGCATCGCCCGCGCCGTGATCTCCAACGGGCTGTCCCAGGCGCTGCCGGTGAAGGCCTTCTACAACGGCCCCATGTTCCGCCACGAGCGGCCGCAGAAGGGGCGCCAGCGCCAGTTCCACCAGTTCGGGGTGGAGCTGATCGGCGTACCCACCCCGCAGGCCGACATCGAGGTGCTGGCCTGCGCCCGGGCGATCCTCGCCGCGATCGGGCTCGCCGGCCGGGTGACGCTTGAGATCAACACCCTGGGCGACACCGAAAGCCGCGCCAACTATCGCACCGCCCTGGTCGACTACCTGTCCGGGCATGTCGACGCGCTGTCCGAGGACAGCCGCCAGCGGCTGGAGCGCAACCCCTTGCGCATCCTCGATTCCAAGGACCCCGGCGACCGCCAGGTGGTGGCCGACGCGCCGGCGCTGGCCGACCACCTGACACCGGCGGCGGCCGACTTCTTCGCCGCCGTGCGCCAGGGGCTGGAGGCGCTGGACATCCCCTATGAGATCAATCCCCGGCTGGTCCGTGGGCTCGACTACTACGGCCACACCGCCTTCGAGTTCACCACCGACGCCCTGGGCGCCCAGGGCACGGTGCTGGCCGGCGGGCGCTATGACGGGCTGATCGAGACCATGGGCGGGCCGTCCATCCCCGGCGTCGGCTGGGCGGCCGGGGTCGAGCGTCTGGCCATGCTGATCGAGGACGTGCCCGCCGCCCCCCGGCCGCTGGTCCTGGTGCCCCTCGGCGAGGCGGCCGACAAGGTCGCCCTGACCCTGGCCGAAACCCTGCGCCGGGCCGGCCATGTGGTCGAGCAGGGCTACAGCGGCAACCTGAAGAAGCGCCTCAACCGGGCCAACAGGCAGAACGCCCGGGCCGCCCTGATCCTGGGCGACGACGAGCTGGCCCGGGGCGAGGCCACCCTGCGCGACCTGGACAGCGGCGAGCAGACCCCGCTGCCCCTGGCCGATCCGCTGCCCGCCCTGGCCGCCTATCGCCCGGCCGATCGATGAGCCCCGGAGCCGACCCGCCATGAGCGCGCCCGACCTCATCTCCCGTCTGGTCATCGCCGGAGCCAACCACCGGACCAGCCCGCTGTCGCTGCGCGATGCCCTGTTCGTGGAGGACATGGAGGCGCCGACCCAGCTCGCCGCCTGGCGCGCCGCCAGCGAGCTGTCGAGCGCCGTGGTCCTGTCGACCTGCGACCGGGTCGAGGTGATCGGTCTGGCCGAACACCCCGAGGCGAGCGGCCGCCTGCTCTGTCAGGCGCTGTTCGAGCGGGCCGGCGACAAGGCGCCCCGGGGCGGCCATCCGTTCTACGTGCACACCGCCGACACCGCGCTGAAGCACCTGTTCGCGGTCTCCAGTTCGCTCGACAGCATGGTGGTCGGCGAGCCGCAGATCCTGGGTCAGGTCAAGGCGGCCCATCAGGTGGCCAAGGAAGCCGGCCACGTGGATGCCGACCTGGACGGCCTGTTCCAGGCCGCCTACGCCTGCGCCAAGCGGGTGCGCACCGAAACCGCCGTCGCCGAGGGCCCGGTCTCGGTGGCCACCGCCGCCATCCAGGTGGCCTCGGACCTGTTCGGCGAGTTGACCGGCCTCAACGGCCTGCTGCTGGGCGCCGGCGAGATGGGCGAGCTGGTCGCCGAAAGCCTGAAGTCGCGCGGCCTGGCCCAGTTCACCGTCGCCGCCCCGCGCGAGACCCGGGCCCGCGACGTGGCCCGCCGCCTGGGCGCCCACGTGGCCGAGTTCGAGGCCCGCGAGGAGGCCATGCTGGGCGCCGACGTGGTGGTCTGCTGCACCGGCGGCCGCCATCTGGTGGTCTCCGAGGAGGGCTTGCGCCAGGTCCTGCGGCGGCGGCGCCAGCGCCCCATCTTCCTGATCGACGTCAGTCTGCCGGGCGACGTGGAGCCGACCGTGGAGCGGCTCGACAACGCCTTCCTCTACGCCCTGGAGGACCTGGAGCGCATCGCCGAGCAGAACCGGGGCCGCCGCGAGGCCAACGCCCAGGCCGCCTGGACGGTGGTCGAGCAGGAAGTGGCCGAGGTCCTGAAAAGCCGCCGCCAGCGTGGCGCCGTGCCGCTGATCGTCGGCCTGCGCGGCCATTTCGAGGCGGAGCGCCGGCGGGTCCTGGCCGAGTTGGGCGACGACGCCGAGCGGACCACCGAGCGGCTCATCCAGCGCCTGCTGCACGGCCCCAGCGAGGGCCTGCGCCAACTGGCCGAGGAAGGCTTCGAGGCCGAGGCCCGAGCCCTGCTGCGCCGCCTCTTCCCCCTCGACGAAACCCCGAGCGATCCCGAAAGCCCGCCCGATCGATGAGCCTTGATGACAAGCTCGCCCGGGTGCGGGCCCGCCATGACGAACTGCAGGCCCTGCTGGCGAGTGACCCGCCCTCGGACTCCCAGAGCTTCGCCCGGATGTCGCGCGAGCTGGCCGAGCTGGCTCCGGTGGTCGCCGCCATCGACGAGCTGGCCCAGGCCCGCGCCGCCCTGGCCGAGGCCGAGGCGATGCTCGACGATCCGGAAATGCGCGCCCTGGCCGAGGAAGAGGCGCGCGCCCTGAAGGCCCGCCTGCCGGAGCTGGAACACGCCCTGAAGCTGCGCCTGCTGCCGCGCGACGAGGCCGATGCCCGCAACGCCATCCTCGAGGTGCGGGCCGGCACCGGGGGCGAGGAAGCCGCCCTGTTCGCCGCCGAGCTCTTGCGCATGTACGAGCGCTACGCCGGCCTCAAGGGCTGGCGGCTGGAGGTCATGGACCGCACCGAAACCGACATCGGGGGCATCAAGGAAGCCATCTGCCAGGTCTCCGGGCGCGACGTGTTCGCCCGCCTGAAGTACGAAAGCGGCGTGCATCGGGTGCAGCGCATCCCGGTCACCGAGGGGGGCGGGCGCATCCACACCTCGGCCGCCACGGTGGCCGTGCTGCCCGAGGCCGAGGAGGTCGATGTCGCGGTCGAGGACAAGGACCTGCGCGTCGACACCTACCGCAGCCAGGGGGCCGGCGGCCAGCACGTCAACACCACCGATTCGGCGGTCCGCATCACCCACCTGCCGAGCGGCATCGTGGTCCAGTGCCAGGACGAGAAAAGCCAGCACAAGAACCGGGCCAAGGCGATGACCATGCTGCGCGCCCGGCTCTATGACGAACAGCGCCGCCAGGCCGACGCCCAGCGCGCCGAAAGCCGGCGCTCGCAGGTCGGCAGCGGCGACCGCTCGGAGCGCATCCGCACCTACAACTTCCCCCAGGGACGGGTCACCGACCACCGCATCAACCTGACCCTGTACAAGATCGAGGCGATGATGCAGGGCCAGGTGCTGGACGAGATGGTCGATGCCCTGACGGCCGAGGATCAGGCCGCCCAACTGGCCGAGATCGCCTGATCCCGATGGAGCGCGCCGACGCCCTCACCACCCTGAGCCGGCGCTTCGCCAAGGCCGGCCTGGGCAGCCCGCGCCTCGATGCCCGTCTGCTGGTCGCCCACGCCGGCGGCCCCGGCGACGGGCCGCTGGAGGCGGCGGCGCAACAGGCCCTGGAAGCCCTGGCCGAGCGCCGCCTGAGCGGCGAGCCGGTCAGCCGCATCCTCGGTCGGCGCGGCTTCTGGACCCTGGAGCTTGAGCTTTCCGCGGCCACCCTCGATCCGCGCCCGGACAGCGAAACCCTGATCGAGGCCGCCCTGGCCCACCTGCCCGGCCCGCGCCACGCTCCTTATGGCGTGCTCGACCTGGGCACCGGCACCGGCTGTCTGCTGCTCGCCCTGCTCGCCGAGTTGCCCAACGCCCGGGGACTGGGCCTCGACATCGACCCCGAGGCGGTGGCCACGGCGCGCCGCAACGCCGCCCGCAACCATCTGGCCGACCGGGCCCGCTTCAAGGTCGGCGGCTGGGGCGACGCCCCCTTTCCCGCCGCCCTGCCGCCGGCCGATCTGATCGTCAGCAACCCGCCCTACATCCCGGCCGGCGAGATCGCCGCCCTGGCCCCGGAGGTGGCCCGCTTCGATCCCCTGCGGGCGCTGGACGGCGGAGCGGACGGCCTCGACGCCTATCGGGCCCTGCTGCCGCTGGCCGCCGGACACCTCGCCACCGACGGTCGGCTGATCCTGGAAGTGGGCCTGGGCCAGGCCGACCCGGTGCGCGCCCTGGCCGAGCAAATGGGCTGGCACCACCAGGAAACGCGGCCCGATCTGGGGGGCATTCCCCGCGCCTTGGTGTTCGCCCATAAGCCTGTGCAAAACGGCAAAAAACCATCGCCCGCGTAACGAAAAGGCTTGGAATCGCTGCCCGAAGCCACTACGTTCCCCCCATGCCACATGCTCCATGAACGGTCGGTCAGGGCGCCCATTGGGCGGGCCGGCTGTCGATGGACAGGCCTGGGATGGCGGACGATTCTCCCCTGGGAAGATGACAGGATGGGAGCGTCGTTTCCGGCTTCAGGCAGGCGCCGAAACAGCGGGAACCAGGGGGACGCGGCATGGATTGGCCGCCACAAGTACCCCCTCGAACACCCCTGACAGCCCGGCGCCGCCCGAACCGCTCCGCCTCCCGGGAGGGGACGACAGGAACACTGCCCCGCTTGACTGCCCACCCGGCGCCGCCCGCAGCGGCCGGCCGGAAGGTGCGGGTCGGCACCCAACCGGATCGCCCGGGGCGATCCTGGCGCGGGACCAGGGCTTGGCATACAGGCCACCCGGTACCGCATGGAGAAGCTTGAGGAAAAGCGATACCCGGCCCATCGATCCGGCCCAGCCCCGGAAGCCTCCAGCCGCCGGACCGGCATCGCCCCCACCGCCCCCACTTCCTTTCACCATGACCCGATCACCACACATCAAGTTGGGACCATGACCAAAAGCTCCAATCCCAAAGGGCGCCCCCGCCCCCGCCCCCAGAAGGGCAGCAAACCGGCCAGCCGCAACCAGACCTACGACAGCAACGGTCCGGCCGGGAAAATCCGCGGCAACGCCCATCAGGTGATGGAGAAATACCTGCTGCTGGCCCGCGACGCCCTGAGCCAGGGCGACCGCGTGCTGGCCGAGAACTTCTTCCAGCACGCCGACCACTATTTCCGCCTCGGCCACAACAGCGGCCAGCCGACCGCCCGCCCCGAGCGCCGCGCCGACGGCGACGGCGAGCCCCAGGGCCGCGAGCGGGAGGGCGAGCGCGACCAGGAGCGGGGCGGCGAGCAACCCAGCGCCGACAGCCGCCCGCCCCGGCGCAGCCGCGCCGAGAACCGCGCCCGCCCGCCGCGCCCGGCCGACGAGGCCGAGGCACCGCACCAGGACATCCAGAACGTCGCCTTCCTGGCCATGGAACCGGACGACGCCGAGGCGCCGCGCAAGGCCGAGAGCGACGAGGACGACGCCCCCCCCCGTCCGCGCCGCCGCACCACGCGCAGCCGCAAGCCGGCCGCCGAGACCCAGAAGGACGATGACGGCGCCGACGCCCCGTCCGACCCCGACCGTCAGGCCGCCTCGGCCTGAGCCGGCCAAGCGGTAGGGCGCGCCGCCAACTGAGCGCCCCCCCACACGGCCGGCCCACGGCCCGTCTCGGCGCCCGACAAAGAAAACGCCCGATACCGGCACGGAGCCGATATCGGGCGTTTTTGCGTCGAAAGCCTGGGCCTGCAGCCTTCATACCAGCCGGCGATGAGCAGGACTCATCGCGGTTTGGTCGAGCCCTTGGGGGTCCGGGCGCCTTTGATCTGGGGGCTTTGCCCCCAACCCCCCACCGGGGAAGCAGGGCTTCCCCGGACCCCGCCTTTCATTGGCGCACCCCCCAAGCCCGAGCGTTCCGCTCGCTCGGCGATCAATGAATGAATGGAGGGGGTCCGGGGGAGCCCCTGGCTCATCCGGGGGTGGGGGTAAAGGGCCAAAGCCCCTTTCATTCACACCAACCGGCGGTGAGTTTCTCTGATCGCCGTCTGGTATCAGGCCATGGTCCGGGCCGCCCGCGCGGGGGCCCGGGCCATGCGTCTCGGTGTTAGTCGCGGTTGCCCATGAACTGCAGGAGGAACATGAACAGGTTGATGAAGTCCAGGTACAGGTTGGTGGCGCCCATGATGGCCTTCTTCTCAGCCACCGCCGCGCCGTCGCCCTCGTAGTAGGTCAGCTTGATGCGCTGGGTGTCATAGGCGGTCAGCCCGGCGAAGATGAGCACCCCGGCGCCCGAAATGACGAACTGCATCATGGCGCTCTGCAGGAAGATGTTCACCACCATGGCGATGATCAGACCGATCAGGCCCATGACCAGGAAGGTGCCGAACCCGGAGAGGTTCTTCTTGGTGCTGTAGCCCCACAGGCTCAAGCCCGCGAAGGCCGCCGCGGTGACGAAGAAGGTCTGGGCGATGGAGTAGCCGGTGTAGGCGATGAAGATCCAGCTGAGCGACAGGCCCATCACGCCGGCGAAGCTCCAGAACAGGATCTGGGCCATTCCGGTGCTCATGCGGTTGATGCCGAAGGACAGGGCCAGGATGAAGCCAAGCGGCGCCAGGGCGACCACGATGCCCAGGCCGCTGCCATGGATGGCGTTGAGCAGGGCCGGGCTCTGGGCCACGGCGTAGGCCACCAGGCCGGTCAGGGCGACGCCGCCGGTCATGTAGTTGTACACGCGGAGCATGTAGGCACGCAGGCCCTGATCGATCAGGCCCTGCTGCTCGGCCGCCCGCAGGCGCTCCTGAGCCTGCATCGACGCCATTTGACGGGGATTGAGTGCCATGGTGACTCCTCGTTGGGTGGTTGAGGTGGGGTGAATGGGAAACAGACCGATGGGGAATATGTGAAAGGCCGGTCCCGATTGCAATCGGAACCGGACCTTTTCGGGTCGGATTACCAAAGATTCATGCGCGCGGCACGGCTGCCGACACGCGCAGGACGCTAGAGCCGATTTGAGCGAAAAATCGGGAACCACTTGGTGGTTCCCGATTTTTCGCTCAAATCGGCTCTACACCTAAAATCTAGAGCTGATCGTGCGAAATGTGAAGCGCTCCGCGATTCACATTTCGCACGATCAGCTCTAAGCCGTGCCGCCGTGCCTACCCCCGCAACGTCGCCCCGGTGGCCTTCTCGGCGGCGGCGACGATGCGCTGGCCGATGGCCTCGATCTCCGGGTCGGTCAGGGTGGCCTCGCTGGGCTGCAGGGTGACCGAGACGGCGAGGCTTTTGCGCCCCGGCTCCAGGTGCTCGCCCTGATAGAGGTCGAACACCCCCACATCGACGATCAGCTTCTTGTCCACCCCGCGAATGGCGGCCACCAGCTTGCTGGCCGGCACCGCCTCGTCCAGCACGAAGGCGAAGTCGCGGCTCAGGGGTTGCAGGGCGCTGGCCTTGAGCAGCGGCCGCGCCGGGCCGCCCTTGCGCTTGGGCAGCGGAATCTGGTCGAGGAACACCTCGGCCCCGACCACGGCGCCGCCCTGCGGCCCCTTGTAGTCCAGCTCGGCCAGAACGCGCGGGTGCAGCTCGCCGAAGGTGGCCAGCACCTTGGGCCCCAGGCGCAGGCAGCCCGAGCGGCCCGGGTGGTAGAACCCGGGGGCGTCGTCGGCGCTGACCTGAAGGCTGTCCACCGGCGCCCCGGCGGCGGCCAGGGCGGCCAGGGCATCGGCCTTGGCGTCGAACACGTCCCAGGCCCGGGGCGGCTGCCGCCAATGGCGCGGACCGCTGCGCCCGGCGCGCAGAATGGCGGCCACCGGGCGCTGCGCCCCCGGGGTGCCGGCGGTGAACACCGGGCCGATCTCGAACAGGCCGAGGTCGGGGAAGCCGCGCGCCGCGTTGCGCCCGGCGGCGGCGATCAGGTTGGGCAGGATGGACGGGCGCATCTGGTCGAGATCGCTGCTGATCGGGTTGACCAGGGTCAGGTCCTCGGCCCCGCCGCCAAAGGCCAGGCTTTGCGCGCGGCCCATGAACGACCAGGTGACCGCCTCCATCAGCCCGCGCGCCGCCAGTCCGCGCCGGGTGGCGTTCTCGCGCCGCTGGCTGTCGGTCAGCATGGGCTTGGGCATGGGGTCGCGCGGCATGGGCACGGCGGGGATGTGGTCGAAGCCGCGCACCCGCAGGATTTCCTCGACCACGTCGGGCTCGCCCTCCACGTCGCCGCGCCACGAGGGGGTGGCGACGGTCCACACCCCGGGCTCGGCGTCGCGCTGCACGTCGAAGCCGAGGTCGGTCAGGATGCGCACCTGCTCGGCTTCCGGCACCTCGACCCCGCCCAGCGCCGCCACCCGGGCCGGGCGGAAGGCGATGAAGCGCTTCCACGACGGCGGCTGGCCGGCGTAGATGACCTGGCTCGCCTCGCCGCCGCACAGCTCCAGGATCAGGCCGGTGGCCATCTCGCAGCCGCGCAGGCAGCTTTCCGGATCGACCCCGCGCTCGAAACGGTGGCGGGCATCGGAGTCGAGACCCAGCGCCCGGCCGGTGCGGGCCGTGCGGGCAGCGTCGAACAGTGCCGATTCGATGAAGACGTTGGTGGTCCCCTCGTCGCAGGCGCTGTCCATGCCGCCCATCACGCCGCCGATGGCGTGGGCCTTCTCGGCGTCGGCGATGACCACCATTTCCGGGGTCAGGGTGTAGGTCTTCTCGTTCAGCGCATCGAGGGTTTCGCCCTCCCGGGCCATGCGCGGGCCGACCGGGCCGGTCAGCTTGTCGGCATCGAAGACGTGCAGCGGCCGGGCGTCGTCCAGGGTGATCAGGTTGGTGATGTCGACCAGGGCCGAGATCGGCCTCAGGCCCACCGCGGTCAGGCGGTCCTTCAGCCAGGCCGGGCTTTCGCGGTTGGTCACCCCGCGCACATAGCGGCCGACGAACACCGGGGCAGCCGCCTTCATCTCCGGCGAGGGGCCGAAGGCGACGCCGATCGGGCTTTCGAACTGGCCGGCCACCGGCTCCACCGGCTTGGGGCGGTAGGTGCCAAGACCGGCCGCCGCCAGATCGCGGGCGATGCCGCGCACCCCCAGGCAGTCGGCGCGGTCCGGGGTGATGGCCACGTCGAACACCGGGTCGAGCTTCATGACCTGGGCCGCCGGGGCGCCCACCGGGACGTCGGCGGCCAGCTCGATGATGCCGCTGTGATCCTCGCCCATCAAAAGCTCGCGGGCCGAGCACATCATGCCCCGGCTTTCCACGCCCCGGATGCGGCCCACCTTCAGGGGCTGACCGCTTTCCGGGATGACCTGTCCGGGGCGGGCCAGCACCACCTTGATGCCGGCCCGGGCGTTGGGGGCGCCGCAGACGATCTGCAACGGCTCGGGCCCGCCGTCGGCCACCCGGCACAGCTTCAGGCGGTCGGCGTCGGGATGGGGACCGGCCTCCAGCACCTCGCCGACCACGAAGCCCTCCAGGCGGGCCGCCGGGTCGTCGACGCCTTCCACCTCGAGGCCCAGCGCGGTCAGCGCCTGGGCGATCTCGGCCACCGTGGCGGTGGTCTCCAGGTGATCCTTGAGCCAGCTCAGGGTGAATTTCATCGGGTCAGGCCTCCGGTCACGCTGGGCACGTCGAGCGGCGCGAAGCCGTAGTGGTCGAGCCAGCGCACATCGCTTTCAAAGAAGGTGCGCAGGTCGGGGATGCCGTACTTCAGCATGGCGATGCGCTCCACCCCCATGCCGAAGGCGAAACCCTGATACTCGCTGGGGTCGATGCCGCAGGCGGTGAGCACGTTGGGATGGACCATCCCGCAGCCGAGGATTTCCAGCCAGTCGCCGCCGGCGCCGATCTTCAGCTCGCCGCCGCTTCTGTCGCAGCCGATGTCCATCTCGGCGCTCGGCTCGGTGAAGGGGAAGAACGAGGGGCGGAAGCGCACCGGCAGGTCATCGACCTCGAAATAGGTGCGCACGAACTCGATCAGGCAGCCCTTGAGGTGCCCCATGTGGGTGGTCTTGTCGATGACCAGCCCCTCCACCTGATGGAACATGGGGGTGTGGGTCATGTCGTAGTCGCAGCGGTAGGTGCGCCCCGGGGCCAGGATGCGGATCGGCGGGCCGCCCTGCTCCATGGTGCGGATCTGGATGGTCGAGGTGTGGGTGCGCAAAAGGGTGCGCTCGCCGTCGATCTCGCGGGGCAGGAAGAAGGTGTCGTGCATCTCGCGCGCCGGATGGCCGGGCGGGAAGTTGAGGGCGGTGAAATTGTGGAAGTCGTCATCCACGTCCGGCCCCTCGGCCACCGTGTAGCCCATCTGGCCGAAGATGGCGCAGATCTCGTCCATGGTCTGGCTGATGGGGTGCAGGCGGCCCGGGTTTTCCGGGCGCGCCGGCAGGCTGACATCGACCTTTTCGCGGGCCAGCCGGGCGTTCAGTTCGGCCTCGGCCAGCACCTGGCGGCGCGCCTCGATGGCCTCGGCCACCGCCTGCTTGAGCACGTTCAGGGTCTGCCCGGCGGCCTTGCGGGCTTCCGGGTCGAGCCCGCCCAGGCTTTTCATCAGCTCGGTCACCCGCCCCTTCTTGCCCAGGGCGGACACCCTGAGCTCTTCCAGGGCCGGGGCGTCGGGGGCGGCCTTTACGGCGGCCATCAGCTCGCTTTTCAGGGCCTCGGCCCGGGCGGTCAGATCGTCCATGGGGGCTTCCACTGGTTGGGCTGGAGATGGGCAGGGGACAGGCGGGGGGCGGGCATGGAAAACGGGAGTCGCCGGTGCCGGCAACTCCCGTCCATCATCGGGTGAGGCGCTGGGTCAAGCGCGCGCTGGGCAGGGGTGGGGCAACGGAAGCATCGGCGTTGATGCCCCGATGCCCCGCTATGGCGCGACTACTTGAGGGCGGCCTGGGACTGCTGGCAGAGGCTCGCGAAGGTGTCGGGCTCATGCACGGCGAGGTCGGCCAGCACCTTGCGATCCAGCTCGATCCCCGCCTTGTTGAGCCCGTCCATAAATCGGGCGTAGGTGGTGCCGTTCAGGCGGGCGGCGGCGTTGATGCGCTGGATCCACAGGGCGCGGAAGTCGCGCTTGCGGTTGCGGCGGTCGCGGTAGGCGTACTGCAGGCTCTTTTCCACCTGCTGCACGGCGGTGCGGTAATTGGTCGACTTGCGGCCACGGTAGCCCTTGGCCAGCGACAGAACTTTCTTGTGGCGGGCGTGGGTGGTGACGCCGCGTTTCACTCGGGACATGGTGGGATCGGCTCCGGTCGGAAAAAGTCAGGGCAGAAGATCAAGCGGGCTCAGCCGTAGGGCATGTAGCGCTTGATGATGGTCGCGTCGGCATCGCACAGGATGGTCGTCCCGCGCGCCTGGCGCTTCATCTGCTTGGGCTTGTTGCGCAGCATGTGGCGCTTGTAGGCCACATTGGCGCGCACCTTGCCGGTGCCGGTCAGGCGAAACCGCTTCTTGACGGACGCCTTGGTTTTCATCTTCGGCATTTTCGACTTCCTTGGTGGTTCGGGTGGGGGCCGCCCGCCGCCTTTTCCGGCGACGGAACCTTCCCCTTGCAGGGAAGGCCGGCCCTTGTTCTTGGCTTTTCTGTTCCGCGGTCGTTGACGGGTGGCTGGGCATGCCTTGGGGCCGAACCACCCCGCCCCTTTGGAAGACCCTTGCCGACGGCCGATCGCAAGATCACATAGCGCGCACGACAAAAGCCCGCCGGGACAGGCGGAGGCGGCGTTATAGCCCCCCCGCCCACCGATTGCAAGACGGCGCCGCCCTGCCCTCACGGCGCGGTTGCCGGCGGACCGGCGCCGGGAGTAGGGTGGCGCCGGATTTTTTTGAAGGTCACTCTTCATAGAGCAAGAGGAACAACGCGCGTGCGCTATCTGTCGACCCGGGGCGAGGCCCCGGCGTGCGGTTTCGAGGATGTGCTGCTCGGCGGCCTGGCCCCGGACGGCGGTCTCTACCTGCCGGAAAGCTGGCCCACCCTGGGGGCGGCCGACCTCAAGGGCCTTGAGGGCAAAAGCTACCCCGAGGTGGCGACCCGGGTGCTCGCCCCCTTCACCGCCCCCGAACTGGGCGAGGCCGAGCTGGCCGACCTGATCGCCGCCGCCTACCAGCCCTTCGCCCATCCGGCGGTGGCGCCGCTGTCGCTGATCGGCCCCAACCTGTGGCTTATGGAGTTGTTCCACGGCCCCACCCTGGCCTTCAAGGACTACGCCATGCAGGTCCTGGGGCGGCTGTTCGACCACGTTTTGACCAAGCGCGGGCGGCGGCTGACCATCGTCGGCGCGACCTCGGGCGACACCGGCTCGGCGGCCATCGAGGCGTGCCGCGACAAGGCCGCCATCGACATCTTCATCCTTCACCCCAAGGGCCGGGTGTCGGAGGTGCAGCGCCGCCAGATGACCACCGTGGACAGCCCCAACGTCCACAACATCGCGGTGGAGGGCACGTTCGACGACTGTCAGGCCCTGGTCAAGGCGCTGTTCGCCGACCACGCCTTCCGCGACGAGGTTTCCCTGGGCGCCGTCAACTCCATCAACTGGGCCCGCATCGTCGCCCAGACGGCCTACTACGTGTGGGCCGGGGTGCACCTGGGCGCCGCCCAGGGCCGCCAGACCGCCTTCGCCGTGCCGACCGGCAACTTCGGCAACGTCTTCGCCGGCGAGGTGGCGCGGCGCATGGGCCTGCCGGTCAGCCAGTTGGTGGTCGGCTCCAACGCCAACGACATTCTCTATCGCTTCCTTGAAAGCGGCGAGATGGCCAAGCGCCAGGTCGTGCCCACCCTGTCGCCGAGCATGGACATCCAGGTCAGTTCCAACTTCGAGCGCCTGCTGTTCGAGCTGGTGGAGCGCGACCCGGCCCGGGTGCGCGCCCTGATGGCCGGCTTCGAGCAATCAGGCCGCTACACGGTGCCAGAGGACGCCTTCGCCCGCCTGAAGACCACCATGGACGGCCACCGCCGCGACGACGCCGAAACCTCGGCGGTGATCCGTGAGATGGTCGAGGCCGGCGGCCCGCTGCTCGACCCGCACAGCGCCATCGGGGTCGCCGCCGCACGGGCCAAACGGCGCGACCCGGCCATCCCCATGGTCGCCCTGGCCACCGCCCACCCGGCCAAGTTCCCCGACGCGGTGACCGCCGCCGCCGGACGGACTCCCGCCGCCCCGCCACGCCTCGCCGCCCTGATGGACAGGCCGGAGCGCCTGGACGTGCTGGGCAACGATCTGGCGGCGCTGAAGAGCCACATCCGCGCCGCCCTGGGCGCCGGAGGCACCCCATGAGCAGCGCCCTTCTGCCGCCCCCCCGCCTGACCACCCTGGCCAGCGGCCTGCGCGTGGTCAGCCAGGAGTTGCCGTGGGCCGACTCGGTGGCCCTCGGGGTCTGGGCCTCGGTCGGCACGCGCCACGAACCGGCCCACCTCAACGGCATCTCGCACCTCATCGAGCACATGGCCTTCAAGGGCACCAAACGGCGCAGCGCCGCCCGCATCGCCGAGGAGATCGAGGACGTCGGCGGCATCCTCAACGCCTACACCGGCCGCGAGACCACCGCCTTCCACGCCCGGGTACTGAAGGAGGACCTGGGCCTGGGGCTCGACATCCTGGCCGACATCGTCCAGCACTCGGTGTTCGATCCCCAGGAGCTGGCCCGCGAGCAGTCGGTGGTGGTGCAGGAAATCTGGCAGTCCATCGACACCCCGGACGACATCGTCTTCGACCACTTCCAGGCCGCCGCCTACCCGGCCCAGGCCATGGGCCGCCCGGTGCTGGGCAGCGAGGCCACCGTCAGGGCGATGACCCGCGACGATCTGGTGGGCTACCTCGCCACCACCTATGCCCCGGAGCGGCTGGTCATCGCCGCCGCCGGGCCGCTCGACCATGACGACCTGCTGGCCCGGGTCGGCGCGCTGTTCACCGACCTGCCCGGACGCCCCGGCGCCAGCGCCCCCGAACCGGCCCGCTACCAGGGCGGCGAACACCGCGAGGGGCGCGACGTCGAGCAGGTGCAACTGGTCCTGGGCTTCCCCGGGGTGGCCTACGACGACCCCGACTATTACGCCCTGTCGGTGCTCGCCACCCTGCTCGGCGGCGGCATGTCGTCGCGGCTGTTCCAGGAAATCCGCGAGGTGCGCGGGCTGGCCTACGCGGTGCACGCCTACCCCAGCTCGTGGACCGACGGCGGCCTGATGACCCTCTACGCCGGCACCAGCCCGGAGGAGGCCGGTCAGGTGCTCGACCTGATGATCTCGGAAACCGCCCGCCTGCCGGGCACCATCAGCGGCCCCGAGCTGGCCCGCGCCAAGGCGCAGATGAAGGCCGGCCTGCTGATGGGCCAGGAAGGCCCGGCCGGGCGCTGCGAGCAGATCGCCCGGCAGGTGGCCATCTTCGGCCGCCCCATCCCGCTGGCCGAAAGCGTCGAGCGCATCGAGGCGGTGAGCGCCGCCGATCTCGACCGGCTGACCCGCCGCCTGCTCGCCGCCACCCCCACCCTGGCCGCGCTCGGGCCGCTCGGCACGGTGCCCGCCCACGCCGACCTGATGGCCCGGTTGGCCGCCTGAGCCTGCGATGGTCGACACCCCACCCACCGAGCCGCCCACCGCCCCGCCCACCACTCTGCCCACCGCTGGGGACGTGGCCGCCGCCGCCCAGGCGCTGGCCGCCGACCTGCCGCCCACCCCCACCCTGCCCTCGGAAACCCTGAGCCGCATCACCGGCGCCGAGGTCATCCTGAAATTCGAGAACCATCGCTTCACCGCCTCCTTCAAGGAGCGCGGGGCGCTCAACCGCCTGCTCGCCCTCTCACCCGAGCAGCGCAGCCGGGGCGTCATCGCCATGTCGGCCGGCAACCACGCCCAGGGCGTCGCCCGCCACGCCCAGCGCCTGGGCATCCCGGCAACCATCGTCATGCCGCGCACCACCCCCTTCGTGAAGGTCGAGCACACCGAGGCCCTGGGGGCCCACGTCGAGCTGGTCGGCGACGGCCTGGCCGAGGCCGCCGCCCACGCCGAGGCACGCACCCGGGCCGAGGGGCTGACCTTCATCCACCCCTACGACGACCCGCTGGTGATCGCCGGCCAGGGCACGGTGGCGCTGGAAATACTCGACGCGGCGCCGGAACTGGACGCGCTGATCGTCCCCGTCGGTGGCGGCGGGCTGATCGGCGGCATGGCCCTGGCCCTGAAGGCGCGCCGGCCGGACATCCGGCTGATCGGCGTGCAAAGCGCCCTCTACCCGGCCATGGTCGAGCTGTTCCACGGCCGCGACCCCGGCCCCGGCCTGCCCCCCGGCCCGGCCGCCGCGACCATCGCCGAGGGCATCGCCGTGAAAGCCCCCGGGCATCTCACCCGCCAACTGGTCCGCGACCTGGTCGACGACATGGTGACGGTCTCCGAGGACCGCATCGAACAGGCCCTGGCCCTGCTGCTGACGGTCGAAAAGACGGTGGTCGAAGGGGCCGGCGCCGCCCCCCTGGCCGCCCTGCTCGACGCCCCCCAGCGCTTCGCCGGCCAACGGGTCGGGCTGGTGCTGTCCGGCGGCAACATCGATACCCGCCTGCTCGCCGGCGTCCTCATGCGCGACCTGGTGCGCCAGGGCCGCCTCGCCCGCCTGCGCCTCGACCTGGCCGACATGGCCGGCGAACTGGGCCGCGTCACCGCCCTTATCGGGGCCCACGGCGGCAACATCGTGGAAGTCAGCCACCAGCGCGTGTTCAGCCACGCCCCGGCCAAGGTCACCGGCCTTGAAGTGGTGGTCGAAACCCGCGACCGGCCCCAACTCACCGCCCTCCTCACAGCCCTGGAAGAAGCCGGCTATACCCCCCGCCTGATCGATACCGCCGTCTGACCCGGGCAGCACAGGACGCAAACGGGCGCCGCGCAAAGGGGCGCTGCCCCTTTGAACCCCGCCGGGGGACCCTGGGGGTCCCCCGGACCCCCGCCATGACTCTTTCGAGGTCGGGTCGTCGGCCGTGCGTGATGTTGGACGGGGGGGTTTAGGCAGGCCGGCCTTGCCGGCCTGCAACCAAAAAACGGACCACGGAATACATGACGTGTGTGGAGTCGGTTTGTTGGTTCCGCAGGCCAGCAAAGCTGGCCTGCACCCAAACACCATCTGCATTTGACCCTACCCCTGCGTTCCGCTCCAACGAAATGGAGGGGGTCCGGGGGATCGCCTTCGATCCCCCGGTGGGGGTTAGGGGGCAAAGCCCCCTTGTTGAAGTCGGAGAGCAACGCCCCCGATCCCGTGTCGGTATCGGTGTCTACTGTTCCTGCAGGGTGGCCTGGGGTGGGGTGAGCATTTCCACCACTTCCTCCATCAGGCGGCCATTGATTACCGGCTGGTGTTCGGGGCCGAAGGCGAAGGTGTAGATCAGCACCTCGCGGCCTTGGGGGTCGCTGTCGATCTCGGCCAGATCGCGCAGGCGGCCGACCAGTTCCAGCAGGGCGGCCTGTTGGGCGATGTCCGCCTCCACCTGGGCGCTGCCATCGGGCGGCATCTGGCCCATGGCCGGGGGCATGCCGAGCATCATGCCGGCCATCGGCCCGGCGGTCTTGATGGCGGCGGCGATGAGGGCCTCGAAGCCGCGCACGCGCAGGGTCAGGTAGCCGCGCGCCGCCGCGCCGTCGAGGCCCAGCATGTCGAGTTCCGGGCCCATGGCCATCGGCCCGTCGTCCGGCGGGGTCGGCGCGGGGCTGCTCTCGGGATCGGTCAGCACCGGCTCCACCTCGCCGCTGACCGACAGGCCGAAGAGGTCGTTGAGGTAGGCCACCTCGCGCACGTCCAGGCGCACCGGCGAGGTCATGGCGGCCTCGACGAGGTTGCCGAAGGCTTCCAGCACGCGGCGTTCCAACTCGGCCGCGGCGACCGGGTCCTGGGCCGGATCGAGGCCGCTGAGATCGACCCCCAGTTGGCGCATTTCCTCGACCATGCCGTTGACCAGGGCTTCCTCGGGCACCCGGTCGAAGCCCAGTTCCACCGCCACCCGGTCGGGCGCCAGGGCGAGGGCGTTTTCCCAGGTCCGCCGTTCCTCGGGGTCGACCTCCTCGCCCGGCTCGGGGAGGACCAGACCGGTCATTTCAAAGCCCATCCCGAAGCGCGACTGCCCGGGGTCGAGCGGTGCGGGTTCGTCGGTCTGCCCGACCGCCTCGGGGGCCTGCTGGGGCAACTGCTCCAGGTTCATCGGCTGGTCGGTTTCCGCCGGCAGGGGGGTGGGCTCGGCCAGTTCGGCGGCATCGGGGGCGCGGGCGCTGAGGTAGGTGACCTTGCTGCCCAGACGACCCAGGTGGAAGTGCATGTCCTTGCGGTGGTCGTCCACCGACAGGTCGTGGAGGACGAAGTCGGCCATCCCGCTTTCGGCCATCAGCGGCAGGCTGATCGGCTCGCCCAGGCGGGCCAGCAGGCGTTCCGGGTTGTACTCCTGGCGATAGAGGTCGATGCCCAGCTCGCGGGCCAGATCGACCAGCCGCCCCAGCGCCATGCCGCGCGCCCGCGACTCGGAGGTGATCCGGCCCAGCACCATTTCCACCGACGGGGTGGAATCCGGGTTGGCCAGGGAATCGCGGAAGCGCAGCCGAAGGCCGCTCATCTCGAAGTCTTCCTGGTAGTCGTAGAGCACACCGAGCGGGTCGTCCGGCTTGCCACCGGCCCGGGGCAGCACCGCGCCGCCGCCCTCGACATGGCTGATGCTGAAGGCCACGGCGCCATCCAGCACGTCCATCTGCAGGCCGTCGAGCAGGTAGTCGGCAGCGCTGAAGGTGCCCAGGTCCTCCGACCAGACCAGACGCACGGCGTCGCTGGCCCAGCGCACCACCACGCCGAGGTTGCTTTCCGCGTGGTGGATCTCGAAGCGGGTGGGGATGCGGGGCTCCATCAGCCAGCGGCCCTGGCCCAGGTCGACGACGCGCAGCAGGATGGTGCCCAGGCGCAGGCTGACCTCGCCCTCGGGCAGCCACAGCCGGGCCCGGGGCAGGTAGACCAGCCAGGCCGGGCGCCTGTCCAGCGGCACCGCCTTGCCGTCTTCAGCCTTTCCGTCCTCGGTTTTCCCGCCCCCGGCAACCGCATAGAGCGCCGGGTCGAGGGGCTCCAGCAGGTCGCGGCTGAAGCTGAAGCCGCTGTCGCTCTCGGGCTCCAGGGCCAGGATGCGCATCGGCTCGCCCAGTTCGAAGGTGTACTGGCCCGGCGCGATGGGGATCATGCCAAGGGTCGGGTCGTCGGCCTCACCCTGGGCCGGGTCGCCGTCCCGGCCGGTCCCGCCGGCCCCATTGGGGCCCGGCCGGGCCATCTCCTCGGGACGCGGCGGCAGGGGCGGCAGGCCGGCGACGTGGCGCACCAGGGCCAGCACGCGCCGTGCCTTGGGGTCCTCGGGGTCGGTTTCGCCGGGCAGCGGCACCGGCTCCATCACCCCCTTGTCGACCAGCTCGGCGACGATGAACTGGGCCTCGCTGTCGCCGGCCACCACCGCCTTGCGCAGCCAGGATTCGGCGGCCGAGATGTCGCGCGTCACGCCGCGCCCCTCGAGCAGCAGTTCGCCGGTCTTGCCCATGGCCACCGGATGGCCCTTTTCGGCCGCCTTCTCGAACCAGGTGTAGGCGTCGTTGAAGCTTTGCGGCACGCCGCGACCGGTCTCGAAGAACTCGGCCACCCGGACCATGGCCTCGACGTGGCCGGAGTCGGCGGCCCGCTGGTACCACGACCAGGCCAAGGTGTCGTTGGCGGTCACCCCCTCGCCGTCCTCGTAGCGCCGGGCCAGCCGGTACATGCCGCCGGCCCCGGCCTTGCGGGCCTCGGCTTCCAGGGCCTTGCGCTTGTCGGCCTGCTCAAGCATGGCGGCGAAGGCGGCTTCGCGGCGGGCCTGTTCGGCATCGTCGGGGCGCACCGCGTCGGCCGGCGCCCCGGCCGGTCGGGGGGTGTCGTCGGCCGCCGGCGCCTCGGCCGGGGACGGCCCGTCCGCCGGGTCGGGCGTGGCGCCGTCGGCCGGCGCGGCGCCGCTGTCGCCCCGGTCGCTGGCCGAGGAGCCGTCCGCCGGCTCGGGCGGCGCGCCGCCCGAGGAGCTTTCCTGGGCCAGTGCCGGCGCCGCCAGCAGCAGGATGGCCAGTCCCATGGCCAGGGCCCATCGCCCCGCCCCCACGCCCGATGCCGCTTTCGCCCGCCTCGCCATCAGCCCCATTCCCATCCACGCTGGCCTCGGATCGCCCCACGCCGGCCACAAGACGCTGCCTCTGGCTGGCCGGGGTCCTCGGTGCTATAGTCTGATCCATGCGCCCATTCCGGGCAACCTGCCAGGGCCCGGACGGGTGGCTCTTTGGTGTGCCCGGTCACACCCCCTCCCCTAAGCTCCAGCACGGTATCCGCCCGGCCATGAGAGAGCCCACCACCCACGACAGCGCGGAAGAGCATCTGATCTTCAACGCCACCGCCAGTTCGGGGCCGGTGCGGGTACTGGTGGTTGATCGCGACCCCCTGTTCGCGCGCATCGTGCGCTCGCGGCTGGAGCGCTGGGGCTTCGAGGTGCAGACCGAGACCTCGGGCAAGGCGGCGCTGGAATGGCTGAAGGTGAGCAGCTTCCGACTGGTCATCACCGATGTCGACCTGCCGGGGATGAGCGGCCCCGAGTTGACCCGGCGCGTCCGAGCCCTGCAATTGCCGCGCTATGTCTATGTGATGTTCTACTCGGCCCGGGCCGACAAGGACACCCTGCTCGACGCCCTGGACGCCGGGGCCGACGACTATATGTCGAAGCCCTTCAACGCCATCGAGTTCAAGCTGAGGATCGTCACCGCGGTCCGCCTGCTCGCCCTGGACGAGGAATTGGCCCACGGCGGCGGCCTGGACCGTGGCACCGGGGTTCTGAACCGCAGCGCCTTCGAATGGGGGTTCCGGCTGATCCTGGCCCAGATGGTGCGCACCGAGGTCAGCGGCGCCCTGGTCTTCATCCGGCTGACCAACATCGGCGGCATCTACGCCCGGCACGGCTATTTCGCCCTCTTGCGGGTGCTCAGGATGACCGCCGAGGTGGCCGGCCGGGTGCACCGCCAGAGCGACGTGGTGGCCCGCCTGGAAGGCGACGAGTTCTGCCTGCTGCTGCACAACACCGCCTGGGACACCTGCCGCCCGGTGATCGAGCGGCTGGTCGAGGGGCTGTCGGCGATCCGCCTGGAAACCGCCCAGGGGACCATCGCCCCGGCCTATCTGGTCAGTGTGCTGAACTATCCCGTCGGCTCCCTGTCGGCGGAAGAGATCCTGGACCGCGAAAGCCGCGTCGAGGTGGCCCGCATCGAGCCGCCGGAAGACACCGCCGGGACCAACCCGGCGGCCAACGGCTGAGCCGCCACCTGGGCGCCGCGCCCCCAGCCGGGGCCGATGCGGCGACACGGCGGCGACCCGCCGGCCTTGTGGGCCGCCCCTACTCCTCGACCACCGTGGCCACCGGCGGTTCCTCGCTGGTATCCTGCTCGCGCACCGTGTCCGAGGTCTCGGTGGCGTTGGCGCCTCCCAGATCAACCGCCGCCCCCGGCGGCGCCGGCACCTTCGGCTGACTGTCGCCGCCCGCGGCCGCGCCACCGCCGCCGTTGGCATCGCCGCCGGCACTCTCGCCAACCCCATCGCTGGGGGCGGCCACCGGCAGGCACTCGGGATTGCAGCTGAAGTGGGCCTGTTGGTCCGGCCCCCGCTGGATGCTGACGTGACGCTCCTTGGGCCGCACCACGACCACGGTGGTGTGGTAGATCTCCTCGTAGTCGCCGTTCATGATCAGCAGTTCGGTCTCGCCGGGCTGGGCGCCGAACAGAAAGACCAGGGTCGGCTTTTCCACCGCCACGTCGATGATCCCCGGGTTGGTGGCGATCACCGTGCCGGCCGGCTGGCGCAGCCGGAGGATTTCCAGCTTGCCCACCTCGATGCGCAGGGTCTCCTCGGCCCGCGCCGGCAGGGCGGCGAGCAGGGTGGCCAGCAGCAGCAGGGCGGCCAGCATCCAGGTCAGACGCCCCAGCGCAACGGACGCCACCGTTCGCGCCCCGCGCCCGTGTTGCTTCCGCGCCCCGCGCCCGTGTTGTTCCGGCCTGAGGATCATGCCGCCATCCTTCCACCTTAAGCCCTGGCCGAGCGGCCTGATGATGTGGCGCCAAGCGGCGCGCGCGGGACCGTCAACAAAACAGGTGGGACCCCGCGCTCCCGGAGCCGCCATTATTGGCAAGGGTACACCAGCCACCCCCACCCGGCAACGTCAAGACAGAGGCGAGAATGCGGATTTTCAACTCGATTTTCAGAAAATCTCCGACATTGCGTTGACCACGCGGGCGCTTGTCGCCGGCCCGGCGGAAGCCTATAAATAACGTGGAACCGAATTGACCCGCGCGATTCTTGCCTCACCCAGCGCACGAGAGGGCCCCTCATGGCGCGCCACTTCGCCCCGCTGCCCCACCGGCACCCCCGGCCGCGCCGGCGCGCCGGCCATCTGGCCCTGGTGTTGACGGTCCCGCTGCTGCTCGGCGCCTGCCAGACCACCCAGTTCGACGAGCCGCTGCCCGAGGGCAACGGCGCCTCGCCGGTCCGCCAGGGGCTGATCGACATGATGGAGCCGTCGCTGCGCGAGGCGGCGACCGAGGCGGAACGCAACAACGACTGGCAGGCCGCGGTCCGCTATCTCAGCACCCTGCAGGCGCGCAGCCCCGAGAATCAGGCCCTCGCCCTGCGCCTGGCCCGGGCCCTGCGCTACAGCGGCGAGGCCGAGCTGGGCCACCGGGTGCTGGCCGGACTGCCGCCGGAAAGCGCCGCCCACGCCGAGGTGCGGGCCGAGGAAGGCAAGCTGCTGCTGGCCATGAACCGCCCACAACGCGCCCTGGCCGTGCTGGAAAGCGTTGCCCAGAGGGGCGACGGGGCGGACTGGGAGTTGCACTCGGCGATGGGCGTCTGCGAGGACTACCTGGGCCACCATGACCGAGCCCAGGAGCATTACCAGATCGCCCTGGCCCTGAACGGCGACACCCCGGAAGTGATCAACAACTACGCCCTGTCGCTGGCCCAGTCGGGCGAGCTGGACACCGCCATCAGGCTGCTCGAACAGGCCTCGGGGGAGCTGGGCGCCTCGCCCCAGCTGCGTCAGAACCTGGCCCTGTTGATGGCCCTGAAGGGCGATGCCGGGGCCGCCCGGGCCCTGGTCCTGACCGACCTGCCGCGCGACATGGCCAACCAGAACATCCACTTCTATAAGGGCCTGGCCGAACGCAGCCGCCCGGCCCCGACACTCAACCTCGGCCCGGCGCGCGACGACATGGTGGACGATCTGGCGGACGACACGCCCGATGACCTGTCGGGCGACAGCCCCGCCAAAACACCGGCCAAGGCCACCGACTGAGCCACCCCGGCACCCCGACAAGCCTGCTCAAGGCCGCTTGCACAGCCGCGCCGCTTTGTGCTAACTAGCTGTCGCGCGCCCGGGGAGGGCCTGGGGGCGTGGGGTATCTTCGTGCCTTTCCAAGCGCTTACGCCCTAAGGCGGCAGAGCGCGGAAAGGCGGGTCGGGGCCTCCACAACGACCGAGCAGTCATCCGAGACGGGGGCACCGGGCAGCCGCCTCTTATATCAAGAGGCGGCTTTGTCAGGGGCCGATGGCGCCGCCGGAATGGCGCGCCGCTCCGTGTGTTTCAAGGGCCGATCCGGCCGCTTCCGCCGACCGGCGCCATCCGCGCCGTTGGTGCGGGGTGGTCGCGGCCGCCAGTACTGGGGATTATATCGGTGGCATCCCATACCGCAGGCTTGTCCGAGGTTGCCCGGCGCTACGCCTTGGCCCTCTACGACCTGGCCGAGGAGCAGGGTCAGCTTGACCGGGTGGCCGGCGACCTGAAGGATTTCGGCCGCATGATCGAGGACAGTGCCGACCTTCGGCGCTTCCTGACCTCGCCGGCCCTGAGCCGCGAAGACCAGGCCGAGGCCATGCACGCCCTGGCCACCAGGGCCGAGGCCCACCCGCTGGTCGGCAACTTCCTTGGCGTCGTCGCCCGGCAGAGGCGCCTGCACGTCCTGCCCGGCATGATCAAGGCTTTTCTCGAACACCTGGCCGCCCGTCGGGGCGAAATCACGGCCGAGGTGACTTCCGCCGCCCCCTTGAGCGAGCCGCAGACGGCGGCCCTCAAGGCGGCACTCAAACAGGCCATGGGCCATGACGTGACGGTGCTGCCGAAGGTCGATCCGACCCTTCTCGGCGGGCTCATCGTCCAGGTCGGCTCGCGTATGGTCGACAGTTCTATTCAGAGCAAGCTTGCGCGCTTGCAACTGGCCATGAAAGGGGTTGGCTGATGGAGATCCGGGCTGCGGAAATTTCCGCGATCCTCAAGGAGCAGATCGCCAGTTTCGGCACTGAGGCCGAAGCCGCCGAAGTCGGTCGGGTGCTGGCGGTCGGCGACGGCATCGCCCGCATCCACGGCCTCGACAACGTCCAGGCCGGCGAGATGGTCGAGTTCCCGGGCGGCATCCGGGGCATGGCGCTGAACCTTGAAACCGACAACGTCGGCGTGGTGATCTTCGGCCAGACCGCCGGCATCAAGGAAGGCGACACCGTCAAGCGCACCAACGCCATCGTCGACGTGCCGGTCGGCCCGGGCCTGCTGGGCCGCGTGGTCGACGCCCTGGGCACCCCGATCGACGGCAAGGGCGAGGTCGAGGCCGCCGAGCGCCGCCGGGCCGACGTCAAGGCGCCGGGCATCATTCCCAGGAAGTCGGTGCACGAGCCGGTGCAGACCGGCATCAAGGCCATCGACGCCCTGATCCCCATCGGCCGCGGCCAGCGCGAGCTGATCATCGGCGACCGCCAGACCGGCAAGACCGCGGTGATCCTCGACACCATCCTCAACCAGAAGGATGTGAACGCCAAGGCCAAGGACGAGAGCGAGAAGCTCTACTGCATCTATTGCGCCGTCGGCCAGAAGCGCTCGACCGTGGCCCAGGTGGTGAAGACCCTGGCCGACCGCGGGGCGCTCGACTACACCATCGTTGTTGCCGCCACCGCCTCGGACCCGGCGCCGATGCAGTTCCTCGCCCCCTACGCCGCCTGCGCCATGGGCGAGTACTTCCGCGACAACGGCATGCATGCCGCCATCTTCTATGACGACCTGACCAAGCAGGCCGTGGCCTATCGCCAGATGTCGCTGCTGCTGCGCCGTCCGCCGGGGCGCGAGGCCTTCCCGGGCGACGTGTTCTATCTGCACTCGCGCCTGCTCGAGCGGGCCGCCAAGCTGAACGAGGACCACAAGTCGGGCTCGCTGACCGCGCTGCCGGTCATCGAAACCCAGGCCAACGACGTGTCGGCCTACATCCCGACCAACGTCATCTCGATCACCGACGGCCAGATCTTCCTGGAGACCGACCTCTTCTACAAGGGCATCCGCCCGGCGGTGAACGTCGGCCTGTCGGTCAGCCGTGTCGGTTCCGCGGCCCAGATCAAGGCCATGAAGCAGGTCGCCGGCGCCATCAAGCTGGAGCTGGCCCAGTACCGCGAAATGGCCGCCTTCGCCCAGTTCGCCTCCGACCTCGACCCGGCCACCCAGAAGCTGCTGGCCCGTGGCGAGCGCCTGACCGAGCTTCTGAAGCAGCCGCAGTTCAGCCCGCTGGCGGTGGAGGAGCAGGTGGTGTCCATCTACGCCGGCACCCGCGGCTACCTCGACAAGCTGAAGGCCAACGAGGTGACCCGCTACGAGGCCGCCATGCTGAGCGAGCTTCACAATTCCGGGGCCGACATCCTGGAGTCGATCCGCACCGAGAAGAAGCTGACCGACGAGACCGAGGAAAAGCTGAAGAGCTTCCTCGAGAGCTTCGCCAAGAAGTTCGTCTAACCGCACGCACGCGCCGGCCGGGCCCCGCCACGGGCGCCCGGCCATCCGAACGGCCCCGATCAAGGCCGGGGCCGTTCCCGACCGGCGACAGCGCCAGACACGTCGAGCAAAGGGTTTGAAGACACCCCATGGCTAGCCTCAAGGACCTGCGCAACCGCATCAATTCGGTGAAGTCGACGCGCAAGATCACGTCGGCCATGAAGATGGTTGCCGCCTCCAAGCTGCGCCGTGCCCAGGAAGCGGCCGAGGCCAGCCGTCCCTACGCCGAGCGCATGCAGCGCATGCTCGGCAACCTGGCCGCCAGCACCCAGGGTGCGGCCGGGTCGCCGCCGCTGCTGGCCGGCACCGGCAAGGACGATGTTCACCTGCTGGTCGTGCTGACCGCCAACCGCGGTCTGTGCGGCGGCTTCAACGGCAACCCGGTGCGCGAGGCGCGGCGGCAGATCCAGGCCCTGAAAGCCCAGGGCAAGGAGGTCAAGCTGCTGTGCGTCGGCCGCAAGGGCCGCGATCTTCTGAGACGCGACTACAAGAACCTGATCGTCGATTCCTTCGAGGGTCTGGGCCGGCGCGGCATCACCTACGCCGAGGCCAACCAGGTCGCCGAGCGCCTGCTGACCATGTTCGAGGCCGGCGAGTTCGACGTCTGCACCATCATCTTCAACAAGTTCCAGTCGGCCATGACCCAGGTGGTCACGCCCCGGCAGATCATCCCCTTCCCGGTGCCCCAGGACGCTGAGGGCACCCCGCAGGGGGCAGGCGGCGCGCTCTATGATTACGAGCCCAGCGAGGAAGGCATCCTCAAGGACCTGCTGCCGCGCAACGTGGCCATGCAGCTGTTCGCCGCCCTCCTGGAAAGCGATGCCTCCGAGCAGGGCGCGCGGATGACCGCCATGGACAGCGCCACCCGCAACGCCGGCGACATGATCGACGGCCTGACCCTGACCTACAACCGGACCCGTCAGGCCGCCATCACCAAGGAACTGATCGAGATCATCTCCGGGGCCGAGGCGCTGTAGCACGGCGCCCCCTTCGCCCCCCTTCCATCGTTCAACCAACCGCACGCGGCCGCCTCGACAAACCCGCGAAGACAAGGCCCACAGGAGAGCACCCCATGGCGAATAACAACGTCGGCATCATCACCCAGGTTATGGGCGCCGTTGTGGACGTGAAGTTCGAGGGCGAACTGCCGGACATCCTGAACGCCCTGGAAACCGACAACCAGGGCCGCCGGCTGGTCCTCGAGGTCGCTCTGCACCTGGGTGAGCACACCGTGCGCACCATCGCCATGGACGGCACCGAGGGTCTGGTCCGTGGCCAGGAAGTGAGCGACACCGGCAGCCCCATCTCGGTGCCGGTCGGGCCCGAGGTGCTGGGCCGCATCATGAACGTGATCGGCGAGCCGATCGACGAGCGCGGCCCGGTCAACACCACCAAGACCCTGCCCATCCACCGCGAGGCCCCGACCTTCGTCGAGCAGGCCACGGCGACCGAGATCCTGGTCACCGGCATCAAGGTCATCGACCTTTTGGCCCCCTACACCAAGGGCGGCAAGGTCGGCCTGTTCGGCGGCGCCGGCGTCGGCAAGACCGTGCTGATCCAGGAGCTGATCAACAACATCGCCAAGGGCCACGGCGGCTACTCGGTGTTCGCCGGCGTCGGCGAGCGGACCCGCGAGGGCAACGACCTGTACCACGAAATGCAGGAAGCCGGCGTCATCGACCTCAAGGGCGGCAACTCCAAGGTGGCCCTGGTCTACGGCCAGATGAACGAGCCCCCGGGGGCCCGTGCCCGCGTCGCCCTGTCCGGGCTGGCCCAGGCCGAGTACTTCCGCGACGAGGAAGGCCAGGACGTCCTGTTCTTCATCGACAACATCTTCCGCTTCACCCAGGCCGGTTCGGAAGTGTCGGCCCTGCTTGGCCGCATCCCCTCGGCGGTGGGCTACCAGCCGACCCTGGCCACCGACATGGGCGAGTTGCAGGAGCGCATCACCTCGACCAAGAAGGGCTCGATCACCTCGGTGCAGGCCATTTACGTGCCGGCCGACGATCTGACCGACCCGGCCCCGGCGACCTCGTTCGCCCACCTCGATGCCACCACCGTGCTCAACCGCTCGATCGCCGAGCTGGGCATCTACCCGGCGGTGGACCCGCTCGACTCCACCTCGCGCGCGCTCGACCCCAACGTGGTCGGCCAGGAGCACTACACGGTGGCCCGCGAGGTGCAGCGCGTGCTGCAGACCTACAAGTCGCTGCAGGACATCATCGCCATCCTGGGCATGGACGAGCTGTCGGAAGAGGACAAGCTGATCGTCGCCCGGGCCCGCAAGATCCAGCGCTTCCTGTCGCAGCCGTTCCACGTCGCCGAGGTGTTCACCGGCTCGCCGGGCGTGCTGGTCAGCCTGGAAGACACCATCAAGGGCTTCAAGGGCATCATCGAGGGCGATTACGACCACATCCCCGAGCAGGCCTTCTACATGCAGGGCTCCATCGAGGGCGCCCTGGAGCGGGCCAAGAAGATGGCCGCCGAGGCGGCGTAAGGGCCTTTCGCCCTGTTCTTCCCTACCGGTCGGTGCCCGGGTCCCAGGCCCGGGCACCGACCAGACATCCTTGAAAGCGCATAGGCAGCGAGCACACCCATGGCAGAAACCATCCAGTTCGAACTGGTCTCGCCGGCCCGGCTGGTCAAATCCGAACCGGTCGAGATGGTGGTGGTCCCCGGCAGCGAAGGCAACTTCGGCGTCCTGCCCCGTCACGCGCCGCTGCTGTCGACCGTGCGCCCGGGGGTGATCGACATCTACACCGCCGGCGTCATCAGCGAGCGGATCTTCGTCGCCGGCGGCTTCTGCGAGGTGAACGGCGAGACCTGCACCCTGCTGGCCGAGGAAGCCATGCCGCTGCCCGAGGTCACCTCGGAGCTGGTCGCCGAGCGCCGCCGCGCCGCCGAGGATCGCCTGCAGGAAGCCGAGACCCCGGCCGAGAAGGCCGCCGCCGAGGCCGCCCTGACGGTGGTCAATGCCATGGCCGCCGCCCTCAACTGAGCCGGGGGTCGGCGCACCCGCCGACCGCTTGCCAGGTGACAAAAAACGCCCCCGGAGGTCTTCCGGGGGCGTTTTTCGTGCCCGATCCCCGCCTCCCCGGCTTATACCAACCGGCGCGATGAGATGAACTCATCCAAAGGTCCGTATGAAAGGGGCTTTGCCCCTTTAAAACCCCACCGGGGGAGCCAGGGGCTCCCCCGGACCCCCTCCATTCATTGATCGCTGAGCGAGCCGAACAGTTGGGCGATCTTGGGGCTGCGTGTCCATACCCCGGTTGTTTTCGCAGGCCAGCAAAGCTGGCCTGCAACCAAAAACCACGGCGCGTCCCGCTCAGAGGCAACGATTGTTCACCAACGAATGGAGGGGTCCGGGGAAGCCCTGCTTCCCCGGTGGGGGTTTGGGGGCAAAGCCCCCAACTAATACCAAACCGCGATGAGTCCTACTCATCGCCGGTTGGTATTAGAGCAGATCGTGCGAAAGTTGAATCGCGGAGCGCTTCAGATTTCGCACGATCTGCTCTCGATCTTAGATGTAGAGCCGATTTGAGCGAAAAATCTGGAAGCACCAAGTGGTTCCGATTTTTCGCTCTCGGCTCTAGCCGGTGAAGTGGGCCCGGATGGTCAGCGCGCCGATGACCACGAACCCCAGGCCGGCCAACAGCTTCAGGGGCAGCGCGGCAAGGTAGCGCTCGGCCAGCACGCCCAGTCCCACCGCCAGCCCGGTGGCGGCGATCAGGGCCAGGGAGGCGGCCAGGAAGACCAACAGGGGGTGCTGCTGCTTTTCGGTGGCAAAGAGCAGCGTGGCGAACTGCGTCTTGTCGCCCAGCTCGGCCAGGAAGACGGTGGCGAACACCGCCAACAGGTATTTCATGGGAACTCTCCAAGGGGGGACCCGGCCGCGACACGCATGGCGCCACCGCCGGCCGGTCCCCTCCCGGGCTCGCAACGGTGCACGCCATAGGTCTTGCCAGGCCGTCTCGGGCTGCCCGCACCATGGCCGAAGCCAAGTCTGTTGACGCGGGCCTTCCTGTCTCGGAAGCGGCTACTCCCCTACGGAGCAGCAGTCGGGTACCCTGTCGACCCTCCCCCTGTCAACCCCTGGCCGGCCAGAAGAGCATGGCTTTCGGCTCCAGCCTTGCCATCGAGCCCGAGAAGGAGCATGGTTTGGGTTTACAAAGGGGGCGTCGGCGAAAACCCCTGTTCGACGAGGACCGCCCGTCATGGTCAACCCACATCCGCAGCGCCCGGAACGGCCCGGCGCACCGCCCGCCGGGGCCGCGATCGACGGCGCCGACGGCCCCTTGATCCGCCAGGCCCGCTTCGCCATCGGTCAGGTGGTGCGCCACCGCATCTACCCCTTCCGGGGCGTGGTGGTCGATGTGGACCCCGAGTTTTCCAACACCGACGAGTGGTACGAGTCCATTCCCGCTGACATCCGGCCGGCCAAGGACCAGCCGTTCTACCACCTGCTGGCCGAGAACGCCGAAACCACCTACGAGGCCTACGTCTCCGAGCAGAACCTGCTACCCGAGAAGGACCCCCGGCCGGTCGGCCACCCCGACATCAGCAAGCTGTTCGAAGGGCTGAGGGACGGCCATTACGTGCCGCGCCCCGAGCACCGGGGACATTGATTCCAGGACGTTGATTCCAGGGCGTTGATTCCAGGGCGTTGATTCCAGGGCGTTGATTCAAGCGCATTGGATCAGGCCGGCGGCCGGGCCTTGCCCCCCAGCACCGCCGCCCCCTCATCACGCAGGAAGTCGAGAAAGGCCGAGGCGGTCCCGGGCAGGGCACGCCCCGCCCGGCGCACCGCGAACCACTGGCGGACCAGGGGAAAGCCCGCCACATCCAAGGCCACCAACCGGCCGGCCGCCACCTCGGCGGCGATGCAGTGGGTCGACAGGCAGGCAATGCCCAGCCCGGCCATCACCGCCTGCTTGATCGCCTCGTCCGAGCCCAGCTCCATGAACGGCGGCGGACGCAGCCCCTCGGCCTCGAAGGCCTGCTCCACCGCGCTGCGGGTGCCCGAGCCCAGCTCCCGCTTGAGGATCCGCTCGGCGGCCAGCTCGGCCATCGGCACCTGGGCCCGCCCAACCAGCCGGTGATCGGGCCGGGCCACCGGGACGATCACGTTGTCGAGAAAGGGGTCGGCCGCCACCGGCAGGGCCCCGGGCACCCGACCGGTAATGAACAGGTCGTCCTGCTGCCCGGCCAGACGTTCCAACAAATTGGCCCGGTTGATCACCGACAGCACCGGCCGCACCTTGGGATGGCGCTTGAGGAAGGCGCCCATCAGGTGGGGCATGAAGTACTTGGCGGTGGTCACGGCGGCGACCCGCAAGGGCCCCGCCACGTCGCCACGCAGGCCGTCCAGCGCCGCCTCCAGGCTTTCCATGCGGCCCAGGATGTCGCGCCCGGCGGCCAGCACCTCGTGCCCGGCCGGGGTCGGGCGCAGGGTCCGCCCGACGCTCTCCAGCAGCGGCATGCCGACCTGGGCCTCCAGACGCTTGACCTGGATCGACACCGCCGGCTGGGTCAGGTGCACCTCGGCCGCGGCGCGGGTCACGCTGCCCAGCCGGGCCACCGCCTCGAACAGGCGCAACTGCTGAAGGGTGGCGTGCACGGCGGGGCTCTCCATAAACATTTGTCTATTGTTGGGATAAAAACAATAAACTTCCCGTTATGAACCGGCAAGCCTACCCTGCTCTCCGACACCGCTTCCACACGACCCACCAAGGAGATCAGGGGCCATGGCAGGCAAGACGTACCAAGCCGGCGTGAAGGAATACCGCGAAACCTATTGGGATCCCGACTACACCCCCCGGGACAGCGACTTCCTGGCCGTCTTCAAGGTGGTCCCCCAGGCCGGGGTGCCGCGCGAGGAGGCGGCCGCCGCGGTCTGCGCCGAATCCTCCACCGCCACCTGGACCACCGTGTGGACCGACCTTCTGACCGACCTCGACTACTACAAGGGCCGGGCCTACGCGATCGAGGACGTGCCGGGCGACGACGAGGCCTTCTACGCCTTCATCGCCTACCCCATGGGCCTGTTCGAGGAAGGCTCGGTGGTCAACGTGTTCACCTCGCTGGTCGGCAACGTGTTCGGCTTCAAGGCGGTGCGCTTCCTGCGCCTGGAGGACGTGCGCTTCCCGCTGTGGTTCGTCACCACCTGCGACGGTCCGCCCCACGGCATCCAGGTCGAGCGCGACAAGCTCGACAAGTACGGCCGTGCCCTGCTCGGCTGCACCATCAAGCCCAAACTGGGTCTGTCGGCCAAGAACTACGGCCGGGCGGTCTACGAGGCGCTGCGCGGCGGCCTCGACTTCACCAAGGACGACGAGAACGTCAACTCGCAGCCCTTCATGCGCTGGCGCGACCGCTTCATGTTCTGCCAGGAGGCGATCGAGAAGGCCGAGGCCGAAACCGGCGAGCGCAAGGGGCACTACCTCAACGTCACCGCCCCGACCATGGAGGACATCTACCAGCGCGCCGAGTTCGCCAAGGAGATCGGCACCCCGATCATCATGAGCGACTACCTGACCATCGGCTGGGCGGCCCATGCCAGCCTGTCGCGCTGGTGCCGCAACAACGGCATGCTGCTCCACGTCCACCGCGCCATGCACGCGGTGATGGATCGCAACCCCAAGCACGGCATCAACTTCCGCGTCCTGGCCAAGCTTCTGCGCCTGCTCGGCGGCGACCACCTGCACTCCGGCACCGTGGTCGGCAAGCTGGAAGGCGACCGCGCCGCCACCCTGGGCTGGATCGACCTGCTGCGCGACCGGGTGATCAAGGAGGACCGCTCGCGCGGCATCTTCTTCGAGCAGGACTGGGGCCAGATGCCCAGCGTCTTCCCGGTCGCCTCGGGCGGTATCCACGTCTGGCACATGCCGGCCCTGGTCTCGATCTTCGGCGACGACGCGGTGTTCCAGTTCGGCGGCGGCACCATCGGCCACCCCTGGGGCAACGCCGCCGGCGCCTGCGCCAACCGGGTCGCCCTGGAAGCCTGCACCCAGGCCCGCAACGAGGGCCGCAACCTGGAAAAGGAAGGCAAGGACATCCTGACCGCCGCCGCCGCCCACAGCCCCGAGCTGAAGATGGCCATGGAGACCTGGAAGGAGATCAAGTTCGAGTTCGACACCGTCGACAAGCTCGACGTGGCGCACCGCTGATCGACCCCAGACCTTCCCCGCGAACGGAGCCCCATACCATGAGCATCCAGGACTATCCCTCCCGCCTGTCGGACCCCAACAGCCGGCGCATGGGCACCTTCTCCTACCTGCCCCCGATGACCCCGGAGCAGTTGCGCAGGCAGATCGAGTTCATCGTGGCGCGCGGCTGGACCCCGGCCATCGAGCACAGCGAACCCGAGCACGCCAACAGCAACTACTGGTACATGTGGAAGCTGCCCATGTTCGGCGAAACCGACGTCGACGCGGTGCTCGCCGAGGTCGACGCCTGCCGGGCCGACAACCCCAACCACCACGTGCGGCTGATCGGCTACGACAACGTCCGCCAGACCCAGGGCGCCAGCATGGTGGTCCATCAGGCCCCGATGGACTGACCGGCGCCCCCCAGGCCGGCGGCGCGCCCCCCACTCCCGCGCCGCCGGCCGCCCCCCGCTTGCCGATCACCCCAAGGAGTTCCCCCCAAGGAGTCCCCCATGACCACCCCGGACACCCCCACCGACCCGGCCGCCCCCTACCGCATCACCCGCGAGCCCTACTACCGCCCGGTCGGCAACGAGGTGGAGCTGTTCACCGCCGCCCACGCCCGGCGCATGCCGGTGATGCTGAAAGGCCCCACCGGCTGCGGCAAGACCCGCTTCGTCGAGGCCATGGCCCACAAGCTGGGCCGCCCGCTGATCACCGTGGCCTGCAACGAGGACATGACCGCCTCCGACCTGGTCGGCCGCTTCCTGCTCGACCGCGACGGTACCCGCTGGCAGGACGGCCCGCTGACCACCGCCGCCCGCCTGGGCGCCATCTGCTACCTCGACGAAGTGGTCGAGGCGCGCCAGGACACGGTGGTCGTCATCCACCCGCTGACCGACCACCGCCGCGTCCTGCCGCTGGACAAGAAAGGCGAGCTTTTGCACGCCGACCCGGGGTTCCAACTGGTCATCTCCTACAACCCCGGCTACCAGAGCCTGATGAAGGACCTGAAACCCTCCACCCGGCAACGCTTCGCCGCGCTGGCCTTCGACTACCCCGAAGCCGAGGTGGAAGCCGAAATCATCGCCCGCGAAACCGGCTGCCCACGCGACACCGCCGACAAACTGGTCCAGATCGCCCACCGGGCCCGCAACCTGCGCGGCCACGGCCTGGACGAAGGCATCTCCACCCGCCTTTTGGTCTACGCCGGACAGATGATCGCCGAAGGGGTCAACCCCACCCTGGCCTGCACCATGACCCTGGTCACCCCCCTGACCGACGATCCCGACATGCACGAAACCCTGACCAGCGCCGTCTCCACCTTCTTCACCGACCCATGAGAACCCTCCGCCCATCGCGCGCCTCGGCGCACAGGCAAGGGGGCGCTGCCCCCTTGACCCCCGCCGGGGGAGCCTGGGGCTCCCCCGGACCCCCGCCGCGACTTAAAGCCGGGAAGAGGGGGGTATCCGGGCGCGTGCGCCCGGATACCCCCCTCTTCCCGGCTTTGACTCATGGTGGGGTCTGGGGAGGCCTCGGGCCTCCCCAGCGGGGTTCAAAGGGGCGGCGCCCCTTTGCTTGGGCACCGAGCCGAGCGATGAGCGGAGGTTTCTGATGGATCAGTTGTTTGAGCGGCATCCGGAGTTGGTGGAGGTTTGGTCGGCGGTGTCGGCCGAGGCGGTTCGGGTGATGTCGCCGGCGGCGTATCAGGCTTATGGCGAGGGGGCTTTGGCCTTGTCCGGTCTGGGTCGGGGGGCTGATCCGGTGCGGGCCTATCTGGAGGAGATGCCGGAGGTGGTGCGCGAGGTGGGCGAGGATGTGCTGGGCGACTGCACCGGTGCGGCCTTGAAGTTGTCCTCGATGACCTCGGGCGCGGTGATTGCGTTGTTGCTGGCCAGCCTGCCGACGGCGGCGCGGCGTCTGGGCGACCCCGATCTTGTGCGCGGCTATCTGGCCCTGTTGCATCAGTTGTCGGCCCGGGCGCCGCGCGGTCTTCGACCGATGTTGCAGAACATCGACCATCTTCTGGGCAAGCTGACCCTGTCGGGTCTGCGCCGCTGGGCCGATTTCGGCATTGAGGCCTACCGGCGCGACCACGACAACCTGATGCGCTACTTCGCGCTTCAGAGCGCCGACAGCCAGGCCATGCTGCAACAGGAGCGGCGCGGCACCCTGTTCGTGGACGCCCAGCGGCGGCTGAACTTCTATCTTCGGGCGCTGTGGGGGCGTGATTTCTTCCTGCGCCCCTCGGCCGCCGAGCACAGCGGCTTTTGGCCCTACATCGACGGCCGGGTGGTCCACCTGCCCGATGCCCTGGACGACCGCGACGGGGTGAGCGGTTTTGATCTCTACAAGGCGATGGCGGCCCACATGGCGGCCCATCTGGCCTACACCCGCGCCGCCGTGCCGGGGGGCGATCTGGCCCCGGCCGAGAAGCTGCTGGTTGGGCTGTTCGAGGACGCCCGGGTGGAGTACAAGGCGCGCGCCGAGTTCCCTGGCCTGGGCAAGCTGTGGGGCCGGCTGCTCGCCCTGCCCCGGGGAGAGGCCCCGGCCCACCCCACCCTGCCGCTGCTGGAGGGGCTGGCCCGCGCCCTGGCCGAGCCCGGCCATCCAACCGGTGACGCGGAGCTGGACCGGCTGGCCGCCGAGGCCCGCGCCACCCTGCCGGCGGCCCAGGACGACGCCAAATGGTCGCTCGAGATGGGCCGGCGGCTGTTCGTGTGGCTCACCGAGCAGCGCCGGATGCCCAGCCTGCGCCTGCTGGAAACGCTTGATCTGGCCTACCGCGACGACAACCGGGTGGTCTTCGAGTTCACCCCGCCCTTGGCCGACGAGTCCGACGGCTACGTGCCCGCGCGGCTGCGCCAGCGGCGGCGCACGGTCAGCGTGATGGAGATGGTCAACGAGATCGACTGCGAGCTGGCCGGCGACGACGCCCAGGAAATCTGGCGCCTGGAGACGCCCTTCTGGCTCGACCAGGAGGCGACGACCATCAACGAGCTGGAGGGCACCGAGCCGGTGGTCGGCCCCTTCCACTACGCCGAGTGGGACCATCAGGTGCAGCTCTACCGCCCGGACTGGGTCAGCGTCTACGAACGGCGCCAGCCCAAGGGGCCGCCGGCCGACATCGACGCCCTGCTCGACGCCCACCGCCCGCTGACCCGGCGCATCCAGCACATCATCGACGCCTTGCAGCCGCAGGGGGTGGAGCGCCACCGGGGCCTGGAGGACGGCGACGAGATCGACCTGACGGCGGCGGTCGATGCGATGATCGAGCTGCGCCGGGGCCATCAGCCGGACCCCCGGATCACCCTGCGCCATGTGGTGCGGCGGCGCGATCTGGCGGTGGTGGTGCTGCTCGACCTCTCGCAGTCGACCAACGATGCGCTGCCCGAGACCACCGCCGAGGGGGCCGAGACGGTGCTCGACCTGACCCGTCAGGCGGCCGCCCTGCTGACCACCGCCATCGCCGGCATCGGTGATCCCTTCGCCGTGCACGGCTTTGCCTCGGACAGCCGGCACGATGTGCAGTATGTGCGCTTCAAGGACTTCGCCCACGGCTTCGACGAACCGGTGAAGGCGCGGCTGGCCGGCATGCGGGGCGGCCTGTCGACCCGCATGGGCGCCGCGCTGCGCCACGCCGGGGCGCAGTTGGCCCGCCGCCCGGAGCGGCGCAAACTGATCCTGCTGTTGACCGACGGCGCCCCGGCCGACGTCGACGAGCGCGACCCCCGGCATCTGCGCGAGGACGCCAGGAAGGCGGTGGAGGACCTGCACGGCCAGGGGGTGCAGACCTACTGCCTGACCCTCGATTCCGAGGCCGACCCCTATGTGAAACGCATTTTCGGGGACGGCCGCTATACGGTGATCGACCGCATGGCCCGCCTGCCGGAAACCCTGCCCGGCCTGTTCGCCAGCCTGACCCGGTAAGGCACCGCCGGCCGGCCGGGCACGCGGCTGCAAGGAGGGCAAAAGCCCCCTCGACCTCGGTCATCGGAAGGCGCATAAGGAAAAACGGGTCGCCTCCTAGGGGCGACCTGTCCATCCACGGCCGCCCTGTTGCGGCCTGCCTGTCGCCGCCCGGATACCGCCGCCCTGCCCGAACACGCTGCCCCCTCCCCGCCGCACCCAGCCCGCCCCCTCTCCCCGGCCTCACCCCGCCCGGCCCGGCCGGCTGATCTGGCCGCCCTGCTGGCCCTGGAAAGCGCCAGCTTCGCCGGCGACCGGCTGAGCCGCCGCGCCCTGCGCCATCACCTGCACACCCCGCGCAATCGCCTGCTGGTGATCGACCGGCACGGCCAGCCCGCCGCCTATGCCCTGTTGCTGATGCCCCGGCGGTGGCGCCACGCCCGGCTTTACTCGCTGGCCGTCGATGCCCGGGCCCGCGGCCAGGGCCTGGGGCGTGCCCTGCTGGCGGCGCTGGAAGCCGAGGCGCGGGCCGCCGGCTACCTTGGGGTTCAACTGGAAGTGCGGGCCGACAACGCCGCCGCCCGGGCCCTTTATGCCGGCGCCGGCTACCGGCCCCTCACCTCCCTGCCCGCCTACTACGCCGATGGCGCCGAGGGCTGGCGCCTGCGCAAGGAGTTCACACCAGAGCCATGAAAACCCCGGTCATCCTGGTCGACCGGCCGGCCGACCTGCCGGTGTCCAGCGCCGGCCTGACGGTGCTCGCCACCCGTGACTACATCGCCGATCCGGGCCGCGTCGGCCCCGGGCCGGTGCGGCTGATCAACCTGTCGCGCGACATGGTCTATCTGGGGCTGGGCTACTATGCCTCGCTGCTCGCCGAGGCGCGCGGTCACGCGGTGATCCCCTCGGCGGTGACCATCGTCGGCATGAAGGACCGGGGCCGCGCCTGGACCGCCATCCGCGACGTGGAACGGGTGCTGCTCGACACCCTGCGCCGGCTGAAGGACCCGCCCACCGCCTCGTTCTCCATCGACGTCCATTTCGGCCACACCGACGATGCACGCTTCGCCCGCGTCGCGCGCCAGGCCTTCGACCGCCTGCGCACCCCCATCCAGCGCATCCAGGTGCGGCTCGACCCGACCTGGGGGCCCTATGTCAAGGCGATCCGGCCGCGCACCCTGGCCGACCTCGGCCCGGCCGAGCTGGAGCGCTTCGCCGCCGCCCTGGAGGCCCACACCCGGCGCGCCTGGCGCGACCCGGCCCTGGGTCGTCCGATCGCCTACCGGCTGGCCGTGCTGGTCGATTCCCGCGAGGCCTTTCCGCCCTCCGACGCCAAGGCGCTGGAACGGCTGGAGCGGGCCGGGGAACGCCTCGGTGTCTCGGTGGAGCGCATCGGGGTGCGCGACTACGCCCGGCTGGCCGAGTTCGACGCCCTGTTCATCCGCATGACCACGGCCATCGACAACCCCTCGTTCCGCTTCGCCCGCAAGGCGGCCGACGAAGGCATGCCGGTGATCGACGACCCGCGCTCCATCCTGCGCTGCACCAACAAGGTCTATCTGGCCGAGACCCTGGCCGCCCAGGGCATCGCCACCCCGAAAACCGTGGTCCTCGACCAGACGCGCCTGGCCCGGGCGGCCGACATCCTGGGCTTTCCCATGGTGCTGAAGGTGCCGGACGGCTCGTTCTCGCGCGGCGTGGTCAAGGTGGAGAGCCCGGCCGAGCTGCGCCGCGTGGCCAGGAAGCTGTTCGCCGACAGCGACCTGATCCTGGCCCAGGAGTTCATGCCCACCGAGTTCGACTGGCGGGTCGGGGTGCTCGACGGGGCGCCGCTGTTCGTCGTCAAGTACCACATGGCGCCCAGCCACTGGCAGATCTACCGGCACGGCGACGACGGCCGGGTGACCACCGGCGGCTGGACCACCCTGCCCATCGAGGACGCCCCGCCCGAGGTGATCGCCCCGGCCCTGGCCGCCGCCCGCCTGATGGGCGACGGGTTGTATGGCGTCGACCTCAAGCAGAACGCCGAAGGGGTTTTCGTCATCGAGGTCAACGACAACCCCAGCCTGGAGTCCGGGGTGGAGGACAAGGTGTCGAAGGATCGCCTTTACCGCACCCTGCTGGAAAGCTTCGTCAGGCGCATCGAGACCCGCCCGCCGCCGATCAGCAACGGGACCCGTCCGGGGCTGCGCTGAGTCAGCCAGCCGCCGGCTCGCCGTGGCATTCGAGCAGGATCTTGCCGATGTGCCGGCTGCTTTCCATCAGGGCGTGGGCCTGGGCCGCCTGGGCCAGCGGGAAGGTGGCGTGGATCACCGGGGCCAGCCGCCCCTGATCCAACAGCGGCCAGACCTTGTCCGCCAGCTCGCCGGCGATGGCCGCCTTGGCCTCGGCCGACTGGGGGCGCAGGGTGGAGCCGGTCCAGGTCAGGCGGCGCGTCATCAGGTGGACGAAGTTGGCCGTCACCTTGGGCGAGTCGAGGTAGGCGATCTGCACCAGCCGGCCGTCATCGGCCAGCGCCTTCAGGTTGCGCGGCACGTAGGCCCCGCCGACCATGTCCAGGATGACGTCGACGCCGCGCCCTTGGGTGACCTCGCGGGCCACCGTCTCGAATGCCTCCTCGCGGTAGTTGATCGCCCGCTCGGCGCCCAGGTCCTCGCAGGCCCGGCACTTCTCGGGGCTGCCGGCGGTGACCAGCACGCGCGCCCCGAAGGCCTTGGCAAGCTGGATCGCCGTGGTGCCGATGCCGCTCGAGCCGCCGTGCACCAGCAGGGTCTCCCCGGCGGCCAGCCGGCCGCGCTGGAAAACGTTGCTCCACACCGTGAAGAAGGTCTCCGGCAGGGCCGCCGCCTGGGCCAGCGAGAAGCCCTCGGGCACCGGCAGGCAGTGGCTTTCCACCGCCACCGCATACGCCGCATAGCCACCCGAGATGACCAGCGCGCAGACCGGGGTGCCGAGCGCAAAGCGCGTCGCCCCCGGGCCGGCGGCGACCACCGTGCCGGCCACCTCCAGGCCCAGCACGTCGGTGGCCCCGGGCGGCGGCGGATAGCTGCCCTGGCGCTGCAACACGTCCGGCCGGTTGACCCCGGCGAAGGCGACCCGGATCAGCACCTCGCCCGGCCCGGGTTGGGGCAGCGGACCTTCCGCCGGCACCAGATGGTCCGCCGGGCCGGCCTCGGTCAGGTGGATGAAGGTCATGCGCTCGGGCAGGTCGGACATGTCGGGAGCTCCTGGCGGGGTCAACGGATCGGCGGCAACCGTCGCGGCATCCGGCCGGCGCGTCAAGGCCGGCCAACCCATCAGGATTGACAGGCCGGCGGCCCTCGGCCATGCTTTGTCCGACAAACGGATAATCGGCCTGAAAATGGGCCGCCAGCAGCCGGGGGAGGCGCATGACCAACCAGCACAGCGACGATCCGGGCGGCCTGCGGCCGGGCCCGGTCGAGTCCCACCTGCGCCAGGCCCTGCCCGACCTGGGCAACGGGCCGATGGGCATCGAGAGGATCGGCGGCGGTCAGTCCAACCCCACCTATTTCCTGCGCTTTCCCAAGCGCACGGTGGTCCTGCGCAAGCAGCCGCCGGGCAAGCTTCTGCCCTCGGCCCATGCCGTGGACCGCGAATACCGGGTGATGGCCGCCCTGGCCGGCACCCCGGTGCCGGTGCCCGAGATGCTGCTCTTCTGCGAGGATTCCGGGATCACCGGCACGCCGTTCTACGTGATGGCGCATGTCGAGGGCCGGGTGTTCCACGACAGCGCCCTGCCCGGGCTGTCGGCCGAGGAACGCCGGGCCTGCTACCACGCCATGACCGACACCCTGGCCGCCCTCCACGAGGTCGATGTGGAAGCCGTCGGCCTGGACGATTTCGGCAAGCCCGGCAACTACTTCGAACGTCAGGTGCGGCGCTGGACCCGACAGTACCGGCACGACCAGGAGGAAGCCGGCTCGGACATGCCGGAGGCGGAAACCCTGATCCAGTGGCTGGCCGACAACCAGCCGCCCGACGACGGCGACGGCTGCCTGTGTCATGGCGACTACCGCATCGGCAACCTGATGTTCCACCCCACCCAGCCCAGGGTGGTGGCGGTGCTGGACTGGGAGCTGTCGACCCTCGGCCACCCCATGGGCGATCTGGCCTACACCCTGATGTTCTGGCGCGTCGGGCCAGAGGCCTATGGCGGCATCGGGGGGCTGGATCTGGCCGCCCTCGGCATCCCGCCGGCCGAGGACCATGTGGCCCGCTATTTCGCCGCCCGGGGCCGGCCGCCCAGCCTCAGCCCCTTCCACGAGGTGGTCGCCCTGTTCCGCTTCGCCATGATCCTGGAGGGCATCGCCGCCCGGGCCCGGCGCGGCAACGCGGCCAGCGCCGACGCGGTGGCGGTGGGCGCCAAGGCGCGCGCCTTCGCCCATCAGGCGCTGGCCCTCATCGACTCCCACGGCTGACAGATCAGGAGACTCCCCCCGTGCCCTTTCCCTTCACCGAGCAGGGCCTGGACATGCAGCGCCGGGTCCAGGACTTCATGGACAACCACATCCTGCCCCGCCACCCGGCCTGGGTGGCCCACGTCGAGAAGGGCGAATTCCCGCCGCCCTTCATCGAGGACCTGAAGGGCCTGGCCAAGGCCGAGGGGCTGTGGAACCTGTTCCTGCCGGGCCTGCGCGACGACGAGCCGGGGACCCGGCTGTCCAACCTGGACTACGCCCCGCTGGCCGAGATCATGGGCCGCCTGCCGTGGGCCCCGGAGGTTTTCAACTGCAACGCCCCGGACACCGGCAACATGGAGCTTCTGCACCTGTTCGCCACTCCGGCGCAGTACGAGCAGTGGCTGAAACCCCTGCTCGCCGGCGACATCCGAAGCTGCTTCGCGATGACCGAGCCGGACGTCGCCTCCTCCGACCCGACCAACCTTGAGACCCGCATCCGCCACGACGGCGACCACTACGTCATCTCCGGGCGCAAGTGGTTCACCACCAACGCCGCCGACCCGCGCTGCAAGCTGTGCATCCTGATGGGCATCACCGACCCCGACGGCGAGCCGCACGCCCGCCATTCCATGGTCCTCATCCCCATGGACGCGCCGGGGCTCGAGGTGGTGCGCAACATCCCGATCATGCACCACACCTCGCCCGAGGGGCACTGCGAGGTGGTCTTCCGCGATGTCCGGGTGCCGGCGACCAACCTGCTCGGCAACGAGGGCGAGGGCTTCAAGCTGGCCCAGGCGCGGCTCGGCCCGGGGCGCATCCACCACTGCATGCGCTCCCTCGGCCAGTGCGAGTTGGCCCTTGAGCTGATGTGCGAGCGGGCCCTGGAGCGCCGCACCTTCGGCAAGTACCTGGCCGACCATGGCACCATCCAGGAGTGGATCGCCCTGGCCCGCTGCGACATCGAGCAGGCCCGCCTGCTGGTCCTCAAGGCGGCCTGGCTGATCGACCAGAAGGGCAGCAAGGCGGCGCGCAACGAGGTGGCGATGATCAAGGTGATCGTGCCGCGCCTGCAAACCACCATCCTGGAGCGCGCCATCCAGACCTTCGGCGCCGCCGGCCTGACCCCCGACACCCCGCTCGCCTTCCTGTGGACCTGGGGCCGGGCGCTGCGCATCGTCGACGGGCCCGACGAGGTCCATCTGCGCACCATCGCCCGGCGCGAGATCCGCGCGGCGCGCGAGAACCTGGGCCGCACCATCCCCTACCTGACCCCGCCCGAGGCCTTGAAGGCGCCCGGCCCGGACGGCGCGCGATGACCGCCGGCGCGGTGGTCATCACCGGGGCCGCCGGCGACCTGGGCCGCGCCCTGACCAGGAGCTTCCTGGACCAGGGACGGCGGGTCCACGGCGCCGATCTCAAGCCCTGCCCGGTCGCCGGGGTGATCGACCACCGCCTGGACGTCACCGAGCGGGACGCCGTCTTCGCCCTGGCCCGGCGGGTGGCGGCCGAGGACGGCCTCGCCGCCTGGGTCAACGCCGCCGGGCTGCTCGCCATGACCCCGGTGCGCGAGGCCAGCGAGGCCGACTGGCAGCGCCTGTTGGCGGTCAACCTGAGCGGCACCTGGCACGGCTGCGCGGCGGCCCTGGAAAGCATGATCGCCGCCGGCAGCGGCGGGGTGATCGTCAATCTCGGCTCGTTGTCCGGGCAGCTCGGCTATCCCGGCCTGCACCCGGCCTATGGTGCCTCCAAGGCGGCGGTCCACCAGTTGACCAAGACCTACGCCCTGGAAGGGGCGCGGCACGGGGTGCGGGTCAACGCCGTCGCCCCCTCGGTGCTCGAGGGCAGCATGGGCGACGCCTTCTCCAACGACCAGCGGGCCCGCCTGATCCGCGCCAACCCGCTGGGCCGCCTGGGCACCATGGAGGACGCGGTGGGGGCCATCGCCTTCCTGTGCTCGCCCCAGGCGGCCTACATCACCGGGGCCACGCTGCCGGTCAACGGCGGCTCGTTCATGCCATGACCGCAAGCCCCGCCGACAGCAGCCTGTTCGAGCGCCTGGAGGTCCCCTCGGCCTACCAGATGGTGTTCAAGGCGATCGAGGGCGAGATCGTCGCCGGCCGTCTGCGCGAAGGCGACCGCCTGCCCACCGAGACCGCCCTGGCCGATCAGTTCGGCCTCAACCGCTCGACCGTGCGCGAGGGCATCCGGCTTCTGGAACAGGCCGGGCTGGTGCGCCGCGAGGCCGGCCGGCGGCTGCACGTCAGCCTGCCCCACGCCGCCGAACTGGCGCCCCGGGTGTCGCGGGCCATGGTCATGCAGCGGGTCACCTTCCGCGAGCTGTGGCGCGTCGCCATGGCCCTGGAGCCCGCCGCCGCCGCCGAGGCGGCCCTGGGCGCCGATCCGGCCCACCTGGAGCGCCTGGAGGAAAACCTGGCCGCCACCCTCGCCGCCGCCGAGGCCGGTCAGCCGATCACCCCGTGGGATGTGGAATTCCATACCCTGATCGCCGAGGCGACCGGCAACCGCGCCCTGATCCTCTGCCGCGAGCCCATGTCGCTGCTCTTCTACCCGGCCATCCGGCCGCTGTTCGGCAACCACGCCAAGGGCCACACCGCCGTCCAGCGGCTGATCGCGGCGCACGGCGCCATCCTCACCGCCCTGAAGAGCGGCGACGCGGCCACCGCCGAGGCCTGGATGCGGCGCCACATCGTCGACTTCAAGCGCGGCTACGATGTCCAGGGCCTGGACATGGACGCCGCCGTGGATCGCCGCACCGCCCCCGAGTGAGCACGAGAGAAACCCATGGACGACAGCCTGATCCCGCGCCGCGAGTTGGATTTCCTGCTCTTCGATCTGCTTGAGGTGGAGCGGCTGGCCGAGCGCCCGCGTCACGCCGACCACGGCCGCGACACCATCGCCGCCATGCTCGACACCGCCGAGGCCCTGGCCCGCGACCACTTCGCCCCCCACAACCGCAAGGCCGACGAAGCCGAGCCGCGTCTGGAAAACGGCCGGGTGGTCACCATCCCCGAGGTCGGCGCGGCGCTGCGGCGGTTCTCGGAAGCCGGCTTCATGGCCGCCGTGGGCGACGCCGAATGGGGCGGACTGCAAGTGCCCTACAGCGTCAATCTGGCCATCAACGCCCTGTTCAGCGCCGCCAACATCTCGACCATGACCTACGCCTTCCTCACCCAGGCGGCGGCCAACCTGATCTCGGTGTTCGGCTCGCAAGCGCAGAAGGAAACCTGGCTGCCGCCCCTGCTGGCCGGCGACTTCTTCGGCACCATGGCGCTGACCGAGCCCCAGGCCGGCAGCTCGCTGGCCGACCTGCGCACCCGGGCCGAGCCACAGGAGGATGGCAGCTACCGGCTGTTCGGCGCCAAGATCTTCATCTCCGGCGGCGAGCACGAACTGGCCCGCAACATCGTCCATCTGGTGCTGGCCCGGCTGCCCGACGCGCCGCCCGGGGTCAAGGGCATCAGCCTGTTCCTGGTCCCCAGGTTCCTGCCCGGGCCGGACGGCGCCCCGGGCGAGAAGAACGACATCGCCCTGGCCGGGCTGATCCACAAGATGGGCTATCGCGGCACCACCTCGACCCTGCTCAACTTCGGCGAGGCCGAGGGCGCCACCGGCTGGCTGGTCGGCGAGGCGGGCCAGGGGCTGGCCGCCATGTTCCACATGATGAACGAAAGCCGGGTCATCGTCGGCAACGGGGCCGCCGCCCTGGGCCACGCCGGCTACCGCCAGTCGCTGGCCTACGCCCGCGAGCGCGCCCAGGGCCGCCCGCCCGGGGCCAAGGACCCGGCCACGCCGCAGGTGCCGATCCTGCGCCACGCCGACGTCAAGCGCATGCTGCTGGCCCAGAAGGCCTATGCCGAGGGTGCCCTGGCCCTGACCCTGTACTGCGGCCGGCTGATCGACGACGAGCACACCGCCGACGACGCGCCGGCCCGCGCCGAGGCCCGCCGTCTGCTCGACATCCTGACCCCGATCGCCAAGAGCTGGCCCAGCCAATGGTGTCTGGAGGGCAACAATCTGGCCATCCAGGTGCTGGGCGGCTACGGCTACACCCGCGACTACCCGGTCGAGCAGACCTGGCGCGACAACCGTCTGAACCCCATCCACGAGGGGACCCACGGCATCCAGGCCCAGGACCTGCTGGGCCGCAAGGTGCGCCAGGAGGACGGCGCCGCCTTCGCGCTGCTGTGCGACCGCATCGAGGCGACCATCGCCGCCAGCCGCGACACGCCGCCCCTGGCCAGCCATGCCGGGGCGCTGGAAAACATCCTGGTCCGGGTCCGCGCCACCACCGCCGGGCTGCTCGCGGCCATGGCCGGCGGGCGGGCCGAAACCGCCCTGGGCCACGCCTCGGTCTACCTGGAGGCGCTGGGCCATGTGGTCGTCGCCTGGCTGTGGCTCAAGCAGGCGCGAGTGGCCCAGGCCGGCCTCGACGCCGCTCCCGCCGCCGCCGAGCACGCCTTCCTGACCGGCAAGCTGGCCGCCTGCCACCACTTCTTCGCCTGGGAGCTGCCCCGCGTCGGCCCCTGGCTGGACGGCCTCGCGGTCCTCGACGGGACCTGGGCCAGCCTGCCCGAGGACTGTTTCTGAGCACCCCACCACAGACCAGGGAGAACACCCATGCACCGCCTTCCCGTGGGCGTCGTCGGCGCCGGCATGATGGGCTCGGAAATCGCCCTCACCTTCGCCATGGCCGGCCACCCGACCCTGCTCACCGACGCCAATCCCGAAACCCGCGCCGGGGTCATCGGCAAGCTGGAAACGCTGTTGGAAAAAGCCGTCGGGCGCGGCCTGTTCACGGCCGAGCAACAGGCCACCGCCCTGGCCAACCTGACGGTGGTCGACGACCTTGAGGCCTACGCCGACCGCCAGTTGATCGTCGAGGCGGTGTTCGAGGACGCCGGGGTGAAGCGCGAGACCTTCGCCCGCCTCGACCGCCTCGCCCCGGCCGACTGCCTGTTCGCCTCCAACACCTCGACCCTGCCCATCTCCTCCCTGGCCGCCGCCACCTCGGCCGAGCGGCAAAAGCTCTTTCTTGGCACCCACTTCTTCTCGCCGGTCCACCGCATGCCGCTGGTCGAGGTGATCCCGGCCTTCGAGACGACGCCGGACACCGTGGAGCGCGTGCTCGCCCTGTGCCGGGCCGTCGGCAAGACGCCGATCAAGGTCAAGGACGTGGCCGGCTTTGCCGTCAACCGGGTGCTGCACGCCTTGATGATCGAGGCGGTGCGGCTGGTCGAGGAGGAGGTGTGCACCCCGGAAGAGGTGGACACCGCCTGCCGCCTCGGCCTGGGCCACCCGGTCGGCCCCTTCGAGCTGATGGATCTGGTCGGCAACGGGCTGTGCGAGGACGTCCAGGACATTCTGCACCAGGCCTACGGGCCGCGCTTCATGCCCCGCCCGCTGCTGCGCCAGAAGGTGGCCGCCGGGCACGACGGGCGGCGCGCCGGCAAGGGCTGGCGGGTCGGCTAGAGCACGGTCCGTGCTCTAAATCATTGAATCGAGAGCAGATTCACGCGCCCAATCTGAATCGCTTGGCGATTCAGATTGGGCGCGATCTGCTCTAGGGCCGAGCGCGAATCCCGGGCGATCCGGTTTGGGCGATCCGTTCCGGATCGCCCGGGATTTGCCCTAGTCGAACACCACCGTCTTGCGGCCGTTCAGCATCACCCGACGCTCCAGGTGCAGCTTCACGGCGCGGGCCAGGACGCGGCTTTCGATGTCGCGGCCGCTGGCGATCAGGTCTTGCGGCGACAGGGCGTGCGAGACGCGCTCGGTCTCCTGCTCGATGATCGGCCCCTCGTCCAGATCGGCGGTCACGTAGTGGGCCGTGGCGCCGATCAGCTTCACCCCGCGTTCGTGGGCCTGGTGATAGGGCTTGGCCCCCTTGAAGCTGGGCAGGAACGAGTGGTGGATGTTGATCACCTTGCCGTACAGCCGGTTGGACAGCTTCTCGGACAGAATCTGCATGTAGCGCGCCAGCACCACCAGGTCGGCCCCGCTGTCGCGCACCAGGTCGAGCAGCGCCGCCTCCTGCGCCTCCTTGTTGTCCGAGTTGATCGGCAGGTGGTGGAAGGGAATGCCTTCCAGCTCGGCGGTGCGCCGGTTGGCCTCGTGGTTGGAAACGATGGCCGCCACCTCGGCGTCCAGCCAGCCGACCCGGATCTGGTAGAGCAGATGCAGCATGGCATGGTCGAAGCGCGACACCATGATGATGACGCGCGGCCGGCGGGTGGTGTCGGTCAGCGTGGTCTTCATGCCGAAGCGCTCAACCGGGCTGTCCAGCGCCCGGTCGATGGCCTCGTGGTCCACGCCCTCGGGCACGGTGAAGGCCAGCCGCATGAAGAAGCGGTCCGACTGGCGGTCCCAGAACTGGGCGCTTTCGGCGATGTTGGCCTCGATGGCGGCCAGCTCGGTGGTCACCGACGCCACCAGACCCGGGCGATCCTGGCAACACAGGTTGAGGATGAACAGGTGCTCGGCCATGGGCGGGTCTGGTCCTCGAAACTGGGCCCTCGAAACCGGGCCCTCGAAACTGGGTCCTCAAAAAGAAGGGGCCGCAGCGGGACATAGCCCAATCCGGCCGGCGAGGCAACCGGCCCCGGGTCAGCCCGGATCGACGGGCACGCCCTGGGTGGTCAGGGGCCCGGGCAGCGGGGCCAGCGGTTCGAGCAGCGGCATCACCACCTCGGCCCGCTGCTCCAGGGCGGCCAGCAGCAGCAGGCCGCGCATCGCCGCGAAGGGCAGGCCCTGGCCGTTCCCAAGGTCCTCCAGCAGGCGCTCGAAGGGCGGCTTGGGCTTGGGGTAGAGGCTGACCCTCAGTTCCGCCCCGACTGGCAGGTCGAGCACCTCGCGCAGGGCCTCGAGCGCCGCCGGGTAGCCGCCCAGGGCGTCGATCAGGCCGTTTTCGAGGGCATCGACGCCGCTGAACACGCGGCCCCGGGCGAGGCCGTCCATGGCCGCCTCGTCGACCCCCCGGGCGGCCGCCGCCTTGCCCACGAAATCGGCGTAGATCACATCCAGATGGTGTTCGAAGCGGGCCTGCTCGGCCGGATTGAAGTCGCGGTTGGGGCTCCAGATGCCGGCGTTGGCGCCGATCATCATGCCCTCCCAGGTGACGCCCAGCTTGTCCCACAGCTTTTCCAGCACGAACTTGCCAGCGACCACCCCGATGGAGCCGGTCACCGTGCCCCCCCGGGCCACGATGCGGTCGGCGTTCATGGCGATGAAGTAGCCGCCCGAGCCGGCCACGTCGCCCATCAGGGCGACCACCGGGGTGCCCTCGGCGCGCACCTTGTCGATGGCCCGCCAGACGGTGTCCGAGGCGACGTAGGAGCCGCCCGGACTGTCGACGAACAGCAGGATGGCGTCGATTTCCTCGTCCTCGCCGGCCTTGATGAGGTCGCGGGCCAGCCGGGTGCCGCCGACGCTGGCGTTGCCGCCCAGCGGGCCGGGGGTCTGGCCGTCGCCGCGCACGATGGGGCCGGTGGCGTCGATCAGGGCGACGCGCGGGCGGTGGCCCTCGTCGTCGGCCGGGACCGCCTGCTCGGCGGCCAGCAGGTTCACATAGGCGTCCAGACTCATCCGCTCCTCGCCCAGGCGTTCGTCCACCTCGACCGTCACCTGATCGGCGTAGCCCAGATGATCGACCAGCCCGGCGTCCAGCGCCTCGGCGGCGACCAGCGGGGCGTTGTCGATCAGCCGGCGCACCGTTTCCACCGACAGCCCGCGATCCTCGGCCACGGCGCTCTCGATCTGGGTGAACCAGGACACCATCAGCCGGTTGAGGTTGTCGCGCACCGGCGCCGCCATGTCGGCGCGGGTCAGGCTGTCCATCGCCGACTTGTACTCGTGCCGGGTGCTGAACGAGGGGCGGACGCCGATCTCGGCCAGCGCCTCGCGCAGGAACGGCATTTCCATCGACAGGCCGACCGTGGCCAGGGCGCCGGAGGGTTGCAGCCACAGCTCGCCGAAAGCGCTGGCCAGATAGTAGTCGACGGTGGCGTTGCCCTCGGCCAGGGTCTCGCTGAACAGGATGGCCGGCTTGCCGGCGGCCTGGAAGTCCTTGATGGCGGCCCGCAGTTCCTGCACCTCGGCCATGCCCAGCGGGCTGCTCGACAGGGTGGCGACCAGCCCGACGACGCGCGGATCATCGGCCGCCCGGCGCAGCGCCTCGGCCGTGCCGAGCAGTGGCGGCAGCGGCGCGGTGCGGGTCGAGAACAGGGCGGCCGGCCCCCGCGGCCCTCCCGGCGGCTGGTCCAGGTCCAGGGTCAGCACCGCCGCCTCGGGTGGCTCCGGCCCCTGTTCCTCGGCCATCCGGGTCAGGGTCAGGGTGCCCCACACCCCGGCCCCCACCAGAACCATGAACAGCACGCCGAGGAAGGCGAGAATGCCAAGAACGACCTTGCCGAAGGTGCGCATGGAGGAAGACTCCGTGGAATGGCGGGGGACGGACGGCGGGATGTCGATGTTCCGGGCAGCCTACTGGACCTTGCCCGGACTGGAAACGCCTAACCGCTTGGCGATCCCCCGTCTTCGGTGATGGCGCGCTCAGCCGGCGGCCTTGACCGGCCGGCGCACCCCGGCCGGCAGACGGGTCTTGGCGTTGAGGCGGGCGCTGGCCACCTGGGCCGTGGTCAGCCCCTCGGCCTGGCCGAGGTCGGCGTCGGCGAGGTCGGTCTGCAACAGGTTGGCGCCGGCCAGATCGGCCCCGCCGACCTCGGCCCCGGCGAAGCGCGCCCCGGCCAGATCGGCGCCGCGCAGGTTGGCCTCGCCCAGTTGGGCCATGCGCAGGTCGGCATGGCGCAGCCGGCTGACCCCGAGCTGGGCCCCGGTCAGGTTGGCGGCGGCGAACACCGCGCGCCGCAGGTCGGCGCCGGAAAGATCGGCCCCGGCCAGGGTGGCGTCGCTGAGGTCGGCCTCGCTGAGGTCGGCGTTGGCCAGCCGCGCCCCGGCCAGATCGGCGCCGCCCAGGTCCTGGCCCTTGAGCACCGCCCGGGCACCCCCCCGGCCACCCGAGTCGAGCCACTCGGCATGGGCCGCCAGGATCGGTCCGAGATCGAGCCCGGCCGGGGTCGCCTTGGCCTTGGTCGGGGTTTCGCGCAGCTCGATGCCGACCTCGCGACGTGTCTTCCGGGGCGCCTCGGCCGGGGCGGTCTCGAGGCCGGGTTTCGGCTTGGCCGGGGGGACGCCGCCGGCCGTCTCCAGCCCGACACCGCCCCCCTTGCCGGGGCCGGCCGGCGGCGCGGCCGGGCCCCGGGCGGTGAGCGGTGCCTTGGCGGTGGGCGGTGCCTTGGCGGTGGGCGGCGCCTTGGCGGCTGGCGCCTGGGCCGGCGTCGTTCTGTCGGATGGCTTGGCCGAACCGGGGGCCCTGACCGGCGGCGAAGACGGTCTGGCAGCCGGCGGGGCCAGTCTGGGGACGGATGCCGGAGCCGGCGTGGGAGCCGCTTTGGGAACTGGCCGGGCCGTCGGCGCGACGGCGGGCCGGGCCGCCGCCTGGGGCCTCGGCTCGGGGGATGGCGGCGGGGTGGGCGCCGGCCTGGTTTGCGGCGGCGCGACCGGCGCCGGCTCGGGGACGGGCCGGGCGGGCGGCGGGGCGGGCCGGGCGGGTGGCGGGGCGGACGATGGGTCGGGCGGCGGGGCGGGCGGCGGGACGGGCAATGGGTCGGGCGGTGGGTCGGGCGGTGGGTCGGGCCGGGGCGGCGGCGGATCGAGCCGGGGCGGCGGCGCCCCGGCCGGGTCCTTCTGGCCCCGGGCGGCCAGGATGTAGGGCCGCATGCGCAAGTCTTCCCGGATGATGTGCTCGACCAGCCAATCGCGCAGCATGTGCTCGATCTCGACCATCAACAGGCGGCGGTTGGCCTCGCTCTTGGCGTGGGCGCAGCGCACGAACAGGCTTTCCAGTTGCCCCATCAGGGCGCGGTGGCGGGCCGCGTGGGCGGTCGCCTCGGGGAAGGCGATGCGCCGTTGCAGGGCCTCCTCGCGGGCGAAGTGCTCCTGGGTGTAGTCGTGCAGGTCGCGCAGCAGGGCGAACAGCCGGTCGCTGTCGCCGCCGCTGGCGATCAGGTCCTCGAACTCGTTGACGATGGCGATCAGACGCTTGTGGTCGGCGTCGATGGCCGGATCGCCGACGCTCATCCGCTGGCGCCAGACTATGGGCATGGCCAATATCGGGGCATGGTCAATATCGGGGCATGGTCGATGTGGTATCCGAAAAGACCCGAAGCGCTGCTCAGCGGTCGCGGCGATGATACGCCGCATTGGGGATCATGTCGGTGCCGTGGGCCATCCGGTTGGTGTAGTTGAAGAAGGCCGCCACGTCGATGATGTCGAAGATGTCGGCCTCGGAAAAGCCCTCGTCGCGCAGCCCCTGGCGGTCGGCCTCGGCGACCTCGTGGGGGCTCACCGTCAGCTTCCAGGCGAAATCCAGCATGCGGCGCTGCCGCGCCGGCAACTCGGCCACCCGATAGTTGAAGGCGATCATCTCGCCCAGTTCGGGGTCCTCGGCCAACTGGCGGATGGCCTGGCCATGAGCCACCAGACAGTAGTAGCAGCGGTTGGCCGACGACACGGTGACCGCGATCATCTCGCGCTCCAGCTTGCTCAGGCCGGAGGGCCCCAGCATCAGGGTGTTGTAGTAGGCCGAGAAGGCCTTCAGCTTTTCCGGATGCATGGTGTAGGCGCGCAGCACGTTGGGCACCATGCCCAGCTTTTCCTCGCACTTTTCGAAGAAGGCCCGCATTTCCGGGCCGATGTCCGGGTTCTCGGGCAACTCCAGGCGGATCACATGGTCGGGCTGTGGCACGGGACACCCTCCTCTGGCCAAGCGTGGAACCTCGCCCATTCAGGGTGACCCAGCCCACCGTCCCCGGCAAGCCCCCGGCGACAACCGCCGATCAGGGGGACGGGTCCGGGTTCCGCCAACGCGTCAGGCCACGCCCCGCCACCACCGCCATGACCAGCACGATGACCACCACCAGGAAGGCCGGCAGGCCAAACCGGGGTGCATGGTCAAGCCCCAGCCCACCGATCGCCGGGCCGGCCACGGCGGCGGCCTCGTAGACGATCATGAAGCGGGCGTTGGCGGCCAGCAGGGCGCTGCCCTGATAGCGCTTGCCCATCACCGTCAGACCGATGGTGTAGAGCCCGAAACCGAAGCCGCCGAGCAGGAACAGCACCGGAAACAGCGCCCCCGTCCCCTGCCCCACCGCCCACGGCAGCAGGGCGGCGGGAACCAGGGTGCCGGCCAGGGTGAGCAGCATCATGACATCCGGCGCCAGACGATCGGCGATGCGCCCGAGCGGCAATTGCATCACCAGCGCGCCGGCGGAAAAGGCGGTCAGGCCAACCAGCGCGAGGTCCTCGGGCAGGCCGTTGCGCAGGCTGAACACCGGCATCAGGGTGATGCAGGCGACCTCGATCATGCCGGCGGCGGCGGCGAACAGGAACAGCCCCGGCGCCCCCTTGATGGTGATTGGCGCCGCCCCCTCGGCCGGATGGGCCTCGGCCGGGGTGGGAACGCGGCGCAGGCTCCAGATCATCGGCAGCCAGAGCAGCGGCAGCGCGGCGACGACCAGGAAGGTCTGCGGGCCGACCCCGCCGAGCCCCGCGATGATCACCGGGCCCAGGGTCAGGCCGCCGCTGAAAATCATCGAGTAGGCGCCCATCACCGTGCCCCGGCGATGGTCGGGGGCCAGGCTGTTGAGCCATGACTCGGTGCCCACCCAGATCAGCCCCATGCCCAGGGCCTGCACATAGCGCAGCACGAACCACCACGGCAGGGCGTCGCTCAAGAGATAGCCGAGCAGGGTCAGGGTGGTCAGCAGCGAGGCCCCGATCAACGCCGGCACGGTGCCGAAGCGGGCCAGCAGGCGCGGCGTCAGCACCCCCATGGTGAGAATGCCCAGCGACCCAAAGGTGGAGTTGAGGCCGATCACCGCCCCCGACTCGCCCTTCAACTCCAGGGCCAGGGCGACCAGGGGGAAGACAATGCCGACGAACATGCCGCCGAGGCCCGACAGCAACAGGACCAGGATCAAGGCTCGCCGGCTCACCGGCACCGGCGACGAAGCGGCGGCGGTGGGCCGGGGCAGAGGCGGCTTGGCGGTGGTCATGGGACTGTCCAGGCAGCGATGGGGCTTCCACCTGTACCCGGTTGAGGGAGCCTTCTCAAGGGCTTGGGTGGAACCGCGACGCCCGGGAACGTCCCACGGGCGGGTCCGTGGGTTTGGGAGCCGATATCCCTGGACAGGGGCTTTGCGACCGATTATCATCCGCATATCGAACCTGGCCGGGCTCCCTGCGGGGCCCTTGCCAGGCCCCGTGATCCCCGCTTTAAGGGAGTTTGTCGCGCCATGAGCTACGTCCATCAGGTTCCCGGCCGCCTGCGCCTGCGTGATCGTCGCCTGGCCCATGAGTCCCGCGCCACGCGGTCGCTGTGTCACCAGTTGCGGGCCCTGCCCGGCGTCGATGACGTGGCCCATCGCCCGCGGGCCTCGAGCCTGGTGGTGCTCTACGATCCGACCCGCCTCGATCCCGAGACCCTGTGGACCCACCTGGAAGCCCACGGCCTGGGCGCCGCCCCGGCCCTGCCGGTGCCGATGCCGGCCCCGCGCGCGGCCCGTCCGGCGCCGACCATCGATGCCCGCTTCATGAACAGCAGCGCCACCACCCTGGGGGCGGCGTTCGGGCGCGCCCTGTTCGGGGCGGTGCTGAAGTCCAGCGTCGAGCGCGGCGTCGCCTCGCTGGTCACCGCGGCCATCCGCTAAGAAAACGGCCAACGGCCGCCCCGAAACGCAGCCTGGATTGCCGGAAGGCACCCCGGGCCCGGCGCAACGGGATTGAGGGCGCCTCATCGGCCCCACTTTGCGGGGAGGCGATGGGGCGCCCTTGGTTTTTCAGGTTTCCCTCTGCCCGAGAACCCGAGAAATGGAAGCCCGCGGCTTCCGTGACCCCACAAGACAACGGGGGACGGCCCCCCTCAGAGTCCGCCCCCCGTGCCCCCCGACAGGCGGCATCGCCTCAGGCGCCGACCACCTTGACCAGCGGCTTCGGCCTGTCTTCAGTCACCTTGGATCGGGGCGCCGGCTGGCGCGCCACGGCCTCGCCGCGCCCATACAGGGTGTGGTGCCAATAGGTGGTGCCGAGCAGCCCGACCCCGGCGACCATGTGCCACAACCGCGACGAGGCGGTGTCGCGCCGCCCACCCCGGGCGGCCAGATAGCCGGTCAGGACCAGGGCCCCCATGCTGGCCATCATGGCATTCTTGGCGGCGGTCCGTTCCATGCCACGGCGGCGCGCCTTGCGGGCGGCGGCCTCGGCGGATGACGGCTTTGAGGACAACGGCTTGGCGGTATCGGATTTGCCGGACATGCCCTTATGCCCCAACCACGGCCAGCCGGCGTTCCAGCGGCCGATGCGCGGCGGCGGACCTGATCGCGGCCGGCCCGGACTCGTCGGTCAGGACGCGCCCCTCGGCCAGCAGCTGGCGGCGCCGTGCCATCACCACCGGGTCCTCACCCGCCCCCTTGAGGCGGCGCACCATGGCCGCCGCCGTCTTGAAGCTGACCCCGGTGGACTGCTTGATGCGGGTCGCCAGACCGCGCCGGGCGGTCATCAGATAAAGGTCGATGGCGACCAGCCACCGGTTGGTCGGAATGTTGGAGCGCTCGAGCAGCGTCCCCCGGCGGGCCGAGTACTGGCGCCGGCAACGGGCGCACTTGAAGCGCGCCCCGCCCGACTCGAGGCAGGCCAGGCGGTAGGCCTGCCGGCACGCGCAGTGAGGGCACAGCGGTCGCCCCCGCGACCAACGCAGGTTGAGCAGCACGGCCTCGGCCGACTCCGGATCCAACATGCGGAACTGGGCATCCAGGGGGGACACCCGACCGACCGTGTGGAGGGGAGGCGGGTAGCCGTGGCCGGAGGACTCATCGTGGTGGGCGGATTCGAAACGCATGACGACTCTCCTGGAATGCTCTTGTGGGCTTGGTTGGCGAGCCTGGCGCGGGACCAAGCATCGACTGTTGGACCGGAGGCTAGTGTCATTGCGACGCATTCGCAACGTAAATCTTGCGCCACCCCTTAAATTGATCCCTTGGGTAACCAACTCATCTACCGGGTTTTCAAGGTACTTCTCTTCGCTTGCTGATTGCCGGACCCTTGGTCTAGCCTGATTTGAATGATTACGGCGCCTCGCCAGGACAGACGGCCACCTGCCGCGGCCACTTGGCCATGCCTGCCGACTTTGGCCATGCCTGCTGACTTGGCCATGCCTGCCGAAAGGCCCGCCAGTTTTCTTGCCCCCTGTTCTTGACCACCACGTGAATGACCCCCGTCAGATGACCGTCTCCGATGCTTCCATTGACCTCTTCCTGGCCCTGCGGCCGCATCTGACGCGGGTCCATCAGGTCCCCGGGCGCATCCGCCTGCGCATCGCCCCCGCCGCCAAGGCGGTGGTCCAGCAACACGGCGCGGCGGGGACCGACATCGGCAGCCTGGAACGGCTGTTCGGCCCCGGCTCCTCGGTGCGCCTCAACCGGGCCGCCGGGTCGGTGGTCATCACCTATCCGGCGGAGGCCTTCCCCGCCGCCTTCTGGGAGGACTGCCTGAACGGATCCGAAACGCGGGTCCGGGACTGGCTGGCCGACCGCCTTGCCGCCCTTAAGACCGGAGATTGCGCATCATGAGTCAGGACCCCTCGCACGGCCACGGCACCCCCAGCCTCCCGGTCGGCGCCATGCTTCCCGCCGGCACTCCCGGCATTGCCGACACCCTGGTGCGTGGCGGCGCCGTCGGCGCGCTGATCGGCGCCGCCGCCGTCCTGGCCCGCAACGTGGCCCCGCTGAGGGCCGGCACGGTGAGCCCCGAACAGGCCACCCGCGAGGTCCTGGTCGGGGCCGGCAAGAGCGGCCTGGCCACCGGCCTGGGCGCCGCCGTGGCCGGCGCCATCCGGGGCGGGCCGGTGGTTTCGGCGCTGGCCATGGTGGCCACCGGGGCCGCCGCCCTGTACGCCCTGGAACGCCCGGCGCGCGCCGCCCGCGCCGAGGCGGCCGAGGCCGAGGCTGAAAGCGACGAAACGGCCAAGCCGGCGCCCGGCAAGTCGACCGCGCGCAGCCGCGCCGCCAAGGCCTGATCCCGAACCCCGCCCCCGTTTTCACCTTCAGAACAGGATACCCCGCGACATGACGGCCGAGACCCAGGCCTGCGCCCAGGATGCCCAAGGCCCCGCCGCCGATGCCGGCCCTGGCGCCTCGCCCGGCGCCGGCCCGTTCGGACCGACCGCCCAGCCGCATCACGCCAACCCCGGCCCCCACGCCGCGCCCCATCCGGGCATGGCCTACACCGGCGCCCCGTGGGGCATACCTCACCCCGGCATGCCTTACCCGGGCATGCCTTACCCGGGCATGCCTTACCCGGGCATGCCTTACCCGGGCATGCCGCACCCGGAAATGGCCTTCCAGGGCATGGCCTATCAGGGCATGCCCCATCCCGGCATGGCCCATCCCGGCATGGCCTACACCGGCGCCCCGTGGGGCATGCCCGGCGCCGCCCCCGGAGCCGCCCCCGGAAACTGGGCCGGAAACTGGGCCGGAAACTGGGGCGGACCGCACGGCGGCGCCGCCCCGGGCGCCGCGCCGAACCCCGGCATGGGGGCCCAGCCCGGCAGCGCCTTTTCCTGGACCAGCGGCTGGTTCGACGTGCGCAACGAGGCCTATCTGAAGGGCCTGCTGGTCGGTGCCCTGGGCGCCATGGTGCTGTCCAACCCGGGCGTGCAGACCAAGACCATGCAGTCGCTGGCCAGCCTGTGGGGCATGCTCCAGGGCGGTGTCGAGGAGTTGAAGGAGCGCTTCCAGGACGTCGAGGCCGAACTGCACGCCGCCGCCCGGGGCGCCGCCGAGGCACCCCAGGGCAACGGCGAGGCCGAAACGGAGAACGGCAACGGCTGACCCAGAGCCGCCCGGTCGCTGACATGTTCGAGGTCGTTCACGCCTGTCCGGGCCGCACCCGTTTCCGGGTGCCGGCGCTGGCCGATCCCAGCCTGGACAGGCGCTATGTGGTGGCCTACCTGGAGGCCCTTCCCGGCGTCTCGCGGGCCCGGGTCAACCGTCATGCCCGCTCGCTGGTGGTCGAGCACAGCGGCCCGTCGCAGGCCGGCCCCGCACAGGACAGCCTGTCGCAGGAAGATCTGGAAGACGCCATCCGGGCCGCCCTGTCCGGTCAGGTGCCGCGTCGGCTGAGCGACCGCCGCGACGCCGCCCCGCCCGACCCCCTGCCCCTGCTCGGCGGCGCCCTGGCCACCGTGCTGAGCCTGGCCCTGCCGCGCCCGCTGGCCGTCGCCCTGACCGCCGTGCACATCGCCCCGACCCTGGCCGCCGGGGTGCGCGGCGCCTTCACCCGGGGCTTGAGCGTCGAGGTGCTGGACGCCACGGCGGTCGGGCTGGCCGCCGCCAGCGGCTCGCTGACCACCGCCAACCTGACCCAGATGCTGCTCTCCCTGGCCGAGTATGTGGAAAGCTCGACCCGGCGCGCCTCCGACGACCTTTTGCGCCACCTGATGCGCCCCGACATGGGCGAGGCGACGGTGGAAAGCGCCGATGGCCGCCTGCACACGGTGCCGGTCAGCCAGTTGGCCGAAGGGGCGCGGGTGGTCGTCGGCCCCGGCGAGACGGTGCCGGTGGACGGCCGCGCCGTCGATGGTCTGGCCACCGTCAACCAGGCCACGGTGACCGGCGAAAGCCTGCCCATCCCGCGCGAGCCCGGCGACCCCGTCCTGGCCGGCTCGGTGGTCGTCGAGGGCCGGCTGGTGGTGGCCGCCGAGAAGGTCGGGCCGGCGACCACCACGGCCCGCATCGCCCGCTTCCTGGAAGAAGCCATCGAGAACGACCAGGGCCGCCTGTCCAAGGCTGCCCAGTTGGCCGACAAGCGGGTCACCATCACCCTGGTCCTGGGCCTGCTGGTCTACGCCCTGACCCGCGATCTCAAGCGCCTTGAATCGATCTTCCTGGTCGATTTCTCGTGTGCCACCAAGCTCGGCACCTCGGTCGCCATCAAGTCGGCGATGTCGCGCGCCGCCGCCGACGGCGCCCTGGTCAAGGGCGGCCTGGCCCTGGAGGCGCTGGCCGAGGCCGATACCGTGGTCTTCGACAAGACCGGCACCCTGACCCACAACGCCCTGGAAGTGATCGAGATCAGTTGCCTCGGCCCGTACTGCCTGGACGAGGAATCGCTGCTCGCCCTGGTCGCCTCGGTGGCCGAGCACAGCCGCCACCCGGTCTCCAAGGCGGTGGTCGAGCTGGCCCGCAAGCGCCGTCTGGCCCACCTCGACCACGAGGAAGTGGCCTTCTTCGTCGGCCATGGGCTGGCCACCACGGTCGACGGGCGCGACATCCGCATCGGCAGCCGCCACTACCTGGAGGAACACGAGGGCATCGACTTCTCGGCCTCCGAGGAACGCCTGGCGGAGCTGTCCAGCCAGGGCGGCTCGCTGCTTTTCATCGGCTCGGGCGGCGTGCCGCACGGGGTGATCGTGCTGAAGGACCGCATGCGTGCGGAGGCGCCCCAGGTGATCGAGGACCTGCGGGCCGCCGGCATCGAGCATCTGGTGATGATCACCGGCGACCACGGCCCGACCGCCGAGGCCCTGGGCAGGCACCTCGGCCTGGACGCCGTGCACACCCGTGTTGCGCCAGAGGACAAGGCCCGCATCCTGGCCGACCTGAAGGCCGAGGGGCGGCGGGTCGCCTTTGTCGGCGACGGGGTCAACGACGCCCCGGCGCTGATGGAGGCCGACATCGGCATCACCCTGCCGCGCGGCGCCGACATCGCGCGGGCCACCGCCGACGTCGTGCTGACCGCCGACCGGCTGGACGCCATCCCGGCCATCCGCACCCTGGCCCAACGGACGCTGGCCCGCATCGACACCAACTTCAAGCTGGCCGCCGGCATCAACGGGCTGGTCATGCTGGGCGCCGCCCTCGGCCGCCTGCCGCCGGCCCCGGCCGCCCTGCTGCACAACGGCACCACGGTCGGCGTCCTGCTCTCGGCCCTGGCCATCGGCCGGCGCTCCACCGACCGCTGACGGTCCCCCGCCTCAGCGGGCCAGCGCCCCGGGACCGGCGGCGGCCTCGACCAGCGCCCGATAGCGCGGCGTGGCCTTGAAGCGGCCGAGGGCCGCGTTGAAGCGGTCGACGAAGTCGCGCGTCACCGTGGCCGGCGAGAAGAACACGTAGTAGTGGGTCGGCGCGATGTGGCGGGGCCCGGCGATCACCAGTCGCCCGTCCAGGCCCAGTTGGTGGATCAGGTGGCGGCCGTGCATCAGGTCGGCGACCACGTAATCGACCCGCCCGCCGTCCAGCTTGCGCAGGTTCTGGGTCAGGTCGTCGGCCCGCTGCAGGTTGGGATGGGTTTCAAGAAAGGCGTCGAAGGCCGCCCCGTAGCTGTAACCCCGCACCACGCCCAGATGGCCGCGCCGCAGGTCGTCCCAGGTGGTGAAGGGGAAGCGGGCGGCGTCGGCGCGGCGCACCACCACCACCCAGAACGAGCGGACCAGGGCCTCGGTCGGATAGAGGAACCTTTGGGCCCGCTCGGCGGTGCGGATGCCCGAGAACAGGCCGTCGATCCGGCCGCGCTCCAGCAGGTGCAGCCCGCGCGCCCAGGGGTAGGTCTTGATGCCGGCCACCGGCACCGCCATGTCGGCCAGCACGGCGCGGATGATCTGGCTCGACAGGCCGACCACCTCGCCGTCTTCCGTCTCGTCCTCGTAGGGCGGCCAGATGTCGGTGCCCAGCCGCAACCCGATGGGCGGGAACCCGCCCGCCGACTCGGCCGCCGCCGGCGCCAGCCCGGCCAGCAGGACAAGCACCGTCAGCAAGGTCACCGTCAGCAAGCTCACCGGCGGCAAGATCACCGCCACGCGGCGGCCGGATCGCTGAAAAGCCGGGAAGGAAAAGGCCATCGGCGGGTCCTTGCGGAAACATACAGGGCAACAAGCCCCCTGCGGGGAGGGCCGGGCGGCCTTCCGACGACGGCATGCAGCGGATATCCCGGGTTCCCTTTTGGTGTTTTCTTGTGGCCCGCGGCGGGGCGTCCTGGCCCGGCCACGGGACCTTTCCTTAATTGGAAAACATGATCGGGAAAGCGGCCCCGCGACGTCAAGCGCGTCGTTATCATGACGCGCACGGTTATTCCTGCGCGCCACCAACCCCGCCCACCAGCCTCACCCACCAGCTTCACAGGGTCGGGTCGAGGTCGATGCGCACGCTCTCCAGACCGGCGTCGCGGGCCAGGTTCACCGCGTGGGCGGTCAGCAGGCCGCCGGGCTTTTTGTCGTTGATCAGGATGCGCTCGCCCACCGGCAGGCCGAACAGCGCCTGATCGACCCGAAGGCCGAGGTCCGCGAACAGGGCCAGGGTGGGGGCGCGCCAGGACTCCTCGCGGGCCGACAGCAGGATCACCATGTCGTCGGCACCAAGGCCGGCCCAGAATTCCCGCACCCCGGGCAACAGGCGCTCGTCGGCCCGCAGGTGGCCGTTGTGGGCCAGACAGACCCCGTCCACGTCGATCAGCCAGGTCTTGGGCAGCCGGCTCAGGGTCAGGGTGGTCGCCGCGTCAGCCATCGCCGCGCGCCCCCTCCAGCCACCACAATCCCAGATAGAACGCCCCCAGCACCGAGTCGAGGTCGTCGCGCACGTAGCCCGACAGGGACAGCCAGATCAGCGCGTGCAGCAGGTCGAGCTGGCGCTGGCCGTCCGTCCCGAAGCGCTCGGTGAACATCGGCTTGAGGTCGGCCCAGCCGTTGCTCGCCAGATCGATCTCGACGCCCTCGGGGGCCACCTTCAGGGTGAACCGGCGGCGGTTGAACATGTCGTAGTCGCCGACCACCGAATAATACAGCTTGGCCCAGTCGTAGCGCGGATCGCCGAACAGCCGGACCTGCCCGAACGAGCCCCGGGGGTCGATCAGCCAGGCCTTGTCCTCGCCATCGATCAGCATGTTGGAGAAGGTGGGGTCGCCGTGGATGACCCGGAACGCCGCGCAGTCGGCGAGCAGCGGCGCCGCCAGCTCGGCCATCCGCCCCTCGCGCCCGGGGGCGAAGGGATTGGCGCACAGGCGGCCGTTGATGCGCACCTCGGGCACCTCGAGGTGGGGGATCAGGCCGCCCACCTGGCGCACCCGGTCGAGGGTTTTCACCACGTAGACGTCGGTCAGCGCGTCGCGGTCGGCGGCCCCGCCCTCCAGGCCGTGCAGGCGCTCGAAGGTGGCGAAGACATCGCCCAGGATGGCGGCCCGGCGGGCCCGGGGCAACTCGCCCAGCTCGAAGGCGTGGCGGCCGTCGATGCGCTGAAGCCTCAACGGGCGCCGGCCGAGCACCCGGGGGGCGCGATCGAAGCCGAGCACCCGCACGCTGTCGTACCAGCCGATCTCGTCGTCGATCAGCCGGGCGTGCGAGGCGGCGCGGGGACGCTTCACCACCTCCGTCTCGCCCAGCGTCACCTCGTTGAAGAAGCGGCTCCAGGTGGCCGAGTGCAGGGCCTCTTCCAGGGCCGGCAGGACGCCGATCTCCTGGACCTCGTCCAGGAAGGTCTCGCCCAGCGCCCAGCCCTGCCCGGACAGCCAGCGCACGAACTCGCCGCGCGCCGGCACCCCGGCCAGCCAGGACTTGTCGGGGAAGGCGAAAAAGCCGGCCACGCCGCGCCGCTCGGAGCTTTCCTCGACCAGCCCGCCGTCCGCGCCCATCGACCAGCGGCAGGGAAAGCTGCGCGACAGGCCGACCACCGGGGCCGTCCCCACCGTCCCCCGGGGCGCCGCGTGGACCAGCAGGTCGGACCACACCAGGGCCAGCGGGGCGCCGTCGGGCACCTGATCCAGGGCGGCGGCGACGCCGGCCGCGGTGCCCTTGTCGGTGGTCCGCACCAGGGTCACCTCGACTCCCGGCGGATTGGCGGCGAGGTACGATTGCAGGCGCTCGAACAGATAGTCGCCGATGACCGTGAAGCGGGCCCCCGGAAAGGCCGCGAACAGATGATAGAGGATGGGCCGCCCACCGACCGAAATCAGGCACTTGGGCTTGTTCCAGGTGTGGTGCTGCATGCGCGTGCCGGGGCCGCCGGCCTGCACCACCACGTGGCCGATATCCTTGATCTCCATCCTCTCCCCCTACTTCACGGCGCGCAGCAGATCGCGCGCCACCGCCACCCCGGCCAGCCGGCCGGCCGCATCGACCACCGGGGCCCAGGCCACCCCGGCCCCGGCCAGCGCCTGCTCGGCCGCCGGCAGCGGGTCGGCGCTGCGCAGAACCACCGGTGCCGGGGTGGCCAGGGCGCCGGGATCGCGGGTCTCGCCGCCGGCCAGGGCGTCGTCCAGCGCCGCCCGGGTGAGCAGGCCGACCAGCCGCCCGCCCTCGGTGACGCAGAGCGCCCCCAGGTCGCTGCCCGCCATCAGCCGCCCGGCATCGATCAGCGAGCGGTTGGCTTCCAGGCGCGGCAGGCCGTCGCCGCGCCGCATGACGCCCTCCACGGTCAGCCCGAGCACGGCGCCCAGGCGGCCGCCGGGGTGGTTTTCCAGGAATTCCTCGGGCGAGGTGCCGCGTTCGCCCATCAGGGCGGCGGCCAACCCCTCGCCGACCACCTGGGCCAGGGTGGTCGAGGCGGTGGGCACGATGCCCAGGGGATCGGCCTCGGCCGGCACCGCCACCGGCAGCACCACCCGGGCGGCGGCGGCCAGCGGGCTGTCGGGCCGCCCGGTCAGGGCGATCACCGGGCAGTCGCGCTTGTGGAGCACCGGCAGGGTGGCCAGCACCTCGCGCGTTGCCCCGGAATAGGAGATCAGCACCGCCGCCCGGCCGGGCAGCAGCATCCCGCAGTCGCCGTGCAGGGCTTCGCCGGCGTTGACGAACAGGGCCGGCAGGCCGACGCTGGCGAAGGTCGCCGCCAGCTTGCCGCAGACATGCCCCGACTTGCCGATGCCGACGAACAGCACCGGCGGCGGCGCGGCGCGCAGCACGTCGAGCGCCGCCTCGACCGCCGGAGCATGGGCCGGATCGTCGGCAAAGGCCTCAAGCGCCCGCACCTGGGCCTTGATCGACCGGCCCACCCGCTCGGCCCCGGCCCCCATCACGGGGCTCCAGTTGGGGACGCATCGGTTGGGGACGCATCGGTTGATGGCGCCCCATTGGGCCCGGCCAGCAGGGCGTCGAGCACCGGCGCCCAGTCGCCATCGATCACCGCCACGTGCTGCTCGCAGCCCGGGCGCAGGCCCATCGCCGCGAGGTCGTAGGCGGTGCGCGGGTTCCACGACTGGCCCCAGCCGTCGGCGAAACGCGGGTAGAGGACCGACAGCCGGGCCCGGGTGGTGGACAGGATATCGGTCAACCCGGAACGCGACGAGATCACCCAGCCGCAATGATCGGCCACCGGCAGCGCCTCGCCGAGCGGGAACTCGATCGGCCGCGCCCCCTCGACGGTGACCGGGAAGCGCGGATCGACGTTCAGGACCACCTCCCAGCCGGCCGCCTTGAGGCGCGCCGTGAGCGTGTTCCAGAAGCCCAGCGGCAGGGTGGCGGTGGAGTAGGCATGGGGCGCCAGCAGCACGGTGCGGCCGCGCGGCAGGCCCCACCCTTCCAGCCGGGCCCGCGCCGCCTGACGCTGGTCGGCCGGCACCACCGGCGGCGCCGGCATGGCGTCGAACGGCAGGTCCATCATGAAGCGGTGCAGGTCGAGCAGGTGCACCCCCTCGCGGGTCAGCCAGTGGCACAGGCGGCCGTCGCCGTAGTGGAAGGGGTGGGCGATGATCGGCTGGCCGGGCTCGAAGCGGGAGAAGCGGAACAGCGCCTCCAGGTCCACCGCCTCGAAGGCCACGATGCGGTCGATCAGCGGCTCGAACAGGCGGGCCACCTCGATCTGGCTTTTCTTCACCGCCACCGCCAGCCGCCCCGGCGCGCCGCGCCGCGCCATCTGGTCCTTGAAGGCCATGGCCAGGCCGCAGGTCATGTAGGTGTCGCCGATGCCGTAGGCGCAGACGAACAGCCACTCGTCGGGCCGCGCCCCGGCCCGGCGCTGGAAATCGCGATAGGTGTCGTACTGCTGGTCGACCGGATAGGCGGGCATGGCGGAATCCTGGCGGCGGGGTCCTTTAAGGGTGCCCGATGGCCCATAAGGAACGGTTAATCGCCCGCCCGACCTTCACCCCGGGCATTGACCACCGGTGTCGCCGGGCGCACTCTTTCCCCTCGCCCCAACCCGGGAGGCTCCCATGCCCATCGATCTTGCCGGCGTCGTCGGCCCCGATTATCTGCTGACCGCCCTGGTGGTCGTTCTGGTACCCGGCGCCGGGGTGCTCTACACCCTGGCCAACGGCCTGTTCGCGGGGGCCCGCGGTGGTCTGGCGGCGGCCCTTGGCTGCACCATTGGCATCGTGCCCCATCTGGCCGCCGCCCTGCTTGGTCTGGCCGCCCTGCTGCACGCCAGCGCGGTGGCCTTCCAGGTGGTGAAGATGGTCGGCGTGGCCTACCTGATCTATCTGGCGGTCACCATGTGGCGCCATCCCAACGCCCTCAAGGTCAACGACGACGGCCAGGGCCGCGCCTCGTGGACCCGGGTGGCGACGCGCGGGGTGCTGGTGAACATCCTCAATCCCAAGCTGTCGCTGTTCTTCCTCGCCTTCCTGCCCCAGTTCGTGCCCCCGGACAGCCCCCACACGCTGGCCCAGATGAGCCTGCTCGGCGGCGTCTTCATGCTGATGACGCTGGTCGTCTTCGCCGGCTACGGACTGGCCGCCAACGCGGTGCGCCACTACGTGCTGGCCTCGGAACGGCTGACCAAGTGGATTCAACGGGCCTTCGCGGCCGCCTTCGCCGCCGCCGCGACGCGCCTCGCGCTCGACAGTCACTGAGGCGGCGTCGGGCGAACGCAAAGGGGCGCCGCCCCTTTGAACCCCGCTGGGGAGGCCGGGAGGCCTCCCCAGACCCCACCATGAATCAAAACCCCACCAAGGGGGGCAAGCCCCCCTTGGTGGGGTTTTAAGTCACGGCGGGGGTCCGGGGGGGCCCCTGGTCCCCCCGGCGGGGGTCAAGGGGGCAGCGCCCCCTTGGGTTTGCCCGACGCGGCCTCAGTTGACCTTCGGGTCGAGGTCGCCGGCCTCGTAGCGCTTGAACATCTCTTCCAGGTTGATCGCCTTGATCTTGCTGGCGTTGCCGGCGGTGCCGAAAGCCTCGTAGCGGTCCTTGCAGATACCCTTCATGGCGGTCCGCGTCGCGGCCAGGAACTTGCGCGGATCGAACTCCTTGGGCTTGTCGTGCAGGAACTTGCGCACCGCGCCGGTGGAGGCCATGCGCAGGTCGGTGTCGATGTTCACCTTGCGCACGCCGTGCTTGATGCCCTCGACGATCTCCTCGACCGGCACCCCGTAGGTGGCGCCCATGTCGCCGCCGAACTCGTTGATGATCTTCAGCCACTCCTGCGGCACCGAGGAGGACCCATGCATCACCAGATGGGTGTTGGGGATGCGGGCGTGGATTTCCTTGATGCGGCCGATGGCCAGGATGTCGCCGGTCGGCGGACGGGTGAACTTGTAGGCCCCGTGGCTGGTCCCGATGGCGATGGCCAGGGCATCGACATGGGTCTTCTTGACGAAGTCGGCAGCCTCGTCGGGGTCGGTCAGAAGCTGGCTGTGGTCCAGCGTGCCCTCGGCGCCGACACCATCTTCCTCGCCGGCCTGACCGGTCTCCAGCGAGCCCAGGCAACCCAGTTCGCCCTCCACCGAGACACCGCAGGCATGAGCCATCTCGACCACCCGGCGGGTGACCTCGACGTTGTACTCATAGTCGGTCGGGGTCTTGCCATCGGTGCCCAGCGAACCGTCCATCATCACCGAGCTGAAGCCGAGCTGGATGGAGCGCTGGCAGACCGCCGGGCTGGTCCCGTGGTCCTGGTGCATGGTGACGGGGATTTCCGGGTACATCTCCACCGCCGCCTCGATGAGGTGGCGCAGGAAGGGGGCGCCGGCGTACTTGCGGGCCCCGGCCGAGGCCTGGAGGATGACCGGGCTGTCGGTCTCCCGGGCGGCTTCCATGATCGCCTGGACCTGCTCCAGGTTGTTCACGTTGAAGGCCGGGATGCCGTAGCCGTGCTCGGCGGCGTGGTCGAGCAACTGACGCATCGAGACGAGAGCCATGGGTGCGGGTCCTTGCAGTCCGTGGTGACAGAAAAACTTGCGCGACCGGAGGCCAAGGGGCGCTTTCCACCGCCCCCGGCGCCCCGGTGCGCGTGAAGGATCAGAGACGCTCGCGGGCCGCCGCGACCACCGCCTCGGCGGTGATCCCGAAGTGCTCGTACAGCGCCGGGGCGGGCGCCGAGGCGCCGAAGCCGGTCATGCCGACGATGCCGCCGCGCGAGCCGACGTACTTCTCCCAGCCGAAGGTGCTCATGGCCTCGACCGCGACCCGCGGGCCGGAGCCCAGCACCTGACGCCGGTAGGCCTCGGGCTGGGCGTCGAACAGCTCCCAGCAGGGCATCGAGACGACGGCCGCCGCGACACCCTCGGCGCCCAACATATCGCGGGCCTTGAGGGCGATTTCAACCTCCGAGCCGGTGGCCAGCAGGGTCACCTGACGCGGCCCCTCGGCCTCGGCCAGCACATAGGCCCCCTTGGCCGACAGGTTTTCGTCGGTATGTTCGGCGCGCAGACAGGGCAGACCCTGGCGCGACAGGGCCAGCACGCTGGGCCGGTCCGAGGCTTCCAGGGCGGCGGCCCAGCACTCGGCGGTCTCGATGATGTCGGCCGGGCGCATGGTCAACACGCCGGGCATGGCGCGCAGCGAGGCCAGATGCTCGATCGGCTGGTGGGTCGGGCCGTCCTCGCCCAGGCCGATGGAATCGTGGGTCATCACGAAAACCACCCGCTTGCCCATCAGCGCCGCCATGCGGATGGCCGGACGGCAGTAGTCGGAGAAGACCAGGAAGGTGCCGCCGTAGGGGATGAAGCCGCCGTGCAGGGCCATGCCGTTCATGGCGCTGCCCATGCCGTGCTCGCGCACCCCCCAGTGGATGTAGCGCCCCGAGGCGTCCTGCGGGGTGACCGGCTGGGTGGCCTTGGTGATGGTCAGGTTGGAGTGGGTCAGGTCGGCCGAGCCGCCGACCAGCTCCGGCACCGCCTCGGTCAGCACGCCGAGGACCATCTCGCTGGCCTTGCGGGTGGCCACCTTGGTCGCCGCCGCGCTGTGCTCCTGCTTGAAGGCGTTGAGCTTGTCCAGCCAGCCGGCGGGCAGGCGGCCGTCCTCGGTGCGCTCGAACTCCTGCCGGGTCTCGGCCGGCAGGGCGCCGAAGCGGCTTTCCCACTGGCGGCGCGCGTCGGCGCCCCGCTCGATGGCCTGACGCCAGGTGGCGAGCACCGCCTCGGGCACCTCGAAGGGGGCATGGGGCCAGCCCAGCTTTTCGCGCGCCCCGGCCAACTCCTCGTCGCCCAGCGGGGCGCCGTGGGTCTTTTCACTGCCGGCCAGGGTGGGGGCGCCGAAGCCGATCACCGTCTTGCAGGCGATCAGGGTCGGGCGGTCGCTCTTCCGCGCCGTCTCGATGGCCGCGGCGATGGCCTCGGGATCGTGGCCGTCGATCTCCAGGGTGTTCCAGCGGCTGGCCCGGAAGCGGGCCAACTGATCGCAACTGATGGTCTTGTCGGTGGTGCCGTCGATGCAGATGCCGTTGTCGTCCCAGAACACGATCAGCTTGCTCAGGCGATGGTGCCCGGCCAGCGAGATGGCCTCCTGGCTGACCCCCTCCATCAGACAGCCGTCGCCGGCGATGACGTAGGTGAAGTGATCGACCACCGACTTGCCGTAGCGGGCGGCGCGCATCTTCTCGGCCAGGGCCATGCCCACCGCGTTGGCCAGCCCCTGGCCGAGCGGCCCGGTGGTGGTCTCGGCGGCCATCACGTGGCCGTACTCCGGATGGCCGGCGGTGCGCGCCCCGAGCTGGCGGAAGTTCTTGATCTGCTCGATGTCGATGTCCTCGAAGCCGGTCAGGTAGGCGAGGCTGTAGAGCAGCATGGAGCCGTGACCGGCCGACAGCACGAAGCGGTCACGATCCGGCCAGCGCGGGCTGCGCGGGTCGAACTTCAGGTAGCGGTTGAACAGCACGGTGGCCACGTCGGCCATGCCCATGGGCATGCCGGGGTGGCCGGACTTGGCCTTCTGCACCGCGTCGGCGGAGAGGAAGCGGATGGCATTGGCCAGATCGGCGTGGGCGACGGTCATCGGGCGATCCCTTTGGTTCCAAGGACGGTGGGGCGCGGCGGCACGGCTCAGACGGCGTAGTGGCCCAGCGCCGCCTTGACCAGATGATAGGTGATCAGAAGCTGCGACAGGGCCAGCGGATGGCTGGTCGCCTGGGTGTTGTTGACGTCGGTGAAGCGCCCCAGGTTGTCGCGCAGGTGGCTGGCCTCGGGGATCAGGTTCCACACCAGATCCTCCATGGCCATGGCGCGCCGGTCGTCGACCTCGCCGGAGATGTCGAGCACGTCGACCGGCTTGCCGTCGGTGTCGCGGGCCAGTTCCAGGCGGATGCCGTGCTTGGAGCCCTCGACGATCGGCGTCAGGTCGGGGTGCGGCAGGGTGGGACGCAGGGTGTGGCGCACGTTCAGCTTGGCCCCGGTCTCCTCGCCCTGGCCTTCCGGCCGGTAGAAGCTGACCACCATGTCGGCGAAGGTGCGCTGCGGGCGGATGAAGTGCTCGGAATCGTGGACCCGGTGCTCGAGCTGCTTGATCACCTGCTCCTCGGTATAGCCGCGCTTGGTGGTGTCGCGGTGGATCTTCCAGGCCACCCTGAGGTCTTCCTCGGGCTCCAGGTAGACCTTGACGTCGTAGCAGTCGCGCATGGCCCGGGTCGAGTAGCCGAGCAGCCCCTCGAGGATGATGTATTCCTTGGGCTCGACGTACTCCGGACGGTCCAGGGTGCCGGTCGAGTGGTTGTAGATCGGCTTGAGGATCGGATGACCGTCGCGCAGCAGGCGGATGTGCTGCTCCAGAATGTCGACGTGGTTGCAGCGCGGATCGAGCGCCGACAGGCCGTTGGCGGCCCGCTCCTTGCGGTCATAGGCGTGATAGTCGTCGGTGCAGATGGTGGCCACGCGGTCAGCCCCCAGCACGTTGGCGATGCCGGCGGTCAGGGTGCTCTTGCCGGCCGCGGAATCGCCGACGATGCCCAGGATGACGGGCCGGTCGAGCTTGCGGTTCTTGGGCATGGACTGGGACTCCTGCTGTCTCTGGAGGGGGCTGAACCGGCGGGCCATGGACGCACCCCCCTGGCTCGCCCCCAATAGGCCGAAATGCGGCCGCCGTTTGATCATGATGCAACGGGTCCTGACGGGTCACGGAAACGCGGGCGGGACGGGGTGGTGGGGTCGGGCGGTCTCAGGCCGCCGGGCCCGCCTCGGCGCGCTTGTGATAGGTGGTCAGGAACTGGCGCTCGCCGGAAACCCCGGAGACCATCAGGGTCTGGGTCTTCTCGAAGAAGCGGTCGCGCCCCACGCCCTCCAGCAACAGGCCGGTGGTGATGCCGGTGGCGCAGAAGAAGACGCGGTCCGAGGAAACCAGCTCATCGGTCTGGTACCAGCGGGCGGTGTCCATCCCGGCGGCGGTGACGGCGGCCCGCTCGGTGGCCAGTTGCGGGTCCATGCGGCCCAGGAACTCGCCGCCCAGGGCGCGGATGGCGCAGGCGGTCATGATCCCTTCCGGAGTGCCGCCGGTGCCCATCAGGGCATCGACGCCGCTGTCCGGAATGGCCGCCATCAGCGCCCCGGCCACGTCGCCGGCCGGGTACAGGGCGACCCGGGCGCCGCAGTCGTAGATCGCCTCGACCAGCCGCTTGTGGCGCGGCTTTTCCAGCACGTAGACGGTCAGCTCGCTGACCGGCTTGCCGATCTCGCGCGACAGCACCCGGAGCTTTTCCGAGACCGGGGCGGCCGGGTCGATCTTGCCCTTGACCGCCGGCGGGCCGGCGAACTTTTCCATATAGAAACAGGGCCCGGGCTCGAACATGGTGCCGCGCGGGGCCATGGCGATCACCGCCATGGCGTTGGTCATGCCCTTGGCCAGATAGCTGGTGCCCTCGACCGGATCGACCGCGATGTCGAACTGCACCGAGTGGGCCGGGTTGCCGATCTGCTCGCCGTTGTAAAGGGCCGGCGCCTCGTCCTTCTCGCCCTCGCCGATGACCACCACGCCGTCGATGGGCAGGCGGTTCAACTCGCCGCGCATGGCCTCCACGCCGGCCAGATCGCCGCGATTCTTGTCGCCCCGGCCGATCCAGTCATAGGCGGCGCGGGCGGCGGCCTCGGTGATGGTGCGCAGGCCGAAGGTGAACAGCGGGGCACGGGGGCGGGCCGTGTCCTCGGCCGGGGTCGTCTCGGGGGTGGCGCTCATGGGTTCGGACGTCCTCCTGGAAAGGTGGTGGGAGATCATGGGGGCGAGCGCCGATCCCGGGGAACACCCGGGCGGGCGGGAGAAACCTCTTTTTCAGGTGGGGGAATACCTACACCAACGGGTGGTTCCGGGCAAGCCGCGCCCCTTCCCGCAGGTCGGGCGGCGGGCGGTGGATTTGCGGGAAGAGGTGGTGGAAAACGCGAAGAACCGGGCTGGAAAGCCCTCAGACCCGGGCCGCCACGGCGGCCAGGCTCAACGGACCACGCCCCCGCAGGGCGCCCTCGGCGCGCCGCGCCCGCTTGACCTGGTACATGGCCAGATCGGCCTGGCGCAGCACTTCCTCGGCGCAGCCCTCGCGGCCGGAAAACCCGTGCACGCCGAAGCTGGCATTCAGGGTCAGCGTCGCCTCGGGCAGGGTGACCGTCTGGCGGTGCAGGTCGCGCGACAGCCGTTCGGCGCGCGACAGCCCATCCTCCCACGGGGTGCGCGGCATCAGCACGGCGAACTCGTCACCGCCCAGACGGCCGACCGCGTCGCTGTCGCGCACATCGGCGAGCAGCCACTGGGCCAGATGGCACAGCAGGGCATCGCCGGCGGCGTGTCCCTGGGTATCGTTGACCGCCTTGAAGCCGTCGAGGTCGATGAAGATCAGCACCCCGGGTTCGTCGTGGCGCCGCGCCTCGGCCAGGGTCTGGCGCAGGCGACGCCCGAAGCCGCGCCGATTGAGCACCCGGGTCAGCTCGTCGGTTTCGGTCAGCCGCTCGAGGTCCGCGATGCGCCGGTTCTGGGCGGCCAGACGGGCCGCGATCTCCTCGGCGATGGACAGCGCCAGATCGGCCAACCCCTCCGAGCCGGCGACCGCCGGACCCGCCCCGTCCCCCGGCGCCGTGGCCTTCAGATAAGCCCCGATGCGCGCCACATGAGCCGCCAGATCGGCGTCGCTGATCGCCGACAGGTCAAGCTCGGCCGGATCGAGCATCACCGGCAGGGGGCGTGGCCAGGGGGTGGGCTGGGTCATTGGCGGGTCTCCCCGACTCCGTCAAAGGGGGGCAAAGGGCGCAAAGCGTCCGAGGGCCGGCGGTCACCTCGCCGGCGGCCTTCTGCCGCCCCCGAGGCAGGCGACCGCCAGCCCTCGGGGTGTTTCCAGCACACCGCGTGCCAGTCGCACAGGCGACCGCCGGCGGCGCCTGGAGACTGCCCCACCCGGCACCGCCGTCGCCCCGGCGGACCGATTCTGCCGGGCGGGCGGCAGGAATTTCCCACCGCCCGCGCCCCGTCACGCCGATGCCTTGTTGCCGTCCCATCTTGTTGCCGCCCCATCTTGTTCCCGCCCCATGACGGGGAGTACCCTCGGAGGCGCCCCGCACCGTCACCCGGAGACCGTCCTTGATGCGCCGCCGCCCCGCGCTGTCCGCCGCCCTCCTCGCCCTGGCCGTCGCCGTCACCGCGCCGGCCAGCGCCGAGCCGGTGCCCGACCCCATCCCCCACCAGGCGACCTACCGCATGAGCCTGCTGCGCACCCAGCCGGGAACCGGGGTGAACGGGGTGGATGGCGACATGGTCTATCGGCTGACCGACACCTGCGACGGCTGGGCGGTGGAAAGCCGCACCGAGTTGACCATCTCCGGCACCACCTCGCTGCATACCCGCTACAGCTATCTGGCCTGGGAGGCGCGCGACGGCAGCCGCTTCACCTTCCGCACCCACAACCAGCGCAACGGGCGCACCGTGGAGGCCTACGAGGGCGAAGCCGAACGCACCGACGACGGCCGCCTGGAAGCCGTTTTCCGCAGCGACGGCGAAGTCATCCGGCGCCTCGACCTGCCGGCCGACACCCTGCTGCCGATGGCCCACGCCATCGCCCTGTTGCGACGCGCCCAGGACGGCGAGCGCTTTTTCAACGCCCCGCTGTTCGACGGCTCGACCCCGGAAAACCGCTATCAGGTGGGCATCGGCATCGGGGGCCGGCTGGCCGCCGACCTGCCCGGCGACCTGGACAGCCCGCTGCTCGCCTTGCCCTCGTGGCCGATCAACCTGGCCTTCTTCCTGGACGACAAGCAGAACAGCGTGCCGCGCTTCGAGATGACCATGCGCTACCACCTGAACGGGGTCAGCCAGCGTCTGATCCAGAGCTATCCCGAGTTCACCCTGAAAGGCACCCTGAGCGACCTCGCCCCCTCCCCGGCGCCGGACTGCTAGAGGCCCGTGGCGCGGATGGACAACAAGGTGGGGGCTTTGCCCCCACACCCCCACCGGGGGGACTGGGTCCCCCCGGACCCCGCCAGTTCGTTGGTGGAGCCCCAGACACCCGAGCCGAACGCGGCAGGTGTTTGGTTGCAGGCCGGCCTTGGCCGGCCTGCTTAACAACCCGAAAGACGCTTCAGAGCGCCTTCGGCTGTCGGAGGCGTGTTTCGCTGGGGATGATTTCAGCAGACCAGCGAAGCTGGCCTGCAACCAAAAAACCACCCGCGCCCGGCTCCGAATCAACGTTTCACGCCAACGACAGGAGGGGGTCCGGGGGACCGCCTTCGGTCCCCCGGCGGGGCAAGGGGCAGCGCCCCTTGTTTACGAGACCTACCGGCCTTGATCTCCCGACGGCCACAGCCAGGCGGCGCCGCGCACGCCGCTGGAATCGCCGTGGACCGGCGGGCGGATCGGGGTGGTGACGGTGTCGGAAAAGACATAGGCCGGCAGGCGCCGGGGCAGTTCGTCGTAAAGGTGGGCCAGCCCGGAGAGCCCGCCGCCGAGCACGATCACCGCGGGGTCGAGGAGGTTGATCACCGAGGCCAGCCCCCGGGCCAGCCGGTCGGCGTGGCGATCCAGGGTGGCCTGGGCGACGGCACAGCCCTCGTGCGCCGCCGCCACGATGGCCTTGGGATCGGTTTCGGTCCCGCCGGCCCGGGCGTGGTCGGCGGCCAGCCCGGGACCGGAGAGGAAGGTTTCCAGGCAGCCGTGCCGGCCGCAGTAGCAGGCCGGACCGGGCCGCTCGTGGTCGGCCGGCCAGGGCAGCGGGTTGTGCCCCCATTCGCCGGCGATGGCGTTGGGTCCGGCCAGCGGCCGCCCGCCGACCACCACGCCGCCGCCCACCCCGGTGCCCAGGATCACCCCGAACACACTGGCCGCCCCGGCCCCGGCGCCGTCGCTGGCCTCGGACAGGGCGAAGCAGTCGGCGTCGTTGGCCAGGCGCACCGGGCGGTTCAGGGCGGCGGCCAGATCGCGGTCGAGCGGGCGGCCGATCAGCCAGGTGGAGTTGGCGTTCTTGACCAGCCCGCTGGCCGGCGAGATGGCGCCCGGAATGCCCACCCCGACCCGCCCCCGGACGCCCAGTTCGCGCTCGGCGGCGGCGATCAGGTCGGCCACGGCGCGGATGGTCGCCGGGTAGTCATCGCGCGGCGTCGGCACCCGGCGACGCAGGCGGCAGGTGCCGGCGCCGTCGAGGGCGATGACCTCGATCTTGGTGCCCCCCAGGTCGACCCCGAAACGCGGGCCGCCCGGGGAGGCGGTCCCGGCCGGGTCTTGCCAGGGCGATCCATTCTGTGCCATGCAACCTCACCCTCCCATTGCCACCCAGCCCTCCGTCGGCACGCCGCCGGCGCGTCGGGGTCTTGGCCGAACCAGGCGTGCCGCTGCCGATGACCAGCCTGACGGAGTCCCCCCATCTGCCGGCCCCCGGCGAGGAGTTGATCTATCCGCTGCCCGAGCCGCCGTCCACCGGCGAGCTGATCGAGGTGGCGCCCGGCGTGCGCTGGCTGCGCCTGCCGCTGCCCTTCGCGCTGGACCACGTCAACCTGTGGCTGATCGACGAGGACGACGGTGCGACCCTGGTCGACACCGGCATCGACCGCCCGGAAAGCCGCGCGGTGTGGGAGCAGGTGCTGGCCGGGCCGCTGCGCCACCGCCCCATCCGGCGCATCGTCTGCACCCATTTCCACCCCGACCACATGGGTCTGGCCGGCTGGCTGGGGGCCCGCTTCGGCGCCCCGCTGCTGGCCACCGCCGGCGAATGGGCCTTTGCCCGGGCGCTCAGCCTGGACACCGGGCCGCGCTATGTGGAGCGCCAGCTCGCCTTCTACCGCCGGGCCGGGCTGGATCGCGACATGCTGGGCGAGATCGGGGCCCGGGGCAACAGCTATGCCGAGCGGGTGGGGCCGATCCCGGACACCTACCAGCGGCTGCTCGACGGCATGACGCTGACCCTGGGCGGTCGCCCGTGGCGGGTGATCACCGGGCGCGGCCACGCGCCGGAACATGCCTGCCTGTACTGCCCCGATCTGGACGTCCTGATCTCCGGCGACCAGGTGCTGCCCCGCATCAGCCCCAACGTGGGGGTGTGGCCCCAGGAGCCGGACGGCGACCCGCTGCCGCTGTTCCTGGCCTCGTTGGAGCGCCTGCGCATCCTGCCCGGCAACGTGCTGGTGCTGCCCTCGCACGGGCGGCCCTTCCGGGGGCTGCGGGCCCGCCTCGACACCCTGGCCGAGCACCACCGCGAGCGCCTGCGGCTGGCCGAGGCGGCCTGCCCGGACGCGGGCGCCGGGGTGTCCGGGGCGGAGGTCATCCCCGCCCTGTTCAAGCGCGCCATGGACACCCATCAGACCATCTTCGCGGTCGGCGAGAGTCTGGCCCACCTGCACCTGTTGTGGCACGCCGGGCGTCTGATCCGACAGACCGACGCCGCCGGCGTGGCCCGCTTCCGACGCCTGTAGGCGACCCCGCGCGCCGCCCCTTGACCCGGGGCATGAATAAGACATCTCTTATATATTAGATCCCCCGTCGCCCCAGGGAGGCTCCAGGAGATGACCCAGCCGCACCCCGACGTCAGCGCCTTCTTCGACCCCGACACCGCCACGGTGAGCTATCTGGTGGCCGACCCGTCAAGCGGCCGGGCGGCGGTGATCGACCCGGTGCGCGACTACGACCCGGCCGCCGGGCGCACCGGCGCGGCCAGCGCCGAGGCCATCATCGAGGCCGCCAGGAGCCGTCAATTGACCGTCGACTGGGTGCTCGACACCCATGTCCATGCCGATCACCTGTCGGCCCTGCCGCTGATCCAGGCGGCGCTCGGCGGGCGGACCGGCATCGGCGCCCGGGTGCCCCAGGTCCAGGCCCTCTTCGCCGCCGCCTTCGGGCTGGACGATCTGGCCCGCGACGGCCGCCAGTTCGACCACCTGTTCGACGATGACGAGACCTTCCAGGTGGGCAACATCACCGCCCGGGCCATCGCCACCCCGGGCCACACCCCGGCCTGCGTGAGCTACCTGATCGGCGACGCCCTGTTCACCGGCGATGCCCTGTTCATGCCCGACTTCGGCACCGCCCGCTGCGACTTCCCCGGCGGCGACGCCGGCCAGCTCCACGACTCCCTGCGGCGTCTGCTGGCCCTGCCCCCGGAAACCCGGGTTTTCGTCGGCCACGACTACGCGCCCGGGGGCCGCCAACCGGCCTGGGAGAGCACCATCGCCGAGCAGCGGCGCGACAACATCCATGTCGGCGCCACGGCCGGCCTGGATCGCGACGGATTCATCGAGATGCGCCAGGGGCGCGACGCCACCCTGCCCATGCCGCGCCTGATCCTGCCCTCGGTGCAGGTCAACATCGCGGCCGGCGCCCTGCCCCAGGCCGACGCCGAGGGCCGACGCTTCCTGAAAATCCCGCTCGACCAATTCTAAAAAAGTCGGTTGCAATCGACCGCGCTTCCCTCCACATCAAGCCTTTGGCTCTCCGCCCCCCGGTGCCCGGGCCGGGCGGCGGGGCCGCGTCGAGGGTGCCGGGATGGCCGCTTCCAAGCTGCGGGCGATGATCGACCAGTTGCCCGACTTCCTGTGGGAAGTCGATGCCGAGGCCCGCTACACTTTCGCCAGCGCCGGCGTCGAGCGCTTGCTCGGCCGCGCCCCGGAGGCGATCATCGGCCTCACGCCGTTCGACCTGATGCCGCCCGACGAGGCACAACGCATCGCCGACCAGTTCACCGACATTATCGCCCGCAAGGCCCCCTTCGAGGGCCTGATCAACCGCAACCTGCGCCCGGACGGCCGCGAGGTGGTGCTGGAAACCTCCGGCGTGCCGCTGTTCGACGCCGCCGGCACGCTGATCGGCTATCGCGGCATCGACCGCGACGTCACCGACCGTCTGGCCGCCGAAACGCGCAGCCGGCTGCTGATGCGGATTTTCGAGCAGTCCTCGGACATGATCATCGTCACCGACCCGAATGGCGTGATCACCCACGTCAACCCGGCCTTCGAGGCGCTGACCGGCTGGGCGGCCGAGGACGCGGTGGGCCGCACCCCGGCCATGCTGGCCTCCGGCCACACCCCGCGCGGCGTGCATGAGGACCTGTGGCAACACCTCCAGGCGGGCCGCGAGTGGCGCGGCGAGCTGCTCGACCGGCGGCGCGACGGGGCCCCGTTCTGGGTCGAAACGGCGATCCTGCCGATCCGCGACGAACGGGACACCATCACCCACTTCGTCTCCCTCCAGCACGATATCACCAAGCGCAAGCTGGCCGAACTGGCCCTGGCCGAGGCGCGCGAGAAGGCCGAGGTGGCGAGCCGCGCCAAGTCGGACCTGCTGGCCAACATGAGCCACGAGTTACGCACCCCCCTGAACGCCATCATCGGCTTTTCCTCGATCATGCGCGACGGCATCTTCGGCCCGCTGGCCAACGGCCGCTACGAGGGCTACACCGCCGACATCCATGCCTCGGCCAGCCACCTTTTGGCCCTGATCAACGACATCCTGGACATGGCGGCGGTCGAGGCCGACCGCATCACCCTGTTCGAGGAGGACATCGAACCGCGCGAGCTGATCCAGGGCAGCGCCCGCCTGCTGGCCCATCAGGCGGCGCAGAAATCCATCGACATGACCCTGGCCATCGATCCCGGCCTGGGGCACCTGCGCGGCGATGCCCGGCGGCTGCGCCAGATCCTGGTCAACCTGATCTCCAACGCCGTCAAGTTCACCCTGGACGGCGGCCGGGTGTCCATCACCGCCAGCCGCTGCCCGCGCAGCGGCGACCTTGTGATCGAGGTCGAGGACACCGGCATCGGCATGACCGACAGCGAGCTGACCATCGCCCTGGAGCGCTTCGGCCAGGTCGACAACCCGCTCAGCCGCCGCCAGCCGGGCACCGGCCTGGGGCTGCCGCTGGCCCAGGGCCTGGCCCGCGCCCACGGCGGCCGGCTCGACCTGAAAAGCCGCAAGGGCGAAGGCACGCGGGCCCGCCTGCGCCTGCCCGCCGAGCGTCTGACCGCACCGGCAACGACCGCCCCCACCTCGACCGACCCGGAGCGCCCGGCGCGGGTCGCCTACCTGATCTACCGCAGCCGGCCCAAGACCCTGGACCCGGCCGGGCTGAGCGAGATCCGGCTGGCCTCGGAACGCCACAACCAGACGGCCGACCTGACCGGGGCCCTGGTCGTCGGCGACAGCTTCATCCTGCAGTACCTGGAAGGCAGCCCGGAACAGGTGGACGCGGTGTTCGAGCGCATCCGCTCCGATCCGCGCCACGACGCGGTGGAGGTGCTGGACCGCGGCGAAACCGCCAGCCGCATGTTCGCCGACTGGTCGATGAAGGTGCGCCGACGCGGTGATGCCGACCTGTGGCGGCTGAGCGGCGCCGGCGAGAAGGCCGGGATCGACGCCTATCGCGCCCTCGGCCAGCGCACCGTCTACCTGCGCCTGCTGGTCGCCGAGACGGTTGATCTGTAAGGCGGCATGGGCCACCAGTCCACCGCGCCCCCCAAAACGATGGCATTGGCGCATAACCGGGCCTGACAGGTTCATCCCGGAAGTGGTACCCTGCGCCTCCGACACGCGCCGCCATCCCCCCCGGGCCGCGCCCCCGCCGGCAGCCAGAAGGCCCTGCCGGAGGCATGGCGAGGACCCGGCGGCATACACCCCGGAAACCCTGTCCGTGCCCGTCAGCCGTCCTTCCCCCACCGCCCTGGGCGCCCGCCAATTGCTGGCCAGCGGCCTGATCCTGGTCCTGCTGGCGGCCCTGGCCCACTTCGCCGTGCAGACCGAACGCGACCGGCTGAGCCAGGCCCTGCACGCCCGGGTGGTCGAGCACGCCGCCGCCCTGCGCACCCGCCTGGAAGCGGAGCTGAACGCCAACGTCTTCCTGGCCAACGGCCTGCTGGCCCACGTCCAGGCCATGGACGGCCACCTCGAGGACAGCATCACCGCCGCCTTGGCCGCCCTGCACCGCTTCGGGCGTCATGTCCGCAACATCGGGGTGGCCCCCGGCAACCGGATCAGCGAGGTCTATCCGGTCGAGGGGAACGAGGCGGCGATCGGCCTTTATTACCCCGACCTGCCGGGCCAGTGGCCGGCGGTCAAGCGGGCCATCGACAGCGGGCGCACCGTGCTCGCCGGGCCGGTGAACCTGCGCCAGGGCGGCCGCGGGTTGATCAGCCGCACCCCGGTCTTCCTGGACGACGGCGAGTACTGGGGCATCCTCAGTCTGGTCCTTGACGCCGACTCGCTGTTCACCTCGGTCGGCCTGACCGACAGCGGGGACGGCTTCCGCCACGCCGTGAAGGGGACGGACGGACGGGGCGCCGAGGGCGAGGTGTTCCTGGGCGATCCCACCCTGTTCCAGGCCCGGCCGGTCACCGCGACGGTGGCCGTGCCCGGTGGCACCTGGATCCTGGCCGCCGCTCCCCAGGCCGGCTGGCGGTCCGGGACCGGTCATCTGGTGTGGATCGAGGGTGGCCTGTTGGTTCTCGCTGTCCTGCTCGCCGGGCTGACCCTGGTCTACCAGAGCGACCGCCTGCGCATCGCGGCCAGCGAGGCCCGGCTGCGCGCCTTCATGGAAACCACCCGCGACGCGGTGATCGTCATCGACGACGCCGGCATGATCCAGGAATTCAACCCGGCCGCCTGCGAGCTGTTCGGCTACGACGCCGAGGAGATGACCGGCACCACCGTCAACCGCCTGATGACCGGACCCGACGCCGCCACCCACGACGCCCATGTGCGCGCCGCGCCCTCGGCGGCGGTGCGGCTGATGGGGCGCCAGCGGCGCATCATCGGCCGGCGTCGCGACGGCAGCGAAGTGCCGCTGGAGATCGCGGTCAGTCAGGCCACCATCGGCGACCAACGCCTGCATGTGGGGGTGGCGCGCGACATCACCGAGCGCGAGGCGGTCGAGGCCCGGCTGCGCCAGTTGGCCGACACCGACGGCCTGACCGGCCTGCTCAACCGACGCGCCTTCATGGAAAGCCTGGAAGCCCTGGCCGGGCAGGCGCGGCGCTACGGCCGACCGCTGTCGCTGCTGACCATCGACGCCGACCATTTCAAGCGCATCAACGACACCCACGGCCACCCGGCGGGCGACGCCGTGCTGGTCCACCTTGCGGCGCTGGTCCGTGCCGCGCTGCGCGATTGCGATCAGATCGGGCGCCTGGGCGGCGAGGAATTCGCCGCCCTGCTGCCGGAAACCGACGCCGAGGGGGCGCTGCGGCTGGCCGACCGCCTGCTGGAGACGGTGCGCACCACTCCGGCCGACATCCCCTCGGGACCGTCGATCAGCTTCACGGTGAGCCTCGGCGTGGCCACCCTGGGCGGCCCGGAGGAGAGCACCGAAAGCCTGCTGCAACGGGCCGATCAGGCCCTGTACGGCGCCAAGGCCGGGGGGCGGGACAGGGCCGTTGCGGCCCCCGGGCCCGCCCCGTGAGGTCCCCGCCTCAGGCCGCCGGGGCGACGCCCTTGTCGGCCAGCAGGCTCGACAACTCGCCGGTCTCGGCCATCTCGCGCACGATGTCGCAGCCGCCGACGAACTCGCCGGCCACGTAGAGCTGCGGGATGGTCGGCCAGCTGCTGAACTCCTTGATGCCCTGGCGCAGGGCCTCGTCCTCCAGCACGTTGATGCCCTTGAACTTGACCTGAAGCTTGGTCAGCACCTGCACCACGGCGGCCGAGAAGCCGCACTGCGGGAAGGTCGGCGTGCCCTTCATGAACAGCACCACGGAATTGTCGGCGATTTCCTGGGCGATGCGGGCCTGGGTGGGGTCGGCGGTGTCGGTCATGGCGCGGCGGACATCCTGAACTTGAGGGATGGAAAATCTGGCGAACTGAAAACAGTTGCGGCTTGAAATACCGCGCCTCCCCATATGGCCGGGCCAAGGGGGCCTGTCAATGCGCCGCCTTTTCGGCGCTCTCCTGGCCGGCCAGCGCCGGCTTGCGGCGCCGCCTCGCATAGCCCGACACGAACACCGCCAGACCGCACCAGACCAGCCCGAAGGCCACCCCGTGATTGGTGGTGAAGGGCTCGCCGAAGGCCAGGGTGGCGAGCAGCAGTTGCAGGGTCGGGTTCATGTACTGCATCAGCCCGAGCACGGCCAACGGCATGCGCTGGCCGGCGAAGGCGAACAGGGTCAGCGGCAGGGCGGTGGTCAGAAGGCCGGCCAGCGGCAGGCCGATGTCCACCCCCGCCCCCAGGCCGCCGAGAAAGGCGCCCTGGCCGTTCACCGCCAGCCAGACCAGCCAGACCAGGGCCGGGCCGGCGACCAGCGCCGTCTCGACGAACAGGCCGACGATGGGGTCGACCGGGGCCAGCTTGCGCAGCAGGCCATAGGTGCTGAACGAGACGGCCAGGATGAGGGCGATCCACGGCACCGCGCCGACCGCGGCGACCATCCAGCCCACCCCCAGGGCGACCAGGGCGATGGCCAGCCACTGGCGACGGCGCAATTTCTCGCCCAGCACCAGGGTGGCCAGCAGCACGGTGACCAGGGGGAAGATGAAATAGCCCATGGCCGTCTGCACCACGGCGTCGTGGGCCACCGCCCAGATGAAGGTCAGCCAGTTGATGGAGATGGCCACCGTGCTGCCCAGGAACAGCCAGCGCAGACGGCGGTCGCGGGCGATGGCCACCACCTTGTGCCAGCCCCGGGTCAGGGCGATGGGCAGGGCCAGCAGCAGCACCGCCCAGACCACCCGGTGGGCCAGGATCTCGGGCGCCGGCACGCTGGCCAGCAGCTTGAACAGCAGGGGAGAGAAGCCCCAGATGCCATAGGCCGCCACCGCCGCCAGCAGGCCGATGGGGCGGATCGGCTCGCCGCCCGGCGGCGGGCTCACGGGCGGCGCATCCGGTGGGCTCGGCTGACGGCTCAATCCTCGGCCGGCTGGGTCTGCAGGGCGAGGGCGTGCAACTCGCCGCCGACCCGGCCCTTCAAGGCCTGATAGACCATCTGGTGCTGCTGGACGCGGGTCTTGCCGGCAAAGGCGGCGGAAATCACCTGCGCGGCGTAGTGGTCGCCATCACCGCCCAGATCCTCGATGGTGATGCGGGCGTCGGGCAGGGCTTCCTTGATCAGGCGTTCGATCTCGCTGGCGTCCATGGCCATGGGGTAACTCACTCCTGGCTGTCGGGGGCAGAGGGGGTCGAACCGTCCATATAGGTCGGCAACCAGTCTTCGTGGAGGGCACGCAGGCGATCCAGGGCCAGCGTACCGGGCTGGCCGGCCAGGGTGAGGCTCTCGCCGCCGCTGGTGCCGATGCGCCGCGCCACCACCCCGGCCTCGGCGGCGCGGGCGATCAGCGCCTCGGCATCGGCCGCCGGCACGGCCACCACGTAGCGTCCCTGGTCCTCGCCGAACTGCGCCTGGACGGTGCCCAGGGAAAGCTCGGCCCCGAGGTTGCCGGCCAGACACATCTCGGCCACCGCGACCAGCAGGCCGCCATCGGACACATCGTGGCAGGTGTCGCAGGCGCCGCCGGCGATCAACTCGCGGACCAGGGCCCCGGCGCGCCGCTCGGCGGCCAGATCAACCGGCGGCGGCGGGCCGTCCTCGCGGCCCAGCACCTCGCGCAGGTAGAGCGACTGGCCGAGCCAGCCGGCCTCCGGGTCCTCGGGCCCGCCGAGCAGCACCAGGGCCTGCCCGGGCGCCTTCAGGTCGATGGTCGCCATGCGCTCCACGTCCTCCAGCACGCCCAGGCCGCCGATGGCGGGGGTCGGCAGGATGGGCTCGCCGGCGGTCTCGTTGTACAGCGACACGTTGCCGGAAACGACCGGGAACTCAAGGGCTTCGCAGGCCGCCGCCATGCCCCGGCAGGCGCCCACGAACTGGCCCATGATCTCGGGCTTTTCCGGGTTGCCGAAGTTCATGTTGTCGGTGACGGCGAGCGGCCGGGCGCCAACCGCCGACAGGTTGCGGTAGGCCTCGGCCACCGCCTGGGCGCCGCCGCTTTCCGGATGGGCGCGGCAGTAGCGCGGCGTGCAGTCGGTGGTCAGGGCGAGGCCCCGGTTGCTGCCATGCAGGCGGACCACGGCGGCATCGCCGCCCGGGCGCTGCACGGTGTCGCCCATCACCATGTGGTCGTACTGTTCCCAGATCCAGCGCCGGCTGGCCACATCGGGGCTGGCGATCAGGGTGGCGAGCGCCGCGTCCCAGGTCGGGTGGGCGGGCAGCGCCGCTTCGTCGAGCGGCGCCGGGGCCGGGGTGTCGACCCACGGGCGGTCGTACTCCGGGCTGGCCTGGGCCAGCGGATCGATCGGCAGGTCGGCCACCGTCTCGCCATGCCAGGTCAGCACCATGCGCCCGCTGTCGGTGAGCCGGCCGATGATGGCGAAGTCGAGGCCCCACTTCTCGAAGATGCCGCGCGCAGTGTCCTCGCGCCCGGGCTTCAAGACCATCAGCATGCGCTCCTGCGATTCGGAGAGCATCAACTCATAGGGCGTCATGCCGGTTTCGCGCATCGGCACCTGGTCGAGGGCCAATTCCACCCCCATGCCGCCCTTGGAGGCCATCTCGAAGGACGACGAGGTGAGTCCGGCCGCCCCCATGTCCTGGATGGCGACGATGGCATCGGTGGCCATCAGCTCCAGGCAGGCCTCGATCAGCAGCTTCTCGGTGAACGGGTCGCCGACCTGCACGGTGGGCCGCTTTTCCTGGGAATCCTCGTTGAACTCGGCGCTCGCCATGGTGGCGCCGTGGATGCCGTCGCGCCCCGTCTTGCTGCCCACGTAGACCACCGGATTGCCCACCCCGGCGGCGGCCGAATAGAAGATGCGGTCGGCCGGGGCCACGCCGACGGTCATGGCGTTGACCAGGATGTTGCCGTTGTAGGCGGGGTGGAAGTTGACCTCGCCGCCCACCGTGGGCACGCCCACGCAGTTGCCGTAGCCGCCGATGCCGGCCACCACGCCGGCCACCAGATGCCGGGTCTTGGGGTGGTCCGGGCTGCCGAAGCGCAGGGCGTTGAGGTTGGCCACCGGGCGGGCGCCCATGGTGAAGACGTCGCGCAGGATGCCGCCGACCCCGGTCGCGGCGCCCTGGTAGGGCTCGATGAAGCTGGGGTGGTTGTGGCTTTCCATCTTGAAGACGGCGGCCTGCCCGTCGCCGATGTCGACCACCCCGGCGTTCTCGCCCGGGCCGCAGATCACCCAGGGCGCCGTGGTGGGCAGGGTCTTCAGCCACTTCTTCGAGCTTTTGTACGAGCAGTGCTCGGACCACATGACCGAGAAGATGCCAAGCTCGACCAGATTGGGCGCCCGGCCGAGGATGTTCAGCACCTCGGCGTATTCCGGCTCGTTCAGACCGTGGGCGGCGATGACGTCGGGGGTGGGCTCGGTCACGGCGATGGGGGCTCCGGCAGCGGGCGACGGGGGACGACGGGAAGTAAGGCTCAGGCGGCCAGGGATTCGGCCAGCGCGCTGAACAGGGGGGCGCCATCGGTGCCGCCCAGCAGGGGATCGGCCAGACGCTCCGGATGCGGCATCAGGCCGAGCACCCGGCGGTTGGCCGACAGCACCCCGGCGATGTTGCGGCGGCTGCCGTTGGGATTGGCGGCGGCGCTGGCGGTGCCGTCGGCGTCGGTGTAGCGGAAGGCGACCCGGCCCTCGCCCTCCAGCAGATCGAGCGTCGCCGGGTCGGCGAAATAGTTGCCGTCGTGGTGGGCCACCGGCACGCGGATCACCTGATCGGGCGCATAGTGGGCGGTGAACGGGGTGTCGGTCGCCTCGACGCGCAGGAAAACATCGCGGCAGATGAAGCGCAGGGACTGGTTGCGCATCAGCACGCCGGGCAGCAGGCCGCACTCGGTCAGCACCTGAAAGCCGTTGCAGATGCCGAGCACCGCCACCCCCTGGTCGGCCCGCGCCTTGACCTCGCGCATCACCGGGGCGTGGGCGGCCATGGCGCCGGAGCGCAGATAGTCGCCGTGCGAGAAACCGCCGGGCAGGACGATCAGGTCGACCTTGGGCAGCTCGGTGTCGGCGTGCCAGTGCATGATCGGGTCGTGCCCGGTGGCGGCGCGCAGCGACACGGCCACGTCGCGGTCGCAGTTGGAGCCGGGGAAGACGATGACGGCGGCGCGCATGTCCCTACCCCTCGATGTCCACGCGGTAGTCTTCGATCACCGTGTTGGCGAGCAGCTCGCGGCACATCTTCTCGACGCTGGCCCGTGCCGCCTCGGGGTCGGTCTCGGCCAGGGTCAGCTCGATCACCTTGCCCTGGCGGACCTCCTCGACGCCGGCGAAGCCCAGCCCGCCCAGGGCCGACTGCACCGCCTTGCCTTGCGGATCAAGAACGCCGTTCTTCAGGGTGACGTGGACGGTGGCTTTCACCTTTTGGCTCTCCGCTTGGTCTTTTGAGGGTCACTGGATGGTGTCGGTGGAGCGCGCGTCGGCGGGGCCGCTTTCGGGCAGGATGCCCAGGCGCCGCGCCACTTCCTGGTAGGCCTCTTCCACCTTGCCCATGTCGCGGCGGAAGCGGTCCTTGTCCATCTTCTCGTTGGTCGCGATGTCCCACAGGCGGCAGTTGTCGGGGCTGATCTCGTCGGCCAGCACCAGTTGGATGTCGCCGTTGTCGTGGTACAGGCGGCCGAACTCCAACTTGAAGTCGACCAGCCGGATGCCGATGCCGAGGAACAGGCCACACAGGAAATCGTTGACCCGGATGGTCAGGGACACGATCTCGTCGATCTCGCCCACCGTGGCCCAGCCGAAGGCGGTGATGTGCTCTTCCGAGCACATCGGATCGTCCAGCTCGTCGTTCTTGTAGTAGTACTCGATGACGGCGCGCGGCAGCGGCGTCCCCTCGGGAATGCCGAAGCGCTTGGACAGCGAGCCGGCGGCGACGTTGCGCACCACCACCTCGATGGGCACGATCTCCACCTCGCGCACCAGCTGCTCGCGCATGTTCAGGCGGCGGATGAAGTGGGTCGGCACGCCGACCTCGCCCAGCCGGGTCATCAGGTATTCGCTGATCCGGTTGTTCAGCACGCCCTTGCCGGTGATGACGCCCTTCTTCTTGTTGTTGAAGGCGGTGGCATCGTCCTTGAAGTACTGGATCACCGTGCCCGGCTCCGGCCCCTCGAACAGGACCTTGGCCTTGCCTTCGTAGATCTGGCGGCGACGCTTCATGGGATGGGGGCTCCGAAAGACAATCCGCCCCCCGGCCACCCCTCGACGATCAAGGGGCCGGTCGGCGGTCGCCGAGAGGATCGGCACGCGGTCAGGGGTCAAGGATCAGGAACGCCCCATATAGCAGCCCCGCCGCCGCCCGGCAACGTGCGGATCGGGGGGACGATCAGGGACACGACAAGGCCTGGCCCGTTCACTCGCCGGCCGGCGGCTGGGGCGCCTTCTTGGGCTCGGGCAGTTCGGTGCGCGGCGCCTTCAATGGCCCGCGGTAGTCGCTGACCCCCTGGGCCAGGGCCCAGCAGGCCAGACGCACCGACTTGGGGATGTCCACCTTGTCGCCGTCGCGCTCGCCCTTTTCGTAGTACTGCACCACGCGACGCTTCAGGCCCAGGGCCTCGGCGGCCTGCTTCTGCGACATCCCCAGCGATTTGCGCCAGGTCTTGAAATCGGTCGGGGTCATCTCGGGCATGGCGGCAGGGCTGGCATCCGGGCTGTCCGAAAGGTCGGTGGCGGCTCGGCCAAGGTCGGTCATGGTGGATCGGGGGGGCGAACAGGGGGAGAGGCGGAGGGGCAGCCGACAACGGAACGGCGGCATGAAATATGACTATATGATGTCACCCGCCACCTGGGAAGCCCCTGGACGACTCCCCCCGGTCATCCAGGTCGAGCGGCCGGAAAGGCGACTCCTCCGGCGGCCCGGCGGTGCCCAGCCACAGCGGCCGCACGGCGGGATCGGCGGGCAGGGCGATGAGCGCCGAGGAGCGCGTGCCGAAGCCGGTTTCCATCTGGAAACTCAGCGCGCTGCCCGGCACCCGATGGAGCGCCGGACCATCGCCGGTTTCGGCCAGCAGCACCGGCCAGGCTCCCCAGTCGGCCGGGTCCGGGCCCGGCCGCGGCGCCGGGGCGGCGCGGAAGCGCGGCAGGTGACGGGCGATCCGGGGATCGGCGTCACTGTCGTTCAATTCGTGGGCGGTCAAAAGGTGCAGCCCCGGCGGCACCGCCGTCACCTCGACGGAGGCCGCCCGGTGGGTGACCAGGAAGGCGCCGACGGCATCGGCCACCACCAGGTTGAAGGGACGGAAGGCATCGGGATCGAGGTCGGCCAGGGCCTCGGCGGCGGCCGCCGCCTCGGCGTGCTCCAGGGCTTCCAGCACCAACTCGCCCCGGGTCCGCTTGCCGACCGCCGGCCCCAGGGTGCCGGCCCGGTTGAGCACCGTGGCCACCACCCCGGCGTCGTTCAGGGCCAGCCAACTGCCGCCGCCCGACACGTCGAGCCCGCCGACCACATGCGGCCGGTCCGGCCAGTGGCGGGCCGGGGCGCGCCATGGTCGATCGGCCATCTCGTCGCGGTTGCCGGCCAGCAGCAGCGGCCAGTCGTGCCCCGGACGAACGAGCAGGACAACGGTGCACATCGGGTTTGCGGGCCTTGTCGATGCGAACGGACGAAAAACCGGGTGCACGCCCCGGGCCGCTTTGTGTATACCGGACCCACCCTTCCCGACAAACCCGATGATTCCAAAGGCCACCCGAGGGACCAGCAACCATGTCCGACGATGCCTGGCAGCAGCGCGAAAAAGGCTTCGAGACCAAGTACCAGCTCGACGAGAACATCCGCTTCAAGGTGACGGTGCGGCGCAACAAGCTGTTCGGCCTGTGGGCGGCCGGCGAGATGGGCCTGGCCGGCGGCGGGGCCGAGGCCTACGCCCGTCAGGTCATCGAAGCCGACTTCGAGGAAAAGGGCGACGACGACGTGATCCGCAAGGTGCTGGCGGACATGACCGCCAACGACCTGGAAACCACCGCCGGCCGGCTGCGAATCCGCCTCGACAAGTGCCAGGACGAAGCCCTGCGCCAGATCCAGGACGAGATCGAGAGCGGCCAGCAGCACATCGTCGACGACACCCTGTAGGCGACGGCGCCCCCGCCCGGATCATCGGGAAGCGGGGGCGGCGCGCGGCCGCCCGGATCATCGGGAAGAGGGGGCGGCGCGCGGCCGCCCCCAACGCCCTCAGACTCCCAACACCTTCTGGCGCATCATCAGGTTGGGCAACTCGGCCCACTTGGCGTAGCGCGCCGCCTGCTGGTTGAAGGCGGTGAAGGAGTCGTGCACCCGGCGGGTCAGCGGGTCGCGCTCGGCCATCTCGCCCAGCACTTCCTTGGTGGCCTCGCCCAGCGCCTCGACAATCTCGTCGCTGAAGGTGCGCAGCTCCACGCCCTTGTCGAGCAGCGGCTGCAGGCTGACCACGTTGTGGAAGGCGAAGTCGGCGATGGAAACCATCGAGGTGGCCTGCGCGGCGTGGGCGATGATGGCCTGAAGATCGTCCGGCAGGGCCCGGTAGCGGGCCTGGTTGACGATGATCTCCAGCGACGGCCCGGGCTCGTGGAAGGCCGGCATGTAGTAGTAGGGCGCCGCCTTGTAGAGCCCGAAGGCCAGATCGTTCCACGGCCCCACCCACTCGGCGGCATCCACCGTGCCCGACTGCAGGGCGGGGAAGATCTCGCCCGGCGGGGTCAGCACCACGGCCACGCCCAGGCGGCGCATCACCTCGCCCCCCAGGCCGGCGATGCGCATCTTGAGGCCCTTCAGGTCGTCCACCGTGTTGACCTCGCGGCGGAACCAGCCGCCGGCCTGCACCCCCGAACTGCCGGCGAAGAAGGGCTGGATGCCGAACGGCGCGTAGACCTCCTCCCACAGCGCCTGCCCCTCGCCGAAGTACAGCCAGCCGGCCAACTCCCAGGCGGTCAGGCCAAAGGGCACGGTGGTGAAATAGTTCAGCGACGGCGCCTTGCCCTGCCAGTAGTAGGGAGAGGCATGGCCGACCTGGGCGACATCGTTCTGCACCGCGTCCAGCACCTCGAACGGCGGCACCAGTTCGCCGGCCCCGAACAGCTTGATGACCAGCCGGCCGCCGCTCATGGCGGTGACCATCTCGGCGAAGCGCCCGGCGTTCACCCCCACCCCGGGGGCGTTCATCGGCCACGGCATGACCATGTTCCACTCGATGCGCTCCTGGGCGATGGCCGGCTTGGCCAGCCCCCCCGCCGCCCCGGCCACCAGACCGCCGGCGGTGCCGGCCAGGAAGCCGCGACGGCCGATTTCACGCTTGGTCATGCCTTGCTCTCCATGCCAAAAAACCGTGGGTGGCGCGGCCCGGCGCGCGGTCCGCGTCCGGGGACGTTCTAGAGCAGATCGTGCGAGATGTGAATCGCGGAGCGCTTCACATCTCGCACGATCCGCTCTCGATTTCAGATTTGGAGCAGGTCCATGCCGGGGAGTCGGGGGCGGGGAGTTGGGCAAGACCGCCTGCCCCGAGGCCGACGTGACTGCCCTGGCCCAAGCGAAACCCTGGTGGTCATCCAGGAGTCGTCGCACCGGCCGATGACGACCGCCCCGGACACCGCCGCCCCACCGACAGGGCGGCCTGAAGCGGCTGAGACCCCCCCGGCCTGGAGCATGCTGCGTGCTTTGTGAATCAGGCAGCATGCTCCAGGTTCTTGATATTGACGCAAATCGTCGTCGCCAACCGGTTCGGGCAACCCGTCCCGGATGGCTCGGGATGTGCTCTAAATCAGCCCGGCCAGCGGCGAACTGGGGTCGGCGTACTGCTTGCGGCCGATGCGCCCGGCCAGATAGGACAGCCGCCCGGCCTCGACGGCCAGTTTCATGGCCCGGGCCATGGCGATGGGGTCCTTGGCCCCGGCGATGGCGGTGTTCAGCAGCACCCCGTCGCAGCCCAGCTCCATGGCCACGGCGGCGTCCGACGCCGCCCCCACCCCGGCATCGACCAGCACCGGCACGCTGACGCTTTCCTTGATCAGGCGGATGGTCACCGGGTTGAGGATGCCCAGCCCCGAGCCGATCAGCGAGCCCAGCGGCATGATCGCCACGCAGCCCATGTCCTCCAGCCGTTTGGCCATGATCGGGTCGTCGGAGCAGTAGACCATCACCTTGAAGCCCTCGGCGATCAGCGTCTCCGCCGCCGCCAGGGTTTCGGTCATGTTGGGGTACAGGGTCTTGGTGTCGCCCAGCACCTCCAGCTTGACCAGATCCCAGCCGCCGGCCTCGCGGGCCAGACGCAGGGTGCGCACGGCGTCCTCGGCGGTGAAGCAGCCGGCGGTGTTGGGCAGGTAGGTGTAGCGCTTGGGGTCGACGTAATCGACCAGCATGGGCTGGCTGGGGTCGGTCACGTTGACCCGACGCACCGCCACCGTGACGATCTCCGCCCCGCTGGCCTCCAGGGCCCGGGCGGTCTCCTCGAAATCCTTGTACTTGCCGGTGCCGACCAACAGGCGCGAGGTGAAGCGCCGGCCCGCCACCTCGAAGCTGTCGGCGGCCTCCGGCGTGGTGTCGCCGCCGCCGATGAAGTGCACCACCTCGAGCTGGTCGCCGTCGCTCAGGGCCACCGCGTCGTAGGTGCTGCGCGGCACGATCTCGCGGTTGCGCTCCACCGCCACCTTGGCCGGGTCAAGCCCGGCGGCGGTCAGAAGACCGGCCACGGTGGTGTCGGGGTCGACGGTGCGGGAGTCGCCATTGAGGGTGATCTGCATGGGGGTTCCGGGGGCTGCGATGATTGGGGATGGGGTGGGGCACGGGGGCGGCCGGGCGCGCCAAAAGGGCGGGCGCCGACCCCGGCCCGGAGCGAACTTCAGATGATGCGGCTCAATATGAGCCGCCCCGCCGGGCCGTGCAACCCGCCCGGCCCCGGCGTCCGCCCGACCTCCCCGCGGGGCGCGGCGACTCGGCCCCGCGCGCGATGTTTGCCAGCCCGGCGGCCTGTGCTATACCCTGACCGTTCACCTTCGAACGGGCCCACCCTGAAAGGCCCCGTCCCCTTGCCCTTCCGCTCCGGACCGGCCCCCGTGTCGTTCAGTCTCCTCGTCCTCAACGGACCCAACCTCAACCTGCTGGGCACCCGCCAGCCGGAGGTCTACGGCCGCCAGACGCTGGACGACATCGCCGAGATGTGCCGCGCCACCGCCGATGAGTTGGGGGTGGAGCTGGACTTCCGCCAGAGCAACCACGAGGGCGAACTGATCACCTGGATCCAGCAGGCCCGCAACCTGAACGACGGCCTGATCCTCAATCCGGCGGCCCTGACCCATACCTCGGTCGGCCTGCTCGACGCCCTGCTGGCGGCCGAGTTGCCGACCATCGAAGTGCACCTGTCCAACCTCCACCAGCGGGAGGACTTCCGCCGCCACTCCTTCACCGCCCAGGCGGCGCTGGGCGTGATCGCCGGCCTCGGGGCCGAGGGCTATCGCCTCGCCCTGATCGCCCTCACCCGCCATCTGGCTGGCCAGATCGCCGATACGACCTGACCCCGCCCCCCCCCCCCCCCCCCCTCAAGACGCGAGCCGAGCAAAGACACCCGCCATGACCACCATCGATCACGACGCCGTGCGCCAACTGGCCGAGCTTCTCGACGACACCGGGCTGACCGAAATCGAATACCAGACCGACGAGGTGCGCATCCGGGTCGCCAAGTCGGCCCCGGCCGTCAGCTACATGGCCGCGCCGGTCGGCGCCGCCGCCCCGGCCGCCGCCAGCGCCGACGCGGCCGGCGAGGCCGACCCGGCGAGCCACCCGGGGGCCATCAAGGCGCCCATGGTCGGCGTCGTCTACGTCGCCCCGGAGCCCGGCGCGCCGCCCTTCGTCCAGGTCGGCGACAGCATCAGCAAGGGCCAGACCCTGTTCCTGATCGAGGCCATGAAGACCTTCAACCCGGTGCGCGCCGAGGTCGGCGGCCGAATCACCCGCATCCTGGTCGGCGACGGGCAGGCGGTGGAGTACGGTGAACCGCTGGTCATCGTCGAGTGAGCGGGGCCGGAGCTGACAACATGTTCGACAAGGTCCTGATCGCCAACCGGGGCGAGATCGCGCTGCGCATCCATCGGGCCTGTCGGGAGATGGGCATCAAGACGGTGGCCGTGCACTCGACCGCCGACGCCGCCGCCATGCACGTCCGGCTGGCCGACGAATCGGTCTGTGTCGGCCCGCCGGCGGCGCGCGACAGCTACCTCAACAAGGCCGCCATCCTGACCGCCGCCATGGTCACCGGGGCCGATGCCATCCATCCCGGCTACGGCTTCCTGTCGGAAAACGCCGACTTCGCCGAAATGGTCGAGGACCACGACCTGGCCTTCATCGGTCCCAGCCCCGAGCACATCCGCATGATGGGCGACAAGGTGCGCGCCAAGCAGGCGGCCCGCGAGTCCGGCCTGCCCTGCGTGCCGGGCAGCGACGGCGCCGTGGAGAGCGAGGCCGAGGCCGAGAAGGTGGCCGCCGAGATGGGCTATCCGGTGCTCATCAAGGCCTCCGCCGGCGGCGGCGGGCGCGGCATGAAGGTGGCCACCTCGCGCGAGGACCTGGGCGAGGCCTTCCGCACCGCCCGCGCCGAGGCCGCGGCCGCCTTCGGCAACCCCGAGGTCTACATCGAGAAATACCTGACCCGGCCGCGCCACATCGAGATCCAGGTGCTGGCCGACAACCACGGCAACGTCGTCCATCTGGGCGAGCGCGATTGCTCGTTGCAGCGCAAGCACCAAAAGGTGCTGGAAGAGGCCCCCTCGCCGGCCCTCAATGCCACCCAACGGGCCGAGATCGGCGAAGTGGTGCGCGCCGCCATGAGCCGCATCGGCTACCGCAACGCCGGCACCATCGAGTTCCTGTTCGAGGACGGCAAGTTCTACTTCATCGAGATGAACACCCGCCTGCAGGTGGAGCATCCGGTGACCGAGATGATCACCGGCATCGATCTGGTGCGCGAGCAGATCCGCATCGCCGCCGGGGCGCCGCTCGACGTGACGCAGGACAACCTGCGCATCATGGGCCACGCCATCGAGTGCCGCATCAACGCCGAGGACCCGCGCACCTTCGTCCCCAGCCCGGGCCGCATCGCCGGCTTCCATACCCCGGGCGGGCTTGGCGTGCGCGTCGATTCGGGGCTCTACGACGGGGCCATCATCCCGCCCCACTACGACAGCATGATCGCCAAGCTGATCGTCCACGGGCGCACCCGCAACGAATGCCTGATGCGCCTGCGCCGGGCCCTGGGCGAGTTCGTGGTGGAAGGGGTGAAAACCACCATCCCGCTGCACGAACAGCTGATCGCCAACCCCGATTTCGTGAACGGCGACTACGACATCCGTTGGCTGGAAGGCTTCGTCGACACCCTGTGCGACGACGACTGATCCCGCTGGCGGACGGGCGGAGGGACACGCCCCGGTGAGCGAGCTGACCCCGGAACTGGTGGTCCGGGCCTACACCATCGGGGTGTTCCCCATGGCCAAGGCCCGCCACGACCCCGACGTCTACTGGGTCGACCCCGAGGAACGGGGCATCCTGCCGCTCGACACCTTCCACGTCCCCCGCTCGCTGGCCAAGGTGCTGCGCCGCCAACCCTTCCGGGTCACCGTCAACCGGGCCTTCGAACAAACCATCGCCGGCTGCGCCGAAGCCACCGAGGACCGCCCGGAAACCTGGATCAATCCCGAGATCGAACGCCTGTTCGTCCAGCTCCACCGCCTGGGGCTGGCCCACAGCGTGGAAACCTGGCAGGGCGAGCGGCTGGTCGGCGGCATCTACGGACTGGCCCTGGCCGGCGCCTTCTTCGGCGAAAGCATGTTCAGCCGGGTGCCGGAAGCCAGCAAGGTGGCCCTGGTGCATCTGGTCAAGCGCCTCACCTTCGGCGGCTTCACCCTGTTCGACACCCAGTTCACCAACCCCCACCTGCTGCGCTTCGGCGCCGTCGACATCCCACGGCTCGACTACCACCAACGCCTGCGCCAGGCCCTGGAAACCCCCGCCGACTTCCACGCCCTGCCGGAAGACTGAGGCCGGCGGCCACACCAAGGGGGCGCCGCCCCTTTGAAATCCCCGCTGGGGAGGCCGGGAGGCCTCCCCAGACCCCACCATGAGTCAAAAACCCGCCAGGGGGCTTGCCCCCCTGGCGGGTTTTTGAGTCACGGCGGGGGTCCGGGGGGGCCCCTGGTCCCCCCGGCGGGGGTTCCAAGGGGGCAGCGCCCCCTTGGCGTGGCCGCCCGGCCTCAGTCTTTCCAGCGACGGTGGACCCACAGCCATTGTTCGGGATGTTGGCGGATCCAGGTTTCCAGCAGGTGGTTCAAGCGGGTCATCATCTGTCGGGCGTCGGTTTCGCGGTCGCCGCTGTCGGGCAGGTCCAGGGGCGGGTGGACGGTGACCCGGAAGCGGGCGCCGTTCAGGCGTTCCACCTGGACCGGGAGGACCGGGCATTTGAAGCGCAGGGCCATCTGGGCGGTGGCCGGGGCGGTCATGGCGGGACGTCCGAAGAAGGGAAGCTCGATGCCGTCGTTCATTTTCTGGTCGACCAGCAGGCCCAGGTGGCGGCCCTCGCGCAATGCTTTCAGGGCCTGACGGGCACCCTCGCTGCCCTTGGGGATCAGTCGGCTCTCGGGGTGCGGGCGGCGGCGATCATACAGCCAGCCGAGCCACGGGTTGTTGGCCGCCCGGTAGACCACATCGAGGACAATGCCGTGCTTGGCCGCGGCCGGTCCCAGCACCTCCCAGTTGGCCAGATGGCCGGACGCGAAGATCGAGGGGCCACCGTCCTGGATCGGGGCGACATGCTCGGCCCCGACCACCTCCAGCCGCGCCGGGTCGCCCATCTTGTCGAGATGTGGCACCTCGGCGATGACGCGGCCCAGGTTGTCCCACATGCCGCGCAACACCGCCTCGCGCCGGGCCTCGTCCAGTTCGGGCAGGGCGGCGGCCAGATTGCGCCGGCCCACCCGGTGCACGCCACTGCGCGGTCCGATGGCCCGGCCCAGCCTGCCGCCCAGGGCCGAGGCAGCATCCACCGGCAGCAGGCGGAACAGCCCGAAGGCAAGGCCCAGGGCGGCGGCTTCCAGGCCCCATTTCACGGACTGGCGGAAGGATCGGGCGGTCACGGGAGGCGGCTCTCCTTGAAGCGGGCGAACAAGTCGTCGAGCAGGGCCTCGACGGCCACGGGGGCGGGCCAGTCCACCGACAGGCCGATGACGTTGACCTGTTGGCGCTGGTCGGCCGGCAGGCGCACCGCGTCCTTGGCCGTGGTCGCCACCGCCGCGCCGAGGGCGAAGGCTTCGTCGAGGATGGGCTGGATGTCGGTCGGCCGATAGGGGAAGTGATCGGCGAAGGGATGGCGCGCCACCACCCGGACCCCGGCCTCGGCCAGACCGTCGAAGAACTTGTCGGGCCGCCCGATGCCGGCGAAGGCGACCACCGGCCGGCCGAGCAGCGCGGCGATCTGTGGCCCGGGCTGGAAGTGGGCGGTCAGGCGTGGCCGGCGCGGCGACAGGCGGGCGTGCAGGCGGTGCCTGTCGGGCCCCACCACGACCACCGCGTCGGCCCGCGCCAGCCCGGCCTTCCAGGGTTCGCGCAAGGGGCCGGCGGGGATCACCCGGTGATTGCCGAACCCGAACACGCCGTCGATGACGACCAGCGACAGGTCCTTGATCAGTCCCGGGTTCTGGTGGCCGTCGTCCATCACGATGACCTCGGCGCCCAGCTCCTCGGCCAGCGCGGCGCCGGCCGCCCGGTCGGCGGAAAGGACGGTCATCGCCACCTCGGCCAGCAGCAGGGCCTCGTCGCCCACCGCCTCGGCGTCGTGGCGGGCGGGATCGACCCGCAGCGGCCCGCGCGCCTGCCCGCCGTGGCCCCGGGTGAGGAAGGCCACGGTCCGGCCGCGCCCCTGGAGGCGGCGCCCCAGGTCGAGCGCGATGGGCGTCTTGCCGGCCCCGCCGGCGGTCAGGTTGCCGACACAGAGCACCGGCACGCCGGCCCGCGCCGGCCGGGCGCCGCGCCGCCTCAGCCAGCCGCCCAGGGTGTAGAGCCCGCCCAACGGCCCGAGCAGCCGGGGCAGCGGGCCATCGGCCCGCCAGAAGGGGGGCGCCTTCATGGCGCCGAGCCTTCGGCCGGCGGGATGGGGGGGCGGCCCATGTCGCGGTCGGCCTCGACCAGCAGGCGGTTCATTTCGTCTTCGAGGTCGGCCTGTTTGCGCACCAGCAGAGCGGCGTCGGCATCGGCCGGCACGCGGATCGGGGTGCCCCAGCGCAGCACCCCCCGGGTGAACGGAAAGGCGACCAGGAAGCGGTCCCAGGAGCCCAGATTGGTCCCCCGGCGGGCCGAGAAGCTGGCCGGCAGGATGGGCGCCCCGGTCAGCCGGGCGAGCGCCACGGCGCCGCCATCGGCCCGCTGGCGGGGACCGCGCGGGCCATCCGGGGTGATCCCCACCCAACCGCCATCCTTGAGCACCCGGACCATGCGCCGCACCGCCGCGGCGCCGCCCTTCGAGCTGGAGCCGGCCACCGTCTGGATGCCGAAATGGGCCACCGTGCGGGCGATGAACTGGCCGTCGCGGTGCTGGCTGATCAGCATGTGGATGGGGTGGGCGTGATCCCAGATCATCGGCATCATCAGGAGGCGACCGTGCCAGAAGGCCAGGATGAAGGGGCGCCCCTCGGCCCACAGGCGGCGCGCCTCTTGGTCGCCCTCGACCGACCAGCGGCCACTCGCCCAGACGGCGCGGATGTACAGCGAGCCCAGCCAGCACAAAAGACGGCGCAGGGCGTCGCTGTTGCCGAGCCGCTTCAGAAGGCGGCGCGGCCAGGAACGGCGGAATGGGGGGGCGGCGGGTTCCAGGGGGCCGACTCCGGCAGGCTGGCGGGGAGCCCTGGATAGCCCGGGGGCGCCGCCTCCGGCAAGCCCGGGGGCAACTCGCCACGTTTCAGAGCGGAAACAGGTCAGAGCGGAAACAGGTCAGAGCAGGAACAGGTTGTTCAGGGCGTCGGCCAGATCATCGCCGAAGCGCGGCCCCTTGCGGATCACCGGCACGCCACCGGGAACCAGGGCGAGGTAGGGGTCGTCGGCATCCAGGCTGGTGATCAGCGCGGTGGGGATGTTGCGGGTCGCCGGCATGGCATGCAGGGCGCCGACCAGATCGATGCCCGACAGCTCGGGCATGACGGCGGAGACGATCACCATGTCGGGCTGGGTGCGCACGATCAGCGGGATCGACTCGAAGGTCGAGCTGCACACCACCGGGCGGTAGCCGCACTCCTTCAATTCGCGCTCGACGAAGTGGGTCGCCGCGCCGTGCAGCATGACCAGCATCACCTCGACGTCGCGCACCTCGATGTCGCCCAGCTCGAAGGTCGCCTTGACCGGCATGCCGCGCACCAGTTGCCGGGGGTCGGCGTCGTGCGGGATGCGTCCCTCGGTCACGTCGAGCATGGTTTCGGTGAAATGGGCCAGGTCGTCGAAGGCCCGGGGCGGCAGCCGCTTGACCCCGGAAAGGTAGTCCTCCATCCGGTGGGCCAGGGTGTTGAGCAGCCGAAAGCCCAGGTTGGCGGCCTGCCCGCGCACGCTGACCGCCACCTTGCGCACCTCGTGGACCAGGGCGGCCTCGTCCCGGCGGCCGTGGCGGGCCTCTTCCAGGCTCAACTCCAGTTGGCGCAGAAGGTCGCGCACCTCGTCCAGGTACTCGGCCCGCATCTCGCTGACGATCTCGTCAACGCCGGCGCCATAGCGGTCCTTCAGGTCCTCGTCCATCGACCGTTCCCCACCGCCGCATGGCCTTTCAGCAAGGCGGCCTTTCAGGAGGGCATTTACAGATAACCTTTCTGAGCCATCGGGGCGCACCGAGGCAAGCCCGGCCTTGGTCGGGCCTGCGCCAGGACGGAACGGATGATTGAACCGGCGGCCCCGGGGCGATAAGCAGGGTTGGCCAGTGTCCCCTCCCATCCCCTTGATTTCGCGCCATGGCTCCGCCTCCCCTGCTCACCCTCGACGGTATTCGCCTCGGTTTCGGCGGCCGCCCGCTGTTCACCGACATCGATCTGGCGGTGGCCACCGGCCAGCGGCTGTGTCTGGTCGGGCGCAACGGATCGGGCAAATCGACCCTGCTCAAGGTGTGCGCCGGGCTGATCGAGCCCGACTCGGGCAGCCGCGCCCTGTCGCCCGGCGCCCTGGCGCGCTACCTGCCGCAGGAGCCGGAGATGCCGCCGGCCGAGACGGTGCGCGCCTGGATCGCCGGCGGCCTGTCCGAGGTGGCGGCCGGCGACGACCACAAGGCCGACATCCTGATCGACCAGTTGGGCCTGCCCGCCGAGGCCGCCCTGGGCACCCTGTCGGGCGGCCAGAAGCGCCGCGTCGCCCTGGCCCGGGCGCTGATCGGCGAGCCCGATCTTTTGCTGCTCGACGAGCCGACCAACCATCTGGACCTGGCCGCCATCGGCTGGCTGGAGGCGCGCCTTCAACGCCATCGCGGGGCGCTGCTGGTGATCAGCCACGACCGCGCCTTCCTGGAGCGGGTGACCAACCAGACCCTGTGGCTGGACCACGGCACCCTGCGCCGCGCCGAAACCGGGTTCGCCGGCTTCGAGGCCTGGGCCGAGGCGGTGATGGAGGCCGAGGCCCAGGCGGCCCACAAGCTGAACCGCAAGATCGCCGAGGAAACCCGCTGGCTGCGCGAGGGCCTGAGCGCCCGCCGGCGGCGCAACATGGGCCGGGTGCGCCGCCTCCAGGAGTTGCGCCAGCAACGCACCGACGCCGTGGCCCGCCTCGGCCGGGCGGCGCTGGCCGCCGAGGCGGGCAGCCTGTCGGGCAAGCTGGTCATCGAGGCCGAGCAGGCCAGCGCCGGCTATGACACCGAGCGGCCGATCATCCGCGACCTTTCCCTGCGCGTGCTGCGCGGCGACCGCATCGGCATCGTCGGCGCCAACGGGGCCGGCAAGACCACCCTGGTCCGCCTGCTGATCGGCCAGCTCGCCCCCCTGGGCGGCACCATCCGCCACGGCACCAACCTGACCCCGGCGGTGCTCGACCAGGACCGGGCCGGGCTCGATCCGGAGGCCACCCCGTGGCAGGTGCTGGTGCCCAAGGGCGGCGACCAGATCGAGGTCAACGGCCGCTGGCGCCATGTGGCCGGCTACCTCAAGGACTTCCTGTTCGAGGACCGGCAGTTCCGAAGCCCCGTGTCCAACCTTTCGGGCGGCGAGCGCAACCGCCTGCTGCTGGCCCGCGATCTGGCCCGGCCGGCCAACCTGATGGTGCTCGACGAGCCGACCAACGACCTGGACATGGACACCCTGGACCTTTTGGCCGAGGTGCTGACCGACTACGAGGGCACGCTGATCCTGGTCAGCCACGACCGCGACTTCCTCGACCGTCTGGTCACCGCCACCCTGGTCATCGAGGCCGACGGCCGGGTCAGCGAGTATGCCGGCGGCTATTCCGACGCCCTGGCCCAGCGCGGCGCGCCGCTGGTCAGGCCGCTGGGCGACAGCCCGACCACCCCCGGCAAGACCCCCAAGGCCGCCAAGGCGCCGGGCGACAAGCCCGCCGGCAATTCGACCACCAAGCCAACCGGCGGCCGCCAGGCCAAGCTGAGCTACAAGGAAACCCGCGATCTCGAGCTGCTGCCAGCCCGGGTGGCCGAACTCGAGGATCAGGCGGCGGCCCTGGAAGCGGCCCTGGCCGACCCCGAGGCCTACAGCCGCGACCCCGCCGCCTTCCAGGCCAACACCGAAAAGCTGGCCGCTCTCCGGGCCGAGCTGGAAGCGGCCGAACACCGCTGGCTGGAGTTGTCCCTGAAACAGGACGAACTGGGCGGCGGGTAAGGCGCCTCCCCTCAGCGGGCGGCCATCACCATGTCGTCGAACTGGTTGAGCAGGCCGAGCAGGGTGTCCGCCTCCGGCAGGCGGCTGTGATAGTCGTACTGGCGCAGGGCGAGAACGCCGACCTGTGCTTTTTTCCGGCAGATCGCCAGCCCGCACCCGCTGGCGGGCGGCGGGCAGGAAGGAGACCTGCAACCAGGCCTCGAAGCCGGCCCCGCCGAGCGGGTGGTCGGCCCCCTCGGGCGGCGGGTCGCGCCACCAGCCGAGGCGTCTCAACTCCGCCTCGACCAGATCGAGTTGGGTCAGCAGGGCGGCTGTCGCCGCCGGGCCGGGGGGTGTTCGGGGGCGGGCCATGGGGGCTCCTCCCTGTCGGCGCCCGACGACGGGCGGGGGCTCCAGCATAACCCGGGCCGGCCGGCGCCGCGCCCCTTTCCCCAATCTCGCCACATTTGGCGCCCAGCCTGAGGAGGCGGAAGAGCCGCCTGGACGCCTTGCGCCAGTCGGCCCCGAGCAGAGCATTGGTTGGTTCGTTTCCTGGCATTTCCAGCAGAAGGAACACCCCATGCGCACCCTCCTGCCCACCCCCCTGTCCAAATTGGCGCTCGGCGGACTCGCCGTCGCCCTGGCCCTCGCCCTCCACACGCCCGACGCCCGGGCCGACTATCAGATGTGCCTGCCGGGCTACATCAACGGCCACACCACCGCCGTCAATTTCCAGCCCTCGCAGAGTGGGCGCGGCAGTTTCAACGGCATCCGGGTCAGCGAGCTTCGGGTCAGCGGGGCCGGCGTGAAAATCGCCAGCCGCGGCGGCACGGTCTACTACGAGGGGCCGCTTCGGATGGGCCAGTACATCGCGCTGCCCACCCACCGCGACCTGATCTGGACCGGCTACGCCAGCAACAAGAACCACGGCAACGGCATCTGCGTCGAACCGCAGTACTGACCCGCGCGCCCACGCTCGGTCCCGGGCCGGCCGGACAAAAAAAATGCCCCCGGGACGAACCCGGGGGCAAAGTCGAAAACAGGGAGGCTTTACGTCTGGGAGACGTAGGATCCGAAGACCCTTCGGACAGGGCAGTGCGCCCCGTCCTGAAACGATGGGCCCTGGGGAGGAGAGAGATAGGGACCCATCGAAGATCACTGTTTGCGGGCCGTCGGCGAAGCGCCGTGTTGCGCCGCAACATCTGACGCCCCCTATGTACGGTTTCGCCGCCGGGCGGTCCACCCAAAAAACCACAGTCCGGCCATGCGCATCGCGCATGGCACGCGGCGGCGAGCCATTCAGCGCACCTGATAGCGCCAGCGGGCCACCGTCTCGGCCAGGTGCTCCGGGTCGTCCACGTCGCGCAGCCAGGCCTCGGAGAAGCGGGCGGTGGCGCTGCGCGGCTGGTGCACCTGCTCCAGTTCGGAAAAGCTCAGGCGCAGCGGCACCGCCACCCCCTCGCCGACCGCCACCGCCTCCTGCGGACGCATGGCGGGCAGCGCCGAGAGCAGCCCCTGGGCCCCCTCCGGCAAGGCCCGGCGGACGAACTCCTGGTCGCGCTCGTTGTTCATGCGCAGGGCCAGGATGGTGCCGCACTGCGACAGGATGCCGGTCGACAGCTCGCTCGGCCGCTGGCTGACCAGCCCCACCGAAACGCCGTACTTGCGCCCCTCCTTGGCGATCCGCGACAGGGCCCGCTTGGTCGGCCCGAAGCCCAGGTCGTCGCGCTCGGGCATGTAGCGGTGCGCTTCCTCGCAGATCAGCAGCACCGGCACGGCGCGCGCCGCCTGGCTCCACAGGCCGACGTCGAAGATCACCCGGCACAGCACGCTGACCACCACGTCGACCACCTCGCCGGGCACCGCCGACAGGTTGACGATGGTCATCGGCCGGCCCTCGGTGGGGCGGCGCAGCAGGCGGGCGATCAGCTCGGCCAGATTGTCGCGCACCACCAGGCCGGAGAACATGAAGGCGAAGCGGCGATCGTTGTTGAGGCTTTCCAGGCGGGTGATCAGGCGCAGGTAGGGGGCCGAGGAGTCCGGCTTGTCCAGCTTGCCCATGGCGTTCTTCAAAAGGCGCAGAAGGTCGTGCAGGCGGTAGGGGGTGGGGGTGTCGACGGTCATGAACTCCAGGCCGTCGGCGTCCTGGTAGTAGGCCCGGCGGGCCTGGGTCACCGCCTCCTTCAGGATCTGCCGTTCGGCGTGGCGGTGGGGGCTGTCCTTGGCGATCAGGACCTCGCTGATCTCCTCCAGGTCGAGCAGCCAGTAGGGCAGTTGCAGGTTGGCGGGGTCGATCACCTGGGCGACGTCGGCGAAGGCGGTCTCGTACTCGTCGTGGGGGTCGAGCAGGATCATGTGGGCGGCCGGCATCTGGTCCAGCATGCGGCGCAGGATCAGGGTGACGGCGCACGACTTGCCCGAGCCGGTGGTGCCCAGGATGGCGAAGTGCTTGCCCAGGGTCTCGTCGACCATCAGGTAGGCCGGCAGGTCGGGGTCGTGGTGGGTGCGCCCGATCTCGATGCTGGCCCCGCCCGGCCGGGCGTAGACCTTGGCCGAATCGGCGCGGGTGGTGTAGTGCACCGGTCCGCCGAGCAGCGGATACCACGACACGCCGCGCTGGAAGCGGCCCTCCTGGCCCTCTTTCAGCGGGATCTGACCCATCAGGGCGATCCGGGCCAGCGGCTTGCCGCCGGCCGCCGCCAGCGATTCCACCACCCCGAAGATGCGCGCCTGCCCGGTCGGCATGACCAGCAGGGTGCCGATGCGGATTTCCGGAGCGCGGCCGTCGCGGTCGGGCAGCAGGGCGGCCATGACGTGGGCGGCGGTGATCTCGTCGATGCGGGCAATGGCCTCGGACTGCGGGTTGGCGTCGGTCATGGGCACTCCTCCCGGGGGTCGGCCTCATGTTGCACCGCCCCGCCGCCAACGCCAAGTATCCACCATCACCGCCCCCGCCGGGGCCGGCCCTGGCTCATCCTCGAGGGAGGTCACATCACCATGCCCGCATCCGTGTTGCGCCCCGTCGTTCTCGGCCTGCTGGTCGCCCTTGCCCTGTCGCCCATCCTGCCCGGCCCGCTCCTGGCGGCCGAGTTCGGCGAAACCATCGGCACGGTCAGCCGGGCGCTGGCGCCGGCCGACGCCATCCGCCGGGGCCAGCCGATCCCCCTTGAGCGGGGCGACGCCATCCGCTTTGGCGACGACCTGACGACCGGCGTCGATGGCCGGCTGGAGGTGGTGTTCACCGACGACACCCGCCTCACCCTGGGCGAGCGCAGCGCGGTGACGGTGGATTCCTACGTCTTCACCCCGGCCGGCGGCGAGGGCACCTGGCGCCTGCTGTCGGGCGTCTTCCGCATGGTCACCGGAGAGATCGCCAGGCGCCAACCGGACAAGGTCACGGTGGCCACGCCGGTGGCGACCATCGGCATTCGCGGCACCGATTTCTGGGGCGGCCGCCTGAAAGACAATCCACTGGCGGTGCTGACCCTTGACGGCCACATCGAGGTCAGCGCCCCGGGGGGCCGGATCAGTCTGGGCCCGGGCGAGGGAGCGGTGTTCACCAGTGCCGAGGCGGCCCCGTCGGGGGTCGGCCCGTGGACGCCGGCGCAGGTGGAAAGCGCCGTCAGAACCGTGCGCTTCCCCGACGACTCCTCGTGGACCCCCCGGCCGGGCTCCGCACCCCCCGCCAGCCCCTACTGAGCCGCCCCGAAGGCCGGTTGGCCGCCGCCCCGATCCGCCTGATCGGCGCTTTCGATGTCAGCAAACAATCATTTTGCCCTTGAATCGGCGGTCACATGGGCGTACCTAAAGAGCACTAAAAAGGTCCTCATTGAGAGGCGGAGGAAACGACCTTGCGGATCAACAAGTTGACGGACTACTCGGTGGTTGTTTTGGTGGACATGACACGAAACCCCCAAGTTCGCAGCGCCCATCAGATCGCCGCCGAAACCGGCGTGCCACTGCCCACGGTGGCCAAGATCATGAAGGCGCTGACGCGCGACGGTCTGGTCGTCTCGCAGCGCGGCGCCGCCGGCGGATATGCCCTGGGCCGGCTGCCCGAGCGCATCACCGTGGCCGACATGATCCAGGCCATCGAGGGGCCGATCGCCCTCACCTCGTGCGTCGGCGAGGCCGAGCATGAGTGCGGGATCGGCCCGATCTGCCCCATGCAGGGCCAGTGGCACCGCGTCAACGATGCCGTCCGTCAGGCCCTGGGTGCGGTGACCCTGGCCGAGATGGCCGGCGGCGGGCCGCCACTGGCCGATCACAACAGGCCGGTCGCGGCCCCGCCCATGGCCGCCACCGGCTGACCCCCGCCCTTTCGACCCACGCGACTTCTTCCAGACCCTAAGGACCCGGCAGACCATGGCGATCAGCGAACAGACGGTGGAAACGGTCGCCGACCTTGGCCGCTACAAGTACGGCTTTTCCACCGACATCGAGTCCGACAAGGCCCCCAAGGGCCTGACCGAGGACACCATCCGCTTCATCTCGGCCAAGAAGAACGAGCCGGCGTGGCTGCTCGAGTGGCGCCTGGGGGCCTTCCGGGCCTGGAAGGAGATGCCGGAGCCCGAGTGGGCCAAGCTCGACTATCCGCCGATCGACTACCAGGACGCCTACTACTACGCCGCGCCCCGGCAGAAGCCCAAGCTGAAGAGCCTGGACGAGGTCGACCCGGAGCTGCTGCGCACCTACGAAAAGCTGGGCATCCCCTTGAAGGAGCAGGCCAAGCTGGCCGGTGTGGAAGGCGCCGACGAGATGGCCTCCGGCATGCCCGGGGTGGCGGTGGACGCGGTCTTCGACAGCGTCTCGGTGGCCACCACCTACAAGGCCAAGCTGCGCGAGATGGGCGTGCTGTTCATGTCCATCTCCGAAGCGGTGCAGGAATTCCCCGATCTGGTGCAAAAGTACCTGGGCAGCGTGGTGCCGCCGGGCGACAACTTCTTCGCCTGCCTCAACTCGGCGGTCTTCACCGATGGCAGCTTCGTGCTGGTGCCCAAGGGCCTGCGCTGCCCCATGGAGCTGTCCACCTACTTCCGCATCAACGAGAAGAACACCGGCCAGTTCGAGCGCACCCTGATCGTCGCCGAGGAAGGCTCCTACGTCTCCTACTTGGAGGGCTGCACCGCCCCGCAGCGCGACGAGCACCAGTTGCACGCCGCCGTGGTCGAGCTGGTGGCGCTGGACGACGCCGAGATCAAGTACTCCACGGTGCAGAACTGGTACCCCGGCGACGAAAGCGGCAAGGGGGGCATCTACAACTTCGTCACCAAGCGGGCCGCCTGCCGGGGGCGCAATTCCAAGGTCAGCTGGACCCAGGTCGAGACCGGCTCGGCGATCACCTGGAAGTACCCCAGTTGCATCCTGCAGGGCGACAACTCGCAGGGCGAGTTCTACTCGGTGGCCATCACCAACAACCGCCAGCAGGCCGACACCGGCACCAAGATGATCCACATCGGCAAGAACACCCGCTCGCGCATCGTCTCCAAGGGCATCTCGGCGGGGCGCGCCGAGCAGACCTATCGCGGGCTGGTCAGGGTGCTGCCCCGGGCCGAGGGAGCGCGCAACTTCACCCAGTGCGATTCGCTGCTCATCGGCGACCGCTCGGCGGCCCACACCGTGCCCTACATCGAAAGCCGCAACCCCGGCGCCCAGCTCGAGCACGAGGCGACGACCAGCCGCATCAGCGACGACCAGATGTACTACTGCCAGCAGCGCGGCATCGACCCGGAAGAGGCGGTGGCGCTGATCGTCAACGGCTTCTGCCGCGACGTGCTGCAGACCCTGCCCATGGAATTCGCCGTCGAGGCCCAGAAGCTGGTCGGCATCAGTCTTGAGGGCAGCGTCGGCTGACCCCGCCCGTCCGTGTCCCCCATGTTCCCGTGGAGCGTCCTTTCGCCATGCCCCTGATCGAGATCAAGAACCTGCACGCCCGGATCGGCGAGCGCGAAATCCTCAAAGGCATCAACCTCGCCATCGAGCCGGGCACGGTGCACGCCGTGATGGGCCCCAACGGGGCCGGCAAGAGCACCCTGTCCAACGTCATCGCCGGCCGCGAGGGCTACGAGGTGACCGAGGGCGAGATCCTCTTCAACGGCGAGAACATCGCCGAGCTGTCCCCCGACGAGCGGGCCCGGGCGGGCATCTTCCTGGCCTTCCAGTACCCGGTGGAAATCCCCGGCGTCACCCTGTCGACCTTCCTCAAGGCGGCCCTGAACGCGCGGCGCAAGGCGGCCGGCGAGGCGGAGATCGCCCCGGTCGAGTTCCTCAAGCTGATGCGCGACACGGCGCGCCGCCTGAACCTGCCCGACGATCTGATCCGCCGGCCGGTGAACGTGGGCTTCTCCGGCGGCGAGAAGAAGCGGGCCGACATTTTCCAGATGTCGGTGCTGGAACCCACCCTGTGCCTGCTCGACGAGACCGACTCAGGGCTCGACATCGATGCCCTGAAGGTGGTCTCCGAGGGGGTCAACGCCCTGCGCAGCCCCGAGCGCGGCTTCCTGGTCATCACCCACTACCAGCGCCTGCTCAACCACATCGTGCCCGACGTGGTCCACGTCTTCGCCGACGGGCGCATCGTCAAGACCGGCGACGCCTCCCTGGCCGAGGAGCTGGAAGCCAACGGCTACGCCGACTACACCGACGCCGCGTGAGCCCCATGACCGACCATCCCCTGCCCTTCATCGAGCACCTGACCGAGGCCGCCGCCCACCTGCCCGGCGGCCCGACGGCGGCCGCCCTGCGCCAGCGCGGGCTCGACCACTGGTGTGCCCTGGGCCTGCCCGGACGGCGCAGCGAGGCCTTCAAGTACACCCGCCTGGACGGCCTGAAGGACATCGGCTTCCACGCCGCGCCGCTGCGCGATCCGCACCCGGCGGCCGACATCCCGGCCGGCGACGCCCTGACCGGCGACGCCCACGTGGTGGTGATGGTCAACGGCCGCTGCTCACCCCACCTGTCGGACCTCGACCGCCTGCCGGACGGGGTCAAACTGGACAGTCTGCGCGCCGTGCTGGAAAGCGAACCGGAGAGCCTGGACGATCTGCTCGGCCGGCAGATCAACACCGAACACCACCCCTTCGCCGCGCTGAACACCGGCCTTTTGGCCGATGGCGTGGTCCTCACCATCGCCCCCGGCACCACCCTGGAGCGGCCGATCCACCTGATCCATGTGGGCGAGACCGCCGACCACGCCCTGGCCGTACACCCCCGGGTGCTGGTCCGCCTGGGCCAGGGCAGCGCGGCGACCCTGCTGGAAAGCCGCATCGGGGTCGGCGGGGCGCCGTGTCTGATGAACAGCGTGACCGAGATCCTGCTCGAGGCCGAGGCGACGCTTGACCATGTCAGCCTCCTGAACCTGCCGGAGGGCTTCACCAGCCTCGCCCTGGCCGGCATCGACCTGGGCCAAAAGGCGCGCTACCACGGCTTCATCATGGGCCTGGGCGCCGGCATGGCGCGCCACGAGACCCGCATCCGCCTCAGCGGCGAACAGGCCCACGCGGGGCTCGACGCGGCGGCCGTGCTGGCCGGCAACCAGCACCTGGACATCACCACCCTGATCGAGCACGCGGTGCCCCAGTGCACCAGCACCCAGACGGTGAAAAGCGTGCTCGACGACAGCGCCCGGGGCGTCGTCCAGGGCAAGGTGGTGGTGGCGCCGGACGCCCAGAAGACCGACGCCCGCCAGCAGTTCCGCGCCCTCCTGCTGTCGCCCAAGGCCGAGGCCGACACCAAGCCGGAGCTGGAAATCTACGCCGACGACGTGGCCTGTGCCCACGGCGCCGCCACCGGGGCGCTGGACGCCGAGCAACTGTTCTACCTGACCAGCCGGGGAATCGACCCCAGGACCGCCCGCGGCCTGCTCATCGAGGGCTTCCTGGCCGAGGCCCTGGAGCGCGTCCCCGGCGGGGCGCACGGCCCCCGCGACTCGCTGGCCGACCTGCTGGCCCGGCGGCTGTCGGGCCGCCTCGCCGCCACCCCGGACGCGGAGGCCACGCCATGACCCACCTCGCCCCGGCCCACACCGACACCGGCGCCAACGCCGCCTTCGACGTGGAGGTGGTGCGCCGCGACTTCCCGGTGCTGTCGCGCCAGGTGCACGGCAAGCCGCTGGTCTACCTGGACAGCGGCGCCTCGGCCCAGAAGCCGCGTCAGGTGCTGGACACCATGCGCGCCGTCTACGACTGGGAATACGCCAACGTCCATCGCGGCGCCTACTTCCTGTCGCAGCAGGCGACCCGCCGCTACGAGGACGCCCGGGGCACCGTGGCCCGTTTCATCGGCGCCGCCAGCCCCGACGAGATCGTCTTCACCCGCGGCGCCACCGAGGCCATCAATCTGGTTGCCCAGACCTTCGGGCGGGCCAACCTCACGGCCGGCGACGAGATCGTCATCACCGCCCTGGAGCACCACTCCAACATCGTCCCCTGGCAGATGCTGCGCGACGAAAAGGGCCTTGTGCTCAAGGTGGTGCCGGTCGGCGATGATGGTTCGGTATCCCTGGAGGACGTCGCCGCCGCCCTCTCCGAGCGCACCCGGCTGGTCGCCGTGGCCCACGTCTCCAACGTGCTGGGCACCGTGCTGCCGGTCAAGGAAATCGCCGAGATGGCCCACAAGATAGGCGCCACGGTGCTGCTCGACGGCTGCCAGGGCGTCGTCCACCTGCCGGTCGACGTGGCCGAGCTGGGCTGCGACTTCTACGTCTTCAGCGGCCACAAGCTGTACGGCCCGACCGGCATCGGTGTGCTGTGGGGGCGCCACGAGCTGCTGGCCGCCATGCCCCCCTGGCAGGGCGGCGGCGACATGATCGCCTCGGTGACCTTCGAGAAAAGCACCTGGGCCGAACCGCCGGCCCGCTTCGAGGCCGGCACCCCGGCCATCGTCCAGGCGATCGGCCTGGCCGCCGCCATGGAGTGGCTGGACGACCTCGACCGGGCGGCCGTCCACGCCCACGAAAGCGCCCTGATGGCCCACGCCATGCAGACCCTGGGCGCGTTGGACGGCATCACCCTGTTCGGCACCACGCCGGGCAAGGCGGCGGTGATCGCCTTCGCCGTGGATGGCGCCCACCCGCACGACGTCGCCGCCCTGCTCGACCGCCAGGGCATCTGCGTGCGGGCCGGCCACCACTGCGCCGAACCCCTGATGGGCCGCTTCGGCGTGCCCGGCATGGTCCGGGCCAGCCTCGGCCTTTACAACCACCGCCAGGACATCGATGCCCTGGCGGCCGGCCTGACCAAGGCGCGCCAGATGCTCGCCTGACCCCCCGTTGGAACCGCTTTTGCCAGCAGGAAGGACCGTTACCGCCATGATGCCGATGCATCCCATGATGAGCCGCGCCGCCACCCCGCCGCCCGACGAGGGCTTCGAGGCGACCGCCGGCCAGCCCCTGACCGAGGGCACCGCCCCGGCCGACGAAGCCGCCGTGATCGAGGCGCTGAAGACCGTTCACGACCCGGAAATCCCGGTCAACATCCACGACCTGGGGCTGATCTACGAGCACACCGTCGACGACAAGGGCGACGTCTTCGTGGTCATGACCCTGACCGCCCCGGCCTGCCCGGTGGCCGGCGAGTTGCCCGGCGAAGTGGCCGAGGCGGTGGCCCGCGTCGAGGGCGTGGGCAAGGTCACCGTGCGCCTGACCTGGGAACCGCCCTGGACCCCGGCCCGCATGAGCGACCTGGCCAAGGTCGCCCTGGACATGTTCTGAGCCACACCGCCCGGCTGAAAGGTGCCTTCATGACCCTGCTCTCCCTGACCGACGCCGCCGCCGAGCGGGCCCGCCAGTTGCTCGACGGCGCCAGCCCCGGGGCCGGCCTCAGGCTCGGTGTGAAATCGGCCGGCTGCTCGGGCTTCAAGTACACCATCGAACTGGCCGACAGCCCCGGCGCGCTCGACGACGTGGTCGAGGCCAAGGGGGTGCGCCTGTTCGTCGACCCGATGGCCACCATGTACCTGCTGGGGGCCGAAATGGACTTCACCCGGGACAAGCTGCAAAGCGGCTTCGTGTTCAGCAATCCCAACGAAAGCGCACGCTGCGGCTGCGGCGAAAGCGTCGCCTTCGGCTAGGGCCTGTGGACAATACGCTGCTGATCGACGGCCCGGCGGACGGCGCCACCCTGGTCCTGGCCCACGGCGCCGGCGCCCCCATGGACAGCCCGTTCATGGACAGCTTCGCCCACGGGCTGGCCGAACGGGGCCTGAGGGTGGTCCGCTTCGAGTTCCCCTACATGGCCCGGCGGCGCACCGAGAACCGCAAGTTCCCGCCCGACCGCCAACCGCGCCTGCTGGCCCACTGGCGCGCCGTGATCGACCATCTGGGCGGGCCCGCCCCCCTGGTCATTGGCGGCAAGTCCATGGGTGGGCGCATGGCCACCCTGGTCGCCGCCGACCTGGAACACGCCGGCACCCCGGTGCGCGGCGTGGTCTGCCTGGGCTACCCCTTCCACGCCCCGGGGCGAAGCGAGCCGCGCATCGCCCACTTCGAGAGCCTCGCCACCCCCACCCTGATCTGCCAGGGCAGCCGCGACAGCATGGGCAAACAGGACGAGGTGACCACCTACCCCCTGCCCGCCACCACCCGCCTCCACTGGCTGGAAGACGGCGACCACGACCTGAAACCCCGCGTCGCCTCCGGCCGGACCATGAAACAGAACCACCAGGAAGCCATGGACGCGGTGACGGCTTTCATGGGCAGGCTGGAGCGGTAGAAGGGGGGCTAATACCAGACGGCGATGAGAGAAACTCACCGCCGGTTGGTATGAATGAAAGGGGCTTTGCCCCTTTGAAACCCCACCGGGGGAGCCAGGGGCTCCCCCGGACCCCCTCCATTCATTCATTGATCGCCGAGCGAGCGGAACGCTCGGATGGGTTTTCGCAGGCCAGCAAAGCTGGCCTGCAACCAAACACCATGAGCGTTCCACTCCGTAGGCGTGCTTGTTCACCAACGAATTGGCGGGGTCCGGGGGGACCCTGTCCCCCCGGCGGGGTCAAAGGGGCAGAGCCCCTTTTTGTCTTCAAAGGCGCGCGCCGTCGTCGGCCGGCAGATGCCGGGCTCGGGGCGCACGCGGGGCAGAGCCCCTTTTTGTCTTCAAAGGCGCGCGCCGTCGTCGGCCGGCAGGTGCCGGGCTCGAAAGGCGCAGCGTCCCTTTGCCTTGGCCCCTTGGCAGGTGCTATTGAGGGCTCCCCTTCAGTCTCCCGTGGAAAGCTGTCCTGCGCATGCCCTCCCCTTTGCCCGATGGTCTCGGTTTCCGTGTCCTGGCGACCGATGGCGCGGCGCGGCGGGGGCGGCTTTTGACCGCCCATGGCACGGTGGAGACGCCGGCCTTCATGCCGGTCGGCACGGCGGCCACGGTGAAGGCGATGATGCCGGAGACGGTGGCCGCCACCGGGGCCGAGATCCTGCTCGCCAACACCTATCATCTGATGCTGCGCCCGGGGGCGGAGGCGGTGGCGGCGCTGGGCGGCCTGCACCGCATGATGGACTGGCCGCGCCCCATCCTGACCGACAGCGGCGGCTTTCAGGTGATGAGCCTGGGCGATCTGTGCCGCATCGACCCCGATGGCGTGACCTTCAAGAGCCACCTCGACGGTTCGACCCACCGGTTGACCCCGGTGCGGGCCATCGACATCCAGCACAAGCTGGACGCCACCATCAGCATGGTGTTCGACGAGTGCACCCCCTTTCCGGCCGAGCATGAGGTGGCCGCCGCCTCCATGCGCCGCTCCATGGACTGGGCGGCGCGCTGCCGGGAGGCTTTCGTGCCACGCCCGGGCTACGGGCTGTTCGGCATCGTCCAGGGCGGCGTCTACCCCGACCTTCGGGCGGAAAGCGCCGCTCGGCTGATCGACATCGGTTTCGAGGGCTATGCCATCGGCGGTCTGGCGGTGGGCGAGGGTCAGGCGGCGATGTTCGAGACCCTGTCGGCCACCGTGCCCCATCTGCCCACCGACCGCCCCCGCTACCTGATGGGCGTCGGCAAGCCCGAGGATCTTCTGGGCGCGGTGGCGCGCGGGGTGGACATGTTCGACTGCGTGCTGCCCACCCGTTCCGGGCGCACCGCCCAGGCCTTCACCCGGCGCGGCCCGCTCAATTTGCGCAACGCCCGCCACAAGGCCGACCCCCGGCCGCTGGACGAGGCCTGCGGCTGCCCGGCCTGCCGGCGTTTTTCGCGGGCCTACCTGCACCACCTGATCCGGGCCGGGGAAATCCTTGGCCTGATGCTGCTGACCACGCACAATGTCACGCTCTATCAGGACCTGATGGCCGACCTCAGGCAGGCCATCGCCGAGGGCCGCCTGAAGGCCGAGCTTGAGGCCTGGAGAAACGGCTTGGCGCGCGGCGACGTGAGCCCTATGTGATGCGGAATTTCGCCCTCCGGCCCACCAACGGCGGTTGTGCAGACTATTCGGAAAGGCTTACCCTGGCCGTGGACGACAAGGCCCCCAAGAGGCTGCGGACGGGCGATGATCCTGTCCCCCTCGGCGATCCCCCCCGGGTGTCGCCCCGAGTGATTGAGACAGGTTGACGGACATGGCCAACAGCCCGATCGACACCAAGACCCCCGACGCGGAGTCGACGCCCGCCGCGGAGGAAGCCCGCGACACCGCGCCCCCCCGGGATGATGCGAGCGACGACCTCGACATCGATCCAGAGGTGGACCTTGCGGTGGACCTCGCGTTGAACCCCGATCCGGACCCGGACGCCCCCGACGACGATCCAGACCTCGACCCCGACGCGGAGAGCGAAACCGACGCGGACAGCGAAACCGGGGAAGATGCCCCGGCCCGGCGGGGTCGCGGGCAGCGGCGCAAGAAGCTGATCGTGGTCGGCATCGCCGCCTCGGCCGGTGGGCTGGAGGCCCTGGGCCACCTGATCACCAACCTGCCGCCCACTTCGCCGATGGCCTACGTGGTGGTCCAGCACATGGCGCCGCAGCATCCCAGCATGCTGACCCAGTTGTTGAGCCGGCAGACCCAGATGAAGGTGGTCGACATCAAGGACGGTCAGCGCCTGGAGGCCGACACCGTCTACATCACGCCGCCCAACCACGACCTCGACATCAGCGACGGCCAGTTGCTCCTGCGCGAGCCCCACGCCGCGGTCGGCCCCAAGCCCTCGGTCGACTACTTCTTCACCGCCCTGGCCGAGGATCAGGGAGAGAACGCGGTCGGCATCATCCTGTCGGGCACCGGCTCGGATGGGGCGCACGGGGTGCGTGCCATCAAGGCGGCCGGCGGCATCTGCCTCGCCCAGGACGAGAAGACGGCGCGCTACAACGGCATGCCCAAGGCGGCCATCGACACCGGCTGCATCGACTTCGTGCTGCCGCCGGACCAGATGGGCGAGGAAATCCTCGACGTCCTGACCAACCCCAACCGGCCCGACCTGCCGACCGAGGCCCCCGAGGAATCGGACGGCCTGAAGCGCCTTTTGATGATGATCAAGCGGCGCCACGGCATCGACTTCGCCAACTACAAGACGACCACCATCGGCCGGCGCCTGAAGCGCCGCATGTCGGCCGTGCGCCGGCTGACGCTGGACGAGTACATCGCCTACGTGGAGGAAAACCCGGGCGAGTTGGAGCAGCTTCGGAACGACATCCTGATCTCGGTGACCAGTTTCTTCCGCGACACCGAGGCCTTCGACGCCCTGGCCCGCATCATCCCCGACATCGTCAAAACCAAGAAGCCGGGCGATTCCATCCGCGTCTGGGTTCCGGGGTGCGCCTCGGGCGAGGAAGCCTACTCGCTGGCCATCCTGCTGGCCGAGACCCTGGGCTCGGAGTTGCAGAACTACCAAGTGCAGATCTTCGCCACCGATGTGGACGCCGACGCCCTGGGCCGGGCCCGCAAGGCGGTCTACTCGGATGCCCAGCTCAAGAACATCTCGAAAGAGATGCTGAAGCAGTACTTCGTCGCCCGCAGCGGATTTTTCCAGGTGGTGAAGTACATCCGCGACATGATCGTGTTCGCCAAGCACGACCTGATCCAGGACCCGCCGTTTTTGCGCATCGACCTGATCAGTTGCCGCAACCTTCTGATCTACTTCAACAATCCGCTGCAAACCAAGATCATCAACATTTTCCACTACGCCCTCAATCCGGGCAAATACCTGATGCTCGGCAAGTCCGAGTCGGTCGGCGCGGCGACCGGGCAGTTCCACACCGTGGACAAGAAGTGGAAAATCTACCGCCGCCTGGGCGAGGCCCGTCAGCCGACCCGCGACCTGACCGACGTCTTCCAGCCCCGCCCCGGTGTGGGGCGCGAGCAGATGGGCACCGCCGTCGGCCTGAGGCGCGAGATGACCCGCGAGCCGACCCTGGCCGATCTGGCGGCCAATTCGCTGCTCGCCGCCTATGCGCCGTCGTCGTGCATCCTCGACACCACCGGGCGCATCCTGCACATCCATGGTGACGTCTCGCCCTATCTCAGCCTGGCTCCGGGAACCCCGGACCTCAACGCCTTCTCGATGGCCCGGCGCGAGGTGCGCGGCGAGTTGCGCACCGTCTTCGTGCGCGCCCAGCAGTCGGGCGAAGCCGCCACCGGGCCCGGCGTGCGCCTGGACAACGGCGAGGAAGGCGGCCTGTCGGCACGCATCTCGGTGCGCCCGCTGGGGCAGGCCACCGACGGCAATTTCCTGGTCTCCTTCGAGCGCATGGAACCACCGCCCGAGGGCTGGGGCGACGGGGCGCCGGCGGAGTACGGCCCGCGCACCCGCGAGCTGGAACAGGAACTGGCGGCGACCCGGGAAAACCTGCAAACCGTGGTCGAGGAGCTGGAAACCTCGAACGAGGAGTTGCAGTCCCTGAACGAGGAGTTGCAAAGCTCCAACGAGGAGCTGCAAAGCTCCAACGAGGAACTGGAAACCGCCAACGAGGAACTCCAATCGACCAACGAGGAGTTGACCACGGTCAACGAGGAGTTGCAGATCAAGTCGGCCGAGCTGGCCGCCGCCAACCAGGACCTGGAGAACATCCAGAAGAGCGTCGGCTTCCCGCTGGTGGTGGTCGACAAGGGGCTCCGGGTGACCCGCTTCAACGTCTTCGCCAAGGAAATCTTCGAGCTGATGCCCGATGACGTGGGGCAGACCGTCACCTCGCTGCCCTGCCATCTCGACATCCCGGGCCTGCGCGACATCCTGCGCGAGGTGATCGAGGCCGGCGCGTCCCACGAAGAGGACGTGCCCAAGGGCAACCTCCACTACTGGATGCGCTTCGTGCCCTACCTCAACGAGCACGACGTGCCGACCGGCGTGGTCATGACCTTCATCCCACGCACCGCCAACGACTGATCCCGGTGCGCCGCGTCGCCCCCCTGCTGCTGGCCCTGCTGGCTCCGCTGCCGGGGCGGGCCGAGCCGGCGGCGATGTTCCGCGACTGCGCGGCCTGCCCGCTGATGGCGCCCATCCCGCCGGGCACGGTGCGGCTTGGCGACACGGTGACGGTCACCCTGGCCGCCCCCTACGCCCTCTCGGCCACCGAGATCACCTTCGACCACTACGCCGCCTGTGTCGCCCAGGGCGCCTGCCCGGGCGGCCAGGACGACCACGGCTGGGGGCGTGGCGCCCGGCCGGTGATCAATCTCGATCTGGCCGCCGTCACCGCCTACACCGACTGGCTGACGGCGCGAAGCGGCCACCCCTACCGCCTGCCCTCGGAGGCCGAATGGGTCCACGGCGCCCGCGCCGGCACCGACACGGCCTACTGGTGGGGCGAGGAGATCGGCGCCGGCCGGGCCAACACCCTGGGCAGCGGCTCGCCCTGGAGCGGCCAGGGCAGCGCCCCGGTGGGCACCTTCCCGGCCAACCCCTGGGGCCTGTTCGACACCGTCGGCAACGTGCTGGAGTGGACCGCCGACTGCTGGGCGCCGACGGTCGCCCACCACCCCCGCGACGGCCGCCCCCTGCGCCAGGGCGACTGCACCAGCCGCGCCCTGCGCGGCGGGGCGTGGTACTACATCGCCGCCCAGGCCCGGGTGACGGCGCGCAACCGCCAGCCGGCCGGGGCCGGCAGCTACACCGTGGGTTTTCGGGTCCTGCGCGAGGGGGCGCCGCCCTGATCCCGGCTCACTCGGCCTCGGGCGGGGCGAGCACGGCCAGCACCGCCTCGGGGTCGAGGCGAACATCCCACCAGGACACCCCGAAGTGCAGATGCGGCCCGGTGGCCCGGCCGCTTGCGCCGACCGTGCCGATGGGCGCGCCGGCCCCCACCGGCTGACCTTCGCCCACATCGACCCGGGCCAGATGGGCATAGACCGTGGCCACCCCCTGGCCGTGGTCGATCATCACCGTGCCGCCGGTATAGAACATGTCGTCATGGACCAGGGTCACCGTGCCGGCGGCGGCGGCCTTGACCGGGGTGCCGGCCGGCGCGGCGATGTCGAGCCCCGAGTGGGGCGCCCGGGGCTCGCCGTTGAGGATGCGCCGGCTGCCGAAGACGCCGCTGACCGTGCCTTCGACCGGGCGGATCATGCCGGCCAGGAAGCGCGGCTCGGGGGTGTCGATGGCCCGGGCCTGGCGGATCAGCTCGGCCTCGGCGCGGATGCGCTTCAGGCGTTCCGGGTCGGGGGTGACCTGGGCCGGCGGCAGGCCGTCGATGTGCTGTTCGGGCCAGGCCACCGGGGCGATGGCGAGACGCCGGGTCTCGGCGCTGCCGTCGGGACGGGTCACGGTAAGCGCCACCCGGGCCGGGGCATCGCGCCCGAAGCCGACGACGAACCGCCCCTGTCCGTCCACCGGCACGGCGCGGCCGTCCAGGGCGACGGTGGCGCCGGGCACGGTGTGGCCCAGCGCCAGCCCGCCCTGGGTCAGCCGCCCGGAGAGATCCAGGGCCGCCGCCGGGAGGCTCCCCAGCGCCAGACACAGGACAATCAGCAGCGCCGCGAAGACTCTCACAGCAGACTCCCCTGGGTCGGTGGCTTGGCTTTGGCGGCCGGTTTGGGTTTGGGCTTGGCCGTGGGGGGACTGCCCCCCTCGACCACCGCCCCCACGCTGCCGTCATGGAAGGCCAGCCGCACCGCCTGCCCGGCGCCCAGGGCCCCGGCGGCGGTGACACAGGCGCCCTCGGCATCGGTCACCGCCACGTAGCCGCGCTCCAGCACCCGCTTGTAGGAAGCCCCCTCCAGCCGCGCCGCCACCTGGGCCAGCCGCTCGTCCAAGGCGGCCAGCCGGCGCCCGGCGGCGCCGTCCAGCCGGGCCTCCAACTCGCCGAGGCGGCCTTCGCCACGCTCGGCCTGGCGTTTGATCGGCTCGGCGGCGAGGCGCCCGCCCAGATGGGCCAGCGCCGTCGCCCGCTCGCGCGCCGCCGTCGCCCAGGCCCGGGCCAACCCCTGCCCGGCCACCCCGAGGGCCGTCTCCCGGGCGCTGATCTGGGCGGTCGGGGTGGGCAGCCGGGCGGCCCGTTCGGCGAGGCGGGCGCGGCGCCCTTCCAGCACCCCGGCCATCGCCTGGGCCAGCCGCTCGGCGCGGTCATCCAGACGCTGGGCGGCCTCCTCGACCAGCCGGCCAAGCGGCGGAATGCCCCGCCCCAGGCCGCGCACCTCGCCCGCCCAGGCATCCAGGCGGCGGGCCAAGCCGGCGTCCAGCCGGCCGCCCAGGTCGCCCACCTGGGCCCGCAACTCCAGGCGCACCGGCACCGCGTACTCGGCGGCCCCGGTGGGGGTGGGGGCGCGGCGGTCGGCGGCGTAGTCGATCAGGGTGGTGTCGGTCTCGTGCCCGACCGCCGAGATGACCGGAATGGCCGAGGCGGCGACGGCGCGCACCACCTCTTCCTCGTTGAAGGCCCACAGGTCCTCCAGCGAGCCGCCCCCCCGGGCGACGATCAGAAGGTCCGGGCGCGGCGGCCGGGGCCCGTCGGCCGGCCCCGGGGCCAGGCGGTTGAAGGCGGCGACGGCGGCGGCCACCTCGCCGGCCGCCCCCTCGCCCTGGACGCGCACCGGGATGAGCAGCACGCGAACCGGAAAACGGTCGGCCAGCCGGTGCAGGATGTCGCGGATCACCGCCCCGGTGGGCGAGGTGACCAGCCCGATCACCCGGGGCAGGAAGGGCAGCGGCTTCTTGCGCTCGGCGGCAAACAGGCCCTCGGCGGCCAGCTTCCGCTTGCGCTCCTCCAGCAGCTTGAGCAGTGCCCCCTCGCCGGCCAGCTCCAGCGACTCGATGACGATCTGATAGCTCGACCGCCCCGGGTAGGTGGACAGCCGGCCCTCGGCGATCACCTCCATGCCTTCCTCGGGGCGCAGCGACAGGCGCCCCATGACGCCGCGCCAGATGACCCCGTCGAGCACCGCCCGGTCGTCCTTCAGGCGCAGGTAGCAATGGCCCGAGCCGGCCACCTTGGGCTGGCTGATCTCGCCGCGCACCCTGACCTGGCCGAAAGCATCCTCGACCGTGCGCTTGAGCGAGGCGGACAGCTCGGAGACCGTCATCTCCGGGCGGTTGTGGGCGGTTTCCGGCGGGGTGGGGTGCGAGGGGGTCGTCATGGCCGCCGATTGTGCTACAAGTCGGACCATTCTGGAAACCCAAGGAGCTTGCCCCATGCGCATCCTGGTGGTCGGCGGCGGTGGCCGCGAACATGCCCTGTGCCGTGCCCTGGCGGCGGCCCCCACCTGCAGCGCCCTGTTCTGCGCCCCGGGCAACGCCGGCATCGCCCAGGTGGCGACCTGCCTACCGGTCGGCGCCGAGGACATCGAGGCCCTGGTCGCCTGCGCCCGTGCCGAAGCCATCGACCTGGTGGTGGTCGGCCCCGAGGCGCCGCTGGTCAAGGGGCTGGTCGACCGGCTGGAGGCGGCCGGCATCCGCGCCTTCGGGCCCCGCGCCCAGGCGGCCGAGCTGGAAGGCTCCAAGGGCTACATGAAGGACCTGCTGGCCCGCCATGACATCCCCACCGCCGCCTACGGCCGCTTCACCGATCCCGAGGCGGCCAAGGCCTTCGTCCACCAGCAGGGCGCGCCGATCGTGGTCAAGGCCGACGGGCTGGCCGCCGGCAAGGGCGTGGTGATCTGCCACAGCACCGCCGAGGCCGAGGCCACCATCGACGCCATGATGACCGAAAACGCCTTCGGCGGCGCCGGCGCCGAGGTGGTGGTGGAAGAATTCCTGGAAGGCCAGGAGGCCAGCTTCTTCGCCCTGATCGACGGCGAGGACGTGTTGCCCCTGGGGGCGGCCCAGGACCACAAGGCGGTGGGCGCCGGCGACACCGGCCCCAACACCGGCGGCATGGGCGCCTACGCCCCCACCCCGGCGGTCGACGCCGCCACCGAGGCGTGGATCGTCGAGCACGTGATGCGCCCCACGGCGCGGGCCATGGTGGCCGAGGGCCGGCCCTTCCGCGGGGTGCTGTTCGCCGGCCTGATGATCACCGACAGCGGCATCAAGGTGCTGGAATTCAACGTCCGCTTCGGCGATCCGGAATGCCAGGTGCTGCTCGCCCGCCTGAACAGCGATCTGGCCCAGGTGCTCGACGCCGCCTGCACCGGTCGGCTGGGCGAGATCACCCTGGCGTGGTCCCCGGAGAGTGCCATCTGCGTGGTCATGGCCGCCAACGGCTATCCCGGCGCGGTGGAAAAAGGCAGCGTGATTGCCGGCCTCGCCGACGCCGAGGCGGTCGACGGGGTGGCCGTGCTGCACGCCGGCACCCGGCTGGACGAGGCCGGCAACGTCACCGCCGCCGGCGGCCGGGTGCTCGGCATCACCGCCACCGGCGCCACCCTGGCCGAGGCCCACCAGCGGGCCTACACCGCCATCGACAAGCTGGACTGGCCGGGCGGCTTCTGCCGCCGCGACATCGGCTGGCGCGCCCTGATGTAGGCGGCGCCCCGCCGCTTGCGGGAAGGGCGCCGGGGGCACATCTCCTGATCCATCAAACCAGAGGTTCCCGCCACGGGAGCCAACCGTCATGAGGATCGGGACACCACCATGGACACCCAAAGCCTGACCCAGCGCGCCCAGGGCTTCCTGGAAGCCGCGCAAACCATCGCCGTGCGCGAGAGCCACCAGCAGGTGACCCCGCTGCACCTTCTGAAAGCCCTGCTCGACGACCGCCAGGGCCTGGCCTCCGGACTGATCGCCAAGGCCGGCGGCGACGCCGCCCGCGCCCTGGCCGACACCGAGCAGGCGCTGGCCCGCCAGCCCAAGGTGGAGGGCGCCGGGGCCCACCTGATCGCCGCCCCCGACCTGCACAAGCTGCTCGTCGCCGCCCAGGACCTGGCCAAGGACGGCGGCGACCGCTTCGTCAGCGCCGAGATCCTGCTGCGCGCCCTGGCCGGGCGCGGCGAGGCGGCCGACATCCTGAAGCGCGCCGGGGTCACCGACGACGCCCTGGCCGAGGCCATCGCCGCCCTGCGCAAGGGTCGCACCGCCGACAGCCAAAGCGCCGAGGACAGCTACGACGCCCTCAAACGCTACGCCCGCGACCTCACCCAGGCGGCGCGCCAGGGCAAGCTCGACCCGGTGATCGGCCGCGACGAGGAGATCCGCCGCACCATCCAGGTGCTTTCGCGGCGCACCAAGAACAACCCGGTGCTGATCGGCGAGCCCGGGGTCGGCAAGACGGCCATCGTCGAAGGCCTGGCGTTGCGCATCCTGGCCGGCGACGTGCCGGAAAGCCTTCAGGACAAGCGGCTGATGGCGCTCGACCTCGGGGCCATGATCGCCGGCGCCAAGTATCGCGGCGAGTTCGAGGAACGCCTGAAGGCGGTGCTCAACGAAATCGCCGCCGAGGAAGGCCGGGTGATCCTGTTCATCGACGAAATGCACACCCTGGTCGGCGCCGGCGCCGGCGACGGGGCGATGGATGCCTCGAACCTCTTGAAACCCGCCCTGGCCCGCGGCGAGCTGCACTGCGTCGGCGCCACCACGCTGAACGAATACAGGAAGCACGTCGAGAAGGACGCCGCCCTGGCCCGGCGCTTCCAGCCGGTGTTCGTGGCCGAGCCCAGCGTCGGCGACACCATCTCCATCCTGCGCGGCCTGAAGGAGAAGTACGAGTTGCACCACGGGGTGCGCATTTCCGACGCTGCCCTGGTCGCCGCCGCCACCCTTTCCAACCGCTACCTGACCGACCGCTTCCTGCCCGACAAGGCGATCGACCTGATGGACGAGGCCGCCGCCCGCCTGCGCATGGAGGTGGACAGCAAGCCCGAGGATCTGGACGAGTTGGACCGCCGGGTGATCCAGCTCAAGATCGAGCGCGAGGCCCTGCGCAAGGAGGCCGACCGGGCCAGCCGCGAACGTCTGGAACGCCTGGAAGGCGAGTTGGCCGACCTGGAGGAAAAGGCGCGCGAACTGACCGCCGCCTGGCAGCGCGAAAAGGCCAGCCTGGCCGACGCGACGCGCCTCAAGGAGCAGCTCGACCAGGCCCGCTTCGAGCTGGAGCGGGCCAAGCGGCGGGCCGACTGGGCCCGCGCCGGCGAGCTGGAATACGGCATCATCCCCGAGTTGACCCAGCGCCTGGACGCCGCCGAAGGGCAGGCCGAGGCGCCGATGCTCAACGAGGTGGTCAGCGAGCAGACCATCGCCACCGTGGTCTCGCGCTGGACCGGCATCCCGGTCGACAAGATGCTGGAGGGCGAGCGCGACAAGCTGCTGGGCATGGAAGACGCCCTGGCCCAGCGCGTCATCGGCCAGCAGGAAGCGGTGCGCGCCGTCTCCGACGCGGTGCGCCGGGCTCGGGCCGGGATCGGCGATCCCAACCGGCCGACCGGCTCGTTCCTCTTCCTGGGGCCCACCGGCGTCGGCAAGACCGAGCTGACCCGCGCCCTGGCCGAGTTCCTGTTCGACGACGAGCGGGCGATGGTCCGCGTCGACATGTCCGAGTACATGGAAAAGCACGCCGTGGCCCGCATGATCGGCGCCCCGCCCGGCTACGTCGGCCACGAGGAAGGGGGCGCGCTGACCGAGGCGGTGCGCCGCCGGCCCTATCAGGTGATCCTGTTCGACGAGATCGAGAAGGCCCACCCGGATGTCTTCAACGTGCTGCTTCAGGTGCTCGACGACGGGCGGCTGACCGACGGCCAGGGGCGCACCGTGGACTTCCGCAACACCCTGATCGTGATGACCTCCAACATCGGCGCCGAGATCCTGGCCGCCCAGCAGGAAGGCGAGGACAGCGAGGCGGTGCGCGGCCCGGTGATGGAGATGGTGCGGGCCCACTTCCGGCCCGAGTTCCTCAACCGGCTGGACGAGGTGCTGCTCTTCCACCGCCTCCACCGCGAGCACATGGGCGGCATCGTGGAGATCCAGCTTGGCCGCCTGGTGGCCCGCCTGGCGGACCGCTCGATCGGCCTTGAGGTCACCCCCGAGGCCCGCCGGTGGCTGGCCGAGCGGGGCTACGATCCGGTCTATGGGGCGCGGCCGCTGAAGCGGGTGATCCAGAAGACGCTGGAAAACCCGCTGGCCCTCAAGCTGCTCGACGGCGCGGTGGCCGACGGGGAAACGGTGGCGGTCACCGTCGCCCCGGACGGCGAGGAACTGGCCTTCCGGAACGGCTGAGGATCAGGCCTTTTCCTTGATGAACCAGCTCCTGGGCGCCCCACAGACCGGGCACAGCCAGTCCTTGGGCAGGTCCTCGAAGGCGGTGCCGGGTGGGATGGGGTGGCTGCCGACGATGTTCTCCGGGTCGCCCTTGGCCGGCACGTAGAAGTAGGGGTCGCACTCGTTGAAGGTGCAGCGCCAGACCTGATTCAAGGGGTCGTAGGCCGGCTTGGTGGCCGATTTGGCGGCAGCCCGGGCCGGGCCGGCCCCAAGCCCGGTTGCCACGCCGGCCAGCAGGGCCGGCAGGCCGACCAGCAGGCGACGGCGGGCGGGATCGATACGCGACATCGGGAAAGTCTCCCTGCGGTAGGTAAGGCGGAACCGAACGGGCCCCGGCGCCTGAAAGCTCCGGGGCCCGCCGTCATTGACGTTTATTCAATCCACCGGGCCGATCAGCCGATGGCGCCGCCCCCCTTCTTCACCACCACCTGCACGGCGGGGCGCGGCGGCATGTTGTCGGCGAAGTCGGGCCAGCGGGTCGACGGATTGTCGAAGGTGCTGCCCTTCTCGTCGCCCGGGTGCTGAACGGCGGCGAAGTAGGCGCCATCGTCCGGGGTGAACTCCGGCCCGCACAGCTCGGCGCCCTGCGGACAGGCGTAGAAGCGCCGGGTGACGGCGCGCGCCGGGCCGGTGACGTCGGCCGCCCACACGCCGTCGGCGATGCCGCTCTTGGGCCCGCCGTCGGTGGCGATCCAGATGCGGCCCTTGCTGTCGAAGGCGACGTTGTCGGGGCACGACAGCCAGCCGTTCTCGCCCACGTCGCCGCCGTACAGGGCGCCGTCTTCCGGCTTGGCCGGGTTGCCGGCCTTGAGGAAGATGTCCCAGGTGTAGCGGTCGGCGGTGTGGTCGGCCTCGGCGCCGTTGCCGTCGGCGGCGGTGCCCGGCGGGATGATCTCCACCACGTGGCCATGACGGTTGGCGGCGCGGTCGTTGACCACGTTCAGGTCGTCCGCCTTGCGCTTGGTGTTGTTGGTCATCATGGCGTAGATGATGCCGTTGACCGGGTTGGGCTCGACGTCTTCCGGGCGGTCCATCGGGGTGGCGCCCATCAGGTCGGCGGCCTTGCGCACGTCGATCATGACGTCGGCCTGATCCTTGAAGCCGTTCTCGGCGGTCAGCGGGCCGTTGCCGTGGACCAGGGGCAGCCAGTCGATGGAGCCGTCCTCGTTGAAGCGGGCCACCGACAGGGTGCCCTCGTCCAAGAGGCCCATGTTGGCGGCGCGGTCATCGGGGTTGTAGGTGCCCTTGGTGATGAAGCGGTAGACGTACTCGAAGCGCTGGTCGTCGCCGGCGTAGACCACCACGCGGCCGTCCTTGTTGAGCACGGTGGTCGCCCCCTCGTGCTTGAAGCGGCCGAGCGTGGTGCGCTTCTTGGGGGTCGAGGTGGGATCGTAGGGGTCGTACTCGACCATCCAGCCGAAGCGGTTGGGCTCGTTGGGCTCCTTATCCACGTTGAAGCGGTCGTGGAACTTGCCCCAGGCGTAGCGCGCCTTGCCCAGGCCCAGGCGCTTGTAGTTCTCGGCCTCGGCGGTGGCTTCCGGATTGCCCCAGAAGTAGCCGTGGAAGTTCTCCTCGGCGAACAGGATGGTGCCCCACGGGGTCTTGCCGCCGGCGCAGTTGTTCACCGTGCCGATGACCTTGGTGCCCGAGGGGTCGGCCTTGGTCTTGGCGCGGTCGGTGCCGGCGGCCGGGCCGGTCAGCTCGAACTCGGTTTCAAGAGCGGTCATGCGGCGGTTCAGCGGGCTGTCCTTGACCACCTGCCAGGTGTTGCCCTCGCGCTTGATCTCGACCACCGCGTGGCCGTGGGCGGCCATCTCGATGTCCACCTGCTCCTTGCTCAGGCTCTCGATGTCGCCATCGGCGATGCCCGGGAACATCAGGTGCGGGTTGGTGTACTCGTGGTTGACGCAGAGCAGGCCGTGATCCGGGGTCTTGGAGCCCACCGGCAGCGGCATGAAGGCAACGAAGTCGTTGTTGTAGCCGAACTGCTTGGCCTGGGCGGCGGCCGACTGGTTCATCGGGTCGAACTCGGGCGCCCCGGCGACCACCGGATCGCCCCAGCGGATCAGGGTCTGGATCTCGTAGCCGTCGGCAACGTGGCTGTTGGCGTCGTAGCTGTGGGGCAGCGGCGGGAAGGTCAGGCTGCTTTCGCCGGCCGCGGCCTCGGCCGGGCGGGCGCCCAGGGCGACCCCGGCCCCGCCAGCCAGACCAGCCACGGCGGCGGTGGCGGCCGTGCCCTTGAGCAGGGCGCGGCGGGAGAGGGCGCCGCTGAACAGGCTGCCGCCGACGGCCCCGGCGGCGAGCAGGCCGGCGCCGACGGCCATGGTCGAGTCGCCCTCGCCCAGGCGAGCCAGGCGGTCGGCGAAGATGTCGGCGAAGGTGCGGCGGGTCGACGGGTTGGTCGGGGTATCGTCGTCCTGATCGAGCATCTCGCTCCAGGTCAGGGTCTCGGACATGGTTTGTCTCCGTGAGATGGGGGACTTCCGGCACCGGAGGCGCCGGCAAGAGAGCCGCGCCGGCCGGGTGCACCTGGTCGTGCAGGCGCCCCCTTCGGACGCGGGCCTTGGGCCGGGAAAGGAAACGCCCAAGCCGGGAAACCCGCAACGGGCGAAGCGTGAACTTTGCGCGACCCTGAAAAGGTGTTGTCACACGCCCGCCCGCCTGCCTCCGCCACACCGGGAATGGGGCGGCGCCGAAGGGCCGTGTTCCGGTTGCCTGAAAGAAATGGGGCGGCGCCGAAGAGCCGCCCCAATTACCCGAACGAAGAAAGGGGCGGCTCCGAAGAGCTGCCCCAATTACCCGAACGAAAAAAGGGGCGGCTCCGAAGAGCCGCCCCCGGTTACCCGAACGAAAAAAGGGGCGGTTCCGAAGAGCCGCCCCCGGTTACCCGAAAGATAAGGGGCGGCTCCGAAGAGCCGCCCCTTGATGGTGTGGGCCGATGATCCGGGTGGGGATCAGGCGGTGTCGTTGTTCTGGCTGGCGATCAGCTGGGCCAACTGGTCGGCGTCCAGGTCGGACTGGGTCACATCGAACTGGGCGCTGCTACTGCCACCCGTGACCGTCACCGTGAAGGTACCATCGTTATTGTCGTCCGCCGCGCTGACGGTGAAGTCGCCGCCACCGCCAACGGTGGACACGTCGCCGTGGTCGAGGTTGCCGGTCGGGTCCAGGGCCTCGAACAGGGCGTCGAGGTTGACCGCGTCATGTTCGTTGCTGCCGGAACCGAGATCACCGTCGATGTCGAACTTGAAGTCGGTGATGGTGTCGCCATCGCCGACGACGAAGACGTCGTCGCCAGCCCCGCCGGTCATGATCTCGGCCACTGCCTGATCGCCGATCAGCACGTCGTCTTCGTTGGTGCCGGCGATGACGTTGTCGTCGGCGCCACCGTTCGAGGTGTCGGTGATGAACGGCGCCTCGTAGGCGTCCGCCAGGTCGATGGTCAGGGTGGCGGTGTCGAAATCCCCGTCATCCTGCTCGATCTGGTAGGTGAACACCTCGCTCACCCCGGTCGGGGCATCGGCGTCGGCCTGGTACTCGTAGTCACCGGCGACATGGCCGTCGTAGACCTGGGTGTAGAGGGTCAGCACGCCGTGATCGCCAGTGATGCTGATCACGCCGTCGGTATCCGGCACGATCGGCGAGGTCAGCTCGGTCGGGGTGCTGTCGTTGTCGACATCGCCCTTCACCGCGCCGCTGATCGAGGCGCCCTCCGCGCCCAGGTCGTCGACACCGTCGGTCAGCACATTGCCGGCCACCATCGCCGCCACCCAGGACAGGTCGCGGGTCTGGGCGGTGAAGGTCTGGGGCGTCCCGGCAACCTGTTCGTAAAGCTGAACCTCGATGTTCTTCACCTTGACCTTGGCGTTGCCGTCAAAGGTCTGGTTGTCGACGCTCAGCTGAAGTCGATACGTCCCGGGATCGGCGATGTCCATGCTCAGCCCCGAGGCATCACCACCACTCGACCAGCCCGTTCCCTGGCCGGAGACATCCTGCCAGTTGCCCGAGGACACCTCCTTTTGCAGCGTCACCTGCCAGCGGTCTCCCCAGCTCTGGAACTGATTGTGAACATCCACATCATAGCTGACGGTAATGCCACCCGGCGGAATGCTCCCCGCCGGCACCGTGAAGCTTCCCGACTCTCCAGAGACGGCCCCATCAGAACTGCTGCTGATAGGAAAAATAAACGCCCAAACATCGCTGCTGCTGTTGTCGTTCACCCAACCGGTGCTGCTCGGCGTCAACGGACCGCCATCGGGAACCCACTGCGGGGCCCCGTCCACCGTCACCGACCCGGTCACCGTGCCGTCGACCTCCCAGTGCGCCGCCTCGGCAAAGGCCACGTCGTTGACGGCGTGCGGCGCGTCCTCGATGTCGATGCTCAAGGTGGCATCGTCGGTCGAGCCGTCGGCGTCCTGGATGGTGTAGGCGAAGCTGTCGGTGACGTCGGCCACCCCGCTCTTGGCGGTGTAGCTGTAGTCGCCGGTGCGCAGGTTGACCGTCAGCAGGCCGTTGTCGGAGCCGATCTGAAGCACCTCCGCGCCATCGGTGGAGATCAGCGTGTAGCCCCCGTTGGTGGCGCCCGCGCTGTCGCCGATGCCGAACCCGGCAACCTCGGTCAGCACGTTGCCGCTGGCCGGGAAGCCATCGGCCCCGCCCAGGTCCGAGGCACCCTCATCGGCGTCCGGCAGGTCCACCAGCAGGTTGCCGCTGGTCGTGCCGGGCACGGTGGCGAGCAGGATGGTGGTCAGTTGGGCCAGATCGTCGGGGACGTTCTTGGCGTCGCTGCTGCCATCCGGGCCGGTGTTGTCGATGGCGTTGAGGTTGTCGATGTAGGCCGACCCCATGTTGATGCCCACGGCATGCACGGTGGCGCCGTTGGCCCAGGTGCTGGGGTCCTGACCGAACATCAGGCTGCCGCCGGCCGTCTGGTCATCGCCGGCGGTCGGCCGACCATCGGAGATGAAGTACATGATGGTGTCGCTGTCCAGCCCGGCGTCGACGCTGGCCTCGAGGGCATCGTCGTAGTCGGTCGAGCCGTTCGCGCTGAGGCCCTGAACGGCGCTGATCGCATCGGCGATGGTGCCGTCACCCGACCCGTCGCTCGCGTAGCTGCCGAGCAGCGAGGCACCGCTGCTGAAGGTGACGATGTCGACGCTGACATCGGCCCCGGTGGCTTCGTAGCTGGCCAGCAACTGGGCCACCGCCACCTTCAGGGTTTCCAGGCGGTTCGGAGAACCGGCACTGCCGTTCGGCGTGGTGTACTGGCCGGTCAGCGGATCGATCTGGTAGCCCATGCTGCCGGAGACATCGAGCGTCAGCACCAGTTTCACCTGATCCTGCACCTCGGCAGCCACCGAGTTGGTGTTGTCGAAGGCCACCGGGGTGGCGTCGCCGATGTCGATGGTGATCTGCCCGTCGTCGGTCAGGCTGCCGTCGCTGATGGTGTAGGTCAGCGTGTCGGTCAGGGTCTGCCCGTCGGCCGGGTTGGCCACCTCGGCACCCGCCGGCGCCCCGGCCGGGATGTTGCCGGCGGTGTACAGGGTGTAGGTGGTGGCGCCGCTGGTGGCGTCGATGGTGGCGTAGCCGTACTGGCCATAGACCGTGGTGGTGGTCACCGACACGGTGTCGCCATCCGGGTCGGAGTCGGCCACGTTGCCGCTGCTCGCCGTGCCATCGAGCACGTTGAAGCTGATCGGCGCCCCACCCTGCACGATGCTGGCCGCGTCGTCGACCGCCTCCGGCGGGTTGTTGTCGGGCAGCACGGTGACGGTGAAGGACTTGGAGGCCACATCGCCGTCGCCGTCTGTCAGGGTGACAGTCCCCGCCAGGTTTTGTCCGGCGACACTGACGTTGGTGAACACCAACTGGTCGTCGGCGGTGCCGGTGACACCGTCGGCGCCGTTGTCCCAGTCCAGGGAACCGCTGAACTGCCGCCAGACGGACCAGCCCTTCCACCCGTCCATGCTGCTGGCGTCGCTGAACAGGTCGGTGATCGGGATGGTCAGCGTGTCGCCCTCGGTGACCGTGTAGGACAGCGGCCCGGCGGCGGCGCCGTAGATGTCGTCCACCACGTCGATGGCGAAGTCCATCGGCGCCGTGTCCTGATCGCTGTCGCTGGCCACGATGGCGTCGGCGAAGCTCAGGGTCAGGGTATCGGCGTCGTTGTTGCTGGGGTGCTTCAGCGCCGCCGACAGGGTGAAGTCGTAGGTGCCGTTGTCGTGGACGGTCAGGCTGAAGGCCTCGGTGCCGCCGGCGGTGACGCCCTTCAGGGTGTCGCCGTCGACGTCGAACAGGATCGGCGTGCCGTCGCTCAGGCTGTAGCCGCTGTTCGTGCCGTCCAGGCTGGCATCGATGGTCAGCCCGCCCGCACCGTCGGCGCCGTAGTCGACACCCGGCAGGGCCTGGGCGGTCAGGGTCACCGGGCCGCCGGAAAGATCGGCCTCGTTGATTTCCTGCTTGTCCAGGGTGCCCGTCACCTCCGGCACATCGTCGGTCACGGTCAGGGCCACGTTGGCGGTGGCGATGTCGCCATCGGTGTCCGCGGCCTTGATGCCGATGCCGCCGATGGTGATGTCGCCAGTGCCCAACTCGTGCTTCAGGGCGTCGGACAGGGTGGCGGTGACGTTGACCACCGCCGAGCCACCGGCCGCCGCCGAGCTGGCGCCGCCCAGGGTCAGGGTGATCTCCGGATCGGAGCTGTCGGTGGTGTAGCCGATCAGCTCGCCGCCGGTGGTCACCGCCCAGGTCAGGGCCGTGCCGTCCATGCCGTCGACGGTGATGTCACCCGTCGCGGGCACCGCGAAGCCGATGGTGACGATGTTGTCCGAGCCGGCCTGGAAGGTCACCGAACCGCTGTCGGTGTCATCGCTGCCGCCATCGGTATCGGCGTCGTCGAGCGTCAACTCGAGCGGGCCGGCCGACGGATCGCTGACCGAGGGGCCCTCGCCATCGGTCACCGTCAGGGTGAGGGTGTCCTCGGCCGTGTCGCCATCGGCGTCGGTCGCCGTCACCGTCATGTCGAACGACACACCGGTGGCGTTGTCGCCGTTCAGCGACGGATCCAGCGACCACGTGCCATCCGGGGAGACCGTCAGCACGCCGGCATTGGCCACCGTGAAGGTCAGCGCCGTGGTGCCCATGGTCTGCGTCTGGCCGTCCACCGTGAAGGTGAGCGAGCCCGCGCCATCAGCGCCCAGCGGGGCCTCCCAGGTCCCGGTCAGGGTCCCGGCCGCGTCCTCGGCAATGCTGGTCGCGCCACTGGCGGCCAGATCAGCCGTCGGCACGTCGTCGATGACGAACATGCTGAAGTCGCCATCCACGAAATCGCCGTCGCTGTCGGTGTAGCGGATCAGGTCGGGGATGCTGATGGCGGCCACGTTCTCGCCGCTGCCGGTGGTGTGCGGCAGGTTGTCGAGCAGGGTGAAGGTGTAGCCACCGCTGCCGTCCAGCGACACCGAGAAGACCGCGCTGCTGAGGTCGCCATCGGTCAGGCAACCGAAGATCACGCCGCTGTCTTGCTCGATGTGGATGGTCGTGCCGTCCACGGTGATCGAGGTGCCGGCCACATCCGGGTTGAAGCTGTAGCCACCGCCGGCGCTGGCCGGCCCATCGGCCCCGAAGTCGACCGTATCGACCAGATCGCCGGAAACCGCCAGGGCCGCGCTGTCCGGGCTGGTGCCGTCGGGCAGATCGTCCTCGTCGACGAAGCCGCCGCCGACAGCCTGCCACTGCACGCTCACCTGAACGTCGCTGTAGTCGGTGTCGGCGCCATCCTCGAAGTACAGGTGCTCGCCCGGGGCGCTGGCGGGGACGTAGTCCTCGCCCGGCTGGACGGTCGAGCTGGCGGAGACCAGGATCAGGCCAGAGGTGGTGGGATCGACGGTCTGCCCGTCGCTGATCCCGTTGTCGGCGCCCTGCTTGATGATGAAGAAGCCGATCTGATCCTCGCTGTAGCCCTCGATGGTGACGGACTCACCGATGTTGGCATTGGAGGCGTTGGCCCAGATGACCTGGTAGGAGTCCGCGACCGGCTGCCCATCGTCGCCGATGACATAGTAGCCGAACGAGTTGTTCCAGCTCGCCTCGCCACCCCAATTGGTGATGACACAGCTCTGAACCTCCGGCGCGTCATCGAGCACCTCGACCCCGACTTCCGCCGTGGCGGTGTCGCCGTCGGTGTCGGTGGCGACCACCTGGACGCCGCTGACCGTCAAGGTGTCCACGTTGACGTTATTCTCGTGCGCCCAGGCGGCGTTCAGGGTCGCCGTCACGGTGACCTCTTCCGAGGCTCCCACCGCGACCGGCGTATCGACGTCGCTCAGCGCCAGGGTCAGCACCGTGGTGCCGCCGATCTTGCCGACCAGATCGCCGCTCTCCAGGCTCCAGACGATGTTCGCCGCGTCGTCCAGACCGTCGACCACCGGCGTGCTGGCGCTCGGATCAGCGAAGGCGATGCTGATGATCTGGTCCGACCCGGCCGAGAAGGTGATGCTGCCGCTGTCGGTCTCGTCGTCGCTGGCCGGCTCGGTGCCGGTGGCATCCAGCGCCGCCTCGTCCACCGTCAGCGACAGGGTGTCGCCCGCCGGGGCGCTGACCGACGGACCAGTGCCATCGCTGATGTCGATGGTCAGGATCGCGGTGTCGGTGTCGCCGTCGGCGTCTTCCAGGGTGTAGGTGAAGCTGTCCTTGACCCCGGTCGCGTTGTCGAGGTTGGCGTCGGCCACGTAGTCGTAGCTGCCGTCCGCCTTGATGAACAGGTCGCCGTAGGTGCCTTCCACCTTGGCCCAGCCGGTGGTGCCGCCGTGGGTCTGGTTGAAGTTCAGCGCGCTGCCGCCAATCTCGGTGACGGTGGCCGGGGTGTCGGCCCCGCCGTCATCGTTGGTCAGCACGTTGCCGGCGACGCTCTGGCCCTCGACGACGCTGTTGTCGTCGTCCTCGGCCACCGGCTCGTCGTCCATGACGGTGATCTTGACCGAGCCGTCGTCGCTGCCGTTGTCCACGTCCTGGACCGTGTAGTCCAGCGAGAGCTCCTTGCTGGCGTCGCCTTCGGCGTGGTCATAGGGGCCGGTCTGGGTGAAGGTGTAGGCGCCCGTCTCGGGGTTGACCTTCACTTCGAACCAGTCGCCGGTCAGGGTGACGTTGCCGCTGCCATCGACGGTCCAGCTATCGGCCGAGGCGGTTTTCCCGTCGAAGCTGAACTCGGTGATGGCGGCGCCGTCCACGTGGTCGAAGGCCAGGGTGCCAGAGGCCTCCTGGGTGCCCTCGGTGGCGTCGTCGTAGACCGTCTTGGCCGGGTTGCTGCCGGTCTCGGGGTCGATGTCGTTCACATCGATGGTCAGGGTGCCGCTGGCGGTGGAGCCGCTGGGATCGGTGACCGTGAAGCCGAACTCCTCCGGCACGTAGTCGTCGCTGGCCGTGAAGCTGTCGTCGTCGTGGTCGTGGACCATCGGCGAGGTGTAGGTGTAGCTGCCGTCGCTCGACACCTTGAGGGTGCCGCCGATCGGCGTGGTGACGGTGATGGTCTGGCCATCGGCCAGCGGGTAGGTGACCCCACCCACGGTGATGCTGGTCATCACCGCGTCGCCCCCGAAGCCATCGGTGTTGGCGGCGCTTTCGTCGAACAGGTCGCCGCTGACGGTGTTGCCGCCCTCGTCGAGCTCGTTCTCGGCGTCCTCGATGTCGGGCCCGCTGTCGATGGTGATGCCGACACAGGCTCCCTCGGTGACCGCCAGGTTGTTGTCCCCGGTCGGCTCGGCGCCGGTCAGGGTGGTCTCGGCGGCCACACCCCAGACGCCGACGCGCACATCGGTGGTCTCGGGCACCTCGGCGGCGTTGAGCAGCAGGCTCAGGGTGGCGCTGGTGGGGTTGACGGTGTCGTTGGCGCCAAGCTGGTCGTCGACGTTGATCAGCAGGTAGTTGCCTTCGGGCAGAGTCCGCCCGTCGGGCAGCTCCAGGCCGTCCGGCCCGACCGGGATCGTGGTCGAATTGGCCGGGGTGCTGGCCAGGGTCAGCCCGTCGGGCAGCAGCACCGCCATGTAGTGGCTTTCCGAACCATCGACCACGTCGCCGAAGGTGGCGGTCAGGGTCACCGTCACCTGGGCCCCTTCATCGACCCACACGGTGTCGGTGGTGCAGGTCTCCTCGTCCACGTGGGCGACGCCGGACACACCGGTGACCAGGAAGTCGGAGTTGTGGCCCGACAGCCCGGCCCCGTCGTTGAGCGGCGAGACCATCACCGCGGCGATGCTCTGCCCCTCGGGCGCGGTCAGGGTGCCGGAGGCCAGCCCGTTGACCGTTCCCTCAACGGTGGTGCGGGCCACCTCGTTGCCCTCGGCGTCGTAGGCGATGATCAGGGCCTTCTCGTGGTACTGGGCGTCATAGGGGGCGTTCTCGTTTTCCAGGTCGCCGAACAGGGCGCCCAGGTCGACGGTCACCTGATCCATCGGGTCATCGAAGGTCAGGCGGATCGCCTCGACGGCGTTGGCGTCGTTCCCATCCAGGGTGTCGATCTCGCCGTTGTCGATGTCCATGTCGCCATGGTTGACGGCGAAGCCCGAGTACTGCCACTGGCCGTGCAGCGCCGTGTTCGGGGTGTTGCCGTTGCCCAGCGTGAAGTTCAGGTTCTTCGACCCGAAGTCGGTGCCCGGCAGGACCGCCACGTTGACGTTGGTGCCGCTAATCGTCGGGATCGTCCAGGTCACCGGGCTGACACTCACCCCGGCGGCGCTCCAGGCGCTGGCCATGCTGTCGGTATCACCCGCGTCGCCGCTGTAGGACAGCGACAGCAGGCGTTCCACGCCGGCCGTCTCGTCGCCGGCGGAGGCGCCGATGGTCGGCATGTCGGCCACCGCGTCCATGACCACGGTGATGTAGCTCGGCACCTCGGCGGTGGCGCCGGAGTCCGGGTCGACCAGGCTGAGGGTCAGCGGGATGCTGAGGTCGGCATCGCTGTCGTTCTCGGCCGGCACGAAGAACAGCTCCTGATCCGGCGTGAAGGTGTCGCCGGCAGCCAGGGCGGTGAAGGTCACGCCATCGCTGGTGGCGTAAAGGGTACCGCCGCTGTAGGTGCCGACGGTAACCGCCTCGATGCTCTCCGCAGCGTTGTGCTCGGTGCCCGAGGTGTCATCGACGAACGGCGTGAAGGACACCGCGTAGGCATTGTCGCCGTCGATCTGCACCGGGGTCTCCGGGCTGTCGCCGTCCTCGAAGGCGATCGCCCCGCCCACGTAGCCGTAGTCGTTGTTGGTCGGCGGATCGTTGGGATTGTTGGGATCGCCCGGGTCGCCGGGCGCGCCCGGATCGGCCGGATCGATGATGACCGTCGCCGTGCCGTTGGCGATGGCCACGTTGTCGCTCGCCCACCACTCAGGCTCGTGGTCGCCGGTCAGGGTTTCGACCGCCCCGGCCAGCACGGTCAGCTCCACCTTGGTGGAGTCGGCCACGTTCTCGGGCACGGTCATGGTCAGCGGCACGCTCACCGTGCCGCCGCCGTCGGCGATGTCGGCGTTGTCGACCGGGATCAGCACGAAGGTGGTGCCGGCGTAGGGGCCGACGCCGTCCCAGGTGTCATAGCCGCCGCTGTAGCCCCAGCCCTCGGGCAGCTCGACCGCCACGTAGTGGGTTTCCGAGCCGTCCTCGTAGTCGCCGAAGGTGGCGGTGACGCTGACCGTGGTCTCGCCACCCGGCGCCGCCGCGGTGTAGTCCTCCGGATAGTCGGCGTCGCCGCTGACATCGGTCGGCATGTCGGCATCGGCATCGACCACGATCAGCCGGCTGACCGGCGTGGTGGCGATGTCGTTGACGGTCTCGTTGTAGCTGCCCTCGGCGTTCAGCTCACGCGACAGCATGGTCACCGACAGCGTGGCATCCACATCGGAGTCGGCCGGCGGGGCCAGGGTCGGGGCCGCGGCGCCGACAACGTAACCCTGGCTGGTCACGTCCAGCATGTACTGGCCGTCGTAGGAGCTGTTGGCGTCGTCAACCAGGGTCCAGCCGTTGGCGTTGACCACCGACCAGCCCTCGGGAACCGCGAGGTACAGGATGTGTTCCTCGGAACCGTCGCTGTCCGGGAAGACGCCGGTGATCTGCGGGGTGATGCTGCCGTCCTCGTTGACATAGCCACCCGGCAGCAGGATCAGCCCGACACCGGCATCGGCCACCGAGTCCACCTCGACCGTGAGGTCGTTGTTGAACCACTTCTTGTCGTTGCCGTCGCCGTCCTCGTCCACGTCCTTGACGCGCACGCCGACCTTCAGGGTGAAGTCCTCGTCGCTGTTCCACGGCGCCTTCACCTGGAAGGTGGCCGCCTCGGCCGGCGAGAGCTTCAGGTTGCCGTCCAGGTCGTTGCTGGGCAGCGGGATGCCACCGTTGACGCTCTCCACCCAGCCCAGGGTCGAGCCGGTGTAGAAGTACTCGTGCACGTCGCCGTTGTCGTCGGTGTACTTGACGCCGGCGCCCAGACCCTCGATGGCGTCGAAGTCGCCAACCCGGTACTGGACGATGCTCTCCGACTGCTCGCTCTCGGCATCCTCGTCGTTGGTGCTGGCGCCGTCGGTCAGGTCGAGGGCGATCCACTCGTCCTCGGTGCCGGTGCGCGCGCCATCGAAGTCGGGGCGGTCGGCGACCGGGGTGAGGGTCGCCGTCTGCGGGCCGAACTCGGTGTCGCGGCTGGCCACCGCCACCGAGCCGCCGTCGTCGTCGTACTCGGTGGTGGTGACGGTGGCGTTCAGGGTCACGTTGTCGCTGTCGTCACCGCCCACGGTGACGGCGATGACGCCGTTCAGGTCGACCGACTGCACCTGGCTGTTGCCGGTCCCGGCGTAGGTCAGGGTCAGGGTCTGATCGCCCATGGGGCCGCTGACGTCGACGGTCCACTCGACACCGCCGATGGTCAGGGTGGCGGGCAGTTCGTTGCCCGCCGCGTCGGTGAACTCACCGGTGCCGCTGGTCTGCTCGACCACGATCCTGGTGATGCCTTCCGACTGCTCGGCGCCGTCGTCGTCCTGGGTCTGGGCCTGGAAGTCGACCGCGACGATCACGCCGTTGTCGGCCCGGCGCGAGCCGCCGTCCTCCTCGAAGGTCCAGGTTCCGTCGGCGTTGAAGCCGCCGGCCGCCGTCTCGGCCACGCCCTCGACAATCACATGCTGGGTGATCGAGGTGCTCGCCGTCTCCCTGCCCGTGGCCACCGAGCCACCCTCGTCGTCGTCATACTCGGTGGTCTGGACGGTGGCGGTGATATCGAAGTCGGTGCTGTCGTCGTTGCCGACCTTGACCAGGACATGATCCGTCAGGTCGATGCTCTGCAGCATCTGCGGACCATCCACGGCGTCATCGGGGAACGACAGGGTCAGGGAACCGGAGCCATCGAACGCGTAGTCCACGGCATGGTCGGTGCCGTCCACCGTGATGGTGGTCGAGCCACTGCCCTCGGTGTAGGTCGTCCCATCCTTGTCGGTGAACTGGAACGCCCCCTGGCCGGTGTGGGTCAGCTCGATCTCGGTGATCGCCTCGGACTGCTCGCCGGACTGGTCCTCGTCCTGGGTGGCGGCGGTGATGGACAGCGGAACCTCCACGCCGCCATCGCCCGCGCTGCCACCACCGACGGCATTGCCGGCATCCTCCTGGACCACCCAGGCCGCCGGCGTGCTGTCGTCGTCGTCGTGATCCTCGCTCGCGCCTTGCCAGTTGGTGTCAAGCGCCGCCGTTTCGGCCACGCCTTCCACGGTGATGGCCTGCTCGACCGGGGCGGTGGTGTGGGTGTTGTCGCTGGTGGCGATGTCGGAGTTCGTGGTCCCGTCCGCCAGCTCGGCGTCGTCGTCGTACTCGATGGTGACGGTCTGGCCGGTCAGGGTGAAATCGGAACTGTCGTCATCAACCAGCTCAACCGAAACCACCTGCGACAGGTGATAGGCCGAGACAAGCCCGATGTACGGGGTGTCGAAAGTCAGGGTCAGGGACTCGCCGTCGGCGGTGCCGGTGATGGTGGCGGTCGCCTCGACGTCCTGGGAGGTGCCATCCGCCATGGTCACGGTGATGGTGACGGTATGGGTGCCGTCCCCATTGTCGGTGGCGTCAGCCAGCGCGAAGGAACCGCCGTCGGAGTCCTGGGTCAGAACGATCTGGTAGACGCCTTCCGACTTCTCGCCCGCGGCATCCTCGTCGTTGGTGCTGGTGCCGTACCACACATCCACGCTGACGCCGCCGTCGGTGGCGCCGTCGCCTTCGCCGTCATCCTCGGCGACCGTCGCGCGCACGTCGTCGTCGCCGTAGTTGAACCATTCCGACGCGGTCTCGGCCACGCCCTCAACGGTCACGTCCTGGTCGAAGTGGGTGACCTTGCTGGCCAGTGCCACGGTGCCGCCGTTGTCGTCGTACTCGACGGTGGTCACGTCGGCGTTGATGGTGAAGTCGGTGCTGTCGTCGCGGCCCAGGTGGATCGAGACGAAGTCGGTCAGATCGACCGCTTCCACGGCATCGGGGGTGTCGAAGGCGATGGTGACGCTGCCGTCGTTGTTGTAGGTGACGGTGACCCCGCTGATGCCCTCGAAAGCCTCGGCGAGGCCGGACTCGTCGACCACGAAGCTCCCCTGGCCGGTGTGGCTCAGGACGACCTGGCTGATGCCCTCCGACTGCTCCGAGCCGTCGTCATCCTGGGTGGCGGTGGCAAAGGCCACCGGCACGACCACGCCCTTGTCGGCGGCCGTCCAGCTGCCATCGCGATAGCCGTTGGTGTCGCCGCCGTCTTCCTGGAAGGTCCAGGTGACGCCGCCCTCGTCGTCGGCCGCCTTGAAGCCGCCAGCGGCCGTCTCGGCAACGCCCTCAATCACCACGTCCTGGTGGAACTCGGTGTCCTTGGTGACCAGCGCCACGGTGCCGCCGTTGTCGTCGTACTCGGTGCTGGTCACCGTGGCGTCGAGGCCGAAGTCGGTGCTGTCGTCGTCGCCCAGCTCAACCGAGACCAGACCGCTCAGGTCGACGCTCTCGATGTCGTTCGGCGCGCTGAACTCGATGGTCAGCGTCTTGCCGTCGGCCGACACCACCGCCGTCGCCGTCGGGTAGGCGGCGACGAAGGCGTCGGACACCTCGAAGCTGCCCTGGCCATCGTGGGTCAGGACGATCTTGGAGATGCCTTCCGACTGCTCGCCGGCCGCGTCCAGGTCCTGGGTCGACACGGCAAACGCCACATCGACACTGACCCCGCCATCGGTGGCGCCGTCTTCCTCGCCATCGTCCTCGCTGTAGGTCCAGGTGGCCTGCTCATCGAAGCCACCGGCCACCGTCTCGGCAACGCCCTCAATCACCACGTCCTGGTGGAACTCGGTGTCCTTGCTGGCCAGCGCCACGGTGCCGCCGTTGTCATCGTACTCGGTGCTGGTCACCGTGGCGTCGATGCCGAAGTCGGTGCTGTCGTCATTGCCCAGCTCGACCGAGACCAGACCGCTCAGGTCGACGCTCTCGATGTCGTTCGGCGCGCTGAACTCGATGGTCAGCGTCTTGCCGTCGGCCGACACCACCGCCGTCGCCGTCGGGTAGGCGGCGACGAAGGCGTCGGACACCTCGAAGCTGCCCTGGCCATCGTGGGTCAGCACGATCTTGGAGATGCCTTCCGACTGCTCGCCGGCCGCATCCAGGTCCTGGGTCGACACGGCAAACGCCACATCGACACTGACCCCGCCATCGGTGGCGCCGTCTTCCTCGCCATCGTCCTCGCTGTAGGTCCAGGTGGCCTGCTCATCGAAGCCACCGGCCACCGTCTCGGCAACGCCCTGCACTTCCACGTGCTGGGTGATCTGGGCGGTGGTGGTTTCCGCCATGTTGTCGTCGTCGTCGTACTCGGTGGTCTCGACCACGGCGGTGATGTCGAAATCGGTGCTGTCGTCGTTGCCGACCGCCACCTTGACGTCATCCAGGTCGATGCCCTGCACGTTCTCCGACTTGGCGAACGACAGCACCACCTCGGTCGCCGTCCAGCTTTCGATGGTGGCGGTGTGGCCGTCGATCTCGACCGTGCCGCCCACCTCGGCGCCGTCCGGCAGCACGAAGGCGCCCTGGCCGGTGTGGGTCAGGGTGACCTGGGTGATGGCCTCGGACCGCTCGCCGTCCAGGTCCTGATCCTGGGTGGCGGCCTGGATGTCCACGTCGACGATGACCCCGCCATCCTCGGCGCCGTCTTCCTCGCCGTCGTCCTCCTGCACGGTGGCATCGGTGGCGGTCAGGGCGGCCTCGCCGACAACGCCGGTCACGGTGTAGTCGATGGTGGTCGAGGTGGTCTCGTACTCGTGGGCGATGGGGTCGCCGCTGGTGTTGTCGTCGTCCGGGAAGACCTCCTGGGTGGTCACGTCGTACTGGACGCTGAAGTCGCTGCTGTCGTCGATCGACAACTGCACGCCGATCTCGCCGTCGAGCACGAAGTCCTGGGCGGCGCCGGCGCTGTCGTCACTGACCAGGGTCAGAGTGAGACTCCGCCCGTCGTTCGACAGCGTGGCCTCGTACTGAAGCCCGTTGATGGTCAGGGTATCGCCGCTTTCGACCGGCTCGCCCTCGCCATCGACGAAGCGGGCCTCGTCGTCACCGTCCTGGCGGGTCAGCACCACCGAGCGGACCAGCTCGGAGCCGTCGCGGTCCTCCAGGCTGGCGGTCATGACCATGGGGATGGTCATCCCGTAGCCGTCATCGACGCCGGTTTCGGCGCCCTGGGCGCCGGTGACGCCGTCATCCTCGTTGAAGGTGGTGGTTTCCGGACCGGTGAAGCCGACCTGATCGGCCACCGCCTTGATCTCCACCTGGAAGGTGGCCTGCGACAGCGCCTGGTTGTTGTCCATGGTGTCGTCGGCGGCCGGATTGGCGGTCGGATCGGCGCTGCTGCCGAGATCAACCAACTCGTCGTCGGTCGGGAAGTCGTTGGTGGTCACCGTGGCCTGGAAGTCGAAATCGTCGTCCAGGTGCTGGGGCAGGCCGATCTGCAGGCCGTAGTCGGTGATCGACTGGCCGCCGCCTTCCGTGAAGGCCTGGGTGTAGATCTGCCCGCCGACGCCCTGGCTGAAGTCGATCTCGACCACGCGCAGGTCGGAGTCCGAGCGCACGCCGGGATCGGTCGAATGGTCGACCAGCGGCGCGCCGCCGTTGTCCGGGTGGTCGCTGTAGATGGTGAAGGTGGCGGTGCCGTCGTTGTCGCCCTGGCTGAAGGTCACCTCGGCCCACACCAGTTGCGGCGACAGGTTGCCATCGGCGTCGGCCACCGTGGCGACCAGTTGCACGAAGTCGCCGTCAGCCAGCGTCTGGCCGCCGTAGAGCAACTCGCTGCCCTCGCCCAGGTCGTACTCGAGCTGGCTGAAGTCCAGCTCGACCCGCGAAATGGACTCCGAGCCGTCCTGGTCCGGGGTCTGGGTGGTGAAGCCGATGTTGTAGAACGAGGTGTCGGCGTCGCCGTCATCGGCGTCCAGCCAGTTGTCGGTGCCGTCCGCGTCGTCGCTGCCGGTGTCGTAGGCGTTGTCCTCGGTCAGCCCGGTCACCGCGATGTCGGGGTCGGCCACGTCATAGTTGGCCACCTGGCCGACCACGCCGAGGTCCGAGCCGATGTCGACCAGACCGCCATCGACGCCCTGGGTGAAGTCGTAATAGTTGTCGCCCGGGGTGTCGGCGTCATACAGCGAGAAGCCCAGCGCGCCGCTGCCGCTCATCGAGCTGAACAGGGCCGACAGGACCCCGGAATCGGCGGTCGAGAACCAGCCGGTATCCAGGTCGTCGTCACCGAAGCCCTGGTGCTCGGCCCCGGTCACGGTGCCGCTGCCGTTGGTGGTCACCGTGGTGACGTCGCTCCAGTTGCCGAGATCGACGCCGTTGACCAGCAGCGTGACGTCGCCGTCATCGAAGTCGCCGGCCGCGGTGTCGCCATCCTCGATGGTCAGGCGGGCGGCAAAGCTCTGCAGGCCGCCGCCGAGGGCCGCCACCACATCGGCCAGGCTGGTGAAGCTGCCGATCTCGACCTCGTTCTGGCCCTCCGGCGCGAAGCCCTCGAACAGGCCGCTGGCCGACAACTGGCCGACCACGCGCACGCCGTTGAGGCCGATCATGTCGACCACGATGCCGCCCACCGGGGTGACCGTGCCGGGCAGTTCGTAGCCGGTCGGCGAGGCCATGGTGAACGGCGTATCCTCGCTGTTCTCGACCAGGACCGGCTCGTCGGTCTGGCCCTGGCCCGGGTCAAGGCCTTCCTCGCCGGTCAGACCGTCGAAGGTGGCCTTGTCGGCCACCGCGTCGAGGATCGCGGTCCCGGCCCCGCTGATCGGGGCGATGTCGCCGGAATCCGGATCGATGATCGCCGCTTCCACGTTGAACGGCACATCAACGTCGGAGTGCTCCGGCGGAATGACGTAGATCTGGTTGATGTCATCGACCGAGACGAAGAACTGCCCGGCGCCGTTGGGGAAAACGATCTGCGCATCGGGGGAGCCCGGCTCGCCGATCACCAGCAGCCAGCCGTCGTAGGTTTCGCGGATGGTCTCAAGGTCGATCACGCCGCCCGCGAGGTCGGCCGGCGTCGGATAGTCGTCCTGGTCGCCGGCGAAGAACAGCTCGGCATCGGGCGTGATGCCCAGGTTGCTGCCGGGCAGGAAGGTTTCGTTGTCGGCCGGGACCAGGGTCACCACCAGACGACCGTAGGCGCTGGCGTACCAGCCCTCGTCGGCGTTGGGCATGCTGTCCTCGAAGATGCCGCCGTACTGACCCTCGACCCAGGTCGGGTCGTAGTCGTCGTCCCCCGACTCGTTGAAGTCGTCCGGCAACTCGTCCGGCACATCGACATCGGTGCGGCCGGTGAGGAAGCTGACCAGCAGCGCCCCTTCGGCCAGGTCGACCCCGACCTCCTCGGTCTCGCTCAGGGTGCCGAAAGCCAGGTCCAGATCGCCGAGCAGGTCGAGCTGGTTCAGCCCGTCGCCCAGGTTGCCGGGATCGTAGGCGCCGAAGCTGGCGCCGCCGCCACCGCCGCCGGCGCCACCGCCGGCCGCCGCCGCCACCGCATCCGGATCAAAGCCGTCGATGCCGGCGATGATCTGCTCGGCCGAAATCACCGCGCCATCGGCCAGGCTGAGGGCCGGCGGCAGGCCGGTGTCGGCAATCACGAAGAAGTCCTGAAGGACCACATCGCCCTGGGCGGTCTGAACCACCAAGCTCGGCCCTTCCTGGGCATAGGTCGCGCTCGGGGCGTCGATTTGATAGGTCACCCCCGGACCGGCCGGGACGACCACCCGCTCGCCGGCTCCGGGCAGGGTCACCGCCTCGGGCACGTTCAGGCCGGCGCCACCTTCCAGGATGGCACCCAGATCCTCGCCAGCCGCCTGGGCCAGTTGCGAATTGACCGCCGTGTCGGCTCCCGACTCGGGGGCGGCGTCGATCTCGGTCTCGGTCAGGGTCTCGGAACCGGTGGTGTCGATGCGGTCAACCATTGTATGCCCCTCTTCGTGTGGTCTGGGAAAGCGCCCCGGAAGCCCTGCCGTTCCGGCAGCCCACAGCAGAACGCTTTCCCGATTGAAATTCTCACGAAAACTGCCCGCAAGGCTGCGGCGCGAGTTCCCTCATTCCTCGATCATCGCCTCTGGGGGATAGGCTGTAATCCCCCATTTGAGTGATATTTTGAACATAAATTATATCCCTGAAATCCTCTCCCCCCCTGGACCTATGGGAGATGCACGCCCTCGGCCGCCCCTCCTGGCGCCCCCACTGCATGGTCGCCTATCACCAAAGGCATACAGCAGAGGTAAGGTTCGGGCGCAAACTTGAAATTGTGCACCTCGCGCCCCTGATCGCCCGATCAGGGTATCGCCGAGTCGCCCGGACCATCTTTCGGTGGCCCCGCCAGCGGGATGCCATCCAAGACGCCGGGCAAAGAGAAAGGGCGGCTCCTTGCGGAGCCGCCCTTTGCTGATCGTCGCCCGGGGGTCCCATCAGACCCCCGAGCCACCCCGAACCGCGATCAGCTCGGGTTCTCGATGTTCTGGTTGGCCTGGATCATCGCCGCGATGTCGGCGTCGCTCATGCCCTCCATGGTGAACTCGGCGCTCGGCGTGCCGGCCTCGTTCTCGGCGGTGATGGTGACCACGCCGCCGGACACCGCAACGCTGAAGTCGGCACCGTCCTCGGCGTTGTAGTCCGGGTCCAGGGCCTCGAACAGGAGGTCGAGGTTGACGCTGTCGCCCTCGCCAGCGTCGAAGTCGGTGATGGTGTCGCCGTCGCCGACCACGAAGGTGTCGGCGCCGTCGCCACCGGTCAGGGTATCGGCCCCGCCGCCACCGATCAGGACGTCGCCGCCCGCGCCGCCGATCAGGGTGTCATCACCTTCGCCGCCGAAGATCACATCGCGCCCGGCGGTTCCGGTGAGGGTCTCACCGTCATCGGTGGGGCTCACGATCTCGTTCTCGGCGCCGACGATGTGCAGGGGCGCCCAGTTGGTATCCCCGTCGCCGTCGGTCACCTGGTACTCGACGGTGTGGTCCTCGGGCAACGGATCGAACTCGACCGAACGAACCATGAAGTCGCTGGACAGATCCCGAAGGAAGCCATCGTGGTACCCCTCGGCCGTGAACACGATGTGCGAGAACGGCGAGTCGGTGGTGATGGTCAGCGGATCGGTCCCGCTCCACGCGATGGCCGCGAGGCTCCCCGAATCGACCAGGTTGCCGTGATCGTCGAAGGCCTCCCAACGCCCTTCCTCCTTGAACCAGCCGCCGAGGCCGTCGAACTCGAGGTCCGCGAAGAGAACCGTGGCGCTGAGGGTGGCACGACCAAGGCTGACCGCCAGGGCCTCGCTCTGACCATTTTTCTTCACGCCAATCTCGGCGCCACCCGGGCTGCCGCCGACGCCCTTGCTGGTGCCCAAAAGGTCGATCTGGGTGGACACCGTTCCGTCCGCCAGACTGAGGTCGAGGCGGCCGTTCGCGTCAACGTAGGAGGTCCCTTCGTTGAAGGCGGCCAGGGCAACGCCCTCCCAGCCCGCCGTGGTGCCGCCCAGGGTGATGGGATCGGCCTGGTAGCTGTAGGTGTAGCTGCCGTCGGCATTGACCTGGATGGTGCTGCCATCGGCCAGGACGTGGGCCTGACCCACGTCAAGCAAGGCACCGTCCACCTTGATCGCGGTCACCGTCGCGGCCTCATCGGCGCCCAACTCGTCGTTGTCGAGCACGTTGCCGCCCATGTCGGAGGCGCTGGGATCGGTCACCACCAGCAGGTCGGCGTTGGCCACCGGCCCGTCATCGTTCACCGTGATGGTCAGGGTGTTGGAGTCCTGATCGCCATCGCCATCGGTCACCGTGTAGGTGAACTTCAGGTTCAGCGGATCGTCGCTCCCGGTCTGACCCTGGTCCGGGTGGTCCAGCGGTCCGTACTGCTTGTACTCGTAGTCGCCGTCCGGCTCGACCACCAGCTTGAAGACGGTCTGGCCAGCGGCCGTGCCGTAGACCACCAGATTGCCGTTCTCGGTGGTGGTCTGAACGTCGACCTTCTCGCCGCCCGACTTCAGGGTGGTCGGCTGGCCGCCCGGCTCGCCGTCGTGCACCTGCACGCCGTTCCACCAGGGGTAGAGGTCGTAGTCGATGATCTGGATGTCGGTCACCTCGGCGCCGTCGGCACCGGGCACGAAGTCCAGCTCGCCGCGGGCGTAGCCCACGTAGCCGTGGGTGTCTTCCTGGGTGCTGTTGGTTTCGGCCATCGCCTCCGGATTGTCGTCACGGATGACGATCTTCAGGTTGTTGCTGGCGCTGTCGCCGTCGCTATCGGTCACCGTCACGTCAAGGTCCAGGTGCCGCTCGCCATCGGTGTACCAGCGGGCATCGTGGTCGATGTTGTCGTACAGAGTGACCGTGTACTGAAGGTCGGCCGGGTCGTTGCCGAACGAGATGGTCATCACCGTCTCGTCGTTGTTGTAGCCCGGCACCGAGGCCTTGATGACCGCGCCCCCGTTGCCGTCCGAGACGGCATAGAGGTCACGCCCTTCCGAGCTCCAGTCGCCGCCACTCAGGGTGGCGTTCAGCGCCCCGATGTCGATCGCGGCATGGGCCAGGTTGCCCCAGATGCCATCGTTCTTGCCGTGGTCGTTGCCGAACTCGACGTTCAGGCTGCCGGTGTAGCTGGGCGGGAACCAGTCGCCATCGGGCTGGTTCGAGCCGTCGTCGTCGCGACGCCCACCCTCGATGTCGGCCTCGTCCAGGGTGGCCGTCTCCGGCCCGCCCCGGTAGAAGTCCGGCCGCGCATCGACGCGCACGGTGACCTCCTCCTCGGTGGTCGCCCACTCGTCGCGCATGTCATCGCTGTCCGACCACGGGAACCAGTCGGTCGGCACGTCGTTGTCGACGTTCCACTCCTTGGCGATGCCGGTCACGGTGACGTCGATGTCGCCGTACCAGTCGGCCGGGCCCTTGACCACCAGATCGTCGCCGTGGGCGTTCATCTGGTCCTCGGTCATGTAGTAGGAGCCGTGGTGCGAGTCCAAGGCAACGAAGTGCCCGTTCACCATGTAGCCCAGTTCCAGGCCATGGCTGCCCGGGTTGTCCAGCCAGGTGTTGGGGTTGATGCCGTCGCCGGGCTGGATGTCGAGGTCGATCTTCACCCAGTGGGCTTCCGAGCCGTCCTGGTCGGGGAAGGTCACCGCCACCGTCGGCAGGTCGATGATCTGCTTGCCGCACCAGTAGCCCTGGGCGTCCTCTTCCACCTCGTAGACGGTGCTCGAGTTCCAGAACGGACCCTCGTTGTAGAACTTGCCGTGATCGCCCTCGCGGCAATCCTTGGTGATGCTGATCTCCGGCGCGTCGGCCACCGCCTTGATGTCGTAGTGGTAGCTGGCGTCCGAGACGGCGGTGTTGTTGTCGCCGCTCAGCTCGTCGTCGCTGGCGTGATCGGTCGTGGTCACCGAGACGTTCATGGTGAAGTCGTCATCGGCGTGCTGCGGCAGCTCGACGTTCAGACCGTGCAGGCTGAGGTCGACCACCCGGGCCTCCTCGCCGCTGACGTTCACCCACTCCTCGCTCTCGCTGTCGAACAGGAAGTACGAGAAGTTGTCGAAGGTCAGGCTGCCATCCTCGCCCACGGTGACGTCGGCCATGATCGGCTGACCGAACGACGGGCCACCGGCAACCACGCCCCACAGCATCACCTGCTGCGGGCCCTGCGGCCCCTGGACCAGGGCCGCCTGGAACGCCGGCTGCGGGCCAATGCCCTGGCCGCCGGTCAGCTCCTGCCAGCCGAAGCGCACGGTGGCCCCGTCATCGAGGTCGGCGAAGCTGACCACCACCGAGGAAATGCCCTCCGAGCCGTCCTTGTCCGGCGTGCCGGTGATGAAGCCGACGCCGAAGAACGGGCAGCCATCACGGTATTCGCCGGTGAACCAGTTGTACTGGGCGTTGTCCTCGTTGTAGCTGGTCAGGAAGTTGGGGTCGCCGTTGTCGTAATCGACGCCGCTGATGTAGCCGTCCTCGTTGAAGTCGGCCGGCCATTCCACGTCGCCGTCGCGGTAGTCCTCGAACGGACCTTCCTTGAACTCGGCCTTGTCGGCAACCGCGTCCAGCACCGCCGTGCCCGACCCGCTGATGGTCGCGATGTCGCCCGAGTCGGGGTCAATGATCGACGCTTCCACGGTGAACGGCACGTCGACGTCGGAGTGCTCCGGCGGGATCACATAGATGTCGTTGATGTCATCGACCGAAACGAAGAACTCCCCGGCGGCGTTGGGGAAAACCAACTGCGCGCCAGCGGTCCCCGGCTCGCCCACCGACAGCAGCCAGCCGTCGTAGGTCTCGCGGATCGTCTCGAGGTCCATGGCGCCGCTGAACGGCGCCGGATAGTCGGCCTGATCGCCGGCAAAGAACAGGTCGGCGTCGGGAATGATGCCCAGGGTGCTGCCCGGCACGAAGGTCTCGTTGTCGGCCGGCACCAGCTCGACCACCAGACGGCCATAGGCCTTGGCGTACCAGCCCTCGTCGGCGTTGGGCATGCTGTCTTCGAAGATGCCGGCGTACTGGCCCTCGACCCAGCTCGGATCTTCCTCGCCGTTGAAGTCCTTGGGCAGCTCGTCGGGCACGTCAACGTCGGTCTCGGCGCTCAGGAAGCTGACCAGCAGCGCCCCTTCCGCCGGATCGACCGCGACGTCCAGACCCGCCGCCGGGGCAGCGAAACCCAGGTCCAGGTCGCCGCCCAGATCGCTCTGGTCCAGGCCGTCGCCCAGGTTGCCGGGATCGTAGGCGCCGAAGCTGGCGCCGCCGCCACCGCCGCCGGCGCCACCGCCGGCCGCCGCCGCCACCGCATCCGGATCAAAGCCGTCGATGCTGGCGATGATCTGCTCGGCCGGGATCACCGCGCCATCGGCCAGGCTGAGGGCCGGCGGCAGGCCGGTGTCGGCCAGCACGAAGAAGTCCTGCAGCACCACCTCGCCCTGGGTGGTCTGAACCACCAGGCTCGGCCCTTCCTGGGCGTAGGTCGCGCTCGGCGCGTCGATCTGATAGGTCACCCCAGGCCCGGCCGGCACAACCACCCGCTCGCCGGCCCCGGGCAGGGTCACCGCCTCGGGGACGTTCAGACCGGCGCCACCTTCCAGGATGGCCCCCAGGTCCTCGCCAGCCGCCTGGGCCAGCTGCTGCCCGGCCGGCGTGGTCGCGCCAGTGTTCTCGGTGTTCTCGGTCACGCTCTCGGTGCCCGTCGTCTCGATGCGATCAACCATGGTGCGCCCCTTTTCCAGGCTGTGAGTGCTGCTCCGATCGGCGGGTGCTTCGGGCCTCGTCCCCCTGGCATCCCGCCCGACCCCCGGGCAGCACCCGAGTGTCGGTTCAATCCACCCCTTGGACGCCTTCCGCCATGTGGCGATGGCCCCGAAGAGGTTTTTCCATAGTCATGATGGTTGCGCAGGAAATGCCGCCTGTAATCCCCCATTTGGGTGATATTTCTGGCATAAAATTCCGGCGGCGCGGCACCCCAAAGGTATGGTTTTGAAGGCCCCTCACCCCCCGGGGGGACGTCGGCGCGGGGCTATGACCAAAGCCATAGACCTCGGCGCGGGCCCCCATGCCGACAGGCGGCGCACAAGGGCCGAGGGAGCGCCGGCACAGCCCCCTGGTCAGGCAAGCGGCGCGCTCTTTGAGCATGAAATCGTCGTCGCGATCCGTTCCGGATCGCTCGGGATTGGCTCAAGGCCGGACTGTCCGGTTTTCGGAATACAAAAAGGGCCGGCGCCCGGAGCCCCGGACGCCGGCCTGGATGGGAACCGGACGGATCGGCCGCGCCCCCCGCCAGCGGGACGCGCGGCCGGAGCCGTTACTCGGAGCCGTTACATGGTGGGCTCGAACACCTTGACGGTCTCGAACTTGCCGTCCTTCACCTGCCACAGCTCGAAGGTGCCGGCGACGTCGCCGTTGGCATCGAAGTTCTGCGAGCCGGCGGCGCCCTCGTAGTCGATGTCCTCGCCGGCCTTCAGCGCGGCCAGGGCCTCGGCCCACTGGCCGGCGCCGATCTTCTTGCCCGGCGGGTTGGCGACCTCGCGCAGGGCGTCGCGCACCGCCTTGGGGTCGGTCGAGCCGGCCTTCTCGGCGGCCAGCGCCAGGAGGTAGGTCGCGTCATAGGCGGTGTCGTGATACGGCTTTTCGGACTCGCTGCCGTATTCCTCGGCCCAGGCGTCCTTGAAGGCCTTCGAGGAATCGCTTTCCAGGGCCTTGGCGGTGGTCCCGAAGGTGCCGTTCATGTAGTCGGCGCCGATGGCGGCGACCAGACCGGGGTCCTTCAGGCCATCGGTGAAGATGAACTTCGAGAAGAAGCCACCCTCCAGGGCCTGACGGATGATGGTCTGGCCCGATTCCGGATAGGCGATCAGGACCAGATACTCGGCCCCGCCCTCGGCGGCGCGCTGCAACTCGCCGCGGTAGGAGGCCTGGTTCTTCTCGAAGCCGACGCTGCCGGTCACTTCGCCGTCCTTGCCGCCGAAGGCCCCGGCGAAGGAATCGGCCAGCCCCTTGCCGTAGTCGTTGTTGACGTACATCACGGCGACCTTGTCGACGCCCTTTTCCATGGTCACCTGGGCCAGCGCGACGCCCTGCCCGGCATCCGAGGGCACGGTGCGGAACAGGAAGTCGTCGTCCTTGAGCTCGGTGATCACCGGCGAGGTGGAGGCGCCGGAAATCTGCGGCACGCCGTTGGCCTTGGACACCGACTCCGCGATCGGGATGGTCACCCCCGAGGACAGGGCGCCGACGATGCCGCTGACCTTCTCGAGGTTGACCAGCTTCTGGGCCGCGTCGACCCCGGCCTGGGGCGCCGTCTGGGTGTCGCCGACGACGATCTGAAGCTCGCCCCCGAGCACCCCGCCCTGGGCGTTGATCTGCTTGGCCGCCAGCTTGATGCCGTTGAGCGAGGTCGAGCCGTAGGCCTGCAGGTCGCCGGTCATCGGCATCGCCGCGCCCAGCTTCAGGCCCTCGGCCTGGGCCGCCGTGGCGCCCAGCGCGGTGCCCAGGGCAAGCGCCGAAACCATCCCCAACCGGGTGAGCGTGTTCTTCATGGGAGCCGTCCTTTCGTCGCTGTCCATGTAAATCAAGGAGTCGCCAACAGGGGCGGGGCGGGGCCGGACGAGCCGTCGCCCCGGTTCCCCGCCGCCAACTCGACCCCGAGATTAGGGCGCCCCGCACGGCCATGCAATGCCCGCGACAGTGCCTTGCGCGCGGCTCATGGAGTGGCGTCGCCAAGCAGGGCCTCACAGCCGGTTGCCCGACACTGGCCCCTTGTCTAAAGTGCCTGCCCAATCACCGCCGCCGGGGGAGAACACCATCATGTCGGGCAGCGTCAACAAGGTCATCCTGATCGGCAACCTGGGCCGCGACCCGGAAGTCAGGACCATGCAGAACGGCGGCAAGGTGGCCAACCTCAACCTGGCCACCTCCGACACCTGGAAGGACAAGGCCACCGGCGAGCGCCGCGAGCGTACCGAGTGGCACCGCGTGGTCATCTTCGGCCCCACCGCCGAGGTCGCCGAGCGCTACCTCAAGAAGGGCTCCAAGGTCTACATCTGCGGCCAGTTGCAGACCCGCAAATGGCAGGACCAGTCGGGCCAGGAGCGCTACACCACGGAAGTGGTGGTGCAGGGCTTCGGCGGCGAGATGACCATGCTCGACGGCCGCCCCAGTGGTGGTGGCGGTGGTGGTGGCGGTGGTGGTGGTGGTGGCGGCGACAGCTATGGCGGCAACCAGGGCGGCGGCTATGGCGGCGGCCAGGGTGGGAACCAGGGCGGCGGCTATGGTGGCGGCTCCTCCGGTGGCCAGGGCGGTGGCTGGGACATGCCGCCGGCCGGCGGCGGCGACCTGGACGACGACATCCCCTTCTGAGCGCCGGCCCGCCAGGGGGCCAAGCGCCGCCCCGCCAGGGGGACCAAGCGAAAGTCTCGTTGTTCGCCCCCCGGGCCTCTGCTAGATTTCGGGGCTCTCCGGGGCCCGCCCGATGGGGTCGACATCGTTGGCCGGCTCCGTCCGGGGGCCCACCGCGCGGCGGCCCGCCCGCCCGCGCCCACCCGGGCCGCCCGCCCCCGACTTTTCAAAGCCTTGATCGATCCGGAACACGCCCACCGTGACCACGCCGCCGTTGCCCGCCGCCGACATCCAGCCGATCAACCTCGAGGACGAGATGAGAAGCTCGTACCTCGACTACGCCATGAGCGTCATCGTCTCGCGCGCCCTGCCCGACGTGCGCGACGGCCTGAAACCGGTGCATCGGCGCATCCTGTTCTCCATGAAGGAGAACGGCTACGAGTACAACAAGCCCTATCGCAAGTCGGCGCGCATCGTCGGCGACGTCATGGGTAAGTACCACCCGCACGGCGACCAGGCGATCTACGACGCCATGGTGCGCATGGCGCAGGACTTCTCCATGCGCCTGCCGCTGATCGACGGCCAGGGCAACTTCGGCTCGATGGACGGCGACAAGGCGGCGGCCATGCGCTACACCGAGGCCCGGCTGGCCCGCGCCGCGCACAGCCTTTTGGAAGACATCGACAAGGAAACCGTCGACTTCCAGGCCAACTACGACGAAACCACCCGCGAGCCGGTGGTCCTGCCGGCCCGCTTCCCCAACCTTCTGGTCAACGGGGCGGGCGGCATCGCGGTGGGCATGGCGACCAACATCCCGCCGCACAACCTGGGCGAGGTGATCGACGCCTGCTGCGCGCTGATCGACAACCCCGACACCGACGACGCCGACCTGCTGGAACTGGTCCCCGGCCCCGACTTCCCGACCGGCGGCACCATCCTCGGGCGGGCCGGCATCCGCGCCGCCTACGCCACCGGGCGCGGCTCCATCGTGATGCGCGGGCGCACCCACTTCGAGGAGGTGCGCAAGGACCGCGAGGCCATCATCGTCACCGAGGTGCCCTACCAGGTGAACAAGGCGGCGATGATCGAAAAGACCGCCGAGCTGGTGCGCGACAAGAAGCTGGAAGGCATCGCCGAGATCCGCGACGAGTCCGACCGCCACGGCGTGCGCGTCGTCGTCGAGCTGAAGCGCGACGCCCAGGCCGAGGTGGTGCTGAACCAGCTTTTCCGCTTCACCCCGCTGCAAAGCACCTTCGGCGTCAACATGCTGGCCATCAACGGCGGGCGGCCGGAGATGCTGACCCTGCGCCAGGTGCTGGAGGCCTTCCTCGACTTCCGCCAGGAGGTCATCCGCCGGCGCACCGTGTTCGAGCTGGGCAAGGCCCGCGACCGGGCCCACGTGCTGGCCGGGCTGGCCATCGCGGTGGCCAACATCGACGCCGTGATCGCCCTGATCCGCGCCGCCCCCGACCCGCAGACGGCGCGCGAACAGCTGATGGCCCGCGACTGGCCGGCCGACAGCGTGGCCCCGCTGATCGCCCTGATCGACGACCCCACCCACCAGGTGGTCGACGGCCACTACCGGCTGTCGGAGACCCAGGCCCGGGCCATCCTCGATCTGCGCCTGCACCGCCTGACCGGCCTGGAGCGCGACAGGATCGGCCAGGAGCTGACCGAGATCGGCGCGCGCATCCGCCACTTCCTGGCCATCCTCGGCGACCCCGAGACGCTGATGGGCGTGCTGCGCGACGAGCTGGTGGAAATGCGCGAGAACTTCGCCACCGAGCGGCGCACCACCATCGAGGAAAACGAGTTCGAACAGGACATCGAGGACCTCATCCCGCGCCAGGACATGGTGGTCACCCTGACCGCCAGCGGCTACGTCAAGCGGGTGCCGCTGTCCAGCTACCGGGCCCAGCGGCGCGGCGGGCGCGGCCGCTCCGGCATGGCGACCCGCGAGGCCGACGTGGTGACCAGCCTGTTCGTCGCCAACACCCACGCCCCGGTGCTGTTCTTCACCACCACCGGCATGGTCTACAAGCTGAAGGTCTACCGCCTGCCCCAGGGCAATCCCCAGGCCCGCGGCAAGGCCGCCGTGAACATCCTGCCGCTGGCCGAGGGCGAGGCCATCGCCACCGTCATGCCGCTGCCCGAGGACGAGGAGTCCTGGGCCGACCTCCATGTGATGTTCGCCACCGCGCGCGGCGGCGTGCGGCGCAACAGCCTGTCGGACTTCACCAGCGTGCGCGCCAACGGCAAGATCGCCATGAAGCTGGACGACGGCGACAGCCTGATCGGCGCGCTGACCTGTCGGGCCGACCAGGACGTGCTGCTCTGCACCCGCAACGGCAAGGCGATCCGCTTTTCGGTCGAGGACGTGCGGGTGTTCGCCGGGCGCACCTCGACCGGCGTGCGCGGCATCCGCCTGCTCGACGACGACCGGGTGATGTCGCTGTCGCTGCTGTCCGGCGGCGACCACGACAGCGACACCCGAAACGCCTACCTGAAGGCCGCGCGGCGCCTGCGCGGCGAGGAAAACGGCGAGGCCGAGAACGAGACCGGGGGCGAAAGCCCGGCCGAGAACGGCACCGAGGATGCGGCCAGCGCCGACATCGACCTCGACGCCGAGCTGTTCGCCACCATGCAGGCGGCCGAGGAATTCATCCTGACGGTGACCGAGAACGGCTTCGGCAAGCGGACCTCGGCCTACGAGTACCGGCGCACCGGGCGCGGCGGCCAGGGCATCACCAACATCGACACCTCGGCCCGCAACGGCCAGGTGGTGGCCTCGCTGCCGGTCGGCGACGACGACCAGATCATGATGATCTCCAACGCCGGACGGTTGATTCGCCTGCCGGTCGGTGATATCCGCATCGCCGGCCGCGCCACCCAGGGGGTGACCCTGTTCCGCACCGATGCCGACGAAACCGTCGTCTCGGTGGCCCACCTGGCTGACGACGGGGCTGACGACGGCGCCGACGACGGGGCCGACGAAGACAGCGAAGACGGGGCCGAAGACGGGACCGAGAACGGCGGGCTCGACGGCCTGGAAGACGACACCAACGGCGCCGATTCCGCGCCCACCGACGACTGACCGAGCGCCCGGGCACCCCCGGCAACAGGAACGAGACCAGCCATGGCCGAGGCCAACAGCCAGCCGCGTGGCCCTCGGGTGGGGGTCTACCCGGGCACCTTCGATCCGATCACCAACGGCCACCTGGACATCATCCAGCGGGCCACCCGACTGGTCGACCGGTTGGTCGTCTCGGTGGCCAGGAACGCCGGCAAGGGGCCCCTGTTCGGCCTCGACGAGCGGGTCGAGATGGTGCGCGCCGAAATCGCCGACCTGCCAGCCAACGGCACGGTGATCGAGGTCGCCCCCTTCGATTCCCTGCTCATCGACCATGTGCGCGGCGTCGGCGGCACGCTGATCGTGCGCGGCCTGCGCGCCGTCTCCGATTTCGAGTACGAGTTCCAGATGGCCGGCATGAACGCCCGTCTGGCCGGCGACGTGGAAACCGTCTTCCTGATGGCCGCCGAACGCTGCCAGTTCATCTCCTCGCGCTTCGTCAAGGAGATCGGCCGCCTGGGCGGCGACATCAGCTCGTTCGTGCCGCCCCGGGTGCGCCGCCGGGTGCTGGACGCCTACGCCGCCGGCGCCCCCTGAGCCGCCCCCCGCCCGATCAAGGAGCCCCGCCAATGGCTGCCACCCGCCGCCTTTTCCTGGCCTGCCTGATGACCCTTGCCCTGGGAGTATCCCCCCTCATGACCGACACCGCCGCCGCCGCCGAGATGGACCCCGAGAACACCCTCTACATGGACCTCGACCATGGCCGCGTGGTGATCCGCCTGCGCCCCGATCTGGCCCCCGGCCACGTGGCGCGGATCAAGGAGCTGACCCGCGAGGGCTTCTACGACGGCACCGTCTTCCACCGCGTCATCGACGGCTTCATGGCCCAGGGCGGCGACCCCACCGGCACCGGCATGGGCGGCTCCGACAAGCCCGATCTCAAGGCCGAGTTCTCCGACGCCCCGCACCTGCGCGGCACCGCCTCGATGGCCCGCGCCCAAAGCCCCAACAGCGCCAACAGCCAGTTCTTCATCTGCCTGGATGACGCCCGCTTCCTGGACGGCCAGTACACCGTGTGGGGCGAAGTGGTCGAGGGCATGGAATACGTCGACATGATCCAGAAGGGCGATTCCAGCCGCAACGGCAAGGTCGCCGTGCCCGACCAGATCGTGAAAATGCAGGTCGCCGCCGACGCCGAGTAGGGGCGCGGTCGCCCCCACCACCAAACCACAAAGGGCGCCCCGGACGGGCGCCCTTTTTGTTTTTCCGATCCCGGGCGTGCCCCGGAGCAGAGCGGCTCGCCGCCCCCTACCGCCCCTTCAGTAGTTCGCGGCGCTCGCCGTCGACGTCACCTCCATGGCCCGCATGTAGGCGCTTTGGCAGTAGGTCTGATAGGCTACCCCCTTCCGGGCGCAGGCCTGCAACAGGGAGGTGGCCCGCCGCTGATCGCCGGCCTTGACGGTCAGGCTGATGGCCAGGGCGAAGTATTCGTGCTCGGGATGCATGGCCACCTTGTTCTGGCCGTGCTTGAGAACATCGAAAGCCTCGTCCCAACGCTGCAAGCGGATGTACTCCCCCAACAGCAGCGTGAACACGCGCTTGGTGGCCCCCGAGCCCGCCCGGGCAATCTCAAGATTCTTCAATGCCGTGGCGATATTGCCCTGGCCCTTGCGGGCGTGGAAAAGAATGATCCGGGCCCGCGGGTCCGGGTCGTTGGCCCCTTCGAGCACGGCCAGGGCCTTTTCCGCCGCCAGATCGTGGTCGTTGGCCTCCAGGGCTTCCTCGGCCTCGTTCAGGAAGACGCTGCGCTTGATCACCTCGAAACCAGCCCCCCGCCAGACCACCTTGTGCAGCCTGTCCACCGACGGCTTGTCCATGAAGACATCCTTGCGATAGTGGGTCCGCTCGTATCCCGCCAGATTGAACAGGCGTTCCTCGGCGCTTGGATGCTCGTGCTTGCCCTCGGTCGTCTTGTAGGGCAGCGGAGCCGGTTCCTCGGGTGCCTCGCCGCCGTTGATCAGGGTGGCAAGGCCGGTATCGAGCCCATTGATCATCCCCTTGATGGCGGTGCCCAGGGAGGGCTCGCTCTCTCCGGCCTCGCCCTTCTTGGCCTGGGCGGCCTCGGCAGCCTCTTCCTGGGATTGGAGGCGCTCAAGATAGACCGCCACCTTGCCCCAGTCGTAGCCGGCCCGCTTGGTCAGATCGAGGGCCATCAGGTCGGCCTGGATTTCGTGCTCGCGCTGCCACTCGAAGAAGCCGACCTCTTCGGCGTGATGGCGCTGCATGCGCTCGAGCATGAGCACGGCGAGGGCGGCATTCTTGTTGTTGCCGTCGCCGGCCAGAAGGGAAGCCAGAAAGGTCGCCCCCACCGCGGTCTGCTTGCTGCGGTAAAGCTGGCGGGCGATGGCATCGTGGTGGTTGAGCAGGCTGTGGGTCAGTTCGTGGGCAATGACGGCGGCCAGCTCGTCTTCCGTCTCCACGTTGACCAGCAACCCGATGGAGATCTGCAACACGTTGAACCGGTTCATCGCGGCCATGTAGCTCGGATTGTCGATGATGATCGCGGTCACCGGTGGATCAAGCGGTTGGTGGGGCCATTGGGCGAGCAGGCGGTTAATCACCGTCTGCACGTAGTCGGTGATGGCCCGCGCCCCGGGGCCCTCCAGGGGAACGAAGTTCTTGTTGCGGGCGGTGCGTTTGGTCAACTCCAGCGGGGTGACGGCGCCCAGCGCCAGGGCCCGCTGTTCGGCGGCCCGGGACTGGGCCCAGGCGCGCACGTTCAGACCGACCTGCTGGCCCCCCTCGGTGTAGCGGACGTCGTCCAGGAAGTCGGTGTAGAAGTTGGGCTCAAGGGGTTTGATCCGGACTTCCTGGGCCTGCCCGATCAGCGGCTGCTCCTGGAACTCCTGGTAAGCGTGTTGGGGCTCGGACTTGCCAAGCAGAGCCTGGGTTGTCTTGCACCCGCCAAGGCCGACCAGGGCCAGCCCGAGAACCATCAGGAACGCCAAACGCCGCACGCCAAACCCCCCTCTTTCCAACGTTCACCTGTTGTCGGTGGCTACTTGCAAGGCTCCTCGCCCAGTCCCCTGGCGGCCAAACTTCGCACCTGAGCGTCAATATCACCGTCTGAATTTTCGGCAATTGCTGATCCAGCTCGAATTTTTGTTTGATTTTGACACCCAACCGGGCTTGAATTAATGACTTCTTCTCCGGTTTCCACCTGGGTCCTCTTGACCCAACCCACCCCCTGGGCTTCCAGAAGGGCCCCCTTTGGCGCCACCCCCCAAGACGACAATGGGGAGAGACGGCAACTGGCTGAGCGACACCTCGCGCAGAAATTCGCTCCGATCAGAATAGACATCGACCAGCCCGATGGCGGGGTCGGCCCGAAACGCGCGGATGGTCACCTCTTCCGCCCGCAGGGGCAGGGCCAGACACCCGCCCACCACCACCGCCGTGACTGCGGCGGCAAGCCGATGGATCAGGTGGGCCCCCTCTGCCATGCCTTCCCCCTTCAGCACCGCCTGTGATTCCGCCGGGGCCGGGACCTTGACGCCCTGCCTGTCCGGCCGGGCATTGGAAAAGCCCTCGTCGAGGCCCTGCCTGCGGCAAAACCGGCGCTGTCTGTCACCGTCCCCACCACCTGGAATCCCGCAGCCTGCCAGGCAACACCCCGGGCCGTTCCGTTACACCAAGTCTAGTCACAGTGGGGCCGGGCCGAGTTGCCAAGCCCCCGGCCGACCGCGGCCGATTGATGTTCACCGGTGCTGGCACACCCGACCAATTCACCCGGCGCCCTGGCCTCGGCCATGTCAGAGGTGAGGACCTGCGTTCTCTTGACCCATCCCACCCCTTCGGCCTGCAGAAGGATCCCGTTGTCACTGGCCCCCACGACGGCAATGGGAGGGGCCGGCAACTGGCTGACCGGCACCTCGCGCTGCCACGTGCCCTGATCGGAAAAGATGTCGACCAGCCCGGTGGTGGGGTCGGCGCGAAACGCACGGATGGTCACCTCTTCCGCCCTCAGGGGCAGGGCCAGACACCCGCCCAGCGCCACCGCCACCAGCCCGGCGGCAAGCCGGCGAATCACCAGGGAACCCTCTGCCATGCCTCTCCCCTTCGCAAAGCGTGTCATTTCGCCCAAAGGCAGCCGGCGCGCACTCTACCTTTACCTGTCCCGGGCGGGCAACGGAAAATCCAACGACAACCCCGAGGGGCGACGTGCATCGCCGGCGCTTGCCGAGGGCGCGCGGCGCGCTTAGCCTGTAGGCCAGGGGAAAGAACGACCCAAGGGGGAGAGAGTGAAGAGCAGTCTGGTTTTTCGTGAGGAGTTCCGGGTGGGCCGCGCCGCGCTGCACCATCTCAAGGGCCTACAGCTCGGCAAGGTTCTGTTCGCCCTGCTCTCGGCGATCCTGATCAATGTGTTCGACCCGCTTGGCCTGTCCGGCGCGACCCAGGAACGCAGTGTGGAGTCCCTGAACAAGATTCTCTCGCCGTTCCACCCCACCGACGGACAGGGCACCGTCACCGTGGTGCTGATCGACGAGCCCTCCGTCGATCCCACGCTCGGCGAGGAAAGCAGGAAGCAGGGGATCGTCGGGGTTTCCTACCCGCTGACCTACGACAACTACAGGGACATCCTGTCGGTCACTCTGTCCTACCGCCCGAAAGCGGTGTTCGTGGACCTGATCATCTCCGAGGGCGGCTCGCGGGCCGAAGACGGGGGCAGTCTGGCTCGCCTGCTGGGACACAACATGGCACGGCGGGAGGCGACGGCGCGGGGCGAACCCGTTCCCCTGCCCTATGTGCCGGTCTACTATCCTGACCCCGAGGCGGTTGGGGTGCCGCTCTCCAGGCAGCCGGCCTGCGAGCATGGCGGAGTGGCCGAACTGGGCGTTTTCGGGGCACTGGCCGAGGAGCGGCCGTTCATTATCCGGGACGACGCCTTCACCGGCTTCTACCCCCTGCTCGCCCAACGCGACTGCGCCAGCGAAGACGGCGACAACCTGTTGGTCTCCCCGGCCCTGATGCTCTATCTGGACCTGTGCCGGGATCACCCCGAGACCTGCCCGCACGGCCTCGGGCCCCCGGACACCCCGCTGGTGGCACGGTTCGGCACCCCCATGGCGCTGGGCTGGTCCGACGCCACCGGCCCCGGCAACCTCGCCTACCGGGACCGCCAAGGCACTCCGTATTGTCAGAGCTTCGAAAGCTCTCCGGCCGAGCGGGCCGGACGCTATTTCCTGGCCGCCCTTTTCGGCGCCGCCGGAGACCGTCTGGTGAGACCCCCGGAAAGCAACTGCTTCTATCAGGATTCCCTCAGTGTTCTCGAGTTGTTATCCCAGTATCACAGGATCACCCCACCCGCCTTCGGAGTCGGCCCCCAGAACTGCGACGCCCTGGGCGACGGCATCGGCAGCGATTTCCTGGAGAAGCGCCTGTGCGGACGGGTGGTGATGCTGGGCATGGATCTGGTCGGCATCAACGACACCATGCCCTCGCCGGTGCATGGCCGGGTGCCCGGGGTGGTCTGGCATGCCCAGGCCCTGGACAACCTGCTGGTCTACGGCCCCGACTACCTGCGCCAGCCCCCCACCGTCTTCATGAACGCCGACATGGGCTCGGCGTTCGAGATCGGCTTGCTGTTCGTCGCCCTGCTGGGAGCGGCGATCACGGCCCGCTGGATCAAGCGCCGACGCAGCCGCCCGCAGCACGCCCCGGCCAGCGCCAGCCTGCCCGCATGGTCCGAGCTTGCCGAACAGCCCCACCTGCTGATCCAGGCCGGGGTCGGCCTGGCGTGGATCGCCGCCAAGCTGCTTGTGGTCGGTGCCGTGATCTTCTGCCTGATCCTGGGCGCCGAGATCATCTATGTCTCGCTGTCGCGCTACGAGCCCAACAACTGGCTGGGCGTGGCCTCCATCGCCTACGCCACCTTCGGCTTCATGATCAGCCGTATGTCCGGCCAGGGCGACACCGACGGCGCGACCTGAGCGCCCTGCCCGCCGGCGCCCCCCGGGGGTTGACTCCCGGGGCGGCTAGGCCAAAACTGCCCGCTCGCAAAGCGCGCAGACCCACCAGACCACGCCAGGAACCCGAAAAAAAGCCTAGAGCAGATCGTGCGAAATGTGAATCGCGGAGCGCTTCAGATTTCGCACGATCTGCTCTCGATCTTAGATGTAGAGCCGATTTGAGCGAAAAATCGTTAACCACCAAGTGGTTCCGATTTTTCGCTCTCGGCTCTAGTGCCACCGTCCAGAGCCGGGGCGTTCCTCCCCGCCAGACACGGAGAAACACATGCCGGTTTTTCGCCGATTCGCCCTCTCCCTGGCCTTGTGCGCCCTGATGGCAGCCTGTCAGACGACCGACACCGCCCGGGTCAGCGAGGACCATGACTGGGGGATTCCCGTCACCACCGAGTACCGGGACGCCGATTTCCATGCCCCCACCCCCACCTCCGTCCCCGGCGCGACGGTCATCTCGACCGAAAAACTGGCCGCTGCCCTGGAGGAAGAGACCCCGCCCCTGCTGATCGATGTGCTTGGCGGCGACGGCCACAACACCATTCCCGGGGCAGTCTGGCTCAAGGGGGCGGGGTGGGAAGGCACCAGCGACGCCCGCCTGGACGCGAAGTTGGCCGAGCTGACCAACGGCGACAAGTTCCGGGACACTGTCTTTTTCTGCCTGGGCCCGCGCTGCTGGCTGTCCTACAACGCGGCCATGCGCGCCTCGCGTCTGGGCTACGTGAACACTTACTGGTACCGCGGCGGAGTCAACGGATGGGAGGCTTCCGGGCGTCAGTTGGTCCCGGCGACCCGAGCCGAGTGGTAGGGGCGCGGTCGGCGGTCAATACCAAAGGGGCGCTGCCCCTTTGGAACCCCGCCGGGGGACACAGGGTGTCCCCCGGACCCTCGCCATGACGTAAAAACCACCCGGAGGGGCTGCCCCCTCCGGGTGGTTTTTTCTTCGTGGAGGGGTCCGGGGAAGCCCGGCTTCCCCGGCGGGGGTTCCAAGGGGGCGGCGCCCCCTTGGCATCGGCCGCCGAGAGCGGGCCTACTTGTCGTCGCCCATGCGCAGGGCGTTGATGAAGGCGGACTGGGGGATTTCCACCTTGCCGAACTGGCGCATCCGCTTCTTGCCCTCTTTCTGTTTCTCCAGAAGCTTGCGTTTGCGGGTGATGTCGCCGCCGTAGCATTTGGCGGTGACGTCCTTGCGCAGGGCGGCGATGGTTTCGCGGGCGATGATGCGGCCGCCGATGGCGGCCTGGATGGGCACCTTGAACATGTGCCTGGGGATCAGGTCCTTCAGCCGTTCGCAAATCTGTCGGCCGCGCAGTTCCGATTGGGTGCGGTGGGCGATGAAGGCCAGGGCGTCGACCGGCTCGGCGTTGACCAGGATGGAGACCTTGACCAGATCGCTTTCGATGTAGCCGGTCATTTCGTAGTCGAAGCTGGCGTAGCCCCGGCTGATCGACTTCAGGCGGTCGTAGAAGTCGAAGACGATCTCGTTCAGCGGCAACTCGTAGACCGCCATCGCCCGCCCGCCGACGTAGGTCAGGTCCTTCTGGATGCCGCGCCGCTCGGTGCACAGGGCGAGCACCGGGCCCAGGTACTCGTCGGGCACCATGATGGTGGCCTTGACCCAGGGTTCCTCGATGCGGTCGATGCGGGTCGGGTCGGGCATGTCGGCCGGGTTGTGCAGTTCGATCATCTGCCCGTCGACCATGAACAGCTTGTAGACCACGCTGGGCGCGGTGGTGATCAGGTCCAGGCCGAACTCGCGCTCCAGGCGTTCCTGGATGATCTCCATGTGCAAAAGGCCGAGGAAGCCGCAGCGGAAGCCGAAACCCAGCGCGGCGGAGCTTTCCATCTGGAAGTCGAAGCTGGCGTCGTTCAGGCGCAGCTTGGCGAGGCTTTCGCGCAAGGCCTCGAAATCCGAGGTGTCGACCGGGAACAGCCCGCACCAGACCACCGGGATGGACGGCTTGAAGCCCGGCAGGGGCTCGGCGGCGGGGCGGCGGTCGTCGGTCAGGGTGTCGCCCACCTGGGTGTCGGCGACCGACTTGATGCCGGCCATGACGAAGCCCATCTCGCCGGCTTCCAGGGCCTCCACCTCGACCATCTTGGGGCTGAAGAAGCCCACCTTGTCGATCGGATGGACCGCCCCGGTGCGCATCATGCGCATGCGCATGCCCTTCTTCAGGCGCCCCTCGACGACCCGCACCAGCACGATCACCCCCAGGTAGGGGTCGTACCAGGAATCGACCAGCAGGGCCTTGGGGGGCGCCTCGCGGTCGCCGGCCGGGGCGGGCAGGCGCTGGACCAGGGCTTCCAGCACATCGCCGATGCCGAGCCCGGTCTTGGCGGAAATCTCCAGCGCCTCGGAGGCGTCCAGGCCGATCACGTCCTCGATCTGCTGGCGGATGCGGTCGGGCTCGGCGGCCGGCAGGTCCACCTTGTTGAGCACCGGGACGATCTCCAGGTCGTTGTCCAGCGCCAGATAGACGTTGGCCAGGGTCTGCGCCTCCACCCCCTGGCTGGCGTCGACCACCAGCAGCGCCCCCTCGCAGGCGGCCAGGGAGCGGCTGACCTCGTAGGAGAAGTCGACGTGGCCCGGGGTGTCCATCAGGTTGAGCTGATAGGTCTCACCATCCTTGGCGGTGTAGGCCAGACGCACCGTCTGGGCCTTGATGGTGATGCCGCGCTCGCGCTCCAGCTCCATGGAATCGAGCACCTGCTCCTTCATCTCGCGCTCTTCCAGGCCGCCGCAGGTCTGGATCAGGCGGTCGGCCAGGGTCGACTTGCCGTGATCGATGTGGGCGATGATGGAGAAGTTGCGGATGCGCGAAAGGTCTGTGGTCATGGAGGAGCCGGGTTGTTGGAGACGGGGGCCGCCCCGGACTGGGCCGGAAAGGGGGGCAGCGGGAAGCGCACATTAGGGCAGGCCCGGGGGCGGGTCAAACCGCCACCGGGCCAGGGCACCGAAGTGTGGGGTGAAAGGCGTCCCGGGCGGAAACCCGGGAAGCCCGGTCTCAGCGGTCGAGCCAGATTTCGGCCCGGCGGTTGCCCGCCTCGCCGGCCGGCATGACCTCGAGATACAGCGGTTCGGTATCGCCCACCGCCCCGGCATACAGGCTGTCGGCCGGGAAGCCGGCGGCGAGCAGGGCGCGGGTCACCGCGTCGGCCCGTTGCAGCGAGGTTTCCAGGTTGATCAGCCGATGGCGCACCAGATCCATGTCCTGGGTGCGGCTGGAGGCGTGGCCGACCACGCGCAGGGTGCCGCCGTACTGGCGCTGCAGGTCGACCACCTGATCGATCACCCGATAGGCCTCGGACGACAGGCGGGCCGAGCCGTTGTTGAAATAGATGGTGGCGACCAGATCGGAGGACACCGCCATGGCCGGATTGAAGGCGCTCAGCGGATAGGGGCCGCCGGTCTCGTCGACCGAGGGCAGCGAGGCGAGCTGGTCGCCGCTGTTCAGGCTGGACACGCCGTCGGAGCTGATGACCACCGTGCCGCCGGAGGCGAAGGGGTCCTCGGCCCCGGGACCGGGCGGGTAGTCGGCGGGGCGGAAGCTGCCATCGGCCTGCCCCGGCGGCGGCGGCGGGCTGCCGGCCCGCTCCACCGCGCCGGCCGGGCTCGGCTGGGGGGACGGGCTGGCCGGCGGCGGCGGGGTTTCGGCCACCTGGGCGTTTTCCGGCTGCTCGGACAGGGCGCGCATGGTGCTCACCTGTCGGCGGCCGCTTTCGGTGTCGTACTGCCGGTTGGCGGTGTCGGGCACCAGCCCCTCGGCCAACGCCTCCTGCTCGGCCTCGGCGGCGGCCTGGTTGGCGGCGGCCTCGGACGCGGCGGCGGCGGACTGGCCGGCCGTGGTCGGCTCCACCGGGTCGTCCTCGAACCACGAGCAGCCGGCAAGGCCACCCAGCCCAAGCAGCAGCGCGGCGACGATCAGCGGCGCGCCCCCGATCAGCCTGCCCGTCGCGCGGACAGGGCGGCGGCCCGGAGCGGTGGCGGTGTGCTCGGTGGCTGGCATGGTCTCGCGATCCCCAGTTTTCACAACCAATTTCACAACCAATTTGACAACCAATCCTACAACCAAACGTCTCAACACCAAATTCTCGGCCAAGTTCTCGGCCAAGCGGCTTTCCCGGCCCGGTGGCGTTGTGCACCGCGGAGCCTTCCGGCGGCGCCGTCACCGATCAGCGATTTGGCGCCCTGCCCCGCGATCTGTTACCATCCGACCAAAGACCCGGGCGGCGACTTCACGCGGCATCTCAACAAGCATACCGTTAAGCCCAGGAAGGCGCTGGATTCGTTCCGTATCGAAGGTACCTCACTCCGGGACGCGAAGGAAGCGGTTGTTTCCGCCGAGTCGCGCCGCCTCTGCCGGTTTTCTCCCCACTGTTGCAAAGGGACCCCACCCGATGGCCAAGGACCCAGCGGATTCCAAGGACGCCGCCGCCCCGCCCACCGTCGACGCGACCCGGTGGGCCCAGCACATGCAGGACATCGCCGCCCGCAGCCAGCGGCTGGTCAGCGACTTTCTGGCCCGTCAGGCGGCCGACCCACAGGTTGGCATGTCCGATCCGCTGGCCATCGGCTCGGCCTTCCTTGACATGACCACCCAGATGATGGCCAGCCCGACCAAGCTGATGGAGGCCCAACTCGGCCTGTGGCAGGACTACATGACCCTGTGGCAGACCGCCGCCCGGCGCATGATGGGCGAGGACGACGTCGCGCCCCTGGCCCAGCCGGAGAAGGGCGACCGCCGCTTCAAGGACGAGGCGTGGAGCGAGAACCAGGTCTTCGACTACATCAAGCAGTCCTACCTGCTGACGGCGCGCTGGATGCGCCATGTGGTCAACGACGTGGAGGGGCTCGACCCCAAGACCGCCGCCAAGGTGGACTTCTACACCCGCCAGTTCGTCGATGCCCTGGCGCCGACCAATTTCGTCGCCACCAACCCCGAAGTGCTGCGCGAGACCCTGGAAAGCGGCGGCGAGAACCTGGTCAAGGGCCTGGAGCACCTGCTCGAGGACCTGGAACGCGGCAAGGGCCAGTTGCGCATCCAGATGACCGACGACACCGCCTTCGAGGTGGGGGTCAACGTCGCCGCCACCGAGGGCAAGGTGATCTATCGCAACGAGCTGATGGAGCTGATCCAGTACAGCCCGCGCACCGAAAAGGTGTTCGAGCGCCCGCTGCTGGTCATCCCGCCGTGGATCAACAAGTTCTACATCATGGACCTCAGGCCCAAGAACTCGCTGGTCCGCTGGCTGCTGGATCAGGGCCACACGGTGTTCATGATCAGCTGGATCAACCCCGACGAGAAGCTGGCCGGCAAGCGCTTCGAGGACTACATGCAGGAAGGCCCGCTGACCGCGCTGGACATCGTGCGGAAGGTCACCGGACAGCCGACGGTGAACGCCATCGGCTACTGCCTGGGCGGCACCCTGCTCGGCGCCACCATGGCCTACATGGCGGCCAAGGGCGATGACCGCATCACCTCGGCGACCCACTTCGTGACCATGCTCGATTTCGTCGAGCCGGGCGACCTGGGGGTGTTCATCGACAGCCAGACCCTGGAGATGCTCGACCGCAAGATGGCCGAGGTGGGCTATCTCGATGGCTCGGAGATGGCCACCACCTTCAACATGCTGCGCGCCAACGACCTGATCTGGTCGTTCGTCGTCAACAACTACCTGTTGGGCAAGGACCCCTTCCCCTTCGACCTGCTCTACTGGAACTCCGATTCGACGCGCATGCCGGCGGCCATGCACAGTTTCTACCTGCACGAGTTCTATGAGAAGAACCGGCTGAAGGACCCCGGCGCCATCACCCTGGAAGGGGTGCCGATCGACCTCGGCAAGGTGAAGGTGCCGTCCTACTTCATCTCAACGCTGGAGGACCACATCGCCCCCTGGCGCAGCACCTACCGCGGGGTGCACCTGTACAGCGGGCCGACCCGCTTCGTGCTGTCGGGCTCCGGGCACATCGCCGGCATCATCAACCCGCCCAACCCGGACAAGCCCAAGTACGGCTACTTCCTGAACAGCCGCAAGCCGAAGGACCCGGCGGCCTGGCTGAAGGGCGCCACCAAGAACGAAGGCAGCTGGTGGCCCGACTGGCAGAAGTGGGTGTCCTCGTTCACCGGGCCGCTGGTCGAGGCCCGCCAGCCCGGCAGCAAGGACTTCCCACCGCTGGAGGACGCCCCCGGCAGCTACGTGCGCATCCGGGTGTAGGACCGGCCGGGGCCGGCCGATGAAGCTTCGCCTGACCCTGCAGGGCGCCGACTACGAAAGCCGCGACCTGGGGCGTTTTCCGGCCTCCCGGGTGGGGGCTCTGTTCAAGGGACTGGACTGGGCCGCCCTGCGCGGCGAGGCGGCCCGGCGAGCGGCGGCGGGCGAGGACTTCTGCCCGCCCGGCCTGTACGTCGAGGCGCGGACCCTGTTCGGCCAGAGCCTGACCCTGCACCTGTTCACCCCCCATCCCGACCGCCCCACCTTCGAGGCGCTGACCCGGGAAACCTTCAGCGATCATCTGGCCGGCTGGGCGCCGCGCCGGCCGATACCGGAGCAGCATGCCCATTACCTGGACCCGGGCGGGGCGGCGGAACTGTTGAAACGTTTCCTGGACGACCTGCCCGACATGCTGTTGCAGCCGTCCGGCTATCAGGGCGGGTTCATCGCGCTGACGCGCCGGGCCTACGTCAACAGCCTGAAGATGATCGCCCTGATCGTCGCCCTGTGCGGACTGGTGGTGGCCGCCCTCACCGCCGCCCTGTGGGCCCGCCACCCCAGCCTGCGTCCCGACTGGATCGACGGGCAGCCCTGGCTGACCCAGGCCCTGGGCCGGCTGGGCGGCTGGCTGGGCGGCTGAGCGACCGGCACCGCACGGACCGTTGCCGCCCCCTCCCGGCCGGGCGCCAGGCGGCCTTCACACAAACCCGTCCCGGGCCCGCAGCAGGCCATGGGCCATCCGCTGCCCCCAGCCGCGCAGCGCGGCCAGCGGGAAGGGGCGCGGCATCGCCGCCATGACGGCCGGGATCTCGGCCATGGGCCCGGCGGCCCGGCCGCTCAGGACGCGGGCGACGGCGCGGCCGCTCCAGGTGCCCAGCGACACCCCGACTCCCTGAAAGCCGATGGCAAACCAGATGCTGGAATCGTCGGGCAGGCAACCGACGGTGGGTGACAGGCGACTGGTGATGCACCACGGGCCGCGCCACGCGTGGCTGATCCCGATCCCCGCCCAGGCCGGAAACTTCAGGGCCAGCCGCCGGGCCATGCGGTCGCGCCAGTGGGCCATGTCGGCCTCGCTGCCCCGGGTGCCGCCGGGGCCGGCGATCAGCAGGCGGCGGCCACCGGCGGCGTCGGGCGGCAACAGGCGCACGTCGGTCAACAGGCGGCGCGTGTCACTGATCGGCTCCGTGCCGACGAAGCGGTGGGCGGCCTGCTCGGTCGGGCTCAGCGGCCGGCTGACAATGACCTGGGTCAGCACCGGCAGGTAGGCGCCCCGGAAGGGCGGCCGGCGTCCGGCCGGGCCCAGGTCGTCCGGGGTGAAGGCGTTGGTCGCCACCACCACCTGATCGGCCCGCAGCTCGCCCTCAGGGGTGGTCAGGATATGGCGCCCCGCTTCCCGCCGCCAGGAAACCACCGGGCTGCCGCCATGCAGACGGGCCCCGGCGGCGCGCGCCGCTATCGCCAGTCCAACCGCCAGACGCAAGGGGTTGAGGCCGAAGCTGCCGGCCATGAACAGGGCGCCATGGCTGTCCGGGCTGGCGTGATGGCGCTCGGCCAACTCCTCGGCCGACCACAGGGCGGTTGGTGGGCCGCCGAAGCGGGCCAGGGCTTCCTGGTGGTCGCGCAGTCCGGCCAGGGCGGCCGGCCGGTGGGCCACCGCCAACTCGCCGGCGCCCTGGCGGGCCAGATCGAAGCCATGGGTTTCGGCCAACTCGCCGACCAGGGCGATGGCCTCCTGCTGGACGCGCACGAAACGGCGCGTCTCCTCGGCGCCGTGGCGACGGGCCAGGGCATCCAGTGAGCGGAAGCTGCCGCCCAGGCAGCACATGCCGCTGTTGCGCCCGGACGCCCCCCAGCCCGGCCAGGCCGCCTCGAGCACCACCACCTCGACCCCGGCCCGGGCCAGCTCGAGCGCCGCCGACAGACCCGTATAGCCGGCCCCGATCACCGCCACCCGACAGTTGGTGGCGCCGTCCAGCGGGGGCGCCGGCGGGGGCGGTGGGCTGTCCTCGGCCCACCAGGTGGGCGGCCGGCGGGTCGGGTCGCGCAGCTCCGGGTGGAGCAGCGAGGCGGCCATCGCCGCGCCGCGCCTACTTGTAGCCCCGCAACTGGTCGAGGTAGTTGGGCAGGAAGAGCGATATCTCGGGCACGTAGGTGATCACCACCAGACCGCACAGCAGGATCAGCAGCCACGGGGTGGCGGCCTTGATGGCCCAGCCGATGCTGTGCCCGGTTATCCCCGCCGTGACGAACAGGTTCAGTCCCACCGGCGGGGTGATCATGCCGATCTCCATGTTGACCACCATGATGATGCCGAAGTGGATCGGGTCGATCCCCAACTGCACGGCGATGGGGAACAGGATCGGCGCCATGATCAGGATGATCGCCGAGGGCTCCATGAAGTTGCCGGCGATCAACAGCAGGATGTTGACGACGATCAGGAAGCCCCAGGCCGGCAGCCCCCAGCCGGTGATCAACTCGGCGATCTCGTGCGGGATGCGCTCGGTGGTCAACACGTGGGCGAACAGCATGGCGTTGCCGATGACGAAGAGCAGCATGATGCTGACCTTGGCCGCGTCCAGCACCGTGCGCCCGACCTCCGGGTGGCTCACCGAGCGCAGCAGCCCGACCGGCAGCATCACCAGATTGCGCAGCACGGCCGAGGCGGTGCCCTCGCCCTCGGCCCGCCACGGGGTGTTCTTCAGCGGCCCGATGTCGCGATAGCCGTAGACGGCGATGAACCACGCATAGACCGCCGAGACGGCCGCCGCCTCGGTGGGGCTGGCGATGCCGCCGTAGATCGACCCCAGCACGATGATGATCAGCATCAGCCCGCCCAGGGCCGACAGGGTGGACGCCGCCATCTCGGCCAGGAAGGGGCCGAAGCCGGGGAACTCGGCGCGCGGCAGGCCACGCACCCGGGCCATGATGTAGATGGCGACCATCAGCGTCAGGCCGATCATGATGCCCGGCACGAACCCGGCCATGAACATGCGCGACGCCGATTCCTCGGTCGCCGCGGCGTAGACCAGCATGACGATCGACGGCGGGATCAGGATGCCCAGGGTGCCGGCGTTGGCGATCACCCCGGCGGCGAACTTCTCCGGATAGCCGTGGCGCACCATGCCGGCGATGACGATGCTGCCGATGGCCGCCACGGTGGCCGGCGAGGAGCCGGAGACGGCGGCGAACAGCATGCAGGCCAGCACGCTGGCCATGGCCATGCCGCCGCGGACGTGGCCGACCAGACTCATGGCAAAGCGGATCAGGCGGCGCGCCACGCCGCCGGAGGAGAGGAAGGCCGAGGAGAGGATGAAAAAGGGAATGGCCAGCAGGGTGTAATGGCTGGACAGGTTCTCGAACAGCTTCAAGGCCACCGAGGCCAGACTGTCGTTGGAGAACAAAAGGATGGTCAGCACGCTGGACAGACCCAGCGCCATGGCGATGGGCAGCCCCAGGGCGAGCAGAACGAACAGCAGGATGAACAGGAAGACGGTGGTCATCGCGCGGCCTCCTGGTTCATCTCGACCCGATCCTCGAGCACCTCGCGGGCCTCGTCGGCCAGATCGAAGCCACCCGCCTTGCCGGTCAGGATGCGCCAGCCGATCTCGGCCAGCCGCCAGCCGATCATCACCATGCCCAACATCAGCATGGAGAAGGTGACCCAGCGCGGAATGGGCAGGTCCTCCATCTCGATGCCGATCTTGTACATCTTGCTTTCATAGACCCAGCCGCCGGCCAGGAAGAGGCCGCAGTAGGCCAGCCCGGCGGCGACCACGACCAGCCCCACAACCCGCCGGGCCGCCAACGGCAGCAGGCGCACGAAGGCGTCCACCCCGATGTGCGCGCCCACCTTGATGCCGTAGGCGGCACCGAACAGCACGAACCAGGCAGCCCCCATCAGGGTCAACTCCTCGATCCAGAAGATGTCGATGCTGCCCTCGCCGAACAACTCGATCAGCTCGGCGTACATCAGGCGGACGATCACCTCGAAGAACACGAGAAGGGTCATCCCCACCAGGAACAGGCAGATGATGATCTCCTCCAGGCGGCCGAGGCCCTGGGCAATGGCGCGCAGCATGGGGCGGGCTTCCTTGGGCGCGAGAGGGAGGGGGCGCGAGAGGGACAAACAATGGCGCGGCGACACGAATGCGGCCCCGACATACGGCCCCGGTTATGGCATCGTGAAGCCCGGCCGCGACCGGCCGGGCTTCACGATGGTTCCTGAGCGGTGCTTTTGAAGGTTGGCGGCGGCCAAACGGTGGACGGGCGGCCGAAGCCGCCCGTCACCCATAAGGTCTTACATGTTGGACTCGACCGCGGCGTCGATCAGGTCCTTGCCGATCTGGTCCTCGAACTTGGCCCACACCGGCTTCATGACCTCGACCCACTGGGCGCGCTGCTCGGGGGTCAGCTCGTGGATGGTCGAACGGCCCGACTCGGCGATCTTGGCGCGGTCGCCGGTTGCCTTGTCCATGGCCACCTTGTTGCCGTGGGCGATGGCCTCGGCCAGGGCCTTGTCAACCTCGGCGCGCACATCGTCGGGCATGCTCTTCCAGAACTCGTCCGAGGTGACGATCAGGTAGTCGATCAGGCCGTGGTTGGAGGCGGTGATGTGCTCCTGCACCTCGAAGAACTTCTTGGAGTAGATGTTCGACCAGGTGTTTTCCTGCCCGTCGATGGCCTTGGTCTGCAGCAGGGTGAACACCTCGCTGAACGGCTTCTTCACCGGCAGGGCGCCGACCGCCTCGAACTGCGCCTGCAGCACGTCGGACGACTGGATGCGGAACTTCAGGCCCCTGGCGTCTTCCGGCACCAGCAGCGGCTTGCTGGCCGACAGCTGCTTCATGCCGTTGTGGATGTAGCCCAGGCCAAGCAGTCCGACGTCTTCCATCGAGGTCAGCAGCTTCTGCCCGGCGGGACCGTTCTGGAAGCGCTCGACGGCGGCCATGTCCTTGAACAGGAAGGGCAAATCGAAAATCTGCAGCTTCTCGGTGTACTGGCCGAACTTGGACAGCGACGGGGCGGCCATCTGGACATCGCCCAGCAGCATCGCCTCCAGCACCTGGTTGTCGTTGAACAGCTGCGAGTTGGGGTAGACTTCAACAACCACCTTGCCGTCCAGCCGCTCGGCGACCAGATCACGGAACTTGTTGGCCATCTGGCCCTTGGGGGTGTTCTCGGCCACCACGTGGCTGAACTTGATGACGATGGGGTCGTCGGCCCGGGCCTGATCGGCGATCAGGAACGGGGCAACAACCATCAGGGCGCTCAGCAGAGCACCGGCGGTAAGCTTGCGGATCACGGGTACCTCCCTAGACGATGGAGCCTCCGGGCGCCTTTATGGTGGCGCCCCGGAACGGAGCGCCCGGCAACCATCGCCGCCGGGCGCCCTCTTGGAACGAAAAGGTCCGGCCGGCAGCTTAGGCCAAAAGCGGCCTGCTTCGCAATAAAACCGCAAGCTGATTCTCCAGATGATTTCACAAGGCGGTCCCTAAGGGTGATCGGGCGACTGTCCGGCGCGGCACGGCTTCAAGGGGGGATGCCCCCGCCGCCACCGCTTGACGTCCCCGCCCCCGGCACCGAAATTCTGCCCTGCGGCCGCCCTTTCGGCGCCTCGCGCGATCTTCGAAAGGCAAGGGGCACCCAAGAGTTGCCCCAGGAATGCTGGAGGGGCACCTCTTGGGTGCTCCAGGCAAGAGCAAGACAGGAAAGGGGCTCCCGACGCCGATGTCCATGTTCAACAGCCCGCTGCTGCTCGGCTTCGACCATTTCGAACGGGTCCTCGACCGGGTTTCCAAGGCCTCGGCCGAGGGCTACCCGCCCTACAACATCGAGCAGACCGGCGAGCACGACCTGCGCATCACCCTGGCCGTGGCCGGCTTCACCGAGGCTGATCTCGCGGTCACCGTGGAAGACAACCAACTGGTCGTGCGCGGCCGCCACGCGGTACCAGAGGACGAAACCCGGATCTTCCTGCACCGGGGCATCGCGGCCCGGCAGTTCCAACGCAGCTTCGTGCTGGCCGAGGGCATCGAGGTGAAGGGGGCGCGGCTCGAGAACGGCCTTCTGCACATCGATCTGGCCCGCCCGGTGCCGGAAACCGTGGTCCGGCGCATCCACATCGAAAAGGCGCCCACCCCGGCCGCCGGCCGCACCGTCGAGGCGCCCGCCAGCCGCACCAGGAAGAGCGACCCGTCATGACCGCACCCAAGGCCACGCCCCGCAAGACCGGCTTGCCATCGGCCGCCGAGTTCAGTACCGAGTTGAGTGGCGCCGGGTTGAGTGGCGCCGAGCTGGCCGCCCTGGGCACCCAGACCATCGCCTTCATCAAGCCGGTCGAGCAGGAAGGGCGCACGGTGTGGTCGATCCACGCCGCCGACGGCCAGCCGCTGGGCGCCGCCCAGACCCGCGACGCGGCCATGGGGGCCGCCCTGCAACACAACCTGACGCCGATCAGCGTGCACTGAGCCCGCCTTGGGGCCGCCCGCCCCGCGCGGCCCGCGCGGCCCCTTCCAACACCTTGACTTCAGGCGCTTTGTGATGGCGCCGACCCGCCACCCCCGGGCCATGCGCGCAGCCTTGACAGCCTGTGGGGCCGGCCCTATGGTGCCGGCGCTTCCCGGCCGCCCTGGCGGCGGGTCGGGGGTGGGTGCGGCTTGTTCCGCAGGCCCCGTCCGGACCCGGCGACACCATGGCGCTGGCCCGCCGGACGCGGACCGGTGAGGCATCTGGGGGAGGTATCGGGCCATGAGCAACCAGGACCGAGGCTCTCCGGACTCCTCCGGCGGCGGACAGCCCGACCTGGCCGACATCGACCGGCGTCTGAAGGACCTGGGGCACGGCGCGGAAGAGCAATCCTCCGCCACCTCTGCCCAGTCCGGCGGGGCCGGTTCCGGGGTCGGCCTGGGCATGCGCATCAGCGTCGAGTTGGTGGTGACCACGGCGGTCGGCACCGGGCTTGGCTGGCTGCTTGACGATGTCCTGGGAACCCGCCCCCTGATGCTGGTCATCGGCCTCCTTCTGGGGGGCGCGGCCGGGGTAATGAACGTCTATCGGGTGGCCCAGGGCCTGGACGACGGTGTCGGTCTGGGACGGGCCATGGAGCACAAGCGCCAGGATACGCCAGGGCGATCCGGCGCCGGCCAGGCGCAGGCGAAGGAAGAGGGACCAAACGGTGGCTAATCCCATCCATCAGTTCGAGATCACCCCCATCATCCCGATCCATATCGGCGATCTCGACCTTTCCTTCACCAACTCGGCGCTGTTCATGACGGTGGCCGTGGCGTTGTCGTTCGCCTTCTTCTGGGTGGCGACCCGCCGGGTGGCGGTCATTCCCGGGCGCCTGCAAAGCATCGCCGAGCTGCTCTATTCGTTCATCGCCAACATGATCAGGGACAATGCCGGCAAGGACGGCATGAAGTACTTCCCGTTCGTGCTCACCCTGTTTCTGTACGTGGCGCTGGGCAACATGCTGGGCCTGTTGCCTTACAGCTTCACCTTCACCAGTCACATCCTGGTCACCGCCGCGCTGGCGCTGGTGATTTTCGTCGGCGTGACCATCCTCGGCTTTGCCCGTCACGGCATGGGCTACTTCCGGATGTTCTTCCCCGAGGGCGCGCCGCTGCTCACCGCGCCGATGCTGATCCCGATCGAGATCATCTCCTACCTGTCGCGTCCGTTCAGCCTGTCGGTCCGTCTGTTCGCCAACATGACGGTCGGCCACATCATGCTGAAGGTGCTGGCCGGGTTCATCATCTCGCTCGGCGTGTTCGGCATCGTGCCCTTCGCCGCGGTCGTCGGGGTGACCATGCTCGAAATCATGATCGCCCTGATCCAGGCCTACGTGTTCACCATCCTGACCTGCATCTACCTGCACGACGCCCTGCACATGCACTGATCCCGGCCGCCCCGGCCCCGGCGGCCGGCGGCACCCGGGTGGGCGCGGGCACCCCCAACAGAGAACCCCACCTGACCACCGTCCAAATCAAGCGAGGATTTTCGATATGGAAGCTGAAGCTGCGAAGATGATCGGGGCCGGTCTGGCCGCCATCGGCATGATCGGTGCCGGTATCGGCGTCGGCAACGTCTGGGCCTCGTTCATCAACACCGTCGGCCGCAACCCGGCCGCCAAGGGCGAGATCGGCGCCAACATCTGGATCGGCTTCGCGGTCACCGAGGCCATCGCCCTGTTCGCCCTGGTCGTCGCCCTGATGGTGCTGTTCAGCTAAGACGCCCGGACGACCACACCGGCCCGACGGAGAGCCCCTTGGTCTGGGGCCTCCCGGGCCGGTGGCCGTCGCGTGCGCCTTGGCTGATCCGACCGCATTGTCGGGGACGGCCCGCATCGCCGTCCCCACGTTGCCGTTCCTCAAGGTTACGGTCCCCTTCAGGCCGCCCTCCCGGGAGCCCTTTCCATGCCCCAGTTCGATCCCTCGAGCTTCGCCTCCCAGCTGTTCTGGCTGATCGTCACCTTCACGGCCCTGTTCATGATCGTCTGGCGGTTCGCCATCCCGCGCATCGGCGACGTCATGGACCAGCGCCAGAAGATGGTCGATGACGACCTGGAGCGCGCCGCCCAGTTCAAGGCGGAAGCCGAAAGCGCCATCGCCACCTACGAAAAGGCGTTGGCCGAGGCCCGGGCCCAGGCCCGCGCCGTGCTCAAGGAATCCGAGGCCAGCCTGCAGGAAACCCAGGAAGCCCGCCAGCGCGAGGTGTCCGCCCGCCTGGCCGAGGAAATCAAGAACGGCGAGGCGCGCATCGCCAAGGCCCGCGACGAGGCCCTGGACAGCCTGGCCGACATCGCCGCCGACACCGCCGCCGCGGCGGCCGAGAAGGTGGCCGGCATTCGTCCGGCGCCCGACGAGACCAGGAAGGCGGTCGCCGCCACCCTGGAAAAGCGCGCCAACTAGACGACGCGCCCCCGGCGTACCCAGAGCCGTCGCCCGCAAGAGGACCGCCCACCGATGATCGCCACCGCCCTTGCCGCCAGCCACGCCGAGGACGCCGCCCACGCCGCTTCCGGGGGCCTGTTCGCCGATCCCGCCTTCTGGGTCGGTCTGGCTTTCCTGGTCGTCGTCGCCGCCGCCTTCCGGCCGGCCTTCCGGGCCATCACCACCTCGCTCGACACCCGTGCCGCCGGCATCAAGAGCCGCCTGGAAGAGGCCCGCAAGCTGCGCGAGGACGCCCAGGCCATGCTGGCCGAGTACCAGCGCAAGCAGAAAGAAGCCCTGAAGGAGGCCGAGGACATCCTGGCCCAGGCCCGTGGCGAGGCCGAGCGGCTGCACCAGAAGGGCCTTCAGCAGCTTGAGGAGTCGATCACCCGCCGCGAGCAGCAGGCCCAGGAGCGCATCGCCCAGGCCGAGGCCCAGGCGGTGCGCGAAGTGCGCACCCAGGCCGTCGACGTGGCCCTGGCCGCCGCCGCCAAGGTCATCGCCGAGCGCCTGGACGCCAACCAGAGCGCCACCCTCATCGATGCCGCCATCAAGGACCTGCCGCAGCGCCTGCACTGATCGGCGCCCTCCCGGCAGCCACCACACAGCCACCAAAGGGGCGGCCCGGCACCAGCCGGCGCCGCCCTTTTCTTTTGGCGCGTTTTTCCGACGCCCCGGGCAGCCCGGCGAGCCGCCGTTTCCGGCCCATGCCGGGCGGCCACCCCGGCCCACCTCCCGCCAGGCCTTTCCGCGTGGGGGTTGGCAAGCCCTCGGGCCGCCCCTATACACGGGGAGCCACTTTGTTTTCCAACGTTCCAGAGGTTTTGAGATGGAGGCCCCTTCCCAGATGCCGCCCGGCCAGCCGGACACCCGGGTCAGCGTGCGCGAGGCCTTCGGGCTGGACAGCGAACTGACCGCGCCGGCCTTCTCGCGGCCCTCCGACCACGTGCCGGAGCGCGACGACAACTACCTGTTCGACCGCGACACCACGCTGGCCATCCTGGCCGGCTTCGCCCACAACCGGCGGGTCATGGTGCAGGGCTACCACGGCACCGGCAAGTCGACCCACATCGAGCAGGTGGCGGCGCGCCTCAACTGGCCGTGCATCCGCGTCAACCTGGACAGCCACGTCAGCCGCATCGACCTGATCGGCAAGGACGCCATCGTCCTGCGCGAGGGCCAGCAGGTGACCGAGTTCCGGGAAGGCATCCTGCCCTGGGCCCTGCAACACCCCTGCGCCCTGGTCTTCGACGAATACGACGCCGGGCGGCCGGACGTCATGTTCGTCATCCAGCGGGTGCTCGAGGTGGAGGGCAAGCTGACCCTGCTCGATCAGAACAAGATCATCCGCCCCCACCCCGCCTTCCGCCTGTTCGCCACCTCCAACACGGTCGGCCTGGGCGACACCACCGGGCTCTATCACGGCACCCAGCAGATCAACCAGGGCCAGATGGACCGCTGGAACATCGTCGCCACCCTGAACTACCTGCCGCACGACGCCGAGGTGGACATCGTGCTGGCCAAGATGCCCGACATGGCCGGCGAGGCGGGCCGCCAGCAGGTTTCGGCCATGGTCGCGGTGGCCGACCTGACCCGCCAGGGCTTCGTCAACGGCGACATCTCCACCGTGATGAGCCCGCGCACCGTGCTCACCTGGGCCGAGAACGCCCACATCTTCGGCGACGTGGCCTTCGCCTTCCGGGTCACCTTCCTCAACAAGTGCGACGAGGCCGAGCGCCCCATCGTCGCCGAGTACTACCAGCGCAGCTTCGGCACCGAGCTCAAGGAAGGGGCGGCTCAAGTTGTCACCCTGTAGCTTTGTCACCCTGTAGATTGGTCACCCTGTAAGACGAAAGATGTCGCCATGCCCGTCCCCCCGGCCAGCAGCAACCAGCCGCCCGGCCTGGTGCCCGGCGACCCGGAACCCGGCGAGACCCTGAAGCGGGCCACCAGCGCCGCCCTGAGGGCCATCGCCGGGCGCCACGAGGTGACCGTCTCCTACGCCCCGCTGGGCTACGGCGGGGCCGGCGCGGCCCATGTCACCGGCGACACGGTGCGCCTGCCGCTGCCCACCGCCCTGCCCGACGCCCGCCAGTTGGGCCGCCTGCGCGGCGCCGCCGACACCGTGGCCCTCAGGCTGCGCTACCACGACGAGAGCCTGCACGGCCGCAACCTGCCTTTCGGCCACGAGGCGCGCGAGGTCTATCAGGCCCTCGAGCAGGCCCGCTACGAGGCGCTGGGGGCCCGGGTGCTGAAAGGGGTGGCCGGCAACATTTCGGGCGCCCTGGAGCAACGTCTGGCCGCCGAGGGCCACGCCGAGGCGACCCGGGCCGATCAGGTGCCGCTGGCCGAGGCCCTGCGGGTGCTGGCCCACCAGAGCTTCGGCCACCTGCCGCTGGGCACCGGGGCACGCCATCTGGTCGAGCTGATCCGCGCCGACCTGGGGGCCGAGCGGGCCGACGCCCTGATGACCCAGCTGCGCGACCTGGTCGGCGATCAGAAAGGCTACGCCAAGGCGGTGCGTCACCTGCTGGCCGAGCTGTCGCTGGAACCCGAGCTGGACGACCCCGAAAGCGACGACGACAGCCCCGCCGAGGCCGACGACGAGGCCGCCCCCGGCGGCGGCGACGATGGCGGCGAGGCCAACCCCGAAAGCCAGATCGCCGGCGGCGCCGAGGCCGCCCCGGACAGCGACGTGGGCGGCCAGGGCGGCCGTCAGGAAATGGCCCCCGAGGAAGAAGCCGGCGAGCAGCAGGTGGAGGGCGAGATGCCCGGCCAGGGCGGCGAGGATGCCGCCGGCCCCGGCGAACGCCGCCCCGAGGCCGCCCCCGGCAGCCTGGGCCTGGGCGGCTACCGGGCCTTCTCCACCACCCACGATCAGGTGGTGGGGGCCGACGAGCTGTGCGATCCGGACGAGTTGACCCGCCTCAGGGCCCAGCTCGACCAGCAACTGCATCGCCTGCAAGGGGTGGTCACCCGGCTGGCCAACCGCCTGCAACGCCGCCTGATGGCGCGCCAGACCCGCTCCTGGGAGTTCGACCTGGAGGAAGGCTGGCTGGACGCCGCCCGCCTCGCCCGGGTGGTCGCCAACCCGACCCACTCGTTGTCCTACAAGATGGAGAAGGAGACCGACTTCCGGGACACCGTGGTCACCCTTCTGATCGACAACTCAGGCTCGATGCGTGGCCGCCCCATCACCGTGGCCGCCATGAGCGCCGACATCCTGGCCCGCACCCTGGAACGCTGCGCGGTCAAGGTGGAGGTGCTGGGCTTTACCACCAGCGCCTGGAAGGGCGGCAAGAGCCGCGAGGCCTGGATCGCCGCCGACAAGCCGGAGCGCCCGGGGCGCCTCAACGATCTGCGCCACATCGTCTACAAGGGGGCCGACCAGCCCTGGCGGCGGGCCCGCCGCAACCTGGGCCTGATGCTGCGCGAAGGCATCCTCAAGGAGAACATCGACGGCGAGGCGCTGCTGTGGGCCCATACCCGCCTGCTCCAGCGGCCCGAGCAGCGGCGCATCCTGATGGTCATCTCCGACGGTGCCCCGGTGGACGATTCGACGCTCTCGGCCAACCCCGGCAACTACCTGGAAAAGCACCTGAGGGCGGTCATCGAGATGGTCGAGAACCGCTCGCCGGTGGAGCTGGTGGCGATCGGCATCGGCCACGACGTGACCCGCTACTACCGCCGCGCCGTCACCCTGATGGACGCCGAGGAGTTGGGCGGCACCATGCTGAAACAGCTCGCCGCCCTGTTCGAGGAAGACGCCCGCGCCGGCCCCGGCCCGGGCTGGCACGCCGTGATGTAGGCGCCCCGGCCCTACAGGAACACCTCGACCGAGGGCACGACCAGACTGAAGCGGTCGGCCAGTGCCGCCAGTTCGGCCCGCACCAGGGCGGCGGCCGGCTGCACCCCACCCAGCGGGTCGGGCAGGTCGCGGTCGGCCACCGCGTCGGCCGGGATGCAGGTGAACAGCCCATGGTCGAGCGCCGCCCGGGCGGTGCTGGAGACGCACATGTGGGCCATGAAGCCGGTCAGGATGAGCTGCTGGCGGCCGGTCGCCTTCACCGCCTCGACAAAGGCCGGGCTGGTGAAGCTGTTGGGCAGCCCCTTCACGCACACCGCCTCGCCCTCGGCCGGGGCGCAGGCGTCGATGATGGCCGCACCCCGCCCCTCGGGGTCGAACAGCCCGCCCGGCCGGCCGTGGTGAACCACGTGGATGACCGGGGCGCCGGCCGCCCGCGCCGCCGCCAACAGGCGGGCGATGGCGGCCGAGGCAGGCCCGATGCCGGGCAGCGCCAGGGCGCCGTCCAGATACTCGTTCTGGGCGTCGACGACCACCACCACGGCGGCCTCGAAGGTGGGGGGAACCAGCTTGGCGCCGGCCATCTCAAGCAGGGTGCGGGGCTGATTGGTCACGCGGGATGCCTCCAGGCCGACAACAATGCCTGGAAGGGTGGCCCGCCGGCCCGGCCAAGCCAAATGACAAATCGGTCAGCCAGGGAGGAAGGCGCGGGGCAGGGTTGGGCGCCGAGCCGCCGGTCAGGGCGCGTCGATGGCTTCCTGGCGGGCGAAGGCCTCTTCCACCAGACGGGTGTCCTGGCGCTTCTGGGCGATCGAACGGGGCAGGCTTTCCAGCTCCTCGATCAGCGCCATGTGCAGCACCCGGGCGACGTCCTTCTTGCGCTCGCGGCAGGCCTGGGCGTGGGCCAGCAGGATCTTGTCGCTCAGCCGCCGCATCGGGTGGCCGGGCGGCGTGTTGGCCTGGGGGCTGGGAGAAGGCTGGGAGACGTCGTCGGCCATGGCAAATCCGGGGGCAAGGTCCGGGGGCAAGTTCCGGGGGCGGGATCCGGGAGCGGGATGCTTCACGGCGAGGTCGCGGCCGGGCTGGCCGTTGTCTTGCCCCGAGCCGCCCCAGCCGGGAAGGCACCGGGGGCGGCCAGCGCCGCGAACCCCTCGCCCATCCTCAATACCCCATCGCGGTCCGCGCCGGAACCCCCGGGGTTGCCGGGCCACGAAAGCGGGTCGTGCGCGATCCGACCCGGATCGCGATGACGATTTGCGGCAATATCAAAAACTTAGAGCGTGTTGCGTGAGTCACAAACCACGCAACACGCTCTAGGTGTGGAGCCGATCTGAGCGAAGAATCGGGAACCACCAAGTGGTTCCCGACTTTTTGCGCTCGGCTTTAGGGCCTGAGGACCCTCAGGCGGCGGCCTGGGTGGCCTTGTTCGCCTTGCTGATGCGCCGCTTCAGGCGCCGCGCCTCCAGCGACAGCTCCTCGTTGCGGGCGCTGGTCAGGTAGGCGTCGATGCCGCCACGGTGCTCGATGCTGCGCAGGGCATGGGTGGAAACGCGCAGGCGCACCATCTGGCCCAGGGTGTCCGACAGCAGGGACACCGTCTGCAGGTTGGGCAGGTAGCGGCGGCGGGTCTTGATGTTGGAGTGGGAGACCAGGTTGCCGGTCTGCACTCCCTTGCCGGTAACGGCGCAACGACGGGCCATGGGGTCTAACGTCCTTGAAGTCCGAAGGGGTGACGAAGGGTCCCGCCGGGGTCCCGCCGGTGTCGGGGCGGACGGCCACCGGCACGCCCCGGGGTGGTCAACAGGGGGGCGGGACCACGGGCAATGATCCTTGAAGGGAAGGGTTCTTAGCCTTTGCCGGGCCGCCCGTCAAGGGGCGGAGTCCGGCCGGCCGGCCTCAGCCGAACAGCTTGTCGATGTCGTCCTGGCTGAAGGCCTCGCCCCCGCCCTCGTCGGCTTTCTCTTCCGCCTTCTGCGGGGCGGGCGCCGGGGCCGGTTTGGGCGCCGGCTTTTCGGCCGGTTCATCGGCCTTGGGGGCGGGCGCCGGCTCGGCCTTCTTCACTTCCACCTTGGCCTTGGCCGCCTCGGGCTTCGGCTCGGGCGGCGGGGCGGCGCCGGCCAGCATGGCGTCCACATCGTCCTGCGACACCCCATGGCCGGCCAACTGCGGGCCGTGCAGGTACTTCTTGTATTCGTCCTTGTCGGCCTCGCCGTCGCGCGGCGGGTCCTCCTGGGCGATGGAGTCCGGCCCCCAGATGAGGATCAGGCTGTTGACCCGGTTCTCGATGAACTGCAACGAGGTCACCACCTTGGTGATGCGCTGCCCGGTGATGTCCTGGAAGGCGCAGGCCTCGAACACGTTGCCGGACTTTTCCGGCACCTGATCGAGCAGGGCCAGGATCTCGGCGTCGCTGGTCTTGGCGCGGACCTGGGTCAGGATGTCCTCGATCCCCTCGACGTTCTCCATGATGGTGTTGGTGGCGCCCTCGGTGGCGGCGACGATGGCATCCAGCTCGTCGGACATGCGCGAGAAGTGGTCCTCGTCCTCGGTCGAGCCGGGACGGCGGATCGCGGCGATTTCCTTCCTGATCTTCTGGATGTGCTGGAACAGGCCCAGAAGTTCGCGCTTCAGGACATGCACGTCATCGTGACTGCTGATCGACATCGGGGGCGGCGCCCTTTGCAACTGGCTTCCGGCCGCCACCAAGGGACGGCCTGGGTTATTCCGGAAAGTTTAACACCTTCGCGGCGGAATGTGTAGGCGGGCCAAGGGGCGACTCCACCAGCGGCCCCTTCAGCGGTCCTCGTCGCGCAGGGCCCGCAGGGCGGCGGTGACCAGCCGGGCCCGGTCCTCGTCGCCAAGGTCATCGAGAATCTTCTGCTTGGCGTTGCGGATGCGCATGGCGTTGAGCAGAAGTTCGGCCCGCTCGCGGCTGATGTTGCCCTGGGCGGCGCGGATGCGGGCGATGGCCTCCTCGCGAGCCGGGGAGTCGCCCTGCCCGGCCCCCTTCAGGTGGGCGGCGGCGGCGCTCTTTTTGGCCGCGCGGTTGCGGGCCCGCGCCGCGCGCGCCTTCTTGGACAGGAACAGCGACAACAGGCGATCCGCCAGATCGGGCATGGCGACCTCCCTCAGGCCTGGCGAGGGGCCGGCCCGCCCACCAACCCGCCGACCGGTCCGCCCACCTCGGCCAACTCGTCAGCCAGGCGGCGGGCCTCCTGCTGACGCTGCCACATTGCCGCATAGGCGCCGCCCCTGTCGAGCAGCTCGCCATGCCGGCCGCGCTCGACGATGCGGCCCCGCTCCATGACCAGGATCTGGTCGGCGTCGATCACCGTCGACAGGCGGTGGGCGATGACCAGGGTGGTGCGGCCCCGGGCAACGCCGGCCAGGGCCTGCTGGATTTCCTGCTCGGTGTGGGTGTCCAGCGCGCTGGTCGCCTCGTCGAAGATCAGGATGCGCGGCTGTTTCAGGATGGTGCGGGCGATCGCCACGCGCTGCTTCTCGCCGCCCGAAAGCTTCAGGCCGCGCTCGCCGACCAGGGTCTCGTAGCCCTCCGGCAGGCTTTCGATGAAGGGGTGGATGGCGGCCAGCCGGGCCGCCTCCTCGACCTCCGCCCGGCTGGCCGAGGGGCGGCCGTAGGCGATGTTGTAGCCGATGGTGTCGTTGAACAGCACGGTGTCCTGGGGGACCACGCCGATGGCGGCGCGCAGGCTGTCCTGGCTCAACTGGCGCAGGTCGTGGCCGTCGAGGGTGATCGCCCCCTCCGTCACGTCGTAGAAACGGAACAGCAGGCGGGCGATGGTCGACTTGCCGGCCCCGGAGGGCCCGACCAGGGCCACCTTGTGGCCGGCCGGCACGGAAAAGTCCACGTCGCTCAGGATGCGCCGCTCGGGATTGTAGGAAAAGCCCACCCCCTTGAAGGCCAGCGCCCCGGGGCCGGGCGGCAGGGCCTTGGCCTGCGGCCGGTCGATCACCTCGGGCGGCGTGTCGAGCAGGGCGAACATGGCCTCCATGTCGGTCAGCGCCTGCTTGATCTCGCGGTAGACCATGCCCAGGAAGTTGAGCGGCAGGGCCAACTGCACCAGATAGCTGTTGACCAGCACGAAGTCGCCCACCGTCATGGTGCCGGCGGCGACCCCGTTGCCGGCCATGATCATCAGCCCGGTCAGACCGAGCGAGATGATCACCCCCTGCCCCACGTTGAGCACCACCAGACTGGCCTTGCTGGTCACCGCCGCCTGTTCGTAGGCGGTCAGGGCGCGGTCGTAGCGGTCGCTCTCGAAGGCCTCGTTGCCGAAGTACTTGACCGTCTCGTAGTTGAGCAGGCTGTCGATGGCCTTGCCGTTGGCCTCGGCGTCGGACTGGTTCATCGAGCGGCGGAACTTCAGCCGCCACTCGGTGACGCTCATGGTGAAGACCACGTAGCCGCCGATGGTGGCCAGGGTGGCGGCGGCGAAGCGCCAGTCGTACAGCCCCCACATGACGGCGCAGACGATGAGCAGCTCGACCAGCGACGGCCCGGCCCGGAACATCACCAGGCGCAGCAGGATCTCCACCCCCCGGGTGCCGCGCTCGATGATGCGGGCCAGGCCGCCGGTGCGCCGCTCCAGGTGGAAGCGCAGCGACAGGGCGTGCAGGTGGCGGAAGGTCGACAGGCCCATGCGGCGCACGGCGCGCTCGGTGACCTTGACGAAGATGGCGTCCTGAAGCTCGGCGAAGGCCTGTTGCAGCACCCGCACCAGACCGTAGCCGACCAGCAGGCCGACCGGCACGCTGATCGCCACCCCGGCCTGGCTGGCCCCGCTCAGGGCATCGACGGCGTGCTTGTAGAGCACCGGCACGGTGATGGTCGCCGCCTTGGCGGCCAGCAGCAGGATCAGCGAGATGACCACCCGGGCCCGGATGTCGCGCCAGCCGGCCTCCTCCGGCCCCGGCCACAGGTGGGGCAGGAAGCGCCTCAGGGTTTCAAGGTCGTTGCGGGGGCGGTCGGAGGGAGGCGGGGGCGGCCGGCGGCTGCGCATCTAGGGGGGACGGCTTTCTGACGGGAAACGGAAGGAAGGGAGAGCGGAAGGAAGGGAGAGCGGAAGGGTCAGGACCGGTCCGGCGGATTTTTCGGCGCGAAGCGGGCGATGCGGGCCCTGAGGCGGGCCTGATCCTCTTCGGTGGTCGCCTGCGAGTCGGTGTCGGCGGCCGACTTGCGATGCCCCGGCTTGCCCGGACGGCCCAGCTTGCCGGCCACGGCGCGCGGCCCTGGCGTTGGAGACTCCGGCGCGGCGGGTGCCGACGGCGTCTGTTCGGCAGGTGCCGGCGGCGCCTGTTCGGCGGGCGCCGACGGGGCCTGTTCGGCGGGCGCCGACGGGGCCTTGGCGGCCGGCTCCGGTTCCCCGGCCGCGCCGGCCGACTTGCGGGCCTTGAGGCGAATGCGCGGGGTCGGGGCGTCGGCGCGGCGGGCCGGCGATTCGGCGCTCTGCGGCGCCTCCGGCGCGTCCTCGGCGGCCTGGGTGGCTTCCAGGATGCCGATCAGCTCGGCGATGCTGGGATCGACCGTGCCCTCGTCGTCGTCCACCGCCGCCCGGGTTGGCGCGGTCGGCCGGTCGGGGGGCGGCTCCAGCGGCAACTGGTCCTGCGGCAAGTGGTCCTGCGGCAACTGGGTGGTCGGCTCATCGACCGGTGGCGCGGTCGGGCCGCCCGGACTGAGCTTGCGGGCCATGGAGCGGATGTCCTCGGCCTCGCCCGGCCCGTCCGGCGGCGGCTTGGCCACCGTTTCCAGGCGCTCGGCGGGGAGAGGCTCGGCGGGGGAGGGCTCGGCGTGACGCGGCTGACGCGGCGCGTCGGGGGCCACCGGCTGCCCGGTGGCGGCGCGCACCCGCTGGTCGACCTCCGAGAGGAAGGCGCGCAGGCGGCCCTGGGCGCCGTTCTCCAGCATCTCGCGGAACAGGCGGTCGGCCTCCACCTCCTCCAGCTCACGCACCAGCCGGTCGTGCCGCCGCAGGAAGGTGGCCATGGCCACCCGCACCGGCTCGTGGCTCTGCGCCCGGCGGACCAGCCAGTCGGGGAAGCCGGGCTCGCTCGCCCGGTGCTCCAGGAAGACGTTGTGGAAGGCCCAGATGTCGCCCAGCGAGGTGCGAGCCCACAGATGCTCGGCCTGCTCGGTGTCGATCAGGCGCAGGTGCTCGGCGCACAGCGCCACCTGACCGATCATGTCCTTCAGGGCCAGCTCAGCGTTGGCCATCACGGCGCCGCGCTGGACCTGGGTCTGCACCTGGAGCAGGGCCCGGATCTGGGACTCGGACAGATCGACCAGCCGCTTGCTCTGCCACAGCACGCCGCGCAGCGCCCGGCTGTTGCGGCCCAGCGCGATCATCTGCAGGGCGGCCACCACGACCAGCCAGAGCAGGGCCGGCGGCCCCACCGCCAGACCGGCGTAGACGGCCAGTTCGGACGCCGGCAGGTCGGCCAGCGCCGACCAGCCGGGGCGGGCACCGATCAGCAGGCCGAGGCCGGCAAGCCAGCCCAGGCTGAGCACCGAGGCGGCGATGGTCAGGACAAGCGCGGGCATCGCGGAACGACCCTGTTGGCGGAAGGGGAATGGCGGCTGGGTCCATTCTGGCCCCCGACGGCGCAAATGTCACGGGGCCCGCCGAAGGTCCGGGAGCGACGGGGTCAGAAGGCGGGCATCCGGGGCGCCTTGTCGGGCCGCCGACGCAGGGCGCGCGGCGGGCGCACCGCGTGGCCGCGCGACTTCAGGAAGCCGCGCACCCGGCTGAAGTAGAGCTCCGCCGCCTGGGCGGCGATGCCTTCGGGATCGCTGCGCCGGTCGGCCCGCACGCTGTCCAGCACGTCGGCCAGCCCCTCGATCAGGGTTTCGGCGAAGCGCCGGGGCTCCTGCTCGAGCGCCGCCTGGGCCAGCACCCCGAAGGCCAGCCGCTCGACCAGCCGCACCTGTTGCAGGGAGTCGTCGGCCCGTGGGGGCTCGCCGTCGCCACCGTGGCGACGGCCGAGGTTGTCGGCCAGGGCCGACATCAGGCGCGAGGTGTCGTTGCTCAGGGCCAGGGTCTGGCGGCGCCGATGGGCCCGCCAGCGGTGGACGGTCACCAGCACCCCGCCGACCGCCCCGGCCAGGGCCGCCAGGATCAGCCCGAACAGCAGGTAGTCGCCCGCTTCCAGGGTGCTCACCGCCTGCCCCAGGCCGATGCTGAGGGCGGTCGCCCCGAGCAGCGCCAGGGCCTTGCCCGGCACGCTGCGGCACAGTGGCAGGATGACCGGGACGAGCAGCACATAGGCCATCATGGTCGAGACCGGGCCGCCGCCGGTCAGCAGGTCGACCTTGCCGTCGTTCATGTCGCGCAGCACCGGCAGGCCCATGCCCAGGGCGATGATCACCGCCACCACCACGACGACGAGCGAGCCCAGGGTCCGCATGGTCCGACTTCCTTTGTGACACCAAGGACGTTACGCAGGCAGCAGGGGCGCCGGCCAACCGATACCCCGCGCCGCACACCGTCGCAAGCCGCATCGTAGCGACTGGCTGGCCCGGCGGCGCCCCGCTCGATGCTTGTTCCCGCATCCCGGAAAGGCTACCACGGAGGCCACCATGAGCCTGATGCGCCACGTCACAGACTGCAATCGCGCCGATCTGGCCGACTTCCATCCCTTCCACGTCGACGGCCGGCGGTTGGGCTGGGTGCGCTCCCGGGTGGCCCGCCGTCTGGCCGACTTCCCCGGGGTGTTCCAGGTCGACCGGCAGGCGGTGACCCTGGCCGAGACCCTGACCACCCCCGAGGCGCGCACGGCGGCGGTGGCCGAGGTGCTGCCCAGGCTGGTCGAGGACGGCCTGATCGGGGCCTTGCGCGGCGAACCCTACCGGGTGACCACCGCGTGGGCGGCGCCCGACGCCTTCACCCTGGACCGCGCCGCCGCCAGCCTGTTCGGAGTGCTCAGCTTCGGGGTCCACCTGAACGGCTGGCGACGGCTCGACGACGGCCGTCTGGCCCTGTGGATCGCGCAGCGCAACCCGGCCAAGGCGGTGGCTCCCGGCAAGCTGGACAATCTGGCCGCCGGCGGCCAGCCGGCCGGCCTCTCCCTGCGCGAGAACATGCTGAAGGAGGTGGCCGAGGAAGCCAGCCTGGGCCCCGAGGTGGCCCAGGCCATGATCCCCACCGGGGCCATCGCCTATCGCATGGCGACCGGGCACGGCCTGCGCCGCGACGTGCTGTTCACCTTCGACCTCGAGGTGCCGGCCGATGTCACCCCCACCCCGGGCGACGACGAGGTGGCCGGCTTTCATCTGATGGAGGCCGAACAGGTCCTGTGCCGAATCCGCGAAAGCGATGACTTCAAGTTCAACGTAAACTTGGTCATCGCCCACTTCGCCCTGCGCCATGGCCTGCTGTCGCCGGACAACGAGCCCGACTATCAGGCCCTGGCGCACGGCCTGGCTGGGCCAGCCGATCTTTGACGGTCCCGCCCCCGCCCCCTGGGGAGGCGGCGGGGCGGCGGCTTGAAAGGGCCCCCGGGCGACCCGACATCACGGTTCCGCCCGGTTTCCACCCCCCTCATTCATCCCAACCATCATCCCAACCATCAAAAGCACGAGGATTGTCCGACCCATGAGTTTCACCATCATCGAGCCGGCCCCGTCCCGCCTCAACCGTTCCGAGCAGGCCGTGCCGGGCTCCAACGCCCGCTTCCTGGAGAAGGCCGCCCAGGGCGATGCCGACGTGGTCTTCCTCGACCTGGAGGACGCCGTCGCCCCGGACGAGAAGGAAACCGCGCGCAGGAACATCATCCAGGCGCTCAACGACCTGGACTGGTCGGGCAAGACCATCTCGGTGCGGATCAACGGGCTCGACACCCACTACATGTACCGCGACGTGGTGGACATCCTGGAAAACTGCGTCGACAAGCTGGACCTGATCATGATCCCCAAGGCCGGCACGGCCAGCGACATCTATGCCCTGGACATGCTGGTCAGCCAGATCGAGGCGGCCACCAAGGCCACCAAGCGCATCGGCTTTGAGATGATCATCGAAACGGCGCTGGGCATGCAGAACATCCATGACATCGCCGCCGCCAGCAAGCGCAACGAAAGCCTGCATTTCGGGGTGGCCGACTACGCCGCCTCGACCAAGGCCCGGACGACCAACATCGGCGGCCCCAACGCCGACTACGGCGTGCTGACCGACCCGGCCGGGGACGGCGGGCGCGACTATCACTGGGGCGACATGTGGCACTACGCCATCGCCCGCATGGTGGTCGCCGCCCGGGCCAACGGCCTGCGCCCGGTCGACGGGCCGTTCGGCGACATCCAGGACGCCGAGGGCTACCGCGCCCAGGCGCTGCGTGCCGCCGTGCTGGGCTGCGAGGGCAAGTGGGCCATCCACCCCAGCCAGGTGGCCCTGGCCAACGAGCTGTTCAGCCCCTCGGAGAAGGAGGTCGCCCAGGCCAAGGCCATCCTGGAGGCCATGGAGCAGGCCAAGAAGGAAGGCAAGGGCGCCGTTACCCTGAACGGCCGGCTGATCGACATCGCCTCGATCAAGCAGGCCCAGGTGCTGGTCGACAAGGCCGCCCAGGTGGCCGCCAAGGGCTGAGGTTGACGCGACCGAGATTGACGCGACTGACGCTGGCGGCGGGCCCGTTCCGCCGCCAGCCGCGCCGACAAGGAGGGCGCTCCGCCCCTTACCTCTCCTGGGCCTTCAGGTAGGCGGCGACGGCCTGGGCGCGGTTGGTGATGCCCAGTTTCTCGAACAGGTTCTTCAGGTGGAATTTCACCGTGTTGAGTGAGATTCCCAGGCGCTCGGCCATCTGTGCGTTGGTCAGCCCGTCGGCCAGGGCGGCGAGCAGTTGGCGCTCGCGCCCGGTCAGATGGTCGAGCGGCCGGGTGTCCAGCCGGGCGACGTCGACAAAGGGAAAGACCATGCGCCCGGCGGCCACCTGGGCCAGGGCGTCGAGCAGCTTTTCCGGCGGCCCGGCCTTGGTGCAGAAGCCGGCCGCCCCCAGCGCCATGGCGCGGCGCGGAATGTCCGGATCGGGCGAGCCGGTATAGACCAGGATGCGCGGCTTGGGCTGCGGCAGCGGGCGCAGCTTTTCCAGCACCCCGGGGCCGTTCAGGTAGGGCATTTCCCAGCCGATCAGCCCGATGTCGAAGGCGAAGCGCTCGACGGCGGTCAGGAAGCGCTCGCCATCGGCCGCCACCGCCAGCACGACAAACCGCCCGTCGCCCTGCAGCAGGCGCACCACGGCGCCTTGCAGCAACGGGTTCTTTTCGGCCACCACCACCTCGATGGGCCGCTCGGGCGCCGAGCGGGGCGGCGCCTCCAGGCGCAACGGGCGGCTTGCGGCAGGATCGCCCCGGGGGGGGATATCCTCGGTATCCGAGGGACTCATGACGTGACTGGAACCCGCTGCGACGACACGAAAGGATGGCTGCGCCGCCGACTCAGCTTTCCGGCGTCCGCCCCATGCCCGGGCGGTAGGGTTGGTGGTTGGCCTTGCCCCGGGCCTTGGCATGATACATGGCGGCATCGGCCCGGCGCAGCAACTCTTCGCCGTTGGCCGCCTGATCGGGCAGCAGGGCCGAGCCGATGGAGGCCGAGATGTGCCCCTGCCGCTCGCCCAGGTCGAAGGGCCGCGACAGGGCCTCGATCAAGCGCTCGGCCAATCCCCGGCAGGCCGCCTCGTCGGCGACATCGGACAGGATGACGGTGAACTCGTCGCCACCCAGACGGGCCAGGGTGTCGGCCTCGCGCACACAGTGGCCCATGCGCCGGGCGGCGGCGACGAGCAGGGCATCCCCGGCCTGGTGACCCAGGCTGTCGTTGATCTCCTTGAAGCCGTCCAGGTCGATGAACATCAAGCCCATGCGGTGCCCGCGCCGGGCCGCCTGGGCCACCGCCTGGTCCAGCCGGTCCATGAACAGGCGCCGGTTGGGCAGACCGGTCAGGCTGTCGTAGGAGGCCTGGTACTGGATGCGCTCCTGGTCCAGCTTGCGCCGGGTGATGTCGCCGATGACCACGGCATAGTGGGTGGTCTGCCCGGCCCCGTCGCGGACCTCGTTGACCGCCACCCTGAGGGCCACGCGGCCGTCGTCCCCGGCCTCGCCGGTGCCCGGGCGCCGCCGCCACTCCTCCCATTCGTAATGGCCGCTCCGGGTCAGGGCAGTGGTCAGCGCGGCCGCCGTCCTGGCATCGTGGGCCAGCAGATGAAGGAACGGCTGGCCCAGCACGTCGCCCGGCGCCAGCCCGGTCAGCCCGCTGAAGGCCGGGTTGACCTGGCGCACCAGGCCAGCCCCATCGGCCACCAGCACCCCCTCGCTGGTGCTGTCGAAGACGATGCCGGCGATGCGCAGGCGCTCGGCCACCTGACGGCGTTCGGTGATGTCGCGCAGCACGATCACGGTGCCGCCCAGGCCGGCCTCGGCGAGGATCGGCTGGCTCGCCAGCTCGGCCGGAAAGGCCGTGTTGTTGCTGCGCAGCAGGTCCACTTCCAGCGGTCCGTGGGCCCGCCCGTCGGCCATCGCGGCGCGGATCTCGGCGGGACAGCCGCCGCCGCTGCCCGGGCGGGCGGCGCGCAGCACATCGCCGACCGGCAGACCGACCATGTGGTCGACAGAACCGCCCAGGATGCACGCCACCGCCGGATTGGCGAAGACCACCCGGCCCTCCGGATCAAGCCCCAGGATGCCGTCGCCCACCGTCTCCAGGATCGACTGGTTGCGCTGCCCGAGGGCGGCCAGTTCGCGGGTCCGCTCCTCGACCCGCCGTTCCAGTTCCACCCGATGGGCCCGCTCGGCCCGCTCGGCCCGCTTGCGCTCGGTGATGTCGCGCAGGATGCCGGTGAACAGGAGGCGCGCGCCCACCCGAAGCACGGTGACGGTGATTTCCATCGGGAACAGGCTGCCGTCCTTGCGCCGCCCCTCCAGCTCGCGGTGATGCCCCATTGCCTGGGACGGCCGGCCGAGCAGGAAGCGCGCCATGTAGCGGTCGTGGTTGGCGGCCACCTCGGAGGGCATCAGGGCATGCAGGCTGTGCCCCACCATCTCGCGCGCCGAGTAGCCGAACATGTTCTCGGCGGCCGGGTTGAAGGAGGCGACCAGGCCATCCTCGCCGACCGTGACCACCGCCTCGCCCATGGTGTCGAGGATGCCGCGCAGACGGGCCTCGCGCTGGCGCAGCCCCTCGGCGGCGCGCACCCGCCCGGTGATGTCGCGGGCCTCCAGCAGGAAGCTGTCGGGCCCGACGAACGGCACCACCATGGCCTCCACGTCGACCGCGCTGCGGTCCATGCGCAGCAGCTTCAGCGGCAGCGCCTCGCCCTCGGCGGCCAGCGCGGCCGGGCCGAGGTCGACGACATCCTGGTAATCGGGATGGAGCAGATCGGCCAGGGTCAGGCCGCTGACCTCGCCCGGCGAGTCAACATCCAGCAGGCGCCGGGCGGCGGCGTTGAGAAACACCACGCGGCCCGCGCCATCGAGCAGGAAGGTCGGGTCGAGCACCGCTTCGACGATCCGCCGACCACGCGCCTGCTGTTCGGCCAGATCCCGCGCCGCGCGGCCGACGGCCCGGCTGTCGATGCCGGAAAGGGCGATCAGGGGCGCCGTGCCGGACAACGTGCCGGGATCGATCACATGCGCCGTCAGGCTGATGTCGCGGGGCAGACCGTCGGCGCCGATCAGGCACACCGGCACCGCCCCCGGCGCCTCGAGCAGGCTGGCCAGGCCCGTCGCCATGGCCGAGCGGCAGGGCTCGGCCAAGAAGTCGGCAAAGCACCGCCCCTGGGCCTCGACCGGGTCGATCCCAAGCAGGATGCCGCCGGCGGGATTGAGATGAACGATCAACTCGTCCCGACACAGGCAGACCAGGGTCGGCACTGCATCAGCCAGGGCGCGGGCGGCGGGCGGAGTCAATGCGTCGGCTGACGCAACCATGGACATTGACTGAGTTCACTCAATTCCAAAGACGCAAATCCCCCGCGCGGATCGTTTAATGTTGCATGTTTTTGACGCCCGGAAAATGCGATAACGCACATGGCTGCCATTCACCCCTCAGCGCCGCCGCGCCCCCCGAACACCCCGGCAAGGCGCGGTTTTGGCAACCTGAGCACCAGCAGCAGGGCCAGGATCACGGCGTGTTCGCCGGCCGTCCCCCAGCCGGCGCGCACCATCATGGCGTGATGGATCACCCCCAGGATCGCCGCCGGGTAGATCAGCCGGTGCAGCCGCCGCCACCGCCGGCCGCCGAGTCGCCTGACCACCGCCTTGGGCGAGGTGGCGGCCAGCACGGCCAGGATGGCGAACGAAACCATGCCCAGGATGATGAAGGCCCGCTTGGTGATGTCGGCCCACAGGGTGGGCAGGTGGAAGGCCTGATCCAGCCCCACGTAGGCCAGCACGTGCAGCACCGCGTAGGCAAAGGTGATGAGCCCGATGGTGCGGCGCAGGCGGACCAGCCGGGTCCACCCGGTCAGCCGCCGGGCCGGGGTGATGGCCAGGGTGAGCAGCAGCAGGCGCAGGGTCCAGTCGCCCAGGCCGCGCACCAGCGCCTCGATGGGATTGGGGAACAGCGCCCCGGTCAGCGCCTGCCCAATCAGCACCGCCAGCGGCACAAGGCACAGGGCGACGGTGGCCGGCGGCACCCAGCGGGCCCCCAGCCATTTGGGTTCGGGCGGGCGCTTCAGTACCATTTGGTCAGGTCGAGATCGCGGTAGAGATCGGCCACCGCTTCACCATAGCCGTTGAACATCAGGGTCTCGCGGCGGAAGAACTCGCCGATGCGCCGTTCCCGGGCCTGGCTCCAGCGCGGGTGGTCGACCTCGGGATTGACGTTGGCGTAGAAGCCATACTCCGAGGGTTGCAGGGCCTGCCAGGTGTTGAGCGGCCTGTCCTCGACCAGACTGATGCGGACCACCGACTTGATGCTCTTGAAGCCGTACTTCCAGGGCACCACCAGACGGATCGGGGCACCGCTCTGGTTGGGCAGCACCTCGCCGTAGAGGCCGACGGCGAGCAGGGTCAGATCGTGGCGCGCCTCGTCCAGGCGCAGGCCCTCCACATAGGGGTAGCTGATCGGCGCCCGGTTGCGCGGCGGCATCCGTTCATCATCGATCAGGCTTTCGAAGCGCACGTAGCGGGCCGAGCCCAGGGGCTCCACCCGATCCAGCAGGGCGGCCAGGGGAAAGCCGATCCAGGGGATCACCATCGACCACGCCTCGACACAGCGCAGGCGGTAGATGCGCTCCTCCAGCGGCTGGGTGGCGAGCAGATCGGCCACGTCGAAGGTCCGCGGGCGGGCGACCAGCCCATCGACGCTCAAGGTCCACGGGCGCGGCTTCAGGGTGTGGGCGTTTTCCGCCGGGTCCTCCTTGCCGGCGCCGAATTCGTAGAAATTGTTGTAGGTGGTCACCGCCTCGTAGTCGGTCAGCGCCTCGTCCACCCGATGGGTGGTGCCGGTGACCTCGAGCGGGGCCAGCTTGCCGGGCCGCTCCACGGCGGCGCGCGCCGCGCCGACCCAGCCCCCCAACCCCGAGGCCAGCCCGGCGGAGAGGGCCAGGCTGCCCGCGCCGGCCTTGAGGAAGCGCCGGCGGGCCCGGAACAGGGCCGGCGGCGTGACCTCGGAGTCGGGCAACGACCACGGAGAGCGACGATGGACCGGCATGATGACACCACGCTGAACTCAAGGGATGGGCGGGCTTATGGGCAAGACCCGCCAAGAGTGCCCGAGCCGCCGCCGCCGGACCACTCACTTTCCCGTGATCCCCCGCCCGGCGGAGCCCCCACCACCCCCACCCGCGAGGCCATTCGCCCCACCGGTCGCCCCACCAGCCGACCAACCGGCCGACCAATCGGCCGCCTCGCCGTTTGTCTTGTCGACCCGTCACCCCCAGCCTAAGTTGGAGTTGAAGTTGGAGCAGGCCAAATCCCCCCCGACCGACCCACCGGTTGCCGACCGGTCGTTACGGAGCGTCGCGTTGACCCCCCCCCCTTCCAGGCCGACTTGTCCAGCCGCCGCCTCCCCGCTGTCCTCCACCGATGGCGGCGCCCCAAGCCGCCTGGGGCGGCTGTTCGCCCTGATGGAGGGCTGGTATTTCGAGACCGACGCCCAGCTCCGCCTGACCTTCCTCTCCGACCGCGCCGAAGGTGGCCTGGGCGCCGATGGCCAGCGCAGCGGCTGGGCGATCGGCCAGCGGCTGGACCGGCTGCTGATCGCCGACACCCGGGACGACCCGGCGGAGCGTCTGCTGGCCGGCCGCCTGCCGCTGGACCGCGCGGTGCTGCGCAAAAGCGGTCATGGCGACCCGTTGCGTCTGGTCGTCAGCGCCGCCCCCCGGGTGGACGGGAACGGCACCTTCCTGGGCTACGACGGCACGGCGCGCCCGCTGCGCGCCGCCCCCCCGCCACCACCGGCCGACGCGCCGCCGGGCGGCACCCCGGGGACCCCGGCCGCCGACGACCCGCGCTGGCTGGAGGCCATGTTCCAGCACAGCTTCCAGTTCTACGGCCTGCTCGATGCCGAGGGCCGGCTGCTCGCCGCCAGCCCGTCGTCGCTGGCCTTCATCGGCCGCGCGTTCGCCGAGGTCCACCTCAAGCCGTTCTGGGAAACCCCGTGGTGGACCCACAGCCCGACCGAGCAGGCCCGCCTGCGCGAGGCCATCAAGGGCGCCGCCCAGGGCCGCTTCGCCCGCTTCGAGACCAGCCACCGCGACGCCCAGGGCGAGACCAGGTTCCTCGACGTCTCGCTGACCCCGATCCACGACGAACGCGGCCAGGTCGGGCTGATCGTCGCCGAGGGGCGCGATGTTTCCGAGCTTCGGCTGGCCCGCCAGGCGCTGCTGAAGAACATCCAGTTCCTCAACGCCCTGTCGGACACCGCGCTGACCCCCATTTTCGCCCTCGACGGGCAGGGCCACTACAGCTTCTGCAACGAGGCCTTCCAGTTGATGATCGGCCGCCCGGCGCACGAGATCCTCGGCCATTCCATGTACGAGGTGTCGCCGCGCATGGTCACCCAGTCGCCGCACGCCTCGTTCCACGACCTGCTCCACTCGGGCGGCACCCAGCGCTATCAGGCGGTGCTGGTCTATTCCGACGGCAGCCGGCGCGACGTGGTGGTGGCCCAGGCGGTCTACCAGGATGAAACCGGAGCCACCGACGGCGTGGTCAGCCTGATCACCGACATCACCGACCTCAAGGAGGCCCAGAAGCGGGCCGAGGATTTCGCCGCCGCCTCCTCGGACTGGCTGTGGCAGACCGACGCCGACAACCGGCTGGTCTTCATCTCGGAAAAGGCGGCCGAGCTGACCGGCCTGTTGAGCGAGGATGCCTTCGCCCCCGACGGCCCCCTGATCGACCAGGACTGGGACCAGGAAGGCTGGCGCCAGCACATGGACGACATGGCGGCCCGCCGGCCGTTCAAGGACTTCGTCTACCGCACCCGCCCGGGCAGCGACGGGGTGAGCCGCTTCATCCGGGTCAGCGGCGTGCCACTGTTCGACCGCCACGGCCTGTTCTGCGGCTATCGCGGCACCGGCAGCGACATCACCGCCCAGATGCAGGCGGCCGAGGACCTGCGCGCCGCGATGCGCGCCGCCGAGGCGGCCAACCGCACCAAGTCCGAGTTCCTGGCCACCATGAGCCACGAGCTGCGCACCCCCCTGAACGCCATCATCGGCTTTTCCGAAACCATGGCCATGGGGGTGTTCGGCCAGGTGTCCAACCCGGCCTATCGGGGCTACGTCAACGACATCAAGGCCTCCGGCGAGCACCTTCTGACCCTGGTCAACGACATCCTGGACGTCTCGCGGGTCGAGATCGGCGAGATCGAACTGTTCGAGGAGGACGTGGCGCTGGCCGATCTGACCGGCTCGGTGCTGCGTCTGGTCCAGCCCCGGGCCCGCCAGGCCGGCATCGTACCGACCATCACCGTGCCGGTCGACCTGCCCCGCCTCAGATGCGACCAGACGCGCATCAAACAGGCCCTGACCAACCTTCTGATCAACGCCGTGAAGTTCACCCCGAGCGGCGGCTCGGTCGGCCTGTCGGCATGGCGCGACGAAGCCGACGGCACCCTGGTCATGGAGGTTGCCGACAGCGGCATCGGGATGAGCCCGGAACAGGCCCAGCGGGCCCTCAAACCCTTCGCCCAGGTGGATTCCAGCCTGGCCCGCAAGTACGAGGGGGCGGGCCTCGGCCTGCCGCTGGCCAAGAGCCTGACCGAGCTGCACGGCGGCACCCTGAGCATCGACAGCGCCGAAGGCCAGGGCACCCGGGTGCGCCTGACCCTGCCCGCCGAGCGGCTGGTCATGTCCCCCGCGGGGTGACGGAAGGGGCCGCCCCGGCTCCCAGATATGGCGTGAATCTTGGGTGACAGATCAAGATAGGGGAAGACAGACCGGGGCCAGCTTCGCTACCCTCAAGACGTGGAAGGTTCCTTCTGAAGCATGTTGCGTGCTTTGTGAACCACGCAACCTGCTCCAGGCCTTTGATATGTTGCCGCAAATCGTCGTCGCCAACCGGTTTGGGCGATCGGTTCCGGATCGCTCGGGATTTGCTCTAGAGAATGTTGCGTGCTTTGTGAATCACGCAACATGCTCTAGGCTCTTGATATTGCCGCAAATCGTCGTCGCGATCCGTTCCGGATCGCTCGGGATTTGCTCTCTAGCCGGAGACAGGCATGCCCCGCCGCCGACTGGTCCCACCTCCGTTGCGCCTGACGTCCGATCCGCTCGCGGCGGCGGACCTTCCCTCCCCCGACCATTGCCGTCCCAACGCCTCCGCCCGCGCGGGGGCGTTCTGTTTTTGCGATCACCCGAACGCCCCATGCCCCACCCCCTGAACCGGGAGAGCAAGATGGCCAAACGTTCCGCCCGCAAGGCCGCCGCCGAGACCCGCCACCAGGACAGCCGGGTGGGTCGCCTGCCCGAAACCACCAGGATCCCGGCCGGCAAGGGACAAGGCGGCAAGGTCCGCCCGCTGTTTCCCGAACCGCCCGGCTGGGACCCGCTGGACGAGCCGGCCGATCCCGAGGAGGCCCAGCGCGACCGCCGCTATGTGCGCAAGGTCAGGCCCTACAACGATCACCAGCGGGCCCTGATGGCCGCCATCGAAAGCCACAACCTGATCCTCGCCCTGGGCCCGGCCGGCACCGGCAAGACCTATCTGGCCATCGCCAAGGCGGTGGAAGCCCTGGAGGCCGGCGAGGTGGGGCGCATCCTGCTCACCCGCCCGGCCATCGAGGCGGGCGAGAACCTGGGCTACCTGCCGGGCGGCCTGGAGGACAAGCTGGACCCCTACCTCAGGCCGCTTTACGACGCCCTCAACGAGCGCCTGGGCGCCAAGCGCCTGAAAGGGCTGCTGGCCGACGGCACCATCGAGATCGCCCCGGTCGCCTTCATGCGCGGGCGCACCCTGAACAACGCCTTCGTGGTCATCGACGAGGCGCAGAACTGCACCTACGGCCAGATCAAGATGCTGCTGACCCGGCTCGGCTGGCACACCACCATGGTGCTGACCGGCGACCCCGACCAGAGCGACCTTTTGCCCGGCGTCTCCGGTCTGGCCGACATCGCCGACCGCCTGGAGCCGCTGGAGGACGTGGCGGTGATCCGCCTGGACGAGGGCGACATCGTGCGCCACCCGCTGGTCGCCAGCCTGCTGACCGTGGTCTGAGCGCCGTCAGGCACGCCCCCGGGGAGGCGCCTTCACGGGGGCGGCGCCAGCAGGTCGCGGTAGGCGTGCCAACTGGCGTGGCCGAGCAAGGGCAGCAGCACGATCAGCCCCACATAGGCGGTGAGCAGGCCGACCGCCGTGGTCAGGGCGATCATCGCCGCCCAGCCGACCAGCACCCGGCGGTTGCGCCAGGTGGCGGCAAGGCTGAGCCCCATCGCCTCCAGCGCCGACACCTCGCGCTCCACCAGCAGGGGCAGCGAAACCACCGAGAGGGCAAAGGCCAACCCCGCCAGCGCCCCGCCGACCAGGGTGCCGACCAGCAGGAACAGGGGCGCCTGCGGGGCGGCCAGCACCTGGCTGACGAACTGGTCCAGCGGCGGGGTGTCGCCGCCATAGAACAGGGCAAAGACGATCAGCGCCGCTTCCAGCCAGACCAGCAGCAGCAGGCTCAGGCCCAGGCCGACTCCGGCCAGCCGGGGCAGGCTGGCCTGCATGGCCCGGGTCAGGGCGTCCAGGTCGAGCGGCGCGCCGCTCTCCTGGCGGCGGCTGATTTCATACAGCCCCACCACCAGGACCGGCGCGACGATCATGAAGCCGCTGATCAGGGGCAGGATCATGCCGCCCTGGCCGACCATCAATGCCCCCCCCGTCACCACGGCCGAAAGCAGGAAAAAGACCCCGCCGTGGCCCAGGCTCAAGAGCGGATTGCGTTTCAGATCGTGCCAGCCGGCGGCCAGCCAGCGGGCCGACTGCTCGACGCCCACGGTGCGAATGGTCGGATACAGCGACTGCCCGGGCAGACGGTCCTCAAGGCCGGACGCTCCGGCCTCGGTCGGTTGGTGGATCATGCGGGCGCCTCCCCATGGCCCTGTGCTACCCTGTCGGCGGGCGCGGCCCCTGCAGCGGGGCGCCGGTTGATCCGGCTTGGCGAGCCCACCAAGGCGCGCCGCTTGTTCAAGGGTTGAAATTCGCCGGCGCCATTTCATTGTAGGCTGAAGCCCCAGACCGGCGCCACCCCCGACCTGCCCCCGTCATCCGGAGCCCACCACCATGCACCTGATCGGCCGCTACATCTCGCCCTACGTCCGGCGCGTCGGGGTCAGCCTGAACCTGCTCGGACTGCCTTACGAGTTGGTCGTCAAATCGGTGGTCGATGACTTCGACGAGCTGCGGGCCACCGCCAATCCGCTGGGCCGGGTGCCGGTGCTGGTGCTCGATGATGGCGAGCAACTGGTGGAAAGCGGCGCCATCCTCGACCACCTGGACGAGTTGGTCGGCCCGGAGCGCGCCCTGATCCCCGCCGCCGGCGCCCCCCGGCGCGCCGTGCTGCAGGTCACGGCGTTGGCCACCGGGGCCTGCGACAAGGCGGTCAGCGCCTACTACGAGCGCACCCGCCGGCCGCCCGAGTTCACCTACCTGCCCTGGGTCGAGCGCTGCCGGACGCAGATCACCGGCGCCCTGCGCAGCCTGGAACAGCGCGCCGCCCGGGGCGACTGGCTGGTCGGCGGCGGATTGACCCAGGCCGATGTCAGCGCCGTGGTGGCCCACGACTTCATCGCCATCGTCGAACCCGAGGTGCTGACCGCCTCCCCCTGCCCCGCCCTGGCCGCCCTGTCGGCCCGCCTGAACGGCCTGGAAGCCTTCGCCCGCACCGCCCCGGATGTCTGAGAAAGGGGGGGGGGGACTGCGCCGCGGCGACGGCCGCTTTCCTGGTCGGGCGAGGGGCCTCGACGGTGGGCCGGCGGTCGGCTAGAGCCGAGAGCGAAAAATCGGAACCACTTGGTGGTTCCAGATTTTTCGCTCAAATCGGCTCTACATCTAAGATCGAGAGCAGATCGTGCGAAATCTTAAGCGCTCCGCGATTCACATTTCGCACGATCTGCTCTAGACTCCGTTCCCCCGCGTCAGGTGGCTGGATGGCCGCCCCGGTTCGCCCGGCGAACCGGGGAGGAAAGTCCGGGCTCCATGGAAACACGGTGCCGGGTAACGCCCGGCGAGGGAAACCTCAGGGAAAGTGCCACAGAGAGCAGACCGCCACCGCACCGGCTCGCCGGTCCGGCGGCAAGGGTGAAAGGGTGCGGTAAAAGCGCACCGCGCCCCCGGCGACGGGGGCGGCAGGGCAAACCCCACCGGGAGCAAGACCGAATAGGGACGGCAGGCCGGCGGGTCCTTCGGGGCCCCTGTCGGCAGGCGGGTTTTCGCGCCGCCGTCCGGGTGTGTCGCGCCAGGCGTCCGGCAACGGGCGTCGCAGACGAATGGCCATCCAGCGGACCCCCTCGGGGGCCCGTGGACAGAACCCGGCTTACAGGCCACCTGACGCGGGGGCCCGCCGGGGTGACCCCTACCCCTGCCGGTAGGCGTCGACCACCTTCCTGACTTTCTCGCGCGCCACCTTGTAGCTTTCGCGCAGCTCGGCCGAGGCGGTCTCGCCGGCCCGGCGCAGCTTCTCCGACTGTTCCTGGAAGTCGTTCCAGGCCGTCTCGGCAAGCCGCGAGTCCGGAATGTCACCGCCGCGACCCGGCTCGGGAAAGTTCTTCCGCACCTCGTCCCACTGCTGGCGCAGGGCGTCGAAATCCTGCTGGGCGGCCTGGACGTACTTGTTGTCGTGACTGCTCATGCCTGCATTCTCCTTGTCTGTTCACTTGAGGGGCCTGTTGACTTGAGGGGTCTGTTCACTTGAGGGGCCGGGGTGGTCCGCGCCGCAAGCGCCGACCCCGAGCCATCCGCAACGGACCGCGACGCCGCCTTGCGGCAGCATCAAGAGGCGAGAGCCAACTGCGGGACTCAAAACAGGGCACGCAACACGCTCAAGGCCCCCGGTTCATCCTTCCTGGTCAATCAACGCGCTGGCGTCCATCGGGTTCCCGGGCCGGGAACCGACCGGCACCCCACCGCGTTGGTCGAGGAGTGACGCCAACGGAAAGGAGACCCTGACGTGAACAGGAACCTGTTGCTTGCCATCCTGGTTGCGGCGGTCATTGCCCTGGCGGCCGTGCTGCTTCTGCAGCCGCCCCGGTCGGATGACGAACAGGCCACCGAACAGGTGGAAGACGCCGTCGAAGAGGTCGGCGACGCGGTCGAGGAAGCCGGCGAGAGCCTCAACGAGGCAACCGACGGCGCCGCCCAGTCGATCGAGGACGCCGCCCAGCAGGCCGAGGACGCCGCCGACGATCCCTGACCCCCAGCCGCTGCCCCGGGGGGTGGCGAAAGCCCGCCCCCCGGGGCAAAGCGACCGACCGCCGCCACCGCGCGGCGGTTTTCTTTTGCGCCGTCGGCGCGGCGGGGCCGTCCCATGGCGTCCCATGCCCGGGCGTCCCCCTCCCCGCCCCGGCCGAGAAAGAACACTTTTCGAACAAAGTATTGCCCCACCCCTTGGCAATTGTCGCCGAAGGGCGGAATCGCGCCGATTCTGGCGACCATGGCTGGACGTCAGAAAAAGCGCCCGCAGCCCATGTTTTCCCATTCGGCGTCCCAAGAAGAGCCATCCGGCTCCATTGACTCCCATGCCATCCCATGAGATACCATATTGGTCCATGCTCCCGGTGGTGTCCCCACCCGGGTTCCAGGGGCCGCTGACCATGGCCCCGGACCCCGTTGCCCGATCCGCCAGCCCGTCCCTTTCACGGCAAGACCGCGTGGCGGGGTGGGACCGGCCGGGAGCCGGCATCCGATGTGCCCCCAGCCACCCACGGCCGGGCGCCCGGCACGGCCCTTCGGGGGAAGGCGATGAAGCTGTTCCTGTCAACCACGGTGAACAAAGTGGATCGGAAGGGCCGGGTCTCGGTGCCGGCCGGCTTCCGCACCGTGCTGGCCGCGAACACCACGCCGGGGGTGTTCGTGTTCCCCAGCTTCCACGGCGCCTGCATCATGGGCGTCGGCTCCGACGAGATGGAGCGCCTGGCCGACGGCACCGAGAGCTTCGCCGCCTTCTCGCCCGAGCACGAGGACGCGGCGCGTCTGATCTTCGGCGCCACCCACCACCTGAACTGGGACGAGACGGGCCGCATCCTGCTGCCGGCCGAGCTGCGCGAGCACGCCGGGATCGACGATCAGGCGGCCTTCGTCGGGGTCGGCAAGCGTTTCGAGATCTGGCACCCGGAGCGCCACCGGGAAGCCCGCGACACGGCCCGTCAGCGCGCCGTGGAAACCAAGCTGAGCATCCCCATGCCCGGCTCGGGAGGCGCCAAATGAGCCGCGCGCCCCACCTTTCGGTGATGCTGGACGAGGTCATCGAGGCCCTCGCCCCGCGCCCCGACTCGATCATCGTCGACGGCACCTTCGGGGCCGGCGGCTACAGCCGCGGCCTGCTTGCCGCCGGGGCCGGCCGGGTGGTCGGCATCGACCGCGACCCCACGGTGCGCCCCCACGCCGAGGCCCTGGCCGCCGAGCATCCGGGGCGCTTCGACCTGCTGTCCGGCTGTTTCGGCGACATGGCCGACCTTCTGGCCGACCTTCTGGCCGCGCGGGGCATCACCCGGGTCGATGGCGTGGCGCTGGATCTGGGCGTGTCCTCGATGCAGCTCGATCAGGCCGAGCGGGGCTTCTCCTTCTCCCACGACGGGCCGCTGGACATGCGCATGGGGCGCGAGGGGACCAGCGCCGCCGATCTGGTCAACCAGCGCGAGGAGGGCGATCTGGCCCAGTTGATCGCCCGCCTGGGCGAGGAACGCCACGCCCGCCGGGTCGCCCGGGCCATCGTCCGTCGCCGCGCCGAGGCCCCCTTCACCCGCACCCACGATCTGGCCGAGGTGGTGCGCGGCGCCATCCCCCTGCCCCGCAAGCGGCCCCGGGGCGCACCGACCATCGATCCGGCGACCCGCACCTTCCAGGCCCTGAGGATCGCGGTCAACGACGAGCTGGGCGAGTTGACCCGGGGCCTGCTCGGGGCGGAACGCCTGCTGGCCGCCGGCGGGCGCCTCGCCGTGGTCTCCTTCCATTCGCTGGAGGACCGCATCGTCAAGGATTTCGTGCGCGCCCGCTCGGCCCGCGCCCCGGGCGGCTCGCGCCACCTGCCGCCGACCGAGCGGCCGGCCCCCAGCCTGATCGAGATCACCCCCCGGCCGCGCACCCCAAGCGACGCCGAGTGTGCCGCCAACCCGCGCGCCCGCTCGGCCCGCCTGCGCATTGCCGAGCGCACGGAAGCGCCGGCCTGGCCGGCCGATCCCCCGCTGAGTGGGGAGGGCCCGGGCCGATGATGCGTCTGTCGACCTTTCTCTGGCTTGCCGTCGCCACCCTGGCCGGGGTCGGGCTGTTCCTGCTCAAGTATCAGGTGCAGTCGCTGGAAGACGATCTGGCCGCCGCCGAGCGTCAGGCGGCGGCCGACCGTCAGGCCATCCACGTGCTGAACGCCGAGTGGGCCTACCTGTCCGACCCGTCGCGCATCCAGCGGCTGGCCGAAAGCCGCCTCGGCATGGTGCCGCTGGCTCCGGGCATGATCCGCACCCTGGCCGAGTTGCCGCGTCCGGCCGGCGAGGTGATGCCGCTGCCCATGGTCAAGCCCCGCGCTGTCTCCCCCGAGGCGGCGGCACTGCCGGTCGCCGATCGCCGGGAGGGCCACTGAGCATGCGCCACCCCTCCGCCCCCCGCTCCCTTGGTCGTTCCCGGACCAGCCGCCCCTTCCTCTACCCCGGCGAGGAGATCCGCCCCGCCGCGACGCCCCGGGTGCGCCTGGAAGGTGCCTCCAAGCGGGCCGTGGAGACCGGCCGCACCCGTCTGATGGTGACCGCCGGGCTGTTCGCCTGTGCCTTTGCCCTGGTCGGCTTGAGGCTGGTCGACCTGATGGCCCTGCCCGAGGGGGCCGGGACTCCCGGGCCGGCGCTGGCCAGGGCGGCCAGCGACGACCCCAGGCGCCAGGACATCGTCGATGCCAACGGCGTGGTCCTGGCCACCAACCTGCCGGTGGTCGATCTTTACGCCGACGCCCGCAAGGTGCCCGATCCGGCCGGCGCGGCGCGCCGCGTCGCCGCCCTCTTGCCCGACCTCGACCCGGCCACGCTGAGCGAAAAGCTGTCCTCCGGCTCGGCCTTCGTCTACCTGAAGCGCGGCCTGACGCCACGCCAGCAGGAGGCGGTCAACGGCCTGGGCATCCCGGGCCTGGAATTCCAGCGGGCCGAGCGGCGGGTCTATCCGCAGGGGCGGCTGGCGGCCCATCTTCTCGGCGCCACGGACATCGACAACCAGGGCATCGCCGGCCTGGAGAAGACCTTCGATGCCGAGCTCACCGATCCCGCCGCCGGACCTGTCCGCCTGACCATCGATCTGGCCGTGCAGGCCGCCGTGCGCCGCGAGCTGGAATGGGCCATGCAGCGCTTCCAGGCCAGCGGCGCCGCCGGGCTGGTCATGGACGTCAACAGCGGCGCCCTGGCCGCCCTGGTCTCGCTGCCCGACTTCGCGCCGGAGAACTTCGGCGACGCCCCCGACGACGCGCGCTTCAACCGGGCCACCCTCGGGGTCTACGAGATGGGCTCGGTGTTCAAGCTGTTCAACACGGCCATCGCCCTGGAAAGCGGCACCGTGTCGCTGAAGGACGGCTTCGACGCCAGCCAGCCCCTGAAGGTGGCCCACACGCGCTTTCAGATCCGCGACTACCATCCCCAGAAGCGCTGGCTGAGCGTGCCCGAGATCCTCATCCACTCGTCCAACATCGGCTCGGCCAAGATGGCCCTGAAGACCGGCACCACCACCCAGCGCCACTTCCTGGAGCGTCTGGGCATGCTGAGGCCGGTCGATCTGGCCCTGCCCGAGACCGGGGCGCCGCTCTATCCCGAGCCGTGGCGCGAGATCAACACCATGACCATCGCCTACGGCCATGGCATCGCGGTCAGCCCGTTGCACGTGGCGCGCGGCGTGGCGGCGGTGGTCAACGGCGGCCTGCTGCCCACCCCGGCCCTGCTGGCGGCCGACGCGGCGACCCCGCCCATGCGCGTGTTCAGCCAAGCCACCTCGCAGACCATGCGCCGCCTGATGCGCCTCGTGGTCACCCAGGGTTCGGGCCGGCAGGCCGACGTCGCCGGCTATCAGGTGGGCGGCAAGACCGGCACCGCCGAAAAGGTGTCCAGCGCCGGCGGCTATGATCGGCGCAGCCTGCGCACCACCTTTGTCGCCGCCTTCCCGATCAGCCAGCCACGCTATGTGGTGCTGGTCACCCTGGACGATCCCCAGGGCATCAAGGAGACCTGGAACTTCGCCACCGCCGGCTGGAACGCCGCCCCCACCGCCGGGCGCATCGTCGCCCGGGTGGCGCCGCTGCTCGGCGTCTTCCCGGTCGCCCCGACGGAAACCGCCCGCTGGGATGGGGAAATCCTGGAAACCGCGCTGACCCAGGAGGCCCGCCTTGCGCTGCACTGAGCTGCTGGGCCCCGACCTGCCGCCCACCCCCGACCTGGCCAACCTGGCCGACTTGGCCGACCTGGAGATTTCCGGGCTGTCGGCCGATTCGCGGGCCATCCGGCCGGGCTGGCTGTTCGCCGCCTTGCCCGGGCGCCGCGCCGATGGACGGGTCTTCATCGATCAGGCGATCGCCAACGGGGCGGCGGCGGTGCTCGCGCCGCCGGGCACGAAGGCGCCGGTGCCGGTCATCGCCGACCCCCTGCCGCGCCGCCGTCTGGCCCTGATGGCGGCGCGCTTTTTCGGCCGCCAGCCGGACACCGTGGTCGCCGTCACCGGGACCAACGGCAAGACCTCGACGGTCAGCTTCGCGCGCCAGCTATGGCGGCACCTGGGCCGCCCGGCCGGCAGCCTGGGCACGGTCGGCGCCTTCGGCCCCGGCTTCGAGCGCCCCGGCAACCTGACCACGCCCGATCCGGTGCTGCTGCACGACCTGCTCGCCCAAATGGCCGAGGCCGGCACCGAAACCCTGGCCATGGAGGCCTCCAGCCACGGCCTGGACCAGCACCGGCTGGACGGCGTGCGCCTCGCCGCCGCCGCCTTCACCAACCTGAGCCGCGACCACCTCGACTACCATGCCGACATGGCCGCCTACCGGGCCGCCAAGTTCCGTCTGTTCGAGGAGCTGCTGCCGCCGGGCGCCGGGGCGGTGCTCAACGCCGACGTGGGCGAATACCCGGAACTGCGCGAGATCTGCGACCGGCGCGGCCTGCGGGTGATCTCCTACGGCATGGCCGGGGGCACCCTCCGCCTGGAGCAGGTGGAGCCGACCCGGGGCGGGCAGAAACTGGTGCTTCGGGTGCTCGGCCGGCGCCACACGGTGCTGCTGCCGGTGGCCGGCCAGTTCCAGGCCATGAACGCCCTGGCCGCCCTGGGGCTGGTGCTGGCCGCCGGCGCCGAGGCCGAGGCCGGGGCGGCGGTCGAGGCCCTGCATCATCTGAGCGGGGTCAGCGGGCGCATGGAGCGGGTCGCCGTGCGCGCCAACGGGGCGGCCGTCTATGTCGACTACGCCCACACCCCGGACGCCCTGGAAATCGCCCTCGAGGCCCTGCGCCACCACGTTCAGGGGCGGCTCAGCGTGGTCTTCGGCTGCGGCGGCGACCGCGACCCCGGCAAGCGGGCCCCGATGGGCGAGATCGCCGCCCGACTGGCCGACCGGGTGATCGTCAGCGACGACAACCCGCGCGGCGAGGACCCGGCGGCCATCCGCGCCGCCATCCTGGCCGCCGCCCCGGGCGCCGTGGAGATCGGCGACCGCGGCGCCGCCATCCGCCGCGCGGTGGCCGAACTGGCCCCGCGCGACGTGCTGCTGATCGCCGGCAAGGGCCACGAAAGCGGCCAGATCGTCGGCGACGCGGTGTTGCCTTTCGACGATTCGCAAGCCGCCCGCGAGGCGGTCCGACGGGCCGATGAAGGAACCGCGCCATGAGGACGCCGGCCATGGTCATCACCTCCCCGGACAGTTTCCCCGGCGCCCCGCTGTGGCGGGCCGAGGACGCCGCCGCCGCCACCGGCGGCCGCGCCGTCGGCACCTGGGCGGCGCGCGGCGTCTGCCTGGACAGCCGGCGGGTGACGCCCGGCGACCTGTTCATTGCCCTGCCCGGGGCGCGCGTCGATGGCCACGCCTTCGTCGCCCGGGCGCTGGCCGAGGGCGCCGCCGCGGCGATGGTCTCGGCGCCGCCCGAGGGGGTCGACGCGGCCCGCCTGCTGATCGTCGAGGATGTGCTGAAGGGGCTCGAGGGGCTGGCCGCGGCGGCCCGGGCGCGGACCCGGGCCCGGCTGGTCGCCATCACCGGCAGCGTCGGCAAGACGGGGACCAAGGAAATGCTCGGCGCCGCCTTCGAGGCCGCCGGCCCGGGGCCAATCCACATCACCCGGGGCAACCTCAACAACCACATCGGCTGCCCGCTGACCCTGGCCCGCATGCCCATCGAGACCAGCCGGGCGGTGATCGAGATGGGCATGAACCATCCCGGCGAGATCGCCCCGCTGTCGCGGCTGGCCCGCCCCCACGTGGCCCTGATCACCACCATCGAGGCGGTGCATCTGGCCCATTTCGCGGGCCTTGAGGGGATCGCCGACGCCAAGGCGGAAATCTTCGCCGGCATGGCGCCGGAAGGCATCGCCGTGCTCAACCGCGACAACGACCAGTTCGACCGGCTGGCCCGCCTCGCCGCCCTCAAGGGCCTGGAGGTGGTGCCCTTCGGCTCGTGCCGGGGCTGCGCGGCGCGCCTGGACAGGATCGAGGCGGAGGGCGAGGGCAGCCGGGTCACCGCCTGGCTGCACGGCCACCTGCTGACCTACCGGCTGGCCCAGCCGGGCCGCCACATCGCGCTCAACAGCCTGGGCGCCCTGGCCGCCGTGGCCGCCCTTGGCGACGACCCGGAGCCCGCCGCCGCCGCCCTGGCCCGCCTCGGCGCGCCGCCCGGACGGGGGCGCCGCAGCCGGATCGCGCTGCCCGCCGGGGGCCACCTGGACCTCATCGACGACAGCTACAACGCCAGCCCGGCCGCCGTGCGCGCCGCCCTGGCCGCCCTGCCGGCGGTCGGTGCCGGCCGCCGCCTGCTGGCCCTGGGCGAGATGCTGGAACTGGGCGAGGCCGCCGAGGCGCTGCACGCCGGGCTGGCCGAATCGGTGCTGGCCGCCGGGGTGGCCAAGGTGTTCACCGTCGGCGGGGCCGCCCGCGCCCTGCTCGACGCCCTGCCGGCCGAGCGCCGGGGCGGCCACGCCGAGACCGCCGAAGGACTGACCGAGGCCGTGCTGACCGAGGCCGCCGCCGGCGACCTGCTGCTGATCAAGGGCTCGCGGGGCCGCCGCATGGATCGGCTGATCGACGCCCTCTCGGCCGTCGCGCCAACTCAGCCCCCCAATAACCAACAATAGAGTCCTGAAAGGAACATCCCGGCGCATGTTGCACTATCTGGCCCAGTTCGCCGACGACCACATCCTGTTCAACCTGTTCCGCTACCTGACCTTCCGGACCGGGGGCGCGGTGTTGACCGCGATGCTGGTTGCCTTTGTCGTCGGCCCCGGCCTGATCCGCTGGCTGAGGAAGAAGCAGAAGCAGGGCCAGCCGATCCGCGAGGACGGGCCGGAGGGGCACCTTCTGACCAAGCAGGGCACGCCGACCATGGGCGGCGTCATGATCCTGCTCGGGGTCGGCGTCGCCACCCTGCTGTGGGCCGACCTGACCAATCCCTACCTGTGGGCGGTGCTGCTGGTCACCCTGGGCTTTGGCGCCCTGGGCATGGCCGACGACTATCTGAAGGTGACCCGCCGCCACACCCGCGGCGTGCCCGGCAAGGTCAAGCTGGCGGTGCAGATCGCGTTGTCGCTGCTGGCCGCCATCTGGGTCGTCTGGCAGGGCACCCCGGAGATGAAGACCGGCCTCGCCCTGCCCTTCTTCAAGGATCTGGTGATCGAGCTGGGCTGGTTCTACGTGCCCTTCGCGGTGTTCGTCATGGTCGGCGCCTCGAACGCCGTGAACCTCACCGACGGCCTCGACGGGCTGGCCATCGTGCCGGTGATGATTGCGGCCGGGGTGTTTATGCTGATAGCATATCTTGTAGGTCACGCCCTTTTTGCAAACTATCTACAGCTACACGCCGTCCCCGGGGCCGGCGAGTTGGCGGTTTTCTGTGGGGCCATCATCGGCGCCGGGCTGGGTTTCCTGTGGTTCAACGCGCCGCCGGCCATGGTGTTCATGGGCGACACCGGATCGCTGGCCCTGGGCGGGGCGCTGGGCGTGGTCAGCGTGGTCACCAAGCACGAGGTGGTGCTGGCCATCACCGGGGGTCTGTTCGTCCTGGAAACGGTGTCGGTGATCGTCCAGGTGGCGAGCTTCAAGCTGACCGGCAAGCGGGTCTTCCGGATGGCCCCGCTGCATCACCATTACGAGAAAAAGGGGTGGGCCGAGCCCACCATTGTTATTCGCTTCTGGATCATCGCCTGCATCCTGGCCATCGCCGGGCTGTCGACCCTGAAGCTTCGATAAGGCTGTGACGGAAAGGCTGTGACGGAAAGGACTTGGCGTAACGCCATGGGCGAGGGGTTGGCATATTTCAGGGACCGGCAGGTGCTGGTGCTCGGTCTGGGGCGCTCCGGACGGGCCGCGGCGACGGCGCTGACCGCCGCCGGGGCCCGGGTGTGCGCGCTCGACGACGATCCGGGCAGCCGGGCGCGGGCCCGCGCCGCCGGTCTGGCGGTGGCCGACTCCGCCCCCGAGGACCTCGGGGAGGTGGCCGCCCTGATCCTCAGCCCCGGCATTCCCCACACCCACCCCGCCCCGCATCCGCTGGCCGCCCGGGCCCACGACGCCGGCCTGCCGGTGATCTGCGAGGTCGACCTGATGCTGAAGGCGAGGCCCCGGGCCACCGTGGTCGGCATCACCGGAACCAACGGCAAGTCGACCACCACCGCCCTGCTCGGCCATCTGCTGGCCATCGCCGGGCGGCCGGCGGCGGTGGGCGGCAACCTGGGCACCCCGGCCCTGGAATTGCCCGACCCGGGGCCCGACGGCGTGCACGTGCTGGAACTGTCGAGCTACATGCTGGAGCTGGTGCCGTCGCTGACCTGCGGCGTGGCGGTGCTGCTCAACATCGCCCCCGACCATCTGGAGCGCCACGGCGGCATGGACGGCTACGTCACCGCCAAGCGCCGCGTCTTCGCCCCGGCCCACCCCAACCTGCCCCTGCCGGCGGCGGTGATCGGCATCGACGACGCCACCACCGCCGGCCTCCACGACGCCCTGGCCCTGGAGAGCGGGCGACGGGTCATCCCGGTGTCACACGGCACGCCGCCCCTGGGCGGAGTCGGCCGGCGCGACGGCTGGCTGATCGACGCCACCGGCGAAACCCCGGTCAAGGTGGTCGAGCTAGCCCGCTGCCCGGCCCTCAAGGGGCGCCACAACGTGCAGAACGCCGCCGCCGCGGTGGCCGCCGGGCGGCTGCTGGGGCTGGACCACGCCACCCTGGCCAAGGGCCTTCAGAGCTTCCCCGGGCTGGCCCACCGCCAGGAGATGGTGGCCACCCTCGACGGCATCACCTTCATCAACGACAGCAAGGCGACCAACGCCGACGCCACGGCCACCGCCCTGGCCTGCTTCGAGGACGTCTACTGGATCGTCGGCGGGCGACCGAAGAGCGACGGGCTGGCCGGCCTCGAGCCCTTCTACCCGCGCCTGCGCCACGCCTTCCTGATCGGCGAGGCCGAGGACGCCTTCGCCGCCACCCTCACCGGCGCCGTGCCCTTCACCCGCTGCGGCACCCTCGACCGCGCCGTGCCGGAAGCCTTCGCCCGGGCCCGCGCCGAGGGCGTCGCCAACCCCACCGTGCTGCTGTCGCCGGCCTGCGCCAGTTGGGACCAGTTCGCCGACTTCAACGCCCGGGGCGACGCCTTCAAGGCCCTGGTCCACCGGTTGTCGGGCAAGCCTGAGAACGATCTTGCGGACAAACTTGCGCGGGAGGCCTCGGCATGACCGCGCTCTCCTTCGCCCGCACCGATACCAGCGTGCTCGGCCACTGGTGGTGGACCGTCGATCGCTGGCTGCTCGCCGCCCTGGCCCTTTTGATCGGCATCGGCATCCTGCTCAATCTGGCCGCCGGGCCGCCGGCGGCCGAGCGCATCGGCGCCGACACCTTCCACTTCGTACGCCGCCAGATGGTCTTCCTGCCGGCCGCCGTGGCCCTGATGCTGTCGGTGTCGCTGCTCGGCCCGGTGGCGGTGCGCCGGCTCGCCGTGCTCGGCCTGTTGGGCGGCATCGTGCTGCTGCTCGCCACCCTGATCATCGGCAGCCCGATCAACGGCGCCAACCGCTGGCTGAGGATCGGCGGCTTCTCGTTGCAGGCCAGCGAGTTCGTCAAGCCCTGTCTGGCCGTCACCGCCGCCTGGCTGTTCGCCCGTGGCCGGCTGGAGGAAGGCTTCCCCGGCCGCGCCCTGGCCGGCGGGGTGTTCGCCGTGGTCGCCCTGCTGCTGCTGGCCCAGCCCGATGTCGGCATGACCATGGTGGTGGCCGCCGTGTGGTGCGCCCAGTTCTTCCTTGCCGGGCTGCCGCTGGCGTTGGTCTTCCTGCTCATCGTGGCCGGCATCGCGACCCTGGTCGGGGCCTATTTCGTGTTCCCCCACGTGGCCAGCCGGATCGACCGTTTCCTCGATCCGGCGAGCGGCGATTCCTATCAGATCAGCCGCTCCATGATGGCCTTCCAGGACGGCGGCCTGTGGGGCGTCGGGCCGGGCGAGGGGCGCATCAAGGGCTCGCTGCCCGATGCCCACACCGACTTCATCTTCGCCGTCGCCGGCGAGGAGTTCGGCCTGTTCCTGTGCCTGCTGATGGTCGGCCTGTTCGCCTTCCTGGTGCTGCGCGCCATCGTCCGGGTGTGGCTGTCGGACAACCTGTTCGTCCTGCTGGCGGTCGGCGGCCTGAGCGTGCAGTTCGGCCTGCAGGCGCTGATCAACATGGCCTCCAGCCTGCACCTGATGCCGACCAAGGGGATGACCCTGCCGTTCGTCTCCTACGGCGGCTCGTCGATGCTCGGGCTGGCGCTGGGCATGGGCATGGTGCTGGCCCTGACCCGCCGCCGGCCCAGCGAGTTGCCGACCGCCCGTTCCACCGTCCCACCCGCCGCCCGGCCCGTCTCACCCCTGCCCCCCGGAGGCCCCCGATGACCGCCCCCCTGATCGTGCTTGCCGCCGGCGGCACCGGCGGCCATGTCTTCCCGGCCGAGGCGCTGGCCAGTGAACTGGCCGGGCGCGGCGTCGAGCTGGCCCTGATCACCGACCCGCGCGGCACCGCCTACGGCGGCACCCTGGGCCGGCTCGCCACCTACCCGGTGGCCGCCTCGGGGATTGCCGGCAAGGGGCTGCTGGGCCGCCTCAAGGGTGCCGTGCGCCTGGGCCGGGGCAGCGTGCAGGCACACCGCCTGCTGGGCGAGCTGAAGCCGGCGGCCGTCGTCGGCTTCGGCGGCTATGCCTCGCTGCCCGCCCTGTTCGCCGCCACCCGGCGCCGCCTGCCGACCATCATCCACGAGCAGAACGCGGTGCTCGGGCGGGCCAACCGGCTGCTCGCCGGGCGGGTCGGCGTGGTCGCGCTCAGCTTCAAGGAAACCCGCCGCCTGCCCGAGGGGGTGCGCGCCGTGCCCACCGGCATGCCGGTGCGCCCGGGCATCGCCGCCATCCGCGACGCCGCCTATCCCGAACCCACCGCCGACGGCCCGCTGCATCTGCTGGTGCTTGGCGGCAGCCAGGGGGCGCGGGTGTTGAGCCGGGTCATCCCGGCCGCCCTGGCCGCCCTGCCCGAGGCCTTGAAGGCGCGCCTGCGCGTCACCCAGCAGTGCCGCCCCGAGGACCTCGAGGCGACCCGCGCCGCCTACGCGGACAGTGGCATCGCGGCCGACCTGTCCGACTTCTTCAACGACGTGCCGGAGCGCCTGACCGCGGCCCATCTGGTGATCGCCCGGGCCGGCGCCTCGACCGTGGCCGAGGTCTCCGCCGCCGGGCGGCCGGCCATCCTGGTCCCCTACCCCCATGCCATCGACGACCACCAGACCTTCAACGCCCATGTTCTCGACCACACCGGCGGCGGCTGGCTGATGCCCGAGGACACCTTCACGCCCGAAACCCTGGGCCAACGCCTGGGCGACCTGCTGGGCAGCCCGCCGACCCTGGTCCGCGCCGCCGAGGCGGCCCGCCGGGCCGACATCCCCGACGCCGCCGCCCGGCTGGCCGACCTGGTGCTGGCCGAGGCCGGACTGGCCGAAGCCCCGCTGACCCGCCAGGGGAGGGACGCCGCATGAGGGCCCTGCCTCTCGACATCGGGCCGATGCATTTCGTCGGCATCGGCGGCATCGGCATGAGCGGCATCGCCGAGGTGCTGGTCAACCTGGGCTATCAGGTCCAGGGCAGCGACCTGAGCGACAACGCCAACGTCAAGCGGCTGCGCGGCCTGGGCATCCCGGTCGCCATCGGCCACGCCGCCGAGAACCTGGGCAGCGCCCAGGTGGTGGTGGTCAGCTCGGCGGTGAAGCCCGACAACCCGGAGGTCCAGGCGGCCCGGGCGCGGCTGGTCCCGGTGGTCCGCCGGGCCGAGATGCTGGCCGAGCTGATGCGCCTGAAGTGGGCCATCGCCATCGGCGGCACCCACGGCAAGACCACCACCACCAGCCTGTTCGCCGCCCTGCTCGATCAGGCCGGCATGGACCCCACGGTGATCAACGGCGGCATCATCAACGCCTATGGCACCAACGCCCGCCTCGGCGAGGGCGAGTGGATGGTGGTCGAGGCCGACGAGAGCGACGGCACCTTCACCAAGCTGCCGGCGACCATCGCCGTGGTGACCAACATCGACCCCGAGCACATGGACCACTACGGCAGCTTCGACGCCCTGCGCGAAGCCTTCCGCACCTTCGTCCAGAACATCCCCTTCTACGGCTTCGCCTGCCTGTGCATCGACCACGGCGAGGTCCAGGCCCTGGTGCCGGACGTGCTCGACCGCCGGCTGATCACCTACGGCTTTTCGCCCCAGGCCGACGTGCGGGCCCGCGAGGTCACCTTCGGGCCCGAGGGCGCCAGCTTCCTGGTCGAGGTCTCCGACCGCCAGCAGGGCACCCGGCGCGCCTTCGGGCCGCTGACCCTGCCCATGTACGGCGAGCACAACGTGCAGAACGCCCTGGCCGCCATCGCCGCCGGCCTGGAGATGGGCCTCGCGGACGCCACCATCATCGCCGCCCTCAAGGGCTTTACCGGGGTCAAGCGGCGCTTCACCAAGACCGGCGAGGCCGGCGGGGTGACGGTGATCGACGACTACGGCCACCACCCGGTGGAGATCGCCGCCGTGCTGAAGGCGGCCCGGCAGGCCAGCCGGGGCCGCGTGGTGGCGGTGGTCCAGCCGCACCGCTACTCGCGCCTGGAAAGCCTGTTCGAGGATTTCTGCACCTGCTTCAACGACGCCGACCATGTGCTGGTGGCCGATGTCCACGCCGCCGGCGAGGCCCCCTTGCCCGGCGTCGACCGCGACCATCTGGTCGACGGCCTGCACCGCCACGGCCACCGCTCGGCGGCGCCGCTGGCCGGGCCGGAGTTGCTGGCCGCCGAGGTCGGGGCGCGCACCGCGCCGGGTGATCTGGTGGTCTGCCTGGGCGCCGGCACCATCACCGCCTGGGCCAACGCCCTGCCCGAGCAACTGGCGGCCTGGCAGGCCACCCACCAGCCGCCGGAGGCCCGCCCATGATCGCCGCCGCCCCGCGCCCGCTGATCCAGCGCCTGCCCAAGGTGCGCGGCCGCCTGAAGGCCGACGCGCCGCTGGCCCCGCTGACCTGGTTCAAGGTCGGCGGCCCGGCCGAGGTGCTGTTCCGCCCGGCCGACCTCGATGATCTGGTCAGCTTCCTGGCCGCCTGTTCGGCCCCCGGACTGACCAACGTGCCGCGCACGGTGATCGGCGCCACCTCGAACCTGCTGGTCCGCGACGGCGGGGTGCCCGGGGTGGTGATCCGCCTGGGCGGCGCCTTCGCCGGCATCGAGGCGGACGGCGACGACGCCCTGATCTGCGGCGCCGCGGCGCTCGACGGCGCCATCGCCGAGGCCGCCGCCGACGCCGGGCTGGCCGGCTTCGAGTTCCTGGCCGGCATTCCCGGCAGCCTGGGCGGCGCGGTGCGCATGAACGCCGGGGCCCATGGCGGCGAGATCAAGGACATCCTGGACTGGGCCGAGATACTCGACCCGGCCGGGCAGGCTTACCGCTGGCGGGCCGACGAGCTGGGCCTCGCCTACCGCACCTCGGCCCTGACCGAGGGCTGGATCGTCACCCGTTGCCGTCTCGTCGGCCGGCCCGACGCCCCCAAGGCCATCGCCGCCCGCATGGCCGAGATCAAGCAGACGCGCCGCGACAGCCAGCCCACCGGCGGGCGCACCGGCGGCTCCACCTTCCGCAACCCGCCGGGAGCCAAGGCCTGGGAGTTGATCGACCGGGCCGGCTGCCGGGGCCTGACGCGCGGCGGCGCCATGGTCAGCGAGAAACACTGCAACTTCCTGCTCAACACCGGCACCGCCAGCGCCGCCGACCTGGAAGGCCTGGGCGAGGAGGTGCGCCGCCGCGTGCGGGCCGCCTGCGGGGTCGACCTGTCGTGGGAAATCCGACGCATCGGCCAGCCCGAGGGAGGCGCGGCATGACCGTCACGCCGCGCCGCATCTCGGTCCTCATGGGCGGCTTCTCGGCCGAGCGCGAGGTGTCGCTGGTCAGCGGCGCCGCCGCCGCCCGGGCCCTGGCCGAGCTGGGCCACGAGGTCCACCCGTTTGACCTTCAGCGCGACCTCAAGGGGCTGCTCGCCCACTTCGAGGAAAGCCGGGCCGAGGTGGTGTTCAACGCCCTGCACGGGCGCTATGGCGAGGACGGCGCCCTCCAGGGCCTGCTCGACATCCTGGGCCTGCCCTACACCCACTCGGGCCGCCTCGCCTCGGCCCTGGCCATGGACAAGCCGACCGCCAAGCGCCTCTTCGCCGAGGCCGGCATCCCGGTCGCCGAGCACCGCATCGTGCCCGCCGCCGAGCTGGCCCACGGCGACCCGCTGCCCCGCCCCTATGTGCTGAAGCCGGTCGACGAGGGCTCCAGCGTCGGGGTGACCATCGTCCGACCGGGCGACAACACGCCGCCGGTCGACCCCGCCGCCTGGGGCTTTGGCGCGGTCATGGTGGAAGCCTTCATCCCGGGGCGCGAGTTGACCGTGGCGGTGCTCGGCGCCGGCCCCGGGCAGCCCGAGGACCAGGCCCTGGCGGTCACCGAGATCACCACCCAGCGCGGCTTCTACGACTACGACGCCAAGTACGCCGCCGGCGGCTCGCGCCACGTGCTGCCCGCCGAGGTGCCCGCGGCGGTGGCCGAGGAAGCCCGCCGGCTGTCCGTGCTGGCCCACCAGACCCTGGGCTGCCGGGGGGTCACCCGGACCGACCTGCGCTGGGACGGGCAGACCCTGTTCGTCCTGGAGATCAACACCCAGCCTGGACTGACCCCGACCTCGCTGGTGCCCGAACAGGCGGCCCTGGTCGGCATCGATTTCGCCGGGCTGGTCCAACGCATGGTGGAGGCAGCGCAATGCGACGGCTGATCCCCACCCGGCGCCGGCCCGGCCCGGCCAAGACCCGCCGCCCCAGCCCGGCCAAGGCCCGCCGTCCGCAGCCGGCGGCGAGAAGCCGCCGCCCGTGGATCCTGGCCGGGCTTGGCGGCGTGGTCCTGCTGCTCGGCGGGGTGGCCGGTGGGCTGGTTCTCTCCGGCCACACCCTGGACAGCCTCGCCGCCCCGGGCACCGGCGCGACGCGCGGCCCGGTCTCGGTGTCGCTGGTTCCCCCGGCGCCGCCCCTGGAGCGCCTGCAGGACAGGCTTGGCCTGAGCGTCGCCTCGGTCGAGGTGATCGGCCGCCGCCGCACCGCCCCCGACGCCCTGCTGGCCGCCCTTGGCCACGGCCCGGGCGACCCCATCCTGTCGCTCGATCTGGCCGCCGCCCGGGCCCGCATCGAGGCCCTGCCCTGGGTCCGCCGGGCCGCCCTGGCGCGCCGCCTGCCGGGCACCGTGCGCATCACCCTGGAGGAACGCCGGCCGCTGGCCCTGTGGCAGCACGACGGACGGTTCTCGGTGATCGATGGCGACGGCGCACCGCTCGCCGTCGATCCGGCCCGCTTCGCCACCCTGCCGGTGGTGGTCGGCCCGGACGCCCCGACCCACGCCGCCGAGTTCCTGGAAATGCTCAACCTGGAGCCGGCCCTGGCGGCGCGGGTGCGGGCCGCCACCCGGATCGGCGCCCGACGCTGGAACGTGGTCCTCGACGACATCGCCGAGGGTCCGGAAATCCGACTGCCCGAACACCGCCCCGACGCCGCCTGGCGCCGCCTGGGCGAGCTCGACCGCCGCCACGGCCTGCTCGGCCGCGCCCTGGCCATGATCGACCTGAGACTGGGCGACCGCCTCGTCGTCGACCTGGACGAGCGCCGCCTGCCCCCCGCCCCGCCCGAGGCCCCCGGCGCCCCCGGCGGCCTGCCCACCGCGCTGCCCGCGCCGCCCATCGCCGGCGGCGAGGAAAGCGCCTGACCCCCCTGACGGAGACCCACCCCCCGTGTCGAGGACCAAGATGCGCACCGGCCTGATTGCCGCCCTGGACGTGGGCACCAGCAAGGTGGCCTGCTTCATCGCCCATGCCGGCGATGACGGCCGCCTGGAGGTGCTCGGGGTGGGCCATCAGCGGGCCCAGGGCATGCGCAACGGGCAGGTGGTCAACATGGACCGCGTGGAAGCCGCCATCCGCGCCGCCGTCGAAGGGGCCGAGCAGATGGCCGGGCAGCGCATCGACAGCGTGCTGCTCAGCGTCAACTCGGGGCAGCCGCACTCGACCCGGGCCGAGATCGATCTGGCCCTGGACGGCCACGAGATCCGCGACAGCGACGTGGCCCGGGTGCTCGACCACGCGCGGGCCTTGAGCGACGGGCCGGAACGCGACCTGATCCACTGCATCCCGACCACCTACACCATCGACGGCGGCGACGGCATCGTCGATCCGCGCGGCATGTTCGGCCAGCGGCTGGGGGTGCACATCCATCTGGTCACCGCCGCCGCCGGGCCGGTGCGCAACCTCGCCCTGGCCGTGGAGCGGGCCCATCTGGCCATCGAGGGCCGGGTCGTCGCCCCCTACGCCAGCGGGCTTTCCTGTCTGGTCGAGGACGAGCGCGAGATGGGCGCCATCCTGATCGACATCGGCGGTGGCACGACCAGCTTCGCCGTCTTCCTCGACAACCAGATGGTCTTCGTCGACAGCCTGCCGGTGGGCGGCAACCACGTCACCAACGACATCGCCAAGGGGCTGTCCACCCCGCTGGCCAACGCCGAACGCCTGAAGACCGTCTACGGCAACTGCCTGCCCTCGCCCAGCGACCAGCGCGAGTTCCTGAAGGTGCCGCTGGTCGGCGAGGACGAGGAAAGCTCGGCCAACGAGGTGCCGCGCTCGATGCTGATCAACATCATCCGGCCGCGCCTGGAGGAAACCCTGGAGTTGGTCCGCCACCACCTGGAACACGCCGGCCTGAGCCACGTCGCCGGCCGCCGGGTGGTGCTGACCGGTGGCGGCAGCCAACTGTCCGGCATCCGCGAGCTGGCCGAGATGGTGCTCGACAAGCAGGTCCGGCTGGCCCAGCCGCAGCGCCTGCTTGGCCTGCCCGACAGCGTCGGCGGCCCGGCCTTCGCCACCGCCGCCGGCCTTCTGCGCTACGGACAGAAAGTCCACGTCGAAGCCCCCGCCCACCCCGAACCGGCCCGCCGGGCCGACGGCAGCGGCGGCCGTCTGGGCCGCCTCGGCCGCTGGCTGAAGGAGAACTTCTGATGCGCGACCAGGACGATCTGTTCCCCCGCCCGCCCGCGTCATCGACCGAGGGCAGGGCGACCAGCGACGACCCGGCCGAGTTGTGGGATCTCGACCCCGACCCGGCGCAAGCCCCGGCCAAGGATCTGGCCGACCGACAGCCCACCCCCTTCACCGGTCCCAAGGCCCCCGCGGCCGGCCCCCGGACCGCCGACCCCGAGGCCGCACCCCGTACCAAGAAACCCACCCAGGATCAGGCAGACAGACAGGAGGCGGATCCCATGAGCATCAACCTCACCGTTCCGGGCTCCCCAGAGGAGTTCCACATGAAGCCCCGCATCACCGTCATCGGTGTCGGCGGGGCCGGCGGCAACGCGGTCAACAACATGATCGCCGCCCAGCTTGAAGGCGTCGACTTCGTGGTCGCCAACACCGATGCCCAGGCGCTGGCCCACAACCGGGCCGAACGGCGCCTGCAACTGGGCATCGAGACCACCCACGGCCTGGGCGCCGGGGCGCGCCCCGATGTCGGCCGTCATGCCGCCGAGGAAGCCATCGACCAGATCCTGGCCGAGCTGGACGGCGCCAACATGGTCTTCGTCACCGCCGGCATGGGCGGTGGCACCGGCACCGGGGCCGCCCCGGTGATCGCCCGCACCGCCCGCGAGGCCGGGGTGCTGACCGTCGGCGTGGTCACCAAGCCGTTCCAGTTCGAGGGCGCCCACCGCCTGCGGCTGGCCGAGCAGGGGATCGAGGAGTTGGCCCAGGTGGTCGACACCCTGATCATCATCCCCAACCAGAACCTGTTCCGCGTCGCCAACGAGAAGACCACCTTCGCCGATGCCTTCAAGATGGCCGACGACGTGCTCTATTCCGGCGTGCGCTCGATCACCGACCTGATGGTCATGCCCGGGCTGGTCAACCTCGACTTCGCCGACGTGCGCACGGTGATGCAGGAGATGGGCCGCGCCATGATGGGCACCGGCGAGGCCGAGGGCGAACGCCGCGCCCTGGACGCCGCCGAGGCCGCCATCGCCAACCCGCTGCTGGAAGACACCTGCATGAAGGGGGCGCGCGGGGTTCTCATCAACATCACCGGCGGCCCGGACATCACCCTCTACGAGGTCGACGAGGCGGCCAACCGCATCCGCGAGGAAGTGGAGGTCGAGGCCCACATCATCTTCGGCTCGTGCTTCGATCCGGAGCTCGAGGGCAAGATCCGCGTCTCGGTGGTGGCCACCGGCCTGGAAAGCGAGATGGGCCAGCTCCACCGCCCGCACAGCAGCGACCTGATCCACGCCGTGGGCGGGCGCGGCGGCGCCCAGCCGGCCGCCCAGCCGCGTCCGCAGATGCGCACCACCGCCCAGGCGGTGGCCCAGCCGGTCGCCCCGCCGACCCCCGAGCCGCTCGCCCAGACGGTGGCCCGGCAGGTGGTCGAGACGGCGGCCGAGGCTGACAGCCAGGCCGAAATGGCCGAGGACAGCGCCCCGACGCCCCAACCGGCGCAAGGCGAGGCCCACGCCGAACCGCGCTCCCGGCCCCAGCAGAGTGCCGCCGAGCGGCGCCTGTCGCCCAGTCAGGCCGACTGGCTGGATCAGGTCTACGGCCCGGCGGTGACCAAGCCCCGGATCGGCACCAAGGCCGAACGCGGCGAGCCGCGCCGTCCGGCCGCCCGGCACGAGGAGGCCTCCCGGAAGGCCGACGTGTTCATTCCCGAACCGCCGGTCGATCCCGGCCACGACCTGCCGGCCGACCTGGAGCGGGAGTCGCCGCGCCGGCCCGCCGCCCGCGAGGCCGGACGGGAAAACCGTCAGGAGGGCCGTAACGTGGTCACCTTCGGGGCCGAGGAGGACACCTATGAGGAGGTGCCCCGGGGCGAGGGCGCCAAGCCGCGCCGCGGCTCGCTGTTCAGCCGGGTCACCGGGCTGGCCCGGCGGGGTCCCGAGGACGCCCCGCACGGCGAGGCCCACCCGCACCACGAACCGCGCCTGGGTGGCCTGACGGGGCGCACCGAGGATCGCCCGATCGACGCCCATCCCGAGGAGGAGCTGGAAATCCCTGCCTTCCTGCGTCGTCAGGCCAACTGATACGGGCCCACTGAACGGGCCCCCCCTTCGGGGCCCGGCCTGATCCCAGCCATCGGGACGGGGTGTCCGCCGCAATACGGGGGCGGCGGACACCCCCCTGCCCGAGCCGGCGGGAAGTCTCCAGCCAGTATCAACCCCGCCCTCAAGACTGAAATCCAACTTTCATTTCCACGATACAATGGCCGACCATGCGGCCCTCTGTATCGAGACCGACCACACTTGAGCCGGCGGCTTGTAACGGCAGCGTCAATATCCCCGCCGAAAGCCCGCCAGCGCCCTGCCCCCGACCCCAGCCGGGGCGGGAGAATCGGCCGTCAGCCAGCGAGTCGCCCTCCCCTGGGCGGCCCCGGACGCGGCGAAACATTCTGAAACAAACATTGATTTGGCCCTTCCCCCGGCCCTTGCTACAAAGACATCGTCAAGAAGCCGCGACGCGATGGCACCCACGGCCTTCCCAGGCTGGCCTCCACGGCCGTCATGTCCAGCGCCCTCGTCGTCGCGGCGCCTGTCCGTTTCCGACCCCCCGCGGAGCCTGTTGCCAATGAATGCCCTGACCCGGGACCCCTTCGCCAAGGATCAGATGACCCGCGAGGACCAGATGACCCGCGAGGCGCTGACCCAGGCGCTGACCGACACGCCGCTCGACGGGCGGCCCGAGGCCGAGGGCGCCGAGGCGGAATCCCTGGCCCGCCGGGCCCGCCGCCGGGTCAGCGACATGCTCTCCGAGGTCTTGCGCCAGAAGACCCTGGCCCGCCCCATCCATTGCACCGGCGTCGGCCTGCACAGCGGCCGCAAGGTCACCCTGACCCTGGCCCCGGCCCCGGTCGACAGCGGCATCACCTTCGTGCGCACCGACATCGCCGGCGCTCGCACCGTGCTCCCGGCGCTGGCCGGGCAGGTCGCCGACAGCCGCCTGTGCACGGTGCTCGCCAACCCGGACAGCGGCGTCTCGGTGGCCACCATCGAGCACCTGATGGCGGCGCTGGCCGCGGCCGGCATCGACAACGCCGAGGTCCGCCTGAACGGCCCCGAGGTCCCGGCCCTGGACGGCAGCGCCCGCCCCTTCCTGTTCCTGATCGACTGCGCCGGCACCATCGAGCAGGAGGCCCCGCGTCAGGCCATCGAGGTGCTGCGCCCGGTGGGGGTCGCCGACGGCCCGGCCTCGGCCACCCTGGCCCCGGCTGAGAGCGGCCTTTGGCTCGACTTCGCCATCGACTTCGACAGCGCGGCGATCGGCCGCCAACAGTTCTCGCTGGCCCTCGACCACGGCGACGACGCCGCCTTCCGCCACCAGTTGGCGGCGGCGCGCACCTTTGGTCTGGCCGAGGATATCCCGCGCATGCGGGCCGCCGGGCTGGGCCTGGGGGGCTCGCTGGACAACGCCGTGGTGGTGGACGGGGCGCGCGTGCTCAACGACGGCGGCCTGCGCTTCGCCGACGAGTTCGTGCGCCACAAGATGCTCGACGCCATCGGCGATCTGTCGCTGGCCGGGGCGCCGCTGATCGGCCACTACACCGGCACCCGGGCCAGCCACGCGCTGAACACCCGTCTCGTCGCCACGCTTTTGGCCAGCCCCGATGCGTGGCGCCGCGTGCCGCTGACCCGGGCCCGCGCCGCCCAGGCCGACTCCCGGCCGGCCGAGGGCACCGGCCGCGCCGTCGCCTGACCCCCTCCGCGGCGCCGCATTTCACGGCACGGGGCACCTTGTCTCCGGGCCACGGGTGCGGGATAGTGGCGGCCATGATGATCTCGCTCGCCTCCCTCCGCCGGCCCCTGGCCGCCATCCTCCTCGCCCTGCCACTGCTCGCCGCCTGCTCGGGCGACGGCGAGGAGGAGTACGTGGAGCGCCCGGTCGAGGACCTCTACAACCAGGCCATGGACCTGCTGCGGGCCGAGGAATACGGCGCCGCCGTCACCGCCTTCGAGGAGGTGGAACGCCAGCACCCCTACTCCACCTGGGCCACCAAGGCGCAGTTGATGGCCGGCTTCTCGGCCTATCAGGATCGGGCCTATGACGATGCCGTGGTCTCGCTCGACCGCTTCATCCAGTTGCATCCGGGCAACCCCGACATCGCCTATGCCTACTACCTGAAGGCGCTGTGCTTCTACGAGCAGATTTCCGACGTCGGCCGCGACCAGAAGATGACCAGTCTGGCCCTGAGCAGCCTGAACGAGGTGGTCGGCCGCTTCCCCGATTCCAAGTACGCCCGCGACGCCCGCCTGAAGATCGATCTGGCCAACGACCATCTGGCCGGCAAGCAGATGTCGATCGGCCGCTGGTACCTGCGTCAGGACCAGTATCTGGCCGCCATCAACCGTTTCATCACGGTGATCCGCGACTACGAGACCACCACCCACGTCCCGGAAGCCCTGTACCGGCTGAGCGAGGCCTACACCGCCCTTGGCCTGGAGCAGGAGGCGCTGCGCGCGGCGGCCGTGCTGGGCCACAACTTCCCGGGCGATCCGTGGTACCAGGACGCCTACCGGCTGGTCGGCGAGGGCAAGCTGGCCCCGCCCGACGACGAAAGCTGGATGTCCTGGGACCTCGGCCTGTCCAGCCTGTTCGACGACGACTGAGCCGACGCCCATGCTGGTGTCGCTGTCCATCCGCGACGTGGTGCTGATCGACCGGCTCGACCTCGAGGTGCCGGCCGGCCTCGCCGTGTTCACCGGCGAGACCGGGGCCGGCAAGTCGATCCTGCTTGATTCCCTGTCGCTGGCCCTGGGGGCGCGGGCCGACAGCTCGCTGGTCCGCCCGGGGGCCGAGCGCCTCACCGTCGCCGCCCGCTTCGAGCCGCCGCCCGGCCACGCCGCCCTCGCCCTGCTGGCCGAGCACGACATCGAGCCGGAGGAGGACGGCGCCCTGATCCTGCGCCGCACCCTGTCGGCCGAGGGACGCTCCAAGGCCACGGTCAACGACCAGCCGGCCAGCGTCGGCCTGCTGCGCCAACTGGGCGATTGTCTGGTCGAGATCCACGGCCAGTTCGAAAGCCACGGCCTGCTCGACCCCAGGACCCACCGCCCGCTGCTCGATTCCTTCGCCGGGCTGGCCCAGCCGCTGGCCGCCACCCGGGCCGCCCACGCCGGCTGGCGCACCGCCGCCAAGGCGCGCGCCGCCGCCGAGGCCGAGCTCAAGGCGGCGCGCGCCGAGGAGGACACCCTGCGCCACCATCTGGCCGAGCTGGAAGCCCTCGCCCCCGCCCCCGGCGAGGAAGGCACCCTGGCCGAGGCACGCACCCGGATGATGCACGGCGAACGCCTGCTGGAGGGCATGAACGCCGCCCTGGCCGCCCTCAAGGGCAGCGACGACGGCCCGGAGACCGCGCTGGCCACCGCCACCCGCCACCTGGAACGGGTCGCCCCCCAGGCCGCCGGGCGCCTCGACGGGGTGATCGGCGGCCTGGAGCGGGCCAGCGTCGAGCTGGCCGAGGCCCTGGCCGCCCTGGAGGCCGCCGCCGCCGACATCGACCTCGACCCATCCCATCTGGAAAGCGTCGAGGAACGCCTGTTCGCCCTGCGCGCCCTGGCCCGCAAGCACCATGTCGAGGTGGACGATCTGGCCGACCGGCTGGCCGACATCCGCCGCCGGCTCGACGCCCTGGAGGACGGCGGGGCCGACCTCGCCCGCCTCGCCAAGGCCGAACAGGCGGCCCGTCAGGACTACGTGGCGGCGGCGCGCGCCCTGTCCAAGGCGCGCACCCAGGCGGCGGCCAACCTGGATCGCCGCATCGCCACCGAGCTGCCGCCCCTGAAGCTGGACAAGGCCCGCTTCCGCACCGCCCTGACCGAGCTGCCCGAGGCCGAATGGAGCGCCGAGGGGGTGGACGGCATCGCCTTCGAGGTGGCCACCAACCCGGGGCGCGACCCGGGGCCGCTCAACAAGGTGGCCTCGGGCGGCGAACTGGCCCGCCTGATGCTGGCCCTGAAGGTGGTGCTGGCCGCCGACGGCACCGCCCCCACCCTGATCTTCGACGAGGTCGACAGCGGCATCGGCGGGGCCACCGCGGCGGCGGTCGGCGAGCGGCTGGCCCGCCTCGGCGAGACCCTGCAGGTGCTGGTGGTCACCCACTCGCCGCAGGTGGCGGCCAAGGGGGCCCATCACTGGCGGGTCGCCAAGCGCCCGGCGGCCAAGGGCAAGGCCGAGTTGACCACCGTGGTCGAGCCGCTCGACGCCGCCGCACGGGCCGAGGAAGTGGCCCGCATGCTGGCCGCCGACACGGTCACCGAGGAAGCCCGCGCCGCCGCCCGGCGCCTGCTGGAGCCGACCCGGTGAGCGCCGCCCCCACCGACCCGCCCCCGGAGGACCTGACGCCCGATCAGGCGGCGGCCGAACTGGCCCGGCTGGCGGCCGAGATCGCGGCCCACGACGCGGCCTATCACCAGCACGACGCGCCAACCGTCAGCGACGCCGAGTACGACCGCCTGAAGGCCCGCAACGCCGCCCTCGAGGCCCGCTTCCCCGAGCTGATCCGCGCCGACAGCCCGCGCCACAAGGTCGGCGCCCCGCCCGCCGCCGGCTTTGCCGAGGTGCGCCACCGGGTGCCCATGCTGTCGCTCGACAACGCCTTCGACGGCGCCGACGTGGCCGAGTTCCTGGCCCGCATCCGCCGCTTCCTGAAGCTCGACCCCGACACCCCGGTGGACATCCTGGCCGAGCCCAAGATCGACGGCCTCTCGGTCGCCGTGCGCTACGAGCGGGGGCGCATGGTCCAGGCCGCCACCCGGGGCGACGGCCGCACCGGCGAGGACGTGACGGCCAATCTGGCCACCCTCGAGGGCCTGCCCGAGCGCCTGTGCACCGACACCCCGCCCGAGGTGCTGGAGGTGCGCGGCGAGGTCTACATGACCCGCGACGCCTTCCTGGCCCTCAACCAGCGCCAACAGGCCGAGGGCGGGCGCAGCTTCGCCAACCCGCGCAACGCCGCCGCCGGCTCGCTGCGCCAGAAGGACCCGGAAATCACCCGCGCCCGCCCCTTGAGCGCCTTCTTCTACGCCTGGGGCGAGGTGGTCGGCCTCGCCTTCGAAAGCCATCACCAGTACCTGGAAACCCTGGCCGCCTACGGCCTGCCGACCAACCCGCTGGCCCGCCGCTGCCAGGGGGTGGAGGCCCTGCTCGCCTTCCACGCCGAGCTGGCCGACCAGCGGGCCAGCCTGCCCTACGACATCGACGGCATCGTCTACAAGGTGGACCGGGTGGACTGGCAGAAGCGCCTGGGCGAGGTGTCGCGCGCCCCGCGCTGGGCCATCGCCCACAAGTTCCCGGCCGAGCAGGCGCGCACCGTGCTGAGGGACATCACCGTGCAGGTCGGGCGCACCGGGGTGCTGACCCCGGTCGCCGAGCTGGCACCGGTCACCGTCGGCGGGGTGGTGGTCGGCCGGGCCACCCTGCACAACGAAGACTACATCGCCGACAAGGACATCCGGGTGGGCGACACGGTGACCATCCAGCGGGCCGGCGACGTCATCCCCCAGGTGCTGGCCGTGGTGCCCGAGGCCCGGCCGGCCGATGCCCAGCCCTTCCGCATGCCCGACCACTGTCCGCGCTGCGGCAGCGAGACGGTGCGCGAAAGCGGCCAGGCGGCGCGGCGCTGCACCGGCGGGCTGGTCTGCCCGGCCCAGGCGGTGGAGCGCCTGAAGCACTTCGTGGGCCGCCAGGCCTTCGACATCGAGGGGCTGGGGGCCAAGCACATCGAAAGCTTCTGGAGCGACGGCCTGCTGGCCTCGCCGGCCGACATCTTCCGCCTCGACGCCGACCGGCTGGCCGGGCGCGAGGGCTGGAAGGAAACCTCCATCACCAACCTGCTGAACGCCATCGCGGCCCGGCGCACCATTTCCCTGGAGCGCTTCATCCACGCCCTGGGCATCCCCCAGGTGGGGCGGGCCACGGCGCGCCGGCTGGCCGAGAGCTACGGCAGCCTCACCGCCTTGCGCGCCGCCCTGACCCAGGCCGCCGAGCCGGACACCGACACCGGCGCGCGGACCCGCGCTGAGTTGCTCGACATCGAGGACATCGGCCCGGCGGTGGCCGACGAGCTGGTCGGCTTTTTCCACGAACCCAACAACCGCGCCCTGCTCGACGATCTTGCGGACCTGCTGACCATCGAGCCGTGGCAGGCGCCAGAGGCCGCCGACTCCCCGCTGGCCGGGCTGACCGTGGTCTTCACCGGCAGCCTCGAGACGATGTCGCGCGACGAGGCGAAAAGCCGCGCCGAGGCCCTGGGGGCGCGCACCGCCACCGGGATTTCCAAAAAGACCGATCTGGTGGTCGCCGGCCCGGGTGCCGGCAGCAAGCGCAAAAAGGCCGAGGATCTGGGCATCGAGGTGATCGACGAGGCCGCCTTCCTGGCCCGGCTGGGCGAGGCATGAAAACCTTTCGTGAAGACGGTCACGGTCGGCGAGACGGGTGATTGACTCGACTCCGCCGCTGTTGCTTCAGTTGAGCCCCATTCAACGCTCGGGCGGAGGGATTCCCCATGACTGTGATCGGACACGAAATCGTCGGCCAAGGGCCGACCAAGGTGATGGTGCTGCACGGCTGGTTCGGCGACCACACGGCATTCGGACCGCTGATGCCCTACCTGGACACCGAAACCTTCACCTACGCCTTCATGGACTATCGCGGCTACGGCAAGAGCCGCGACATGAAGGGCAAGTACACCATGGACGAGATCGCCGCCGACGCCCTGGCCCTGGCCGACCACCTGGAGTGGGACGGCTTCCACCTGATCGGCCACTCAATGGGCGGCATGGCGGTCCAGCGCATCACCGCCAACGCTCCCAAGCGGGTGAAAAGCGTCATCTGCCTCACTCCGGTGCCGGCCAACGGCTTCCCCTTCGACGACGAGGGCTGGGCGCTGTTCACCGGGGCCGCCGAGGATGACGGCAAGCGGGCCGGCATCATCGACTTCACCACCGGCAGCCGGCTGTCAAAGAGCTGGGTTCAGTACATGGTCAAGCGCTCGCGCGAGACGACCACCCAGGCCGCCTTCGCCGCCTACCTGCCGGCCTGGGGCAAGACCGACTTCATGGCCGAGATGCAGGGCCGGGAAACCCCGTTCCTGGTCATCGTCGGCCAGCACGACCCGGCCCTGACCGCCGCCCTGATGAAGACCACCTACCTCAAGGCGCTGCCCGACTGCCGGCTGGAGGTGATGGCCAACGCCGGGCACTACCCGATGCAGGAAACCCCGGTCGCCCTGGCCACCCGCATCGAGGCGTTCATGCGGTCCAAGGGGTGAGAATCGCGGCGCTGATCCTGGCCGGCGGTCGTGGCCGCCGGCTGGGCGGCGTCGACAAGGCGCGCCTTAAGGTGGCCGGGCAGCCGCTGCTGGGCCACGTTCGGGCCCGCCTCGCCGCCCAGCGCCCGGCACCCCCGGACGTGGTGGCCCTGAACGCCGCCGGCCCGGCGACGCGCTGGGCCGGGCTGCATGACGGCCCGTGGCTGCCCGATCCGCCAGCCCACGCCGGGCAGGGGCCGCTGGCCGGGATTCTGGCCGGGCTGACCTGGGCCGGCGCCACCGGCGCCGACTGGCTGCTCGGCGTGCCCTGCGACACCCCGGCCCTGCCCGACGACCTGTTGGCCCGGCTGCGGGAGGGGGCGGAGACCGGCGGCGCCGAGATCGCCGTCGCCGCCTCGGCCGGGCGCCGTCATCCGGTGATCGCCCTGTGGCGCCCCGCCCTGGCCGCCCCGCTGGCCGAGGCCCTGGCGCGCGGCGAGGCCAAGGCCGGCACCTTTTTGGCGGCACGCCATGCGGTGCGGGTGGACTGGCCGGCCCCGCCCGACCCCTTCCTCAACCTCAACACCCCGGAAGACGTGGCCCACTTCAAGGCCGCCCTCGACCAGAGCCAGCAATAGGGAAGCCGGCCGTCAAGGAGCCGGGAGGGGGGGAATACTCGGCGCATCCAGGTCCGCGCCCCCTGCCGGCGCCCGCCCTCGGCCTTCGCCGGCGGCGACACGCCGGGGCGCCCGGCGGACAGACCGGCGCGCCATTGTCACACCGTCGGGCCGATCATCCGGCGCAACTTCGGCGCACCTCCGGGGCAACGGCGCCGCCTCATGCCGAGGCATGTCGGCTCGCCCCCCGGCTCCCGCGCCCCGGTCGCCCGATAGGCCCGGCTGGCCGGCCGGCGTCACCCAAGCGGAACGGGTCAGGCGGCAAGGGTCGGCTGGCAAGAGTCGGCTGGCAAGAGTCGGCTGGCAAGAGTCGGCTGGCAAGAGTCGGCTGGCAAGAGTCGATCAGCAAGGGTCGGGCGGCAAGGGCCAAGGGGCGCGCCGACCGATAGCCCACGTCGGCCGGCGGTCCTTTGCCAAGCCACCGCCCCGGGCCTGCCCAGTGTCGGCCTGCCCAGTGTCGGCCTGCCCAGTGTCGCGGCGGCTCAGTAGGTGCGGATCAGGCCGACCAGACGGCCCTGCACGCGCACCCGGTCGGGCGGGAAGATGCGGGTTTCGTGGCGGCTGTTGGCGGGCTCGAGGGCCAGCGAGTCGCCGCGCTTGCGCAAGCGCTTCAGGGTCACCTCGTGGTCGTCGACCAGGGCGACCACGATGGTCCCCGTCTCGGCATCGTCGCAGCGCCGGATGATCACCGTGTCGCCGTCGAGGATCCCCGCCTCGATCATCGAATCGCCGTCCACGGTCAGGGCGTAGTGCTCGCCCTTGAGGACCAGGGCGGCCGGCACGTCGACGCGGTCGCTTTCGTCGCGCAAGGCCTCGATCGGGGTGCCGGCGGCGATCTTGCCATACAGCGGCAGGTGAACCACGTCGTTGACGCTGACCCCGGCCGGCGTGTCGGCGCCGACGATGTGGCCGGCCCCGCCGGTTCGCCCGCCGGAGACCAGATGCAGGGCGGTGCGCCGTTCATCCGGCGTGAACCCGTCGCCGTTGGCCGGCGGCGTGTTGGCCCGCCCCGGTTGGGTTCGCCCCGGTTGGGCCCGGCCCAACTCTTCCTGCTCGATGCGGGTCAGCCGGCGGGAGCGCGGCGGCAGGTCGCTGGCGTCCAGGTTCTCGGGCAGGCGCAGCACTTCCAGGGCGCGCGCCCGGTGCGGCAGGCGGCGGATGAAGCCGCGTTCCTCCAGCCCGGTGATCAGCCGATGGATGCCCGACTTGGACTTCAGGTCGAGCGCCGCCTTCATCTCGTCGAACGACGGCGAGACCCCGGTTTCCCGCAATTTTTGATCGATAAACCTCAGCAGTTCGTACTGCTTCCGGGTAAGCATCGGGCAATTCCTCGCGGCGGGGACAATTCACTTGTTCTACTTTGGTTCGGAGAACAGGTCAAGGCCGAATCGGCGCCGCCACCGAGTCGGCCGCCAAGGCTCACCCCGCCCGGTCGGGAGTCCCCACCGCACGCCGGCCGCCGTTTTTGGCGACCAGCCGGATGTCGCCGATGACCATCGCCGGGTCGACCGCCTTGACCATGTCGTAGACCGTCAGCGCCGCCACCGAGACCGCGGTCAAGGCCTCCATCTCCACCCCGGTGCGGCCACGCAGCGCGCAGGTGGCGGTGATGCACAGGGCCGGCGGATCGTCCTCGGGCACGAGGTCCACCGCCACCCGGGTCAGGGCCAGGGGATGGCACAACGGGATGAGGTCGGCGGTGCGCTTGGCGGCCATGATGCCGGCCAGCCGGGCGACCCCGGTCACGTCGCCCTTTTTCGCCGTGCCGGCGCGGATCAGGGCCAGGGTCTCGGCGGTCATGAAGATCCGCCCCTCGGCCACCGCCCGGCGCTCGGTCTCGGGCTTGTCGCCCACATCGACCATGTGGGCCGCGCCGTCGCCGTCGAAGTGGGTCAGGCCGCCCACCTAGAGGCCCCCGGCGGCGCCTTCCGGCAGCGGCTCGGCGAGCAGGGCGCCGGCCGCCGCGCCGGGATCGGGCTGGCGCATCAGGCTTTCGCCGATCAGGAAGCGGCGCGCCCCGACCGCCGCCATGCGGGCCAGATCGGCCGGCGCGTGAAGGCCGCTTTCGGCGACCAGATCGCGCTCCGCCGGGACCAGCGGGGCCAGCGCCTCGGTCACCGCAAGGTCGGTCTTGAGGGTCTTCAGGTTGCGGTTGTTGATGCCGATCAGCGGTGTCTTCAGCACGCTCAGGGCGCGCTCCAGCTCGCCCAGATCGTGCACCTCGGCCAGCACATCCATGCCCAGATCAAAGGCCGCGGCCTCCATCTCGGCGGCCAGGGTGTCGTCGAGCGCCGCCAGGATGAGCAGGATCGCATCGGCCCCCATGGCCCGCGCCTCGCCGATCTGCCAGGGGTCGACCATGAAGTCCTTGCGCAGCACCGGCAGATCGACCGCCGCCCGGGCCGCCCGCAGATGGTCCGGATGGCCCTGGAAGTTCGGCCCCTCGGTGAGCACCGACAGGCAGGCGGCGCCGCCGGCGGCATAGCTTTTGGCCAGCTCGGCCGGATTGAAGTCGGGGCGGATCAGGCCGGCCGAGGGCGAGGCCTGCTTGATCTCGGCGATCAGCCCGTAGCCGCCTGCCTCGACCTTGGCGGCCAGCGCCCGGGCGAACCCCCGGGGCGGCGCGGCGGCGGCGATGGCGGCCTCGAGCTCGGCCGCCGGGCAGGTCTTTTTGCGTTGCGCCACCTCCTCGGCGGTGGTGGCGCAGATGCGCTGCAGAACGTCGGTCATCAGCCCGGCTCCCGACCGTTGGTGATGGCCACCAAACGGGCCAGGGTGGTCCGCGCGGCGCCCGAATCGATGGCCTGGGCGGCCAGCGCCACCCCGCCGGCCAGATCGGCCGCCCGCCCGGCGACGATCAGCGTCGCCGCCGCGTTGAGCAGCACGATGTCGCGATAGGGGCCGGGCTGGCCGTCCAGCATGGCCTTGATGGCGGCGGCGTTCTCGGCCGCGTCGCCGCCCTTGAGGTCGGCCGGGTTGGCCCGCGACAGGCCGGCCTGTTCCGGGGTCACTTCGAAGGTCGACAGCCGCCCCTGGTGCCACTCGGCGACCCGGGTCGGCCCGGTGGTGGTGATCTCGTCCAGGCCGTCACTGCCGTGCACCACCCAGGCCCGCTCGGCGCCCAGGCGGCCCAGGGTCTCGGCCAGGGTGCTCAGCCAGCGGCTGGCGAACACCCCCATCACCTGGCGCGTGGCGCCGGCCGGGTTGCTCAGCGGTCCGAGCAGGTTGAACACGGTGCGGGTGCCCAACTCCTGACGCGCCGGGCCGACATGGCGCATGGCGCTGTGGTGACGCGGGGCCATCAGGAAGGCGATGTGGGCCTCGGCCAGGGCCCGCTCGACCAGCGGCATCTCGGCCTCCAGGTCGACCCCCAGGGCGCCCAGCACGTCGGCCGAGCCGGAGCGCGAGCTCATCGCCTTGTTGCCGTGCTTGGCCACCGGCACCCCGCAGCCGGCGACCACCAGGGCGGCGCCGGTCGAGATGTTGAAGGTGCCCGAGGCATCGCCGCCGGTGCCGCAGGTGTCGACCGCGCCGGGCGGGGCGCTGACCTTGGTCGCCTTGGCGCGCATGATGCGGGCGGCGCCGGTGATCTCGTCGACCGTTTCGCCGCGCACCCGCAGGGCCATCAGGAAGGCGCCGATCTGGGCCGGCGTGGCGGCACCCGACATCAGGATGTCGAAGGCCGCCTCGGCCTCGGGCTCGGACAGGCTCTGCCCCTCGGCGACGCGGGCCAGGATGGGCTTCATGGGATCGGACATCGCGGGGCGGGCTCCGGGTCGGGGATGGGGGCCGGCTCAGGCCGACCGGGCCAGCGGCTGATGGCCGGCCAGACGCAGGAAGTTGGCCAGCAACTCGTGGCCGTGCTGGCTGGCGATGCTTTCCGGGTGGAACTGCACGCCCCACAGTGGCAGCTCGCGGTGGGCCAGCCCCATGATCAGCCCGTCGGCGCTTTCGGCGCTGACCTCCAGGCAGTCGGGCAGGCTGGCGCGGTCGACCAGCAGGGAATGGTAGCGGGTGGCGGTCAGCGGGCTGGGCAGGCCGGCGAACACTCCCCTGCCGTGGTGGTGGATGGGGCTGGTCTTGCCGTGCAATGGCTCGGGCGCGCGCACCACCTGACCGCCGAAGGCCTGGCCGATGGCCTGATGGCCCAGGCAGACCCCGAACAGCGGCACCGTGCCGGCGCTGGCGGCAATCAGCTCCAGGCAGATGCCGGCCCGGTCGGGGTCGCACGGGCCGGGCGACAGGATGATGCCTTGCGGCTTCAGGGCCAGCGCCTCGGCCGGGGTCAGGGCGTCGTTGCGGCGCACCTCGACCTTTGCCCCCAATTCGCCCAGATAGTGCCACAGGTTGTAGGTGAAGCTGTCGTAGTTGTCGATCAGCAGGAACATCGGCTGGCCCGCTCTCCCCCGGATGGAATACGGCACAATGCCGCCGCCCGGGACCCCCGTCAAGGCAGCCGCCCCCGCCGGGCTTTGCCCGGCGTCCAATGAAGGTACCGGGACTGGCCCGGCGCCCAACGCCCGTGCCGGGACTGGCCCGGCGCCCGGGGAATGACCTATAGTCCGGGTGGGACCTCCCCCCACCCCGCCTTGCGCATGGACCGACGATGACCGGCAACGGATGGCTGATCCTGCTCGCCGACTGGGCCCGGTGCCACCGCCGGACGGCGCTGGCCACCGGCGCGGCGCTGGGTGGGGTCGGGCTGCTCGGGCTGGGGGTGCTGCTGGGCGTCGGGCTCGACCTGATGCTGTCCGAGCCGCCGCCCCGGCCGGTCGCCCACTCGGCGCCCACGGAGCCGCCGCCGCCGCGCCTCAGCCACCGCTCGACCACCGCCTGGCCGATTTACGAGGACTTCAGCCAGGCCCCGGAAGGGCCGACCGGCGACCGCGTCCCGCCCTCGATCCTCGACGCCCCGCCGACCGGCGACACCACCACGCCGGAGGGCATCGTGCCGCCCCTCGCGCGGCCTCCGCAGCCCTCCGCCGAGCCGCCCTCGGTGGCCCGCCTGCTGCCGCCGACGCCGCTCCCGGCGCCGCCCGAGGCCGCCGACCCGGATGGCGCGCCGACCCCGCCCTGGCGCCTCAACGCGGTGCCGGTGGTGGCCGACCCGGGGCGCGACATGGTGGCCGTGGTGATCGACGACATGGGCCTCGACCGGCGCCGCACCGACCGGGTGATCGCCCTGCCCGGGCCGCTGACCACCTCCTTCCTGTCCTATGCAGAGGACCTGCCGGCGCAGACCGCGGCGGCCCGCCGGGCCGGCCACGAGTTGATGATCCACCTGCCCATGCAGCCGACCAACCCGGCCATCGATCCCGGCCCCGGCGCCCTGACCGTGGACATGGACCCGCTGGCCATCTCCGACGCCCTGACCCGGGCATTGGCCAGCTTCCCGGGCTTCGTCGGCCTGAACAACCACATGGGCAGCCGCTTCACCGCCCAGGCCGATCCCATGCGCGTGGTGCTCAGCGAGGTCCGGCGGCGCGGCCTGCTGTGGCTCGATTCGCGGACCACCGCCGACAGCGTGGCCGGCGAGCAGGCGCGCCACCTGGGCCTGCCGCTGGCGGTGCGCGACGTCTTCCTGGACCACCGCGCCGGCCGCGACGTGGTGCGCCGGCAACTGGCCCACCTGGCGCGCATCGCCCACGCCCACGGCTACGCGGTGGCCATCGGGCACCCGCGCGACGACACCATCGCCGAGTTGGCCCCGTGGATCGACAGCCTGCCCGGCAAGGGGTTGCAACTGGTTCCCATCAGCGCCATCGTGGCCCGCTACGGCCTGCCGGCCAACGCGCCGGAACTGGCCGCCACGCCCCCAAACCCTGAACCAACCAGACCCTGAACCAAGCCGAAAGGGACCCGCCCATGAGCACCTATCACGTGGCCGGCATGAAGTGCGGCGGCTGCGCCGTCAGCGTCGAGCAGGCGGTGCGCGAGGCCGTCCCCGGGGCCCAGGTCAGCGTTGACGTGGACAGCGGCCGGGTGACGGTGGACGCCGAGCTGGCCCCGGCCGAGCTGTCGGCCAAGGTCGAGGAAGCGGTGGAAACCGCCGGCTTCGCCTTCGGCGGCGCCGCCTGAGACGCCGCCAAGGGCACCACCAAGGGCACCACCAACGCAGCCGCGCGGAGGGCGGCCCCACCAAGTTGTCACAACACGCTGGACAGGCCGGCCGATTTTTTCTATACACCCCGTCTCGCCGGGACGGGCGGCGGGTTCCAGCCGGAACCTGATGGTCCGCCCCGGCCGTGCCCAGGTAGCTCAGTTGGTAGAGCATGCGACTGAAAATCGCAGTGTCGGCAGTTCGATTCTGTCCCTGGGCACCACCTTTCCTTCCCCGAGAAAGCGCCTTTCTCGATCAAGGAAACCGGTGGCCGCCACCACCCAGACGCCCCCGCCGCCCGGCCGGGGCGTTTTTTGTTGTCCGCCGATTGGCCGCGCCGGGACCGAGGCGGCAAGCAAAAACCCCCTGGAACGGCGGGCGCTCCAGGGGGCGGAAGTTGGCGGCGGAAAGTCGGCGGTTGCCGAGTGTCAGGCGGGTGGTCCGCCGTCAGCGCTGGTCCATCGGCACGAAGGGGCGCGCCGTCGAGCCGGTGTAGAGCTGGCGCGGCCGGCCGATGCGCTGGTCCCGGTCCTCGACCATCTCGCTCCACTGGGCGATCCAGCCGACGGTGCGCGCGGTGGCGAACAGGGCGGTGAACATCGAGGTGGGGATGCCCATGGCCTTGAAGATCAGGCCGGAATAGAAGTCCACGTTGGGGTAGAGCTTCTTTTCGACGAAGTACTCGTCCTCCAGGGCGATCTTTTCCAGCTCCAGGGCGATTTCCAGCAGCGGGTCCTTCTGCATGCCCAGCTCTTCCAGCACCTCGTGGCAGGTGCGCGACATGATCTTGGCCCGCGGATCGTAGTTCTTGTAGACCCGGTGGCCGAAGCCCATCAACCGAAAGGGATCGTCCTTGTCCTTGGCCCGCTTGACGAACTCGTTGGTGCGGCTGGGGCTGCCGATCTCCTCCAGCATGTTCAGCACCGCCTCGTTGGCGCCGCCGTGGGCCGGGCCCCACAGGCTGGCGATGCCGGCGGCGATGCAGGCGAAGGGGTTGGCGCCCGAGGAGCCGGCCAGCCGCACGGTCGAGGTCGAGGCGTTCTGCTCGTGGTCGGCGTGCAGGATCAGGATACGGTCCATGGCCCGCGCCAGCACCGGATTGATCCGGTAGGTGTCGCACGGGGTGGCGAACATCATGTGCAGGAAGTTCTCGGCGTAGCGCAGGTCGTTGCGCGGGTACATCAGCGGCTGGCCCAGGCTGTACTTGTAGGCCCAGGCGGCGATGGTCGGCATCTTGGCGATCAGGCGGTGCGAGCTGATCATCCGGTGGCGCGGGTCGTTGATGTCCAGGCTGTCGTGATAGAACGCCGACAGCGCCCCGACCACGCCGCACATCACCGCCATCGGGTGGGCGTCGCGGCGGAAGCCTTCCAGGAACTTGTGGATCTGCTCGTGCACCATGGTGTGGTGCGTGATGGCGTGCTCCAGGTCGTACTTCTGGTCGGGGTTGGGCAACTCGCCGTGCAGCAGCAGGTAGGCCACTTCCATGAAGTCGCAGTTGGTGGCCAGATCCTCGATCGAATAGCCGCGATGCATCAGCACCCCGGCCTCGCCGTCGATGTAGGTGATGGCCGACTGGCACGAGCCGGTCGAGGTGTAGCTGGGGTCGTAGGTGAAGTAGCCGGTCTCGGCGTACAGCTTGCGGATGTCGATCACGTCGGGGCCGGTGGAGCCGCTGATGATCGGAAACTCGTGGCGCGTGCCCCCGTTCTTGTTGTCGATCAGGGTGACCGTGTCGGCGTGGGTCTCGGTCATGGGTTGCGGTCCCTTTTTGCTGTTCGTTCAGGGCCTGGCGCGCCGGACCGGGCGCCAGCGGGGCGGATTCAGGCGGACGGCTCCAGGGCGTCGGCGAGGCGGCCCAGGCTTTCCGCCCGGCCGAGCAACTCCAACACCTCGAAGACAGGGGGCGAGACGGTGCTGCCGGAAAGGGCGGCGCGCAGGGGCTGGGCGGCCTTGCCCAGCTTCAAACCCTGCTCTTCGGCGAAGGATCGGGTGAGCGCCTCCAGCGCTTCCCGTTCCCAGGTAGGGGTGTCGGTCAGGCGGGACAAGAGGGCGGCCAGGGTTTCCCGCCCTTCGCCCTCGATCTGACGGGCCGCCTTGTCGTCCAGGGCCAAGGGCCGGGGCAGCAGGTAGAAGCGCGCGCTGTCGGCCAACTCGACCAGGGTGCGGGCCCGGGTCTTGAGGCCCGGCATGGCCGCTTCCAGCAGGGCCCGCCCGGGGTCATCCACCGTCAGCCCCTCGCCGGCCAGCCGCTCGGCGACCAGCCCGGCGAGGCGCGCATCATCGCCCTGGCGCAGGTACTTGGCGTTGAGGTCGGTCAGCTTGGCCATGTCGAAGCGGGCCGGCGAGCGCCCCACCCCGGGCAGGTCGAACCACTGGATGGCCTGCTCGGTGGTGAACATCTCGTCGTCGCCGTGGGCCCAGCCCAGGCGGGCCAGATAGTTGCGCATGGCCTCGGGCAGAAAGCCCATGTCGCGGTAGGCCTCGGCCCCCAGCGCCCCGTGGCGCTTCGACAGCTTGGCCCCGTCCGGGCCGTGGATCAGCGGGATGTGGCCGAACACCGGCGGCTCCCAGCCCAGGGCGCGATAGAGCTGGGTCTGGCGGAAGGCGTTGGTCAGGTGGTCGTCGCCCCGGATGACGTGGCTGATCGCCATGTCGTGGTCGTCGACCACCACCGACAGCATGTAGGTGGGCGAGCCGTCGGAGCGCAAAAGCACCATGTCGTCGAGCTGGCTGTTGGCCACCGTCACCCGGCCCTGCACGGCGTCCTCGATCACCGTCTCGCCCTCCTGGGGGGCTTTCAGGCGGATCGCCGGGGCGACCCCTTGCGGCGCCTCGGCCGGGTCGCGGTCGCGCCAGCGGCCGTCATAGCGCTGCGGCTGGCCGGCGGCGCGCTGGGCGGCGCGCATCTCGGCCAGCTCCTCGGCGCTGGCGTAGCAGCGGTAGGCCCGCCCCTGGGCCAGCAGGTCCGCCACCACCTCGGCATGGCGGGCGGCGCGGGCCGACTGGAAGACCGGCTCCGCGTCGGCCTCGAGACCGAGCCAGGACAGGCCGTCGAAGATGGCGGCCACCGCTTCCGGGGTCGAGCGCTGGCGGTCGGTGTCCTCGATGCGCAACAGGAAACGGCCGCCGTGGTGGCGGGCGAACAGCCAGTTGAACAGGGCGGTGCGGGCCCCTCCGATGTGGAGGAAGCCGGTCGGCGAAGGCGCGAAACGGGTGGTGACGGTCATCTTTTTCCTGAAGCGGACAGGGAACGACACGCCGTCGCGCGGGCGACGGCGGGCAACGGACGGGCAACGGGCGGAACGTGGGCCGGCGCATCGGGGAGTGGATTGCGCCGCCGCACACCGCGTGTAGCATGCTCTCGTGTAGCACAAACCGCACCGCAGTGCAGCAAGACAGGCGTTTCGGGACCGGGAGACGGGATCACCATGGGCCGCACCACACCGGCCGGGCGGGCCAGCCCGCCGCCCCGCTGGGGCCTGCGGCGGGCCAGCCCGCCGCCCCGCTGGGGCCTGTGGCTGCCGGTTGCCCTGGGCGCCGGGGTGGGGCTGTACTTCGCCCTGCCGCGCGAACCCTCGGCCGGCCTGTGCCTGGGGCTGTTGGCCGGGGCGATGGTCCTGGCCGGGCTGGCCCTCACCACGGGCCGCCGGCTGGGCGGCGGACTGCCGGTCGCCGCCCTGCTGCTGCTGGCGGCGGTGCTCGGCCTGGGCGCCGGCACGGTGCGCTCGGCCTGGGTCGCGGCGCCGGTGATCGACCAGCGCCTGGGGCCGCTGCCGGTGGCCGGGCGGGTGGTCGACGTGGAGCCCAAGGGGGCGCGCCACCGGGTGACCCTGGACCGCCTCAGCCTGCCCGACCTCGACCCCGAGGCGACGCCGCGCCGCCTGCGCCTGACCGTGGCCGGGTCGCCCCCCGAGCCGGGCCGGCGCATCGAGCTGGATGCCGTGGTCCTGCCGCCGCCGCCGCCGGCCGCCCCGGGCGGCTTCGACTTCCCGCGCCGGGCCTGGTTCCAGGGTCTGGGCGGGGTGGGCTACGCGGTCGGCCCGTGGCGCCTGTTGCCACTGACCGAGCCGCCGGGAGTCGGCGCCGCCCTCGCCCTGACCCTGGCCGATCTGCGCCAGACGGTGGCCCGGCGCATCGCCCGGGCCCTGCCCGAGGCAGCGCTGTTTCCCCGCCTGGACGACCAGCCGGGAGCGGTGGCGGTGGCCCTGCTGACCGGCCACCGGGGCGGCGTCGACGAGGCCACCTGGCAGGCCTTCCGCGACGCCGGGGTGGCCCACCTGCTGGCCATCTCCGGCCTGCACATGACCCTGGTCGCCGGCCTCGCCTTCGTCGCCCTGCGCCGCGGGCTGGCGGCGGTGCCGGCGCTGGCCGGGCGGCTCGACCTGAAAAAGCCCACCGCCGCCGCCGCCCTGTTGGTGGCCGGCCTCTACCTGTTGCTGGCCGGGGCGCCGATCAGCGCCCAGCGGGCCTTTGTCATGATCGCCCTGGTGCTGGGCGCGGTATTGGCCGACCGCACCGCCCTGTCGCTGAACGGGGTGGCCTGGGCCGCCGGGCTGATCCTGCTGGTCCAGCCGGAAGCCCTGGTCAGCCCGGCCTTCCAGATGTCGTTCGCCGCCGTCACCGCCCTGGTCGCGGTCTACGAGGGCGCCGCCCGACCGCTGCGCCAGCGGGTTCTCGGCGAGCGCCCGACGTGGCCCCGGCATCTGGCGCTGTATATCGCCGGGGTGGCCCTGACCACGCTCGTCGCCGGGGCTGCCACCGCGCCTTTCGCGGCCTTTCATTTCAACCGTCTGGCCGCCTATGGGCTGCTCGGCAACCTGCTCGCCGTGCCGTGGATGGGGCTGTGGGTGATGCCTTTCGGCCTGCTCGCCCTGCTCTTGATGCCGCTCGGGCTGGAGCATCTGGCGCTGGTCCCCATGGGCCTGGGGCTGGAAGTGATGATGGCCGCCGCCCGCTGGGTGGCCGGGCTGCCCGGGGCCGCCGCCCGGGTGCCGGACGTGCCGGCCTGGGGCCTGCTCGCCGCCGTCGCCGGAGGGCTGCTGCTGTGCCTGGTGCGCGGCCGCCGGCGCTGGCTCGGCCTGCCCCTGCTGGCCGGCGCGCTGGCCGCCCCCTGGCTGGGCCCGCCGCCCGACCTGCTGATCGGCCCGCAAGGCCGGGTGATCGCCCTGGGCGACGGCCAGGGCGGCTACCTGACCACTCCGGGGCGCGCCGACTCGTGGACCCGCGCGCAGTGGGCGGCCCGCTTCGGCCCGGCCCGTGGCGACCTCGCCCCGGGGGTGCGCCAGGGCGCCGTGCGCTGCGGCCCCGAGGGCTGCCTGCGCCCGGGCCCGGACGGCCGGCTGGCCAGCGGCGTGGCGCTGCCGTTCACGGCCCGGGCGGCGGTCGAGGACTGCGGCCGGGTCGCCGTGCTGGTGCTCACCAACGGCCTGCCCCGGCCGCCCCTCTGCCCGGACACCCGGATCATTGACCGAGCGAGCCTGAAAGCCGGCGGCGCCCACGCGGTGTGGCTCGCCGCCGACGCCCCCCGCCTGCGCCAGGCCCGCCCGCCGGGCACCGCGCGGCCCTGGCACGCACGGCCTTCAAGCAGATAGCAGGGCCAAGGCGACGCGGATCAGGCGGCCCCGTTCTCGGCCAGTTCGGCCAGAGCCGCCTCAAGGCCGGCGCGCACCGCCTCGGCCTCGCCACCGTCGGCCCGCGCGGCGGCGCCCTCCAGGGCGCGGGCAAGGTGGGTGACATCGCTCGCCCCGACCAGCGCGCTGTCGCCCTTCAGGCCATGGGCAAGGCGGCCCAGTTCGGGCCAGTCGGCCGCCGCGATGGCCGCCTCCAGGGCCGGCAGACCGGCCCCGGCGCGGGCCACGAAACGGGGCAGCAGGCTGGACAGATCGGGGCCGGCGGGACTCTCCGCCGACTCGCCGTCATCGCCCTCCGCCGCTTCCGGCGTGCGCGGCAGCAGGCGGCCGAGCAGACGCTCCAGGGCCCCCGGACGCAGCGGCTTCATGGCGAACTCGTCACAGCCGGCGGCCAGTGCCGCCGTCCGGTCCTCGGCCAGGGCGGTGGCCGAGAGGATCATCACCCGGGTCCGCGCCAGGCCCAGGCGGGCCTCGCGGGCGCGCAGGCGGCGCAGCACCTCGATGCCGTCCAGGCGCGGCATCTGCATGTCCATGATGACCAGATCGAAAGGCGGCGCCTCGGCCTCCAGGCGGTCGAGCGCGGCGCGGCCATCCTCCGCCTCGCTCAGCTCGAAGGGATGCCCGGCCAGCAGGCCGCGCAGCACCATGCGGTTCAACGCGCTGTCGTCGACCAGCAGCAGCCGGGCCGGCGCGAAGCGCCACGACGGGCGCTCGGCGCTGTCCTCGCCCCGCCGCGCCCGACGCCGCTCCGGGCACGGCTCGAGGCGGATCTGGAAGCGGAAGGTGCTGCCCCGGCCGGGTTGGCTGTCGACCTCGATCCAGCCGCCCATCAGCTCGACCAGCCGCCGGCAGATGGCCAGCCCCAGCCCGGTGCCGCCAAAGCGCCGGGTGCGCGAGGTGTCGAGCTGGGCGAAGGACTCGAAGATCGCCTCGCGCTTTTCCGGCGGGATGCCGATGCCGGTGTCGCGGACCGAGAAGACCACCCCCCGGGGAGTCGCCGGCGGAGCGTCGGGCGGGGCGTCCCCGGCCGGCCCGACGTGCACCGTGACGCCGCCCCGCTCGGTGAACTTCAGGGCGTTGCCGACCAGATTGACCAGGATCTGGCGGACCAGCCGCTCGTCGCCGATCCACAACGGCGGCAGCGCCGGATCGACCTCGGCGCTCAGAGCCAGGCCCTTCTCCTCGGCCCGCATGGTCATCAGGTCGACCGTCGCCGAGACCAGCTCGGGCAAGCTGAACGGCGCCTCGCGCAGGTCGAGCCGGCCGGCCTCGATCTTGGAGAAGTCGAGGATGTCGTTGAGCAGGTCGAACAGATGCTGGCCGGTGGTCGCCAGCAGGTCCAGGTAGCGCCGCTGCTCGGGCTGAAGGTCGGTCCGGGCGAGCAGGTCGATCAGCCCCAGAAGGCCGCTCATCGGGGTGCGGATCTCGTGGCTCATGGTGGCCAGGAACTCGGCCTTGGCCTGCCCCGCCTGCTCGGCCCGGTCGCGCGCCTGGCGCAGGTATTCGGCCGCCTGGTGCTCGGCGGTGACGTCCTTGGCGGTGACCACCGCCGCCGGGGCATAGGGCAGATCGGGCACCGACTGGCCGATCAGGGCAAGACGGCGATAGTCGCCCTCGCGGTTCCTGATGCGCAGTTGCAGCCCCGGCCGGCGCTCGGGGTCGTCGGCCGGGCTGTCGACGGCGCGGGCCAGGAAGTCGATCAGCCCGGGCAGGTCGTCCGGGTGGGCCAGATCGCCCAAATTGCTGCCCTCCAGCTCGCCCGGCCAGTAGCCCAGCACGCGCTGCGAGGCCGGGTTCTGGAAATGGATCTCGCCCAGCGAGTCGACGATGCTGATCAGGTCCGAGGCGTTCTCGGCCAGCACCCGGAAGCTGTCGCGCGCGCTGTCGATGCGCTGGCGCAGCCGCCGCGTCGCCAGCGCCTGGGCGGCGGCTTCCAGGCGGTGCCGGAACAGCGCCAGGGTAACCACCAGCAGCCCGGCCAGACAGGCCAGCCCCGGCCCCCACCCCAGCAGCGCCAGCAGGGAGAGCCCCGGCGGGCCGACCAGCAGCAGCGCCGCCGGGGCCGAACCGGCGATCAGCGGCAGGGCGATCAGCGGCCCGGCGAGGGCCACGGCGACCCCGCTCGCCGATCCAAGATCCAGGCCCAACACGGCCCATATCAGCCCGGCGGGCAGGGCCATCAGGGACGGCGCCCAGCGCCCCCAGACGGCCGAGGCGCGGGCCCGCCGGCCCAGCCCCACCCCGATCACCAACCCGATTATCAGCAGCGGGGCGACCAGCGGCGGCCACCAGCCGGTCAGCCCCCAGGCCACCGCGCCAGCCGCCACATGCAGCGCCGCGAACAGATGCCGGGCCCGCGACGAGACGCCGGCAACGAGGAGACCGGCCGCCTCGCCGGGGGCCATCCCGCCGCTGGCGTGGCGGGCCGGTTCGCGCGCCAACCCATCCGCCAACCCATCCGCCAACTCATCCGCCAACTGGGGCCCGACCAGCCAGCCGGCCACCCGTTCGCTCCATCCCCGTTGCCGCCGCGCCGCCACGTTTCCCTCTCCCCGCCAGAGGGGCAAAGTCAGAGGAGCAAAGTCTCCTGGCAGCCCCGGCCGCTGTCAATCACCCAGGGCCGCCTGCCCAACCGGCGCCAGACTGCGGGTCACCGCCTCGATCAGCCGCCCGGGCAGGGTCGGTGGCCGGGGATCGAGGTGGGGATGGCGGGGCGCCTCGGGAGACGGCCCGACCACCAGATGGGCCCCCAGCCGCTGGGCCAGTTCCTGCCCGGCGGCCGGCGGCCCGACCGCCGTCTCCGCGGTGAAGCCGACCCCGGCCAGCATCCCGGCCAGACAGGCGGCCAGCCCGGGTTGCGGGTCGTTGACGACGATCAGCCAGCGGTCCGGCTCGATGCCCGGGGTGGCGCCGCCACCGATCCCGCCGGGGCCGCCGAGCAGACCCGAGGCGGCCGGCTCCAGGGTGCCCAGGGCATTCCCCAACGCCTCGGCCAGGGCCATCGCCTGGGCCCGCCAGCGGGGATCGTCGGGCGCCCGGTGGCCGGCCATGACCAGCACATCCAGCGCCCCGGCCAGACGCCCGGCCTCGGCGAAGCCCATCGAGCCCAGGGAGCCGGCCAGCCGATGCAGCCGCAGGGCGCCCTCGTCGGTTGGCCGGGGCCCGATCAGACGGACCAGATCGCCCGGCCCGGGTCCGCGCAGCCGGATGTCGGCGATGTAGTCGGTGACCAGGGCCTGAAGGTTGGCTGGCCCCCTCACACGCCACCTCCCGTGGCGACCGGCGGGCGATGCCACGGCCACTGGCCGGGCCGGCGCGCCGCCTCCCACAGGTCGCGCACCCGGTCGGCCAGGGTCATCGGGTCGAAGGGCTTGGCGATCAGGCCGATGGTGCCCTCGCCCGGCACCCCGGCCGGGGCGTGGGCGCGCGCCGTCATCATCACCACCGGCAGGCCGGCCAGGGTCGACCGCGCGCCGAGATGGGCCAGGGTCTGCCGGCCGTCCATGCCGGGCATCATCAGATCGAGCAGGATCAACTGCGGCAGGCGGTGCATCCAGTCGTCGGCCGGCGGCTCGGCCAGCCAGCCGTCCAGGGTGTCGAGGGCGCTCTGCCCGCCGTCGCAGGCGCTGACCCGAAGGCCACCGACGTCGCCCAGGGCGAGGCCGACCACCTGGCGGATGTCCGGGTCGTCCTCGATCAGCAGGACGTGTTCCAGATCGACGGCCGGCCAGTTGCCGGAAAGGGGAGTCATGGTGCCGTTTCCTCCTCGGGCGGACGGGGCAGGGTGTCCTCGGGTCCGTCGAGGCGCGGCAGGTAGACGCGGAAGGTGGCCCCCTGCCCGGGCTCGCTGTCCACCTGCACATGGCCCCGGTGGCGGTCCAGCAGGGCCTTGACGATGCTCAGGCCAAGGCCGCTGCCGCGCCGTCCGCCGGTGCCCGGCGGGCTGCCCTGGGTGAAGCGCTCGAACAGCCGTGGCCGCAGTTCGGCGGGAATGCCGGGGCCCTGGTCGATGACCGCCACCTCCACCCAGTCGCCGGCCGGCCGCAGGCGCACCTCGACCCGGCCCCCGGGCGGCGAGAACTTGATCGCGTTGGACAGCAGGTTGCTCAGCACCTGACCCAGGCGGCGCTGGTCGCCGCGCACCATCAGGCCGGGCTCATCACCGTCCAGGACCAGCTCGACCTGGGACTGGCTGTCGTAGGTGGCCATCTCGGCGACCGCCTGGGCGGCCACCTGGGCGAGGTCGACCGGGGCCAGGGTGAAGGGCATGCCGCCGGCCTCCAGACGGTGGATGTCGAGGATGTCGTTGACCAACTCGACCAGCCGGTGGCAGTTGTCGTGGGCTAGCCGGACCAGCCCCGCGGCCTTATCCGACAGCTCCCCGGCGCGGCCGCCGGCGAGCAGCCCGAGCGCCCCGTGGATGGCGGTGATCGGGGTGCGCAGCTCGTGGCTGATGGTGGCCACCACCTCGTCCTTCATCTGCTCCAGGCGCTGGCGTTCGGTGATGTCGCGGCAGACGGCGATCAGCACCCGCTCGCCCTCCTCCTCGCACACCTCGCTCAGGCCCAGCTCCAGCGGGAAGCGCGAGCCGTCCCTGCGCCGCGCCGCCACCACCACCGGCGGCGCGGTCAGGATCTCGGTCTCGGCGGCCAGGAAGTGGCCGACGAAGCTTTCCAGATGGGTCGCCTCCCAGTCGGCCGAGATGAGGGCGATGTTCTGGCCGGTCAGTTGTTTGGCCGTGTAGCCGAAGATCTGCTCCACGGTGCGGTTGGCGGCCAGCACCTTGCCCTCCTCGTCGAGCATCAGGATGGCGTCGATGACGTTGTCGAAGATGCCGCGCAGGCGGGCCTCGCTGGCCTCCAGGGCGCGGCTGGCCTGGACCTGGGCCGAGATGTCGCGCGACACCGCATAGACCCGGCCGCCATGGGCCACCGCCGACCACGACAACCACACCTGGTGCCCGTCGCGGGCGATCAGCCGGTTGCGCAGGTCGCGCACCACCTCGCCCTGGGCCAGCCGGGCCACGGCGTCGGCTGTCGGGTCGATGTCCCTGGGGTGGAGCAATTCGTTGAAATCGCGCCCCACCAGCTCGGCGGACGGATAGCCCAGCACCGCCTCCCAGGCCGGGTTGACGCGGCGCAGGCGGTGGTCGAAGCCGGTCACGCAGACCATTTCCGGGCTGACGTCGAAGAAGCGGTCGCGCTCCGCCTCGACCCGCCGCAGGGCCACCCACACCGCGCCCAGCAGTGTCACCGCCATGGCCAGCAGCAGCAGGTTGAGCAGCAGGCGCTCGCTCCAGGCGCGGATCACCGTCCTCAGCGGCTGCACCATGACCAGCCGCAGCGGCACGTTGTCCAGTTCCGAAACGGCGACCAGGGCGCCGGACCGGCGTTCGATCAGGCCCCCGGTTTCCGGCCCCGGCTGACGACGCAGGCTGTCCAGCGGCAGCTCCAGGTGACGGGCCGCCTCGGCCAGCGGGTGGCCGATCAGCGACTGCCCGGGCGCCAGCCCCGGCACGGCGGCGGCCACCACCTGGCCGCCGGGACTGATGAGCAGGGTGGAGAGTTCGTCAACACCCGTCCCCGAACCATAAAAACCCTGGAAATAGAGCGGACTGGCCGAGGCCAGGGCGACCCCGGCGAAGCTGCCGTCGGGATCGTTGATGCGCCGCGCCATGCCCAGGAACCATTGATCGATGCCGCCGCGCGCCTGCATCGGCTCGCCGACGAACAGCCGGTCCTCCTGGGCCAGGGCCTGGAAGTAGGGCCGGTCCTCGACCCACACCGTGGGATCGAGGGGATAGTGGGTGGACGACACCCGGACCCGCCCGCGCCGGTCGATCAGGGCCAGGAAGCCGATCACCTCGGCGCTGCCGCTGAGGCGCCGCAGGTTCTCGTGCTCTTCCAGCGGCGCCCGAGGGGTGCCGAAGCGGCGCGCCTGCTCGACCTCGGCGACCAGCGCCTGGAGGGTGACGTCGATCAGGTGGAAGGCGTGCTGGTGGTGGCTGCGCACCAGGGTCAGCCGGTCGTGCAGGTCCTTCTCGGCAAAGGCCAGTTCGTGGCGGTAGTCGGTCCAGGCCTGGAAGGCGAACCACAGCACCAGCACGCCAACGGCGGCCATCAGCATCAGGCCGAAGGCACCGTGCCCGTTCTCTCCCTGTCGCCAACCCAAAACCGAGCGCCCGACCATGCCACGTCACCTTCGGTTGCGGGACACATGATGACCCAACCGGCGGCTGGGCGGCAAGGGCGGCCGGCGCCGGCTCACCCCGGGTCGGTCCCGGTCAGCCGGCTGCGCACCCGAACCTCGTTGTGCAGGGTGCGGTGCACCGGGCATTTGTCGGCGATCTCAAGCAGGCGGTCCCGGGTCTTTGCGTCCAGATCGCCGGACAGGGTGATCTCGCGCTCGATGACGTCCACCTTGCCGGTGACCGACTCGCAGTCCAGGCAGTCGTCCACATGCACCTTCTCGTGCCTCAGCCCAACCTCGATACCCTCCAGCGGCAGCTTCTTGCGCCGGGCGTACATGCGCAGGGTGATGGCGGTGCAGGCCCCCAGGGCGGCCAGCAGCAGATCGTAGGGGTTGGGGCCGCGATCGGTGCCGCCGAGGTCGGCCGGCTCGTCGGCCATCAGGCGGTGATGCCCGGCCCGAACCTGGTTGGCGTAGCCGTCCTGGCCGTCCTGGCCGCCCTGGCCGGCCTCGACCACCGAGACCTGATAGGCGGACTCGGTCTCGGGGGCGGCGGCCGTTTCCTCGCCGCTGGCCAGATAGCGCCCGGCCCAGGCGGCGATGACCTCGGCGGCGTAGCGCGAATCGGCCCGCCGGCTGAGCATGTGGTCGGCGTCGTCGAGCGAAACGAAGCTCTTGGGATGGCGGGCGGCGGCGAACAGGCGGCTGGCGTTGTCGATGCCCACCACCTCGTCGCGCGGCGCGTGGCAGACCAGCAGCGCCTTGCCCAGCCGGCCCAGCCCCTCCAACAGGTCGTGCTCGGCGATGTCCTCGACGAACTGGCGGCGGATGGTGAAGCGGCGCCCGGCCAGGGTCACCTCGGCCTCGCCGGCGCCGCGGATTTCCTCCACCTGCTCGGCGAACAGGTGGCGCACGTGGTCGGGGCCGCTGGGCGCGTTCAGGGTGGCCACCGCCTTGACCCCGGGCAACCGGGGCGCCGCCGCCAGTACCGCCGCGCCGCCCAGGCTGTGGCCGACCAGCAGCCCCGGCCCATGGTGCTGCTCCTCCAGCCAGCGGGCCGCCGCCACCAGGTCCTCGACGTTGGAGGAAAAGGTGGTCTCGGCGAAATCGCCGCCGCTCTCGCCGAGCCCGGTAAAATCGAAGCTGAGCACCGCGAAGCCCTTGCCGGCCAGGGCGGCCGACACCCGGGCCGCCGCCCGCACGTCCTTGGAGCAGGTGAAGCAGTGGGCGAACAGCGCCACCCCGCGCGGCGCCACGCCGCGCGGCCGCTCCAGGCGGCCGGCCAGTTCGTGGCCGTGGGCGCCGGGAAAGCGCACCTCCTGGCGGGTGGTGGCGTAGTCGAGGCTGGAACTCATGGGCAGCGTCCGGTTGCGAGGGGCCTTTGCCGCCATATGGGCCGGCAAGCCGGGGCTTGCCAGACGCGGCGCCGGCGAGGACACTCCCCACCCCGATCCCCCGCCACAGGACCGCCCCATGAGCCGCCGCCCCATCCCGCCCGATCCCGCCCCGCCGGAAGGCGTCGAGCACCTCGGGCGGGAGCTGCTGCACGACGGCTTCCTGCCGGTCGAGAAACGCACCCTGCGCCACCGCCTGTTCGCCGGCGGCTGGAGCCAACCGCTGACCCGCGAGGTGGTGCGCCGGGGCGTTGCCGTGGCCGTCATCCCCTACGACCCGGTCCGCCGGCGGGTGGTGCTGATCGAGCAGTTCCGCATCGGCGCCCAACTGGCCGACCAGCCGGCCTGGCAGGTGGAGGTGGTCGCCGGGCTGGTCGAGCCGGGCGAGGATCACGCCGCCGTGGCACGCCGCGAGCTGCAGGAGGAAGCCGGCCTCGAGGCCCTCGACCTTGAGCCCGTGCAGGGGGTGGTGGCCAGCCCCGGGGCGATGGACGAAACGGTGTGGCTGTACGCCGCCCGGGTCGATGCCGAGGCCGCCCAGGGCATCCACGGCCTGGACCACGAGGGCGAGGACATCCGGGTGTTCACGGTCAGCCTGGACGAGTTGGCCGACCTGGTCGACCGGGGCGGGCTGACCAACAGCACCACCCTGATCGCCGCCCTGTGGCTGCTGCGCCACCACGGCGACCTGGACGCCGCCTGGACCGGCTGACCGCCGCCCCAGACCCGTCCCCTAAACTGGGGCGGCGGTCCGCTGCCCCAGACCCGTCCCCTAAACTGGGGCGGCGGTCCGCCGCCCCGGCCCGGTCCCATTCCTACCCCCAGAGCACGCCGAGCGGCGGGTACAGCCGGCCGCGCTCGTAGAGCAGGGCGGCCTCGCGGTCGGCGGCCAGCAGCAGCGGGCCATCCAGATCGACGAAATCGGCATCGGCGGCGAGCAGTGCCGCCGGCGCCATGGCCAGCGAGGTGCCGACCATGCAGCCCACCATGACGCCGAAGCCCCGGGCCCGGGCGGCGTTGCGCAGGGCCAGCCCGGCGGTCAGGCCGCCGGTCTTGTCGAGCTTGATGTTGACCACCTGATAGCGTCCGGCCAAGTGGTCCAGGTCATCAGCCCCGTGCACCGATTCATCGGCGCACAGCGGCACCGGGCTGTGAACGCCCTCCAGACCCTGGTCGGCCTCCGCCGGCAGCGGCTGTTCGATCAGCACGGCGCCCAGATCGGGCAGTTGGGGGGCCAGGGTTTTCAGCAGCTCCAGGTCCCAGGCCTCGTTGGCGTCGATGATCAGGTCGGCCACCGGGGCGGCCTGGTGCACGGCGGCGATGCGTTCCAGCGCGTCGTCGCGGCCCACCTTCAGCTTGAGCAACGCCCGGTCGTCCAGCTCGGCGGCGCGGGCGGCCATCTTCTCCGGGCTGTCCAGGCTGATGGTCTGGGCGGTCAGCAGGGGCCGCGGCTCGGGCAGGCCGGCCAGCCGCCATACCGGCACGCCCTTGGCCTTGGCCTCCAGGTCCCACAAGGCGCAATCGAGCGCGTTGCGCGCCGCCCCGGCGGGCAGCAGGTCGAGCAGCCCCTGGCGGGTCAGGCCGCCGGCCACCGTCTCGGCCAGACCGGCCAGGGCGGCCAGCACCTGGGGCACCGATTCGCCATAGCGCGGGTAGGGCACGCATTCGCCCCAGCCCCGGTGACCCAGGGCATCGACCACCTGGGCCACCACCACCTCGGCGCTGGTCTTGCTGCCGCGCGAGATGGTGAAGGCCCCGGCGATGGGCCAGCTTTCCGGATGAACGCCAAGACGGGTTCCGCGCATCGGGACGGCCCTCAAACGGCGCTCGGGAAGTCGGCCCGCACCCGGTCGACGATCGGCCCGACCCCGGTGCGCACCGGATCGACACAGGGCAGCTCCAGGCGCTCGGCGGTGGCGGCCATCAGGTCGGCCGCCTCGGTGCTTTCCAGATGCCGGGTGTTGAAGGCCACGCCGACGAAGCGGGTCGCCGGCGCGGTGACCCGGGCGGCGGCCAGATTGGCCTCCATGCAGGCTTCCAGCTCGGGCAGGCTGTGGTGCGGGATGCCGCGCATGTGCGGGCGGTTGGGCTCGTGGCAGAGGACCAGCGCGTCGGGCTGGGCGCCGTGCAGCAGGCCCAGGCTGACCCCGGCATAGGAGGCATGGAACAGCGAGCCCTGCCCCTCGACCAGATCCCAGTGGTCGGGATCGTTGGCCGGGGCGATGGTCTCGGCGGCGCCGGCGATGAAATCGGCCACCACCGCGTCCACCGAAACCCCGTCGCCGGCGATCAGGATGCCGGTCTGCCCGGTGGCCCGGAAGTCGGCCTTCATGCCCCGGGCCCGCATCTCGCGCTCGATGGCCAGCGCCGTGTACATCTTGCCGACCGAGCAGTCGGTGCCCACGGTGAGCAGCCGGTGTCCAGGCCGCAAGGCGCCGCTGGCCACCGGATAGCGACCCTGCGGATGGCGCACGTCGTGCAACTTGCAGCCGTGCATGGCCGCCGTCTCGGCCAGGGTGGGGATGTCGACCAGCCGCTCGTGCAGGCCGGCGGCGACGTCCATCCCCGACTGCAGGGCGCGCACGAAAACGTCGATCCAGGCCTGGCCGATCACCCCGCCCCGGTTGGCCACCCCACAGACCAGGGTGCGCACCCCGGCCTTGGCGGCATCCTCGATGGACATCTCGGGCAGGCCCAGGGTGGTCCGGCAGCCGGGCAGGGTAAGCTGGCCCAGGCACCATTCGGGTCGCCACTGGGCGATCCCGGCGGCCGTCTTGGCGGCCAGATCGTCCGGCGCGTCGCCGAGGAAAAGCAGGTAAGGCTGGTCGATACGCACCGCTGAAGGTTCCCTTTGCTGAACGGGGGAGGATCGTTTCCCCCAATCTGTAGCGCAAATCCCGGCCGGCGCAAAGGCGGCCTCGCCGGCCTCAAGGTAAATTGTATACAACCCGCCACGGGCAAGTTATGAAGGAAGTTCAGAAGCCCGAGAATGAATGCTCGCTGGCCCGCCCTTCCGTTCCCGTACCTGCCCGGATGCGCCCATGACCGCCTCGCTCTTCGCCCTGATGGCCCGCAACTTCCCCGCCGATCGCAGCCGCCCGCTGCTGATCACCCCGGACGGGCAGACCCTCAGCTACGGCGACATGGACGCCCTGTCGGCCCGTATCGCCCGGCTGCTCACCGAACTGGGGCTGGCCAAGGGCGACCGGGTCGCCGTGCAGGTGGAAAAAAGCCCCGAGGCCCTGGCCCTCTATCTGGCCTGCCTGAAGGCCGGGCTGGTCTTCCTGCCGATGAACACCGCCTACCGCAGCGACGAGGTGGACTACCTGCTGGGCGACGCCGAGCCGGGCCTCTTCGTGTGCCGCCCGGAACAGCAGGCCGAGGCCGAGAAACTGGCCGCCGCCCGGGGCTGCCCGCGGGTCATGACCCTGGGCGCCCCCCTGGGCACCAACGGCAGCGGCTCCCTCGCCGAGGCCGCCGCCAGCCAGCCGGCCGAGTTCGCGCCGCTGCCCCTGGCCGAGGACGATCTGGCCGCCATGCTCTACACCTCAGGCACCACCGGGCGGCCCAAGGGCGCCATGCTGACCCACCGCAACCTGGCCGCCAACGGCCTCGCCCTGCGCGACTCCTGGCGCTTCACCGAAAACGACGTGCTGCTCCACGCCCTGCCCATCTTCCACGCCCACGGCCTGTTCGTGGCCTGCCACTGCGTGCTGCTGGCCGGCGCCGCCATGATCTGGCTGCCCCGCTTCGACGCTGCCCAGGTGATCGAGAACCTGCCCCGGGCAACCACCTTCATGGGCGTGCCCACCTTCTATACCCGCCTGCTCGCCGAACCCGCCTTCAACCGCGACACCACCGCCCACATGCGCCTGTTCACCGCCGGCTCGGCCCCCATGCTGGCCGCCACCCACGAAGCCTTCACCGAGCGCACCGGCCACAAGGTGCTGGAACGCTACGGCATGACCGAAACCGGCATGAACACCGGCAACCCCTACGATGGCGAGCGCATCCCCGGCACCGTCGGCCTGCCCTTCCCCGGAGTCTCGGTGCGCGTGGTCGACGACGCCGACAGCCCCCTGCCCACCGGCAGCGCCGGCAACATCCAGGTGAAAGGCGACAACGTCATGCTGGGCTACTGGCGGATGCCCGAAAAAACCGCCGAGGAATTCACCGCCGATGGCTGGTTCCGCACCGGCGACATCGGGCTGATCGACGCCAAGGGATACCTGTCCATCGTCGGACGAGCCAAGGACATGATCATCTCCGGCGGCTACAACGTCTACCCGAAGGAAATCGAAGGCCTGATCGACGCCCTGCCGGAGGTGAAAGAATCGGCCGTGGTCGGCGTGCCCCACCCCGACTTCGGCGAAGTCGGCATCGCCATCGTCGTGCCCGCCGACAACCAAACCCCAGACGGCGACACCATCATCAACCACCTGAAAAACACCCTGGCCAACTACAAGGTGCCGAAAAAAGTCTTCACCACCGATACCCTGCCCCGCAACACCATGGGCAAAGTGCAGAAAAACCTCCTGCGCGACCAACACCGCTCGCTGTTCACCTGAGCCCCCAAGGGCCGGAGCGCGGTCAGCCAAGCAAAGGGGCGCCGCCCCTTTGAACCCCGCTGGGGAGGCCCGAGGCCTCCCCAGACCCCACCATGAATCAAAGCCGATAAGAGGGGGGTATCCGAGCGCGTGCGCTCGGATACCCCCCTCTTATCGGCTTTAACTCGCGGCGGGGGTCCGGGGGAGCCCCAGGCTCCCCCGGCGGGGGTTCCAAGGGGGCAGCGCCCCCTTGGCTCGGTCGACCACGCTCCGGCCCTTGGGGGGTTCGGGTCAACGGCGGCGGTGTTTGCCGAGGGGGATGAGGACGGTGAAGTCGAAGGGGCTTCCGGAGTCGATGGTTTGGGCTTTGGGGGAGAGGGTGTCGCGGGCGAATTCGAGCCAGGGTTCGGCTGGGGAGTAGTAGAGGGTATGGTCGCGTTTGTCGCGGGCCCGTTCGTGCAGCAGGTTGAAGGCGAGGCCTTTTTCGCTGAAGTCGGCGAGTCGGGTGACGGTGGTTCGGACGTGTTCGGCCCAGACCTGGTCGCTGTCGCCGGGGCCGTTGGCGCCGGCTTTGATGCCGAAGGTGCCCGAGGCCAGGGAGTAGTCGGCCACCCGGTCGGCCATGTCGGCCCTGGCGAAGCTGGCCCGACGGTCGGTGTGGCGGCGTCGGGCGGTGTCGATCATGCGCCCGGAGAGGTCGAAGCCGCGATAGCTGCCGCCGCGCAGCACCGGGCGCCAGCGCAGGTAGGCGAACAGGGCGCCGTAGCCGCAGCCCAGGTCGTTGATGCTGACCCCGCCTTTCCAGCGATCCAGGCCGAAGATGTGGCACAGGGCGGCGAAGCGGTCGCGTTGGCCGCGCCGGTTGGGCCACAGCACGGCGTTGTGGGTTGGCCCCAGGTCGCCGACCAGATTGTCGTAGGTGTTGGCCAGGGCCAGTTGGCGCAGCGCCTCGTCGGCCGGCAGGTCGGGGTGGACCTCGCGGCAGAGCAGGTCGCGGAAGCTGGGGGGCTCGGTCATGGGGCCTCGGGCACCGGGGGCAGTCAAGCCCCAGGTACCCGAGGCGGTGCGATCAATCAAGCAGGGTGGTGGGCAGCCACAGGGCGATCTCGGGAAAGGCCATGACCAGTCCCAGACCGCACAACTGGAGCAGCACGAAGGGAATGATTCCCTTGTAGATGTGCTCGATGCGCACGCTTCTTGGCGCCACCCCCTTCATGTAGAACAGGGCGAAGCCGAAGGGTGGGGTGAGGAAGCTGGTTTGCAGGTTGACCGCCACCAGGATGGCGAACCAGGGCACGATCTGCTCGCTCGGCAGGTGGGTGCCGAAGTCGAGCAGTTCGATGATCGGGGTGAAGATGGGCAGCACGATCAGGGTGATCTCGACCCAGTCGAAGAAGAAGCCGAGCAGGAACACGATGCCCATCAGCACGAACAGCAGCCCCCACGGGCCGACGCCCAGGCTTTCCACGAAGTCGACCACCATGTCGTCGCCGCCCAGCGAGCGGAAGACGTAGGAGAACGCGGTCGCCCCGACGAAGATGAAGAACAGCATGGCGTTGGTCAGCGCGGTGCGCTGCACCACCTCCTTCAGGGTGGCGAAGTTCAGGCGCTTGCGGCCGATGGCGAGCACGGTGGCGCCCAGCGCCCCGACGCCCGCCGCCTCGGTGGGGGTGGCGTAGCCGCCGAAGATCGAGCCCAGGACGAGCACGATCAAAAGCACCGGCGGCAGGAAGGTGCGCAGCACCAGGAGGATCAGCTCGCCCAGGCTGTCCGGTCCCAACTCGCGCGGCAGGGGCGGCGCCAGCTCGGGCTTCAGGGCCGAGATGGCGAGGATGTAGAGCATGTAGAAGCCGGCCAGGATCAGCCCCGGGAAGATGGCGGCCAGGAACAGGGTGCCGACCGAGGTGGCCAAAAGGTCGCCCATGATGACCAGCATGATCGACGGCGGGATGAGGATGCCCAGCGTGCCGGAACTGGCGATGGTGCCGGTGGCCAGGGGCTTGTTGTAGCCGCGTTCCAGCATCACCGGCAGGGCCATCAGGGTCATCATGACCACCGAGGCGCCGATGATGCCGGTGGTCGCCGCCATGATGGTGCCGAGCATGGTCACCGCCAGGGCCAGCCCGCCGGGGATGCGCCGCAAAAGCACCTGCAGGGTGTTCAGGAGGTCGGCCGCGACGCCGGATTTCTCCAGCATGGTGCCCATGAAGATGAACATGGGAATGGCGGTCAGCACCAGGTTCTCGACGATGCCGCCATGGATGCGCACGATGATGTTGAAGAACTCGATGCCGGAAAAGACATCGAAGGCGATGCCCAGGGTCCCGAAGGCGATGCCGATGCCGCCCAGCACCAGGGCCACCGGATAGCCGGTGAACAGCAACGCCCCCAGGGCGACGAACATCAGAAGCGGGAAGTAGTCCTCGATATAGAAACCCATGATCGGCTGGCGCTCCCGGCCCGGCGTGAACGGCGTTCGGTTACTGGTTGGCGGCCCCTTGGGGGGCTTCTTCGTGCTCGGGGTCGAGCAGGGCCATGGCCTCGGCGCGCGCCGGACCGCCGCCGAACAGGGCGACGATGCACCTGAGCAGGGTCGCCACGCCGGCCATCAGGATGACCACGAAGCCGAACATGATGAAGGACTTGATGATGAAGCGGTACGGCAGGCCGGTGAGCGCCGCGCTGACCTCGTGGTTTTCGTAGGAGCGCAGCGTGAAGTCGTAGCCGAAGTAGATGACCAGCCCGCAGTAGGGGATCAGGGCGAGCAGGATGCCGATCAGCTCGATCCACACCTTGAGTCGGGGCCTTAAGTGGTCGCGCACCAGCTCGATGCGCACGTGGGCGTCCTTCAGGTAGGCCATGCCGAAGGTCATCAGCAGCAGGATGCCATGCAGGTGCCATTCGGTTTCCTGCAGCTTGGTCGAGCTGACCAGGGTCAGGGCGTCGGCCAGGCCGTCGCCGATGATCTGGTTGCGGACCAGCCAGGTCAGGACGTTGCGGGTGATGACGTCGTAGATGATGACCAGCATCAGCGGCACGGTCAGCCAGGCGGCGGCCTGGCCGATGGCCGACACGATGCGTTCCAGCCGGTGGCTGACGGCAAGCAGGGCGGACATGGCTCCCCCGGCGCGTGTCTGGTGAGGATCAGGGTGCGCGGGGGTCCACGTTGACCGTGGACCCCCGGTGGCGGGTGTTCAGGCTGGCTGGGAAGCGGTTCCCGGCCCGGGTTCCCGAAAGCCTAGTCCAGGTAACCCAGGTCGCCCCAGATCTTGTAGTCGGCGCGGAAGGCCGACAGCGACTCCCAGACCCGCTTGAAGTCGGGGTCCTGGCTCTGCTCGGCGACCACCTCTTCCCAGGCGGCGTGGAGCTGCTCGAGGATTTCCGGCGGCCAGCGGTGGATGGTCACGCCCTTCTCTTCCTGCAGCACCTTGAGGGCCGAGAACTGGATCGCCTCGCCCTCGGCCAGACCGTAGCGGACGTTGTCGCCGCACATGGTCTCGATCTGCGCCTGCTGGGTTTCGGACAGGGCGTCCCAGTTGTCCTTGTTCATCATCAGGTCGAAGAAGGTGGACTGCTGGTGCCAGCCGGGGAAGTAGTAGTGCTTGGCCACCTGATAGAAACCGAGATTGAGGTCGATGGCCGGCATCGAGAACTCGGTGGCGTCGATGGTGCCCAGCTCAAGGGCCGGGAAGATGTCGCCGCCGGCCAGAAGCTGGGTCGACACACCCATCTTCTCCATGACCTTGGCGCCCAGGCCGAAGAACCGCATCTTGAGCCCCTTGAGGTCCTCCACCGAATTGATTTCCTTGCGGAACCAGCCGGAGGCCTCGGGCGCCAGGAGACCGCACTGCACCGAGTGGATGTTGTGCTGGTGGTAGATCTCCTCGAACATCTGCTGGCCGCCACCGAAGTAGTACCAGGCCATGTACTCGCCGGCCGAGGGGCCGAAGGGCACGGCGGCGAACAGCTGCAGGGCGGGCACCTTGCCGGCCCAGTAGCCCGGCGTCGACCAGCCGGCATCAATCGAGCCCGAGGAAACGGCGTCGAACACCTCGAGCGCCGGGACCAGGGCGCCCGGCTCGAAGAACTTGATCTGGATGTTGCCGTCGGAGACCGCCTCGATGCGGTCCTCGATGCGCTTGCCCAGGGTGCCGAGCTGGGTCAGCTTGCCGCCGTAGGTGCTGGCCATCTTCCAGCGCACCCGGTCGGCGGCCTCGGCATCGGTGGCCAGCCCCAGGGCCAGCGCCCCGACCAAGCCAACGGCGACGCCCTTGAGGGCGGTTCTCGTGCGAGCGATCCTGTTGAGCATTCGTCCCACCTGTTTTCTGTTTTCGTGTGATTTTGAGTGAAGGCTGCGTGTCCGAGGGGGGCAGGACGGCGGAACCTCGCCGCGCCCGAGGAACGCGCCCCGCAACAGGCGCCGTGCCCCCTTCCCGCCGCGCCGCCAAGGGGCCCGGCTGCGGTTCTCGTGGACGGTTTCTCCTCCCCGTTTGGATCGGGTAAAAAAACCCTAGCGTACGGCTGGGGGGTCGGCAAGGAGAATGTATGCAATTTTGCGCGGGCTGACATGCAGCCCACGCATTGCCTTGAAATCACCGAAAAAAGGTATCGCGTGCGCCCTACAGGCGGTCGCGCAGGGCGTAATACAACATGCCCACCACCAGCGCCGGATGACGCAACAAGGTGCCGCCGGGGAACATCGGCGTGGGCAGCCTGGCCATCACGTCGAAGCGCGAGGCCTGGCCCACCGCAGCCTCCGCCAGGAGCCGCCCGAGAAGGCTGGCGATGCCCACCCCGTGGCCCGAGAAGCCGTGCGCGAACAACACGTTGGGCGACAGCCGGCCGACGTGCGGCAGGCGCTTCAGGGTGATCGCCAGGGTGCCGCCCCAGGCGTACTCGATGCGCGCGTCGGCCAGTTGCGGGTAGACCTTCAGCATGTGCGGCTTGACGAAGCCGGCGATGTCGGCCGGGAAGCGGTGGGAATAGGTCTCGCCGCCGCCGAACAGCAGGCGGTGGTCGGCCGACAGCCGGTAATAGTCGATCACGAACTTGGTGTCGGCCACCGCCACGTTGTCGCGGATCAACTCGCGGGCCCGCGCCTCGCCCAGCGGCTCGGTGGCGATGACGTAGTTGTTGATCGGCATGATGCGCCCGGCCACCCGGGGTTCCAGCCGGCCCAGGTAGCCGTTGCAGCAGATCACCACCTGATCGGCCGTCACCGTCGGCCCGGCGGCGGTGCGCACCCGGGTCGGGTTCGACGGGTCATAGCCGCTGACCCGGGCGTGCTCGAACAGCCGCGCCCCGGCCTGCTGCGCCGCCCGGGCCAGGCCCAGGGCGTAGTTCAGCGGGTGCAGGTGCAGGGCCGTCATGTCCTGCTTGCCGCCGTGGTAGATGTCGGTGCCCAGGCGTTCGGCCATGCCGGCCCGGTCGATCCACTGGAAGTGCGGATAGTCGTAGTGTTCGGCCATGTGGTCGACGTAGCGGGCGATCCACTCGGCGTCGCCCGGCTTGACGGCGGCGTTGAGCACGCCGTCCGTGAGGTCGCAGTCGATGGCGTGGCGCTTGACCCGCTCGCGGACCAGCGCCTTGGCCTCTTCCGCAAGCTCCCACAGGCGGCGCGCCGTCTCCTTGCCGAGCGCCGACTCCAGGGTCATCTGGTCCTGACGCTGGCCGCTGCCGACCTGCCCGCCGTTGCGCCCGGAAGCCCCCCAGCCGACCCGCTCGGCCTCCAGCAGCACCACGTCGAGGCCCTTCTCGGCCATCTCCAGGGCCGCCATCAGACCGCAGAAGCCGCCGCCGACGATGCACACGTCGGCCCGGGTGTCGGCCTCCAGACGCGGCAGATCGGGCGCCCCGCGCGGGGTGGCGGCATAGTAGGAGTCGGGGTGGCCGGGCAGCACCTTGGAGCCCTGGGAAACCAGCATGACGGGGATGTCCTGAAACGAGAGGGAAGCGGGACCTGCACGCCGGGTCGCCAGGGCGGCGGCCGGCCCATCAAATATATTCAACACCGAGTGCGTTTCAATGGCCGCGTTTCAATGGCCACATCTCAATGACCGCGTCACATGGTGGCGGTCCGGCGCTCAGCGGCGCTCAAGCAGGGCCTGGCACTGGGTGTCCAACTGGTCCAACTCGTCGAGGGTCAGGTCGATGTCGCGGCGCTGCGCCAGAAGGCTCGCCCGCCGCTCGGCGATCTTTTCCACCAGGTGCGTGAGCTGGGCGCTCTCGTCCTGGGATTCGTCATATATATCAAGTATTTCGCGTATCTCGGCCAGGGAAAAGCCAAGCCGCTTGCCACGCTGGATCAGTTGCAGGCGCACCCGTTCGCGCGGTCCGTAGAGGCGCCGCTGGCCGACCCGACGCGGGGTCAAAAGGCCCTTGTCCTCGTAGAAGCGGATGGCCCGCGTGGTCAGGCCCAGTTGCCGGGCCAGAGCGCCAATGCTCTGCCCCGCCTCCGACTCCGTCCCGGCCCCGCGCGTCTCCATGCCGGTCAGGATAGGCCAAGTGGACGTTTACGTAAACGTCAAGTTAAAGGCTCAGTTCTCGGCCAGATCGGGCAGCGGCAGGATGTCGACACCCTCGTCCAGCAACTCGCGCGCCTCGTCCGGCGTGCTGGTGCCGAAGATGCCGCGCGGCGCCACCTCGCCGTAGTGGATGCGTCGTGCCTCTTCCGGGAAGCGGTCGCCCACGTTGTCGCAACTCGCCTCCACCTTCCGGCGCACCTCAACCAGGGCCTGGCGCAGGGCGGCCGCCTGCTCGGCCCGGCCGGCCGCCGCCTGACGGGCGGTGGTGAGGTTGGGCGCCATCAGGGCGCGCCGCACCTCGACCGAGTCGCAGACCGGGCAGCGCACCTCGCCGGCCTCGACCTGGGCCTCGAAGCGGGTGCTGTCGGGGAACCAGCCCTCGAACTCGTGGCCCTCCCGGCAGATCAGGGCGTAGCGGATCATCGTCCGTCCCGGATTCAGTCCCCGCCCGCCTCGTCGTCCGGCTTGGCGTCCGGCGGGTTGAGGGAGAAGGCGCGGTCATGGGCCAGCGAGGGAATCTTGCCCCGCGCCACCCGGGCCGCCTCCAGATCGACCGCCACCAGCAGCATCCCCGGCTCCACCCCGGCGTCGGCGATCACCTCGCCCCAGGGGGCCACGGCCAGGGTGTGGCCGAAGGTCTGCCGGCCGTGCGGGTGGGTCCCGGTCTGCGCCGGGGCGAGCACCCAACTGCCGGTCTCGATGGCCCGGGCCCGCAGAAGGGCGTGCCAGTGGGCCTCGCCGGTCTGGCGGGTGAAGGCGGACGGCACCACCAGCAGCTCCGCCCCGGCCTGGGCCAGGGTGCGGTAGAGGTGGGGGAAGCGCAGATCGTAGCAGATCGACAGCCCCATGCGCCCCCACGGCAGATCGACCGTCACCGCCGCCGCGCCGGGCGCGAAGATGGCCGATTCCCGATAGGATTCGCCGCCGTCCAGATCGACGTCGAACATGTGGATCTTGTCGTAGCGGGCGGCGATGCCGCCGCTCGGGTCAAGCACGTAGGTGCGGTTGGCCACCCGGCCGTCGGGCTGGCTCACCGCCAGGGTGCCGCAATGCATCCAGAGGCCAAGATTGGCCGCCAGATCGCGGAAGGCGACCAACGCCGGGTGGCTGTCCTCGGGGTGGGCGTTGCCAAGGATGGCGTCGCGCCCCCAGGTCATCATGGCCACGTTCTCGGGCATCAGCACCATGTCGGCGCCCTCGCCCTTGGCCCGGCGGGCCAGGGCGCAGGCGGTCTGCACGTTGACCGTCATCTCGTTGCCGGCATTGACCTGCAGGCTGGCGGTGCGAATGGTGCGCGACATGGTGGGCGCTGACTCCGACAGGGGCCCCTAGCGGGCGAGATGGGTGGCGATCAGCGCCTCGGCGATCTGCACGGTGTTGAGGGCGGCACCCTTGCGCAGGTTGTCCGAGACGCACCAGAACGACAGCCCGTTCTCCACCGTGCGATCCCGCCGCAGACGCGAGATGTAGACCGCGTCCTCGCCGGCGCACTCGGCCGGGGTGACATAGCCCTCGTCGATCCGGCGGTCGACCACCACCACCCCCGGCGCCGCTTCCAGGGCGGCGCGGGCCGCCTTCTCGTCGATCGGCCGCTCGGTCTCGATGTTGATGTACTCGGCGTGGCCGATGAACACCGGGGCGCGGCAGCAGTTGGCGTGCACCTTGATGTCGGGATCGAGGATTTTGGCGGTCTCCACCGCCATCTTCCATTCCTCCTTGGTCGCCCCGTCGTCCATGAACGTGTCGATGTGCGGGATCACGTTGAAGGCGATCTGCTTGGTGAACTTCTCCTGGGTGGCACTCACCGGATCGTTCACATAGATGCCCCGGGTCTGGTTGAACAGCTCGTCCATGCCCTCCTTGCCGGCCCCGGAGACCGACTGGTAGGTCGATACCACCACCCGGCGCACGCCAAAGGCCTGGTGCAGCGGCTTCAGGGCAACCACCATCTGGATGGTCGAGCAGTTGGGGTTGGCGATGATGCCCCGCTTCTTGTAGCCGGCCAGCGCCTCGGGGTTGACCTCGGGCACCACCAGCGGCACGTCCGGCTCCATGCGGAAGTGGCTGGTGTTGTCGATCACCACGCAGCCGGCCTGGGCGGCGCGCGGGCTGTGCACCTTGGACACCGAGGCCCCGGGCGAGGACAGGGCGATGTCCACCCCGGTGAAATCAAAGGTCTCCAGGTTCTGGACCTTCAGGATCTTGTCGTCGCCATAGCTCACCTCGCGCCCGACCGAGCGCGGCGAGGCCAGGGCAAACACCTCGTCGGCGGGAAAGCCCCGCTCGACCATGATCTGCAACATCTCGCGGCCCACGTTGCCCGTGGCCCCGATGACCGCAACCCGATAACCCATGACGACAAAAACTCCCGCACGACAAAACCGGGCCGACCCTTCCGGCCGACCTCACGAGCGCCTTCAAATACACGCTTTGCCCCCGCCCATGCAAGGTGCGCCCCCTGGACGCACCCTGGGCCGCCCCTCACACCTCGAAGCCGCTGGGGGCGTTCCACGGGCCCCGACGCCAGCCGCCCCGCCAAGGGGCGTTGGCCGGCCGGGTCGGACGGCCGAGGCGCACCGGCTCGTTGAGCAAACAGGCGGCGACGGCGTCCAGGCCGTCGTCATGGCCCTTGCCCAGCCCGGGGCGCCATTCGCGCATTTCCGCCACCAACGGGGTGCCCCACACCGAGCGGTGCACATGAAGCGCCCGGGCCGCCAGGATGGCGTCGAAGGCCTCCACGATGCGCTGGTCCTTGGGCGTGCTCGACGCCTTCTCGATGACCCCGCAGGCCAGCCCGGCGGCGGCCAGCTCGCGGCGCAGGATGCCGGGCAGGAAACGGCCCAGGCCGTTGGTCTCCACGCACACCGCCGGGGCCAGGGTGTCGGCCGCGAAGGCCGCCACCTGACGGCACATCTGGGTCGCCGGCTCGACCGGATGACGCGGATCGTGAGTCAGCCAGGCGATGCGGTGCAGCCAGTAGCCGCCCGCCTCGTCGGCAAACACGATGGCGATCACGCTGCCGTCCCCCGCCCCCTTGGCGTCCAGGGCGCGCGCCCCGAAGGCCGGGTCCCAGAAGCAGGAGGCGGAGACCAGCCGCCGGCCGTCCAGCCTCAGGATCACCTCGCCGGCCGCCTCGCTGTAGTCCAGCTCGGCCTCATAAAGCCGCAAGGCCTCCGGATCGAGCCGCCCCTCGGCGATGTTCATGGGCTTCAGCATCATCTGGCTGGCGAACTTGTTGGGCCCGCTGCGCCGCCGCAGCGCCGCGATGCGCTCGACCGGGAAACGTTCCGGCCAGGCGGGACGGTGGTGGGCGTCCTCGATGGGAATCTCCAGACGCGCGAAGCCGGCCAGGAAGGGCACCGCCTCGCCCATGTCGCGGCACGGCTCGGCGGCGTAGATGGTGTTGTAGGTGTGCGGCGTGCCCACATAAAGCGACAGCCCACCCGGCACCAGCACATAGTCCAGTTCCGACAGCCGCTGCCGAAGGTCGGCCCGCTTGGGCGCCGTGTCGCAGGTGTTGGGCACCTCCACATCGTCGCAGACAATGATGTCGGCCCGCGAGCCGGTCACGTTGGCCCCCACCCCCTTGGCCAGCATGGACGGATCGCGCAGCTCGCGCGGCCGGGCCACGGTGAATTGGTCGGCCGCCCACTGGTCGCGGCGCGGCGGCTTCAAATGGCGGGTCAGCGGATGGCGCTCGATGATCCGCTTCACATTGCGCACCATCTTCTTGGCCAACGCATGATCGGCCGCCATGACCAGAATGCGCAGGCTGGGGTTGTCCAGCAAAAGCCAGGCGCAGAACAGCCCGACCACCGTCGACTTGCCCGAGTTGCGAAAGGCCATCAGAAGCGCCTGCCCCTCGCCGCGCCGCCGCCGACGACGCCAACGCGCCGCCAGCCAACGCGCCATGCGCCGCTGATGGGCCGGCGTCGCCTGACCCTCCAAAGCGTTCCAGATGTACAGGAATTCGATGAAATCGACGCCGAGATGCACCGCCCCGGCCGGCGGATCAGTCTTGCTCATGATCGTCATCCAGGGAGTCAGGATCAGCCGTTTCGCCGTCCAGCAGCTCGCTGGCCAGATCAGCCGCCAGATGAGCCCGCGCCTCGGCGATCAACCGGCCCAGATCGTCGCCCAGTTCAGCGCCTGGTTCGGCGCCCGATGCCTCGGGGCCGGCGGCCGGCGCCTCGGCCCAGCGGATCAACTTGATGAGAACCTCGATGTGCGCCAGCGCCGCCTTGCACGCCGCATGATGCGCGGCAAAGGCCTTGGCGTCGGCCTCCAACTCCAGCGACGCGGCGCCCACGAAGCGATCATAGGCCCGGGCGGCATCGCCCAAACGCGGCGGCAACAACGCCGCCAACTCGGCCCGCAAGGACTCGGCATCAGGCGGGGCCTTCTTGCGACGCCGAGAAGAACGGACGGACATCAACGGATACTCCTTTGCAGAACAGGGAACAAAAAAGGGGGCTTTGCCCCCTTGACCCCCACCGGGGGGACTGGGTCCCCCCGGACCCCGCCAATTCGTTTGCTGAAACACCCTCCAACCGAGCCGAACGCAGCGTTTTTTTGGTTGCAGGCGGCCTTGGCCGGCCTGCTTAACAACCCAAAACGTGCTTCAGAGTGCCTTCGGCTGTCGGAGGCGTTTTCGCTGGGGATTGTTTCAGCAGGCCAGCAAAGCTGGCCTGCAACCAAAAAACCGGAGCACCCCGCTCATCCCGAGCGTTTCGCGCCAACGACAGGAGGGGGTCCGGGGGACCGCCTTCGGTCCCCCGGCGGGGTCAGGGGCAGCGCCCCTTTTTTCTTGGTGTTGGGGAGGTATCAGAACCCCGCCGTCGGCCAGTCGGGTTCCAGGTTGGCGGCCTGTTCGGGGTCAGTCAGGGTATCGAGGGTGGCTTCGGCTTGGTTGGTGGCGGCGCGCACGGCGGCGCGGTAGTCGAGCACCGCCTGGGGAGTGGCGGCGCCGCCTTCGCTCTGGCGCAGGATGTACCAGTCGGTGGGTTTCAGCTTGCTGGCGGCCTGGGTTTTCCAGGCGGCGACCTTGCTGGCCTTGATCTCGGCCAGGGGGCGCCAGGTGGATGGGTAGTGTTCGGTCAGGGTGGTTCCCTCGATGCTCAGGGTGCGCTCTCCCTGGAGCTTGTAGGGGCCGGGGTTGGCGTTCTCGCGCGCCAGGCGATAGATGCCGCGCGCCGGGTCGGGACCATGGACGCGCAGCAGCACGGTATCGGAGCCGGGCAGGCGCAGATTGACGGGGCGACGGATGGGACGGGGATCGCCGTCGACGAGAAGGACGAGGCCGGTCATGGGCTGGTTCTCCGGGAATGGGGGGACGGATCAGGTGCCGGCCGGGCCGGCGATGTTCAGGTGCCGGCCGGGCCGGCGACGCGCCGGGCCAGGGCCGAGAGGATGCCGAGTTGCTCGGCGCTGGGGGGCTGCTTTTCCGCGCTGCGCTTGTAGACGTAGACCCCCAGCACGGCGAGGCCGACGCTCCAGATGGTGGACAGGCTGGCCATGGCGGTGATCACCTCGCCGGCCAGTTCCGGCGCGGTGACGATGGTGTAGCCCAGCGCCCCCATCTGCACCGCCCAGCTGGCCGCCATGATGTAGCCGAAGGTGGGGCGCATGCGGCGCACGTAGGCGTCCTGGCTGGCCACCTCGGCGCGCACCGTGCGGTTGATGATTTGCAGGCGCTCGGTTTCGGCGCGGTACATGCCGAACTCCCAGTCCAGGTAGGCGCGCTGGAAGTCGAGATGCAGCCGGGGATCGGCCTCGATGGCCTTGATCGCCGCTTCGGTGTCGTCGCTGCCGGCCAGGCGGCGGGCGATGCCGCCCACCTGCTCGGCCACTTTCACGGCGTCGTCGTCGTCGGTGGCCCATTTGATGACACTGGGCGCGATGGCGGCCAGCGCCCCGATGATGGCGGGGATCATGGGCCGCCTCCTATTCGATGTTGTTGTAGAACAGGTGCCGCCCGATCTCGGCCGAGGGCGCCTGATGCCAGGCCCAGGGCGGATGGACGCCCCGGGCGTGATAGTGGGTGGCGCCCCCGGTGGGATCGGGCAGGGTGCCGGCCAGGGCGCGCTCGGCGATGCGCTGGCAGGAGCGGAACACGCGGTCGCCCTCGCCCACCGCCTCGATGCGCGGCCGGTTGGGGTCGCCCAGGTTCCAGCACGAGAACTGCCAGGGCTTGAGGCACACCTCGGTGATGGTGGTGCCCCACCACCAGCCGCCGCGCTGGCGGGCCCGGCGCACCCGGTTGAGGACCACCGAGGCCACCGCCTCCTTGCCGCGCACCGGCTCGCCCCGGGCCTCGCCGTAGAGGGTGCGGGCCAGGATGTCGGCGGCCCGCCGGCGCTCGGTGGGGTCGGCGGGGGCGAGCGGGCGGGTGTCGGCCGGGTTCATGCCTGGCCTCCCGAGTGGGTGGCCGGACGCACGTCCAGCTTGTGCTCGATGCGCTCCAGATGGACGGTGAGGCGCTTCTCCACGTCCTTGATGTAGGCGATGGAGGCGTAGGACTTGGCCACCTCCAGCTTGTAGGCGGCGAGCGCCTCGCGCAGTTGGGCCTGGCCACGGTCGGCGATCAGGCGGGCCTCGCCGAGGTCGGCCTCGGCGTCGTGGCGGGTGCGCCAGACAAGCCAGAACAGCGAGCCCAGGACGGGCACTTCGACCACCGTGATCCACCACGCGAGGTCTACGGTCCAGGAGGTCATGGAAAGGCTCCTTGTTGTCGGAAAGGCAAAGAAAAAGCCGCCGTCCCGGGGTGGGAGCGGCGGCATGGGGTGGGGCCGGCCGGCGCGCCGGCCATGCTTGGTCGGCCCATCACGTCACCTCGGCCAGCGGGCTGGCGCCGGCATTCTGGCTGGTCAGGGGCAGGAAGCCGTCCGGCAGGGTCACGCCATCCAAGGCGAACTCCGCCAACTGTTCGACACCGCCGTACCCTGCCGTTCCGTACCAGCCGACCATCGGAAAGAGGGGACCGGAAAGCCCCGTCTGGACAGCCCCGGTGCCGGCGGCGGGATCACCTTCCCAGGTGATGGCGGTACCGTCGAATAGCCCAACCCAGGCCTTGCCGTTGTCCAGGTCCAGGGCAATGGCCGCCCCGTCCCCCGAGGCGGTCCAGGTGGCGTGTCCGGTGCTCAGGTTGGCCGCGTTCTTTTTCCATTGCCCGGAAGCATTGTAGCCCCAGCTTTCAAGTCGCTGCCCGGGGTAGCCGTCCAGCGATCCGGTCTTGCCGAAACCAATGTATCTCCAGGACAAATAATGGGGCCCGAGGCTTTTCGTGGCGAAAACCCACTTGCCGGAAGAAACAGGCATTTCCGACACAGCTTGATTACCACCATTCCCGCCGGCCAGCCAAACCACGGTATTGCCCTCGGAGTAGGTGTTGTTCGCCCCTCCGAGGTCTGGTGACAGCGTGGCGTAGTTGTTGGTCGGCGTATCGGTGCGCTGATCGCTGCTGGTCAGGTTGGCGGGCGCCCAGTTGTTGCCGTTGCCGGAAGCATCGCCGCCCAGGTTGGAGGCGTTGGCGAAGTCGAGGCGGAACCCGTTGGACCCCACGTCCCCGACGAACGCCTTGTGGCGCCAGAGGTCGCCGAAGACCTCCCCGAAGGCGGCGGCATCGAGCGCCTGCCCGTCCACGAAGACCACCTCGGCCAGATAGCCGTCCAGGTGGTGGGAGTTCCCGCCGCCGTAACCCTGCCGGCCGATGTTGTGCTGCACGGCCCGGTTGGCGGTGGAAAGGCGCCCCTGGGAGGGCACCGTGTAGGTCGAATAGCTGGTGACTTCGCCGCCGTTGATCCACAGGCGCATGCGCAGATCGGGATCGGTGTTATCGCTGTCCCAGCCGCAGACGACATGATACCAGCCGGCGAGGTCCACCAGAACGCCCTGGCTCACCAGTAGCCCCACGTTATTCGCTTGATACTCCGCGAACCTCAAGGTGTCGGAATCCCTGTCGAAGCCAATGAGGGTCTGATGGCTGCCGGTGGTGGCCTCGAACAGCACCTGATACTCACCGCTGCCGGCGCAGGGGCTGGCCCGCTTGACCCAGCCGCTCCAGGTCCACCGGGTGCGGTTTCCCTCGGCGGCCGGGGTGCGGGTCAGGCAGGCGTCGTCCGCCTTGTTGAACAGGCCGGAGAAGTCGATGGGGTCGCCGAGGGCCGCGCCGGTCCCCGGGAAGGTGGGCAGGGTCAGGCTCATGGGGTGAGGATCTCCAGATAGGACCCGCCGTCGTCGCGGGTGATCTTGAACACGTTGAGCGCCCCGGCATCCGCCTTGTAGGCGCCGGAAACGGTGGCGTAGGCACTGACCGCCGGGCTGTGACCGCCGCTGGTGTCGTTGGTCAGCGACAGCCAGATGGCCCCCTTGTGGGCCGGCGCGAGCAGGGTGAAATCGCCGCTCACGGTGGCCTTCTGCATGTGGCCCAGGGTGATGTCCGGGGTCAGGGTGGCGCTGCCGGTTTCGCCCAGGTCGTGCACCGTGGCGGGGTAGCCCACGCTGAGCGTGGCCGCCGTGTCGGCCTTCAGGATGGCCGCGTCGGCCGGCTCGGCGCCGATCTCGGCGGGCTCGGGCAGCGGGTGCACATGGTCGGCCCGCGACACGTCGGCCGCCGTGCCCGGAGCAGCCTCGGCGGCCAGGGCGAGCGGGTCGCTGTCGGCCCGCTGAATGGCCCCCAGCGCCGCCAGGTCCTTGTTCTCCAGACGGCCGCCATCGGCCGACCAGCCGAGCACCCGGGCCGCCTCGGCGCTCGGCAGAGTGGTCGAGGCGGTGCCGCTGTCGGTCGGCGCCAGGGTCAGCGCGCGGGCCAGATCATCGGCCAGTTGCTGCAGGCCGGCGACGATGCGGTCCAACTCGTCGTTGATCACCTTGGCCCGGAAGGCGCCGCCCTCCTGGAAGTCGGTGGTGCGCGCCAGGGGCACCCGGCGGCGCAGGGTGACCGTGGTCGCCGGAGCGCCGGCCGGGCGGGGCGGGGCGTCGAAGGTGACCGTGCCGCCGTCGCTGCCCCCGGCGCCACTGACCGTGTAGCCGTCGGCCTGAAGGTTGGCGCCGACATAGACCTCCATGTCCGAGGCCGCGAAGACGGGAAAGGGATAGGCAAAGGCGAGCTGATCCTCGGCCGCGTCGTACTGCACGCGCGGGGTGATGTCGCCGATCTGGATGTGGCTGCTCATCGGGGGGACTCCTGCGAAGGGGATGGGGAGGCGGGGCTGGCCGGGGCGCTCACCGCCACCAGCCTGCTTCCTCGCCGTGTTCGACCACCGTGCCGCCCAGGCCGAGCAGGCCACGGTTGAGGCTGTCCGAGCGGGCCAGCAGGTTCCGGGTGCGCTGGCCGGCCCGGTCGAGGGCCAGGCCCTGGACCTGGAGCCCCTCCAACTGGCGGGCCTGGGCCAGGTCCTCTTCCACGTTGCGCACCAGGCCACTGGTCACCGCCTGGGCCGAGCCGCCGCTGCCCCCGACGCCGGCCGCCGCGAAGCGGGCCCGCTGGCTGGCCAGGTTGCGCTTCAGGAGGCTGCGCTGTTCTTTTTCCCGGGCCTCGCGCTGGGCCTTGATCTGGGCCATGCGCTGGGCGTACTCGGCCTGTTGCCGGGCCTCCTGGGCGCTGGCCTGCTGGCTGCTGCTGACCATGCCGTAGAGGGTGCTGATCGCGGTGGAGATCAGGGTTGCTTCGGTGACTCCCATCAGACGTTGACCTTCATTTCAGTGGTGACGGAAAGGACGGTGCAGGGCAGCGGCGCGTCGCCACTGACCCGCCACAGGGGCTTGGTGCCGTCGCGCACCCAGCCCAGGGCGCGCACGCCCACATCGCCCGAGAACAGCGGCGGCGCGGTGTCGAGCACGCCGGCCGCGCCGAGCCGTTTGAAGGGCACGTCGCGCGGACCGCGCCCGGTGTCGAGCTTCAGGCCGGCGGTGTCCTTGAGGCGGAAAACGGCGCGGATCAGCCGCACGGTGAGCCCCGGACTGCCCCGCCCGGCCCCCGAGGCGGTGGGCGGCAGCGGCTCGATGAGGTGGCTGTAGGGCAGGCCGGCGCTGATTTCCGACACCGCGTAAGGCAACTCCAGCGCCCCCTCCTCGACCGGCAGCAGGCCCAGATCGGCGCCCTCGCCCAGCACCCGGACAGCCAGCCCCTCCAGATGGTCGAGGCCGCTCCAGGCGGTCTTGGCGGTCGCCTCGGAGCCGCTCAACGCACCGTCCAGGCCCAGGGCGGGATCGAAGCACTCGACCCGCACCGTGCCCTGGCGCAACACCAGGAACCAGGTGACGTCGTCGACCACCGCCACCGAAAGAAAGCAGCCCTCGGTCTCGGACAGCGACCAGGCGACCACTTTCTCGGCCCGGTAATTGGCCACCGTGACCAGGGCCCCGTCGCCGCGCACCAGGTGCAACTGGCGGGTCGCCGGGTTGGCGTCCATGTCGCGCGGCTCGAAGACCAGGTGACGGGCCAGCAACGACAGCTCGGCGGCGCCGTAGGACTGCTCCACGTCGGTGAACAGGAACTCCCGCACCTCGCGCCCGCTGGCGGCGCAGAACAGGGTGGCGCCGTCGATGTCGCGCGGCGGGATGTAACGGCCCGAGATCGAGCCGACGCGGGTCTGGCGCTTGAGCTGGATCGAGGTCGGGGTCAGCGGGTCGCCGGAGACCATCCATTCGGCGCCTGTGGTCAGCACCTGCAGATGGCGCCCGGAGAAGACACCGCGAATGGCGTTCACCGCATCCGACAGGATGGCGAAGTCGATCGCCTCGTCATCCAGCCCCTCGCCCAGATCGAAGTTGAACAGGTCGGCCGACTTGGACAGCCACAGCCGGTTGGGCAGATCGCGCGCCCCGCCGATGACCAGCCGGTCCTGATGGAAGGTGACGGTGACCGGCCAGCCGCGCACCGTCGAGAAGGCCTGCTCCTCCCAGTCGCGGGTCGCCGCCGTGCCGCTCAGGGTCTGTCTGACCTCGGCGGTGGCCTCGGTGGGCGAGGTGACGGCGGTGACCAGCACCTCCTTGGTGGCGAGGCGCAGGCGGGTGCCCACATGCCCGGCCTGGAAGACCTCGGCCGAGGCGCTCAGGGTCACCGTGCCGCTGGTGGCGCTGGCCGCCAGGGTGACCTCGGCGGCGGCGAACTTGTGGTAGGGCTGGTGGATGATGCCGTCGTCGTCGGCGTGGAAGCTCCACGGCTCGATGCTCCAGGCGCTGTGCCCGCTGCGGGTGATCCGGCGTGGCGCCACCTCGGGGTGGACCACCAGCAGGGTGTCGGCGCTCTGCGTCCAGGCCACCTGGGGGATCTGGGCCGCCGTCCACGGCACCGCGAAGCCGTGCACCCAGGCGCCGTCCATGAACACGTCCAGCCACTGATCGGACAGCGCCAGCAGATAGGTCTGCTCGGTGTTGAAGGTGAAGGCGATCAGCCGACAGCCGGCCTCGGCCCCGGCCGGCAGGATGCCCACATGGCGCAGCCCGGGGCGCCGCGAGACGCCGCCGGTGGGGTGCACCACCACGTTGCGCAGGGCGGCGGCGCCGTTCTCGAAGGCGGTCAACTCGGCCCGCCCCAAAAGGTCGGGGGAAATCTCGCCGCCGGTGAAGTTGGTCTTGGTGGTGTGGACCCGGCTCATCCCCGCACCTCCACCAGCGGGAAGCCTTCCAGCGCTTCGGGGACGTCCTGCTGGGCGTCGATCAGGCGGGCCTTCCTCACCTCCTCCTCGGCCAGCTTGAAGAGCAGCTCGCCCCGGCTGGTGCTTTCGGTCAGCGGCAGACAGAACTCGGCGGCCAGGCGGGCGATCAGGGCCTGGTCGAAAAACGGCGGAAAGGCGCTTTCGTCGGGCCGGAAAACGTAGGACAGGATGACCGCCTCGGCATCGGTGTGCAGGCGCCGCTCGTGGATGCGGTAGGGCAGCCCCCGCCCCCGCCCGCCGATCCCGGCCGACAGCACGCGCAGGAAATCGGCCGGCAACTGGTAGGCGTGGTCGAAGTCGGCCAGCGGGGTGGCGGTCAGGCGGGCCAACTGGGCCTGCCCGGTGGCGAAGTTCCAGGGATGGGACGACAACAGCGCATCGCGCACCGAGGGGTAGAGGTTGGCCGCCACCTCCGCCTCGGCGGTGCCTTCGTCGAAACTGGCGATGGTGTCGGCCCCCAGCTTGAGCAGGGCGCGCGAACACAAGGCAATGGCGGTCAGCGCCATGGCTTGGATCTCCTTCGGTTGGGGCGGAAACGAAAAAAGCCCCCCGGCGGAAACCGGAGGGCCTTGGAAAAGCGACACGAACAAAACAACACCGGGCCCGCGCGGCGGACCCCGAGTGGCGACATGCATCAGAGACAACAAAAAAGGCCCGGCGCGCTCAAGACGCACTGGGCCCGGGTTGATGGGGTGGACTATAGCAGAACAGGCGGGCAACGCAAGAGAAAAAGAGGCGCCGGCGCGAAAAAACCCCTATTGCGCGTCAATCCAGCAAAAACGTCAGCCCCAGGAACAGCCCGCCGGAGAGCAGCGCCGCCGCCGGCACGGTGATCACCCAGGCGGCGACAATGGTCAGGAAGTGCGAGCGCCGCACCAGCTTGCGCCGGCTGCGCTCTTCCTCGGGCAGGCGCTTGGCCGGCGGCCGGCTGCGGTTGAGCCGGCGCGAGCGGCGCTCGGCGTGCCATTCGCGGAAGATGCCCACCCCGAACACCGCCCCCACCGCGATGTGGGTCGAGGAGACCGGCATGCCGAGCCACGAGGCGACGATCACCGTCAAGGCCGCCGACAGGGCCACGCAATAGGCCCGCATGGGGTTGAGGCGGGTGATCCGGCTGCCCACCATGCGCACCAGCTTGGGCCCGAACAGCACCAGCCCGAAGGAGATGCCGGCCGCCCCGATGACCATCACCCAGAACGGAATGCCGACCTCTGCCCCGGCCACGCCGGCGCCCTGGATGTGGACGATGGCGGCCAGCGGCCCGACCGCGTTGGCCACGTCGTTGGCCCCATGGGCGAAGGACAGCAGCGCCGCCGAGATGACCAGCGGCAGGCCAAACAGGGTGCGCAGCGACTTGTTGCGGTTCTCCAGCCCCCGCGACTGGCGGCGGATCAGGGGAATGGCCAGCAGATGGCAGCCCAGGCCGACCCCCAGCCCCACCGCCACGGCGTGCCCGAGGTCGATGTCGAGCACGTTGTCGAGCCCCTTCAGACACAGGTAGGTGGCAAAGGCCGCCGCCATCAGGCCGAACAGGAAGGGCACCCAGGCCCGGGCGGCGGCGATCTTGTCGTCGCGGTAGATGATGCGCCACTTGATGAAGGCCAGCATCAGGGCGGCGATCAGCCCGCCGAGAAAGGGCGAGATGACCCAACTGGCGGCGATCGCCCCCATGGTCGGCCAGTCCACCGCCGACAGCCCGGCGGCGGCGACTCCGGCCCCGACCACCCCGCCAACCACCGAATGGGTGGTCGAGACCGGGGCGCCGATCCAGGTGGCGATGTTCACCCACAGCGCGGCGGCAAGCAGCGCCGCCATCATGGCCCAGGTGAAGGTGCGCCCGCTGGCCAGGCTGTCTGGACTGACGATGCCCTTGGAAATGGTCGCCACCACGTCGCCGCCGGCGATCAGGGCGCCGGCGCTCTCGCAGATCGCCGCGATGATGATGGCGCTGCCCATGGACAACGCCTTCGAGCCCACCGCCGGGCCCATGTTGTTGGCCACGTCGTTGGCCCCGATGTTCAGCGCCATGTAGGCCCCGAAGGCAGCCGCCGGCACGATGAACGCCACCCCCCGGGCGTGGCCGGTAATGGCCAGCGCGGCCAGCGCGGCGAGCACGATGAAGGCCAACGAGATGCCCCAGCCAACCAGCGGCCGCGAGACGTGCAACGCGGCGTATTCAATGTGCGACAGCTTGTTCAGGTCCTTGTCGAGGGTCCGCCAGTGGTCGGGGCGGGACGGATCGGAAGTGCTGTCGGTCACGGGAAGGTCCTGGATTGTGGGGAAACGATCGGCGGATCAGGGCAAACGCCGGCGCCTCAGCCGGCCAGTGGCGGCAGGGCGCGCAGCAGGGTCTTGAGGTCGGGCTCGTCGACCGCCTCGGCGGCCTTGGCGGGGGTCATCCAGCGGCGCTCGCGGCTCCCCACCTCGGGGAAGGTGTCGGCCAGCTTGGCCACCGCCACGGCGAACACGGCCACCTCGGTCTCGACCGGCAGGCCGCCCTTCAACCGCTTGGCATAGCGATAGCGCCCGACCGGCCGGGGCCGGCCCGGGGCGGGCCGCACGCCCGCCTCCTCCCAGGCTTCCTCGACCGCCGCTCCGGCGGCATCCAGGCCGCGCACCGGCCAGCCCTTGGGCAGCACCCAGCGCCCGGTCTCGCGCGAAGTGACGAGCAGCACCTCCGGTCCGGCATGTCCCTGGCGATGGCACAGGGCGGCAACCTGGAACAGCCGCGGCCGTCGCACCATGGGCAGCACCACCGCCTCGAACACCGACCGCCATGTCATCCCTTCTGCCTTCCGCTGCGCCGCGTTGCGGGTACCACCTTGGGCCCAACCGGGCAAGGCCACGGTGACACTTTGCGGTCGGTTTTATGACAATCCCCCATTTCCCCACCGCCCCCGGCCGGTTCCCAAGCCGGGCCGCTTCGGGTAGACGGAGAGCGGAACCTGAAGGGGCGCCCCGGCTCGGCGCCGACCGATCAATGGGGGGACCCGTTCGCCATGCCGCCTGCCCTGCACAGCGCCCTTGGGCTTCTGGCCCTGACCGCCCTCGCCTGGGCGCTTGGCGAGAAGCGCCACGCCACCGGATGGAAAAGCGCCTGGCCCACCGCCTGGCCCATGGTGTGGCGCACCGCCGCCGTCGGGCTGGGGTTGCAGGCGCTGCTCGCCGTGGTGCTGTTGAAGGCGCCCGGATCGCAGCAGGTGTTCGTCTGGCTGAACGGCCTGGTGCTGGCCCTGGGGGATGCCACCCGGGCCGGCACCGGCTTCGTCTTCGGCTACCTGGGCGGCGGCCAGTTGCCGTTCGAGGAGCCCTACCCGGGGGCCGGCTTCGTGCTCGCCTTCCAGGCCCTGCCCATCGTGCTGGTGATGAGCGCCCTGTCGGCGGTGCTGTTCTATTGGCGCATCCTGCCCTGGGTGGTGCACGGCTTTTCCTGGGTGCTGCGCCGGGCCTTCGGGATTGGCGGCGCGGTCGGCGTGGCGGCGGCGGCCAATGTCTTCGTCGGCATGGTCGAGGCGCCGCTGCTGGTCCGCCCCTATCTGGCCCGGCTCAGCCGCTCGGAGCTGTTCATGGTGATGACGGTGGGCATGGCGACCATCGCCGGCACGGTGATCGTGCTCTATGCCACCTTCCTCGGCGGCCACGTCGACGGCGCCCTGGGCCACCTGCTGGCGGCCTCGCTGATCTCGGCCCCGGCCGGGCTGATGATCGCCCGCCTGATGGTGCCGCCGGACGGCAGCGCACCAGCCGAGACAACCGACGGCCCCGACCCCGAGTTCACCATGCCACCGCCCGAGGCACGCTCGACCATGGACGCAGTGGTCAAGGGCACGGCCAACGGGCTGACCCTGTTCCTGAACATCATCGCCATGCTGGTGGTGTTCGTCGCCCTGGTCCATCTGGTCGACCAGATGCTGGCCCTGCTGCCCTCGGTGGCCGGCGCCGAGCTCAGCCTGGAGCGCCTGCTCGGCTGGATCATGGCTCCCGTCACCTGGCTGATCGGCATCCCCTGGGAGCAGGCCCAGACAGCCGGCGCCCTGATGGGCACCAAGACCATCCTCAACGAGCTGTTGGCCTACCTGAAGCTGTCGCAACTGCCGGACGGGGCGCTGGACGAGCGCTCGCGGCTGATCATGACCTATGCCCTGTGCGGCTTCGCCAACTTCGGCTCGCTGGGCATCATGCTCGGCGGGCTGACCGCCATGATGCCGGAGCGCCGGGCCGAGATCGTCGGCCTGGGCCTGAAGTCGATCGTCTCGGGCACCCTGGCCACCCTGATGACCGGAGCCATGGTCGGCGCCCTGACCTGGTGAGGGGGCGGGCGCCGCCCGACGCTTCAGCGCTCGAAGTCGGCGAAGGTGCCCTCGGTGCCGCCGGTGGTGTCGGTGGCCGGGCCACTGGCCTGACCGCCCGCGGCGCCACCCTGACCACCACCCTGGGGACCACAGGGCCGGCCCCGGCAATCGCCCGGGGTCGGGGGCGCGCCGTTCGGCGGGGCCTGGATCTCCTGCCCGCTGCCGGCCACGGCGGGCGCGGCGGCCAGCGGCGCGACGACGGCCAGCAGCCCGGCAACGACGGCGGCACGGGATGGGGAAACACGGCGGCGCATGGGGGATGCCTCCTTTTGCGGACGGGGATCGTTCACGGACACAAGCCGTGCCTACCCACCGCGCGCCCAGCCCGCAAGTCGCGGCTGTCACAACCGCCCCGGATCAACAGCCAGCCGGTGCGGACGTCAAGGGCGGTGCTGGCCTGATGCAAAGGCCGGGCAAAGGCCATTCAGGTGGCCCGCTCGGCATTGCGGAAAAGGCCGGAACGAATGCCCCCCGGCCACGACCCCAGCTTTGGCGGCGATCGGCTGAAGGAACTGGCCCGGGCGTATCTTGCCAAGCGGGGCGATTTGGTCGCGTCCTGATACCTTGCCAGGAAACGGTGGGCGACAGAGACACTCGCCCCACCGGAACAGAGCAAAAACACCCGCTGCCAACCGGCAGTGCCAACCGCCCTTGAGGCGGCGGCACCCAAAACCCGGAAAACCCAATAAAATCAGATGGCTGGGGGACCAGGATTCGAACCTGGACTGACGGAGTCAGAGTCCGCTGTTCTACCGTTAAACTATCCCCCATCGGGATACCCCGGGAAGCGCGCCGTGAAGGCCCCGCCGTCCGGAGGGAGCGTCAGATAGCACAGGGAAACGGGCTTGTGTACCCCCATCATGCGGGTTTTTTTGTCAGGCCCCCTCGGCGCCGGCCAAACCCTTGACCGAGCGGGCGATGAAACGCTCCGCCCGCAGCCCCGCCGACCAGTGGTCGCGCGGCAGGCCGGCCTTGATCAGCAGGTGCTCGAGAAACACCCCCGGCTCGGGCAACTGGGCCCAGACCTGGGGCAGGAACAGGGCGCGCCGTCCCTGATCGCTGAGGATCAGCCCATCCACCCCGGGGCGCAGGCGGGCCAGCAGGTCGGCCCGGTTTTCAACGGGGAAGGGCTCGGGCCGCGACAGCACCGACACCGACAGCTCGACCCTCGGCCACTCCCCGGCGCTCAGCGGGGCGAAGCGGGGGTCGCCGAAGGCCGCCGCCCAGGCGTTGGCCCACACGTCCAGGTCCAGCCGCCGATGCGCCGTCGGGCTGCCGATGCAGCCGCGCAGCCGGCCGTCCAGGGTGAGGGTGACGAAGCTTGCCCCCGGCTCGGCCAGCGCCGCCGCCCGCGCGGCCGAGGGCAGCGGTGCCGGGCCCTTGCCGTCGCCGGCCAGCCCGGCGGCGATGCTGCCCGAGGCCAGTTCGAGCAGGGCCGCGCCGTGGGCCTCCATCAGAGTTTCCAGATCGCCGGCGGCATCGCTTTGTGGCGGCGGGTCGTAGAGCGCGAAGGCCCCGTAGCCGACCACCCGGTCCTTCGGCCCGGCGGTGTCGCCGCTGTGGCGCACGTCCACCGTTTCCACCGTCATGCCGCGCCGTTTGGCCAGGGTCAGCAGGCCGCGCAGGGGGACCCGGCCGCAAGCCTGCTCGCCGCCGATGGCCGCCGGGTCCAGCCGTTCGATGGCGGCCACGGTGGTGTCGTCCAACTGGCGGCAGGCCGCTGCGTCGAGGTAGTGCGACAGGTCGGTGGAGATGACGATCAGGGTCTCCGGCCCGCCCCACAGGGTGTCCAGCAAGGCGGCCACCTGCTCGGCCGGGGCGTCGCCGCAGACCACCGGCAGCAGCGTGAAGTCGTCCAGGGTCTCCATCAGGAAGGGCAGGTGGACCTCGAGGCTGTGCTCGGGACCATGCGCCGCCTCCAACAGGCCGACCCCGGGCAGTCCGGCGGCCAGGGCGCGGGCCTCCCCGTCCACCGCCACCGGGCCGAGCGGCGTGGCGTAGCCATCGAGGGCGCTCAGCGCCATGCCCTTGAAGGCCACCCGGTGCGACGGGCCAAGCAGGATGACCCGCTTGACGGTGCCTTTCAGCGGCGCCAGACGGGCATACACGCTGCCCGCCACCGGCCCGGAGAAGGGATAGCCGGCGTGCGGCGCGATCAGCGCCTTGGGGGCGCCGCCACCGTGGGCCGGTGCTCTGGCGGCGGCCAGATGGTTGCGCACGGTGCGGCTCAACAGCTCCGGTTCGGCCGGATAGAAGCGGCCGGCCACCGCCGGTTCGCGCAGGGCGGTCATGGCGCGGGGGTCCTTGCCTTCAGCGGGGTTCATCCTCACATCTGGGAAGGCCCGCCCGCCAAGTCAAAGGGCCCGACCGCCATGCCCACATCCACCCTCGGGGAAAGCACCCACCCGGCCGAGTTCTGGCACGCCGAGACCGACGGCCGCCTGCGCTGCGAGTTGTGTCCGCGCGCCTGCCTGATCGCCGAGGGCCAGCGCGGCCTGTGCTTCGTGCGCGCCAACCGGGGCGGACGCATGGTGCTGACCACCTATGGCCGCTCCTCGGGCTTCTGCATCGACCCCATCGAGAAGAAGCCGCTGAACCACTTCCTGCCCGGCACTCCGGTGCTGTCGTTCGGCACCGCCGGCTGCAACCTGACCTGCCGCTTCTGCCAGAACCACGACATCTCCAAGGTGCGCGCCTTCGACCGCCTGCAATCGCCGGCCACGCCCCAGGCCATCGCCCGGGCCGCCGTGGCCAGCGACTGCCGCTCGGTGGCCTACACCTACAACGACCCGGTGATCTTCCTGGAGTACGCCCGCGACACCGCCCGGGCCTGCCGCGAACTGGGCCTGTTCAACGTCGCCGTCACCGCCGGCTACATCGAACCGGCCGCCCGCCCGGCCCTGTTCACCGACATGGACGCCGCCAACGTCGACCTCAAGGGCTTCACCGAGGGCTTCTACCGCAAGCTGGCCACGGCCAGCCTGGCCCCGGTGCTGGACACCCTGAGATATCTGGTTCACGAAACCCCGGTGTGGGTCGAGATCACCACCCTGCTCATCCCCGGCCACAACGATGGCGACGACGAGGTCCAGGCCCTGGCGGCGTGGGTGGCGGAAACCCTGGGGCCAGACGTGCCGCTGCACTTCTCGGCCTTCCACCCCGATTTCCGCATGCGGGACACCCCGCGCACCCCGCCCAGCACCCTGCGCCGGGCCCGTGCCCTGGCCCGGCGGTGTGGCCTCAACTTCGTCTATACCGGCAACGTCCACGACCCGGAGGGCGACGCCACCCCCTGCCCGGTCTGCCAGACCCTGCTGATCGAACGCGACTGGTACCAGTTGACCGGCTGGCGGCTCGACCCCGAGGGCCGCTGCCCGACCTGCCACACCCCCCTGCCCGGCCGTTTCGAGCCCACCCCCGGCACCTGGGGGGCGCGCCGCCAACGGCTGGCGGTGTGAGCCCGTGTGGGATCAGTCCCGGTGGTAGGGGTGGTTGTCGAGGATCGACTGGCAGCGGAAAAGCTGCTCGGCCAAAAGGCTGCGCATCAGCATGTGCGGCCAGGTGGCGCGGCCCAGGGCGAGCAGCAGATCGGCCTGTCGGCGCAGGCTGTCGTCCAGCCCGTCGGCGCCGCCGATGACCAGGGCAACGTGCGCCTCCCCCTGGTCCCGCCATGCCCCCAGGCGCTCGGCCAACTGGCGGCTGGAGAGGTCGCGCCCGCGCTCGTCGAGGATCAGCCGGCGGGCCCCGGCAGGCAAGCGGGCGGCGATCAGCTCGGCCTCGCGCTGCCGGCGGACCTCCACCGGCAGCGGGCGCTTCTCCTCCACCTCGATCACCTCAAGGGGCCATTTCAGGCGCTTGGCGTAGTGGGCGAACAGATCGCGTTCCGGGCCCGGGCGGGCCCGGCCGACGGCGATCAGGGTCAGGCGCATGGCGGTCGGTGGGACAGGCTCAGCGCGGCTGGCCGGCGTCGTTTGCGACCGTGGGGGCGGTCCACATGGCCTCGATGTTGTAGAAGGCGCGAACCTCGGGGCGGAAAACGTGGACGATCACGTCGCCAGCATCGACCAGCACCCAGTCGCAGGAGGCCAGACCTTCCACCGTGACCCGGCCGCCGCGGGCCTTGACCAACTCCACCACCCGCTCGGCCAGGGCGCCGACGTGGCGGGCGCTGCCGCCGGTGGCGACCACCATGTGGTCGGCGATGGTGGATTTGCCGGTCAGCTCGACCGTGGCGATGTTCTCCGCCTTGCCGTCGTCAAGCGCGGCGTGGACGGCGGCGAGCAGGCCCGTGGAGGCGGCTTCGGCGCCGCCGGCGGGGCCCTGGGTGCCGAGTTCGAAGCCGGCGTCGGCCAGCTCCCGGTTGGCCGCCAAGCGATGGCTCGGGGCCCACGACACCGTTGGCGCATGCGAGGTACTTATGACCCACTCCTCTGTTGGGACGGCACCGCCCGCGCGAGGGTCGGCCCGGCCCGGTTGACCGGGTGGCTCCACGGACAGCGGAGCACCCAACCAGGATAGGAAAAGCCAGCCCCTTCCGCAACCGTTTGCGCGACCGGCCTCAGAAGCGGTCCTTGCGCCGCCGCACCTCGGCGAACACCTCGACCGGCGCGGCCCCGGCCAGCCCCACCGCCGAGGCCAGGGCCGGGCGGTCGGCGCGCAGGAAGGGGTTGGCCAGCTTCTCGCGGCCAAGCAGCGAGGGCACGGTGGACAGGCCGCGCCGCCTCAGGTCATCGATCTCGCCGGCCCAGGCCACCAACTCGGGGTTGTCCGGCTCGACGCTCAGGGCGAAGCGGGCGTTGGCGGCGGTGTACTCATGGGCGCAGTAGACGCGGGTCGAATCGGGCAGGTCGCGCAGCCGCGACAGGCTGCCCCAGAACTCTTCCGGGGTGCCCTCGAACATCCGCCCGCAGCCCAGCACGAACAGGGTGTCGCCGCAGAACAGGGCGCTCTCGGCATCGAACCAGTAGGCGATGTGGCCCCGGGTATGCCCCGGCACGGCCAGCACCTGGGCGGTCGCCCGGCCCAGGGTGACGGTGTCGCCGTCGGCCACCGGGTGATCGAGCCCGGGCAGCCGCCCGGCATCGGCCCGGGCGCCGACCACCGTGCAGCCGCTGGCCGCCTTCAGCGCCGCCACGCCGCCCACGTGGTCGTGGTGGTGGTGGGTCAACAGGATGTGGGTCAGGCTCCAGCCGCGCGCCGCCAGGGCCTCGGCCACCGGCTCGGACTCGGCCGGATCGACCGCCGCCGTCATGCCGTCCTCGGGATCGTGGACCAGATACACGTAATTGTCCGAGAGCACCGGCACCTGATGGATCTGCAACATGGCAACCTCCCGCTGGGTCTTTCCCCGAGGGTGGGTCGGCCGGTCGGCGCTGTAAAGGGGGCGGCGCGCCGGGATCGGCACGGCGGTGCCCGGGGCCTTGCCAACCGGGTGGCCGACGGACCGGCCACGGACGGACTCGAACAGTTGTCAATTCCCCCAGCCCCGCCAAGACATTAGATTGGGGCTACCATGCGGGCCGACGTCCAACACCTGCGCGACTTCTACGACTCCCCCCTGGGCCGGGTGACGCGGCGCCTGGTGCGCCGCCGGCTGCGCCAGATGTGGCCCGACGTCCATGGCCTGTCGCTGCTCGGCCTGGGCTACGCGACGCCCTACCTGCGCGCCTTCCGCGCCGAGGCAACCCGCGTGCTGGCCGCCATGCCGCCCGAACAGGGGGTGATGGCCTGGCCGCGCGGCGAGCCCAACCTGGTCGTGCTCGGCCAGGAGAACGCCCTGCCCCTGCCCGACCGCGCCCTCGACCGGGTGCTGCTGGTCCACGCCCTGGAGGGCAGCGACAACGTGCGCGGCCTGATGCGCGAGTGCTGGCGGGTGCTGGCCGACGATGGCCGCCTGCTGGTGGTGGTACCCTCGCGCACCGGCATCTGGGCCCGCCTGGAACGCACCCCGTTCGGCCTGGGCCGGCCCTACTCGCCGGGCCAGCTTTCACAGTTGCTGACCGACAGCCTGTTCACCCCCCTGCGCACCGAGCGCGCCCTCTTCCTGCCGCCCAACGCGTGGCGGCCGACCCTGGCCTCGGGCCCGGCGCTGGAGCAGGTGGGGCGACGCTGGTTCGCCACCCTGGGCGGCGTGCTGCTGGCCGAGGCGACCAAGCAGATCTACCGCCCGGTCAACGGCCTGAAGGCGGCGCGCCGGCACTATGTGGTGCTGCCCCAGCCGCTGCGCCGCCAGTCCCTGGAAGACGCCCCGCATCGCCCTGCGCTCCATCGTTGACTTTGCCTCTGGATGGCGAGATAGTCCCGGGCTTTCCAGAGTCCCCCTTCTCCCTGTCCGGCCCCGGCGGCACTTAAACTCCGGCGGCCAGCCCTGGGCAATTGGGGGACCCTCGATCCCCGGCGCCCAGGCCCACCCGGCCAGCCGCCCGTTGGAAAGCACCCTTTCGCGATGTCCAGTCCCGCCCCCGCCGTCGGCGCCGCCGCCGCTCCCGCCGTTTCCCCGGTCATGCCCGTGTTCGCCCGCGCCCCCATCGCCATGGAGCGCGGCGAGGGCTGCTGGCTGATCGACACCGAGGGCCGACGCTATCTGGACTTCACCGCCGGCATTGGGGTGACCGCGCTGGGCCACGCCCATCCCAAGCTGATCGCCGCGCTGTCCGAGCAGGCCGAGAAGCTGTGGCACTGCTCCAACCTGTTCACCGTGCCCGGGCAGGAACGGGTGGCCGCCCGGCTGACCGCCGCCTGCTTCGCCGACACGGTGTTCTTCACCAATTCCGGGGCCGAGGCGCTGGAAGGCTGCATCAAGCTGGTGCGGCGCTATTTCCACGTCGCCGGCACGCCGGAGCGCCACCGCATCGTCACCCTGGAAGGCAGCTTCCACGGCCGCACCCTGGCCACCCTGGCCGCCGCCGCCAAGCCGGCCCACCTGGACGGCTTCGCGCCGCACCTCGAGGGCTTCGATCAGGTGCCGCCCAACGACCTCGACGCCATGGCCGCCGCCATCGGGCCGAGCACCGCCGCCATCCTGGTCGAGCCGGTGCAGGGCGAGGGCGGCATCCGGGTGCTCGACGGCGCCTATCTGAAAGGCCTGCGCCAACTGGCCGACGCCAACGGCCTGCTGCTGGTGTTCGACGAGGTGCAGTGCGGCATGGGCCGCACCGGCCACCTGTTCGCCCATCAGGCGCACGGCGTCGAGCCCGATGTCATGGCCCTGGCCAAGGGCCTGGGCGGCGGCTTCCCGGTCGGCGCCCTGCTGGCCACCGCCGAGGCGGCGCGCGGCATGACCCCGGGCAGCCACGGCACCACCTTCGGCGGCAACCCGCTGGCCATGGCGGTGGCCGAGGCGGTGCTGCGCGAGATCGACGACGCCGCCTTCCTGGCCCGCGTCGCCGAGACCGCCCGCGACCTGCGCCAGCACCTGGACGGACTGGCCGCCCGCCATCCCGCCACCGTCGCCGAGGTGCGCGGCAGCGGCCTGATGCTCGGCCTGAAACTGCTGCCGCCGGTCGCCGAGGCGGTCGCCGCCTGCCGCGCGCATGGCCTTCTGACCGTCGGCGCCGGCGACAACGTGATGCGCCTGCTGCCGCCGCTGATCATCGGCCCGGCCGAGATCGACGCCGCCATCGCGCGCCTGGACGGCGCCCTGACCGACCTTTCGGGATGACCACCATGAGTGCCATTGCTGACAGCGGCCCCGCCGCGCCCCGCCACTTCCTGGACTTCGACCGGCTCGACGGAAACACCCTGAAAGCCATCCTGGGCCAGGCCCACAGCCTGAAAAAGGGCCGCCGGCCAGAGCCCGGGCGCGGCCCGCTGGCCGGCCGCACCCTGGCCCTGATCTTCGAGAAACCCTCGACCCGCACCCGGGTGTCGTTCGAACTGGCGATGCGCCAGTTGGGCGGCGACGTGGTCATCCTGTCGGACCGCGACAGCCAGATGCAGCGCGGCGAGACCATGGCCGACACCGCCCGCGTGCTGTCGCGCTATGTCGACGCCATCATGATCCGCACCGGCGATCCGGCGCGGCTGGCCGAGCTGGCCGAGTACGCCACGGTGCCGGTGATCAACGGCCTGACCGGGTTCAGCCACCCGTGCCAGCTGATGGCCGACGTGATGACCCTGGAAGAGCACCTGGGCAGCCCGGCCGGCAAGGTGGTGGCGTGGTCAGGCGACGGCAACAACGTCGCCAACTCGTGGATCCAGGCGGCCGCCGTGTTCGGCTTCGAGATGCGCGTCGCCTGCCCGGACAGCCGCCCCCCCGACGCCGGGGTGATCGCCTGGGCCCGCGCCCAGGGGGCCACCGTCAAGGTGACCACCGACCCCGTGGCCGCCGTCGCCGGGGCCGATGTGGTGGTCACCGACACCTGGGTGTCGATGGACGACGACGAGGCCAGCGACCGCCACAACCTGATGCGCCCCTATCAGGTCAACGCCGCGCTGATGGCCCACGCCAAACCGCAAGCCCTGTTCATGCACTGCCTGCCGGCCCATCGCGGCGAGGAAGTCACCGCCGAGGTCATCGACGGCCCGCGCTCGGTGGTCTGGGACGAGGCCGAGAACCGCCTGCACGCCCAGAAGAGCATCCTCGCCTGGTGTCTGGCCGAGGGCTGAGCGAAAAGGCCCCGACCATGTCCGATGCCGCTGCCCCGCTGGGTCAGGTCATCCCCTTCCGCATCGAGGGCGGCGCCTTTCGCGGCCGCCTGATCCGCGCCGATGCCCTGCTCGCCGACATCCTGGGCCGCCACGCCTACCCGGCGGCGGTCAACCGGCTGCTCGGCGAGACCATCCTGCTCGGCGCCGGGCTGGCCTCGCTGCTCAAGTTCGACGGCATCTTCACCCTGCAGACGGCCAGTCAGGGGGCCATCCGCACCCTGGTCACCGACGTGACCAGCGGCGGGCAGGTGCGCGCCTGCGCCCGCTTCCACGCCGAGGCGCTGGAAACCCGCCTCGCCAGCCTCGACCCCGAGCGGGTTGCCGAGGCCCCGGTGCCCCACCTGATGGGGCCCGGGCATCTGGCCTTCACGGTCGATCCCAGCGCCGCCGCCCAGCAGCGCTACCAGGGCCTGGTCGAGCTGGACGGCGCCACCCTGGGCGACGCCGTGCACGCCTACTTCCACCAGTCGGAACAGCTCGACAGCGCCGTCAAGCTGGCCCTCGCCGAGACCGCCGAGGGCTGGCGCGGCGGCCTGATCCTGCTGCAACGGATGCCCGAGGACGGCGGCCGGGCCCTGGTCGACGCCGAGGACAGTTGGCGCACCGCCGTGGTTCTGCTGTCGAGCCTGAAGGATGGCGAGCTGCTCGACCCCGAGCTGCCGGCGCCGATCCTCCTCAACCGCCTGTTCCACGCCAGCGGCCTGATGGTCGAGACGCCGCGCGACCTCACCTTCGGCTGCCGCTGCGCCCGCGAGCGCGTCGATGCCGTGCTGGCCAGCCTGGCCCCTGAGGAACTGGCCAGCCTGACCGAGGACGACGGCTCGGCCCACGTCGATTGCGAATACTGCGGCACCCGCTACACCTACACCCCGGCCCAACTGGCCGCCCTGAGCAAATCTTAAGTGTAGAGCCGATCCGAGCGAACCGCCCGGCGCGCCGGTCAGCTCGCGGGGCCGACCGGAAAGGCGCGGATCGCGTCGGCGACCGGAGTCAGGTCGTCGGTGGCGTAGTGGTCGACGCCGGGGAGCACAACCAGCCGGGCGGTCGGCCCGTTTTCGGCGATCCGTTCGGCGTGCCAGGGCGGCACCACGGTATCGTCGCGGCCATGCACGATCAGCACCGGGGCGGCGATGCGGCGCACCGTGGCGACCGGGGCGATGTCGTCGAAGCGATGGCCGATGATGTGCTCCACATAGCGGCTGATCAGCCGGCCGATGGGGGTCCAGGGGATGTGGCCGCGTTCCATGTAGGCCCGCATCACCAGATTGGGGTGGGCGAAGGGCGACAGGGCGACCACCCCGGCCACATCGTCGCGCCGGCTGGCGCACAACAGGGCGGCGGCGGCCCCCACCGAGTGGCCGGCCACGGTGAGCCGCCCGGGATCGACCTCCGGGCGCTGTTTCAACCAATCGAGCCCGGCCGCCAGATCCTCGGCGAAACGGGGCATGGAGGAGAAGGTGTCGGCATCGGAATCGCCGTGGTTGCGCGCCGCCAGCAGCAGCACGGCGCGACCGTCATGGCCGTGCAGGCGGGCCGCCAGGGGCAGCATGACCGAGGCATTGGCCCCCCAGCCATGGATCATGCAGAAGGCCGGGCCGGGGGTGTCGGCCGGCGGGATGTAGAAGCCCCTGAGGGTGCGCCCGCGCAGCGTCGGCAGGGCCACCGGGCCACCGGCCAGACCGTGGTCGGCCGGGCAGTCGGTTTCGGCCAGACGGGGGGCGCGAAAGGCCAGGTGGACGGCGGCCCGCCCCAGGGCAAGGCCGGCCAGGCCACCAAGAAACCAGAGAGTCGGGGGCAATGGATCCATCAGCGGGGCTCGACAACAACCGGCTTGATCATTCGGGAAACGGGCATTCGGGACACGGGCATTCGGGACACGGGCCTCATCCTTAACGGTGCCATGCGGCGCGAACGGTGACTTGGTCACCGAATAGTGCTGGACAGAACGCCCGCATCGGCACATTTCATAGCTTGAACGGCACGGGGGAGCTTCCGGCGCGCCCTTTTGCGGGTTGCCCAGTCGAGGATCAAGGACCCATGAGTTTCGGCAAACGCGATTCCGAAGCCTTCCGGGAGGACGCCCGCAACCGCCGCCAAGCCAGCCGACGCCGGGTGCTGAAGGCGGTCAAGCTGATCTTCAACGACGGCCGCTCGGTGCTCGACGCCTCGTTGCGCGACATGTCCGAGACCGGCGCCCGGCTGACCCTGTCGGATCGCATGATGCGGTTGCCCGAGCTGGTCATCCTGCGCCTGAACGACGGGCGCGACGTGGCGGCCCAGGTGGTGCGCCAGAACGACCGCGACATCGGGCTGCACTTCACCGACAAGATCAAGGTCGAGCAGGGCAAGACCGGGGCCCGGGCCAACGAGCTGTTGGGCATGATGGAATCGGTCGCCCCCTACAAGCTGCTGCGCACCATGGAGCTTTACCAGCACATGGGCAATCCCAAGATCACCCAGCACGCCCGCAGTCTGGGTGAATCCTTCGAGGCCCTGCGCAACGAGTTGCGCCGCATCCGCGATGCCGAGGCGGCGATCCTCGCCGCCAGCCGCCCCGACACCGATCCCGAGTAACCGCTTTCCCGAGGTCTTCCCTTTCCCGAGGTCTTCCCTTTCCCGAGGTCTTCCCTTTCCCGAGGTCTTCCAATGCGTTCCGATCTGCGCGCGGTGTTCACCGAGACCGCCCCCATGATCGACCCGGCGACACGTCAACGCCTGGTTTCCTGGACCGACGAGCTCAGCGTGCGCTCGCCAACCCTGGACCTGCACCACCAGATCCTGGTCGGCTGCCTGAACCGGATGATCCTGCTCGAACCGGTGTGGCGCGACAGCCTGCCGGCGGTCTACCGCGAGTTGCTGATGATCGTCAGCTACTGCAAGATCCACTTCTTCATCGAGGAAGAGGCGATGAGGAAGGCCGGCGTCGCGGCGGCCACGGTGGAGGAGCACGGCGCCATTCACCGGCGCATCCTGGGCAAGATGGACCAGTCGGTGAAGGCCTTCAACACCGACCCGGCGGCCTTCCCCTTCGCCGAGACCCTGAAGTTCCTGCACATGTGGCTGGTCCGCCACATCCTGGACGAGGATCGCCGCCACTACGCCGAGGCAATGGCCAGCCGCCGCGAGGTGGAGGCCGACATCGCCCGCTTCCGCTACGCCCAGATCGCCAGGAAACTGCGCCAGCGCGAAACCGGCAGCGACGGAGCCTCGGCCGGCGAGGCCCTGTCGGGGCGCTGGGTGGCGGTCATCGAAAGCAACATGGAGCGCCGCAACGCGCTGATCCGCACCCTGAAGGACCAGGGCATGCAGGTCGCCCAGACCAACCGCGTGCTCGACGCCCCGGCGCTGATCGAGGCCCACGCGCCGGAGCTGGTGTTCCTCGACTGGTCGGCCGAGTACGCCGGCCGCTTCGCCCGCGAACTGTACCGCACCCGCTCGACCCTGGTCATCGCCACCCTGTTCGGCGACCCGTTCGAGATCGTCGAGGAATGCGACACCCTGGGGGTGGCCAACATCCTGGGCTATCCGTGCAGCGCCCAGGACCTGGTGACGGTAACCCGGGAAACCCTGGACGCCCTGGTCCCCCTGCGCGCCCTGCTGCTGGAGCGCCTGGGGGCGCCGGCGTAGACGCGCCCCGCGCCCTCAGCGGCAGCGCCGGTAGACCTTGGTGGTGCGCCCGCTGGGGTTGACCTTCTTCAGGTCCGCACCGTCGAGGATGAGGATGTAGTCGGCCGCGTCCGAGGTCTGGAAGAAGCGCCGGAGGCGGAACTCGATGCGCCGGGCCTGGCTGTTGGGGTAGCGGTACTGGCCCCGGGCCAGCCCCCACTTGGTGACCGACAGACGCCAGCGATAACCGCCATCGGAGAAGATCAAAAGGCGGCTGTCCGGGTCGTCGCAGTCGGCCCCCTCCTCGGCCCAGGTGCCGGCCAGACGGGCCGGCACTTGATCGGTCCAGGTGCCGGCCAGACGGGCCGGCACTTGATCGGTCCAGGTGCCGGCCAGACGGGCCGGCACTTGATCGGTCCAGGTGCCGGCCAGGCGGGCCGGCACGTCGTCGGTCCACTGCGCGGCCGCGACCGGCGCAGTGGGCAGCGCCAGGAGCAGGGCGGCCAGCAGGAAACGGGGAAGGCGGGCTGACAGGGGCATGTGGGTCACTGTGCCCGCCTCGGCCCGCCCGATCAACCCCACCCCACGGACGCGAAAAGGCCCGCCCCAATGGGGCGGGCCTTCCGGCTCGGGCGGCTGATTGGGGGCTTTGCCCCCAAGCCCCCATCGGGGGACCGAGGCGGTCCCCCGAACCCCCTCCATTCGTTGGTGAACAATCGTTGCCTCTGAACGGAACGCGTTGTGTTTTTTTTGGTTGCAGGCCAGCTTTGCTGGCCTGCGAAAACAACCGGGGAATGGGCACGCGGCCGGAGCTCACCCTCCCAATGGGGCAGGCCAAGGCCTGTGTGCGGAAATCCGTCGGCTCGCTCGGCGATCAATGAATGGAGGGGGTCCGGGGGAGCCCCTGGCTCCCCCGGTGGGGTTTCAAAGGGGCAAAGCCCCTTTCATACCAACCGGCGATGAGTTCCTCATCATCGCCGGTTGGTATCAGAAGCCCATGCCGCCCCAGTTTCCAAAAACCAGCATGGGCGCGCCCCCCGGCGAACGCGAAAAGGCCCGCCCCAAAAGGGCGGGCCTTCCGCAGCGAGCCGGGCTCGGCTGGGAGCGGGGCTTAGAAGCCCATGCCGCCCATGCCGCCCATGCCGCCCATGTCGCCACCGCCGGCGGCCGGCGGGTTCTTCTCGGGGATCTCGGCGACCATGGCTTCGGTGGTGACCAGCAGGCCGGCCACCGAGGCGGCGTCCTGCAGGGCGCAGCGCACCACCTTGGTCGGGTCGATGATGCCCTTCTCGATCAGGTTGACGAACTCGCCGCTCTGGGCGTCGTAGCCCATGGCGTCGTCGTTCAGTTCGAGCACCTTGCCGACGATCACCGCGCCGTCGGCGCCGGCGTTGGTGGCGATCTGGCGGGCCGGAGCCTGCAGGGCGCGGCGCACGATGTCGATGCCCATGCGCTGGTCGTCGTTGGTGGCGCTCAGGCCTTCCAGGGCGCGCAGGCCGTTGAGCAGGGCCTTGCCGCCGCCCGGCACGATGCCTTCCTCGACCGCGGCGCGGGTGGCGTGCAGGGCGTCATCGACGCGATCCTTGCGCTCCTTCACCTCGATCTCGGTGGCCCCGCCGACCTTGATCACGGCCACGCCGCCGGCCAGCTTGGCCAGCCGCTCCTGCAGCTTCTCGCGGTCGTAGTCCGAGGAGGTCTCCTCGATCTGGGCGCGGATCTGGTTGCAGCGGGCCTCGATGTTGGCCTTCTCGCCGGCACCGTCGACGATGGTGGTGTTCTCCTTGGAGATGGTCACCTTCTTGGCGGTGCCCAGCATGTCGAGGGTGACGTTCTCGAGCTTGATGCCGAGGTCCTCGCTGATCACCTGGCCGTTGGTCAGGATGGCGATGTCCTCGAGCATGGCCTTGCGGCGGTCACCGAAGCCCGGCGCCTTGACGGCAGCCACCTTCAGGCCACCACGCAGCTTGTTGACCACCAGGGTGGCCAGGGCCTCGCCCTCGACGTCCTCGGAGATGATGATCAGCGGCTTGCCCGACTGGACCACGGCCTCCAACACCGGCAGCAGCGGCTGCAGGCTGGTCAGCTTCTTCTCGTGGATCAGGATGAAGGGGCTCTCCATCTCGCAGACCATCTTCTCGCTGTCGGTGATGAAGTACGGCGAGAGATAGCCACGGTCGAACTGCATGCCCTCGACCACGTCGAGCTCGGTCTCCAGGCCCTTGGCCTCCTCGACCGTGATCACGCCCTCGTTGCCCACCTTCTCCATGGCGGTGGCGATGTCCTGGCCGACCTGGGCGTCGCCGTTGGCGGAGATGGTGCCCACCTGGGCCACCTCGGCCGAGGTGTTGATCTTCTTGGAGTGCTTGACGATGTCGGCGACCACGGCCTCGACGGCCAGATCGATGCCGCGCTTGAGGTCCATCGGGTTCATGCCGGCGGCCACCGCCTTGGCGCCCTCGCGGACGATCGACTGGGCCAGCACGGTGGCGGTGGTGGTGCCGTCACCGGCCAGATCGGCGGTCTTGGAGGCGACCTCCTTGACCATCTGCGCGCCCATGTTCTCGAACTTGTCGGAAAGCTCGATCTCCTTGGCGACGGTGACGCCGTCCTTGGTGATGCGGGGCGCGCCGAAGCTCTTGTCGATGACCACGTTGCGGCCCTTGGGGCCCAGGGTCACCTTGACCGCGTTGGCCAGGGTGTCGACGCCCCTGAGCAGGCGCGAGCGGGCGTCCTCGCCAAACTTGACGTCCTTGGCAGCCATGTGTGTCTGTCCTTGTGTCTTGAAATCTTGGAAAAACGATGTCGGGGAAGCGGGTCTTTGAAGGACCGCCCGGGGCTTACTCGACGATGCCCAGGATGTCGGACTCCTTCATGATGACCAGCTCCTCGCCGTCGACGCGGACCTCGGTGCCCGACCACTTGCCGAACAGCACCCGGTCACCGGCCTTGACGTCGAGCGCCACGACCTTGCCATCCTCGCCCCGGGCGCCGGGGCCGACCGCGACCACCTCGCCCTCCATGGGCTTTTCCTTGGCGGTGTCGGGGATGATGATGCCGCCGGCCGACTTTTCCTCGGACTCGACGCGCTTCACCAGCACGCGGTCGTGCAGCGGGCGAAACTTCATGGGTAGGCCTCCATGGATCTGGTTGGGATTTGAGTGAAAGATCAGTGTCTGAAAAGACGGATAAGGGACCGCCAGACCGGGCCGCTGGAAGGTTTCCCTTCCGGGGGCACCCGCGCGGGTCCTGTGAGAACCCTTGGCTTGGCGCCCCTGTTAGCACTCCCGGTCGGCGAGTGCCAAGCAGATAGGCGCCGGCCCGGAGTCCGTCAAGTGGGAAAGTCGCGCCCTTTTTCGGCCGCCCCGTGAGCCGCCCCGTGCGCCGTCGCGTCAGAGCGCCGCACGCGACGGTACAGGCTCACCCCCAGGCCGCCGGAGACGACCAGCAGCGCCGCCGCCAGAAGCAGCGAGACCAGCGGATCGAGGTGGAAGGCGGGGTCCAGCTTCACCGCCTTGCCGGCCAGGGCGAAGACGATGGTCTGCGGCAGGTAGCCGACCAGCGAGCCGAGCACGAACGGCCCCGCCGGCACGCTCGACACCCCGGCCGCCAGATTGGTCAAAAGGTTGCTGCCCACCGGCAGGAAACGGATGAGAAGGGTCATGGTGAAGGGATGGCCGGCGAGCAGGTTGTCGACCCGGGCGATGCGCCGGGCAAAGCGCTGCTTGACCATGTCGCGGCCCAGGAAGCGGGCATAGTGGAAGGCCAGCGCGCAGCCCAGGGCGGCGGCCAGCACCCCCCACAGCGTGCCCATCACCACCCCGAAGGCGTAGCCGCCCAGGAAGGCCACCGCCTGCCGGGGCAGGCCGACCGCCGTGGCCAGGGCGCCAACCGCCAGATAGAGCAGGATGCCAAGCCCCCCCTGGTCGGCCACGGCGCTTTCCACCCAGGCGGTGTCGAGCGCCTCGCGCAGGCCGGAAACGGTGACCAGGAAGCCGATGGCGGCCAGACTGGCGATCAGCACCAGCCCCTTGAGCAGGGGTTTGAGGCCGCCGCCGTTGCCGGTCAGCTCGGGGTCGGGAGAGTCGGCCGGGGTGGGCTCAGTCATGGTCCTCGACAATCGGCCGGCGGGCCCGGGCCATCAGCCAGCGCACTCCGGCCAGATCGACCAGCCCCACCCACAGCCGGTCGAAGGTGCCGTACTTGCTGGTCCCCCGGGTGCGGTGGCGGTGGTTGACCCCGACGCTGACCACCCGCCCCCCCTCGCGGATGATGAGGGCCGGCAGGAAGCGGTGCATGTGATCGAAACGCGGCAGGTCGAGGAAGGTGGCGCGGGCAAAGACCTTCAGGCCGCACCCGGTGTCCGGGGTGTCGTCTCCCAGCAGGCCGGCCCGCACCCGGTTGGCGATGCGCGAGGAGATCTGCTTGACCAAGGTGTCGCGCCGCTTGCGGCGGTGCCCGGCGATCAGCACCTTGGCCCGCTCCGCGCCCTGCCCCCGGCTGGCCTCGAGCAGGGCCGGGATGTCGGCCGGATCGTTCTGGCCGTCGCCATCGAGGGTGGCGATCCACGGGGCGCGGGCGATCTGAACGCCGGTGAGGATGGCCTTGCTCTGCCCGGCCGAGGCGGCGTGGCGGGCGGTGCGCAGGCGCGGCCAGCGGGCCTTGGCCTGCTTCAGGACCTGGGGCGTGGCGTCGTCGGAGCCGTCATCGACATAGATCACCTCGAACGCCAGGCGGCCGTCGAGGGCGGCGTGGATTTCCTCGATCAGGCTGTCGATGTTGTCCGCCTCGTTGCGCACCGGCACGACGACGGCCAGCTCGGGCGCCCCGGAGGATGGCGTGGCGGGCGCGGGATGGGGGCTCATGGCAGACGGTCCCGATGTGAGGGCTTGGAGGGGGGCGGCGCCTTTCTTACACGTCCTGGCCGGAGGGGGCAAACCCTGTTGCCGACCCAGTTGACGGCCGGCCCAGGTAGAGCCGTTGCACCGCCGGATCGGCGGCCACGGCGGCCGGCGGGCCGTCGGCGATCAAGCGCCCGTCGGCCATCGCCAGCACCCGCCCGGCGTGGGCGAAGACGGCCGCCACGTCGTGCTCGGTGAACAGCACGGTCAGCCCCTGCTCGGCGACCTGCCCGGCGACCAGCCCCAGCAGGCGGTCGCGCTCGGGCCCGTCGAGGCCGGCGGTGGGCTCGTCCATCAGCAACAGGCGCGGGCGGCCGGCCAGGGCCATCGCCAACTCCAGGCGCTTGACCTGCCCGTAGCTCAGGCCGGCGGCCGGGCGGCCCGGGTCGAGGTCGAGCCCGACCCGGGCCAGCAGGGTCGCCGCGTCGGGCGCCGCGCGCCGCCTGAGCCCCGGCCGCGGGCGGCGCGGCGCCTCGGCGGCCAGGGCCAGGTTGTCGGCCAGACTGAGCGACGGGAAAACGCCGGCAATCTGGAACGTGCGGGCCAGCCCCAGGGCGGCCCGGCGGTGCGGCTCAAGGCGGCTGATGTCGCGCCCGTCCAGCCACAGCCGCCCGGCGTCGGGCCGAAGCTGGCCGGCCAGCAGATGGAAGCAGGTGGTCTTGCCGGCACCATTGGGGCCGATCAGGGCGCTGATGGTGCCGGCGTCGAGGCTGAGATCGACCCCATCCACCGCCCGGATGCCGCCGAACGCCTTGACCAGACCCTCGGCCCGCAGCACCGGCGGGCTAGCGTCGCGGGGGCTCATGCCGACCGCCCGCGCAGCCGGCGCCCCAGGCTGCCCAGGCCGCCGGGCAGGGCGACCACCAGCAGCACGATCAGGCCACCAAGGACGAGGCGCCAGTGGTCGGTCAGGGTGGCGGCGGCGACGAACAGGCCCTGGTAGGCGGCCGCCCCGAGCAGCGCCCCGCCCAGGGCGTGAAGGCCGCCGAGCAGCATCATGACCAGGGCATCGACGCTCATCGCCACCCCCAGCACCCCGGGGAAGACGCTGCCCTTGAGGAAAACGAACAGCCCGCCGGCCAGCCCGGCCACCGCCCCGGCCAGGACCATCGCCCGGCGGCGCAGGCCGGCCACGTCCAGACCCAGGGCAGCGGCCCGCACCGGATGGTCGCGCAGGGCGCGCAGGGCGCGACCATGCGGCGTGAAGGCCAGCCCCGCGAGGCCGGCCACGGCGCCCCCGGCGAGCAGCAGGGTCAGCCCGTAATAGGCCCTGGGATCGGCCGCCCAGGCCGGCGGCCACAGGCCGATCAGGCCGTTGTCGCCGCCGGTCAGGCCGACCCACTGAAAGGCCACGGCGTGCAGCAACTCGGCGAAGGCCAGACTGAGCATGGCCAGATAGACCCCGGACAGCCGCCCGCCGACCCGGCCCAACAGGGCCCCGGCCAGGGCGGCGGCGGCGCTCCCGGCAAGCAGGGCCGGGATCATCCCCCAGCCCAGGTGATGGACCATCAGCGCGGCGGCGTAGCCGCCCAGGCCGAAGAAGGCGGCGTGGCCGAAGCTGACGATGCCGGCAACCCCGGTCAGCCACTGCAACGAGGCGGCGAAGGCGGCCAGGATCAACATCTCGGCCAGCACGTCGAGCCCATAGGCCCCAAGCAGCAGCGGCGCCGCCAGCAACCCCAGCGCCGCCAGCAACCACAGCCCACCCCCCAGCCGTCCCACCCCCGTCAACGGCGGCGCCACCGCCGCGCCGCCGGTCGCCGCCGGCAGCCCGGCCCGGGCGCCGAACAGGCCGTGCGGCCTGAGCATCAGGACCAGGGCCATGACCAGGAAGGTGAGGACCAGCGTCGCCTCGGGGAACCAGACGATGCCGAAGGCGTGAACCAGCCCGATCAGCACCGCCGCCCCGTAGGCTCCGCCGACCGAGCCCATGCCGCCGACCACGACCACCGCGAAGGCCTCGACGATGACCTGAAGATCCAGCCCCGAATGGAGGGTCTCGCGCGGCACGGCCAGCGCCCCGCCCAGCCCGGCGAGCAGGGCGCCCAGCATGAACACGCCGCTGAACAGGCGCTTGGGGTCGCGGCCCAGGGCATCGACCATGTCACGGTCCTCGGCCGCGGCGCGGACCAGCAGGCCGGCCCGGGTGCGGGTTAGCAGCAGCCACAGCCCGCCCAGCACCGCCGGGCCGACGGCGATCAGCATCAGGTCGTACAGCGGCACCGCCTTGCCGAGCACGCTCACCGCGCCGTCCAGCCCCGGCGCCCGGGGGCCGACGATGTCGGCCGCCCCCCAGACCAGGATGACCACGTCGGCCACCATCAGGGACACCCCGAAGGTGGCCAGCAGCTGGAACAGCTCCGGCGCCCCGGCGATGGGGCGCAGGATCAGGCGTTCGATCAGCCCGCCGATCAGCGCCACCAGCGGCGGGGCGAGCAGCACGGCGGCCCAGAAGCCGACCGCCGGCACCAGGGCCACGGTCAGGTAGGCGCCCAGCATGAACAGGCTGCCGTGGGCGAAGTTGACGATCCGCCCGACCCCGAAGATCAGCGACAGCCCGGCCGCCACCAGGAACAGCGAGGAAGCACTGGCCAGCCCGTTGAGGAACTGGATGACAAGAAAGCCGAGATCCACCGCCGTCCCGCTTGTGTTGCAGCCGGTTGTCGCAGCCGGTTGTTGCAGACTTTTACTGGCCGGACGGGCGCAGCGCCTCGACCGCCGAGGCCGGCGGCAGCACCGCCTCGCCGGGGACGTAGGACCAGTCGGCCATGCGGCCGGCGCCGTCCTTGACCTCGAGCCGCCCGACCCAGGCCCCCATGGTCGACTGGTGGTCGCTTTCGCGCCAGGTGATCGGCCCCAGCGGGGTCTTCACCTCAAGCCCTTCCAGGGCGGCGATCATGGTTTCGGTGTCGGTGTCGCCGGCCGCGTCGAGCATGGCGGCGATGGAGACGAAGGTGTTGTAGCCGACCATCGAGCCCATCTTGGGCAGCTCGCCATAGGCCGCCTGATAGGCCTCGACGAAGGCGCGGTGCTCGGGGGTATCGATCTGGGCCACCGGGTAGCCGGTGACCAGCCAGCCGGCCGGCGTCTCGGCGCCCAGCGGCTCCAGGTATTCCGGCTCGCCGGACAGCAGGCTGACCACCTCGCGCCCCTCGAACAGGCCGCGCGTCGTCCCCTCGCGGACGAACTTGCCGAGATCGGCCGAGAAGGTGACGTTGAAGATGGCCTCCGGCTGGGCCGCCTCGAGCGCCGCCACGGTGGCCCCGGCGTCCAGCTTGAACAGGGCCGGCCACTGCTCGGCGACGAACTCCACGTCCGGCCGGGCCTCGCTCATCAGGGTCTTGAAGACCCGGACCGCCGACTGGCCATACTCGTAGTTGGGCGCCACGGTGGCCCAGCGGGTGACCGGCAGGTCCTTGGCCTGGGCGACCAGCATGGCGGTCTGCATGTAGGTGGAGGGGCGCAGGCGGAAGGTGTAGTGGTTGCCCTTCTCCCAGATCATGGCGTCGGTCAGCGGCTCGGCGGCGACGAACAGCACCTTGTTGTGGGCCGCGAAATCACTCACCGCGAGGCCGACGTTGGAAAGGAAGGTGCCGGCCAGCAGGTCCACCTGATGGCGGTTCAACAACTCGCCGGCGGCGCGCAGGGCATCGGCCGGGCTGGCGTTGTCGTCGCGGCTGATCACCTCGAGCGGCCGCCCGCCGAGCACCCCGCCGGCGGCGTTGATCTGCTGGACGGCCAGCTCCCAGCCCTTGCGGTAGGGCTCGGTGAAGGCGCCCAGGCGGGCATAGCTGTTGATCTCGCCGATGCGCACCGGCTCGGCGGACGGATCGGCGGCGTGGCTCGCGGTGGCGCCAGCGACCACGGCCAGCCCCAGCAACAGGGTCTTCCTGACAAACGACAGCATTTCGACGGCTCTCCCCCAAAAAAGCAATCCTGGCCGCCCCCGGCGGGTCGCCTCCTGAACCACCGGGACCGGCAAAGCGGTTCATCGACCCCGGCCGGACGACGCCGGACGGGCGATGCTGATCCCGGTATACTCGCCCTGGCGTGCCAAGACCAGGGATCAGCGCATCCCTTTTGAGTCGCCCGGCGCCGGCGCCGGTTGCCTTTTTCTGGCCCACAAAGAGCGCTACAGTCGGACCCCATCCCGGTTGTTGCCGTCGTCCGGAGGCCCGTCCCATGCTGTCCGTCCGCCCCGCCCCCCTCCTCAGCCGCCGCGCCTTTCTGGTTGGCGGCGGCGCCGCCACCGCCAGCGCCGCGCTGACCGGTTGCGTGTCGACCAACCCGGCGACCGGGCGCAGCAGCTTCACCGGCGTCTACAGCCTGGAAGATGACATCAAGCTGGGCACCCGGGAGTACCCCAAGCTGGTCGAGGCCTTCGGCGGCGCCTACGAGGACCGGCGGCTGAACGGCTACGTGACCGGCATCGGCAACCGCCTGGCCCGGCTGACCGAGACGCCCCAGTTGCCCTACGAGTTCACCGTTCTCGACAGCCCGGTGGTCAACGCCTTCGCGCTGCCCGGCGGCAAGGTGGCGATCACCCGTGGCGCCATCGCCCTGGCCAGCAACGAGGCCGAGCTGGCCGGCGTGCTGGGTCACGAGCTGGGCCACGTCAACGCCCGCCACACCGCCGAACGCCTGAGCCAGGGCATGCTGGCCCAGCTCGGGGTGGCGGTGCTGGGCATCGCCACCGGCAGTCAGGCGGTGACCCAGATGGCCAGCGGCGTCGCCGCCTCGTGGATCCAGAGCTATTCGCGCGACCAGGAGTTCGAGGCCGACATGCTGGGCGTGCGCTACATGAGCCGGGGCGGCTACGACCCCGAGGCCATGGTCAGCTTCCTCGCCACCCTGCGCCAGCAGGCCCAGGTGGAGGCCCGCATGATGGGCCTGCCCGAGGGCCAGGTGGACGAGATGAACTTCATGTCCACCCACCCGCGCACCATCGACCGCACCCGGCGCGCCATGGAGCAGGCCAGCGAGGCCCGCCCGGCCAATCCGAAGCTCGGCCGCGAGGCCCTGATGGAGCAGATCAACGGCATGATCTTCGGCGATTCGCCGCAGCAGGGCATCGTCTACGGGCGGCGCTTCGCCCACCCCGGACTGGGCTTCCAGTTCGTCGTGCCGGAGGGCTTCCGCATGACCAACCGGCCGAGCCAGGTGGTCGCCCAGCACCCGGACGACTCGGTGATCGTGTTCGACATGGCCCGCCCCCAGAAGAGCCGCGATCTGGTCGCCTATCTGCGCCAGGAATGGGCCCCCCGACTGGCCCTGTCGCAGCTCGAGCGGCTCAAGGTCAACGGCCTCGACGGCGCCACCGGGGCCGGCCGCAGCGGCGAGTACGACCTTCGGCTGGTGGCGCTGGACGGCCCCTCCGGGCAGGTCTTCCGCTTCCTCTTCGCCACCCCGCGCGGCCGCATGGCGCAGCGCTCGGAGTCCTTCCGCCGCACCACCTACAGCTTCGAGCGGCTCGATCCGGCGGAGGCGGCGCGCATCCAGCCGATGCGCCTGATCGTCGCCTACGCCCGGCCCGACGACCGGCTCGACCGGCTGGCCGCCAACCTGCCCTACCAGACCTACAACGAGGACTGGTTCCGCCTGCTCAACGACATTCCCGAGGGCCGCCCGCTGCCCACCGACCGGCCGCTGAAGATCGTCGCCCGCGCCTCCTGAGCACCGGGCACCGCTTTCATTCATTGGGCGGTGGCCGGCGGGCGTGTAGACTGGGGGTCGCGCCCACGCCCCCCTGGAGAGTCCCCATGCCCGCCCCGCGACGCGGCCCCTGGCCTTACGTCTGTCTGGCCCTGCTGTTGCTGCTTGGCGGCCTCGCCGCCGGGGCCGGGGTGATGCTGGAGGCGCGCGACGAGGTGATCCGCGCCATGGCAACGCGGGCCGAGGAGATGCGCCAGCGCACCGCCGACCTCAAGGCCGAGGTGGACCGCCTGGCCGACGAAAACGCCCGTCTGGCCCGCGAGGTGGAAACCCATCTGGCAACCATCGCCAGCCTCAACGCCGACCTGGACGATTCGTTCGCCCCGGAGCCGGTGGGCAGCCCGGTCGACTTTCCCATCCTGCGCGGCATGGCCCGCCAGGGCGACACCGTGGCCGCCTTCGCCCGGCGCGAGAAGACCACACCGGACGTGCTGATCGCCCTCAACCCCTGGCTGGTCGAGACCGACCACCTGGAACACCGCCAACTGATCTGGATTCCCAAACACGACCCGCTGGCCGCCGCCGCCAACTGAAAGCCCCGCCGATGAGCGTCTCCCCGCGTGACATCCTGGATTTCTGGTTCGGCCCCGAGGACGGTCCCGAGTTCGGCCGCCCACGCCCCATCTGGTTCACCCGCGACGCCGACTTCGACGCCGAGATCGCGGCCCGCTTCGCCGACACCCAGCGCGCCGCCGCCGCCGGCCAGCTCGATTCCTGGGCCGGCGAGCCGGAAAGCCTGGTCGCCCTGACCCTGCTGCTCGACCAGTTCCCGCGCAACCTGTACCGCGACGACCCCCGGGCCTACGCCTCGGACGGGCACATCCTGGCCCTGGTCAAGCAGGCCATCGCCATGGGCCTGGACCGGGGCCTGCCCGATGTCCACCGCTGGTTCCTCTACCTGCCCTACGAGCACTCGGAAGCGCTGGCCGACCAGGAAGCGGCGCTGCGCCTGTTCGCCGACCTGCCGGGCGCCGAGGCCGAGGGCTCGCCCTACGACTGGGCGGTGAAGCACCACGCGGTGATCGCGCGTTTCGGCCGCTTTCCGCACCGCAACGCGGTGCTCGGGCGGGCCAACACGGCGCAGGAGGAGGCCTACCTGAGCCAGCCCGGGGCCGGCTTCTGATCCCCCACCGCCCAGCGCTCCCGCCTACTTGCAGACCGAGGACAGCTTGTCCGATTCGGCGTCCGGCCGGGGGACCTGATTGGGAAAGGCCTCCACCTGATCCCACACCCCGGCCCCGCTGACCTGATTGGCGATCTCCCGCAGGCGCGGCCCCTGCTTGGCCAACCCCTCGATCTGCTCGGGCGGGAACGGCTGGCGGGCCATCTTGCGAACCAGCGCGTCGTGAACCAGCGGGGCGCTCTTGCAGGCCCGGTCGGCGTGCTCCGGGTTGGGGAACAGGCGGATGGTCACCGGGGCCTGGGTGGGCGGGCCGCCGCCCCGCTCGACCGGCACCCAGATGGCCCGCAACTGGATGTAGCGCGGCGCCGCGTCTTCCTCGGTCGCCGCGCCATCGCCGCCACCATGCCCCCCGCCGCCGCCGGCGGCCAGGGCCGGGCCGACCAGCCCCAAGGCCAGGCCAAGCCCCACCCCCAGGGCCGCCAGCCCACGGCGCAGGGAAGATCGCCGCATGGCCGTCACTTGCCGGCCGAGAACTGGTCGAAGGCCTCCAGGGCCTGGGCCCCGTAGACGCTCGACGGCCCGCCGCCCATGAACAGGGCGATGCCAATGGTCTCCAGCATCTCCTCGCGGGTGGCCCCGTTCTTGACCGCGCCGCGCACGTGGAAGGCGATGCAGCCATCGCAGCGCACGGCGATGGAAATGGCAACCGCCAGCAGCTCCTTGGTCTTGGGGTCGAGCGCCCCGTCCTTGGTCGCCGCGGCGGCCATGTCGGAGAAGGCGCCCCAGGTCTCGGGAATGCCGGCCCGGGTTTCCTTCATCGCGCCGCCCAGGTCGCCGGTCAGCTTTTTCCAGTCCTTGTACATCGGGGAACCTCCTTGGTGAAAAACGTCATTTTTGGTCAAACCGAAAGGTAGGCCCGACCAGGGGGGGACGCTACCCCCGCCGCCTACCGTCTGGCCTTGAAAAATGTCGCCAGCAGGGCGGCGGCGCGGCGTTCGTCGATGCCGCCGATGACCTCCGGGCGGTGGTGGCAGGTGGGGCGGGCGAACACCCGGGCCCCGTGCTCCACGCCACCGCCCTTGGGATCGTAGGCGGCGAAGACCAGCCGGGCCACCCGGGCCAGGGCGACGGCCTGGGCGCACATGGCACAGGGCTCCAGGGTCACGTACAGGCTGGCCCCTTCAAGGCGCGGCCGGCCGAGGGTCTGGCAGGCGGCGCGCAGGGCCAGCACCTCGGCGTGGGCGGTGGGGTCGGCCAATTCCTCGACCCGGTTGCCGGCCCGGGCCAGCACGCTTCGGCCATCGGCGGCGACGACCACGGCACCCACCGGCACCTCGCCCCGGGCGGCGGCGGCCTCGGCCTCGGCGAAGGCCATCTCAAGGAACGAATTGGGCATCGGCTGTCCGCGCTCGGGGTTGCCTCGGGGCGGCAATGGGTATACCTCGCCCAAACGCCGTTCGGCCACCTCCCGCGAAAAGACCGCCCCGCCATGCCCACCGACCGTTCCCGCACCAAGGCGCCCAAAGACGCCCCCGATGACTCGCCCGACGACGCCCCCGACCGGGGCCGCGTCGCCAAGGTGCTGGCCCGCGCCGGCGTCGCCTCGCGGCGCGAGGTGGAGCGCCTGATCGCCGCCGGCCGGGTGCGCCTGAACGGCCGCGTGCTGGACACCCCGGCGGTGGTCCTGGAAGGCGGCGAAACCCTGGAGGTGGACGGCAAGCCGGTCCCCACCATCGGCGAAACCCGCCTGTGGCGCTACCACAAGCCGCCCGGGCTGGTGACCAGCCACCGCGACGAGGCAGGCCGCCCGACGGTCTTCGACAGCCTGCCGCCGGAGCTGCCCCGGGTGGTCTCGGTGGGCCGCCTCGATCTGACCTCGGAAGGGCTTCTGCTGCTGACCAACGACGGCACCCTGGCCGGCCGCCTGGAGGCCCCGGCCACCGGCTGGCTGCGCCGCTACCGGGTGCGCCTGCACGGTCGCCCGACCGAGGCCGAGCTGGCCCGTCTGGCCGAGGGGTTGACCATCGACGGGGTGCGCTATGGCCCGGTCACCGCCCAACTGGAGCGCCAGCAGGGCGGCAACGCCTGGCTGATGGTCGGCCTGCGCGAGGGCAAGAACCGCGAGGTGCGCAAGCTGATGGCCCACTTCGGGTGGGATGTCGGGCGGCTGATCCGGGTTTCCTACGGCCCCTTCCAGCTCGGCCGGCTGGCCCCCGGGGCGGTCGAGGAGGTCTCCGGCAAGGTGCTGCGCGAGCAGCTTTCCGGCCTCATCCCCGCCGCCTCGCTGCCCCAGCCGGCCCAGAAGCGGCGCCGCGCCCGCCCATGAGCCGCCACCCCCAGGGTTCGCGCGGGCTGCGCCTGATCGCCGGCGCCTACAAGGGACGCCGCCTGCCGGGGCCACCCGACGACCGCATCCGGCCGACCACCGACCGGGTGCGCGAGGCCCTGTTCAACCTGCTCGCCCATCGTTTCCGCCGGGGCGCCCATGGCCTGGACGGGGTGCGCCTGCTCGATGCCTTCGCCGGCACTGGGGCGCTGGGGCTGGAGGCGCTGTCGCGCGGCGCCGAGGTGACCTTCCTCGACACCTCGGCCGAGGCCCGGCGGCTGGTCGCGGCGGCGCTGAAGGCCCTGGAGGTGCCGCCCGGACGGGCCCGCCTGCTGGCCGCCGACGCCCTCAAGCCGCCGCCCGCCGACGCCCCCATGGAGGTGGTGCTGCTCGACCCGCCCTATGGCCAGGAGTTGGGTCCCCCGGCCCTGGCGGCGCTGGCGGCGGCCGGCTGGATCGGCCCAGAAACCCTGGCCGTGGTCGAGCACGCCCGGCCGCTGGACGCCGTGCCCGGCTTCACCATCGAGCAAAGCCGCACCTTCGGCCGCAGCAGCCTGACCCTGGTCGTTCCCGAAGGCTGACCCGGCGGGACCTCAGCGGTCGGTGTTGCGGGCCAGCACCTGACGGGTCATGCGGCCGATCAACTGGACCAGCGGCTCGGCCCGGGGGTTGTCGGTGGTCGGCAGGCTGCCCCGGGCGGCGCCCCGCACCTCGTCCTCGACACAGAACCCCATCAGGATCTCAAGCTTGCCCTCGGGCGGCGGGCCGGCCGGCGCCATCTCCTGGCACAGCTTGCGGAAATTGGCCGACGGACCCGGGTTGAGCACCACCTTGAGGCGGTACATGGGGCGGGCGGCGGCGGCGCGGTCGGTGGTGGTGGTGATCTTGAGCGCCGTCATGCCGCGCTCGACCGCCTCGGCCATGGCCCGGGCGGCATCGGCATCGGCCACCGCGAACGGGTTGCCGGCCACATCGACCCACAGCGGGCCGTCCTTCACCGCATCGACCAGATAGCTCCAGGTGCCGGCCCCTTCGAGGAACAGTTGCTGGCTTTGCGGCGCCTCGTCACAGGCGGCGAGCAGGCCGGTGGCCAGCGCCCCGCCCAGGCCAAGCAGACGTTTGAGCATCTTGGAAAGTCTCCGGTTGGTGGGCGGTCAGCCGACGCCGCGGGTGTGGTCGGACCGGGCGGCGGCAGTGTACCAGGGCTCGGGAAAGCCGGCCTCGGCCCGCGCCGCGTGGTTGAACGGCGGCTTCAGGCCGGCCGGCAGGTGCGTGGCCAGTTTTTCCACAAAGGTGGCCTCGGGGTCCAGACCGCGCAGCTGGCAGACAAAGCGGAACCAGCGCACCCCGGTCCGCACATGGCGGATCTCGTCGGTCAGGATGGTCTTCAGGATGCCGGCCGAGGCGGCGTCGCCCTGGGCGGTCAGCCGCGCGATGGTGGCCGGCGTGGTGTCCAGGCCGCGCGCCTCGTGGCTCATCGGGATGACGGCGAGACGGGCCAGCAGGTCGTCGGCGGTGGCCTCGGCGGCCTGCCACAGCCCGTCATGGGCCGGCAAGGCGCCATAGTGGCTGTCGAGCTGGCGCAGGCGCTCCTCCAGCAGCTCGAAGTGCAGCGCCTCGTCGAGCGCCACGGCGATCCAGTCGGTGAAGAAGGCGTGGGGCAGTTCCTGCTCGGCGAAACGCACGATCAGGTCCCAGGCCAGATCAATGGCATTGAGCTCGATGTGGGCCAGGGCATGAAGCAGGGCGACGCGCCCCGCCACCCCGCCGCTGCGCCGGGGCATCTGGCGCGGCGGCAGCAACTGGGGCCGGGCCGGCCGGCCGGGGCGCTCGGGCGGCGGCGCGCTGCCGATGCGCGGCACCGCGCCGGCCCGCCAGGCGGTGGCGAGGTCGCGGGTCCGGGTGATCTTGGCGGCCGGCGCGGTTTCCAGCAGGATCAACCGGGCCCGCGTGGTGAGGCTGTCGAACATGCCGTCTCCCTCGGCCCCCGGCCCCGCACCGCCGGCCGGTCAATCGTTCTGAACTGGCGCTTTCAACTGGCGTCTTTCAACTGGCGCCCTTCAATTGGCGCGCTGCGTCCAGCACCGCCTCGGCGTGGCCGGCCACCTTCACCTTGCGCCATGCCTTGGCGACCACGCCGGCGCCGTCGATCAGGAAGGTCGAGCGCTCGATGCCCATGTAGGTGCGCCCATACATGCTTTTTTCCACCCACACCCCGTAGGCCTCGCAGACCGCGCCCTCGGGGTCGGAGCCGAGCGGGAAGTTCAGCTCGTACTTCTCCTTGAAGGTGTCGTGCTTCTTCACGCTGTCCTTGGAGACGCCGACGATGGTCACCCCCAGTTCGTCGAACGCCGCCTTGGCGTCGCGGAAGGCCTGGGCCTCCTTGGTGCAGCCCGAGGTGTCGTCCTTGGGGTAGAAGTAGAGGACCAGCGGCTGGCCCTTGAAGTCGCTCAACGAGACCTGGCCACCACCATCGGTGGCCATGGCGAAGTCGGGCGCCGGATCGCCGGCGGCGGGTCGGGTCTGGGTCTGGCTCATGCTCGGTCCGTCGAAGTGGCGTCGGGGCGGGGCGAAGCCGGCTCAGGGTCCCGCGCCCGCCGTCCGGGGATCGGCGGGTGCGGACACCTGGCTGGCCGGAGTCTCGATCAACTCCTGGAAGATCAGATAGGCCGCGTCGGCCGCCGTGTCCATGCGCCGGGCCAGATCGTCGAGGTCGGCCGGCGGGTCCTCCGGCTGCACCAGGGCGACGCTGTCGACGATGGTGCGGACCAGCCCGGGCGAGGCGCGCCCGGGCTCGAAGCGCCCCTCGACGCAGTGACGCAGCACCGACTGCACGGCCAGCCACAGCCGGTGGGCTTCGATCAGCCGCCCGGCGGTGGCCGCCTCCAGCAGCCCGGCATCGGCCAGTTTCCGAAGCGCCCCCAGGGTGTTGGGGGCGAGCACCCGGGGATGTGCGTGGGCGTGGCGCAGTTGCAGGTACTGGGCGATGAATTCGATGTCGATCAGCCCGCCCCGCCGGTGCTTGACCTCCCACGGATCGTCGCCCTTGTGTTCGCGGGCCATGCGGGCCCGCATCTCGGCCACCTCGGCGACCAGACGTCCGGGATCGCGCTGGCGGGTCAGGGTGCGGGCGGTGGCCTGGCGCGCCGCCTCGGCCAACCCGGCCGGCCCCAGGCAGACCCGGGCCCGGGTCAGCGCCATGTGCTCCCAGGTCCAGGCATCGGCCTGGTTGTAGCGTTCGAAGGCATCCAGACTGACCGCCAGCGGCCCCTTGTTGCCCGAGGGCCTCAAGCGCATGTCCACCTCGTACAGCCGGCCCTCGGCGGTCAGCGCGGTGATGGCGTTGATGAAGCGCTGGGTCAGGCGGATGTGCCAGTCGCCCGGCGACAGCGGCCGCCGCCCATCCGAACCGGGGCACTCGGGGTCGGCGCGGTAGAGGATGATCAGGTCGAGGTCGGAGGTGGCGGTCATCTCCAGGCCGCCCATCTTGCCCATGGCCAGCACGGCGACCTCGCTGCCCGGCACCTTGCCGTGGCTGCGCGCCAGATCCTCGACCACGTAGGGCATCAGGGCGCCGAGCACCGCGTCGGCCAGGGCCGACAGGGCGCGCCCGGCGGTCTCGGCGTCGATGCGGGCCAGCAGCACCAGCACCCCGACCTGGAAGCGGCGGTCGTTGGCCCACCGCCGGCAGCGGTCGAGCACCTCCTCGAAATGGCTGGTCTGGGCCAGATGCAGGGCCAACTCGCCGCTCAGCGCGGCGACCGAGGTGTCGGGCGCCGCCAGCAGGTCGGGATCGATCAGGCAATCGACCAGGGCCGGATTGCGGCCCAACTGGTCGGCCAGCCGGGGGGCGTCGCCCATGATCCGCGCCAGCAGGCCAAGCAGGCCGGGATCGGCGGCGAACAGGGCGAAGATCTGCACCCCGGCCGGCAGCTTTTTCAGGAACTCGTCGAAGCGGTTGAAGGCGCCGTCCGGGTTGGAGGTGGCGCCCAGCGCCCGGAGCAGCACCGGGGTCAGCTCGGTCAGCTTCTCGCGCGCCTTGGTCGAGCGCAGGCAGCGGTAGCGCCCGTGGTGCCAGCCGCGGATCACCGCCGCCACCGAGGCGGGGTTGGAAAAGCCCAGGCCGGCCAGGGTGGCCAGGGTGTCCGGATCGTCCTCGCTGCCGGTGAAGACCAGGTTGCCGTCCTCGGACAGCGACGGGGCGTCCTCGAACAGGTCGGCGTAGTGGGCTTCCACCGTGCACAGGATGTCGCGCAACTCGGCGGCGAAGGCGCTGGCGTCCGGGTAGCCCAGGAAGCGGGCCAGATGGGTCAGCCGCTCGGGCTCCTTGGGCAGGGTCTGGGTCTGCGCGTCGTCGATCATCTGCAGGCGGTGCTCGACCCGGCGCAAAAGATGGTAGCAGCGGTCCAGCGACTGGGCGGTGGGCGGATCGACCAGCCCGCGCTCGGCCAGGGCGGCGATGGCCCCCAGGGTCTGCGGCACCTGCAGGCGGGGTTCGCGGCCGCCCCAGATCAACTGCTGGGTCTGGGCGAAGAACTCCACCTCGCGGATGCCGCCCCGGCCCAGCTTGATGTTGTGGCCGGCCACGGTGACCACCCCGCAGGCCTTCACCGCGTTGATCTGCCGCTTGATCGAGTGGATGTCCTGGATGGCATTGAAATCCAGGCTCTTGCGCCAGACGAAGGGACGCAGCCGCTTGAGGAAGGCACGGCCCGCGGCGAGGTCGCCGGCCACCGCGCGCGCCTTGATCATGGCGGCGCGCTCCCAGTTCTGGCCGAAGCCCTCGTAGTACAGCTCGGCCGCCTCCATGGACATGGCGACCGCCGTCGAGCCGGGGTCGGGACGCAGCCGAAGGTCGGTGCGGAAGACGTAGCCGTCGGCCGTGCGCTCCTCCATCAGGCGGACCAGATCCCGGGTCAGCCGGACATAGAACTCCTTGGGCGTCTTGGGGCCGCGGTAGGCGATCACCTCCTGGTCGTAGAACACCATCAGGTCGATGTCGCTGGAGTAGTTCAGCTCGCCGGCCCCCATCTTGCCCATGGCGATGACCACGTAGCCGCTGCCCGCCTCGGGGTTGGCCGGGTCGGGCAACTCGATCAACCCGCGCCCGGCGGCCTGGGCCAGCAGATGCGCCGTCGACACCGACAGGGCCCGGGCGGCGAAATCGGACAGCACCCCGGTGATCCTGGCCAACGGCCAGTCGCCGGCGATGTCGGCCAGGGCGGTGAGCAGGGCCACCCGGCGCTTGGCCAGGCGCAGGGTGGCCATCAGGGGGGCGCTGTCGGTCAGCCGCCGGGCCGGACCGTCAAGCTCGGCGCGCACCGTGTCGAGCAGCGCCTCGGGCCCCTCGGCGACCAGCCTCAGGAAGTCGTCCGGGCGGCGCTGGATGATGCCGGAGAGGAACGGGCTGCCGCCGAACAGGGCGGCGAACACCGCCGAGACGGCCGCGTCGTCCAGCGCGGCGCGCATGGCCTGGGCCTGCGCCACCTGCTCCGGGGTGCCGCCGGCCAGCCGCCCGGCGCTTTCGGCCCAGCGCTCGCGGCCCCGGGCGGCGGCTTGCGGGTCGGCGGCGGCGGGCAGGGCGGCGGCGATGCGGGCGGCATAGGGGAAGTCGGACATGGGAAAGGGCGGGCTCCAAAACCAGCGGTGAGCGGCGGCCTGGATTTTTGCGCCGATGTTAGGGATTGTCATCCCGTCGGCGGCCCGGCAAGTTCAAAAAGTGGACCGCCCGACAGGCTCGCAGGATCGGCGGGCCCGGCGATCCCGCCCCCCGATTTCCCACCAACCCCATGCAGGAGAACGCGCCAGGGTGGTTCACGGCACGGTCAGACTGCTGCTTCGGGCCCTGGCAACGGTTGGTCTGCTGCTTCTTCTCGGCCTGTCGGTCAGCGCCTGGCGGCTGGCCCAGGGGCCGGTCGAGCTGGATTTCCTGTCGCCCTACCTGCGCCAGGCGCTGGATGACGCCGAGTTGCCGGTGGATCTCGCCTTCGAGACCACCGTGCTGACCTGGGCCGGCCCCGACCGAGCGCTGGACATCCGGATGCGCGGTGTCACCGTCCGCGATCCCGAGGCCGGCGGCGACCGGGCCCCCCTGCTCCGGGTGCCCAGCCTGTCGGTTTCCTTGAGCGCCCGGCGGCTGATGGAAGGGCGGCTGGCCCTGACCTCGGTCGAGGTCGTCCGGCCGCGCCTGACCGTGATCCACGAGGCCGACGGCGGCTGGGCCCTGAGCACCGGCGACGGCGACGGCTTCCGCTGGCCGGGCACGAAGATCGACGGATCGGACGCCGACTCGGCGGCCCCGGCCGACATCGCCCCCCTGCTCGACCAGTTGGCGGCCCGCCTCGATCTGGCCCCGGGCGGGGCGCCACCGCCGCCCCTGCTGGCCGACCTCGCCCTGGTCCGCGTGGTCGATGCCGAGATCACCGTCGATGACCGCCGGCGCGGCATCGACTGGCGGGTCCCGGCGGCCACCCTGACCCTGGCCAGCATCGAGCGCGGCGTGGCCCTGGACGGCTGGCTCGACCTCGACCTGGGCGAAGGCCCGCCGAGCCGGCTGGAACTGTTCGCCGACCTCGACCCGCTGGGCGGCGCACTGGGCGTCTCGGCCCGGCTGGCCAACCTGCGCCCGGCCGATCTGGCCGGCTTCGATCCCGCCCTGGCCCAACTGACCGGGGTGCGCGGAGGGCTCGACGCACGGCTGGAGGCCGACCTCATGCTGCGCGGCGCGCCGCTGGTCCGCGATCTGGCGCTGACCCTGGAAAGCGGGCCCGGCCGGATCGACCTGCCGGCGCCGCTGGCCCACACCGCGCATTTCTCGGGCCTGTCGCTCGACCTGCGGGGCGGGGCCGGGTTGGCGCGGGTGGATCTGGCCAACCTGACCGTCGACCTGACCCTGCCCGATGGCAGCGAGGGGGCCACGGTGATCGCCAGCGGCCGCCTGGAGCGCGGCGACAGCGGGCTCGACCTGTCGGCCGAGGCCGCCGTCTCGCCCCTGTCCTTCGACCAGTTGGCGGTTCTGTGGCCGCCCAGCCTGGCGCCCGGCGGCCACGACTGGGTGAGCACCCATCTGTTCGGCGGCCGCATCGACGATGCCACCTTCTCGGTCCGCCTGAGCGGGCCGGACTGGGACTTGCTGACCCTGGACACCCTGGAAGGCCAGGCCACCGCCCAGGGGGTGACGGTCGACTACCTGCCCCCCATGCCGGCGGTCAGGCAGGCGGCGACCAAGGCCACCTTCCACCCCTCGGGCATCGATCTTGAGATCACCGACGGCCGGCTCTACGGCCTCAAGGTCAGCGACGGCGAGATCAGGCTGGGTGGTTTCGACGCGGCCGATCAGGACATCGACATCCGGCTGGGCATCACCGGGCCGCTGGGCGATGCCTTGCGGGTGGTCGACCACCCGCCCCTGGGCTATGTGAGCAAGCTCGGCCTCGACCCCGCCGCCGCCAGCGGCAACGCCAAGGTGCGCCTGGCCCTGGCCTTCCCCCTGTTGAGCGACCTCAAGCTGGCCGAGATGGACGTGCGCGCCACCGCCACCACCCAGGCGGCGGCCCTCAAGGGCGTGGTGATGGGCCAGGACCTGAGCCAGGGGGCGCTGAAGCTGAACGTCAACCCGAGCCAGATGATCGTCACCGGGCGCGGCGCCATCGGCGGCATCGACAGCCAGTTCACCTGGCAGGAGATGTTCGCCGAGGGGGCCGACTTCGTCAGCCGCTTCCACGTCAAGGGAAGGCTCGACGACCACCAGCGCGGCGTGCTGGGGCTGGATCTGGCGCCCTTCATGCCGCCCTTCGTCAGCGGCCCGGCCGGCGCCGAGGTGGTGCTGACCCGCCTCACCCCCGATCTGGCCTCGCTGAGGGCCGAGGTCGACCTGACCGAAACCACCATGCGCCTGCCCGGCCTGGACTGGGAAAAGCCGGCCGGCGAGCCGGCCAATGCCTCGGCCACCCTGCGCCTGGAGGACAACCGGCTGGCCGAGGTCTCCGACTTCTGGCTCGGCGCCGGCGACGAGTTGGACCTTCAGGGCCGGGTCAGCCTGACCAAGGGCGGCGCCATCGAGTACATCAGCGTCGATCAGTTGCGTTTCGGCAGCACGGTGGCCAGCGGCGGCTTCGCGCCAACCGACCAGGGCGGTTTCGACATCCAGCTCAGCGGGCCCAGCTTCGATGCCACCCGCTTCCTCGACCGGGCCCGCGCGGCGACCACGCCAGACACCGCCGAGCCGCTGCCCGGAGAGGTCAACGACCTGCCACCGATCACCCTCAAGGGGGCCTTCGACGTGGTCTGGGTCAGCCCGGAAGGCACCCTGGAAAAGGTCGCCTTCACCCTGCGCCGCGACCGCGAGCGCTGGCAGAGCGCCCGCATCGAGGCCATGCTGGAGGGCCGCACGCCGCTGACCGCCACCCTGGCCCCGGCCGAGACCGGCGCCGGGCGGGTGTTCTCGGTGACCACCGCCGATGCCGGCGCCCTGCTCAGGGTGTTCGGGCTGAGCGAGCAGGTGGAGGGCGGCGAGCTGACCATCGACGGCGAGATGGGTGTTTCCGGGGCGGTGGCCGGCGAGGTGCGCATGGGCGCCTTCCGCCTGCACGACGCGCCGCTGATGGCCCGCGTGCTGAGCATCGCCGCGCTGACCGGCATCCTCGACACCCTGGGCGGCGAGGGGCTGTACATGTCGCACCTGAGGGCGCCGTTCACCTACACCGACGGCGTGCTGTTCCTCAACGAGGCGCGGGCCGCCGGGCCATCGCTGGGCATCACCGCCTCGGGCAGCATCGACACCCACCCGGACAGCGAGCAACCGGAAACCCTCGACCTGGCCGGCACCATCGTGCCCGCCTACGCGGTCAACAGCGTGCTCGGCAACATCCCGCTGATCGGCGACATCTTCACCGGCGGCGAGAAGGGCGGCGGCGTGTTCGCCGCCAACTACCGGCTGAGCGGCCCGATCGAGGCGCCGGAAACCTCGGTCAACGCGCTGTCCGCCCTGGCTCCCGGCTTCCTGCGCCGGCTGTTCGATATATTCGACGAAGCGCCGCCGGCCAGCCAGCCGGAATAGCCCCCGCCCCGACCCCAAAAGTGGAACGGCACCCCACATTTCCCCGTTCCGATATGCATCGGGTTGCGTGTAAACTACCCGCAACGGGAGCCGGGGATGCCGCACAACGACGGCAAGACAACCCACCAAGCCCCGGCCATCGATACAGGGAAAGCGTCGGCCATGAGCCGGCGCGAAAGGGGAAACGATGACAAGGGAAAACAGGGGGCTCGACCCGTCGGGCCGTGCCACGGCGGCCGCCAGTCCGGTCGCCGGCGGGTCGCCCAATGGGGGCGGCGCCGGCATGCTCGACCTGGGCCAGGCCTTCGCCGTGCGCCTGATGCAGCACCTGGTGGTGCCCACCTTCGTGCTCAATGCCCAGGGCAAGGTGCTCATCTGGAACAAAGCCTGCGAACGCCTGACCGGCGTGAAAGCGAAAGAGGTGCTGGGCACCGACCAGCACTGGCAGGCCTTCTACGACCGGCCGCGCGCCTGTCTGGCCGACACCGTGGTCCAGGGGCGCACCGATCAGCTGGGCGAGCTGTATGAGACCCACGCCCTGCCGGTCGACCGCAACCTGGGCCTCAGCGCCGAGAACTGGTGCGTCATGCCGCGGGCCAGCAAGCGCCTGTATCTGGCCATCGACGCCGGGCCGATCTATTCCGAGGACGGCGAGCTGGTCGCCGTGGTCGAGACCCTGCGCGACATGACCGAGCAGAAGCTGGCCCAGATCGCCCTGCAAAGCCTGGTCAACAAGGACGGCCTGACCGGACTGGCCAACCGCCGCTCGTTCGACGCCTCGATCGAGGCCGACTGCCTGCAGGCACAGCGCGAACAAAGCCATCTGTCCCTGCTGCTGGTCGATGTGGACCACTTCAAGGCCTACAACGACACCTACGGCCATCAGGCCGGGGACGACTGCCTGAAGACGGTGGCCAAGGCCCTGGGCGGGCAGGTCTTCCGACCCTCCGATCTGGCCGCCCGCTACGGCGGCGAGGAATTCGCCGTGCTGTTGCCCGGGGTCGGGCTGGAGGGTGCGCTGGGGGTGGCCGAGCGCATCCGCGCCGCGGTGGCGGGCCTGGCCATCGCCCATTCGGGCAACCCGCGGGAGGGCATTGTCACGCTGAGTGTCGGGGTGGCGGCGCTGCGGCCGACCCCGCAGATCGGCCCGGCGGCCCTGATCAGCGCCGCCGACCGGGCGCTGTACGCCGCCAAGGCGGCGGGGCGCAACCGCGTCGCCCACGCCAACCCGAGCCACCCGGACGACGAACCGACCCTGGTCGCTCCCGGCACCTGACCCACCGCCCGCTCAAAAAGTGATCTTCGGCCCCTTCACGGGGCGGATGATGACGCGGGAAGCGCCGTGCCGGCGGACCGGTGCGTCAGGCATCCGTCGCGGACGGTTGGCACGTCAGGTCTTTGGCACAGCGGCATGAGACGCCCCCCCGGGTGGCCACGGCCTGGAAAGGGCGCCCGGATGGGGAAAGGGGCAGGCGACGCCGCGAACAAACGACGCTCAGGAGCCCCCCGCCCCCTTATCACCGATCACGTTGAAATCGCCGTGCCGAACAATGATGGTTGACCCCGACCATGGGTCAACATAGTCGGTGGAATACACCGAGTAGGAGGGACCCAATTCGGAACTTATATCACCGAAATTGTAGTATTCGTCGTTGAGGTCCAGAGTCTCCTGGGTGCCGCCGCTGTTCCCGATGATCATGATGCCGGTCTGCGTCCCGGTGAGGGAGTCCAGATCAGAGAGGGTGGCGGTCGACAACAGAGCGTCGATCAGATCCGAATCGATCTTCAGGCTTCCCCCATCCGTCGCGACCTTCAGCGTTTCCACTCCCTTGATGCTGCCGCTGGGGGTGTCGCGCAGATCGAAGGCGCCGCCCTCAAGCGCCAGCACATCGCCATAGGTCGAGGTGCTGATGACCCCATTTCCGCCCAGGTCGATCTGCAGGCGGTCGTAGCCGCCCGGGGTATCCAGGGTCACCGTTTCGTCGGTGGTCTGGGGGGTGCCGTCGAAGACCCCGTCGCCCCAGATCCGCAAGGTCATGTTGTTCTCGACGGCCAGGGTCTTGGGGCTGTCCTCCAGGGTCAGGGTGCCGCCCAGATCGTCGGTCACCGTGACCGAGCCGGTGCCCCCCGTCATGTCGTAGACCACGTCCTGGGTCGACTGGCCCTTGATGGTCAGCACATCGGCGGGCGTGGTGTTGTCGATGGTGTCCCGATCCACCACCAGATCGAGCATGCTGCTGGACGGACTGAGATCCCAGATCGCGACGTTGTTCAGGTGACCGGCACTCTTGCCGGTCATGTCGATGGAATTGTTGCCGGCGGCATTGCCCGACAGACCATTGAACTGCAGGGTGTTGGTCCCGCTGTCGCCGTCGATGGTTGCCTCGCCGTTGCCCCCGGTCTCGATGTTCGCCCGGGCATAGACGATGAAGGTGTCGTTGTCGGCATCGCCGTTGACGGTGTCGTGGGCGTGCACCTCGATGGTGTCGTCGCCGTCGCCCCCCTCGACGGTGTCGGCGACGGTGTCGGTGCCGCCGCTCAACCTGTCGTTGCCGGCGCCGCCGTAGATCTGGTCGCCGCTTCCCACCCCGCCGTCGATGGTGTCGTTGCCGTCGCCGCCGGTGATGGTGTCGGTCCCGTCGCCGCCGTCGATGGTGTCGTTGCCGTCATCGCCACTGATGACGTCGTTGCCACCGCCGCCGTTGATGACGTCGTTGCCGGTGCCGCCAAAGATGTGGTCGTCGCCATCGACGCCCCCGCCGAAGCTGATCCCGGCGTTCTCGAACTCGGTGGCGTCGCTGCCCGTGGGAATGTCGCCATGGATGTGGTCGTCGCCGTCACCGCCGTACAGATAGTCGTCGCCACTGCCGCCGGCCATGTAGTCGTCGCCGCCGTAGCCGTAGGCCTTGTCGTTGCCTTCCATGCCCGAGATGCCGTCGCGCAGGTTGTCATCATTGCTGACCTGAATGGTCGGCGAGGTGATTTCACTGGTGTCGCCGATCTCGTCCACCCCGCTGGTCCCCTGGATGACGCGGTCGATCAGGCTGCTCAGTTGGTCCGGCACCTCGATCACCGGATCGTCGTCCTCGCCCCCATTGGCCTCGCCGCCGCTGGCGGTCCCGCCGTTCAGGCTCTCCTGCTGTTCGGCCAGGGCCTCGAGCCGCGCGCGCAGGGCCTGCTGCTGGGCCGGCGTCAACGCGGCCACGTCCTGGGCGGTGAAGCCCATGCTTTGCAACAGGGCGATGGCCTGCGAGCGTGTCAGGGTGCCGTCGCCGGTCTGGGGGCCTTGGGCGTCGGTTCCATCACCACTCTCGGTATCCTCGCCGGCGTCGTCCTGATCCGTTTCGCCGTCCGCCCCATCGGCATCATCGTCCTGGTTGTCGGCGCCCGCGTCATCGGCGCCGTCGCCGCCCTGTTCGCGTCCTTCCGGGGCCGCCCGGTCGCTGATCTGGCGCAGCGACTGGCGGACCGGGCTGCCGCCGAACACCTGCTGGTATTCGGCCGCGGTCATGACGAACACCTCGACCCCACCGGCGCCGATGCGCAGGGCTCCCAGAGCCTGGTTGATGACCTGCGGAGCGCCCCCGCCCAGCGGAATGACGATCAACTCGCCCACCGAGCCGTCGGCCTCGGCGACCAGGACAAGTTGCAATCCCGGCTCGCCGCTTTCCGGATCGGCCGACACCTCGCCGTCGCCCGAGGTGCCGCGAATGCCGATGGTCGCCACCGGGGTGTCGATGGTCATGGCGTCGGTGCCGGCCCGGGCGATCTGCCCGGAGACGAAGGAGAAGGCGCCGGAGATCATGTCGATGCTGGCCGAGCCCTGGCCGCTGGCCGGGTCGAACACCATCTCGTCGAGCACCATGCGCCCGCTGGAGCCCAGCGAGAAGGCGCTGTCGTCGATGAAGACGATGCCCACCGCGCCGTCCGGGCCGGTTTCCAGAAGGTCGCCCTGGAACACCGGATCGCCGGCGTTCAGGGTTTCCCGGGTGCCATCGGCGTGGACCACGGTGACCGTGCCGCCGAGGCTGTTGACGGTGCCGATCGGCGCCGCCTGGGCGAGCTGCGCCGCGTCGCCGGCCTGGGCCAGTTGGCCGGGCGCCACACCGCCGGCCAGCCGCACCGCCAATTCGCCGGCCAGCACCGCCGAGCCGTCCGGCACGGTGAGGTCGGCCGCATCGCCGCCGATGAAGTAATCGACCACCAGACAGCGCGCGCCGTCCGGGCCGACGATCAAAAGGTCGGGCCCCAGCTTGACATAGTCGCCATTGAGCAGGGTCGCCGCGTCGGGCAGCACCACCTGACCATCGGCCGAGGCCTCGACAACCTGCATCGGCGGCGACTCGCCAGAGGTCGCATCAAGAGTCACGCCAGGATCGGGGAAGGGGGCCTGATGGGTCATGAGCGCCGCCTCCGGGCGGGGGAGTGGTTGCACGGGACCAGGGCGCGCCCGGCCGGCTGGCCCGTGGTCCAGGGCTGCCAGTATGCCCCAGGCCGGTGCCGCCCCCAAGCCCGCCATTGGTTGATATGACCTTTGAGTTAGATACCATTGAAGGCGGATTGAAAATGACTTTTGCTGCAAAACCCGACGATGACTGGCGGTATCAAGAACCTGGGGCTGGCGGATCAAGAACCTCGCCCTGCCCCCCCTTGGCGCGGCGGCCCCGCCACCCCATGTGGACGGTTCAGACACACCAAGCCGGTACGCTCGATGACCCCGCTGCCCACCCTGCGCCAACTGAGCTATCTGGTCAGCCTGGCCGAACACCTGCACTTCGGCCGCGCCGCCGAGGCCTGCCGGGTCACCCAGTCGACCCTGAGCGCCGGCCTGCAGGACCTGGAAACCCTGCTCGGCACCACCCTGGTCGAGCGCGGCAGCCGCCGTCAGGTGCGCCTGACCCCGGTCGGCGAGGACACGGTGATCAGGGCCCGCGCCCTGCTGCGCGACGCCGAGGCCCTGGTGCGCGCCGTCGAGGCCGCCGGCGCCCCGTTGAGCGGCCGCCTGCGCCTGGGCGTCATCCCCACCCTGGCCCCCTATCTTTTGCCCCGGGTGCTGCCGGTGATCCGCCAGCGCCATCCGGCGCTGCGCCTGTTCCTGCGCGAGGACCAGACAGCCCGCCTGCTCGACCAGTTGGACAGCGGCCGCCTGGACGCCGGCCTGATCGCCCTGCCCTGGGACACCGCCGGCCTGGAGGTGGCGGTGCTCGGCGAGGAAGACGTCTGGGTCGCCCTGCCGCGCGACCACCGGCTGGCCGATCAGGCGGCGATCGATCCCGAGGAGTTGGCCCAGGAGCGGCTGCTGCTGCTGGAGGACGGCCACTGCCTGCGCGGCCACGCCCTGGCCGCCTGCCGCCTGCAGGTGCCGCGCGCCGCCACCGCCGACGAAGCCGGCGAGGTGTTCCAGGCGACCAGCCTCGGCACCCTGATCCAGATGGTCGCCGGCGGCCTGGGCGTCACCCTGGTGCCGCGCATGGCGGTGCCGGTGGAAGGCGGGCCGGAGGTCATCACCCGGCCGCTGGCGGTCAACCGGGTGGCCCGTCAGGTGGCCCTGGTTTGGCGCAAGGGCTCGCCGCTGGGCACCGATCTGACCCTGCTCGCCGCCACCCTGCGTCCGGAAGTGGCGGCCCTGGCGGCACCGGACAGCGGCGGAGAACCGCCGCCCGCCGCATCGACCGCCCCCGGTTGACGGATCGGCCACCGGCCGTCACCCTTCAGGACTTCCCTCCCCAAACCAATGACCCCCATGACAGGCGGGAGCGCGCGGTGATCGACCTTTACACCTTCACCACCCCCAACGGTCGCAAGGCCTCGATCATGCTGGAGGAGGTCGGCCTGCCCTATCGGGTGCAGGTCATCGACATCATGCGCGGGGCCCAGTTCGCGCCCGAGTTCCTGGCCCTCAACCCCAACAACAAGATCCCCGTGATGGTCGATCCGCAAGGGCCGGACGGCCAGCCGATCACGGTCTTCGAAAGCGGCGCCATCCTCATCTACCTGGCCGAGAAGACCAACAGCCCGCTGTGGCCGGCCGACCCCCGGCAGCGCTCGGTCGCCCTGCAGTGGCTGATGTTCCAGATGGGCGGGCTGGGGCCGATCCTGGGCCAGAACCATCACTTCCGCCGCGCCGCGCCGGAACAGATCGACTACGCCATCGAGCGCTTCGGCACCGAGACCGAGCGCCTCTACAAGGTGCTCGACCGGCGGCTCGGCGAGGTCCCCTTCCTGGCCGGCGAGGCGGTGACCCTCGCCGACATCGCCTGCTACCCGTGGATCGACCGCCACGACTGGCATCACATCGACCTTGCCGCCTTCCCCAACGTGGCCCGCTGGTTCGACGCCCTGGGCCAGCGCGAGGCGGTGCAACGCGGCATGGCGGTGCCCCAACTGGAGCGCTGAAATCGGCGTTTTGGCACTTGGTTGACGCTTGGTTGACGCTGCCCGGGCGATCCATTAGAAGTACCGCTCCCGGGGCGACCCCGGCCCCCTGAACCGCTGCGTTCCAGGGCCGGCGGTTCAACCGACGCGGTGGCGCAAGGCCCCCGCCGAGGGGCTTCGTGGATGGGTGGCCGAGTGGCTGAAGGCGCTCCCCTGCTAAGGGAGTATAGGGTCAAAAGCTCTATCGTGGGTTCGAATCCCACCCCATCCGCCAGTTCCCTTGATTATCCCGCCCCCCTATCATCACCCGGTTCGCGGAGAGCCGGAAAAGCGGGCGCATCGGCGCCGTGGAGCGACTCCCGAGCGATCCGGACCGGATCGCGGCGGCGGCTTGCGGCGACATCAAGAATCCACAGCGTGTTGCGCGACCGACAGAGCACGCGAAGCGCTTCGGAGCGGATTTCCGGAGCGGATTTCCCGAGCTGATTTCCATCGTTTCGAATCGCCCCCGCCAGGGCGCCCGCCGGTGGCGCCCGGGCGGCAGCGCCATCATGGGCAACAGGTCCAAGTCACCCCAGGGCACCCCTGGGGTCAAGGGGGCGGCACTTCCTTGCTCCCGTGCCGCCCGCCGGCTCAGGCTTTCTTGATGAACGAGATGGCGGCCAGCAGAACCACCGCGCCCAGGGTGGCGACGATGATTTCGGCGATCAGGCCGGAGGCCGAGAAGCCGAGCAGGGTGACCAGATAGCCACCGATGACGGCGCCGACAACGCCAACCAGCAGATTGCCGATCAGACCGAAGCCGCGCCCCTTCATGATCTTGCCGGCCAGGAAACCAGCCAGCAGGCCGATCAGCAGAAAAATGATCAGGCTCATGGAAATCCTCCGCTTGGGTTACTGGTAACAGTTACTGGTAACAGTCGAGGAAGCGCACCGGCCGCCCCTGGGCATCGCCCATGATGGTCTCGTCGCGCACCACCATGCGGCCGCGCACCACGGTGTGGATCGGCCAGGCGGTGGCCTTGAAGCCGGCGAACGGGGTCCACCCGGCGCGGCTTTCGATCCAGTTGTCGGTGATCTCGCGTTCGGTGGTCATGTCGACCACGGTCAGGTCGGCGTCATAGCCCACGGCGAGGCGCCCCTTGCCGGCCACGTTGTAGACCCGGGCCGGGCCGGCGCTGGTCAGGTCGACGAAGCGGCGCAGCGACAGCCGCCCGGCGTTGACGTGGCTCAGCATCACCGGGACCAGGGTCTGCACCCCGGGCATGCCGGAGGGCGACTGGGGATAGGGCCGGGCCTTTTCCTCCAGGGTGTGCGGCGCGTGGTCGGAGCCGATGACGTCCACCACCCCCTGGTCGAGGGCCTGCCACAAAGCCTCGCGGTGGCGGGCCTCGCGGATCGGCGGGTTCATCTGGGCCTTGGAGCCCAGGCGGTCGTAGCACTCGGGCGCCGCCAGAGTGAGGTGCTGGGGCGTCACCTCGACCGAGGCCAGCGCCTTGTGGTCGGCCAGCAGGGCCATTTCCTCGGCCGTGGTGACGTGCAGCACATGGACCCGCCGCCCGGTCCCCTCGACGATCGACAGCAGCCGGCGGGTCGCCTCAAGCGCGGTATCGACGTCGCGCCATTCGGGATGGGCGTGCACCTCGGCCCCATCCTTGACCAGATGCCAACGCTCCTGAAGCCTCGGCTCGTGCTCGCAGTGCACGGCCACCCGGCGCCGGCCCGAGGCCAGGGCATGGGTCACCGTGGCGTCGTCGTCGACCAGCAGGTTGCCGGTCGAGCTGCCCATGAACACCTTGACCCCGGCACAGCCGGGCAGACGCTCCAGCTCGGCCAGCCGATGCACGTTGCGCATCGCTGCGCCGACGAAAAAGGCATGGTCGCAGAACATCCGCCCGCGGGCCCGGACCAGCTTGTCGGCGATCGCCTCGGCGGTGGTGGTCGGCGGGTTGGTGTTGGGCATCTCGAAGACCGCCACCACGCCGCCCTTGACCGCCGCCCGGCTGCCCGTCTCCAGGTCTTCCTTGTGCTCGTTGCCGGGCTCGCGCAGGTGCACCTGGCTGTCGATCACCCCGGGCAGCACGGTCAGCCCGCTCACATCGACCACCTCGGCCGCCTTACCGGCGCGGGCCAGATCGCCCAGGGCGGCGATGCGCCCGTCGCGGATGGCGACGTCGGTCACCTGTTCGGCCGCCGGCGTGACCACACGGCCGCCCTTGAGAATGAGATCAAAGCTGGTCATCGTCTCCCTCGCCTTTGGGGCCGCCCGAATGCGGCCAGGATGACGCGGGGCGGCCGGGCCGCCCCACACCCCTCCTTTCCTTGACAGCTCATATGGGGATTGCCGAGCCGGCCTGCACCGTTTGCGCAAGGCCAGGACACGAAAGGGGCTTTGCCCCTTTCAATCCCCACCGGGGGAGCCTGGGGCTCCCCCGGACCCCCGCCAGGACGATTTTTCGAGTGCGCGTCACGGGCCGGTGGAGGTTGTTCGCAGGCCGGCTTGCCGGCCTGCAACCAGACACCGCCCGCCCTTGGCTTCCAACCCGCGTTGCGCCCCAAAAGGAATGGTGGGGTCTGGGGAGGCCTCCCGGCCTCCCCAGCGGGGTCCAAGGGGCAGCGCCCCTTTTACCCCCGCCGGGTGAGGGTTTCGAAGACGTCACCGTCGGCGGGAAGGTCCATCACATGGTGTTGGTGCCACAGGGCGGTGAAGAGCAGGCTCCAGGCGGCGAAGCGGGCGCGGCCGTCGCTTTGCCGGTCGAGGCTGGCGAACAGGCGGCGCACCTCGGCCGGGCGGGTCAGGCTGGCGATGCCGGGCTGGGCGGCGACCAGCGGGCCGAGGCGCTTTCCCTGGCTGGCGATCCACTCGCCGACCGGCACGGTGAAGCCCTGTTTGGGGGCCATCGGGGCGGCCGCCGGGGCGTGCTCGGCCAGCCACTGGCGGAGCAGCCACTTGCCCAGGCGGCCCTTCACCTTGAGGCCATCGGGCAGGTGGAAGGCGAAGGGGGCGAAGACGGGATCGAGGAAGGGGACGCGCCCTTCCAGGCCGTGGGCCATCAGGCAGCGGTCGAGCTTGGCCAACAGGTCGTGGGGCAGCCAGTCGGCGAGGTCCACCCACTGGGCCCGCTTGAGGCCCTTGAGGCCCAGCTCGGCGGCGCCACGCTCGGCCGCCGCGATGCCGTCGCGCCAGCCGGTGGGGGGGTCGGCCAGCACACCGAGGCCATCGAAGGTGCCGCGCCGGCGCATCGGGCGGGCCAGCGGCCAGGGACGGGTGGCGGCGCGGTAGCGGCCATAGCCGGCGAGCAACTCGTCACCCCCCTCGCCGGTCAGCACCACTTTCACCTCTTGCGCGGCGCGGCGGGCGAGCAGCCAGGTGGGGACGATGGCGTAGTCGGCCGCCGGATCGTCCAGACAGGCGGCGATGGCCGGCAGGTGGGTGAGGAAATCGCCCCGGGTCACCTCCAGGTCGATGTGCTCGGCCCCCGCCGCCTGGGCCACGGCGCGGGCGCGGGCGCGTTCGTCGGCCGCCGCGCTGCCCGGGAAGGCGGCGGTGAAGGCCTTGACCGGCGGCCCCGGGCGGCGCGCCATGAGGCTGAGCAGGGTCGCCGAATCGAGCCCGCCGGAGAGGAACATGCCGATCGGCACGTCGGCCATGCGGTGGGCCTCGACGGTGTCTTCCAGGTGGCGGTCAATTGCCTGGAGAGGCTCGGTGGGGGGGCCCGAGGTGGGGCGCGGCGGCAGGGGGTGCCGGCGGGTTCGGCTGTGCACCCGTCCGCCTTCCAGCCACACCGTCTCGCCGGGCAGCACCCGCTCGATGCCGGGGAGGGCGGTCGGCCGCCCGGTGGTGAACTGAAGCTGCAGCAGCTCGGCCAGCTTGCCCGGATCGGCGGCGCGGGGGATCAGGCGGCTGGCCAGCAGGGCCCGGGGTTCGGAGGCGAAGAGGGTGGCCGGACGGCCCTCGAAGGTGGTTTCGGCCACGTACAGGGGCTTGATGCCGAAAGGATCGCGGGCCAGCAGCACGCGGGCCCGGTGATCGGCCACGGGTTCCAGCAGGGCCAGCCCGACCATGCCCCGCAGGCGCCCGAGGAACCCTTCGCCGAGGTGGGCGAACAGGGGCAGCAGGGGTTCGCAGTCCGAGCCCGAGCGCCACGCCGGGGCCGCCCCCTCGGCCTCCAGGAAAGCGCGCAAATCCAGGTGGTTGTAGATTTCCCCGTTGGCCACCAGGACCCGCCCGGCGGCATCGACGAAGGGCTGGTCGCCGCCGGCCACGTCGACGATGGCCAGCCGGGTGTGGACCAGGGCGGCGCCCCGGGCCGGGTCCAGGTGCCAGCCGGCACCGTCCGGCCCGCGATGGGCCAGCGCCCCGGCCAGGGTGTGGGCGAGGTCGGCCAGCGCCGCCTCGGGCAGCGGCCCGTCGGCCAGGATGCCGGCGATGCCGCACATGGCGCTCAGTCCCCCTGCCGGGCGACCCGGTCGAAGAAGGCCCGATAGGCGCGCACCACCTTCTCTTCGGTATGGCCGGCCTCGAAGGCGGCGAGGCCGTTCTCGGCCAGCCTGTCGGCCAGGGCCGGCTGGGTGGTCACCGCCTTGATCGCCTTGGCCAGGGCCTCGGGATCGTCGATCGGGGCGAGCAGGCCGCTTTCGCCGTGCTCGATCAGGGTGCCCGGCCCCAGGGCGTCGGCGGCGACCACCGGCAGGCCCTGGGCCCAGGCCTCCAGCACCACGTTGCCCAGGGGCTCGTGGCGCGACGGGCAGACGAACAGGTCGGCCGCCGCGAACAGCGGCGCCACGTCCTCGCGCCAGCCCAGGAAGCGGACCCGGGGCTTGACCCCCAGTTCCTGGGCCAGGGCTTCCAGCTCGGCCCTTAAGGGGCCCTCGCCGGCCAGCCACAGGTAGGCGTCGGGCACCCGGGTCAGGGCGCGGATCAGCACATCGAAGCCCTTGTTGGGGTGCAGACGGCCCAGGGCGAAGATCAGCGGCGCCTGGAGCGGCGTGTAGTGGGCCTTGCGGGATTCCGGCTCGGCCCGTCGCTGGCTGACGAAGTTGGGCAGGTGGTGGGCCCGCTCGGCCGGCCAGCCCTGGCCGGTCAGATAGTCGACGATGTCCTCGGTGTTGCCGATCAGGTGGTCGCAGCGCTTGTAGTACTTGAGGTCATAGTAGCCGCCGAGCCGCGCCACCTGCACGAAGCGCCCGGCCGGCGGCGGGCAGAACAGGGTGGCCCGGTTCATCCAGCTCAGCACCACCTGGGGCTTGAGCTGCCCGATCAGCCGGCGCAGGCCGAGCCGCGTCTTGACGTCGAGCCGCCCCCCGAAGGGCAGGGTGTGCGGCGTGATGCCGGCCGCCTGAAGGCGGCGCTGGCGGTCGGCGTCGGGGCGGATGACCAGATGCTGGTCCAGCCCGCTGTCGGCCAGGGCGATGGCCAGACGCTCGAAAAACAGCTCGGCCCCGCCGTGCGGGGCGCCGGCCATCACCTGCATCACACGCGGGCTCATGGTGTCTCCTTGATGGGGATCAAACTCTCGAAGGCGCTGGCGGCGCGGTCCCAGGTCAGCCCGGCGCCGGCGGCCAGGGCGGCCCGGTGCATGGGCCACCACGTTGTTTGGTTGGTCAGCAGGTCGACCGCCGCCTGGGCGAAGGCGCTGTCGGTCTGGGCCACCACCCCGGTTGCGCCGTCGCGCACCCGCTCGGGCATGGAGCCCAGGGGGGTGACCACCGCCGGCACGCCCAGCGCCTGGGCCTCGGCGACGGCGGCACAGAAGGTCTCGTTGAGGTCGCCGCGATAGAGCAGCACCCGGGCCTTGAGCAATTCCTCGGCCAGGGCGGCCTTGGGCAGCGGCTCGCGCAGCACCACCCCGGGGGTGGCCCGGGCCTGATCGAGCATCGCCTGCATGGCCGCCCCGTGACGCCCGCCGTGGCTGCCGTAGACCGCCGGGCCGCAGAACAAGTGCAACTCGGCCTCCGGGGCGCGCGGCCGGATGTCGCCGGCCCACAGGTCGAGCAGCCAGTCGAGGCCGCGCAGCGGGTTGGAGGTGAAGACGGCGCGCGGCGGCGGCGGGGTGTCGGCCTCGGCGCGGCCGTGGAAGGTCTCGGTCAGGCCGTAGGGGATGACATGCCGGCCGCCCGAGGGCACCCAGCCCGGGCAGGTGCGGGCGTGGTAGTCGCCGATGAAGACGATCGGCGGGCGGTGGCGCAGCAGCGGCCACAGGTAGCGGAGCTTCAAAAGGTAGGTGGCCGGATTGTGGATCCAGAACACGGTGCGCCGCGCCCCGGGCAGGGCGCCGATCAGGTGGTCGGCCCGGTTGGCGATGTAAAGGTCGGCCGAGTCGGGCAGCCCCTCGCCCAGCGGCCGCCAGTCGACCCCCTTGTGGGCCACCGCCACGGCGCAGCGGGTGAACCCCTGCACCACGTGACCACGCGCCGCCAGCGCCTCGAGCAGGGCGATGACGGCGCTTTCGGCACCGCCCAGGGGGCCGCGTTCGGGGGTGGTGCCGTCGAACTCGATGCCGTCGTCGGCCAGGACGATGTGGGCCATGGGCCAGGGTGAACCTTGAGACGCGGGGGGCGGATGGAAACGGGCGCCGCTCAGCCTTGCGGCGGCGGCGGGAACTGGCGCCAGTGGCGGGCCTTGAGATGGGCGATCAGCGGATACAGCCCGGCCATCAGGGCGATCATCAGGCCAAGGCCACCTTCGCGATAGCCGCGCCGCATGACATAGCACTTGAAGGTGCGGCTGAACAGGCGCCGCACGTTGTTGGGCAGGCCGTCCACCCGCTCCGCCTCCAGCAGGTCGAGGGCCCGGGCGGTGGTGTAGGAATCGAGCCGGCGCAGCATGTCCGAGGGGTCGCGGTCGACGAAATGGTCGATCCGCTGGCTGAGCATGGCGCCCTTGATGGCCGGCTGGCCGTGGCGCCCGGTCCAGCTCAGCGGCGGGTGGACCCGGGCCCGGCCCCAGCTCTTGGCGTCTTTGCGGAACAGCCCGGGATAGGCCGCCTTGCCGAAGCTCGCCCCCCAGCCGTGGCGGACCCGGCGCGGGCCGATGAAGTTGTCGACCGGGATCTCGTGGTAGTCGGCGTCGGAGGTGGCGATGACCCGGCGGATTTCCTCGGCCAGCGCCGGCGGCACGTGCTCGTCGCAGTCCACCTCCAGCACCCAGTCGCCCTGGCAGGCCGCGATGCCGGCGTTGCGCCGCTCGCCCTCCACCGGCCAGGCGCCGGGCAGCAGGCGGTCGGTGAAGCGCCGGGCGACGGCGTCGGTGTGGTCGGTGCAGCGGTCGAGGACGACCACGATCTCGTCGCAGAAGGCGAGCTTTTCCAGGCAGGCGGCGATGCGGTCGGCCTCGTTGTGGGCGACCACCAGGGCGCTCAGGGTGGGGCGCTTTTCTGACGTCATGGCGCGGCTCCGGGTCCGGCGAGCAGGGCGCGGGCCGCCGCCTCGGCCTTGTCCACCGGAAGGCTGGTCATCAGCGAGCGCCCATCGTGCCAGTCGTAGCCCGGCGGGAACAGCTCAAGGAAAGGGGTGTCGGTGCGCGCCACGGCGGCCCGCGTCCCCCAGGGGCCATAGAACACCTCCCGGGTCGGCCCGAAGAGGCCCAGGGTGGGCACCCCGGCGGCGGCGGCGAGGTGCATCAGGGCCGAGTCGTTGCCCACGTAGAGGGCGGCGCGGCCCAGACAGGCGCCGGCCAGGGTAAGGTCCACCCGGCCCACCAGATCGACCACCGGCAGGCCCTCGAGCGCCGCCAGCAGGGGCGCCGCCTGGGCTTCCTCGCCGGGGCCGCCGAAGACCGCCACCGGGGCCCCGGGCAGCGGGCCGGCGGAGCCGGTCAGGCGGCGCGCCAACTCGGCGAAGCGCTCGGCCGGCCACACCTTGGCCGGCCAGTTGGCGGTCGGCCCGAGGGCCAGCAGCGGGCCCTCGGGCAGCCGGCGGGCCGCCTCGGCGCGGTCCTCCGGGGTGGCCCACAGGCGCGGCGCCGGCGGGCTCTCGGGGCTGCCCAGCAGGCGGGCGATGTGGCGCACCCGGTGTTCCGGCGCCGCCACCTCGGCGGGCAGGATCAGGCGGCGGCGGGCCGGCACCAGCCAGGCCAGGGCCGAGCGCCTGAGGTCGACCACGGTATCCCAGCGGGTGGTCGCCACCTGCCGCCACAGGTCCCACCAGTGGCCGCCGCGCTTCTTCTTGGGCAGGGCGATGACCCGTGTCAGGCCGGGCACGGCGCGAAACAGGGTGGCCGGGGCGGGGCCGCAGGCCACGGTCACCCGGGGGCCGTCCATTTCGGCGATCAGGCGATCCAGCACTCCCAGCGACAGCACCGCGTCGCCGATGCGGGTCGAGGTGACGAACAGAAGGCGGCTCATGGCCGCTCCCGGCGCGGCAGCCCGAAACGCCGTGACACCTTGGGCCGCGCCGCGCCTTGTGGGGCCAGCAGCCGTTCGCCCAGCTCGGCGAAGCCCTCGGCGCTGGCCCGCCAGGTCAGATGGCGGGCCGGGTCGGCGGCCGCCGCGCCGAGCCGCGCCGCCCACCCCCGGTCGGCCAGCATCTGGGCCGCCAGATTGGCGAAGCCGGCGTCGTCGGGGGCCACATGGCCGGTCTCGCCGTTGTCGATGCGCCCCACCGCCGCCGCCTGGGGACCGACCACGGCGGCCGCCCCGGCGGCCTGGGACTCGGCCAGGGTCCAGGCCATCAGGTCGCCGGCGTGCCCGGGGTAGAGATGGACGTCGGCCTCGCGGTAGGCCCGCGCCATGACCGGGTCGCCCTGGGGCTTGAGCAGGCGCACCCCCACCCCGCCCATGGCCAGCGCCCGGGCCGCCACCTCCCTCAACTCGGGCGGCGGCTCGGCGCCCTCGGCGACCTTGGCCAGGGTGGCGGAGTAAACGTGCAACTCGGCCGCCGGCACCCGGGGATGGATGACCTCGGCCCACATCTCGAGAATCCCCGCCAGCCCGTGCGCCGGATGGGTGGTGACGATGGCCCGGGGCGGCCCCTCGGCCGGTTTCGGGTCATCCAGGAAATAGCGCCCGGAGGCCAGATAGTCGCCGCCGACGCCCAGTGGCAGGCGGCGCATCGGCACCTCGCCGCGCCAGCGGGCCTCCTGGGCCGGGCCGGCCAGGGCGACCACGGCGCCCACGTCGGCCAGCCGGCGCCGCGCCTCCGGCCCGCCCAGCGGTGCCGGGTCGCCGGTCACCCAGAGCAGACGGGCCCGGGCGCCGCGCACCTTTTCCAGCAGCGCCGGGGTGCGGTGGGCGATCAGGAGGTCGGTCTCGAAGGGCAGCGGCTCGGCCCCCAGGGGGCGCCAGCGGGCGCCTTCGATGAACAGCCGGCGCTCGCTCCGATTGTACACGCTGACCTGATGGCCCAACCCGACCAATGCCCCGGGCAGGCGGGCAAAGGCCTTTTCCGGCCCGCCCAGGGGACGGGTCTGCGGGCTGTAGCCGTCGAAGGGAAAACTGTCGTCAAGAAGCAGGATGCGCATGGGGGGCCATTGATCGGCGGCGAGGCTGATCGAATATAGCGTCGTGCCCGGCGCCGCCCCAGGAACAAATCGACCGTCCGGGGTGATAGGCCGTTGGCCCCCGCCCGTCAACGCTCCCCCCGTCAACGTCCCCACCCCGCCCACACGAGGTTGCCATGCCCGCCGACAGCGCCGCCATCTGCCCCCTGCCCCACCGCGCGGTGATCGAGCTGACCGGGGCCGACCGGGTGGGCTTCCTGCAAGGGCTGGTCTCCAACGACATGACCCGGGTCGGGCCGCAGCGGGCGGTGTGGGCCGCCCTGCTGACACCGCAGGGCAAGTTCCTGTTCGATCTGTTCGTGGTCGCCCGCGAGGCGGCGCTGTGGCTCGATGTCGAGGCGGCCCGGCGCGACGACCTGATGGCCCGCCTGAAACGCCACCGCCTGCGCGCCGAGGTCGAGATCAACCCCAGCGAGGCGGCGGTGTTCGCCGTCTGGGGCGCCGGGACCCCGGCCGTGCTCGGGCTGCCCGACGACCCGGGCGCCGCCCGACCCCTGGCCCCGGCCGGGGTGGCCTTCCTCGACCCGCGCCTGCCCGGCGCCGGGGGGCGCCTGCTGGGGCCGCCGGAAAGCACCCCGGCGGCCGACCTCGAGGGCCTCGCCCCCACCCCCATCGCCGAGTGGGAACACCACCGCCTGGGCCTCGGCCTGCCCGACGGGTCGCGCGACATCACCCCCGACAAGGGGCTTTTGATGGAGCACGGCTTCGAACCGCTGAACGGGGTCAGCTTCGACAAGGGCTGCTACATGGGCCAGGAGCTGACCGCCCGCACCAAGCACCGCGGGCTGGTCAAGAAAACCCTGGTTCCGGTGGACGTCGACGGCCCCCTGCCCGAGCCCGGCACGATCCTCCTCGGCCGCGACGGCCGCGAGGCCGGCGAGATGAAAAGCGGCAGCGGCGACCGGGGCCTGGCCCTGCTGAGGATCGAACACCTGGGGCCCGGCGCCACCTTCACCGCCGGTCAGGCGGGCGCCACGCTGCACCCCCGGACGCCCCCCTGGCCAGAGGCCTGAGGCCCCACCCCTTCAACCAGGGAGATGGCCAGCCGGCCCCGGGTGCGGTATCGTGTGGGTTGATAATCGGGCCTTGGTCGTTTTTTCGGCGCCCCGGTTTTGTTTTGACACCCCGGTTTTTCGACGCCCACTTCAGCCGTCCCGGCCAAAGGTCCTCCCATGCCGGACCAGATCAGCTACACGGTGATCCTCGCGGCGGCGGCGATCGCCTTCCTGGCCGCCGCCGGACTGGCCCTGCTCAGCCATCGGATGCTGGCCGGCGCCCGCAGCCTGCCTTGGCTGGCCGGGGCCGACACCCTGCTCGCCCTGACCCACATCGGCGTCGCGCTGCGGCCGCTGGGCGCCGAGACGGCGCTGACCCTGGCCATCAACCTGTGCGCGGTGGGCGCCTTCCTGTCCCTGCTCAAGGGCCTGGCCGAGGCGCTGGAGAGGCCCGTCCGCTGGTCGCTGGCGCTCGGCGCCGGGGCCGTCACCCTGGCCGGACAGGCCTGGTTCACCTTCGCCATGCCCCTGATGGAGGCCCGGGTTGGCCTGTTCCAGGTCATGCACGTGGTCTTCCTGATCCTCGCCCTGCGCCTGCTGGCGACGCCAGGGGGCAGCGTGCCGCGCCCCCTCAAGGGGCTGATCGGCGGCCTGCTGGGGGCGGTCTTCCTGACCCAGATGCTGCGCATCGTGTCGGTCGCCCTGGCCAACGGGTTGACCCCGCAGATCAATGCCCTGTCGGTGCTGCTGCTGGCCCTGCTCGGCCTGCTGTGGACCGCCGCCCTGATCGCCGCCGAGGCGGCCCGCCTGCGCCACGCCCTGGCCAAGAGCGAGGAGCGGTTCTCCATCTCGATCGAGACCATCCCCGATTCGGCGGCCATCAACCGCGCCGTCGACGGTGTCTACGTGGCCGTCAACCGCGCCTTCACCCAGACCACCGGCTGGCCGGCCGAGGACATCGTCGGCCGTGGTTCGATCGAGGCGGGGATCTGGGAACACCCCGAGGAACGGCAGGCCCTGGTCCGACGGCTGGGCGAGACACCGATGGTGGCCGAGCACACGGCCACCTTCCGGGCCCGCGACGGGCGGCTGATCCAGGGCATCATGTCGGCCAGCCTGATCGACATGGGCGGCGTGCCGCACATCGTCTCGATCACCCGCGACCAGACCGAGCGCCTGAAACGCGAGGAGGACCTGGGCCGCGCCCTGGACCATCTGGCGGCGATCAACCAGGAACTCCAGCACTTCGCCCACGCCGCCGCCCACGACCTGAAGGAGCCGTTGCGCAGCATCGTCTCCTACTCGCAGATCCTGGAACGCCGCCTGGGCCCCGACCTGCCCGCCGAGCGCCGCGCCGAGCTGACCTTCATCGTCGATGCCGGGCGGCGCATGCACGATCTGATCAGCGGCCTCGATGCCTATGCCCGGATCGACGACCGCTCGGTGCCCTTCCAGCCGATCAACCCCAACCACGCCCTGGCCGACGCCCGGGCCAACCTCGCCCGGGCCATCGCCGACGCCGAGGCGGAAGTGGTCTCCGACGACCTGCCGCCGGTGATCGGCGACGCCACCCAGATCACCCAGCTGTTCCAGAACCTGCTGGCCAACGCCCTGAAATTCCGCCGCGCCGGCGTCCCCTGCCGGGTGTGGATCAGCGCCACCCGGGCGACGACGCCCGACAACGGCGAACGAGCCCTGGTCGGCTTCACCGTGCGCGACAACGGGATCGGCTTCACGGCGGCCGAGGCGGAACGCATCTTCGCCGTCTTCACCCGGCTCGACGCGGCCGCCGCCTATCCGGGCAGCGGCATGGGCCTGTCGATCTGCCGGCGCATCGTCGAACGCCACGGCGGCACCATCCACGCCGAGGGCACGCCCGGGCGCGGCTGTCTGGTCCGCTTCACCCTGCCGAGCCCGCCGCCGGGCCCACCGCCGGTCAACGGTTCGCTCCCGGGTCGCGACTGATCCAGCCGCCGCCGAGCAGCGCCCCGTCCGCCTCCGGGCCATAGAACACCCCGGCCTGACCGGGGGCGACGCCGATCACCGGCGCCTCGGCCAGCACCTCGGCCCGCCCATCCGGCAACGGAGACACGGTGGCCGCGAAGGGCGCCTGGGCGTTGCGGGTCTTGACCCGGCAGGCCAGCCCCCGGGCCGGCAGCGCCTCGCCGGGGCCGAGCCAGTTGACCGCGTCCAGCTCGAAGCGGCGGCGGCCCAGCGCGGCCTGCGGGCCGACCACCACCCGGTTGGCCTCGGGCTCCAGGCGGACCACGTAGAGCGGCTCGGCCCGGCCGCCGATGCCCAGCCCCCGGCGCTGGCCGATGGTGTAGTGGATGATCCCCTGGTGACGGCCCACCTCGCGGCCCTCGGTGTCGACGATCGGGCCGGGGCGCGCCGCCCCGGGGTCGTGGGCCTTGACCACGGCGGCATAGTCGCCGTCCGGGATGAAGCAGATGTCCTGGCTTTCCGGCTTGTCGGCCACGGCCAGCCCCAGTTCCCGGGCCACCTCGCGGGTCGCCGCCTTGTCCAGCCCGCCGAGGGGGAAGCGCAGGCGCGCCAACTGCCGACGCGACAGGGCGAACAGGAAGTAGCTCTGGTCCTTGCCGGCGTCGGCCCCCCGGGCCAGCCCGGGGCGGCCCTCGGCGTCCAGGGTGCGCCGCGCGTAGTGGCCGGTGGCCAGGAAGGCGCAGCCCAGCCGCTCGGCGGCCTCCAGCAGGTCGCCGAACTTGACGGCGCGGTTGCACAGGGCACAGGGCAAGGGCGTCTCGCCGCGCCGGTAGCTGGCGACGAACGGTTCGACCACCTGGCGGGCGAAGGTCTCGCGGGCGTCGATCACGTGGTGGGCGATGCCCAGGCGCTCGGCCACCCGGCGGGCGTCCTCCCGATGGCGGCCGGCGGCGCAGCCGTCATCGGCGCCCGCCGCCGGAGGATCGAACAGGGTCAGGGTCAGGCCGACCACCTCGAACCCCTGGGCGGCCAGCAGGGCGGCGGTGACCGAGCTGTCGACGCCGCCCGACATGGCCACCGCCACCCGGCTGCCCGGGGCCGGGCGCGGCGCCAGCGCGGTCGCCATGGCGGCCTCGATCTCGGCGGACAGGGGGGCCGTCATCGGGAGAGCCTGGGGCAGACCTGGGGGAAGGGCTTGAACCGGCCGCTCAGTCGCGGCGCGGCGGCAGCTTGAGGACCAAGCCGTCGAGCTGGTCGGTGACGATCAGCTGGCAGCCCAGGCGCGAGGTGCGGGTCAGCCCGAAGGCCAGATCGAGCATGTCCTCCTCGTCCTCCTTGGCCGCCGGCAGGCGATCGAACCAGGCGTCGTCGACAATGACATGGCAGGTCGAGCAGGCCAGCGAGCCCTCGCAGGCGCCCTCGATGTCGATGTCGTTGCGGTGGGCGATCTCCAGCACGGAAAGCCCGGCCGGGGCGTCGATCTCGCGGCGATTGCCGTTGCGCTCTATGAAGGTGACCTTTGGCATGGGACCCTTGGGCAGAAATGGAATGCGAAGGGGCGATATGTCGGGCGCCTAAATAGCGCGCCCCCCGCCGGGCGGCAAGACTGGCCGGCCAATCCGCCTCAGGCACGCAGCGCCCCCGGCGCGAAACGCCGCCGCCGGCCACGCCGACGGCGCATCGGGCCCGATTCGACCCGGGGCAGGCCCAGCTCGCGCACCCGCGCCACCAGCTTGCGCCGCGCCGCGATGGCCTTGAGGACGTTCTCGATGCGCCGATCCAGGAAGTCCCAGGTGGCGGTGGTCTCCGGGGTGTCGTCGTTGAGCCAGAAGGCGGTGGTGGCGGCCACCACGGCGGCCAGCGAGGCCCGCTTGGTGTAATAGTTGAAATCGGTCGAGGCGTCGCCGACGGCCCACCACATGGCATCCACCGTGCGGCAGGCGGCGGCCAGCCCGGCCGGCGCGGCGGACACGGCAACCACCCCCAGCCCCTTGGCCAACGCCTCGCGGTGCGCCGTCCACGGTTCCAGACGGGCCCGCACGGCGAGATGGATGCGCCGCCGGATGGGCAACTCCATCAGGTCGGCCTGGGCTTCCAGGGCCGCCACCATGCGCCGGTCGGCCAACTCGCCGAGCCACAGCACCGCCTCGGCGCCGCCGCCGGGGAAGGCCAACTCGGCCTGCTCGGCGGCCAGCCCGGCATCGACCGCCCCGGCGCGCAGGGCGGCCATGGTCCAGCCATCGAAGGGCACATGGGTCAGGGCGGCCTCGACGATGGCGTCGTTGCGCGCGACCAGGGCCTGGGGCAGGGACTCGGCGCGGGGCGGCATGGCGGTCATCTCCGGTTTGGCGGTGGGCCCAAAGGCTGGCCGACGGCCAGCCTGTTCAAGATTATCAACACTGGTCGGCGACCAGCCTGTTCCAGGTCATCAACACTGGCCGACGGCCAGCCTGTTCCTGATTATCAAGGCTGGTCGGCGGCCAGCCTCCGCTTGATGTCGTCAACGAATCCGAACCGGGCAAGGTCGGTCATGCGTTGCGGGTACAGAATTCCGTCCAGATGGTCGCATTCGTGTTGCAGCACCCGGGCGTGATGACCGTCGGCGCGGAGCTCGAACGACCGCCCCTCGGCGTCCAGGGCGTTCAGGCGCACCGCCCGGGGGCGCGGCACCGCCCCGGTCAGCCCGGGCAGCGACAGGCAGGCCTCCCACTCGGTGATGGGGGTCGGGTCCTCGACCGTCAGCACCGGGTTGATGAGCACCGTCAGCGGCCGGCCGCGGCCATCGTCGCTGCGCGCCGGCGGCAGCCGATAGAGCACCACGCGCCACGGCTCATGGACCTGCGGCGCGGCCAGCCCCAGGCCGGCGGCGTCGCGCAGGGTCTCGGTCATGTCGTCGATCAGCCGGCGCACCTCGGGCGCCGTCGGGTCGGCGACCGGATCGGCGGGGCGGGCCAGCACCGGATGCCCCATGCGGGCAATCTTCAGAATGGCCATGGTGCCCAGACTATGGGGCGCGCCCCCCGTCCGGTAAAGGGGCGCTCGTTCACGCCCCCCTTCCCAGGGGTCCAAAGCTGTGATAGAAGGCCCGTTCAGACAGCCTCCGGGGTCCGCCTGGGCCGCCGGGAGGCTTGTTGTACTCTTCAACCCAGTGTTCTTTACGAACCAGACAAACCAGGGACAGCGCGCCGAACCGACGGCCGTCCCGGAGCTGAGCCAAAAGGAGTGGTGCCCGGTGCAAGTTCTCGTCCGCGACAACAACGTCGATCAGGCCCTGAAGGCGCTCAAGAAGAAGATGCAGCGCGAAGGGGTGTTCCGCGAGATGAAGCTGCGCCGCAACTACGAAAAGCCCAGCGAGAAGAAGGCCCGTGAAAAGGCCGAGGCGGTCCGCCGCGCCCGCAAGCTGGAGCGCAAGCGCCTGGAGCGCGAGGGCTTCTAGCAAGCCCCCGCGCCGCCCCTTGCCGGGCGGGCGCGGCCCCATCAGGGCACCAAAGCACCCGAGTCGCACCGCCGCCGGACCTTGTCCGGCGGCGGATTTCGTCTGCCCGCGCCGGACCTTTCCGGCGGCGGATTTCGCCTGCTCGCGCCGGACCTTTCCGGCGGCGGATTTCGTCTGCCCGCGCCGGACCTTTCCGGCGGCGGATTTCGCGTCTCCGCGCCCCCGAGTCGGCGCCTCACCCCCCGGCGGTTTCCGCCAGATAGGCCGGGTCGGTGAAGTAGCCGGCGAAGTCGGGGCTCGGCGGGATGGGGTGGTACAGGTAGACCATGTTGCCGCCCGGATCGAGAATGCCGAAACCGCGATCCCCCCAGGGATGATCGCCCAGCGGCATCACCGGCTCAGCCCCCCGCCCGACCAACGCGGCGTGGGCCCGGTCGGCGTCGGCGACCCGCAGATTGAGGGTCGCCCCCCGGGTCGGCGCCATGGCCGCGTCCTGGGGCTGCATTAGGCACACCTCGCAAATCTCGCCGCCCGAGGGCAGGCGCAGCACCACGTACCAGCCGCAGTCGAATACCGGCCGACCGTCCAGAAGGTCCTGATAGAAGGCCCGGGCCGCCGCCATGTCGTCGGTGGCCAGGGTCACGCTCAGCCGCCGCCCCTCCATTCCCCCTCCTTGTGCCCCCTACTGGGGCAGATGGCGCCACCAGGCCTTCTCGCTGACCGAGTAGATGGGCCGGTAGTGGCGAATCCGGCTGTGCTTGACCAGCATGCCGATCTGGTTGTCCAGGATGTAGCTTTCACCATCCAGGTTGACCGCCAGGATGGCGTGGGCGACGCGCAGGTTCATGTCCTGCACGATGACGATGCGCATGTCGTCGGGCGACCAGCCCAGCTCGCGCAGCGATACGTACTTGGCAATGGCGTAGTCCTCGCAGTCCCCGTACTTGTCCAGGAACTGGCCGACCGTGGCCCAATAGTCCTTCACGCCCCAGTTCACCGGATCCACGATATAGCGGCTCCGGTTCATGAACTTATTGACTTCTTTCAGTTGGGTCCGGGGGTCGGCGCCGCGCACCGAATCAAGGAACTGCATCCACTTGCCGTAGTGGCAGGCGTTGAACTCCTGGCTTTGGCAACTGCCGCCCACACTGCCCTTTTCGCGAAAAACGCGGTCGAGCACCCCGGTCCAGCGGGGGAACGGGCTCAAGTCCGGGTTGACCACTTCGTTGCTGCCGAACAGCCCGGCCTGGGCGCTGCCCGGTCCAACCAGCAGGCCCAGCACCAGCACCACCACCGCGAGGCAGCCGGGCGGCCGCGCCGGGCGGCGTGAATGATCGGTCAACATCCTCCGCCCGCCTCGAAAGCTAGAGTGGCCGGAACGGCGGCCCCGTTGCCCGCGCCCCGGAGCGTTGCCGCCACCCGGCGACGCCCATACCGCGCTGGCAAGTCTATGCCAGATTAGGTATCACTGTCAGGTGCGATGGCGTCAACCGTGCCGCGACCCCATGGGGGTGTTGTGCACGCTGCCGACAGGTCGGGCCCGCGGGGCCGAACCCGGGTTGGACGCCGCGCCTGTGGCATGGGACCAGGGAGGGCGACCGTGGCCAACAACACCGAGCAGACGACCGACTCCGCGCCCGTGGGCTCGGCGGAAAGCCCCGAGGAAGCCCGCGAGGCCCGCACCGCCCGCCTGAAGATGGCCGCCATCGCCGGCGCCCTGGGGCTGGTCGCGGTGATCGGCGTCGCCCTGGTCTTCCACTTCGTCAATCAGGAGCGCGAGCGCGAGCTGCAGAACTGGCAGGTCCGCCTGGGCATCGTCGCCGACAGCCGGGCGGCCGACGTCCGCCGCTGGCTGGACGAGCAGTTCGACGTGCTGAGCGGCCTGGCCGACAACGCCAGCCTGCAGCTTTACGCCATGGGCCTGATGGGCAGCGGCGAGTCGGCCGAGGAAACCATGGAGGGCGGCTACCTGCGCAACCTGCTGGAAGCCACCGCCCAGCAGAGCGGTTTTGCCGCCGAGATCCCCGAGCAGACGGTCAACGCCAACATCGCCCCCAGCGGCAAGGCCGGGCTGGCCATCCTCGACCCGCGCGGCTCGATCCTGCTCGCCACCCGCTTCATGCCGCCGCCGCCGGAGGGCTTCGCCACCGTGCTGGCCCAGGCCGCCGAGGGCCGCCCGGCGCTGTACGACATCCGCCCGGGGGCCGGCGGCGCCCCGACCATCGGCTTCGCGGTGCCCCTGTTCGCCGTCCAGGAAGGGGCGGGCAGCGAGCCGATCGGCTTCGTGGTCGGCCTGCGCCCGGCCGACAAGGCCCTGTTCAGCCGCCTGCGCCAGCCCGGCGAAACCTCCCGGACCGCCCAGTCCTATCTGGTCCGGGCGCGCGGCGCGGTGGCCGAGTACCTGTCGCCGCTGGCCGACGGCACGGCACCGCTGCAAAAGACCATGGCGCTGGACACCGCCGATCTGGCCGCCGCCTTCGCCCTGAAGAGCCCCGGTGGCTTCGGCATCCGCCGCGACTACGCCAGCGCCGAGGTGCTGGTCACCGGGCGGGCCATCGCCGGCACGCCGTGGACCCTGGTCCGCTCCATCGCCACCTCGGAGGCCCTGGCCGCCACCGACCAGCGGCTGCGCACTCTGCTCATCGTCTTCCTGGTCGTCATCGCCGCCGTGCTGGTGGGCGCCATCGCCCTGTGGCGCCACGGCACCTCGATGCGCTTCGCCCAGATGGCGGCGCGCCACAAGGTGGCCGCCGAGAAGCTGTCCAACTACATGAAGTTCATGCGCGTCGTCACCGACGGCCAGCCGACCGCCATCGCCGCGGTCGACCGCGAGGGGCGCTACACCTTCGCCAACAAGGGCGCCACCTGGCAGAGCGGCCTGGAGCCCGAGCAGATGCTGGGCAAGACCCTAGTCGACGTGATGGGCCCCTTCCAGGCCAAGAAGTTCATGGACCTGAACGAGGAGGTGATCGACCGCGGCCAGCCGCGTTCGAGCGTGCAGACCCTCGAGGGCGCGCCGCCACGCATCGTCAAGTCCGAGCACATCCCGCTGGCCGGCGACCGCGACCACCCGCCCTCGGCCTTGATGGTGATCGAGGACATCACCGAACTGATGGACGAGCGGGCCAAGCGCGAAAGCACCATGCGCGATCTGGTCTCGACCCTGGTCAGTCTGGTCGACAGCCGCGACCCCTACTCGGCCAACCACTCGGCCCGGGTCGCCCAGGTGGCCAGCGCGGTGGCCCAGGAAATGGGCGAGGACGACCAGGTGGTGCAGACGGTCGACATCGCCGGCAACCTGATGAACCTGGGCAAGGTGCTGGTGCCGACCGAGATCCTGACCAAGACCGAGCGCCTGACCGACGAGGAAATGCGCATCGTCCGCGACAGCATGGTCAAGACGGCCGACCTTCTGGGCCACATCGCCTTCGACCTGCCGGTCAGCCCGACCCTGCGCCAGCTTCAGGAACGCTGGGACGGGGCCGGCTACCCGGACGGTCTGAGTGGCGAGCAGATCATCGTCGGGGCGCGCATCGTGGCGGTGGCCAACGCCTTCGTCAGCATGGTCAGCCCGCGCTCGTTCCGCGCCGCCATGCCGTTCGCCAAGGCCTCCTCGATCCTGCTCGAGGACGCCGGCACCCGCTTCGACCGGCGGCCCATCGCCGCCCTCATCAACTACGTGGAAAACCGCGACGGGGCGGCCCAGTGGGCCCACTTCGCCGAAATCCCGGAAACCCCGGCCGGCTGATCCACCCGCCACCGTTCCCCCTGGCACCCCCGGTGCCAGGGGTCCCCGCCCGGATGTTGACCGTCGCTTGGCGAGAGTAAGCGCGGGTGGCGCCCGGACCGCCCTCCCCTCCCCCGCGCCAGCCGTCATGCCCACCGAAATCCGCCGGATCATCTTCACCGACAGCGAAATCCAAAGCGTGCTCGACGACTTCACCGACCGCGACCGGGGCCCCATCCCGCGCGGCCGGGTGATCGGCTACGAGGTGGTCAAGGACAAGCCGCTGGAAGTCTCGGCCCGCATCCAGAGCGAGGACGGCCGCCAAGGCTCGTACCGCCTGAACGAGGCCTTCCTGGTCGCCGCCCTGCTCTCCTTCCTGATCGCCCGCAAGGTGCCGGTGCCCCGGCAGGCCAACAAGTCGGTCAAACGCAGCGACAAGGGGGTGGTCTTCGACCTGGTCACCGAGTCCTGGAAGCTGTAGGGCCGGCCTCTCACCCGGCGGCCAGCAAGCCGACCAGCCGGTGCAGCGGTTCGGGGTCGCGCGACAGGCCGTAGTAGGCCGAAAAGTGGCCGCGCGGCTCGATGAACCGGTTGGCCGTCGGCACCCCCCAGCGGGCGACCAGGGCCTCGGCCTCGTCGTGCAGGGTCACCGTGTCGCCCTCCCCGATCAGGGCAACGATGCGCCCGGGCGCGATGCCCGGCGCGGCACCCGGGTCGAGCAGCGGCCGCCAGCGATCCAGGCGGGCCGGCGTCCAGCCGGCCGCCTGCAGGGCCCGGGGAACCTCGGTGGCGGCGGTCAGGGTGCCCTTCAGGCTGAGCGCCTGCACCGAGCCGCCGGGGGCGATCAAGAGCCCGGCGTCGGGCCGGCAGGCGGTCGGCCAGTGGGCCGCCGCCGACAGGGCCAGGGCCCCGGTCAGCGCCCCCAGGCTGAACCCGGCGAAACCCACCGGGCCGCCGAAGCGGCGCCGCGCCCAGGCGGTCAGGGTGCCCAGCTCCGGCACGTGGGCGGCGAAGTAGTCGAGCGCCCCCAGCGGCCCCAGCCCGAGCACCGGTTCGCCGCCATACCAGCCGGGCAGCCGGCGGCGGCCATGCCACGGCCCCTCGACGGCCAGGGTCACCACCCCGGCGCGGCGCAACGGCGCCATCAGGTCGGCGGCGCGGAACCACAGGTGGGGGGCCCAGAACTCGGGCTCCATGCAGATGCCGTGGGCCAGGATGACGACCGGGCGCGGCCGGCCGTCGGCCGGGTCCACCCCCTCGGGCCATTCGAGCCGCCCCCAGGCCGGGCCGGCGGGCCCTGAGTCCAGGCGCACCCAGGCGGTGGCCCGGGGGCCGCTCGGCAGGTCGAGCGACACGACGCGGCTTTCCGCCACCTCGGCCTCGGGGTCGGCGGTGAAGGCCCGGCTCGGATCGGCGAGGCGGGCCCCGTGGCGCGCCTCGACGGTGGCCGGATCGGGAATGGCGAAGCGCACCGCCGGTAGGCGCCCACCAAGAGTCGGCAGGCGCCCACCATGAATCGGCAGGTCGGCCGCCAGATTGAGCAGCGTGAACAGGTTGCGCGTGCTCATCCAGGCATGGGCGGCGGTGCGCCGGGCCTCTTCCAGCGCCGCCGGATCACCGGTGCCCTGGCCCTCGAACAGGCCGCGCCGCCATGCCGCCTCGGCGCGCCGATGCGCGGCGGCGCGGCGGGCCACGGCGGAAACCGCCGGGCCGACCGGCCAGCGCCAGCCGGCCGGCAGATCGAGGCTTTCCAGGAATCGCCGGGGGTCGCCGTCGGCCGCGTCGGCCGCCGCCCAGGCCCGCGACAGCGGCAGGGCATGGCGGCCGAGCAGCGGCACCACCAGATCGTCGGTCCACAGGCGGTAGGCCAGATCACCGCCCGGCAGGCTGTTCAGCCATCGCCCCAGGCCGGCGTCGCCCATGGTCGCCCGCCCCGGCTCAGCCGTCGAGGAAGCTGCGCAGCTTGCGCGAGCGCGAGGGGTGCTTCAGCTTGCGCAGCGCCTTGGCCTCGATCTGGCGGATGCGCTCGCGGGTGACACTGAACTGCTGGCCGACCTCTTCCAGGGTGTGGTCGGTGTTCATGCCGATGCCGAAGCGCATGCGCAGCACCCGCTCCTCGCGCGCCGTCAGGCTGGCCAGCACCCGGGTGCAGGTCTCGCGCAGGTTGCCGTTGATCGCCGCGTCCAGGGGCTGAATGGCGTTCTTGTCCTCGATGAAGTCGCCCAGGTGGCTGTCTTCCTCGTCGCCGATGGGGGTTTCGAGGCTGATCGGCTCCTTGGCGATCTTCAGCACCTTGCGCACCTTCTCCAGGGGCATCTGGAGCTTTTCGGCCAGTTCCTCCGGGGTCGGCTCGCGGCCGATCTCGTGCAGCATCTGGCGGCTGGTGCGGACCAGCTTGTTGATTGTCTCGATCATGTGCACCGGGATGCGGATGGTGCGCGCCTGATCGGCGATCGAGCGGGTGATGGCCTGACGGATCCACCAGGTGGCGTAGGTCGAGAACTTGTAGCCCCGGCGGTACTCGAACTTGTCGACCGCCTTCATCAGGCCGATGTTGCCTTCCTGGATCAGGTCGAGGAACTGCAGGCCGCGGTTGGTGTACTTCTTGGCGATCGAGATGACGAGGCGCAGGTTGGCCTCGATCATTTCCTTCTTGGCCTTGTTGGCCTCGCGCTCGCCCTTCTGCACGGTGGCGACCACTCGGCGCAGCTCGATCGGGGCGAGGCCGGCCTCCTCGGAGACCTGGCGGATGCCCTCGCGGATGCGGCCCACCTCGTCGCCATGCTTCCTGGCCAGTTCGGCCCAGCCCTTGGCCGGGCGCTCGGCGCAGGTTTCCAGCCAGTTGGGGTCAAGCTCGCTGCCGTAGTAGGCCTGAAGGAACTCCTCGCGCTTGATGCGGCAGCCCAGGGCGAGGCGCAACAGCTTGCCCTCCAGGCCCATCAGGCGGCGGTTGAGGTCGTTCAGGTGCTCGACCAGATACTCGATGCGCGCCGAGTTGAGGTGCACATCCTCCATCAGCTGGATCAGGTCGTTGCGCAGGCGCTGGTAGCGCTTCTCGGTGGCCGCCGGGACCGGGTTGCCCTTCTGCAGGTAGTCGAGGCGCTGGGTCTGGACCTTGCGGACCTTGTTGTAGGTCATGGCGATGGCCTCGAAGGAGGCCAGCACATCGTCCATCAGGCGGCGTTCCATCTCGGCCAGCGAAACGTTGGCCTCGGCCTCCTCGCCTTCCTCGTCGGACTCGGCGTTCTCGCCGTCACCCCGACCGGTCGCCTCGGCGCCCGTGCCGTCGCCATTTTCCCCGTCGTCCGCCTCGCCCTCGGCATCATCATCGTTGGCGGCCTCGGCGGGGCCGTCCTCGTCCTCCGAGTCGCCACCCGAGTCGCCATCGGTGTCCTCGGGATCGTCGGCGGTCGCCTCGGCGACGTAGGTGGCGTCGAGATCGATGATGTCGCGCAGCATCATCTTGCCCTCGAGCAGGGCGTCGTGCCACTCGAGCAGGGCGCGGATGGTCAGCGGGCTTTCGCAGATGCCGCCGATCATCATCTCGCGGCCGGCCTCGATGCGCTTGGCGATGGCGATCTCGCCCTCGCGCGACAGCAGCTCCACCGAGCCCATCTCGCGCAGGTACATGCGCACCGGGTCGTCGGTGCGCCCGACGTCGTCCTCGCTGACGTTGCCGGTGTAGTCGTCGGACTCGGCCTCGGCCTCGGGCTGGGCCTCCTCGGCTTCCTCCTCGTTCTCGATGACGTTGATCCCCATCTCGGAGATCATCGCCATGGTGTCCTCGATCTGCTCGGAGGAGACCTGCTCGGAGGGCAGCGCGCGGTTGATCTCGTCGTAGGTGATGTAGCCGCGGTCCTTGCCGCGCTGGATCAGCTTCTTGAGGGCGGCGTTCACGTTATCGATCAGGGGGGCATCGCCCGACTCTTCCGGGGCCTCGGCTTCCGCCGCCTTCGCTGCCTTGCTCGCCATGGGGTTGTCTGCCGTCCCTAGTAAAATAAAGAAGTTTCAGGCTTCGGTTCCGGAGCGTCGTGACCGCCTGGGCGGCCCGCCACCCGGCCGGGCCCAGGTGTCAGGAGAGTCCGTCGCCGTCCTCGCTGCCGGTCAGACGGCGGGCCATATCCTTGAGGGCGGTGAGGGCGCTCAAGGCTTCCTCGCTCATTTCGTTGGCCAGTCGGACCTCTGCCTCGTGGATATCGGCCATCAACGCCGCCTGTTGGCTGAGGGCATGGACATGGTCCCAGCCGCTACGGGCCGCCTCCGGCGACGCCTCGGGGCGCGCGAAAGCGGCATGGGTGAAGACGGCGGACCCGAGCAAAGAGCTGACCTCCCGCGCATATCCAAGGCTGCACAGGTGGGCCTTCAGACCCTCCGCGTCAAGGTCCGGATGGGCGGTGAGGGTCTTTACGACCTCGCGCCGCAAGCTGTCAAGGCGGACCTCATCGCATAACAGCAGGCCCAGCCGTTCGCCGATGTGGTCGAACAGCCCCGGATGGGCGATGGCGGCGGCCAGCAGGATGCGCTGGTGCAGACCGGCCACCGGCAGCGCCGCGCCACTGCCCGGCACCCCGGGCAGACCGGCGGCGGCATACCCGTCACGCCCACCCGCCCGACCCGCGTCACGCCCCCCGGCCCGGATCCCGTCACGCCCGCCCCGGCCGCCACGGCCGCCACGGAACAGGGCAAAGGCACGGCCCCGGAAATCGTCGCGGTAGCGGCGCGCCACGGTGCGCTCGTCGATGCGCCCGACCAGGGTCTCGATGCGCGCCTCCAGGGCGGCCCGTCGCTCCGGGGTGGTCAACTCCTGGCCGGCGGTCAACTGGTCCCACAGCACGTCGGCCAGGGGACGGGCGGCGGCCAGCACCGCCTCCATGCCCGGCGCCCCTTGCGCGGCCAGCAGATCGTCCGGGTCGCGGCCGGCCGGCAGCAGGGCGAAGCCCAGCGAGCGCCCGGGGCCGAGCAGGGCCACGGCGCGCTCGGCGGCGCGGCTGGCGGCGCGGCCGCCGGCGGCATCGCCGTCGAAGCAAAGGATCGGCTCCGGGGCCAGCGACCACAACGCCTTGAGGTGGCTTTCGGTGAGCGCCGTGCCGAGCGGCGCCACCGCTTCCCGGATGCCGTGGCGGGCCAGGGCGATGACGTCCATGTAGCCCTCGACCACCACCACCCGGCCGGCCTGGTGGATCGCCTCGCCGGCCTGGGCCAGCCCGTAGAGCACCCGGCTCTTGTCGAACAGCGGGGTATCGGGGCTGTTCAGGTACTTGGGCTGGCGATCATCCAGCACCCGGCCGCCGAAGGCGATGACCCGGCCCCGGCGGTCGGTGATCGGAAAGATCACCCGGTCGCGGAAGTAGTCATAGGGGGCGCGGCCATCCTCGGGCCGGCGGATCAGCCCGGCCTCCAGCATCAGCGCCTCGTCCACCCCCTCGCGGGCCAGGGCCGCCTTCAGCCCGCCGCTGGCCGAGCCCGCGTAGCCCAGGCGGAAACGGCCCAGGGTCTCGGCCTCCAGGCCGCGCCGGGTCAGATAGTCGCGCCCGGCCTGCCCCTCGGGCAGCTTCAGGAGGCGCTCGAAGTGCTGGCAGGCCAGCTCCATGACCTCGACCAGGGTGGCCCGCCGGGCCTCGCGGCGCCGTGTCTCCGGGTCCGGGGTGGGGACGGCCATGCCGACCTCGGCGGCCAGCTTCTCCACCGCCTCGGGGAAGGCCAGGCCTTCCGTGTTCATCACGAAGTCGATGACCGAGCCCGAGGCCCCGCAGCCGAAGCAGTAATAGAAACCCTTGTCGTCGGAGACCGTGAAGCTGGGCGTCTTCTCGTTATGGAACGGGCACAGGCCCAGGTGCTCGCCGCGCCCCTTGGATTGCAGGCGCACCTTGCGGCCGACCACCTCGGACAGCCGGGTGCGCTCCTTCAACTCTTCCAGGAAGGCGGGGGGGATGGCCATGGCGCGCGGGCAGCCGACGGCGGCGCCGCCCCTCAGGCCGGACCGCCCAGCTCCCGCTTGGCCAGGGCGCTGGCCTTGGCCATGTCCACCTGGCCGGCGAAGCGCTCCTTCAGCGCCGCCATCACCCGGCCCATGTCCTTGAGGCCGGAGGCGCCGCATTCGGCGATCACCGCGCGCACCGCGTCGCCGGCCTCCTCGGCGCTGAGCTGGCGCGGCATGAAGCGGCGGATGACCTCGATCTCCTGGCGCTCCGCCTCGGCCAACTCCAGCCGCCCGCCCTGTTCATAAAGAGTGATGCTCTCGGTGCGCTGCTTGACCATGCCGGCCAGCATGGCCAGCACCTCCTCGTCGGACAGGCCCTGGGGCTGGCCCTTGCCACGGGCCGCGATGTCGCGGTCCTTGAGCGCCGCCAGGATCAGGCGCACGGTGGACAGCAGGGTCTGGTCCTTGCTGCGCATACCTTCCTTGAGGGCTTCGGTCAGCTGCTCGCGAATCATGGTCTGGCGATCAATTCCATGCTGGCCCGGACGAACCGGGCGACAGGTCGGTTGTAGGGAAAGGGCAGAGAATAGCCCGCCCGGAGCCCGTTGGCAAAAGGAATGATCAACGCCAACGCACTGAGAATAAAGAACTTTCCAAACAACGGACGGGTTGACACGAAACCGACTTTCTGGATACAAGCAGGGCAGCCAGCAACCCCCGTCCGGTGCCCCGTTGCGCCGGCGGAGGGTTGCCGCGCGCCCCCCTCCCGCTTTTTCAAGGACCTCGCCGACCATGCCCGACAGCGCCGACCTCGCCGCCCTCGTCCCTCCTCCGGGCGCGACGGCGGTTCTGGTCACCGCGGGGGGCGAGGTGCTGTTCGGGCGCGGCGCCGGCGCCACCGGGGTGGCGGTCGGCGAGGTGGTCTTCAACACCGCCATGACCGGCTATCAGGAGGTGTTGACCGACCCCTCCTACGCCGCCCAGATCATCACCTTCACCTTCCCGCACATCGGCAACGTGGGGGCCAACCCCGAGGACATCGAGGCGACCACCCCGGCCGCCCGGGGCTGCATCCTAAGGGCCGACATCACCGCGCCCAGCAACTTCCGAGCCCGCCAGGGGCTGGAGGCGTGGCTCATCTCGCGCGGGCTGGTCGCCATGGTCGGCGTCGACACCCGGGCCCTGACCCGGCGCATCCGCGACCTGGGGGCCCCCAACGCGGTGCTGTGCCACGACCCGGACGGCAACTTCGACCTGCCGGCGCTGATGGAGAAGGCGCGCGCCTTCCCCGGCCTGGAAGGCCTCGACCTGACCGACTCGGTAAGCTGCACGCAGACCCACGTGTGGACCCAGACCCGCTGGGAGCTGGGCCAGGGCTACGGCGAGCAGGACGCACCCAGCCGCCACGTGGTGGCCATCGATTACGGGGCCAAGCACAACATCCTGCGCTGCCTCGCCTCGGCCGGCTGCAAGGTGACGGTGGTCCCGGCGCGCACCGCGGCCGAGGACATCCTGGCCCTGAAGCCGGACGGCGTGTTCCTCTCCAACGGCCCGGGCGACCCGGCGGCCACCGGGCGCCACGCGGTGCCGGTGATCAAGCGGCTGATCGACCACGGCATGCCCCTGTTCGGCATCTGCCTGGGCCACCAGATGATGGGCCTGGCGCTGGGTGCCAAGACCTTCAAGATGGCCCTGGGCCATCGCGGGGCCAACCACCCGGTCAAGGACCTGACCACCGGCAAGGTCGAGATCACCAGCATGAACCACGGCTTCGCGGTGGCCCGCGACAGCCTGCCGGCGGGGGTGGAGGAAACCCACGTCTCGCTGTTCGACAACGTGCTGGAGGGCCTGAAGGTGACCGACCGCCCGGTGTTCGGCGTCCAGTACCATCCCGAGGCCAGCCCCGGCCCGCAGGACAGCCACTATCTGTTCCGCCGCTTCACCGACCTGATCGACCGCGCCGCCTGAGCGGTCGCCCCGCCGCCGCGCCACAACCGCGCCATCGCCGAGCCCCTCCCAAGACCGACTCCGCCGAAAGCCCCTTCATGCCCAAACGCACGGACATCGACAGCATCCTCATCATCGGCGCCGGGCCGATCGTCATCGGCCAGGCCTGCGAGTTCGACTACTCCGGGGCCCAGGCCTGCAAGGCGCTGAAGGAGGAGGGCTACCGGGTCATCCTGGTCAACTCCAACCCGGCCACCATCATGACCGACCCGGGGCTGGCCGACGCCACCTACGTCGAGCCGATCACCCCGGAGATGGTGGGCAAGATCATCGCCCGCGAGCGCGCCGAACGGCCCGACGACACCCTGGTCCTGCTGCCCACCATGGGCGGGCAGACCGGCCTCAACACGGCCATGAAACTGGACGAGCTGGGCATCCTGGCCGAGCACGGGGTGGAAATGATCGCCGCCCGCCGCGAGGTCATCGAAAAGGCCGAGGACCGCCTGAAGTTCCGCCAGGCGATGGACGCCATCGGCCTGGAGAGCCCGCGCTCGCATCTGGTCCACGACATGGCCGAGGCGCGCGAGGCGTTGGCCGACATCGGCCTGCCGGTGATCATCCGTCCCTCCTTCACCCTGGGCGGCCAGGGCGGCGGCGTGGCCTACAACGTCGAGGAATACGAGCGCATCATCAGCGGCGGGCTGGCCGCCTCGCCGGTCGGCCAGGTGCTGGTCGAGGAAAGCGTGCTCGGCTGGAAGGAGTTCGAGATGGAGGTGGTCCGCGACCGGGCGGACAACTGCATCATCGTCTGCTCGATCGAGAACATCGACCCGATGGGCGTGCACACCGGCGATTCCATCACCGTCGCCCCGGCGCTGACCCTGACCGACAAGGAATACCAGCGCATGCGCGATGCCTCCATCGCCTGCCTGCGCGAGATCGGGGTGGAGACCGGCGGCTCGAACGTGCAGTTCGCGGTCAACCCCGAGGATGGCCGCATGGTGGTCATCGAGATGAACCCCCGGGTGTCGCGCTCCTCGGCCCTGGCCTCCAAGGCGACCGGCTTCCCGATCGCCAAGGTGGCCGCCAAGCTGGCCGTCGGCTACACCCTGGACGAGCTCAAGAACGACATCACCCGCATCACCCCGGCCAGCTTCGAGCCGACCATCGACTATGTGGTCACCAAGATCCCGCGCTTCACCTTCGAGAAGTTCCCCGACACCCAACCCCTGCTGACCACCTCGATGAAGTCGGTCGGCGAGGCCATGGCCATCGGCCGGACCTTCCATGAAAGCCTCCAGAAGGGCCTGCGCTCGATGGAGACCGGGCTCACCGGCCTGGACGAGATCGCCATCCCCGGGGTCCACCCCGACACCCCGGACGAGGACGTGCGCGACGCCCTCAAGGCGGCCCTGACCACTGCCCGGCCGGAACGCCTGCTGGTCATCGCCCAGGCCCTGCGCCTGGGCATGTCGGTGGCCGAGGTGGCCCGCACCAGCCATTACGACCCGTGGTTCGTCGAGCGGCTGAAGGAAATCGTCGACGCCGAGGCCGAGCTCAAGGCAAACGGCCTGCCGGGCGACGCCCAGACCCTGCTCGCCGCCAAGAAGCTGGGCTTCTCCGACCAGCGGCTGGCCAAGCTGACCGGCAAGACGGTCACCGAGGTGGCCTTCCGGCGCGAGGTGTTGGGGGTGACCCCGGTCTTCAAGCGCATCGACACCTGCGCCGCCGAGCTGCCCTCGAACACCGCCTACATGTACGGCTGCTACGAGGGCGACGGCATCACCCCGGCCGAGTGCGAGGCCGATGTCTCGACGCGCGACAAGGTGATCATCCTGGGCGGCGGACCGAACCGCATCGGCCAGGGCATCGAGTTCGACTACTGTTGCGTCCACGCCGCCTACGCCCTTAACGAGGCCGGCTTCGAGACGATCATGGTCAACTGCAACCCGGAGACCGTGTCGACCGACTACGACACCTCTGATCGCCTGTACTTCGAGCCGCTCACCGCCGAGGACGTGCTGTCGCTGATCCGCCGCGAGCAGACGGCCGGGCAGGTCAAGGGGGTGATCGTGCAGTTCGGCGGCCAGACGCCCCTGAAACTGGCCCGCGCCCTGGAGGCGGCCGGCGTGCCCATCCTCGGCACCAGCCCCGACGCCATCGATCTGGCCGAGGACCGCGAGCGCTTCCAGCAACTGCTCCACAAGCTGGGCCTGAAGCAGCCGGCCAACGGCATCGCCCGCTCGCTGGACGAGGCCAAGGCGGTGGCCCGGCGGATCGGCTATCCGGTGGTCATCCGGCCCTCCTACGTGCTGGGCGGGCGGGCCATGCGCATCGTCTACGACGAGGCCGGGCTGACCAACTACATCCACGAGGCGGTGGTGGTCACCGGCGATTCGCCGGTGCTGCTCGACAGCTACCTGCAGGGCGCCACCGAGATCGATGTCGACGCCGTGCGCGACGGCACCGAGACCTGGGTCGCCGGCATCATGGAGCACATCGAGGAAGCCGGCGTGCACTCCGGCGACTCGGCCTGCTCGCTGCCCCCCTTCTCGCTGACCGCCGACCAGATCGCCGAGCTCAAGCGCCAGACCCGGCTGCTCGCCGATGGCCTGGACGTGCGCGGCCTGATGAACGTGCAGTTCGCCTTCAAGGGCGGCGAGGTCTACATCCTCGAGGTCAACCCGCGGGCCAGCCGCACGGTGCCCTTCGTGGCCAAGGCGACCGGCACCCCGGTGGCCAAGATCGCCGCCCGGGTGATGGCCGGCGAGCCGCTGTCGGTCTTCGACCTGACCGACCACGCCCGGCCCCACGTGGCGGTCAAGGAGGCGGTGTTCCCCTTCGCCCGCTTCCCCGGCACCGACATCGTGCTCGGCCCGGAGATGAAATCGACCGGCGAGGTGATGGGCATCGACACCGACTTCCCGCGCGCCTTCGCCAAAAGCCAGCTCGGCGCCGGGGTCACCCTGCCGCTGTCGGGCCAGGTCTTCCTGTCGGTGCGCGACGAGGACAAGCCGGCCGCCCTGACCGTGGCCCGCCAGTTGCTGGGCATGGGCTTCTCGCTGATGGCCACCGGCGGCACCGCCCGCTTCCTGGAGAACAACCAGGTGCCGGTCAACCGCACCTACAAGGTGCGCGAGGGGCGGCGCCCGCACTGCGTCGACGAGATGATCAGCGGCCATGTGCAGATCGTCATCAACACCACCGAGGGCGCGCAGTCGCTGAAGGACAGTTGGGACATCCGCCACACCGCCCTGGAGCGCAACATCTGCCACTTCACCACCATCGCCGGGGCACGGGCGGCGGTGGCGGCCATCGAGGCGTTGAAACGGGGCCCCCTTGAAGCGCAGTCTTTGCAGCGCTACTTTGGCGCCGCCTGATCCAGGGCTCTTCCCGCCAGATCATGGACGTCACACGGTCCGCCCCCCGGGCCCGGGCCAGACGGCGTGTTTTTTTCTCACACGTTTTCACGCAAGGCGGCATCGCCGCCCCGCCATCCCGACCAGGGAGTACGCTTGAGGCCATGGAAAAGATCCCGATGACAGCCCAGGGGCTGGCCCGCCTGGAAGAGGAACTGCGCACCCTGAAGGGCAGCGAGCGACCGGCCGTGATCCAGGCCATCGCCACCGCGCGCGAGCATGGCGACCTGTCGGAAAACGCCGAGTATCACGCGGCGCGCGAACGCCAGAGCTTCATCGAGGGGCGGATCAAGGAGCTGGAAGAGATCATCAGCTACGCCGACGTCATCGACCCGCGCAAGCTGACCGGCGACACGGTGCGCTTCGGGGCCACCGTGGTGGTCGCCGACGAGGACAGCGACGAGGAAAAGACCTATCAGATCGTCGGCATCCACGAGGCCGACCTGAAGTCGGGCAAGCTGTCCATCCAGGCGCCGCTGGCCCGCGCCCTGATCGGCAAGTCGGTGGGCGACAGCGTCGAGGTGGCCGCCCCCGGCGGCTCGCGCTTCTACGAGGTGGTGGAAGTCCGCTTCGAGTAGGGGAGTCGGGCGGCCACCCGCCGCGCCGCCCCCCTACCGCGCCTGCCGGATCGCCGCCGCCAGCCGCTGGGCCAGGTCCGAGCCGAGCAGCCCCTTGACCGGCTTGCCCAGCCGGCGCCGCCAGTTGGGATAGGCATCGACCGTGCCGGGCAGGTTGAGCTGGCGCTCCTCGAGCGCCAGATCGTCCACGTTGACCAGCATCAGATGGGCCGGGCTTCGGGCCAGGAAGGCGTGGATGGCGACCATCAGGTCGGCCAGGCGGGCCTCGTCCAGCTCGGCCACCACCGGGAAATCGACCGGCAGCAGCTTCTGGTCGACCAGGGCGTCGACCAGCCGCCGGCGGTCGGCCGCCCGCTCGGCCCGGTCGGCCTCGACCTCGGCCCCTTCGGCGACCACCTCCAACTGGTGGGTCAGGTCCACATCGGTGCCCTGCCAGTGGCCGACGATGGTGTACATGTCGTGCGAGCCCGGGGTCGCCAGGGCCTTGGCCGGGTACAGCTCGGGCCGGCGGAACAGGCCGCTCTCCCAGCGCTGGAAGTAGAACAGCCGGTACGACAGCACGTTCTCGGCCGCCATGCGCTCGGGGAAGCCGGCCGGCACGGTGCCCAGGTCCTCGCCGATGACCAGACACTTCTGGCGGTGACTTTCCAGGGCCAGCACGCCCATCAGGTCGTCCAGCGGATAGCGCACGTAGCTGCCGCTGCGTCCGTCGGCCCCGGCGGGGATCCAGTACAGACGCATCAGCGACATGGCGTGGTCGATGCGGATCGCCCCGGCGTGGGCCATGTTGGCCCTCAGCATGGCGGTGAACGGCCGGTAGGCGTCGGCCTTCAGGGCATGCGGGTTGAGCGGCGGCAGGCCCCAGTCCTGGCCGTAGGGGTTGAAGGCGTCGGGCGGCGCCCCGAAGCGCACGTCGAGGCAATAGAGGCCGGGGTCGATCCAGGCGTCGGCGCCGTCGCCGGCCACCCCCACCGCCAGATCGCGGTAAAGGCCGGGATCGAGCCCGGCCCGTCGCCCGGCCTCGGCGGCGGCGGCCAGTTGGCGGTCGGCCTCGAACTGCAGCCAGGCGTGGTGGCGCACCTCGCGCGCGTGGGCCTCGGCGAAGCGGGCCACCTCGGCCGAGAAGGGATCGCGCAGGGCGGCCGGCCAACTGGTCCAGTGGGGGCCGTGGCGCTCGGCCAGGGCCTGATGGATGGCGAAGCGGGCCAGCGGCTCGCCGCCCGCCTCGAGGAAGGCGGTGAACGCCGCGTGGCGCTCCGAGTCCGGGTCGGCGGTCGCCTCGAAACGTTCGAACAGGGCCTGGAAGGCGGGCCGCAGCAGGGCATCGACGCCCGCATAGTCGACCTCGTCCCGGCGCCCCAGCCGGCGCGCCGCCTTGGCGTCGAGCGCCGCCTCGGGGTCGTCCAGGCCGGCCCACTCGGGCACCGCCCGGGGATCGATGTACAGCGGGTTGAGGAACAGCCGCGAGGACGGCGAATAGGGGCTGGCGTGGTCCGGCACCTGCGGGAACAGCGCGTGCAGCGGGTTGAGCCCGACCACCGAGCCGCCCAGTTTGGCGGTCCCGGCGGCCAGCTCGGCCAACTGGCTGAAGGTGCCCATGCCGACATCGCGCGACGGCCCGGCGCGCAGCGCATAAAGGTGGCAGTTGGTGCCCCACAGGCGGCCGCCATGGGCCATCCCCGGGGGCAGCCAGCAGGCCGCCGGCGCGAGGATCAGGGTGGTCCGCCCCAGGCCGTGGTTGCCGCGCACGCTCAGCCGGTGATAGCCCGGCGGCAGCGGCCGCGCCCGCTTGGGGGTCAGCGGCAGCAGGCAGCGGAAGCGGCGCTCGCCATCGACCGCCCGGTTGGCCACCCGGTGCAGGTGCTCGGCCTCGGCGACGCCCTCGATCAGGTCGCCGTCTTCCAGTTCCAGCTTCCAGTCGAGGATGTCCTGGCCGGCCCGCTCGGGCAGGCTGAGCGGCACCTCCAGATGACGCCCCTGGCGCAGCACCACCACCGGCGGCAGCCAGTCGAGCCACGGGCCGTCCTCCAGGGCGCGCCGGGCGGCCTCGCGGTCGGCGGCGTCGGCGACCGGAAAGCCCATCCCGGCCAGCATGGCGTCGCGCGCCTCGGGGCTGGTCGGATGGTAGGTGCCGAGCAGGTCGTGATGACCGGTCTCGATGCCGGCCAGACGGGCGATGCGGGCCTTCAGCGGCTCAGCCATTGCGGCGGCTCCCCTTGCGGCGACCGGGGTGACGCAGGCGGTCGAGGTCACTTTCCTCGATCAGCACGGCCAGCGAGCGGGCGTTCAGGGGATAGGTCTCGCCGGCCCGGTAGACGCCGTCACTGCGCCGCCCGGAGGCGACAATGCTGGTCGAGGTGTCGATCATGCGGATCCAGGCGCCGCCGAAGGCCACCGGCGGCAGGCGGAAGGCGATGCCCCCGGCATAGGCGTTGAGCAGGACCAGGAAGCGGGCGTCCCGCGCCGCCGCCGAGGGCCGCCCCCGGGCCCAGGTGGCCAGCCCGTGGCCCGGCTCGCCGCCCAGGTGCATGCCCAGACAGCGCTGGTAGGGGGCGCGCCAGTCGCCGTCGGTCATTTCCCGCCCCTCGGCCGACAGCCAGGTGACGTCCTTGACCCGGGCCGCCGCGCCCTCCTCGGTGGGCACGGCGAGCGGCAACTCGGGACCGCCCGGCGGCACCTCGCCGCCCCGGGCCCGGGTCGCCTGGGCGACATCGCCCCCGGGGGCGAAGCCGGGCAGCGGCTTGCCGGTGAAGAAGCGGTTGCGGCGGAACACCGGATGGGCCTTGCGAAAGGCCAGCAGGCCGCGGGTGAACTCCAGCAACTCCTCGGACTCGGAATCAAGGTCCCAGTCGATCCAGGAAATCTCGTTGTCCTGGCAGTAGGCGTTGTTGTTGCCGCGCTGGGTGCGCCCCAGCTCGTCGCCCGCCAGCAGCATGGGCACGCCCTGCGACAACAGCAGGGTGGCCAGGAAGTTGCGCTTCTGGCGCTCGCGCAGATCTCGGATGGCGGGGCTTTCGGTCGCCCCCTCGGCGCCACAGTTCCAGGACAGATTGTGGTCGGTGCCGTCGCGGTTGTCCTCGCCGTTGGCCTCGTTGTGCTTGTGGTCGTAGGAGACCAGATCGGCCAGGGTGAAGCCGTCGTGGGCGGTGACGTAGTTGACCGAGGCCATCGGCCCGCGCTGGTGGAACAGGTCCGAGGACCCGGCCAGCCGGGTGGCCAGCGCCGCCACCATGCCCTCGTCGCCGCGCCAGAAGGCGCGCACCTCGTTGCGGTAGCGGTCGTTCCATTCGGCGAAGCCGTGCGGGAAGCCGCCCAGCCGATAGCCGCCGGGGCCCAGGTCCCACGGCTCGGCGATCAGCTTGACGCGGCTCAGCACCGGGTCCTGGCGGATGGTGGCGAAGAAGGCCGCCCCGGGGTCGAAGACATCGGCCTGGTTGCGCCCCAGCACGCTGGCCAGATCGAAGCGGAAACCGTCGACATGCATCGCCTCGACCCAGTGCCGAAGGCTGTCCATGACCATCTGGATGACCCGTGGGTGCGACAGATCGAGCGCGTTGCCGCAGCCGGAATGGTTCAGGTAGTAGCGCGGGTCGTCGGGCAGCAGGCGATAGTAGGTGGCGTTGTCGATGCCGCGCAGGCTGAGCGTCGGGCCCAGATGGTTGCCCTCGGCGGTGTGGTTGTAGACCACGTCGAGGATGACCTCGATGCCGGCCTCGTGGAAGCGGCCGACCATGGCCTTGAACTCGTCCGGCGAATTGCCGACCAGATAGCGCGGGTCGGGGGCGAAGAAGCTGAGCGAGTTGTAGCCCCAGTAGTTGACCAGCCCCTTCTCCACCAGGTGCGGCTCGTCGGTGAAGGGGTGGATGGGCAGCAGCTCGACCGCGGTCACCCCCAGGCCGACCAGATAGTCGATCACGTCCGGGTGCGACAGGCCGAGGAAGCTGCCCCGGTGGGCCTTGGGCACGTCCGGGTGGCGCGCCGTCAGGCCCTTGACGTGGGCCTCGTAGATCACCGTTTCCGACCACGGGCGGCGCGGGTGGTGGTCCTCGTTCCACGGGAAGGAGGGCGAGACGACCACCGACTTGGGCACCTGTCGGGCGCTGTCGCGGCGGTCGAAGGAGAGGTCCTGGCGGGCGTGATCCTGGCGGTAGCCGTGGATCAGCGGGCCCGGCTGCAGGCGCCCGTAGAGCGCCTTGGCATAAGGGTCGATGAGCAGCTTGTAGGGATTGAAGCGGTGCCCGGCGCGCGGCTCGTAAGGCCCGTAGACCCGGTAGCCGTAAAGCTGCCCGGGGCGCACCCCGGGCAGGTAGCCGTGCCACACCTGATCGGTCAGGGCGGGCAGGGCGACGCGCTCGCGCTCGCGCCGGCCGCTGTCGTCGAACAGGCACAACTCGACTTTCTCGGCATGGGCCGAGAAGAGGGCGAAGTTGACCCCCCGGCCATCCCAGTGGGCGCCCAGGGGATAGGCCCGCCCGGGCTCGATCACGGCGCGACCGCTGACCCCACGCTTGAACTCCAAGTTCCGCTTACTCCCCGGCCGGGCGGGCGCCGCTCGGCCCTGCCGGGCCGGCGACCGTCACGGCGGTCCTGATAGGGTTTCAGGTAGTGGTCTTGCGGGTCCGCGTCGTGCTCTTGGCGGTCGACGACTTGGTTCCCGAGGACTTGCTGGCGCTGCTCTTGGCGCGGGTGGCCTTCTTGGCCGGTGCCGGTTCGGCGGCCTCGCCCCCGGCCGGCGCGCTTTCGGAGGTGTCGGCTTTCGGCGCCGCCCGCTTGCGCTTGGGCTTGGCGGGCGCGGCGGCATCCTCGGCGTCGATCTCGGCCTCGGCGCGCAGCCAGTATTCCCAGTCGCGGCCGTGCTCGGCCCCGTCGGCCTGCCACAGCTCGAAGGCGCGGTGGCTGATCCGCTCTCTCTTGTCCTCGGACATCGACCCTGTCTCCAACCTCTTCACAGCCCCCGACGATCAGGGGGCGTCGTCGCGTTACCGTTGCGTGGCGTTCGCCCCACAGATCGGCATTGCCATGCCAGATTTGAAGATATACCGGCAAATGATTTTTTTGCGTAGCGGTCTTGGCAACCTTGCGGATCATCGCCGCGCCGCTTCCCCCTTTCGCGGCGCGGTGCCGGCGGCGGCGTCGGGCCGGACCATCCCGACGCTGAAAAGACACTTGTGGGGCGGTAACGAAATGCTAGGATTTCCGGGGTTTTATCAAGCCACATTGCCAGACCGTGGCAATGCTGGCGACTCCTTCGCCAGGCGCGCGGGGGAAGGCGGGCCGGGAACGGGGCGGATGAGGTGACGGTGCAGACGATGTCCCGCGTGGGGAGCGGAAAAACACGGGTCGGCAGTTTCGCCCCGCTCGGCCTGTCGATGGTCGACATGGTGGTCGCCACCCTGTTCATGAACATCCTGGCCCTGGCCCTGCCGCTGTCGCTGCTGCAGGTCTACGACCGCATCGTGCCCAACGAAAGCCGGGGCACCCTGCTGCTGCTGGTCCTCGGCATCGTCGTCTTCATCCTCTTCGAGGTGGTCTTGAGGATCGCCCGGGCCCACGTTTCCGGCTGGGTCGGGGCGCGCTTCGAGCACGCCGCCGGCTGCGCCGCCATGAACCGCCTGCTGGCCACCCCGCTGATGGCCTACGAGCGCGACGGCTCGGGCGTGCACGTCGAGCAGATGGCCAGCCTGAAGACGGTCAAGGAGTTCTATGCCGGACAGACCGCGCTGGCCCTGTTCGACCTGCCGTTCATCCTGGTTTTCCTGACCATCATCTTTCTCATCGGCGGCCAGTTGGTGCTGGTGCCGATCGGCGTCATGGGGCTGTTCGTGGTCTCGGCGGCGCTTGGCGCCTGGAGCCTTAAAAAGGCCATCGAGAACCAGAACACCGCCCAGGAGCGGCGCCTCAACTTCACCATCGAGGTTCTGACCGGCATCCACACCATCAAGTCGATGGCCATGGAGGCGGTCATGCTCAGGCGCTACGAGCGCCTGCAGGAAGCCTGCGCCCGGGGCGACTACGACGTCGGCCTGAACAGCAACGCCGGGATGGCCCTGGGCGGCTTCTTCTCGCAGTTGACCATGGTCGCGGTGGCGTCCTACGGCTGCCTGCTGGTGCTCGGCGAGGAGATGACGGTGGGCGGGCTGGCGGCCAGCACCCTGCTCGCCGGGCGCACCCTGCAACCGTTGCAGAAGGCGGTTGGCATGTGGTCGCGCTACCAGACCATCAGTCTGGCCCGCAAGCGCCTGGACCGGGTCTTCGAGCTGCCGGTGGAGGAGCGGGCCGATCAGGTGGAACTGCCGGCCGACGCCCCCGGCGCGGTCAGCCTGAAGGACGTCTCCTTCCGCTACGCCGAGCATCTGCCCGACCTCTTCCGCGCGGTCAACGTGGACGCCGCCGCCGGCGAATGCATCGGCATCGCGGCCAGCAACGGGGCCGGCAAGAGCACCCTGCTCGGCCTGATCCAGGGCAGCCTGCCGGCCAGCGGCGGCGCGGTGCTGATCGACGGCCGTCCGGTCGGCGAGTACACCCCGGACAGCCTCAAGCACCGGGTCGCCTACCTGCCCCAGGAGGGCGAGTTGTTCCAGGGCACGCTGCTCGAGAACATCTCCATGTTCAACCCGGCGCTGACCGACGCCGCCAAGCGCATGGCGGCCCGCCTGGGCCTGGACGAGGTGGTGGCGCGCATGCCCCTGGGCTACGAGACGCGGGTCGGCGAAGGGGCCTACGACGCCCTGCCGGCCGGCATCAAGCAGCGGGTGGCGATCGCCCGGGCGCTGGTCCACGAGCCGCGCATCGTGCTCTTCGACGAAGCCAACGGCGCCGTCGACAGCGCCGGCGACGCCTACATCCGGCAGGTGCTGGACGACCTCAAGGGACGCTGCACCATCTTCCTGGTCACCCCCCGGCCGTCGCTGCTGAGGATCGCCGACCGGGTGTTCGATCTGGCCGAGGGCACGCTGACCCCGCGCCCGACCGAAACCGCCTCCCCCGCCCAGGGAGGAGGCAAGCCATGAGCCCCACTCCCGCCCAGACTCCTGCCCAAACCGTGGCCACGACGCCGGACAACGACGCCGGGGAGGCCCTCGAGCAGCGCCTCGCCGAGCGCAAGGCCGCCCTGCCCGACTTCAGCCATCTCGACTGGCGCGGCGCGCCGACCCGCCGCGAGGGTCTGGCCGACGCCAAGACCACCGAGCTGGGCGGCTTCAGCGCCGCTTCCGACCTCGCCGCCTGCCTTTTGCCCCTCTTGAACGCCCTCAACTGGCGCGGCGACCCGCGCCACGTGGCCGAGGCGCTGCCCCACTTCGCCGACACCCTGGACCTGACCGGGCTGCGCAACACCCTGGCCAACCTCAACTACTCCAGCCGCTTCACGCGGCTTTCCCTGCACGCCCTGGATGCCCGGCTGACCCCCTGCCTGTTCGTGCCCGAGCGCGGCCCGGCCCTGGTCGTGCTGGGCCACGACGCCGAGGGCATCCGCGTCTACGACGGCGCGCTGGCCGAATACCGCACCCTGACCAGGCCGCCGCGCAGCCTGGGCACGGCCTACTTCTTCAAGGCCGAGGAACACGACGACCACGCCGCCCGGCAGGCCAAGCGGGGCTGGTTCTGGGCGGTCATGGACCGCTTCCGGCCGCTGGTCTGGCAGACCCTGCTGGTCACCTTCCTGTCCAACCTTTTGATGCTGGTCACCCCGCTGTTCATCATGGCGGTCTACGACCGGGTGATCTCCACCGGCTCGCTCAGCACCCTTCAGTACCTTCTGATCGGCGCCGCCATCGCCCTGGTCGGCGACGCCCTCCTGAAGGGCATCCGGGCGCGCATGATCGCCTATACCGGGGCGCGCCTGGGGCACATCATCGGCAACGCGGTGTTCCAGCGCATCCTGGGGCTGGCCCCCAGCTTCACCGAGCGGGCGACCATCGGGGCCCAGGTGGCCCGCCTCAAGGACTTCGAGAACGTCCGCGAGTTCTTCACCGGGCCGCTGGCCATGGTCAGCTTCGAGATGCCCTTCGTGCTGATCCACATCACCGTGATCGCCGTGCTGGGCGGCTGGCTGGCCCTGGTTCCGGCCGCCATGATCCTGGTCATGGCGCTGCTCGGGGTGGCCCTGTTCCCGATCGTCAAGAACCGGGTGGGGACGGCGGCGCGGCTTGATTCCAGGCGCCAGGAGTTCGTTGTCGAGGCGCTCTCGAAAACCCGCGCCCTGAAGCGCATCGGCGCCGAGGCGACGTGGAGCCAGCGTTACCGCGACCTGTCCGCCCAGGCCGGGCTGGCCGGCTTCAAGGCCGGGCAGATGTCGGGCATCATGGCCGCCCTGGCGCACGGGGTGACCATGCTGGCCGGCACCGCCACCCTGGGCCTGGGAGTGCTTCAGGTGCTGGCCGGCAACATGTCGGTGGGCGGGCTGATCGCCGCCATGATCCTGGTCTGGCGGGTGCTGGCGCCGATCCAGACGGCCTTCCTCATGACCACCCAGTTCGAGCAGATCCGCGCCTCGATCCGCCAGATCGACAGCCTGATGAAGCTGAAGGGCGAGCGCGACCCGGACGCCCGGGTGGTCCCGCTGCCCCGCTTCACCGGCCGGGTCACCTTCGCCCGGGTGTCGATCCGCTATTCCAACGACGCCGACCCGGCCCTGGTCGGGGTCAGCTTCCAGGTCGAACCGGGCGAGGTGGTGGCGGTGATCGGCCCCAACGGCTGCGGCAAGTCGACCCTCTTGAAGCTGATCGCCGGGCTGTACACCCCGCAAGCCGGCAACGTGCGCCTGGACGGGGTGGACATCCGCCAGCTCGATCCCCTGGAGTTGCGCCACGGCATCAGCTACGTGCCCCAGGTCTGCAAGCTGTACTTCGGCAGCATCGCCCAGAACCTGCGGCTGGCCAATCCCACCGCCAGCGACATCGAACTCTACTGGGCCTGCCGACAGGCCGAGGTGCTGGACGACATCCTGGCCCTGCCCGAGGGTTTCGACACCCGGGTCGGCGACGGCCGTGTGGAGCATCTGTCGTCCAGTCTGGCCCAGCGCATTTCCCTGGCCCGGGCCTATCTCAAGCGGGCCGGCATCATGCTCTTCGACGAGCCCTACAACGGCCTCGACTTCGCCGGCGACCGGGCCTTCATGAAGGCGGTCGATTCGATGCGCGGGCAGACCACCGTGTTCATGGTCACCCACCGCCCCAGCCACCTCAAGATCGCCGACCGCATCCTGCTCCTCGACGGCGGCTATCTGCGTCTGGCCGGGCCGCGCGACGAGGTCCTGGCCCAGCTTCCCCAAGGTCTGATTTGAGCCGACTGACATGAGCCGATTGCCATGAGCCGAGTGACATGAGCACCGAGTCCGACCCCCCCCCCACCCCGGCCGACAGCGGGCGGGCCCTGACCCCCAGCCAGGGGGCACCCGGCAAGACCGGGCTGCCCACCCCCAGCGGGCCGATCCGCAGGGGGGGCCGGCAGGTGCGCTATCTGGCCCAGCACGTGCTGCTGGAGGAGACCGGCACCTCGCGGCTGGTCCGCATGGCCCTGTTCCTGACCAGCGGCGTGGTGCTGGCCTTCCTGGTCTGGGCGGCGGTCAGCCGCATCCAGGAAACCGCGGTGGCCGCCGGGCAGGTGGTGCCCTCGGGGCAGATCCAGGTGGTCCAGCACCTGGAGGGCGGGATCATCCGCAAGCTGCTGGTCAAGGAAGGCGACATGGTCGAGGCCGGCGAGGTGCTGGTGCGCTTCGACGAGGCCTCCTCGGGCGCCGAGTACGAGCAGATGCTGGCCCGTCAGGCCTCGCTGCGCCTGCGCGCCGAGCGCCTGCGCGCCGTCGGCACCGGCCGCGAGCCCGACTTCGCCGCCGTCCCCGGGGCCGACCAGTTCCCCGCCCTGGTGGCCGACCAGCAGGCGATCTATCAGACCACCATCGAGGCCTATCAGTCGCGCCTCGCCATCCTCGAACGCCAACTCGACCAGCGGCGCCGCGAGATCGACCTCCTGAAGGCCCAGGAAGAATCGGTGAAGGGTCAGGTGGCGCTGATCAAGGAGCAGGTCGACATGCGCCAGGAGCTGGTCGACAAGGGGCTGGTCAGCCGCGTCACCTTCCTTGAAACCAAGCGCGAATACGCCCGCCTGCTGGGCGAGGTGGAGCGCCTGCGCGGCGAGCAGTCGACCGCCTTCCAGCGCCTCGCCGAGGTCGAGACCCGCCTCGCCGAGAGCACCGCCGCCCTGCGCGAGGATGCCTTGAACGAGATGGGCACGGTGACCGCCGAGTTGGCCCAGGTGACCGAAACCCTGATCAAGCTGTCCGACCGGGTGCGCCGCCTGGAGGCCCGCTCGCCGACCGAGGGCATGGTGCAGAACCTGCGCTTCACCAACCCCGGGGCGGTGGTCCCGGCGGGCGGGGTGATCGCCGACGTGGTGCCCTTCGAGGGCGGGCTGAACGTGGAAACCCGCATCTCGACCCGCGACATCGGCCACGTCACCGCCGGCCAGCCGGTGAAGGTGAAGTTCACGGCCTACGATTTCTCGCGCTACGGCAGCATGGACGGCACCCTGGAGCGCATCTCGGCCAGCACCTTCCTGGACGAGATGGACCAGCCCTACTACCAGGGCACGGTGGTGCTGGACGGCCGCCATCTGGGCCCGGGGCCGGGCGAGAACCCGATCCTGCCCGGCATGACCTGTCAGGTGGACATCATGACCGGCGAGAAGACCCTGCTCGAATACCTGCTGAAGCCGATCTACGTGGCGCTCGATCAGGCCTTCCACGAACGCTGAGCCGGGCGGCGGGTCAGAAGGCGCCCAGGCGGCGCGTCGTCTCCGGGTCGAGAAAGCCGGCCACCGTGGCCTCGGTCTCCAGGTCCAGGGCCCGGTTGAGGTCGGCCGTGCCGACCGCCGTCAGCACCCGCTTCATGGCCCGCACGGCGAGCGGCGGCAGGTCGGCCAGCCGGCGCGCCGTGGCCATGGCCTCGGCCATCAGGTCGCCGTCCGCCACCACCTTCCAGGCCACCCCCAGGTCGGCCAGCTCGGCGGCCGTGTAGCGCTCGCCGAACAGCAGCATCTCGCGCGCCTTGAAGGGCCCGACCAGGGCCGGCAACAGGGCCGTCACGCCGCCGGTGACGAACAGGTTCAGCGACACCTCGGGGAAGAAGCCGCGCCCGCTCTCGGCCCAGATGGGAAAGTCGCAGTTCAGCGCCCACTCGAAACCGCCGCCCACCGCCCAGCCGTTGATCGCCCCGACCACCGGCTTGGGGCCGAAGACCATCGCCCGGGTGGCCCGTTGGATGGCCAGCACCAGATCGCGCGCCGCCTCTTCGCTCTGTGGGTGGACATGGTCCTTGCGGTCGTCGCCGGCGCAGAAGGCGGTGCCGGCCCCGGTCAGGATGAGGACCCGGGTCGCCGGGTCGGCGTTGGCGTCCTCGACCGCCCGGGCCAGATCGTCGATCAGGGCCCGGTTCATGGCGTTCAGGCGCTGTGGCCGGTTGAGGGTCAGGGTGCGCACCCCGCTTTGCCCGTCCAAGCGGCTGAGCACGGTGGGATAGGTGAAAGCGCTCATGGTTCGACCCTCACCACGCGCCGCGTCTTGCCCTCGGTGCGCGGAAAGCTGCCGGCCGGGGCCAGCATGACCCGGGCGGTGGCGCCCAGCTCGGCCTTGATGGCGGCGGCCAGCCGCTCGGCCAGGGCGGGGCTTTCCGGCACCCCCTCGGCCAACTCCACACGCACCGGCAGCACGTCGTGGGGCGGCGGACCGGGCAGCTCGATGCGATATTCGCCCGACAGCTCGCTGAACCCGTTGACCACCGCCGCCACCATGGTCGGGAACAGGTTCAGGCCGCGCACCACCACCATGTCGTCGCTGCGCCCGACCACCCGGAAGCGGAAGCCGGTGCGCCCGCAGCGGCAGGGCTCGGTGGCGTCGATCTCGATCACGTCGCCGGTGCGGAAGCGGACCAGCGGCTGGCAGTCGCGCACCAGATGGGTCAACACCAATTCGCCGCGCCGCCCGGCCTCAAGGGGCAGCGGCGCGGTGCTGTCGGGGTCGATCAGCTCGGGATGCAGCACGTCGCCGGCCAGGAAATGCAGCCGGGTGTCCTCGGCGCACTGGGCGGCGAAGTTGGACAGCACGTCCGAAACCCCGTAGTTGGCGTTCCTCGGCTCCATCCCCCAGGTGGCGCGGAAGCGGTCGCGGAAGGCGGGGTCATCCAGCCCCGCCTCGCCGCCGAACAGGCCCAGCTTCAGGCCCAGGTCGGCCGGGGCGAGGCCGGGGAACTTCTCGGCGATCACCTGTTCCAGCACCGCCGGATAGGACGGCGTGCAGGAAATGGCGGTGATCCCCACCTCCTGGATGGTGCGCACCAGAAGCTCCGAGGCACCGACCCCGAAGGGAATGACCAGGGCGCCGGTGGCCTCCAGGGTCAGATGGTCGGACACGCCGCCCATCCACATGCGGTAGTTCAGGCAGTGCACCACGCGGTGCCCGGCGGTCAGCCCGGCGGCCCGATGCGACCGCCCGCCGACCACCTGGGTGATCCGCGCGTCCTCGGCCGACAGCGCCAGGTTCATCGCCTGCCCGGTGGTGCCGGAGGTGCGGTGCAGGCGGTTGGCCCGCTCGATGGGGGCGGCCAGATAGTCGCCGAAGGGCGGATGGGCGGCCTGGGAGAGCCGCAACTGGGCCTTGTCCGACAGCGGCAACTCGGGCAAATCGGCGAGCCGCTCGGGCGGCCGTCGCCCCGCCCACAGGCGCTGATGGAAGGCCGAGGTTTCCGCCACATGGGCCGACTGGCGCCGCCACGCCGCCTCGGCATGGCGGGCCAGTTCGGGCAGTGGCAGGCGCTCGGCGTCGCTGAGAAGGGTCATGGCGCCATCCCCCGGCTCCAGATCAGGTTCAAGGTGTCGAGCACCGCCGCGTCATCGCCGGAGACGGCCAGCAGCTCGGCATCGCCGGACAGGAACAGGGCCGACAGGTACTGGTCGACCATGCCGCCCAGGGCGTAGGCCCGGCGGGTCAGCTCGGCGCAGTCCAGGGCCTCGGGCCGGCCCTCGGCGGCCAGCCCACGCTGGGCGGCCGCGACCACCCGGGCCAGCCATTCGCGGTTCAGTTTGTGGAAGGCCCGGCGCGCCTCGGGGAAGCTGTCCGGGTGATGGATCAGGCAGCGCATCAGGCCCCGATTGTGCCGGAACAACTCCAGATAGGCCCGGGTGGCGGCCCGCCCGGTGGCTCCCGGCGCCGCCTCCTCCGCCCCCTCGCCGGCGGCCCGCATGGTGTCCTGAAGAAAGCCGACGAAACCAACCAGCAGGGCATCGAGCAGGACGTGGCGGTCGGCGAAATACAGGTAGAAGGTGCCATTGGCCACGCCGGCCCGGTGGCAGACGGCGGAAACGGTCAGCGCTTCCGGCGGCTGGGTCTCCAAAAGGTGGCCGGCGGCGGCCATCAACTGGGCCCGGGTGCGCAGCCCCTTGGCCCGCCCCCGGGCCTCGGCCAGCAGATGAGCCGGGTAGGCGGCGGCGGGCGGGGTGGCGGGCGGGTCGACGGACGGGTCGGCGGGCGGGTCGACGGACGGGTCGGCGGGCGGGTCGGCGGACGGCTCGGCGGGCGGGTCGGCGGACGGCTCGGCGGGCGGGTGCGGGGTCTGGCGGACCGGGGCGGGCATGGCGCACCTTCAAGCGGCGGAAAGCGACAGGGCAAATACTGAAACTGATATCAGTTTTATATTTCCTGGCGGGCGGCGGTCAACCCCGTCCAGCCGCCGGGGACCCAGCCGGGGACTGGCGCAAAGGCATAGCCGATTGGCCGGCCGTCATATGCCCGGACGGCAAAGGCATAGGCATTCCTCCCGCATGACGGGATAAAAGACACAGATTTCTCCCATGAATACACCTTGGGCATAGGCCCCTTCTATGCGCCCTGGCTAGGTAGACCCCTGTCATTGAACAACTTATCCTTACCTCAACAGGTCGGAAGCGGGCCTGGATGCCGCCTGTCGGGACTTCCCCCCGGCCGGCACGACGCCGACCCGCCCCTTCGACCGCCGCCCGACACCACCAACCCCGAGGGGTAGGAACCATGGCCACCAACGACCGCGACGACCTCGACACCACCGAGGACACCCCCTCCACCGCCCAGAGCCGGGCCCAGGAGGACGCCACCAACAACGACCTCATCAACCAGCTGAGCCGGGTCCAGGACAACCGCCTGGATGACGCCGAGATCCAGCAGCAGGTGGGCGGTGGCGACAGCGACGGCGTTGACGCCAACACCCTGCAGAACATCCACCAGGACAGCCACGAGCTGGAAAGCGACCTGCTCGCCGCGCTGACCATGGAAGGCGCCGCGCAGCGCGACGACGGCACCATCGGCGGCGATCCGCTGGCCGAGGGTGGCGCCGCCCCGGAGGGCATCGACCCCACCTCCGCCCAGGCTCAGCCCGGGACCGGGACCGACCAGCCGGGCGCCGGCCAGCCAGTCGCCCCCAACGCCGCCGGCTTCGCGCTGGGCTCGGCCGAGGGCCGGGCCGAGCCGCTGGGCGACGACATGGCGACCGGCGGCGGGCGCAGCGTGGCCTCGGAAAGCGTTCCCGAGGGCGACGGCGCGGCCGCCGCGCCGACGCCGCCGCGTGCCGCCGCCGCCACCCAGGGCGGGGAAGAGGATGACCGCGACGGGGAAGATGGCGATACGGAGCAGGGTGACGACACCACCACCGCCGCCGCCGCCTCCAACGCCGCGCCGGTGGCCGCCGACGCCAGCCTGACCGCCGGCGAGGACAGCGCCGCCGAGGGCACCCTGGAGGCCACCGATGCCGACAACGACAGCCTGACCTACAGCCTGCTCGATGGCCCGGCCGAGGGCTCGGTCACCATCAATGCCGACGGCTCCTACACCTTCGACCCGGGCCAGGACTTCCAGGACCTGGGGGTCGGCGAAAGCCGCGAGGTGACCTTCACCTATCAGGTCTCGGACGGCCAGGGCGGCACCGACACCGCCACCGCCACCGTCACCGTCACCGGCAGCAACGACGGCCCGGTGGCCGAGGACGCCAGCATCAGCGCCAGCGAGGACGGCGACGCGGTCACCGGCCAGTTGTCGGCCAGCGACATCGACGGCGACAGCCTGACCTTCGCCCTGGTCGATGGCCCGGCCGAAGGCGCGGTCACCGTCAACGCCGACGGCTCCTACAGCTTCACCCCGGGCGACGACTTCCAGGACCTGGGCGTGGGCGAAAGCCGCGAGGTGAGCTTCACCTATGAAGTCTCCGACGGCCAGGGCGGCAGCGACACCGCCACCGCCACCATCACCGTGACCGGCAGCAATGACGGCCCGGTGGCGGTCGACGACCTCGGCAGCGGCGGCGCCGGCACCGTGCTGGCCAGCGAGGACTTCGCCGAGGGCTGGAGCGGCGAGGCCGGGGTCGAGGGCGACCGGATGGTCCTCGGCCAGAACGAGACGGCCAGCAAGACCTTCGACTTCGGCCCCGAGCACGCCGGGCAGACCGTGGTCATCAGCTTCGATTCGGAAACCTTCGGCACCTGGGACACCGGCGGCGGCCTGAAGGACACCCTGCGCGTCAGCGCCAATGGGGAAGAGGTGCTGGCCAGCTCGGCCAAGGGCGGCGACAGCCACAGCCTGACCGTCACCCTGGACGACCAGGGCCGGGTCAGCCTCGACATCGAGGTCGACGCCACCGGCAGCGACGAGGGCGTGCGCCTCGACAACCTCACCATCGTCGGCGGCGACGATTT
>NZ_FNCV01000001.1:0-164763 GCF_900100455.1 Roseospirillum parvum | reverse complement strand
GTCGGACGGCCAGGGCGGCACCGACACCGCCACCACCACCGTCACCGTGACCGGCAGCAATGACGGCCCGGTGGCCGAGATGGCCAGCCTGACCGCCGGCGAGGATGCGGGCAGCGTCAGCGGCCAGTTGTCGGCCAGCGACATCGATGGCGACAGCCTCACCTTTGCCCTGGTCGACGGCCCGGCCGAAGGCGCGGTCACCGTCAACGCCGATGGCTCCTACAGCTTCACCCCGGGCGAGGATTTCCAGGACCTGGGAGTCGGCGAAAGCCGCGAGGTGAGCTTCACCTATGAAGTCTCCGACGGCCAGGGCGGCACCGACACCGCCACCGCCACCATCACCGTGACCGGCAGCAATGACGGCCCGGTGGCCGAGGCCGCCACCCTGAACGCCCTTGAGGACGGCGACGCCGTCAGCGGCCAGCTCGCGGCCAGCGACGTGGAGGGCGACAGCCTGACCTTCGCCCTGGTCGACGGCCCGGCCGAAGGCGCCGTCACCGTCAACGCCGATGGCTCGTTCACCTTCGAGCCGGGCGACGACTTCCAGGACCTGGGAGTGGGCGAAACCCGCGAGGTGTCGTTCACCTACCAGGTCTCCGACGGCCACGGCGGCAGCGACACGGCCAGCGCCACCATCACCGTGACCGGCGCCAACGACGGCCCGGTGATCAGCCAGGACGCCAGCGCCGCAACCCGCCAGGGCACCCCCGTCTCCGGCAAGATCAAGGCCAACGACCCCGATGGCGACACCCTGTCCTACGGCCTGGCCGAGGGCGGCCGGGCGGCCCATGGCTCGGTGATCGTCACCCAGGACGGCGGCTACACCTACACCCCGGAACCCGGCTTCAGCGGCCAGGACAGCTTCGTCATCGAGGTGTCGGACGGCCACGGTGGCACCACCACCGAAACCGTCGAGGTCAGCGTCGCCCCGGCCGCCCAGCCGGTCAGCGGCATGACCTTCATCGTCGACAACGCGGCGACCATGACCCCGACCTACGATGGCGACAAGGCCTTCACCATCGATGAAAGCGGTGATTACAGCCGCTGGGGCGCCACCATCACCGCCGACACCGAAGGCGATGGCGGCACCGGCATCGCGGTCGACAAGTGGAACGCCGCCAAGAGCGTGCTGGCCCAGGGCGAAGGCGGCTCGGACGTCACCATCGACAACTTCGTGCGGGCCGACGTCTCGCTGGGTGACGGCGGCGACAGTCAGGTGACCATCGACGCCGCCAAGCGCGGCACCGTGGCCACCGGCGACGGCAACGACACCATCGACATCGACGCCGACACCAACGGCGCCGGCTGGGACAACACCTTCACCGTCAACAGCGGCGCCGGCGACGACACCATCGAGGTGACCGGCGACAAGGGCGTCACCGACATCGTCGCCGATGGCGGCGAGGGCAACGACAGCATCACCGTGGACGGCAACTACAACAGCGCCATCCTCGACGGCGGCGCCGGGGACGACACCCTGACCGGCGGCAACGCCGACGATGTGCTGACCGGCGGCACGGGCAACGACACCCTCTCTGGTGGCGCCGGGGACGACACCCTGTCCGGCGGCCTGGGCGACGACACCCTCTCCGGCGGCGACGGCGACGACCTGCTGCTGTTCGACTTCGGCCACGACACCATCGACGGTGGCGGCGGCGGCTGGACCGACACCCTGGACATCAGCGCCGCCATCGAGGGGCTGGCCGCCGCCGGCGGCGACTGGACGGTGGAGGTCACGGTCGACGGTCAGACCACCCAGATCACCGCCGACACCCCGGAAGGCACCATGGCGCTGGGCGACAACGCCGAGGGCACCATCACCTTCGACGATGGCAGCCAGGTCGACTTCAACAACATGGAAAACCTGGTCTGGTAGCCCGGACCGGCAGAGCCAGGGCGGGGCGGGCCTTGTTCGAGCATGGCCGGCCCGCTCCGCCCGCCGCCATCGGCGCGGCGCGGCGCGTCAGCGCAACTTGATCAGCGCAACTGGCGCAGGAACTCGATGATGTCGGCCCGATCCCCGGGATCGGGGATCTTGTAGGTCATCTTGCTGCGGGCCTCCTTGCGGCCCAGGCGCTGGCGCAGGAACAGGGTCGGATCGCGGATGTAGGCATCCAGGGTCTGCCCGGTCCACTGCCACGGGTTGAGGGCCATCGCCTGCTTGAAGTCCTCGCCATAGGGGTACGAGTCGTTGGCCGGCCCGGGGCCGGCGGCGCCGCTGCCCGGCGGCCGGTTCGTCACCCCGACCAGCCCGGGGCCAATGTCGCTGTTGCCCAGTTCGGGGGTCAGATAGTGGCAGCGGGCACAGTGCTCGGCGGCCAGCCGGGCGCCGCGCGCCGCGTCCTGGGCCAGGGCCCCGGATGTGCTCACCGGGGCGACCGTGGCCAGTGTGCCCACGATCAGCGTGGCGGTGACCATCATCACCGCTCCCGACACCGGCTCCGGGTATGCTTTCGCCGGGTATGCTTTCGGATGCTGGCACACGGCGGGCCGGCGGCGAACCGCGGACATCCCTTCTCCCTGGGTCGGAATAGGCATCGCTGGGCACGGTCCATCGCATGGCGGCTGAGGCAGGCCCGGAGCGCCCGGACCGGTCCTCCGTGGAGCGCCGCGAACAAGCGCTGGAGGGCCAGCACAGACTCTCGCCGGGGAATATGGCGAAGATATGGCGCCTGGGCCAAGCCCTTGATTTTCAAGACATCAGCACCCCGCCGCCCAACCCGCCCCGGGCCTCGGCGCCCCCTCTCGGCGGCCGGTGATCCAAACCGCGCCGCCGGACGTAGATTCAACTGATTCGAAAAAAGCTGCTCCCCGGCCGCCACAGGGCGGCACCGCCCCCCCCTCACCCCCCGAAGCCTCAACATGCTGTGAATCTTAACTAATTGAAAGACTCGGCTTTTAATCTTGACCATATCGGTCCCGGTATGCTCCCCTCAGTCAACACCGCGATGGGGGCGGAAGGCGGGAAGCGCCAACCCAACCACTGAGAGCCCAAGGAGGCCCGAAATGCGCAGCGCGAGCATTCCCATGGTCAGCGGCGAGAATGGTCTGTCGGCCTACATGGAACGCATCAAGCAGTATCCGCTGCTCACTGCCGACGAGGAATTCATGCTGTCCAAGCGCTACCTGGAGCATGACGACTCCGAGGCCGCGCACCGTCTGGTGACCAGCCACCTGCGTCTGGTGGCCAAGATCGCCATGGGCTATCGCTACTACGGCCTGCCGGTCAGCGACCTGATCAGCGAGGGCAACCTCGGCCTGATGCGGGCGGTGAAGAAGTTCGAGCCCGACCGCGGCTTCCGGCTGGCCACCTACGCCATGTGGTGGATCAAGGCGGCGATCAACGAGTACATCCTGAACTCCTGGTCGCTGGTCAAGGTCGGCACCGTGGCGGCGCAGAAGAAGCTGTTCTTCAACCTGCGCAAGCTGAAGGCCCAGCTCGGCGCCTACGAGGACACCGATCTGTCGCCCGAGCACGCCGGCCAGATCGCCCACCGGCTCGGCGTCAACGAGCGCGAGGTGGTCGAGATGAACCGCCGCCTGTCGCGCGCCGACTCGTCGCTCAACGTGACCGTCGGCGAGGACGGCGAGATGCAGCGCCAGGACCTGCTGGTCGACGACACCCCGGACCAGGAAAGCCGCCTGGGCGACCGCGAGGAGCGCGACCTGGGTCGCCGCCTGCTGGCCGAGGCCCTGGATACCCTGAACGACCGCGAGCGGCACATCATCGTCGAGCGCCGGCTGACCGAAAACCCGGTCACCCTGGAGGAACTGGGCACCCAGTATGGGATCAGCCGCGAACGGGTCCGCCAGATCGAAAGCCGCGCCTTCGAGAAGCTGCAAAGCGCCGTGCGCAAGGCCGCCAACGCCCTGGAGCGCGGCACCGAAGCGGCCCTGCTGGCCCGCGCCTGAGCGGTTGCGGCCGGCTGACCGGCGCCCTCCCCGAACCAAAGCAGCCGCGCCCCGGGCAGACCAGGGCGCGGCTGTCCTTTTGCCCCTCTCCTTTGCGCGCCCGGGGGCGCTGTGCTTCAATCACCTTCCGACTGCGCCCTGTGTCACAGGCGCCGGACTGCATCTTGGTGTAGGATGGGTCGGGGAATGGCGTTCACGCCGCCCCCGGAGGGACGTCCACGAGAGGGGTGGACGGCGCCCGCCCCTTGATAAAGAGCCCCGCAAACGGAGGGGGAAGCATGCTGAAGCATCCGGGCGCCAGACTGCGCCAAGCGGCCGGTCGGCTGGCCCGCCGGCTGGCCGGCGACGAGGACGCCGCGACGACCATCGAGTACGGCCTGATCGTCACCGGCATCGCCATGGCCCTGGTGGTCATCGTGTTCACCATGGGCGACGAGCTGGAAAACTTCTACACCGACATCCAGACCCAGATCGCCGACCGCAACGACTGAGGCCGGGGCACCGCCCCTTTCGGGCCGGACGGTCAGGGCGACGCTCAGGAGCCGAGGATCTTGCCGCGCAGCAGGTCGTTGACCATCTGCGGGTTGGCCTTGCCCTGGGTCGCCTTCATCACCTGACCGGTGAACCAGCCGAGCAGCTTTTCCTTGCCCGCCTTGACCTCGGCCACCTTGTCCGGGTTGGCGGCCATCACCTGCTCGATGGCGGCCTCGATGGCGCCGCTGTCGGTGACCTGTTTCAGGCCCCGTTCCTCGACGATGGCCGCCGGGTCCTGGCCGCTCTCCAGCATGATCTCGAAGACATCCTTGGCCAGCCGGCCGGACAGCACGCCCTCGGCCTCAAGGTCCAGCAGGCGGCCCAGGTTGGCGGCGCTGACCGGACTTTCAGCAATCGACAGGCCAAGCCGGTTCAAGGCCCCGAACAGGTTGGTGATGACCCAGTTGGCGGCCTTCTTGGCGTCGCGCCCGGCGGCCACCTGTTCGAAGTAGTCGGCGGTCTCGCGCTCCACCACCAGCACCGCGGCGTCGTAGGCGGACAGGCCCAGATCGCTCATGAAGCGGTGCTTCTTGGCGTCGGGCAACTCGGGCAGCTCGGCCCGGATGGCCTCGACAAAGGCCTCGTCGAAGGTCAGCGGCAACAGGTCCGGGCAGGGGAAGTAGCGGTAGTCGTGCGCCTCTTCCTTCGAGCGCATGGACCGCGTCTCGCCCTTGGCGGGGTCGAACAGGCGGGTTTCCTGCGCCACCTTGCCGCCGCCCTCGTAGATCGACACCTGGCGCTTGGCCTCGTGCTCGATGGCCTGCATGACGAAGCGCACCGAGTTGACGTTCTTGATCTCGCAGCGGGTGCGCAACCCCTCGCCCGGGCGCCGCACCGAGACGTTGACGTCGCAACGCAGGCTGCCTTCCTCCATGTTGCCGTCGCAGGTGCCGAGGTAGCGCAGGATGGCGCGCAGCTTGCGCACATAGGCCCCGGCCTCTTCCGGGCTGCGCATGTCGGGCTTGGAGACGATCTCCATCAGCGCCACGCCGGCCCGGTTGAGGTCGATGAACGACTTGCTGGGGTGCTGGTCGTGGATCGACTTGCCGGCGTCCTGCTCGAGGTGCAGCCGCTCGATGCCGACCATGCTGGAGGAACCGTCGGGCAGGTCGATCTCCACCTCGCCCACCCCGACGATGGGCAGTTCGTACTGGCTGATCTGGTAGCCCGCCGGCAGGTCGGCATAGAAGTAGTTCTTGCGCGCGAACACGCTGCGCCGGTTGATCTGGGCCTTGAGGCCAAGCCCCGTCTTCACCGCCTGACGCACGCAGGCGGCGTTGATCACCGGCAGCATGCCGGGGAAGGCCGCGTCGACAAAGCTGACCTGGCTGTTGGGCCCCGCCCCGAAGGCGGTCGAGGCACCGGAGAACAGCTTGGCCTGGCTGATCACCTGGGCATGGACCTCCAGCCCGATGACCACTTCCCAGTCGCCGCTTTCGCCCGAGATGAGATAGGCCATGACCTCAGCCCTCCCCGGCCAGCAGGGTGGGCAGGGGGGCGGGGCCGGCGGCCTCCTCCAGCACCCGGCCGGCGGCAAGCACGGTTTCCTCGTCGAACGGGCGGCCGATCAGTTGCAGGCCGAGCGGCAGCCCCTCGCCGCTGAGCCCGGCCGGGACGCTCATCCCCGGCAGCCCGGCCAGCGAGGTGGGCACGGTGAAGACGTCGTTCAGATACATGGTGACGGGATCGTCCTGCGGGGCGTTCTTGGGGAAGGCGGCGCTCGGCGCGGTCGGCGTCAGGATGACGTCGACCTCCTTGAAGGCGTTGTGGAAGTCGTCGGCAATCAGGCGGCGCACCTTCTGGGCCTTCAGGTAGTAGGCATCGTAGTAGCCGGCCGACAGCACATAGGTGCCGATCAGCACCCGGCGCTGCACCTCGCGCCCGAAGCCGGCGGCCCGGGTCTTGCGGTACATCTCGTTGAGGTCGCTGCCCTCGACCCGAAGGCCGAAGCGCACCCCGTCGTAGCGGGCCAGATTGGACGACGCCTCGGCCGGGGCGACGACGTAGTAGGTGGCCAGGGCGTGGTCGGTGTGGGGCAGGGAAATCTCCACCGGCTCGGCGCCGGCGGCCTTCAGCCACGCCAGGCCCTGGTCCCACAGCGCGGTGATTTCCGGGCTCAGGCCATCGGGGCGGTACTCCCGGGGCACGCCGACCTTGAGGCCCTTCACACCGCGCCCCACGGCGGCGGCGAAATCGGGCACCGGCCGCGGGGCGCTGGTCGCGTCCTTGGGGTCGTGGCCGGCCATGGCGCCCAGCATCAGGGCGGCGTCCATCACCGAGCGGGTCATCGGCCCGGCCTGATCGAGCGAACTGGCGAAGGCGACGATGCCCCAGCGCGAGCAGCGCCCGTAGGTCGGCTTCAGGCCGACCAGACCGCAGAAGCTGGCCGGCTGGCGGATCGAGCCGCCGGTGTCGGTGCCGGTGGCGCCCAGGGCGAGGCGTGCCGCCACCGCCGCCGCCGAGCCGCCGGAGCTGCCGCCGGGGACCAGATCAAGCTCGCTGCCCTGGGCCCGCCAGGGGCTGGTCACCGAGCCGTAATAGCTGGTCAGGTTGGACGAGCCCATGGCGAACTCATCGAGGTTGGTCTTGCCCAGGAAGACCGCCCCGGCCGCCTTCAGGTTGGCGCTGACGGTGCTTTCATAGGGCGGCACGAAGCCTTCCAGGATGTGCGAGCCGGCGGTGGTCTCCACCCCCTCGGTGCAGAACAGGTCCTTGATGGCCAGCGGAATGCCGGCCAGCGGCCCGGCCGAGCCGTCGGCCAGCACCTGATCGGCCGCCTCGGCGGCGGCCAGGGCGGCCTCGGCGGTTTCGGTGATGTAGGCGTTCAGCCCCCGGTGGCGCTCCATGGCCTGGACGTGGGCGGCGACCAGCTCGCGCGACGAGAAGCGGCGGGCGGTCAGGCCGTCGCGGGCCTCGGCGATGGTCAGGCGGGTCAGCTCACTCATCTATTCAACCACCTTGGGCACGGTGAAGAAGTGGTCGGTGGGATCGGGCGCGCCGCCCACCACCTTGTCCGGATAGCCGCCGTCGGTCACCGCGTCGTCGCGCCAGGCCATGGTCATGTCGACCACGCTGGCGATCGGCGCCACGCCGTCGGTATCCACCGCCGACAGTTGCTCGACCCAGGTCAGGATGCCCTGAAGCTCCCGGGCCAGGCCGTCGAGGTCGCTGTCGGGAACCTCGATGCGGGCCAGATTGGCGATGCTGCGGACCGTACTCTTGTCAAGCGACATGGATGTATGGCTCTTGGGAATGAAGGGGCGGAAGCGGCGCGGCACAGGCGCGGCCAGGTTCCTCCTGTTTTATTGATCGCCCGGGCGGCTGGCAACCATCCAGGCCCGCTTTGCCGGAACCACCGCCATGATCCTCGACGCCCTGGCCGACCTGCCCGCCGCCGCCCCGCGCGGCCGCTCCCTGATGGGACTGGACCTCGGCACGCGGACCATTGGCCTGGCCGTCTCCGATCCCGACTGGCGCATCGCCTCGCCGCTGGACACCATCCGGCGGCGCCGCCTGGCCGCCGACCTCGACGCCCTGCTGGCCGCCATGGACAGCCGCCAGGTGGGCGGACTGGTGCTCGGCTGGCCGGTCGAGATGGATGGCCGGCCGGGCAAGCGCTGTCAGGCCACCCGCCAGTTCGCCCGCGATCTGCTGACCCACCGCGAGGTGCCCATCGCCCTGTGGGACGAACGGCTGTCCACCGCCGCCGTGGAACGGGTGATGATCGCCGACATGGACCTCAGCCGCCGTCGCCGGGCCGGCAAGGTGGACCAGAGCGCCGCCGCCTGGATCCTGCAAGGGGCGCTGGACGCCCTCGGCCGCCTGCCGTGAGCCCGGAGGGCCTCCGGCCACTGCTCCAGCGCCTGCACCGACTCCAGGCGGCCGACACCCGGCACCGTCTGGCCAGGGGGCGCGACGCCGCCGCCCTGGCCCGCCTGCTGGCCGCCGCCGGGCGCCGCGCCGGGGCCGGCATCGCCGCCGCCGAAACCATCCTGCCACCCCCCGCCCCGGTGGCCTGCGGGCCGGCCTGCCCCTTCTGCTGCCACGTCCCGGTGACCGCCGCGGTGGCCGAGGTGATCATCATCGCCCGCCACCTGGACCCCACCCTGGCCCCCGAGGCACGGCGCCGGCTGGCCCGCCGGCTGGCCAACCTGACCGCCGCCGGGGCCGGCCTGGACGGCGACGCGCGCAGCCGCCAGCGCCTGCCCTGCCCGCTGCTCGACGGGGCCAGTTGCCGGGTCCATCCCCTGCGGCCGCTGGTCTGCCGGGCCGTCGCCTCGGTCGAGGTGGCCGCCTGCCGGGCCGCCCACGCCAGCCACATGGTCGAAGGCGTGCCCCAGGTCAGGGCCCACCTGCTGGCGGTAAACGCCGTCGCCGCCGGGCTGGAGGCGGGGCTTGCCGAGGCCGGCCTGGGCGGCGACATCGACCTTGCCCTGGGGCTGGCCGTGTGCCTGCTCGACCCCGGGGCGGCCACCGCCTGGCTGGCCGGCGAGCCCTCGCCGCTGGCCGACCTCGCGCGGCCCCCCCAACTGGTGGCCCCTCAACTGGACGGTTGACCCGGCGCCCCGGCCGGGGTCATCTCGACCTTTCCCTCCCCACCAACCATCCAGCCCGCCATGTCCACCGCCACCCCAGAGTCCCGCGCCGCCTTCGCCCGCCGTCTGGGCCAGGCCATCAAAAGCGGCCGCCCCCTGGGCGACACCCGCAACCAGACCGTCCTGCGCACCTGGGTGGCCATCGTCGCCCCGTTGTCCGAGGCCGACGCCCTCACCCTGGTCCCGGCCACCCTGCGCCACCTGTGGCGCGACCCGGCGATGCGCCCGGCGATGTCGGCAGCCGGCCTGCCCGACACCCCGCCGACCCGCTACGACACCCTGGGCGCCGCCGTGGCCTCGTACATCAAGCACCTGGCTGGCCTGCGCGACGACACCGGCAAGAGCGTCCTGGGCAGCGTGCAGGGCGATCTGGCCCGCCTGGAAAGGCGCACCCGCGAGCTGGAAACCGCCCTGGCCGAGATCAGCCAGACCGCCTGCGCCCTGGAAGAGGAGCGCGAACGCCAGGAAAAGCGCATCCGCGTCCTGGAAGGCGAACTGGTCCGGGTGCAGGAGATGCTGCGCGCCGAAACCCGCGAGGCAGCCAACCATCTGGCCAGACTGCTGGCCCAGGGCATCAACGACCCCAACGCCAGCGCCCTGGTCGAGGCGCGGGCCCGGCTGCGCCAGATGGTCGGCCTGATGGGCCAGGCCGGGCTGGCCGACGACGTGCCGGAGCTGACCCGGCCGGCCTCGTGACAGCGGCGCGCCCCCATCCCGGCTTCCCCAAGGACCCGTCATGCAGCCCTGGCTTTTTCTCGCCATCGCCATCGTGAGCGAGGTGATTGGCACCCAGAGCAAATCCCGAGCGATCCGGAACGGATCGCGACGACGATTTGCGGCAACACCAAGAATCTAGAGCGTTTTTCGTGCTCTATCGAGTCACGAAAAACGCTCGGGGGCCCTGAAAGCGGCCGAGGGGTTCACCCGCCCCGGACCCTCAGCGGTGGTGCTGGTCGCCTACGGGGTGGCCTTCTACTTCCTGTCGCTGACCCTGAAGAGCATCCCCATCGGCATCGCCTATGCAATATGGGCCGGGGTCGGGGTGGCCCTGATCGCCCTGGTCGGCTGGCTGGTCCACGGCCAGCGCCTGGATGCCCCGGCGCTGATCGGCCTCGGGCTGATCGTCGCCGGGGTGGTGGTGCTCAACCTGTTCTCGAAAAGCCTGCCCCACTAGAGCACGTCGTCGACGTGCTCTAAATCGTTGAATTTGCTCTCGCCTCCGCTCGGCCGGGTCAGGCTCCCAGCAGGTCCTGCAGGGCGGGGATCAGCGGTTCGTCGGCCGGCGGCATGGGATAGTCGCGCAGGCGCTGCGGGCGCACCCAGGCGATCTCCTGGCCTTCCTGCGGGGCGAGGGTGCCGCGCCAGCGGCGGCAGGCGAACAGCGGCATCATCAGATGGAAGGTGGGGTAGGCGTGGCTGGCGAAACCGATCGGGGCCAGACAGCCGGGCAGCACCTTGATCGCCAATTCCTCGGCCAGTTCGCGGATCAGCGCCTCTTCCGGCGGCTCGCCGGGGTCGAGCTTGCCGCCCGGGAACTCCCACAGCCCGGCCATGCTCTTGCCCGGCGGGCGGCGGCACAGCAGCACCCGCCCGTCGTCGTCGATCAGCGCCCCGGCGGCCACCATGACCAGCGGCCGGCGGGCCCGCTCGGCGGCCAGGAAGGCCTCGGCGGAGAGGCCGTAGCGCAGGCTTTCGATGGTCGTGCCACGGGCCGGGGCGGCCACCCGGGCCGGCCCCAGGTAGGTCATGCCCAGGCGCTGCACCACGGTCAGCGAGGCCCGGTTCTCGGCCATCAGGCGGGCCTCGACGAAGCCCACCCCAAGGTCGCGCACGGCGTGGCCGATCAGGGCGCGGGCCATCTCGACGGCGTAGCCCTGGCCCCAGTGGGCGCGCGCCACCCAATAGCCGATCTCGATGCGCGGCGCCGCGTCGTCGGGGTCGCGCTCGGTGAGCAGCCCGACGCAGCCCACCGGCGGCGCCTGGGGATGGTCGCGGCGCCGGGCGACCAGCACCAGTTCCTTGCCCTCGGCCATGCGGGCCAGGGTCTGCTCGACCCAGGCGACGGCCGTTTCCGGGGCATAGGGGTGGGGAATGTTGGCGGTGAAGCGGACCATCGCCGGGTCGTCGACCAGGGCGCGGATGGCCTCGGCCTCGGCCGGGGTCAGGCGCTCCAGGGTCAAGCGGTCGGTGGTCAGCGGGTAGACCCGGGCGCAGCCCTCGCCCGAGGCCGCCGCCAGATCGGGCACCGCCGCCCGGCGCTCAGGTCCGGTAGTCGGCATTGATGTCGATGTAGCCGTGGGTGAGGTCGCAGGTCCACACGGTGAAGGCCCCCCGGCCCAGGCCGCAATCAACCTCGATCCGGATCTCCTGGCCCTGCATGTGGGCCGCCACCGGGGCTTCGTCGTAGCCCGCCACGGGGGCCCCGTTGTCGGTGATCAGGTGGCCGCCGATGGCGATTTTCAGGCGGTCGCGCTCGACCCGCTGGCCCGACTTGCCGACCGCCATGACGATGCGCCCCCAGTTGGCGTCGGCCCCGGCGATGGCCGTCTTGACCAGCGGCGAGTTGGCGATGGCAAGGCCGATGGCCTTGGCCGCCCCCTGGCTGGTGGCGCCGCGCACCCGGATCTCGACGAACTTGGTGGCCCCCTCGCCATCGCGCACCACCTGGTGGGCGAGGTCCTTCAGAAGGTCGTCCAGCGCCGCCCGGAAGCCCTTCAGGCGACGGTCGCGGGGGTCCTCGACCGGGGCGTTGCCGGCCGCCCCGGTGGCGAACAGCATCAGGCTGTCCGAGGTCGAGGTGTCGCTGTCCACGGTGATGGCGTTGAACGAGGTGGCCACCCCGCGCTTGAGGAGGGCCTCCAGCACCGGCGCCGGCAGGGCCGCATCGGTGACCACGTAGGCCAGCATGGTCGCCATGTCCGGGGCGATCATGCCCGACCCCTTGGCGATGCCATTGATCCGCACCGGCACGCCATCGATGGCGCAGGTGCGGGTGGCCCCCTTGGGGAAGGTGTCGGTGGTGCCGATGGCGGTGGCGGCGGCCCGGTAGTCGGCGCTGCCCAGACGCCCGGCCAGCCCCTCGACGGCGGCCACGATGCGCGGCGCCGGCAGCGGCTCGCCGATGGTCCCGGTGGAGGCCACGTGGACCGCCTGGGGCGCACAGTCGAGCACCTTGGCCACGGCCTCGACACAGGTCGTCACCGCCGCCTCGCCGGCCGCCCCGGTGAAGGCGTTGGCGTTGCCGGCGTTGACCAGCAGGCCACGCGCCGCCCCCGCGCCCTCGGCCAGGGCACGGCGGCACCACAGCACCGGCGCGGCGGCGGTCTTCGAGCGGGTGAACACCCCGGCCGCCGTGGTTCCGGGATCGAAGGCGGCGAGCAGGACGTCATCGCGCCCCTGGTAGCGCACCCCGGCGGCGGCCACGGCCAGGCGCGCGCCGGCCACCGGGGGCAGGTCGGGAAAGCCGGCCGGGGCCAGCGGCGAGGGTTTGAGGCTCATCGGCGTGCGCGGCTCCGGGCGGCTACTGGGCCAGGCCCTCCGGCGGATCGAGGCGCTCCACCTTGGCCGCCTCGACCAGCTCGGCCACCACGTCGCGGTAGACCTGCCCGGTCAGCTCGCCCTTGATGCGGGCCCGCAGGCGGTTGTCCAGCTTGGGCGGCTCGGACATGCGGCGCTCGTCGACCTTGATGACATGCCAGCCGAACTGGGTCTTCACCGGCTCGCCGGTGAACTGGCCGGGCTCCAGGGCGAAGGCGGCGGCGGCGAACTCGGGCACCATCTCGCCCTGGCCGAAGAAGCCCAGGTCGCCGCCCCGGCTGGCCGAGGGGCCGGTCGAGTGTTCCTCGGCCAGGGTGGCGAAGTCGGCGCCGCCGTTCAGCTCCTCGATCAGGGCGCGGGCATCGGCCTCGGTCTCGACCAGGATGTGGCGGGCCTTCACCTCGGGCGCCGGCGGGTTGTTCTTCTTGTAGGCCTCGAAACGCTCCTGGATCATCTCCTCGGTGATCCGCGCCTCGAGCTGGCGGTCGATCCACACCCGGCCGGCCAACTGGCGCTCAATCTCGGCCAGACGCTCGGTCACCTCGGGTTCCTCGTTGACCTTCTCGGCCAGCGCCTTCTCGGCCACCGCGGTGTTGGCGATGGCCTGCTCCAGCAGGTCGCCGTAGATCTGGCCCATCGGCACCTGCTGAAGCTGCGGCAGGCTGCCCTTCAGGTCCTCGAGGTCGGACAGGTGAACCTCGCTGTCGTTGACCCGGGCGACCACCGGATCATCCTCGGCGCCGGCCGGCTGGGCGGCAAGCGGCAGGGCCAGGGCACCGGCGAGAAGAACGGCACGGAAGGAGCGCGGCATGGAAGGTCCTTACCTTGATCAAGGGGAGCGGGCGGGCGAATTGGGGCTAACAGATCATATCCCCCCCGCCCCGGCAAGGGGGCGCGCAGGGACGGGAAGCCCGTCCGGGGTGGTGCGTTGACAGCCGGACGGGTGGCGCCTATGTCTGTCCCCCTGCCGATCCCGGGGGCTTTTTTCGGGCCCGATCCGTGCCGTGCGCCCGAACTTGCCGCCGTCTTGTCCCCCTGCTGCCGCCCCCGCCCGCAACATCAAGGACCGCGCCATGTTCCGCGCCATCTCCCGGGGCCTGTTCGGCTCCGCCAACGACCGCATCCTGAAGGCCCAGAAGAAGCGCATCGCCGCCATCAACGCCCTGGAGCCCGAGATGGAGGCGCTCTCGGACCAGGCGCTGAAGGACCAGACGGCCCGCTTCCGCGACCGGCTGGCGGCCGGCGAGACGCTCGACGACCTGCTGGTGGAAGCCTTCGCCACGGTGCGCGAGGCGGCCAAGCGCACTCTCGGCCAGCGCCACTTCGACGTCCAGATGATGGGCGGCATCATCCTGCACCAGGGACGCATCTCCGAGATGAAGACCGGCGAGGGCAAGACCCTGGTCTCGACCCTGCCGGTCTACCTCAACGCGCTGTCCGGCGACGGCGTGCACGTGGTCACGGTGAACGACTATCTGGCCCGCCGCGATTCCCAGTGGATGGGCGAGGTCCACCGTTTCCTCGGCCTTTCGGTCGGCTGCATCCTGCACGAGATGCGCGACGACGAGCGCCGCGCCGCCTACGCCTGTGACATCACCTATGGCACCAACAACGAGTTCGGCTTCGACTACCTGCGCGACAACATGAAGTTCCGGCTGACCGAGATGGTGCAGCGCCCCTTCAACTTCGCCATCGTCGACGAGGTGGACAGCATCCTGATCGACGAGGCGCGCACCCCGCTGATCATCTCCGGCCCGGCCGAGGACAGCTCGGCCCTCTACATGGCGGTCGACTCGGTGATGCCGCAGCTCACCGACGAGGACTACGAGAAGGACGAGAAGCAGCGCTCGGTGACCTTCACCGAGGAGGGCATCGAGCACCTGGAAGAGCTGCTGCGCGGCATCGGCCTGCTTGAAGACGGCGGCAGCCTCTTCGACCACCAGAACGTCTCGCTGGTCCACCACGCCAACCAGGCGCTGAAGGCCCACATGCTGTTCGCCCGCGACAAGGACTACATCGTCAAGGCCGACAAGGTGGTCATCATCGACGAGTTCACCGGCCGCATGATGGAAGGCCGGCGCTACTCCGAGGGCCTGCATCAGGCCCTGGAGGCCAAGGAGAAGGTGACCATCCAGCCGGAAAACCAGACCCTGGCCTCGATCACCTTCCAGAACTACTTCCGCCTCTACCCCAAGCTGGCCGGCATGACCGGCACGGCGATGACCGAGGCCACCGAGTTCGCCCAGATCTATGGCCTGGAGGTGGTCACCGTGCCGACCAACCGGCCGATGGTGCGCAAGGACCACGACGACGAGGTCTATCGCAGCGGCACCGAGAAGTTCGCCGCCATCGTCGAGCAGATCGTCGAGTGCCAGAAGCGCGGCCAGCCGATCCTGGTCGGCACCACCTCGATCGAGAAGAGCGAGGTGCTGGCCAGCATGGTGGAAAAGGAAACCGGCATCGCCCCGCAGGTGCTGAACGCCCGCTATCACGAGCAGGAAGCCTACATCATCTCGCAGGCCGGGGTGCCCGGGGCGGTGACCATCGCCACCAACATGGCCGGCCGGGGCACCGACATCCAGCTTGGCGGCAACCTGGAAATGCGCCTCGCCCGCGAGCTGGCCGAGCTGCCCGAGGGACCCGAACGCGAAGCCAAGGCGGCCGAGATCAAGGCCGACGTCGAGGCCAGGAAGAAGATCGCGCTTGAGGCCGGCGGGCTGTTCGTGCTGGGCACCGAGCGTCACGAAAGCCGGCGCATCGACAACCAGTTGCGCGGCCGCTCCGGGCGCCAGGGCGACCCCGGCGCGTCGAAGTTCTACCTGTCGCTGGAAGATGACCTGATGCGCATCTTCGGCACCCAGCGCATGGACGGCATGCTCAAGCGCCTGGGCCTTCAGGAGGGCGAGGCGATCGTCCACCCATGGATCAACAAGGCGCTGGAAAAGGCCCAGCAGAAGGTCGAGGCGCGCAACTTCGAGATCCGAAAGAACCTTTTGCGCTTCGACGACGTGATGAACGACCAGCGCAAGGTGATCTACGAACAGCGCCGCGAGCTGATGGCCGCCGAGAGCGTGCACGACACCATCGCCGACATGCGCGACGAGGCCATCGACGCCATCGTGCTGAAGGCCATGCCGCCCAAGGCGGTGCACGAGCAGTGGGACATCGAGGGCCTGACCCGCGAGGTCGCCGAGCTTCTGACCGAGGAGTTGCCGATCGCCCAGTGGGCCGCCGAGGACGGCATCGCCGAGCCGGAAATGGCCGAGCGGGTCAAGACCCGGGCCCGCGAGAAGGCCGCCGAAATGGCCGCCGAGATGGGCCCGGACACCTTCCGTCAGGTGGAAAAGTGGCTGCTGCTCCAGGTGCTCGACCAGATCTGGAAGGAGCACCTTCTGCACCTCGACCATCTGCGCCAGGGCATCGGCCTGCGCGCCTACGCCCAGCGCGACCCGCTGAACGAGTATAAGTCGGAAGCCTTCGCCCTGTTCGAGGCGATGCTGGCCGATCTGCGCCACCGCATGACCGGGATGCTCTACCGGGTGCGCGTGGAAATGCCGCCGGCGCCGCCGGAAAGCCCCGACGACTCGAGCCTCGACGCGCACCACGACACGCCCCGCCCGGCCATCGGGGGCGGTGCCCCGGCCAGCCCCGCCGCCCAACCGGTGCCCCAGCCGGCAACCTCCACCACCACGTCGTCCACCACCCCTTCGTCCACCACCACGTCGGGCGGCGAAATCGACCCCAACAACCCCGCCACCTGGGGCAAGGTCAGCCGCAACGCCCCGTGCCCCTGCGGGTCGGGCAAGAAGTACAAGCACTGCCACGGGGCCTTCTGACAACCCCGCCGACTCCGCAGGGTTGAACACCGCGCCGGAAATTCGACCGCCCCCCTTTGCGAATCGGTTCCGGGCGCGCTATATTGGGGGTCCATGCCCGGACAGGAAGTCCGGGCCGTTGGCGCACAGAATTTGCGGGAGCCCTGTCATGATCGACGCGACCACCGGCGCCGCCACAGCCGTCGCCTTCAGCCAGACCGAAACGCAGCAGTCGGCCGGCACCGCCGCCCTCAAGTCCTCGCTCGAGACCGAGCAGGCGTCGGCCGAGGTCCTGGCCCAGGGGGCCGAGCAGACCGCCGCCTCCAACGACCAGGCCCAGCAGGCCAGCGTTGGCGGCGACAGCCGCGACAGCGCTCAGCCGTCCCCGCAGCCGGCCAGCGAGCCCGGCCGGGGCGAGAACCTCGACCTCTCGGCCTGACGCGCCCCAAGAACCGCGCCCCAAGAACCGCGCCCAAGAACCCCGGTGCGTCCCCTCGCGCGCCCCGCCACGCGACAGCGCCGTGGCGGGCGTCGTATGGTGCCTCCGAATCGGTAACGAGTCGGAGAGCCTTGCCGTGGTGACCGAACCACCCCCCGAACCACCCCCCGAACCACAACGCTTCAAGCGGCGCATTCCCGAGGGCGACGACCGCGAACGCGCCGTCTGCCAGCGCTGCGGCTTCATCGCCTACGACAATCCGCGCCTGATCGTCGGCGCGGTGTGCCTGTGGGAGGACCGCATCCTGCTCGCCCGGCGGGCCATCGCGCCGCGCCAGGGTTTCTGGACGGTGCCCGCCGGCTTCATGGAAAACGGCGAGACGCCGGCCCAGGGCGCCGCCCGGGAAGTGCGCGAGGAGGCCCTGGCCGAAGTCGAGATCGGCCCGCTGATCGGCCTCTACCCGCTGGCCCCGATCGATCAGGTGCACATGATCTATCGCGCCCGCATGACCAGCCCCCGGCACGCCCCCGGCCCGGAAAGCCTGGAAACCGCCCTGGTCGCCTGGGCCGACATTCCGTGGGACGAGCTGGCCTTCCCGTCGATCCACTGGGCCCTTGGGGACCACGCCCGGACCGCCGGTTCGACCGCCTTCCAGCCCGGCACCACCCCGCCCGACTGGGTCCCCACCCCGCTGCGCTGACCTGCCACCGCCCTTGATCCGTCGCCGGCCGGGGGCAATCATGCGCCCGTCCCGTTTCGCGTTCCCCATCCCGGAGTTGTTGCATGGAATATCGTCCCCTCGGTCGCACCGGCCTTACGGTCAGCGCGTTGTCGCTCGGCACCATGACCTTCGGCGAACAGAACAGCCAGGACGAGGCCTTCGCCCAGCTCGACATGGCGCGCGACGCCGGCATCAACTTCATCGACGCGGCCGAGCTTTATCCCATCTCGCCCAAGGCCGAGACCCAGGGCCGCACCGAGGAGATCATCGGCAACTGGCTGAAAAGCCGGGGCAGGCCCGATGACTGGGTGATCGCCACCAAGGTGGTCGGCCCCAGCCCCGCCATGCCGTGGTTCCGGGGCCCCGACCACAGCCTGGGCCGGGCCGACATCGAGGCCGCCGTGGACGCCTCGCTGCGGCGCCTCGGGGTGGAGGCCATCGACCTCTATTATCTGCACTGGCCGGCCCGCCAGACCAACACCTTCGGCCGCCTGGGCTACACCCCGGGCGACGATGCCGACGCCGTGCCCCTGGCCGACAGCCTCGCCGTGCTGGGCGAGCTGGTGCGGGCCGGCAAGATCCGCCACGTCGCACTGTCCAACGAAACGCCGTGGGGCCTGATGACGGCGCTGAAACTGGCCGAGCAGAGCGGCCTGCCGCGCCCGGCCTGCATCCAGAACCCCTACAGCCTGGTCAACCGCAGCTTCGAGGTCGGGCTGGCCGAGATCGCCTGCCGCGAGGCGGTGGGCCTCGCCGCCTATTCGCCGCTGGCCGGCGGGGTGCTGAGCGGCAAGTACCTGGATGGCGGCCAGCCGCCGGGGGCGCGGCTGACCCTGTGGCCCGGGCGCTACGGCCGCTACACCAAGCCGGCCGGCGTCGCCGCCACCCGCGACTACGTGGGGCTGGCCCGCCGGCACGGCCTCGACCCCTGCGCCATGGCCCTGGCCTATGTGATGTCGCGCCCCTTCGTGACCAGCGCCATCGCCGGGGCCACCAGCACCGACCAGTTGGCCGGCCACCTCGCCGCCTGCGAGCTGACCCTGCCCGAGGAGGTGCTGGCCGGCATCGAGGACATCCAGAGCCTGAACTCGAACCCCTGCCCGTGAAGGCGCCGCGCGGCTTCCCCGGGCGTCGTTGACGCCCGCCGCGCCGCCCCCCTACCATCGGCGGGCAGACCGCGTCCCCGGTTGCGGCCGGGAGAGACGCCTGAAGGCCGGGAAAGCTGTCCCGGAGGATCGATCCGGGAGCCCCATGCCGCCTGCCAGCCCGCCTGCCATCCTGAACTTGCGCCAGGCCCTGGACCGCCTTGAGGGCGGCGGCGTGGCCCTGCTCTCGCTCGATCTGTTCGAGACCCTGCTGTGCCGCCAGGTGGCCCAGCCGGCCGACCTGTTCACCGTGCTCGGCCGGCGCCTGGCCGAGGACCACCCCGGGCTAGAGCCGAGAGCGAAAAATCGGAACCACTTGGTGGTTCCCGATTTTTCGCTCAGATCGGCTCTACACCTGAAATCGAGAGCAGATCGTGCGAAATCTGAAGCGCTCCGCGATTCACATTTCGCACGATCTGCTCTAGAGCCGGTCTGGTTCGCCACCCTGCGCCAACAGGCCCAGGGGCGGGCACAGTGGGTTTCGGCCCACACCCGGGGTCACGCCGAGGTGACCCTGGCCGAGATCTACCACCACCTGCCCCCCTCGGCCCTGCCCGGCAACCCGACCCCCACCGCCCTGGCCGCCGCCGAGTGGGCCTGCGAGCGCGACCTGTGCCGGCCCAATCGCGAACTGGCGCCCCTCCTCGCGCGGGCCGGCGAGCTGGGCATTGCCGTCGCCGTGGTCAGCGACACCTGGCATTCGGCCGACCGGCTGGCCGACCTGCTGGCCCATCACTGGCCCGATCTCGCGCCGGCCTTCATCCTGGCCTCCTGCGACCACGGGCGCAGCAAGGCCCACGGCCTGCTCGATCTGGCCCTGCGCCGGGCCGGGGTGGGGCCGGAGGAGGCCCTGCATGTGGGCGACGATCCACGCACCGACGGCGCCGGGGCCGCGGCCAGCGGCATCCCTTTCGTCTCGCTGGCCACCCCCGGGATCGATGACCTGATCGCCAGCGAACGGCGCCCCGACTCCCATCCCGACCTGGGCGGCGGCGACGGTGGCCTGAGTTTGGCCCGCCGCCGGGCCGCCCGCGACAGCGCCGGCGATGGCTGGTTCCACCGCCACGGGGCCACCGTCCTTGGCCCGGTGGTCGGCCCCTTCCTGGCCTGGGTGGCGGCCCGGCTGACGGCGCTCGGGGTTGATCGGGTCGGCCTCTTGATGCGCGAGGGCCGGGTGCTGGGCCGGCTGGCGGCGCCCTTCCTCGATTCCGCCCTGCGCCCGGTGGAGGTCTGGGTCAGCCGCCACGCCGTTGGGCTGGCCGGCCTCGCCCCCGGTGACGGCGATGCCCTGTGGCGCTACCTGAACCGCTACACGCCGATCTCCGGGACCCAGGCCTGTCAGGAACTGGGCCTTGAGCCGCCACCGGCCGACGCCCCCCACCTCGATCAGCCGCTGACCCCGGAGCGCCTGCCGGAGTTCATCGCCTTCCTCCTCCGGCCGGCCCTCAACGCCCGGGTCATGGCGCGCGCCGAGGCCGCCCGGCAGGCCCTGCTGGCCCACCTCGAGCCGCTGCTCGACGGGGTGGCCGAGGGCGGCACCGTGGCCCTGCTCGACCTGGGCTACAACGGCACCATCCAGGCCGGCCTTCAGGCGGCGCTCGATCAGGCCGGGCGGCGGGTCCGCCTGCATGGCCTGTACCTGGCCACCACCCCCGAGGCGGCCCGTCACCAGAGGCGCGGCGGCAGCTATGAGGGCTGGCTGATGAACCTGGGCGCCGGCCCCGATCCCATGGCCTGGTTCCTGCGCGGCCCCGAGGTGCTGGAAATCGCCTGCCTGCCGGCCGATGGCGTCGGCTCGGTGCGCGGCCACCGGGCCGACGGCACCCCGATCCTCGCCGAAAGCCATCTTCCGGCCGGCCAGTTGGCCCAGATGCGGGCGGTTCAGGACGGCATGGCGCACTTCATCCGGGTGTGGCGCGAGATGGCCGGGCCCGACCCGACGGCGCCCCTCGATCCCGCCCTGACCGACTGGAGCCGGGCCATCCTCAAGCGCCTGCTGTTGCGCCCGACGGCCGAGGAAGCCCGCCACCTGGGCGACTGGCTGAACGAGGAGAACGTCGGCGCCGACCACCTGCACCCGCTGACCGAGCCGCCCCATCTGGACCGCGCCCTGCTCGCCGCCCTGCCGGCGGCGGGCTGGCTGGGCCTGCCGGCGCGCCAGGTCTACTGGCTGTTCGGCTGCGCCCGCCGGCAACGCGGCGCCGCCTTCGCCGAGCGGCTGGCCGAACTGACCGAGGGCCACCCGGCGCCGGCGGAAACGCCCCTGCCGCCGCTCACCCTGACCCCCATCGGCCCGCACGGCCCGCTGTCCGACCAGCCCCTGGCCTGGACCCGGGAAAGCGCCACCGACCTGCTGGCAACGGTCGAGGTGCGCTTCCCCGAGGGGCTGCTCGGGGTGGTCCTGGGCGGTTTTCCGGTGGGCAGCCTGATCCGCGTCAAGGGGCTGCTGCTGCGCGCCGGCGACTGGCGCCACGACCTGATGGACGCCGCCTGGCTGGACTCGCTGAGGGTCAGCGAGGGGGCCCGCCTGATCGCCCCCGGGGTGGCCCTGATCGACACCGCCGACGCCCTGCTCACCCTGCCCACCCCGCCCCTGGCGCGGGCCCAGGGGGCGGTGCTCGCCCATCCCTGGCTGGCCGTGCTGGTGGCGGACGGGTGACATCCGCCGGGCGGCATTCACCCTTCCTTCACCTTGCCGGGGTAGGGATTGGCTGTTGACCTCCCCGACGTGGACCGCCGCCGACCGCCACGCCAAGGATGCGCCGTGAGCCACCACCCAGCAGACGACCTCGACCCCGCCGATCTCGGTGCCGCGCCGCGTCGCCGGCTGGAAAAGCTGATCGACAGCGGTCGTTTCGACGTGCTGTCGCTGGATGTCTTCGACACCCTGTTGTGGCGCCGCGTCCCTGAACCCCACGACGCCTTTCACGCCATGGGCGAGCGGCTGCTCGCCGACTGGCCCCAGGCACCGCCCGATGCCGCCAGCCTGTTCGCCACCGAGCGCCGGCTGTGCGAGATCCGGGCCCGCTATTCGGTCAGTGGCGGCGAGTGCCGGCTGGGCCCGGTCTACGCCTTGATGCCCCGGGCGCTGTTCCGCGACGACGCCGGCGACCATCCCGACCTGGCCCGGGCGATCGACAACGAGATCGCGGTCGAGCGCCAGGTCTGCCAGACCGACCCCGACGTCGAGGCCCTGGCCGAGCGGGCCCGGGCTCGCGGCATGAAGGTGATCCTGGTCTCCGACACCTACTTCACGGCCGAACAGGTGGCCCAGGTGGTGGCGCCCTTCACGGCCGACGGCATCGCCACCTCGGCGGACGCCGGATGCAGCAAGGCCAACGGCCTTCTGGAGCGCGCCGTCACCGCGCTCGGGGTCGAGCCGCGCCGGGTCCTGCATGTGGGCGACACCCCGGAGCGGGACCGGGTGGGGGCCACCCGGGCCGGCACCGAGTTCGCACCCTGGCCCTACGCCACCGCGCTGATGGAGCGCATCCTCGAGGCCGAGTTGCCGCTCGGCACCTACCAGCGGCGGGGGCACCTCAACGGGGCCGGCCAGGACCTTGGCCTGACCCGTCTGCGCCGCCGTCTGGCGGCCCATCTGGAGGCTCACGGCGCCGGCTTCCATCGCCAGTACGGGGCGACCGTGCTGGGCCCGGTGCTGGCCGGCTTCTTCGAATGGCTGCTGGAGCGCCTGGACGGGGTGAAGGACGTCTTCTTCCTGCTCCGCGAAGGGCAGGTGCTGGCCGACCTGATGGCCCCGCTCGCCCCGCCCTTCCGCATCCATCTGTTGCCGGCCAGCCGTTATCTGGCGGTCAAGGCGGCCTTCGACGGCAGCGACGACGCCTGGCTTGAATACTTCATGCGCCAGCAGACCCCGGTAAGCATGGCCAAGGTGTGCCGCCAGTTCGGCATTCCGCCGGTCTATGCCCGGCTTTTTCCGCCCGGCCCCGATCAGCCGATCCAGGGCGAGGCGGCCATCCTCGAGGCCATCGGCTACCTGTGCCAGCCGAAAATCTCGATGCTGGTCGAAGCCGAGGCGGCGCACACCCGGCGCTGCCTGATCGAGCGCCTGTCGCAACATGTCGACCTGTCGGCGACCGAGGAGCTGGTGGTGGTCGACCTTGGCTATTCGGGCACCATCCAGCGGCTGTACCAACGCGCCCTGCGCCTGGAGGGCTTCGATGTCCGTTTTCGCGGCCTGTACACCCTGACCTTTGTCGGCGGCGCCGGGGTGAACCTGGAAGGCGGGCGGATCGAGGGCTTCCTGAGCGACATCGGCCAGCCGGAAAGCGAGTTGTGCGCCTTCTACCGCAGCCCCGAGGTGCTCGAGCAGGTGCTGATGCCCGACGGCATCGGCAGTTGCCTGGGCTTCGATGGCAACGGCCGACTGCTGGAGGGCCGCCTGCCCGAGGAACTGGGGCCCAACCAGCAGACCCAGCGGCAGGCCATCGCCGCCATCAAACAAGGCATCACCGATTTCCTCCTGGCTTGGCGGGCCCATCGTCCGGAGCACGGCCCGGGCCTGGCCGACCCCACCCTGCGCCGCCACCTGAGGGCCATCCTGGAGCGCTCGGTGGCCCACCCCGAGGCCGAGGAGGTCGAGCACTTCCGCCACTGGCAGCACGACCAGAACATGGGCAGCGACGACAGCGACGCGCTGATCTCGCCCGACGGCCTGGAGGAAGCCCGCTGGCTGTCGCCGGCCGCCCTCTCCGGTCTGGGGCGCGGCACGCTGTACTGGCCGCATGGCGCCGCCACCCTGATTGGCCCGTCCCACCGACGCGACCTGCACCGCGCCCTGCGCCGGACCGCCGTAACCGCCAGACCGTGCCCGGAAACCGACTGGACCGCCCAGGTCCTGTGGAACGATGGCCAGGGCTTCGGGCACCCACGACTGGTCTCGCTGCGCCACGACCTGAACATGCTGGGGCGGGCCCGCCTCTCATTCACCCTGGAACTGGACAGTGGGCTGGCCGGACTGGCCCTGTCCCTGGGTCATGCCGATGTGGTCGAGCTGTGCCGCGTGTTGGTCCGCCACCCGTCGCGCACCCTGGAGTTGGCCGGCGATGAGTTGACCGACCGGCTGACCGGCGACGGCATGACGCGGCTGGACGGCCTCCTGTGGCGCAGCCAGCGGCCCGACCTGCCGCTGCTGGTGGTGCCGCTGCCGGAAACCGCCAGCCTCCCCGGCGCCTTCGATCTGGCCTTCTACATCCGGGTGCTGCCGCGATGACCGCCCCCACCCACGATCACCGCGACCTTGACGGGCGCCGCGCCGCCGCCGCCGCCCTGGCCGAGGGTCTGTGCCAGCAGATCGCCCGAACCTCGCGCCAGGTCGCGCTGCCGCCGGCCATCCTTCAGGATCTCCACCGGTCGCTGCGCCAGACCCCCTGGCTGGCCCCCCTGGCCCTGGTCCATCTCGACCGCCAACCCGCCCCGGCCGACCCCTGGAGCCGTGATCTGGCGCTGGCCGAAATCCTCCTCGCCGCCGGCCAGACCGATCAGGCCGCCCCCCTGGCCGAGGCCTGCCACGCCGCCGATCCGGGCGACCTCAAGGCCCAGGACACGGTGTTCCGCCTGGAACACACGCGCCGCCACGGCCCGCCCGACCCCGATCGGGTGGGGCACGAGTTGGCCGGACAGTATTGCCCGCACCCGTGGAGCAAGATGGACTTCCAGGTCGATGGCGCGGTCACCCTGTGCTGCTCGGCCTGGATGCCGGCCAGCGTCGGCGACCTGTTCACCGACAGCGTCGAGAGGCTGTGGAACGGCCCGCTGGCCCAGGACATCCGGCGCACCGTGGCCGATGGCTCCTATCGCTACTGCGGCAAGCTGGCCTGCTCGTTCATCACCGGGCGCAAGCTGAAAACGCCGCCGCCGGACGGCCCGCCGCCGCCGCGACGCCAGAGCGGCCCGAGCATCGTCAACCTGTCCTTCGACAAGACCTGCAACCTGGCCTGCCCCAGTTGCCGCCCCCACCCCATCGCCGCCCGCGAGGACGAGCGGACACGCTATGACCAGGTGGTGGAAGAGAAGATCCTGCCGCTGCTTGCCGAGGCCCGGCGGGTCGAGATCACCGGCTCCGGCGACCCCTTCGCCAGCAAGACCTTCCGCCGCCTGCTGCGCCGCCTGGACGGCCCGGAACACGCCAACCTGGACATCATCCTGATGACCAACGGCGTCCTCGCCACCGAGCGCGAATGGGGCCGGCTGGGCACGGTCCGCCAGCGCATCGCCGAGGTCAACGTCTCGGTCGACGCGGCGCGGCGCGAGACCTACGATCTGCTGCGCCGGGGCGGCGATTTCGCGGCGCTCGGCCACAACCTGCGCCACATGGCCGGGCTGCGCGCCGCCGGCGAGCTGCGCCACCTGCGCCTGTGCTTCGTGGTCCAGGCCGCCAACTTCCGCGAAATGCCCGACTTCGTGCGCTGGGCCGAGGACCTGGGGGTCGACGCGGTTCACTTCCAGACCCTGCTCGACTGGGGATCGATGCCGCCCCAGGCCTATCGCGCCACCGCCATCCACCTGCCCGACCACCCGGAGCACGCCGCCTTCCTGGAGGTGCTCGCCGACCCCGCCCTGGCCCGCCCGATGGCCCGCGCGCTGGCCTGGGAATTCGCCCATCTGGTCCCCTGACCGCCGTTTCCTGCCCGAGGATTCCATGACCCCCGAGAGCCGTATCTACGTCGCCGGACACCGTGGCCTGGTCGGCAGCGCCATCGTGCGCCGCCTGAAGGCCGAGGGCTTCCATAACCTGGTGCTGCGCACCTCGGCCGAGCTGGACCTGACCGATCAGGCGGCGGTCGACGCCTTCCTGGCCGCCGAGCGCCCCGAGTACGTCTTCCTGTGCGCCGCCATGGTCGGCGGCATCCACGCCAACGACACCTATCCGGCCGACTTCATCGCCCGCAACCTGATGATAGAGACCAACGTCATCGACGGCGCCTATCGGCACGGGGCGAAAAAACTGCTGTTCATGGGCTCGGGCTGCATCTATCCGCGCGACTGCGCACAGCCGATCCGCGAGGACGCCCTGCTCACCGGGCCGCTGGAAAAGACCAACGAGTGGTACGCCGTGGCCAAGATCGCCGGCCTCAAGATGTGCCAGGCCTACCGCCTGCAACACGGCTTCGACGCGATCAGCGTGATGCCGGCCAACCTCTATGGCCCGGGCGACAACTTCGATCTGGAGACCGCCCACGTCCTGCCCGCGCTGTTGCGCAAGTTCCAGCACGCGGCCGAAACCGGGGCGCCGACGGTGACCGTGTGGGGCAGCGGCACGCCGCGCCGCGAGTTCCTGTTCATCGACGATCTGGCCGATGCCTCGCTGTTCCTGATGCGCCACTACAGCGCGCTTGAGCACATCAACATCGGCCTGGGCGAGGACATCACCATCCTTGAGCTGTGCCGGCGTCTGGCCGCCGTCACCGGGTTCAAGGGCGAGATCGTGCACGACCGCGACAAGCCCGACGGCACGCCGCGCAAGCTGCTCGACAGCCGCCGCCTGTTCGAGCTGGGCTGGCGGCCCAAGGTCAGCCTGGACGAGGGGCTACGGCAAACCCACGCGTGGTTCCTCGCCCACCGCGACAGCCTGCGCGAAGTGCGCCCGGCCTAAGACCCGGACACCGCACCGCGCCACACCCCAGGAGACCGCACCATGTCCCGCCCGTCTCCCCCCCGGGCCCTGATCACCGGCATCACCGGCATGGTCGGCTCGCATCTGGCCGAGTTCCTGCTGGCCGAGACCGACTGGGACATCCACGGCCTGTGCCGCTGGCGCAGCCCGCTCGACAATCTGGCCGGGCTGACCGGCGCCATCGACCGCGGCGAGCGGGTGTTCCTGCACTACGCCGACCTGCGCGACACTCTGGGGGTCGATCAGGTGGTCGCCGAGACCACCCCCGACGTGGTCTTTCACCTGGCCGCCCAGAGCTTCCCCAAGACCAGCTTCAGCAACCCGCTCGACACCCTCGACACCAACATCGAGGGCACCGCCCGGGTGCTCGAGGCGCTGCGCCGCCATGCCCCACAGGCGGTGATCCACGTCTGCTCGTCGTCCGAGGTGTTCGGCCGGGTGCCCCGCGACCGGCTGCCGATCGACGAGGACTGCCCGTTCCATCCGGCCTCGCCCTACGCCATCTCCAAGGTCGGCACCGACCTGCTCGGCCGCCACTACGCCGAGGCCTATGGCATGACGGTGATGACCACCCGCATGTTCACCCACACCGGCCCCCGGCGCGGCGACGTGTTCGCCGAATCCTCGTTCGCCAAGCAGATCGCCCTGATCGAGGCCGACCGCCAGCCGCCGGTGATCAAGGTCGGCAACCTCAAGTCCCTGCGCACGGTGGCCGATGTGCGCGACGCGGTGCGCGCCTACTATCTGCTGGTCACCGTCAACCCGGTGCCCGGCGCCGCCTACAACATCGGCGGCACCCATTCCTGCACGGTGGGCGACATCCTCGACGCCCTGCTCGCCCTGTCGCCGCGGCGCGACGACATCCGGATCGAGGTCGACCCGGCCCGCCTGCGCCCCATCGACGCCGACCTCCAGGTGCCCGACACCCGCCGCTTCACCGCCCACACCGGCTGGACGCCGCGCTACACCTTCGCCCAGACCATGCACGACCTGCTCGAGGACTGGCGGGCCCGGGTCCGCGCCGGGGTCCCCGTCATCAACCGCTGAGGCCCACCATGATCGTCCGCGCCCGCGCCCCCTTGCGCCTTTCCTTCGGCGGTGGCGGCACCGAACTCAGCCCCTACATGGAGCGCCACGGCGGGCTGGTGCTGAACGCCACCATCAACCTGCACGCCTCGGCCATCCTGGGCGCCGCGCCGCCGGGCGAGGTGCATCTGATCGCCGGCGACCGCGGCCACCACCAAACCCTGCCGGCCCGCCTGCCGCTGGACGAGGCCGGCCCGCTGCCCCTGCACGCCGGGGTCTACAACCACATCATGGAAACCTTCTGCGGCGGCGAGGCCCTGCCGCTGACCCTGACCACCCATTCCGAGGCCCCGGTGGGCTCGGGCCTGGGCGCTTCCTCGACCCTCACCGTGGCCATGCTGAAGGCCTTCGACGAGTACCTCAACCTGGCCCTGGGCGAGTACGAGCTGGCCCGCGCCGCCTATCAGGTGGAACGCGGCCGGCTGGGCCTGAAGGGCGGCCGCCAGGACCAGTACGCGGCGGCCTTCGGCGGCTTCAACCTGATCGAGTTCCACCGCGATGACCGGGTCATCGTCAACCCCCTGCGCATCCGCAACTGGATCGTCTCCGAGCTGGAAGCCTCGCTGATCCTCTATTTCACCGGCCTCAGCCACCAGTCGGGCGACATCATCGTCGAGCAGACCCGGCGCATGGACGACCCCGACGGCGCCATCACCCGGCACATGCACCGCATCAAGGAGCTGGCGGTGGTCATGAAGGAGGCCCTGCTCAAGGGCCGGATCGCCGATCTGGCCGGCCACCTGAACGCCAGTTGGGCCGAGAAGCGGGCCACCGCCGGCGCCGTCTCCACCGCCGGCATCGACGCCCTCTACGAGCAGATGCGCGGCCTCGGCGTGCTCGGCGGCAAGCTTTCCGGGGCCGGCGGCGGCGGCTTCATGATGCTGCTCTGCCCGCCGGAGCGCCGGGCCCGCGTCGAAGCCGCCCTGGCCGAGGCCGGGGGCCGGGTGTTCAGCGCCAAGTTCACCAGCATCGGGGCGGAAAGCTGGCGCGTCGCCGACAGTCCCTTCGCCGATCTGGCCGACCCGGCGCGGCGCACCGCCGATGGCCGGGTGCTGCCCGCCGCCCCGACCTCGGCAGCGGACGGGGGCGCGCCATGAGCCACGCCACCCCGCGGCAGGCGGTGTTCCTGGTCGGCGGCAAGGGCAGCCGGCTGGGCGACGCCGTGCGCGACCTGCCCAAGCCCCTGCTGCCGGTGGCCGGGCGCCCGTTCCTCGACCATCTGCTGGACCGCGCCGTGGCCGCCGGCTGCACCGACCTGTTGCTGCTGACCGGGCAACTGGGCGAGCTGGTGGCCGAGCGCTATGATGACCGCGCCTGGGCCGGGGCCCGGGTTCGCTGCCGGCAAGAGGCGACGCCGCTGGGCACCGGCGGTGCGGTCCGGGCGGCGCTGGACGCGCTTGAGGAGAGCTTCCTGCTGTTCAACGGCGATTCCCTGCTCACGGTCGATCTGGCGCGGCTGGCCGCCGCCCTGACCGAGACGGTCGAGATGGCCCTGGCCGTGGTCCGGGTCGACGACGGCGGGCGTTACGGCACGGTCCAGGTCGACAACGGCCGCGCCATCCGCTTTGCCGAAAAGTCCGCCGACGCCGGTCCGGGGCTGATCAACGGCGGCGTCTACGCGGTGCGTCGGAGGGCCGTGGCACGGCTGCCGGAGGGGCCGTCGTCGCTGGAGCACGACCTGCTCACCCCGCTCGCCGCCGCCGGCCGGCTGGCCGCCTGCCCCGCCGACGGCCCGTTCATCGACATCGGCACCCCGGACGATCTGGCCCGGGCCGACGCCGTGGTGAGCGCCATCGCCCCCCTCATCCCCACTCCCTCGGCCGGCAAAGGAGCCGCCCAGTGACCAACGAGTTGACCAACGAGTTGACCGCCGAGTTGACCGACGACTCCCTGCCCTTGGTGACCATCATCATGATCGACGGGCGCTTCCGCGAACGCTTCGACACCATCGACAACGTGGCGGCGCTGGACTACCCGACCGACCGTTACGAGGCGCTGTGGATCGACTATTTCGAGGTGGCCGGGGAAGCCGCCCGCCGCGCCGCGCCCCACCCCCATGTCGAGGCCATCTCGCTGGGCCATCAGGGGGTCTACCATTCCTCCTACTGCTTCAACGCCGGCATCGCCCGGGCCCGCGGCGAGATCCTGGTCATCCTCGACGCCGACGTGATGGTCGAGGCCGATTTCCTGCGCCAGGTGGTGGCCAGCCACGCCGCCTGTCCCGATCTGGCCATGTACATCCGCCGCCTCGATCAGCCGCAGAACCGCTATGTGCCGGGCTCGGAAAGCGACCTCGACCTGTTGCGCCGGACCTGCGCCCTGGTCGATCCCAGCAACTTCGGCGGCTGCCTGACCGTGCGCAAACGCTGGATGGAGGCCTTGAACGGCTACGAGCAGCACTTCATCTTCGGTACCGGCTTCCACGCCAACGGGCGGGACGTGAACGTGCGCCTGAAGAACCTGGGGCTGTGCGTGAAGTGGCACCCCGAGCTGGTGCTCTATCACGCCTGGCACCCGCTCACCCTGACCCCCAACCCGATCCACGACATCCAGAAGAAGCTGATCCGCTGGCGCGAGCTTCACCTCAACACCCGCGCCTTCGTCGGCCTGGCGCGCCAGACCACCCCCCTGCCGCCGGCCCTGGAAGCCGAAATCCTGGCCGACGTGGCACGCCACGGACTCTGAACCGACCCCCGCGAAGCCCCCCACGAGGACCCTGCCCGCCATGGCCAACGTCGCCGTCATCACCCGGACCAAGGACCGCCCCCTGCTGCTGCCCCGGGCGATCCTGAGCGTCGCCACCCAGACCTACGGCGACCTTGAGCACGTCATCGTCAACGACGGCGGCGACCCGGCCCCGGTGGAGGCCCTGATCGACGGCCAGCCGGACCCGGTGCGACGGCGCATCCGCATCATCCACAACGCCGAGAGCCGGGGCATGGAGCGCGCCTCGAACATCGGCATCGCCGCCTCGGACAGCCGCCATCTGGTGATCCACGACGACGACGACAGTTGGGACCCCAAGTTCCTGGCCCGCATGGTGCCGTGCCTTGAGGAAGCCACCTGGCCCAGCCTCGCCGGCGCCGTCTGCCACAGCGCCCGGGTCGAGGAGCGGGTGATCGACGGCCCCGAGGGACCCAGCGTCAAGACCGACAACGTGGCCGGCTGGAACACCGCCCTCAAGACCGTCGGCCTGATGGACATGCTGGCCTGGAACCAGTTCCCGCCGATCTCCTTTCTCTTCGAGCGCCGGGCCCTGGACCAGGTCGGCCCCTACCGCGAGGACCTGCCGGTGCTCGGCGACTGGGAGTTCAACGTGCGCTTCCTGAGCGCCTTCGACATCCTGGTGGTGCCCCAGGTGCTGGCCCGCTACCACCACCGCCTGACCGGCCCGCCGGGCCAAGAAACCATCTACGACAACACGGTGACGGTCGGCGCCGATCGCCACCAGTTCTACGAGACCCTGCTGCGCAACGAGTGGCTGCGGGCCGACCTCAAGGCCGGGCGCCTGGGCCTGGGGATGGCCGCCAACGTGGCCCGACAGGTGGTCGGGGCGCCCAAGATCGGCTGAGCGCCGCCCACACACCCCGCCGCTGGAAGACGAGCCATGGCACTGACCTTTCCCTCCCTGGGCCTGGCCTATTTCCCGGTCCCCAAGGTGGCCTGCGACAGCCTGAAGCAGGCCCTCTACGAACGCGACACGGGACGCCCCTTCCAGCCCTTCCAGGGGCCGAAGGGGCCGATCACCGACATCCATCAGGTGCTGACCAGCGTGCCCTTCCACCCCTCGCACCTGGAGGGCTTGTACCACTACGCCCGTTTCGCCGTGGTCCGCGACCCGGTGGAACGGCTGCTGTCGTGCTATCGCCACCGGGTGGTCGAGCTGGGCGAACTGGCCCCGGGACGCCACCCGGACTCGGTGAGCGCCGCCGCCCTGGCCGAGGCCGGGCTGCCCGCCACGCCCGATCTCAAGACCTTCATCCAGCGGCTGCCGGCCTACCGGGCGGTCTCGGTCAGCATCCGCCACCACACCGACTCGCTGGTCGCCTACCTGGGGGCCGACCCGGGGGTGTTCGACCTTCTGGTGCCGCTGTCCAGGATCGATCAGGTGGCCGACCTGATCGCCGCGCGCAGCGGCCGCGACGATCCGCTGCCGCGCAGCCACCGCTCGGCCGGCGGGGTCGATCTCGGCGACCTGGACGACGACGATCTGGCCACCGTGCTCGGCTACTATCAGGCCGACTACAAGGTTTTCGCGGCCCACATCAGCGTGCCCGGGATCATCACCGCCCACCGCTTCGCGCGGGCCGAAAAGGGCCTGTCGTAGAGGCCATTCACCAGGGCCAGTCAGAGGGGGTAAGGGCCATGAGCGCCATCCTGGTCACCGGCGGCGCCGGCTACATCGGCAGCCATGTCTGCAAGGCGCTGGCCCGGGCCGGACACCTGCCGGTCAGCCTCGACAACCTGTCGCGCGGGCACCGCGATCTGGTGCGCTTCGGGCCGCTGGTGACGGCCGACCTGGACGACCGCGCGGCGCTGCGGCACACCCTGGCCGAGCACCCCATCGCCGCCGTGGTCCATCTGGCCGGCTACACCTACCTGGGCGAGTCGGTGCGCCAGCCCGGCCTGTACTACCGCAACAACGTGGGCGGCGCGCTGGCCCTGCTGGAAACCCTGGTCGAGGATGCGGCGCAGGCCCCGCCACCGCTGGTCTTCTCCAGCACCTGCGCGGTCTACGGCACGCCCGAGCGGATGCCCCTGGACGAGACCCCGCCCCCGGCGCCGATCAACCCCTACGGCCGGGGCAAGTGGATGATCGAGCAGATGATGGCCGACTTCCGGGCCGCCCATGGCCTGGCCTTCACCGCCCTGCGCTACTTCAACGCCGCCGGCGCCGACCCGGAAGGCGAAACCGGCGAGCGCCACGACCCGGAAACCCACCTCATCCCCCTGGCCATCGCCGCCGCCCTGGGGCGTGGCCCCGGCCTCTCGGTGTTCGGCGACGACTACCCGACGCCCGACGGCACGGCGGTGCGCGACTACGTCCACGTCAGCGATCTGGCGGCGGCCCATGTGCAGGCCGTCGAGGCTTTGCTGGGCGGGGCGCCGGGGGGCGTGTTCAACCTGGGCAGCGGCCAGGGGGCCTCGGTACGGCAGGTAATCGCCGCCGTCGCGGCGGCCACCGGCTGCCCGGTGCCGGCCACCGTCACCGGGCGCCGGCCGGGCGACCCGCCGGTGCTGGTCGCCGACAGCACCCGGGCGCGGCGCGAGCTGGGCTGGCAACCGGCCCGCTCCGACCTGCCGACGGTGGTCGCCGATGCCGTTTCCTGGCACCGGCGGGACTGGGGCTGACCCGACGGCCGACTCAGCCGGCGACCTCGAGGTCCCTCAGATAGCGCTCGGCGCGGGCCAGTTGGCGCCCCAGCAGCGCCTGATGGTCGGCCGGATCGAGGCCGGCGGCCAGCCGCCGCCGCCACGCCTCGGGGCGGAACTCGTTGAGCAGGATCAGGCACCACAGCCCCACGTACAGCGGCATCAGGGCCTCAAGACGGGCGGCGAAGGTGGCATCGTCGGCGCCGTACAGCGCGATCAGGTCCGCCTTCAGGCGGGCCCGTTGGGCGGGCTGGAAGGCGCTGCCCGGGTGCAGCAGGGTGTCGCTGACCAGCTTCACCGGATCGTCGCGCCCGAAATACTCGAAATCCAGGAAGCGGGGCGCCCCCTCGGCCCCGACCAGCATGTTGTGCAGCCCCACGTCGGACGGGCTGAGGGTACTCAGGTGCGCCGGCAAGGGGGCCTGTGGATCGAAGCCGAGCTGGCTGATCCGCGCCTCGGCCTGGTCCAGCCGCGGCGCCAGCACCGCCTCCACGCGGTCGAGGAAGGCGCCCAGCGACGCGGCCCAGCAGTCATCGGGCGGCCGGCAATCGCGCAGGGCGCCCAGGCGCCCGGCCAGCCGCGCCCGGGGGGCCAGCGGCACCAACCCGGACTCGGCGGCCGGCGGCAGGGCGGCGGCCTCGGGATGATGGCGCAACCCGTGCAGGCGGGCCAGAAAGTCGACCAGCCAGCCCTCCGCCACCGCCCGCGCCGCCATCGCGGCATCGGGCGGGGCGCCGTCCAGCCAGCTGTAGGCGGCCCAGCGCCGCCGGGGCTCGCGGAGCAGCGGCCGGGGCACCGCCGCCACCCCCTGGGCGGCGAGAAAGGACAAGGCCCGCCACTCGTGGTCCAGACGGTCGCAGGGCCCGGCCTGGGCCGGCGGATAGACCTTGACCGCCACCCGACGCCCGACCCCCTCGGCCCGGAAGACGGCGTTGTTGCGGCCGCGCAGGATCGGCACCAGCCGCACCGATCCAAGCTCGAGGCCGGCCGCCAGCCAGTCGCTCAGCCCGGCCGGCGGGGCGGCGTCGGAGGAACTCACCGCCCCACCTCCGCCAACCCCAGCCACGCCCCGACCTCGGCCCAGGAGGTCGCCACCGCCACCCCGGGCGGCGGCGCACGGCCCGGCGCCGGCTGGAAGAGCAGCCGGCGGGTGGCGGCGGGGAAGGCCGGATGGGTCAGCACCTCCGGCAGGTCGTCGACGAACACCGCCGGCCCGAGGGCGGCGATTTGGGCGATCTTCCCGTCCCGGCTGTCGGCGAAGTGCAGGGCGTCGTCGGCCAGCGGACCGCCGCCGGCCGCCAGTCCGCCATGTTCGGTCAAAAAGGCGCGGGCGGCGGCGCGCAGGTCCACCCGGTCGGGGTCGAAGTGGCCGGTCGGCGTCTTGTGGCTGACGATGACCAGTCGGTGCCCGGCCTCCCGGGCCGCCCGCAGCACCGCCAGCGCCCCATCGAACAGCCGGGCCCGCCCGATCTCGGCCCCGTAGACCCGGCCCTGAAGGCGCATCCAGGCGGCCTCGCCGCCCGGGCCGGCGCGCAGCGTTTGGCGCACCTCGGCCTTGCCGCCGGCAAAGTCGGCCGGCAGCCAGCCGAGATCCACCGCCAGGGTGCGAAAGGCGGCGTCGTAGTCGATCAGGGTGTTGTCCAGGTCAAGGCCGATCAGCACGTGGGGACGATCCAGTGGCGGCGAGGGCCAGAGGCGCGGGGCTCAGGCCAGGAACCAGGGATTGCGCTCGGTATAGGTTTCCGACAACCGGAACCCGGGCAGGGCGCCGGTGCTGTACCAGGCCCGCCAACGGTCGATGTAGCGCCCCGGCGCGAAGCGTTCCGGATCGTAGAACAGCCTGACATGCTCGGCCAGCGCCTGGGCCTTGAAACGCTGCTGGACAGGGCGTTCCGGCGCCGCCGTCATGTCTGGCCCCAGGCCCAGAAACTCCTCGGTGATGGCCACCATCTCCTCGTCCGCCAGGGGGTGAACCTCAAGCCCCAGGCTGGCGAACTGCTGGTTGGTCTGCTGGTGGTAGATGCTGATATCGAGCAGTTCCTGATGGCTCAGGCAGCGCCCCCGGGCCGGCGAGAAGTACTTCAGGTAGGTGGTGAAATCGAGGCGCACCGGCGAGCGGTTATAGTGGAAGGTCCCGTTCAGGATCAGCAACGGCTTGTGAAAGAACCAACCAAGGGAACTGGGCCCGGAGTCGGTGACCACCATGAACTCGCTGCGCCACACCGCATAGGCATCGAGCACCGGGTCGTACAGCGGGCAATAGGGCAGATCAATGATCCGATGGCTCGGGTGGACCAGCATCGGCATCGGCCTGCGGCCAAGACGGATAATCCAGTAGTCGTTGGCCAGCAGGGTTTCCAGAGCTGGCAGGAACTGGTTGATCGAGCTGTTGCGGTGGGCCTGTCCCGGATTTGCCTCCCGCACATGCAGGGTAACCAGCCGGGCGTCATCCGGCACACCGAGGCGGCGCAGGATGTCATGCGCCGCCTCGGCCTGGGCCGGCGGGATGGCCAGCCGCTCGGTCAGCCCGTCGCCGAGCAGCATCTGATGGATCAGGTAGGGCGGATAGGTCTCGTCGCAGAGCAGGAAATCCACCCCCCGGTGGTGGATCAGGCCGACGTTGACCCGGGCCAGGGCGAGCAGCCGGGGGTCCTCGCTGACCACCTGATGCCAACCGGCCATGGCCATGTCGTAGACCGCCGGATTCTGGGCCACCTGGCGCGGCCGGGTCAGCATCACCCGGTGGCTGTAATGCCGGCCGAAGGCCCGGGAGACAGCCCACGGCTCGCGGATCAGGTTGCCGAACAGGTGGGCCCGATCGAACGGCCAGACCAGCAGCCGCCCGCCGCCCCGCGCCGCCTCGGCGGCGGCCGGCGGCAGTTGGGCCAGAAGCAGATCGAGCCACGGCCCCAACCGATCCGACCAATAGGTCTGCCACGCCGCCCCCGCGACGCCGGCGGCGCGGGCCTGTTCGATCTCGCGGCCGAACACCTGATGGCACAGGCGCGGCTGGAAGGGCTCCAGGGCGCCGGCCTGGGCGAGGGCGGAAAGCAGCGGGGTGGACGCCATATCAAATCCGACGCTGGAGCAGGCAGGACATGCCGATCAGAACCTCACCCGGCCCAGCTTGTCGGGGGCGGTGGCGGTCAGGCGCACGTACTGGGCCAGGGCGTGGAGCAGCGACAGGTGGGCGTCCTCGATCAGCCCGTAGTTGGTCGCCGGAACGTGCAGGTTGACCTCGGCCAGGGTGGCGGCGCGGCCACCCGAGAAGCCGGTCAGGGCCAGGGTCGACAGGCCGTTCTCGACGGCCCAGGACAGGGCCCGCACCACGTTTTCCGAATCGCCGGACGAGCTGATGGTGACCAGCACGTCCCCCGGATCGGCCAGCGACTGCAACTGATAGACAAAGATGTTTTCGTAGCCCAGGTCGTTGGCGATGGTGGTCAGGACCTGGGTGTTGGCGGCCAGACTGTGGGTGCGCGGGGCAAGGTCGGTTTCGGTGCGCACGCATTTCAGGAAATCGTTGGCGCCATGGCCGGCCAGGGCGCTGGAGCCCCCGTTGCCGCAGTAGAACAGGGTCCGCCGCTCGCGCACCGCCCGCCCGAGCAGGGTTGCGGCGGCCTCGAAGCGGGCGGCATCGACGCCGGCCAGGGCGGCGGCCAGGGCGCCCTGGTAGTCGGCCAGGAAGTCGGCCGGCGCGGCGTAGGGGCGGTCGGGAAACAGCGGCGGTGTGGCGGGCATGACGGTCCCTCCCCGGCTCAGGCGTCGACCATGGGGGGCGCCTCTTCGCACCACGCCAGGACCCGCTTGACGTTGAAATAGCGCGCGTCGTTCAGGGCATCGGGCAGCCGGCCGTCCTTCAGCGCCGCGGCCAGCTCGGCCACCGCCTGACGGATGGTGTGGTTGGCGGTGAAGCCCAGGTCGCGGGCGATGCGGGCCGAGGAGACGTGGTACGAGCGCAGATCGTCGGTCGGCTCGACGTCGATCGGCAGGGCGGGATCGACCTCGGCGCGCACCGCCTCGGCCAGTTCCATCAGCGAGTGGTTCTCGTAGCCCACGTTCCAGATGCCACCGTCGATCTTCTCCGGTGGCTGGGCCAGCAGGTGCAGGTAGGCCCGCGCCATGTCGCGGATGTGGATGTTGGGGCGCAACTGGCTGCCCCCGAACACCCGGATGCGCCGGTTGTTGACCGCGTGGTTGGTCAGGATGTTGACGATCACGTCCAGCCGCTGGCGCGGCGCGTAGCCACACACCGTGGCCGGGCGGATCACCGAGGCGACGAAGCCGGGTCGGCGGGCGGCCATCAGCTCTTCCTCGCACAGCGCCTTGAAGCGCGAATAGTCGGTCAGCGGCTCCAGCGGCAGGTCCTCGGTCACCTCGACCCCTTCCTTGATGCCGTAGACCGACGACGACGAGGCATAGATGAAGCGCCCCACCCCGGCCGCCCGCGCCGCCTCGACCAGGGGCAGAAAGCAGGTGTGGTTGATCTCGCGGCCCAGGGTCGGGTTCAGCTCGAAGGACGGGTCGTTGGAGATGCAGGCCAGATGGATCACCGTGTCGCACCCGGCCAGCGCCTGCGCCACCGTCTCCGGATGGCGGATGTCGCCCTCGATCAGGCGCAGACCGGGATGGCTGTCGAGCCCGGGAAAGACATCATGGCCAAACAGGAACAGGTCGAGCACCGTCACCCGGTGGCCGGCGGCCAGCAGCTCGGGCACCAGGACGCTGCCGACATAGCCGGCGCCGCCGGTCACCAGGACATGGGAAGGCGAGGAAGTGGTCACGACGGGCCTCCGGGTGGGGTCTCGTTTCGGGGGTCTTATTTCAACAGGGTGGTCATGTACTTCATCAACGCCACCTTCTCCACCGACTGGCGATGGCCGACGATGCCGACCTTTATGGCGCCGGCCGCGTTGCCGACGAAGACCAGGTCCTCCATGGCCGCACCGGCGGCGGCAAAGGGGGCGGTGACGGTGAAAAAGGCGTCGCCGGCGCCGACCGTGTCGACCACCGAGCGGGTGAAGGCCGGAGCGTGGGCGATCTCCTCGCCGCGTTCCAGGCCGTAGGAGCCCTTGTGGCCGTGGGTGACGACGAAGCGCGGGCAGTCGATGCGACCGGGCAGCACGTCGGACATCAGCTCGGCCACCGGGCGGCGACGGTCGGCGGTGGCCAGCCGGGCCTCCGGGGCATCGATGCAGACATAGTCGGCCCGGCGGTACTTGGTGATCAGGTTGAAGCCGGCGTTGGCGCTGTTGGTCTGGGTGTTGACGGCCAGGAAGACGCCGCTGTCCTCGACCGCCCGGACCAGTTCGGGCCCCATCAGGCCGTGCCCGAAGTCGGTGACGATCAAAAGGTCGGCGCCGGCCAGCCGCTCCTTGAGGATGGCGTGGACCCGGGCCTCGATGTCGTCCGACACCGGCCGGTCGTCCATGTGATAGACCTCGAACAGCTTGCGCATGTACGATTCGTCGATGAACCGGGTCTTGCGGGTGGTCGGCGTCCCCGGGCGCTCGATGGCGTGCAGGGTGACGTTGTCCTTCAACTGCGCGCCGGCATGCTCCATGTGCGGGCACTCGGCCCCGACCACGGTGATCAGGTCGACCTCGCGGCACAGCCCGGCGACATGGTTGGCGGCGGCGAACACCCCACCGGCGAACAGTTCGCTCGACTGGTGCAGGGTGGCGATGATGTTCTCCTTGGCCGACTTGCCGAGCGGCGAGACGTAGATGTACTCGTCGAGGATGGCATCGCCCAGGATGACCACCCGGCTGTCGGCGATGCGCTCGGCGAACTCGGTCAGGCGGTTCAGGGTGCCGCGCCCGGCGACCCCCTCCAGGTAGCGCTGCAACTGCGGGTCATGGACCCCCAGGTGGCGATTGATCAGCGAGGTCGAGGAGAAGGTGATGTCGTCGATGAAGGCCAGCTCGCCGCCGTTGGCCTCCACCGCCCCGGCCTCCAGGGTGATGCCGCCGGTGATGTCCTTGTCGGCCTCGCGATACTCCGCCCCCTTGACATAGAGGGCCGGCTTGACCGCCTCGATGGCCGGCACCGCCAGCGAGGCATGGACCACCGCCACGTGGTCCACGCAGTCCAGCCCGGCCAGCATCTCGGCCCGCATGTCCTCGGGGAAGACCGGCCGTCCCGGCCCCCGGTTGACGTAGCTGTCGGCGGTCAGGGTGACGATCAGCAGGGTGCCCAGGGCGCGGGCCTGACGCAGGTAGCGCAGATGACCGATGTGCAGCAGATCGAAGGTGCCGTGGGCCAGCACCACCCGGCCGCCGCGCGCCCGCTCGGCCTCGGCGATATCGACCAGATCGCGCAACTTGCGGATCTTGCCGCCGGGGACCTTGGCGGGGGCGCTCATGGCTGGCCTCCCGCGCCCTCGGCCCGGCCCAGGTGGTTGAACCAGGTGCGGGTCGCCTCGGCGATGCTCTCCGGGGTCCACAGCGGGGCGTCGCGCCAGGCCTCGATGTGGGCCAGCATCTCGGCCACCCCCTCGGCGAAGGGCACCTGGGCCCGCCAGCCCAGCCGGGCCTCGATGCGCCGGGTGTCGGCAAAGGTGCAATCGGGCTCGCCGGGCCGCTTGGGCACGTGGACCACCGGCCCGTCGAGCAACTCGACCAGCCGGTTGACGCTTTCCGTGCGCCCCGACCCGACGTTCATCACCTCGCCCACAAGGTCCGATTGGGCGGCCCGCACGAAGGCATCGGCGACATCGGTGACATAGGTGAAGTCGCGCGTCTGGGTGCCGTCGCCGACCACGGTGAACGGCTCGCCGGCCAGCTTCTGGGCCATGAACACCCCGAACACCGCGCCGTAGGTGCCGCGCGTGCGGACCCGGGGACCGTAGACGTTGAACAGGCGCAGGCACACCGTGGGCAGGCCATAGACCCGGTGCCAGTGGTTGACGTACTGCTCGCCCACCGTCTTGGTCAGGGCATAGGGGTACATCGGGCGGATCGGCGCCTCTTCCGGGGTTGGCACCACGTCGGGCAGGCCGTAGCAGGACGACGAGGCGGCGTACAGGAAGCGGCGCACGCCGGCCGCGCGGGCCGCCTCCAGCACCCTCAGGGTGCCTTCCACATTGGCCTGATGATAGGCCATCGGCTGCTCGATGGAGGGCACGATGTCGGCCAGCGCCGCCAGATGGAAGACCCACTCGGCGCCTTCCATCAGGGGGCCCAGGGCGGTGGCGTCGGTGACGTCGACCTGATGCACGGCGAGCCGGGGGTCCTCCCGGTGCTGCGCCAGATTGGCCGGCGAGCCGCAGGCGAAGTTGTCGATCACCCGCACCCGGTGGCCATCGGCCAGCAGCCGGTCGACCAGATGGCTGCCGATGAAACCGGCGCCACCGGTGACCACGGCGAGACCCGGGGAAGCTTGACGGATCGACACGGCCTGAACGCCCTTTCCTTACCTGTTAAAAATTTGTCAGACGACACACGTCGGCAACAGGACGTGGGCCGCCCCGGCCAGCTTGGCGGTGATCGGCCGGGCGCCGTCCGGGGCGGTGACCAGGACCCGGGCGGCGGCCAGATCGGGCAGCTCCGAGGTCGGCCGGATGGAGGGCGCCAGGCCGGGATAGCGCAGCCCGGCGCGGGCCGGGTTGTCGTCGTGGATGGCCGCCAGCATGGCCAGATCGCTGTCCAGGTGCCAGGCCAGGGTGGGCACCATCTGGCCGGCCCCGTAGCCGATCAGTGGCAGCTCGGCGGGCGCCGCCAGCAGCTCGGCCAGGGCGGCCATGCGGGCCTTGAAGGCGGCCACGGCGCGGCGCGTCTCGTCCGGGGTCGGCGGCGGCGCAACCGGCTCTTGGGCCGCGCCCTTCCCGCCACCCGGGCCGCGCCGGAAGGCGATGGTCACCGAGCCGCCCCAGTTGCGCGGATTGACCGCGTGGCCCAGCCAGCGGCCGCCGGCCTCGGCCACCATCCGCCGCAGCGAGGCCAGGGTGAAGTAATGGAAATGCTGGTGGAAGACCTGATCGAAGCGGCCGTGGCGGATCATCGTCGCGGCGTCCGGCACCTCGATGACGAACAGGGCATCCTCGGCCGCCAGCTCCAGCAGACCGGCGATCACCCCCACCGGGTCGGCCAGATGTTCCAGGTTGTGGGTCGAGTAGACCAGATCGGGCGCCCCGGGCAGGGCCGCCGGATCGAGCTCCTCGATCATGCCCGGGATGACCTCCACATTGGCCGGCGGATCGGTCGGCGCCCCGTGGCGCCACACCGGGTCGACCCCCACCGCGCGCTCGACCATGGGGGCGATCAGGCCCATCAGGACCAGATCGTTGCAGCCGATCTCCAGGGCCAGCCGGGGCCGCCGCCCGCCCAGCCAGCCGGCGATCCGCTCGGCCACGAAGCGGGCCGCCGGCGGCGCCAGATGCGAGGCCGAGGAGCGGTGGGCATAGGCCGGGTCGTACATCAGCTCGGGATCGAGGAAGCCGGTCAACTGGCCGTGCCCGCAGGCCGGGCAGACCCGATAGCCCTGGTCCCAGACATCCGCCGGCCGGGGCTCGGCGACGAAGATGCCGGTCAGCGGGAAGCGCGGCAGGTCGAGGACCGGCTCGGTTTCAGTCCCGCAGACGCGGCAGGCGGTGCCCTGCCAGATGCGGTCGCCGCTCATCCTTTGTCCCCCGACCCGCCCGCCGGCCTGAGCACCGTCGCCACGTAGTCGGCCAGGGCCTCCTCCCAGGACCTAAGGGGTGGCCGGCGCTCGCTGGCCAGGGCGTTGCGCAGCGGCTTGACCGGGGCCAGCCCCGGGAACTCGGCCTCGCGGGCCGGGGCCAGCGGCGCCGTGCTGCCAATCAAGGCGCGCAGCCGCTCGATGAAGGCGTGGTAGCTGGTCATGCCGCTGTTGGCCAGATGGTAGATGCCGCCCGGCTCGCGGTTTTCCAGCAGGTCGAGCAGGGCGCGGGCGGCGTCCAGGGCCCAGGTCGGGCTGTCCAGCTTGTCGGCCGGCACCCGGCACGGCTGCCCGGCCTCTAGCCGGGCCAGCATCTTGTCGACGAAGCCCGGAGCCTCGTTCATCCGCCGGCCGTACATGGTCGGGAAGCGGACCACGTAGGCCCCGGGACAGCGGTGCAGGGCCAACTGCTCGCCGGCAAGCTTGCTGACCCCGTAGACGTGGCCGCAGCCGGCCGGATCACTTTCCACATAGGGCGTCGGCTTGAAGCCGTCGAAGACGGCGTGGGTCGAGGTCTGGACCAGCGGAATGCCAAGGGCGCGACAGGTATCGGCCAGCCCCAGGGTGGCGCTGACGTGCAACTCAAGGCAGCCGGCCGGGTCTTCCTCGCAGGGATTGATGCCGACCACGGCGGTGGCGTTGATCACCGCGTCGGGGCACAGGTCGCGGATGGCGGCGGCGCTGGCCGCCCGGTCGGTGACATCCACCGTGGCCCGCCCGGGGGCCTCCAGGTGGTGGCCCCGCTCGGCGGCGGCGTGGGCCAGCTCGGTACCCAGACAGCCCCGTCCGCCAAAAACAAGCAGCTTCATGTCGCTCTCGCGGCCTTCATCGCCGCGCCTTTCACCACCGGATCAGATGAAGTTGATGTGGTCGGGCCGGTCGCCCAGCCTGTCCAGGAAGCGGTTGATGTAGTGCTGGCGGCAGTTGCTTTCGCAGTCGTGGTTGACGTTCACCGTCTGCACCCGCTGCTGGACCTCCCAATAGCGCTCGCTTTTCACGATCTCGGCGAAGGGGGTCTCGATGACGTTGCCCATCAGGAACTCGTCGCTGCGGTGATCGAACCAGTGGCCGCACGGGAAGACGTTGCCGTTGCCGCTGATCGCCATCAGGAACTGGGTGCCGAAGCAGACCGGGTAGTCCTTCCAGCCGGCGTTGTCCATTTTCACCCACTTGACGATGACCCGATAGCCGTCGGTCGACTGGGCCTCGGCCTGGCGCATCAGGTCGGCCATGTCGCGGTAGCCCTGATGGGGCGCTCCCAGGGTGCCGTCGTAGGTGTCCGAGCACGGCTTGATGACCAGATAGTCGACCCCCAGCTCGGCGCCGATGCGGGCCAGGGGCACCATGTCGTCCACGTTGTCGGCGGTCAGCACCATTTGCAGGCCGATGGTGGTGGCGAAGCCCTTCTCGCGCTTGCGGGCGAGAAGGGCGCGCACGTTGCCCAGCACGCGCTCGAAATGGCCGCTCTTGTGGATGCGCTGGAAGGAGTCGGGATTGCTGGCCGAGATGTTGACGCGCAGCCAGACCAGCCCGCCGAGCAGGGCGTCGAGGTCGGCCGGCTCGGGGCTGATGCGGATGCCGTTGGTGGCCAGACTGAGGTCGAGCCCGATCGATCGGCCATGCTCCAGGGCATCGGTCAGGTGCGGGTTGAGGGTGTTCTCGCCCTCGCCGATGAGGGCGATCGAGCGCACCCCGCTGTCCTTGGCGCCGCTGAAGGTGTCGAGGATGGCCTGGCGGGGCATGTGGAACACCCCCTTCTTGTCGGTGCCGTAGCCGGAGCGCCCCTGGATCACGCCATAACAGTAGGTGCAGGCCATGTTGCACCCGGTGACGATCCCCATGTCGATGTGCAACGGGGCGATCCGCTCGCCCTGCTGCCAGGCGTGCACCCGGTCCAGGTGCCAGTACAGCTTGTGGCCGTCCATGTTGAAGCGGTCGCCGCCGGTGCGCGGCGCCTGGGCGGCATCGCCGGCGGGGGGGGGTGGTGTCAGCTTGTTCACCGGTCGCGTCTCCTTGTTCGCAAGGGATCGGTGGGGGCGGCGACTTCTTCGCCGTCCGGTGGGACCACGGGCGGCCCCAACCTGCCTGATGTAAGGTGCCCTGGATACTTTGCCAAAGACTTAACGGCGGCGGCGCCGGGCCCCGGTTAACCGTTCCTTATGACCCTCATGGTAGCCAGGGCATCGACTGCCCTCGCCGGCCGGCCCGCCGGCCCCGACCGAAGCCCCACCAAGGGTCCGCCCGTGACGCGTCCTATTCCCGCCTCGCCGCCGCTGGATGCCCGCTCGCTGCACTTGCGCGCCCTGGCCATGCGCGGCCTGCTCGCCGCCGACCGCGGTCATGTCGGCTCGACCCTGTCGCTGATCGAGATCCTGCGCGTCCTTTATGACCGGATCATGCGCCACGACCCGGCCCACCCGGAATGGCCCGACCGCGACCGCTTCATCCTCAGCAAGGGGCACGGCTGTCTGGCCCTGTATGCCATCCTGGCCGACCACGGCTACTTCCCGCCGGCCGACCTGGACACCTTCTGCCGCAAGGATTCGCCCTTCGGCGGCCATCCGCCGTGCCACGGCATTCCCGGCGTCGAGGCGGCCACCGGGGCGCTCGGCCACGGCCTGTCGCTGGGCATCGGGCGGGCCCGGGCGCTGAAGCTGGCCGGATCGACAAGCCGGGTGTTCGTGGTCTGCGGCGACGGCGAGATCAACGAGGGCGCCATCTGGGAAGGGGCGATGAGCGCCGGCCGCACCGGGCTGGACAATCTGTGGGTGCTGATCGACTACAACAAGGTGCAGTCCTACGGCCCGACCGCCGAGGTGCTGGACCTGGAACCGCTGGCCGACAAGTGGGCCAGCTTCGGCTTCACCGTCGATGAGGTCGACGGCCACGACTGCGCGGCGCTGGAACAGGTGCTGTCGCGCCCCCCCAACATCGGCCGGCCGAGCGCCCTGATCTGCCACACCGTCAAGGGACGCGGCCTGGCCGAGGCCGAGGCCGACCCCACCGCCTGGCACCACAAGAGCCGCCTGGGCGAGGCCCGGGAGGTGATCGAGGCCGCCTTCGCCGCGGCGCCCCCCCAGGGCGCCCCCTGAGCCGCCCGCCGCCAAGGATCGTCCCCGCCCATGCGCCGCACCGCCCTCGACATGGTCCACGAGTTGGCCCGCCGTGATTCCCGGGTGGTCTATGTCGGCTCCGACCCGGCCCCCGGCACGCTGGCCGCCATGCAGGCCGAAATGCCCGGCCGGGTGATGATCGAGGGCATCGCCGAACAGCACGTTGTGGGCATGGCCGCCGGGCTGGCCATGGAAGGTCTGGTTCCCTACGTCAACACCATCGCCACTTTCCTGACCCGGCGCTGCTACGAGCAGAACGTCCTCGACCTCGGCCTGCACCGCACCCCGGTGCGCCTGATCGCCAACGGCGGCGGGCTGGTCTACGCCCCGCTGGGGCCGACCCACACCGCCATCGAGGACATCGCCATCATGCGCGCCATCCCCGGCATGGCCGTGCTCTGCCCCAGCGACGCCGAGGAAATGCGCCGCCTGATGCCACTCACCCTGGACTGGCCGGGGCCGATCTACATCCGGCTCGGCAAGGGTGGCGACCCGGTGGTCAGCCAGCCGGACGACGCGCCGGCCATCGGCCGCGCCCTGGTCCGCCGGCCGCCCGGCGTGGCAACCATCATCAGCACCGGCATCATGACCGCCCACGCCCTGGCCGCCGCCGAGCGGCTGGGCCAACAGGGCATCGATTGCGGGGTGATCCACCTGCCCGGCGTGGCGCCGATGGACGACGCGGCCATCGAGGCGGCGAGCCGCCACAGCCGCTTGCTGGTCACCCTTGACGAGCACATCGCCAGCGGCGGCCTGGGCTCGGCGGTGCTGGAATCGCTGAACCGGACGCGCCCCTTGAGCCCCTGCCCGGTGCTGCGCCGCGCCCTGCCCGACGACTTCGTCCACCTGCACGGTTCGCAGAACGAGCTTCTGTCCCACTTCGGCCTCGACGCTCCGGCGCTGGCCGAGGCCATCGCCCGCGCCCTGGCCGAGCTGGCCGGCGACTGACCCCTTGCCCGCGCCGGGCCCGGGCCCGCACGGGATCGATCAGGAGACACCTCCCCCATGCTGGTCTGGCTGGCCTCCTACCCGCGCTCCGGCAACACCATGCTGCGCAGCACCAACCTCTTGGCAGGCGCGGAGACCCCCTAGGATATGGATAATTTCGCCAAGCAAGCTCCGCCCGATGGAGTCAACATCCCACCAGCCGCTCGTCGCGCCCGCTTGGCCGGTTTGTTGCGAGGTCTGCCCGGAATTGGCTCCGACTTGGCAGACTTCCTGGAGAGTCCGGGCCTTCGGGGCGCTTCATGGGCCGAGGACGATTTCGCCTGGACGGTTATCCCAGTTGCCTCACGCCTTTACACCTATCGTCCGGAACCACCGCCAGATGCCCCGGCGGCCCTGTTCATGGCCAAAACCCCGGCTGTGGGAGACTTGGCCTATGAACTGCTCGGGTTGGCCGCCCAAAAAGCCCTGGAGCCGAATCTGGCCACGTTCGCGCTGCTCGACATCGACACCTATCACAAGGCGGCGCTGCTCACCCTGTGCCCCTTCATTGACTATCTGGTGGTAGCCAAACCGACAGCTTCCCTGACACTCTTCCAGTCCGCTTTCTGGCACGAAGGTACCCCTCCCGGCCCGTGGGCAGAGCGACTGCGCACGCTGGACCGGGTGTTGCTGATGGAAACGCTGGAACGCCTGGACATTCGCCTCAGGGATCTGGCCGAAAGAACGGCCTCTCCGGCATTGTTTGATGTGCCGGACTTGGAACGGCCCAAGCTTTGGAAGACGCTGAGCGATGCCGGGCTCGAGCCCGACCGATGGTTCGTCACGCTGCACGTGCGCCAGAACGCGTATCGACCGCTTCCAGGAGGGATCGCCCACCGATCAATCGAGCACCTGGAACGCTACGAAGCGCTGGTACACCACATCATCGACCATCAGGGTGGTCAGGTGGTCCTGCTCGGCGACCCTGGCATGCGATTTCCGCCCACCCTGGAACGCCCCGGCGTGGTGCCATTGTACCGCCATGCGGACAGCTTCCTGGCCCAGATGCTGGCCCTGTCAGCCTGCCGCTACATGGTCAACACCGAAAGCGGCCCGAACATTCTGGGCCTGGGGTATGACGTCCCGATGGCGATGACCAACTATGTGTCACTGCTGCCAATTGAATGGGCCGAGCATCACCTTTTCCTGACCAAGCGCATGGCCTTGGGCAGTCAATGGGTCTGCGACCGCGAGGCATTGGACATCGGTCTTCTGAGGCGCGTCCCCGACAAGGAGGTAATCAAGCTTTTCAGGCGGGGTGTCATCCGCCTGGACGAGCGGGATGCCAGCGAATTGATTGCCGCCGCCGACTGGATGCACCGCAGGACCGCCGGCCTGAAGACCGGCAAGCCGCGACCGTCACTGTTCAATCCTGACGCCCCGCCCATTGGGCAGAAGCGCCAGGCGCGCCCCACCGACTACCGCTTTCTGGGCGACGCTCTGGCCGCCGAAAAAACCGACAAAGGTGTTGCCATGCCCACGGTGCGCTCCCTCCCCGACCCCCTCGCCTGGCAAGCCATTGGCGAAGCCCACCAACGCCTTGTCATCTGCGCCACGCAGTCCTCGGGCTCCAAGATGTTGTGCAACATGCTCAAGGCCAGCGGCGTCGCTGGAGCGCCAGAGGAACACCTTTATTGGTGGATCAGGGAAAAAACATCGCTTCAAGAGGCGGTGGAGAATGGAACTCAAGATGGCGTCTTTGGCGTCAAGGTGATGGCCAGTTATGTTAGCATGCTAAGCCGACGGCTGGGCGAAATTGGCGTTCCCTGTACGGGTGGCGATCCGTTCTTTTCGATTTTCCAGAATTCTGCCTGGATCTACCTGCTGCGTAGAGATTCTCTGCGCCAAGCGATTTCCCGCTTCACCAATCGGATTTCCCGGGCCAAGGACATCGACCTCTACGACTTCTCGTCCAAGGACCGGGCGGTCACCTTCGACCATCCGACCATCTACGCCATCATCCACTTCGAGCTGGATCTGGAACGGCTGTTCTGGGACCTCTGGTTCCGGCGTCACGGCATCGCGCCGGTGGTCCTGGTCTACGAGGACATCTGCCGCGAGCCGGCGCTGATCGAACAGGCCATGGTCCGCCTCGGCCTGCCCGCGACCACCCTGCCGGCGCCGGAAACGCGGCTCGAATCCTCGCCCCTCAACGACTGGTTCCACGACCTTTATCGGGCCGTCGAGGCGCTGAAGGACACCCCGCCGGCCACCCCGGCCGCCGCCCGCGCCGCCCTTGAAGCCACCCTTGAAGCGCCCCCCCGCGACCTGCCGGCCGACCTGATCGCGCGCGACCTCGAGGCCGCCGCCGCCAATCTGATGGACCACAAGCGCCGCTGGGCCTCGCCCCAGCGGCCATGGAGTTTCTTCATGGCCGACTTCGTTCCCGCCCTGGCCGAGCTGATGGCCTGGGCCCAAACGCCGTCCCGGTCGTGAGATCGACCCCGATCACCCCCACGGTCAGCATCATCATCCCGGCCTACCGGGCGGTCGATCACCTGGGGCGCGCGGTGGGCTCGGTGGCAGCCAGTTGGGCGCGGGCCCGCCAGATGCTGGGCGCCGGGCTAAGCGGCGAATTGATCGTGGTCGACGACGCCTCGCCCGACGCCACCCGCCAGGTGGCCGACAGCGCCCTGGCCGAGCTGCCCGAGGGTCTCGCCGGGCGCCTCGTCGCCCTCGACCGCAACCGTGGCCCGGGCGGAGCACGCAACGCCGGGGCGGACGCCGCCGGCACCGCCAACCTGATGTTCCTCGACGCCGACGACCTGTTCCTGCCCGATCACATCGGGCTGTGCCTGAAAGCCCTCGGCACCCACCCGGAAGCCGGCTACGTGTGGACCAACATCCAGTTCGACGCCCCCGTCCACCCCTCCTGGCAGGCCAGCCTGGCCGCCTCCTCGCCCAGCAACCTGTGCCTGCCCCGCCTCTGGCACCAGGCCATCGAAGGCTTCCCGGAAGGCGACGACTTCCGCCAATACCGCACCGAAGACACCGTCTATCGCATGTGCCTGCGCCGCCTGCTGCCCGGCCGCGCCCTGCCCCAGACCACCGTGCGCTACACCAACCGCCCAGGCAACGCCGGCCAACGACAGGCCGCCAAACTGGCCATGCCAATGAACGAATGGCAACGCCTGCTCGACCTCGGCCAAGCCCCCGACGACGGCTTCCACCAAACCCCAACCATGCACACCGAAACCGAACGCCGCCTGAAACTGACCGAAAAACTGAAATCCGACATCGCCCACCTGCTCCCCGACTCCTGAGACGCCAGAGACCACGCAAAGGGGCGCTGCCCCTTTGAACCCCGCTGGGGAGGCCGGGAGGCCTCCCCAGACCCCACCATGAGTCAAAGCCGTGAAGAGGGGGGTATCCGAGCGCGCGCGCTCGGATACCCCCCTCTTCACGGCTTTAAGTCGCGGCGGGGGTCCGGGGGGGCCCCTGGTCCCCCCGGCGGGGGTTCCAAGGGGGCGGCGCCCCCTTGGCGTGGCCCCTGACGCCTCAGGATCGGGAGTAGGTGGCGGTGTTGGTGGTGATGTGATCGACGCGGTTGGTGATCAGGGCGTCGCGGCATTCTTGGGGGGTATTGATGATTGGTTCTTCGTGGGCGTTGAAGCTGGTGTTGACCAGCACGGGCAGGCCGGTGTGTTTCTTGAAGGCGGCGAGGATGTCGAAGTACAGCGGGTTGGTGTCGCGGTCGATGATCTGTGGCCGGGCCGTGCCGTCGACGTGGACCACGGCGGGGATGCGGTCGTGCCATTGGGGTTTGACCCCGCAGGTGATGGTCATGAAGCGGCAGGCGTAGGCGTTGGCCGGGGTGATTTCGAACACCTCGGCGGCGTCCTCGGCGGCGACCACCGGGGCGAAGGGCATGAACTCGGTGCGGGTCAGGCGGGCGTTCAGGCTGTCGTTCACCGCCCGGTCGGCCGGGTTGGCGAGGATCGAGCGGGCGCCCAGGGCGCGCGGTCCGAACTCCATGCGGCCGCTGTAGATGGCGACGATGTCGCCCTTGGCCAGCAGTTCGGCGGCGCTGTCGGCGGGCGGGCCGGGACGGCGGGTGACGCCGGGGGTGGCGGCCAGGACGCGGTCGATCTCGCCGTCGAAATCGCGCCCCAGGTAGACATCGGACAGCCGGTGGCGGTGGTCCAGCCAGGTCTTCAGGCCGTCCCGTTCGAGCAGGAACTGGAGGGCGCCGCCGACGGTGATCCCCTCGTCGCCCATGCCGGGGAAGATGAAGCTTTCCCGAACCCCGGTCGCCTCGGTGAGCAGGCGGTTGAGGCGCACGTTGGCGAACACCCCGCCGGCCAGGGCGAGGTGGCGCACCGGGTGAAGCTCGAGCAGCCGGCGCACCGAGGCGAGCACGGTGTCCTCCAGAAGTTGCTGGATGGAGGCGGCGGCATCCTCGCGCGCCGTGCTGGCGGCGAGGCGGGCGATCTCGGCCCGCATGGCGGCGTCGGAGGCGAAGTCGGAGGCCACCCGGCCGGTGTCCTCGACCCGGAAATGGGCCGCCAGCTCATCCAGCAGGGTGGGTTGGCCGAAGGCGGCGAGGCCGGTCAGCTTGCCCTCGTGGCGGTTCATGCGAAAGCCCAGGGCCTGGGTCATGTAGCCGTAGGCGAGGCCGAGGCTGTCGACCCGGCGCGGGGCGAGCAACTCGGCATCATCGCCGAACAGGGTGTCGAGCCGACCGTCGCGCACCACCCGGGCCGAGTAGTGGACGTTGTCGCCGCAGCCATCGGCGGTGTAGAGCAGGGCGTCATCCCAGTCGGTGTAGAAGAAGGCCGACAGGGCATGGGCCAGATGATGGTTGGAGAAGAACAGCGGCACCTCGGCCCTGAGACCCAGCTCGGCCTTAAGGCGCGCCCCGTCGATCAGGCGCGCCGCGTCGGGCTGGCCGAAGCGCCGTTGCAGGCTGACCAGATCGCGCAGCTTGTCCTCGCCCTTCAGCGCCCGGCCCAGCCGGTCGGCCAGACGCTTGTGGGCCGGCAGGCGGCACAGGCGGGCCGGGAACGAGGCCCGCGACAGCACCACCGCGTCGACCTGCCCGGGGGTGAGGCCGGCGATATCCAGCACCTCGTCCATGGCCGGACGGGGAATGCCGCCGCCATCGCCCTTGAGGCGGGTCAGGCGCTCCAACTGGACGGCGGCGCGCAGGCGATAGCCATCGAACAGGGCCGCCGTGCCGTCGTGCCGGCCGGTGTGCAGGGAAAGGATTATCACCGCGAGGATCACCCGATCAGGATTTGAAGGACCGCTCCCTGTACCACCCCCGCCCCCGGGCAACAACCGTCCGGGGGTGGGGGCGGGCCGGCGCCGGGCGGCGGGGCGGCGGGCTCAGTGCGCGCTGGCCCACGAGGCGCCGACCCCCACCTCGGCGATCAGCGGCACGTCGAGGCTGGCCGCCTGCTCCATGGTGGCGCGGATGACCTCGGACGCCGCGTCCACCTCGTCCTCGGGCGCTTCCAGCACCAACTCGTCGTGGACCTGCAACAGGCTGCGGGTTTTCAGGCCGTGCTCGACCAGGGCTCCGGGCAGGGCGATCATGGCCCGCTTGATGATGTCGGCGGCGCCGCCCTGGATCGGGGCGTTGATTGCCGCGCGCTCGGCAAAGCCGCGCAGGTTGGGGTTCTTTTCCGAGATGCCGGGGGTCATGCACTTGCGCCCGAAGGGGGTGCGCACGTAGCCGCGTTTCCGGGCGAAGGCCTTGGTGGTTTCCATGTAGGCCAGGATTTCGGGGAAGGCCTCGAAATAGTCGTCGATGAAGCGCTTGGCGGCGCCCCGGTCGATGCCCAACTGGGCGGCCAGCCCGAAGGCCGAGATGCCGTAGATGATGCCGAAGTTGATCGCCTTGGCCTGACGCCTCAGGCCGCTGTCCACCTCGTCGGGCTGCTTGCCGAACACCTTGGCGGCGGTGATGGCGTGGATGTCGCGCATGTCGGCGAAGGCCTGCTTGAGGCCTTCCACCTGGGCCACGTGGGCCAGGATGCGCAACTCGATCTGGCTGTAGTCGGCGCTGATCAGGCGGTGCCCCGGGCTGGCCACGAAGGCTTGGCGGATCTTGCGCCCTTCCTCGGTGCGGATGGGGATGTTCTGCAGGTTGGGATCGCTCGACGACAGCCGCCCGGTGGAGGTGACGGTCATCGAAAAGGTGGTGTGGACGCGCCCGGTGCCGGGGTCGATGGCGGCGGCCAGGGCGTCGGTATAGGTGCTCTTGAGCTTGGCCAACTGGCGCCAGTCGAGCACCCGGGCGGGCAGGTCGTGGCCCTCGGCGGCCAGCGTTTCCAGCACCTCGGCGCCGGTGCCCCAGGCCCCGGTCTTGCTGCTTTTCTTGCCGCCCTTAAGGCCCATCTCGTCGAACAGCACCTCGCCCAGTTGCTTGGGCGAGGCGAGGTTGAATTCCCGCCCGGCCAGCTCGTGGATGTGGCTTTCCAGATCGGCCATGCGGCGGGCGAAATCGCCGGAGAGGTCCTTCAGCACCGCCGCGTCGACCCGGATGCCGGCGGCTTCCATCTCGGTCAGCACGCCGACCAGGGGGCGGTCCAGGGTCTCGTGGACGGCGGTCATCTTCTCGGCGCGCAGACGGCCCCGCAGCAGTTGATACAGGCGCAGGGTGATATCGGCGTCCTCGGCGGCATACGCGGTGGCCTGATCGAGCGGCACCTCGGCGAAGCTGATCTGGCTCTTGCCCTTGCCGCAGACCTGGCTGAAGGGAATGGTCTTGTGGGCCAGATGGAGCTCGGCCAACTCGTCCATGCCGTGGCCATGGGCGGTGCCGTCCAGCACGTAGGACAGCACCATGGTGTCGTCCAGCGGGCTGACGGTCAGCGGCCCGTCGTCGGTCAGGCGCCGGCCGGCCCCGGCCAGCACATGCAGGTCGTACTTGATGTTGTGGCCCACCTTGAGCACCCCGGGATCGGCCAGCAGGGGGCGCAGGCGGGCCAGCGCCTGGGCCGGGTCGAGCTGGCCGGGCAGGCGCTCGGCGGCGGCCTCGGCGGGGCCATCGAACAGGGCGCCCTGCTGCTTGCCGGCCGGGGCGCGGTGGGCCAGCGGGATGTAGCAGGCCCGCCCCGGCGCGGTGGCCAGCGAGACGCCGACCAGCCCGGCGCCGCGGGCATCCAGGCGGTCGGTTTCGGTATCGACGGCGACCACGCCGGCCTCCTCGGCCTCGGCGATCCAGCGGTCCAGGGTGTCGAGGTCGGCCACCGTCTGGTAGGCCGCCTCGACCGGCGCGCGCGCCGCCTGGGGGCTGTCGGCGTCGAGGCGGGCGGTGATCTTGGCGAGCAGGCTGGAGAAGGCCTGCGCCTCGAGGAAGCCCAGCACGGTCTCGCGCTCGGGCTTTTGCACCGCGAAGTCGGTCAGCGGGATGGGCACCGCCACGTCATCGCGCAGGGTGACCAGTTGCCTGGAAACGCGGGCCTGCTCGGCGAACTCGATCAGCGACTGGCGGCGCTTGGGCTGCTTGATCTCGTGGGCCCGCTCAAGCAGGGTTTCCAGGTCGCCGTATTCCTCGATCAGTTTGGCCGCCGTCTTGATGCCAATGCCCGGCACCCCGGGCACGTTGTCCACCGAATCGCCGGCCAGGGCCTGGACGTCGATCACCCGGTCGGGCGGCACGCCGAACTTCTCGACCACGGCGGCGGCGTCGATCGACCTGTTCTTCATCATGTCGACCATGCCCACCTTGTCCGAGACCAGTTGCATCAGGTCCTTGTCGGAACTGACGATGGTCACCTCGGCGCCGGCCTCGGTGGCCTGGCGGGCGTAGGTGGCGATCAGGTCGTCGGCCTCGAAGCCCTCCATCTCCACGCAGGCCACGTTGAAGGCGCGCACCGCCTCGCGGATCAGCGGGAACTGGGGCACCAGGTCTTCCGGCGCGTCGGGGCGCTGGGCCTTGTAGTCGGGGTAGATGTCGTTGCGGAAGCTGCGCCGCCCCTTGTCGAAGATCACCGCCACGTGGTCGGCGCCGGTCTCCTCGATCAGCTTGATGAGCATCGAGGTGAAACCATAGACCGCGTTGGTCGGCGTACCGTCGGCCCGGTTCATGGGCGGCAGGGCATGGTAGGCCCGGAAGATGAACCCCGAGCCGTCGATCAGGTAGACATGACGCGGCGCGGCCATCAGGCGGCCCGGTCGCCACGGTCCAGCACGAAGCGCCGCGAGCAGTAAGGGCAGATTTCCTCGCCCACGTCGGGGCGGATGGACAGATAGACCGCCGGGTGGCCCAGCGGCCCCTCGCCGCCGTCGCACATGACGCGGGTTTCCCTGGTCATCACCGTGCGCTCGGCGGGATCAACCTGATTGGCCTGGGCCGGGGTGTCGGGCAGCGTGGTCATTGGGTCCGTCAAGCCTCCTGGTCGTTCGGGGGCGGGGTTTCGGCGCCGCCCGGGGTGCTTTATATGAAAGGCACTCCTTCCCTGTCGGCCCTTAGATTCGTCATTCGGCCGCCGCCCCGCAAGCCGCAAAGTGTTCGTTGATGTCGATCCCCCCGCTTCCCGACAACGCCATCTCGCTCCGCCAGTTGACCAAGACCTACAAGGGCGAGAAGGGCCGCCCCGGCCGCCGGGCCCTGGACGCGGTCGATCTGGACGTGCCCCGGGGCGCCTTTTTCGGCCTGCTCGGGCCCAACGGGGCGGGCAAGAGCACGCTGATCAACATCCTGGCCGGGCTGGTCCGCAAGACCGCCGGCGAGGCCCGCATCTGGGACCGCGACATCGTCAGGGAGGAGCGCGCCGCCCGCTGTGCCATCGGCATCGTGCCCCAGGAGTTGAACCTCGACCCCTTCTTCACCCCGCGCGAGTTGCTGGAGATGCAGGCCGGCCTGTACGGCGTGCCGCCAAGGGAGCGCCGCACCGAGGAGATTCTCGACGCCGTCGGCCTGGGCGACAAGGCCGATGCCTACGCCCGCACCCTGTCGGGCGGCATGCGGCGCCGCCTGCTGGTCGCCAAGGCGATGGTGCACAGCCCGCCGGTGCTGATTCTCGACGAGCCGACCGCCGGCGTCGACATCGAGCTCAGGCGCCAGTTGTGGGACCATGTGCGCGAGCTGAACCGCCAGGGCACCACCATCCTTCTGACCACCCACTACCTGGAAGAGGCCGAGGAGCTGTGCGACCGCATCGCCATCATCAACCATGGCCGCGTGGTCGCCTGTGATTCCACCCCGGCCCTGTTGCGCCGCTTCGACAACAAGACCATGACCCTGACCCTGAAGCAGCCCCTCGACGCCCTGCCGGCGCCGCTGGCCGCCCTGGGCGCCGAGTTGCGCGAGGGCGGCAGCCAGATCCATCTGGCCTACCGGGCGGCCAGCCAGCCGGTGGACCAGATCCTGGAGGCGGTGCGCCAGTCGGGCCTGTCCATCCACGACCTGTCGACCGAGGAAGCCGACCTGGAGGACATCTTCCTGCAGGTCACCCGGGCCGACAACGCCGCCACCAACGGACAGGGGAGCGCCGCCGCGTGAGGCGGGCGCGCCGGATCGCCGCCGGGCTGCTCTGTCTGCTCGCCGGCGCCTGCGCCCCGCGCCTGATGCCGCCCGGCCCGGGTGCTCCGCCCGACACCCCGGCCCCGGCACTTCAGCGCAACGTCTTCCGCACCGCCGACGGGATCCCCCTGTTCCTGCGCCACTGGCAAGCCCAGGGCGAGGAAAAGGCGGTCGTCCTGGCCCTGCACGGCTTCAACGACCATTCCGGCGCCTTCGCCGGCGGCCCCGAGGTGATCGGCGTCGGCCCTTTCCTGGCAGACCGCGGGATCACCGTCTACGCCCCCGACCTGCGCGGCTTCGGGACCAGCCCGAACGCCGGTCTGTGGCCCGGGGTCGAGGCCCTGACCCGCGACCTCGCGGACCTTTCCTGGCTGATCGCCGCCCGCCACCCACAAAGCCCGCTGGTGCTGCTCGGCACCAGCATGGGCGGCGCCACCGTGCTGGCCGCGCTGGCCGACCCCCACCCGCCGCCGGCCGACAAGGTGGTGCTGATCGCGCCGGCCCTGCGCGCCCGCAGCACCCTGCCGCCGGGGCTGGCCATCGGGCTGTTCCTGGTCGCCCACAGCGTGCCCTGGTACAGCGCCACCGGCGAGGGATTGGACATCCGCCCGTCCGACAACCTGCCCATGCTGCGCGCCATGGGGCGCGACCCGCTGGTCCTGAAGGAAACCCGCATGGATGCCCTGTGGGGGCTGGTCAACCTGATGGACGCCGCCTTCAAAAGCCCGCCCCACCTCAAGGGCCTGCCGCTGCTGATCGCCTACGGCAGCCACGACGACCTGGTGCCCGAACAGCCCCTCAGACTGTTCGCCAGCCGCCTGCCCGACCCCGACATCCAGACCGTGCGCACCTACCCCGGCGGCTGGCACATGCTGCTGCGCGACCTGAACGCCGAGATCCCCCTCGCCGACATCGCCACCTGGATCACCGCCGGCGAGGTGCCGTGAGCGGCGGCAAAGGGGCGCTGCCCCTTTGATCCCCGCTGGGGAGGCCGGGAGGCCTCCCCAGACCCCACCCTGAATCAAAACCCCACCCAGGGGGGCTTGCCCCCCTGGGTGGGGTTTTAAGTCACGGCGGGGGTCCGGGGGGGCCCCTGGTCCCCCCGGCGGGGGTCAAGGGGGCGGCGCCCCCTTGCCATCGCCCACCGCAGCCCTACAGGCGGGCGGCGAGTTGGTCGGTGACTTCGCCCAGCCAGGCGTGGTCGAGGGTCTTGAGTTCGTTGGCCGAGATGATGGTGCGCAGGGTCTCGACGTATTCCTGGCCGCGTTCGGAGTAGCTGGTCAGGGTGCCGGCCAACTGGTAGCCGTCCAGCCGGCTGGCGGTTTCGCGCAGCACCGCCCGGCGGTCGCGGAAGCCGCGATAAGCGGCGTGGGTGTTGAGGTTGCGCATGTAGGCCTCGACCCCGTGCAGCAGCGACGGGAAGGCGCGCACGGCGTGGCTGGCCCCGTCCGGGCGGTCGGCCGGGACCAGACCGGCTTCCTCGTCCATCGTCCACTGGCCGAACAGGGCGTTGCCCTGGCGGGCGAAGCGCGAGGTTCCCCAACCGCTTTCCTCGGCCGCCTGGGCCAGGGCCAGCGAGGGGGGAATGCCGTCGACCCGCTTCTTGAGCTCGGCCATGTCGATCTTGCCGCCCTCGGCCTTCAGGCCGTACTTGCCGGCCAGCCGTTTGAGCCAGACGCGGTCGGCCGCCGCCAGTTCGCCGCCCTGATCGAGGCGCTGGGCCAGATCGAGCAGACGACCGCGCTCGACCGCGATCTCCTCGTTGACGCGCAGCACCAGGGGCAGGGTCAGGCGGAAGAACAGCGACTTGCGCAACTGGATGTCATTCATGCCCTTGAGGTCGGGCGGCACCTGATCGACGAACAGGCGCGGCACGTCACCACTGCCCTGGCGCACCTCGTTCAGGGTGTAGCCGACGGCCAGGAAGTGACGCCGCAGTTCGGCGGCGGTGATGCGGCCATCCATGACCAGGGGCTTGGCCGGCGGCGGCGCGGCGATGTCGGGGTGGGCCGCAAGGTCGAGGGCCACCGGGCGCTGAGCACCGGCCCCCATCTTGGCCAGATGACCGGGCAGGGCGCTGGCGTACAGCCCCAGCACGGCGACGGCCAACAGGCCAAGGGCCGCCGATTCGAATCGGCGGGGAGCAGGACGGGTGAAGGCGCTCATTCCAAGAACCTCTTTATCGAAGGGGCCGCGTTCAATCCGAATGGGCCACTTTTCAAAACGGGGCCGTCTGGAACTCGGGTGCTCGTGACCTTGTAAGGACGCCCGCCGGTTGAACCGGAGAGGCGTCGCGCCGCTTTCCGCCCTTTGATAGGACGCTCCAGCCGGCCGTTTCCAGGTCGGGTCCAGGTCGGGCGGAGCCGTGATGCCAGCCAACGGTGGCGGTTTTGAGGCGACCGGCGGACTATGCCGGCGGGGGCGGAATCGGTCAACCCACCGAAAATCCTTTGATTTTCGGGCCGTCTCGAGAAGCCGTTGAAAATTTTATGAAACCCGGGCGGCCCGGCGGGGCTCAATTGACCGCCTGAACCCCCTTCACCTGGGGGATGAAGTGGCGCAGAAGGTTCTCGATGCCGTGCTTCAAGGTGGCGGTGGAACTGGGACAGCCGGCGCACGAGCCACGCATGTGCAAAAATACCACACCTTCGCGAAAATCGCGGAAGACGATGTCGCCGCCATCCTGGGCGACCACCGGCCGCACCCGGCTTTCGAGCAATTCGACGATCTGAGCAACCACAGGGTCGCTTTGGTCGCCCCCTGATTCGGCCCCGGCGGCGCCTTCCTCGACCACCGGCAGGCCGGCGGTGAAGTGATGCATCACCGCCCCCAGGACGAGCGGCTTGAGGCTCGACCAGTCGGCCGCCGGCTGCTTGGTCACGGTGATGAAGTCGTCGCCCAGGAACACCCCGGCCACGCCCTCGACCTCGAACAGGGCGCGGGCCAGCGGCGAGGCCGCCGCCGCCGCGGGTTCGGCGAAGTCCAACGCCCCGCCGGGCAGCACCGGGCGGTGGGGCAGGAACTTCAGGCTGGCCGGATTGGGGGTGGTCTCGGTCTCGATGAACATCGGCGGGTTCCCAACTAATTCAGACAAGCACGGTCGGATATATGCGCTTCCCGGCCGGGTGGGTCAAGCTCCGTCAGGTCAACCAGCCTTACGCCAGACGGTCAATCTCGGCGTCCGCGAGATCGCCGGGCACGATGGTGACGGGAATGTGCAGGCGGCCGCTCAGCCGTCCGGCCAGGGCCGAGACCAACGGCCCCGGCCCCTTGCTGCTGGTGCTGGCGGCCAGCACCAGGATGGAGATCGTGGGCTCCTCCTCGATCAGGGCGAGCAGTTCCTCTTCCGGCTTGCCCTCGCGCAGGAAGAGGACCGGCATCTGGCCACTCATCTGGTGGACCTCGGCGGCCAGACGGTTCAGGCGGTGTTCGGCTTCCTCGCGCGCCTCTTCGTTCATCAGGTTGCCGATGGCCGAGAAGTGGTGGAACTCGGCCTGGCCGATGACCGTCAGCAGCGCCACCCGGCCGCCGGTGCGCCGGGCCCGGCGGCAGGCGAACGAAAGGGCGGCGCGCATCTCGTCGCTGTCATCGACCACCACCAGAAAGGTCCGCGGTGCGGGTTTGTCATCGACGCTCATCGGGCGGCACCTCGAAAAAAGGCCGTGGCGGAAGGCATTGATATGGGATCAGGACTTGCGGAAGGCGACCCCGGCCAGCCAGCCGGCGGCCACCGCGACGATGATCGCGGCGATGCCGTAGAGGGCCGGCTGGTTGTGGGCGAAGTCGTAGATGTCGGCCCCGACACCGACCTTGGAGATGATCAGCGGGGTGATCTCGGCGCTCACCACCTCGCCCTCGCGGATCAGGTAGACCTCGACCATGTAGGTGCCGACCGGCACGTTGGAGGGGAAATGCAACTCGGCCCGGAACAGCCGGTTGGCCAGTTGGCGCACCACCCCCTGCTCCTCGCCATAGAGGCCCTCGGCGGTCTTCAGGCGGACCAGGGCGCGGGCGAAGTCGGTTCGGGTCTGGGGCGGGATCTCGGCGAAGTCGGCCACCGGCAGGCGCAGGTTGCCGGTGCCGATCTGGTGGCGCTCGAGCACCGCCGGGTTGGCGAACTCGTCCAGCGGCCGGCTGGTGGCCAGCCAGTAGAAGGCGGGCACGTCCTCGAAATCGACGCTGTCGGCGTTGACCCAGATGATGCCGGCCCGGTCCTTGCGCCGCACCACCTCGCGCCCGGGTGGCCCGCGCACCACCAGCACGATGTCGCCGGGCCCGTCGGTGGCCCCGAAGAGCAGCACGTCGGTACCGGAAAAGCCGGTGGTGATGGCCACCAGATGCTTCGACAGATCAGCCACCAGGGGCTGGGTCTGGGCCCGCGCCGGCGCGGCCAGCAGGGCCAGCAGCAGCAGCGCGCCGAGGGCGGCCCGGGCAACGGCGGCACGCCACACCATCAATGCCCTCCTCCCCGCGCCAGCCCGAACAGGTCGTCGGGCCTGAGAACCAGATCCAGGCCCAGCTTGGCGCACACGGCGAGCACCATCAAGGCCAGCAGGATGCGCAGCTGCTCGCCCTTCAGCCGGGCCCCCGCCTTGGCCCCCACCTGGGCCCCGATCACCGCCCCGGTGAGCAGCAGCAGCGACAGCACCACGTCCACCGTCTGGTTCAGGAAGGCCTGCAGGAAGGTGGTGTTGGCGGTGACGAAAATGATCTGGAACAGCGAGGTGCCGACCACCACCTGGGTCGGCATCCCCAGCAGGTAGATCATCGCCGGCACCATCACGAAACCGCCGCCGACACCCATGATGGCGGCCAGCACGCCGACCAGCAGGCCCACCGCGAAGGGCAGGATGGCGCTGATGTACAGCTTGGATTTGCGGAACCGCATCTTGAACGGCAGGCCGTGAATCCAGTTGTGGCGGCCCCCTGAGCCCTTGGCCTTGGCGCTTTTGCGCGGCCGTCGGCTGCGGAACAGGGTGTTCAGGCTTTCGACGAACATCAGCCCGCCGATGATGCCCAGAAAGACCACGTAGGACAGCGAAATGGCCAGATCGATCTGGCCCAGCCCACGCAGGAAGCGGAACAGCACCACGCCCAGCCCCGAGCCGACCAGACCGCCGAGCAGCAGCACCGTGCCCATCTTCAGGTCGACGTTGCCGCGCCGCCAGTGGGCCAGCACCCCCGACACCGAGGAGGCGACGATCTGGTTGGCCTCGGTGCCCACCGCCACCGCCGGCGGCACGCCGATGAAGATGAGCAGCGGCGTCATCAGAAAACCGCCGCCCACCCCGAACAATCCGGACAGGAACCCCACGCCACCGCCCATGCCGAGGATCAGCAGGACATTGACCGACATTTCGGCGATGGGAAGGTAGATCTGCATGAAGGGGGATGATCCCGGGCCAGCCTGCCATACGTTGTATATTCGACTCAATGAATATGCAAGACTCGGCTGGCGAGTGGGGAGGGCCGGACGGGCCGGAATCAGTCGGCGCGCAGGCGGGTCACGCTGTACAGGTCGTCGGGCTCAAGCATCAAATCAAGGCCCAGCTTGAAGCACACCACCAGCACCATGAGGGCCAGCAGCACCCGCAACTGCTCGCCCTTCAGCTTGGCCCCCGCCTTGGCTCCCACCTGGGCGCCGATCACCGCCCCGACCAGCAGCAGCAGGGCCAGCACCACGTCCACCGTCTGGTTCATCAGCGATTGCAGGAAGGTGGTGTTGGCGGTGACGAAGATGATCTGGAACAGCGAGGTGCCGACCACCACCTGGGTCGGCATGCCGAGCAGGTAGATCATCGCCGGCACCATCACGAAGCCGCCGCCGACGCCCATGATGGCCGACAGCACCCCGACCAGCAGCCCCACCCCGAAGGGCAGCAGGGCGCTGATGTAAAGCTTCGACTTGCGGAAGCGCATCTTGAAGGGCAGGGCGTGGATCCAGCCCCGCCGGTGGCTCTCCGGCTGCGGCTTGCGCGGCCGGCGGCTTTTCAGCAGGGCATTCAGGCTTTCGACGAACATCAGCCCGCCGATGATGCCGAGGAACACCACGTAGCACAGCGAAATGGCCAGATCGATCTGGCCCAGTCCGCGCAGGAAGCGGAACAGCAGCACCCCGAAGCCGGAGCCGACCAGCCCGCCGAGCAGCAGCACCACGCCCATCTTCAGATCGACGTTGCCGCGCCGCCAGTGGGCCAGCACCCCCGACACCGATGAGGCGACGATCTGGTTGGCCCCGGTGCCCACCGCCACCGCCGGCGGAATGCCGATGAACATCAAAAGCGGCGTCATCAGGAAACCGCCGCCCACCCCGAACAGCCCGGAGAGCAGCCCGATGGCGCCGCCCATGCCCAGAACGAGCAGGACGTTCACCGACATCTCGGCGATGGGAAGATAGCTTTGCATCGGTCGCGATCCTGCCCGGGTGGACCTCCGTTTTATATTTCATAGTATTAATATGCAAGCCGCGACCCCTGACATGCCACGTCCGGGTGGTCCGGCGCGGCTTGATGCCGAACCCCACCTTGCCTAATTTGGTCCGGGCCTAACTTGGTCCGGGCCTAACTTGGTCCGGGCCTAACTTGGTCCGGGCCTAACTTGGTCCGGCCCTTCTCTCCCCCCGCCCTTCTGGCCCCGGAGGCGTCATGTCCCTCGATCCCGCGCATCCCCCCGCCTCCGCTGTCGAGCGGGCGATCACCTCGCTGGAAGGCCGTCCCAACACCCCGGACGACGCCGAGCGGGCCCGCATCGAGGAAATCAAGGCCGGCATCGACCTGACCTCGGCCAACAGCGTGCTCGACTTCGGCTCGGCCAGCGAGCAGCGGGTCGGCGCCTTCGCCGATTCGGTGCTCGATCAGGTGCTGGGCCGCGACCTGGGGCCGATGCACGACAAGCTCTCCGAATTGCGTCAGGTGGCCGGCGGCCTCGATCCGGAGCGCCTGAAGGGCGGCGGGCTGCTCAACCGCCTGTTCTTCGACGCCCGGCGCGAGGTGGGCCGCTTCGCCGACAGCTTCCGCTCGGCCCGCCAGCGCATCGACGCCATCGCCGGCGAGTTGGAGGACCGGGTCGACGAGGTGGGCCTGGGCATCGCCCTGCTCGACCGCCTGTTCGAGGAAAACCTGGAAACCTTCCGCGAATTGTCCCTGCACATCGCCGCCGGCCACGAGCTGTTGGCCTATTACACCGACGAGGTGATCCCCGCCGCCGAGGCCGAGGCCCGGGCCAGGGCCGACCAGCCGGACGCCGAGTTGGCCGCCCAAAGGGTGCGCGACCTCAAGGCCGCCGTTGACCGCCTGGACCGCAAGGTGATGAACCTCGAAAAGTCCAAGGCCATCGCCCACGCCGCCATGCCGACCATCCGGCAGGTCCAGCAGACCGGCATCACCCTGATCGAGGAATTGCGCATGGCCATCGCCCATGCCATCCCGGCCTGGAAGTCGACCATGCTGATCCATGTCGAGCAGATGCGCCAGAAGGTGGGGCTGGCGGCGCTCGACGCCATGACCGAGTTCACCAACGCCCAGCTCAAGACCATGGCCCAGCAGCTCGATGCCAATGTCGAGGCGGCCCACCGGCAGTCGCGCCGGGGCATCGCCGACGTGGCGGCGATCACCGAGACCATCGACAGTCTGGTCGGCACCCTGGACCGCATCGACCGCCTGGACGCCGAGGCCCGCAGCGCCCGCGCCGAGGGCCGAAAAGCCCTGGCCGAGGCGGAAGGCGCGCTGCGCCAGCGCCAGATCCAGGGCCCCGAAGCTTCCTGATTCCCCCTCAAGCGAGAACCTTTCCATGTACATCAACGGAGCCTTCACGGCGGCCGCCTCGGGTCGCACCTTCGCGGTCACCAACCCGGCCGACGGCAGCCTGATCGAGGACGTCCCCGATGGCGCGGCCGAGGACGCCCGGGCCGCCGTCGACGCCGCCGCCGCCGCCCTGCCCGCCTGGGCGGCGACCACCGCCCATCACCGGGCCGGGGTGCTGGCCCGCGCCCACGCCCTGATGATGGAACGCCGCGACGCCCTGGCCGAGCTGATGAGCCGCGAGCAGGGCAAGCCCCTGAAAGCGGCCTGGACCGAGGTCGGCTACGGGGCCGACTTCCTCTCCTGGTTCGCCGAGGAGGCCAAGCGGGTCTACGGCGAGACCATCCCCAGCGCCCGCGCCGACCAGCGCTTCATGGTGCTGAAGCAGCCGGTCGGGGTGGTGGCGGCGATCACCCCGTGGAACTATCCCATCTCGATGATCACCCGAAAGGTCGGCCCGGCCCTGGCCGCCGGCTGCACGGTGGTCCTGAAACCGGCCGAGGCGACCCCGCTGACCGCCATCGCCATGATGCGCCTTTTCGAGGAAGCCGGGGTGCCGCCGGGGGTGGTCAACCTGGTCACCGCCGCCGACCCCAGGCCGGTGGGCGAGGTTCTGCTGACCGACAAGCGGGTGCGCAAGATCACCTTCACCGGCTCGACCGCGGTCGGCAAGATGATCGCCGAGCAGGCGGCGCGGCAGATGAAGCGGGTTTCCATGGAGCTGGGCGGGCACGCCCCGTTCATCGTCTTCGCCGACGCCGACCCGGCCCACGCCGCCAAGGGCGCCACCCTGGTCAAGTTCCTCAACACCGGGCAGGCCTGCATCTCGCCCAACCGCATCTATGTGCAGCGCCCGGGCTATCAGGCGTTCCTCGACACCATGACCGCCCGGGTGGCCAAGATGAAGGCCGGCAGCGGACTGACCGAGGGGGTACAGATCGGCCCCCTGGTCAACCAGCGGGCGCTCGAGAAGGTGGCCGCCCAGGTCGACGACGCCCGCGCCAAGGGGGCGCGGGTGCTGACCGGCGGCCATCGGCTGACCGAGGGCGGGCTCGACAAGGGGCACTTCTACGCCCCCACGGTGCTCGCCGACGTCACCCCCGAGATGCTGATCCACCGCGAGGAAACCTTCGGCCCGGTGGCCGCCGTGATGCCCTTCGACGACGAGGCGGACATCCTGGAGAAGGCCAACGACACCGACTATGGGCTGGCTTCCTACGTCTACACCAACGACCTGAAGCGGGCCTGGCGGATGATGGAGGGGTTGGCCTTCGGCATTGTCGGCATCAACGACATCAACCCCACCGCCGCCGCCGCCCCTTTCGGCGGCATCAAGGAAAGCGGCCTGGGCCGCGAAGGCGCCCGCGCCGGCATCGAGGAATACCTCGACACCAAGCTGGTCGGCCTGTCGGTGTAGGGGGGCGGGGCTTTCGGCCTCCCTCGGGGTGGGCCCCGGGGGGAGGGCACGGCATCGGCATGTCCCGCGCCGAAGCCACCGTCACCCTGGCCAACATGGCCTGCAACATGAAGCGATGGTGCAGGCCGACAGACGGCGTGTGCCCACATAGCGGAAAAGCGGACGAAACCGGCCATCCGAAGCTCAGTACACGCCGCAAGCTCCCGCCAAGTGGCCCCTGGCGGCCTGCAAAGGGGCGTTACAGGCGCTGTCCAAGTTCAAAAAACTCTGAACCATTGAATGGCTGGCAGCGCCGGTCAAATGTCCACTTAACCTTCTTTCCATGCTATTTTTGGAAAGGAGGATTTTACGATGGGACATTCACCGATATCGAAGAAGGGCTCGTCGCGTGACGCGGCGAGCAAAATTGCCCGGCAACGCATGAGCGTTCTGGAACTGGCCCAGGAGCTCGGCAATGTCGCCGAGGCTTGCCGACAGCGCGGCATGGACCGGACGAGCTTTTACGAGTGGAAGCGGCGGTTCCAGACACAGGGCCTCGATGGCCTGAAGGACCTGCCACGGATCCACAAGTCGCATCCCCAGACGACGCCACCGGAGATCGTTGAGAAGATCAAGGCCCTGGCGAATGATGAGACCGGCAACGCACACATTACGCCATCTGGCCGATAAGGAGAAGATCAGCAGTCCCTAGCTCGCCCGCCTGCCTCTGCTGGCCCCCAATATCATCAAGGCCACTCTCCACGGCGGGGCGCCGGAGGGAATGTCGCTGGCCGATCTAAAGGGGCCGTTCCCGATGGGATGGGATTAGCAACGAGTGAGGTTCCGGTCCCATTCAAAATCGAGCGAATGAAATCGACGGTTTTTCTGCTGTACTGCCTCCGCACGCAGTCGTGATACGATGCGCCAACCTTATCTGTTAAGACGCCAGGATCCAGAAAATACATTGGGCCTTCCAAGTAAAGGACACCATTTTCGACGAGAGAATCCAGGACGGATTGCCCAACCCCCTTTGTCATCCGCGCATGTTCGATCTTGTCCTTGAAGCGGGCGAGTGAGCCCTTACTGTGGGACCGGAACGAGATAATGAATTTTCGGAAGCGCCTGAGTGCTTCCTGTTCGCGTGGGTCGGTAACCGGTGTCGGTCCAGAGGCGAATGCAGTCCAAGGATGGGCCCGAGATCCTGGCCATGAAACCGAAAGGTGAACATCTCCACGCACGGTCGGCACCGCAACGATCCGGTCGCCTACGAATTGCTCCGCCTCAAGAAAAACGCTGGAATCCTTGCTCCCAACGGGGCTTTCAGCAATGACGCGATCAGAGGTAATCTGAAGCTTCGCACATTGGATCATTACTGGCGAAACAAAGGTTGCCTCCACACCGGATCCAATGTCCACTGTTGCATATGGCGTTGATATCTCAACATTTTCCACATGCGGCCCAAGCAGGATATTGCTTGTCTGATCCGTATCAAAGTTCCATACGCGTGGGTTTTCTTCACCGCGACGCGCCAATGTGATCTCGATTTCGGCGCGGAGAGCATTTTCGTCCGCAGCATCTTCATCGACGTCAATGGTCAAGCCGGCGGTATCGCCGAGCGAGAGCCTTGCACGGAGAGAGTTATAGAAAACGCCAACATGAGCCGTCGGGAAATCTTCGTCACTCTCAGGCTGATAAAATTCCGAGAAAAACGGATTGGCAGCAGCCCCTCGCCCAAGTTCCCGGTGCAGAACCTTCTCTGAAAGGAGCGTGTCACCATTCTTCATAGCCCAGGCGCTGATAATTGCGTCGAAGACGGCCGATGATGGCCGAGCGGAGCCATCAAGGAACGGATGCTCATTAACCCATGCTTTCAACGCTGTGTCATAGATCTCTGCATCCTTCGGAGCCATTGTTAGCGCCTCGGGCGGTGCCACCCCATATATCCTTGCCGCCAAGCGATGAATCTGCTCATCTTTACGATAAAGCTTGTCAGCAACGGACGAATCACCGAAGGGAAGGCCGTTTAGTTTGCTGTGCTCGCGATCCAATATTGCTGAGGTTATCCCTTCAAGACTGACTGGGATAGCGCCTTTCTCAATTTCTGAAACAAGCACCTGTGGGTTTGAAGCCTGCCCGACGCGATCAGCGACGGCCTGAAGGACTGGGGCATACCCTGCAAATCGATTGCCATCGGCATTCGTCTGTTCACTCAGGCCCTTGATAAGCCCTGAGACAGCTTTGCGTTCAGTATCCTCACTCGCACGATCTGGCTTTACCGCGCGGATACGAGCCATTGAAAATTCCACTGCCGGTTCGTGATCGTAATAGCCAATTTCCAGTATCGGCACCTCCACGTTGCGTAAGGCGAACACGAGAAAGGCGTCCTGCACAGCACCTGTTCGACCGAAAAGAACGGTGGGAACAGCGCGGCTTATGGCCAAGTCAGCAACATCGCCCAGAAACGCCTCATATGCTTCCTGGGTTACTCGCAGCCGAGCTTCGTCAAGGCCGTCAATCAATATCGCGGCATTGCCGTTTTGCCAGTTTTCGGACAGGCCGCACTTGAAAATTCCGCCACTAATAGTGTTCCCGCCAACCGGATCCGCCGCAGCCAAATCCAAGTAAACAGCGCCACAAATAGATGAAATCTGCTTGGCTAGAGTTGACTTCCCGACAGCTCCAGGCGCTGAAACCAATATCAGTGCGCTATCATTGGCGGATGCAGAAAATTCTACTTCGTCACTTATTTTAAGCGGCGCCTCAACAAATGTCGCGAGCCCTTGCTCAATGTGGCTCCACCCGCGAATTAAACTTTGCGACACCCGTGAAATGCCTAAAAAGCGGGGCTTCCAAAAGTCTTCGATTGTGAATTCGTCCATAGGCCACCATCGATAATAGCGCTCGGGGTCAGATAACCCTACTTGCGCAGGTCCATCGGTGAAATTTCACCGACCGCCGAAATCCTAACCGAAAAAATTTTAAAACCAAAGCGGGACCCGCAGAAAACTGACATTCCATGCTTTTTCCGTCCCGCCTGCCCTAAGCGGGCCACCAAATCCAACCTCCGGAAACGGCCCTTTGCAGGCCGATGGGTTGGTCTGAAGGGGCCTTTTAGGGCCGCCACGGCCCATTGACCGGCATTTAAGGCGTGCTCTGAGCGTGGGGCGGTCGGTTTTTCCACGTTCGCTATGCCGGCACACCTCGGCTGTCGAGCCCGCCCCCCCTTCATGTTGCAAGCATGTCGGCCAGGCCGTTGTCCTTCTCATAGGCGCGCCGGGCCTTGCCCTCCTTCTGGCCCCAGCATCCGCCCCCACTTCCCCTCCCCGCCCCCTTTGACATCCGTCGCCGGGCGGGGGATCGTGGGGCCGGGTCAACCGTTATTTAAGGAAGGGGTCCGCCATGGCCGTCTGGGTGCGTTGCTGTCTGTTGCTGCTTGGGGTGATGGGGGTCATCGCCCCGGAGCCCGCCCGCGCCGGGGACGCGCCGACACCCGCCGACATCCCGGCGGTCCACGCCCTGGCCATGCACGGCGCGCCGCGCTACGGACCCGACTTCACCCATTTCGACTACGTGGTGCCCACGGCCCCCAAGGGCGGCGAGGCGCGCCTTTCGGCCATCGGCACCTTCGACACGCTGAACCCCTTCACCCTCAAGGGCGTGCCGGCGGCCGGCCTGGGTGGCACCTTCGACACCCTGCTGGAACGCTCCGACGACGAGCCGTTCACCATGTACGGGCTGCTCGCCGAAAGCATCCGCCTGCCCGAAGACCGCGCCTGGGTCGAGTTCACCCTGCGCCCCGAGGCTCGCTGGCACGACGGCCAGCCGGTCACCGCCGAGGACGTGGCCTGGACCTTCAAGACGTTGACCAGCGAGGGCAGCCCCTTCTACGCCGCCTACTACGCCGACGTCACCGAGGTCAGCGCGCCGGCCCCCAACACCGTGCGCTTCACCTTCACTCCGGGCCAGATCAACCCCGAGCTGCCGCTGATCATCGGCCAGTTGCCGGTCCTGCCGCGCCACGCCTGGGAGGGCCGCGACTTCGCCCAAACCACGCTGGAGCCGCTGCTCGGCTCGGGCCCCTACAAGGTGGCCGAGGTCGACCCGGGGCGGGCCATCACCTACCAAAGGGTGGCCGACTACTGGGCCGCCGGCCTGCCGTTGAAACGCGGCCGGCACAACTTCGACCGCCTGCGCTACGACTATTACCGCGACGCCGCCGTGGCGCTCGAGGCCTTCAAGGCCGGCGCCTACGACTTCCGCCAGGAGAACACCGCCAAGGTGTGGGCCACCGGCTACGACTTCCCGGCCCGCGACCAGGGGCTGGTCAAGCTGGAGGCCATCGAGCACAGCCTGCCCACCGGCATGCAGGGCTTCTTCTACAACACCCGCCGCGCCGTGTTCGCCGACCCCCGGGTGCGCCGGGCGCTGGCCTATGCGTTTGATTTCGAGTGGACCAACGCCAACCTGTTCCACGGCCAGTACACCCGCACCCACTCGTACTTTTCCAACTCCGAGCTGGCGGCGCAGGGCGCGCCCCAGGGCCGCGAACTGGAAATCCTGGAAAGCTTCCGCGGCCGGGTGCCCGACAGCGTTTTCGGCCCCGCCCTCAAGGCCCCGGACACCGACGGCCCGGGCGGCCTGCGCGACAACCTGAAGCAGGCGGTGGACCTTCTGAAGGAGGCCGGCTGGGCCATCGGCAAGGACCGCAAGCTGCGCGCCGAGGGCGGCCAGGGCGCCCCCTTGAGCTTCGAGATCCTGCTCTACAACCCGGCCTTCGAGCGCATCTCCGAGCCCTTTGCCCGCAACCTGGAGCGCCTGGGCATCGAGGCCCGGCTGCGCGTCGTCGACACCGCCCAGTATCAGGCCCGGGTCAACGACTACGACTTCGACATGATCGTCTACAGCGCCGGGCAGAGCAACTCACCGGGCAACGAGCAGCGCGACTACTGGAGCTCGGCGGCGGCCGGCAAGCCGGGCAGCCGCAACGTCGCCGGGCTGGCCGATCCGGCGGTCGACGGGCTGATCGATCTGGTCATCACCGCCCCCGACCGGGCCGAGCTGGTGGCCCGCACCCGGGCGCTGGACCGGGTGCTGCGGGCGCACTACCTGTGCATCCCGCACTGGCACTCGACCCAGTTCCGCGTCGCCTACTGGGACAAGTTCGGCCACCCGGACAACCCGCCGCCCTACGCCCTGCCCATCGATACCTGGTGGATCGACCCCGACAAGGCGGCCCGGCTGAAGTAGGGGCGGCATCCGACCCGACGCACCACGGCGCCGGCAGCCGCCGGACCGGGTCCGGCGGCGAGACGGAAAGGGGAATGGGGAAAGAGGGCGGCCTTCCGCCCTCGGCCCGGCAAGCCGGCGCGCGTGACCGCGACCGCGCCGCCGCTGCTCAGTCGAACAGGCTGGAGACCGACTGTTCGTCGCTGATGCGCTGGATCGCCTCGGCCAGCAGGGGGGCCACCGACAGGGGGCGGATGTTGGCCGCCAGACGCACCGCCTCGGTGGCCTGGATGCTGTCGGTGATGACCATCTCCTGGATCGGCGAGCTGGCCACCCGGGCCACCGCGCCGCCCGACAGCACGCCGTGGGTGACATAGGCCGAGACCGAGCTGGCCCCGGCGTTGATCAGCGCCGTGGCGGCGTTGCACAGGGTGCCGGCGGAATCGACGATGTCGTCGATCAGGATGCAGTCGCGGCCCTTCACGTCGCCGATGATGTTCATCACCTCGGAGACGCCGGCCCGCTCGCGCCGCTTGTCGATGATGGCCAGGTCGGCGTCGATGCGCTTGGCGATGATGCGGGCCCGCACCACGCCGCCGACGTCCGGGCTGACCACCATGGTGCGGCCGTTCTCGAAGCGCCCCTGGATGTCCTTCGAGAACACCGGCGCCGAGTAGAGGTTGTCCAGCGGGATGTCGAAGAAGCCCTGGATCTGGCCGGAGTGCAGGTCCAGCGTGACCACCCGGTCGGCCCCCGCCGAGGTGATCAGGTTGGCCACCAGCTTGGCCGAGATGGGCGTTCTGGGGCCGGTCTTGCGGTCCTGGCGGGCGTAGCCGAAGTAGGGCACCACCGCCGTGATGCGCCGCGCCGAGCCGCGCTTCAGGGCATCCAGGGTGACCAGCAGCTCCATCAGGTTGTCGTTGGCCGGGTAGGACGTGGGCTGGACCACGAAGACGTCCTCGCCGCGCACGTTCTCGTGGATCTCGACGAACACCTCCATGTCGGCGAAGCGCCGGATGGAGGCGTTGGTCAGCTCCAACTTGAGATAGGCGGCAATGGCCTCGGCCAGGGGTCGGTTGGCATTACAGGAGAGGACTTTCACCGCCTTCGATACTCCGCCAGCAGGGAACCGGATCGTCCCCGCCAAACCACGGACCCCGCCTCCGGGCAGAACCGGAGCGGGTGGCGCGTCAGGCGCTTCGATAAGCGGCGCATCGACATGGAACCGAGGTCAGGACGGCGGACGCCAGGGGGGCGCCCGAGCCGGGGGCCGGGGACGGGGCGGACTTTATCAACCCGCCTTTTTTCTGTAAACCGCGTTGCCGCCGCCCGGCGGGGGCAAAAACGCCGTCCTCAGCGCTCCAGGAACACCACCGAGAGCATCCGCCCGTAGTCCGCTTCCTGGTTGTGGGTGGCCCGGCGGTAGCTGAAGAAGCGGTTGGCCTCGCGGTAGGTGTCGCACGGCGTCGGCATGACCTCGGTCACCCCATGGCGCGACAGCCGGCGGGCAACGTAGCCGGGCAGGTCGAACAGGGCATGGCCGTCGCGCCGGCTGGGGGCGAAGTAGTCGTCCGAGGCGGGATCCTCGGCCTTGAAGCGCGCGATCAGGTCCGGCCCCACCTCGTAGGAGCGCAGGGCGATGCACGGCCCGATGCCGGCGATGATGCGCTCCTTCTTCGCGCCCTGGGCCAGCATGGCGTCGACCGTCGCCTCCAGCACGCCGGACAGGGCCCCCTTCCAGCCGGCGTGGGCGGCGGCCACCACCTGGGCCTCGCCATCGGCCAGCAGCACCGGGGCGCAGTCGGCGGTCAGGATGCCCAGGGCCAGCCCCGGCTGGCGGGTGACCATGGCGTCGGCGTGCGGGCGCTCGGCCTCGGGCCAGGGCGCCTCGACGGTCACCACCTCGGTGCCGTGTTCCTGGAACAGGGTGACCAGCCGATCCGGCTTCAGGCCCACCCGCGACAACGCCCGGGTCCGGTTCTCGGCCACCCGGCGCGGCTCGTCGTCCGAGCCCGGGCCGCAGTTGAGCGAGGCGTACACCCCTTCCGAAACCCCGCCGTCGCGGGTGAAAAAGGCGTGGCGAACGCCGCTGATGCCGTTGAGGGCGGATACCGTGATCATGCGTGTCTCGGGCTCTTCTCGGGGGCGACCGACACGGCGGCGCGTCGGGGCAGCGAATACGGAACATGCCCCCAACGGAAAGCGGGGCTCCCCTGACTTAGGGGCGCCCGGTGGCCGGCGCAATCGGCCGACACGATTCGTTCATGGTTCAACCCTCCGGCCCGACGATGGGCAGATCGGCGCGGTCGCCCCACTCTGCCCACGAGCCGTCGTAGACGCTGACCGTGTCGTGCCCCAGAAGATGCGCCCCCACCGCCAGCACGCAGGCGGTCACCCCGGAGCCGCAGGCGGCGACCAGCGGCTGGGCCGGATCAACCCCGGCCCGCTCAAAGGCGGCGGCCAGATCGGCCGATGGGCGGAAGGTCATCTCGCGCGGGTCGAGCAGGTCGAGAAAGGGCAGGTTCAGGCTGCCCGGCACGTGGCCGGCGCGCGCCGTCGGCCGGGGTTCGGGCTCGACCCCCTGGAAGCGCCCGGCGCCCCGGGCGTCGACCAGCGGCGGCCCGCCACCGTCCAGGGCGGCCAGCACCTGGTCCACCGCCACCACCCCGCGCGCCGGGCCGCTGGCCGAGAAGGTGCGCGGCACCGGCGGCACCGGCGGCCCCTCCTCGGTCGGCAGGCCGCGCCGCAGCCACGCCGGCAGGCCACCATCGAGCACCGACACCCGGCCATGCCCGAAGGCCCGGAACATCCACCACACCCGGCAGGCGGCGGTGGCCACGCCCATGGCGTCGTAGGCCACCACGTGATCGGTGTTGGCGATGCCCAGCTCCCCCACCCGGGCCGCGAACAGCTCGGCCGAGGGCATCATGTGGGGCAGGTTAGTATGCGGATCGGCGATGGCGTCGATGTCGAAAAAGACCGCCCCGGGCAACCGGCACTCGGTGTGCTCCTCGGCCGCGTCGCGCTGCTGGGTGGGCAGGAAGAAGGTGGCATCGACGATGCGCACCTGGGGATCATCGAGCCGCCCGGCCAGCCAGTCGACATCGACCAGGGCCGGCGGGGCCTCGGGAAAATGGGGGGGAAAATGGGGCGGAGGGGCGGAAACGGACGGATTCATGGTGTCTGCCGAAGACTCCCTGCCATCTGGGGTCGGGGTCCCGGAACGCCGTTCGGCCAGCCCGGGAACACGAAGCCGGGGCTTCTGCCGGCCCCGGTCACGACTTTCTTATACTTGCCGCGACTCTACCCGTTTCGCCCCCCGGCGGCTACAGCCAGTCGGGCACCGGCAGGTCGCGGGCCTTGAGAAACTCGGGATTGTAGAGCTTGCTCTGGTAGCGCGCCCCCCCGTCGCACAGCACCGTGACCACGGTGTGCCCGGGCCCCAGATCGCGCGCCACCCGCATGGCGGCGGCCACGTTGATCCCGCTCGAGCCGCCCAGCACCAGACCGTCGTGACGGATCAGGTCGAACAGGACGCGAAGGGCCTCGGCATCATCGATGCGCACCGCGCCGTCGATGGGGGCGCCCTCCAGGTTGGCGGTGATGCGCCCCTGGCCGATCCCCTCGGTGATCGACGAACCCTCGCTTTTCAGCTCCCCGGTGGTGTGCCAGGCATACAGGGCCGAGCCCATGGGATCGGCCAGCACCACCCGGATGTCCGGATCATGGGCCTTCAGCGCCAGCCCCACCCCGGCCAGGGTGCCGCCGGTGCCCACGGCACAGGTGAAGGCGTCCAGCCGGCCGCCGCTTTGGCGCAGGATCTCGGCCCCGGTGGTGTCGCGGTGGCCGTCGCGGTTGGCCGTGTTGTCGAACTGGTTGACCCACAGCCCGCCCTCCGCCTCGGCCAGCCGGCGGGCCACGTGCACATAGTTGCCGGGGTCGCGGTAGGGCACCGCCTTGACCAGCCGCAGATCGGCCCCGCACAGCCGCAAGGCGTCCTGCTTCTCGCGGCTCTGCGTCTCCGGCATGACGATGCGCACCGGATAACCCAGCGCGTTGCCGAGCAGGGCCAGCCCGATGCCGGTGTTGCCGGCCGTGCCCTCGACGATCGGCGTGCCCGGGGGCAGCGTGCCGGCCGCCTGGGCGGCGCGGATCATGGCCAGCGCCGCGCGGTCCTTGATCGAGCCGCCGGGGTTGAGGAACTCGGCCTTGCCCAGGATGGCGCAGCCGGTGGCCTTCGAGGGGCCCTCCAGGCGGATCAGCGGGGTGTGGCCGATGGCCTCGACCAGGCCGTTGCGGACATGCATCAGGCGCCCTCCGATGGCCGGGTGGCCGGGACCCCAAACGGGACAACAAGAGTGTGACCCGATGGCGCGGGCCGATCAACCGTCCGTCGCGCCCACCCCGTGGGTGCGGATGTGCCACATCATCAGGCAGGCGACCGAGCGCCAGGGGCGGAACGGTTCGCCCAGGGCGCGCATCTCGGCCCGCCCGGGGCGCGCCGGCAGGTCGTAGAGCAGGCGCGCCCCCTCGCACACCGCCAGATCGTCGATCGCCCACACGTCGGGCCGGCCCAGGGCGAACAGCAGGTACATCTCGGCCGACCAGTTGCCAAAACCCTTGAGCGCCGTCAGACGGGCCAGAACCTCCTCGTCGGGCAGGGCGGGCAGAGCCTCGAGGTCCAGATCGCCATCCAGGATGGCCCGCGACAGGCCCCGGGCATAGGCCATCTTGGGGCGGCTCAGGCCGGCCCCGCGCAGGGTGGCATCGTCGGCCGCCGCCAGGGTTTCCGGCCCCAGCGGCGCCAGGGCCGCCTCCAGCCGCCCGAAGATGGCCGCCCCGGCGGCGCGGGACACCTGCTGGTCGACAATGATCCTAAGCAGCGTCGGAAACCCGGCCGGCCAGTGACGCGGCGCCGGCGCCCCGACCCGCTCGATGGCCCCGGCCATGCGCGGACAGGCCGCCGCCAAGTGGGCCAGCCCGCTGTCCAGGGAGTCCGCCAGATGGTCGCTCATAACGCCGCCTCCTCAGTCATCGCGCCCTGGGGCCCGCCGCGCCGCCTTGATCTGGCCGCGCTGCTTCTTGGCCGTCACCCGGCGCTGCCGGGCCGCCCGGCTCGGCTTGGTCGGGCGACGCGGCGGCGGTGGCGGCGCCAGCGCCCGACGCACCAGCTCGACCAGCCGGGCCCGCGCCTCGGCCCGGTTGCGCTCCTGGCTGCGGAACTCCTCGGCCACGATCACAACCTCGCCGGCCGCCGTCCAGCGATGCCCGGCCAGACGCTTCAGCCGATGCCGCGCCGCGCCCGACAGGTCCGGGCACAGCGCCGGTATAAACCGCAACTGAACCGCCGACTCGGTGGTGTTCACATGCTGTCCGCCCGGCCCCCGGGCCCGCACGAAGGACTCACTCAAGGACTCGGACGGCAACACCACCTCCGCCGTCACCCGCACTGGCTCCATCTCACACACCCCCACCGAAACACGCCCGCATGCTGCCAGCCCACCGGGCACAGGGCAAGTCGGGGGCGGGGCGACGACGGCGGCGCCTCGAACAGTCAGGGGCGCCGCCCCCGAACCCCCGCCGGGGACCCTGGGGGTCCCCGGACCCCGCCAGGACATTGATCGAGGCGTAATCGCCAGTCGTGCCCCGGACCGAGGGATGGTTGTTTCGCAGGCCGGCCTTGCCGGCCTGCAACCAAACACCCTCGCGGCCAGGAACTCGGCGTGTCCTGCCCCCCAACGAAAGGAGGGGTCCGGGGAAGCCCAGCTTCCCCGGCGGGGGGTGGGGGACAGAGCCCCCCTTTCGAAAAATCGGGGGCGCCGCCCCCGAACCCCCGCCGGGGACCCTGGGGGTCCCCGGACCCCGCCAGGACATTGATCGGGGCGTAATCATCAGTCGTGCCCCAAACCGAGGAATGGTTGTTTCGCAGGCCGGCCTTGCCGGCCTGCAACCAAACACCCTCGCGGCCAGGCTCCTTGCCGTGTTCCGCCCTCCAACGAAAGGAGGGGTCCGGGGAAGCCCAGCTTCCCCGGCGGGGGTAGGGGGGCAGAGCCCCCCTTGTCTCCGCCTTCGACCGGCCCGATGATGGCCTCGGCAACCATGGGAGTCCCGACATGTCACCGCCGCGCATTGGCTTGTTGTTGGATCATCAGGAGTCGGGGAGTTTTTCCCGGCGCCCGCATCATGCCCTGCGGGTGGCCTATTTCGAGGCCATCTGGGCGGCCGGGGGGTTGCCGGTGGCCATTCCCTATGTGGCCGAGGCGTGGCCGGCCTATCTGGAGCTGTGCCAGGGCTTCGTGACGCCGGGCGGCGACTATCCCTTCCCGGCCGAGTGGTATGTCAGCGCGCCAACCGAGGTGGTTGGCGCGCCGCCGCATCCGCGGTTCCGCTTCGAGGCCCAGGTGACCCGTGACCTGCTGGCCCAGGATCGGCCGCTGCTTGGCATCTGCGCCGGGATGCAGGTGCTGGCCGGGGTGATGGGGGCGCGATTTTATCGCGACCTGCACACCGTGATCGACACCGACATCGACCATCTGGACCAGTGCCCGGCCGAGGAACGGGCGCATGACGTGACCATCACCGAGGGCAGTCTTCTGCATCGGCTGGTCGGTCAGACCCGGATGGCGGTCAACACGGCGCACCGCGAGGCGGCGGCCGAGGCGCCCGAGGGGCTGCTGGTCTCGGCCCGCGCCGAGGACGGGGTGATCGAGGCGGTGGAGGTGCCGGGCAAGCGCTTTGCCCTGGGCGTGCAGTGGCACCCGGAGTTCTTCCCCGAACCGGGCAGCCCGGACCGGCGGATCATCGAGGGGCTGGTGGCGGCGGCGGCGCAAACGCAGACCTGAGATGCCGACGCGGGGCAAACCCAATCTTACAAACCCAATCGTACAAACCCAATCGTAACAGCGGTCATGTTCCCCCGCCGGCCCGGCTGGCCTATATAGGGGGCAGTCATTCCATCAATCAGCGGGGACGACCCAATGACCGCCAAACCCGTCGTGCTGTGCATTCTCGACGGCTGGGGCCACCGCGAGGCCACCGAGCACAACGCCATCGCCCTGGCCGACACCCCCACCTGGGACCGCTGGCAGGCCGAGCTGCCCCATGCCCTGGTCGAGACCAGCGGCGCCGATGTGGGCCTGCCGCCCGGCCAGATGGGCAACAGCGAGGTCGGCCACATGAACATCGGGGCCGGCCGCGTGGTGATGCAGGAGCTGGGCCGCATCGAAACCGCCATCGCCGAGGGGCGCCTCGCCGAGCGGGAGGCGATGGCCGACTTCATCGCCAAACTGAAGAAAAGCGGCGGCACCTGCCATCTGATGGGGCTGCTCAGCCCGGGTGGGGTGCATTCGCATCAGGACCACGGCGCGGCCCTGGTCCGCCTGCTGGCCGAGGCCGGGGTGCCGGTGGCGGTGCACGCCTTCATGGACGGCCGCGACACCCCGCCGCGCTCCGGCAAGGGGTTCCTGGAGAAGTTCCTGGGCGACGTGGGCGACCTGCTGGAAAGCGGCAAGGTGCGGCTGGCCACGGTCAGCGGCCGCTACTACGCCATGGACCGCGACAAGCGCTGGGACCGGGTGGAAAAGGCCTGGCGGGCCATGGTCCTGGCCGAGGGCGAGACGGCGCCCGATGGTCCGGCCGCCATGCAGGCCTCATATGACGCCGACACCGGTGATGAGTTCGTGCTGCCGACGGTGATCGACGGCCACCGGGGCATGGACAGCGGCGACGGCGTGTTCATGCTGAACTTCCGGGCCGACCGGGCGCGGGAAATCCTGGCCGCCCTGCTCGACCCCGCCTTCGACGGCTTCCTGCGCCCGCACCTGCCGCGCTTTGCCGCCGCCCTGGGCATGACCGAGGTTTCCACCGCCCACAACGCCTGGATGGGCACCCTGTTCCCGCCGCAGACCCTGACCCACATCCTGGGCCAGGTGGTGGCCGAGGCCGGCAAGACCCAGTTGCGCCTGGCCGAAACCGAGAAGTACGCCCACGTCACCTTCTTCCTGAACGGTGGCGAGGAGACGGTCTACCCCGGCGAGGAACGCATCCTGGTGCCCAGCCCCAAGGTGGCGACCTACGACTTGAAGCCGGAGATGTCCGCCCCCGAGGTCTGCGACCGGCTGGTCGAGGCCATTTCGGGCCAGGCCTTCGACCTGATCGTGGTCAACTTCGCCAACGGCGACATGGTCGGCCACACCGGCATCGAGGCCGCCGCGATCAGCGCCGTGGAGACCCTGGACCACTGTCTGGCCCGCATCGAGGCGGCGCTGTCCGAGTGCGGCGGCGTCGCCCTGGTCACCGCCGACCACGGCAACTGCGAGATGATGATCGACCCCGAGAGCGGCCAGCCGCACACCCAGCACACCGTGGGCAAGGTTCCCCTGGTGCTGCTCAACGGCCCGGCCGGGATGGGGCTCGAGGACGGCCGGCTGGCCGATCTGGCGCCCAGCCTGCTGACCCTGATGGGGCTGCCCGTGCCGGCCGAGATGACCGGCCGCCCGCTGCTCCACCCGGGCGCCGCGCGGGCCACCGCGTGACCGGGCGGGCCCCGTCGGGCGGCGGGCGCGCCCTGTTCGCGCTGCCGTTGGCGGCGCTGCTGCTGGCCGCCCCGCTGGCGGCGCAGGAGGCGCCGCCGGTCGATACCATCGAGCCGCCCGACCAGGCGCTGGAAAGCCTGGAGCGCTCGATCGCCGAGGAAAAGGCCCGTCAGGCCGAGGCCGAGAAAAGGGCCCGCGCCCTGAAGGCGGAGATCGACGCGGTGCGCCGCGAGCTGGTCGCCGCCGCCGACCGGGTGCAGGACCGCGAGGCCGCCCTCACCTACATGGAAAACGAGCTGTCGCGGCTGACCCGCGAGGCCCGCCAGATGAGCGACACCCTGGACCGCCGGCAGGCCCAGCGGGCCCAGGTGCTGGCCGCCCTGGAGCGTCTGGCCCTGCGCCCCGGCAGTGCCCTCTTGGTGCAGCCCGGCGACCCCGCCGACGCGGTGCGCTCGGCCCTGTTGCTGCGCGCCGCGGTGCCGGCCATCGAGGCCTCGGCGCGCGAGCTGGCCGGCGAGATCGCGCGTCTGGCCGAGGTCCGCGCCGCCCTCAGGCAGCAGCGCGACCGGGTGGCCAGCGCCTCCGACGCCCTGGCCGCCGAGCACCAGCGCCTCAATCACCTGTTCGCCCGCAAGCGCGAGTTGCTGGCCAAGGCCGAGGAAACCAGCGCCGAGGTGGAAGCGCATCTGGCCCAGTTGGCCAACGAGGCGGCCGACCTGCACGACCTGATCGACAAACTGAACGCCGAACGCCTGGCCCTGGCCGCCCGCGCCCTGGCTCCCCGGCCGACCCCGCCCCCGGCCCCCGAGCCGGCCCCGGTCGAGACCGCGGCAGCGTCCCCGAAAAATCCCCCCACCAGCCCCCGGGCCGACCAGTTGGCCGCCCTCTCCGGCCTGTCGCCGGGCGAGGCCAAGGGGCGCATGCCGCTGCCCGCCACCGGCCGGGTGATCCGCCGCTACGGCGCCACCGACCCGGACGGCGGGCCGGCCAGCAAGGGCCTGACCCTGGCCACCCGGCCGGGCGCCCAGGTGATCGCCCCGTTCGATGGCGTGGTCGCCTACGCCGGGCCGTTCCGGGGCTATGGGCGGATCGTCATCATCGACCACGGCGACAGCTACCACACCCTGCTCGCCGGGCTGGGCCGCATCGACATCGCCGTCGGCCAACGCCTGCTGGCCGGCGAGCCGGTGGGCGCCACCCCGGCCGAGGAGGACTCAAACCTCTATCTGGAACTGCGCCGGCAGGGCCAGCCGATCAACCCGCTGCCCTGGATGATGGCCCGCGATGGCTGACCGCTTGACGCGGCGCCGGCTTCCGGCGACCCTTGGCCGGCATCTTATTCGGTACCTTCTTGACCCCTGACTGGTGAGTGGAACATGGCGCGCAAGGTCCTTATCCCGTCGTTGATCGTCCTTCTGGTGGCGGTGGCGGCGCCCTTCACGATTGATCTGGTGCGGCCCCTGACCGCCCGCGCCGACAGCAGCAACGAGCGCACCTTCGAGGCGCTGGAGCTGTTCGGCGACGTGTTCAGCCGGGTCAAGGCCGACTATGTGGAGGAATTGACCGACGAGGAGTTGGTCAAGGCGGCGGTCAACGGCATGTTGACCACCCTTGACCCGCACTCGGCCTACATGCCGCCCACCTCGTATGCCGACATGCAGGTGCAGACCAAGGGCGAGTTCGGCGGCCTGGGCATCGAGGTGACCATGGACGGCGGCTGGGTCAAGGTGGTCTCGCCGCTCGACGACACCCCGGCCGCCGAGGCCGGCATCGAACCCGGCGACTACATCACCCACATCGACGGCGAGTCGGTGCGCGGCCTGTCGCTGGCCGAGGCGGTCGACCGCATGCGCGGCAAGGTCGGCACCGACATCACCATCACCGTGCAGCGGCCCGACACCGACCCCTTCGAGGTCACCCTGACCCGCGCCGTGATCCGCATCAACTCGGTGCGCTGGCGGACCGAGGGCAACGTCGGCTACGTGCGCATCACCACCTTCAACGAGCAGACCGAGGACGGCCTCAAGGAGGCCATCGACGAGCTTGAGGACGAGCTGGGCGACGACATGCAGGGCTTGGTGCTCGATCTGCGCAACAACCCGGGCGGCCTGTTGGATCAGGCGATCCGGGTTTCCGATGCCTTCCTCAAGCGCGGCGAGATCGTCTCCACCCGCTCGCGCCACGACGAGGACACCGAGCGCTTCAACGCCGGCGGCGGCGACCTGATCGACGGCAAGCCGATGGTGGTGCTGATCAACGACGGCTCGGCCTCGGCCTCGGAAATCGTCGCCGGCGCCCTGCAGGACCACCGCCGGGCGGTCATCCTGGGCACCCGCAGCTTCGGCAAGGGCTCGGTGCAGACCATCATGCCGCTGCCCGACGACGGCGGCGCCATCCGCCTGACCACGGCGCGCTACTACACGCCCTCCGGGCGCTCCATCCAGGCCGAGGGCATCGCCCCCGACATCGTCGTCGAACCGGCCCGGGTGGAAGCCCTCAAGGATCACCGCCGGCGCAGCGAGGCCGACTTCGTCAACGCCCTGGACAAGGGCGACGACAGCGCCCCCACCCCGCCCGACGCCGCGCCGGCCGAGGACGCCGCCCCGGGCAAGAAGGCGGCGCAGGATGACTACCAGTTGGCCCGGGCGCTCGACCTGTTGCGCGGCCTGGCCATCTATTCGGCCCAGCACTGAGCCGATCCCCATGACCGGGCGGGCCCCCTCATCGGGCGCCCGCCCCGGTCGCCCGATGAGGGAGGGCACGTCATGGCCCTGTCCTTGAAGTCCCTGCTGCCCAAGGGCCGGCGCGGCAAGAAGCCCGCGCCGGCGGCGGCGGACGACGACCTGCTGGACGACCCTCTGGATGACCCCTTGGGCGCCCCCCTGGATGACCCCTTGGGCGAGCCGGGCGAGGACGGCTTCGGCGGCGATCCCGGCGACGCCTTCGCCGGCGACGACTTTCCCGGCGATGATCTTTCCGGAGACGCCTTCGCCCCCCGCCCGCCCGACGAAACCCGGCGCCTGGGCCGGCGCAAGCAGATCATTGCCGGCAGCGCCGCCGGGGTGGCCCTGATCGGACTGCTCGGCGGCTACTTCATGCTCGGCGGGTCGTCGCCGGAAGCGCCCGACCCGGCCACCCCCGCCGCCGTGGACAGCCACCAGCAGGACGCCGGGGAGGACGCCCACGCGGCCGGCAAGCGGCTGGTCGTCGCCCTGCCGCCACCCTCGCAGCGCACCCCCCGGCCGGCCGAACCGCCCCAACCGCTGAGCGACCCGGTCAGCGAAAGCGCCCAGTCCCCGGACCGCCGGCCCTGGCTGGCCCCTCCAGAGGACAGCGGCGCCCCCGCCCCAACCGACCCCGCCCCAATCGACCACGGCGGGCACGACGCCGCCGCGAACCATGGCGAGACGCCGGCCACGACCGAGGCCCCACAGGACCACGGTGCCCCGCCCGCCGCCGACCATGCCGCCGACCACGGCAACACCAAGGATGGAACCGATCACCCGCCCGGCCCGGCCACCGGCGACCACGGCACCCCGCCCGAGGCGCACGCCGAGGCGACCCACGGCACCGGCCACGACAGCGCCGCGCCCCAAGCCGCCGACACCCACGCCCCCGACACCCACGCAGCCGATACTGATGCGGGCGACACCCACGCCAACTCCGCCCACGACACGGCACCAGACACCGGCCACGGCAGCGCCCCCGCCGATCACGCCCCCTCTCCGCCGGCCGCCGAACCGGCCCTGCGCATCGCCGAGTTGCCCCAGGTGCCCGCGCGCCCCCTGCCCGACCAACCGGTGCCGGCCTACGACGCCCTGCCCGAACCGCCGCCCAACCAGGCCAGCCTGGCCGAGATCCCGGCCGACGGCCTGCACCGCCCGACCAACCTGGGCCAACTGCCGGTGATCGCCGAGGACGGCCGGCAGGCGTGGCAGGTCTACGCCCGCCCGCTGGCCGAAAGCGACCGGGGCAAGCCGCGCGTCGCCGTCATCGTCGGCGGCCTGGGCCAGCGCGAGGACCCGACCGCCGCCGCCCTCAGCCACAGCCACCCGGCCATCACCCTGGCCTTCGATCCCTACGGGGCCCGCCTCGACGCCTGGATCCGTGGGGCCCGCACCGCCGGCCACGAAGTGCTGCTGGAACTGCCGGCCCAGGACGCCGACTTCCCGCACCGCGACCCCGGGCCGCTCGGCCTGCTCACCGGCCTGCCCGAGGCGGCCAACATCGGCCGTCTGGAACGGGTGCTGGCCGACCGCATCGGCATCGTCGGCGTGCTCGGCCGGCCGCTGGCCCATGAAACGCCGCTGGCCAGCGATCCCGAGGCCTTCATCAACCAGCCGAGCCACCTCACGCCGGTGCTCGCCGCCCTGGCCGGGCGCGGCCTGATGTACGTCCACGGCGGCGGCCAAGCCGCCCTCGCCGAGGCCAACAAAACCGCCGGCGCCCCGGCCGTGCGCATTGATCTGATGATTGACGCCGATCCCTTCGCCGAAGCCATCGACGCCCGCCTGCGCCACCTGGAAAAGCTGGCCCGCGACAACGGTCACGCCCTGGGGCTAGCCGACGCCAGCCCGCTGACCCTGGAACGCCTCGCCGTGTGGAGCAGCACCCTGCCCGCCAAGGGCATCGCCCTGGTCCCCACCTCGGGGCTGATCGACCTGCCCGCCCCCAACGGCTGAGAAAAGCTCAGCAGCCCTGTTCGGGATCGACCAGACCGACCGGCGTCTGGCCAGCCTCCAGCCGCCGGATGTTGTCGGCGATCTGCGCAACGGCCGGGCCGACCAGGGTCTGGGCGGCGATGTGCGGGGTGGCGACAATGCGCGGATGGCGCCACAGGGGATGATCGACCGGCAGCGGCTCGACGTCGAACACATCCAGCAGGGCCCCGCGCAGATGACCGGAATCGAGCCCGGCGATCAGATCATCGGTGACCACATGCGCCCCCCGGGCGGCGTTGATCAGGCACGCCCCGGCCGGCAGCATCCCCAGACGCTCGCGGTTCAGCAGCCCCCGGGTGTCGTCGGTCAGCGGCAGCAGGTTGACCAGAATGTCGCAGCCCGACAGGAACGGCGCCAGCGCCTCGGGGCCGTGGAAGGTCTCCACCCCCGCCACCGGCGCCCCGCCGCGCCGCCAGCCGCGCACCGGAAATCCCAGCCCGGCCGCCGCCGCCGCCACCTGCCGGCCCAGCGCCCCAAGCCCCAACACGCCGACCCGGCGCCGCGCCGTCTCCGGGGCCGGCAGCTCCTGCCAACTGCCCCGGACCTGGGCCCGGCGGTAGTCGTCCATGCGGCGGTGGAAATGGAGAATGCCATACAGGCAATACTCCACCATCTGGGCCCCCATGCCGGCATCGAGAAGCCGCAACACCGGCACCCCCGAGGGCAGATCGGGGCGCGCCATCAGCGCATCCACCCCGGCCCCCAGGTTGTGGATGCCAAGCAACCCCGACAGACCCCGGAAAAACCCCGCCGGCGGCTGCCACACCACGGCATGGCGCACCGCCCCGGGATCGAACCCGTCGCCCGCCAGAACCACCCGATGATCCGGCAAGGCCGCCGCCAGACCCTCACACCACGGCGCCGGATCTTCCCCGGCGGAATGCAATAGAATCGTCATGGCTCCACCCTACCCCGGTCCGCCGACACCAACAATGGCGGCGTGACAGGGAGGCAATGGGGCGCATCGGACGGGGGCCTTGCCCCCGAACCCCCACCGGGGGACCGAAGGCGGTCCCTAAGGCCCCCCTCCAGTCGTTGGAGCGGAACGGGGACGTCGAGAACAGGTTAAGGGGTTGATTGCAGGCCAGCTTCGCTGGCCCGCGGAACCGACAAACCGACCATGGACAAATCATGCGCGGAATTGATCCGCGAGTCGTGCCCTGGGGACCGCCTCGGTCTTCCGGTCGGGGCGCGGGGGCAACGCCACCGCACCCGCCGGAGCCCGGCTCAGGTGCCCAGTTCGGGGCGGTTGGCGTAGTCGTCGAGAGCCTCCGGGTTGGCCAGGGCTTCCTTGTTTTTCACCGGCCGGCCATGGATCACCTCGCGCACCGCCAGCTCGACGATCTTGCCCGACTTGGTGCGCGGGATGTCAGAGACCGACAGGATGACGGCCGGCACGTGGCGCGGCGTGCAGTTGGCGCGGATCTGGTCCTTGATCCGCTTGGCCAACGCCTCGTCCAGTTCCACCCCGTCCTTCAGGCGCACGAACAGCACCACCCGGGTATCGTTGTCCCAGTCCTGGCCGACCACGATGCCTTCCATCACCTCGTCCAGCTTTTCCACCTGGCGGTAGATCTCGGCGGTGCCGATGCGCACCCCGCCGGGGTTGAGGGTGGCGTCGGAGCGGCCGAAGACCGTCATCCCGCCGGTGGTCGAGGACAGCGAGACCCAGTCGCCGTGGGTCCACACCCCGGGGAAGCGGTCGAAGTAGGCGGCGTGGAACTTGACCCCGTCGGGATCGTTCCAGAAGCCCACCGGCACGCTGGGGAAGGCCCGGGTGCAGACCAGCTCGCCCTTGTCGTCGCGCACCGGGCGGCCCTCGTCGTCGAACACATCGACCGCCATGCCCAGGCCGCGGGCCTGGATCTCGCCCCGGTACACCGGACCGATGGCGTTGGCCCCCATGAAGCACGACAGGATATCGGTGCCGCCGGAGATGGAGGCCAACTGGACGTCCGGCTTGATCGCCTCGTAGACGTAGTCGAAGCTTTCCGGGACCAGCGGCGAGCCGGTCGAGGCGATGGTGTGCACGCTGGCCAGGCTGTGGGTGTCGCGCGGCCTCAAGCCCATTTTCTTGATGGCGTCGATCCACTTGGCCGAGGTGCCGAAGAAGGTCATCCCCTCGGCGTCGGCGTAGTCGAACAGCACGTTGCCGTCGGGCGCCGTGGGGGCGCCGTCGTAGAGCAGCAGGGTGGCCCGGCTGGCCAGCCCGGTGACCAGCCAGTTCCACATCATCCAGCCGCAGGTGGTGAAATAGAACACCTTGTCGTCCGGCTTGATGTCGGCCTGGAGCTGGTGCTCCTTCAGGTGCTGGAGCAGGGTGCCGCCGTGGCCGTGGACGATGCACTTGGGCACCCCGGTGGTGCCCGAGCTGTACATGATGAACAGCGGATGCTCGGCGGCGACGCGGGTAAACTTCACCTCGGCCGGCGGGAAGTCGGCGATCAGGTCGTCCCACAGCTCGGCCTTGGGGATGTCGGCCAGGGCGTCGCGCACCTCGCCCATGGGCCGGGTCAGGGCGACCACCACCACCTTCTCGACGCTCGGCAGGTTGGCGGCCACCTGGGCCACCTTTTCCAGGCAGTCGTGGGCCTTGCCGTTGTAGAAATAGCCGTCCACCGCGACCAGCACCTTGGGCTCGATCTGCCCGAAGCGGTCGAGCACCCCCTGCACCCCGAAATCGGGCGAGGCGGAGGAGAAGATCGCCCCGCCGGCGCTGGCCGCCAGCATCGAGATCACCGTTTCCGGCATGTTGGGCAGGTAGGCCGCCACCCGGTCGCCCTTGGCCACCCCAAGCCGCGCCAGGGCCTGCTGGAAGCGCGACACCAGGGCGCACAGCTCGCTGTAGGAAAGGCGGCGGGTGACCTTGTCCTCGGCCTTGAAGACGATGGCCGGGCAGTCGGCCTCGCGCGGGCGCAGCAGGTTCTCGGCGTAGTTGAGCGCCCCGCCGACGAACCACTTGGCGCCGGGCAGGCGATCAGGATCGTCGACCACCTTCTCGCCGGGCCGGCCGATGACCCCGCAGAAATCCCACACCGCCTTCCAGAACTCGGGAATGGCGCCGACCGACCACTGCCACAGGTCGTCGTAGCCGCCCAGCGACAGCCCATGGCGCCGGTTCAACAGGTTGATGAAGGCGCTGAGATTGGCCCCGCGCACCCGATCGGGCGAGGGCTCCCACAACAGGCGATGGCTGGTCGGCTCCACGGCGGCTTCTCCCCGGTCAACGAATGGCTCAGGGCTGGCAGTCTGACGCTTTGGCGGCGCCTGTCAACGTGTCGGGTGGTCTCGGCCGAGCGGCTGCCAACCCCATGGACAGCGGGGCCTCTTTGGCCGACACTTCGCGGCCCTGAATGAACCAGCGGCGAGGCAGCGGGTGATCAACCTTCGGCCGGTCTTCCAGATTCTCGGAGTTCTGCTGAGCATCCTCTCGGCGGGCATGCTGATTCCCGCCCTGGTCGATCTGGCGGCGGGCAATCCGGACTGGATCAGCTTCACCGGCGGCGGCGCCCTGGGGCTGTTCGTCGGCATCGCGCTGATGCTGTCGTGCTGGAGCGGGCCGAGCCGCATCACCATCCGCCAGGCCTTCCTGTTGACCAACCTGACGTGGCTGGTGCTGCCCGCCTTCGCCGCCGTGCCGTTCATGTTCTCCATCCTCGAGATGTCCTTCACCGACGCCTTTTTCGAGGCCATGAGCGGCATCACCACCACCGGCTCGACGGTGATCAGCGGGCTGGACAACGCGCCGCCCGGCCTGCTGCTGTGGCGCGCCATCCTGCAATGGCTGGGCGGCATCGGGATCATCATCATGGCGCTCACCGTGCTGCCCATGCTGCGGGTCGGCGGCATGCAGATCTTCAAGGTGGAAGCCTTCGAGGCCCAGGAGAAGGTGATGCCCCGGGCCACCCAGTTGGCCAGCGGGCTGACCATGGTCTATGTGCTGCTGACCGCCATCTGGACGGTGATGTACACCCTGGCCGGGATGAGCCTGCTCGACGGCGTGGCCCACGCCATGACCACCATCGCCACCGGCGGCTACTCCACCCACGACCTGTCGCTGGCCTATTTCGACTCGGCGCGCATCGACGCCATCGCCACCGTCGGCATGGTGGTCGGCTCGATCCCCTTCATCCTTTACCTCCAGGCGGTGCGCGGCAACCCCGGGCGCCTGTTCACCGACACCCAGGTGCGCTGGTTCCTGGCCATCGTGGTGGCCTCGGTGGCCGCCGTGGTGCTGTATCTGTGGCAGCGCCTGGACATGCCGCTGCCCGAGGCGCTGCGCCATGGCAGCTTCAACCTGATCTCGGTGATGACCGGCACCGGCTATGCCACCACCGACTTCTGGCAGTGGGGCGGCCTGCCGGTGATGCTGATGTTCGGCCTGATGTTCGTCGGCGGCTGCGCCGGCTCGACCACCTGCGGCATCAAGATCTTCCGCTTCCAGGTGCTCTACGCGGTGGCCAAGACCCAGGTCCAGCGGCTGCTCCAGCCGTCCGGGGTGTTCATTCCCTATTTCAACAGGAAGCCCCTGCTGGCCGGCGTCGGCGAGGCGGTGATGGGCTTCTTCTTCCTGTACGGGGTGAGCGTCGGCGTGCTGACCATCGTGCTGGGGGCCTTCGGGCTGGACTATGTCACCGCCCTGTCCGGCGCCGCGACGGCGATTTCCAACGTCGGCCCGGGGCTGGGCGAGACCATCGGCCCGGCCGGCAACTTCGCCAGCCTGCCCGACGGCGCCAAGTGGGCCCTGAGCTTCGGCATGATGCTGGGGCGGCTTGAGCTGTTCACCGTCCTGGTCCTGCTGATGCCCCGCTTCTGGCGCGGCTGAGGGCCGTTTTCCGACCCAAGGAACCTGCCCATGTATCGCCTTTACCACCACCCCGGAAAAGCCAGTCTGGTGCCCCATCTGGTGCTCGAGGAGCTGGGCCAGCCCTTCGAGCTGATCTCCCTGGACACCGACCGGGGAGAGCATCACACCCCGGCCTTCCGCGCCCTCAACCCGCGCGGGCTGATCCCGGTGCTGATCGACGACGGGCAGGACCTGGTGCTGCCGGAAACCGCCGCCATCGTGCTGCATCTGGTCGACCGCCACCCGGAAGCCGGCCTCGCCCCGCCCCCGGGCAGCCGCGAGCGGGCCATCTTCTATCGCTGGCTGGTCTTCCTGACCAACACCGTGCAGGCCGAGGTGCTGGCCATGGCCTATCCCGACCGCCACACCACCCAGCAGGACGAGGCCGCCAGCGCCGCCATCCGGGCCGCCGCCCAGGTCCGCCTGGGCGAGTTCCTGGACATCCTGGAAGGCGCCCTGGCCGAGTCCGGCGGGCCCTACCTGCTGGGCGGCCTGTTCAGCGCCGTCGATCTTTATCTGCTGGTGATGGCCCGCTGGACCCGGGGCATCCCGCGCCCACCGCGCGACCGGCCGCGTCTGGCCGACCTGCTCGACACCCTGACCGACCGGGCGGCGGTGCGCCGGGTGGCCGAGCGCGAGGGGCTGGACCCCCGTCTGGCCTGATCTTCTCCCCCTTGGCCGGCCTTCCCCGCAGGCGGTATGGTGCGCCGGCGTGAATGCCCCCGCACCGGAAAGGACCCCCATGCCCTCCCCCCTTCCCGTCGCCGACGCCGATCTGGCCCAGGCCCTGATCCCGCTGGCCCGCCGCGCCGGCGACGCCATCCTCGACATCTACCGCGGCGACTTCGAGGTGCTGGAGAAGGCGGACACCTCGCCGGTCACCGCCGCCGACCACGCCGCCGAGGCGATCATTCTCGAGGGCCTGAAGGGGCTGACCCCGGACATCCCCATCGTCGCCGAGGAGGAAATGGCGGCCGGGCGCCTGCCCGAGCTGGGCGAAGGGGCGTTCTGGCTGGTCGATCCGCTGGACGGCACCAAGGAATTCATCAAGCGGCGCGACAGCTTCACGGTCAACATCGGGCTGGTCGATGCCACCCCGGCGGGCCATCTGCCGCGCCTCGGGGTGGTGCTGGCCCCGGCGCTCGACCTGCTCTACGTGGGCCATGGCCCGGGCACGGCGCGCCTGATCAGCGGCGGCGCGGAGCGCCCCATCGCCTGCCGCCAACCGCCGGCCGAGGGGCTGACCGTGCTGGCCAGCCGCAGCCACGGCGACCCCACCGAACTGGACCGTTTCCTGGCCCCCTACAAGGTGGCCGAGATCATCAACGCCGGCAGCTCGCTGAAGTTCTGCCGGCTGGCCGAAGGGGTGGGCGATCTCTACCCGCGCCTGGGCCCGACCTCGGAGTGGGACACCGCGGCCGCCCACGCCGTGCTGATGGCGGCCGGCGGCAGCGTCACCACCCTGGACGGCAAACCCTTCACCTACGGCAAGGGGCCGACCTTCCTCAACCCGCCGTTTGTCGCCAAGGCGTATTACCAACCGACGATGAGAGGAACTCATCGCCGGTTGGTATGAAAGGGGCTTCGCCCCTTTAAAACCCACCGGGGGAGCCAGGGGCTCCCCCGGACCCCCTCCATTCATTGATCTCCGACCGCGCGGCCACTCCCTGGTTGTTTTCGAAAGGCCAGCGAAGCTGGCCTGCAACCAAAAACCCCGCGCGTTCCGCTCGGAGGTAGCGTTTGTTCACCAACGAATGGAGGGGTCCGGGGAAGCCCTGCTTCCCCGGTGGGGGTTTGGGGGCAAAGCCCCCAACTTGAAGCCCGGATCCCCAAGGGCTTGACCGAACCGCGATGAGTCCTCCTCATCGCTGGTTGGTATAAGGCCGGGGCCACGAAAAAGCCGCCCGGGCCGGGGGCTCGGGCGGCGAACAGGATGTGCGTGGGCGCGCGGCGCCCTGCGGCGCTCAGCCGGCGAGGCCGGGCTGCCAGTCCGGGTGATTCTGGTCGACCTGCTGGCGGATGGCCCGCTCCAGCTTCTTCATGGCCCGGTTTTCCAACTGGCGCACCCGCTCGCGGCTGACCCCGAAGCGGCCGCCCAGGTCCTCCAGGGTGACCGGGTCCTCGGACAGCCGGCGGGCCTGGATGATCTGGCGTTCGCGCGGGTCCAGCACCTGAAGGGCGCTGCCCACCAGACTGCCGGCCAGACCGCGATCCTCCTCGGCGATGTAGCGGTCTTCCTGGCTCGGCCCGTCATCGACCAGAAGGTCGAGGCGCTCGATGTCGCCGTCCTCGCCGAGGCGGGCGTTGAGCGAGCTGTCACGGGCCGACAGGCGGCGGTCCATGGCCTTGACGTCGCTTTCGCTGACGTCCAGGTCACGGGCGATGATGCCCAGGTGCTCGCCCGAGAGGTCGCCGTCGTCGTAGGCGCCCAGGCGGGCCTTCATCTTGCGCAGGTTGTAGAACAGCCGCTTCTGGGTCGAGGCGGTGCCGATGCGGACCAGCGACCACGAGGCCAGCAGATACTCGTTGATCTGCGCCTTGATCCACCACATGGCGTAGGTGGCCAGCCGGAAGCCCTTCTCGGGGTCGAACTTCTTGACGGCCCGCATCAGGCCGACGGTGCCCTCGCCGATCAGGTCGGTCACCGGCACCCCATAATTGCGGTAGCCCATGGCGATCTTGGCGACCAGCCGCAGGTGGCTGGTGACCAGGGTGTGGGCCGCCTCGACGTCGCCATGGTCGCGCAGGCGGCGGGCGAGCATGTACTCCTGCTCCGGCGCCAGCAGCGGGAACTTGCGGATCTCGGCCAGATAACGGCTGAGACCGGCATCGCTGGTCAGGGCGGGCACGGCTGCGGTCATGGAGTCATCCTCTGGGTGGTTGATGGACGAACAGACCCGCTTCAGGGGCCGGCCCGGGCGCCCGGCCAGGGGGCGCCCGGACCTTCTCGATCATGCCCGACGAATGGGGCGGTGGTGAGGCACGATTAAGGCAGGTCCGCCGCTCAGGCGGCGCGCTCCTCAGCCTTGGTGCCTTCCAGGCTGGGCTGGCTGGGGGCGCCGCGCTGGATGGACACGGTGCGCGGCTTCATGGCCTCGGGCAGCTCGTGGACCAGCTCGATGTTGAGCATGCCGTTGTCCAGGTGGGCCCCCTCGACCCGCACGTGGTCGGCCAGATGGAACTTGCGGAAGAAGTCCCGGGTGGCGATGCCACGATACAGGTAGTTGGCGTCGTCGCGCTCGGCCTTCTTGCCGACCACGGTCAGCTCGCCGCCCTTGGCCTCGATGCTCAACTCGTCCTCGGTGAAGCCGGCCACGGCGATCGAGATGCGGTAGCCGTTCTCGCCGGTCTTCTCGATGTTGTAGGGCGGGTAGCCGCCGGCGGCGTTCTGGTCAACGCGCAGGGCCGACTCGGCGAGACGGGCCAGACGGTCGAAGCCGACGGTGGAGCGGAACAGGGGGGAGAAATCGTAGGCGTTCATCTCACATCCTCCTTCGAAGCGATGCTGCCTGCGTCGCCCGGCGCCGAATTGGCCGTCGGGGACAGGCGGTTGACACTGGGCCCGACCTTTCAGACGGCCGGAACCCGGTTTCAGGGACACTTCGGGAGGGGGAGGGGTGGTCGCGTGCCAGACCCTGGTGCCCGGGATAGCGCCGCTCAAGGTGGCGCGCTGGTCCAGGCGGCCCGGCCGGTGGGGTCGATCCCGGGTCCGAGGCGCCGGACCTGATCGGGGTTGCCCGCCCTTGGCGGCGCACCTCCCGGAGGTTCCGGACACCCGGCGGGGGACTCCCGGCGGGGCGTTTGTCTCCCGTTCCCGTCCATCTCCAACCCCTTCTTTGAGGGCATCGGCCGGCGGGCGGCGGGTGGTCTGGGCTCGGACCGTTCACGGCCCCGATCCCGAAGGCCGGGCCCGTTTTGGCGCCCGGCGAGGAAAAAGATAGGAACCCGCCCCCAGGTCGTCAAGTGGGGGGCATCAAGTGGAGGGCGGATCGTCCGACCGGGAGGACCCGGCCTCCTCGGTGATCACCCGGATGCGCCCGCGCGACACGAAGAAAGCCATGAAGAAGATGGTCAGATCGAAGAAGGCGTTGATCAGGAAGGGCAGGAAGGTGTTGAAGGTCTCGCGCTCCAGAAGGTTCACGCGGAACGACAAAAGGTCGACCACCACGTTGATGAAGCGGTTGAAGGCGAACTGCAGGACCTCCTTCTTGTCCTCGTAATTGACGATGAAGATGTCGGCGCTGTCCACCTTGCGCACCTGCCCGATGCTGTTGACCAGCCCCTGGAAGGTGCGCTTGATGTCGAGCGGGCAGAGCTCCTGGCCGGTGCCTTTCAGGTCCTTGTATTCCAGGGCGTCGGGGACGATGCCGCGCCCTTCCTCGACCAGCTCGGCGTAGACCTGCTTGAAGTTGTCGATGCTGATGGCGATGCGGTCGACGTGGCCGTTGAACTTGTCGGCGATCTGCATGGTGCGGAACTCGGCGCTGGCCGGGTTGCCGCTGACCGCCTCGTGGATACGCTGCTCGAACTCCTCGACCGGGGGGATGGTCTCGCGCAGGGCGCTCATCTCGCCATAAAGGCCGGCGAAGCTGTCGCGCGACTTGCGCAGATAGTCGTAGCGCAGCCCCTCGCCCTTGGGCACCCGGGGGTGGCACTGGCGGCCGACCTCGGCCTCGTCGCGGAAGGCCTTGTCGGAGCTTTCGTAGACCCGCCCGGCGATGGACACCGCGGCGTCGAGGTCGTCCAGGCTGTCGGCGATCACCGTGATCAGCCGCTGCTGGTTGTGCTCCACATTGCGGTAGAACTCGCTTTCCGCGAACAGGTTGTCGTACCAGTAGCCGTAGCCGAAACCCGAGCTGAACAGCAGAAGCAGCACGTAGGAGCAGAAGTAGACCAGCTTGGCGAAGGGGTTCACCGCCCGGTCGGAAACCCGGGCGATGACCGCGAAGATGAGGATCTGCACGGTGAACGACACCAGATAGGGCACGAAGGTGGGGATGTCCCCCATGCTGGCCCCTTCCGCCGTGCCCATCAGGATGACGATGCCGCTCGACGTGCTGACGAAGCTGACGATCGAAAAGCAGATGATGCCCAGATAGAACAGGATGTCGGTGCGCTGGTACTTGGCGTCTTCCAGAAGCTTGAGGAAGGTGCGCCGGGTTCGTCCCCCCATGCCGTTGTCATCGAACAGCGACACCGACAGGAAGACGTAGATCAGGACCACCGAAACCACCGCGACCAGCCGCACCCCCAGGTTCAGAAACCCGGAGAGGTCGGTGGAGAAGTCGCTGAGGCCGTCGTAGATCAGGTAGACGCCGAGGAAGAAGCACAGGCTGAAAAACACGAAGCGCTTGTGCTTGATCCCCCGGCTGGCCTGGTTGATGCCCTCGCCGACCCGGGCCAGGAAGGCGGCGATGGCGTCGCCGGCCCGCTCCGGCCAACTGCGCCACTCGGGCTCGAGCCCGTTCTGGGTCGAGTCGAACTGAAGCGGTTCCCACTCGTCGCGGGGATCGCGGTCGCTCATCGGCTTGGCCCCTCCTGGATCTCTGCGCCCGGCCGGCCCCCCGGGTGGATCGCCCACCCGCACCCACGCCGGCTCGGTGAAGGGAGGCTATTCCGCCCGCCGGGCCGGCGCAACCGCCAAGCGGCGGGGCCTGCCAAGCCCCTGGAAATGTTCGAATGAACAAAACGAACGTTCATTCGAAAAACACGGAAGCGTCATACGAACGTAACCGCCCCCGGCTAGGCTGGGTCAGGGTCGCCCCACGGGCGTCCGCCCGCCTCTTTCCGTTTGCCGGAATCTTGCCCCCCGGAATCTTGCCAGATGTCCCACATTCCTCCAGAGGAGCGCCGGGCCCGCATCGCCGAGGAGGTGCGCCGCCAGGGCGCCGCCACCATCGATGCCCTGGCCGGGCGCTTCGGCGTCACCGAGCAGACCATCCGCCGCGACGTCAACGCGCTGTGCGATGCCGGCCTGCTGCGCCGCCGCCACGGCGGGGTCGAACTGCCGGTGCAGCGCGAGAACCTGCCCTACGAAAGCCGCCAGGTGCTGCACCAGGCCGAGAAGCAGGCGATCGCCCGGGCGGTTGCCGGGTTGGTGCCCGATGGGGCCTCGGTCGCCCTGTCCATCGGCACCACGCCGGAGTTGATCGCCCGCGCCCTGGTCGAGCACCGCGACCTGAAGATCTACACCAACAACCTCAACGTCGCCCTGGCCCTGTGCGCCAACCCGGGGTTCGAGGTCACCCTGCCCGGCGGCCGGGTGCGCAACCGCTACCGCGATCTGGTCGGCGCCGCGCAGACCCGCTTCTTCGCCGGCTACAACGTGGATTTCGGCATCTTCGGGGTGGGCGGCATCGACGACGACGGCGAGCTGCTCGACTTCGCCGAGGAGGAGGTGGAGGCCCGCCAGGCCATCCTGGCCAACTGCCGGCGCGCCCTGCTGGTCGCCGACCACACCAAGTTCGGCCGCAACGCGGTGGTGCGCGGCGGTCATCTGGCCGAGGTCGACGTGCTGGTCACCGACCGGGCGCCGCCACCGGCCATGGCGGCGCGGCTCGACGCGGCCGGGGTGACGGTCCATCTGGCGCCCCGGGAGGCGCTGTCATGAGCCGCGTCGAGGTCCAGGGCCTTTGCAAGCAGTGGGGCCAGACAAAGGCCCTGAGCGAGGTCTCGTTCAGCGCCGAGGCGGGCAGCTTCGTGGTTCTGCTCGGCCCCTCGGGGTGCGGCAAGTCCACCCTGCTGCGCCTCGTCGCCGGGCTGGAAACGCCCAGCCAGGGGCGGGTGCTGATCGACGGGGCCGACGTCACCGGGCGCGACCCGGCGCGGCGCGGCGTTTCCATGGTCTTCCAGTCCTACGCCCTGTTCCCCCACCTGTCGGTGGCCGAGAACATCGTCTTCGGCCTCAAGGTGCGCCGCGTCCCGGCGCCCGAGCGGGCCCGCCGGCTGGCCCAGGCGGCCGAGCTGGTCGGCCTGGGCGACCTGCTGGCCCGCAAGCCGGCGGCGCTGTCGGGCGGCCAGCGCCAGCGCGTCGCCCTGGCCCGGGCGGTGGTCGCCGAGACCGCCGTCTGCCTGATGGACGAGCCGCTGTCCAACCTCGACGCCCGCCTGCGCCAGGAGATGCGCCTGGAGCTGAAGGCCCTGCAACGGCGCCTGGGCATGACCGTGCTCTACGTCACCCACGACCAGACCGAGGCCATGTCCATGGCCGACCATGTGGTGCTGCTGAACGGCGGCCGGCTGGTCCAGGAAGGCCCGCCGGAAGAGCTGTATGCCGCCCCGGAGACCCCCTTCGCCGCCCGCTTCATCGGCGTGCCGCCGATGAACCTGATGCCGCTCAGCGTGGAGGCGGACGGCCAGGTGTGCCTGGCCGGCGATGTCGAACGCCGCCCGCTGTTCGCCCATTCGCTGCCCGAGGGCTGCCGGCTCGGGGTGCGCCCGGAGCACCTGATGCTGGAGTCCGCCGACACCCCGGGCCAGGGCATCCTGGTGGTGGTCGACAGCGAGGACTACCACGGCGCCGACACCGTGGTCGGGGTGCGCCCCGGCCCTGACCTGCCCGATCCCCCGGGCCCCGACACCCCACCCCCGATCCAGGTCCGCCTGCCGGGGCGGGTCCGCCTGCGCCGGGGCGAGGCCCTGCGCCTTCGCTTCGCGCCGGCCGACCTGCACCTGTTCGGACCCGATGGACGGAGGCAGGACCCGCTGCCACGGATCCTGCCTCTTGCGACGCGCCCCGCCTGACGGGGGGCGCGCCGACCGCCGCAGCCGCGCCTGTCACCCTTGAACTCCCCGCTGGGGGAGGGCTGCACCAACCGCGACGATGAAAAGGAAAGGTATCACATCATGATGAAGGCCGTGAAAACCGCTGTTCTCGGCGCGGTCTGCGCCGGGGTGCTGGGGCTGACCGCGCCCGCCGAGGCCAAGACCGAGCTGACCATGTACTACCCGGTGGCGGTCGGCGGGCCGCTCACCGCCGTGGTCGATTCCATGATCGCCGACTTCGAGGCCGCCAACCCGGAGATCGACGTCAACGCCATCTACGCCGGCAACTACAACGATGCCCGCATCAAGGCCCTGGCCGCCCTCAACGCCGGCGAGCCGGCCCAGCTGTCGGTGATGTTCTCCATCGACATCTACGACCTGATCGAGCAGGACGCCATCGTCGCCTTCGACGACGTGGTGAAAACCGACGCCGACAAGGCCTGGCTGGAGAGCTTCTATCCGGCCCTGATGGAAAACGGCCGCACCCTGGGCAAGACCTGGGGCGTGCCTTTCCAGCGCTCGACCATCGTCATGTACTACAACAAGGATGCCTTCCGCGACGCCGGCCTCGACCCCGAGCACCCGCCCGCCACCTGGGACGAGCTGGCCGAGATGGGCAAAAAACTGACCACCGATGATCGCTGGGGGGTGATGATCCCCTCCACCGGCTATCCCTACTGGATGTTCGGCGCCCTGACCAAGCAGAACGGCCAGGTGCTGATGGATGCCGACGGCAAGGAAACCTACTTCGACGATCCGGCGGTGATCGCGGCGCTCGACTACTGGCGCGCCCTGGCCACCGAGCACAAGGCGATGCCCGAGGGGACCATCGAGTGGGGCACCCTGCGCCAGAACTTCCTGGAGGGCAAAACCGCCATCATGTGGCACTCCACCGGCAACCTGACCGCGGTCAAGAAGAACGCCGGGTTCGACTTCGGGGTGGCCATGCTGCCGGCCAGCGTGCAGCGCGGCACCCCCACCGGCGGCGGCAACTTCTATCTCTTCAAGCAGTCGACCGACGCCGAGAAGGCCGCCGCGCTGAAGCTGGTCAAGTTCATGACCAGCCCCGAGCGCTCCGCCCAGTGGTCGATGGAGACCGGCTACATCGGCATCTCGCCGGCCGCCTACCAGACCCAGGCGCTCAAGGACTACGTGGCCGACTTCCCGCCCGCCGCGGTGGCCCGCGACCAGCTTGAGTTCGCCACCGCCGAGCTGTCCACCTACCAGACCGGCCGCGTGCGCAAGCTGCTCGACGACGCCATCCAGGCCGCCCTGACCGGCGCCAAGAGCCCCGAGGCCGCCCTCACCGAGGCCCAGGCCGAGGCCGACCGCCTGCTCAAGCCCTACCGTTAAGATCCAAACCTCCGGCGCCGGGCTCCCTCCCGCGGGAGCCCGGCACCCCCACCCGGGATCGGACCCTCAGATGACCGCCCACCGCCGCACCCTCATCCATGGCTGGCTGCTGCTTCTGCCAGCGGCGGTGCTGCTGGTCGGCTTCACCCACTATCCGGCGGTCGCCACCTTCCTCGATTCCCTGTTCTCCACCGGCACGGTGATCCGCCCCAGCCGCTTTGTCGGGGCCGGCAACTACCGGCTTCTGCTCGACGATCCGGTGTTCGCCAAGGTGCTCCTCAACACCGTGCTGTTCGCCCTGGGCACGGTGCCCGCCGCCATCGCCCTGGCCCTTGTGATGGCCCTGTGGGTCAACCGCCGCCTGCCGGCCCGGGGATTGGTCCGGCTGGCCTACTTCACCCCGACCATCCTGCCGATGATCGCCGTGGCCAACATCTGGCTGTTCTTCTACACCCCGGGAATCGGCCTGCTCGACCAGATCGGTGCCCGCTTCGGCCTGCCCGGCCACAACTGGCTGGGCGACACCGACACCGTGCTCGGCTGCCTGATGGTGATGACGGTGTGGAAGGAGGCCGGGTTCTTCATGATCTTCTACCTCGCCGCCCTGCAGACCCTGCCCCCCGAGCTGTTCGAGGCGGCCCGCCTGGAAGGGGCCGGGCGCTGGGTGGTGTTCCGGCGCCTCACCTTCCCGCTGCTCATGCCGACCACCCTGTTCGTCTTGATCAACGCCGTGCTGAACAGCTTCAAGCTGGTCGACCACCTGTTCATCCTGACCAAGGGCGGGCCGGACAACGCCTCGAACCTTCTGCTCTACTACATCTACGAAACCGCCTTCTCGTTCTTCGACACCGCCTACGCCGCCACCCTGACCATGGTCCTGCTGGCCCTGTTGGCGGTGCTCGGGGTGGGCCAGTTCCTGTTGCTCGACAAGCGGGTGCACTACCGATGAGCCGCCCCGCCCCCCTGGAAACCGCCGCCGCCTGGCTGCTCGCCGTGCTCTGGATGGCGCCCCTGCTCTACGCCCTGTGGGCCGCCTTCCACCCGCCGGAGTTCGCCGTCACCTTCGACCCGCTGGCCCGGCTAACCCTGGACAACTTCGCCACCGCCTGGGAACGCGCCCCCTTCGCCCGCTACTTCCTCAACACCTTCCTTTTGGTCAGCCTGATCCTGCTCGGCCAACTGGTGCTGTGCACCCTGGCCGCCTATGCCTTCGCCCGCTTTGCCTTCCCGGGGCGCGAGGCGGTTTTCCTGCTGGTCCTGGTCCAGTTGATGATCGTGCCCGAAGTGCTGATCGTGAAGAACTACGCCACCCTCAGCCAGCTTGGCCTGATCGACACCATCCCCGGCGTCGCCCTGCCCTACATGGCCTCGGCCTTCGGCATCTTCCTTCTGCGCCAGGCCTTCAAGGGCGTGCCGGTCGAGCTGGAGGACGCCGCCCGGGTGGAGGGCGCCGGCACGCTGGGCATCCTGTGGCGGGTCTACATGCCGCTCGCCCGGCCGACCTATCTGGCCTACGCCCTGGTCTCGGTCAGCCACCACTGGAACAACTTCCTGTGGCCGCTGGTGGTCACCAACTCCACCGAAACCCGGCCGCTGACCGTCGGGCTGGCCATTTTCGGCGCCCCCGAATCGGGGGTCGACTGGTCGGTCATCTCGGCCGCCACCCTGCTCGCCGTGGCCCCCCTGGTGCTGGCCTTCCTTCTGTTCCAGAAGCAGTTCGTGCAATCCTTCCTGCGCGCCGGCATCAAGTAGGCCTCCGTGAGCAAATCGGCGTCGCGATCAGGAACGGGTGGCGACGACGATTTGCCGCAAGATCAAAAGCCTGGGGACTTCTGGCCCATCACCCATCACGCACACGCCCTTGACGGCGCTCCGACACGGGGCTACCGCTGTTCGGTATATTTGACACACAAGCTGACCCCTGCAACGGAGGTTCTCCATGGAACAGCGCACCACGTTCTTCATCGACGGCCAGTGGGTGGCCCCCCTGACGGCGCGGCCGTTCCCGGTCATCGACCCGGCCGACGAAACCCCCTACGCCGAAATCTCGCTGGGCTCGGCGGCCGACGTGGAACGGGCGGTGGCCGCCGCCCGCCGGGCCTTCGACAGCTTCAGCCTGACCAGCCGCGAGGAACGCCTCGACCTCTTGCGGCGCATCTCCAAGATCTATGAGCGCCGGACCAACGACATGGCCAAGGCCATCTCGCGCGAGATGGGCGCCCCCATGACCCTGGCCACCCGGGCCCAGGCAGCGGCCGGGCAGGAGCACATCGACGCCTTCATCCGGGTGCTGGAAGAGTTCACCTTCGAACACCCGCTGCGCGACGACGCCCGCGACGAGTACATCGTGCATGAGCCGATCGGCGTCTGCGGCCTGATCACGCCGTGGAACTGGCCCATGAACCAGGTCACCCTGAAGGTCATCCCGGCGCTGGCCGCCGGCTGCACGGTGGTCCTCAAGCCCTCGGAAATCGCCCCCATGTCGGCCCTGCTGTTCGCCGACATCCTGGAAGAGGCCGGGGTGCCGGCCGGCGTCTTCAATCTGGTCAACGGCGACGGCCCGGAAGTGGGCGCCGCCCTCTCCTGCCACCCCGGCATCGACATGGTCAGCTTCACCGGCTCCACCCGGGCCGGCATCGCGGTCAGCAAGGCCGCCGCCGACACCGTGAAGCGGGTCTCGCTGGAACTGGGCGGCAAGTCGCCCAACCTCGTCTTCGCCGACGTCCCCGACCTCGCCAAGGCGGTGAAGCGCGGCGTGCTCCACTGCCTCCAGAACACCGGCCAGTCGTGCAACGCCCCCACCCGCATGCTGGTCGAGCGCAGCGTCTACGATGACGCCGTTGGAATCGCCGCCGAAGTGGCCGCCAAGGCCAAGGTCGGCCCGCCGGCCGAGGAAGGCAACCACATCGGCCCGCTGGTCAGCCAGACCCAGTTCGACAAGGTGCAAACCCTGATCCAGGCCGGCATCGACGACGGCGCCCGCCTCGTCGCCGGCGGCCCGGGACGCCCCGAAGGCTTCAATCGCGGCTACTTCGTGCGCCCCACCGTGTTCGCCGACGTGACCAACGACATGACCATCGCCCGCGAGGAAATCTTCGGCCCGGTGCTCGCCATGATCCCCGTCGCCGACGAAAACGAAGCCATCGAAATCGCCAACGATACCCCCTACGGCCTCTCCGCCTACGTGCAGACCGGCGATCCCGAACGGGCCCGCCGGGTCTCCAAGCGACTGCGCGCCGGCATGGTCCAACTGAACGGCAGCGGCCGCGCCGCCGGCTCGCCCTTCGGCGGCTACAAACAATCCGGCAACGGACGCGAAGGCGGCCGATGGGGCCTGGAAGACTTCCTGGAAGTGAAAGCCGTCAGCGGCTGGCCGACGGTGGACTGAGGGCAACGAAGGGGGCGCCGCCCCCGCGCGCACCCCGAGCGAGGCTGAAAGCCGAGCGACGACGGTGCGCGCACGAGCAAGACTCAAAGGGGCTCCGCCCCCGCGCGCACCCCGAGTGAGGCTGAAAGCCGAGCGACGACGGTGCGCGCACGAGCAAGACTCAAAGGGGCTCCGCCCCTTTGAACCCCGCCGGGGGACCCTGGGGGTCCCCCGGACCCCCGCCATGGCTTTTTCGAGGTCGGGTCGTCGGCCGTGCCTGAGGTTGGGCGGGGGTTTTTTAAGGCAGGCCGGCCTTGCCGGCCCGCAACCAAAAACCGACCCATGGAGCACCTGCCGTTGTGCGGTCGGTTTGTCGGTTCCGCAGGCCAGCGAAGCTGGCCTGCACCCAAACACCATCTGCATTTGGCTTTACCCCTGCGTTCCGCTCCAACGAAAGGAGGGGGTCCGGGGGATCGCCTTCGATCCCCCGGTGGGGGTTTGGGGGCAAGGCCCCCGATCTGATGGTGTGGGGGTTCGGGGGCAAGGCCCCCGCGCCCCCGTCACGCCCCCTCGCCCATGTCCTTGTAGGCCGCCAGCGCCTCGGCGCGGGAGGTTTTCAGGTTGACGATGGGGGGTGGGCGTTGGCGGTTGCCCAGCCAGTGGCGACGGTAGGTGGCGGTGGGATCGAAGCGGCTGGCCTGGGTCTCCGGGTTGAAGACCCGGAAGAAGGGGGCGGCGTCGGCGCCGCATCCGGCGACCCATTGCCAGCCGGCGGGATTGTTGGCCGGGTCGGCGTCGACCAGGGTATCCCAGAACCAGGCTTCGCCCCATTGCCAGGGCAGGCGCAGGTTCTTGGTGAGCAGCGAGGCGGCGACCATGCGCACGCGGTTGTGCATCCAGCCGCTGTGCCACAGCTCGGCCATGCCGGCGTCGATCAGGTCGATCCCGGTCCGGCCGCGACTCCAGGCGCTGAACAGGGCGCGGGCGTGGTCGTCGTCGGGGCGCCAGGGGAAGCGGGCGAAGGCGGGTTTCAGGGGCTGGCTGGCCAGGGCCGGGAAGGCGTGGAGCTGGTGGCAGCTGAACTCGCGCCAGGCCAGTTGGCGGCGGAAGGCGGCGAGGGCGTCGGCCCGCTCGGGCTGGGCGCCGAGGGCGAGGCGCACCGCGTGGTCGGCCTGACGGGGGCTGATCTCGCCGAATCTCAGGTGGGGGGAGAGGCGCGAGGTGGCGGCCAGATCGGGCCGGTCGCGCTGTTCGGGATAGCCGGCGACGGTATCGAGAAAGGTGCCCAGGCGGTCGGCGGCGGCGGCCTCGCCGGGGGTCCAGGTGGCGCGCAGCCCGCCGGCCCAGTCGGGCGCGGTGGGGCGCAGGGCCCAGGCGTCCAGAGCCTCCGACGGCGGCCATTCGGCGGGCGCCTCGAGCCGCGCCGGGGCGGGCAGCGGGTCGGCCAGCTCCTGGCTCGCCAGCCAGCGCCAGAAGGGGGTGAACACCTTGTAGGGCTGGCCGTCACGCACTCGCCAGGGCTCGATCAGCAGGTTGGCCCGGTGGCTGACCGCCGCGAGGCCGTGGGCCGGCAGGGAGGCTTTCAGGTGGCGATCCACCGCCTGCCCGCCGGGTTCCAGGCGGCGGTTCCAGTGCACCGCCTGGGCGCCGCAGGCCGCCGCCAGCCGGGGGATGACCTCGGCCGCCGGGCCGCGGGCCAGGATCAGCCGGCTGCCGCGCGCCGCCAGTGCCTCGCCCAACGCGGCCAGCGACCCGTGCAGCCACCAGCGCGCCGCGCCGCCCAGGGGACGCGGGCCCTGGCCGTCGCCGTCCGGCTCTTCCAGGATGTACACCGGCACCACCGGCCCGGCCTGGGCGGCGGCGAGGAGGGCCGGGTTGTCGGCCAGCCTCAGATCGTCGCGCAGCCAGACCAGGGCGGTGGTCATTGGCCACCTCCGGGGGGCTCGGTCAGGTGCCACGACTCGAGCACCGCCTGGGCCAGCGGCCGGGTGGCGTCGAACAGTTCCACCGGGGCCGAGTAGATCCACAGGTGGACCACCGGGGCATCACGCCGGCCCACAGCCACCGCCCACTGGCGCACCCAGGCGCCGGCCCGGCGGAACTGGGTCACCGCCTGGGTGCCGCGCAGGAAGGGGCCGTCGCGGCGCAGCAGGAAGGGGGCCGTGGTCAGCACCTCGGCCTTGGTCGCCGCCGCCTGGATTTCGTTCAGGTAGCGGCGCAGCAGGCGCTCGGCGCTGGCTTCCGGGTCGTCGGGCCGTCCGGCCGGCTGGTTGACCACGCTGATGGTGGTGTGGAACTGGGCGCTGTCCAGCCGCCCGGACAGCACCAGGGTGAACGGCTCGGGCCGGGTGGCCGCCCAGTCGGCGGGGTAGGACAGGCGGTAGCCGTAGTCCGGCTCGGCGAACTGCTGGGTCAGCGCGGGCGCCTCACCGGGCGCTTCGGCCGACACCTCACCCGCCAACTCGGCCCGGGCTGGCCCGACCAGCGCCAGGCCGAGCAGGGCGGCCAGGGCGAGCCGCCTCATCCCACCACCTGTCTGAAGCCCTCGACAAAGCGCGCCGTGTTCAGGCCCAGGTCATCCACCGCGTAGCCGCCCTCCATGACCAGCAGGGTGGGACGGCCCAGCCCGGCGACCAGACCGCCCATCTCCGGGTAGCTCTCGGACTCCAGCTTGAACTGGCTGATCGGGTCGGCCTTGAAGGTGTCGAGGCCCAGCGACACCACCACCGCGTCGGGCGCGAAGTCGCGGATGCGGGCCAGACCATGCTCCAGCGCCGTCCGGTAGTCGGGCCAGCCGGTGCCGGCGGGCAGCGGCAGGTTCAGGTTGAACCCCTCGCCCGCCCCCTCGCCGGTCTCGTCGGCGTGGCCCAGGAAGAAGGGGAACTCGAACATCGGGTCGCCGTGCAGCGAGACGAACAGCACATCGTCGCGGCCGTAGAAAATCTCCTGGCTGCCGTTGCCGTGGTGATAGTCCACGTCGAGCAGGGCCACCCGCTCGGCCCCGGCGTCGCGCAGGGCCTGCACCGCCAGGGCGGCGTTGTTGAGGAAACAGTAGCCGCCGTAGAAGGCCGTCCCGGCATGGTGCCCCGGCGGCCGGCACAGGCTGAAGGCGACCGGCGCCCCGCCGGCGACCAGCCCCGCCCCGGTCAACGCCACGGCGGCCGAGCTGGTCACGGCAGCCCAGGTGCCGGCGGTGATCGGCGTGCCGGCATCGAAGGAATAGTGGCTGAGCTGACCGTCGATGGAATCGGGCGCGCGGTCGAACCGCATGCCCTTTGCCCGCCAGTTCAACGGCAAGGCATCCCAGGTCCGCCCCGCGGCCGACCAGCGATCCCAGGCCCCCTCCAGAAAGGCCAGGAAGGCCGGGTCGTGAATGCGCGCCAAGGCCCCCTCGGGCAACGGATCGGGGTCCCGGAAACGACCCAGATCATGCGACGCCAAAGCCGCCCGCACCATCTCGGCCCGAACCGGCGCCTCGAAACACGGCTTCAACTCACCGTTGACCAACTCCGCCCGCCCATCCTGCAACCCATGCTTCTCGCTGAACACAATATCCACGACCTGATCCTCCAATGACGCCCACACCAGGGCCCGGCGTGTGTTGAACCATACCAAGGGGGCGCCGCCCCCTTGAACCCCCGCTGGGGAGGCCGGGAGGCCTCCCCAGACCCCACCATGAGTCAAAGTCTGCCAGAGGGGGGTGGGGTGCGCGGGCGCACCCCACCCCCCTCTGGCAGACTTTAAGTCGCGGCGGGGGTCCGGGGGAGCCCCCTGGCTCCCCCGGCGGGGATCCAAAGGGGCAGCGCCCCTTTGCTATGGCTCAGCATACGTCGGGCCCTGGTGTGGGCGTCATTGGGGGTCCAGGGTGCGGATGGTGATGTGGTCGGCCGACCAGGGGCCTTGCCAGACGGCGGCGGTTCCCGACTGGCGCAGTCTGCTGGCGATGGTGGTGGGCAGGGGCGGGGTGATCAGGCAGGGGCCGTCATCGGGGTCGGTGGCGCGGGGTGGCAGGGCGGTGCCCCAACGGCCGGTATCGCCCAGGGTGGGTTCGCAGGGCACGAAGGCGGCGGCGCCGGAGATGTTGGTTTCGATGCCCGAGGAGAAGGCGGTGCAATCGCCCACCGTGCCGCAGGCGACGACGCAGGTCATCAGTTCCACGGCGCGGGCCTTGGCGCAATCGAAGACACGGTGGTAGCCGGCCAGGGTTTCGGTCATCGAGGGGACCAGCAGCACATCGACGCCCTGTTCCTGCAGGTGGCGCGCCAGATCGGGCTGTTCCACGTCCAGGCAGATGGTCACCGCCCAGGTCAGGCCACGCCAGCGGAACAGGTTCAGCTCGCGGCCCGGCTTCAGGTTCCACCCATCGACGTGCTGTTCATCCGGGGTCAGGGAAAGCTTGTCCTGGGCGATGGTGGCGCCGCCGGGGAGCAGCACGTGGGCCCGGTTGACGTAGCCGCCGTTTGGCGCGGCGACCGGCAGGGTGCCGGCCAGCAGGGCCACGTGGTGGCGCTCGACCAGGGGCTTAAGGGCGGCCAGGGCGGCATCGGCGCGCTCGGCCATCCAGGCGATTTCGGCGGCCATGGGCAGCGGTCGGCCGGGGGCGAAGGAGAGCCATTGGACGCTGGCGTATTCGGGCATGACCAGCATCCAGGCGCCGGCCTTGGCGGCCTGTTCCAGGCGCTCATCGACCAGGGCGGCCCAGGCTTCGAGGCTGTCCACCGGGCGGGCGATATTGGTCGCCCACAGGGCGAGCACCGGATCGGCAGGAGAATCGGTCATCGGGGGGCTTTCGGCTGGATGGAGCAAATCCCGCGTGATCCGGAACGGATCGCGACGACGATTTGCGGCAAGATCAAGAACCTGGATCAGGTTGCGTGGTTCACAAATCACGCAACCCAACTCCAGGGGAACGGGGGCCGGACATCTGGCGTTCCGGCCCCCGCGCGTGTCCTCAAGAAGGCTTTCGGGCCTTACTTCTTGAGCTTGGTCCACACCTTGTCGCGCAGGTCGATGGCCTTGGCCGAGCACGGGGTGTTGGCGCGCAGGCGATCCTGGTACTCAGGGGGCGTGTTGACCGCCGGATCGGCCTTCAGCGCCTCGTCCAGGAACTCGCCCGAGCCGTCGATGGCGTTCATGTAGCCGGTGTAGTTGGAAACCTCGGCGGCGTTCTGGGGCGCCATCATCCAGTTGATGAACACCTTGGCGTTGTCCGGGTTGCGGGCCCCGGTGGGGACGGCCAGGTTGTCGGCCCAGTAGGGCACGCCCTCGCGCGGGTAGACGAAGGTCACGCTGGGGCGCTCCATCTTGGTGCGGTGGGCGGCGCCGTTCCACTGCTGGTGCATGATGACCTCGCCGGCGATCATGCGCTCGATGGTGCCGTCGGACTGGTACATGGCGAGGTAAGGCTTCTGGGCCAGCAGCAGGTTGAGGATGTCCTGGGCCTCGGTGGCGCTTTCGGTGCAGCGCCCGTAGCCCAGATAGTAGGCGGCGGCGGTGTAGAGCTCGCTGACGTCATTGAGCGCCACCACCTGGCCCTTCAACTCCTCGGCCGGCTTGAAGAAGGGGCCCCAGGAGTCCTCGACCTCGCCGCCCGGCACCCGGTCGGCGTCGTAGCTGTAGCCGGTGGTGCCCCACATGTAGGGCGCGGTGTATTCCAGGTCGGGATCGTAGTAGGGGCTCTGGAAGGCCGGGCGGACGTTGCCGACGTTCTCCATGCTCTTGGTGTTGATGGCCTGGATGATGCCTTCCTCGATCAGGCGCGGCACGATGTAGTCGCTGGGCACGATGATGTCGTAGCCGGTCGCCCCGGCCTGCAGCTTGGCCAGCATGGTTTCGTTGGAATCGTAGACATCCAGGGTGACGTCGATGCCGGTCTCCGCCTCGAAGCGCTTCAGAAGGTCGGGCGGGATGTAGTTGGACCAGTTGTAGATGAACAGCTCGCCGTCGGCCTGGGCCGGGGCGGCGACGGCGACCAGGGCCAACGCGGCCAGGGTGGTCTTCAGCGTCTTCTTGATGGTCATCGGCTTGGCACTCCCTTGGGGATGGTGGGTGCGAAACGGTCCGGCGGGCGCGCATCGCCCGCCAGGGCACGGTCAACGGTTGGTCACCCGACCCAGGATATGGGACAGGGAGACGAAGAGGATCGAGATGAAGAGCATCAAGGCGGAGATGGCGTTGACCTCCGGGCTGATGCCCATGCGGATGGAACCGAAGATGTAGATCGGCAGCGTGGTCGCCCCAGGCCCGGCGACGAAGTAGGTGATGACGAAATCATCCAGCGAGATGATGAAGGCGAGGATCGCCCCGGACAGGATGCCCGGCCACAGCAGGGGCAGGGTGATCCGCCGGAAGGCCACCAGTTCGTTGGCGTAAAGGTCGGCCGCCGCCTCGCCCAGGCTGGGGTCCAGCCCCTCGATGCGGGCCCGGATGGGCAGGTAGGCGAAGGGGATGCAGAACACCGTGTGGGCGATGATGACGGTGACCAGGCTCAGCTTCAGGCCGACCAGGATGAAGAACAGCAGGGTCGCCACGGCGGTGACGATCTCCGGCACCACCAGCGGCAGGGCAAGCACGGCGGAGACCGCCGACTGGCCCTTGAAGCGCCGCCGCGCCATGCCCACCGCGCCCAGGGTGGCGAGCAGGGTGCTGGCCAGGGTGGCCGCGCCGGCGACGATCAGCGAGTTCTCGGCCGCCGAGAGGATGTCGTTGTTGCTCAGGACCGCCCGATACCAGTCGAGCGAGAAGCCGGTCCAGATGGTGGCCGTCCGGTTGGCGTTGAAGGACAGCACGATCAGGATGAGGATCGGCACATAAAGGTAGGCGAAAAACAGCCAGGCGATGGGCCGGGTGCCCGGGAAGCGACGGATGTCCATGCGCGATCTCCCTCCCTATTCCGGCAGTTTGCGGAAGCGGGTGAGGTAGAGCACCATGGCGATCAGCACCATGGCCAGCAGGGTGAAGGCCAGCGCGGCCCCGAACGGCCAGTTGCGCGAGGCGGCGAACTGAAGCTGGATCAGGTTGCCGATCATCAGGCCCTTGGAGCCCCCCAACAGCTCCGGCGTCACGTAGCTGCCGAGGCTGGGAATGAAGACCAGGATGGAGCCCGCCGCGATGCCGGGCAGGCTCAAGGGCACGATCACCCGGGCCAGGGCCTTGAGGCGGGTGGCGCCCAGGTCGTAGGCCGCCTCGACCAGCCGGAAGTCGAGCTTTTCCAGGCTGGCGTAGATGGGCAGCACCATGAAGGGCATGAAGCTGTAGGTCAGGCCGATGGTGATGGCCCACGGGGTGTAGAGGATGGAGACCGACTCCCCGGGCCCGATCAGGCCCAGGCCGGCCGCCCACTGGTCGATCAGCCCGTTGGTGCGCAACAGCAGGATCCAGGCGTAGTTGCGCACCAGAAGGTTGGTCCAGAAGGGCACCGTGACCAGGAACACCAAGAGGTTGCGCCACTTGGCCGGGGCCAGCGACATGTAAAGCGCCACCGGAAAGCCGACCAGAAGGGCGATCAGGGTGGTCGACAGCGAGAGCAGGAACGAGCGCAGGTAGATTTGCAGATAGTCGGTGTTGAAGGTCAGGCTGTCGTCCAGGTTGCGCTCGAAGAGAAACGAGGTGTAGGCCTCGACGGTGTGCTGGTCCCAGACCACGCCGCCGTAGGCACCGCGGTCGAGGAACGAGACATAGGCCATCAGGCCGAGCGGGATCAGCATGAACAGGCCGATCACGGCGATGCCGGGCCCGATCAGCAGAAGCCGGGCGACGGCCGGCGAGCGGCGCGGCAGGTCGAGCAGCATGGGCTTCCTCAGTCCTTCAGCACCTGGACGGCGTCGTCCGGGAAGGTGATGCGCACCTCGGCCCCTTCGTCGATGTCCGGGGCGTGGTTGTCGCGGTTCTGGATGCGCGCCGTCAGCGGCGCCTCGAGGCCATCGACCCTTACATGGTACAGGGTGTCGGTGCCGAAATAGACCACCGTCTCGACCCGCCCGCTCAGCCCCTCGCCGTGACCGGCGGGGTCCAGGAAGGTGCGCTCCGGGCGGACCGCCAGGGTGACCTGGCTGCCCTGGCGCTGGTCGAGCTGGGAGGCCTCGGCGCGCACCGTGAAGCCGCCGGCATTGCCCACGGTGAAAACCGCCGGGTGGCCCTCGGTGCTCAGGGTGGCGGGCAGGAAGTTGGTCTCGCCGATGAAGTCGGCCACGAAGCGTTCCACCGGATGGCGGTAGATCTCCTCTGGCGTTCCGATCTGCAACACCTTGCCGCTCTTCATCACGGCCACCCGGTCGCTCATGGTCAGCGCCTCTTCCTGGTCGTGGGTGACGAAGACGAAGGTGATGCCGGTTTCCTGCTGCAGGCGCTTCAGCTCGATCTGCATGCCCTTGCGCAGCTTGAAGTCGAGCGCCGACAGCGGCTCGTCCAGCAGCAGCACCTTGGGCGCCGGGGCCAGCGCCCGGGCCAGCGCCACGCGCTGCTGCTGGCCGCCGGAAAGCTGCCCCGTCTTGCGCCGCTCCATGCCGGTCAGGTGGACCAGTTCCAGCATCTCGGCGACCCGGCGCTCGGCGGCCGCCGGGTCCACCTTCTGCATTTCCAGGCCGAAGCGGACGTTCTCGGCCACCGTCATGTGGGGGAACAGGGCGTAGCTCTGGAACACCGTGTTGACCGGCCGGCGATAGGGCGCCTGATCGGTCACGTCCAGGTCGTCCAGCAGCACGCGGCCCTGGCTCGGCTGCTCGAAGCCGGCGATGACCCGAAGCAGCGTCGTCTTGCCGCAGCCCGAGGGGCCAAGCAGGGTGAAGAACTCGTTGCTTCTGATGTGCAGGCTGACGTTGTCGAGCGCCCGCACCTCGCCCTGCTGGTCGTCGGTGAACACCTTGACCATGTCGCGGATGTGGATGCCGGGCTGGGGCGGGGAGTCCATCGCGCTCCCCATCGGGGAGGCGGTCGGTGGACTGGGGGGCAAAGACGGCTCGGGCGCCAAGGCTTGCGCTCTCCCTGCTGGCTGTGGTCGGGGACTGCGGGCAGCGGCAGTCCGGGCGACGGAAACCGAAAACGGCGACTGGGTTGGAAAACTGGGTTGGAGAAACAGCGGCGCCGCCGGTTCGTTTCCCTGCCCCGGGCTGCCCGACCGCCATACTCCCCCTTTTCTTGGAAAACAGGTTCCGCGAGTTGCCATCCCTTCGTCAACCAGGTTGTTGGGAATTTTTGACACTTGTTTGGGCAACCGGGCCCGACTGCCCAGAAAACCGCCATCGGTAAGATGGTACTCCCCCTTGACGCTCCCCACGGAAAAGGCATTTGTGGAGCCGACGGGGGCCCCGCGCGGCCACCCGGCGTCCCTTCCGCTGCCTTTCGTCGGCTATCCCCATGCGCCACCGTCCACTGCTCGCCGTTGCCGTGCTGGCCCTCGCCCTGGGCCTGACCGCCCCCGTGGCGCGGGCGGAAAGCGCCCTGCTGCGTCAGGTTCATCACGACCTGGAAAGCGACATGACGGCCCAGTTGAGCCGCCTTCAGGCGCGCCACGACGCGGCCCGCGACGCCCTCGGCCCGGACCATCCGGTGCTCGGTCGGCTGGGGCGCGCGGTGGCCCGCACCCAGGCCACCCTGGACACCCTGGCCACCACCGTCGCGACGGCGCGGGCCGAGGGCGACACGGCCTATCTCACGGCCCTGGAGGCGGCCTGGCGGCAGGCGGTGGAGGCCCGGGAGGCGGCCCAGGCGGCGCAGCGGGACCTCTCGGCCCGCCTGTCCCACCCCTCCACCCCGCCCACCCCGGGACCGGTCGGCCTGCCCCTGTCGCCGCCGCCCCCCCAACACGCCGCCGAACCGGCCGCCGAACCGCCTCCCCAGGCCGAACCGCCCCCCCAACTCGCGGCCCGCGACCCCGGCCTGAGCGGGCGGCTCGACGCCGAGCGCCAGGGAGCCCGCCGCCTGCACCGACGAATCGGCGAATTGCAGGTCCGCTTCCAGGACCTGGTGCTGGGTCTGGCCGCCGACCACCCGGCCCTGCCCCAGGTGATCCGGCTTGGCGAACGCCTCGGCCTGGCCCGCGACATGGTGGCCGAGGGCCTGGACAGCTACGAGGAGTTGGCCGAGGGGTTGGCCGCCGGGCGGCTCGACCCGGTGGGGGTCGAACGCGCCATGCTGGCGGCCGGCGAGACGGTGGCCCAGGGCCAGGCCCGGCTGGACGCCGTACTGGCCGACTACGAGGTCTTGCGCCAGGGCTCCTGACCCTCCTTCCGCCATATCTGGAGGGTGGTTCCCGCCCCCTGCCCCCGATATATTGTGGGGCATGAGCGACCCCTTCGATCTGTCCAGCTTCCAGCCGGCTCCCCCGGCGCCCCCGCCCAGCACCCCGCCGGCGCCGCCGCCGTGGCTGGAGGGGCTCAACCCCGAACAGCGTCAGGCGGTGGAGACCACCGACGGGCCGCTGCTCGTGCTGTCCGGCGCCGGCACCGGCAAGACCCGGGTGCTGACCACCCGGCTGGCCTACCTGCTGCACCAACGGCTGGCCCGGCCGTGGGAGATCATGGCGGTCACCTTCACCAACCGCGCCGCCCGGGAAATGCGGGAACGGGTCGGCGAGTTGATTGGCCCACCGGCCGAGCAGCTTTGGCTGGGCACCTTCCACGCCCTGGGGGCGCGCCTTTTGCGTCGCCACGCCGAGCTGGTCGACCTCAAGAGCAACTTCACCATCCTCGACGCCGACGACCAGTTGCGGCTTCTGAAGCAGCTCATGCAGGCCGCCAACCTGGACCCCAAGCGCAGCCCGCCGCCGGCCCTGATGGGCTGCATCCAGCGCTGGAAGGATCGCGGCCTGACCCCGGAGGCGGTGCCGACCTCTGATCGCGGCGCCATGGACGGCTTTGCCCACCGCCTCTACGGGCCCTATCAGGAGCGCCTGAAAACCCTCAACACCTGCGACTTCGGCGACCTTCTGCTGCACTGCCTGACCGTCTTCAAGAGCCACCCCGAGGAAGCCCTCCAGCCCTATCAGCAGCGCCTGCGCTACATCCTGGTCGACGAGTACCAGGACACCAACGTGGCCCAGTACCTGTGGCTCAGGCTGCTCGCCCAGGGGCATCGCAACCTGTGCTGCGTGGGCGACGACGACCAGTCCATCTACTCCTGGCGCGGCGCCGAGGTGGGCAACATCCTGCGCTTCGAGCAGGACTTCCCCGGCGCCAACGTCATCCGCCTGGAGCGCAACTACCGCTCCACGCCGCGCATCCTGGCCGCCGCCTCGGAGCTCATCGCCAACAACCGCGACCGCTTGGGCAAGACCCTGAAAAGCGGCCACGCCCCCCAGAGCGCCTCCCAGGGCGACGATGACGCGCTGGGCGAGCGGTTGCGCGTGCGCGCCGTGTGGGACGGCGAGGAGGAGGCCCGCGTCGTCGCCGAGGATCTGATCGCCCACCAGCGCGATGGCGGCCGGCTGTCCGACGCCGCCATCCTGGTCCGCACCGGGGCCCAGACCCGCGAGTTCGAAGAGCGCCTGATGACCACCGGCCTGCCCTACCGGGTGGTCGGCGGGCCGCGCTTCTACGAGCGCCTGGAGATCCGCGACGCGGTGGCCTATCTGCGCCTGATCGCCCAGGCCGACGACGACATGGCCTTCGAGCGCATCGTCAACAAGCCGCGCCGGGGGATCGGCGACGCCACCCTCAAGACGCTGCACCAACTGGCCCGGGCCGGCGGCCTGTCACTGTCCGCCGCCGCCACCGAGGTGCTGGGCAGCGACGAGCTGAAACCGCGCGCCGCCAAGGCCCTGGACGGCTTCCTTCAGCAGATCGCCGGCTGGCGGGAGGTCGCCGCCGAGACCCCGCCGGGCGAGCTGATGTCCCGGGTGCTGAAGGAGTCGGGCCTGATCGACATGTGGCGCGCCGACCCCGACCCCCAGGCCCCGGGCCGGGTCGACAACCTGCGCGAACTGTGCACGGCGCTGGAGGACTTCGAGAGCCTGGAAACCTTCCTCGAACACGTCAGCCTGGTCATGGAGAACGAGGAAGCCGCGCTCGGCGACCGGGTCACCCTGATGACCCTGCACGGCGCCAAGGGGCTGGAGTTCGAGCTGGTCTTCCTGGCCGGCTGGGAGGAAGAGTTGTTCCCCCACCGCCGGGCGCTCGATCAGGAGGGCCTCAAGGGCCTCGAGGAAGAGCGCCGGCTGGCCTACGTCGGCCTGACCCGGGCCCGCCGCCGGGTGACCATCAGCCACGCCGCCAACCGCCGCCTGTTCAGCCAGTGGCAAAGCTGCCTGCCCAGCCGCTTCCTGGACGAGCTGCCCGACGCCCATGTGGTCCGCGAGGGGGCCAAGGGCCTCTCCGGCGGGCGGGCTGGCAGCTTCGGCGGCGGCTCGGGACTGGGCTGGGATGGGCCGAGTTGGGCCCGCCCGAAACCCGACCGCCACATCGAGCGGCCCACCCCCACGCCGCCGGCCACGCGACCGGCCGCGCCGGATGGCGAGGCCGCCTTCAGCCCCGGGCAGCGGGTGTTCCACGACAAGTTCGGCTACGGCACGGTGACCCGGGCCGAGGGCGGCAAGCTCGACATCCAGTTCGAGAAAGGCGGCGCCAAGAAGGTGATGGCCCGCTTCGTGGTCGCCGCCTGAGCGGCGAGCCCCCTACTTGACCGGGTGGTTGCAGGCCTTGGAAATGGCCTTGTAGGCGTCCAGCGAGCCGCGCAGCGAGAAGGTGTCCAGGGTTTCCGTGCCGCGGCTCGACAGGCCGCGCACGCGCAGCGTCTTGCCATAGGCGATGGCCTGGGTCAGCCGGCGGTCGTCGGTCTCGGTGCGGGTCCAGGCGCGGTCGCCCTCGGTGTACAGCGAGAAGGTGCCGTCGCCGACCTCCACCTCGACATCCACGCCATCGGCGTAAGGGTAGCCGGCGACCATGTTGACCACGTCGAAGGCGCCGTCGCCCGGGCGGTGGCTGACCAGCATGAAGACGTCGCCGCGCTTGGTGTAATCGCCCTGCGAGCTGAGCGGCCGGCTGGCCATGTAGCAGACCTTGTTGCCCTGCTCCTGGTAGGTATAGGCCGACCACGAGCCGAACACGCCGATGCGCTCGACCTCGGTCGCCGAGGCCGGCGTCGCGGCCAAGGCACCCAACAGCACACCGAAAATCGCCGCCACAACGGAGGGCTTGAACGCCATCGCTCGCCGGTCCTTCCTTCTGTCACCGAATACCCGTCATGCTGAGCCGGGAATGTGGCACCAGCGGGGCGAGCGCGCAAGCACCGCCCGCCGGGCCAGTGGTCAACCGGCCGTCCGGGCCGCCAGTTGCGCGGCCAGACCGCTGCGATAGTCGGGATGGGCCAGGGTGACGCCCAGCTCCTCCTTGATGCGCCGGTTGCTGACCCGCCGGTTGTCGGCATAGAAGCTCATCGCCATCGGCGACAGGTTGGCCGACTCCAGCGGCTCCTCGGGCGGCGGCTCCACACCCAGCAGGTGGGCGGCGTGGGCGATCACCTCCTGCGGCGGGGCCGGCAGATCGTCGCACACGTTGTAGACCGTGCCCGGGCTGGGCCGCTCCATGGAGGCGGCCACCACCCGGGCGATGTCGGCCACGTGGATGCGGCAGAACACCTGCCCCGGCTTGACGATGCGCCGCGCCGTGCCGGCCTCAAGCGAATCGATGGCGCTGCGCCCCGGCCCATAGATGCCGGCCAGCCGGAAGACATGGCCCGGCAAACCACTCTCGAGCCAGGCCCGCTCGGCGGCGACCCGGCGGGCGCCGCGCGCCGAGCCCGGGGCCAGCGGGCTTTCCTCGTCGACCCAGGCCCCGTCGGTGTTGCCGTAGACCCCGGTGGTCGACAGGTAGCCGGCCCAGCGCAGCCCCGGCAGCGCCGCCAACTCGGCCCGGTGCACGGCCAGGGGCAGGGGATCGCCGTCGCCGGCGGGAGGGATGGAATCGAGCACATGGGTTACCCCCTCGAAAGCCTCCGGGGGCAGCCGGTGTTCGGCGTCGAAGGTCCACAGGCCGGCCGCCGGATCGGCGGCGCCGCGATGGGTACCGCGCACCGTCCAGCCCCGAGCCCTCAGGTCGTCGGCCAGCACCCGACCGCTGTAGCCCTGGCCGAAGATCAGCACCACCGGAGTCTCTTGCATTCCCTTTCCCCCTGTCGGACCCTGGCCGGCATGAAGCGCCGCGCCCTCGCCCCTGTTGTCCATGCCCTCATCTATGCCCTGGTCGCCCTGGCGGCAACCGGCCCGGCGGCACATGCCCAATCCCCCCAGGTCCAGACATCCGAGCCCGGCACCATCGACCCGGCAACCGAATACGCCCGCTGCCTGGCCCTGGCCCGCAGCGACCCCGAGGCCGGCTTCGACCGCGCCGGCGCCTGGGAAGGCCTGGGCGGCGGCGACGCGGCCCGCCACTGCGCCGCCGTCGCCCTGCTGGAAATGGGCGAGGCCCGCCCCGCCGCCCGGCGCCTGGAACTGCTCGCCGAGCAGTCGCGCCAGCGCCCCGAGGTGCGGGCCGGCATGCTCGCCCAGGCGGCCCAGGGCTGGCTGCTCGACGCCAACCCCGGGCGCGCCGTGGCCGCCCTGGACAGCGCGCTGGCCCTGCTGGCACCCGACGCCCCGGCCCGCGTCGACCTGCTCATCGACCGCGCCGTGGCCCTGGCCGAGGCGGCCAACTACCGCCCGGCGGTGGACGACCTCTCGGCCGCCCTCGCCCTCGATCCGCGCCGCGTCGATGCCCTCACCTTGCGGGCCAGCGCCCGCCGCTTCCTGGACGACACCGCCGGCGCCCGGGCCGACATCGATGCCGCCCTCGAGTTGGACCGCTTCAACCCCGACGCCCTGCTCGAACGCGGCATCCTCAACCGTCTGGCCGGCGACGCCGCGGCGGCCCGCGACGACTGGCTGGCTGTGGTCAACATCGCCCCCGACAGCGCCGCCGCCGAACTGGCCCGGGCCAATCTGGCGCGGCTCGACGTCGACCAGCCATGAAGCGCAAGGCCGCCAACCTGCCCCCCGGCAGTCTGGTCGAGGCCCTTCTCGACGGCCGCTGGCGCCCCTGCCTGCTCGCCCGGCGCCAGGGCAAGGACTTCCAGACGCTCCATCTGGCCCCCCTCGATCCCCCCGGCGAACTGCTGCCGGTCGACCCGGAGACCAAACTCAACCCCCTGCCCGGCCAACTCCACCTGGAACCCACCCCAGCCACCGGCCAGGAACCCGGCCCGCCCATCCCCACCGGCGGCGCCTTCAGCGCCCCCGACGGCCAATGGCTGAAAACCGAGGAAGACTACAAAGGCCAACGCTCCCTGGCCTGCGTCAACCTCGCCACCGGCACCATCGCCCGACGCCGCGACCGCCAACCCGAGATTACCCCCCTCACCCTCACCCCGCCCACCCGACGCTGGACCTGGCGACGGCGGTGACGCAAAGGGGCGCTGCCCCTTTGAACCCCGCTGGGGAGGCCGGGGGCCTCCCCAGACCCCACCCTTGAGTCAAAACCCCACCGAGGGGGGCAAGCCCCCCTCGGTGGGGTTTTAAGTCACGGCGGGGGTCCGGGGGGGCCCCTGGTCCCCCCGGCGGGGGTTCCAAGGGGGCGGCGCCCCCTTGGCGTCACCGCCGTTGCCAGGGTCAGAAGTCGAGGTCGGCGTAGTGGGGTGGGGGGGTGATGCCGGGGGCGGTATCGGCGAGCAGGGGGCGGAAGGCGGGGCGGGATTTCAGGCGGGCGTACCAGTCCTTGGCCAGTGGGTGGTCGTTCCAGGGCACGTCGCCGCTGTAGTCGATCACCGACAGTTGGGCGGCGGCGGCGAGGTCGGCCAGGGAGAGGCTGTTGCCGGCCAGCCAGCGGCGTCGTTCGGCCAGCCAGGCGATGTAGGTCAGGTGGGTATGGATGTTGGCCTTGCCGGCCCTGAGCACGCGCGAATCGGGCGGTGGGCCGCCGGCCAGTCGGCTCCACAGTTTCTGGCCCCACAGGTGGCGGGTTACTTCGTCGAAGAACTTGTGGTCGAACCACGCGGTCAGGCGGCGGGCCTCGGCGCGGGCCTTGGGGTCGGGGCCGAGCAGGCCGGGGTCGGGGTGGGCTTCGTCCAGGTATTCGGCGATGGCCTGGGCGTCGGCCACGGTGGGGCCATTCTCAGCCTCGCACAGCACCGGCAGGTTGCCGGCCGGGTTGAGGGCCAGCAGATGGGGCGGCCGTTCCCAGGGCTTTTCCTCGATGAGCTCGGCATCCAGGCGTTTTTCGCCCAGGCACAGGCGAACCTTGCGGGAGAACGGGCACAGCGGGTGGTGGTGAAGGCGGCGCATGGCGTGGTTATGAACCGCCCGGCGAACGTCCGCAAGAACCGCTGCGGCTTGACCCGGGTGGGGTGGGCGGTCTAAAAGGGCGGCTTCTGTTTTCCGCTTCGGGCATCTCAATGCTCCCGAGGGGGCCCGTCAGTCCGCGAGGTTCGCGCACTGGCGCTGTTGGCGCTTGTCCAAAAGCTGGCGCCGTTGGTGCTTGTCCGAAAGCTGGCACCATTCGTCCGTTTCAACCGCCAGGGGTGGCGTGATGTTCGATTCCCTTTCCAGTCGCCTGGGCGCGACGCTCGACAAGCTGAAGAAGCGCGGCGCGCTGAGCGAGTCCGACGTCAACACGGCGATGCGCGAGATCCGGGTCGCCCTGCTCGAGGCCGACGTCGCCCTGCCGGTGGTCAAGGAATTCGTCGCCCGGGTCAAGGAACAGGCCATCGGCCAGGACGTGGTCAAGTCGGTCACCCCGGGGCAGATGGTGGTCAAGATCGTCCACGATGCCCTGATCGACACCCTGGGCACCGAGGAGACCGGGCTCAATCTGGCCGCCACCCCGCCGGTGCCGATCCTGATGGTCGGTCTTCAGGGCTCGGGCAAGACCACCACCTCGGCCAAGATCGCCCGCAAGCTCAAGAACGACCAGAAGAAGAAGGTGCTGCTGGCCAGCCTGGACGTCTACCGCCCGGCCGCCCAGCACCAGTTGCAGGTGCTGGCCGATCAGGCCGAGGTCGACTGCCTGCCCATCGTCAAGGGCCAGAAGCCGGTGGCCATCGCCGGCCGGGCCCTGGAGGAGGCGCGCAAGGGCGGCTACGACGTGGTGATCCTCGACACCGCCGGGCGCCTGCACATCGACCAGGAGCTGATGGACGAGGTGGCCGAGGTCTCGGCGCTGACCGAGCCAGCCGAGACGCTGCTGGTGTCCGACGCCATGATCGGCCAGGACGCCGTCAACACGGCCCGCGAGTTCAACGAGAAGGTGGGTGTCACCGGCATCGTGCTGACCCGGGTCGATGGCGACGCGCGCGGCGGCGCGGCGCTGTCCATGCGCGCCGTCACCGGGCGGCCGATCAAGCTGCTCGGCACCAGCGAGAAGCTGGACGGCCTGGAGGGCTTCCACGCCGACCGCATCGCCAACCGCATCCTGGGCATGGGCGACGTGGTCAGCCTGGTGGAAAAGGCGGCGCAGACCGTCGACCAGGACGCCGCCGAGCGCATGGCCAAGAAGATGATGGCCGGCAAGTTCGATCTGGAAGACATGCTGGTGCAGCTTCAGCAGATCCAGAAGATGGGCGACTTCAAGGGCCTGCTGGGCATGATGCCGGGGCTGGCCAAGATGAAGAAGCAGATCGCCGAGGCCAACATCGACGATAGGATGATCAAGCACCAGGAAGCCATCATCCTGTCCATGACGCGCCAGGAGCGGCGCCATCCCGAGCTCATCAAGGCCAGCCGCAAGCGGCGCATCGCGGCCGGCTGCGGGCGCCCGGTGCAGGAGGTCAACAAGGTGCTGAAGCAGCACCAGCAGATGGCCACCGTGATGAAGCACATGAAGAAGGCCGGCGGCCGCAAGGCCCTGATGAGTGCCCTGACCGGCGGCGGCATGCCCGGCGGGGCCGACCAGCTCTCGCAGATGGGCCTGCCGGAAAGCTTCGACCCCAACGATTTCAAGGAGGCCCTGAGCGGCCCCGGCGGCGAGGCCCCGCAGGCCCCCGGCGGCGCCCTGCCGCCGCCCAGCGGCGGCATCGCCGGCGGCCCCGCCCTGCCCGGCCTGGGCGGCCCCATGGGCGGCGGGATGGGCGGCATGCCCGGCCTGCCCGGCGCCATGCCCCCGCCGGGAGGCCGCAAGTCCAAGTTCCGCAAAAAGAAAAAGTAGGACGGCTTCGGCCCTCCTCGGTTGCCAGCCGCCCCCACCCGGGGGCACCCGTTTCACTCCCCGAATTCGATCCCCAAAGGAGACACCAACCCCCATGTCGTTGAAGATTCGCCTGTCCCGTGGTGGCGCCAAGCGCCGTCCCGTCTACCGCATCGTGGTCGCCGATTCGCGGATGCCGCGCGATGGCCGCTTCATCGAGAAGCTGGGCACCTACAACCCGATGCTGGCCAACGACCACGAGGAGCGGGTGCGCCTCAAGGAAGAGCGGGTCAGCCACTGGCTGGCCAACGGCGCCCGTCCGACCGACCGGGTGGCCCGCCTGCTCGCCGCCAAGGGCCTGATGGCCGCCCCGGCGATCCCCGAGCAGACCAAGAAGAACCAGCTCAAGGCCAAGGCCCAGGAGCGCCTGCGCGAAGCCGAGGAGCGGGCCAAGGCCGCCGCCGAGGCGGCCGCCGAGGGCGCCGAGGCGGCCTCTTAAGGGGCCCCGCCAACCATGCGCCCGGGGCGGCTGCTGCTTGGCGTGGTCACCGGCCCGCACGGGGTGAAGGGTCAGGTGCGCCTGAAGAGCTTCACCGCCGAGCCGGCCGACATCGCCGCCTACGGCCCCCTGGCCACGGCCGACGGCCGCCGCTTCACGGTGGCCGTCACCGGCCGGGCCAAGGGGGTGGTGCTGGCCCGCCTTTCGGGGATCGACGACCGCACCGCCGCCGAGGCCCTGAAGGGCACCGAGCTGTGGCTGGAGCGCGATTCCCTGCCGGCGCCCGAGGACGACGAGACCTTCTACCACGCCGACCTGATCGGGCTCGCCGTCGAGGATACCGGCGGCCGGGCCCTGGGCGCGGTGACGGCGGTGCACGACTTCGGGGCCGGCGACGTGCTGGAGATCAAGGGCGCGGCCGGCGAGCTGATGGTCCCCTTCACCCGCGCCGCCGTGCCCACGGTCGATCTGGCCGGCGGCCGGCTGGTCGTCGATCCGCCCGAGGAAGAACTGGCGGAGGAAGAACTGGCGGAGAAACTGGCGGAGGACGGGGCATGAGCCCGACCGAGGCCCCGACCGCCGACACCGCCCCGTTCGACGTCCGGGTGCTCACCCTGTTCCCGGAAATGTTCCCCGGGCCGCTTGGCGCCTCGCTGGCCGGCAAGGCCCTGATGGATCGCGTATGGACCCTGAAAACGGTGGACATCCGCGATTTCGCGGGCGATAAGCACGGCACCGTGGACGACAGTCCGTTCGGCGGCGGGGCCGGCATGGTGATGCGCCCCGACGTCATCGACCGGGCCCTGTCCGCCACCCATCCCGGGCCGGGATCGGGCCGCCTCGTCTACCTGACCCCACGGGGCCGGGTGCTGGACCAACCGCTGGTCCGCGAGTTGGCCGCCGAGCCCGGCCTCACCGTGCTCTGCGGGCGCTACGAGGGGGTGGACCAACGGGTCCTGGAGGCCTGGGCACCCGAGGAGATCAGCCTGGGGGACTTCGTCCTCTCCGGCGGCGAGGCAGCGGCCATGGCCCTGCTCGACGCGGTGATCCGGCTGCTCCCCGGGGTGGTCGGCAAGACGGAAAGCCTGGAGGCGGAGAGTTTCGAGACGGGGCTGCTGGAGCATCCCCACTATACCCGGCCCCAGGTCTGGGCCGGTCGGTCGGTGCCGGAGGTTCTGCTTTCCGGCCACCACGCGCGCATCGTCGACTGGCGGCGCGCCATGAGTGAAGACACCACCCGGTGGCGGCGCCCCGATCTGTGGGATCGGTACCTCGCCGCACAGAAGCAAGAGCAAGAGGGTAGAAAGGAACAGCCATGAACATTCTGCAAGAAGTCGAGCAGGAGCAGGTCGACAAGCTGCTGGCCAAGCGGCCGGTGCCGAACTTCCGCCCCGGCGACAACGTCAAGGTCCACGTGCGCGTGGTCGAAGGCACCCGCGAGCGTATCCAGGTCTTCGAGGGCGTGGTGATCGCCCGCAAGAACGCCGGCATCAACTCCAGCTTCACGGTGCGCAAGATCAGCTTCGGCGAGGGCGTGGAGCGCGTCTTCCCGCTGTACGCGCCGGTCATCGAGCGCATCGAGGTGATCCGCAAGGGCCGGGTGCGCCGGGCCAAGCTGTACTACCTGCGCGACCGTCGCGGCCGGTCGGCCCGCATCATCGAGGACACCCAGGGCACCGCCCGGGCGCAGGCCGCCGAGCGCGAGATCGATCGCGCCAAGGCCGCCGCCGCCAAGGCCGCCGCCGAGGCCGAGAAGTCCGAGAAGGGCAAGTAGGTCCCTTCTCCTTCGGCACGCCAAGGCCGGCGGGGCGCCTGACGGGCCGCCCCGCCGTCCCTATTCCCCTGAAAGACATCAATTGGCGACAGAGACGATGGCCGAGCCCCGCACCCTGTTCGACAAGATCTGGGCCGACCACCTGGTCGAGGTCCAGGAGGACGGCACCTGCCTGATCTACATCGATCGGCATCTGGTCCATGAGGTGACCAGCCCGCAGGCCTTCGAGGGGCTGCGCACCGCCGGTCGCAAGGTCGCCCGCCCGGCCCTGACCCTGGCCATGGCCGACCACAACGTGCCCACCGCCGGGCGCGAGACGATGGCCGGGGCAGCCGACATCGCCAACCCGGAAAGCCGCACCCAGGTCGAGGCGCTGGAAAGCAACGCCCGCGACTTCGGGGTGACCTACCTCGGCATGAGCGACATCCGCCAGGGCATCGTGCACATCGTCGGCCCGGAGCAGGGCTTCACCCTGCCCGGGGCGACCATCGTCTGTGGCGATTCCCACACCGCCACCCACGGCGCCTTCGGGGCCCTGGCCTTCGGCATCGGCACCTCGGAGGTCGAGCACGTCCTGGCCACCCAGACCCTGCGTCAGGCGCCGGCGAAAAACATGCTGGTCGAGGTCGCCGGCGCCCTGCCCGAGGGCCTGACCGCCAAGGATCTGGTGCTCGCCATCATCGGTGAGATCGGCACCGCCGGGGGCACCGGCCACGTCATCGAGTACGCCGGCGAGGCGATCCGCGGGCTGTCCATGGAAGGCCGCATGACGGTCTGCAACATGACCATCGAGGCGGGCGCCCGGGCCGGCCTGATCGCCCCCGACGAGACCACCTTCGAATACCTCAAGGGCCGCCCCATGGCCCCCAAGGGCGCCCTGTGGGAAACCGCCGTGGCCCACTGGCGGACCCTGAAGACCGACCCCGGGGCCCACTTCGACAAGACGGTGAGCATCGACGCGACGACCCTCGAGCCGTTCGTCACCTGGGGCACCTCGCCCGAGGATGCGCTGCCCATCTCGGCCCGCGTGCCCAGCCCCGGCGATTTCCCGGAGGCCAAGGCCAAGGCGGTCGAGCGCGCACTGGCCTACATGGACCTCACCCCCGGCACGCCGCTCACCGAGGTGGCCATCGACCGGGTCTTCATCGGCTCGTGCACCAACGGCCGCATCGAGGACCTGCGCGCCGCCGCCGCCGTGGTCGAGCGGGCGCTCAAGGTCGGCAAGACGGTGGCCCCGGGGGTCGGCGCGATGATCGTGCCCGGCTCCGGGCTGGTCAAGGAACAGGCCGAGGAAGAGGGCCTGGACCGCATCTTCCTGGACGCCGGCTTCGAATGGCGCGCCCCCGGGTGCTCGATGTGTCTGGCCATGAACGAGGACCGCCTGAGCCCCGGCGAGCGCTGCGCCGCCACCTCGAACCGCAACTTCGAGGGGCGCCAGGGGCGCGGCGGGCGGACCCACCTGATGAGCCCGGCGATGGCCGCGGCGGCCGCCATCACCGGCCGCCTGACCGACGTCCGGACCTTCTTCTAGTCCGCACCTTCTTCCAAGCCCCCCTCGGAGAGCCCGCCGTCATGGCCCGCGCCTGTTCACCCGCCCTGACCCTCGACCCGGCCACCGGCATCCCCCGGCTGGCCAGCGAGATCGTCCTGCCCGAGCCGGTGATGCGCGCCCTGGTGCGCGGCACCAGTCTGGTCGAGCTGATCGCCACCCCGGCCAACGACCCCTTCGCCCCCGACCTGGACGACCTGGACGACCTCGGCGACCTGGACGGGACGGGCGACGAGGGCGACGAGGGCGACGAGGGCGACGTCATCTGGGCCTGGGTCGAGGAAGACGAGGACGCCACCGGGGCGATGGACCCCGACGATGAGGACAGCGAGGCCGACACCGTCGCCGAAAGCCTGCTGTCCGTCATGCTGGCCCGCAAGCTGAAGGGATAGGCCCGATGGACAAGTTCACCAGCCTGACCGGGGTCGCCGCCCCGCTGCCGATGATCAACGTCGACACCGACATGATCATCCCCAAGCAGTTCCTGAAGACCATCAAGCGCACCGGCCTGGGGGCCCACCTGTTCGACGAGATGCGCTTCGATGGCGACGGCAACGAGGTGCCCGACTTCGTGCTCAACCAGCCGGCCTGGCGCCGGGCGCAGATCCTGGTCGCCGGCGACAACTTCGGCTGCGGCAGCTCGCGCGAGCACGCCCCCTGGGCCCTGCTCGACTTCGGCATCCGCTGCATCATCGCGCCCAGCTTCGCCGACATCTTCTACAACAACTGCTTCAAGAACGGCATCCTGCCCATCCGCCTGCCCCAGGAGGAGGTGGACAAGCTGATGGCCGACGCCGAACGCGGCGCCAACGCCACCATCACGATCGACCTGGAGAACCAGGAGATCAAGGGGCCCGACGGCGGCACCATCCGCTTCGACATCGATCCCTTCCGCAAGCACTGCCTGCTCAACGGGCTGGACGACATCGGCCTGACCCTGGAGCGCCGCGAGCTGATCGACGACTTCGAAGGCCGCCGCACCACCCAGCAGCCCTGGCTGGCCGCCGAGTGACCCCGGCGGGCGGGAAAAAGCGGGCTTTTCCCGCGCCCTGCTCTGCCGTACAGTGACTTGACGAGAGGCTTCGGGGGCGACCGGCGCCCGAACCGACTCGGCCGCCGGAGAAGCCGGCGGAACCGCCCAGAGGGGTGCAAACCCGTGGGCGGGAAAATGGCCGGGTGGTGGAGCGGCGCGGTGGAACTGGTCGAAACCGGATCGCTTGATGGGATCTTCCTGCTCCGGGACGTGCCGGCCGAGGGGCTGCGCGACTTCGCCCGGGCCTGCACCTGGCAGCGCTACACCGTCGACGAACAGATCATCGACCAGGACGACGACTGTCACGACGTCTATTTCGTCGTCAAGGGCGCGGTGCGCGTCCTCACCTACACCTACACGGTGGCCCTGGGCGAACAGGAAGTGGCCCTGGCCAACATCACCGCCGGCAACTTCTTCGGCGAGTTGTCGGCCATCGACCAGCGGCCCCGCTCGGCCCGCGTGATCGCCGCCGCCGAGACCGTCATCGCCGCCATCCCCGGCCCCACCTTCATGGAACTGCTGAAGTCCCACCCGGTGGTCGCCATCGAGATGCTGCACCATCTGGCCGGGATGGTCCGCCGGCTGGACGCCCGGGTGACCGAACTCAGCACCCTTTCCGACACCCAACGCATCATCTGCGAGCTGGTCCGTCTGGCCGAGCCCGACCCCAGGCGCCCCGGCGAGTACTTCATCAAGAGCGTGCCCAGCCACAGCGAGATCGCCGCCTGGGCCGGCACGGCCAAGGAGAACGTCGCCCAGACGCTGGGCGAACTGGCCCGCGAGGGGGTGGTGTCGCGGCGCATCTCCGGCCTGATGATCAAGGACTGGAGCCGCCTGCAACTGCTCGCCCGGGTGCCCAGCGAGGCGGCCTGACCTTCCCCCCTACTCCACCACCTCCAGCCGCTCCGGATGGTCGAGCACCAGCATCGGGCCGTTGCGGTTGCGCAGCCAGCCCCGGGCCCGCACCGTCCGCCCCTCCAGGGCCAGCAGATCGACCCCGAGCCCACGGAACGCCTGCTGGAACAGGGGCCACGCCGGCTCGTCGACGCGGACGGTGAAGTCGGTGCGCCAGTCGGGGCCGAAGTTGAGGTAGATGTGGTCGCGCACCCGGGCGGCGTCGCGCACCGTGCCCTCGACCAACTGGAAGGTGCCGACCTCGCCGAGCAGGCGGGCCACCGCCGTGGCGGCGCGGATGGCGTGGCGCGAGTCGGCCCACAGGCCGCGCCGGGCCTGGCGTGCCGCCGCCTCGCGGCGCAGCAGGGCGGGGCCCAGGGCGCGGTTGTCGGCGAAGGTGTAGACCCGGGCCAGCCCCCGGTCGATCAACTCGGCCTCCAGCCACAGGCCGTCAGCGCGCACCAGATGGGCCAGCAGGCGGCCGTGGCGGTCGTGGCGGGCGCGGTCGAAATGGGGCGTCACCCGGCGCCCCTCGGCCAGTTCGACCAGGGCGGCGGTGGCCGCCTCGGCGAAGGGCTCGGGGGTGCCCCGGCCGTAATTCATCTCCGGGGCCTGGATGGCCAGCAGGCGGACCCGCCGGCCGTCGTCGAGGTCCACGGTGTCGCCATCCAGCACCCGCGCGACCACGCCGGGCTCGCCCGGAGTGAGGTCCTGGGGGGTCAGGTCTTGGGGGGTCAAGTCCTGGGGGCTGAGAGCCTTGGCCGGCGCGGCGAGGAGCAGCAGGGCGCAGAGGACGACAACGGCCCGCCTCATGGCTTGCCGCTCCAACGGGCGGCGGCCTCGGCGCGCCGCCGGAAGGCCCGTTCCTCCAGGTGGACGCGGCGGACCAGAAGGTCGGCCCGCCGGTTGTCCAGACGGCGCAGTTCCGTATCCAGGTCATCGAGCCGAAGCAGGGCGTTGGTGCGCGCCTCCAGGGTCTCGCCGGTCAAGGCCGCCGATTTCAGGGACGCGCGGCGCCGGCGCAGCGTGTCGAGCTGTTGGTCGAGGTCGGTCACCTCGGCCGCCAGGTCCTCGGCCTCCTCTTCCAGGCGGTGGATGTCCCGGCCGGCCTGATGGGCGGCGACGAAATCGGCCTCCAGATGGGCCGGGCAGACGCCCCGGTAGGTCTTGCCGTCCAGCCCCTCGGCATAGCCCCGGGCCGGGCGGCAGTACTCCAGCAGGCCCTCGCCCCGCCCGGCGCGGTAGGCGGCGAGCACCGGGGCGATGCCGTACTCGGCGCAGGCTTCCCGGTGATCCTCCAGCCGGCTGCCCGGCCGCCCCGCCGCGCCGTCGGCATAGCCGATCGCCGCCCAGTCGGCGGTCCGGCACTCGTCCTCGCTCAGGCTGGCACAGCCGGTGAGCAGAACCGTCAGCAACACCCCGACCAAACGCACGCCGTCATCTCCCGGTTTCCCAATCCTCGACGCACCCTATCAGGGTCCGATCCCCCCTCACAGCGGCAAGCGGACCCGCACGCGCAGGCCGCCCAGGGGGCTGTCGAGCAGGGCGATCTCGCCGCCGTGGCCGCGCACCACGTCGCGGGCGATGGTCAGCCCCAGGCCGCAGCCGCCGGTCGCCGGGTTGCGCGAACGCTCGACCCGGTGGAAGGGGCGGAAGACCTCCTCGCGCTCGGCCTCGGGGATGCCGGGGCCGTCGTCGTCGATGAGGATTTCCGCCGCCCCCTGGCGCTCGCCCAGGCGCACGCTGACGTGCCGGGCGAAGCGGCTGGCGTTGGCCAGCAGGTTGGACAGGCAGCGGTCCACCGCCTGCACCTTCAGGGGCAGGGTCAGGCTGCGTTCCAGGTGCAGGTCGACCAGCGCCCCGTGGCGGCGGAAGCGGCCCACCACCTCCTCGATGAGCCCGGCCAGATCGGTCGGCACCGGCGCCTCGGTGCCCTCGCCGCGGGCGAAGGCCAGATAGGCCTCGACCATGCGCTCCATCTCGGCCACGTCGTCCAGCAGGTCGTCCAGGCCGTCGGCGCCCAGGCCGCTGTCGGGATGGCGCCGGGCCAGGGAAAGCTGGAGCTTCATGCGGGTCAGCGGGGTCCTCAGATCGTGCGAGACGCCGGCCAGCATCTCGGTGCGCTGGGCCACCTGACGGCCGATGCGCTCGCGCATCAGGTTGAAGGCCTGGGCCGCCTGACGCACCTCGCGGGCCCCCTCGATCTTGAACTGGCCGATCTCGCGGCCCTTGCCGAAGGCGTCGGCGGCGGCGGCGAGGCGGCGCACCGAGCGCACCTGATTGCGCATGAACAGGGTGGCCAGGGCGAACAGCAGCACCGAGGCGCCGACCATCCAATAGATCAGCAGGTCGGCGGTGAAGCTGGAGATGCGCTTCTGCTCGGTGGTCACCACCAGCACGCCGCGCGGCAGTTGGATGTCGATCCGCACCTTGCCGTCCGGCCGCTCGAGGTCCATCAGGAACGGCCGGCGCACCCGTTCCTCCAGGGCGGCGGCCATGTTGCGGGCCAGGGCGCTGGTCAGCCTGAGCGGCTGGTTGGGCAGCACCCGGCCCTCCTGATAGTCGAAGCTGAGTTGCAGGTAGAGCCCGGCGGTGGCGTGCAGGCGCTGGAGTTCCTCCGGGTGGTGGGCCGCCTCGTCGAGGACCAGGGCGATCTCGCCGGCCAGGGCGTTGGTCAGGCGCCGGGTGATGGTGTCCCAGTGGCGGTCGTAGAAGACATAGGCGGTGATCACCTGGACCAGGATCAGCGGCGCCACGATGATCAGCAGCGAGCGCGCCAGCAGCCCCTTGGGGCTGAGCCGGCGCAGCAGGCGCGGCGTGCCGAAGATGGTCATTCGCCGGGCCTCAGCCGGTAGCCCTGGCCGCGCACGGTCAGCAGGTAGCGGGGCAGCCGGGGGTCGGGCTCGATCTTCTTGCGCAGCCGGGTCACCTGCACGTCGACGGCGCGCGGGTTGGCGGCGTTGCCGGTCGCCTCGGCCAGCTCGTCGCGGCTGATCGTCTCGCCGTTGTGGCGGGCCAGCACGGCCAGCAGGTTCAACTCGGCGGCGGTCAGGTGGACCGCGCCGGTGGCCCCGGAAAGCAACTCGGCGGTCGGATCGAAGGTCAGGGCGCCGAAGCGCAAGGGGGCCGCCGGGGCCGCCGCCGGACGCGGCAGGCGGCGCAGGATGGCGTTGATGCGCAGCAGCAGCTCGCGCGGCTCGAAGGGCTTGGTCAGGTAGTCATCGACCCCCACCTCGAGGCCCCGGATGCGGTCCTCGGGCTCGGCCATGGCGGTCAGCAGCAGGATCGGCACCGGCGGCGGCGCGCCCGGGTCGGCCTCCTCGGCGCGCAGGGCGGCGGCCACCTCGAGCCCACTTTCGCCGGGCATCATGATGTCGAGCACCACCAGATCGAAGGTCAGGGCGGCCAGATGGGCCCGGGCCTCGGCGGCATCGGCGGCGGTCGAGACCATGAAGCCCTCGCCCGACAGGTAGTCGCTGAGCAGGCGGCGCAGCCGGCGATCATCGTCGACCACCAGGATGTGATGGCGCAGGTCGCCGAGCAGGTCGCGGGTGGTCATGGAAGCGGCTTTCAGGGAAGAGGCTGTCAGGCCGAGCGCCGGGTGGTCAGGGGATCGGGCTCGGCCAGCGGCGCGCCGTCGGTGGCCGCCGGGCCGGGGCGCGGCAGCGGCGAGTCGAGCAGCCCGCCGAGCACCTTGCGGAACCCCTCGACGGCGCTCGCCCCGGCCGCCCGATAGGCCCGGGCGACCCGCTCGCGCTGGCATTCGGTCAGCCGGCGTTCCAGGGCCTGGCCCTGCTCGGTCAGGTGCAGCAGGCGCTGGCGGCGGTCCCGCGTGCCCTGGTGCTGCACGATCAGCCCCTCGGCGACCAGATGGGACAGCACCCGGCTCAGGCTCTGCTTGGTGATCTTGAGGATGCCCAGAAGCTCGCTGACGCTGATCCCCGGATGGCGGCCGACGAAGTAGATGACCCGGTGGTGGGCCCGCCCGAAGCCCATGTCGGCCAGGATGGCGTCGGCCTCGGCGGTGAAGTCGCGGTAGGCGAAAAACAGAAGCTCGATGCCCTGGCGCAGGTCTTCCTCGCGCAGGAACAGCGGGTTGACCCCGCCCTTGATGCCGCTCATCGCCTGATCCTTACAGCCTGCGGCGGAGCGGCCGGGGCCCCGCCAAGTACGTCAGCACTATTGACATATCGCGCCTCACGATGTTACGCAACCCCTCGGTGGCCAGACACAATCTGACCTCGGTCGGACGGTATACGCAGCAATCCGACAATTCCCGAACCATTCCTTTCCAAGACGATCAAAACAAGGCGACAAGACCATGGCTTCCATCCCCTTCGACCAGCGCGACGGCGTCATCTGGTACAACGGCCGGCTCTGCCCGTGGGCCGAGACCAAGATTCACGTGCTCAGCCACGGGCTGCACTACGCCTCGTCCGTATTCGAGGGGGAGCGGGTCTACGGTGGCACGGTCTACAAGCTCAGGGAACACACCGAGCGGCTGATCTATTCGGCCAACGTGCTGGGCTTTTCGCTGCCCTACAGCGCCGATCAGATCGACGCCGCCCACGCCGAGGTGCTGGCCGCCAGCGGCATCACCGACGGCTACGTGCGCCCGGTGGCCTGGCGGGGCAGCGAGATGATGGGCGTTTCGGCCCAGCAGAATTCGATCCATCTGGCCATCGCCGCCTGGGAATGGCCGTCCTACTTCTCGCCCGAGGCCCGCATGGCCGGCATCCGGCTTCGCATCAGCGACTGGCGGCGCCCCGACCCGCGCACCGCGCCGGTGCACGCCAAGGCGGCCGGGCTGTACATGATCTGCACCCTGTCCAAGCACAAGGCCGAGTCGGAAGGCTACCACGACGCCCTGATGCTGGACTGGCGCGGTCAGGTGGCCGAGGCCACCGGGGCCAACATCTTCCTGCTCATCGACGGCAAGCTGCACACCCCGAAGCCCGACTGCTTCCTCGACGGCATCACCCGGCGCACGGTGATCGGGCTGGCCAGGGCGCGCGGCCTTGAGGTGATCGAGCGGGCCATCCTGCCCGAGGAGTTCGCCCAGGCCGACGAGGTGTTCCTGACCGGCACCGCCGCCGAGGTGACCCCGGTCGGCGAGATCGGCCCCTACAAGTTCACCCCGGGGCAGGTCTGTCAGGCCATGATCGCCGACTACGACGCCGAGGTGCGCCGCCCGGTGGCCACCCCCAGCACCGCCGCCGTGGCCTGATCGCCGGGGGTCGGCCCAGACCCCGAACCCGGCGCCCACACACAACGACGGCCTGACTCCCGGGTGGGTGTCAGGCCGTTCTGGTGTCGGCCCCCTGGTCGGTTACCGCGCCACGGCTACTCGGCGACGCTGAGCGCCCCGCCCTGGATCACCGCCTTCTGGCCCTCCATGACCAGAACCGGTTCGCTGTCCTCGGTCATCTGGAAGGTGCAGATGTCGCACACCCCGGCCTTGGTTTCGCCGGCGGCGACGGTCACCTCGGTGGTCTCGCCCAGAATGTCCATCAGGACGGTGTGATCACTGCCATCCTGGTTGACCAGATCGGCCGCCAAGGCTGGCGTCCCGGTCAGGGCAACGGCAGCCACGAAAGCAACGATGCGCATGGATCGACTCTCCCGTGAAATCGCCGCCGGCCGGACGACGCCCGAACGGGCGGGGAACCGGCCGAACGGCCGTTTGCGGGGCGGATGAAGGTGCCCCGAACAAATAGTATGCGCGATTGCCGGCGCTTTCGGTAGCCTTTCACACCAAAATCGGCCCCGGGGCTGGCCGCATGGCCCGCGCGCCGCCCCGGGGTGTGTCATTTCCATGGTTCAAATCCTTGCCCGAATGGGTCTAAGATCGCTCCCCCGGCGCCACGCGGCCGGGCAAGATCGATGAACCGGGTTCGATACCCGGTTCGTTTTGTAGCCAGCAGACGATTCCCAGGGGGAGGCCGGTGACCGGCAGGGACGCCAACGGCGGGGCGCCGATGCTCAGCGCCCGTGACATCCGCAAGCGATTTGGCGAGGTCGAGGTCCTGAAAGGGGTTTCGGTGGACGCCCACCCGGGCGATGTGATCACCATCCTGGGGGCGTCCGGCTCGGGCAAGAGCACCTTCCTGCGCTGCCTCAACTTCCTCGAGACACCGACCGGCGGCTCGGTGATGCTGCACGGCGAGCCGATCGTCACCAGACCGGACGGCGAGGGCAACCACCAGCCCCGCGACCGCCGCCAGTTGCGCCGCCTGCGGGCCCGCGTCGGCTTCGTCTTCCAGCAGTTCAACCTGTGGCCCCACATGACAGTGCTGGGCAACGTGGCCGAGGGGCCGCGCCAGGTGCTGAAGACCTCGCGCGCCGAGGCCGAGGCCCGCGCCCTGGCCCTGCTCGAAAAGGTCGGCCTGGCCGAGCGGGCCAACTTCTATCCGGCCCATCTGTCCGGTGGCCAGCAGCAGCGCGCCGCCATCGCCCGCACCCTGGCCATGGACCCCGAGCTGATCCTCTTCGACGAGCCGACCAGCGCGCTCGATCCCGAGCTGGTCGGCGAGGTGCTGGAGGTCATCCGGGGCCTGGCCCGCGAGGGCCGGACCATGCTCATCGTCACCCACGAAATGGGCTTCGCCCGCGAGGTGGCGACCCGCACCATGTTCCTGCACGAGGGCCTGGTGGAGGAGGACGGCGACCCCGAAGCCCTGTTCACCCAGCCCGAAAGCGAACGGCTGCGCCAGTTCCTGCGCCGCCACCTGTCGTGAAGCTCCCCGGCCCGGCCGGGCCGGGCGTTTCCCCCACCTCCCCGCCCGGGGAGGTATTTGCCAGACAACAACGGAAGGTTGATCCGCCCATGACACGCCTCAAGACCCTTCTGTCGGCCGCCCTGCTCGTTGCCGGGGGCCTTGCCCTGACCGCCGCCCCGGCCACCGCCGACCCCCTGCGCATCGGCACCGAGGGCGCCTACCCGCCGTTCAACGAGGTCAACGAGAACGGCGAGCTGATTGGCTTCGACATCGACATCGCCAAGGCCCTGTGCGCCGAGATGGCGGTCGAATGCACCTTCGTGAAGCAGGACTGGGACGGCATCATCCCCGGCCTGCTGGCCAAGAAGTACGACGCCATCATCGCCTCCATGTCGATCACCGAGGAGCGCGAGAAGACCGTCGACTTCACCGAGCGCTACTACACCAACAAGCTCCAGTTCATCGGCCCCAAGGGCGCCGACCTGACCATCACCGCCGAGGGCATGGCCGGCAAGACCATCGGCGCCCAGCGGGCCACCGTCTCGGCCAAGTGGGCCGAGGAGAACATGCCCGGGGTCGACATCAAGCTGTACGACACCCAGGAGAACGCCTACCTCGACCTGGAGGCCGGGCGGCTCGACGCCATCATCGCCGACCAGCTGGTGAACTATGAGTGGCTGAACAGCGAGGCCGGCGCCGACTTCGAGTTCAAGGGCGAGCCGGTGTTCGAGAACGACCTGATCGGCATCGCCGTGCGCGAGGGCGAGGACGAGCTGCGCGAGAATCTCAACGCCGCCATCAAGGCCATCGTCGAGGACGGCACCTACGCCGAGATCAACCAGCGCTACTTCCCGTTCAGCATCTACTGAACGGCGCTTTCTGACCACTCACCCCCGGGCGGTCGGCCGCCCGGGGATGCCCTGTTCGGACCCGCCATGCCCGACTTCCAAGGCTTCGAGAACCAGTTGCTGGCCGGCACCTGGATGACGCTTCGGCTGGCCTTCGCCACCCTGCCGCTGGGCATCGCCCTCGGCCTGATGGGGGCGGCGGCGCGGCTGTCGCGCTTGAAGGTGCTGCGCGGCCTGGGCACGGCCTATGTGGAGGTGTTCCGGGGCCTGCCCGAGCTGCTGGTGGTGCTGACCATCTACTTCGGCGCCTCGGTGGTGTTGATGGGGCTGGCCAAGCGGCTGTTCGACTATGACGGCTACATCGAGCTCTCCCCCTTCATCGCCGGCACGCTGGCCCTGGCGCTGACCTTCGGGGCCTACGCCACCGAGGTCTTCCGGGGCGCCTTCCAGGCCATCCCCAAGGGCCAGGCCGAGGCGGCGCTGGCCCTTGGCATGTCGCGCGGCCAGGTGTTCCGCCGGGTCACCCTGCCGCAGACCTGGCGCCTCGCCCTGCCCGGGCTGGGCAACCTGTTCCTGATCATGATGAAGGACACCGCCCTGGTCTCGGTGATCGGGCTCGAGGAGCTGATGCGCAAGACCCAGTTCGCGGTCGGCCAGACCAAGGAGCCGTTCACCTTCTACCTGTCGGCGGCGCTAATCTACCTGACCCTGACCGTGGTCGCCATGGCCCTGCTGCACCTGATGGAACGGCGCGCCAACCGGGGCCTTTTGCCCCGCCGGGCCGGCTGAGGGGGAGACGCATGGACGGCTTTGGCTGGGACATCATCCTTCAGTCGCTGCCCAAGCTGCTGGAGGGCCTGTGGGTGACTGCCCAGCTGGTCCTGGTCAGCGGGCTGTTCGGCCTGCTGCTGGCCCTGCCGCTGGGCATCGCGCGCTCCTCGCCGCGCCCCTGGGTGCGGGCCCTGCCCTTCGGCTACATCTTCTTCTTCCGGGGCACCCCGCTGCTCGTCCAGCTGTTCCTGATCTACTACGGCCTGGCCCAGTTCGAGGCGATCCGCCAGGGACCCCTGTGGTACCTGCTGCGCGAGCCCTACGTCTGCGCCCTGCTCACCTTCTCGCTGCACACCGCCGCCTACATCGCCGAGATTCTGCGCGGTGCCCTGCAGGCGGTGCCGCCGGGCGAGGTGGAGGCGGCGCGGGCCATCGGCATGGGCCGCTGGCTGACCCTGCGGCGGGTCCTGCTGCCCCGGGCGGCGCAGATCGGCCTGCCGGCCTACGGCAACGAGGTGATCCTGATGGTCAAGGGCTCGGCCCTGGCTTCGACCATCACCCTGCTCGACCTGACCGGCATGGCGCGCACCCTGATCGCCGGCAACTACCGGGCGGTGGAGATGTTCCTCGCCGCCGGGGTGCTCTATCTGATCTTCAACTGGGTCCTTCAGCGGCTGTTCCGGCTGGCCGAGCGGGCCATGAACCGCCATCTGAGGGAGCCGCCCCGGCTGGTTCAGCAACCGGTGCCACGGGTGCCAAGCGGCCTCGACCCGCCTCTCTAAGAGCAGATCGTGCCCAATCTGAATCGCCAAGCGATTCAGATTGGGCACGTGAATCTGCTCTCGATTCAAGGATTCAGAGCACGTCGCGGTTATCTGGGGTCACAAAGAGACCCCAGATAACCGCGACGTGCTCTAAGCGCCTCGGCGACGGCCTGGAAACGCGCATCGTCGGCCCATTCCTCCACCGGCACGGCCAGCCGACGCCGCCAGTTGGGATAGGCGTCGACGGTGGCCGGCATGTTCACCTGGGCCACCTGCCCGATCACGTCCTCCGGCTGGATCATCACCAGTCGCGCCGGGGTGCGCCCCAGGAACCCGGCCACCGCCGCCGCCAGCCCCTCGGGCAGCGGGCCTTCGGGGTCGGTCGCCGGATCGAGCAGCCCGGCGGCGGTCAGCGCGGCGACCAGTTGCCGGCGGTCCTCGGCCCGCTGCGGCCCGGCGGCGGCGGCCGCCGCGTCGGTCGGATACAGGCCCAGCTCGCGCCGGCTGGCCACGTCATGGCCGGTCCAGAAGCCGGCCAGGGTGGCCTGATCGTGGGTCCCGGCGGCCACCGCCGCCTCGGCCGGATAGCTCTCGGGTGGCAGGTAGCTCCGCCCCTGGCCGCGCTCGCGGTGCAGGATGCGGTAGGACAGGGTGCCGCGCGCCATCGCCGCCTCGCGGAAATCGTCGGGGATGGTGCCCAGGTCCTCGGCGATCACCGCGCAGTGGGCGCGCTGGCTTTCCAGGGCGATGATGCCCAGCAGGTCGGCCAGCGGATAGGCCACATAGCCGCCCTCGCCGGGCGGCAGATCGAGCGGTCGCCAGAACAACCGGGTCAACTGGAAGGCATGGTCGATGCGCAGCGCCCCGGCGTGGCGCATGACGGCGCGCAGGGTGTCGATGAAGGGCTGGTAGGCGGCGGCCTTGAGAGCCCTCGGATGGAACGGCGCCACCCCCCAATCCTGACCCAGGGGATTGCGCAGGTCGGGCGGGCAGCCGGCCGAGATGTCCTGGGCCAGCAGGTCGCGGAAAACCCAGGAATCCACCCCGTCCCGGTCGACCCCCACGGCGAGGTCGGCGTACAGGCCAAGGCGCAGTCCGCCGGCCTGGGCGCGGGTGGCGCAGGCGGCCAGTTGGCGGTCGGCCTCGAACTGCAGCCAGGCATGGAAGGTCACCCGCCGGGCGTGACTCTGGGCCAGGGAGCGCACGGCCGGGCCGCGCGGATCACGGTAGGCAGCCGGCCACTGCTGCCAGGCCGGCGGCAGGCCGCGGTCCTCGAACAGCTCCGACAGCACCTGGAAACGGGCGAAATCCTCCAGCGCCGCGCCCCGTTCGGACCGGAAGGCGGCGAAGGCCCGGCCGCGCGGCGTCTCCTGGTCGAGATGGCGGGTGGCGAAGGCCTCGAACAGGGCCTCGAGCACGTCCAGGCGGTGCCTGGCCACGCCCCGGTTGTCGATCAGCGCCGCCACATCGCGCCGCCGGGGCGGACCGCTTTGGTTGGGCAGCGGCGTGATCGGCAGGCCATCGGACTCCGGCACCAACTCGACGGCGATGTAGAGCGGGTTGAGAAAACGCCGCGACGACGGGGCATAGGGCGAGCGTCGCTCGGGGCGGGTCGGGAACAGGGCGTGCAGCGGATTGAGCCCCACCGTGTCCGCCCCCAGGCTGGCGGCGGCGTCGATCGCCCCCTGAAGGGAGTGGAAATCGCCCATGCCCCCCCCGCGAATGTCGCGCAGCGCATGGACCTGGACCGCCAGCCCCCAGATGCGCGCCGCGTCCAGGGCCGCCGGCCAATGGCAACGCGGCGGCACGACGATCAGCCGGGTCTCGGCGGCCAGCCCCGGGGCGCGCAGGCGCAGCCGGTGGTAACCGGGAGCCGGCGGCACCAGCCCCGGCGCCGCCGGGTCCAGGGGGTGTTCGCTGTGCGAGCCGTCCTCATGCGTGATCTCGGCGACCAGCGGCCCCTTGATGCAGACCACCGGCAGCGGGCACGGCGCCGCCCCGGCGGTCCACACCAGAACCGGCGGCAGCGGGCCGCTTTCCTCGGCCTTCAGGCGCTCCAACGCCGCCCGCGCCTCGGCCGGGGTGTCGACCGGCGCCCCCAGGCTGGCCGCCAGACGACGGCGCACCGAAGCCGGGGTGGTCACCCAATGGCCGGCGGCATGGCGGTAGCCGGCGGCGATGCCCAGGTGGTCGAACAATCCCTGAAATGCGGAATCCGGCACGGAGGCCCCCTCCGATGCAATGGCGAATGAATCGCCAATAGGTATACCCGCCTCATCCTTAAAGTAGAAGCCTTTAGGCGTTAAACTCGGCAGACGGGAATCAGGCGGAGGGACCCTGGTACTCCGGATGCCAGGGCTGCTGGTGGCGCGGCACCCGCTGGCTGTCGGAGCGCAACTGCCCGCAGGCGGCCAGGATGTCCTGGCCGCGCGGCTGGCGGACCGGGGCCGAATAGCCCATGTCGTTGAGGATGTTGGAGAACTTCATCACCCGGTTGCCCGAGGGCGGCTCGAAGCCGGAGCCGGGCCAGGGGTTGAAGGGGATCAGGTTGAACTTGCAGGGAATGCCGGCGACCAGCCGACCCAGGGCGCGGGCATCGTCGTCGCCGTCGTTGATGCCTTTCAGCAGGATGTACTCGAAGGTGATGCGCCGGGCATTGGACAGCCCGGGATAGCTCCGGCAGGCGGCCATCAGCTCGGCCAGCGGATACTTCTTGTTGATCGGCATCAGGCGGTCGCGCACCTCGTCGGTGTGGGCGTGCAGCGAGACGGCCAGATTGATCCCCAGTTCGGCCCCGGCGCGGTGGATCAGCGGCACCACCCCGGCGGTCGACAGGGTGATGCGCCGCTTGCCCAGCGACAGCCCCTCGTCGTCCATGATGATGCGCACCGCCTGGGCCACGTTGTCGTAGTTGAACAGCGGCTCGCCCATGCCCATCAGCACCACGTTGGACAGCATCCGCGTGGCGTCGGTGGGGCTCGGCCACTCGCCATAGGAATCGCGCGCCACCATGAACTGGCCGACGATCTCGCCCGGCGTCAGGTTGCGCACCAGAAGCTGGGTCCCGGTGTGACAGAACTTGCAGGTCAGGGTGCAGCCCACCTGCGAGGAAATGCACACCGCGCCCCGGTCGTCCTCGGGAATGTACACGGCCTCGGCCTGTTGGCCGTCGGCGAAGTCCAGAAGCCACTTGCGGGTGCCGTCGGTCGAGGTCTGCTGGCGGGCGATGGCCGGGCGCTCCAGCGTGTAGCGCGCCTCCAGCCGCTGCCGCAGATCCTTCGACAGATCGCTCATGTCGGCGAAGCTGCGCGCCCCGCGATGGTAGATCCACTGCCAAAGTTGACGCGCCCGGAAGGGCTTTTCACCCATCTCGGCCAGCATCCCTTGCAGCCCGGTCCGGTCGATGCCGATCAGCGATGGCCGCGCCTCATCGGCCCCGGCCGGCGACGGTGCGTGAAACGTATCGAGAGAATCATTTGAAACGGCGCACATGCCCCCCCATATATGCTCATGATCGCATTTCGGCAAACGCCGTTTCCCGGACTCCATCGGGGGCCGGGACAGACGGCGGGCCGGTGGCGATCCCGAGATGTCGATGCGTCGGCCGGGGGACTTTTCCCAACGCCCGGTTCGCCTTATTCTTTAAGGCATCGGGCCCGGCCGGAAGTGGGGGCACTTCCAAGAGGATCGGCCCCCAGCGTTGCAACCGACATTTCCACGCTGATCGCGTGCCTCGCGGGGCGCCGCTCGGTGTGACGAGGATCACTGTGTTGGGGAGGGTCGCTAGCTCATCTAACCCGGAACTGGCCGGCGCCGTCATCAGGCACGGCCCTGGCCCGGAACCACCCCGCCCACCTTAACCGGCCCCCGTGACCCTATCGGGCGATTGGACTGGACCTCAGTTTATCACTCAGGAGAGGACCCACATGACCATTTCCTTTAAGAAACCGCTGATCGCCGCGGCCTCGGTGCTGGCGGTGGCGGCCTGCGCCGACAAGTGGGACGTCGAAGGCACCCGCCAGATGGACGTCGCCGGGGGCATGTTCAACAGCGCCCTGCACCAGGAATACGTCGATCTGGCGTCCATGGAATCGGCGGAAGGCGACTGGGACGACACCGCCTACTTCCTGGACAAGGCCAAGATGGCCGCGGCCGGCCAGAAGGTGGCGCCCGACGCCGTGATGTCGCGCGATACCCCGCCCCACGCCATGGCCGAGCTGACCGCCGCCCGTCAGGACCTGATGGCCGCCCTGGTCAAGGGTGCCCGCGACGCCAACCCGAAGATGGCCGCCAAGGCGCAGGCTGGCTTCGACTGCTGGCTGCAGGAGCAGGAAGAGGACTTCCAGCCGGAAGACATCGAAGCCTGCAAGCAGAACTTCATGATCGCCATGAACGCCCTGAAGCCGCAGCCGGCAACTCCGGAACCGGCCCCCGAGCCGGCCCCGATCCCGGCCATGCCGCTGCCGGCGCCGTTCGTCGTCTACTTCGACTTCGACAGCGCCCAGTTGGATGAGATGGCCCAGGCCGTGCTCAACGACGTCTCCTCGGCCTACGCCGACTTCCGTGGCATCGTCGTCACCGTGGTCGGCCACACCGACACCTCGGGCGCCGACGCCTACAACGTCAACCTGTCGCAGCGGCGGGCCGAGAACGTCTCGCGCGCCCTGGCCGACATGGGCGTGCCGATGAGCGTGCAGTCGCTGGAAGCCTACGGTGAAAGCCGCCTCAAGGTGCCGACGGACGACGGCGTGCGCGAGCGTCTGAACCGTCGCGTGGAAATCTCCTTCTCGCGCTAAGCCGGAAGCGATCCAGACCCGAAACCAGGAGGGGCCCGCCAATCGGCGGGCCCCTTTTCTGTCTGCCGGGACGCGCCGCCCGGAAGCGGCCCGGCGGCCCGCCCGTCAGATGCTGAAGGCACCGCTGTCCGGCGGCGCCTCGCCCGCCACCGTGGCGGCGCCGACCACCGCCGGGCCGGTCAGGATCAGCTTGACCAGCTCGGACTGGCGACGCACGCCGGTCTTGCGGAAGACGGTCTTGAGCTGGCTGCGCAGGGTGTGCGGCGACACCTTCTGCTCGTCGGCCAGATCCTCCAGCCGGCGGCCCTGGACCAGTCCGTTGACCAGCCGGGCCTCGGCGCCGCTCAGCCCATAAAGGGCGGACAGGCGGCCCTCGGTGATGCGGCCCAGGCTGTCCGGGTCGGAGACGAACAGCGCGACGCCCTGCCCCGGGCGCCCGGCCGGCACGACGATCACCGAGAGCGGCGTTTCGCTGTCGGGCCGCTCCAGGGTCAGCGCCCCTTCCCCATCCCCGGCGCCCTCGGCCACCGCGCGGATGATCCCGCTCAGACGCCGGCTGTCGGCGCTGGTGGCGGCGCGCAGGATGCCCCCGGCATCCAGCGTCAGGGCGTCGCCGGTGTCGAGCAGCCGACGGGCCGGGGTGTTGGCGTGGATCATGGTGCCGTTGGCGCGGGCCAGGATCAGGGCCAGGGGCAGGCGATCGACCAGGGTCAGGGCCTCGCTGGCCTGATTGGCCCCCGGCGGCGCCACCGGCGCGGCATGCGATCCGGCCGGCTGGTTGGCCAGCATCGACTGCTGGCGGACCCGGGCCCGGGCCACGGCCTGCCACAGCTCTTCCGGCCCGCTCGACGACGCGGCCAGCACCTCCATGGCGCCGTGACGCAGCAGCTCCAGTTCGCTGGCCACATCGAGTCGGTCGGCGACCACCACCACCGGGGCGGCGACGCGCCGTCGGGCCGCCATGACCAGGGTCGGATCGTCGGCCACCAGCACCGTGGCGATGAACGTTTCGTCGGGCGCCGCTTCCACGGTGCGCACCAGATAGACCGAAACCGGCGCCTGGCTGCCGGCCAGACGCAGCGCGGTGGCGGTCGCCGCGGCGGGGGCAACGACCAGACAGCGGCTGGCCGAGGCGGCCTTGTCACCACCGCGCGGCTTGGCCGGGCGCGGCGTTGCCGGTTTCCCGGAGGTCGCGGGAGTGGCCTGGATTGTGCTGTCCGTTTCGCTCATATCGACGCCACGCCCCGATCAGCTGGACCCGTATTGGCGGGAGTCGGCGCACCCGGACCAAGCCCTGGGCCCGCCGGGCCCTGTGCCTGAACCACGTCCGCCGGCGTCGAGCCACAAGCGGCCCCGACCCGATGCGGCCCCCGAGGCTTCCGCCTCACGCCTGCCGTGGGGCGGCGCGAGAACCGCCTCTTTGTCGGCCCTTGATGTTACCCCAACGGGTCGGGCGTGGAAACCATCAGGCGATGGATTAATCGCGCAAAATCAAGAAACTAGAAATTCGCCACCGGACAACGGCCGCGCCTTTGCGGAGTCGTCGCGAGATGTCGCGGCCACAGCCCCGCCACACCACCATTAGCAGGCCGCGCCAAGCCAGGGCGCCGATCAGCAAAAAAGAACGGCCGGCGGAACCCCCCGCCGGCCGTCCATGTCGCGTCGATTGTCTCGCCCACCGTCGGCATCCATGGCCGACGGATCGCTGGAAATCAGTTCGTCGACATCTCCATCTCGGCATCGGCGCTGACCGCCTCGCCGGGCTGGTAGTTCGGCGTCACGCCGGCGTCCTGGCGGGCCCCGGTGGCGCCCTCGGCCGGAATGTCGAGGTTCATGATCTCGGCCAGCTGGCCGGTGGTGGCGAGCACCCGGAAGGCGGCGAACTGGGCCACGTATTCCGAGCTGATCAGGTTGGTGCGCGACAGGAACAGCTCGTTCTCGCCGTCCAGCAGGTCGAGCAGGTCACGCTGCCCGATGTCGAACTCCTGGCGGTAGGTCTGCACCACCTGCGAGTTGGAGATGACCTGCTCGTTCAGGGCCTCGACGCGGCGCAGGGCCATTTCGAAGGCGTTCCAGGAGACCCGGGTCTCCTCGGCGGCGGCGCGCTCCTGATCCATGGTCACGGCGCGGGCCTCGCCGATGCGGTGGGCCAGCTCGGTGCGGCGGTTGGTGTCGATGAAGCCGCGGAAGACGTTCCAGGTCATGTTCAGCATGACCGAGATGTCGTGGTTCTTGCCGTGGACGCCGTCGATGTTGTGGTTGCGGGTGGTCTGGGCGTCCAGGGTGAAGGTCGGGTAGTAGTTGCCGGCGGCCTCGCGGTGCACGGCGATGGCCTCGTCCAGCTCGGCGGCCGAGGCGGCCACGGTCGGGCTGTCCTTGACGGCGGTGCTGACCGCCTCGCCAACCGAGTCGGGCAGCTGGTCGGCCAGATCGGGGGCGGCGACCAGTTCCTCGGGCTCGGCCCCGACGACGCGGATGAAACGGGCCTTGGCGTCGTTCAGGTCACGCTCGGCCTCGATCAGGGCGTCGCGGGCGGCGGCCAGACGGGACAGCGCCTGCTGGGCGTCACCGACACCGGTCTGACCGGCATCGACCCGCTCCTGCACCTGATCCAGGGTCTGCTCGTGGACCGCCACGTTGTCCTGGGCCAATTCGACCAGATCCTGGTTGCGCAGCACGTCGAGGTAGACCTCGGTGGCGTCCAGGGCCAGGAAGTCGGCCCGCTCCTGCACGCGCAGGGCGGCGGCGTCGAGGCGGGCGGCGCGCTGCTCGATCTTGGCCTCGCGGGCGAAGCCGTCGAACAGCAACTGGCTCAGGGAGGCCTGGAATTCCTTCCGCTTCAGGTTCTGGCGGTTGAGGGTGGTGTTGTCGGTCCACTCCCAGCCCATGCCGGCGCTCAGGTCCAGGCTCGGCCAGTACAGGCCGCGACCCTGCTTCAGTTCGTATTCCTGGGCCCGGCGGTTTTCCTGGGCGGCCATCATCTGCGGGTTGGTGGCAACCGCGAGTTGGGCCGCCTCTTCCAGACTCATGGCCGAGGCCGGGGTGCCGGCGGTCATCATCAGCCCACCCGTCAGGCCGGCGATCACGGCCAGGCTGGCGCTCGTCTTCCACAGTCGCATGCGTGCGGTCCCCTTTGTTGATACGTGCTGCCCCGTCACGCGTCATCGGGACAGGAGCCGAGTCTAGATGGTGTGTGGCGGCCCGCCAGAGCAACAGGACCTTGGGATACCGCACCGGAACCGCACCGGGATCATCCGAAAAAAAGCCTGGCCGACACCGCCCCCACCGATCACCACGCTGACCGAACGGTAAAGGACGCATAAAAAATGTCGCCAAACCCTTCCCGGAACCCTGGCCTGCTGCCCCGAACAGGCACACCAAGAGGACAGGCCTCTGAATAGGGCGAGTAGAGCCGAAAGCCCTGTCCCGGTCAAGCAACCCTGGGAAAAACACCGCCGCCGTGGCGAAACGGCAACACCCTCTTTTCAACCACGGCGCCCGACTCTTAAATCACACACCCACCATCAACAACCCGTCACGCGAGCGCCCTTGCCGGGAGCCGGCCGCCACGGCTAATCTTGGCCGCGAGCTTTCCTGGCCACTGGCCGCGTTCCGACCGCCCGAGGGGGCCGGCACGGCAGGCTGGTCGACCGTCCCTTCCCGGGACCACAAACCCCGGGACACCAACGCATTTGAGGCATGGGAGACTTCGATGGCGGAAGCCCGAACCGGCGACCCCGCGCCCGACGCCGCCCCCCCCGGTGGTGCCTCCGGCAATGCCACCGGTGGTGCCCCCGACGGCGCGGCCCCTTCTCCGGGCGCTCCCTCCGCCGAGGCCGAGCCCGCGCCAACCTGGGGCGTCAGGCCCAGCCAGCTCAGGCCGGAGGCCAGCGACCCCCTGCTCGGCGCCCTGATGGGGCTGTGCGCCCTGCATGGGCGGCCACGCTCGGCTGCCTCGCTGACCAGCGGCCTGCCCCTGGTCGACAACCGCCTGACCCCCGACCTGTTCCCGCGCGCCGCCGCCCGGGCCCGCCTGAGCGCCCGTCTGGTGCGCCGCAAGCTGGCCGACATCCCGGAAGCCCTGCTGCCGGCGGTGCTGCTGCTGAAGGGGCGCTCGGCCTGCGTGCTGATGCGCCGCCGCGGCTCCGGGCGCTACGAGGTGCAGTTCCCGGAAACCGGGACCGGCTCCGACCTGCTCGATGCCGGCGAGCTTGAGAAGCTCTACGAGGGCTACGCCTTCCTGTCGCGCCCGGAAACCGAGCATCGCGACGAGGCGCTCTACCGGAAGGTCGAGTCGCGCGGCAACTGGTTCTGGTCCACCCTGATGCGCTTCGGCGGCGTCTACTCGCACGTCATCGTGGCCGCCATCATGGTCAACCTGTTCGCCCTGGCCGGGCCGATGTTCACCATGAACGTCTACGACCGGGTGGTGCCCAACCAGGCCCTGGAAACCCTGTGGGTGTTGGCCAGCGGCATCGCCATCGTCTACTGCTTCGACTTCCTGCTCAGGCTTCTCAGGGCCTATCTGGTCGACCACGCCGGCAAGCGGGCCGACGTGATGATGTCGGCCATCATCTTCGAGCAGGCGATGAACATCAACATGGGGGCCCGCCCCCAGTCCTCGGGCGCCTTTGCCAACAAGCTGAAGGAGTTCGAGTCGGTCCGCGACTTCTTCACCTCGGCCACGGTCACCGCCCTGGTCGACCTGCCGTTCATCTTCCTGTTCATCTTCATCATCTACATGCTGGCCGGCCCGGCCGCCTACGTGCCCATGGTGGCGGTGCCGGTGGTCATCATCGGCGGCCTGCTGCTGCAATTGCCGCTGCGCAAGGCGGTGGAGAAGAACAACGAGGACAGCGCCCGCAAGCACGGCGTGCTGGTCGAGGTGCTCTCGGCGCTCGACACCGTGAAAAGCCTCGGCGCCGAGGGCCGCATGCAGCGCGACTGGGAGCAGTTCGTCGGCGATTCGGCCAAGCTCGGGGCCCGGGTGAAGTTCCTCTCCGGGGTCGGCATCCACTTCTCGTCGTTCGTCCAGCAGTTCGTCACCGTCGGCGTGGTGATCGTCGGCGTCTACCAGATCGCCAACAACGAGATGACCATGGGGGCGCTGATCGCCTCCTCCATCCTGACCGGCCGGGTGATGGCCCCGCTGGCCCAGGTGGCCGGCCTTTTGGCCCGCCTGCACCACGCCTTCTCGGCCAGGAAGTCGATCAACGAGATCATGGCCCTGCCGGTCGACCGGCCGGCCGGCAAGCAGTTCCTGTCGCGCCCGGTGCTGACCGGCGAGATCGAGTTCCAGAACGTCACCTTCGCCTATCCGGGCAGCCAGACGCCGTCCCTCAAGGACGTCAGCTTCCGCATCGCCCCGGGCGAGCGGGTGGCCATCATGGGGCCGATCGGCTTCGGCAAGTCGACCCTGTCGCGCCTGATGGCCCGTCTCTACGACCCCTCGGAAGGGTCGGTGCTGGTCGACGGCACCGACCTGCAACAGCTCGACCCGGCCGACATCCGCCGCTCGCTGGGCGTCGTGCTGCAGGACACCATCCTGTTCCACGGCAGCGTGCGCGACAACATCGCCATGGGCGCCCCGGAAGCCGACGACGAGATGATCCTGAAAGCCGCCGAGCTGGCCGGCGTGCACGAGTTCATCAGCCGCCACCCGATGGGCTACGACCTGCAGGTGGGCGAGCGCGGCGGCATGCTTTCCGGCGGCCAGCGGCAAAGCATCGCCCTGGCCCGCGCCCTGCTGCCCGACCCGCCGATCCTTCTGCTCGACGAGCCGACCAGCATGATGGACATGCCGGCCGAACAGGCCTTCGTGCGGCGCATGGAAACCGCCATGCGGGGCAAGACCATCGTGCTCATCACCCACCGGCCGTCGCTGCTCAAGCTGGTCGACCGGCTGATCGTCATCTCGCGCGGCGCGGTGGTCGCCGACGGGCCGGTCAACGAGGTGCTGAAGGCGGCCGAGCAACCGCGCAAGCCGGCTCCCGGCGGCGCCGGCAAGCCCGCCCCCACCCAGAACGGCCACCTCGCCGCCGAGTTGGCGGGCCGGACCAGCGGCCCCGCTCCCCAGCCCAAGCCGGTGAAAAGCGACTCGCCAGCCGCCGCCAACCCGTCGCCCCCGGCCGCGCCGACCGGTCCCGCCCAGCGTCCGACGGCGGCGCCCGCCCAGCGCCCACCAGCCGACCCGCAAGGGCTGGAAGGGGGCCGTAGACTGCGCAACATTTTCCGTTCCGGCGGCGACTCGGCCGACGGCTCGGGCAGCAAGGGAGCCTCCTGATGGCCGCCAACTGGCGCGACGGCGAGTTCGCCACCCCCCGGGTGCGGGCCGAAATCCAGGGCGCCAACCCGGTCGCCTACATGATCCTGTTCGCGGTGGTGCTGTTCGTCATCGCCGCCGTCGTCTGGGCCAAGTACACGGTGATCGACGAGGTGACCCGCGGCGAGGGCAAGGTGATCCCCTCCTCGCAGATTCAGGTGGTGCAGAACCTGGAAGGCGGCATCGTCAAGGAACTGAGGATCGGCGAGGGCGATCTGGTCGAGAAGGATCAGGTGCTGCTGGTCCTCGACGACACCTCGTTCTCCTCGGACCTTGGCGAGATCCAGTCCAACGCCCTGTCGCTGAAGGCCAAGATCGCCCGCCTGCAGGCCGAGGTCGAGGACCGCGAGCTGAGCTTCCCGCCCGAGGTGACGGCCGAGGCCGCCTCGACCGCCCAGGACGAACGCGAGTTGATGCAGGCCCGCCGGCAGAGCCTGGAGTCGCAGGTTTCCATCCTCGAGGGGCAGGCCGCCCAGCGGCGCCAGGAACTGGCCGAGTTGCGCGGCAAGATCGAGCAGGCGCGCTCCAGCCTGAGCCTGCTGCAGGAGGAAATCTCCATCACCCGGCCGCTGGTCCAGAACGGGGTGGTGCCCAAGATCAACCTTCTGCGCCTGGAGCGCGAGGCCAACGACCTGGAAGGCGAGATCCAGGCCTCGCGGCTGGCCATCCCGCGCGCCGAGGCGGCGCTGCGCGAGGCCACCGAGCGCATCGAGGAAAAGTACCTGGCCTTCCGCAGCGAGGCGCAGACCGAGCTCAATCAGGCCCGCGCGGAGTTGGCGGCCATCGAGGAACGCCTGCGCGGGGCCAGCGACCGGGTGCGCCGCACCGACATCCGCTCGCCGGTCAACGGCGTGGTGAAGACCCTGCACGTGCGCACCATCGGCGGCGTCATCCGACCGGGCATGGACATCGTCGAGGTGGTGCCGCTGGACGACACGCTCTTGGTCGAGGCCAAGATCCGCCCGGCCGACATCGGCTTCCTGCGCCCCGGGCAAACCGCCACGGTGAAGTTCACGGCCTATGACTTCTCCATCTACGGCGGCCTGGAGGGCACCGTGGAACGCATCAGCGCCGACACCATCACCGAGGAGGAAACCCAGGAAAGCTTCTATCAGGTGGTGGTGCGCACCAAGAACAACAGCCTGGAGCGCAACGGCAAGGTGCTGCCGCTGATGCCGGGCATGGTCGCCTCGGTCGACATCCTGACCGGCAAGCGCTCCATCCTCGACTACATCCTGAAGCCGATCCTGAAGGCCAAGTCCAACGCCCTGACGGAGCGCTGAGCGATGGTCCGGTCCCGCCTCGCGCGCCGCCTTTCTGCCCGGCCCCGCCTCGCGCGCCGCCTTGGCGCCCCGCTCGCCGCCGTCATCCTGGTGCTGGCCGCGCCGGCGGCCCAGGCCGCCCCGGCCCGGCCGGACATCCTGGGCAGCGTCGCCATCCCGGCCGACACCCTGGCCGCCCTGCCCCTGTGGCGGCGCGCCCTGGCTGATCAGGCCAACTGGCTGGCCGACCTGAAGGGCTGCCTGGGGCGCGGCGAGGCCGAGTGCGCCAGCCTGCCCGAGAAGGTCTGGCTGGCCCGCATCGAGGGGCTGGCCACCCTGCCGGCGGCGGAAAAGGCCTCGGCCGCCAATCTGCTGGTCAACCAGTTGCTCGGCGAGTCGCCTCCCGACCCCGCCGCGCCGGACCCCGCCACGCCGGCCGCCCCGGCCGCCCCGGCCGCCGACGCGCCCTGGCCGACCCTGGGCGACCTGCTCGGGGCGCACCGCCAGCCGGCCGGCGATCTGGCCCTGGCCCTGGCCAAGTACCACACCCTGCGCGCCGCCGGCGTGCCGGCGGTCGACGTCCGGGTGGTCGCCACCCACCCCACCCTGGGCGGTGGCGGCCACTTCCTGGCCGTCACCCGGGTCGACGGCGACTGGCAGCTGCTCGGCTCGGCCGGCGGGCTGCTCGAACCGGCTGGCCGTTCGTCGCTGTTCGCGCCGCTGTACTCGTTCAACGAGACCACCCGCTGGGTCCATTTCCCGGCCCGCCTGGCCGAGCACCCCTGACCTCGCCCCGGACCACCCCCGTTTCGGCCAAGGAGAGCCGCCCGTGAGCACCGTCGACAGGCCGCTGGAAGACCTCCCCGCCCCGCCCAACGCCCATCGGGGGCGGCGCGAACGCCGTCGCGCCTGGCTGATCGCCGGCCTGACCGGGGCCGCCGCGCTGGCGGTCGGCCTGGGCGGCACGCTGTACACCGTGTCGACCGAAAAGGAACGGCTGATCTCGGCGGCCGCCAGCCGGGCCGAGGCGGTGCTGGAAACCCGCGGCCATCTGGTGCGCAACTGGCTGACCACCCGGCGCCAGGGCCTGGGTGCCCTGGCCGAGACGGAAAGCCTGCGCCTGATCGCCGCCGAGGTGGCCGGCGGCGCCGGCCAGGGCCTGGACACCGAACTGACCTTCCTCAGCCGCGCCCTGGAGGAACAGGCCCGCGCCCTGGACGCCCAGACCCTGCAACTGCTGACCCCGGACGGTCAGGTGTGGCTGGTTTCCGGTGGCGGCGCGCCGTTCGAGCCGCAGATCAAGGCGGCCGCCGTGACGGTGGCCGACAGCGGCGAATCGCGGGCCATGCCGGCGCCGGCCGAGGCGGCCGAGGCGGCGGAGGAGTCCTCGTCCCCGGCCATCGATCTCCTGGTCCCGGTGCCGCCGCTGCAAGGCCAGACGGCGCCGGTCGGCGTGCTGGCCGGCCGACTGCCGGCCGGCGCCCTGCTCGACGAGGTGGCGGTGCCCGGGGCCCTGGCCCGCCCCGGGGAACGGCTGACCGTCACCCTGGACGCCCAGCCGGTTGACGCCAAGGCCGGCTTCACCCAGCACCCGGGCAACCCGCCGCTGTTCACCCTGACCCGGCCGCTGGCCGAGCTGCCGTGGACGCTGACCTACGCCATTCCGGTGACCACCGTCATCTCGCCGGCCCAGGGCAGCCTGTTCGTTGGCCTGGCGCTGTCGGTGTTCGCCGCCGGGGCGGTCGCCTCGCTGGTGATGGCCGCCCTGTGGCGTCAGGCCACCGACAACCAGCGCCGGCTGGCCACCCAGTACCAGACCATGGCCGGACGCATCGCCGATCAGCGGGCGCTGCTCAACACCATCATCGACGCCATTCCGGAGTACCTGTTCGTCACCGACACGCGCGGCGTGCTGCACTACGCCAACGCCGCCGTCGGCGAGCTGGTCGAGGCCAGCCACGACGAGATCACCGGGCGCACCCTGGCCGACGTGCTGGACGACCCGACCGCCGCCACCACCATCCTCGGCGCCGCCCGCCCCGGGGCCGGGGCGCGGCAGGTGGCCTGCGCGCTGTTCGGTCAGCCGCGCTGGCTGTCGGTGTCGCAGAGCCAGGTGGACTTCGACGACGGCCAGGGCGGCACGGTGACCCGCTGGGTGACCCTGGCCCAGGACGTCACCGAGGCGGTGCTCAACCGCCAGCACCGCGAACGCCTGCAACACAGCATCATGCGCACCCTGGGGCGCACGGTGGCGGCGGTCGATCCCTTCCTGGCCGATCAGGCGGCCAAGCTGGAGCAGGTCGCCCTGGCCCTGGCCGAGCGCCTGGAGGTGAGCGAGGACGAGCGGCTGACCCTGGAGCTGACCGCCCGCGTCTCGCAGATCGGCAAGCTGTTTGTCTCACGCGAGTTGCTGACCAAGACCAGCCGCCTGACCGACGCCGAACGGGCCGAGCTGGAAAGCCACGTCGATCACGCCCGCACCCTGCTCGGCGACCTGGAGACCGACCTGCCGATCGCCGCCACCCTGGCCGAGATGAGCGAGCGCCTGGACGGCACCGGCTATCCCGACGGCCTGGGCGGCGAGGACATCAGCCGGGCCGGCCGTATCCTCGGGGTGGCCGACGTGTTCGTGGCCCGCACCTCCGAGCGCGCCCACCGCAAGGCCAACCGGGCCGAGGACGTGCTCGACATCCTGGCCCAGCACCCGGGGCGCTACGACGCCGACGTGGTCGAGGCCCTGAAGGCCCTGATCGACCAGGGCCACCTGGCCAACGGCAACGGCAACGGCAACGGCAACGGTAGCAACGCTTACTGAGGACAGCCAGGGCCGGCCCGGCGACCGGCCCCGACGCCGTTCGGCTCAGTCGTCGTCGGCCAGTCCGGTGTCGGCCGGGCGGCGCACCCCGCCGCCCTGCTTGCCCGGGCGGTTGAGCAGCAGGATCGCGGTGTTGAGGATGGTGGCGAAGGTGACCCACCCCAGGTAGGGCACCAGCACCCAGGCGGCGACCGGATCGACCGGGAAGAAGGCCAGGATGGTGGCCAGGATGGACAGCCACATCAGGGTCGCTTCCATCAGCGACAGGTCGATGCGCTTCATGCCGAAGAAGAAGTACGACCAGCGCGCGTTCAGCGCCATGTGCACGCCGTAGATCATCAGCGGCATGGTCGCCTCGCCACCCTCGGCGCCCTGCCAGGCCAGCCAGCCACCCAGCGCCAGCAGCGAATAGAAGAACGCCCAGGCGATGGGAAACACCTTGTTGGGCGGATTCCAACGCGGCTTCCTGAGGTTCTCGTACCAGCTGTCGGGCTTGTAGATGGCGGCCGAGGAGGCGGCCACGAAGTTGACCAGAATGAAGGCGAGGGCGGCAAGCACGGCGGCCAGATCCATGACGGGGGCTCCCTGGCTGGGCATGAAAAGGGGGTCGAAACAGGCGGCGGAGTATGCCACGCCCTGGTATCTGTCCACAATGTTCCTGGGGACAAGCCCCCAGGGTGCCCCCGGCCCCGCCTTTCCGACCGTCCCGGGCCGCTCAGGCCCCGGCGGCGCTTTTCATCAGGGTGCCGGCGCCGCCCGGGGTGAAGATTTCCAGAAGCACCGCGTGCTGCACCCGGCCGTCCAGGATGACCGCCGCCTTGACCCCCTCGCGGATGGCGGCAAGGCAGGTTTCCACCTTGGGAATCATGCCGCCGCTGATGGTCCCGTCGGCGATCAGGGCGCGGGCGTCCTCGGTGGTCAGGTCGGTGACCAGATTGCCCTCCTGGTCCAGCACCCCGGCCACGTCGGTCAGCATCAGAAGGCGGGTCGCCTTCAGCGCCCCGGCCACCGCGCCGGCGGCGGTGTCGGCGTTGATGTTGTAGGTGTGGCCCTCGGCGTCGAAGCCGATGGGGGCGATCACCGGGATGATGTCGCTGTCGCGGAAGCTTTCCAGGATGTGGCTGGTGATCGCCCGGGGCGCCCCGACAAAGCCCAGGTCGAGCGCCTTCTCGATGGCGCTGTCGGGGTCCTTGACGGTGCGCGAGAGGCGCTCGGCGCGGATCAGGTTGCCGTCCTTGCCCGACAGGCCGACCGCGAAGCCGCCGGCCTGGTTGATGTTCTGCACGATCTGCTTGTTGATCGAGCCGGCCAGGACCATCTCGACGATGTCCACCGTCTCGCGGTCGGTGACGCGCAGGCCGTGGACGAACTCCGACTGGATCTTCAGGCGGTCCAGCATGGCCTTGATCTGCGGCCCGCCGCCGTGGACCACCACCGGGTGGATGCCGACCTGCTTCAGAAGCACGATGTCGCGGGCGAACAGGCGGGCCAGCTCGGGGTCGCCCATGGCGTGGCCGCCGTATTTCACGACGATGGTCTGCCCGGCGAAACGGCGCATGTAGGGCAGCGCTTCCGAAAGGGTGCGGGCCTTTTCCATCCAGACGGCCCGTTCGGCCGCGAGGTCCTTCTGGAGCATGATCTTGAGGTCCCGGGAGAAGGTGGGCATGGGGGTCGGCTGCCTCAGGCGCGGCGGGGCATGAGAACGGTGTAGTCGAACGACAGGATGACCTCGCTCGCCCACTTGCCGTTCTCGTCCTTCTCGGGGAAGGCATCGGCCGGCTGGTTGCGGGTGGCCACGGTCTTCAGGCGCAGGGCGCCCACGTCGCGGCGCCCGGGCACCTCCAGGCGCTCGACCACCTCCGACCAGGCGAACACGGTGTCGCCGGCGAACAGCGGGTTGGTGTGGCTGCCGGCGTTGATGGCGGCCAGCCGCACGGCGTTGCCCAGCCCGTTGAACGACAGCGCCCGGGCCAGGCTGATGACGTGGCCGCCGTAGATCAGCCGGCGGCCGAAGCGGCTGTCCTGCTGGGCCAACTGGTTGAAGTGGACGCGCGCCGTGTTCTGGTAGAGGCGGGTGGCCAGCATGTGCTCGGCCTCCTCGACCGTCATGCCGTCCACGTGGTCGATGCGCTCGCCGGGCTGGTAGTCCTCCCACAGGTGGGGCGAGCCGGTCAGCGCGGTGTCGAAGCCGGCGAACGACACCCCCTCGGGCAGGCGCAGGTCGGCCGCGTCCACCGCCTCGGGCAGGTGGGGCAGCAGCGGCTCGGGGGCCGGGCTTTCGGGGTCGCGCTTGTGGACCATCACCCAGCGGATGTAGTCGAGCACCGGCTCGCCGCGCTGGTTGGTCGCCGCCGAGTGGACGTAGACCACCCCGGTCTTGCGGTTGCTGTTCTCCTTGAGGCCGACCACCCGGCTGACCGTGGACAGCGTGTCGCCGGCGTAGACCGGCACCCCGAAGCGGCCGCCGGCGTAGCCCAGGTTGGCCACCGCGTTCAGCGAGACATCGGGCACCGTCTTGCCGAAGGCGATGTGGAAGACCAGCAGGTCGTCCAGCGGGGCGTCCTCGAAGCCGTGGTCGAGCGCCGCCGTGGCCGCCGATTCGAAGGGAAAGCGCGAACCATAGAGGGCCGTGTAAAGGGCCGCGTCGCCCTCGGTGACGGTGCGCGGGGTGGCGTGGACGATCTCCTCGCCGGGGCGGAAGTCCTCGAAGAAGCGGCCCGGATTGGATTTGGTCGGGTTGGATTTGGTCGGGGTCGATGGGGTGTCCGTCATGCCGCGTTCCCGGCCTCCAGTTGCTCGATCATCCCGGCCAGGGCGAGCAGGCGGCGGGCGCTTTCCACGTGCAGGTTCTCGACCAGCTTGCCATCGACCACCACCACGCCGCGCCCCTCGCGGGCCGCCTCGGCGTGCGCCTCGATGATCCGCCGGGCCCACGCCAGCTCGGCCTCGGTGGGGCCGAAGGCGGCGTTGGCGGCGCCGATGGTGCGCGGGTGGATCAGGGTCTTGCCGTCGAAGCCCAGCTCGCGGCCCTGGCGGCAACTGTCGGCAAAGCCCTCGTCGTCGCCCAGATCGAGATAGACCCCGTCGACGATGGCCAGCCCATGGGCCCGGGCGGCCAGCAGGCAGGTGGAAAGCGCCGTCAGCATGGGCAGGCGCAGCGGCGTGTGGGCGCAGCCCAGGTCCTTGGCCAGATCGCTGGTGCCCATCACGAAACCAGCCAGACGCGGGCTGGCGCCGGCGATCTCGGCCGCCTTCAGGATGCCCATGGGGGTTTCCATCATGCACCACAGGGCCAGATCATCGGGCGCCCCGTTGGCCTTCAGCACGGCGTCCACCTTGCGCACCATGTCGGCGCTCTCGACCTTGGGCAGGAGCACCCCGTCAGCCCCGGCGGTGGCGGCGGCGATGGCGTCGGCCATGCCCCAGGGGGTCTCCAGGCCGTTGATGCGGATCAGCACCTCGCGCTGGCCATAGGCCTTGTCGGCGGTCGCGGCGATGACGTTGGCGCGGGCCTCCTCCTTGGCTTCCGGGGCGACGGCGTCCTCCAGGTCGAGGATCAGGCCGTCGGCCGGCAGGCCGCGCGCCTTTTCCAGGGCCCGGGTGTTGGAGCCGGGCATGTAGAGCACACTGCGCCGGGGACGTGCGGAGGCGGCCATGGCGGTCTCCCTGTTCTTGAAGGCGGGGTGGACGGGGCGGGTTGACTGAAGAGCCGGGCGATGCCGGGCAAAGACCCACCCTGACAGCGACGATGGGAGACACTATAAGGGGTCGGTCGGGACTGGCAAGCCGCCCCCGGCCCCCATCCTCCCAATCCCCTTTAAGGGTTTTCGATCCTCCATCATGTCGGTCCTCTCCATCCAGAGCCACGTCTGCTTCGGCCATGTGGGCAACGCGGCGGCGGTCTTTCCCCTGCAACGGCTGGGCTTCGAGGTCTGGCCGGTGAACACCGTGCAGTTCTCCAACCACACCGGCTACGGCGCCTGGAAAGGCGAGGTGTTCGCCCCGGCGCTGATCGAGGCCTGCCTGGACGGCATGGCCGAGCGCGGCGCCCTCGAGGGCGTCGAGGCGGTGCTCTCGGGCTACCTGGGCAGCGCCGGCACCGGGGCGGTGATCCTGGAAGCGGCGCGCCGGGTGCGCGCGGCCAGCCCCGGGGCGCTGTATTGCTGCGACCCGGTGATGGGCGACGTGGGACGCGGCGTTTTCGTCGCCCCGGACATCCCCGACTTCATCCGCCATCAGGTGATGCCGGCGGCCGAGGTGACGACCCCCAACCAGTTCGAGCTGGAGCTGCTCACCGGGTGCCCCATCGGCAGCGTCGCCGACGCGGTCGACGCCGCCCACAGGCTGCGCGCCCTGGGCCCCTCGGTGGTCCTGGTGACCAGCCTGATGGCCGCCGACTCAAGCCCCGGCACCATCGAATGCCTGGCCGTCGACGGCGCCGGGGCATGGCGGGTGCGCACCCCCCTGGTGCCGGTGGAGCCGCCGCCCAACGGCTCCGGCGACGCCATCGCCGCGCTGTTCCTGGGCCACCTGTTGAAGAGCGGCTCGGTGCCGGAGGCGGCGGCCCGGGCCACCTCGGCGCTCTATGAATTGTTCCGCCTCACCGCCCAGGCCGGCACCCGCGAGCTGCAACTGATCGCCGCCCAGGACGCCTTCGCCGCGCCGCCCCGACTGTTTGCCCCCGAACCGGTGGAGGGCTGATCCATCATGCGTGTTGTCTTCATGGGCTCGCCCGATTTCGCCGTGCCCGCCCTGGCCTCGCTGACCCGCCAGCACGAGGTGGTCGCCGTCTACGCCCAGCCGGCCCGCCCGGCGGGGCGCGGCAAGGCCGAGCGCCCGACCCCGGTGGCCGCCTTCGCCGAGGCCCAGGGCCTGCCCGTGCGCACCCCGACCCGCCTCAAGGACGCGGCGGAGATCGAGGCCTTCCAGGCCCTCGAAGCCGACGTGGCGGTGGTCGCCGCCTACGGGCTGATCCTGCCGCCGGCGGTGCTGGAAGCGCCGCGCCTGGGCTGCCTCAACCTGCACGCCTCGCGCCTGCCCCGCTGGCGCGGCGCCGCCCCCATCCACCGCGCCGTGCTGGAAGGCGACCGCGAAAGCGGCCTCACCCTGATGCAGATGGACGTCGGCCTGGATACCGGTCCCATCCTGCGCTTCGGCCCGGTGGTGCCGATCGATCCCGACACCACCACCGGCGATCTGCACGACATCCTCTCCGCCCACGGCGGCGAGATGATCAACCCCGCCCTCCACGACCTGGAACACGGCCACCTGATCCCCATCGCCCAGCCGGACGACGGAGTGACCTACGCCGCCAAGATCGACAAGGCGGAAGCCCGCGTGGACTGGAGCGAACCAGCCGACGTGGTGCGCCAGCGCATCAACGGCCTGTCGCCCTTCCCCGGCGCCTGGTGCCAGACCCCGGACGGCGAGCGCCTGAAACTGCTGCGCGCCGCCCCGGCCGACGACGCCCGCCCGCGCGGCGCCGACCCCGGCACCCTGCTCCCCGGCCCCGGACTGGTGGTGGCCTGCGGCGAAGGCGCCGTGCACCTGCTGGACGTCCAACGCCCAGGGCGGAAAGAAACCCCGGCCGAGGACTTCCTGCGCGGCAGCCGCCTGCGTCCCGGCGACCGGCTGGCGTAACCGGGGGCTGGATGGGGCGCTGCCCCACACCCCGCCGGGGGATCGAAGGCGATCCCCCGGACCCCCTCCAGTCGTTGGAGCGAAACGCCGGCGACGGCTTGAAATTCGGATGAGGTTGGGTGCGGGCCAGCTTTGCTGGCCCGCGTAAACAGACACCAACGAAGTGGCGCAAGGATGCGCGGATCAAGTCCGCGCAGGACGGCTGCTCGGTGGATTTTTGTTTCCGCAGGCCAGCGAAGCTGGCCTGCAACCAACCCCCATCCGCGCTCGGCTCGACCTTAAGCGTTCCCCTCCAACGACCTGGCGGGGTCCGGGGAGGCCCAGCCTCCCCGGCGGGGGTTTGGGGGCAGCGCCCCCAAGCTTGCAACGGCGTCTGCTGTTGTCAGCGTCCCAGCAGTCCCCGGGCGATGACCTGGGCCTGGATCTCGGCGGCGCCTTCGAAGATGTTGAGGATACGGGCGTCGCACAGGATGCGGCTGATCCGGTATTCCTCGGCGTAGCCGTTCCCGCCGTGGATTTGCAGGGCGTTGTCGGCGTTGGCCCAGGCCACCCGGGCGGCGAGCAGCTTGGCCATGCCGGCTTCGATGTCGCAGCGCAGGTCCTGGTCCTTTTCGCGCGCCGCGACCAGGGTGAGTTGGCGGGCGATCATGGTTTCCACGGCCATCCAGGCCAGCTTGCCGTGGACCCGGGGGAAGGCGTAGAGGGGCTGGCCGAACTGCTGGCGCTGGGTGGCGTAGGCGAGGCCTTCTTCCATGGCGTTGACGGCCACCCCCACGGCGCGGGCGGCGGTCTGGATGCGGGCCGCCTCGAAGGTGGCCATGAGCTGCTTGAAGCCCTTGCCTTCCTCGCCGCCGAGCAGGGCCGAGGCGGGGACCCGGAGTTCGTCGAAGGAGAGTTCGTACTCCTTCATCCCCCGGTACCCCAGCACCTTGATCTCGCCGCCCGACAGGCCGTCCAGGGGGAACGGGTCGGCATCGGTGCCGGCCGGCTTGTCGATCAGGAACATGGACAGGCCCTTGTAGCCCTTCTCGGCCGGATCGGTGCGGGCGAGCAGGGTCATCATGTCGGCCCGGGCGGCGTGGGTGATCCAGGTTTTGGCGCCGGTGATCACGTAGTCGTCGCCGTCGCGCACGGCGCGGGTGGTCAGGCTGGCCAGGTCGGAGCCGGTGTTGGGCTCGGTGAAGACGGCGGTGGGCAGGATCTCGCCGCTGGCGATGGCTGGCAGGTAGCGGTCCTTCTGCGCCTCGGTGCCGCCCAGGCGGATCAGCTCGGCGGCGATTTCCGAGCGGGTGCCCAGCGAGCCGACGCCCAGGAAGGCGCGCGACAACTCTTCCGTCACCACACACATGGCGGCCTTGCCCATGCCCAGGCCGCCGTTCTCTTCCGGCACGGTCAGGCCGAACACCCCCAACTCGGCCATCTGGCGGATGACCGACATGGGGATCAACTCGTCCTTCAGGTGCCATTCGTGGCAGTGGGGGGCGACCTCGGACTCACCGAACTTGCGGAACTGGTCGGCGACCATGTCCAGGGTGTCGTCGTCGTAGCCCGGGTCGCCGAAGCCATCGTGCTCGATCAGCGCCGCGATGCGGGCCTTGCAGGCGGCGGTGAAGCCGTGTTCGCGCAGCAGGGTGGTGTAGGGGGTTTGCAGCAGGTGGCGTTCGCGCATCTCGATGCCGAAGTCGGCCAGCCGGGCGGTTTCGCCCTGGCTGATCGGCACCCCGCCGTAAATCTGATGCAGGTACTCGGAGAAAGCGGCCTGGAGCATCAACTGTTCCAGCTCGCCCAGCTTGCCGGCCGCCTCGAGCCGCTGGGCCCAGCCCAGCATGGCGCCCAGCGCGGCGTCGTAGGTGGCGAACCAGGCGTAGCCGTGGGCGGCGAACTGCTCGGCGTGAAGGCGCGCGCCGTCGAGCCGCCCGTTGTCGTCGAGCAGGCGCGCGGCGAGGTGCTGGCCGATGGCCTGGATGGCCTGCTGGCAGGCGATGTGGGCCCGCTCGCAGGTGTTGAGCAGGTCGGGCACGATCAGGCCGGCGGGTTGGTGGGTCATGGCGGGCGACTCGTCTGGCTGGTGAGGAACAAGGCAGTGATGAGAGGAGCTCCTTTCTAGCTGCCTTCCACCACCTCTTCCAGGGTCCGCCGACCGGGCTTCTTGGCCTGCACCAGCACCGCCATGTTGCCCGGCTTGTGCAGGTTGTTCATCATCTTGGTGTGGGCGGCGGGGATCTGCTCCCAGGTGAAGACCTCGCTGGTGCAGGGGTCGATGCGCCGCTCGACGACCAGTTGGTTGGCCTGGGCGGCCTGCTTCAGGTTGGCGAAGTGGCTGCCCTGGATGCGCTTCTGGCGCATCCACACGAAGCGGGCGTCGAAGGTCAGGTTGAAGCCGGTGGTGCCGGCGCAGAAGACCACCATGCCGCCGCGCTTGACCACGTTGCAGGAGACCGGGAAGGTCTGCTCGCCGGGATGCTCGAAGACGAAGTCGACATCGGTGCCCTTGCCGGTGATCTCCCAGATCGCCTTGCCGAACTTCCTGACCTCCTTCATGTAGTCGCCGAAGCCCTCGCCGTTGACCTTGGGCAACTGACCCCAGCAGTTGAAGTCCTTGCGGTTGATCACCCCCTTGGCGCCCAGGCTCATCACGAAGTCGCGCTTGGACTCGTCGGAAATAACGCCGATGGCGTTGGCCCCGGAGACGGCGCACAACTGGATCGCCATCGCCCCCAGGCCGCCCGAGGCGCCCCAGATCAGCACGTTGTGCCCGGGCCGGAGCACATGCGGGCGATGCCCGAACAGCATCCGGTAGGCGGTGGCCAGGGTCAGGGTGTAGGAGGCGGATTCCTCCCAGGTCAGGTGCCGGGGGCGGGCCATCAGCTGCTGCGCCTGGACGCGGGTGAACTGGGCGAAGGAGCCATCCGGCGTCTCGTAGCCCCAGATGCGCTGGGTGGGCGAGAACATCGGGTCGCCGCCGTTGCACTCCTCGTCGTCGCCGTCATCCTGGTTGCAGTGCACGACCACCTCGTCGCCCACCTTCCAGCGCTTCACCTTCGCGCCCACCGCCCAGACGATGCCCGAGGCGTCGGAGCCAGCGATGTGATACTCGGCCTTGTGCACGTCAAAGACGCTGATCGGCTGGCCCAGGCCGGCCCAAACGCCGTTGTAGTTGACCCCGGCGGCCATCACCAGGATCAGCACCTCGTGGCTGTCCAACTCGGGCACCGGCACCACCTCGTGCTGGAACGACTCCTCGGGCGGGCCGTGGCGGTCGCGGCGGATGACCCAGGCGTGCATCTGCTTGGGCACATGGCCGAGCGGCGGAATCTCGCCAATGTCGTAGAGGTCCTTCACCGGCTGGCCGGCGGTGGCGGCGGAAATCGAGTCGTCGGGGACGATGGCGGTGGCCGTCTGCGCGGTCATTGGTGGGGGCTCCTTCCCTGGCCTGGTGTGGCGGCGTTCCCCGGTTTTTCGGCCACCCTGGCTGGCTGTGGTGGCCGCCAGGAGTGTCGCCCGGGTGGTCTTTCATGAGGGAAAGGTTTAGCTTGAAAGTCTGCCTTTCGCAATGCACAAATTACGCAATGTTGCTTGTGCTTGCCATTCATGGAAACTTTCGTGCGCTGATGCCGCTGCCGAGCCGCTCGCTTCCCGTTTCGCCCCGCCAGGAGATCGCCCGATGAGCCCCCAAACCCCGCCCGCCGACTCCGCCGCACCGCAGCGCGAACCGTCCCCCCAAGTCGCGCCCGAGCGCGAACCGCCTTCCCAAGTCGCGCCGCAGCGCGACAGGCCCTGGCTGTTCCGCACCTATTCGGGGCACTCCTCGGCGGTGGAGACCAACCGGCTGTTCCGCACCAACCTGGCGCGGGGCCAGACCGGGCTGTCGGTGGCGTTCGATCTGCCCACCCAGACCGGCTACGATTCCGATCACGTGCTGGCCCGGGGCGAGGTGGGCAAGGTCGGGGTGCCGGTCAGCCACATCGGCGACATGGAAGCGCTGTTCGAGGGCATTCCCCTGGGCGAGATGAACACCTCGATGACCATCAACGCCCCGGCGGCGTGGATGCTGGCCCTCTACGTGGCGGTGGCGGAGCGCCAGGGCGCCCCCAGGAAGGCCCTGGCCGGAACCACCCAGAACGACATCATCAAGGAATACCTGTCGCGCGGCACCCACATCTTCCCGCCCGCCCCCTCGATGCGCCTGATCGAGGACGTGGTCAGCTTCACCTATAAGGAGATGCCGCGCTGGAACCCGATGAATGTCTGCTCCTACCACCTGCAGGAGGCCGGGGCGACGCCCGAGCAGGAGCTGGCGTTCGCCCTGGCCACCGCCATCGCGGTGCTCGATCAGGTCAGGGACGGCGGGCAGGTGCCCCCCGAGGACTTCCCCAAGGTGGTCGGGCGGATCAGCTTTTTCGTCAACGCCGGCATCCGCTTCCTGACCGAGCTGTGCAAGATGCGCGCCTTCACCCAGTTGTGGGACGAGATCTGCCAGGAGCGCTACGGCATCGACGATGCCAAATTGCGCCGCTTCCGCTATGGCGTGCAGGTCAACAGCCTGGGCCTGACCGAGCAGCAGCCGGAGAACAACGTCTATCGCATTCTCCTTGAGATGCTCGCCGTCACCCTGTCGCGCGATGCCCGGGCCCGCGCGGTGCAGCTTCCCGCCTGGAACGAGGCCCTGGGCCTGCCCCGGCCGTGGGACCAGCAGTGGTCGCTGCGCCTGCAACAGATCGTCGCCTACGAGACCGACCTTCTGGAGTTCGGCGACATCTTCGAGGGCAGCCACGTCATCACCGAGCGGGTCGAGGCGCTGAAGGCCGAGGCGCGGGCCGAGCTGACCCGCATCGAGGGCATGGGGGGCGCCGTCGCCGCCGTGGAAAGCGGCTACCTCAAGAGCCAACTGGTGCGCGCCAACGCCCGCCGGGTGGCGGCCATCGAAAGCGGCGAGCAGGTGGTGGTCGGGGTCAACCGCTTCACCGAGGCCGCGCCCTCGCCGCTGACCGCCGGCGACGGCAGCTTCCTCAAGCCCGACCCCGGAGCCGAGCAGGCCCAGGTCGCGGCGCTCGAGCGCTGGCGGGCCGAGCGCGACGGGGCCCAGGTCGAGGCCACCCTGAAAGCCCTGGCCGAGGCCGCCGAGTCCGGGACCAACCTGATGGAGCCCTCCATCGCCTGCGCCCACGCCGGGGTGACCACCGGCGAATGGGCCGACACCCTGCGCCGGGTGTGGGGCGAATACCGCGCCCCGACCGGGGTCGGCGGCACCATCCGGGGGCCCGACCCGAGCGCCCTGGCCGAGGTGCGCGGGCAACTACAGGCGGTGACTGGCCGCCTGGGCCATCGGCCGCGCATGCTGGTCGGCAAGCCGGGGCTCGACGGCCACTCCAACGGCGCCGAGCAGATCGCGGTGCGGGCCCGCGACGTGGGCTTCGAGGTGGTCTACCAGGGGATCAGGCTGACCCCGGCCCAGATCGTCGCCGCCGCGGTGGAGGAAGGGGTCGACGTGGTCGGGCTGTCGGTGCTCTCGGGCTCCCACGTGGCGCTGGTGTCGGACGTGGTGGCGCGCCTCGCCGAGGCCGGGCTGGCCGGCCTGCCGGTGGTCGCCGGCGGCATCATCCCCGAGCCCGACGCCGCGCTGTTGAAACAGAAGGGCGTGGCCGCCGTCTACACCCCCAAGGACTTCGATCTGACCCGCATCATGGGCGACATCCTGACCCTGATCGACCCCGGCGCCGTGGCCGCCTGAAGGCTGGGCAGGGGACGCGGCGCCCGCCCCGCGCGCGGCCAAACCACCTGGACGACCAACACCTGCGGCTGCTAGCCTGAAGGGGCTGACCGCCTCCAGGGGAACGGCCAACGCGCCCCGGGACGAAAAGCGAACATTTCGGTGGCTTTTGGACATCGTGAAAACCCAAGCAAACTCAACGCTCTCCAAGAAGAGTGTTCCCCGCCCACGCGGGGATGAACCGTCGCGGGCTACCTGGGGCACTCGCAGGCGCGGGTGTTCCCCGCCCACGCGGGGATGAACCGGAGGCCCGCGAGGACTTCCGGGCGAGACGCTAGTGTTCCCCGCCCACGCGGGGATGAACCGAACCGGGTCACTTTGCTCATGTGGAAAACCCCGTGTTCCCCGCCCACGCGAGGATGAACCGGACTTTGAGATGAACCGGCTGGATCGGCTGATGTGTTCCCCGCCCACGCGGGGATGAACCGGGAAAACGAGGCACCGCGCACCACCGGCCTGTGCGTTCCCCCCCCCCACGCGGGGACACGTCTGCGCTCAGGCGGGGGTCGTTTTGGCGGCGCGCCATCGGCGTGGCGGGCCCGCCCCCGTTCTCGGCCCCCTACACCGGCACGATCTTCCCCGGGTTGAGGATGTTGTCGGGGTCGAGGGCCCGCTTCACGTCGGCCATCACGCCCAACGCCTCGCCGTGTTCGGCGGCCATGAAAGCCATTTTGCCATAGCCGATGCCGTGCTCGCCGGTGCAGGTGCCGTCCAGCGCGATGGCGCGGTCCACCATGCGGGTGTTGAAGTGTTCCACCTCGGTCACCTCGTCGGGGCGCTCGGGGTCGACCATGAAGACCAGATGGAAGTTGCCGTCGCCCACGTGGCCGACCAGGGCATAGGGCACCGAACAGTCCTTGAGGTCGGCCTCGGTCTCGGTGATGCACTGGGCCAGTCGGCTGATCGGCACGCAGACATCGGTCGGCCAGCCCTTCGAGCCCGGGCGCAGGGCCAGCGAGGCGTAATAGGCGTCGTGCCGGGCCTGCCACAGCCGGCTGCGCTCTTCCGGCTGACTGGCCCACGCGAAGTCGGCCCCGCCGTGCTCGCCGGCCAGGGCCTTCACCGTCTCGGCCTGCTCGGCAACGTGGGCCGGCGAGCCGTGGAACTCGAAGAACAGGGTCGGCGCCTCGGCATACGACAGCTTGGAATAGGCGTTCACGGCGCGCATCGAGGTGGCGTCCAGAAGCTCGATGCGGGCCACCGGCACGCCGTGCTGGATGGTCTCGATCACCGTGTCCACCGCCGCCTTCAGGCTGGGGAAGGGACACACCGCGGCGCTCACCGCCTCCGGGATGCCGGCCAGCCGCACGGTGACCTCGGTGATGATGCCGAGCGTCCCCTCGCTGCCCACCAGCAGGCCGGTCAGGTCGTAGCCGGCGGCCGATTTGCGGGCCCGGCGCCGGGTTCGGATGATCCGCCCGTCGGCCATCACGGCGGTCAGCGAGAGCACCGAGTCGCGCATGGTGCCGTAGCGCACCGCGTTGGTGCCGCTGGCCCGGGTCGCCGCCATGCCGCCCAGCGAGGCGTCGGCCCCCGGGTCGATGGGGAAGAACAGGCCGCTGTCGCGCAGGTGGCTGTTCAGGGTCTTGCGGGTCACCCCGGCCTCGACGGTGGCGTCCATGTCGGCCGGGTTGACGCTCAGCACCCGGTCCATGCCCGAGAGATCCAGGCACACCCCGCCTTCCAGCGCCGCCACCTGCCCTTCCAGCGAGGTGCCGGTGCCAAAGGCGATCACCGGCACCTTCTCCGCCGCGCACAGGCGCACCACCTGGGCCACCTCGTCGGTGGTGCGGGCGAAGGCGACCGCGTCGGGCGGTGCCGCCGGGTGCCACGACTCGTCGCGCCCGTGCTGTTCACACAGCGCCGCGCCGGTGGACAGGCGCTCTCCGAGCACCTCCGTGAGAGCCTTGAGCAGGGCCGGCGAGGGGCTGCGGCGCGGCCGGGTGATGGGCGCGGCGGTCATGGCGCGGGGGTCTCCGAATCGGGGCCGGGGTCGCCGCCCAGGTCCACCTCCTGCCAGCTTTGGCCAAGGTGGGTCAGGAAGCGCCGGAAGTCGGCGTTGCCCAGGCTGACGGTGGCGGTGTTCTCCAGTGGATGAAAGGCCAGTCGCGGCTGGGCCATCATCCAGGCATCGAGCACCAGCTTCACCCGGCCCTCGGCGTCGTTGATCATGGCCAGCGGCGTCACCGAGCCCGGCAGCACCCCCAGCACCTCTTCGAGCAGCGTGCCGCGCCCGAACGACAGCCGCTTCGAGCCGATCTGCCTGGGCAGGGCCTTCAGGTCGACCCGGCGGGCAAACGGCACCACGACCAGCCACAACTGGCCGCCGGCGTCCTTCAGGAACAGGTTCTTGGCGTGCACCCCGGGGATCGCCGCCCAGTGGGTCAGCGCTTCCTCGACCGTGTTCACCGGCGGGTGGGTGAAGGTCTGGCCGGCGATGCCCAAGGCCTCGAGGAAACCCATCAGCCCGGCCCGGTCGACCGGCGGGGCGGGAATGGCGACCTCGGGGGCGGGGCTGGTCATGACGCACTACCTGTTCAGGGACAAACACTTATGTGACCCGGAATACATCGCCTGGGCCCACCCTCCCCTATAACCGACCCAGGAACTTGTGTTCAATCCCCACCCGGACCGCGCCATCTCCAAAACCGGGGCCCCAAGCCCCCCGTCGCGCGGCCCCCGGGAACCTTCGGGACCCGCACGGGGAGGACCGGTCATGCTGAATTTCTCCGAGCTTCTAGACCATCTGTGGAGCCTGTGGATGGGCCTGTTCACCTGGGCCCCCTTCGGCGAAACCTATCTGGCCGTGCTGGCCCTGGTCAGCGTCGTCGCCGGGCTGGGCTACACCGTGGCCCACATCATGGGCACCGCCGACCCCTGATCCCCCCACCATACCCCTGGCTTTCCCGCCGCGTCTGGGGCACTCTGGCGGCCGACCGGCCGTCGTCGCCGGAACACCATCCGAGCAAGCAAGAGTGACCGATACGCCATGGGCTGGTGGGGAAAACTGATCGGCGGGGCCGCCGGAATGGCCCTGGGCGGACCGCTGGGCGCCGGCCTGGGCGTCGCCGCCGGCCACGCCTTCGACCGCATGGCGGTGGCCGACCGCGACAACTTCGGCCTCGGCGACGATGTGGCCGGCGAAGGCCGGCGCCGCCTGGGCGGGGTGCGCGAAAAGCTGGAAAACGCCCGCGCCCAGGCCCGTCAGGCCGCCTTCACCGCCGCCCTGGTCACCCTGGCCGCCAAGATGGCCAAGGCCGACGGCACCGTCACCCGGGCCGAGATCGACGCCTTCAAGTCGCTGTTCCACATCCCGCCCGAGCAGATGAGCACCATCGGCCGGCTGTGGGACACCGCCCGGCGCTCCACCGACGGCTACCAGATCGCCGCCGCCCACATCGCCCGCGAGTTCCGCGACAGCCCCGAGATGCTGGAAAACCTGCTCGGGGCGCTGATCATGATCGCCCAGGCCGATGGCCACGCAATGGCCCCCGAGGAAATCGCCTTCCTGGAAGAGGTGGCCCGTATCTTCGGCCTGCCGCCGCGCGATTTCGCCCGCGTGCGGGCCGGCGGCGCCCCGGCCGGCGAAGGCGACCCCTATCAGGTGCTGGGGGTCGACCGCGCGGCCAGCGGCGAGGAGATCAAGGCCGCCTGGCGCCGCCTGACCCGCGAACACCACCCCGACCTGCTGGCCGCCAAGGGCATGCCACCCGAGTTCATCGAGGTCGCCACCAGCCGCATGGCCGCCATCAACGCCGCCTACGACCGCATCGCCCAGGAGCGCGGCCTCAAGTGACCCCGGCCTGGGTGTCCGACCGCCGGGTGCTGGCCCTCACCGTGGCCGCCATCTGGGGCTTCAACATGATCGCCGTGAAGATCGGGGTGGAGAGCATTCCGCCGCTGTTCTTCCTGGCCCTGCGCTTCATGGCCGTGTCGCTGCTGGTGGTCCCCTTCATGCCCCTGCCGCGCGGCCGCATGAAAGGGCTGATCGGCCTCGGGCTGATCATGGGGGTGGGCCACTTCGGCGCCCTGTTCTGGGGCCTGAGCCAGGTCGATGCCGCCGTCGGCGCGGTGATGATCCAGCTCGGCCCGCCCTTCTCCGCCGTGCTCGCCGCCCTGCTGCTGAAGGACCTGCCCGGCTGGCGGCGCGGCCTGGGCATCGGGCTGGCCTTCGTCGGCGCCGCCGTGCTCGGGGTGGCCAGCGCCGGCCCGGCCGAGGGCGGCGGCAGCGATCCCCGCTTCCTCGCCCTGCTGATCTGGGCCGCCTTCGCCTGGGCCCTGGGCAACGTGCTGGGGCGCCATCTCAGGGACCTCCACCCGCTGACCGTCACCGGCTGGATCAGCCTGCTCGCCTGGCCGCCCCTGCTCGCCCTGTCCTTCCTGCTGGAAGAAGGCCAGATCGCCGCCACCCTGGCCGCCCCGTGGACCACCTGGGCCGCCCTCGCCTACATCTGCCTGGGCTCGTCCATCGTCGCCTACGGCCTGTGGTACTGGCTGCTGGGACGCTTCCCGGTCAGCCAGGTGGCCCCCTTCGCCCTGGTCGCCCCCTTCATCTCGGTCGGCGCCGGAGTCGCCCTGCTCGGCGAAACCCTGAGCACCGGCAAACTGCTCGGCGGCGCCCTGGTGCTGGCCGGCGTGATCATCCTGGAATTGCGCCTGATCCGCCGGGGCAGGACACCGGAAGTGCCCTGACGGGGGCTTCGCCCCCGAGCGGAACAACAAACACGGGGGCTTCGCCCCCGAGCGGAACAACAAACACGGGGGCTTCGCCCCCGAGCCCCCACCGGGGGACCGAAGGCGGTCCCCCGGACCCCCTCCTTGACTTGGCGCGGAACGCCTGGGCTGAGACAGGGACAGAAGGGGGGTGGGTGCAGGCCAGCCTTGCTGGCCTGCGAACCAGAAAACAAACCTGCGGCAGATCGAGGGGGGTGGTTTCGCAGGTCGGCAAAGCCGACCTGCACCAAAAACCCGTCCGAACAAGACTCGGACGGGGCGGCTATCTGCATCGAACCGGCGGGGGTCCTTAGAGCACGTCGCGTTTATCCGGGGTCACTTTGTGACCCCGGATAAACGCGACGTGCTCTAGAGCGGTGAGCCTTTAATCTGACGCATATCCGGCGTGCTTGAGGTAGTTCCAGCATTCGTCTGGAGTGTAGAGGTCGCAGATATCG
>NZ_FNCV01000033.1 GCF_900100455.1 Roseospirillum parvum | reverse complement strand
CAGGCTGTTGAAGAAGTCACTCGCGGCGCGCGGTGAGGACGGCCTCGTCGGCGTTGTCGAAGGAGAGTTCGATTTGGAGGGCTCCGTCGTCGGTCACTTCGGCCGAGCCTGAGCCGGTCACCTCGTCGCCTTCATCGCAGCCGGCCCAGCGGAAGAAGACGATGGTGCGGCCGTATTCGAGGTCCATACCCGCTTGGATACAGCCGAAGGCGAATTCGCCGCGTCCATCCGGCTCGAAGAGGATGGCGGCCGGATCGACGAGGTCGAGACAGTCGTCGTCCCAAGTGTCGTTCTCGACGATCCGCCAGCGGCCGAGGATTTGGCAGTCGGCGGGGCGGCTCATGGCGATACCGCCAGCAGCTTCGGCAGTCGCACGAGGTTGTAGGCGGCGGCGGTGAAGGCGAAGGCCCATTCCACCTTGTCCAGGCCGCGCAGCTTGGTCTTGCGCATCCCGGCGACCGTCTTGATCCAGCCGAAGGCTTCCTCGATGCGCTTGCGGATGCGGATTGAGGCGGCATAGCCGGGGTGCCGTGTGGTGCGCCGGTCGATGGCCGAGCGCCGTCGGTTGGTGTTCTGCGCCACATGGGGCCGGACGTTGAGCGTCCGCAGGTCCTCAACGAAGTCGGCGGCATCGTAGCCCCGGTCCGCGCCCAGGGTGATGGCACGGGGGCGGTCGGCCAGCGGCTCGATCATATCCAAAGCCGCCAACCGCTCGGCATGGCCGGAGACACGGGTGAGCCTGGTATCGACGATCAGACCTGAGCGATTTTCCATCAGACCGTGGCCGATGAAGCAGAGCTTGGCCTCCATGCCCGACCCCTTGCGGTAGAGCATGGCGTCGGGATCGGTGGTGCTCTCGTGGGTGTCGTTGGATCGCGTCTCGCCCCGGAAATCGGTCGAGGCGTTGCGCCCGCCACCGCCCTGCTCATCATCGTCCCTGGCGCCCTTCGGCTTGAAGCTCTTCATCGACGCCCATGCCTCGATCAGCGTGCCGTCCACGCTGAAATGCTCGCTCGACAGCAGCCGCTTCACGCGGGGCTGGGACAGCACGGCGGCCAGGAACTTGGCGGCAATGTCACCCTCCAGAAGACGGTCGCGGTTCTTGGAAAAGGTCGAGTGATCCCAGGCTGGATCATCGACGCCGAGGCCAACGAACCAGCGGAACAGCAGGTCGAACTCCAGCCGCTCCATCAACTGGCGCTCGGAGCGGATCGAGTAGAACGCCTGCAACAGCATGGCCCGCAGCAGCATCTCCGGCGCGATGGATGGCCGCCCCATTCCCGAGTAAAGCGCCGCAAAATCGGCCGACAGCACCGCCAGTGCCGTGTTGGCCATCTCCCGGATCGGTCGCAGCGGATGGCCTTGGCGCACCCGCTTCTCCAGGTCAACGTAGGAGAACAGGTCCCCTGATCGCTTGTCCGTCCCGCGCATCATTCCCTCGGACGCAATCCATCGTCCGAGATTGAATCATGCCCAAGCCCGGCGGGCCATCGGGTTTTTCAACAGCCTGTTA
>NZ_FNCV01000035.1 GCF_900100455.1 Roseospirillum parvum | reverse complement strand
GATCGCGTCCCTGGAGGTGGTGTAGCAGCGCGGGCGGCGTCGCGGTCTCCGGCCGGGTTTGGCCGAGTGGCTACTGTGCCGCGGAGAGCAGCGGCGTGACGGTATCGTCGCTCACCGTGGCGATTGTTTCCAGCGTCATGTATCGGGCGCGCTGGACCGCCCATTCGTCGTTCTGCTCCATCAGGATTGCGCCGACCAGACGGGTGATGGCGTCCTCGTTGGGGAAGACGCCGACGACCCGGGTCCTGCGCTTGATCTCGCCGTTGAGGCGCTCGATGGGGTTGGTCGAGTGCAGCTTGGTCCAATGCTCCTTCGGGAAGGTCATGTAGGCCAGCACGTCAGTCTCGGCGTCGTCCATCATGGCGGCCAGCTTCGGGACCTTGGGCCGGACCTGATCGGCGACCTGACGCCACTGGGCCTTGGCCGCGTTGGCGTTTGGTTGAGCGAAGGCGGTGGCGATGAAGGCGGCGACGAGGCGCCGACCCTGCTTGCCGGCATGGGCCAGGACGTTGCGCATGAAGTGGACGCGGCAGCGCTGCCAGGTGGCGCCCAGCACCTTGGCGACGGCGGCCTTGAGGCCCTCATGGGCGTCGGAGACGACCAGCTTGACGCCGGCGAGCCCCCGGCGCCGCAGTTTGCGCAGGAACTCCACCCAGAAGGTCTCGGCCTCGGAGGCGCCGATGTCCATGCCCAGCACCTGCCGGCGGCCGTCTCCATTGACGGCGATGGCGATGACGACGGCCACGTCGACATAGCGGCCCTGGTCCGGCTCGCGGACCTTCAGGTAGGTCGCGTCGAGCCAGAGATAGGGCCAGTCGCCCTCCAGCGGGCGGGTCAGGAACGCCTTGACGCGGACATCGATGTCCTCGCACAGGCGGCTGACCTGGCTCTTGGAGATGCCGCTCATGCCCATGGCCTGGACCAGCGCATCGACCGAACGGGTCGAGACCCCGTTGATGTAGCATTCCTGGATGACCGCGGTGAGCGCCTTCTCGGCGGCCCGGCGCGGTTCCAGGAAGCTCGGGAAGTAGCTGCCCTGGCGCAGCTTGGGGATGCGCAGATCGACGCTGCCGGCGCGGGTCTCCCACGCGCGGTCCCGGTAGCCGTTGCGTTGGGTCAGGCGGTCGGCCGGGTTGCGTTCGCCGTGGGCGACGCCGGTCCTGGCCTCGACCTCCAGCTCCATCAGCCGCTGGGCGGCGAAACCGATCATCTCGCGCAACAGATCGGCATCGGGGGTCTTGGCGAGCAGGGACTGAAGGGCCATTCTGTCGTCGGTCATCGCGGGTCTCCGTGTGTGTGGTTTCGTTTGGCGACAAAACCTTACCGAATATCCGCGATGACCACCGCTGTGGATAAGCGGCCCGCCGCCGCCGGCTCCCTGGCGGGCGCGGCGGCGGACCCCTTAACCACAGCTCCTACACCACGCAACGGGACGTGACC
>NZ_FNCV01000015.1 GCF_900100455.1 Roseospirillum parvum | reverse complement strand
TCCTGCCCATGATCCACCTCCCAAAAAGAAAAGTGAATCACGGACGCAGAGTCTTGGGAATCCCTCGATTCAGGTTTGGAGCTCCACGCTCTAAATCATTTAATCGAGAGCAGATCGCGCCCAATCTGAATCGCCAAGCGATTCAGATTGGGCGCGATCTGCTCTAGGGACCGCCTTCGGTCCCCCGGTGGGGGTTCGGGGGCAACGCCCCCGACTGTCCAATGCACACACCGCCGTCGCTTCGCCCGGGGTGTGCGCAAAGAGACGGCGCCTACTCGGCCGGCGCCTTCTCGCGCTTTTCCTCGGCCAGCTCGTGGCCGTCGGTGCAGGGCTTCATCGAGGCGGCCATCTCGTGCTCGGTCATCTGGACCTTGGAGCCACCGCAGGCCATGGCGGCGGCCATGGCTTCCTCGCTCATCTGCTCGTCGGTGCCACCGCAGGCCTTGAGCGCCGCGGCGCGGCCTTCGGCGGTGTCCTCGTCGCCCGAGTCGAGATAGGCCTTGATGCCGGCCTCGATCTCTTCCTGCTTGCGCTTGGGCGCCGCCTTCCAGGTATCGGTTTCGATATCCTCGGGCGCCTTTTCCAGCTTGCGCGAGAAGTCGAAGCGGAAGTTCAGCTTCTTCAGCGACTGCGGGCCCCAGTAGCCGGCCTGCCCCAGGTTGTAGAACTGGCGCTTGAAGGCCGACAACAGGAATGCCTTCAGGCAGCCGATCAGGTAGCGGCGGCGCACCTTGTCGCCGCGCACCCACAGGTACCCGAACAGCGCCTTCTTCATGTAGAAGCGGCGATAGTTGTTCATCACCCGGTCGAGCAGCTCGGCCCGGTCCATGGCCTTGGGCTTCATGATCGGGGTGACGAAGTTGTACTTCTCGAAGTCGAACACCTCGACCTTGTCGCTCATCTCGCGATAGAGGTCGGAGAACGGCCAGGGCGTGAACATGGACCAGTTGGCCATGTCCGGGTTCCAGTCGTCGCACATGCGGTAGGTTTCTTCGATGGTCTCGGCGGTTTCGTTTTCCAGACCAACGATGAACTGGGCCTCGGTGACGATGCCGTTGGCGCGCAGCAGGTCGATCGCCCGCTTGTTCTGGGCGACGGTGGTTTCCTTGTGGAACAGGTCCAGGTTGAGCTGGGCGGCGGCTTCGGTGCCCAGCGAGATGTGGACCAGCCCGGCGCTGCGGTAGAAGGGCAGCAGGTCTTCGTCGCGCAGGATGTCGGTGACCCGGGTGTTGATGCCCCACAGCACCGGCAGGTTGCGGGACTTCAGCTCCTCGCAGAAGGCGATGAAGGCCTTCTTGTTGATGGTCGGTTCCTCGTCGGCCAGGATGAAGAAGCCCACCCCGTGGTCGCGGTAAAGGGTTTCGATCTCGTCGACCACCGCCTTGGGGCTGCGCACCCGGTAGTCGCGCCAGAACTTCCACTGCGAACAGAAGCTGCAGGTGAAGGGGCAGCCGCGCGCCATGTTGGGCGTGGCGACCGGGGTGTTCATGGGGATGTAGATGTACTTCTTCCAGTCGAGCACCGACCAGTCGGCGACGATGTCGTCCACGTCGCGGATCGGCGGCTCGGCCTGGGTGGTCGTCACCTTCTCGCCCTCGCGGAAGGCGATGCCCTTGATCTGGCCGCGCGAATCGGGCCAGGCGCCTTCCGAGACGGCGCGCACCAGATTGTAAAAGACCGCCTCGCCCTCGCCGCGCACGATGACGTCGGTCCAGGGGGCCTCGTGCAGCACCTGGTGGTGCATGAAGGTGGCGTGGATGCCGCCCAGCACGGTGACCGCGTCGGGGAACATCTCCTTGGCGATCTCGAGCACCCGCTCGGCCTTGTAGATGGCCGGGGTGTTGGCGGTGGTGCCGACGATGTCGGGCTTTTCCTTGGCCAGCGCGGCGCGCAACTGCTCTTCCGACATGTCGTCGGTCATGGCGTCGATGAAGCGGATGTCATCGAAGCCCCGGGCCTTCAGGTAGCCGGCCAGATAGGCGACCCAGGCTGGCGACCAGTTGCCGGCCACCTCCGCCCCGCCGGAGTGGTAATTGGGCTGGACCAGGACGATCCGCATCGACTGCCTCCTAGAGATCAGACACCGTGGTGGACGGCAATGTGGTGGACAACGCCACGCGCCGGGAACCTGATTGGACCACGGCACGCATCGCCTGTCCTGTCCACGGCGCGGCGCGCCGGCCGCGCATCGGCCCCATCGGGACCGGAAACCCTTGTCCGAACAGGGGATTAGACGACCACTGCCGAACCCCCCTCCGGGGCAGCCTCACGCTAGGCCGCAGGGCTCGGGAAGTCAACCTTTGGCGGACCCCGAACGGTCGGTCGCGGCGCCCTTTTCGGCGTCGGCGCGGCGGGGTCAGCTAACGGGTGGATTTCTGATCCGGGTGTGCGCAGAATGCCGGCCGATCCGCCACCGCCTGGGAAGCCGCCTGCGATGACCTCTCCCCCCGCCGCCCCGGACGTCACCCGCCCCGACGACCTCGACCACGACGACCACCGCCGCACGGTGCGCCGCATGTTCGATCTGGTCGCCCCGCGCTACGACCTGCTGAACGATCTGATGAGCGGCGGCACCCACCGCCTGTGGAAGGACACCCTGGCCAGGCGCGCCGGACATCCGGTCCACGGCCCGGGCAAGACCGGCCGGGCGCTCGATCTGGCCGGCGGCACCGGCGACATCGCGCGGCGCCTGGACGACCTGGGCTGGCAGGTGACCGTGCTCGACCCCTCGCCGGAGATGATGGCGGTCGGCCAGCGGCGGCTGAAGGGCCGGCCGGTGGAGTGGGTCGCCGGCTTCGCCGAGAACCCGCCCTTCCCCGAGGCCAGCTTCGATCTGATCACCATCGCCTTCGGGCTGCGCAACGTCTCCCAGCGGGCCGCCGCGCTGGCCGCCGCCCACCGCCTGCTGACCCCCGGCGGGCGCTTCCTGTGCCTTGAGTTCTCGCAGCCCCTGAAGCTGATCGCCGGGCCCTACGAGTGGTACACGCGCACCATCATCCCGCGCCTAGGGGCGCTGATCTCCGGCCAGCCGGAGGCCTACAGCTACCTCGACCAGTCGATCCACGCCTTCCCCGAACAGCGGGCCCTGAAGACGATGATGGAACAGGCCGGCTTTACGGACGTCTCCTGGCGCAACCAGTTCCTGGGCATCGCCGCCCTCCACGAGGGGACCAGGGCGGCCTGATGAGCGTTCCAAAACCGTCCTCGGCCGCCGCCGTGTGGTGGCAGGCCATTCGCCCGCGCACCCTGGCCCTGTCCGTCTCCCCGGTGATCGCCGGCGCCGCCCTGGCCGTGGCCAGCGCCGGCACCTTTCGCCTGGATGCCAGCCTGATCGCCGGACTGGGCGCCATGGCCATCCAGATCGGCACCAACCTGCACAACGATGCCGCCGACTTTTTGAACGGCACCGACCAGCCGGGCCGCATCGGCCCGCCCCGGGTCACCGAGCAGGGCTGGCTGCCGGCCGAAACGGTGAAACGCGCCGCCCACGTGGCCTTCACCCTGGCCGCCCTGGCCGGCCTCTTCCTGGCCACCCTGGGCGGCTGGCCCATCCTTCTGGTCGGCCTCGCCTCGGTGCTGGCCGGCTATGCCTACTCGGCCGGGCCGCGACCGATCTCGCGCGGGCCCTTCGGCGAGGTGATGGTGATCGGCTTCTTCGGCCTCGCCGCGGTGGGGGGCACCTACTGGCTGAACACCGGCCAACTGGACGCCGCCGCCCTCGCCCTGGGGCTGATCGTCGGCCTGCCGGCGGCGGCCGTGCTGCTGGTCAACAACACCCGCGACCTGGACAACGACCGCGCCGCCGGGCGACGCACCCTGGCCATTCTGCTCGGCCGCCAAAGCGCCGGACAGGTTTACGACGCCCTGCTCGGCGCCACCTTCGGCGGCCTGCTGACCCTGGCCCTGCTGGCGCCCGGCACCGGCGGCGCCCTGCTCGGCCTGGCCGCCCTGCCGGCGGCGGCCAAGGCCGCCCGCGCCTTCCGCGAGGCCGGGGACGGCGCCGCCTTCAACCGCTGCCTGGGCGCCACGGCGCGCGTCCAGGTGGTGCTGACCCTGGCCCTGGCGGCCGGTCTTGTGATCTTCTGAGCCCTCCCTTTTCCGACGGAGACGACCCCTGATGGCTGAAGCGCTGCTGCCGGTGGGCCTTGCCTTCATCATGTTCTCGATCGGCCTGGGCCTGACGGTGGGCGACTTCGGCCGCGTCTTCCGCAACCCGCGCGGGCTTGGCCTGGGACTGGCCAATCAGTTGATCCTGCTGCCGCTGGTCGGCGCCGCCCTGGTGTTGGCCTTCCCCGGCCGCCCCGAGTTCGCCTTGGGCATCATGGTGCTGGCCGCCTGTCCGGGGGGCATCACCTCGAACCTTCTGACCCTGCTGGCCGGCGGCAACACGGCGCTGTCGGTCTCCATGACCGCCATTTCCAGCCTGGCCGGGATCGTCACCATCCCGCTGGTGCTGGGCCTGTCGCAGGAGCTGCTGCTGGGCGGCGAGGCGGCGGCCATCCAACTGCCCATGGGCCGCATCATCGGCAGCGTGGTCGTCGTCACCGCCCTGCCCATCCTGCTCGGCATGGGGCTGAACCACCGCTGGGGCGAGCTGGCGCGGCGCCTGCGCCCGCTGACCCGTCACCTGTCGACCGGCATTTTCGCCCTCATCGTGGTCGGCGCCTTCTGGAGCCAGCGCCACACCATGGTCGCCCACTTCGCCGAGATCGGGCCCTATGTGGGGGCGCTGAACATCGGCACCATGGCGCTGGGCCTGATCAGCGCCCGCCTGCTGTCGCTGGGCCGGGCCGATGGGGTGGCGATCAGCATGGAATGCGGCCTGCAGAACGCCGCCCTGGCCATTTTCATCGCCATCAGCGTGCTCGGCACGCCGGCGGTGATGGTGCCGGCGATCATCTATGCCCTGCTGATGAACCTGTCGGCCGCCGCCCTGATCGCCTGGAGCCGCGCCAAGGGCCTGCGGCCGGCCAGCCAGTAGGGCGCGCCTCACGCGATTGTCAGTTGGCGGCGCGGCGGCCTTGGGGGCACAGTCAATATCCTGGCTGCCCCCTTCGACCGCACGGAACCCCATGCCCCGCGTCCTGCCCGTCCTCGCCCTGCTGCTCGCCCTGCTGTTGGCCGGAGCCCTGGCCGTCCCCGGCCCGGCGCGGGCCGGCGACATGCCCGGCGCCGGCAGCGTCAACACCTCGCAGGTGCTGGAAGGGGTGGCCATCGAGGGGTACGACCCGGTGGCCTATTTCACCGACGGCAAACCGGAAATGGGCGACCCCGCCATCACCCTCGAATGGAACGGCGCCATCTGGCGCTTCGCCACGCCCGACCACCGCGACCTGTTCGCCGCCCAGCCCGAGCACTACGCGCCGCAGTACGGCGGCTTCTGCGCCCTGGCGGTGTCCAAGGGCTACACCGCCACGGTCGACCCCCGCGCCTTCCGGATCATCGACGGCAAGCTGTACCTCGCCTACTCCCTGAGGGCGCTGGAGCAGTGGGAAAAGAATCTGCCGGACAGCACCGAGGCCGGCCGGCGCAACTGGCAGGGGGACTGACCCCTTTTTCCCGCTCGCCCCGCACAGAAAAAGGGGGGCAACCAGTGCCCCCCTTTGACGTCGCTCAGGCTGGCGCAGCCCTTGGAGACGACCGGCTCAGCGGTCTTCCCAGCGCTCCGGGGCGTTTTCCAGGCGGCTCTTCAAGGCGTCGCGCTGGGCGACCACCTCTTGGGGCAGGTGATCGCCGAAGCGGTCGAACAGTTCCTGCTGGCTTTCCGCCTCGGCCAGGTTGATCGCCCGGTCGACCGCCATCAGGTCCTGGAAGGTGGCCTTGGGGAAGTCCAGCCCCTGCCAGTTCAGGTCCTCGTAGCGCGGCTCCAGGCCGAGCGGGCTTTCCCGGGCCTCGGCACGGCCGTGGACACGCTCGAAGATCCACTCCAGGGCCCGCATGTTCTCGCTGAAGCCGGGCCAGATGAAGCGCCCTTCCTCGTCCTTGCGGAACCAGTTGACGCGGTAGATGCGCGGCGCGTTGCCCGCCCCCAGCTCCTTGCCCATGTCCAGCCAGTGCTGCCAGTAGTCGGCCATGTTGTAGCCGCAGAAGGGCAGCATGGCGAAGGGGTCGCGGCGCATCTGGCCGATCTTGCCCTTGGCCGCGGCGGTCATTTCCGAGCCCATGGTGGCGGCCAGATAGACGCCGTGCTCCCAATCGCGGGACTCGAAGACCAGCGGGAAGTTGGAGGCCACCCGGCCGCCGAACAGGAAGGCCGACACCGGCACCCCGGCCGGGTCCTCCCAGGCCGGATCGATGGACGGCGCCTGACCCGCCGGGGCGGTGAAGCGGGCGTTGGGATGCGACGACGGACGGCCACAGTCGGGGGTCCAGTCCTGGCCCTTCCAGTCGATCAGGTGGTCGGGCGGGGTGTCGGTCATGCCCTCCCACCAGACGTCGCCATCGTCGGTCAGGGCGACGTTGGTGAAGATGCTGTTTTTCGACAGCGCCGCCATGGCGTTGGGGTTGGTCTTCTCCGAGGTCCCCGGGGCGACGCCGAAATAGCCGTACTCGGGATTGATCGCCCTGAGGGTGCCGTCCGGCCCCTGCTTGATCCAGGCGATGTCGTCGCCGATGGTGGTCACTTCCCAGCCCTCGTAACCCTCGGGCGGGATGAGCATGGCGAAGTTGGTCTTGCCGCAGGCCGAGGGGAAGGCGCCGCAGACGTAGGCCTTCTCGCCGGCCGGGTTCTTCACCCCCAGGATCAGCATGTGCTCGGCCAGCCAGCCCTCGTCGCGCGCCATCACCGAGGCGATGCGCAGCGCGAAGCACTTCTTGCCGAGCAGGGCGTTGCCGCCATAGCCCGAGCCGTAGGACCAGATCTCGTAGGTGTCCGGGTAGTGGACGATGTACTTGGTGTCGTTGCACGGCCAGGGCACATCGGCCTCGCCCGGGGCCAGCGGCTTGCCGACGGTGTGCATGCAGGGGATGAAGCGCCCCTCGTCACCCAGCACGTCGAGCACCTTCTGGCCCATGCGGGTCATGATGCGCATGTTCACCGCCACATAGGCGCTGTCGGTCAGCTCCACCCCGATGTGGGCGATGGGGCTGCCCAGCGGGCCCATGGAGAAGGGGATCACATACATGGTGCGCCCCTTCATGCAGCCGTCGAACAGGCCGTTCATGGTGGCGCGCATCTCGTCCGGGGCGACCCAGTTGTTGGTCGGGCCGGCGTCCTTCTTCTCCTTGGAGCAGATGAAGGTGCGATCCTCCACCCGGGCCACGTCGGAGGGGTCGGAGCGGCACAGATAGCTGTTGGGCTTCTTGGCCTCGTTCAGGCGGATGAAGGTGCCGTTGTCGACCAGTTCCTGGCACAGGGCGTCGTACTCCTGCTGGGAGCCGTCGCACCAGTGGACCCGGTCCGGCTTGCACAGGGCGGTCATCTTCTCGACCCAGTCCAGAAGATCGCGGTGGTTGGTCGGCACGTCGGGCATCGAAACTCCTCCTTGGGGCCGCCTTGAAGGGGGCTGGGCGGCGGGCGACGGTGGCTTGACGACTCCAACATAGAGAGCCTGTCCAGGACCGACAACCGCTCCAGACCTTGCGGATTGACAATGACACCCGGCTGTCACCGGATTCCGCTTTCGCCCCCCCGATCAACTCCCGGGACGTGGGGCAACGCCCGGGACCTTTGACCGCAGGTTGAGGAGCTTGACGCCGCCCCCCGCCAAAGCCGACCCTTGGGGGCAGCGCCCCGCGCCCCGTCCCGATAATCCCGTGTTCGAGCGAACCGAGTCCCTTTCGCCCAACAGGAGTTCACATCATGCCCCCACGCAGCCTTTTGGTTGCCTGCCTCCTGCTCGTTGGCCTCGCCGCCCCGGTTGGGCTCGCCACTCCGGCCGCCGCCGAGCCACCACCCCGCGTCGAGCAGCCATGGGCCCGGGCCAGCGCCGGCATGGCCCGCGCCGGCGGGGTGTTCATGCAGCTCATCAGCAGCGGAGACGCCGACCGCCTGATCGCCGCCGCCTCGCCGGTGGCCGAGGTGGTCGAGTTGCACACCCACATCCACGACAACGGCGTGATGCGCATGCGCGCCGTGCCCTTCATGGAAATCCCGGCCGGCAGCACCACGGCGCTCAAGCCGGGCGGCCTGCACGTCATGCTGATCGACCTCAAGGCCCCGCTGAAGGAAGGTAGCCTGATACCGCTCTCCCTCACCTTCGAGCACGGCGGCACGGTCGACATCGAGGTTCCGGTGGCCGGCCCCGGCGCGATGGCAGCGCCGAGCACCCAAAGCCCAGCCCCAAAGCCAGCCACCGAGTAGCCGCGCCGCCACCGCCCTTTCGCCACATTCCACCGGCAATCCTGGCATCCGGCACAGCGAACCCAGAGGGAGGCCCAAACCCGTGTCCGCCACCATCGTGCTGGTCGACGACGACCAGAACATCCTGACCTCGGTGACCATGGCCCTGGAAGCCGAAGGCTTCACCGTCACCACCTACCCGGACGGGCTGGCCGCCCTCGATGCCCTGGAACAGCACCCGGCCGACCTCGCCGTGCTCGACATCAAGATGCCCCGCATGGACGGCATGGAACTGCTCCAGCGCCTGCGCCAGGGCCCCGACCGCCTGCGCGAACTGCCGGTCATCTTCCTGACCTCGAAAGACGACGAGGTGGACGAGCTGATGGGCCTCCGGATGGGGGCCGACGACTACATCAGGAAACCGTTCAGCCAACGCCTCTTGATCGAACGCATTCGCACCCTGCTGCGCCGCCTGGAAGCCCCCACCGATGGCACCACGCCCCGCCTCATCGAACGCGGCCGACTGGTCCTCGACCCGGCCCAGCACCTCTGCCGATGGGACGACAAACCGGTCAACCTGACGGTAACTGAATACCTGATCCTGCAAAACCTCGTCCAACACCCAGGCCACGTCAAAAGCCGCGACGCCCTGATCGGCGCCGCCTACGGCGACGGCGTCTACGTCGATGACCGAACCATCGATAGCCACATCAAACGCCTGCGCCGCAAATTCCGCGAAGCCGACCCCGAATTCCAACAAATCGAAACCCTCTACGGCGTCGGCTACCGCTACAAAAACCCCTGACCCCAAGGCCCCATCGGCCGGGGTGCCGTGGCCCATGCAAAGGGGCGCTGCCCCTTTGAACCCCGCTGGGGAGGCCGGGGGCCTCCCCAGACCCCACCATGAGTCAAAAACCCGCCAGGGGGGCTTGCCCCCCCTGGCGGGTTTTTAAGTCACGGCGGGGGTCCGGGGGGGCCCCTGGTCCCCCCGGCGGGGGTTCCAAGGGGGCAGCGCCCCCTTGGCGTGGACCACGGCACCTCGGCCGATGGGGGCCTTGGGGTCAGAGGGTTATGAGGTGGTGGGTGCCGGTGGTGGTTTTGGTCAGTCTGGTGTTGAGCAGGGGCAGGGTTTCGGTCAGCTCGTCGGCCAGGGTGTAGGGGGGATTGGCGATGACCAGGCCGCAGCCGTTCAGTCGGCTGTCGGATTCGCCGGGGTAGAGGCCCAGTTCGGCGATCAGCAGGTTCTTGGGGTCGCTGTTTCTGAGGGTGGCGTGCAGGGCATCGACGCGGCTGCGTTGTTTGACCGGGTACCACAGCACGAAGACGCCGGTGGGGAAGCGGCGGTGGGCTTTCAGGAAGCGTTCGGCGAGGCGGGGGAAGTCGTCGGCGGCTTCGTAGGGCGGATCGACCAGGACCAGGGCGCGCCGTTCCGGGGGCGGCAGGAACGAGGTGAGGGCGGCCCAGCCGTCGTCGGCGCGGACTTTCACGGTGCCCGGCTGGTTGGCGCGGCGGCGCATCAGGTGGGCGAGGTCCTGGTGGGCGGTGGGTTCCAGTTCGCAGGCGACCAGACGGTCGCCGTCGCGCAGGCCGTCGGCGAGCAGCCACGGCGAGCCCGGGTAGGCGGGCAGTGCGCCGTTCCGGGCGCCGCCCAGGCGGCGCACCCGCTCCAGGTAGGGGTCGAGCAGCGGCGGCACCGGGTCGAGGTCGAGCAGGCGGGCGATGCCGTCGCGGTACTCGCCGGTGCGGTCGGCTTCGGGGCCGGTCAGGTCGTAGGCTCCGGCCCCGGCGTGGGTGTCGAGCACCAGCAGGGGCTTGGCCTTGGCCGCCATGTAGGCCTGGATGCGGCAGGCCACGGCGTGCTTCAGCACATCGGCGAAGTTGCCGGCGTGGTAGGCGTGGCGATAGTTCATGGCCTGTTGTCCACAGGCCCTAGCGCACCACCTTGCCCGGGTTGAGCACCCGGTCCGGGTCGAGGGCTTTCTTCAGACGGTGCATCAGGTCCATGTCGAGCGCCGGTTTCAGGCGCTCCAGCTCGGCCACCTTCAGCTGGCCGATGCCGTGCTCGGCGCTGATCGAGCCGCCGCGTTCGACCACCAGGTCGTGAACCCGGGCGCTGATCTCCTCCCAGCGGGCCAGGAAGGCGTCCTTGTCGGCCCCGGCCGGCTGGCTCAGGTTGTAGTGCAGGTTGCCGTCGCCCAGGTGGCCGAAGGTGCAGGGGCGAATGCCGGGCACCAGGGCGTCGACGGCGGCATCGGCGGCGGCGACGAACTCGGGAATGGCGGCCAGGGGCAGCGAGACATCGTGCTTGATGGAGCCGCCTTCCGGCTTCTGGGCCTCGGGGATGCCTTCGCGCAGGTTCCACAGGGCGGCCCGCTGGTCGAGGCTTTCGGCGATCACGCCGTCGCTCACCAGCCCGGCCTCGAAGGCTTCCTCGAGCAGGGTTTCCAGCACCGGACGCAGCGGGGCGTCGGGGCGCGAGGTGGCCAGCTCGACCAGCACCGCCCAGGGGGTGGGCTCTTCCAGCGGGGCGCGGGCGCCGGGCAGGTGGCGCACCGCCACCTCGAGCGAGAAGCCGTTCATCACCTCGAAGGCCGAGACACTGTCGCCGGAGCGGGCCCGGGCCCGGCCCAGCAGGTCGAGCGCCGCGGTGAGGTCGGGCACGGCGAGCAGGGCGGTGGCGCTTTCGGTGGGCCTGGGGAACAGCTTGAGGACGGCGGCGGTGATGATGCCGAGCGTCCCCTCGGCGCCGATGAACAGGTGCTTCAGGGCATAGCCGGTGTTGTCCTTGGTCAGCCCGGAGAGGCCGTGCCAGATGCGGCCATCGGCCAGCACCACCTCGAGCCCCAGGCACAGGTCGCGCGCCGTGCCGTAGCGCAGCACGTTGAGGCCGCCGGCGTTGCTGGCCAGGTTGCCGCCGATCTGGCACGAGCCCTCGGCGCCCAGACTCAAGGGAAAAAGCAGCCCGGCGTCCTCGGCGGCGCCTTGCAGGTCGGCCAGGATGCAGCCGGCCTCGGCGGTCAGGGTGTGGGCCGCCGGATCGAGGGCGCGGATGCGGTTGAGGCGGCCCAGGGCGAGCACCACCTCGCCGGCTTCGCTGACCGCGCCGCCGACCAGCCCGGTGTTGCCCCCTTGCGGGACCACCGGCACCTGGGCCTCGGCGCAGGCGGCGACCACGGCGGCCACTTCCTCGGTGCTCCCCGGGCGCACGGCGACGGTCGCCGCGCCCTGGTAACGCCCGCGCTCCTCGGCCAGGAAGGGGGCGAGATCGGCCGGCTCGGTCAGCACGTGGGCCGGGCCGACGATGCCTTTCAGGCGCTCGAGGAAGGCGGGGTCTTGGGGGGTCATCGGGTCTCCTCCCGGGGGGCGGCGGCGCGGCGCAGGCGGTCGTTGATGGCGATGCCCAGGCCGCGCTCGGGGATCGGGGCGACGGCCAGGGCGGCGTGTGGCCCGGCGTCCAGCTCGTGCAGCCGGCGGAACAGGTTGGCCGCCGCTTCCACAAGGTCGCCGGCCGGCGACAGATCGGCCAGCGCGCCCGGGGTGCCGGCAAAACCGAGCAGCGCCTCGCCGGGGCGGGCCTCGGTGGCGTTCAGGCGCAACGGGCGGCGCGGCGCGTAATGGCTGGCCAACTGGCCGGGCGCGGTTGGCGCCTCGGGGTCGGCCGGCGGCGCGGCGACGGCGACCGGGGCGCCCAGCACCTCGGCCAGGGCATCGGGATCCAGGCCGCCGGGACGCAACAGGGCCGGCGTGGGGCCGGTGAGATCAAGCACGGTGCTTTCCAGGCCGACCGAGGTCGGCCCGCCATCCAGCACCATGGCCACCTGATCCGCCCCCGGGCCCATTTCGAGGTCGGCCGCCACGTGGGCCGCCGTGGTCGGCGACAGATAGCCCGAACGGTTGGCGCTGGGCGCCGCCAGCGGTCGCCCGGCGGCGTGGATCAGCGGTCCCGCCACCGGCCCCGCCGGCACCCTCAGGGCGACCGTCGGCAGGCCGGCGCTGACCAGCGGCGACAGCGGTCCCTCGGGCCGGCGCGGCAGGACCAGGGTCAGCGGGCCGGGCCAGAAGGCGGCCATCAGGCGGGCCGCGCGGTCGTCGACCCGGGCCAGGGCGGCGGCCTGGTCGGCGGCGGCCAGATGGACGATCAGCGGGTTGAAGCGCGGCCGCCCCTTGGCCGCGAAGATGGCCGCCACGGCGCGGTCGTTGGTGGCGTCGGCGGCCAGGCCGTAGACCGTCTCGGTGGGAAAGGCGACCAGCCGCCCGGCGGCCAGCAATGCCCCAGCGGCGGCGATCGCCGCCGCGTCGGCTGGACGGACGGCGGCAATTGTCGCCGCGTCGGCCGGATGGACGGGAGAAGAATCGAAGGCAAGGGACACGGGAGCAACAATCCGGGGCATGGGGGAAGGCTCACGCTTCTTGCCACGCCGCCCGCCCCGACGGCAAGCGGGGCGACTTGCCCTCGCCGAGCACCCGGGGCTACAATGTAGCGCATAAAGCGCATGGAAAACGCTTTGCGCCATCATGGTGCATCCTGCGGTGTCCGCCACGGCCTCTTGCGAGGCCACAGCGATGCATCATCTGACGCAACACCTCTTGCGAGGCGAGGCCTGAGCGCTTACCATCAACCTTGCGGTTGGGAGGACTGCCGTCGCAGTCCGCCGGGGGTGATTTCCCCGCCCGGCCGCCTTTTTCGTAGCCCCCACATCATGTACCTGCTCTACCTTGACGACTCCGGCTCGGTGCGCAACGCGGACGACCGCCACATCGTCCTGGCCGGGGTGGCGGTGTTCGAGCGCACGCCTTACTGGCTATCCAACGAACTTGACACCCTGGCCCACCGGATTTGGCCGGAGGCGCCGGAAGAGTTGGAGTTCCGCGGGACCGACATGCGGGCCGGCAAGAAGAAGTGGCGGCGCATTCCCCGGACCGAACGGGACCAAGCCTACCGAGAGGCCCTGCAACGCTTGGCGATACGGCGCGATGCCCTGCTCTTTGGCGCGGCCGTGCACAGGCAGGCGGTGGCTCCAGAGGACCCCATGGAGCACGCCTTCGAGCAGGTGTGCAACCGCTTCGACCGTTTCCTCGGGCGCCTGCACAAGAACGGCAACACCCAGCGCGGCCTGATCGTGCTCGACGAGTCCAGTTACGAGACCTCGCTGCAAGGCTTAGCCAAACACTTTCGCACCGATGGCCATCGCTGGGGCCGGACCCGCAACCTGGCCGAAGTGCCCCTGTTCGTCGATTCCACGGCCACCCGCATGATCCAGTACGCCGACTTGGTGGCCCATGCGGTGCGGCGCTACTACGAGAACGGCGATTCCCAACTCTTTGACCTGATCGCCCACAGATTCGATGCGGTGGGCGGACAGGTCCACGGCCTGACCCACATCACCCCGTCCGACATCGACTGCCCCTGTCTGGTCTGCCGGCAGCGGACGCGGTAGGGTGGGCGTTCACCCCGCCACACCTGCCTCCATGAGCGACGATACCGCCCGCCAGCGCCGCCATTTCACCCGCCGGCTCCAGCAACTGGGGGACCGGCCGCAGGCGCTGGACTGGAGTTCCTTCGACAGCCAGCGCCGGCGCCACGAGGTGATGGCCGGGATCGGCATCGACAACGGCCACACCGTGCTCGACGTGGGCTGCGGCCTGGGGCATCTGCTGAACTTCTTCCGCCGCGCCGGGCTGACCGTGGGCTATACCGGCATCGATCTGGTGCCGGCCCTGGTGGCGCGCTGCCGGACCAGTTACCCCGGCACGCCGTTCCTGGTCCACGACCTGCTGGCCGAGCCCTGGCCCGACAGCGAGGCCTTCGACTGGGTGGTGGCCTGCGGCATCTTCGCCCACTGGCGCGACGATCCGGCCGGCGACATGAAGCGCATGATCTCGGCCATGGTGCCGCTGGCCCGGCGCGGGGTGGCCCTGTGCTCGTTGTCGGCCCGCGCCCCCGACCCGGAGCTGTGGACCCTGTTCCACGCCGACCCGGCGGAGATGGCCGCCCACGCCCGCACCCTGGCCAACCGGGTGGTGCTGCGCGAGGACTACCTGCCCGACGACTTCGCCCTCTACATCCACCGCTGAGGCGTCGCCAGGGTGGCCAGGGTGATCGGCTGGCCGTCGGGGCCATGGTCGAGGTCGTCGGCGACCAGCCCGGCCGCCGCGAAATCGCCACCCTGGGTCCAGCGATTGAGGGTGATGACACAGCGCAGGCCGGCGGCCCGGGCGGCGGCCAGGCCGGGTTCGGAATCCTCCACCGCCACCGCCTGATCGGCCGTCATCTCCAACTGGTCGAGCGCCTTCAGGTAGGCTTCCGGGTGGGGTTTCTTGGCGCTCACCCGCTCGCCGGTGATGAGGGTGCTGAAGATCACCTCGGGCACCACCGCCTTCAGCACCGCCTTGGTGGCGTGGCGGTGCGAGGTGGTGACCACGCCGACGCACAGCCCGGCCGCCCGGGCCTCCGCCATCAGGCGGACCACGCCGGGCCGGGGGGCCAGATCGCCGGCGGCGATGTGGGCCCGATAGCGCTCGGTCTTGAAGGCGTGCAGGCGGCCGGCCAGATCGTCGCGGCTGGCCGGCGACAGAGTGGCCTCGGCACCGTCCAGGAAGTGGCTCAGGCGCTCGCGCCCGCCGGGAATGCGCAACAGCCGCCGGTACAGCCCGGGCGACCAGCGGTGCGGCAGGTGGTGGGCCTCGAAGGCATCGTTGAAGGCCTGGCGGTGCAGCTCCTCGGTGTCGGCGATGGTGCCGTCGAGATCGAACAACAGGGCCCGCAAGCCGTGGCGGTCGGTCATCAGGGCTCTCCGCAGTGCTGTCGCCAGAGGCTCTCATACAGCGATTCGAGGCGGCGGGCAAAGCCGGCCCCGTCGGTCAGCGGCGAGTCGGCCATGCGGTCGCGCAGCCCGGCCTTGAGGGCGGCGAGGGCCGGCCGGTCGGCGGCCAGTTCCACCGCGCGCTCGATGTAGCCGGCGCGGTCGGCGGCGATCAGATGATCGAGCCCGACCCGGGCGAGCAGGCTGGCCCCGACCCGGGCGGCGTGGCGATCCCCGGCCAGGGTGACCACCGGCACGCCCATCCACAACGCCTCGCAGGTGGTGGTGGTGCCATTGTAGGGGAACGGGTCGAGGCCGATGTGGACCCGCCGATAGAGGGCCAGCGGCTGCGCGGCGCGGGCGATCCAGTCGTGCGCCTCAAGGCGGCCGGGATCGACCCCGGCGGCCGCCAGGATGGCCCCAAACCGGGCCAGTCGGGCCCGCACGTGCGGTGCCTCGGGCGGCAGCCTGCCCTTCAGCAGCAGGCGGGAGTCGGGCACCCGGGCCAGGATGGCGGCCCAGGTTTCCATCACCCCGTCGTGCACCTTGGCCAGATTGTTGAACGAGCCGAAGGTGAGCGGCCCGGCCGGATCGGCCTCGGGCGCCGGCGCGTCGGCGGGCGGCGTGTAGCACAGGAAGCCGTCCTCGAGCCGGCACAGCGGCTCGGCATGGTCGGCCTCGGATCCTGGTGGATCGGTGAGGGCATCGACCACGCGGCCATCGAAGGCGGCAAGGCCGGTGGTCGCCGGAAAGCCGAGCCAGGTGAGCAGCAGCGGCGCCGGCCGGCGGGCCAGCACGGGCAGCCGGTTGCCCCGGGTGTGGCCGGCGCAATCCACCACCATGTCCAGCCCCAGGGCGGCGAGGCGCTCGGCCAGGGCGGTGTCGTCCAGGCCGGCGACGTCGTGCCAGTGCGGGGCCAGGGCCTTGAGTTCGGCGGTCATCGCGTCGGGGCGGGCGACGTCGGCCAGGGCGTGGACCTCGACGCGGGCCGGATCGTGGTGGGCCAGCGGCGCCTGCAGGAAATAGCCGCACGAGTGGCGCCGGAAATCGGGCGACAGATAGCCGACCCGCAGCGGCGCGCCGGGACGCCGGGCACGGGGCGCCGGGCGCGGCCGGGCCAGCGGGGCGGCCACGGCGCGCGCCCAGTCGGCGGCGGCGGCGGCCAGATCGGCCGCCGTGGTGGTCGGGGTGTAGGTCAGGGCGAGCAAAAGGTTGCCGTGGGCGTCGTGCTGCCCGGGCGCCAACGCCAGCGCCTGGCGATAGGCCGCCTCGGCCTCGGCGGGGCGCCATTGGGCGGCCAGGATGTTGCCCAGGTTGGTCCACGCATCGGCCCGCTTCGGCGCCCGATCGAGCAGGGTGCGGGTCGCCGCCTCGGCCTCGTCCAGGCGGCCCAGGTCGTTCAGCGCGTTGGCCAGGGCGAGGTGGGCATCGGCCAGTTCGGGGGCCTGGGCCAGGGCCTGCCGGGCCACCGCCACCGCCGACTCGGGGCGGCCGGTGAGGCGCAGGGCGGCGGCCCGGGCGGCGAGCAGCGGCGGGCGCTCCGGGGCCGCCTCGGGCAGGGCGGCCAGGGCCGCCTCCAGCGGCGCCAGGGCCTCCGCCGCCCGGCCCAGACGGCCCAGCGTGGCGCCCAGCATGCCGGCACAGGCCGGCCACGGCGATTGCAGGGCCAGCGCCCGGGCAAAGGACTCGGCGGCGTCGGCCAGCCGCCCCACGGCCAGCCGGGCCTGCCCCAGGTTGAAATGGAAGGTGGGCCGCTCGGGGGCCAGTTCGACGGCGTTGCCGATCAGGCGCGCCGCCTCCGCCGCCCGGCCGCCCTGCAACACCGCCAGTCCCAGGAAGTGCAGCCCGTCGGGGTCCTCCGGACGCTCGGCGAGCAGGGCCCGATAGGCTGCCTCGGCCTCGGCCAGACGGCCCTGGCGGTGCAACTCAAGCCCCCGGGTCAGCCGGGGATCGGGCGGGGATGTGGGAGGGGTGGGCATGGCCGGCGGATTATCGGCCGCCACCCGCCACCGGGCAAGAGGGGGCATTGAGGAGGCGCCAGATGGGGCTTGCTTGACGCTTGCCGTCGCTGGACCTAGATTCCGCCCAAGCAAGGAACGCTGGAGCCTCCGCGGCCCCGTGCCCGGTTGTCCAGCTGGCGCGACAGGTGCCTGGAGCAGGTGCACCAAACCCAAGCACACCAGCCCAAGCAGCAAGAAACAACGGCAGGGTCTGCCTCAAACACCTTGATCCGGGATGGAGCCATCATGAAACAGGTCACCGACGATTCCTTCGAGCAGGACGTGCTGAAGTCCGACGCTCCGGTGCTGGTCGATTTCTGGGCCGAGTGGTGCGGCCCCTGCCGGCAGATCGCCCCGGCGCTCGAGGAGCTGGCCAGCGAGATGGACGGCAAGGTCACCGTGGCCAAGATCAACATCGACGAAAACCCCGGCACGCCGACCAAGTACGGGGTGCGCGGCATCCCCACCCTGATGATCTTCAAGGACGGCCAGGTGGCCGCCACCAAGATCGGCGCCCTGCCCAAGAGCAAGCTGTTCGAGTGGGTCGAAGGCGCCCTCTGACAACCGGGCCCGCCGCGTCCCGCCCCGGCGGACGGCGCGGCGCCTGAACGGGCGGCGCCGGACACAACCGGCGCCGCCTTCTTCCGGCCTCGGGCAACCGGCGGCAACCGGCGGCAACTGGCGGCGCAACAGGGGGGCAGCGGGATGGCCGACGGCTACATCACCGACCTCGACTACGTCGCCGAGTACTACGGCGACCACGCCCCGGTTCACCTCAACGCCTGCGCCCTGCTGAACGGCGTGGCGCCCCGGCCGCTGAGCGAGGGCTTCACCTGGGCCGACTTCGGCTGCGGCAACGGGTTGACCGCCAACACCCTGGCGGCGGCCAACCCCCAGGGCAGCTTCCTCGGCATCGACTTCAACCCGCGCCACATCGCCCGCGCCCAGGCCCTGGCCTCGGCGGCCGGGCTCGACAACGCGCGTTTCCTGGCCGCCGACTTCACCGAACTGGCGCCGGCCGACCTGCCCCGGCTCGATTTCGCGGTGCTGCACGGGGTGATGTCGTGGATCCCCGAGGCGGCCCGCCACCGGCTGATCGACACCGTGGCCGAGGCCCTGAAGCCGGGCGGCCTGCTGCTGATCACCTACGACGCCATGCCCGGCTGGTCCGACGTCGCGCCGGTGCGCGACATGGTGGTGGCGCTGACCGCCAAGTACGGCGACTCGCTGACCAAGGCGCAGAAGGCGGTCGACTGGCTGAGCCAACTGAAGGCCGCCGGGGCGCCCTATTTCCGGGCCCATCCGGCGGTCGCCCAGCGCATCGAGGAGTTGGCCCGGCTCGACCTCGGCTACGTCGCCCACGAGTTCTTCAACGCCACCCTGACGCCTTTCCATTTCGCCGAGATCAACCGCGACCTCGCGGCGCGCGACCTGCACTTCGCCGGCTGCGCCAGGCCCTTCCTCAACCTGATGGACCTCGCCCTGGCCGCCCCCCTGCAGCCGCTGATGGGCGACATCGACAGCCGCGCCGAGTTCGAGGCCAAGCGCGACTTCATCCGCAACGAGGCCTTCCGGCGCGATGTCTTCGTCAAGGGCACGGCCAGCCGCTTCAGCGACGAGGAAAGCTGGACCACGGCCCAGATGGCCCAGCCCTACACCGTCGCCGCGCCCCTGGGCGAGCTTGCCCGCACGGTCGATTTCGACGGCCAGGAAGTGACCTTCGCCGGCCACCCCTTCGACCGGGCGCTGAGCAGCTTCGCCCGCCGGCCGATCAGCGTCGCCGGGCAGGAAAACTGCACCTCGGGCATCGAGGCCTCGCCGCCCTCCATCCGCCTGGAGGCGGCGCGCCTGCTGTTCGCCGCCGGACTGATCCGCCCGACACCGAGCGCACCGGCCACGCCGGCCGACCCCGAACCGATTGATCCCGAACCGGCGCACCGCTTCAACCGTGCCCTGGCCCAGGGGCATGGCGCCGCCTCGCCGCGCCTCGCCCTGGCCGCGCCGGGCCTGGGAGCGGGCGTCGAGATGACCAACCTCGACGCCCTGATCGCCGTCGCCCTGGCCGACAGCGCCGGCGCCCCCGACCGCGCCGCGGCCCAGGTGGTGGCCGCCCTGGCCGCCAGCGGCCGCGACATCGTCGAGGCCGGCCGGGTGCTCGACCCGGCGGCGGCGCGCCACCATGTGGCCGGCCTGGCCGCCGCCCTGGCCGAGGGGCGGCTCGATCTTCTGGTCCGCGCCGGCGCCCTGTCCCTTTCGGAGACTCCTTGACGATGATTCGCCCGACCCGCCGCCTGCTGGTTCTCGTCCTGCTGCCCCTGGTCGTGCTGGCCGGCTGCGCCCAGGCCCCGCCCCTGCCGCGCTACCCGGAGATCCGCTTCGACCACCTCGAGCCGATCACCCTGGCCGCCTCGGAACTGTTGGTCGAAAGCACCTTCGAGCCGAGCTTCGAGCCGCCCCACGTCGAGCACCTGTTCCCCCAGCCGCCAGAGAAGGTGGCCCGCACCTGGGCCCGCGACCGCCTGAAACCGGATGGTGAGGGCGACGGCTTCATCCGCGTCCTGATCCGCGACGCCTCGGCGGTGGAGGAGGTGCTGGACCGCTCTTCCGGCCTGAAAGGGGCGCTGACCACCGAGCAGAGCGAGCGCTACACGGTCACCCTCGATCTGGCCGTGCAGATCCTCGACAGCCGGCGCATCATGCGCGCCGAGGCCACCGCCCGGGGCAGCCGCACCCGCACCGTGGCCGAGGACGCCAGCCTGAACGAGCGCGAGCAGGTGTGGTTCGAGATGACCGAAACCCTGATCCAGGCCCTGAACAAGGACCTGGAGGCGGCCATCTCGACCCACCTCGCCCCCTATCGCCGGCAGTAACAGGTCACAGTAAAAGGTCCCAGCCCCGCGCAAAGGGGCGCCGTCATGAGCCATCTCGCCCCGCCGGTGCGCCCCGACGCCACCCTGAAGGCCATCCTCGGGCCGACCAACACCGGCAAGACCTTCCTCGCCATCGACCGCATGCTGGGCCACGGCTCGGGCATGATCGGCTTCCCGTTGCGCCTGCTGGCGCGCGAGAACTACGACCGCATCGCCGCCCTCAAGGGGCCCCGCAACGTGGGCCTGATCACCGGCGAGGAACGCATCCTGCCGGCCCGCGCCCGCTGGCTGGTGTGCACCGTGGAAAGCATGCCACTCGACCGCCCGGTGGACTTCCTGGCCATCGACGAAATCCAGTTGTGCGCCGACCCGGAACGCGGCCACGTCTTCACCCAGCGCCTGCTCAACGCCCGGGGGCGGCGCGAAACCCTGTTCCTGGGCGCCGAAACCATCCGCCCGTTGATCAGGAAGCTGGTCCCGGGCTGCACCTTCGAGACCCGGCAGCGCTTCTCCACCCTCTCCTACAACGGGCCGCGCAAGCTGACCCGGCTGCCCCGGCGCTCGGCGGTGGTCGCCTTCTCGGCCGGCGAGGTCTATGCCATCGCCGAGCTGATCCGCCGCCAGCGGGGCGGCGCGGCGGTGGTCCTGGGGGCCCTGAGCCCGCGCACCCGCAACGCCCAGGTGGCCATGTTCCAGGCCGGCGAGGTGGACCATCTGGTGGCCACCGACGCCATTGGCATGGGCCTCAACATGGACGTTGATCACGTCGCCTTCGCCCAGACGGTGAAGTTCGACGGCCAGCGCCCGCGCGCCCTGAGCGCCCCCGAGGTGGCGCAGATCGCCGGCCGCGCCGGGCGGCACATGAACGACGGCACCTTCGGCACCACCGGCGAGGTGGGCGGGCTCGACCCGGAGCTGATCGAGCGCGTGGAAAGCCACGCCTTCATGCCCCTGCGCGCCCTGTTCTGGCGCAACGATGGCTTGCGCTTCACCTCGCTCGAGGCCCTGCTGGCCGGCCTCAACGCCCCGCCGCCGGCCGAGGGGCTGACCCGGGGCCGCCCGGGCGACGACCAGCGGGCCCTGGAAGCCCTGGCCCGGGACGCGGACATCCGCCGTCTGGCCGACACCCCGCAGCGCCTGCGCCTGCTCTGGCAGGTCTGTCAGGTGCCCGACTTCCGCAAGGTGATGCCGGAAACCCACGCCCGCCTGCTGGGCGCCATCTTCCGCCACCTTTTGGACCACGAGGGCCGCCTGCCCGAGGACTGGCTGGCCGCCCAGGTGACCCGCCTGGATCGCACCGACGGCGACATGCACGCCCTGACCGAGCGCATCGCCGGCATCCGGGTGTGGACCTACGTCAGCCACCGGGCCGACTGGCTGGCCGACCCCGGCCACTGGCAGGAACGCACCCGGGCGGTCGAGGATCGCCTGTCCGATGCCCTGCATGTCAGCCTGACCCGTCGTTTCGTGGACAAACGCACGGCAGTGCTGGTAAAGCGGTTACGCGGTGGCGGGCGACTTTTCGCGCACGTCAATGGTGATGGGCAGGTGGATGTGGAGGGCCATGTGATCGGCCAGTTGGAAGGACTGACCTTCGTTGCGGAAAAGGGCGAGAGCGCCTTTGCCGACCGGCAGGTGGCCAATGCCGCCGACAGCGCGCTGGTCGGCGAGATCGCCACCCGGGTGAAACGGCTGAGCGAGGACGCCGACACCCTGTTCGGTCTGGACGACCAGGGCCGGCTGACTTGGCGCGCCGCCCCGGTGGCCCGCCTCGCCAAGGGCGCCACGCCGCTCACCCCGGCGGTGGAGATCCCCCCCAACGAGCTGCTCGACAGCGCCGCCCGCGAGGTCGTCGGCCAGCGCCTGCAAGGCTGGCTGAGCGCCCACGTCAAGGCCCAGTTGGGGCCGCTGATCGCCCTCATCGATGACCCCGAGCTGGCCGGCGCGGCGCGCGGCATCGGCTTTCAGATGAGCGAGACCCTGGGCGTGCTGGAACGGCCCCGGGTCGAGGAGCAGATCAAGGCGCTGGACGACACCGGGCGCAAGGTGCTGGCCCGCCACGGGGTGCGCTTCGGGGTGGTCAGCCTGTTCCTGCCCGGCCTTCTCAAGCCCGCCGCCCAGCATCTGGCGGCGCGGCTGTGGGAGGCCTTCAACGGCGCCCCTCCGCTGCCCCTGCCCGACCCCGGGCGGACCAGCTTCCCGGCCGACCCCGAGGTGACGGTCGAGCACTACCGGGCGGTCGGCTACCGGGTGCTGGGCGGCCGGGCGATCCGCGTCGACATGCTGGAGCGCTTCGCCGCCAAGGTCCGCGAGACGGCCCGCAGCAAGGCCGAAACCCTGCCTCCGGACCTGCTCACCCTGCTCGGCATCGGGGCCGAGGAAGGGGTCAAGGTGCTCGACGGGCTGGGCTATCAGGCCGCCCTGATCGACGGCGAGAACGACAAGAAGGCGATTGCCTTCAGCCGCAAGCGCCGACCCGGCGGACGCGGCCCCCGGCCCCGCAGGGACAGCCCGGCCGAGGGCCAGCCGGCCGGCGACGGCGCCGCCTCCTCCCCGGCCCCGGCAGCCGCCGAGGGCGAGGCCCCGCCGGCCCGCGAACGTCCACACCGCACCCGGGCCCGCCCGGCCAAGGGCCCCAAGGGCGGACGGAACGCCAGCCAGGGCGAACAGCCGCGCCGGGACAAGGCTCCCGGCAAGGGCGCCGGCAAGCCGGCCGGCGACCGGCCGCCCCGGCGCGACAGGCCGATCGATCCGGACAGCCCGTTCGCCAAGCTGGCCGAACTGAAGGCCCGCATGGCCCCGCCGAAGGCCCCCGGCCCGGACCGGAAAAAGGATGCCGCCCAGCAGGACGCCGCCCCGGCGGCGCCCCAGGCGCCCACCGACGGGACCCCGGCCGAGGCGCCCCTCAACCCGCCGCCCAGCCCCGCGCAAGTTCCAGAGCCGAGCCCAGAACCGAGCCCAGAACCGAGCCCAGAGCCGAGCCCGAAAGATTCCTCGGAGCCTCCCGAAAACACCTGAGCGCCGCCCCCCGCCTCCACGCCTTCGCCGCGCATTATGCGCACGACGTGCGACTTTTCCCCTTGACGACGGCGCACTGAGTGCGCACATTGTAGGGGAGAGGGGTCAACGTGCGTCCGGCCCGGCAAACAAGATCGGCCGACGCTGGCAGGGGTCATGCCCCTGCCGCCTGGGCTTGGAGGAAACACCCATGATGCGGTTCAAGATTCTCTGGGATTACATGATGGTCTCGTCCGGCATCCGGATCGATGGCCACACCGCCGCCGAGCGCGCCGCCTTCGAGCGCCGGCTCAACGCCTGAGCCGGCATGGGCCGCGACAGCGGCCTGAACAAAGCCGTGCCCCGCGACAGCGGCCCAAACAAAGCCGTGCCCCGCGACAGCGGCCTGAAAGAGTCACCGCCGTCGGACGGCGGTTGCACAAGAGCGGGGCGGATCGCGCCCTCTTCGACCCGCCGGGCGGGCCCAAGAGGAAGCGATCCGCCCCTGTGCTTTTTTCGGCCGTCTCCCTGATCCTCCGGAGCCTTGAAAGCCCCCCGACGACCACCGGCCCGCCGGGAGGAAGGTGTCGATGACTGGCCGCACCTTGACGGCCAGCCGTCTGGCCGGAACAATGGTTCCGTGCCCTGGCTGCCTCCGTTGGGTTGGACGGTAGCCCCGCGGCTTTAGTATCCCCCGCACCACGGGGAGACGCAGCCAGGGCGCTCACCGCTCCCCGGACCATGTCCCCGCCCCCGTTGCCCCTTGCCGTCCCGGCGTCGCCTCAGCCGGGCGCGATGGCCCGTTGGCGCAAAAGGTGGTCGGCCAGGGTCAGGGTCATCATCGCCTCGGCCACCGGGACGCCGCGAATGCCCACGCAGGGGTCGTGGCGGCCGGTGGTCACCACCTCGACGGCGTTGCCGTCCTGATCGACGCTCCGGCGCGGCGTCAGGATGGAACTGGTCGGCTTGAAGGCGGCCCGGGCGACGATCGGCTGGCCGCTGGAAATGCCGCCCAGGATGCCGCCGGCGTTGTTCGACTGAAAGGCGATGCCGCCGGCCCCGTCGGGGCGCATCTCATCGGCGTTCTCCTCGCCCGAGAAGGCGGCGGCCGCGAAGCCGGCGCCGATCTCCACCCCCTTGACCGCGTTGATGCTCATCAGCGCCTTGGCCAGATCGGCGTCCAGGCGGTCGAACACCGGCGCCCCCAGGCCGGCCGGCAGGCCGTGCGCCTCGACCTGGGCCACCGCGCCGACCGAGGAGCCGGCCTTGCGCACCTTGTCGAGGTCCTCGGCCCACAGCGCGGCGGTCTCGGGATCGGGGCAGAAGAAGGGATTGTCGGCCACCGCGTTCCAATCCCAGCGGGCCGGATCAACGGCCCGCCCGCCCAGCGCCACCAGGGCGCCGCGCACCGCCACGTCGGGCCCCAGCAGGTGGGTCAGCACCTTCAGCGCCATCGCCCCGGCGGCGACCCGCACCGCCGTCTCGCGGGCCGAGGCGCGGCCCCCGCCGCGCGGATCGCGCCGGCCGTACTTGGCGATGTAGGTCAGATCGGCGTGCCCGGGCCGGTACTGGCGGGCGATCCGGTCGTAGTCCTTGGAGCGCTGGTCGGTGTTGTCGATGACGAAACCGATGGGGGTGCCGGTGGTCTCGCCCTGGTAAACGCCCGACAGCAGGCGCACGGTGTCCGGCTCGCGGCGCTGGGTGGTGTGGCGCGAGGTGCCCGGCCGGCGGCGGTCGAGCGCCGGCTGGATGTCGGCCTCCGACAGGGCAATCCCCGGCGGCATGCCGTCGAGCACGCCGCCGATGGCCGGGCCGTGGCTTTCCCCGAAGCTGGTCAGCCGAAGCAGATGGCCGAAGGTGTTGCCGGACACCGCCGCGCCGCGCCTACTCGCCGCCCTGGCGGACGAAGTTCTGCAGAAGCTCGATCAGCTCCGGCGCCTTGTCCGGGGCCAACATGCCGACGGTGTGATAACCGCTGTCCACGTGGTGGACCTCGCCGGTCACCCCGGCGGCCAGCGGCGAGAGCAGGTACAGCCCGGCGCCGCCCACGTCGTCGATGGTCACGTTGCGGCGCAGCGGCGCGTTGAGGGCGTTCCAGCCCAGGATCTGGCGGAAGTCGCCGATCCCGGAGGCGGCCAGGGTGCGGATCGGCCCGGCCGACAGGGCGTTGACCCGGATGCCTTCCGGCCCCAGGTCGGTGGCCAGATAGCGCACGCTGGCCTCCAGCGCCGCCTTGGCCACGCCCATCACGTTGTAGTGCGGCATCACCTGTTCGGCGCCGTAGTAGGTGAGGGTGAGCATCGAGCCACCCTCGGCCATCAGCGGGCGGGCCCGGCGCGCCACGTCGGTGAAGCTGAAGCACGAGATGTGCATCGACTTCAGGAAGTTGTCGAGCGTGGTGTCGATGTAGCCGCCCTTAAGCTGGTCCTTGTCCGACCAGGCGATGGCGTGGACCACGAAATCGATCCGCCCCCAGGCCTTGTCCACCTGCTCGAAGGCGGCGTCCATGCTCTCGGGGTCGGTGACGTCCATGGGCACCAGAAGGTCGCTGCCCAGGCTGGCGGCCAGGGGCTCCACGCGGCGTTTCAGGGCGTCGCCCTGGTAGGTGAAGCCCACCTCGGCTCCTTGCGCGGCCAGGGCCTTGGCGATGCCCCAGGCAATCGAGCGGTCGTTGGCGACCCCCATGATCAGGCCGCGTTTGCCGGCCATCAACGGCGCAGACGTCGTCATGCGAAAATCCTCGGAAAAATGCAGATTCCTGTTCGCTTCCGAAAAGCGAGGCGGCATCCTACACGAAAGCTTTTCAAGGGGCAAAGACCATGCGCGGAACCCGCCTTTGGCCCGGCGGCGGCACCGATACCCCGCCCGGCGCCACCCCGCCCGGCGCCACCCGGCCCGAGCTCCAGCAGCGGCTGGTCGGGCTGGCCGGCTTTGGCCGCTACCTGCTGGATCGCTTCAACGGCGACCAGGCGCTGCGCGTCGCCGCCTCGCTGAGCTACACCTCGATGCTGTCGCTGGTCCCGGTGCTGGCCATCGGGCTGGGCCTGCTGGCCGCCTTCCCGGTGTTCGCCGAGGTGCGCGGGCAGATCGAGGAGTTCATCTTCTCCAACTTCGTGCCCCACGCCGGCGACGCCGTGAAGGGCGCCCTGACCGGCTTCGCCCAGGCCGCCGGGCAACTGACGGCGGTCGGCATCATCGGCATCCTGGTCACCGCCATCCTGCTGATGATCACCATTGAATCCGCCTTCAACACCATCTTCCGGGTGAGCCGGCCGCGCCCCCTGCTGCAGCGCCTGATCCTCTACTGGACGGTGATCACCCTGGGTCCGCTTTTGATCGGCGCCAGCTTCTCGCTGACCGGCTATCTGGCGGTGCTGGAGCGGATGGCCCAGGAAGTGGCGCTGGACGGCGTGGCCGGGCGGCTGACCGCCCTGTTGCCCCAACTGATGACCTTCATCACCTTCTCGCTGCTCTACATGGCGGTGCCCAACCGCCCGGTCCGGCTGCGCGACGCGCTGCTGGGCGGGCTGCTGGCGACCGTGCTGTTCGCCCTGCTGCGCCAGGGCTTCGTGCTCTATGTGTCGAGCTTCGGCGGCTACGAGGCGATCTACGGGGCGCTGTCGGCGGTGCCCATCTTCCTGCTCTGGATGTACTTGAGCTGGGCCGTGGTGCTGGTCGGGGCCGAGATCACCGCCGCCCTGCCGGAATGGCGCACCCAGCGCCAGCGGGGGGAGGGCGCCGCCGGCGCGGCCCGTCTGGCGCTGGCCCTCGATGTGCTCGCCACCCTGCTCGGCGAGGCGGCGCGCACCGGCCAGGGCACGCCGCGCGGCCGCCTGCTGGCCTTGACCGGGGCCGAGGAAAGCGCCCTGATGACGGTGCTCGGCGCCTTGCGTCAGCACGGCTTCGTGGCCCGCACCGACGATGCCCGCTGGGTGGTCATGCGCGACCTGTCGGGCGAGCCCCTGCACGCCTTGCTGCCCCCCCTCGGCCTCGGCCTGCCGGCGCCCGAGCCGGCGCCCCAGGGCCGCCTCGCCGAGTTGCTGGCCAAGGCCGGCAGGGCCGAGCGCCAGGCCCTCGACAGCCCGATCGGCGAGTTGCTCGCTCCACGCGGGTCCTCCCCCGATCAACCGGCCGACCTGCCGCCACCCCGCGAGGCCGACCGTGACGACGACACCTGAGACCCCGAGCGGCCCCCCGCCCCCCGGCGGCCCGCTGCCTCATGCCCATCCGGGCAGCCCGCTGCCCCATGCCCACCGGGTGCGCGAGGTGGGCAGCGAGGCCCCCTTCCTGTGGCTCGCCGCCGGGTGGCGCGATCTGGCCCGCGCGCCGGTGCTGTCGCTGGCCTGGGGGGCGCTGTTCACCGGCGGCGGGCTGGGCATTTTCGCCGCCCTGTGGGGGCTCGACATGCTCTATCTGCTGTCGCCGCTGATCGGCGGCTTCCTGCTGGTCGGGCCGCTGCTGACGCTGGGCCTCTACGACATCAGCCGCTGTCTGGAGCGGGGCGAGCGGCCGAGCCTCAAATCCGCCGTCACCGCGTGGCGCGACAACCCCTTCCACGTCATGACCTGCGGCCTTCTGCTGATGCTGGTCATGCTGACCTGGGTGCGGCTGGCGGTCATCGTCTACGCCCTGTTCTACCCTTACGACACCATCGACATGGGCAACCTGTGGGCCGCCATGACGACCCCGGTCGGGCTCGGCTTCGCGGCCACCTCGATGGCGCTGGGCGGCGCGGTGGCGGCGGGGGTCTTCGTCTGCGGAGTGGTCGCCCTGCCGATGCTGCGCGACCGCCGGGTCGACCCCTTCCAGGCGGCCCTGGTCAGCCTGCTGGCGGTGCTCCACAACCCCGGCCCGATGCTGCTGTGGGCCGGGCTGATCGCCCTGTTCACCGTGGGCGGGCTGCTCACCGGCTTTCTCGGCCTGATCGTCACCCTGCCGCTGATCGGCCATGCCAGCTGGCACGCCTACCGGGCCCTGGTCCCCGATCCGCCGGGGGTGATTGCGGGACGGTCCGTGGAGGATTAGGTTTAAAGCAGCTGTGGGTATTCGCGAAGCCTTGAGGAGTGGCACGTGACAAGGGCTGTCATCCTGGGAGGACTGGCCGTGGTGGCGGCCCTGACGGCGCTCGGGCTGTTCCTGTTCCTGCCCTCGGAGCCGGAGCGGGCGGCCCGGACCGCGAGCCCGGCGCCGCCGACGGTCACGCCCGCCCCGCCAGCCACCAGCCCGGCGCCAGTGGCGGAAACGCCCGCCCCCGCCCCGCCGGCCCGGGAAGCGCCCGACCGGCCGCCCGGCACCCCCAGCTTCGATGTCGCCCGGGTCGATGACCAGGGCAACCTGGTGGTCGCCGGCCGGGCCGCCCCGGACAGCGAGGTGACGGTCAGCATCGACGGGGAGCCCAAGGGCACCGCCAGGACCGACGCCCGGGGCGAGTTCGTCTTCCTGCCCGACCAGCCGTTGCCCCCCGGACCCCACCAGTTGACCCTGAGCGCCCGCCCCGCCGCGCCGACGAGCGAGGCAGACGCGGCCGGCGAGGTCCCCGACACGCCCCCGGCCGAGCCGGCGCCGGGCGACGGGGCGCCCATCGCGGGTGACGAGGTGGTGGTCCTCGAGGTTCCCCAGCCGCTGGCCCGCCCCGGCGCCCCGCGCCCGCCGACCCTGCCCACGGTGAAGCTGGGCCAGGGCGGCACCACCCTGATGTCGCCCGGGGGATCAACCGACGGGCCCACCGTGGGGCTGGTCGACTACGACCGCGACGGCCGCCTGCGGCTGTCCGGTCAGGCCCCGCCCGGGGCCCAACTCAGGGCCTACCTGGACAACCGCCTGCTCGGCGAGACCACCGCCGATGCCCAGGGGCACTGGGAGATCAGCCCAAAGGTGCGGGCCGCCGAGGGTCCTCACACCCTGCGCCTCGATCAGGTCGACCCGGAAGGCAAGGTGATCGCCCGCCGGCAGGTGCCCTTCGAGATGACGCCGTTCGCCCAAGACACCCTGGCCAGCGACGCCCCGGCCACCGCCACCCCGGCCGAGGCCGCCGCCGACCGGCGCATCGTGGTCATCCAGCCGGGCAACAACCTGTGGCGCATTGCCCAGCGGGTCTATGGCAGCGGCTTCGACTACACCATCATCTACCGCGCCAACAGCGACCAGATCCGCGACCCCGACCTGATCTATCCCGGCCAGGTGTTCGACCTGCCGCCAGAGGGGTGAGGCCCGCTTCCGGGGCTCACCCGCCGCGCCGCGAGGCGACCCAGATGCCGCCGGCGATGAGGGCAAAGGCGGCGGCGTGGAAGGGGTGCAGCACCTCGCCCAGGACGGCGACCGCCATCAGGGCGGTGAACACCGGCACCAGATTGGTGTACAGGCCGGCCAGCCCGGGGCCGATGGCGGCCACCCCCCGGTTCCAGAAATAGAACGCCAGCAGGGCCGGGAAGATCGCCGCCACGGCGACGATCCACAGGCTTTTCAGGGTGATCGGCAGGGTGTTGCCGAGGATCAGGGCGTCGGCGGCGTGCAGCGGGCCGAGCACCAGCAGCCCTCCCATGATCTGGGCGATCAGGAAGACCACCGGGCTGAGCGGCGGCGGGTTGCGCCGCAGCAGCACCGAATAGAGCGACCACGCGGCGACGGCGAGCAGCATCAGGCCGTCGCCGGGGTTGAACTGAAGGCTCAGCAGGCGGGCCGGATCGCCGCCACTGACCACCACCGCCACGCCGATCATGGTGGCCAGCCCGCCCAGCATCTGCCGCCCGGTCATGGCGCTGCCCAACAGAACCCAGGCCAGCACCAGGATGATCAGCGGCATGGTGGCGCCGACCAGGGTGGCGTTGATCGGCGAGGTGGTCTCCAGGGCGAAATAGAGCAGGGTGTTGTACGAGCACACCGACAGCGTGCCGAGAACCAGCATCTGGCGCCAGTGGCGGCGCACCAGCGGCCATTCGGCGATCAGGCGCGGCGTGGCCAGCAGCAGCAGGATGCCCAGGGCCAGCAGCCAGCGCCAGAAGGCCAGCCCGAGGGGCGGAATCTCGCCCACCGCCAGCTTGCCGATGATGGCGTTGACGGCCCAGAACAGCGGCGGCAGGGCGGTGGTGACATAGGGCGAGGCGAGCCCGCGCCAGGGTCCGGTCGGGGGCTTTGGGGGCGCGGTGTCGGGCATGGCAAGGGGAACCTTTGCAAACGGAAACCAGGACTGGAACTCAGGGCCCGCCTCAGGTCGACCAGATCTGTCGGGGCGGGTCGCCGGCGTGCGGGTTTTCCATGCCCGACTGGGCCGCCGTCTGGGCCTGATAGTCGAACTCGAACCACAACTGGTCGTCCTCGCCGCGCGGGTCGAGCTCGGCGATGGCGGCGGTGGTGCGGGCCATCATCTGGTAGTTGCCCTGATCCTCGGTCTCGGGCAGCGGGGCGCCGCGGATCATGCGCCAGACGGAAAAGCACAGGGTGAGCACGCCACCGCAGGCGATGAAGGCCCACAGGCCGGCCGGGCCGACCGCGTCCATGACCAGCGAGGCGGCCAGCGGCCCGCCGACGGCGCCGAACGAGTAGGCCAGCATCAGGCCGCCGCTGGCCGGCACCAGTTCGTGCGGCTCGATGAAGTCGTTGGCCTGGGCCAGGGCCAGCGGATAAAGGGTGAACGAGAAGGCCCCGAACAGGGCGGCCAGCCCGATCACCGCCCAGACCAGGGTGCGCGGCTCCATCAGCGCCGCCGCCCACGCCACCCCGGCCAGACAGAGCGCCGCCACGGCGATGCCGCAGCCGACCCCGGCAATCACCAGACGACGGTCGAAGCGGTCCGAGAAGCGCCCCAGGGGCCATTGCAGCACCACCCCGCCGATGATCACCGCCGCCATCAGGGTGGCCACGTCGTTGACCGAAAAGCCCATCTTGGCGCCGAACACCGGGGCCATGCCGTAGAAGGCGCCGATCACCATGCCGCTCATGATGCAGCCGAACACACCCAGCGGCGAGATGCGATAAAGCCGCAGGAAGCCGAAGCGGGCCCCGGTGGGCGGGGTGGGCGCCGGAACCCGGGTCAGGGCGACCGGCACCAGGGCCACCGAAACCAGGATCGAGGCCAGGGCAAACAGCAGGAAGCTGTCCAGCGGGGCCAGATTGAGCAGGAACTGCGCCGCCCCTTGCGCGCCGTACACGGTGATCGAGTAGATCGACAGCACGGTGCCCCGGGTGTCGTTGGTCGAGCGCTCGTTGAGCCAGCTTTCCACGCACATGAACAGACCGCACATGCAGTAGCCCTCGATCAGGCGCAGGACGAACCAGTAGGTCGGATCAAGGTGGAAGCTGTGGGCCAGGGTGGCGGCGGAAAAGCAGGTGGCGAACACCGCGAAGGCGCGGATGTGCCCGGCGATGGCGATCACCCGGGCCGAGTTCAGGGCGGCCAGGGCGAGGCCCAGGAAATAGGCCGCCATGACCAGACCGCTGACGCTGTCGGCGTAGCCGGCGCCAGCCATCCTCAGGCCGACCAGGGTGCCGAGCAGGCCCTGCCCCATCAGGAACACCGAGGTGCCGACGAGCAGCGAGACAACGGACAGCAGGACCTGACCCATGGCGGTGGGCTCCCGGAACAGGACGCCCGACGGAGGCGCCTGGATGACACGAGAAAAGACAGCACGAGAAAAGACGGCACGAAAACGGATGAAAGCCGGAAGCCGCGCGCCGTCGCGGCCCGGTTGACCCCGAACGCGCCCGAGGCGATCCGGGTTTCATGAAAAGGGAAAGCAGGACGCCGGGCACGCCTCAATGGGCCCGGCGGGGCTCATATACACCCGCCGCCAGGGTCCGGCAATGGACCGTCCGGCGCGGGCCGCTCAGGCGGGTCCATTGACCACCACCCGGCCGATGGTCACATCGCCGCCGTGGTTCTCCAGAACCAGCCCGTCGAAGGGATCGCGAAAGCCCCGATCACGGGTGGCCAGCACCTCGCGGCCATCGATCAGCACCCGCATGGTGGCGTCGGGGCGGCGCTCCCAGCGCACCCGATGGACCTCGCCATCGGCCAGCGGGACCAGACCATCGACGCCGTCGATCACCGACGAGCCGCGGGCCGACAGGCGGAGCAGCTCCACGCTGCCCCCGCCGCCGGCCGAACTGAGGACCAGCCGATAGCCGGTGTCGGCCCGCTCGCCCTGGAACGGCCCCAGCGCCAGCCGGGTGGCGGCACGGTCGGGGGCGGCGGTCAGCTCCAGGTCCAGCGCGAAACTGTTGGGCAGGGCGAGACGGGTCTCGATGGCCGCCCGGTCGGCCGGCCCCGCCGCCTGGGCCGCCCCCGATCCGCCGCCCTGCTGCTGGGCCAGCATCTGGCCGAGCAGGGTGCCGACGATGGCCGCCGTCGGGTCGTCCGGGGTCTGGCGTGACGGGCTGGCGGCGCGCGGCGGCGTGAAGCGGCTGCGCAGGCCACCGTTCCAGCCCGCCGCCCACTCCCCGGAGAGCACCCGCCAGGCCGGCCGGCGGTCGTAGTTGCCGTCGGTGAAGCCGTCGTCCAGCAGCACCCGGGGCCAGGGGTTGGTGTGCGCCGCGACCACCTGGCGCAGATCCTTGAGGAACCAGGGATCGGCCAGCCGCTCGCGTTCGGCCTTGTCGATCAGGCGCTGCAACTCGCCGACCAGGGCGTTGAGGCGCCCCTCGGCGTCGGCCGCCCGGGCCGGCCCCGGCAGCGCGAGAGCAAGCGCCAGCAGCAGGGCGCCAGCCAGCATCGCAAGCGGGGCCAGGGCGAGCCGACGGGCGGCCCGGGAAGACGGGGGATGGTGGTGCGGGGTCATCGGCGGTCTCCCGTGCCGGTGGCCGTTGGGAGGGGGCCGGTCAGCCGGGATCGCGGCTCAGGCCATGTTCCTCCAGGGCCTTCAGGTAGGCCTCGAAGATGGCCTCCCGGTGGCGCCCCAGGCGGTACAGGATCTCCCAGGTGAACAGGCCGGTGTCGTGGCCGTCGTCGAAAATCAGCCGCACAGCGTACCGCCCGACCGGCTCGATGTCGATGAAGCCGACGTTCCGCTTGCCGGCCACCAGCACCTTTTCGTCCGGGCCATGGCCCTGCACCTCGGCCGAGGGGCTTTCGACGCGCAGCAACTCGGCCGGCAGATCGAAGCTGGCGCCATCGTCGAAGGTGACGCTCAACTGGCGGGCCTGCCGGTCGAGATGCAGACCGGTCGGCCGGGGGGTTCCGGTGGCCGCGCCGGGGGCGCTCATGACGCGCTGTCGGCCAGCGGCTCCGCCTCGTCGGCCAGCATGATCGGGATGCCGTCGCGGATCGGGTAGGCCACCCCGGCCTTCTGGTCGATCAGGCGGTTGCCCTTGGCGTCGTAGGTCAGCGGCGCCCCGGTGCCGGGGGCGACCAGGATTTCCAGCAGCTTGGGATCGAGGGGCGAGGTCGGCGCGTCGGTCATGGTGTGTCTGGTTTCCCGAAAGGTTGGCGGGCCGCTCATTGCCGATTGTCGGACGGCGGCGGGGTCTCGAAAGTGCCCATTTCCAACAGCGTCATCAAGGTTTCGATGAGATCGGCCCGGGTCGGTGCCTCGAGCAACGCCTGACGCTCGTTGGGGGCCAGTGGGGCGACCATGGCCACGGCCGACAGCAGCTCGGCATTGTCCAGCTTTTCCAGCGCCTTGTGGTCGAGCCGGGCGCCCTGGCGGCGGATCATCATGTCCAGCCCCTGAATCAGCCGGGCGCGGTCCAGATCGAACGGCGCCGGCGGCGCCAGATCGTGGCGGAAGTCGGAAAAGTCGGCCGCCACCCGGCGATAGCCGCCCTCGGCGGCCGGCAACTCGGCGCCCAGGCGGAAGCGGGCCAGCCCCTTCAGCCAGATGACGAAGCGGCCGTCCTCTTCCTCCTGGAAGACCACGATGCGACCCAGGCAGCCGATGCGATACAGCGTCGGGTGGGGATCGCCGGCCCCCCGGTTGCTGTCGGCGGGCGCGACGTCGCGCGGCTGGACCAGCCCGATCAGCCGGCCCCGCCCCAGGGCATCGCCGATCAGGCTGAGGTAGCGCGGCTCGAAGATGTTCAGCGGCACCCGCCCGCCGGGCAGCAGCAACACCCCGGCCAACGGGAACAGGTCGACCACCTCGGGCAGCGGATCTTCCGGGCCGGGGTCGAAGGGGTTGGCGGGCGCGGTGTCGCTCATCGCGGTGGCGGTCAGGAAAACAGCAGGGAGGACAGGCGGCGGCGCGCCGCCACCACCCGGGGATCGGTCGGGCCCAGGGCCTCGAACAGCTTGAGGAGCTGGGCCCGGGCGGCGCCGTCGTTCCAGTCGCGCTCGCGGCGGATGCTTTCCAGAAGCTGCTCCATGGCCGCCTCGGCCCGGTTGGCGCCATACAGCGCGGCGGCCAGATCGAGGCGCGCCTGATGGTCGGCCGGATCGGCGGCGAGGCGCGCTTCCAGGGCGGCGGTGTCGGCCCCGGCGCCGGCCGTCTCGCGGGCCAGATCAAGCGCCGTGCGCACGGCGCGGATCTCGCTCTTGTTGGTCAGCTCGGCGGGCAGGCCGTCGAGCGCCTGGGCCACCTCGTCCAACTGGCCGAGCGCCACCTGACAGCGCAACAGGCCGGCCAGGGCCGGCACGTTGGCCGGGTCCTGGGCCATCACCTGCTGATAGATCGCCCCGGCCTGCTCGATCTGGCCGGCCTCGAAGGCCTCGCGGGCGGCATCGAGGGCGGCGTCCACGGGGTTGCCGGCGCCGTCGGTCAGCCGCTCCAGGAAACTCTTGATCTGGCTTTCCGGCAGGGCGCCCATGAAGCCGTCCACCGGGCGGCCGTCCTTGAAGGCGAAGACCGCCGGAATGGACTGGATCTGCAACTGGGCGGCCAGCGCCTGGTTGTCGTCGATGTTCACCTTGACCATGCGCACGGCGCCGGCGAACTGCCTGACCTGACGCTCCAGCATGGGGCCCAGGGTCTTGCACGGGCCGCACCACGGGGCCCAGAAATCGACCACCACCGGCACCTCGTGCGAGGCGTCGATGACGTCGATTCGGAAGTGCTCGGTGTCGCTGTCCTTGACCAGATCGGCCGGCGGCGGCGCGGCGGAAGAGTCGGAATCGATGATCAGTGCCATGGTGGTCAACGGCTTCCCGGAAATGAGGTGACGAGGCGGTGAACAGGGCGGGTGAACAGGGCGGGTGAACAACGGACAAAAAACAGTGCCCTCCCCTGCCGGCGAGCCCGAAAAAAGCCCCCGGCGGCGGGGTTGCCCCCGCGGTTGCCCCATAGATGGCGCCGCCCCGCCGCCAAGGCAACCCTTTGCCGCCCCCCGCCGGACAGCGACCGTTCGCCCCCCTCGGGGGAGGCCCGCAAGAGCCCCCGACCGGCGACACATTTCCCCCTTGCAAAGCCGATCTTTCTGGCTATAGTGCCGACCTCGCCGCCGGGACCAACCACGGCCCGGCTGCCCTCCCCAGGATGCGGGCGTAGCTCAGGGGTAGAGCACAACCTTGCCAAGGTTGGGGTCGTGAGTTCGAATCTCATCGCCCGCTCCAATGAAATCAAAGGGCTGCCGTATTTTCGGCGGCCCTTTTTTCTTGCCGCGTCACAGAATGCGTCACACCACGCCCCCCCGAGCGAGCAACACGCCGGTCAGGGATCAGCGCCGGCGGTCGGGTCGCGACCGCACGGGCACCCCGGCGGCATCCTTGATTGCCGGGCGGCGGACAACGTAGAATTCAACCTTGACGCGGGCCGAGGACCGGGCAGACGCTGCCGGCGCCGGGCCTTGGCCTGGGAAGTGGAGATGCGCACCACCGCCCGCGTCATCCACCACCCTCCGACATCAACGCAGCGAACGACACCGCAGCGCCCCCGAAGTCGTCCGATTCCAACCCATCCCCGCCTAGGTTCTGTACCCATAAGCGGGATTCCCATCGAGGCGGGATTGTGATTCAAACTTCCAAACGGCAAGGGAGTTTGCTCATGGCCCGCTTCGACCTTACGGACAAGGAATGGGAGATC
>NZ_FNCV01000013.1 GCF_900100455.1 Roseospirillum parvum | reverse complement strand
GCGCCGAAACATGGCTCCTTCTCGCCCACATTCGGCGGGTCACCCGCCTTCTCGCAAGGCCCTGATATCCTTCACGGAGTTTCGAATCAGACTCTAAGACGGTGGGGCTGGATGACCGGCCGACCCGGCAGGCGCCCATGCCTCGTTTCGCTCGATTTTCTTTTCGGTCAACTTGCGCTTCGGTCAACTTACGCTTCGGTCAACTTACACTTCGGTCAACTTGCGACAAGACAATGGGCAGCATCGGCCATCTCCTCACCCGGCGCGGCATCCAGCTTGAGACTCCGGTCCGGCCCGTGGCCGGTGCGGCGACGCGGGCACCGCTGACCAAGTACCTTTGGCGCGCCTATCCCCGCCTGCACGCCTTCAAGAAGGCCCTGGCCAATGCCGCCGGTGGCAAGACCTTTCGCTACCCGGCCCCCGACCCCGCCGACCGGGAGCTTCTGGGGCAACTGGCAAGGGCGGAGGCAATTCAGTGGGATCGCGCCCGCAACCTTGTTTCCTGCCCCCAACCCTGGGCGCGGGCCTACCTGACCGGGGCCTGGCTTGAGGAGTTCGCCGCCCTGGCCGCCCGCGCCGGAGGCGCCGATGAGGTTTTCTTCAGTCAGCGGGTTGCCTGGTGGGCGAGTTCGCGGCCGGCGGACGGCGGACCGCGCAAACGGATCAACGAGATCGATGTGATCGCCCGGCGGGGTGGTGTTCTGTCCTTCACCTCCTGCAAGGCATTGACGCCGATCTATGACGGCGCCGACCGCCAGCACATCCGCGACAGCATGCTGGAGGCGGACTATTGGCGCAGCCACTTCCTGGGCGGCGACGGGCGGGCCGTTTTGCTGGTTGCCACCGACCTGATCGACGAGGTGCGTCAGAACCGCCCCCGCTGCCCCGGCCTGTTCGATGTAGCCCGGGTCGTGGAGGTCGATTTCCTGGGCAGCGATCTGCCGGGCTTCGAGGCCGTCGCCGAAGCCTATCGCCGCCATTGGTAGGCGCCTCGGGCCGGGCTCGCGGTCGGCGCCCGGGCAACTCGGCCCGAGACATGTCAAATCACAGCTCTCGGTTTGATTGAGACGGCCTGCGAGGTCGGCTTATCTGCTCCCCTCAGGACAACCGAGGGAGACACGCCGATGCACCAGAACGCCGCCGTTGCAGCCTCGCCCTCCGGCCCCGTTGCCCCGCCGCCACCGCCCCGGCTGACCCCGCGCGAGCGCCAATGCCTCAGCCTGCTGGGCCAGGGACTGCTCAACAAGGCCATCGCCCACGAGTTGGGCATTGCCCGGGTCACGGTCGATGTGCATATCGCCAGTGCCCGTCGCCGGCTGGGCGCCCGGACCCGGGAGCAGGCCCTGGTCAAGGCGCTGCGCCTGGATCTGATCGAGGTGCCCTGAACGTTGTCCACACGGCCAAAGGTTGCCATGCCCTCCAGGCTGACGCACTCTCAGGCGATCCGGGGACACCGCGTGGTTGGATATGGGCGACTGCCGCACATTGCCGCTTTTCGTGATCGGAGACAGCCTGTCCCAGGGGCTGATCTCGGGCACGGTCAGCGGCGCGGACCGGGGCTGGCCGGTGTGGCTGGCCAAGGCCCTGGCGGCGCCCGACCCGCAAGACCCCGGCTGGCCCACGCCGCTCTGGCCGGCGGGCGGCCTGCCGGTCGATCTCGAGGCTGTTTTCCACCGCCTTGAGAGCCTCGCCCGGGCGCGCCGGCCCGATGTCTGGCTGGCCGCCACCGCCCAGGTCAACGACGTTCTCGATCAGGCCGAAACCCACTACGAGCGCGGCCCCGGCAGCACCCGGCGCGACCGCCCCGGGCAGTGGGCCGACGATCCCCCCTGGTGGCCCAACGTGGCCAGCTTCGGCTTCATGGTCGCCGATGCCTGGCAGGTCACCCCGGGGCTCTGCCAACAGCTCATCGGAGCGGACCGCGGCCTGCTCTCCGACGGCTTTCTGAGCGGCCCTTCACGTCCTTTTCATCGCTCCGCCCTGCGCATGCTCAACCCGCGCCTGGACGCCGCCCTGGACGACCATTCGCAAGTCGTCTGGCTGGCCCGCCACGCCGAGGAACGGGGGATACGCCGGGTGGTCTGCTGGTTGGGCGCCAACAACGCCATTGCCGCCGCCAGCCACCTCTCCATTCGGCCCACCCCGGGGGAGGCGGGGCGCGATCTGGCCGGCCTCGACCACCTGGCGCGCGCCGCCCGCGGGTGGACGGTCTGGAGCCCGGCCGACTTCGCGGCCGACTACGCCACCCTGGCCGACCACCTGGAGGCCGCCATGCGGCGCAACCGTGATCCCCATTGGCGGGTCTATCTGGGCACCCTGCCCCATCTGACCAGCGCCGCCCTGCTACGCGGGGTGGGCGGACGGCGGGTTGTCGAGGGGGTCCACCATCCGGAGGCCTGGACCTGGTTTCCCTTCGGCGAGTCCTTCGTCGCCGATGGCGGTCCCCACCTTTGCCGCGATCAGGGCCTGTTCCTGGACGCCACCATCGACGCCTACAACGCCACCATCCGCCACACCGCCCGGGTCTTGAACGCGGGGCTGGCCCGGCCGCGCTGGATCGTGGTCGAGACCGGGGCCGCCCTCGACGGGGCCGCCTGGACCCGCACCGGCGGCCGCCCCCGGGTCGCCCTGCCCCGGGCCCTGCGCGCCCGCACCGGCCCTTTGGATGGCCGCTTCTTCCATGCCGCGCCGGCGCGCCGGAACGGCCGCCGCGTGGCCCGTGGCGGCCTGGTCAGTCTGGACGGCCTGCATCCCACGGTGATCGGCCACGGCCTGCTCGCCGACCTCTTCCTTCAGGCCATGCGAACCCAGGGCCAGGCGCCCCCGGGGGCCGGGATCGACTGGCCGGCGGTGGTCGCCGCCGACCGCCTGTGGACCGACCCGCCGCGCTCCCTGCACCTGATCCGCGCCTTGCGCCGCCTTTCCGGGGTCATCCTGCTCACCGCCCGGGCCCTGCACCACCGCGCGCCAGGCCCGACCTCGACGCCACGCCCCTGATCCCGCCCCAGAGCCTCCAATATTGGCGCGAACGGTCGCCGCACCCCCGTTCCGGATCGCCCAGAAGGCCCCTTATCCGGCCCGGCGCGGGGAGTCCTCCCGCGGCGGCGGGTCGGCGGCGCGGTTGCGCGCGCGCACCAGCGGGGCGATCCCTTTCAGGATTTCATCGATCGGCTGATTGAACAGAAGCTCCAGATAATCCCGCGAGTAGGGCCCCTCGTCGGGCATCGCCGCCCGCAGCTCCCGGGCCAGGGGACCGTCAGGCGGGGCGTCGGCGCCGCCTTCGGCCATCGCCGTCCACAGCCGACGCACCTTGGCCCCCTGGCTGGTCCCCAACAACTGCTCGCCCAGAAGGTCGAGGCTGGCCAGCAGGTTTTCGCTGACCGTTCCGCCCGGCTCCGGAGCCAGCATCCGGGCCAGGGCCCAGAAGGCCTGCCCGGCCTCGGCCCGGCGCCGCTGCCGCGACGACACCGGCAACTGGAAGACCCGGCGCGGCCGGCGGGCCGTCACCCGGTCCTCGTCCCCCCGCATGTGGAAGGGGTTGGGGTCGAACTGGCCCCCGAACGGGGAGTCGCGCAGGTAGTTGGGCTTCTGGGCGATCACCGGGTCGTCGCCGGCCAGACAGAGCAGCATCTCGTCGCCGTCCAGCTCGACCAGTTCGCGGTCGTCCTCGAAGCCGCTCACCGCGCCCACCTGGCGGGCGTTCTGAAGGTTGTTGATGCCGAAGAACTGAAGCACCCGGCAGTTGTTGAGCATGGTCTCCCAATCATCGGGATAAAGCCGCTTGAGCTGCGAAAGGTCCTGCCAGAAGGTCCAGGTTTGCAGGCCGTAGCCGCGCAGCAGGGTGATCGCCTGGCGCAACTGGTTCAGCGATCCGAGCTGGGCCGCCTCGTCGATCAGGAACAGGGTCGAGGTCTCGGGCGGCCGGCTGCGCCGCACCACGGCGCGCATCAGCACGCCGATCCACAGGCGCAGCAGCTTGCCATGGCTTTCCAGACGGTCCGGCGGCAGGACCAGATAGATGGTCATCGGCCGCCCCTCGGTCAGCTCGCCCAGGGGGATGGTGGTGCGCCCGGTGCTGGCCCGCACGGCGGGGCTTTTCAGGAAGTCGCTGTGGGTCTGGGCGATGCTCATCACCGAGGCGACCATCTTGGGTTCCATGCCCGAGACGATGCCCGCCGCCTCGCGCACATGGGCGATCGGGCTGTTGGCCATCTCCCCCAGCAGGCTGGTCATCTGGCGCCGCCCCTGGCTGAGCAGGTAGCGCACCTCGGAGGGGGTGCGCAGGTTGGGCGGGGCGTGCCCGGCCACATACAGGATGATCCCGGTCAACGCCGCCTGGGCGGTCATGTCCCAGAAGGGCTCGCGGGTGGAGGCGGCGCCCTGGATGATCAATTCGGCCATCATGGTGGCGTCGTCCACGCCCTCGGCCAGCTCCGCGCCCCGGGGCAGCAGGTCCAGCGGGTTGAGCGCCGCCGGGTCCGCCGCCCCGGTCACCCCGAAGGGGTCGAGCACATGGACCTGTTGCCCCATCTCGGCCCGCCGACGGGCGGTGACGGCGTAATTCTCGCCCTTGGGGTCGATCACGATCACCGAGCCAGGATAGCTCAACAGGGCCGGAATGATGCAGCCCACCCCCTTGCCGGCGCCGGTCGAGGCCACCGTCATCAGATGGCCGTTGCCCTGATAAAGGATGGCGTCCAGGCCCTCGGGATCGGGGCCGTCGACGATCAGCGCCTCGTCGTCGCGCCCCATCGCCCGGGGCACGGCGGGCGGTTCCGGCTGGCGGGCGAAGCCGATCGGCAGGCGCCGCCGTTCCGCCTCCAGCGACCAGCCGACCAGCAGGCCGTCGGCGCTCCAGGGGGTGGCGGGGGTGGGGTCGGTGGACATCGGGACCTCCCGTTCGACGAACCGTGATCGACCATAGGCCCCCGGCCCCCGCCCCTGCAACCGTCGAGAGCCGGGGGGTGACGCCACCGCCCGAGGAAGGCGGCAGGGCGTCGCGCCCCCCCCGGAGGTGCGGGTCTGCGTCCCCGGGGCGCGCCTTGACGGGGCGCCCCGCCGAGGCCATCTCGACTCCTCCGTCTGCCGTTGGGCGGGGCCCGAACGGCCCCGGCCCGATGCCTTTGGGGGCATGCGTACGGGCGCTGTCCGTCGCCCGTTGTTCCGGGCGGCAGACACACGTAAAAGTGTATTCATCGGCCATTAAGCACGCGCATAAGGGCACATGTGCGAACCGTGTGGAATTTCGTCACCCTTGAATATAAAAGGGAATCATGGACTCCGCCATGTTTCTGCCACATTCTGAACCCAACTCGCGCTTTGATTGCGCAACCATCTGGAATGGCGCGGAAATTTTTCTTCTTGACCAAGCACTTCCAGAGAGTAAGATGGCCGCCATTCCGCGCTCTCGAGCGGACTGAAACGATGCCTGGCGAGCTCTTTCAGGAAGGGCGGCGCGCCCTGGATGGCCGCCATTCCGCGCTCTCGAGCGGACTGAAACCCAGGATTACGGTGGGGTCAGGGTTGGATTTTCGTTCCAGGATGGCCGCCATTCCGCGCTCTCGAGCGGACTGAAACGCCGGTCCTTTCGAACCTTTCCTCCTCGACCGCCCCCGAAGATGGCCGCCATTCCGCGCTCTCGAGCGGACTGAAACTTTCAACTTCCCCTCAGGAAGACGCTTGAATTCGGATGGCCGCCATTCCGCGCTCTCGAGCGGACTGAAACCCTTCTCCTCCCGTCAGGGAGGCGTTTTCGAAGGCGATGGCCGCCATTCCGCGCTCTCGAGCGGACTGAAACGAAAAGGGACCCCTCCCCGGAGGGATCCAGGGATGGCCGCCATTCCGCGCTCTCGAGCGGACTGAAACTGCTCCTCAGCGGAGGGGATCTCCATCTGGGCGAGATGGCCGCCATTCCGCGCTCTCGAGCGGGCTGGGGCGCGTCGGTGGCCAGGGCCGGGGTCAACGCCGCCCGGGCCGGCAAACACCGTCGTGCACGGCCTTCCAGAACACGAGAAAAGGGGGCCGCGAGGCCCCCTTTGCGGGTCTGCTTGATTTCCCTTAACGCCCCCCCCCCGGCGCGGCGCCGTTCAGACCATCAGGTGGCCGTCCCGGGGCAGCAGCGGCGGCGGGCCGTAGGCCCGGCTGCGGCGCAATCCTTCCGCCCCCACCGCATAGACCCTGAGGCTGTCGCCGTCCTCCAGATGGCGGGCCACCACCCGGGCCACGCGGGCCGCCTCGGGGGCGCTCATCCAGGCCTCGAAAACGCTTCCCTGGACCCGGACCGCCGCGTCCTCCAGCACCGAGGCGACCCGCCGGCGCACCCCATCGTCGCTCACGTCGTAGCAGAACACGGTCAGCATGCGGCTTTCGGCCATGGCGGGCACTCCCGGGGCGACGCGCTCTAAACCTTGAATCGACAGCAGATCGCGCGAAATCTGAAGCGCCCTGCGAGTCACATTTCGCGCGATCTGCCCTAGTTCTTCAGGGCGTAGGGCACATAGGCCCCGCCCTCCAGATGGCCGGCGAACAGGTTGACCTGGTCGCGGATCAGACCCCGCCAGGAAACCTTGTGGCCGCTCGCCGGACTGACCACCGGGCGGTCCAGCCAGGCCTCGTAGCGCCCGATCAGGGTGCGCCGGGCGCCCTGGGTCATGGCGCAGGCGTCGTCCTCGCCCGGGCCGAACCCCTCCAGGCCGAGGATGCGGTTGTTGACCAGATACACCGCCAACCCCTCGACCAGCGGAGCCCGGAACTCCTCCACCAGGTCCGAGGCCAGCCCCAGGGTGTGATCCCGACAGGCATGCAGCACCCCGAACCCGGGATGCAGGCCGCGCCGGGCGATCAGCGCCGAGACATCGCGATAAAGCAACGCCGCCAGATACGACAGCACCGCGTTGAAGGGGTCGGGCGGCGGCCGGCGACGGCGCCATCGGTACACCCACGGAGCCCGCAGCAGGGCCCCCAGGGCGGGGTGATAGCGCGCCCCGGCCTCGCCCTCCACCCCCATCACGGCGGCCACGTCCTGGGCCTCGGGCAGACGGCGCAGGGCCCGCCCCAGGGCCTGACAGGCCTGGGCGACGAAGGGCTCGTCGCGCCCCCGGTTGAGCCGCCGCAACAGCGAGCGCTGATTGAACAGCCGCCCGTGGGCGATCGCCCGGGCGGTGGCCAGCCGCCGCTCGGGGTCAAGGATCAGCCGGGCCTGGGCCAGATGCAACGCACCCCGGGCCGACAGAGGCCCCTCCACGGTCGCCGCCAGCGCCCCGCCGCCACCGATCAGGGACACCGGCACCCCCTGGCTGGCGCACAACCGCAAGGCATCGTCGCGGGCATGGGTGCCGGGGTGCAGTTCCACACGGTCCACGTCGCGCAGATTGACCCCCAGCACCGGCCGCCCCTCCACCCACACCGCCAGCCCACCCCGGGTCGCCCGCAGCGAAGCCCCCGGTTCGACCACATAGAGCGGGCGCAGAACCCCGGCCGGCGGCGCCCCCCGGCGGGCCGCCGCTTCCTCGGCCGCCGCCGCGTCGACCCGCCCGACGATGGCCTCGGCGGCGGCCGGCAGACCTTCCGCGTCGTCCCACAATTCCTCGACCACCAGCGAGCGCACGAACAGCCGGCCGAGAAAGCGAAAGCCCTTCTCGAAGGGCACCACCCGGGTCTTCTCCATGTTCAGCCGAAGGCCCAGGGGCTGCAGCAGACCGGCCACCCGGACCAGGGTCTGCTCGGCGTCCTTCTCGCTGCGGCACAGCACCACGAAATCATCGGCGAAGCGGACCAGCCGCACCCCGTGGCCGTCCAGGCGCTCGTCCAACTCGTCCAGGTAAAGGTTGCTCAGCACCGGCGAGATCGGCGCCCCTTGCGGCAGCCCCACCCCGCCCGGGGCCAGCGCCTCCAGCCACAGGCCGATCAGGTCGATCAGCCGGGCATCGCCCACATGCCGCTCCAGCTTGGCGAGCAGGGGATCATGCGGCACCTCGTCGAAAAAGCGCGCGATGTCTCCCTCCAGGGTCCAGGTGTAGCCCCGCCGCCTCAGGCTGGCCACCCGGGCCACCGCCCGCTGCACCGACCGCCCCGGGCGATAGGCATAGCTGGCGTCCTCGAATTCGGGGTCCAGGTGGCGGGTCAGCCACTGGGCGACCGCCGTCTGGGCCACCCGGTCGCGCACACAGGGCACGCTGAGCCGCCGAATTCCGCCCGAGGGCTTGGCGATATCCACATGGCGCACCGGCCCCGGACGGTAGCGCCCCCGCCTGATCTCGTCGGACAGGCTGGCCAGGCGCCCTTGAAGGCCGCTTTCGAACTGCCCCAGGGTCTGCCCGTCGCCCCCCGGACCGCCGCCGTTGGCCTTGACCTTGTCCCAGGCCGTGGCCAGAACGGGTACCTCGGTCAGGCGTTGAAAGACCGACATGGCGGGCTCCCGAGAGGAGGGTTTTATCTATGTCATACACTCAAAGATCGGCCTGTGCGAACCGTCTGGAATTCAAGGAGTATTGATAATAAATGAAAAATTCCCTTTCCGCCATGCTTTTGCCATAATTCGATCCGCCCTGTCGCCAAGAGGGTGCCTCCATCTGGAATGAGCGCCAAAATTTTCAGCTTGACCAAGGTGTTCCAGAGAGTAAGATCAGCACTCATCCGCGCTCTCGAGCGGACTGAGACGGAACGGGACGGGGTCCGGGATGGGGATGGGGTCCGGGGATCAGCACTCATCCGCGCTCTCGAGCGGACTGAGACCACCACCTCTTGTGGCGGGCGGTTAGAGTAACAAAGATCAGCACTCATCCGCGCTCTCGAGCGGACTGAGACTCCTCCTAAAACAAGGGGAAGAGGAAAGAAAAGAGATCAGCACTCATCCGCGCTCTCGAGCGGACTGAGACTTCATCGCGATCTCCTTCTCCAGAGCGGGCCGAGATCAGCACTCATCCGCGCTCTCGAGCGGACTGAGACACCGTTCTCCATCTTGGGGTAGTCAGCAGCCGCAAGATCAGCACTCATCCGCGCTCTCGAGCGGACTGAGACTTCGGCATCCGAACCTGCCCGGTAATCCGGGCTTCCGATCAGCACTCATCCGCGCTCTCGAGCGGACTGAGACGGCGATGGAGATGATCTCCTCCGTATTCTTGTGATCAGCACTCATCCGCGCTCTCGAGCGGACTGAGACGGTGGTACACCGGCACCTCCGATGTCTGGAGAACCCAGGATCAGCACTCATCCGCGCTCTCGAGCGGACTGAGACCGCGCCTCCAGAAAGAGGGGGGTGGAAAAAGGGTTAGATCAGCACTCATCCGCGCTCTCGAGCGGACTGAGACCGGACGTCAAACTCGTTCTCCTGGCACTCGTGATCAGCACTCATCCGTGCTCTCGAGCGGACGCCGGGTTGATCGCGGACACAAAAAAAGGGAGCCATCGGCTCCCTTTTTTTGTGTCCGCCAGGGAAATCGTTCCCGAAAGGCCGCTCCGTCAGCCCACCGGCGATACCCGATAGCGTCCCTGGCCCAGGGCGGCGTGGCTGCCCACGTGGGTCCACTGGCCGAGCACCAGCAGGGGGAGCAGCGGCGCCGGCGGCGGGCCCAGCAACAGGCTTCCCACCCGCCCCTCCACCGGCACCGGCCGGGGCTGGCGCACGCTGCCGCGCCAACCCCGCCAGGGCTGAAGCCCCCGCTCGTCGCGCTCAAGGTCGCTCTCCAGCCGCTTCAGCGCCGCGGCCTCCACCGTCAGCCGCACCCCCATCCACGGGGCCAGGGATTGCAGACGATCGGCCAGCCGCAGGGGCAGACCGGCCAGGGTGGGGTGGGCCCGCTGGCCGGCGCGGAACACCACCGGGGTCTGAAAGACCACCAGCGCCGGCACCCCGGGCGGCCAGTCGAGGTCGGGCGCGCCCTCCCAGACCCCCATCTCCCGCCCCCGGATGTCCAACGCCAGCCGCCGTTGTGCCTCGCCCCCGGGGGCCGCCCCGGACAGCGCCTGGGTCGCCGCCTCGGCCACCTCGCCGGCCCACTCGCCGGCCCAGCCGAACAGCCGGATGGTGATCGCAAGCCGTGCCCGCCCGGCATCGCCCTCGGCCGAGATCACCCACGGCTTGGCCAACGGCTGGCGCAGTCCGCTCACCCGGCGGTCCCGGAAAAAGACATCCCAGGACGAGGGCGGACGCCACGGACAGGGCAATCCATCCCGCGCCTGCGGCGAGGCCGAGCGGTGCATCTGCTGGCCGATCGCCCCCCGGAGTCGGGACGGCAGGCGCCAGGGATGATCCAGCCAACCCGGCCAGCCGCACTCAAAACGGATGTCGAGCTGGCGCCAGACCTCGGGCAATCGGGCCGACTCGACGGTCTCCGAGGGGCTCTCCAGGGCCTGGTCGAGGACGTTGTCCGGCATGGCGGACTCCAAGGTTTTGCCACGTTCACGCAAAGGCCGGGCCGAAGCGGCGGCACCACCAGCGCTTTAAGAACACGCGGCGCGGAGAAGTCAATCAAAACGGGATTGCTCTTTGGGGTGGATTTGTGGCCGGACAGGCACTTAACGTGGTTACCCTCTTGCCGGCGGCCTCGGCGCCCTGTGCGCCAAAAGCGGTGCCGCCCCGGCCACCAGCCGCCCTCGGACGGAAGGGAGGAACGCCAGCGGTGAGCGCGACGCATTACATCCGCGTGGAGGGGGTCAACATGGACCCCTTCATTCTCGACACCCAGGACCTCAGCACCATCCGGGGCGGCGGCCTGCTGCTGTTGGAGGCCATCCAGGACCTGTGTGACAAGTACAACGGCCAGAGTCGCCCCTACCTGGAGCCCATCTCCACCGGGGCTTCGGCCGGTCTGTTCCGCTTCACCGGCGATACCGACGCTGCCAAGACGCTGGTGGAAGAGATCCGCGAATGGCTGAACGGGCACGCGTACTTCCAGCACGCCACCATTCTGGTCGACAGCGTGCCGGCCAGCGCGGAGGGCTTCGTCGCCGACCGCGAGCGGCTGATGGCCCGCATTCGCCGCCGCCAGTTGGCCAGCCCGGGCCTGGCCGTGCCCACTCTGGTCGACGCCGGCACCAACGGTGACACTCCCGCCGTCTGCCAGATCGACGGCATCCGCCCGGCCCAGGGCAAGCCGCGCAAGATCAAGGGGGAACAACGGGTGCTGAGCCGCGCCACCGAAGTGCGGCGCGGGCACGGGGTGGACCAGAAAGGCATCGACGAGAGGCGGGTCAACTTCTACCAGAACCTGTTGCGCCGCGACCTTGAGGGCCAGGGGAACAATGGCGCCGATCAGGATAAGCCGCCGCTTTCCGAACGCATCAACGACGAACGCTTTGCCCGGCATTTTCAGGACATCGCCGGAAGCGCCTCCTTTGGCCCCCTGAACGACAAGATGGCGGTGCTCTACCTGGACGGCAACGGCTTTACCGGCATCCAGCGGAAGCAGATCAGCGCCGCCATCAAGACCGCCATCAAGAAGGGGCAGGACAAGGACCAAGCCGCCATCAAGGCCCAGAAGGACTTCGACGCCGAGGTCAAACGCACCCGGGCCGAGTTCCTGAAATGGCTCCTGGAAGAGGCTGTCGAGGAGGCCAACAAGCGCCGCTGGCGGGTCTCGCCCCATGATGCCCGTCAGGCCAAGGAACAGGACGAGGACGAGGACGAGCGGGCCCCGACCGGCCGGCTGCGTCTGGAAACCCTGATGTGGGGCGGCGACGAGTTCATGCTGGTCCTGCCCGCCTGGGAGGGCTGGGCGGTGGCCCACCAGTTCCTGACCCAAAGCGCCAAATGGAAGATCGGGAACGACCCTTTGCACCACGCCCTGGGCCTGGTCTTCTGCGGCTACAAGGCGCCGATCCATCGCGTCGTGGCCCTGGCCCGCGAGCTGGCCGACCTGGCCAAGGAGGACGGCATGCGCGGGCGCAAGTGCTCCAGCCTGGCCTACCAGGTGCTTGAGTCCTTCGACCACCTGGGCAACGGGGCGGAGGACCACCTCACGGCGCTGACCCTCCCCGGCGCCGAGACCCGCCACCTGATCCTGGATGTGGATGGGGTGGAGGCGCTGAGCAAACACCTGCCGGGCCTGAAGGCGCCCGACGGCCTGCCCCAGCGCCAGCTCAAGCGGATGGTGCGGGCCTGCTTCATCGCACGCGACCTTGCCCAGGCCGGCCAGACCTGGAAGGACCTGGAGTTCGACGGAAAGGCCACCCTGGAAGGTCTGCTCCACACCCTCTCCGACAAGGCCAAGACGGGGTCGGCGGCGTGGTTCCAGGGGCTCTACCACCTCGACCAGTTGTGGGCCTACGTCGCCCCGGAAGCCGAGGCCGAGCAAGCCAGCACCCAGGGAGACGCGGCATGACCGATCCCATCCGCAAGCACCACCTGACCCTGCGTCTGGTGGTCCGCGCCCCGGTCCTGGTGCACGCCACCGGCATGGGCCGCCTGGGCCTGGACAGCCCCACCCTGCGCGACCACCAGGGCAACATCGTCCTGCCCGGAACCCTGGTTCTGGGCCGGGTGCGGGCCGCACTGGGCGAGCTGGGCGATCTGGCCGGTGTGAAAGCCGAAGACCTCAACGCCTGGTTCGGCAAGGAGGAGGCCACCCGCCACGAGCCCGGCAAGCGGGTGGTGTTCGACGATCTGGTCTGCCTGGGCGAGCCGGAAACCGCCCAGGCGGGCGGTGAGGAAATCGTGCGCATCAAGATGGACCCCGACAAGGGGTCGGTCGCCAAGGGCATGCTCCAGGTGGTGGAGGCCCCCTTCCCCCCGGGCACCCTGGTGACCTTCTGCGGCGCCGTCCGAGTGGTCGCCAATCAGGAGGAACTTGGCCGCATCAGGCAGGCGGTCGAGACGGCGCTGCGCTGGAACACCCAGATGGGTGCCCTGCGCACCCTGGGCTTCGGCCGCCTGGTGAAGGCCGAGATCAGCGAGCCGACACAAACCTCGGTGCCGGCGGAGATGGCCACGCTCGATCTGCGGCCCTCCAAGGATCCCCGCAAAGTCACGGTTCTGCTGCGCTTCCGCCAGCCGTTCTGCGTGCCCGAGCACCGGCTGTCCAACAACCTGTTCGAATCAGCCGCAATCATTCCCGGCGCGACCATCAAGGGGGCCATCGCCGCCCAGTGGCTGGCCGCCCTGGGCAAGGGCGGGGGGGCCGGGATCGATGAAAACCTTGATCGCGACCGGCCCGACCTCGCGGCCAACTTCCACCGCCTGCGGGTCAGCCATTTCGTGCCGGTGTCCACCACTCCGCCCGGGGAGGGGCCTCCGCCCCTCAAGCGGCGTCGCCCGGTCAGCCTGCCGGTCAGCCTGGCCAGCGGGCCGGACAAGAGCCTGTGGGACATGGTCGGCACCCCGGACGACACCCTGTTTTCGGATGACGAGGGGCTCCAGGCCCCGACCTTCGCCCCCGACTGGAAGCCGGCCATCGACGCCAAGGCCGATCGGGCGCGGGGCTGGGTGGCGCCGGGCCGGGACCTCAGGGTGCGCACCAGCATCGACCACGACAAGCGCCGGGTCCGCAACACCGAGCTGTTCGCCTACGAGATGGTGACGCCCGACGGCTTCCTGTGGGCCGGCGAGATCGGCCTCGATACCGAGATGGACAAGGACACCGCCGACCAGGTGCTGGAACAACTGAAAAGCCTGATCGCCGAGCCGGGCCTGTGGTGGGTCGGCAAGACCAAGGCGGCGGCCGACGTGGTCTGGCTCGAGGCCCAGGGCCTGGCCGACCACATCCCGGAAGGGAGCCGCAACGGGGCGGGCCCGTGGACCCTGGTTCTGCAAACCCCGGCCCTGATGCTGGGGCCGGAGTTGTCGGAAACCTCCGGCGAGGCGGATTTGTTCACGGCCTACCAGAGCTTTTTCGCCGATGCCTCGAACAACAGCCTGAAGCTTGAAGAGCAGTGGTCCCGCCACCGCCTGTGGGGTGGGGCGTACATCTGGAAAGCCTATCAAGGCGGTGGCCAATACCGGCCCTTCCTGCTGACCCAACCGGGGGCGGTGTTTCGCCTGGAGGCGAAGTCCGGAGAGGCCGAGCAATGCATCGCCCGCTGGCGGGCCAACGGGCTGCCCCTTACCGACAAGCTGGCCAAGCACTACGGGCTGGGCGATGACCCGATCCAATGGTGGCGCAAGACTCCCCTGGTGCCGGAAAACGGCTACGGCGCGGTGCGCGTCGATCTCGACCTGGGCCAGGCGGGGATTGCCACGCCCAAGCCTGACGAGGACCATCCGGTCGTGATCGCCAGCCAGGGGAGTGCCGCCTGATGACCGACACCCAATCCCCCCGCATCCGCCGCTGGCGCATCGAGGGCACCCTGACCACCGACACCCCCCTTCATCTGGGAACCGGAGGGGTCGAGAGCTGGAAAGAACTGAAAGGACGCGAGAAAGGCGAGGAGGCGAAACCTCCCAAGGTGAAGGCCGTGGTGGTGGACGCCACCGGCCGCCCCTGCCTGACCCCCAGCGGCCTGAAAGGGGCGATGCAGGCTTGGGCCAGGGCCCATCTGCCCGACTGTCTCTGGGGGGCGGAAGACGAGAAGGCCCCCTTGAAAGCCCGTGACACCCTGTTCGGCGCCGCCGCCGATCCCAACGGCGAGGCCGTGGGCAGCCGTCTGGAATTCCTGGGCGGCCGTCTGGAATTCCACTACGCCCCGATGGAAGAACCCACGGATCGCGCGAAAAGCCCGGTGAAGCTGCGCAACACCCATCGCAACAGCCAGGTCGACACGGGGGTGCGCATTGACCGGGCCTCCGGGGCGGCGCTTGACCGGCATCTGTTCTTCAAGGAGGTGGTCGACCCCGGCGCCACCTTCAAGGTGACGCTGGATCTGGATGTGCCGCCCGATGCCAAGGACGGGGGGCGCGACTTGGTGACCCTCGCCCTGGCCCTGCTGGAGGGATTCAATCCCGGTACCGGCGATGAGGTGCCGCGGCTCGCCCTGGGGGCGATGACCGGGCGCGGCCACGGGCGCTTCACGTGGGCGCGCAGCGCGCTGAAAAGACTGAGTGACGACGACCTTGCCGAGTGGATCGGCCAGGGCGCCCCGAGGACCTGGGAGGCGGCTCTGGTGGATGTGCCCGAAGGCGAGGCAACGGCAATCCATAATAAGGCCACCGGCTGGCGCCAACAGGCCCAGGTCCACCCCGAGTTGATCTGCCAACTGAGGCTCCAGTTCGACCACCATTTCCTGCTCTCCGAGCCAAGCCGGGTGATAAGCGACAAAGAGGCCAACAAGGCCCAAGGCGGGGAGCGCACGGCAAGCCTGATGCCCCGGGTCGACCACGCGGGCAAGCCGGTGCTGCCGGCGTCCTCCATCAAGGGAGTGCTGCGGGCCCGGGCGGAGCGCATCCTGGCCACCCTGACGGACGACGAGGAACCTTTCGGCCATCGCCCGGGACGGGGAAAGCAGACCGCCGACACCAACATCCGGGCCCAGGGGCTGCCCAGCCAGCGGCTGTTCGGGGCCGCCAGTTGGCGGGCCAGCCTGGGCATCGATCCCTTCACGCTGGAGGGGGAAGCGGTAACGGCGCACCAGGAACTGGTCGCCATCGACCGTTTCACCGGCGGGGCCAGCGGCTCGTCCAAGTTCGACATCGAGGCCTTCGACCGGCCCACCTTCACGGGCTGCCTGCGCCTGGACCTGGACCCCAAGAGAACCAGTCTGGAGGACGTGGGGCTGCTGGTTCTGGTCCTGCGTGATCTGGCGGAAGGCGACCTGACCTTCGGCTACGGGTCCACCAAGGGCTACGGAGGGGCGGAGGCGACCCTCTCGCTGAAAGTGACGGGAGACGGCGGGGTGCTTGACTTGGAGGGTGAGTCCCCGAAGGACTGGATTCCCTGGGCTAGGCTCGGCGCCTCGACGCTCGCCCAACCCCTGCGCGCGGCAGTCGATGCGTTGCGCGAGAAACACCTGGCCAACGGGGAGGCGGCCTGATGCCCGAATTCCTGAACACCTACCACTTCGTCCCGGTGGTCGAAGGGGGCGAGAACGGGGAGCAAAACGCCTGTCTTGGGCCGACCCATCACCTGCGACAGGTCCGCGATGCCTTGCAGGGGGGGCAAGGTCGCGCCTCGGAGGAGGAGCAAATCCCCGCCGGCGGATGGGGCAACTTCAGCCACGCCCGCTGGCACGAAGGCCACCTGTCGGGGCGCATCACCTGCACCCTGACCGCCGAGGACCCCCTGGTCATCGGGGCCGGGCAGGCAGAAGACCCCGACACCCGGTGCACCCGGGTCGAGCCCTACATGATCGATGGCCAGCCGGCGATTCCGGCGACCACCCTGAAGGGGATGCTCTCGGCCCTGGTCGAGGCGGCCAGCAACTCGGCCATGCGGGTGCTTGAAAAAGATTTCAAGGTCAAGAAGAGGCCAAAAGGATCTGTACACGATTACTTCCCCAGGGGCGCGCAGCCGCTCAGTCCTAAGCGGGATTTCCTGACCCCGGCCGAGTTGATGTTCGGCGTGGTGGAGGTCCACGAGGGCGGCAAGGCCGACCGGAAAGACGATACCGTGGCCCTCAAGGGACGGGTGCGCTGCCATCCCGGCCGCTGCGCCAGTTACGATCCCTTCATGGAAGAGGTCAGGCTGAAGATCCTGGCCTCGCCCAAGCCGCCCTCGCCAGCGCTCTACTTTACCCCGAAAGAGCGCGATCGATTCATTGAAAAGTCGAGGCTCAATTCGGAGGAACACCGCGCGCGCGGGCGCAAGATGTACCTTCACCCCTCTGCCGAGCCTCTGGGAGAAGCGGCCATCGAGACCCGCGCCAAATCCTGGACGCCCCAGAATGACGGCAACAACAACCAGCGGGTTCTTGCCCGCCCGCTGAAGCCGGGCACCCGGTTCACCTTCTGCATCGACTTCGACGACCTGCCCCAGGAGGCGCTGGATCTGTTGCTGTTCGCCTGTCGGCCCAGCGAGCACTTCCGCCACCGCCTGGGACTGGGCAAGTCCATCGGCCTGGGCCGGGTGCAAATCCAGGTGGACAAGGTTGTCGCCGTTGATCGCCGCAAACGTTATCGCGAGGAAGACCCGTTCGCATGCGGGCGTGAGCACATGGTGTGGACGCCCGAAAAACGCGACTGCAAGGAACTTGACGCAACCGACGCGGCCGCCTGGGTGGTGGAGGCCATGCCCCCCTGGGTGCGGGCTCACTTGATGGGCATCGGCGAGCCGCGCCACATCGGCGAACGGCTGGTCCACCCGCCGCTCAACCAAACGCAGCATAATGCGTTTCAAAGAAGACAGCCCGCAGCCGAAGAGGAAACCTTCAAATGGTGCGCCGCAAACTATGACAGAACAAAACCTTGGCAGCACCAATACCTGCGCGACATCAGTGGAGGCACCGCCGGCGGCGAGGACCCCACGGCCGGCATCCAACTGCCCCCCCTCTTGACCGAGGGCCACACCCCGGACGCCCAGCAGCCGCGGCAGACACCGTCGTCACGGAAGCCGATGCCCCGCTTGGCCGAGGAAAACGAAATTTTCGGAAAGGTCAAGTTTTACAGGCAATATAAAGGATTCGGGTATGTCAAAAGTCCGGACTGCAAAATGGACATCTACATATCCAAGGAGGTTGTTGAGGGGTGTGGCATGCGTGATTTGATAGACGATACGCGGGTCGCCGTTATCCTCGGGGGCTTCCATGGAAAGAACCCGGCAGCGAGCCACATTCGAAAATTGAAAAAGGATCAAGGCGGGGCAGGAAAATAACTGCGTGATCCGTTGCGAACTGCTTGACTTTCTCCCGCCAGGTAGCACGCCGAAACAGAAACGCCCCCACCCTTGCGGGTTGCCGGGGGCCGGGTGGCGGCCTACCCTGCCCGCCGCCGGGACGACAGGCGGGAGCCGGCCCTTCCCTTGTGCGCCGGGTGAGCCATCGCGGCGATCCCCAGTTCTGAGCGGGTTGTGATCGGGGTGTGATCGGGTCGGGTGCGCGCTGGGAGTTGCCGTTGCGCGCGATGTTCGGGAGAGGGACGCATGGGGGATCGGGGGCGCGAGTTCGCCGAACTGGTTCACAATCTTCTGGTGGTCAGGAAACTGGTGGAAGTGCAGGCGGCAGCCGACGGGCTGAGCCTGAGCTACCATGCCCTGCACGCCCGAATCAGCGGGCGCACCCCCTTCAGCGCCGACGAGATACGATCCCTGGTGGCGATGCTCCCCGACGGGGACCTGCTTCGGTACTTCACCCGGAACACCGACCTGCTGGTCCTCGATCGCCGGGATTTCGGCCAGCAGGAGGGCCTCGGTGATCTGAGGGGCAGCGCCGTGCGCACCATGATCGAGGCCACCGACATCCTGAAGGCGGTGCACGAAGCCCTGGCCGACGGCCGCCTGGACCATCTCGACCGGGGCCGCATCGGCCGCGAGGTGGACGCCTGCGAGCGGGCCCTGGCCGGCATCCGCCATCTTCTCGAGCCCGCCAACGGCCATTCGGCCACGTGAAAGCCGCCGCCGGGTGGCGGATCTTCAGGGAGCAACGGCATGGTGACAGAGGGCAACGGCAGCGGCCAGCCCGGCGAGGTGTCGGACCACAAGGCGGGGGGGGCAACCCATACCGTGGTGGTCGCCCTCAATGATCTTGAGGCGCTGACCATCGTGCGCCTGGTCAGGCACCTCGGCGAGCAGCGCCGGAACCACACCATCCGGCCCACCCCGAAGGTGCTGACCCACGGCTGGAGTGCCCGGGGCGCGCTAAGCACCGAAGAGGTCAGCGAACTGGCCGACACCGTGGTGCTGGTGGAGATGTCCCAGCCCGCCGTCAGGCGGCGGATCGAGGCCAGCGGGCGCACCGTGATGCTGGTCGACCATCACATCTATGCCGACGGCAACGGCAACATCCTCGACCACCGCAATGCCCTGTCTTCCCTGGAGCAGCTTCTCCTGCTGCTGGATGTGGACATGGCGCAACTCCCGGAGGACCTGCGCCAGGACATTCCCCTGGTCGCGGCCAATGATCGCGGCTTCATTCCCGAACTGGCCGCCGTGGCAAAGGCCCTCGGAAAGACGGTCGAGGCGTGTGTACGGGACATCCGCCGCCGGGACCTGACCATCGCCCGCCTCGCCGCCGAGAACGCGCCCCATGACCTGGAGGCCTTCGATCCAGAAAAGGCACCCTGGAAGGAAGAGTGCAAGAAGACCCAATACAGCATCGCCGACGCCTGCGCGGTGCTTTCCCAGGCTCTCAACAGCCACCGCGGTGCCGGCGAGCCTCCCCAGGAGAAGGAAGCATCCGGGGACGAGAAGTGGCACCCCCAGGCCCGTTGGCTGGATCTGGACGGTGTGCCCTGGCCAGGGGGCTCACCGCGCCTTCTGCTCGCCCAGGTTCCCGTGGAACACCGCTGGGTGATGGCCGACGCCGTCTATAAGCTGGCCCAGGAAGAGCAAGACCATGACCTTTCCCAAACCCTGGAAATGCTGCTGGTCTTCGGCACTGGGCACGACAAGGGCGGGCCCACCCCGCGGCTGGTGGAGTTCTCCGGCGGCCGCAGCCGCCGCGACCAGGTGGCCCAGTGGTTCTCGCCCGAGGTGCGGGCCGCCTGGCCGGACGGGATCGGTCGTCTGGTCTGCTACGCCGGGGGAGGAGACAGCGCCTACTTCGGCGCCGAGGACCGCCTGGGGGGGCAGTCGAAGGCGCTGTCGGACCTGGTCGGCAAGCTGCTCGACGACCTGCTGACCGGCAACCGGCGTGTCACCGCCTGGCGCACCACCTTCTGTCAGGCCCTGTTCCTGGGCGACCGCCTGGACCGCGAGGTCGACCGGGTCGAGACAACCGACGCCGGTGGGTGCGCCAAACCACCGATGAGCGCCCTGAAAGAGCGCGTGTTGAAGAGCCTGAACGACCGACGGGCCGAGGCACCCGAAGGCGGCAAGCCAGGCTTGGTGCCCATCGAGGACGCGGATCGCGACTACTTCCTGCCCCATTTGCGGGATCTGGTGGCCCCCAGGCTGACAACCTGGGAGGAGGCGCAGGAGGCCCTCAGGGAGGGCCATGCCATGGTCTCCGTCGACCTGCCGACAGAGGGGCTTTCGTTGTCCGTTCATCGGCAAGGCTATAGGGAGCAGCTCAGCCTGCCGCTGTGCGATCTGCGCCTCCATTTCCTCTACAACGACGTGGTGATGGTCGAATGGACGCTGGAGCAAACCCCGGCGGAACCCGCGTTGACGAAGGAGGGCAAGAAGGATTTCAAGAACGTCAACTGGCCCGATCTGCTCGATCCGGGCCATCCCATCCTCGGCCGCCCGCTGGGCCAGGTGGTCGAGTTCAACGGCAAGCTGCGCTTCACCCACTCGACCATGGAAAGCGAGGAGGGCGAACAGAGCGCCCGGACCACCCTCACCTTTCACAACAAGGAGGAAACGCACACCCTGGAGCACGGCAAGGCGATCTCCCGGACCCCCTTCGAGGGCTGGTTCCTGGGGCTGCTGTGTCACGCCCTGGGGCTTGAGCCGGCGGATTTCGAAGGCCCCGAGGCGTCTCCCGGCGGGCCTTGGGTGCGGGCCCTGTTCGACGACCGGGCCCGGGTGCTGACCTCGGTGGTGGTGGCTGGCGGGCAGCCCACCACCCCCGCCGGCAAGGCCGACTGGGAGGTGATGCTGGCCCGCCTGTCCACCGTCGAGCCCTACGGCAACGGTCATGCCTACGACAGCCGGTTCGCCTTGAAAGAGTTCCGGCGCGGCCTCTACACCCGTTACCGGGAGTGGGGCTCCTGGTATGCCGCCACCGCCCACAGCTTCATGTTCGTGGGGACGGACGGCGAGCCCAGCCGGGAAATGATCCACCGCCGACACATGCCCACCATGTATCGGCGCATGTTCCTGATCTCCCAGGGCTACGTGGCGGTGCTCGGGGCCTTCGCCCTTGAGGTCAACGACGCCCTCAAGGCGGCCAAGGAAAGTCCGACCCGGGCCGAGCAGGAAGCGGCCCTGACCGGCTTCTACCACTACCTCCACCGGGGCCAGTTGCACTTCACCAACCACATCTGGTTCGAACAGGTCAGCAGCCAGGTCCAGGGGCGGGAGCTGTTCGAGTTTATGAGCCGGCAGACCGGCTGCCAGGCCGAATACCGCATGGTGCGCGACGAGATCGAGCAGATGCAGGCCTTCCTGGCCGCCGAGGAGGATGCCCGCAAGAACGACAAGGTGATCGAGGAGGAGCGCCGCGAGCGCACCCTGGCCACCATTGCCCTGCCGTTCGCCCTGCTGTTCGCGCTCCTGGGCAGCCAGGAGGTGGCCGACCACTTCTTCCTGTGGCCCCTGATGAGCCTGGCGGTGACTTCGCTGGGATTCGATGCGGCCTGGACCTGGGTGCTGGCCTCGGTCGTGGCGCTGGCGGGGAGTGTTCTGGTGGGCCTGGCGGTGGCGCCTGACCTGCTGCGCAAGTCGCCCGGTCTCGGCGGGTTGCTTGGCCATGGCGCGCGGGAATGGCAGGCCGCGAAAAGGATTTTCTCGCTGCCATTCTCGTTTCCCGACCTGCGCACCTCGGCCCAGTTGGCGCTGTTGGCCCTGGTTGTTCTTGCCTGGATCATCGGGATCACCTTCCAGGCGGGCGACTTGATCGACCTTGGCGAGTCAACTGATCGCCCGGCGATGTCCGACGGGCCGCTGGAGGGGGGCGAAGAGGCGCCCAGCGCCATTTGATCGGCACCGGCACGCATCCAAGCGACCAGGAAAACAGCCACGGTGGCTGAGGCTCGAACATTTGCCGTCCTGCCGAATGGAATACTGTCATGCAATTCATTCTCTACCTTCTCGGAATCATTCTTGTCGGCCAGATTGTGGTCGGAATCATTAAAGTCATTTTCGATCTATCAATGAGGCTGAACATATGGGCGAAGAAAAGTGACCTGGGCCCAACCCGGTGGCTCAAAAAGAATGTACCGCTGGCCTGGGGCATTTTGAGCACGTTGGGCCGCGCCACCGTAACAGCCATGGCCACTTTTTTTAAGATATTAGGCGCTTATTTTATAATTTTCATAGTTGGGAAAAACGCACTTTATTTCATAGGCTTGGCTGGATCTGAATGGGCCAGAGAAATTGCTTGGCAATTAGATGGTTACTCTATCATGTTCTGGGCGAACTTGGTCCACATCGCCGTCTTTTCACTGATTGTCGGGTTGGTCGTTCAAGGCGCCAAGGAGGCACGGCGCTGGCGCGTGCGGCCTCGTTCGCAAACGGAACACCAGCCCGATGTGCGTGAGGCCAGCATGACTGGCGGCTCATCCTCTGTCGTGGCTGCAGCCGCGCCCCCAGCAATCACCGAGCCGCCCGCCGGCGGAGCCACCGACCAAGCCTTCGTGGCGGCGGCCGCGACAGCCGGGACTGATGGCACGTCGACGAACCTGGCCAAGGTCAACAATCAGGCCGGGCGCACCTACACGCTGGCCCTGGCCGACGACGGCAGGTTGATCCGCTGCACCAACGCCGAGACCATCACGGTGACTGTCCCTGCCCAGTCCTCTGTCGCCTGGCCAGCGGGGGCGGTGGTTCACATCGAGCAAGGTGGGGCGGGCACGGTCACCGTCGCCGGGGCCCGCGGTGTCACCGTGAACAGCCGCGACGGCATGGACAGCACGGTCGGTCAGCACTCAGTGGCGACCCTGATGCGAGTGGCGGAGGACACCTGGACCTTGACCGGGGACATCGAATGATCCCCCCGGGCACCCGCACGGTCCGCATCCACGTCACCGGCCCCCGGGGCGGCGGGCAAAGCGGGTTGAAGTCCGGCTACGCCTTCATCTGGGCCCGCCTGGAACGCTGATCCGCCCCCGGCCGGCCCCATCGCCATAAGCGATGAAGTGCCCCGATACAAAAGAAAGTCATCATGAACCGTCCGACCGTCGACGACGGGCACATGGTCATGCCCGAAGCCGAGTTCGAGCAACTGCGCGAACTGGCCGCCGAGCGCGGGGCCCTCAAGGCCCTCGAAGACGTGGACCTCGATGGTGAAGCCGCCGCCGTCGATATCCGCGATCTGAGCTCCCTGCTGCAAAGCCTCAGGCTCGCCAAGCGCACCGCCGTCCAGAAGGCAGACGGGCACAACATCGCCCCCCTCGAAGCCTGGAAGACGAACGACAACACCGTCAGCCCCCCTTCGGGCCTCGGCCACCCCCCGCCGAGATCGCCGAAAAAGCCAGTCCGAGCCATGCCCCGGGCTGGCTTGTCATCCCGGCCAAGACGGGACAGCATTGCAGCCTTGGACTCTCCCAATGACCGGAGGAAACTCGGGGCCCAGGTCACCGTGAAGAACGCAGAGGCGGGGGGCGCGCGTGGACAACAGGTTGACCGATTTCCTGCATCGCCTGCAGGCGACCACCACGCCGGAAGAGGCCTGGGCGGTGGCAACGGCGTTTCTTGGCTCCTTCGTTGGGGACATCATCACCTATGGCACCGTGGACCGTGACGGCATGGTGTTCCATACCACCCTGCCCGACTGGTGGATGGAGGAGTACACCGAGGAAGGCTACGCCGCGCACGACCACGCCTTTTCCCACGCCCTGTACGGCGACTCCCTTCAGCCATACCTGTTTGGAGTGGCATTCGACGCCGAGCGCCGTGATCTGACCGCCGATCAGGTGCGCCTGGTGGAAGCGGCCGCCACCGACGTGGAGATCCGCACATCGTTGCTGTTCCCGTTGCGCTCGGTGACCGGCACCGAACAGGCCGGATCCTTCGTGGTCGGGGGCAACCTGAAACGCCAGGAGTTCCTGGCGGGTGTGGATGACTGCCTGCCCACCTTGCAGATCGCGGCGCTGTACACCCACTGGCACATCCAGACCCTGAAGCGGCAGCGGGCCATCGACGAGATCCGCCTGTCGCCCCGCGAGCGGGAAGTGTTGCTGTGGCTGAGCAAGGGTCTGCGCACCGACCAGATCGCCTACAAGCTGGGCATCGCCCGAGTCACCGTTGACCTGCACTTCGCCAACGGGCGGCGCAAGCTGAAGGCGGCGACCCGGGAACAGGCTCTGGCCAAGGCTCTGGCCCTCAATCTGATCCAGCCTTAGAGCACGTCGCGTTTATCCGGGGGCACAAAGTGACCCCGGATAAACGCGAGGCCGCGATCTGAACCATTGAATCAAGTGCAGATTCACGCGCCCAATCTGAATCGCTTGGCGATTCAGATTGGGCGCGATCTGCTCTCGACCTTAGATGTAGAGCCGATTTGAGCGAAAAATCTGGAACCACCAAGTGGTTCCGGTTTTTCGCTCTCGGCTCTAGGGGACGGCCCGCCAACGACGGGGGACGGCGCGTCGCCCGGTCCGCAAGGATCGGGGTTTTGTCGCGCCGCCCGGGGCGAATCGGCCGGGGGGCCGGGCCGGGGGCGCGGGCGGGGCCGGCGAATCGGGGGGCGGGGTGGTTTGCGGACTGACCCGCGGCGGCGGCGAATCCGGTTCAGGCGGGCGGACGAGGGGGAGGGCGATCCGCCGCCGGGCGTCGGGCCGGCTGTCCAGACGCCCGACGCCCCCTCTGCGGTGCCGAGAGGCCCGGCACAACCCTCTGCCACGCAACGAAAAGTCGTGTTCGGCGCGAAAAAATGGCCTTCCCCGGGGTACAGATTTTCATAGGCATGGCTGATCTGGACACTTTAAGTAGTTGTTATTATTAGCTTCAGCCTGATTTTCTCCCCCATTTGGGTGAACCCAATTGGGGGGCGCGGCGGCCGGTCGGCGCCGGTAAGGTCCACTCAACTCGCCCGTCGAGGGAAGCCCCGCCATCCCGGCGAGGCAATCGGAGGCGCGGCGAGGGAGAACCCGGACCATGATCTTCCATAACCGGAAAAAAAACCTGTCCATCGGTCTGGGCGTGGTCTGTGCCCTCGGACTCCTTGCTGCCGCCCCCCACTCGGCGGTGGCGTCGGATGCCGGAGGGAGCACGGGTACCGGTACGGCAACGGTGTTGATCGAGGAACCGATCGCCATTGAAGCCAATTCGATGGTTCTCAGCTTCGGCACCATCATTCCGCACGGCACCGGGACCGGCTTCGTCACCGTCGAGCCCGGCATGATTGGCCCTCGAACAGGGGATCAGCATGTCACGCTGGTGAATGATGGTACGCGAACCGGTGCGGGGAAGTTCCACATCTCGGGCGTTCCCGGGAGGCAGTTCTTCATCGATCTGCCAGACAGCGCAACCATCAATTCTGGAGAGGACGAGTCGATGAACGTCGACATGTTCGTCAGTTCTCCCCCGGAGGACTTAGTCATTCCCATGGATGGGTCTGGCTACACGCTCTGGGTTGGTGGTCGGCTGGAGGTGGCACCGAACCAGGCAAGCGGAAGCTACAGCGGGACCTACACCGTGACCGTCCGATACCCCTGACCGAAGGACCGTGATCCCAACCCCAACGGCTTTCCGCTTCTGGAAAGCCTCTGACAGCAGAAGAGAGGAGAACTGTTATGAAGGCTCTGAAGATTGGCGTTTCCGCCCTGGCCCTGACCCTGATCGCCGGCGGCTCGGCGATGGCCGCTGAAGCCACCGGCACTGCCACCGCGACCATCAAGGCTCCGATTTCGGTGGCCAATGCGAGCGCTCTCGATTTCGGCACCATCATCAGCCCCGCCGCTGACGCGACTGAGACTGGCTCGATTTCCTTCGACGTCAGCGGCGAAGCGCAGGCTACTTACACCTTGAGCGTTATGGACATCGATCTGGAAAATGCGGCCGGCGATACGATGGCGCTGACCTTCCAGTCCGCCGATCAGGGCACCAGGACCATTGGCGGGACCGCGCCCGGCTCGCACACCGACGTGGGTGTGAGCGTCGGCGCTACCTTGGCCATTGGCGCCAATCAGGCTTCCGGCACTTACGAAGGCGACTATACCGTGACCGTGAACTACTAAGGTCACGCACGAGGGCACTAAGCGCCCGAGGTCCGCGCCCATCGGGCCGGGCCGGCAGGAGTGGCTCTCCAACCGGGGAGCCACTTCTTGCCGTTCAGGGGAAGGTGCAGACAAAACGGGCGACCCGGTTGCCCCCTCTGCCCTTGCGGGATAATGTCCCGTCGGGGTTGCGCTTTGCCCGCCGTTTCCAGGGGAGAGAGATCATGCCGTTCCGCCGTTCGCCCGCCGCACCCGCCGGCAGCCTCGTCGCCACCGCCGTCGCCCTGGCGCCGCTGCGCCCGCGCCGGCGTCGCCTGGGGGCCGTGCTGCTGCTCGCCGGGTTGCTCGTCCTGGCCGCCCTCGTCGCCGCCAGCCTTCGCCCCGCCGCCGCCCAGGGCAACCTGTCGATCAGCCCGACCCGGCTGGTCTTCGAGGGACGCAGCCGAACCGCCGAGGCCATTGTGGTCAATCGGGGCGACGCCCCGGCGGAATACCGGGTGCTGCTGAAGGAAATGCGGATGAGCGAGGACGGCGACCTCGTCGACCTTGCGCCCGAGGAGGTGCCCGACCACAGCGCCGCCGCGATGATCCGCTATTCGCCGCGCAGTGTCACCCTGGGCCCGGGGGAAAGCCAGACCATCCGCCTCGCCCTGCGCCGCAGCCGCGACATGGCAGACGGCGAGTACCGCAGCCACCTGCTGGTCCAGAACGTCCCCCCGCCCGACACCGGGGAGACGGTGGAACAGGCCACCGGGGCCGAGGAAGGCGCCCTGACCATCCGCCTGACCGCCATTTTCGGCATGTCCATCCCGGTCATCGTGCGCCAGGGCGAGCTGTCGCTGGGCGGCGCCATTTCCCAGGCCGGGCTGCTGCCCCCCGACCCCGAGCGCGCCGACGATCCGCGCCCGCGCCTGGGCCTGACCATCGAGCGCCAGGGCGCGCGCTCCCTCTACGCCGATGTGGAGGTCTACCACCAGCCGCCCGGCGGCGGCGAGGAGGTGCAGGTGGGGCTGGTGCGCGGCCTGGGGGTTTACGTGGAAATCCCCCACCGGGCCACCACCCTCACCCTCAACCCGCCGGAGGGCACCGATCTTTCCGCCGGCAGCCTGCGGGTGGTGTTGCGCTCCAACGAGGAGGACGGCACCGGCGAGGTGCTCGACGAGACCACCGTGCCCCTGTCCTGACCCGCCGGCCATGCCCCTTTCCGGCCCGCCGCCACGGCTTCGCTTGCCAGGGCGCCCGACCTCGGTCGGCGCCCTGCTTGCCGTTCTGCTGCTGGTGCTCGGCGCGGGGGTGGCGGCGGCCGAGCAGTTGGCGGCCAACAGCTCGCCCCTGCCGCCGCCCGGCGAGAACGACCTGCTGGTGATGGAGGCCCGGCTGGGCAACTACATCCTGGCCGACAGCCTTTTCGCCTACCGCTATCGCGGCGGCGTGCTGCTGCCGCTGTCGGAGATGATGGCGATCCTCGAGTTCCCGATCGACGTCAACCCCGACGCCGGCACCGCCGAGGGCTGGTATCTGGCCGAGAACCGCCGCTTCTCGCTGGATTTGGGGCAGGGCTTCGTGTTCATCGACGGGCGCCGCGAGCCCCTGGACCCGGCCAAGGCGATCCGCCACGACTTCGACATCTACATCGACTCGGAACTGATGTCGGCGTGGTTCCCGGTGATCCTGACCGCCAACATTTCGCGCCTCGTCCTGAAGGTCGAATCGGAAGAGCCCCTGCCCTTCGAACAGCGCCTGGAGCGCGAGAAGCGCCAGGCCCGCCTGGGCCAGGGACGCGGGCCGGAGGGGCCGAGCTATCCGCGCATCGACAACCCCTATCGGGTGTTCTCCTGGCCGGTGGCCGACGTCAGCCTGTCGGCCGACTGGGACAACGACCAGGACCGGGTGGCGACCAGCCACGCCGTCCATCTGGCCGGCGACATGGCCGGCTTTTCCGCCGACATCTATGCCACCGGGCGCGACAAGGACACCCTGACCGACATCCGCGCCACCCTGAGCCGCCAGGACGTGGACGGCAACCTGCTCGGCATCGGCCTCTCCGAGCTTGAGATCGGCGACGTCTACACCCCGCAGACCACCCTGGTGGCCAGCGGCCGCGAGGGGCGCGGGGTGGCCGTCTCGGCCTATCCCCTGGCCCGGCGCAGCGACTTCGGGCAGGTCACCCTGCGCGGCGAGCTGAAGCAGGGCTGGGAAGTGGAGCTGTACCGCAACAACATCCTGATCGACGCCCAGGAGTCGCGCGGCGACGGGCGCTACGAGTTCATCGACGTGCCGGTGGTCTATGGCCGCAACCTGTTCACCCTGATGTTCTACGGCCCCCAGGGCCAGAAGCAGGAGGAAACCATCCAGATCCCGGTGGGCGGCGAGATGGTGCCGCCCGGCGACGTCTACTGGGAACTGGCGGTCAACGAGCAGGACCGCGACTTCATCCCCTGGGGCGAGGCCAACCGCCAGCCCGCCGAGGACGATCCCATGGAGGGCAGGCGCCGGGTGGTCGGCACCGCCGAGGTGGGGATCACCGAACGCCTCAGCCTGGGCGGCAGCTTCTCCAACATTTTCCTGGAGGACGGCGAGGACAGCCGGCGCCACCGCTACCTCTCCGGCCACCTGCGGACCACCCTGGGCGACGTCTCGGTGGAACTGCGCGGGGTCAAGGACATGGACGGCGGGCGGGCGCATCAGGTCTCGGCCTTCACCGACCTGTTCGGCATCGACGTCTACGCCGAGCACGCCCAGTACTTCGGCTTTGAAAGCGAAAAGGTCCGCCCCTCGGCCGACCCGCTGACCCGACAGAGCCAGCTGCGCCTGGGCAGCGACATCCGCTTCAGCGAAACCTTCCGGGTACCGGTCAACGTGGACATCGGCCTGGACCGCACCGAGGCCGGGTATACGGTGTTCGATGTGTCCACCCGCACCTCCTATTCCTCGGGCGGCCTGATCGCCTCCAACCAGCTCAGCGCGGTGCGCACCAGTGGCGACGGCACCGAGAGCAGCACCTCGGTCGGCGGCACCTTCGACATGAACTACCGCTTCGAGGACACCCAGGTGCGCGGCTCGGTGGGCTATTCGTGGCTGCCCTTGCGGCGGGTGGACAGCATCTCGGTGTCCGCCGACCACGACCTTGACGAGGATACCAACGTCAACGCCGGGCTGAGCTACACCCTGGGCCAGAACAGGCGGGCCACGGTCAACGCCGGGCTGTCGCATACCTTTTCGTTTGCCGCCATGAACGTGAACGGCACCTATGGCGAGGGCGGCGACTACGGCTTCGGGCTGAACATGTCCTTCTCCCTGGCCCGCGAGCCACACTCCGGCATGCCGGTGATGCGCTCTGAACGGGCTGCCAACTCCGGCGCCGTGGCCGCCCGTGCCTTCCTCGACAACGACGGCGACGGCAGCTTCACCGAAGGCGACGAGCCGCTGGAAGAGGTCGGCTTCGAGGGCTTCGGCGAACCGGGCGAGCGAACCAACGCCGAAGGGGTGGCCCTGCTTGGCGGCGTCTCGGCCGGGCGACCGACCGACGTGGTGCTGGATGAGGCGACCCTGGAGGACCCCTTCTGGGTCGCCCCCCGTCCCGGCGTCTCGGTGGTCGGGCGGCCCGGCGCGGTGGCCGAGGTGGACTTCCCGGTGGTGCCGACCGGCGAGATCGACGGCACCACCTACCTCGTCAAGCCCGACGGCGAGAGGACCGAGGTTTCCAACACCCGCCTGGAGCTGGTCGACGCCGAGGGCCGGGTGGTCGCCACCACGCGCAGCGAATACGACGGCTTCTTCCTGTTCGACCTGGTGCCGCCCGGCACCTACCGGCTGCGCGTCGAGCCCGACCAGCTCGACCGCCTGGGCCTGAGCATGGACCCGTTGCCGGAGATGGACCTGGCCGCCTCGGATACCCTGCTTGGCCTCACGGTGACCCTGCGGCCCCGGTAAGGGGGCCGACAATGCCATATGGAATTAGATAGCTTGCCAGCCACCCATCAAAACGCTCATAGTTGAGGCGGGAACACTATTGCACCCGTCATTCGGTGCTCTGTGGGCGAGAGGGGATTCTGGAATACGCTCGGCTAGACAGTTTCCTGGCTGACCTGGACAGGGCATGCTCGGTGGACGAGGCTCGGCGGCTGGCCCTGGCCCTGTTCGCCGAGATCGGCCTTGAGGTGACCTGCGCCCCCTTCCATCCCGGTCCCGACGCGTCCACCTGCCCCTTTGCGGATCGCGCGGCCCTGCCGCCCAACGACACCGCCGGGTGCTGCCTCGGCGAGAACGCTGCGGGGCCGGTCGGCGCGTCCCTGAACTGGCTGGCCGTGGTCTCGGCGCGGGCTCGGATCGAGGCGCTGGCCACCGAGGAGGCGCGTGAGCAGGCCCGACTCACCGCCCGCGAGCGGGAGTGCCTGACTTGGCTTTCCCGGGGCTTGCGTCCCGACGCCATCGCCCATCGGCTGGGGCTGGCCCGGGTCACCGTCGACCTTCATCTGACCAACGCCCGCAAGAAACTGAAGGCTCCGACCCGCGATGCGGCCATTGCCCGGGCGGTGGCGCTGGACCTCCTCGACTCCCCGCCACCAAACCTCAAGCGGCAGGACTGAAATACCGGCCTTCAGGGCAGGATCAGGCGTTGGTCCGGGGCCTGGTCGTGGGGTCAGAGAGCCCACCACGCCGGCTGGTCATGGCAGCCCTCAAGACGGCTCAGGAAATCGAGAAGAAGGTTGCTCAAGGCCCGGGCCGAAAGGCGGTGGTCAGGGGTCGATCAGACCGTTTCGGATGGCCAGAACCAGGGTCTGTTCGCGGGTACGGGCCCCCAGCTTGCGGCGCGCATTGGATAGATGTGTATCCACCGTGATGCGGGCCACACCCAGACGCTCAGCGATCCCGTCACTGCGCAGGCCCTTGGCCAGCCAGCCAAGACACTCCACCTCCCGTGGCGTCAGAGCGGCACCGGCGGGCACTTGGGGCTGCGGTGAAACGGGCTCCGCGGGCGCGGACTCACCGGGTGTTGCGGATTGACCATCACCCACCCTGTTCCTAGTTCCCACGTCTGGAGTCCTCCCCTTCCCCCATCCCGGTGACGGGCCCTTCCCCCATCCCGGTGACGGGCCGTGGGTTAAATGGTCCGCTTGGCCGAGCCAAGCCCGGATGGCTCTGATCGCCCAAACAGGGTCAGGCTTTCAGCTCCTCGAAGCGCCGAGTTTCCCGATCATCTGCATTGGCGAGACAACGCGCCTCAGGTCGCGAGAAACGAACTCTTTGTTGGCCTTCCCGAACGTCACTGTCGTGTTCCAGGCGCCTCTCCGAACAGGGTCTCGATCGCCTGGGCCTGCGCCATGCGGGCGCCGCCTGGTGGGCGACGCCGATCAGGAAGGCCACCTCTTCGGCATTCAGCCGGTTGGCCAGTTCCTCGAGGCGATTCAAACCCTCTTCGATCTGCCGTAGATGATCGAACCGCTGAATATCTACCTGTGCGAGACCCTCGATCCGAAGATCATTCATGAGAACCATCCAAAACAGACGGGCAAACACAACCTAATCGAAGCGCCAGGACTCTACCGAGAACACGATCGATCTCACAACATATGGAATTTGATAGCCGGCCTGAACGCGTCCCGCCTGCGCGCGCCGCTTGTGCCGGTGCGGCCATCCAAGCCTGATAACTATGTAAAATCAGACATTTAGAAGAGGTTCCGATTTCCTGGCGAGACCTCCGGCGGGACGAGGCACGCCTTCGCCGGAGCAGGTGCCTGCTCTCTCCAGGATACTGACCTAATAAAATCTATAACTGCATCAGCCGAGTTTCGGTTGCCATAATTCCCTCCGCACTTTCGATCATCAACGTTAAGGCGAAGCGTGTGTGGGGGGAGCACCATGCAGTATGCAGAGCGGCTGGAGAACAGCCTTTGCGATAATCCGGCGACGCAGCATCCCTTCCCTGCCAGGCCCGTGCGGGTTGCGGGATCTGTCGTGCCGCCAACAAATCCGCCGGTCAGGCCACTGGCCGGCGTGGTGGCCCATCAGCAAGGTCCGACCCGCCGCGTTCTGATCGAGGCCCTGCGGCGGCTCGGTTGTCGGGATATCCACGATGTCGAGGACACCAAGGCGCTGTCCTCAGGCCCCGTCGCCTCCAATGGGGCGAGCCGTGCGGCGGATCTGGTGATTGTCGAGGCGGACGAGGACCCACTGGAGATCATCGCCTTTGTGACGTGGCTGCGCCGTCACGAGGACTCGCCCAACCGCTTCGCCAGGGTGCTGGCCACCCTGCCCGCCTTGGATGCTCCCTTGGCCAGACGCCTGCGTCGTGCCGGGGTCAACGCGGTGCTGCCCACCGGGATCGCCGAGGTCGACCTGATGCGGCATGTCGAGGTGGAACTGGACCGGCGCCGGCTGTGGGTCTTCACCCACACCTATACCGGACCGGACCGACGGGACAGGCCGGACCCCGGACCCCAAGCGCACCCCTCGTCCCGCCATCCGGGCATCGCCAGCGAAGGAGAGGGACATCTGGTTGCTCTGCTGCCGGCGGAACCGGGACTGACCACAAAGGCCCTGAGCGCACAGGAGTGGACCGAAGCCCAGGAGGCCCAGATCAATCTTCTGGACCGGGTTCGTGGCAAGGGCCTGTGGCCCCGGGAGAACTGGTCGCAGATTCTCGGCGGGCTGTGTCTGGATGTGGCCCGGCGCCATGAGAGCGATCTGGCCACGCCGACGGCCAACCAGGTCTATGCCGAGACCGTCAACCGCCTTCGTCGCTCGGCCGAGAGGCTGGCGGACATGGCCAAGGGACGCGGTCCCGACGCATTGGCGGATGCCGCCCAGGCTCTGGCCTGCCAGTTGCGGGTGGCGGGCGAGGACCAGGATGGCGCCCTGACCCTGCTGGAGGCCCTCAAGCGGGTGGGCCGGAATGCCCTGAAAGAGGCCGAAAGGCCATGACCGACCTGCGGCCGGCCCACTGCCATCTGGTCCATCTGATCGGCGGCTCGCATCGTCTGCGCGCCGAGATGAAAGGGGCTTTGAGCAGTTTCCATCGGGTCCAAGCCTGGGGCGACGGCGACCGCGCGATCCCCGCCATGGGGCGGGACAAACCCTCGGTGGCGGTGATCAGCGCCGACTGCCCGCCGGCCGGGGCGGTGGACCTGATCGGCCGGTTGCGGCGCGATCCCATCGGGGGCGATCTGGGCATCATCGCCCTCGCCCCGGCCACGGACGAGGGATTCATCTCGGAGGTTCTGGCGGCGGGCGCCGACGATGTCATGCCCCTCCCTTTTCGACGCGGCCATCTGGTCAACCTGGTGTCGGCGCGGATCAACGCCCGGATCGAGGCCGACTGGCAGGCCCTGCCGGCCACCCAACGGGCCGCCTTGACAGGGACGGTCGAGGTCTTCCACGGCATTTCCGATGCCATCGCCAACAGGGAAAGCCTTCCCTACGGCGTGGTCGAGAACAGTTGCCGCCCGCTGGTCGAGGCGGTCCGCCGCGACGACTTCCGGGCCATCCTGGAGGGCGTGCGCCAGCACGACAGCTACACCTATGTCCATTCCCTGAGGGTGGCCACCTTCCTTGCCATGCTGGGCGCGGGCATGGGCGCCAGCGAGCACGAGATGTTGGGTCTGGCTGGGGGCGGGCTGCTCCACGACGCCGGCAAGGTCGGGATTCCCCACCATGTTCTGAACAAACCCGATCGTCTGACCGCGGAAGAATACCAACTCGTCCAGGGTCATGTCGCGCAGGCCGAAGCCGCCCTGGCCCGGAGTCCGACGCCCCGGGCCGCCCGCATCATCGCCGCCAACCACCACGAAAAGCTGGACGGCAGCGGCTATCCCCGAGGTCTCAAGGGGGCCCAACTAGATGATCTGTCGCGGATGGCCGCCATTGTCGATGTCTTCGGGGCGCTGACCGACCGCCGCCCCTACAAGGCGGCGATGCCGGCCGAGGATGCCCTGGACCTGATGCGCCGACAGATGGCCGGAACCCACCTCGATACCGGTCTGCTCGGCGCCTTCCGGGAAAGGCTGCTCGACATGGACCTTCACTCCGCAGTGCCTCCGACCGCTTCGGGCGCGGCGTCATGGGCCGGGCCCGCCGATCCCGTGACACGTCCGCTCCCGGCCGGGGCGCTTACCTGACAAAAAGGGACAGGTCGGGCTCTTCGTCCCTCGCCGCCCGCCGGACAGGGACCCGACCCCACACTGGGAGCAGGTTAGAAAAAGAGAAGACGTTGGTACCAAGCAGACGAGGTGTGTGGAGGGGCGACGGGAATACCGTCATGAAGGCGTGTAATAGGGGGAGACAAAGTGCGTTCCAGACGATTGACCGATCAGGAAGAGTTCGACACCGCACTGGATCGACTCTACGAGGCCATCCGCGACCGCGTCCCCCGCTCGACCCTGCTTGAGGATATCCGGGTGCGCATGGGTGCCCGGGGCGCGGTGCTTTTCGAGACGACGCCGGACGGGCGGGCAATGGCATTGGCCAGCGCCGGGTGCGGCAGCGAGTTGCCGCTTGAGGCCCGAGTGGAAAACCTGCGCCAGCAGGTGGCCGAGGGCAGCCGTCGCAGGCCCTGTCCCCCCGGCTGTCTGGGGGTGAATGGTCTGGCCTGCCAGGCTCACTTCAGCCTGACCCGACTGATCGACGGCGACCCGGCGCGCCAGCGCTGGATCACCTTTGCCCGCCCGGTCAGCGCCGGCGACTTCGAGGCCCGCCAGGTGGTGATGATCGATGCCCTGATGCCCCACCTCAGGCGGTACATGCGTCTGTTTCAGGAGGTCGGGGAAGAGGAAACACCCGATCTGGGGGTGCTTGATGCCCTGGCCATCGGGGCGATGGTTGTCCAGGATTGCGGGGCGATCCGCCAGATCAACGATTCCGCCGCCTCGCTGCTCGGCCCGCAGGCCGATTGGCATGGGCCCCGCAAACCCAAGCTGGAAAACCTGGTCAATGGACAGCGCCCGGTCTTGCGCGGCTGGCTGCAGGAGTTGTTCCGCGAGCCGGGGCGGCGGACCCCGTTCACCATCGGCGGCCATGCCCGACGCGGCGGTCCGCTCACCCTTTTGCCGGCGCCGATCCTCGGCCATGGGGTGGACAGCCGACGCCAGAGAGCGGCGACCATCCTGGTCTACCAGGGAGAGTTGACCGGCCAACCGACCCACCCGGCGCAACTGGCCCGGCATTTCGGTCTGACCCCGACTGAAAACCGGCTGGTCGAGAACCTGACCTCAGGCCTTTCCCTGACGGCCGCCGCCAAGGAAATGGGGATCTCCTACGAGACCGCCCGCTCCCATCTCAAACGGGTCTTCGCCAAGACCGAAACCGGTCGCCAGGCCGAGTTGGTACGCCTGTGCCTGTCCGTCTGCGCCGGCCAGCCCGGGATCAGTCGCCATGCCGGCTAAGAACTTCCTGCTGTTATTGCTCCTGCTGGCCCTGCTGGGACCGTCCGCCGCCGCGGCCCGGACGGGGGACGACGGGCCGGGGCGCTGGGCCTGCCGAGACGGCGAGCGCGAGTGGATCTGCGACGACACCGAGGACGGCGCCCGGTGCGACCATGACCGGCGGCGCTGGACGTGCGAACTGATCGAACACCTGACCCGGATCCGGGTCCGCGAACGCCTGCCTCTGCGCTTTGGCAACGTGATCACCGATCCCAGGCGACCCGGTCGGGTGGTCATCCTGCCGAGCGGGGAACGGCGCCTGGAGGGCGGGGCCACGGACATGGGGGGGCGTTACAACGCCGCCGAATTCGCCATTGTCGGCATGCCCGGACGGCAATTCTCCGTCCTCCTGCCCGAGGAGATCGAATTGCGCGGGCGTAACGGCACCCTGACCATCCGCGATTTCACCACCGATTCCCCGGAAACCCTGCGCTTGAACCGGATCGGCCTGGGCCGCATCGGGGTGGGGGCGACCCTGCACATGAAACCGGGGCAGAGCAGCGGCCATTATCGGGGGCGCATTCCCATTTCGGTGCAGTACGAATGAGGAGTCTTGCCAAGCATGATGCCGAGGCCTCACGCACCCCCTTGGGGAGGCTCGTCGCCTTGTGGTTGGCACTGGGGGTCTTTCTTGGTGCGCCGGCGTTGGCGGGCGAGCCGGGGAGTGCCTCGGCCAGCGGGCGGGCCAGTGCCACCGTCCTGCCCGCTCCGCTACAGACCCAGGAGCGGCATCCTCTCTTTCTCGGTCAGGTCATCACCGGCCCCGCCGGGGGATGGGTGGAGGCTCGCCCCAACGCGGGTGTTGATTTCGGGGGTGCGGCGTGGCCCCTGGCCGGTCGCAGCGTGTTCCGACCGGCACGCTATCGCATTGTCGGCCAGCCGGGGGCCGGCTACCGGGTCGACGCGGGCCCCATCCAGACAAAACAGTGGGCGGCGCCCAGCGGCCGCGAACCGGTGGTGGAGACCCTCTTCTTCTGGAGCGAGAACGCCGCCCGGGAGGGTGCGCAGGGGATCCTGGATCGCCAGGGCGAGGATACCCTGTTGGTCGGGGCGCGGCTCGATCTCAAGGGGCCGGGACTTCTCGGGGTATGGGTCGGCTCGATCGAGTTGACCGTTGGCTATGATTAGGCCCCGACGTTGACGCCCCTCACGGCGTGATGAGACCTCGCCGCAGGGCGATGGCCAAGGCCTGCTCACGGGTTGCGGCATTGAGCTTCTCGCGGGCCTTGGCGATGTGGATGTCCGCCGTGATCCGGGTCAAGCCCAGCCGTTCGGCGATCTGCTCGATGTTCAGACCCTTGGCCAGCCACAGCAGCACTTCCTTCTGGCGGGGAGAGAGTGTCGCCTCGGTCTCGACCCGGGTTCCGCCCAGCAGGCCGGCCAGATGGTCGTGTGCCAGCAGAGCCATAATATGGGTGACCGGCAGCCTCTCCTCTCCGAACTTGCGGACCAGATCAGGCGCCGAGTAATGGCTGCCCACATTCACCCCGCCGCTGGCGACCCCGCTCCCCAGACGCACCGGCACTTGGATCCCTGAGTGCATGCCGAACTCGGTGGTCTCGTGAAACGCCTGGCGGGCCCGAGGATGGAGTTGCCCAGTGAAAGCCGGTTCGGTTCCGTAAACCAGGGGCCGCACTCCGCTTTGGCAGTGCCGAACCAGCGGATCGTACAGCCAGTATCCCTGGTCGAAGTAATAGGGAAACCAGGAGGGTGGGCAGGTGGACCAGATATTGTTGTTGTCCGGATCGCCGAACCACCAGACGACCGTGCTTGCCCCCAGGTTTTCCAGCCCCTGGGTGGCCACCGTCAGCGCTTGGTCAAAATCCGACGTCTGCCTGAGGCGGGTCATGAAGTCGGTGATTCGCTTGTCCATACCCCCTGCCCAGCCCATCCGGTGACCTACGAATGACCGGGGTCCCCGGTGGGCCACCCCGACCTGCAATTCCTAGCATATCGCCTTCGGAGTGTATCGCCTTCGGATTTCCGCATACAAGGCCCCATTTTGCTTGTCATGGGGCTCAGGTATCCGCCTTTTCCCATAGAGCCATTCGCCGTTACCGAACGTAGCGCCCTGGACCATGGCACGCCGACGAATTTCACGCGACGGCCAGGGCATGTTATCAACCGAGACGCTCACCCTCTGAGCAGATCGGCTTCAGGAGGAAGGTCACTCTGGTTTGCGATGCCGTTGATCTGATCGATGCTCGGGAGCGAGAGCGCCCGGAAACTCCATCGCCGTCCCATTGAAGCTGATCTGGCCCCGGTTTTCTTGGACACCCATGTGCCCGAAGGAGACCGCCAGCGATGACAGCTTTCCTAAAAAACATGGATGTTTCTGATGATGTTGGTGGGCCCGAGATCAGCGAGGGCGGGCGAAGCTGGCCCACGCCGACCACGGGGCCCCCGGGAACATCATCCGCCGCGACCGCCACGCGCAACGGAGGGTTCCGCGCCAACACTGGCGCCAGGGACCGTCCGGCCCCGGCCCCCGCAATCAACCCATAAATATCAATGATTTAAAGCGAATCCCGGCCAAGGTCGAGGCTGGCGGGTCTCCCCAGGTCGTGACCCGAAAAGTCGCAATCCAGAGAATTGTCATCCGGGGAGCGGCATTGCGCCAGATCCCCTTAGAATTGCCATTCTTTTTATAGTACTGTCTTTGATTGACACTCGAAATCCTCGGACGGGATCGTTTTGCACTCCGCCGAACAGCTTGGCTTGCCATGCCACTGGCGCCGTGCCGGCGGGACTGCCGCGGGGCCAGGGCCCCGGCCAACAGCCACTCAGGCGACTACACGTGACCGATTCTGGCCGACCCGGGTGGCATTCTGTCCTCGGACTCCTCTGAGCTCCGCGGTTTCGCCAAAGGACCCTCCCATGCCCCCGACCTCTGCCACAACCAATGGTGCCCCGACGCAAGGCAAGCGCTCGCGGGCTGAGGGTCGGCAGACCATGGTCTTCCCGCTTCAACAGGCTCGGACATGATGACCTACGATGGGTTTTTCGGAACCGCTTACGGATCCGCCTCGGGGGTCACGCCGGCCCAATGGCAGACCGAACTGGCCATGACCGACTGCGTGGATTGGCCCCAAGCACTGATCGCACCGACCGGGCTGGGCAAGACCGCCGGCGTGGTGCTGGCCTGGGCGTGGCGACAGGCACAAGGAGATCCGACCGCCCCGCGCCGGCTGGTCTATTGCCTGCCGATGCGCACCCTGGTCGAGCAAACAGCGGACTCGACACGGCGCTGGATGGCGGCCCTGGCCGAGTTTCCCGGTCTGCCACGAGGCGAGGACATCCACGTCCTGATGGGGGGTGTCGATGAACCTCGCTGGTTCGAACACCCGGACCGGCCGGCGGTCCTGATCGGTACCCAGGACATGTTGCTCAGCCGGGCGCTGATGCGCGGCTATGCCATGAGCCGTTTCCGCTGGCCGGTCGACTTCGCCCTGCTCCACGCCGACGCCCTGTGGGTGTTCGACGAGGTCCAGGCGATGGGCGCGGCCCGACCCACCTCGACCCAGCTTGAGGCCTTCCGGCGCGCCCTGGGAACCCCGCGCCCGACCCGCAGCCTGTGGGTCTCGGCCACTCTCGACCCGAGATGGCTGGACACGGTGGATGTCCGGCAAGAGCCCCGGGCCTGGCGGGTGCCGGACGATTTCCCCGGCGATGCCGACACCCCGCGCAGCCGGGCCATCCTGAGCGCCGCCAAGCCGGTCCATCGCCTGGACATCAGCCCGGGCGAAGACACCAAGGGCTATCCGGCCGCCCTGGCCGAGGCGGCGCTGGCCCGGCACCGGTCCGGCCATCCCACCCTGGTCATCGTCAACACGGTGGCCCGGGCCCAGGCCGTCGCCGGCGCCCTCTCCCGGGACGAAGGGCCGGAAGTGCTGCTCATCCACTCCCGCTTCCGACCGGCCGACCGGGCCGGGCTGGTGGCCCGCCTGCCCAGACCCGGAACCCCCCGCGATGTGATCATCGTCGCCACCCAGGCGATCGAGGCCGGCGTGGACCTCTCGGCGGCGGTGATGGTCACCGAGTTGGCCCCCTGGGCCTCGCTGGTCCAACGCTTCGGGCGGCTCAACCGGCGCGGCGAATACAGCGCCGAGGGCGCCCCCGTGTTCTGGGTCGACCTGCTGGGTGAAAGTGAAAACCGGGACCTTGCCGCCCCCTATGCGCCGGACGATCTGGCGCAGGCCCGCAGCCGGCTGGTGGTACTCGCGGACGCCGCTCCGGGGAACCTGGGCGGGCCCGGCGATCCGACCCCGGTGCGCCGCGTGCTGCGCCGCAAGGACCTGATCGAGCTGTTCGACACCGACCCCGACCTGACCGGCTTTGACGTGGACATCTCGCCCTATGTCCGCGACGCCGAGGATACCGATGTCCGGGTGTTCTGGCGGACCAACGCCGAAAGCACCCTGGAAGCCCAGCCCTCGCCAAGCCGCGACGAGCTGTGCGCCATCCCCATCGGGCAGGCCCGCAAGTGGCTGAAGGGCAAGACGGCGTGGCATGCCGACCCCCAGGCCCGGGGCGACGGCAAGGACCGTGGCGCCCTTCGGTGGCGGCGCCTCGACGGCGCCCCCTGGCCCGGCCTGGTGCTGATGGTCGATGCCGGGGTCGGCGGGTACGTCGCGGGGCGGGGCTTCGATCCGGGCAGCAAGGCCGCGGTGACGCCCCTTCCCGCGCCCCTTTACGGGGATAGCGAAAGCGCCGACGCCGATCCCGACACCCGGCGCGACAGGGCGGTGGCGCTCGGCGACCATCTCGACCACGTGGCGGCCGAGGCCAAGGCCCTGTGCGACCGGCTGGGGGTCTCGGGCGCCGAGCGCCAAGCGGTGGTCACCGCCGCCCGCTGGCACGACGTGGGCAAGGCGCACGACAGCTTCCAGCAGCGCCTGGGCAACGGCGCCCCGGGGGCCCCGCCGCTGGCCAAGTCCGACCACTTCGAGCCCACCGCCGGCCGCCCCTATTTCCGCCACGAACTGGCCTCGGCGCTGGCCTTCCTGGCCCATCACGACTGGTCGCGCGAGGCCGATCTGGCGGCCTATCTGATCGCCGCCCACCACGGCAAGGTCAGGCTGTCGCTGCGCGCCCTGCCCAAGGAACCGCCGGCCCCGGGCGGTTTGCGTTTCGCCCGGGGGGTGCGCGAGGGCGACCATCTGCCGGCGGTCGATGGGACCGGGGAAGGCTGGCCAGGGGGCGCGCTCACCCTCTCGGTGATGGAGCTGGGGCGCGACGACACCACCGGCGCCAGCTGGAGCGAGCGCACCCGCGCCCTTCTGGGCCATTACGGCCCGTTCCGGCTGGCCTGGCTGGAAACCCTGGTCCGACTGGCCGACTGGCGAGCCTCGGACGCCGAACAGAGGGGGACCCCCGATGCCTGAGTCCGCCGAACAAGGCCCGTTCACCCACCGCCTGGGCGGCTGCACGCCCACCCCACTGGTCGGCTACCTGAAGGCCCTGGGGGTGCTGCGTCTGATCTCCACGCCCGAGAACAACGTGACGGGCGGGGCCGCCGACCCCGAGGCCCGGGGCTTCTGGCGGGACGAGGCCTTCCACCTGGAAACCCGCCTCGACCGCGCCGCCCTGGAGCGCTTTTTCCTGGAGGCCTACGCCCCCTCGCCCATCGTGGCGCCGTGGAATGGCCGCGCGGGGTTCCTGGAAGGTGAAGACGGGGAGGATTCGCAAAGGACCGGGGCCCTGCTGGCCCGCGCGTTCGAGGACAGCGAGGCCGACCGTTTCAAGGGCCTGCGCCGGACCATCCAGGCGATGCGCCGTGATCCCTTGCTGCAACGCCTGAACACCCTCCGCGCCGCCCACAAGAAGGCAAGAGGTGAAGAGAAGAAACAGATAGACAAGGAAATCAAGGCGCTGAAGGCAGACATCCTGCCCGGCCTTCGCGCTGCCACGGACGATGCCCACGTCTCCTATGTGGACTCAACCTATGCAATCGGACGTGAGGCCATTGTGGCCCCTGTCCTCATTTCCGGGGGCGTTGATGGCAGTCGGGATTTCGGTGTGAACTTTGCCGCCGCCTTGTCCACGCTGTTCTCGGTGGATACGGGTCTGGCAACCGAACAGGCAGGACAGGATCTTTCCCCCGCCCTCTTCGCCGACCCCGGACGCCTGGAAGACCGGGGTACAATGGGACACTTCGGGCCGGGGCAAGGCGGCCCCAATGCCACCACCCAAGGGTGGTCGGGGGAGAACCCTCTGAACCACTGGGACCTGGTCCTGGCCCTGGAAGGCATCCTGACCCTGCCGGGAGCGGTGACCCGCCGCCTGGGGATCGCCACCCAGGGCGCGGCATCGTTCCCCTTCAGTTTCGAGCCCCTGCTGTCGGGTAGCGGCGCCTTGTCCGCACAAGACAAGAACCGACCGCGCGCCGAGCTTTGGCTGCCGGTCTGGGGGAAGCCGGCCCTGCAATCGGAAATCGAGGTCGTGTTTTCGGAGGGGCGACTCACCCTCGGCCAGAAACCCGCGCACACCGGCCTGGATGCGGCGCGCGCGGTCGCCGCGCTGGGAGTCTCGCGGGGAATCGCCGCCTTCGAGCGATATTCCCTGGTCCAGCCGGACGCCAAGATGCCCTATCAGGCCACGCCGCTGGCGCGCTTCGCTGTCCCGACCACGCCTGCCGCCGATCTGATCACCGACCTCGATCGCGGCGACTGGCTCGGTCACCTCAGGCGGCTGGCCCGGGGGGACAAGGCGCCGGCCCGGGCCACCGCGGCCCTGCGCCGGCTGGAGGACGCGCTGTTCCTGATGACCACCCCGGACCGGCGCCAATCGGCCACCCAGGCCGCCCTGACGGCGCTCGGCGAGGTCGCCGCCTGGATGGTTTCCAGCAAGGAGGCACGGGAAAAGCTCTCGCCCCCGCCCCGCCTTTCCTGGCGCTGGGTCAAGGCGGCCGAGGACCGCAGCCCCGAGTTCCGCATCGCCGCCGCCCTGGCCAGCCTGGGGTGGCCCCACCCGGACCACGCCGCCAAGCCGCCCCCAGACCCCAAGACCCACCCACCCCGTCCGCTGCCCATGGCGGCCCATTTCGCGCCCCTCGACCTGAGCCACGCCGACAAGCCCTGGCGGCGCTGGAACGACAATCGCCCGGACGGCGAGCCCAACGCCGAGCCCCTGGTGGTGTGGGGGGCCGGGGGGCTGGCGCGCAACATGGTGGCGGTTCTCGAGCGGCGCCTGATCGAGCAGGCCAGGCGGGGCCTGGACGAAAAACCCTTGAGCGCCGCCGCACCGGCCGACAAGGGCGACATACGGAGCTTCCTCAGCGATCCCGGCTTCGACGACGCCCGCTGCGCGGCGCTGCTCGGCGGGCTGGTCTGGGCCCATCCGGCCGGCCTCGACGGACGGCGCGTCGACCCGCCGCCCGTCGTCCCCTTCGCCTATGCGGCGCTCAAGCCCCTGTTCACCCCCGACGGCACCCTCCACGAGAGGAAAATCCTCGCCGAGGGTGCCCGCCTGCCGGTCCCCCCCGGCCTTCTCGCCCGCCTGCGCGCCGGCCAGACCGACCCGGCGGTGCACGCCGCGCTGACCCGGGCCCGGGCGTCGGGGCTGGTCTCGCCGTTTGACCCGACCCGCCTGGGCCGGGCGGCAAGCTGCTTCGGGGCCGGCCTGTCGGGCGAGCGGCTGGCCGCCGCGCTGCTCATTCCGCTGGACCCCAAGGATTTCCCCTACCTGATCTCGGCCGCCTACGCCGACCCCCGCAACCCCGACGAGGACGAAGACGAGGACGACAACCTCGATCCCACCGACCCGGACCCCGACCAGGAGACCGACCATGCCGCTTGATTTCTCTGCCCTGGAAACCACCCCCCGCCTGCTCGTCGAGGTGCCCTTGCGGCCCATCCAGGGGACCCGCTTCCAGCCCACCGGTTTTCCCAACCTGGGGGCGGCGGTCTACAGCCACCCCGACGGCGACGGCCAGGTGGTCCTGGTGGAAAGCGCCCAGAGCATGGCCAACCGCCTGGAGGCCGTCTGCTGGGACGAGCCCGCCGACGACTGGGTGCCCCCCCTGAAGGGCCTGCCCGTGGTCAAGGTGCTGGACAAGGACGGCAAGCCGCTGACCAACTCCCTGCTGGAGGCGCACAGGCTCAATTCCCCCTACATCCTCGAAGGCAAGGACACCACGGTCCTGGACATGCTCAAGGAGCGCCTAGCCTCGATGGAGGAGGGGCGGGTCGACCTGCGCGAGTTGGCCCGGGTGCTGCTGGAATTCGATGCCAACGCCCTGCTCCACGGGGTCTTCCTGGCCAAGAAGGACCTCGCCGGCGGCCGCCTGCGCCTGCCCCGCGCCCTGTCCGCCTTCATCGAGGCCGGCGACGCCAAGGTGGCGGCCAGCGGCGGGGTGAAGAACGACGCCGTCAACCCCAGCGGCGATGCCAATCGGGGTTTCGGCAACGTGCCCTTCGCCCGGGACGAATACACCTCGCCCGCCATCACCGCCTTCTTCAACCTGGACCTGCGCCAGATCCGGGCCTTCGGGCTGGGCCGGGAGGTCGGCGACCTGCTGATCGCCCTGGCCCTGTTCAAGGTCCGCCGCTTCCTGGCCGAGGGTCTGCGCCTGCGCACCGCCTGCGACCTGGAGCCGGCCGGCGAGCCCAAGGTCAGCCGCCCGCAGGGCTATGTTCTGCCGTCCCTCAACGATCTGGAAGCCGCCCTCCCCGGCCTGATCGAGGCGGTCGGCGCCAAGGGCCTGTTCGGGGCCGATCGGGTGCTCACCGTCACCTATCGGAAGAAGTAGCCCCATGTTCGCGCTCATGCTGCGCTTCCCGGCCGGGCGCTATCACGCCACGCCCTGGGGGCGGAACGTCAACGAGGCCGCCGTCGCCTGGCCCCCGGAGCCGTGGCGCCTGCTGCGCGCCCTGATCGCCACCTGGTGGCGCAAGGGCGACCCCGAGCGCTGGCCGCGCGACACCCTGGCCCGCCTGATCGAGGCCCTGGCCGAGACCCCGCCCGTGTTCCAACTCCCCGAGGACGCGGTGCACAGCCACACCCGCCACTACATGCCGGCCCCGGTGAAGACCACGCTGATCTTCGACGCCTTCGCCCATCTCCCCCGGGACGGGGTGATCGTCGCCGCCTGGCCCGGGGTCAGCCTGGACGGGGAGTTGCTCGCCCTGGCCCGCGACCTGGCCGATGGCCTGGGCTATCTGGGCCGCGCGGAAAGCTGGGTCGAGGCCGAGGTGCTGACCGACTGGCCGGTGGAGCGGGCCAACTGCCATCCCCTGGACGACTCCGCACCACCCCGGGGCGGCGATCCGGTGCGCCTTCTGGTCCCCCTGCCAGCGGCGGGCTACGCCGAGGAACGCGACCGCCTGCGGGCCGCCGAACAGGCCGCCGGCAAGAAGCCCGCCACCCCCGGGGCCCTGGAGAAGAAGCGCGACAAGGAACTGGCCGGCACCCTGCCCGAAGACCTGCTCGACGCCCTGTCGCTGGACACCGGCGACCTGCAGAAGGTCGGCTGGACCCGGCCCCCGGCCTCCCGCGAGGTGGTCTACAACCGCCCGCCCCTGTCGCCCACCGCCCGCCGGCGGCCCTCCCGGTCGGCCCGCCCGCGCGACGATGCGGGCTCCCCCACCGTCGCCCGCTGGGTGCTCACCGGCCGCCCCCGGCCCCGCGTCGAGGACACTGTCCGCATCGCCGAGGTGATTCGGCTGGCCGCCATGAGCCGCTTCGGCTGGCGGATCGACCCGGACTCCGGGCGCAAGATCCCGAACGCCCCGGCCGCCCTCAGCGGCCACGACGCCGACCGCACGGCCCTGCGCACCCCCGAGCACGCCCACGCCTTCTGGCTGCCCGAGGACGCCGACAACGACGGCTGGATCGACCACGTCACCCTGTGGCTGCCCGGCGGCATCAACGCGGAGCTTCAAGTCTCCCTGAGCCGCCTGCGCAAGCTGTGGCTGGACCAGGGGCGGGAGTGGCCTCTCGCCCTGGAGGGCTTCGGTGCCCCGGCCGACTTCATCCCGGCCAGCCGGCTGTTCGGAACCGCCCGCCGGTTCACCGGCCTGACCCCCTTCCTCGCCGCCGGACACCTGAAAAAGGGCGGCTACCCGGCCGAGGTGCGCCGCCTGCTGGTCCGCCGGGGGATGCTGACCGCCGAGCAGGCGGCGGCGGTCGAGATCGCCGAGCGCCCCGCCCTCACCCTGGACGGCGGCAAGAACCTGCGGCCCATCCACTTCCACCGCTTCCGATCACGCCACGGCGAACGCCAGCCCGACACCCGGGGCGCCTTTCTCGACCTCACCTTGCCCGTCCCCTTGAGCGGTCCCCTGGCCCTCGGCTATGCCAGCCACTTCGGCCTGGGCCTGTTCGCGCCGCTGACCGACGGCCACCCCCCATGAGCCGCGACGCCGAGCCCGAGTTACCGCTGCCGCCACCGGGCCAGGCCTCCGACGCGGTGGCCGGGGTGGGGCTGGTTCCGGTGCGCATGGTCAACGAGTACGTCTACTGCCCCCGGCTGGCCTGGCTGATGTGGGTCGACGGCGCCTGGGCCGACAGCGCCGATACCGAGGAGGGGCGGCAGGTCCACCGCCGGGTGGATGCCGGTGGCGGGCACCTGCCCGAGGCCGGCGAGGGGGAAGAGCCCGAGGCGGAAACCGCGCCCATCCACGCCCGCTCGGTCGCCCTGTCCTCGGAAACCCTGGGTGTCACGGCGGTGATCGATCTGGTAGACGGCGAGGGGCGCGCCGTCAGCCCGGTCGACACCAAGCGCGGCAAGCGTCCCCACGTCGCCGCCGGGGCCTATGATCCGGAGCGCGTCCAGGTCTGCCTGCAAGGCCTGCTGCTGGAAGAGCATGGCTATACCTGCCAGGAGGGCTTCCTCTACTACCGGGCCAGCCGCGAGCGGGTGCGCATTCCCTTCGACGAGGCCTTGCGCGCCCAGGCCCTGGAGGCGGTGCGCGGACTGCGTCTGGCGGCCGCCCAGAAGCGCCCGCCACCGCCGCTGATCGACAGCCCCAAGTGCCCGCGCTGCGCCCTGGTCGGCATCTGCCTGCCCGACGAGGTGGGCCAACTGGCCGGCACCACCCCGGCTCCCCGTCCGCTGGCCGCCGGCCGGCCCGAGGCCCTGCCCCTGCTGGTCCAGGCCGGTCACGGCAAGGTCGGCAAGAGCGGCGACCGGCTGACCATCGCCGTTGATGACGAGGCGCCTGTCAAGGCCCGCCTGGGAGAGGTGTCCCAACTGGTCCTGTTCGGCAACGTCTCGCTCAGCGCGCCGGCCCTGCACGAGCTGATGCGCCGCGAAATCCCGGTTTCCTGGCACAGTCACGGCGGCTGGTTCCTGGGCCACACGGTGGGGCTGGGCCAGCGCTCGGTCTCGGTGCGCGAAGCCCAGTACCGCCGCGCCTTCGACGACGCCTGGTCGCTGGCCTTCGCCCGCCGGCTGGTCGCCGCCAAGGCGCGCAACGCCCGCACCCTGCTGCGGCGCAACCGCCGCGACAGCCACCCCGCCGAGGCCGTCGCCGAGCCCCTGCGCGCCCTCAAGCGGCTGGCCACCGAGGCCGACTCCGCCCCCGACACCGCCACCCTGCTGGGCATCGAGGGGGCCGCCGCCGCCACCTACTTCCGGGCCTTTCCCCGGATGCTGAAGGACGACGGCCCGGGCCGCTTCGACTTCACCCGACGCAACCGCCGTCCCCCGGCCGACCCGGTCAACGCCCTGCTCTCGTTTGCCTATGCCCTGTTGGTGCGCACCTGGCACATCGCCTTGTCGGCGGTCGGCCTCGATCCCTATCGGGGGTTCTATCACACCATCCGCCACGGCCGCCCGGCCCTGGCCCTGGACATGATGGAGCCCGACCGCCCCCTGATCGCCGACAGCGCCGTGCTGACGGTCATCAACAACGGCGAGGTGACACCGGCGGATTTCGTCCATGCGGCCGGCGGATGCGCCATGGCTCCGCCCGCCCGCAAGGCCCTGATCGGCGCCTTCGAACGCCGGCTGGAGCAGGAAATCACCCACCCGGTGTTCGGTTATCAGGTCAGCTATCGCCGCCTGCTGGAAGTGCAGGCCCGGCTGCTGTGCCGCCACCTGATGGGCGAGGTCGACCCCTTCCCCTGGATCACCCCCCGGTAGGTGGCGCCATGGCCACGGACGAACGCCTGTTCATCGTCGCCTACGACATCGCCGACCCGAAGCGCTGGCGCCGGGTGTTCAAGGTGATGAACGGCTACGGCGAGTGGCTTCAGTTGTCGCTGTTCCAGTGCCGGCTGTCGCGCAAGCGACTGGTCCAGATGCGCGGCGCCCTGAACGAGGCGATCCTGGAGGGCGCCGACCACGTGCTGATCGTCGACCTGGGGCCGGCCGACGGGGTCCGCCCCCGCCTGGAAAGCCTGGGCAAGACCATCGAGGTGGTGGAGCGCAAACCGATCATCATATAGGCTGCAATGATCCGTGGGTGTCGGGCCGGCCCGCCGACCCGCCGCGAGCGCTGTGGAGACGCGGCCGACTCGGGGAGCGCTCGCGAATGCTTTTTAACACAGTGAATCAAAGGGTTGTGGCTTGAGAAACGACGCCGTTCGGGGGCCTGGAGGCTCTCGTTACGAGCCTGTCTTGTCAGGGCTCGAAAATGGTGGGAAATTTGCTTGCTTATCAAGCCCCTGCCACAGGGGCTCTCCCCGGGGCCCAAAAGCCCCGGCCTCATTGAAGCCAAGGCGGAGATGCCACCCTTGCCACGCCCCCCGCTCTCCCCGGGGCCCAAAAGCCCCGGCCTCATTGAAGCACCGCATCCAGGAACGCCGCATCCACACCGACGTGGCTCCCCGGGGCCCAAAAGCCCCGGCCTCATTGAAGCCAGGTGTACGCCGCGCCGCTGGTCGCCGCCATCGACGTCTCCCCGGGGCCCAAAAGCCCCGGCCTCATTGAAGCGAGTACACCCCGTGACCGTCTTCCCCCCATCGACGCTCCCCGGGGCCCAAAAGCCCCGGCCTCATTGAAGCCCCGGGAGTTTTGTCGTGCGCAAAAAAGCTCGACACGCCTCCCCGGGGCCCAAAAGCCCCGGCCTCATTGAAGCGTGACGTCGTGCGTTTCCCGTGCATCGGTGTAAGTCTTCTCCCCGGGGCCCAAAAGCCCCGGCCTCATTGAAGCGCGACGTCGTGAGTCTCCCGTGCGTCCGTGTAGGCCGCTCCCCGGGGCCCAAAAGCCCCGGCCTCATTGAAGCCATCTACCGGGAATTCGGCATCAACCCGGCCCAGGCCTCCCCGGGGCCCAAAAGCCCCGGCCTCATTGAAGCCCCCCACTCACGGACACGACATGATGGACCCCGCTCATCTCCCCGGGGCCCAAAAGCCCCGGCCTCATTGAAGCGACCGCCCGGCGGAGGTCTACTCGACCGAGGAATCGGCGCTCCCCGGGGCCCAAAAGCCCCGGCCTCATTGAAGCGGGATCATCCCGCCGTGGCGCGGGGACCGGGTGCTGGCTCCCCGGGGCCCAAAAGCCCCGGCCTCATTGAAGCTTGTCGATCGCCCGGGCCAGTTTGCCGGTGCGCTTGGCTCCCCGGGGCCCAAAAGCCCCGGCCTCATTGAAGCTTCAGATGGATGATTTGACCACTCAGGCACAACAGCACTCCCCGGGGCCCAAAAGCCCCGGCCTCATTGAAGCATCGTCAACGCGGCCGTCAGGTAGTCGCTCACGGCAAATCTCCCCGGGGCCCAAAAGCCCCGGCCTCATTGAAGCGTCCATCGCTCTGGGACTCCCCTTTCATGCTCGCGGTTCTCCCCGGGGCCCAAAAGCCCCGGCCTCATTGAAGCGGCGGCGCGCCGGCGCGCGCCCTCGCTGGCCTGCGGCCTCCCCGGGGCCCAAAAGCCCCGGCCTCATTGAAGCTCCGGTGGTGTGGACATTGCGTTTGGCGAGAGCGCGGACCTCCCCGGGGCCCAAAAGCCCCGGCCTCATTGAAGCCACACCTCGCCAGCGGATAACGTCGCCGGTGTCAATCTCCCCGGGGCCCAAAAGCCCCGGCCTCATTGAAGCATGTACAGTTCCCAGTCATCCTCATCATCCAGTTCTTCCTCCCCGGGGCCCAAAAGCCCCGGCCTCATTGAAGCGCGAGCCCCCGGGGTCGTCGTTGGTGGTGCTCACCTCCTCCCCGGGGCCCAAAAGCCCCGGCCTCATTGAAGCGACCTCACTTCCTCAATGGTGCATGGGTAGATGCTCCGAAGATCTCCCCGGGGCCCAAAAGCCCCGGCCTCATTGAAGCCCCAAGTCGTTGCGCTCCAACTCAGCGAGGCGCAGGTCTCCCCGGGGCCCAAAAGCCCCGGCCTCATTGAAGCGGTGCGCGGCTGGAATCGCTGCGCGCCGCCACCGGGTATCTCCCCGGGGCCCAAAAGCCCCGGCCTCATTGAAGCACTGGCTGTTCGGGATCGATATCGCCGGCTGGCTCCAGTCTCCCCGGGGCCCAAAAGCCCCGGCCTCATTGAAGCAGTTCAGCCGCCGTGGCTTCTCCAGACCTGATACGAGCTCCCCGGGGCCCAAAAGCCCCGGCCTCATTGAAGCTCCCACAGCAGCAGCGCCATGGCGAGGCGGGGGCGGCGGCTCCCCGGGGCCCAAAAGCCCCGGCCTCATTGAAGCGTGGGCAATCCAGATTTTCCAGATCGCCCGGGTTGACCTCCCCGGGGCCCAAAAGCCCCGGCCTCATTGAAGCGTGGGTTGTTGGTTGGCAGGATACCCGATTTGTATCACCTCCCCGGGGCCCAAAAGCCCCGGCCTCATTGAAGCCCCGGAGGCTTGGTGGGCATCCACATGGGGCGGCGCGCTCCCCGGGGCCCAAAAGCCCCGGCCTCATTGAAGCGGCGGCTACACGCGCGGCTGGGTGGCGGTGGGCACGGTCTCCCCGGGGCCCAAAAGCCCCGGCCTCATTGAAGCCGGGATTGGCGCCGCCGAGCTGGCGTGGGGTCGGCTGCTCCCCGGGGCCCAAAAGCCCCGGCCTCATTGAAGCGGAATCTGAGAGAGGAGATCGCCCGTGCGCGAGAAGCTCCCCGGGGCCCAAAAGCCCCGGCCTCATTGAAGCTCAGCTTTGTCGGTGACGGGGCTGTTTCCTGGGAGGAGGCTCCCCGGGGCCCAAAAGCCCCGGCCTCATTGAAGCCCCAGTAGCTCGGCTGCGGTGAACGTCGCCGCCGCCGAGCTCCCCGGGGCCCAAAAGCCCCGGCCTCATTGAAGCGCCCGTAAGTTTGCTGCTCTCGGCCGGGAGTCCGAGGTCTCCCCGGGGCCCAAAAGCCCCGGCCTCATTGAAGCGAGGTGCCGACCCGCTCGGCCAGCGCCTCCTGGGAGAGGCCTCCCCGGGGCCCAAAAGCCCCGGCCTCATTGAAGGCGCGCGCATGCCGGCGAGGATGACACGCGGGGCGCGCAGCCTCCCCGGGGCCCAAAAGCCCCGGCCTGATTGAAGGACTTTGGCTCGGTTTCCCGCCGAGCCGGGTCTGCCACAGGCCTCCCCGGGGCCCAAAAGCCCCGGCCTCATTGAAGCCCCTGGCGCTGCGCCCGGAAGGCGCGCCGGAGGTTCCGGCCTCCCCGGGGCCCAAAAGCCCCGGCCTCATTGAAGCACTGATTAGTCTTGTGACTGAACGCGCTCTTTTCGGACCTCCCCGGGGCCCAAAAGCCCCGGCCTCATTGAAGCGGGCTGGCGCTGCTGTGGGCCGACGCGCGGGACCACCGCTCCCCGGGGCCCAAAAGCCCCGGCCTCATTGAAGCGTCCACCCGGTCGGGCCGCGGGGTGTTCGGGTCCGTCAGCTCCCCGGGGCCCAAAAGCCCCGGCCTCATTGAAGCTTCGAGGTGGCCGCCTTCGGCGCCGAGATGGCCGGCCCTCCCCGGGGCCCAAAAGCCCCGGCCTCATTGAAGCGGATCGGGGGGCGTCGGCCAGTCGCGGGGCCGACGCGGCTCCCCGGGGCCCAAAAGCCCCGGCCTCATTGAAGCGGGCCTGGCTGGCCGGCCTGGACGTCATGCTGGTCGACTCCCCGGGGCCCAAAAGCCCCGGCCTCATTGAAGCTTCAGGCTCTGGCGCATCTCCCGGGTGGTCTGCTGGACCTCCCCGGGGCCCAAAAGCCCCGGCCTCATTGAAGCGACGCCTCCCGCGTCGACGCACTTGACCAGATACGTGCCGCTCCCCGGGGCCCAAAAGCCCCGGCCTCATTGAAGCCGTCGTATCGGCCGTCCAGCCGGTCGTGTCCAGGGACTCCCCGGGGCCCAAAAGCCCCGGCCTCATTGAAGCGGGTTGATCGGCTCGGTGGTGGGCCTCGGGGGCAAATCTCCCCGGGGCCCAAAAGCCCCGGCCTCATTGAAGCCCGCCCTTCGGGCCGTGGTTACGGCGCTTCGGGCCGGGGTTCTCCCCGGGGCCCAAAAGCCCCGGCCTCATTGAAGCATGTGCCACATTTGGTGCTCTCGCACCCACTCCCACCTCCCCGGGGCCCAAAAGCCCCGGCCTCATTGAAGCTAAATGTCATAGTGAAGTTCTGCCCCCCGATTGAAGGCCTCCCCGGGGCCCAAAAGCCCCGGCCTCATTGAAGCGGAGGGTGATCGATGCGCTGGCGTGAGGAGCGGATCGGCCTCCCCGGGGCCCAAAAGCCCCGGCCTCATTGAAGCCCCTGGCCGAGGCGCGGCCTCGGACAGCAGGGCGAGGCTCCCCGGGGCCCAAAAGCCCCGGCCTCATTGAAGCGCGCTGCTAACGGTGCTTGCCGTGCTCAGCCTAGGTTCTGGACTCATAATCCCGCATCCAGAGTCGTGTTGAAGCCAACATGACAGCGGCCAAGAAGTTCTGTGCCGACTTTTCGAAGCGGGTGG
>NZ_FNCV01000012.1 GCF_900100455.1 Roseospirillum parvum | reverse complement strand
CTGTGGATAAGCGGCCCGCCGCCGCCGGCTCCCTGGCGGGCGCGGCGGCGGACCCCTTAACCACAGCTCCTACACCACGCAACGGGACGTGACCCCAGACGACGATTTTTCAGGATTTTCCTAACCTCTGTCAGTCCGGTTGAGTCTCAAGTCCGGTAGCTTTGAAGCATCAATCGACCTGGAGCGGTGCTGTCATGGGTGCATGGTGGCGCCTCCCATTGAGCAAGCGGGCTTGCCGTCGGCGGCCGTCGTGAAGCTGCGTCGGAGCCACGCGCGCTTTTGGGGGGGTGCGAACTTTGCAGCTTTCGGGGCTTTTTCGCACAAAGGGACCAGCCAATGACTGCCGGTGACACCTTGCCTCCTCGTCGTTGGGACCCGAAGCCTCAGGTGTCGCCGGAAGGGCCGAAAAAATGGGAGCGCCGCAGCCGGGGGGCGGTCTGGCTCTGCCGCGCCCCGGCGCGCAATAGGGTGAGGGGCGCGTTCAAGACCCGGCGTCCGGACGCCTTCAAGGCCCGGATCGCGCCTCCCGATACGTTGGCGACATGACCCAGCCGCTTGCCCCCCGACCGGCAGGTGTTGTGACCGCGATCCGCGGCAGCGTCGTGGACGTGCGTTTTGATGGGCCGTTGCCGCCGATCTATTCGATCCTTCGCACCGGAGCCGAGCCCCCGATCGTGATCGAGGTTCTGGCCCAGCGCGATGCGCACCATGTGCGCGGCATCGCCCTGACCCCAACGCAAGGGCTGACGCGGGGCCTGGCGGTGGAGGATACCGGCGGGCCCCTGAAGGCGCCGGTGGGCAGATCGATCCTGTCGCGCATGTTCGATGTGTTCGGCAACACGATCGATGGCGGCCCGCCCCTGACCGATGTCGAATGGCGCTCGGTCCACCGCGCCCCACCGTCTCTTGCGCAGCGCGCCACCACCTCGGAAGTGTTCGAGACCGGGATCAAGGTGATCGACGTGCTGATGCCTCTGGAGCGGGGCGGCAAGGCCGGCCTGTTCGGCGGTGCCGGCGTGGGCAAGACCGTGCTTCTGACCGAGATGATCCACAACATGGTCGGCCAGCATGAAGGCGTCAGCATCTTTTGCGGCATTGGCGAGCGCTGCCGTGAGGGGGGCGAGCTGCATCACGACATGAAGGCCGCCGGTGTGCTCGACTCCATGCTGATGATGTTCGGCCAGATGAACGAACCGCCCGGCGCGCGGTTTCGGGTCGGCCATGCCGCCCTGACAATGGCCGAGTATTTCCGGGACGACCAGCACCGCGACGTGCTCTTGCTGATCGACAACATCTTCCGATTCATTCAGGCCGGGATGGAGGTTTCGGGGCTCTTGGGTCAGATCCCCTCGCGGCTTGGCTATCAGCCGACCATGGGCACCGAACTGTCGGGGCTGGAAGAGCGGATCGCCAACACCGATGCCGGAGCCATCACCTCGATCCAGGCCGTCTATGTGCCCGCCGACGATTTCACCGATCCGGCCGCGGTACATACCTTTTCGCACCTGTCCGCATCAATCGTGCTGTCGCGCAAACGCGCGAGCGAGGGGCTCTATCCCGCAATCGATCCGCTGCAATCCATCTCCAAGATGGCGACACCGGGCATCGTGGGGGCGCGACATTATGCGCTGGCCCAGGAAATCCGCCGGACCCTGGCGCAATATGCCGACCTGAAAGACATCATCGCGATGTTGGGGCTGGAGCAGTTGTCGCCCGACGACCGCAAGGTGGTTGGGCGCGCGCGTCGGCTTGAGAGGTTCCTGACCCAGCCCTTCTTCACCACCGAAGCGTTCACCGGCCTCAAGGGAAAGCTCGTCAGCCTCGCGGATGCGCTGGACGGCTGCGAGGCCATCTTGCGCGATGATTTCGAAACCGTGGCGGAAAGCGCCCTGTACATGATCGGGTCGATTGCCGAGGCCAAGGCGGTGCCACGGGCAAAAGACCCGGAGGCGACTGGCCGGGAGGCCGCACATGCACCTTAGGATCCTGCTTCCGTTCGAGCTCTTTGCCGAGGTCACCGGCGTAACCCGCATCGTGGCGGAAACGCACGACGGTTCTTTCGGCCTCTTGCCCAACCGCCTTGACTGCGTCGCGGCGCTGGCGCCGGGCATTCTGACCTGGCAGACCCCCGCCGATGGCGAGGGTTTCGCGGCGGTCGATGTCGGCACGCTGACCAAGGTCGGTCGCGAGGTCGTGGTCACCGTGCGCCGCGCCCTGCAAGGCCGCGACCTCGCCAGTTTGCGCACGACGGTGGACCAAGAATTCCTCGCGCTGGACCAGACCGAACACCAGGTTCGCACCGTGATGGCCAAACTGGAAACCGGATTTGCGCGGCGTTTCATGCAGATGCAGTCATGACCGACAGCGTGCCGAAACCCGCCAATGACGATGACCGTTTTGCCGGGATGATCGGTCGCAAGGCCGCCCGAAAGGCGAAGGCCCGGCGCGACGGATCGCCCGGGATCTGGTTCGGGTTGGGCATGATGGGGCTGATCGGATGGTCGGTCGCGGTGCCGACCCTGTTGGGTGCGGCGCTTGGGGTCTGGCTCGACAGCGGCCAGGGTGCCCATCGGTGGACGCTGGCCTTGCTGATGGCCGGGCTGACAATCGGGTGCTTCTCGGCCTGGACCTGGGTTGCTCGGCAGGACAGGGACATTCACGACCAGCGCGGAGACGACGATGCCTGATGTGCAGACTCTCGCCCTTGTCTTCATGGTCGGCGTGCTGCTCGGCGTGGCGTTTTTCGCGAGCCTGTGGTGGACGGTGCGCCGTGGTCTTGCCTGTGCCCAGCCGGCGTTGTGGTTTCTGGGCGGCTTCATGCTGCGCATGACCGTCACGGTCTACGGGTTCTATCTGGCCGGCGGGTCCGATTGGCGGCGCTGGCTGGCCTGTGTGGCCGGCTTTATTGTCGCGCGCCTTGTGGTGGACCGCCTGACGCGGGCGAACCCGGCCGCCATAGCCGAGGGGACGGGCCATGCGTCTCAGCCCTGACGAGATCATCTTCTGGCAGAGCGGGTTCGTGAAACTCAACGCCACCATCGTGTTCACATGGGTGTTGATGGCCGTTCTGGTGATGGCCTCGATCCTCATCACGCGGCGGCTGTCGCGCGACATGACGCGCTCGCGCTGGCAAAACCTGCTGGAAATCATCGTCACCGGCATTCAGGACCAGATCCGCGAAGTCGGCCTGAAACACCCACGGACCTACATCGGCTTTATCGGCACGCTGTTTCTGTTCGTCGCCATGTCGACACTGAGCACCATCATTCCCGGGTTCGAACCGCCCACCGGCTCGCTTTCGACCACCGCGGCGCTGGCGCTGAGCGTCTTTGTCGCCGTGCCCATCTACGGCATGACCGAGCGGGGCGTTGGCGCCTACCTCCGATCCTATCTGGAGCCGACCGTGATCATGCTTCCCTTCAACATCATCAGCGACCTGTCGCGAACCCTCGCGCTGGCCGTCCGCCTGTTCGGCAACATGATGAGCGGGACCATGATCCTGGCCATATTGCTGACGATCTCTCCCTTCGTGTTTCCCGTTTTGATGAGCGCACTTGGCCTGCTGACCGGCATGGTTCAGGCCTACATCTTCAGCATCCTGGCAACCGTCTACATTGCCTCGGCCACCCTCACCCAAAAGCCTTCGCCCGCACGGCCCGCCGGCGAGACTTGACCCCCATTGAGGACCATCGCCATGGATAGCGCGACCTACATCGCCATCGCTTCGATCATCACGGCCGGTCTGACCATCGCGATCGGCAGCGTCGGCCCCGCCCTGGGCGAAGGACGCGCGGTCGCGACGGCCTTGACCTCCGTGGCCCAGCAACCGGATGCGGCGGCCACCATCACCCGCACCCTGTTTGTCGGCCTGGCCATGATCGAATCCGTCGCGATCTATTGCTTCGTCGTGTCGATGATCCTGATCTTCGCCAATCCGTTCTGGAACAGCGCTGTCGCCGCCGCCGCCGCAGGACATTGAGCGATGCTGATCGATTGGTTCACTGTCGGTGCGCAGGCGCTCAACTTTCTGATCCTGGTCTGGCTGCTCAAGCGGTTTCTCTACAAGCCGATCATGACCGCCATCGACACCCGCGAGGCGCGGATCAGGAAAGAGCGCGCCGATGCCGATGCGATAAAGGCGGATGCAGAGACGGCGCGCGACACCTTCCAGAAGATGACCGCCGATTTTGAACAGGCGCGCGCCGGACTGTTGCAACAAGCGACGGACGACGCAACCGCCGAGCGCCAGCGCCTGATGGCCGAAGCGCATAGCGCCGCCGATGCCCTGGCAGCCCAGCGCGCCAAGGCGCTTCAGACCGAAGCCCAAGCCCTCGCCACGTCGATCACCGACCGGGCCTGGGACGAGGTTTTCGCCGTTGCCCGCAAAACGTTGAACGATCTGGCGGATGTGCGTCTTGAGGACCGCATTTGCGATACGTTCGTCCACCGCATCCAGGCATCCGGCGATCAGCCCGACTCTGCCTTGTCCACCGCCATTCGGGGGACCTCTGAACCGATCCCGGTACGCAGCGCCTTTGACCTGAGCCCAGAGCAACATGCGGCGATCCGGTCCGCCCTGCACGACACGTTTTCAACCGATGCCGAATTGACGTTCGAAACCGCGCCCCGGTTGATCGCCGGTATCGAGTTGACCGCCGGCGGGCAAAAGCTGGCGTGGAGCATTTCCGACTATCTGTCGTCCCTCAAGGCCAGCGTCGGCGAGACCTTTTCGGCCCGCGATGCCTCGCAGGCCGGCCCGACAGCCGATGCCGACAGGACGCAGGAAAAGGTAAGCGCGTGACCAAACCCCAGCCCGAGCCATTGCGGATCGTCTTTGACAGCCTGTTTGGCGATCTGGCCAGCGCGCGCGAAGCGTTCGTCGCCGAGTTGCGACCCCGTGAGATCGGCATCATCACCAGCGTCTCGACGGGTGTGGCCAAAGTCTCCGGCCTGCCCGGTGCGGGTTCGCAAGAACTGTTGCACTTTCCCGCCGGCCTGTCGGGACTGGCCTTCAATGTGGACGAAACCGAAATTGGCGTGGTCCTGCTGGGCGACTACGCCCATTTGAACGCGGGCGACGAGGTCACCCGCACCGGCCGGGTCATGGATGTCGTCGTCGGCGACGCGCTTTTGGGTCGCGTCATCGATCCGCTGGGCCGCCCGCTGGATGGTGGCAGGCCGGTTTCGGCGGACCGTCGCCTGCCCATCGAACGCCCCGCCGCCGCCATCATTGATCGCGCGCCTGTCTCCGTGCCGCTGCAATCGGGGCTTAAGGTCATTGACGCGCTGATCCCGATCGGGCGCGGCCAGCGCGAGTTGATCCTGGGCGACCGCCAGACCGGCAAGACCGCCATCGCGGTCGGTACGATCCTGAACCAGCGCGACCAGGACGTCGTGTGCGTCTATTGCGCCATCGGCCAGCGCGCCTCCGCCGTCGCCAAGACGGTCGCGACCCTGCGCGCGCATGGCGCGATGGATTACACCGTGGTCGTGGTGACCGAAGGCAATGCCGCCCCTGGTCTCAGCTATATCGCACCTTATGCCGCAACCAGTATTGCCGAGTATTTCATGGAGGCGGGCCGCGATGTGCTGATTGTCTATGACGACCTGACCCAGCATGCCCGGTCCTACCGCGAATTGTCCTTGCTGCTGCGTCGTCCCCCGGGTCGGGAAGCCTTTCCGGGCGATATCTTCTACATTCATTCCCGTCTGCTGGAACGCTCGACCCACCTGGGCACAGATCTCGGCGGTGGCTCGCTGAGCGCCCTGCCGATCATCGAGACCGAGGCGCAGGACATTTCGGCCTATATCCCGACCAACCTGATTTCGATTACCGACGGACAGATCTACCTCTCGCCGACGTTGTTCGAACTGGGCGTTCTGCCGGCGGTGGATGTCGGCAAATCGGTCTCGCGGGTGGGCGGCAAGGCGCAGCGCGCCGCCTATCGGGCGGTGGCGGGCGATTTGAAACTGGCCTATGCCCAGTTTGAGGAATTGGAGAGCTTTTCGCGCTTTGGCGCCCGGCTGGACGACGACACCCGCGCGACCATCGCCCACGGTGACCGCATTCGGGCCTGCCTGAAGCAGCCGGAATTCGCTCCGGTTCCGGTTGCGGGGCAGATCGCGATCCTGACGTCGCTGACGGCCGGGCTGTTCGACCCTGTGCCTCTCGACGCCATGCCCGAGGCCGAAAAGGCGGTTCTGCGGGCCGCCCAAACCATCCCCGATGCGGTTTGCCGGCGCTTCGATACCGACGACCTCAGCGACGAAGACCGCGCGGTGATGACCGAACTCTGTCGGGCGGCACTCGCGGCCCTTCAACCCACCGAAGCCGGGCTCCCGTCAACACCGCCTTCAAAGACCGCGAACGCTCAATGAGCAACACGATGGAGAGCATGCGGCGCAAGATCTCCAGTGCCGGAGACCTGCAAGCCGTTGTCCGCACGATGAAGGCGATGGCAGCCGCGAATATCGGCCAATATGAACGGGCCGAACGGGTGCTCGGTGACTACGATCACAACGTCCGGCTTGGCCTTGGCAAATGCCTCCGCGATCTCGGCCCGGGCATGGCCATGGCCGCCGGCCCGACCCCGACAGGGCGGGCGCCTGTCGGAGTGGTGGTTTTCGGCTCGGATCAGGGGCTCGTGGGGCGGTTCAACGACGATGTGGCCGATTTCGCCGTCGCGGCACTGCGCGGGATGGGCCCAAACCCGCGCATCTGGGCTGTGGGCGAGCGTGTGCATGACCGTCTCGGCGATGCCGGGTTCCCGCCCGCAGGCCGGTTTGCCGTGCCGAACTCGGTCAGCGCTGTTGCCCCGCTAGGCGGGCGGGTCCTCGTCGAAGTCGAAGCCGAAGGCGGTCGGGCGGGCGGCGCGATCACCGAGCTTCACCTTTACTACAACCGCCCCGCCCCGGGAGGCCGCCATGCGCCTGTCACCCAACGCCTGCTGCCGCTGGATGCGCGCTGGCAACAAGAGGTTCTGGCGCTGACCTGGCCCACAGCCGCCTTGCCCGAAGTTTTGGGCGAAACGATGCCAACGCTAAAGGCGCTGATCCGCGAATACCTTTTTGTCTCGCTGTTTCGCGCCTGCGCGGAATCGCTGGCCAGCGAGAACGCAAGCCGCCTGGCCGCCATGCAAAGGGCCGACAGGAACATCGACGATCTACTGGAAACGCTGAGTGGCAACTTCCATCGGCTACGCAAGTCCAGCATTGACGAAGAACTGTTCGACGTGACGGCGGGGTTCGAGGCCCTGGGCACCGATAAGGCCTGATACCAGTCGACAAAAGAACGAACTTTTTTGTCGGCTGGCCGGCGCCGCCCAGGGTATTGCGCCCGGTCTGGTGCGGATCTCGGTCGGACTGGAGGACGTCCGCGATGACCTTGCCCCGAAAAAGTGGACACCGCGCCCCAACCCACGAATGGCAGCGCCCAACGCCGCGAACCGGGCTTCGGGATCAGCGCGGCTTGGCAGGCGGGCATATCGTCATCATTTGTATTGATGGGGTAGGGCCTGGCAAGAGGTTGAGGATGAGCAGTGTGGATCAGGCCGGGCTCGCCGCGTGTCCCGAGTGCGACGAACTGCACGTCCGCCGTCCCTTGCGGCGGGGGGAACGGGCCCGCTGTGCCCGCTGTGGTACGACCCTGTACCGCATGCAGCGGCGCCGGCCGGAACAGATGCTGGCCATCGTAACGGCGGCGCTGATTGCCTTTGTCCTGGCCAACACCTTTCCAATCCTGGTGCTGCGGTCGCAAGGCATGATCAACGAGGCGACCCTTCTCGGCAGCGTGGCCACCCTGTGGGCGGAGGGCCAGCAAGTGGCCGCCGTCATGGTATTCTTCACCGCCTGGCTGTTTCCGCTGTTCGACCTGCTGTCCATGTTTTTGCTTCTGTTGGCGGTCGAGACGGGATGGCGTCCCGCCTTTTTTGCGCCGCTGCTGCGCGCGCTTCAGGCCATGCGGCCTTGGGGAATGATCGAGGTATTGATGCTGGGCGTGGTGGTTTCCCTCATCAAGCTGTCCAATATGGCGGACGTGGTGCCGGGGGCGGCGCTGTGGGCCTTCATGGCCCTGACCGTTCTGCTGGCGGTCATCCTGTCCTATGATCTTCGCGCCCTGTGGCGGCCGGGCTGCCGGCGGGCGGTGGCCCCATGAATGCCCGGGACGCGGGCCTGCGCGCGTGTCTGGTCTGCCGCGCGGTGTGTGATGCCACCGGGGCCGGCACCGCCCCCGTGTGGTGCCCCTGCTGCGGCGCCGCCGTCCATTCCCGCAAGGCCGACAGCCTGACGCGCACCTGGGCTTTCCTGGTGGCGGCGGCCATTCTGTACATTCCGGCCAACCTGTTGCCGGCCATGCACACGACGACTCTGTTCGGCACCACCCGGAACACCATCATCGGCGGCGTGGCCTATTTCTGGACCTCGGGCTCGCCTGAACTGGCGGTTCTCATCTTCACCGTCAGCGTGATCATTCCCACCACCAAGATGAGCGCGCTGGCCTATCTGGCCTATGGGGCGCGCCGGTCCACCGGGGCCGACGCGCATCGACTGGGCCGTCTGTACAAGGTGGTCGAGCGGGTCGGCCGCTGGTCCATGCTTGATGTGTTCGTCATCGCGCTGATGGCCGGCATGGTCCAGTTCCAGTCCCTGGCCATGGTCGAGGCCGGGCCGGGCGCAGCCGCCTTTGGCGCCGTGGTCGTTCTCAGCATGCTGGCCACAAGCAGTTTCGACCCCCGCCTGTTGTGGGACAAGCACGGACGACCAGATCATGCCTGACGACCTGTCGGCCTCGGCCAGCCCGTCCGAACCGGACATCGTTCAGCCCCGGCGCTGGCGGCCGTCGTTGGTGTGGGGAATCCCCCTGATCGCGGCCCTGATCGGTCTGGCGCTGGTGGCGAACCAACTGTCTCGGCGTGGCCCGACCGTCACGGTGTCCTTTGCCTCGGCCGAGGGGATCGAGGCCGGCAAGACCAAGGTCAAGTTCAGGGACGTGGACATCGGCAGCGTGACCGACGTCGCGTTGACCCGGGACCGAACGCGGGTGGTTGCCACCATTGACCTGCTCAAGATGGCCGAGTCCTTCGCGGTCGAGGGGAGCCGATTCTGGGTGGTGCGGCCCCGCTTCGCTGGGTCGGGCGTCTCCGGCGTCGGAACCCTGCTGTCCGGCCCCTACATCGCCGTCGACCCGGGGGGCGGAGAGACGCGCGTTACCGACTTCGTCGGCGAGGAGGAACCGCCCGTCGTGGCCTCGGACGCCCCGGGCCAGCGCTTCGCCCTGTTGGCGGACGACCTCGGGTCGCTGGACATCGGCTCGCCGGTGTACTTTCGCGGCATCCAGGTCGGGCAGGTGGAGCGGTTCACCCTGCTTCCGGACCGGCGGCGCCTTTCGCTCGGAGTCTTCGTGAAAGCGCCTTACGACCGCTTCGTCACGACAGAGACCCGGTTCTGGCATGCCAGCGGCCTTGACCTGCGGGTGGATGCGTCGGGCGTGACGCTGCGGACCCAGTCCATTGCCAGCATTCTCCTGGGTGGGGTGGCGTTCGAGGCGCCGCCCGGCGACAGCCTGTCGGACCCTGCCGAGGACGGACATCGGTTCGTGCTGGCATCGGATCGCGCCGAGGCCATGCAGGTCCCGGAGCGCGATGCGCAGACATTGGTCCTGAACTTCCGCCAGAGCATCCGGGGTTTGTCGGTCGGCGCGGCGGTTGATTTCCGTGGCGTGGAGGTCGGGCGGGTCCGGTCGATGAACGCCGCTTATGACGCGGACAGCGGCGAGTTCACCTCGCGGGTCGTGGCGGACACCTTCCCCGGGCGCCTGGGCGGCGCCATCGAGTCCTTATCGAAGGATGCGACCCCCCAGCAGCGCCTGGCCGTTCTGGCCGACCTGATCAAACGAGGCCTGCGCGCGCAGCTTCGATCGGGCAATCTGCTGACGGGCCGGCTTTATGTGGCGCTGGACTTCTTTCCCGACGCAGAGCCCGCCCGCTTCGACCCGGACAGCGCACCACCAGAGCTTCCGACCGTTCCCAGCGACCTGCAGGAACTGCAACAGCAGGTGCAGACCATCGTTCGCAAACTGTCCCGGATTCCGTTCGATACCCTGGCGGGGGACGTTGGCGACGTGATGGCGGCTCTTGAGTCCGCCATTGGGCGGCTGGATACGGTGTTTGAGCGGGTGGACAGCGAGACCATGCCGGATGTCCGTCTCGTCATGACGGGGCTGACGTCCGCCCTCAAGCGGCTGGAGACCCTGGCGGAAACGCTGGACACGGCGACCCTGCCCGAACTGGCCCGGGCGAGCCGCAATCTGAGCCGAACCCTGCGGGTCGTCGACGACAGCATGGCCGGTGATGCGCCCTTGCAGCAGGACGCCCGTCAGGCCCTGCGTGCCGTGGCGGAGGCCGCCCGCTCGATCAGGACCCTGACCGATGCCCTGGAACGGAATCCCGAAGCGTTGCTGACGGGGCGGCCCGACGACAGGTAGGATGAAGAACCCGCGACATCGAGAAGGCTTCACGCCATGACCTCGTCCGCTCGTTCGCACATGGTCCGATCCGTCTTTTGCCTGCTCTTGCTGGCCGGCTGCGCGACCTCGCCGCCGGTGCGCTATCATACCCTGGCGCATCCTGGCGGCGACGCCGCCACGACTGGGTCGGACGCGGCCCGGGTGCTGGTGCAGATCCTGCCCGTCGGCGTACCCGAGGGCGTGACCCGCGAAAACATCGTGCTGAAGGACCCGGGCGGCCGGATTACCGTTCTACAAACGGACCGCTGGCTGGCGCCCGTTGCCGACGACCTGAAGCAGTTGGTGGCAGACGCGCTGTGGCGGTCGGTGCGGGCGGCGGATACCTATGACGCGCCGGTGCCGGAGGACGCCACGGCGCTGCCCCGCTACCGGCTGGCCCTGCGCGTCGAGCGGTTCGACGCCATCCCCGGCCAGTCCGCCGTGGTGGCGGGGTCGTGGACGCTTCGTTCCCTGACCGATGGCGCGGTTCACATCTGCCGTTGGGCCGGCACACAACCGCTTGCCGGGCCGGACCCGGGCGCCGCCGTGGCTGCCCTGGCCGCAGCAAGCCAACGCTTGGTCGGGCGGATCGGTGATAGTCTGCGCGAAGCCCTGAATGGGGGCGCTGACGTCTGTGGCGCGACCAGCTCTGCGGGAGTCGCGCAGTAATTTCAACGGTGTTGATCGGCACCCGAGGCGGCTCACCCATTTCGTTTGGACTCAAGGGCCTGACCACACCCATCGGCGCCAGCGCCAAGGGCAAGCGGATTGTGGACCCGATGCCGTCGCCAGGAACCGGCCCCGAATGCCGCGGATGGCGACGGTGCTGGCGATCTGCGGCCGCCCGATGAAGCCGTCGTCTGTAAGCCGGCTGGTGGGGTCAAGGACCCGACAGGCCTTGCGTGGACATTGTCAATCCGGTCCGGCGGCCTGCCTTCCCTCCGCGCGCCGCCCCAAGAAGGCCGTGGCGGCTTTCTACCACAGGCTAATCTGCGTCAGTGCCGACACGGTGGAAACCTGTTCAGTTGAGACCTGTCCGCCAGACACGTCTCCGGCGGGCCGCCGCAGAGCAGAAAGGAGAACGTCATGGACAAGGATCGTGTGATCGGCGCCGCGAAAGTGGTCAAGGGAAAGGTGAAGGCCGCAGTCGGCAAAGCGACCGGCGACAAGAAGCTCGAAACGGACGGCGAGGCCGACAAGATCGAGGGCAAGGTCCAGAATGCCGTCGGCGGGGTCAAGGACACCATCCGCGACGCTTGACGGCTCTGGCCGCAACGGCGGAGCACGACCGGCGTGATGTCGTCGGCGCTATGGCCCTCTGCGGTCCCGCGTTGTCCGTAGAGTTCAAAGATTTGGCGAGGCACGGGCTCATGAATCGGACTTTTCTTCTTGTCGTCATCGTGGCGCTGGCCGTGGTCGCCGCCGTGGCCGGGTACCTCTATTATCAGGAACGCCAGAGTGGCGTCGATATCAAGATCGACGGCAGCGGCGTAACCATCGACAGCAATTGACCCATCGGGACCGGTCGCCGAAGCCCGGCGATGCCGTCCCTTCGGCACACCGCGCGATACGGCCAACACTCAGTGTCACTCGGAACCCCGGTGACATCCTGACATCCAGGAGAACCGCGATGTCGCTCAGCCTGATCCTCATCATCCTTCTTGTCATTTTTCTCCTTGGCGGATTCAGCGGACGCTTCGGGGGGTATGGCTATGGCTTCGGTCATGCCGGGGTCGGTGTCCTTGGCACGGTTCTGATCATCTTGATCGTCCTGATGGTGCTTGGCCGCATCTGAGAGCTCATGCCGTGCCGGGATAGGGCACGCTTCGATCCGATGTTCAGGCCGCCGAATCATCCCCCCCCGCGCCCCGCGCGGCACTGCCGGAGGTATCCCATCGTGACGAGCCCCCGCTTCATCCATCGTGCCCTTCTGCCCGCCCTGCTCGTGCTTGCCGGGCTGACCGTCGGGTCGATGGCCGCCTGCACCTCGACTTCGACCAGCGAAAGCACGGGTGAGTACCTGGACGACACGGTCATCAGCAGCAAGGTGCGGGCTGCCATTGTCGGCGACCAGGGCCTGACGGTCTTCAAGATCGATGTCGAAACCTACAAAGGCGTCGTGCAACTGAGCGGATTCGTGGACTCCGCCGCATCCAGGCAGCGCGCCGGCGCCGTCGCCGCCGACGTGACCGGGGTCAGGCAGGTGCGAAACGATCTGGTCATCAAGTGACGGCGTGGGTTTGGTCGCCTTGATCGAAAGGCGATCCGCCGCACGCGTGCGCCCTGTGGCCCGGTGACCCGCAAAGGCCTGGCGCCCGACTCTTCCGGGTGGAGACTTCGCGATGGATTCAGGCAAGCACAACACGGTCAGCCACACCGCCATGCTCTCTCTGGCGGCCGCAACCGCAACGCTCGTCGCGCCCCGTCATGCCGCCGCTGCGGTGCGCGAACCGGGTCGCCCGGCCGCCGACACGGGCCCGCCAGTTGATGATCCCGACCTCGTCATGAAGGCCAACCCCGACCGGGTGGAGAGCATCCGGTTTCCGCTCAACGCGGTGCTCGACCCCTTGAGGGCAGACTTCACCTCTCAGGCCCAGGCCGAGGGCCTTGTCCTGCGGGTGGCATCGTGCCCCCTGTCCATAGACGGCGATCCGCGCCATCTTGCCAAGATCATGCGAATCATTCTTGTGAATGTGCTGCGACACTCCCGGCACGGCATGATTCTGATCGGATGCCATCGCCACGGCGGACACCTGAGCATCGAGGTCCGGGAGACCGGGACCGGCGTTCCGAGACACCCGCTTCAGGACATCATCGGGAACCACGTCCTGCGAGACACGCCACCTCAGGACCATGACCATGGTCCTGACATCGGCCTTGCCGAGGCAAAGCGGCTGGGCGATCTGATCGGCTGTCAGGTCGTGATGCGGGGCCATCCGGGTGTAGGGTCGGTGTTCGTCATCAAAGTCGGGCGGTTCTGGGAGGTCCTCCAGGGCCCACACGCAGGCGAACGCGCACAGCCCTGGGACGGCATGCGCTGGCCACCGCCGCGCGCCGCCGTGCCAGAGGCAAAGGCGTGCGCCAGCCCCAACACCTCGGATGTCATCCTTGTGGTTGATCCCGATCCGGACACCTGCGAGGGATTGCGCGGGTTGGTCGGTCAATGGGGCTGGCAGGTTGAGGGCTTTCCGTCCAGCGACGCGTTCCTGAGCGCGGATCCGGCCAAACAACCGAGCCGGCGGGACGCCTGCGTTCTGATCGACGCCGATCTGCGCGGCGGACTGAGCGGACTCGATCTTCTGCGGTGGCTCGGCCAGTCCGACCGTCGCCTTCCGGCGATCATGATGGGCAGGGGCAGCGACATCCCTGTCGCCGTCGCGGCCATGAAGGCGGGCGCAATGGACTTTCTTCAAAAGCCGGTGTGCGGCCAAGCGGCGCTCGCCAGCATTGGCAGCGCGCTGGAGTGGTCGCGGGCGTTGGGACAGGCCGAAGCCCGTCATGAAATCGCGACCAGCAGCGTTGCCGGCCTGACGCCCAGGCAAAACCAGATCCTGGCCCTTGTCCTCGCGGGCCAGCCCAGCAAGATCATCGCCGCCAGCCTTGGCATCAGCCAACGCACGGTCGAGAACCACCGATCCGCGATCATGCGGAAGACTGGGGCGCGGTCCCTCCCGGGGTTGACACGACTGGCCCTGGCCGCGAGCCCAAACGCTCCGTCCTGGCCCATGTGACACCGGCCGGCTTCGTGCTCCTGCCCCCCGCCGGGACGGAGCGCAATCCGCCGCGTCGCGGCCCCGCGCCCGCCGCGATGGCGTGACGTCGGCACCGCAGAGGCGGCGAAGGCCATGAAACGGACGGGGCCGTTTCATGGCCAGCGAGTCCTACTGATCGTACTTCGGCAGGTCCTTGATCTGCGCATCGGTGAGAGCCGTCTGAAGCGTCATGTCCTCGCCGTTGCCGATGGGGGTCAGGTCGCGCCAGTTGAGCGCAACCCCGTGCGTTCCAATGCCGAGAAATCCGCCGACCTTGACGATCACCTTGTTACCAGTGATCGCCGCAACCTCGCCGACGGTATCACCCTCGGCATTGACGACCTCCCGTCCGATCATGGCCTTGGTCGGCATGTCCGCCTTCTGCGACGACATACCCGTTTGCGCGGCGGAGTCGGTCGTCTGATCGGAAGCCTCGCCTGTCTGCGCGGTGTCCTGAGCGCCGGTCTCCGCTTTCGGCAAGGCCTCGATCTGCTGCTTGGTCAGCGCCGTCTGAAGCGTCATGCCCTCGCCGCTGCCGATGGGGGTGAGGTCGCGCCAGTTGAGCGCGACTCCATGCGTGCCCATGCCGAGGAACCCGCCGACATCGACGATCACGCGGTCACCGGTGATCGCCGAAACCTCGCCGACCGTATCGCCCTTCGTATTGACGACCTCCCGTCCGATCGCCGCCTTGGTCGGCATGGCCGTCCGTGCGGCTGCGTTCGCGGGCGTTTCGGGTGCCTGCGTGTCAGAGGCCGCTGGTTTCATGGTGTCACCAGCCGTGGCGCCGGTGTCGCTGACGCTGGGTGCCGGATCCGCCGCCATCGCGGTACCAGCGACCAGCGCAAGCATTGGGACGGTCAGGATCGTTCCGAATACAGTGATCTTTTTCATGCTGCAGCCCTTCATTCCGTCGAAGAAAAGAGAAGGCCCCGTGCGGTTCGCATGAGACGTTCCCATCCTTCTGTGTCGGGCCAGAGCCGTTTTCACGGTTTCCTTTGTCGCCTTGAGAAGGCGGGTTCTGGCCTATCCCAAATGAATACAAAGTTTTTGGCGGTTTGGGCAGCCTCGGAATCTACTCATGCCCGGCGTCTAATCCTGTCCTTTCAACGGTTTTTTCATTCGCGTGGGGCAGGATCGACATATTCCCGGCGCATGCGGTCTTGGGTGCGGGCTCTGAATTCAGGGGAGTGGGGAATGCGACAGCCAGTGGAGATGGTGGACAGGCGCCCAGGATGGCGCCGGGCGCGGGTGGCGATCGTCGCCGCGACCCTGGCGTTGGTCGCGGTTACGGCCCAGGCAGGACAGGAGGCGACCAGGGGATCGGAGGGCGACTTCACCCTGCTCCGCTTGCAAGGCGCCTATATCAAGTGGGGTGCGCCGCGTTTCGGAACCGGTGCGACGGTCAGCTACGCGCTTCTGACGGAGGCGCGGCGGGATCCAGACGCGATCAACTGCAAGGCGATGACCCGGCTGGAGGGTCTGCTGAGCCGCGCGGGGCTCGATATGGCGACGTTCACCGAACGCCTGACGTCGGCCCTGGCCCTGTGGCAGTCCGCCGCCGATATCACCTTCGTGCGCGCGGCGTCGCCAGAGACATCGGACATCGTGATCGGCGCACAGGCCGAGCCGCGCGGCGTTGCCTACACCAACATCCAGTCCGAGCCGGTGGCGGGCCGGTCCTTCGCGAGGCTTGGTCAAGCCACGGTCTGCCTCAATCCCATGGCGACCTGGCGGGCGGGCGGCACGGCGGACGATACGACCAGAACCTTCGAACTCAGCCGCGTCCTGGCCCACGAGATCGGACATGCCGTCGGCCTCGATCATCCGGGGTCACGGGGCGTGCTGATGGCGTACAGCTATCAGGAGGAGCTCGATTCCCTGACCGAAGGGGATATCGCCGGCATCGTCAGGCTCTACGGTGTGCGCCCGCAAAGCGGCCGGACGGATTAGGGCGCGACAGCGTCGGCCCGGCGAGGGAGGAACTCCGCACAGGGAAAAGGCCGGCCACGGACCCTCCAGCGGTCATCGTCAGATGCCGCTGGTGTTACACCACCTCGCCTCCAACACCCCCTGGACGGTTTGAGGGCTCAACCGATACGGCCACCTCCAGCGCGCTGCAGGCCGCGGCCGGGCCGACAAACCGGCCGGAGACCGGCGCGGTCTGGCGGATGTGGCGCGCCACGGCGACCGGAATCAGGTTGAACCCGCCGACGCTGCGGTTGGTCGGATCGAACACGATCCAGCCGGCGCCGGGCACGTAGACCTCGGCCCACGCGTGGGTCGAGCCGCTGCCGGCGGACCCGAGGGTGTTCAGGTCTGGGTCATACAGATAGCCGGACACGATCCGCGCGCCGAACCCCAGGCTTCTGACGGCATCGACGAACAACACCGCGAAATCGCGGCACGAGCCCCGACCCCGCGCCAGCGTCTCGACCGGGGTCTGTACGGTTTCTTCGTCGCGGGCCTCGTAGGCGATCCGCGCGGCCACGCCGTTGCTGATATCCTTCAGCAGCGACAGCGTGTCCGTGTCGGGGCCGGCAACGAACCCCCGCGCCCAGTCGTGCAGATGTCCCCCGGAATCGAGGTAGGCCTGAAGCCGCAGCGCGCCCAGATCGGTCATGTCGTCGTCACTGAGCAGGAACGGATACGTGACGGCCGAGGCGGCGATGTCGAAGACCGGCCACTGCTCGACATCAAGCGTCAGCGTGGCGAGGCTGTCGATGACCAGCGTGTCCGCCGGGGCGCCGAACGTCGCCGTCGCCACGGCGTTGCCGGCGACGTCGTGCGCCCAGGTGACGGTGGCGGCCGGAGCGATCTCCAGATCGTGCGTGTGCAGCCGCACGGTGCGGCTCTCGCGCGGGCGCAGCATCAAACGATGCGGACCGAAGGCCATCGGTTCGCGATAGCGATAAGTGGTGCGGTGACGGACCGTCAGGGCGTTCAAGTGCGGTCTCCGGATGCCGGCGTGTCGGCCTGTCGGAGGCGGCTTTTTTTGGTCATAATCTGCGCACTTTCGCAATTCTTGGTGTGCTGGCGCCGCCGCCCGGCCCATGCCTTTGTCCGCGCGATCATGCAATCAGCGCGCCAACACGCACTGTCCGCCCAGCATCCGGAAGCCCCTGTTGCAGGCCCACCTGTTCCCCGACCGGTCGATGTGGGCGTTTGGCGGGGGAACGATCAGGATGCATGTGTTTCCGTCCTGCTCGTACCCGCGCTCGCATTGCCACCCTGGCCCGAATTCCCCCCCGACAAGAAAGGCGTTGTCCGGAACCACGATGGGCTCGCATCGGCCGCCCTTTTCCACGAACCCTCGGTCGCAGGCCCAGGGCGGGCCATAGCGCTTGTTCGTCAGATAGGCGTTGTCAGGAACGTTGATCATCACGCACCGGCGGGAATCTTTCGAAAAGCCGCGATCACATTCCCATCCGGACCCATAGGCATCGTCTGACAGAAAAGAGTTCGTGGGACTTTCGATGACTTCACATCGGTCGCGGACCCGCCTGTATCCGCGATCACAGGCCCAATCCTCGCCTGTCGACTTCAGGTAGGCATTGGGCGGAACGACCACTTTTCGACAGGTCAACCCGTCAATGTCCTTGAAGCCGTGCCGGCATTCCCAGCCGTTGCCGTAAGACCGCTCCGTCGCAAAAGCATCCTCGGGAACAACGATGGCGATGCAGGCGCCGTCCTCCCGACGATACCCGTCGTCACAGGCCCAGCCTCCACCAAAAGAGCGGTCATGCGCGTTCTCGGGTGTCGGGCCGGTCCGGTCCTGGGCGACAGCAACAGACATGAACAGCAAAACAAGGAACGCGACCAATAGGACGCGCCAGGTTGACCTCGCGACAAACAGGGCCCCGGTCTCGAAACTGTGCATCTTGGGCGTTTCCTTCCTGGCGCGGGTTCGCTCCCGCGCCGGTTGATGATGGGCAACCCATGTGCGGGACCCATGATCGTGATCGGAAATCGTACACGGGTCCGGGACAGGCCGTGCTGATCGAGGTTAGCGCGGCTGCGATCAACCGGCGTTCCCCGCCGTTTCATGGCGTCATTGGGCAGGGTCACGTTTCGTCCGGCAGGAACGCCGACAAGCCGCGTTGGTTGATCTCTCGCACGACGGCCGACACCTCCCCCGCCGGCGTTGGATGGGCAATCAGAAACCCTTGGGCTTCGTCACAGCCAACGCGGAGAAGGAACCGCAACTGTTCGACGGTCTCGACTCCCTCCCCGGTGACCCGACAGCCAAGCCGATGGCCCAGATCGACCAGTCCGCCCACCAGGGCCTCGTGGTCCGCGTCGCTAATCGCGGCAATGAACGAGCGGTCCAGCTTGATCTTGGTGATGGGGAGGTAATTCAGATAGCTGAACGCGCTGAAGCCGGTCCCGAAGTCGTCGATGGTCAAGGCGAAGTTGCGCCGCCTGGCACCGTCCACAAACGTTTCGGTTTCGGTGGCGTCCTGGCTGAACAAGGCGCTTTCAGTCAACTCAAGCTCCATCGCCTCGGCGGTCATGCCATGCGCCTGAAGGCACCCGTCGATACTGTCGAGGATCAGTGGGTTCGTGAGTTCCTTCGCAGACAGGTTGACGGCCATTTTCAACGTCAACCCTTCATCCTGCCAGCGACGGGCCTGTCGCATCGCCTGATCCAGAACCCACCGCCCCAGGGGTATGATCTCTCCCGTCTCTTCGGCCAGACGGATGAAATCATCCGGCATGATCAGACCGCTCGTCGGATGATTCCAGCGAACAAGCGCCTCGGTGCTGACAACACGGCCATCACGGAGATCCAGCAGCGGCTGGTAGTAGACCTCGAACTGACCCTCAGAAAGGGCCAGCTTAAGCCCGGCCGCAAGAGATCGCCGACGTTCGACCGCGACGCCCAGCGCCGGTTCGAAGAAGACCATCTGGTCGCCCCCCAGGTCCTTGGCGCGGTAAAGCGCGAGATCGGCATGCCGCAACAGCGATTCCGGATCGCCGCCGTCCTCGGGAAAGACGGCGACCCCCAGGCTCAGGCCTGCGTTCACCTGTTGATCCTGATCCCCAACGCTCAGATCAAGTCCACCAAGCAGACGGTCGAGCACGTGGCTGGCATCCGCGCCGGAGTCGAGGTCCGGCAGGATCACGGCGAACTCGTCACCGCCAAGGCGAGCCAGGGTATCAAGGGGGCGGAGGGCGGCGGCGCCCATCTCGGCAACCCGGCACAGCAGGCGATCACCGCAAGGGTGGCCGAGCGTGTCATTGATGTCCTTGAATTTGTCGATGTCCAGCATGGCCAGGGCGACCCGATTGTCCTGCCGACTTGCCTGTGTCAGGGCGGTTTCCAGCCGATTGCCGAACAAGGATCGGTTCGGCAATCCGGTCAGGGGGTCATGCAACGCCAGGTGGGCCAGCCGCTCCTCGACGGTTTTGCGCGCATCGATATCGAACAGAATGCCGGTGATGCGCTGGGCGCGGTCTTCGTCGGACCGTCGCGCCGCCTGCGCAACCACCCTGACCCAGCGCGACGTTTCGTCCGCCAGCCGAACACGGAAATCAAGGTCCAGTCTGTCAGTCCCGCCGTCCATCAGTTCGGCGACCCGGCCCATCACCTGGGCTGCATCGCCGGGATGAACCCGGTCCGGCAGCCATGCATCAAGGTGGTCATTGTCCGGCCACTCGGTGGGTGAGACCCCAAGAATTTCGGCGCACCGATCACTGACGAAGGTCTGATTGTCCTGGCTGATGTCGAACGCGAACACGCCACCTTCGCTGGCATCGACCGCCAGCCGCAGACGCTCTTCCTTGTCCTGAAGGGCCTCCTGCGCGCGCGCCCGCCCGACCTCCGACCAAATCCGGGTGGCGATGTCCTCAACAAGGGCCACGTCGCCGCTACTCCACGGTCTCGGCCCGGTGGAGGAGAGGACGCCGAACACCCCGGCCAGTCTGTCGCCCTTGACAAGGGGCGCCATCAGGAAGGCCCCGACCGAGCGGGCCGCGAATAGGCCGGGCTCATCCGATGCGGACGGGTCCAGGTCCTTGCGGACATCGGCGACGGCCACCGTCCTGCCATTGGTGAGGTCGGCGAGGATCGCCGATCCGAAATCTCCAAGGGGATGACAACCCGCCATGCTCGCGAGGGTGCCATCCGTCCAGTCCTGCGCAACGACGGCTTCGTCACGCGTGGGCGTGATCTCGGCATAGATGGCCTGGCTGACGCCAAGGTGTCGCGCCAGAATCTCGCATCCGACGGCCTGGGCGGCGGCCGGGTCGGCAAGGTCCCGCAACCGGTCGGACAATTCGATCCGCAGGGCCTGATGCGTTTCACGCTCACGGCGCCGGGCTTCGTCGTGGCGCTCCTGCGTGACATCCTCAAGGGACAGCAGGATCAGGTCCATGCTGTCCAGGCGCATCGCATTGATCAGAATGGTGCGGCTTCCAAGTCCGGAAAAGACGTGTTCGACCTCGTAGCCGCCCGTTTCTTTTTTGGTCGGCAGCTCGTCCGTCAGGAGACGGTGGAGGTCGGGGATGTTCCATTGTCCCGAGCCCAGTTCGGACAGGAAGTGCCCTTCAGCCATGCCCGGCGAGATGCGGAAGTGGTCATAAAAGGCGGGGTTCGCGGACACCACCCTTTGTTCGGGATCGAGGATGAGCAGGGGGGCCCGCACGGTTTCGACGATCGCCTCGGCGAAATCCTTGGCCGACTGAAGCTTCTGCTCGTAGTGGCGCCGTTCGGTGATGTCGATGTACGTCACCACGATGCCTTCAATACGGTCGTCCTCCGTCCGATACGGAAGAATGCGCCGCAGGAACCACTGATCGCCCTGGGTGCCGGGCACCTGTCGCTCGTTGGGGGTCAACGTGGACAGAACGCTGCTGGCGTCCGCCTCGAAGGTTTCGTCCACGACCTTGCGGGCAAAGCTGGCAAAGGGGCGCCCCATGTCGCCGGGTGTCAGATCGACCAGACGCCGCAAACCCGGCGTGAACCAGCGCACGGTCATGGCCTGATCCAGAAACAGCGTCGGGGTGTCGGTACTGTTAAGAAGATTGTTGAGGTCGTTGCTTTTGCTTTCCAGTTCCTGAACCTTGTTCTGAAGCTGACTGTTGACCGTATTCAGCTCCTCGTTCAGGGACTGCAGCTCTTCCTTTGAGCTTTCCAGTTCCTCGTTTGTGGACTGAAGCTCCTCGTTCATCGTCATGATTTCTTCGTTCGAGGCTTTCAGGTCCTCGTTCGCGCCTTCAAGCTGGCGCACGGTCAGTCTCAATTGTTCCTGTGTCGCCAGAAGGTGCTGTTCCAGCGTGGCGGGCGTCTCTGCCTGGTCATCCGCGGGGTGCGGATTGGCCGCCTCGGGATGCGGTGCCCTAAGAGGCGCACTGTCGCGCGCGCCGTTTCGATCGAAGGTGATCAGCAGAAGCGTATCGCCCTGGCCACTGGAGAGCGGCGCCACGGCTACCGTCACGGCGTGGTGGAGGTCCTGGCCCGTCATCACGACCTGACCGCTCTGCGTGCGTCGCTGCGCCAGGGCTCTTTGCCGCAGGTTGCGGACCGTGTGGGGCAGGGCATCGCGCAGGTGCCGCGTCAGGTCGCGCGTCTGCTCGCCGTCGGGGTGGCGCAGAAAGGGCGTGGTATCTCCATGCACCGACAGAAGGCGCAGATCGGAGTCCGTCAGCACGGCGGCCGGCGCGAACCGGTCAAGCAGCGCGCGCCGCGCCAGTTCGCTGTGGTCGCGATGCGGCGCTGTCGGCGCGCTGCCCGACGTTGAAGCGACCCCTTGAGCGCCGGTCGGCGGGCCGCCCACGACCGGAAACTCAACCCCGTCGCGCGGGACCGGCCCGGTCCGGCGGTGAATACGCCACCGCTTCGAGATCGCCTTGAATCCTTCGTTCGCTCCCAGCGCGGTTTCGACGGACCCCAGAAACAAGGCGCCGCCCTGGCGCAACGCGAACCGGAACAGGGCCAACAACTTCCGTTGCACATCCGGTTTGAGGTAGATGAGAACGTTCCGACAGACGATCAGATCCATGCGAGAGAACGGGGGATCCCGAAGCAGGTTCTGCGGTGCGAAGGTGATGGCATCGCGCAGGATCGGGCGGACCCGAAAGGCATCGTCCTCCGGGGAAAAGAACCGCTCGATGCGCGCGGGCGGCAGTGTTTCGATGACGCTGGCGGGATACACCCCGTCGCGACCGACGGCCAGCGCGTCTTCGCTGGCATCCGTGGCGAAGATCCGCACCGACACGGAGCCTTGTGCCGCCTCGGTCGCCTCGATCAGCAGCATGGCAAGGGTATAGGCTTCCTCTCCCGTGGCGCAGCCCGCGACCCAGGCGCGGATCGGGCGGTCCGGGTCCCGCTCCGCAACCATCGGCGCAATGACCTGCGCTCTGAGGTCTTCCCAGGCTTCCGGGTCGCGGAAAAAGCTGGTGACGTTGATCAGCAGGTCGCGCGCCAGGGCTGATGCTTCCTGGGGGTTCTGGCGGACAAGGTCCAGATAATCGGTGATCGTCCGCAGACCCTTCAGGCCCATGCGGCGCTGCACGCGCCGGCCGATCATGGCGTCCTTGTAGCATTGGAATTCGTGCCCGGTCTCGGTGCGAATGGCGTCCAGAATGGCATCCAGCGGCGGCGAGGATACGGTCGGCCCCGGTCCCTTTACTGGTTGTGAGACGGTTTCGTCGTGCAGGATCACGCGGCGGATCGTGTCCGGCAGGGCCTCCACCGGCAGGACGATATCGGCCAGCCCGGTCGCAACGGCGTTCTGGGGCATGCCCGGGTATTCCGCCGTTTCGGGGTCCTGGACCGCGATCAGGCCGCCCGCTTCCTTGATGCGGCGGATCCCTTCCGACCCGTTGCTGCCGGTGCCGGAAAGAATGACCCCCACCGCGCGCTCGCCGCGCAGCGCGGCCACCGCCGTGAAGAAATGGTCCACCGGGCGGCGGCGCACCCGCTCCGGGTTCATCTCTTCAAGCCGGAAGATCTCGTCGCCCAGACCCAGAAGGGTGGCCGGCGGGATGACGTAGACCCGGTCCGGTTCGACCGGCATCCCCTGCTCGGCCTGGACCACGGGCATGGCCGTGTGCGTGGCGATGATCTCGGCGACGCGGCTGGCCTGGGATGGATCCAGGTGCAGGATGACCACGAAGGCCATGCCGCTGTCCGGTGGCATGTGGTCAAAGAAGGTGTTCAGGGCGGCGATGCCACCGGCCGAAGCGCCAACTCCGACGATGGGAAACGAGGACTTGCGCTTGGACATCATGGCGCCTCTGCCAGGTTGGGGACCTCGGGACCATCGGCCGACCGGGCCGTTGCGGATGCCGACCAAAAAGAGAATCTAAGTCATTCCCCAATACGTATTGTTGCAGGAATCGTTAAGCTTCGGGACATTTTTTTTGTGATATCCTTTGTTTTTTAACTCATCACATTTTTTTTATGCGGAACGATGCCGATTTTTCTGCCGCATATCTTCGTCAATGGCCTCCGTCGCATTGCGGCTGAGCGGATTCTGTTGTCAGCGTGATGACAAGAGCATGTGGCATCCCATCCAGGGGGATACGGGCGGCGCCGGCGCCGGCGGCGATCAGGGCGCCATCCAGGGCCACGCAGGGTTGGTCTTCAGTGAAGGCAAGGGCGGTCTTCACCCGAATGTCGCAGCGGGTTCCGGCCACGGTGACGGTGGCCTCGAACCCGGGCCAGGTCTCCGGGATCCGCGGATCGACGACCAGGTCGCCCCCCTCCCGCCGCAGGCCGAGAATGCCCTCGACCCCGGCGCGGTACATCCAGGCCGCCGACCCGGTGTACCATGTCCACCCGCCGCGTCCGACGTGGGGTGGTTGGGAATAGACATCGGCGGCGACCACATAAGGTTCGACCTTGTATCGTTGGACATCATCGTGCCGCCGGGCGTGGGTGATCGGGTTGAGCATGGCGAACAGCTCTGCGGCTTTGGCGCCATCGCCAAGCTTGGCGAACGCGAGGATCGCCCACATGGCGGCATGGGTGTACTGGCCGCCGTTCTCCCGCAAACCCGGGGGATAGCCCCGGATGTAGCCGGGATCGTGCGTGGTTGAGTCGAAGGGTGGGGTGAACAGCAGAACCAGACGGTCCTGCCGCCGGACCAGATGCCGGTCCAGCGCGGCCATGGCGCGGGCGGCGCGGTCCGGGTCCGCCACTTCTGACAGGACAGCCCAGGATTGGGCGATGGAATCGATGCGGCAGGCATCGCCGTCCCGTGTGCCCAGCCACGTGCCGTCGTCAAAGGTGGCCCGTCGGTACCAGTCGCCGTCCCAAGCCTCGCGTTCGACCGCCGCCACGATCCCGGCGGCCTGATCCCGCCACCCCTGGGCGCGGGCATCGCCGCGGTCCGTGGCGAGGGGCGCGAACAGTGCGACGGTGCGGGCCATCAGCCAGGCCAGCCACACGCTTTCGCCCTGACCGTCCTCTCCGACCCGGTTCATGCCGTCGTTCCAGTCGCCCGTGCCCATCAGCGGCAGGCCATGCGGCCCCAGCAGGGCCAGGCTCCGGTCGAGGGCCAGGGCGCAGTGTTCGAACAGCGACGCCCGCCGATCCGAGAGAGTCGGTGTGAAAAAGGCATCGTGGGCGCCCGGCTTCAGGCCCGGCCCCGCCAGGAAGGACACGGGTTCGTCCAGGACCCCGGCGTCCCCGCTGGTCATCACATAGCTGGCGACGGCGAACACCAACCAGATCCGGTCGTCGGAAATGCGGGTCCGCGTGCCCTGACCGGAGTGCGGCAGCCACCAGTGTTGCACATCGCCCTCGACGAACTGCCGGGCGGCGGCGCGCAGCAGGTGGGTCCGCGCCTCCTCCGGACAGGCGAAGGTCAGGGCCATGCCGTCCTGCAACTGGTCGCGGAAGCCATAGGCGCCGCTGGCCTGATAGAACCCCGATCGGGCCAGGATGCGGCACGCGAGGGTTTGATAGAGCAGCCACCCGTTGAGCATGATGTCCATGGCGCGGTCGGGGGTCCTGACCTGCACCGCGCCCAGCAGCCCGGTCCAATGGTCCGTGACGGCGGCCAGGACGGCGTCGAGATCGGCCCGTCGGAACCGCGCGATCAGGGCGCGGGCGTCGGCGTCCGAGGCGCATTCGCCCATGAACCAGACGACGTCGGTCTCCTCGCCGTCCGCGAGATCGATGGCGGCGGTCAGGGCCACACAGCGGTCGAGCCCCACGCCGGCCGTGTCCGACACCGGCGCACCGACGCCGCCGTGCAACGCGGCGCGGTCCGTGGTCCAGCTCGTCTGCCGTCCGCCCAGGTCGGTGAAGGCGACCCGATCCGGAAATCCCGGTCCCCACGGGTTGCGCGTGAAAATCGCCCCGGTCTCGTCGTCGCGTCCGGTCAGCAGGAAGGGCGAGGCGGTTCCCGGGGCGATGCCGACCATCCATTCGACAGCGGCGGTGACCGACAGACGCCGCCGTTGGCCGGACCGGTTGCGCAGGGTCAGGCGCGAGATCTTGATCGGGTCGGCGCGCGGAACGAACTGGATCAGGTCGAGGGCCACGCCCTCCGCCTCGTGCTCGAACCGGCTGTACCCGAAGCCGTGGCGCGCCACGTAGGTTCCGCCATCGCGCCCGGGCCGCGCCATCGGGCTCCAGACCGCCCCGGTGCTCTCGTCCCGCACCAGGATGGCCTCGCCCGACGGGTCGATCACCGGGTCGTTGGACCAGCGCGTCAACGGGTTCTCGCGGCTGTTCACGGCCCAGGTGTAGCCCGCGCCCTCCGCCGACACCTGAAAGCCGAACTCGGCGTTGGCGATCACGTTGATCCAGGGCGCGGGTGTGGTCTCGTCGCCCGTCAGGACCGTGACATACTCCCGTCCTTCGCGATCGAAGCCCCCGAAGCCATTGAAATACTCAAGATCGGCGCCACCGGGCGCGGACCGGCGCGGCCCCTGCGCGGGTCGGGCGTCCGGATGCCTGGCCTTGGGGCGCGCGCCGGTGGCGGGCCTTTCGACCCGCGCGATCTGGTCGGCCACGGATCCGCGCCGGGCATGGAGCACGACACGCGCGGTGGCGGCCAGAAGGTCGCGCGTCTCCTGCGGGACAAGATCGCGCCGGAGGACATGCACCGCACCCGCCGCGACGGACTCGCCCAGACGTGGGCGCGACTGGCTTTTGCGGACCGCCGCCTCAAGCGCGGCCTGAAGGTCCTGGATGTAGGAGGCGGGATGCTCGTTGACGATCACCAGGTCAACGGCGACCTGCTTCATGCGCCAGTATTCATGGGCCTGAAGCATCTGGCCGACCGCGGCCATGTCCGCCGAATCGTCGATGCGAAGCAGGACGATGGGCAGGTCCCCGGAGATGCCCAGCGGCCAGAGCCCGGACTGCGGCCCGGCGGCGCGGCTGATCGCCTCCACCGACATCCGATACCGGGGGTCCTGGTAAAGGATCGGCGCGGCCAGGGTCTGGAAATCGGCGGCCTGTGCCGCGCCGATGCCGATATGCCGAAGCTCCACCTGGCCCTGTGTCCAGGCCAGGGTCTTGGCCCGGTCAAAGGCGTTGCGGTCGTGGTGCTTGTCGATCAGGTCCAGCAGCGCGGCGCGGGTGGAGGCCGCCACGGTCCAGAACGACACCCGGGCGACGGACCCGCCCGGGATCGTCACGCAGCGCCTGAGGGAAAAGACCGGATCCAGAACGGTGCCGACGGTATTGGACAGCGTCCGTCCGTCCTGCATCGCGACCGCGCCGGCCAGAGTGCCGGCGCCCCGGCCGAGGAAGCGCGCCCGGTCGGTCTCGAATTCAGGGTCGGCGGCGATGTCGCCCTCGACGACGGCGAAATGGGCCGCCCAGACGCCCGGATCGTCCGGGGATCGGGGCCGGCGGGTCGCGGTCAGGGCCTCGAATTCCGGCAGGTGCGCGGTTTGCACGAACATCCTGGAAAAGGCCGGATGGGCCGCGTCCGCCGCGACCGGCGCCAGAACCAGTTCGGTGTAGGACGTCAGCTCGATGTCGCGGGGGCGCCAGCCACTGTTGGTCAGCGAGACCCGGCGCACCTCCCCGTCATCCTCGCCGGAGACCAGAACGTCCATGGTGGTCGTCAGGGTCCCGTCGTGGCCGGTGAACTGGGCGTGATCCTCGCTGAACAGGACATGGCCCTGGCGTCCCCCCTCGCCCGTGGGGCTGGCGCTCGCGGTCCAGCGCTTGCCTGTGGCACGGTCCCTGAGGACGATGAACGTGCCCCCGTCTTCGGGTGCAGCGTCCTCCCGCCACCGGGTCACCGCGATGTTTCCCCAGCGGCTGTATCCACCGCCCGTGGCCGTCAGCATCACCGCGTAACGACCGTTCGACAGCAGGTGCGTGGCCGGTGCGCCGGAGGCCGCGACGCTCAACCGACGGGTCGCGGCTCCTGCAGAGGTGATGGCGGCGACGGGTGTCCTCACGCCCTCCAGATCCGGACGGGCGACCGCGACATCCTGAGGGACCCGCTCCTGAAGCAACAGCTCGCAGGCCTTTATCATGGGATCCCGATGGAACCGGTCGCGCATCCGGCCGTCGGTGACGGCGTTGGCAAGGGCGACGATGGTCATGCCCTGGTGGTGGGCCATGAAGGTGCGCACAATGGCGACCGTCTCGCCCTCCGGGATCCGCGAGTGCGTGAAATCCAGCGCATCGAAAAAGCCATGGCGTCCCAGGGCGCCCATCCCGGTCAGCCGGTCGAAGTTGCGGCGGGCCCCGTGCGGATCGACCATGGCCCCAAGTGCGGAGGCATAGGGCGCGACCACGGCGTCACCGGCCAGCCCCCGCTTCAGGCCGAGTCCCGGCACGCCGAAGCTGGAATACTGGTACGTCAGCTCGGGATCGCGGGCGTTGAAGGCGGATTCCGAAACCCCCCAGGGGATGTCCAGTGTGCGGGCATGGCCCTGCTGGGCGGCAACGGCAAGCCGATTGGTCTGTTCAAGCACGCTGCCGATGGGTGCGCGCATCACCAGCGACGGCATCAGGTATTCGAACATGGAGCCGGACCAGGAGATCAGGGCCGACCCGCCGCCCATGGGCGTGGCGCCCCGGCCCAGGCGGAACCAGTGTCGCGTCGGCACATCGCCCTTGGCGATGGCGAACAGACTGGCCAGCCGCGCTTCCGAGGCCAGCAGGTCATAGCAGTTCGCGTCCAGTCCGTTGTCCGCGAGGGAATACCCGATGGACAGCAGCATCCTTTCCGGGTTGAGCAGGCCCGTGAAGTCCATGGCCAGGGCCATGGCGCGGGCCTGCGCGGCGAGTCCCCTCAACCGATCCGCCAGATGCCGCGCCGCGTTGTGGTCGAGGTGGCGATCCCGGGCATGGCTCAGGCCGGCCGTCCTGAGGGCGTCGATCCAGAACAGGGGATCGGATGCCAAGTCGTCGTCGTCCGCCATGGGCAGACTGTCCCGAACGGCGTCCGCCGCCTTGCCTGCAAGGCGGTTCAGAGGTGCGAAAACCAGGTCGAGGCCCTGGGCCCCCTCAAGCAGGGTTTCAATCTCGTCGAGACAGGCCGACACGGACGGCCCCTGCCCCCGGGGCGCGGCGGGCAGATCGGCGATGGCCAGACGGGCAAGGCGCACGGTGTCCGTCAGCCCGGCCCGCACATCCACCTCGGGCGCGTTCGGCGGTGCGTCCGGCTTGCCCGGCGCCGGGGTCGCCCAGTCCTCGCAGGCATTGGCAAGCGCGATCAGGTGGCCCGCCAGATTTCCGCTATCGACCGACGAAACATAGGCCGGATCGAGAACGTGCCCATCCCGCGTGTCGTACCAGTTGAAGAAGTGGCCCTTGTAGCGTGCCAAACCGTCCATGGCCGTCAGGGTCGCCTCAAGGCGTTCGACGGTTTCGGTCGTGCCCGCCCACCCGAAATCCCGTGCCGCCACCGTGGAGAGCAGGTACAGCCCGATATTGGTGGGGGAGGTCCGGTGTGCGAGGACGGGGGCCGGGTCGACCTGAAAATTGTCGGGCGGCAAAAAAGAGTCGGCCTTCGTCACGAAGGTCTCGAAAAAGCGCCAGGTCCGGCGGGCGACGAGGCGCAGGGCGGCGCGGTCGGCGTCCGACACCACAAGGCGTCGCGCGCGCGGCGTCGGCCGGCTGATCCGGTACGCGATGGCGGGCATGGCCGCCCAGGACACGGCGACAGGCAGGATCACCAGCCAGGAGGACGGCGCGATCACCACGGCTGCGCCCGCCAGGATCAAGCCGAGCGTGACGCCGCCGCGCATGGTTGCATAGAACCCGCGCAGGTCCAGACGGGGCGCCGCCGTCGATGTCGCCGCCGTCGTCCATTCCAGGAGATTGCGGCGGGTAACGAAAAGGCGCCGTACGGTGCGGCCGATGGCGTCGACGGCGCGCCGGGTCTGGTCTGGCAGGAAACAGACCGAAAGAAAAACCTGCACCATCGCCAGCCACACCCCCTTGCCCAGGGTGTCGAAATGGCTGCGCGCCGTCAGGCCGGAGCGCCGAGGCAGGATGGCGAAGGCGCTCGGCAGGAACGCGGGCAGCGCCATGGCCGCCAAGACGAACCCGATCCCGACCCAGGCCGCCGGCGTCGGCATCACCCAGCAGGCCACCAGTGCGAACAGGAGGAAGGGCGCGAGGAGCGACCGCCGCAGATTGTCGAGCATCTTCCACCGCCCGAGCGGTGTCGGCGCGCCGGGTCCGGTCCAGTGACCGAACACCCAGGGCAGAAGCTGCCAGTCGCCTCGGATCCAGCGATGCTGGCGTTTGGCGGCGACGTCATGGCGGTTGGGAAAGTCCTCGACGACCTCGACGTCGGAGGCCAGCCCCGCCCGCACCCATAGGCCCTCGAACAGGTCATGGCTGAGCAGGGCGTTTTCCGGGACCCGGCCGGACATGGCGGCTTCGAACGCATCCACGTCATAGATGCCCTTGCCGGCGAAGGATCCTTCTGCGAACACATCCTGGTAGACGTCGGAGACCGCCGCCGCGTAAGGGTCCATGCCCGCCGGTCCCGAGAACACCCGCTGGAACAGCGAGCCTTCCGCGCCCCGGGGCAGCGACGGCGTGACGCGCGGCTGGAGAATGCCATACCCGTCCGTGACCCGCCGCAGGGCCGGATCCAGGATCGGCCGGTTCAGGGGATGGCTCATCTTGCCTACCAGCCGCCGCGCCGCGTCGCGCGGCAGCCGGGTGTCGGCGTCCAGGGTGATGACATAGCGCACACCTTCGGGCACATGGGGTGCCACCCCGCCCACGGCCGCGAAGGACGTGTCGGTGGCCCCGCGCAGAAGTCGGTTCAACTCGACCAGTTTGCCGCGCTTGCGCTCCCACCCCATCCACACGCCCTGCTTCGGGTTGAAACGGCGGTGGCGGTGCAGAAACAGGAAGCGGTCGCCGGCGGGGCCGGGGCCATGTCGCCTGTTCAGCGCGGCGATCGCCTCGACGGCGACGGACAGCAGGCCCGCATCGCTGTCAACGACCTCATGATCGGCATCCGCCCCGTCCGACAGCAGGGCAAAGGTGATGTCACCGCCCGAGCCGGACAGATAGTGCACCTCCAGGGTCTCGACCTGGTCGCGAAGATCGGTCTCGCGGGTCAGAAGCGTTGGGACGGCCACCAGCGTGCGCGCAGACCCTGGAATCCCCGTGGCCAGCTCGAACCCCGGCAGGATGATCGGACGGTGGCGCCAGGTCGCCAGGCGGTTGACCAGGGCGGTGGCCACCTCGGTGGCGGGAACGGCTGCCAGGATGGCAAAGATCGCCAGTCCGCCCCAACCCAGCCCGGTCAGGGAGAGGCACCAGAGAGGCAGCGCCAGAACCAGCAGGGTCATGACCACCATGGCGGCGACATAACCGGCCAGTCCCATGTCACGACCCAGGCGGCCGAGCCGTGCCGGGTACGTCGGACGGAACCCGATCGCCTGCTCAAGCGCGCGACGGCCGTGCCCGATCAAATGAAAGCCGGGATCTCCGACCCGTTCGGCCATGTCCTGTGTGGGGGCGGTTCGGGCGGCCTCGTTGGCGGCGCGGATGGCGTGGTCCGTGACGTCGCCTTCCGACAGCACCGAGCCCCGGGCGAGGGTCTCGATGGCGGCCCGGTAAAGGTCGCGCGTCGGAAAGTCCATGTCGGCGAACCGGCCGGCGGCGCGGAGGCGTTCATCCACCAGACTGATGCTCTCGACAAACTCCGCCCAGTCGATGTCCGAAATCAGCCGCATGCTGTTGATGACGTTGCGGACCGAAACGTTGGAGTATCCCAGGCGTTGTTGCGTGCGCGAGACCACCTGTTCGATGGACCCTCCTTGTTGCTCAAGGCGTTCGGACAGCCATCCGATGGCGGGTGTCATCGTCGGGTCCTGGTCCCGCAACCGCTTCGCCAGTTGCGCGGCGAAGACCTCCGAGAGGGGGCCAACGGCGCGGGTGGCGATATCGGCGTCCAGCGCCGCCTTTGCGCCGGCCGATGCCAGCAGTCGGTCGGCCAACGTGTCCGCGTCCGACCGTTCCGAACGCCCCAGAACGATCTGGGCCGACAACCGCCGCAGGTTCTCCACAAGGACAATGCGCAAGGTGATGGCGACAGCCCAGAGTTCGCCGATCATCAACGGCTGGACACGCTGGTAGGCCTTGATGAAACAGCGCAGCATCACCGGGTCGATATGGCTGTCGGTATGGGCAACGAAGGCCCAGGCCAGCCCGAAGACGCGCGGATATCCGGCGAGGGGACCGGCGGCCAGTTTGGGCAATTGGCGATAATAGCCGGCGGGCAGATGGTCGTGGATCTGCCGGATCTGTTTCTCGACAAGGTGATAGTTGTCCAGCAGCCACTCCGCCGCGGGAACAATATCGCCCCCCTTCTCGGCTTCGGCGGCACTCGACCGATAATCGGCCAACAACGCGGTGGCGTTGCTTTTCAGGCGTCGGTCCAGCGGCGGGACCCTTGGCGGCCTTGCCGTGACCTGCTGGGCCACGGCAAGGCTTTCCGCGTGCCGCTCCAGACGGTCCAGGCCGAACCGTTCCTCTCGGATGGGAGCCGGGCCGACCCAGAGCGGGGCGGAGGATGGACGCCTTCGGATGCCGGGGTGCCGTAGAGACTGCATGGTCCAGGGGTCCTCCAGTAACGGTTCGGGCGTCGGCTTCTGCCCGCATGCGCCCCCATGCGGTCTCATTCCAAAAAGGTTTTCGGGCACCCTATTCGCGGTGGGCAATGGTCCGCCGGTTTGCGGCGCCAGTGCCTTTTACCCTCAACACCGTCGGTGCCGGTGTGGTCCGGATCAGTCTCTGCTCATGCGGACGATGACGATGGCGGATAAAGACAACAGAAGAATGGCAATGGACTCGAAGAGTACGCTTTCCGGCGCGGTTTCCTTTCCCTGAAGAATGATCAATCGGGTCAGCGCCGTTATGGCGATAAAAATCGGGTAAACGAACACAGAGCGGCGATCTGAATAATAAACAGATACCATTCCAACAACTTCAATATAAAGAAACATAAGCAGTATATCGGGAAGGCCGATTATTTTTACAATGTACATATGATATATCTCAACTGCAACCCCGCATATGGTCATAATTAATATTACGATAAGAAATAATCTTTCCGTTATGTGGAATATATAATGCGCTATATTTCTTTCTATTTCATCAATTTTCTCCGAGCGAGCGGATTTTGCAATAACACTGTTTTCTGTATAATCTTCTTTGGCGTGGCTCATTTTTGAGGATCCATTTTTTAAAGAGGCTGACTTACCAAGTCTTCGGCCACGTGTGAGCTTTCCTTGTCGACGTAGTCGCCCCAGAATATGTCATCAACACGAACTTCCCATTCTTCATTCGTCTCTATAATATCAATCCTATCTGCCGAGAGTTCTTTTGTAGAACTGGCTGATTTGGGAATGAGTTTTCCGCCATCTCCTAAGATATCGGTGGCCTCCACTTGCGCTTCGTCCTGGATATCGAATGCTCTTAGTCTTCATAAAAGGCCAAATCAAGAAAATCATGAATACGATCAAACTCTCTCTTCCAGGGCGATAATGCACGAATCCGCCTACCTTGATGCACGTCCAACACTTCGCTTCGTAGTGATTTGCTACACTGAACGCTTCGGTTTCTCCCTGGTTGGGGGGTGATGGGGCGAGCGCCCCGGAATGATAAAATCGGCGATTTACGGTTTTTGACTATGTTTCGCGTCGGCGTCGCGTTTTGCTTGGGCCATGGCATCCTTCAGGGTCGTGTACTTGTATTCGCGATAGTGGAATACGTCGGCGGAAACCCGCGTGATTCCGGCGCTGCGCATTTCCGCCTCCGTAACGGGCGTGCTCTTGTCCTTGCCGGCGGTGTCGATCTGTTGGCGGTCCATATCCTGGTCTCCTTTTCACTTTCTGGTTCAGGGGTGCCGGCTCGGCGGATGAGTCAAACTCATCCGCCGCTGGTATCATGCCCCGGCACGGCCGACCGCATGGGGTGTCCGGTCCGGCAGCACGAGATGAAACACAGACGTATCGACGGCAAGCCGGCCCCACAGGTGTTCGTCCGCCATGATGGAAACCCTGTCGCCATGGGCTTTCAGGCGATCCAGCAGGCGATCAACCTGGTTTAAGCGTGTCGGCTCCATGGCGTGAAACCGCAGTGTCAGCCTGGCTGGCGTCTCCATGAGAAGCCTGGACAGATAGCGGGCGCTTGCCAACACGATCCGCCGGTCGATCAACCCGGTGAACGAGACATCGACGCGCGTGATCGGGTCATGGCTCAGGGTGATGGAAACCCGCTCCGCCGCCATCGCGCGCGCGATGGCGGTCCGGAAAGCCGCGATCCGCCCCTCGATCCCCGGGACATCGCGCTCTTCCGGGGCCAATTGCCGTTCTGCGAAGCGTTGCATCGACAGGCCGATGATCCAGTCGGAGATCATCAGCGGGACCTGGCCCGGGGACCGCAACGGGATCGTGCTCAGGAAGGGGGCGATGTGCCCCAACCCTCCCGGTGCGATCCCCCGGACGATCAGGCGGCCGATGATGGCGAGGCGCTGGGGCAGGGAATACCCGCTGCCGTAGATCGGTGTGGGCATATAGGCCAGCTTGTTGCGCAGGCGGCGGCCGATCTCGGGAGCTGTGAGCAGGCGCGTGTAAAGGGCCCGATAGCCTTCGACCAGCGTCTCCAGGGTCATGGTCTTGGGCACGATATTGGTCGTCGCGCCGGTGTTGTCGCCGATCGTCTCGGTCTTGATCAGGCGGTCTTCCCGTTGCATCCGCTCATACAGGGGGGTGCGCGGCAGCGCCGTCAGCAGGCCGACCATGGCCGACTGGATGCCGGCCTCGGTGATGAACCGATAGTGTCTTTCGAAGGTCTCCGGGGTGTCATTGTCGAAGCCGATGATGAACCCCGCCAGAACGTCGATGCCATGCGCATAAATCCGGCGGACGGCGGTCAGGGGGTCCTCGCGCAGGTTCTGCGTCTTGCCGGTTTCCTTCAGGCTGACCGGGTCCGTGGACTCGATGCCGATGAACACCCAGCCGAAGTTGGCGGCCCGCAACAGGTCGAGCATTTCCTCGTCCTGGGCCAGATTGAGCGACACCTCGGTCCCGAAACTGAACCTGTAGCCGTGCTGTTCCTGGTAGGACGCCAGCCGTCGCAGGAGTTCCTTGGCCTGACGCGGGTTGCCGATCAGGTTATCGTCGACGAAGAACGCCTGACGCGCGCCCAGCCGACGGAGTTCGTCCAGCTCGCGCTCCACTTGTCCGAGGCTTTTTGTCCGCGGCTTCCGGCCAAACATGACAATGATGTCGCAGAACTCGCAGCGGAATGGGCAGCCCCGCGAAAATTGCAACGTGACATTGGTGTAGAGGTCCAGCTTCAACAGATCGAAGCGCGGGCGCGGAGAGTCCGCAAGGGCGACTGTCCCGGTTTCGTGATACATGGGCTTTGGCTCGCCACGGGCGAAATCATCACAGAATGTCTTCCAGATGTATTCCGCCTCGCCGGCGACCACGGTGTCCGCGACGGCGGTGTAGTCCTCACGGCACAGCGATGCGTAACTGCCGCCGGCCACCACGTAGTGGCCCTGTTCGCGGTAATAGGCCAACAGTTCCCGTTGGCGTGGAAGCTGCACGCCCATGCCGCACACGCCGACGATGTCGGCGGTGGTCGTCAGCGGAATGGTCTCGACATTCTCGTCAACGATCTCGATGTCCCAATCGCCGGGACACAGCGCGGCCAGGGTGGCGAGGCCGAGTGGCGGGTTCACCGCCCGCTTGCCCGGCAGCACATGGTCCACCGCCCATTTGAAGCTCCAATAGCTTTCGGGCAGCCTGGGATTGATGAGCAGCAGATGCATGGACTGGCCCCTTTCAGGCAGGCCGCAGGGACGACCATCAGATGGGGCGGGTCGAGTTCCTGCCCTTGATGATGCGTTCGATCAGGTCGACGACGTCCCTATGAAGCTGTTGATTGGTGGCCTCCTCCATGGCTCTTCGATGCGCCGTGGCGGCATCCTCAAGGATCGCGTGGGCCTCGTCGCGGTCGATGATCTCAAGGTCGGTCATCGACAGCAGCAGCGACTCGCAGATGGACAGGGCCGCCAAACCGGCGATATCGGGATCAGGTTTCACGTGCGGTCCTCAAGGAGGTGGGGGCTGGCGGTATAGCCGTGCCGCGCTCCAGGGCGACTGTACGAGAAAGCCTACAGCGTCCCGCAGCGCCGCGTGCTAATCTGGGATAGCATGTCGGCCCGGTGTCGGCAGTGCGACCCGGGAGCACGACCCATGTCCGCAAGCGAAAGCCCCCTGGCGAGAAAGCTTGGCTCCTTCATGCCGCTGATGCCGGACGAATTGCGGTGCGTTGCCGAACTTGAATCCACCCGTCGCAGCGTGGCGCCGCGAACGGAAATTGTATACGAGGGGCAGAAGGACCATGCCGCATGGCTGCTTCTTGATGGCTGGGCCAACAGCTATAAACTGGTTCCCGACGGCGGCCGGCAGATCATCGGCTTTCCGATTCCCGGTGATTTCATGGGATTGCGCAGCATCTTGTTGCGCACCTCCGATCATTCTTTCGAGAGCCTGACCGACGCCGTCATCAGCGAAGTGTCTCAGCAAAGAATAACCCAGATTTTTGAGGACTTGCCACGTCTGGCCACGGCCATCATGTGGGGCACCTCCCGCGACGAGGCGATGGTGGTCGAGCACCTGGTGAGTATCGGGCGGCGCAGCGCCATCGAGCGCACGGCCCACTTTTTTCTGGAACTGGGGCAACGCCTGGCCTTGATCGGCAGAGTGACGAGCAACGGATTCGCCTGCCCACTCAATCAATACGTTCTGGCCGACGCGCTGGGTCTCAGCGCCATCCATGTCAACCGCATTCTCAGGCAATTGCGCGAACGCGGGCTCATCACGCTCAAAGCCCAACAGGTGATTATTCTCGACTTGGCGGGGCTTGAGGACCTGGCCGGTTTCGACAGCGGCTATCTCAATCACGGTCATTCCGGGACGTGATGCCCGCGCGGCGGTCGCCGGGATCGCGTTGGCGGATGCGCTGAGCGGGCCGTTCAGCGGACTGTCGGCAGCTCTGGCGCGGTCTGGATTGACGCCGCCGCATCGCGCGCCAGGGCTGCCTCCAGGTCATCGGGATCGACCGTCAGCGTTCGCGAACGCCCAGGAGTTGCAGGCGTCGCGGGCAGGTGGAACAGGGTCTGTACCCTTCGATAGGCTTCGAACGACACGCCCTCCAGTCGTTCCTCGTCCGTTTCCACGTCGTAGGTCCCGGGCTGGAGAAGCTCGTCGAAATCACCGAGAGTGAAGGGGTTTGCGAAGGTGACGGTTTTCTTTGATGTGCGGACGGTCATCGGAGAACTCCGCGTCGCGACGATCCCGGCAGGGGGGGGGAGGCAGGCGGAGGGAGTCGCCCCCCTCCGAGTCCCGTCACTTCGGCTTCTGCTCCGAAGCCACATCGCTCCCTTTTCCGGGGGGCTGGGCGGCCGCTTTCCCGGCGGCCGGCGCACCCGCCGCCTTGTCGTCCGACGTATCCTTGTATGCGTTGGGGTGCGATTGGGCGAATGTTTTGAAAGACATGAGTGCCCCTTTACGGGCCATGCAGGCAATGATTTGCCAGCGTTGCAGATATGGTATCGAGGGCGGGCCATTTCAATCGGCTACGGTTATTTTTTAATATTTTTAGAGTTCTCATCTTTCAGCAGTCATCCCATTATTTTTTTCTTGACCCCTTTCAGAATTGTAATGCGCCGCCACCGGTTCTCGGCCACCCATCATCGCCGCCCCAACGTAGTCAGACACCTTGCCGGCCGCGGCCTTGACGGGATCATCGGCGAGGTGGGCATAGCGGGCGGTGGTCTGGACCTGGGAATGGCCCAGCAGCTTGCCGATCATCGGCAGGCCCTTGCCGAGGCTCAGCGCGCCGCTGGCGAAGGAATGGCGCAGGTCGTGCAGGCGGACGTCATCGAGGCCTGCGCCGGCGCGGATGCGCCGCCAGGGGTGCTGCAAGTCGGTGAGCCGCGATCCCTCTTTCCGGCCGATGATGACCCAGGGGTTCCCGTCAACGCGCTCAATGCCCCGCAGCACGGCGGCCACCGTCTCGCCGAAATGCACCACCTTGGCGCCCGTCTTTGACTCCGGCAGCCGCAGCGCCCGGTTGCGGAGGTCGACATGCTCCCAGCGCAGGGTCATGATCTCGTTCAGCCGACACCCGGTCAGGGCCAGCAGCCGGATGGCGGCGATGGCCGAGGGCGTTTCCGACCCATCCCGTTCGGCATCGCGGAGGACCTCGCCAAGGGCGGCAAACTCTTCGGGCGACAGGAACCGCTCGCGCTTGCGCTCCGGGTACTTGCCCACATGGCGGCAAGGATTGCTGCCGTCCGGCCGCAGGCCCCAGACCTCCGCCAGATTGAACATCTTCGACAGCACGCCCAGCGTCCGGTTGGCTTGGTACGGAATGTGCCGAAGGGAATGGTGCAGGTCGGCGATGTCGCGCCGTTCGATGTCCGTGATACGGCGCGGGCCGAGCGCCGGGTTGATGAACAACTCGACCGCGCGTTTGTATTCCGCCTGGGTCGATGGCTTGCAGCGCACGGCCACGTGCTCTGACAGGAAGCGGTCGCCGAGCCCGCGCATGGTCGGCGCCTTGCGGGCCAGGTCGGCGTCGCGGACGGGATCACGCCCTGCCTTGGCCTCGGAGATGATCTCGTGCGCCCGGGTGCGCGCCTGGTCCGGCGTCATGGTGCCATGGGACCCGATGGTCACCTTGCGCAGGCGGCCCTTCACCCGTGTCATGGCGACATAGACCTTGCGGCCCGTCGGCCACACTCGGACACCGAACCCGTGCAACGCATCGTCCCAATGGATGACGTCCCGGGGGCCCGGCGTCAGGCTGTCCACCACCCGTTTCGTGATCCTTGTCATGGCCGACCTCCCGCGCCGCGCGACCTTCAGGCATCTCTCCTGACGGTCCCGTCGGGCAACACATAGGTAACAGAAGAGAGCAAATTCAGGGTATCAAGAGCGCAAATGAGCAGCAAGCGAAAAATCGGAAAATGAGCCGGAAACAGGGCGTTACCGTGTGTTGTCGTACATAAGCGTAAGTCGTCGCAACAGTATTCGCAGAACTCATAACCTGAAGGTCGCAGGTTCAAATCCTGCCCCCGCAACCAACTTAACCTGCGAGACCGGCGGAGTGCCCCGAGAGGGCGCTCCGCCTTTTTCTTTGTGGGCCATCGCCAGGATGCCCGCCAGATCGCCATGCACATCGACGGTGAGCGCCGAACGGGTCGGGTTTGGCGTCAACACCACCTTGTCGATCAGCGAGCGGAGCAGGTCCGCCGCTTCGTGCCGGTGCGCTTCGTCATTGAGCGCGACGATCAGGTTCAGCACTTCATTCCGATAGCGCTGCGCCATGTTCGGGTGCAGCATGACCGGCGCTTCCTGGGCGTCGGCGATCAGCCGCTCGATCTCCCCGATCCGGTCCACCGTTCGGATCAGCTCATCGCGGATCACTTCGGCAGGGACGCCTTCCTTGATCGAGTCGATCATCCGCGCCTTGTCGCGTTCCAGCTTCTTGAGCTCGCGCTTGTGCCCGGCCAGCGCCGCATTGTGCGAGCGCCGAACCTGATTCACATGGCGCGTGTATTCCTGGCAGAACACGTCACACAGCGCCGGGTCCATGAGCTTGGATTGCAGGACCTCGATGATCGCGGCTTCGAGCTTCACCTGGCCCATGGCCAGCCGGTTGTCGCAGGTGCCCTTGTTGCGCGCCGTCGAGCAGCCGTAATGCGTCTGGGAGATTTTGGCGAAGCCGCCGCCGCACTCCCCGCATTTGAGCAGATAGGAAAACAGATTGCGCGGCCTCTGGTTCTTCCAGAAGTTCGGCTTCGCGCGTTCCAGCGTGCCCTGGCGCGCCTTCACGATGTCCCATAGCTCCTGATCGACGATCCGCAACTCCGGCACGTCAGAGACGATCCACTCCGATTCCGGATTGGGCCGCGCGACGCGCTTGCCCGTGTCCGGGTCCTTGATGAAGCGCTGCCGGTTCCAGATCATCCGGCCGATATACAGCTCATTGTTCAGGATGCCGGTGCCACGGTGACGGTTGCCGTTGATGGTGCTCTGGCCCCATTCGTTACCGCCGGGACCGGCGATGCCTTCCTTGTTCAGCGTCATGGCTATCGCCTTCGGCGACTTGCCTGCTGCGTAGTCGCGGAAGATGCGCCGGACAATCTCCGCTTCATCGGGATTGATCGTGCGTTCGCCCCGTATGGCTGCGCCGTCGGCATTGACGCGCTTCACCACGTCATAGCCATAGGCATTGCCGCCGCCGGACTTGCCCTGCATCACGCGCCCGCTCAGCCCGCGCCGTGTCTTGTCGGCCAGGTCCTTGAGATAGAGCGCGCCCATCGTGCCCTTGAGGCCGATATGGATCTCCGAAACGGGACCTTCGGAGAGCGTGACCACCTTCACGCCCCGGAAGGTCAGGCGCTTATAGATATGGGCGATGTCCTCCTGATCGCGCGACAGCCGGTCGAGCGATTCCGCGAGAACCACATCGAAGCGGCCTTCCTGCGCATCGGAGAGCAGCCCTTGCAGGCCGGGGCGCATCATCGACGCGCCGGAGATCGCCCGGTCAGAATAGCTTTCGACAATCTGCCAGCCCTCGCTATCGGCCCGCGCCCGGCATAGCCGGAGCTGGTCCTCGACCGAGGCATCGGACTGCAAGTCCGATGAATAGCGGGCATATAGGGCGACCCTCAGCATGGGCGGTCCTCTCCGTCGCGTGCGTCCAGAAAGGCATGATAATCGCGTTCCGCCGCGCGGCGCGCCAGAAGCTTCGCCATGGCGACCAGACGCCGGTCCGGTCCGGCGGATACCCCGTTGAAAGTGGAGTGAATGCTATTGAATGCAGTCTCTTGCCTTATCTTCGCACGCTGACACCTTTTACTTTGAATATATAGATATTTTACCAGTTGCTCCGGAGAATAAGTCAAGAAAAACAGACACTTAGGCAGGCCAAAGCTGGCCTTTGCGGGACGACGCAGGCCGCTTAGGAAGAATAAAGACTGGTGCGTGACCGGATCGATCATCGAATTACCTGCCATTTGCGGGCCGTTTCCGGCCCTTCGATTCATTACACAACATTCCGTATCAATGAGTTTGGTATCCGGTCCGCGCCGGTTCAAAGGCGACCTTGCACAGGGCTTGCAGCGATGCAAAGCTGCGCCGGTACGGAGAGAGGCGGTGTGAGGCGGACCGGGCCGGGTTGAGACGGGATGGAGTGGAAAGGCACCAATGACGACAAGCGCGCGCTGCGCGACGCGCTTGCCTGGCTGAAAGCCGAACAGGGCATCACGCCCTATCAGGTCGCCTTGCGCATGAACGTGGACGGCAAGGCGATCGACCAGTCCACCATCTCCCGATGGCTATCCTCGCGCCGTGATCCGCCGCCCATCGACTACGAGAGCGGCGGGCGCGTGTTCGCCTTCCTGCTGTCCGATCCGGCGCTATGGAGCCCGCATATCAACGGCCCCGGCCTCGCGGCCGAGATCGATCCGCTCAGCCTCGGCTTCATGCAGTTTCTCGCGGCCCTTGGCATCGCGGCCACGCCGGAAAACCAACGGGCCGCGACGGCTTTCTGCGGCCACTACCGGATGGTCCGGCCATGGTGGCTTGCGCGCGGCCGCGCCGATTTGGCCCTGGCCAGCACGCTTGAGATCGAAGACCGGCGCGGCCTCCTGGCCGCGCGCGAGACACAGAGCTATCGCGATCCGTCCAGCGGCATCTTCGTCAACGAGCATGACGAGGGTGTGCTGTTCCAGTACGGGGCCAACATGTTCATCCTCATGCGCGAAGAGGACGAGCGCAGCCTGAAATTCATGGTCGCGCACTATGTCTATCCGGCCCCGTCCGAAGGCACGCGCGTGACCGCCTTTGCCGGTCACCTGATCGCCGCCTCGGGCAAAGGACCGCATCCCGGCTATCCGTTCTATTGCGAACGGATCGAGCAGGCGGCCGAGCAGCCGCGCATGGGCGCGGTCCCGATCAAGGATCTGCCGGACCATGTTTTGGAGTACATCGCGCCGGAGAGGGTAGGGTAATCACTGAATTGTATTGGGCTATTTGTAAATGGACTTGGTGAGGATTTTAGGTGTCATCATAGCGGCTTTCGGCGTCCTGCATACAATTGCGGCGCACTATGATTGGATTAATTGCCTGAATGATAAATTATTGAGATTAAATCAATCTCTCTCTCGTGGAATAGCATCCGCAAAAACAAGTCTACGAAATGCGACTGCAAATCTAGTCGAGAAAAGGAAAGGCATCGTCGGGTTCATTACAAAGTTATTAAGTATTATCGTTGGTGTAGTCTATCTCCTACTAGCTCTTGGCACGATGATCTGGTGGGCATCACCAGTGAAATCGGTGTTAGGGCAAAGTGATTGGGCGGAAACGTATGCCATGGTCTTGATTTTTGGCCCTGGCTTTCTGGCGGTTTCATACGGATTTGGAAGTCTCTGCCGGTTGTCAGAGCAAGCAGCCGAGGCACTGTCGTTAGTCATTGCTATTGGGCTTTTGGTGATAGTCCAAATCTTGCTAATCCTTACAAAAATTCCGATTAGTGCGATTGCCGGGTATCGCCGTGGCCCGGTTCAAGCAGTAAGTGCCATGCTCACGCTACTTGGGCTCGCTATTGCGATCCTTTAATCGCGCGCAGCTTCCTACAGACGCCAGTCGCTGGCGCCCCAGGTGTTGTATCTTTAGTCTCGGCATCGAGATGCCTTTTCCGTGATAGTAACCTTCGCGTGCGGCAGATAGGATTGTGAGCAGTCCCCCTATGAAAAGAATAACCTGAGATTCATCTGTTACACGCCAAAGCAATAGCGTCGACACAGCGAGGCTAGCTGTGGCTGAATATTTTGCGTGACAAAAAGATGCGATATTGAATATCGATCTCAAACATTTCGAAAATTTACTCATCATGTGTTTATGGGTATCGAAAAAAGTACATTCTGTAAATAAAAAACTCTATTGAGTATAAAAGAAAAATAAAAATATTCGATCAAATTTGTCACAATTTGCCACAAGTCGATTCAGACTGAAAAAGAGAAGTGAGGAAAACCGCAGGTTACAGCGGGTGGCAAATTTGTGGCAAAAATGCAAAATTTGCTGATTTTCTTTCCGTAACTCTCCGCTAACCCATTGATTTTATTGTGGTGCGCCCGGCGGGATTTGAACCCACGGCCCCAGGATTAGGAATCCTAATTAAAAGTCAGTCTTTCTGCTGGGTAGCGGTCGCGTGCCACAAATATGCCACATCAATTTTCATGCAATATGGAAATTATTCCGATATTATTGTCTATATCTTCGTCTTTGTCAATAATATGCCCATATACGTTTAATGTTGTTTGAATATCGGCATGTCCCATTAGTTTCTGGATACGTTTCAAGTTGACCTTCCGGTCAATCAGCATCGAGGCATAGAAATGCCTGAGATCGTAGGGTTTGAATTTGGGGCGGTCCTCGGAACCATCTGATGCATCGGCATCTGAATCGATCAATCCGGCTTCGAGACAGGCGACCTGAAACCCACGCCGCCGCCAATTCTTCGTGCTTTGCCATTTCCCGGTAGAGGTCGGGAAAACCAAGTCATGGTCGTTCGGCCACGCGATCTTCTCACCGTAGTGCCGGACCATATCCAATGTTTCGGGGCTCAAGTCGATGAACCGTCGTCCTGCCGGGGTTTTGGTAACCGATATCTTGGCTCCACCGGCATCTAGCGCCCGGTCCACCATGACTCCGCGATCAGAAAGGTTGAATCGCGGAAGCACGACATATTCCTGCGGCCGCATCCCGGAATCGGCGGCCAGGTAGAGCATCGGCCGATAGCGTGCCCAGCTCCGGGCGATTTGAGCGTTCTTGGAGTTGGCCAGTCGGTCTGCGGCGCTAAGGAGTGCGCGAACCTCTTCGACGGTCGGGATACGGATTGGCTTGTCATATCTGGACGTGGTGGCAACGCGCACCCCAGAGGCAATGTTGTGGTCGAGAACCCCTCGGTTGACCATTTCGATGACCATGGAGTGGAAGTAGGAGAGGACCTTCCGTGCTTGATCTCGGCTATAGTTCCGCAGCAGCCATGAGCGGAATTCCACGACATCGGGCGCACGGAGGTTCGGAAGGAAGTCCGGCCAATCGTATGAGGCTATGATCTCCGCTCGGTATCGGTAGCCTTTGAGGGTGTAGTGGGTGACCGGGTCGCGACCGCCACGGCCTTCCTTCTCACAGATATCGAGCCACTTCTGGAGGCCATCCTGAACGGTCTTGATTGCCCCATACACGGGGCGGCTCTCTTTCCAGGCATGTGCGTTCTCCCGGAACGCGCGCGCCTCTTTCATTGTCCGAAAGGTCTTGAATGCGTATCCCGACTTGGCCGAGGGGCAGGGGTATCGAACTTGGTATGTCGTTCCGTTTTTACCTATGCGCTTTCTAATATCTGCCATTCACCAAAATAAATTCATCAAAATAACAAAGTGAATCTTCAATGATTGCGTTCTGGTTAAAAATATAAAGCGATAATTACTGTATCGGGGAGTTATCCCGAACATTTTTCATCGCCGCAATCTGTCGCTTGCGATAGGCGTCGATCAGTGCCTGACGCGCAATCTTGAGACGCCCGTCAATGGGGTCGATAAAAAAGGGCAGCTTGCGCCGCCCCTCTGCATCCGTCTCCGCCGCGCGCTTCATCTGGCGCTCGGTGAGCTGGATACCCAGCTCCGCGAGCACCATGCGCGCCTCGCTCAGATCGACATATGTCGGCGGCCTTGCCGCCTCCGTGATAGGCGCTTCCTTGTCCGTCCGATTGCCTGCTTCACTCGCTCTGAATTCATCGTAAATCATATCTTAATGATACAACCTAAAGTACTAATAAATTCTTATCCTCGCGTCATTTGTGTGCCGCGCTCACAGCCATTTTGCGGCGATTCTGGCGATCCGTTTCAGCCCGTTTCGGACCCCTTGCCGAATTCGGTCGGGCGGTTCGAGGTGGCCGCTTGTCATCCCCGGCGTCGTCGGTCAGAGTCCGGTTGAGCCGTGGCCGGAGCTTTGCTGCAACGCATCAGGGGGCTTGGCTTTTGGTTGCGGGCTAACCCGTAGCCGGATGGTGAAAACTGTCGTTCGTAGGAGTCGCAAGATGTGTGTGGTAGTACCACACCATCTTGGCAAGGGGGCGACCTCCCGTCCCCCGTTGCATCCCCCAGGGCAAGCCCTAACCGTCCGAGATCGCGTCTGCGCATCTGTCCGCCAAGGGCTTGAGCGGCACCGTCGGGGGCTTCGAACCCCGCTTTGGTGCCGTGCAACATCCGGCTGTTGCATCACCGTTCAGGGGAGCCTCCAAGCTCCCCCGAAACCCCCATGGCCAACGCCTCGCCGTTGGATCGCGACCGGGGAGAATTCGCTCTCCCCAAGGCCCCATCGAGCAGGGCGGGGATGTCCGGCTCTCCCCCTTGCAACCCCCTTCGGCCTGGGGGCATTCGCGCCCCCTGGACCCCTCGATCAGGACCCGGAGATTTCCCTCTCCGCCTGAACCGGACCATGGATCGAAGACGCGCCGCCCTTCGAAATCCCGGCCAGCGTTTCGGCGCTGAATCACGACCAGCGTGCCGCCGCTGGACCCGGCCAAGGACCGTCCTTGGATGCGGTTTATCGGCTGCTATCAAACGACGCCTTATCGAGGATTGCGAAGGGAGTGTCGTCCCAAGAATGTTCTTGACTCTTTCGATAATATGTATACAAACTATACCCATCGGGAAAGTTTACGTAATGTTGGCTGCTCCTGCCGAGAGCCGGCGAAAGCAACGAAGAGATAGAAACGATGCGCTGGGGCGTTGAAAAGCGATTGGAATTCATTGAGTTCCGCCTCTACTGGGAGGGCGGCATCAATCGCGCTGACATTACGGAGCAGTTCGGCGTCTCAGTTCCGCAGGCGTCCAAGGACCTGACCCTGTATGAGGAGAAGGCACCCGGCAATCTCGTTTACGACAAGAGCGCCAAGCGCTACCTCGCTTCGCCGGACTTCAAGCCAGTCTTCCTTGAGCCGCGCGCCGGTATGTATCTCGCCCAATTGCGCGCCAGCGTCGTATCGGCAGACGGTCTTCAAGAAAGTTGGCTGGCAGCTGCGCCAGAGTTTGATACCACGCCGGTGCCCTACCGGCGGGTGGAAGTCGAGGTGCTGCGCGCGATCCTGGCGGCGATCCGCAACAAGCGCGCCATCAAAGTCGAATACCAATCAATGAATGTGCAGCGGCCGACCCCAGAATGGCGTTGGATAACGCCGCACGCGCTCGCTTTTGATGGGCTGCGTTGGCACGTCCGTGCCTCTTGTCACATAGATCAAAAGTTCAAGGACTTCATCCTGTCGCGCTGTTTACAGGTACGCGGTGAAGGTGAGCCTGCTGCTATGTCCGAAGCAGACCGGTACTGGAGCGAAACCTTCGAGGTGACATTGAAGCCCAATCCGGCCCTGAGCAAGGCGCAGCAAGCTGTTATTGCCCAAGACTACGAAATGACTGATGGCAAAGTGACGGTGCCGGTTCGTAAGGCGCTTCTCTATTACTTCCAAAAGCGGATGCGTTTAGATGCTGCGGATTCGCTTGATCAGCCTCACGAGACTCCGGTGATTGTCTCCAACCGCGCCGCCTTTGACGCGGCGCTTGCGGAGGCGATGTCATGAAATCTACGAATTTTGAATTCCTCCGCCAGAAATATCCTGAACTCGCATCGCTGGCAGGCTTTGCCGAAGCATATGCTTATTCAGATGCCACCAGCGCTCTGGTGAAGCTTCGCGCGTTCGCCGAGTACATGACCAAGGACATTTACAGCGAACTCCAGCTTCCCAAACCAGTCCGGCCTTCCTTCATCGACTTGTTGCGGGAGAGCGCTTTCTGCGCCGTTGCGCCCAAGGTGGTGTTGGATAAGCTTCACGCTCTGCGCATGCAAGGCAACAAGGCCGCGCACGGCGAGACGGCTAAGCCCCAAACTGCACTTTGGCTGCTGAAGGAGGCGCATGACCTTGGGCGGTGGCTCGCCGTCAACTTCGAAAAGGCTGACCCGGCTAACTTGCCGGCGTTTGCCGAGCCAGCCCCACAAATTGTCAAAGACCAAGCCGAAACGCAGCGCTTGAGCAAGCGTACCCTAGAAAAGCTCGCCGCGCAGGAAGCGCAGCTAAACGAGCTTTTGCGTGAACTTGATGAGACCCGCAAGAAAGCTCACAGCGCGGAGAAGAAGGTCGAAGAGCTTGCGGCTCTATCGGCATCGGCGCAGGCGTCTGCCGACATTCTGAAATTCGATGAGGCAACGACCCGCGCGCGCATCATCGATGGATTGTTGGCGTCTGCCGGATGGGACGTTGGGCCAGATGCGACTTCAACGCCGACAGTTGTGAAAGAGTACGAAGTCGAAGACCAACCGACTTCGACCGGAAAGGGCTTCGTTGACTATGTTTTGCTCGACGATGACGGAACACCGTTGGCTGTTGTTGAGGCAAAGAAGACTTCGGTTGATCCTGAGCGTGGACGCAAACAGGCCCAGCTTTATGCCGATGCCATCCACAAGAAAGAAGGCATCCGCCCGGCGATCTTCTACACGAATGGGTATGATATCTGGCTTTGGGACGATGTTTCCGGATACCCGCCGCGCAAGGTCTATGGCTATTACTCCAAAGACAGTCTGCAATATCTGGTGAAGGTCCAGCGCAACAATCGGACCAAACTCTCTGCGCTGTCGCCTCAGCCGAACATCGTAAACCGCCTCTATCAGCTTGAGGCGATCAAGCGCGTCACAGAGCGTTTCGAAGATCAGTATCGCAAGTCCCTGCTAGTCCAGGCGACGGGCACCGGCAAGACTCGTGTTGCCATTGCTCTTGCCGAACTGCTCATCCGGGCGGGCTGGGCCAAGCGCGTGTTGTTCCTGTGCGACCGTCGGGAGCTTCGCAAGCAGGCGAAAAACGCTTTCACGGATTTCCTCCCCTCAGAGCCGATAAGGATCGTGAATTCGCGTGTGTCAGGTTCTGCAAACGAGCGGATTTTCATCTCGACCTATCCGGCGATGCTGAAAGTCCACCAGTCCTTTGACGTCGGCTTTTTCGACCTGATCATCGCCGATGAATCCCACCGCAGCATCTACAACGTCTATGGCGATCTGTTTCACTATTTCGACGCAATGCAAGTTGGACTCACGGCGACGCCGGTTCACTTCGTAACCCGCAGCACCTTCAATCTCTTCAACTGCGAAGGGCAGTTGCCGACCGCCAACTATGATCTGGAGCAGGCGGTTGAGGACGGCTACCTGACCCCGTTCGAAGTGTTCACCCATACCACGCAATTCTTGCGAGAGGGCATCCGGCTGGAAGGGCTCACCAAGGAGCAAATTGCCGAGCTTGAGGAGCAAGGCGAGGACCCGTCGCAATACGATTTCTCATCCGAGCAAATCGACAAGGCAATCTACAACAAGGACACCAACCGCGCGATCCTGCGGAACCTGATGGAAAACGGCCTTCGCAATGCGAGTGGCCAGGTCATCGGCAAGTCGATCATCTTTGCGCGGAACCATGAGCATGCCGTACTCATGAGCCGCCTCTTTGACGAGATGTATCCGCAGTATGGCGGGAAATTCTGCCAGGTCATCGACAACTATGATCCGCGCGCGGAGCAACTGATCGACGACTTCAAAGGCCAGGGAAGCAACGACAAGCTCACCATTGCGATTTCGGTGGACATGCTCGACACGGGCATCGACATCCCGGAAATCCTCAATCTAGTTTTCGCGAAGCCGGTTCGCTCACCGGTCAAGTTCTGGCAGATGGTAGGACGCGGAACCCGCCTTTGCCCCGACCTGTTCGGGCCGGGCAAGGACAAAACAGTTTTCCGCATCTTCGATCATTGGGGCAATTTCGAGCGCTTCGAAGCGGGCTACCAGCCTGCCGAGCCCCAGCAATCCAAATCGCTGCTCCAGCTCCTCTTCGAAGAGCGTCTGACGCTGGCGGAAACTGCACTGCGCAAGAGTGAGGTCGGAGTGTTCGATACGGTCATCAAATTGATCGAGGCCGATATCGCCGATCTGCCAGAGGACTCTGTTTCCGTAAGGGAGAAGTGGCGCGAGCGCCGGTCCGCCCTGGAGGCCGGACGGCTCAAGCAATTTGCTCCGGCAACGGTCGCGATGCTGCGCAACACGCTGGCCCCGCTGATGCAATGGCGAACGACGCGCGGATTTGGTGAGGCGCATGCGTTCGACCTGCTCGTGGCCCGCATGCAGATCGCCATCCTGAATGGCACTGCCAGCCTCGACGATCAGAAGATCGAATTCTTCGAACGCCTCGACCGTCTCCAGATGCACCTAAACCCGGTGCGAGAGAAGGCCGACGTGATCAAGCGTGCCAAATCGGATGAGTTCTGGACGGACATCACCGCCGAGCGGTTGGAATCGGTGCGCGATCCGCTGCGCCAGATCATCCACTACCGCGACAAGGATACGACCGGCGGCGTACCGCCCAAGGTCATCGATGTTTCCGAAGACCAGGCTGCGATCCAAACCGGACGCCGCAGCACCAGCCTGCGCACCGTCGACATGAAGGCGTACAAACAACTCGTCGAGGCGGAGCTGAGAAAGCACTTCAACACCAACCCGGTGCTCAAGAAAATCCGTTCTGGCGTGCCGGTGCGGGCGGAGGATGTGCAGACCCTCGTCTCGCTCGTGCTCACCCAGAATCCGCAGGTCACCGCCAAGGACCTGCACGAGTTTTTCAGCGCCACGGCTCTGCCGCTCGATATCACCATCCGCTCCATCGTGGGACTCGATCCGGACGCGGTCAAAGCCAAGTTTTCCGATTTCGTGGCGAGTCACCCAGAGCTGACCGCCAAGCAGACCCGCTTCCTCGGGCTTTTGCAGAATCACATCATCAAATTTGGCTTCATCACCATCGATCACCTCTATGACCAGCCCTTTACGGTCGTCGATGCCGACGGGCCGGAAGGCGTGTTCGAGCGCGCTGAGGATATCGATGAGCTGATGAAGATCGTGAATCTGTTTGCGCCGCCGCCAACGGGCGATGCCGGCACGAACACCAATGAAAGGACGCAAACCCCATGATTACCGGCGAACTCAAACGCGATGTTGACGCGCTCTGGCTTGAATTTTGGCAGGGAGGCATCACCAACCCGCTGACTGTGATCGAACAGATCACTTACCTCATGTTCGTGCGCTTGCTCGACGTGAACGAGGCGCGCGACGAGAACCGCGCCCGGCGCACTGGCAAGCCTTTCGAAAAGCGGCGATTCGGGCCGGAAGAACAGGAATTGCGCTGGTCGCAATTCCGGCATCTGGGCGCGGACAAGATGCTGCCACTGGTTCGTGACAAGGTCTTTCCGCACTTCCGAAAGGCATCGACCAGCGGATCGGCTTTTGCGGAGTTCATGAAAGACGCGCAGCTCATGATCCAGAAGCCCAGCCTGTTGGTCAAAGCGGTGGGCATGATCGACAAGCTGCCGCTGACTGAGGGCGACACCAAGGGCGACCTCTACGAGTATCTGCTCAGCAAGCTGACAACGGCGGGCATCAACGGCCAGTTTCGCACGCCACGCCATATTATCCGGCTGATGGTGGATATGCTGGAACCGAAGCCGACCGACGTGATCGCCGATCCGGCGGCGGGCACCGGCGGCTTCCTGGTGCAGGTGATGGAACACCTGATGGAGAAGTACACCTCGCCCGAAGGCGTGATCGAGGAGACCGATCCCGACACAGGCAAGCCTTACAAAATCTACACCGGTGACATGCTGGAGGAGCACCGCGAGCATGTGCGCTCGTCCATGTTCCACGGCTTCGATTTTGACGCCACCATGCTGCGGATCGCGGCCATGAACCTAATGCTTCACGGTGTCGATGATCCAGACATTCACTACCAGGACACGCTCAGCAATGGCTTTGCGGAGCGCTTCCCGAAATCGGCGAAGGAAGGCTTCGACATCGTCCTCGCCAATCCGCCGTTCAAAGGCAGCCTTGATTATGAGGACGTAGACTCCGGTCTGCTGCGCCAGGTGAAGACGAAGAAGACGGAATTGCTCTTCCTCGTGCTGATCCTGCGCATGCTGAAGGTTGGCGGCCGGTCGGCAACGATTGTGCCCGATGGCGTGCTCTTCGGGTCCTCGACCGCCCATGTGGCTCTGCGCCGCCTGCTAGTAGACGACAATCAATTGGAGGCGGTGATTTCGCTTCCGAGCGGCGTGTTCAAGCCCTATGCGGGTGTATCCACCGGCATTCTGGTCTTCACCAAGGGCGGACGTACCGACAACGTCTTTTTTTACGACGTGCAGGCCGATGGACGCTCTCTCGACGACAAGCGCGTGCTGGTGGCAGAAAACGACCTGCCCGATTGCCTCGCTCGCTGGCAGGCTCGCGACGAAAGCAAGGACACCGACCGTAAGGACAGGGCGTTCTTCGTCCCGGCGGAGGATATCCGGGCCGCGAACTATGATCTCTCGCTCGGCCGTTATCAGGAGCGGGTCTACAAGGAAGAGGAATACGACCCGCCGCATGTGATCCTGGAGCGAATGAAGACGCTCAACGACGACATTGCCAGCGATCTCGCCGAGCTGGAGGAGATGCTCGGATGAGAACCGTTCCTTTGTCTGATGTCTGTGATATCTCGATGGGACAGGCCCCCAAGGGAACGTCTTACAATATCAATGGCAATGGCTACCCGTTGCTTGCTGGGGCTGGCGATTTTGGGGACCTAACCCCTGTCTCATCAAAATTCACGTCACAACCGACGAAGATATCAAAGCCGAATGACATTCTATTATGCATTCGAGCCACCATCGGCGACCTTAATTGGTCTGACAAAGAATATTGCCTTGGCCGAGGCGTCGCTGGTTTGCGGCCAAAGAACGGTTCTTTGGATCACAATTACCTTTGGCGATGGCTTACTTTTGCTCGTCGCGACCTAGAAAAACGTGCGCGCGGCTCGACGTTCAAGCAGGTTTCGCGGAAAGATATTGCCGAGTTAGAGATAACGCTGCCGGAAACTTTGGAGGAACAACGCCGGATCGCGGCGATTTTGGACAAGGCGGACGCCATACGCCTCAAGCGCGAGCAGGCCCTGACCCTCGCCGACGGCCTCCTTAAATCCACCTTCCTGGAGATGTTCGGCGATCCCGTCACCAACCCAATGGGGTGGGATGAGGTGCCATTAGGGGATATCGCTGAAATAACGTCAGGCCTGACAAAGGGAAGAAAGGTCAAACCCGACCAAACGCTTCGGTCGTTGCCTTATATGCGAGTCGCAAACGTCCAGGATGGCTTTCTCGACTTGAACGAAATTAAGGAAATCGAAGCGACCGAGACAGAGATCGACCGATTTCGCCTGTATGAGGGGGATTTGCTTCTCACTGAAGGAGGCGATCCGGACAAGTTGGGTCGAGGGTGCGTTTGGCGCGAAGAATTGCCCGAGTGCATTCATCAGAATCATATTTTTCGCGTTAGGGTAGATCAGTCCGTCATCGTCCCAGATGTCCTAAGTCGTCAGATCGGCAGTCGTCGGGGCAAAGATTATTTCCTACGCGCAGCTAAACAAACGACTGGCATAGCTACCATCAACAAACGGCAGTTGTCTGCCTATCCCGTGCTGCTTCCCGATCGAGCCGCACAAGCACGGTATCAAGCGGCGCGGGAAAAAGCCGATCCACTCCTTTCGAAGCTATTCGACGAAATAGGCCAGGCGGAACGCCTCTTTGCATCCCTCTCCCAACGCGCCTTCCGAGGTGATTTATGAGAGCGGAAACCTACAGAATTGTTCTGCCCGGCGGAATGCTCGCCCGTGGATTCTGGCTCTACGTTTGGCGCATCGAAACTCCCGATGGTGAAATGCTCTATGTGGGTAGGACAGGCGATAGCAGCAGCCCCTTTGCCACGGCCCCCTATACGCGGATGGGCCAACATTTAGGGTTTTCCAAGGCCGCAAACAGCCTGCGCCGTTTGCTTTTGGAGAACGGGATCGAGCCAGAAGCCTGCGCAAGCTACGAGCTCATCTCCCATGGCCCTATTCATCCCGAAATCGGCCAAACGTCGGGCCAGGACCGTGAAGAGCAAATGCGCTTGCATAAGCCGGTTCGCGATGAAATGGCCGGACTCGAAAAGAAACTGCGAGATGCCCTTTGTTCGGCAGGCTACCGCGTGCTCAACGTCGTTCACTCGAAAAAGACCTACAACGAAAAGACTTGGCTAGAAGTACGTAGCGGCTTTTCGTCGTACTTCCCTGATCTGATCGAGAAGGGGGCGGCATGAGCGATCTCAAACTCTTCCGCATCACCTCCGGCAATGTTGCCGAGATCGACGGATCGGCGGCGGCGCTGGAGAAGTCGCTCCAGACGCTGATCGAGCAGAACCTGGAAACCTTCCTCGGCGTGCGCTTCCTCGCCTCCGAGTTCAGCACCGGGCGCGATCACGGCGGGCGCATGGATACGCTCGGCCTCGACGAAAACGGCTGCCCCGTCATCATCGAATACAAGCGCGCCACCAATGTGAATGTGATCAATCAGGGCCTGTTCTACCTGGATTGGCTCGTCACCCATCGCGGTGATTTCGAGATGCTGGTTCTCAAAGCCTTTGGTCAGGAGGCGGCGCAATCGGTCGAATGGACCGCGCCGCGCCTCATCTGCATCGCCGGGGATTTCAGCAAGTACGACGAGCACGCCATCAAGCAGATGAACCACAATATCGAACTGATCCGCTATATGCGCTTCGGCGACGATCTCCTGCTGCTGGAACAGGTCAACGCCGTCTCCGCCCCCGCCGCTGGCAATGGTATTGCCGCGCCACCGGGTTCGGGCGGCTCGCGCGGGCGGTCCAAGACCGTGTCCAACTATCTGGACCAAGCCGATCAGGAGCTAACCGACCGCTACGAGGCGCTACGGGAGTTCCTGACCAATCTCGGCGATGACGTGCAGATTAAAACGCTGAAGAACTATTTCGCCTTCAAGCGCATTAAGAATTTTGCCTGCGTCGAGGTCCACATACGCACGCGCAATCTGCTCGTCTACCTGAAGATCGACCCGGACTCGATCGAGCTCGAAAAAGGCTTCACCCGCGACGTGCGCACCATCGGCCATTTCGGTACCGGCGACCTGGAAGTGACGATTGGCTCGATGGCCGATTTCGACAAAGCCAAACCGCTGCTGGAGCGCAGCTACGAAAGCGCGTGAGGGGGGTGCATGCAGACGTTCGATCAGGCAATCGCAAGAGCTAAGGGGAAGAAGCACCTGCTGCTGGGTAACGGTTTCAGCATTGCGCTGAAGCCCGATATCTTCACATACGGCTCGCTCTTCAGCAAAGCGGACTTCTCCACTGCGCCCCATGCTGAAGCGCTATTCGATGCGCTGGACACCAAGGATTTTGAAGCGGTCATCCGGCTGCTGGTCGATATGGAGCGAGCACTGCCGCTCTATGAACAATCCGCGCCGGAACTGGTCGAGCAGGTTCGACAAGACGCCGAAGCGCTGAAGACGATTCTTGCCAATGTGATCGCCCGCAACCATCCAGATCGGCCTTACGATATTGAAAATGAGCAGTATGCTCATTGCCGACAATTTCTTGCGAATTTTGAGCACATCTACACCTTCAACTACGATCTCCTTCTTTATTGGAGCCTCATGCACAATGAGGTCGATGAGTTGAATATCCGGTGCGACGACGGTTTTAGGCATCCGGAGGGCAACGAAGACGCCCCCTACGTCTCGTGGCAGGATAGCAATTCGCCCACGGTCCATTTTCTACATGGCGCGCTGCATATCTTCGATGCCGGTCACGAACTGACTAAATACACGTGGTCAAAAACCGATGTCGCCATCGTTGATCAAATTCGGATGGCGCTTGATGAGCAGAAATACCCGTTATTCGTCGCCGAGGGGCATAGCCAGGACAAGCTCGATAAAATCATGCACAGCGCCTATCTGCACAAAGCGCTACGCAGCTTTGAGAGCATCGGCGGCTCCTTGTTTGTCTTTGGGCATTCGTTCGACGACAACGACGACCATGTCCTTGGCCGGATTCCCACAGGCAAAGTGCAAGACCTGTACGTCGGCATTTATGGCGACCCCGAGTCCACCGTGAACAGGCGCACAATCGCCAAGGCCAGGAGGTTCGCCGAGCAACGCTCCGAGATTCCCCGCAAGAGGCCGCTTGAGATCCATTTCTATGATGCCTCGACGGCAAATGTCTGGGGAGACTAGGAATGCGGCTCACCCGGATCGAGATCGAAAATTTCAAGGGCATCGGCAAGCGCCAGGTCATAGAGCTGCGCCCTATCACGCTGCTCTTCGGCCCCAACAGCGCGGGCAAGAGCACCATTCTCCAGGCGCTTCACTATGTGCGAGAAATCCTGGAGCGCCAGAACCCCGATCCTGACCAAACCATCGCTGGGGGGTTAATCGATCTCGGCGGATTCTCTGCACTGGTCCACAACCATGAATTGGATCGGGCGATCTCGATCAAGCTCGTCATTAACATAGGCGATGAGCAGGGCAGTGACCGCCTGCCGATCAATGGTGGCGGATATCTCAAACACCCGGACTTCGAGAACTTACGCCTGCGCTATGTCGTCGGTGAAAACACAGAACTTGAAGACTATGCGGTGGTCCAGGAGATCGGAATCGGGATCGATGTTAAATGGAGCGAGTTGATCGCAGGCCCATACGTCTCAGCGGTTCGTATCGACACTGATGGCCAACCCGTTGCCGCGATTCATTCGCCGCCGCAGGCAGGCCGGGCATACATCACGGCATTCAATTTTGCCCATCCGCTGCTCCAGTCAATCGACGAGTCGGATGAATCTCTCATTGAGGAAGACGCGGAAGCTCTCGCGCTGGAACCATCCGATGACGAGATAGGAGCCGATCCCTTTGCCTCACCGTTAGGTGGCGAGATTTGGGAGCTCTCCCGCGATATGGCGAGTGATGGCAGCTCTGAACTTGGCAGTGACTTCCGCGTTTCCATCGCGACCGAAGTCGGTGCGCTGCCCGACCTCAATCGCCCGTTGCATTGTGAACTGCGCGATCCAGAAGTCGGCAAGTTCGAGCTTGAAGGCAATACTCCGCGCGTTCGCGGTTTGGCAGCGTTGCTCGATGAACTCATGCTCGGGCCAGTACGGATCGCGCGCGATTTCCTCAGCACCATGACCTATATCGGCCCTTTACGTGAAATCCCGACACGCGGTTTCAGACCGAGGCTATCGCCCGATGAATCCCGTTGGGCGCAGGGGCTAGCAGCATGGGATTTGCTCTATACCGATACCAGAGGCGAACTGTTCGACGCCGTGAACAATTGGCTCAGCAGCGAGAGCAAGCTCGCTACGAACTATCGCCTGGAAAAAGCTCTCTTCCGTGAAATCCCGATACCGAGCCGTATTAGCGCGCTGTTTGAACGCGGCCTAACGGAAGATGATATCGGCGAACTTCAGGAACTCTATGAAGACCTTGATAGCCGAACGCAGATCGCGCTTCTTGACTTCGCGAAAGGCATCTTGGTTGCGCCGAGCGATGTCGGGGTTGGTATTTCGCAGATGATCCCCGTGATCGTCGGATGCCTTAGCGGTCGCATAGGCCTCCTAGCTGTTGAGCAGCCCGAACTTCACATTCATCCCGCTATCCAGGTTGCGATGGGCGACCTGTTAATCGATGCAGTGCATGACGGCGAGGGAGAGCCATCTTCCCGTAAGTCTCTCCTCATTGAGACCCACAGCGAGCACATCATGTTGCGGTTGCTCCGCCGTATTCGTGAGACTTCTGAGGCAGAGTTGCCGCCGGGCGCTCCCTCGCTAACCACCGATGCGTTATCAGTAATTTACGCTGAGAGCGACGATGGCAGTGTGAAGTTCATCCCGCTTCGCGTGGCCTCGGACGGAGACTTTTTGGATAGGTGGCCGCGAGGATTCTTCGAAGAGCGGTCGGAGGAGCTTTTCTGATGCACTCCGAGTATGCAGTAGACCCAGAGGCAATAGGTTCGAGTTGGGAGAATTTTCGCTTTTTGATCGATAAATTTGGTTTCGATAAAGGTCGTTTAATTTCTAGGTTTCCGGGTAAGTGGGAAAAGAAGGTTATCGAAGCCGCAAAAGAGGCGGGAGTCCGCGATGTAAAAATTCAGAGCATTGTGGATCGCCTTAAGAACGGCAAGAAAGCGCGTATAGTAGATTTTCAAAGAGATTTTGAGCACGGAGAATCCTGGATAAAAAATGCACTTCGCGAGCATCGCGCTCGTCCTTTTCATGCAATAGTTAGTTTAAACACCCAAGAGGCCTGTACTGTGTTGCTGAGAGTTGATGATTGTGAGGATGATCACACGCTTTTTTGTGCTCCCATAAGTCGAAATGTACGACGCACGATACAAGATATTGCGGTGCATTTAAATTTGCTGGTGGCGGCATCAAAAGAGATCAATATTGTAGATCCCTACTTCGACATTCGAGGAATAGGCGGAGATTATAGGGGATTTCTGGATCAACTGTTTGCCATTTGCCAGAACTACAATTTCACTCCGAGGCGCATACGGGTGCATTTCGGCCATCACGACTCTCGCCCGCCTGACCATATGCTACGAGCTGACGCCGAGAGGCGTTTGAATGGTCATTTGCCAACAGACATCGAACTCGAACTAAACGAATGGGCTGAGAAACCTGGTGGGGAGGATTTTCATGACAGGTACATTCTCTCCGAATGTGCAGGAATCATGGTCGGCGCCGGGCTATCGCCCGCTGGAGCAAACGAAACAGCGACATTTACTTTGTTGGACGATACACACGCCCAAGCTCTAAGGGCGAGGTTTGCCCCAGATGCGGAGGTCTACACAAAGATTGGTAGATCGGTACTCGTGCGGCCCGACGGCAGTGCAACGTTGATCTAATCAAAAAGCGCTTGGCGCGCCTTTCGGGCCGGGCTGTCGTGAACCGAACCCCGCCAGGGCGGGTTTCGGCCATTCGGCTTCCATCCCTCGCGCGGGCGGCGGCGGTTGCCGCCTTTGAATGACGCGGCCACGGCCGCGACCTTGTTTCCTGTTTGATTGATTGGGGCCTGCGGCCCCTTCCTCCGTCAAGGCCAAGCCCCTTCGGGCGTTGACCGGTGGTGTCCCCTGCCTTCCGCGCCTCCTTCGCCGTTGGCTTCGGAGCCTTGTGCAGGCCGGGCGATCCCCCTCCGCCGGTCCCCGGCCTTGACGGCGTCCCCCCGCTCATTGGCGCGGGCCTAGTCGGTTGCATATGCGCAACCCAAACTAGGAGAAGACCAATGAAAACAGATGTTTATAGCCGCGTTACCGACAAGATCATTGCCGACCTTGAGAAAGGCGAACTGACCTGGCGCAAGCCATGGAACGCCGGACATCTGGCCGGACGCATCGAGCGGCCTTTGCGGCACAACGGAATCCCGTATCAGGGAATCAACATCATCCTGCTATGGGCGGCAGCCGCCGCGCGGGAATTCACCGCGCCGCTGTGGATGACCTACAAGCAGGCCAAGCAGCTTGGCGGGCATGTCCGAAAGGGAGCCAAGGGCGAGCTGGTCGTCTATGCCGACACCTTCACCAAGACCGAGACGGACGACGCCGGAAAGGAATACGAGCAGGCCATCCCGTTCATGAAGGGATACACCGTCTTTAACGTCGAAGAGATCGAGGGCTTGCCCGCGCATTTCTATGCGACGGCGGAGCGGGTCAATCCGGACATTGAGCGCATAGAATCCGCCGAGCGGTTCTTTTCCGCCACCGGTGCCACCATCCGCCATGGCGGGAACCGTGCCTATTACGCCATCGGTTCGGACTATGTGCAGATGCCGCCCTTCGAGACGTTCCGCGATGCCGAGAGCTATTACGCCACCTTGGCGCATGAGCTGACCCACTGGACGCGGCACCCGTCCCGACTGGATCGCGATTTCGGGCGCAAGCGCTTTGGCGATGAAGGCTACGCCCGCGAAGAGCTGGTCGCGGAGCTGGGATCGGCGTTCCTGTCCGCCGACCTCGGACTCACACCCGAAACCCGCGAGGATCATGCGGCCTATATCGGTTCATGGCTGGAAGTGCTGCGCAACGATAAGCGCTTCATCTTTCAGGCGGCGCGCTTCGCGCAAGCCGCCGTCGAGCATTTGCAAGGCTATCAGCCAAAAGCAGAAGCCGAAGCGAAAGCGGCCTGAGCCGCGACGCGGCCGGACGGCTCCACCGTCCGGCCGCTATCTTTTTGCCGGTCAGGGACCGGGCGGGCGCAGCGCGCGGGAATGCAATTCCGCGAGGATGTTTTCCAGCGAGGCGAGAGCGCACCGGCGCTCCGGGCTGCCCTCATGGCTGAGGACCAGGCTGTCATAAATCTCGTGATAGAGCGCGTGCAGGTCCGCGACGCTGCGGGATGCCAGTTGATAGCGCGTAATCAGGGTCATTTCGTTTCCTCCTATGTTCGGAGGCCCCGCCAGTCGGAGCCTTTCCCGACCCCGACCCCGCACAATCATCGACAGGGAAAAGGCGCACGCCTGGCGGCGTGCTGATCGAACCGTAGGAAACGAACGGCCCGGATTGAAACGCGAAGGTGACGGCAGACCGCGCGGCGGTGCTGCGCGCGTCTCTTGCAGCGGTGCAAAGCCTGTGCAAGGCCAGCATTTAAGAACAGCCCGCCGGTGAAAATATCTCTTCTAGGTAATTAGAAGAGGACACCGGCCCCGATGCTGGACATCGCAAAATTCCCGCGCGGCGTGGACCCGGATATCGACAAGGCGATTCCCGCCACGGTCGGATGGATCGGTCCGGAGCGCGTCGCGGCTTCCCCGAATTTCGCTTATCAGCAAGGTAAGCTGATCCTCGGCAGCGTCGGCGAGAAGCTGATCGGCTATATGGACGACCGGCACATGTTGACCGTGGCCGGTTCGCGGTCCGGCAAATCCGTCGGCGTCATTTCCAACTTGCTCGACTATCCCGGCTCGGTGATCGCCATCGACCCGAAGGGCGAGCTGGCGCGGATCACCCGCCGCTTCCGCCATGAACGCCTGAAGCAAAACACCATCGTGCTCGATCCCTTCGGTACGTCGGGATGGAAGACATCTTCCTTCAATCCGATGGCGATGCTCGACCCGAGCATCGAGGACTCGGTGGACGATGCCGGGCTTCTCGCCGACGCGCTGATTATCCCCGACGGGCGCGGACAGGATCACTGGACGCTATCGGCAAAGAACCTGCTGCACGGCCTGATCCTGCATGTTGCGACGACGAAGCCGCCCGCGCTGCGCAATCTGCTGCATGTGCGCGAGCTTCTTGCGTCGGATCAGCGCGACCTCGAAGAGCTGTTCATCGAGATGTCCGGAAACGACGTGTTCGGCGGCGCGGTCGCCCAGGTCGGCGACAGCATGAGCGCCAAGCCCGAGAACGAGCGCGGCTCGATCATCTCCACCGCTATCGAGCAGACCAGCTTTCTGGTGTCGCCCGCCATGGAACGGGTGCTTGCGGATTCAGCCTTCACCCTGGCCGACATCAAGAAGAAGCCGACGACGCTCTATCTCTGCCTGCCCGCCGGTCGCATGGCGACGCATTTCCGCTGGCTGCGGGTCATCCTGAACATGGCGCTGATCGCGATGGAGCGCGAGCGGACGAAGCCGCGCCTGCCGGTGCTCTTCGTCCTCGATGAGTTCCCGATCCTCGGGCACATGCGCTCCATCGAATCCGCCGCCGGTCAGATGGCCAGCTTCGACGTGAAACTCTGGCCGATCATTCAGGACATCTCGCAGCTTCGCGCGCACTACAAATCGAGCTGGGAAACCTTCATCGGCAATGCGGGCGTGACGCAGTGGTTCGGCAACACCGACTTCAGCACCGCCGAATACGTCTCCAAGCTTCTCGGCAAGCTGGCGATCCGCGTCGTCAATGACGGCGAGGTCACCCGCTCCGGTCAGGGGGCGGGCCTTCAGGGCCAGTCCCGCTCGACCATGCTGCACGAGCTTATGACGCCCGAGGAAGTGACCCGCTACTTCGCCCGCGAAACCGGCCTGCAAATCATCAAGGTCCCCGGCTTCAAGCCGATGGCCGTCGGCCGCGTCGTCTACCACACCCATCCACATTTCAAAGGGAGATATGAGCCATGACCACCACGACCAAAAGCCGCCCCAATACCGTCAGCCCGGACTTCGACTTCCGCGTCTTCGGGACTCTCGTCTGGATCGAGCCGGAACGGAGCCGCGCGCCGGAACCGTTCACAATCGGCTTCAAGCACAGGAACGGACGCCAGGGCTTTGCGAACCTCTACAACCTGTTCCACGGCAAGGAGTGCATGAAGGAAGGCTATCACCCCAAGGACCCGATCCTGCTCCGCATGTATGGCGACACCATCATCGTCGGGCGGTGGGAACGGCCCATGGTCAAGGAAACCGTCACCTACAAGAAGCGGGCTTTTCTCTTCTTCAAGCGCACGGAGTCCTATCAGCGCGACGCGCTTGGCGACCCCAAGCGGATGGAAAGCGGCAACCTATTTCTCAACGGCGCCTTCTATGACAGGGCGCTGGTCGGAAAGTTCCAGATGTATCACGTCCCGCCATCCGTCCAGGAACACACGTTCAACGGCAAGACGACGGCCCAGCGTACTGACGGATTCTATGTTGTGGGCTTCGACTACGGCGAAAAATTCATCGAGGTTTGGGAGCTGGACAGCGAACAGCAGGCCATCAGCCTTGTGACCGTGTTGAACGGCGAGATGAAGAAGCAGCGCAAGGACCGCGACCCCAAGAAGGCCAAGGCGATGCGCGAGCTAAAGAAACTGATCGAACAGCAAGGCGACGACAGCGATATGAAATACTAGAGCCGATGCAGATCGACGGTTTCTGAGGGGCGGGCATTCCGGTGCCCGCCCTTTTTAGATTATTGATGATAGCCGAAAATGATAAAGTCCAAGACATAACAAAGGCTTTGTGAAAATATAGAAATTGTGAGTTCTATATTAAGGTAGATTATAGTTATGAGAATTGAAGATATTGTATTTAGGATAATTAGATATATCGGTTATCTGGCCCTATCTATGTTAGCGTTGATTGTCGTCGTCGCCTTCTCGATATGGCTGTACTATAACCCTTTCAAGATCAAAGACCCAGAGCATCCTGATTTCAAGCCTCAAAATTTCAAATTCCGAGACTACTCAAATCGAGATGAGCTTGATCAAGCCTTGATCCACAGTTTCCCGATAGGGCTGCCAAAAACAGAAGCAGAGAAGGTAATATTCTCAAATTTGGGCGTAACTAAAAGTAAAATTTCCGAAGATGTGCGGGAAAATTCGTTCAGTTACTATTATGAAGATCCTATTTCCGGCTATTTTTGGTCGCATAATTTTTCGATACAGTATGACAATTCAGACCGTATAGTACAGATATTCAGAAACGGTACGCCTCTGTATTGACGGGGCGACTTTAGACTTTACCGGTCCCGGCCCTGGCCGCGATCCTTGTTGATGCCGCGCTTCTTGCGGCTGTCCCGGAACATAGTGGTTGGTGACTTATTCGGCGTCTGCCGCGCTCAGTTCGAGACGGCGGGCGCGGTCTCGCATGGCGGTGCTAACCGACTCATGGATGGCGGCGGGGAAGTCCTTTGGCAGTTGGGCTTCTACCGCCTTCAGTGCGTTCTCGGCCGCTTCGCTGATATCGCAGATCGCCTGGATCGTCAGGCGCTTCGCCATTCCCGCCTTCGCGCCCGTCTGAACGAAGTGACGGCCCATGATGTCCTCGATCCGGTATCGGTTCTTGTCGCCAATCGCCATTGCCAGCTTCATTTGCTTGCGCTGAATCTGGTGATCGTCGAGGCTCGGTTGCGCCGTGAGCACATCATAGAAGGGCGTCAGCCGATAGCGGCTGCCCGGTGTGAGGAAGATCGAGAAATTCTTCGCATGACCGTCGGTCGCACCGATGAGCCAGAAAATGATTTGGGCCTTGAAGAAGGCGAGCTGATCGGCCTCGGGCTCGTCGCTGCCTTTCAACAGTTCGACGATGGCCGAAATGCCCGGCCCCCCTTGGTTCTGATATTTCATGGTTGGCGGGACTGAGAGCGCCTGACAGCAATCCTCTTGCGGCAGGCGAAGCAACCGGCCGTCGCGCGCCCAACGCCGGTCGAAGCGCTCGATCACGAGCACCTTTTTTCCGGCGAAGCTTTCGATACGCGCTTCGTTGACCGGAAGCCCGAAGGCTTTCATCAGTTGCAGGCAATAGAATTCATTTTCGACGCTGTTAGACAGGTCGATCCCGTTCGGGAGCTGGCCGATCTGTGGCTTGAAGATGTGCGTCGTCGGCGTCGTGCCGATTGGCTTGAGCCAACGCCCTTCATAGTGGAGCAGGGCGGTCTTTTCCTGTGCGCCCGCCACGGATATTCGGAAGGCGTCGTCTTCATCGAGGCCGAGCGGCGCGCGCGCCAGGTTGTTCAGTATCCGGCCGATGTCGTCTTCGTCGACGGGCTCCCCTTCGATCTTGCCGGTGCTTTGCATGATATCGTCCGGGGATAGGGTATCCGGCAGAAACTGCAAGGCCCCGACGCAATCCCGGCCAATGGCGGCGAGCAGACTATAGGCATCAGTGCCGGTCGCGCCGACACGTTCGGCGACCCGCTTCCGCAGTGCGTCGGAGTCGGGCAGCAGGTTTTCGAATACGGCCGCGACGGGTGCGCCGATATAGCGATCCTCGCGAAGGGGCAGGGAGAGGGATACCGGCAGTGCATGTTCCCATTCCAGCCAGCTCAGGTCATAGGCGAAGTCGATTGCGCCGCTGCTTTCGCGGTTGAGACGCCCGACGAGCCGGTTGTTGAGATACACGTTCAGAGGGATGCGGGTACGACGGCGCGGCATTAGAACACGTCCTCG
>NZ_FNCV01000008.1 GCF_900100455.1 Roseospirillum parvum | reverse complement strand
GCCCCCGTCAGGGCACCTTGAGACCCCTCTCAGAGGCGGGCTACCATGCTCCAGAACCAAGTGGCGACCACTCCAAAAGCAAGTGGCGCGCTACAGAAAGGCGGGGTCCGGGGGGACCCTGTCCCCCCGGCGGGCGTCAAGGGGGCGGCGCCCCCTTGTTCCCGTGTCAGAAAGCCACCGCGTAGCCGTGATCCTGGATCACCTTCAGGCTCTCCGGCCCGGCCAGGAAGTCGAGGAAGGCGCGGGCGGCGGGGTTGTCGGCGCCGGTGGTCAGCAGCACGGCGTCCTGGCGGATCGGCGGGTAGAGGTCGCCGGGCAGCGTCCAGGCCACGCCGTCGGTCACGCCGGTCAGTTGCGAGCCGGCGACGAACCCGGCCTGGGCGTTGCCGGTGGTCACGAACTGGAAGGTCTGGGCGATATTGTTGCCCTGCACCAGCCGGTCGGCCACGGCCTCGACCATGCCCAGGCTTTCCAGGGCCGCCATGGCGGCGGCGCCGTAGGGGGCGGTGGCCGGGTTGGCCAGGGCGATGCGATCGACGCCGGGCGCGGTCAGCATCTCGGGCCCGGCCGGCAGGCTGGCGTCGGCCGACCACAGGACCAGGGTGCCGATGGCGTAGGTGCGCTGGCTGCCGGCCACCGCCAGGCCCTCGGCGACGGCCTTTTCGGGCCGTGCCTGATCCGCCGCCAGGAAGACCTGGAACGGCGCCCCCTGGCTGATCTGGGTGTAGAGCTGCCCGGTCGAGCCGAACGACAGCACCGCCACGTGGCCGGTGGCCTCGGTGAAGGCATCGGCGATGATCTTGGCCGGGCCGGTGAAGTTGGCGGCCACGGCGACGTTGGTCTCGTCGGCCCGGGCCGGACCGGCGAGGGTGGCCAGAAGGCCCAGGGCAAGCAGCAGGGAACGGTGCATGAGGGGGGACTCCTTATGGATGATGGCGCTCAGTCGAGGGCCAGGATGATGTGGTGGGCCTCGATCAGGGCGCTGGCGGCGATTCCAGGGGCCAGTTCCAGGCGCTCGGCCGAGTCCCGGGTGACGATGGCGACCAGGGTCTTGCCGCCGCCGATGTCGAGGCTGATTTCGCTGTTCACCGGGCCGTCGTGACGCGCCGTCACGGTGCCCGGCAGGTGGTTGTCGGCGCTGGTCGCCAGGGCGCCCTCGCCGACCGCCAGCATGACGAAGCTGGCCTTGATCAGCGCCGTCACCTCGCCGCCGCCATCCAGGCCGAGGCTTCGGACGCTGCCGTTGGTGACCACGGCGGTCAGGCGGGCGTCGCCCAGATCGATCACCACCTCGGTGTTGACGGTGCCCGGGATGAGGTGGGCGATGGTGCCGCGCAGGGCGTTGCGGGCGGTGGTCTGCATGCTCAGTCTCCGCATCAGGTCGAGCGCTCCGGCGGTCGGGTTGTCCGACAGCAGGGGCCCGGTTTCGGGGGTATCGGGGGAACCGCCCAGGGCTCGGTCGAGGTCGCCGGCGAGCACCGCCAGCGCCCCTTCCAGGCGGCGGAAGGCGGTGATGACGGCCAGCCCCTGGGCCGTCAGTTCGGCCCCGCCGCCATGCCGGCCGCCCGGACGGGCAACCACCAGGGGGCGGGCGAACAGGTTGTTGAGCGCCGTCGCCGCCTCCCAGGCGCCCTTGTAGGACAGCCCCATGGCGCGCCCGGCGGCGGCGATGGAGCCGTGGTCGCGGATCGCCTCGAGCAGGCGGATGCGCGATTCGCCAACCTGCATCGGGCGCGGCTCGGCGTGCGAGAAGACGGCGGACAGGGTGGGCGGGCTCATGTTCGAATCTGCCTTCGGGAGGGCGGGTCGGGACCGTTATGTAGTTACAGGTAATAACGCTTGGCAGGCTACACGGATTTTCCCAAGCAAACACCAGGCCAGAATTTTTCCCGTTTTATTTCAGATGGTTGACTCTCGCCCAGATGGCCAGACACGACACGATGTCCGACATTCGTGGCGCTTTCTCGACATGTCGCCCTACAGGAATCGGCCCTGGTCGGGGGCCTCGGGCACCGGGGTGCCGGGCGGCGCGAAAAGGAACGGGCTGTCCGCGTCGTGCGCCGCGTGATGGCGCCGTGCCACCGCCCGGCGGACCACCGCGTAGCAGTAGGCGCAGCCCTCGGGGCAGGTGTCGTAGGCTCCGATGTCGCGGCTGGCGGCGCAGGCGCAGGCGCGGTGCGGCTGGGCGGCGGCGGGCACCGGGCGGCCGGCCAGATCCTGAAGGCGGGCCGGGTCGATGCAGCGCGCCTCGGCCACCCCGGGCACCAGCAGCTCGGGCTGGCCGCACAGGGTCAGCCGGATGCCGTGGCGGGCGGCCAGGGGGGCCAGCTCGGCCAGCAGGGCCTGTTTGCCGGCCGGGCCCGGGTCATCCCACGTGAAGCCACCGGCCCGGGCGGCGGCGGCCATGTTGCGGACCGTCTTGCGGTAGACCTGAAGGAACGACACCACCACCTCGTCGACCACCCCTTCCAGGCGCCGGGCGGTGGCGGCAAAGGCGGCCCGCTGCCAGGCCGGCGGGGTGAGCGAGGAGAGCACGATCGGGTCGTGGCGCCACACCAGCGCCCGCGGGCCGAAGCGGTGGGCCACCTCGCGCATTCCGGCCAGCGCCTTTTCCGGCTCGGCCACCGCCGCTTCCAGGGCCCGGGGATAGCCGGTCAGGGTGTGCTGCACGACGAACGGCAGCCCGGCCTCGGCGACCTTGTCCAGCACCGGCAGGAAGGGCGTCACGTGGCGCGTCCAGAAGACCATGCCGGCCACCTCGGGCGGCCGCAGCGCGATGCGGTAGGGCTTGCCGGAATAGGGATTGACCGCCGCGCACCAGCCAGCCGCAAGGCGCCGCGCGAACCAGCGGCCGTAGAAGGCCGGGATGTCGGTGCGATAGCTGGCCGAGACGATCAAGCGGCCAGCGGCTCAGCGCCGCCGCACCGGCCCGCCGCGCGGCGGCGTGGCCGGGGCGCGGGCCTCGGCGCGGTCCACCTTGACGGCACCGGCGCCGACCAGCAGAGCGACGAAAAGATCGACCAGGCCGACGATGATCAGCAGCACCCCCAGGATGGTGTCGCTTTCCGCCTCGCCGGCCGCCGCCACCACGCCGGCCAGTTGCAGGCCGCCCCAGACGACCATCGCCACCCCACCCAGGGCGAGAACGGTGCCGATCAGGCCGCGGGCCTTGGCGGGGGCGGGCTGGTCGGGGTCGCGCGGGGTCATGGATCGGGCTCTCCGAAAAGGGGGAAACGGCACCGCGCGATGATAGCCCCACACCCCCGGCTGGAAAAGGGGGCGTGCATTCGCCGTCCGGCGACCTTACCTGAACAGGGAGACGCACCGACAGATCGAAGAGGGGAGACCTTCGGTGACCGATCACCTCAATCGATTGCGCACCCGCATCCGCGACTTCCACCTGAAGGACGAAGCCGCCGTGCTGGCCGAGTTGAGCCGCACGGCACCCCTGGACGCCGACCTGCGGGCCCGCGCCCAGGTGCGCGGCCAGGCCCTGGTCGAGGCCCTCAGGGCCGACCGCAAGCCGGCCCTGATGGACGTCTTCCTGGCCGAGTACGGGCTGTCCACCGACGAGGGGGTGGCCCTGATGTGCCTCGCCGAGGCGCTGCTCCGGGTGCCCGACGCCGAGACCATCGATGCCCTGATCGAGGACAAGATCGCCCCTTCGGCCTGGGGGGCGCACCTCGGGCAGTCCAGTTCGTCGCTGGTCAACGCCTCCACCTGGGCGTTGATGCTGACCGGCCGCGTGCTGTCGGAGGGCACCGGGGTGGCCGAGGTGCTGCGCGGCGCCGTGCGCCGGCTGGGCGAGCCGGTGATCCGCGCCGCGGCGAAGCGGGCGATGAAGGAGATGGGCAACCAGTTCGTGCTCGGCGAAAGCATCGCCGCGGCGGTGACGCGGGCCGGCGAGTACGAGGCCGAAGGCTACACCTACTCCTACGACATGCTCGGCGAGGCCGCCATCACCGCCGATCAGGCGGCCGCCTACCGCGCCGCCTACGCGGCCGCCATCGCCCATCTGGCGCCGTTGTGCAGGGCCGACGATCCGCGCGACAACCCGGGCATCTCGGTCAAGCTGTCGGCCCTTTTCCCGCGCTTCGAGGCGACCCAGCACGACCGCCTGATGGCCGAGCTGGTGCCCGCCCTGGGCACCCTGGCCCGCGCCGCCCGGGCCGCCAACATGGGCCTGACCGTCGATGCCGAGGAAGCCGACCGCCTGGAGCCGACGCTGGATGTGATCGAGGCCGTGCTGGCCGATCCCGAGCTGGCCGGCTGGGACGGCTTCGGGGTGGTGGTGCAGGCCTATGGGCGGCGCGTCGGGCCGCTCATCGACTGGCTGCACGCCCTGGCCGAGACGCTCGACCGCCGGCTGATGGTGCGTCTGGTCAAGGGCGCCTACTGGGACAGCGAGATCAAGCGGGCCCAGGTGGCCGGCCTGCCCGACTTCCCGGTGTTCACCCGCAAGGCGGCCAGCGACGTCGCCTATCTGGCCTCGGCGCGGCGGCTGCTGGCGCTGTCGGGGCGTCTTTATCCGCAGTTCGCCAGCCACAACGCGCACACCCTGGCCGCCGTGCTGGAGGTCGCCGAAGACCTGGGCGCGAACCGCGACAGCTTCGAGTTCCAGCGCCTGCATGGCATGGGCGAAAGCCTGCACGCCAACGTCAAGGCAGAGGCCGGCACGCGCTGCCGCATCTATGCCCCGGTCGGGGCACACCGCGACCTGCTGGCCTATCTGGTCCGCCGGCTGCTGGAGAATGGGGCCAACAGCTCCTTCGTCAACCAGTTGCTGGATGCCCAGGTGCCGGCCGCCACGGTGGCCGCCGACCCGTTCGCCGCCGAGGACCTGGGGCGCCCCAACCCGGCGGTGCGCCCGCCGCCCGACCTGTTCGCGCCGGAACGCCGCAATTCGGCCGGCACCGACCTCACCGATCCCCCTACCCGGGCCGCCTTCGAGGCCGCCCGCGCCCCCTTCCGCGAAACCACCTGGGAGGCCCGGCCGACACGCCGCAACGGCTCGGGCAACGGCCCGGCGCAACCGGTCAGCAATCCCTTTGCCCCGGCCGAGAGGGTCGGTCAGGTGCATCCCGCCACCCCGTCCGAGGTGGCGGCGGCGCTCAACGCGGCGCGGCCGTGGACCGCCTCGGCCGCCGAGCGCGCCGCCGTGCTGGTCGAGGCCAGCGAACTGTACGAGGCCGAACAGGGCGAACTGTGCGCCCTGCTCACCCGCGAGGCCGGCAAGACCCCGGCCGACGCCATCGCCGACCTGCGCGAGGCGGTCGACTTCCTGCGCTATTACGCGGCCCGGGCCGGCGACCTGTCGGCCCCGGCGCGCGGGCTGTTCGCCTGCATCAGCCCGTGGAACTTCCCGCTCGCCATCTTCACCGGCCAGATCGCCGCCGCCCTGGCCGCCGGCAACGGGGTGCTGGCCAAACCGGCCGAGGCCACCCCGCTGATCGCCGCCAGGGCCACCGCGCTGCTGCACCGGGCCGGGGTGCCGGCCCACGCCCTGGCCCTGCTGCCCGGCGAGGGGCCCGAGGTGGGCGCCGCCCTGGTCGCCGACCCGCGCATCGGCGGCGTCGCCTTCACCGGCTCCACCGCCACGGCGCACCGCATCCACCGCACGATGGCCGAGCATCTGGCCCCCGACGCGCCGCTGATCGCCGAGACCGGCGGCCTCAACGCGATGATCGTCGACAGCACCGCCCTGCCCGAGCAGGCCATCGGCGACATCATCGTCTCGGCCTTCCAGTCGGCCGGCCAGCGCTGCTCGGCCCTGCGCATGCTCTATCTCCAGGCCGACATCGCCGAGCCCTTCCTCGACATGCTGTATGGCGCCATGGACCAGTTGGCCCTGGGCGACCCATGGGACGTGGCGACCGACATCGGCCCGGTCATCGACGCCCGGGCCCGGGTCGACATCGAGGCCCACGTGGAACGCGCCCGGGCCGAGGGGCGGCTTCTCAAGCAACTGCCAACGCCCCGGGGCGACGGCCATTTCGTCGGCCCGGCGGTGATCCGGCTGGAGGGAATCGAGGAGTTGGAACGCGAGGTCTTCGGCCCGGTTCTGCACGTGGCCACCTTCCAGGCCTCGCGGATCGACCGGGTGGTCGATGCCATCAACGCCCAGGGCTACGGCCTGACCTTCGGCGTGCACAGCCGCATCGACGATAGGGTGGAGCGGATCACCGCCCGGGTCCGGGCCGGCAACCTTTATGTCAACCGCAACCAGATCGGCGCCATCGTCGGCTCGCAGCCGTTCGGCGGCCAGGGCCTGTCGGGCACCGGGCCGAAAGCGGGCGGACCCGACTATCTGGCCCGCTTCACCCAGCCGGCCCGCGAAACCCGGCCCGAACCGCCCGACACGGCGCCAGCCGATCCCGCCGCCGTGCAGGCCTGCCTCGACAAGGCCCGGGAGCAGGTGACGGCGGGGCCGCTGTCGAGCCGCGACCTGCCCGGGCCGACCGGCGAGTCCAACCGCTACAGCCACCACCCGCGCGGCGTCATCCTGTGCCTGGGGCCGGACGCCGCCAGCGCCGAGGCCCAGGCCACCCAGGCCCGCGCCGCCGGCTGCGCGGCGGTCTGCGTGGCCCCCGGCGCGCGCGGCGAAAACGCCGTCGCCGGCCGCCTGGAGGCCGAGGCGCTGCGCCACCTTGACGGCTTCGACGCGGTCGCCTGCTGGGGACCGACCGACCGCGCCCGCGCCCTGCGCCAGGCCCTGGCCGCCCGGCCGGGGGCGATCCTGCCCTTGCTCAGCGAACGCCAGATCACCGCCCGCTGCCGTCTGGAGCGCCACCTGTGCATCGACACCACCGCCTCCGGCGGCAACGCCCAACTGCTCGCCGCCGTGACCTGAGCCGCGCCGCCCCGAACGGGACACCCGAACGGAACACCCGAACTGGGCAAAGGGGACGCCGGCGGGCGGCAGGAATTACCCGCCGAGGCCGGGACGAGGCCGGATCGCCCGCATTCAATTGCTTGATTTACATACGTATTCTGGGTTGGCACCGGGCTTGCGAAGGGACCCGTGGAGACTTCCCCCAGAAGGCGTAAGGTATCGGCCCCGTGTCCAGCGTCGCCCTGATCCACGATCCCACCGCGCCCCGTCCCGGCAGCCCGGCGACGCAGTCCAACCGCGACACCATGGCCCGCCTCAACCGCAACCGCGAGGCCGAGACGGCGGCCCTCCCCGGCACCTTCGAGGAAGCCGGCGGCGGTCAGGCCAAGGTCAAGCCGTTCGGCGACGACGGGCTGACCTTCTGGGACGTGCTCGACATCATCAACCCGCTGCAACACCTGCCGGTGATCTCCACCTTCTACCGCGAATGGACCGGCGATCAGATCGACGCCCTGCCGCGCATCGTCGGCGGCGGCATCTTCGGTGGCCCGCTGGGCGTCGCCGCCTCGGTGGTCAACACGGTGATCGAGGGGGAAACCGGCGACGACCTGGGCGGCCACGTGATGACCGCCCTGTTCGGCCCCGACACCCCGGCCACCCCCGACGCCGCCCCGGCCACCCGCCTCGCCGAGGCCGCCGCTGACCGGTCGGCCGATCTCGGCGCCACGGCCCAGCCCGGTGGCTCGCTGGGTGGCTCGCTGGGCAGCCAGATCGCCGCCCAGGCAATGGCCGGAACGGCCACCCCCCACCCCCTCCCCGAGGTCACTCCCCAGACCGAACTGGCCGCCCTGACCGCCGGCGAACAGAGTCTGATCCCGACCGCCTCCCAGAACGCCCAGACGGCCCAGGCCGCCCCGGCCATCCCCATCCCCACCCCGCAACCCGACCAGGGTCCGGTGACCGATGCCAAGGGCCGGCGCTGGTTCCCGGTGCCGCAACGGCCCGGCGGCGGCACGTCCAGCAGTTGGCGGGCCAGCGGCACCACCAGCGGCGATACCCTGACCGTGCCGCCGCGCCCGCCCAGCCCCAAGGCGAACCTCGCCGCCGACACCGCCCCCCCGGCGGCGCCCGGAGCCTCGCTGGGCAGCGGCATCGACTATCTGGCGCCGGCCGCCGGGACGGCCACGACCGCCGCCGAAACGACCCGCCAACCATCGGGCATCGACCTGTCGAGCCGCCTGCCAGCCGAAGTCGACGCCACCGGCCATCCCATGCTGGGCGACGGCAAGGGCCAGATCACCCCGGCCTTCTACCAGGCCGCCATGCGTCAGGCCCTGGACAAGTACCAGGCCGCCGGCATGGCCCGGTAAGCCACCGCCGCCATGGAGATCCAGGTTTCCGCCAGCGGCCGACTGACCATCGGACCGCACCGCTGGCCCTGCGCCCTGGGCCGGGGCGGCGTGCGGACCGACAAACGGGAAGGCGATGGCGCCACCCCGACCGGCCGCTACCCCTTGCGCCACCTGCTCTACCGACCCGACCGCTGGCCCACCCCGCCAGCCACCACCCTGCCCACCCAGGCCATCCGACCAAACGACGGCTGGTGCGACGACCCGACCCACCAGGACTACAACCGCCCGGTCACCCTGCCCCACCCGGCCAGCGCCGAAAACCTGTGGCGGCAAGACCACCTGTACGACCTCGTCATCGTCCTCGGCCACAACGACGACCCACCCCAACCCGGCCTGGGCAGCGCCATCTTCCTGCACCTGGCCGGCGTCAATTACCCGCCGACCGAAGGCTGCATCGCCCTCGCCCCACCCCACATGACCCTGCTGCTGAAACTCATCCCCCCCACCACCAACCTCACCATCACCCCCTGACGGCGCAGGCGGCGCCAGACGCAAAGGGGCGCCGCCCCTTTGAACCCCGCTGGGGAGGCCGAGAGGCCTCCCCAGACCCCACCATGAATCAAAACCCCACCCAGGGGGGCTTGCCCCCCTGGGTGGGGTTTTAAGTCACGGCGGGGGTCCGGGGGGGCCCCTGGTCCCCCCGGCGGGGGTTCAAGGGGGCAGCGCCCCCTTGGCGTCTGCCGCTACCTACGTCTTCGGGGGGCGATGGCCGAAGATGGCGGTGCCGATGCGGACGTGGGTGGCGCCCATGGCGATGGCGGTGGGGTAGTCGTCGCTCATGCCCATGCTGAGCCAGGGCAGATCGTGGCGGCGGGCGATTTCGCGCAGCAGGGCGAAGTGCAGGGCCGGTTCCTCGTCGATGGGCGGGATGCACATCAGGCCCTGGATGGTCAGGCCGCAGTCGTTGCGGCAGTAGGCCAGGAAGTCGTCGGCCTCGGCCGGGTCGATGCCGGCTTTTTGCGGCTCCTGGCCGGTGTTGACCTGGACCAGCAGGTCGGGTCGGGTGGGGCGGTCGGCCAGCGCCTCGCCGAGCACCTTGGCGAGGCGCGGCCGGTCGACGGTTTCGATGACGTCGAACAGCTCCAGCGCCGGGCGCACCTTGTTGGTCTGCAAGGGGCCGATCAGGTGCAGGCGGGCTTCGGGGAAGCGGCGTTTCAGGTCGGGCCACTTGGTCTGCGCTTCCTGGACCCGGTTTTCGCCGAACACCCGCTGGCCGGCTTCCAGGGCCTGGGCGGCCCGCTCGGCCCCGTGGACCTTGCTGACCGCCACCAGGGTGACCGACTCGGGCGACCGGCCGGCGGCGCGGGCGGCTTCGGCGATGCTGGCCCGGACGGTGGACAGATTGTCGGCAACGCTTGCGTTCATGGCTGTTTCGCGCTCTTTTTCGGGGGTTCTTTGCCCGGGAGAGTATGGGCAACCGCCGGAGTCGTCAATTTGCCCGCCCCATCCTTCCTGCTCGCCGTGACCGACAGCGCCCGGAGCGCCGATCCGCTGCCCCTGGCCGCCCGCCTGCCGGCCGGGACCGGGCTGCTGCTGCGCCACTACGACAGCCCCGGGCGGGCCGATTTGGCGCGGGCGCTGGCCCGGGTGGCGCGGCGCCGGCGGCTGGTCCTGTTGATTGCCGCCGACTGGCGGCTGGCGGCGCGGGTCGGGGCCCAGGGGGTGCACCTGCCGGAAGGGCTGGCCCGCCACGGCCGCCTCGCTCCCCTGCGGCTGGCCCGGCGGCGCCACGGCTGGCTTTTAACCGTCGCCGCCCATGGCCGCCGCGCCCTGGCCCGGGCCCAGGCGCTGGGGGCCGATGCCGCCCTGCTCGGGCCGGCCCTGCCCACCGCCAGCCATCCCGGACAGCCCGCCCTTGGCCCGCTGCGGCTGGCCCGGCTGGTCCGCCACAGCCGGATGCCGGTGCTCGCCCTGGGCGGCATTGATGCCCGCACCGCCCGCCGCCTGGATGCGGCGCCCCTGATCGGTCTGGCCGCCGTGGGCGCCGCCCGCGACCTTGCCCGCGCGCCTCGCCATCGCCTGCCCCACCGGAGAGTTCCATGACCACCGCTCCCGATCCGCGCCTGACCGAAGCGGCCCAACAGCATCGCCAGGGCAACCTGGAGGCGGCCAAGCGGCTCTATCTGTCAATCCTGGCCACCCAGCCGGACCATCCGGTGGCGCTGCACAACCTGGGTGTGCTGTGCCTGCAGGGGCGCGACGCGGCGGGCGCCGTCGGGCATCTGCGCCGGCTGTGCACGGTGGCGCCGGCCAACCCGCGCCACTGGCAGGCCCTGGCCCAGGCGATGGCCGCCGCCGGCCGAGGGGGCGAATTGAAGGCCGTGGCGACCGAGGCGGCGCGGCACGGGGTGCGGCTGGCCCTGCCCCAGGCGGCCTCCGAGGCCGGCAAGGGGGCGCAGGGAAAAACCCCCAAAAGCCGCCCGAAAAACGGCGCCGGAAGCGCGCGCGCCGCCGGCGACCCGCGGCCCCGGCTGCAAAAGATCGGCCGGTTGCTCGACCAGGGCCGGTACGGAGTCGCCCTGAAGGAAAGCGAGGCCCTGATTGCCCAGGCCCCGCGACTGGCCGTGGCCCACAACCTGAAAGGCCTGGCCCTGAAGGGGCTCGACCGCATCGAGGAAGCGATCGGCAGCTTCCTGATGGCAACCCGGGTTGACCCGCGCTTTCCGCACGCCTTCACCAATCTGGGCAACTGTCTGCGCCGCCGGGGCGATCATCTGGCGGCGCTGGCGGCCTATGAGGACGCCCTGGCCCTGGCCCCCGACGACCCCGATACGCTGACCAGCATGGGCAATGCCCTGTCGGGCCTGGGCCGGGCCGAGGCGGCCGAAGCCGCCTATCGCAAGGCGTTGGCGCTGCGCCCGGCCAGTGGCGAAACGCTCAACGGGCTGGGCAACCTGATGCGCGACCTGGGCCGCAACCCGGAAGCCGAGGCGCTGTTCCGCCAGGCCATCGAGGCGGGCCCCCATGTGTCCCGTGTGTCGCTTTACGCCAGCCATCTGGCCCAGGCAAAGACCTTCCGCGACCCCGCCGACCCCGACATCGCCTTTCTGGAATCCCTGCTCGCCGGCCCCGATCTGCCGGCCACCGAGCAGGCCCGGGTGGGCTACGCCCTGGGCAAGGCCCGGCATGACCTGGCCGACGCGGGGCAGGGCAGCCACGCGGCGGCGTTCGAGGCCTACGCCCGGGCCGCCGCGATCAAGCGCGCCACCCTGACCTACGACGTGGCCGACGACGAGCGCCTGATGGTCGAACTGGCCGAGGCATTGCCCCAGGCGGTGCCGGCCGACGCCATCGCCGTCGCCGACGCCGTGCGGCCCATCTACATTGTCGGGATGCCGCGCTCGGGAACCTCCCTGATCGAGCAGATCATCGCCAGCCATCCGGCGGTCCACGGCGCCGGCGAGTTGGGCATGATCCCCGACCGGGTGCGCCTGCACGGCGCGGCCGCCGGCTTCCACACCCCCTGGGCGTGGGCCCGCGGTCTGAGCGCGACCCAGGCGGCGGCCTTTGCCAACGACTGTCTGGGCCGCCTGCGGGCCCTGGTTCCGGGGGCGGAGACCCATGTCACCGACAAGGCCCCCAACAACTTCCTGTTTGCCGGCGTGCTGGCCCGCCTGCTGCCGGGGGCGCGGATCGTCCACATCCACCGCGACCCCATGGACGTGGGGTTGTCCTGCTTCATCCAGCATTTCGCCGAGCAGGCTCAGCATTACAGCTATGACCTGGAAGAGCTCGGGCGCTACATGCGGGCCTATCAGCGGCTGGTCGATCGTTGGCGCCAGGTGTTGCCGGGCGAGGTGTTCATCGATCTGGCCTATGCCGATCTGGTCGATGCGCCGGAGCCGACCATTCGCGACCTGATCGGCCGCCTTGGCCTGCCGTGGGATGACGCCTGCCTCAGTCACCACCGCAGTCGCCGCATGGTGCAAACGCCCAGTTCCGGTCAGGTCCGCGAGCCCATCCACGCCGGCCGCCAGGGGCGCTGGCGGCGCTTCGAGGCACAGCTCGAGCCGTTGCGGCGGGTCCTGGAAGGGGAAGGCTGACGCCACCCCTTTTCCCAACCACGCCTTCTCCGACCGCGCCTTTTTCGGCGACTTGATCCGCCTGCCGCCGGCTCGCCCTCGCGGGGTGGGCACAGACGTGACCTCGGCGCACAAAAAAGGGGAGCCTTTCGGCTCCCCTTTCCTGTCCGGGGCGGGCTCTTGGCGAGCCCGACCCGATCCTCAAGCGAGGTGCGCAGCCTTAGAAGCTGAGCATGATGCCGGTGGCGAAGCCCCAGCCCTCGTTGTTGTTGGCGAAGTTGGTGGTCTCGTCGTCGTACTCGACGTGGAAGACGCTGGCACCAACCGCGACGCCGGCACCCATGTCGTAGGTACCCTCGACGATCCAGGCGGCGGTCTCGTCGTCACCACCGTTCACGTTGCCCGGAACGTTGGAGAAGGCACCCTCGGCGCTGGTGGCCTGGTAGGTGAAGCCGACGGCGTAGGGGCCGGTGGCGTAGCCGACGCCGGCAACCCAGACGTAGCCATCCTCGGCGTTCTCGAAGTCAGCACCGCCGTTGGCGCCCGGGGTGATGGTGCCATCCTCGGTGATGTCGAGCTGACGGTACGAACCGCCAACGCTGAAGCCGGCGTAGGTCAGCTGCAGACCGGCGGACCACTCGTCGTGCTCGTTGACGCTGGCGTTGCCCGACTCCTGGGAGAAGTAGCCGGCCGAAGCGGCGACGCCGACGCCCGAGAACTCACCGTCGTAGGTCAGGCTGGCGGCCCAGATGTTCTCGGAGGTGGCATCGGTGGCGATCGAGTTCGGGGCCTTGTTCAGGACGCTACCGGTGGTCTCGGCACCTTCCGGCTTGTAGGTGGCACCGAACTGGAAGCCGTAGAAGCTGGGCGAGGTGTAGTTGATGCCCTGACGGTCGCTGTCGGTGTTCAGCGCGGTGGTGGTCTGGCCGGCGACGGCACCCGGACGCTCGATCAGAGCGTAGATGTCGGACTCGGACATGCCCAGCATCAGGCCCGGGGCACCGTAGACGTGCATCTGGTAGGCGCGGTTGTTTTCCTCGCCGACCAGCAGCTGGCCGTAGGCGCTGCCGATGGTGACGTAGGCTTCGTCCATCGGGTCGGCGTCGGTGGTGCCGTAGGAGCCGATTTCCCACTCGGCGTGCACGCCGATGGTCAGGCCGTTGTCCAGGGTGGTCGAGCCGTTGAAGTGGATTTCGGCGTCGCTCCAGACGTGACCCTCGATCTCGTCGCCCTGGTTGCCACGGGCGACATCGCCGTAGGAGTCGTCGTTACCGGCCCAGCCGACGTACCAGTTGCCATAGCCGCCCAGGGTGATGCTGATGGGGTCGGCCGCACGGACGTCGGTGGTCATCGCGGTGGCGGCAACCAGCGCGGTGGTGCCAATGAGAACCTTCTTCATGTCTATCTTCCTTTTCCGAAAGACCGGATCTTGATCTTAGGGGTGAGACCGTGCGGGCACGGCGTGGGTCTAGATTTGCGCCATCGAGGGCTTTGCGGTCAACGGAGAACGCCCGGTCTTCCGCCGAATGGCCGGCGGTGTGGCAAGGAAGCAACAAAACCGCACGGGCAGTCGGTGTTTTGCCCGGCCCGCCCGGCGCCCCGCCATCGCGCGACCATCGCGCGGCCGCCAGGGTGCCCGCTGCATCGGGCTTTAGCCCACAGACTCTTTCCATTATAAGGGGACCCTCCGATCCCGTCGCGCCCCGGCCCCCCGCCGGCACGCCCCAATGACGATTGACCGACGCCATGACACAGCGCTTCAGCCTTCGCCTCCCCGTCCTTGCCCTGACTCTCCTGGGCATGGGCCTGCTTGCCGGATGCGGCGGCATCGAAACCGAGGCCCGCTATCCCGACGACCCGGCCCAGGACAGCCGGGGACCGGGACGCCCGACCTATGGCGGCGAGGGCCAGCAGGACTCCATTTTCGGCCCGGGCGGCTTTTCGCTGCTCGGCGGCGAGGAGGAGCGCGACCCCACCGGCGGCGGCGGGGGCATCAACGTCAACGCCTTCCTGTGGCGCGGGGCGCTGGACACCATCGCCTTCATGCCGCTCAGCTCGGCCGACCCGTTCGGCGGCGTCATCATCACCGACTGGTACGCCCCGCCCGACGCCCCCAACGAGCGCTTCAAGGTGAACGTCTACATTCTCGGCCGGGCCTTGCGGGCCGATGGCGTGAAGGCCTCGGTGTTCCGCCAGATCCGCGACGCCGGCGGCAACTGGACCGACACCCCGGTGGCCGGCACGGTGACCACCGAGCTGGAAAACCAGATCCTGACCCGGGCCCGCCAGCTGCGCATCGCCCGCCAGCAGGGCTGACCCGGCCCGCCCTCGACGCCTCGCCCGCGCGGGCCTTGGATTCCCCGACCCCGCCTTACCCCGGCCCCCTTCCGGAGACCCCGTTCAAACGATGTCCGCTCCCGCTGCTTCCGCCCCCACCGGCCCCGGCAAAACGGCCGGCCGCTACAACTTCCGCCACAGCGAGCCCCACTGGCAGGAGCGCTGGGAGGCCGAGAAGTGCTTCCAGTCCGACCCCAACGGCGACGGCCTGCCGGCCAAGGCGGACAGCCGGCCCAAGTACTACGTGCTGGAGATGTTCCCCTACCCCTCCGGGCGCATCCACATGGGCCACGTGCGCAACTACACCATGGGCGACGTGGTCGCCCGCTTCCGTCGCGCCCAGGGCTATAACGTGCTGCACCCGATGGGCTGGGACGCCTTCGGCCTGCCGGCCGAGAACGCCGCCATCGAACGCGGCGTCCACCCCGGCCAGTGGACCCGACGCAACATCGCCGACATGCGCCAGCAGTTCCGCCCGCTCGGCCTGTCCATCGACTGGGACCGCGAACTGTCCACCTGCGAGCCCGAGTACTATCGCCACGAACAGGCGATGTTCCTCGACTTCATGGACAAGGGCCTGGTCTACCGCAAGGAATCGACCGTCAACTGGGACCCGGTGGATCACACCGTGCTGGCCAACGAGCAGGTCATCGACGGCAAGGGCTGGCGCACCGGGGCGCCGGTGGAACGCCGCAAGCTGGCCCAGTGGTTCCTGAAGATCACCCACTACGCCGAGGAACTGCTGAGCGCCCTGGAAACCCTGGATCGCTGGCCGGACAAGGTGCGGCTGATGCAGCACAACTGGATCGGCCGCTCGGAAGGGGCCCGGGTGTTCTTCCCGCTGGCCGGGCGCGACGACCGGCTGGAGGTCTTCACCACCCGCCCCGACACCCTTTATGGGGCCAGCTTCTGCGCCATCTCGGCCCAGCACCCGCTGGCCGCCGAGATCGCCGAGACCAATCCCGAGGCAGCCGCCTTCATCGCCGACTGCGCCCGCCTGGGGACCAGCGAGGAAGCCATCGAAAAGGCCGAGAAGAAGGGCTTCTTCACCGGCCTCGAGGCGGTCCACCCGCTGGACCCCGAATGGCGCCTGCCGGTCTACATCGCCAACTTCGTGCTGATGGAATACGGCACCGGAGCAATCTTCGGCTGTCCGGCCCACGACCAGCGCGACTTCGATTTCGCCCGCCGCCTCGGCCTGCCGATTCGCGCCGTGGTGGCGCCCCGGGACGCCGACCCGGTGGCCTTCGCGGCCGAGCTGGAAGCCGGCTCGGAAGCCTTCACCGGCGACGGCGTGGCGATCAATTCGGGCTTCCTCGACGGCCTGGGCGTCGCCGAGGCCAAGCGGGCCGTCATCGATCGTCTGGCCGAAAGCGCCCTGGGCGAAGGCACCGTGCAGTTCCGGCTGCGCGACTGGGGAGTGTCGCGGCAGCGCTACTGGGGCTGCCCGATCCCGGTCATCCACTGCCCGACCTGCGGCGCCGTGCCGGTGCCGCGCGATCAGCTGCCGGTGACCCTGCCCGAGGACGTGGAGTTCGACCGCCCGGGCAATCCGCTGGACCGCCACCCGACCTGGGCCAAGGTGAGTTGCCCCAAGTGCGGCGGGGCGGCGCGGCGCGAGACCGACACGCTGGACACCTTCTTCGAATCAAGCTGGTATTTCGCCCGGTTCTGCTCGCCAAAGGTCGAGGGGCAGGCCTTCAACCGGGCCGCCGTGGACTACTGGCTGCCGGTCGATCAGTACATCGGCGGCATCGAACACGCCGTGCTGCACCTTCTCTATTCGCGGTTCTTCACCCGGGCGCTGAAGGATTGCGGCTATCTGGGTCTCGAGGAGCCGTTCAAGGGCCTGTTCACCCAGGGCATGATCTGCCACGAAACCTACAAGGACGCCGACGGCCGCTGGCTGAGCCCCGACCAGGTGACGCGCGGCGAGGACGGGGCCCTGGTCCACCGCACCGAGGGCACCCCGGTCAGCGCCGGCCGCTCGGAAAAAATGAGCAAGTCCAAGCGCAACACGATCGATCCGGCGGCCATCATCGAGGCCTACGGGGCCGACGCGGCGCGCCTGTTCATGCTCTCCGACAGCCCACCCGAGCGCGACCTGGACTGGACCGATTCGGGCATCGAGGGGGCTTGGCGTTACCTCAATCGCCTGTGGCGGCTGGCCGCCGAGCCGGCCACTCCCCTGCCCGCGCCGAACGCCCCGCGCCCGGACGACCTGGGGGATGGTCTGCCGCTGATGCGCGCCCTGCACAAGACCATCGCCGGGGTGAGCGACGACCTGGACCGCCTGCGCTTCAACACCGCGGTGGCCCGCCTGCGCGAATTCACCAACGCCTACGAAGCCTTCGACGCGGCCGGCGACGGGCCCGACTGGGTGCGCCGCCACGCCCTGGAAACCCTGGCCCGCCTGTGGGAGCCGATGATCCCCCATCTGGCCGAGGAGTTGTGGTCGCTGCTGGGTCACGAGAGGCTGCTGATCCACACCGACTGGCCGACCCACGATCCGGCCCTGCTGGTGGACGACACCGTGACCCTGGCGGTGCAGGTGAACGGCAAGCTGCGCGGCCAGCTCGACGTGGCCCGCGATGCCGACCGCCAGACCATCGAGGCGGCCGCCCTGGCCCTGCCCAACGTAACCGCCCAGACCGCCGGCAAGACGGTGCGCAAGGTGATCGTGGTGCCGGGGCGGATCGTCAACGTGGTCGCCAACTAGCGCGACGAACAGGAGGGGCGGCTTTGCTGCATCCGCGCACGGCCCTGAAGATCGCCTGCCTGGGATTGGCCCTGCTGTTGCCCGGGGCCTGCGGCTACCAGCCGCTGCTCGCCAACCGCGGCGCCCACGCCCCGGTGCCCGGCGGCTTGGCGCAGCTGAGCATCGCGCCCATTGAGGAGCGCGAGGGTCAGCTTCTGCACGGCCATCTGGAACGCCTGCTTTTGCCCCCCCCCTCGGCGCGCCAGTCGGTGGGACGCTTCCGCCTGGAAATCACCCAGCTGACCGACACCATCACCCGCACCGTGACCGACCCCGACGGCACTTATTCCCTGAACGAAATGACCGTGGGAGCGAGCATGAACCTGAACGATCAGGGTGCCACGCTCTTTTCGGACCGGGTTGAGGTGCGCGTCAACTACAGCGTCGTGGACGATCAATACGCTGTCGTAACAAGTCGGGAAAACGCCCTGGAACGTGCCCTGAATGAATTGGCGAACCTGATCGCCGTGCGCACCGCAAGCGCCTTGTCACGCCATCTCAGCTCAAGCTAGAGCGTGATGTGTGGTTGAGGCAACATACCCTCCAGAAGCTTGATATTGCGGCAAATCGTCGTCGCGATCCGTTCCGGATCGCTGGGGATTTGCTCTAAAGCCGGCTTCCCACGGTCTCCCGCCCAAAGGCGATGCCATGAAACTCGCCGCCCCCGCCATCAACGGCTTTCTGGCCAACCCCGACCCCAAGATCCGTCTGGTGCTGGTCTATGGCCCGGATCGTGGCCTGGTGGTCGAGCGGCTGGATGCCTTGACCCGGCGGGTGGCCGGCGACCGTCATGACCCTTTTCGGGTGGCTGAACTGGCGGCATCGGAGATCACCGCCGAACCGGCCCGGCTGTTCGACGAAGCGGCCGCGCAAGCCCTGACCGGTGGTCGGCGGGTGGTGCGGGTGGTCGAGGCCGGCGATTCGCTGGGCAAGCGCCTGGACGCCTTTCTCGACGACCCACCAGGCGATGCATTGATCCTGATTGAGGGTGGCGACCTGTCGCCCCGCTCCTCGCTGCGGGTTCTGGCCGAGAAACACCCCCTGGCCGCCGCCCTGCCCTGCTACGCCGATGAAGGGCGCACCCTGGAAACCGTCATCCGCGATACCCTGGCCGAGCACGGCTTGGGCATCGCTCCGGAGGCTCTGGAGTTACTGCACGGCCTTTTGGGGGGAGATCGCGCGCTGACCCGCGCCGAGTTGGAAAAGCTGGCCCTGCTGGCCGCCGATTCGCCGGGCGGCAAGGTGACCACGGCCGATGTGCTGGCCTCGGTGGGCGACAGTTCGGCCCTCGATGTGGAGCGCCTGGCCTTCGCCATCGCCGATGGCCGATTGGACGACAGCCAACAGGCCCTGCAACGGCTGTTCCAGCAGGGTCAGGCGCCGATCACCGTCCTGCGGGGGGTGGCCCGCCACTTCCAGCGGCTGCATCTGTGTGCCGGGCGGATCGGCCGCGGCACACCACCCGACAAGGCGATGGCCAGCCTGAAGCCGCCGGTGTTCTTCAAGCATCAGGCCGCCTTCCGCAACCAACTGCGCGCCTGGGATGAGCGCCGCGCCGCCCGCGCCCTGGCCCTGCTGACCGAAACCGAAGCCGCCTGCAAAACCACCGGCAATCCGGCCCAAACGTTGACGGCCCGGCTGGTGCTTCAGCTTGCTGCTTCGGTCGGGCGGCGGGGCTGAGCGATCAACCCGCTATATAGCCGCTGCCGTCGGGGGGGTTGAGGCGATGCAGGATGTCGTCGAGCTGCTCCAGGGTTTCGTAGTGCAGGGTCAGCGAGCCGCCTCGGCCACCGAAGGTGATTTCCACCTTCAGTCCCAGGAGGTTGGCCAGATCCCGCTCGAGCGCCACCGTGTCCGGATCCTTGTCGGAGCGGGCCGCGGCCTCGCCCTTGCCGGAGCGGGCCCGGCTTTGCACCGGCTGATCGGGTTTGCGCGCCGCCGCCTCGGTCTGGCGGACACTCATCTGTTTGCCCACCACCTGGCGAGCCAGCACCGAGGGGCTTTCCGCCCCCAACAGCGCCCGGGCATGGCCCATGCTGAGCCGACCGTCGCTGACCATTTCCTTGACGTCGTCGGGCAGGCCGAGAAGCCGCAACATGTTGGCCACATGACTGCGGCTTTTGCCGACCGCCTCGGCCAGTTGCTCCTGGGTGTGGGCGAACTCCGCCATCAGGCGGGCGTAGCCTTCCGCCTCCTCCAGTGGCGACAGGTCCTGGCGCTGCAGGTTCTCGACCAGCGCCACCTCCAGCACCTCGCGGTCGGAGAAGGTCCGGACCACCACGGGGACGTCGTGCAGCTGGGCTTCCTGGGCGGCCCGCCAGCGACGCTCGCCGGCAATGATCTCGAAGCCATCGTCGTTGGGGTCGGGGCGCACCAGGATCGGCTGCAACACGCCCCGGGCCCGCACGGACTCAACCAACTCGGCCATTGCGGCATCGTCGAAGCGACGGCGCGGCTGGAACGGGGAGGGCTTGAGCTGGCTGAGCGCAACCATCCGGTTGGGACGGTTGGCATCAGTGGGTGGAGTCGCCGAGTCTTCGGCCAACCCCGGCGCCGCCGCCGCCTCCAGGGCCTCGTCATCCTCGCCAAACAGGGCGGACAATCCTCGGCCCAGGTTGCGCCGCCGGGTGTTCGCGCTCTCGCTGCTCATTGCTGTCTCCCGGCTCATGCCGCCGCCTCCCGCTCGCGCTTCAAGACCTCGCCGGCAAGCATGACGTAGGCCTGGGCCCCGCGGCTGTTGAAGTCGTACAGCAGGACCGGCTTGCCGTGGGATGGCGCCTCCGACACCCGCACATTGCGGGGGATCACCGTGTCGTAGACCTTGGCCCCGAAGTAGGCCCGAACATCGCTGGCCACCATGTCGGAGAGGTTGTTGCGGGTGTCGAACATGGTCAGGACGATGCCCTGGATGTCGAGGCCGGGGTTGAAGACCTTCTTCACCCGCTCGATGGTCCGCACCAGATGGCTGATGCCCTCGAGGGCGAAGAACTCGCACTGGAGCGGCACCATCACCGCCTGCGCCGCGACCAGCGCATTGAGGGTGAGAAGGCCCAACGCCGGCGGACAATCAATCAGGACATAGTCGAAGCCCTGGCCGTGGCCCTTCAAGGCTTCCTTGAGGCGGAACTCACGCTCGCGGATCTGCACCAGCTCCAGTTCGGCGCCGGCCAGATCAACGCCGGAGGGAACCATCGCCAACCCGGGAATGCCGCTGGGGATGATCGCCTCGTCCAGCTCGGACTCGCCGAGCAGGACATGGTAGCTGTTGGTTCGCCGCTGGTTGCGGTCCAACCCCATGCCGGTGGAGGCATTGCCCTGGGGATCCAGGTCGATCACCAGCACCTTCTTGTTCACCGCCGCCAGGGCCGTGGCCAGATTGATGGCCGTGGTGGTCTTGCCGACGCCCCCCTTCTGGTTGGCGATGGCGATAATCCGTGGGCCCTCAGCCGGGCGGTTGGAACGGGGAGGAGACATCTCCATGGGGCGCGACCTCGTGCAGGAGCAGGATGGTGCCTTGCGAATCGGTCCGGCTGGGCACCCTGTCAAAGCGCATGATCCACATTTTGTGGGCTTCGGTCAATTCGCGCTCTACATCTCGCCCCTTTGGAAAGACGCACAAGGTGCCGGAATGGCGGATTCCCGCGCTTAGGGCGAGCAGTCGATCCAGGGGGGCCAAGGCCCGCGCGACCACTGTCTGCGCTTTCGGTTCGCTCATGCCCTCCACCCGCCGGGTGTGGATGGTGGCCGAAACATCAAGGATTCGCGCCGATTCCCTCAAGAAAGCGGCCTTGCGCGAATCGGATTCGACAAGGTGGACGTCGTCCACGCCGGCAATGGCCAGAATGAGCCCCGGAAGCCCCGCCCCGGCCCCCATATCGATCAAGGGTCCCGGGCGGCTGCCGATCAGGGGGACGAGTTGCCAGCAGTCCAGGATGTGACGGTGCCAGATTTCGCGTAACGTCCGCGGACCGACAAGATTGATGCGCCGTTGCCACTGGCCGAGTGTCTCCACGTAGAGCCTGAGGCGATCGAGTGTTTCACGTGAAACACCGGTGGCCTCGGCGAACTGGTCGGGGCCCCAGTCAGTCATTGGGGGAGTCCTCATGTTTCACGTGGAACATTCCGTCAGGCCGCACGGCCTTTCTTGACGTATCGCAGCAATGCGGTGAGTGCCGCCGGTGTCATTCCGGGCAATCGGGCTGCCGCGCCCAGGGTCGCCGGTCGCGCCGCCGAGAGCTTGGTTCGCAACTCTGTCGATAGGCTGCCAACCTGGCTGTAATCGAGGCTGTCAGGCAGTGCCAGCGCCTCGTCCCGCTCATAGGCCCGAATGTCGCTTTCCTGGCGAGCCAGATAGCCCCGATAGCGCGCATCGGTGCGAACAACCTCCGTCAACACCCGAGGCGTGGGCGCCAGGTCCGGCCATGCCCGCACAACCTCCTCCCACCGCGCCTCCGGCAGCCCGAGGAGGGTCAGCCCATCTCGTCGTTGTCCGTCATCGTTCACCACAAATCCGGCCTGTCGCGCTTCGCTGGGTGTGAGGTTTCGGTTCGACAGCAGCCGCGTCAAGGCCTCCACTGCGGCCACCTTATCCGCGGTCACGCGGGCACGCTCACTGCCGACCACACCCAGTTCGACCCCAAGAGCCGTCAGCCTGCGATCCGCGTTGTCCGCCCGCAGATGCAGCCGATATTCGGCGCGGGAGGTGAACATTCGATAGGGCTCATCGACCCCCCGGGTGACGAGGTCGTCAATCATCACCCCGAGGTAAGACTCGGTGCGACGGGGAACCCAAGGCGGCGAGTCACCAACCCGCCGCGCCGCATTGAGCCCAGCCACCAGCCCGAGCCCCGCAGCCTCCTCGTACCCCGTCGTGCCGATCACCTGCCCGGCCAGGAACAGACCCGGCACTTGACGAACCTCCAGGGACGGCCTTAGGGCGCGCGGATCGACCATATCGTATTCAATCGCGTACCCGGGGCGAAGCACCTCAACCTTCTCCAAACCCGGCAGGGTTCGCAGGAACGCCGTCTGGACATCCGCCGGCAGCGATGTGGAGACCCCATTCGGATAGACCGTGGGGTCATCCAGACCCTCCGGCTCAAGAAAGACCTGATGGCGCTCCCGGTCCGGGAATTTCACCACCTTGTCCTCGATGCTCGGGCAGTACCGCGGGCCGATGCCGGAGATTGCGCCGCCATACAGTGCGCTGCGCACCAGATTGGCGCGGATCAAGGCGTGGGTTGACGGTGTGGTATGGGTGATGTGGCAGGCCACTTGAGCCTGCCCGCCCAGCGTTCCCGGAAGGTAGGAAAAGGGCTCCGATGGTTCGTCACCAGACTGCGCGGCGAGGCCCCGATAGTCGATGGTTCGCCCATCCAGCCGCGCGGGCGTACCGGTCTTCAGCCGCCCCATGGGAAGCTTCAGTGCCGCCAGTGACCGCCCCAGATGATCGGCCGCCGGGTCGCCCAATCGGCCACCCGGCTCCGCCTTGTCACCAACATGCATGACTCCGCGCAGAAAGGTGCCGGCCGTCAGGACCACCGCACCGGCTTTCAGTTCCCGGCCATCGCTCAGACAGACCCCTGTGATCGCCCCCTCGCCCGAGCGTCGAAGCCCAACAACCGCTTCCTCCATCACCGTGAGATTTGACTGTTCGGCCAACAGGCGCCGCATCGCCGAGCGGTAGAGCCCCCGGTCGGCCTGGGCCCGTGGCCCCTGTACCGCGGGCCCCTTCGAGCGATTGAGCACCCGGAACTGGATGCCCGCCTGGTCGATGGCGCGCCCCATCAAACCATCCAGGGCATCCACTTCCCGCACCAGGTGGCCTTTCCCCAGCCCTCCAATGGCCGGGTTGCAGGACAGCGCCCCCACGTCGTTCCAGGAATGGGTGATCAGAAGTGTCCGGGCACCATGGCGCGCCGCCGCCGCGCCGGCTTCGCAGCCCGCATGCCCGCCGCCGATCACGATCACATCCCACAGAACAGCCATCGGACTGCCTTGCCCTACTTCCCAATACAAAACCCGCTGAAGATGCGGTCCAGAACATCTTCCACATCAACCCGGCCTGCGATCCGCCCAAGATGGCGGGCCGCCAAGCGAACATCCTCGGTCACCAGTTCCGGAGCTGTCGCCATGTCTCCGCCCAATGCCCGCGCCAGAGCCGACGCGGCTTGCTCCAGGGCATCCCGGTGTCGCAGGCGTGTCACCGGGGCCGCGACAACGGTGTCGGCATAACGCGCGGCGACCGTTTGCGCCAGCACCTCCTCGAAACGGTCGAGGCCCTTCCCGCTTCGCACCGACACCGGGATGGCCGGTTGCCCGGCAACGACCGCCGGCACCCTTTCCAGAAGGTCCACTTTGTTCACAAGCACCAGATCAGCCGCCGCCGCATGTCGTTCAAGGTCTGCCGACAGTTCGCCAATCTCCGGGCCGGAGAGCACCATGACCGACAGGTCCGCCGCCGCCGCACGGTCCAACGCTCGGCGCACGCCCTCTTTCTCGACCGTGTCCGTCGTCTCGCGCAGACCCGCCGTGTCGCACAGGGTGATGGCGAACCCGCCCAGATCCAGGCTGACCTCGATTACATCCCGCGTCGTGCCCGGCGAGTCGGCAACGATGGCCACCTCGCGGCGAGCCAAGGCGTTGACCAGGGACGACTTGCCGGCGTTCGGCGGACCAACCACCGCCACCTCGATCCCCTCCCGAATCCGCTCGCCACGGTGCCCGGCAGCCAACTCTTCCGTGATTTCGCCGAGCAGCCTGGTCAGCGGATCAGCAACCGCCGGCGACGACGCCTCAACCTCGGCCTCGTCCGAAAAGTCGAGGTGAGCCTCCATGTCGGCCAACACACCGAGGACGACCTCCCGCCACGCTTCGCTGCGCGCCGACAGGCCGCCGTCCAATTGACGCAAGGCTTGTCGTCGCTGGGCCTCGGTCTCGGCGGCGACCAGATCGGCCACCGCCTCGGCCTGGGTGAGGTCCAACCGCCCGGCCTCGAAGGCGCGTCGCGTAAAGGCGCCCGGCTCGGCCGGGGTAACGCCGGGCATGCTGGCCAAGGCACCAAGGACCGCCCGCCGAACCGCCCGCCCACCATGGACGTGCAACTCCACGACATCCTCGCCGGTGTAGCTGTTCGGACCGGGAAAAAACAGCACCAGAGCATGATCCAGCGTCTGCCCATCCTCGCCCTTCAGATGGCGCAGGGCCGCTTTTCGCGGTTCTGGTACCGAAGCGCCCAGACGACCCAGCGTCTGCCGCGCCTGTGGGCCGGAGATGCGGATCACCGCCAGGGCCCCGGCCCCGGATGGCGTGGCCTCGGCAAATATGGTGGCCGCCCGGGTCACTCCGTCCCCGGATCGCCCTGATCGAGCATCAGCGACCGTGCCCGGCCCTTGGCAACCAGGTGCTGCTCGATAATCGCATCCATCTCGGCCGGCGACGTGCAGCGGTACCAGATCCCCTCCGGATACACCACCAGAACCGGACCGGATTCGCAACGATCCAGACAGGCCGAGGAGTTGACCCGCACTCCGGTCAGGCCGAGTTCTTTCACTCTTGCCTTCATGTGGTCCCGCAGGGCAGCCGAGCCCGCCGCCCCGCAAGAGGGCCGGCTGTGACCTTCCGGCCGGACATTGGTGCAGCAGAAGATATGCAGATCGTAGTAAAGGGGCGGATCGTCCGGGTGCCGGGACACTGCGCTCTCACTCCTCGTCGCGCCGAGTCTGCCCACCGAATTGGGCCGACATCTGCGACCAGAACAGCTTCTGAAACTGGTCCAGGCTATGAACCTGGGTCGGCAGCCAGGTCTTGAACAAGGTTTCGGGATCCATCGCTGACAGGCTATGCATCAGCCGCGCCTGAACCTCGTCCATGAGCGCTGTCTGCATGGGTTGCACGTCCGGCAGACCCAGGAAGGTGCGCGCCTCTTCCGGCGTGCAGTCGATGTCGATGGTGAACTTCATGGCGGCCCATTTTCCAAGCCATCGCCGCCCCTTGCGGGGGCCGAGCGGGGCTCCAAAGTAAGTCAGGTTCGCCGCCGAGGCAACGTTCGCCCGGGCCTGGTCCGCCATCCGGCGCGGCGCTGCCAAGCCAATCCGCCCGCTCCCGAGGACCCGGCACCCCATGTCCAATCGTCTGGCCGCAGAGACCAGCCCTTACCTGCTTCAGCATCGGGACAACCCGGTCCACTGGCACCCCTGGGATGCCACCGCCCTGGCCGAAGCCCGGCGCCTAAACCGGCCAATCCTGCTGTCGGTCGGCTATGCCGCCTGCCACTGGTGCCACGTAATGGCCCATGAGAGCTTCGAGGATTCCCAGATCGCCGGGCTGATGAATGATCTGTTCGTCAACATCAAGGTTGATCGGGAGGAACGACCCGATCTCGACGCCATCTACCAACGCGCCCTGGCCATGATGGAGCAACCCGGAGGCTGGCCCCTGACCATGTTCCTGACGCCGGATGGGCGGCCCTTCTGGGGTGGCACCTACTTTCCCCGGCAGGCCCGCTTCGGGCGCCCGGGCTTCGCCTCGGTGCTGCGGGAGATCGCCCGCATCTATCGGGACTCGCCAGACAAGGTGGCGCACAATGCCGCGGCGCTGACCGACGCCCTGACCAGGCGGGCCCACGAAGTCGGCAACTCGGCCGAGGAATTGAACCTCTGCCCCGACCTGTTGCGCCAGGCCGCGGACGGCCTGCTGCCCCATATCGACCCGATCCACGGCGGCCTGGCCGGCGCCCCCAAGTTCCCCATGCCCCATGTCTTCGGCTTCCTGTGGCGGATGTATCTGCGCCAGGGCAATGCTGACCTGGCCCGTGCCGTGCTGACCACCCTGGACAACATCTGCCAGGGCGGCATCTACGATCACCTCGGCGGCGGGTTCGCGCGCTACGCCACCGACGAGATCTGGCTCGTCCCCCATTTCGAGAAAATGCTCTACGACAACGCCCTGATGATCGAGGTGCTGGGAACCGTCTGGGCAACCACCGGCAGCCCCCTGTATGCCGCCCGGGTTGCCGAAACCGTCGACTGGCTGACCCGCGAGATGCTCACCGACTCCGGCACCTTCGCCGCCGCCCTCGACGCCGACAGCGAGGGCGAGGAGGGACGTTTCTACGTCTGGAACGCCGCCGAGATCGACCGGGCGCTCGGTCCCCGGGCCGGCGCCTTCAAGACGGCCTATGATGTCTCCAGCCGCGGCAACTGGGAGGGCCGCAACATCCTGCGGCGCAACCACGGGCCCCTTTCGGAAGGACTTCGCCCGGGGGGAGTCGACCCCTACGCCGCCGACCGGGCACGCCTGCTGGAAATCCGGAACGGGCGGACACCGCCGGCCCGCGACGACAAGGTCCTGGCCGACTGGAACGGCCTGATGATCGCCGCCCTCACCCGGGCCGGTCTGATCTTCGAGCGGCCCGAGTGGATCGCCCTGGCGACACGGGCCTTCGACGGCGTCGTTCAGCTTTGTGGCCGCCCGGACAACCGCCTGGCCCACAGCTACCGGGCCGGGCGGGCCTCCGCCACGGCCACGCTCGATGACTACGCCAACATGGCGCGCGCCGCGCTGATGCTCCATCAGGCCACTGGCGAGGCCCGCTATCTGAATGCCGCCGAGGCATGGGTCGAGGTTGCCAACGCGGAGTTCTGGGACCCGCTGGACGGTGGATACTTCTTCACCGCCGCCGGCGCCGACGACCTGATCGCCCGGACCAAGACCATTGCCGACAACCCCGTGCCATGCGGCAACGGAACCCTGCTTCACGTCCTTGCCGCCCTGGCGCATCTGACCGGCAACGCGGTCCACGAGGACCGTGCCCGCCGACTGGTCGATGCCATGGGCACGGCGGCCCTGAAGCAGTTCCCCTTCTCGGTTACCTTCCTCACAGGGGTGTTGGCGCTGAACGCCCCGGTCGAGGCCATTCTCATCGGCGGCACCCCGGAAGATCGGGCACACCTGCACCGCCGCGTGCTCACCCGGGTGCCGGAAGCCCTGATTCTGAGCGGCACCGACCAGGCCCCCGTCCCCCCGAGCCACCCCGCCGCCGGTCGCACCGGCAACGGCCACGGCGTGACCGTTCACCTGTGCCGTGGCGGCACCTGCCAACCACCGCTACACTCCGTGGAAGCTCTGGACGCCGCCCTCGCCGGCGCCTGACCCCCCCGCCTCCTCGGAGCCAGCAAGGACATGCCCCACCTCAGTGTGTTCTCTCCCGTCGATCATCTGACCCTGCATGAAGAAGGCGGCCGCCTTGTCTCGCTTGACTGGGGCTGGGTTCCCGACGGCACCGAAACACCCCTGCTGACAGAAGCCCGCGCCCAATTGGAGGCCTACTTCGACGGTCGCCTCACGGCCTTCGACCTGCCCCTGGATCCAGGCGGCACAGCCTTTCAGCGGCGCGTCTGGGCGGCCATGAGCGAGATCCCCTGGGGCCAGACCCAAACCTATGGCGATCTGGCCGCCACCCTGCAAAGCTCGCCCCGCGCGGTCGGGGGCGCCTGCGGACGCAACCCCTTGCCGATCCTGATCCCCTGCCACCGCGTCCTGGCCCGAGACGGCCAGGCAGGGGGCTACTCCGGCGGTTGGGGTCTGGCCACCAAATACGAACTGCTGCGCCGGGAAGGAGTCCCCGGCCTCGACCCCAGCCGTTTTCAGTAAGGCCCGCCGTTTTCAGTAAGGATTGCACCCATGCCCCGTGCCATTCGCTTCCACCAGACCGGTGGCCCCGAGGTTCTTGCGCTGGAAGACACCCCGCTGCCGCCCATCGGGCCCGAGGATGTCCACCTGCGTCACCGGGCCATCGGCGTCAATTACATCGACACCTATCATCGCAGCGGCCTCTACCCACTCCCCGGTCTGCCCAGCGGCCTGGGGCTGGAGGGAGCCGGCGAGGTGGTCGCGGTCGGCGCCGCGGTGAGCGACCTTGCCCCCGGCGACCGGGTGGCCTACGGCACCGGCCCGCTTGGCGCCTATGCCGACGAGGTGGTGGTACCCGCCGCCAAGCTGGTCAAACTGCCGCCGCGCATCAACCACACCCAGGCCGCCGGCATGATGCTGCGCGGCATGACCGTGGCCTATCTGCTCACCCGCACCTTCCGGGTCGAAGCCGGGATGCCGGTTCTCGTCCATGCCGCCGCCGGGGGTGTCGGGCTGATCGCCGGGCAATGGCTGCGCCACCTTGGCGCCACACCCATCGGCACCGTGGGCAGCGCCGCCAAGGTGCCGCTGGCCGCCGCCCACGGCTATGCCCATGTCATCGACCTCAGCCAGGAAGACCTCAAGGCCCGCGTCCATGAGATCACCGACGGCGCCGGTGTCCCGGTGGTCTACGACGGCGTCGGCAAGGCCTTGTTCGAGGATTCCCTGGACTGCCTGGCCCGCCTTGGCACCATGGTCACCTTCGGCAACGCGTCTGGCGCCGTTCCTCCGCTTGACCCGCTGACCCTGACCAACAAGGGCTCGCTGTTCCTCACCCGTCCCAAGCTGATGGACTACACCGCCACCCGGGCCGAACTGGAAGGCCTGGCGCAGGCCCTGTTCCAGGTGGTCGAATCGGGCGCCGTGCGGATCGAGGTGGGTCAGACCTACCCGCTGGCCGAGGCGGCGCGCGCCCATGCCGACCTGGAGGGCCGCCGGACAACCGGCTCCACGATTCTGCTACCCTGACACCGCCGCCCCTGCTGTGGTGAACCACGCCTCCCACGGGGATGGATCGCGCCCGAGTGTTCCACGTGAAACATCGGCGTGCTCCCTCGGCACCCTCACTCCCTGAAAGTAAAAGGCCGCCTCTCCGGGCGGCCTTTTCTCTTATGTATTCATGCTTTCGAAGAAATCTTCGTTATTCTTCGTGTGCTTCATCTTATCGAGCAAGAACTCCATGGCATCCTGCACGCCCATGGGCATGAGAATCCGCCGCAGAACCCACATCTTAGAGAGCACATCCTTGCGGACCAGCAGTTCTTCCTTGCGGGTGCCAGAACGGGTGATGTCGATGGCCGGGAAGGTCCGCTTGTCCGACAGCTTGCGATCCAGGATCAGCTCCGAGTTGCCGGTGCCCTTGAACTCCTCGAAGATCACCTCGTCCATGCGCGACCCGGTATCGACCAGGGCGGTGGCACAGATGGTCAGCGAGCCGCCTTCCTCGATGTTCCGCGCCGCGCCGAAGAAGCGCTTCGGCCGCTGCAGGGCGTTGGCATCCACGCCACCGGTCAGCACCTTGCCCGAGCTCGGGACCACGGTGTTGTAGGCCCGGGCCAGACGGGTGATGGAGTCGAGCAGGATCACCACGTCCCGCTTGTGCTCGACCAGCCGCTTGGCCTTTTCGATCACCATTTCGGCCACCTGCACGTGGCGCGCCGCCGGCTCGTCGAAGGTCGAGGAAACCACCTCGCCGCGCACCGAGCGGGCCATGTCGGTCACCTCTTCCGGCCGCTCGTCGATGAGCAGGACGATCAGGTAGCACTCCGGGTGGTTGGTCGCGATGGAGTGGGCGATGTTCTGGAGAATCATCGTCTTGCCGGTACGCGGCGGGGCGGTGATCAGAGCGCGCTGCCCCTTGCCGATGGGGGTGATGAGGTCGATCACCCGGCCGGTGCGATCCCTGGTCGTCGGGTCGTCCAGCTCCAGACGCAGCCGCTGATCGGGATACAGCGGGGTCAGGTTGTCGAAGTTGATGCGGTGGCGCACCGCCTCCGGCGCCTCGAAGTTCACCGTGTTCAGCTTGAGCAGGGCGAAGTAGCGCTCGCCGTCCTTGGGAGCGCGGATTTCCCCTTCCACGGTGTCACCGGTGCGCAGGCCGAAGCGTCGCACCTGGCTTGGCGACACGTAGATGTCGTCTGGCCCGGGCAGGTAGTTGGCCTCGGGCGAGCGCAGGAAGCCGAAGCCATCCTGAAGGATCTCCAGCACCCCGCCGCCATAGATCGCGGTGTCGCGTTCCGCCAGGGCTTTCAGGATGGCGAACATCATGTCCTGCTTGCGCAGGCTGCTGGCGTTTTCGACCTCGAGTTCCTCGGCGAAGGCCAACAGGTCCGCCGGCGACTTCTGCTTCAACTGCTGCAACTGCATGGGAGAGGGAGTCCGTGAACGAAATGGGCCCCAAAAGGCCCGGGAGAGGGTGGCGGGAAGGAATCCCGGCGCCGATCCGGAACAGGCCTTGTCGAACGGCCAACTCGGCGTGGAAAAACAACCGGGAGGTGGGGCGGAGCGCCCCGAAAGGGGGGAGAAGCGGATCCGGACCTGGAATCTCCGCCGCGCCTTGGAATGGCGCCACGGCCGGTCGCCCTGGTGGACCGGGATCGGAGGGGGGGTGGTCGCGGAGTGTCGCTGATCAGGGAAGACAGGCCGGCGCGCCCGTTCACGCGGGGCGCCACGGCTCAACAGTTACCCAAGCCCCCGGGGTCCGTCAACCCCCGGACAGCATGGCGCGCCGTTTCCGGCTCAGGCCCGCGCCTTGGCCAGCGCCTCGGCCTGGGCCGCCACCAGCTCGGTGATGCCTTTGCGGGCCAGGGCAAACATGGCGTCGAAGGCGTCGGGCGCGAACGGGCTGTCCTCGGCCGTGCCCTGGATCTCGACAATCCCGCCCTGCCCGGCGAGCACGAAATTGGCATCGGCCTCGGCGTTGGAATCCTCGGCGTAATCCAGGTCGAGCACCGCCTGCCCCTGATACAGCCCGCAGGACACGGCGGCCACATGATCGCGCAGCGGATCGACGCTCAGGGTGCCGGCGGCGCGCAGGTGGTCTATGGCCAGGGCCAAAGCCACATACCCCCCGGTCACCGAGGCGGTGCGGGTGCCGCCATCGGCCTGCAGCACGTCGCAATCGACGGTGATCTGCACCTCGCCCAGCGCCTGGAGGTCGACCACGGCGCGCAGGCTGCGCCCGATCAGACGCTGGATTTCCTGGGTCCGACCGCTCTGCTTGCCGCGCGCCGCCTCGCGCGGGGTGCGGCTGCCGGTGGAGCGCGGCAACATGCCGTATTCGGCGGTCACCCAGCCGCGCCCCTGGCCCCGCAGCCACGGGGGCACGCGCTCTTCCACGCTGGCCAGGCAGAGCACCCGGGTCTCCCCGAAGCCGATCAGGCACGATCCCTCGGCATGGCGGTTGACGCCGGTTTCCAGGCTGACGGGGCGCAGTTGGTCGACGGCACGGCCGGACGGTCTCATGGCGGGGCTCGCTGGCAGGAAGGTGGGGGGTGCGGGCGGCGTATAGCGCGTCCGGGCGCTGGCGTCCAGGGTAACCGCCCAGGCCGACAGATTGACGGAACGGCCGCCGCGCCCTAACTCTCGGGACGCCGTTTTCCATCCCAGCCACGCCGCCATGACCATCCCCACGCCGCCGCCCCCGCTGGTCGAGCTGAACAGCCGATCGGCCGAGATCTTCCAACTGATCGTCGACGCCTACGTGGAGTCCGGCGAACCGGTCGGCTCGCGCACCGTGTCGCGGCGGCTGGAAACCCATCTGTCGCCGGCCACCATCCGCAACGTGATGGCCGACCTGGAGGATGCCGGCCTGCTCTTTTCGCCGCACACCTCGGCCGGCCGCCTGCCCACCGAGAAGGGCCTGAAGATGTTCGTCTCCGGCCTGCTCGAGATCGGCGGCAAGCTGGACGAGCCGGAGCGCCAGCGCCTGGACGAGATGTGCCGCACCGCCGGCAAAAGCGTCGAGGACGCCCTGACCCAGGCCATCGCCACCCTGTCCGGGCTGGCCCGCTGCGCCGGTCTGGTGGTGGCGCCGAAGCGCGAATCCGGCCTGAAACACATCGAGTTCGTCCACCTCGGCCCGGGCCGCGCCCTGGTCGTGCTGGTCTCCGACACCGGGGTGGTGGAAAACCGGCTGATCGAGCTGCCCCCCGACCTGCCCCCCTCGGCCCTGCGCGAGGCCAGCAACTACCTGGCCGCCAGACTCGGCAACCGGACCCTGGCCGAGGCCCGCCAACAGGTGCTGGACGAGCTGGAAAGCCGCCAGGCCCAGCTCGACGCCCTGACCCGCCGGGTGGTCGAGGCCGGCCTCGCCACCTGGAGCAGCGAAGGCAACGACGGCGCCCTGATCGTGCGCGGCCAGGCCCACCTTCTGAACGACATCCAGGCCGGCGAGGACCTGGAGCGCATCCGCGGCCTGTTCGAGGCCCTGGAAACCCGCGAGCACATGCTGAAGCTGCTCGATCTGGCCCACCAGGGCGAAGGCGTGCAGATCTTCATCGGCTCGGAGAACCAGTTGTTCGCCTCGGCCGGATGCAGCATGATCGTGGCTCCCTATCAGAACACCAACCACGAGGTGATCGGCGCCATCGGCGTGATCGGCCCGACCCGCCTCAACTACGCCCGCATCATTCCCCTGGTCGACTACACCGCCAAGGTCATCGGCCGCCTGATCGGCTGACCCCGCCACCCCCCGAACCCAAGAGAGACCCCAGTCCAACCATGGCCCATCCCAGCGACACGCCGACCCCCGACCCCGCCAGCCACAAGGCTCCCGAGGACGCCGAGGCCCCCGCCGCCGAGACGGCCCCCGAAACCGCTCCGCAGACGCCGGGCGCGGCCGCTTCCGCCGAAGCGCCCGCCGAGGCCACCGCGCCCGAAGACCCGGAAAGCCGCCTCGGCGCCCTGAGCGAGCGTCTGGCCGCCGTCGAGGCCGCCCTCGATCAGGCCAAGGCCGAGCGTCTGGCCGCCCTGGCCGAAGCCCAGAACGTCCAGCGCCGGGCCGACAAGCGCATCGAGGACAACGCCAAGTACGCCATCTCCAACTTCGCCAAGGCGCTGCTCGGGGTGGCCGACAATCTGGAGCGCGCCCTGCTCGCCGCCCCGCCGGCGGTGCGCGAGGCCAACCAGGACGTCAAGAATCTGGCGGTCGGTGTCGAGATGACCGCCAGCGAGCTGCAACAGGTCCTGTCGCGCCACGGCGTCAGCCGCCTGGAAAGCCTGGAGCAGCCGTTCGATCCCAACCTGCATCAGGCGATCCAGGAGATCGAGCAGCCCGAAAAGCCGCACGGCACCGTGGTCCAGGTGATGCAGGAAGGCTACCTGCTGAACGACCGCCTGCTGCGCCCGGCCATGGTGGTGGTCTCGCGCGGTGGACCGAAGCGCGAGGCCAACACCGAGGCCGAGGCCGCGGAGGGCGTCGACCGCCAGGTGTAGCCCGGGGGCGCATCTCCCCGGGACCACACGCCTCCAGCCGCCCCGGGAGGAGAACACCCATGCGCCGCCTGTTGTTCGCCCTGCTCCTGCTGCCCGGCGCCGTTGCCTCGGCGCCGGCCCTGGCCTTTCCGGACGAGTTCGAGCCGGGCACCACCGTCCGCGTCGACCCCGCCGCCCTGCCAGCCCCCTACGCCGAGCCGAGCACCGCCGCCGGGCCGCGCCGGGTCGAGCGGGGCAGCCGCCGGCCCCGGGTGCCGCAGGGCTTCACCGCCGAGCTGTTCGCCGAGGGCCTGGACCACGCCCGCTGGCTGCTCGCCGCCGACAACGGCGACGTCTTCCTGGCCCAGTCGCGGCTCGGCGAGATCACCCTGCTGCGCGACACCACCGGCGACGGCCGGGCCGACACCATCGCCCCCTTCGCCGACGGCTTCCACTCGCCGACCGGCATGGCCCTCCACGACGGCCGCTTCTGGGTGGCCGATCTGGCCGGCGTGTGGACCGCCCCCTACACCACCGGCGCCGATCACCCGGACGGCCCCTTCATGCGCCTCACCCCGCCCGGCGCCCTGGGCCGCCCGGGCGGCCACTGGACCCGCACCCTGGCCATCCACCCGGACGGAGGCTCGTTCTTCGTCGGCATCGGCTCGCTGGGCAACATCGCCGAGGAACCCGAGGTCCGCGCCTCGGTCCAGCGCTTCGCCATCGACGGCAGCGAACAGACCACCTTGGCCAGCGGCCTGCGCAACCCGGTCGGCCTCGCCTTCCAACCCGGCACCGACCACCTCTACACCGTGGTCAACGAGCGCGACGGCCTGGGCGACCCGCTGGTCCCCGACTACCTGACCCGCCTCGAACCGAACGCCTTCTTCGGCTGGCCCTACGCCTACCTGGATGGCCGCCCGCAGCCCGGCTTCGCCGAGCGCCGGCCCGATCTGGTCGAGGCCACCCGCATGCCCCAGGTGCTGTTCCGCAGCCACTCGGCGCCCCTGGGACTGGCCTTCTATGACGGCGACCAGTTCCCCGCCGACTACCACGGCGACGCCTTCGTCGCCCTGCATGGCTCCTGGAACGCCGAACAGCCGCGCGGCTACCTGGTCGCCCGGGTGCGCTTCACTACCACCGGCCCGGCGGAAAACGCCTACGAAGTGTTCGCCACCGGCTTCCGGCTGCCCGAAACCACCCGCGCCGACCGCAACCGGGCCCGCGTCTGGGGCCGCCCGGTGGGCCTCGCCGTCCACCCCGACGGCAGCCTGCTGGTCAGCGACGACGCCGGACAGACGGTGTGGCGCATTGCTTGGGTGGGGACTCGGTAAAGGAAAAGAAAGGGGCTCCGCCCCTTGAACCCCGCCGGGGGGCCGAAGGCGGCCCCCCGGACCCCCGCCAATTCGTTGGCGTAATACGCCGGCGGGATCGCGAGTCGCACACGGTCTTGGTGCAGACCGGCCAAGGCCGGCCTGCGAAAACAACCAGGGCCTTACCCTGATCAGCCTCGACAAACGCGGACCCCTTGTTGTTTGCACGCCAGCGAAGCTGGCGTGCTGAAAACCCCCTCTCCCCCCGCACTCCATGGCCGACCCTTGCCCGACACCGTCCTGGCGGGGGTCCGGGGGACCGCCTTCGGTCCCCCGGCGGGGGCTCGGGGGCGGCGCCCCCGACTGTCCGAGACGCTCGCCGGCGGGATCGCGAGTCGCAAAGGGTCTTGGTGCGCGCCAGCGAAGCTGGCGTGCTGAAAACCCCCTCTCCCCCCGCGCTCCACGGCCGACCCTTGCCTGACACCGTCCTGGCGGGGGTCCGGGGGACCGCCTTCGGTCCCCCGGCGGGGGTTCGGGGGCGGCGCCCCCGACTGTCCGAGGCGCACGCCGCCGTCGCGCGGGCGTGTTCTGTCCAAACCGTGCGGTGCCGGTTATGATCCTGGCGCGGGTAGTGTTTCCGGGGGCGGGGTCGCGATGGTGGCGCGGGTTGGGACGGTGGCGTTTCAGGGTGTCGAGGTGATCGACATCGAGGTTCAGGTATCGATCACTCCGGGTCTGCCGTCCTTTTCCATTGTCGGGTTGGCCAACAAGGCGGTGGCGGAGAGTCGCGACCGGGTGCGTTCGGCGTTGGCGGCCATTGGGTTGTCGCTGCCGGCCCAGCGGGTGACGGTCAATCTGGCTCCGGCCGATCTGCCCAAGGAGGGCTCGCATTTCGATCTGGCCATCGGCTGCGGTCTGCTCACCGCCATGGGGCTTTTGCCGATGGAGGACATGGCCGGCTACACCATTCTGGGCGAGTTGGGGCTGGATGGCTCGATCCGCCCGGTGGCCGGGGTGTTGCCGGCGGCGATCCATGCCAATGCCGGTGATCGCGGGCTGATCTGCCCGGCCGGCCAGGGTGGTGAGGCGGCCTGGGCCGGCGGGGCCGATGTGGTGGCGCCGCAGACGCTGGTTGCCCTGCTCAACCACTTCAAGGGCGATCAGGTGCTGTCGCGCCCGGAGGCGCGGGCGGCCGAGGCGGCCGGCCCGGCGCTTGATCTGGCCGACGTGAAGGGCCAGGAGACGGCCAAGCGGGCCCTGGAGGTGGCGGCGGCGGGCGGCCATAACCTGCTGATGATCGGCCCGCCGGGGTCTGGCAAGTCGCTGCTGGCGGCGCGTCTGCCGGGCATCCTGCCGCCGCTTTCCGCCGCCGAGGCGTTGGAGGTGTCGATGGTCCACAGCCTCGCCGGGCTGCTGGAGGAAGGGCGCCTGATCCGTCGCCGCCCGTTTCGCGAGCCGCACCATTCGGCTTCCATGCCGGCCCTGGTCGGCGGCGGGCTTCGGGCTCGGCCGGGTGAGATCACGCTGGCCCATTGCGGCGTGCTGTTTCTCGACGAGCTGCCCGAGTTCTCGCGCCCGGCGCTGGAGGCCCTGCGCCAGCCGCTGGAGACCGGGCAGGTCTCGGTGGCGCGGGCCAACGCCCATGTCAGCTACCCGGCGCGCTTCCAGTTGGTGGCGGCCATGAACCCCTGCCGTTGCGGCCATCTGAACGACCCGGCGCTGGCCTGCAATCAGGCCCCGCGCTGTGCCCAGGAGTATCAGAACCGGCTGTCCGGGCCGCTGCTGGACCGCATCGATTTGCATGTGGAGGTGCCGGCCCTGAGCCCCTTCGAGCTCGACCAGCCGCGCGCCGCCGAGTCCACCGCCACCGTCGCCGAACGGGTGGCCGCTGTGCGCGCCGTGCAGGCCGAGCGCTATCACGCCCTGGCGCCCGAGGCGCGGATCACCTGCAACGCCCAGGCCGATGGCGAGGTGCTCGACCGGGTGGCCCGGCCCGACGCCGCCGGCCGCGCCCTGCTGGTGGAGGCGACCGAGAAGCTGCGCCTCAGCGGCCGGGGCTGGCACCGCATGTTGCGGGTGGCGCGCACCCTGGCCGACCTGGAAGGGGCCGAGACGGTGGGCCGGGCCCATATCGCCGAGGCGTTGTCCTATCGCCGGCTGGTGCCGGGGCGGTGAGGCGGCCCCTCGTGCCTCCTTGGCCCGGTGTCGTCCTTGGCCCGGTGTCGTTGCCGCGCCGGCGCTGCTACAATCGCCTTTCCGCGACCGAAGGACCCTTGCCGTGCCGTTTCGCCTGATCCTGCCCTGCCTGCTTGCCTGCCTGCTCGCCCCGCTTGCGGCGGTGGCCCAGACCGGCAGCGTGGGCGAGGCGCGCGAGCGGTTCCTGCTTTCGGTGCCCGAGGGCTGGGTGCAGGTGACCACCGAGCGGCGCGGCGACATGGAGATGGTCGAGTTCGTGCCCCAGGGCCAGGAGCCCACGGCGTGGCGCGACCGGCTGACCGTGCAGGTTTTCGAGGGCGCCACCAACGTCGCCGCCGCCCAGTTCCAGGCCAACGCCAAGGCCGGTTTCGAGCGGGCCTGCGAGAAGGTCACCGCCGGCAACCTGCAGGTGGCGCGCAGCAACGGCTATCCTTCCGCCTTTTTCGTCCTGGGCTGCCACCGCCACCGCCAGGAAGGGCATGGCGAGACCACCTTCTTCCGGCTGATCCAGGGCTATCAGGCGCTGTATCTGGTGCAGCGGGCCTGGCGCACCGCGCCCTACGACATCCAGGGCCCGCCGATCCCTCAGGCCGAGCGGACAAGCGCCGTCCACCTTTTGCAAAGCATGAGCGTCTGCCTGCCCGGCGAGCCGCGCCATCCGTGCCCGTGACGGTCGGGGGAGTAACTGTCAAAGGGGCGCCGCCCCTTTGAAATCCCCGCTGGGGAGGCCGAGGGGCCTCCCCAGACCCCACCATGAATCAAAACCCCACAGAGGGGGGCTTGCCCCCCTCTGTGGGGTTTTAAGTCACGGCGGGGGTCCGGGGGGGCCCCTGGTCCCCCCGGCGGGGGTTCCAAGGGGGCGGCGCCCCCTTGGCGGTTACCCCTCGGCCATCACGGCGCGGCTGATCATGCGGCCCACCGGTTTGCCGCCCAGCACGTGGAAGTGAACGTGGTCCACCTCCTGGCCGCCGTCCTCGCCGGTGTTGCAGATGACGCGATAGCCGCTGTCGGCGGTCTGCTTCTCCTCGGCCACCTTGGCCAGGGCGCGGACCAGGGCGGCCAGCTCGGCGTCGGTGCCCTGGGCGGCCAGCGCGGCGAGGTCCTTGTAGGGCCCCTTGGGGATGACCAGGGTGTGGACCGGGGCTTTCGGGCTGATGTCCTCGAAGGCCAGGACGTGGTCGTCCTCGTAGACCTTCTTGGCCGGAATTTCGCCGCGCAGGATGCGGGCAAAGATGTTGCTGTCGTCGTAGCTCATGGCGACGGGTCTCCCCCAAGGGCGGTTAAGCGGTCAGGGCTTCTTGCGGCTGGCTTTTTCGGTCAGGCCAGAGGTTCCGAAGCGCCGGCCCAGTTCGGCCCAGACATCGTCCGGAGCAATCTCGCGCGCACTCCACAGCACGGCCAGATGATAGAGCAGGTCGGCGCTTTCGGCGATCACCGCGGCGCGGTCCTCGGCCACGGCGGCCAGCGCCGTCTCGACACCTTCCTCGCCCACCTTCTGGGCCAGCTTCTTGGTTCCCTTGGCCAGCAGGCGGGCGGTGTAGGACTCTTCCGGGTCGGCCTCGCGGCGGCTTTGGATGACCTGATAGAGGGCGTCCAGGTTGATCCGCCCGGCGCCGAGCGGTTCATCATTCATGGGCTGACCTCCCCGCCGGTTTCGCTGGCATCGCGCATGGGCAGGCCGGCGGCCCGCATGTGGGCCTTGGCCTCGGCGATGGTGTAGGTGCCGAAGTGGAAGATGGAGGCGGCCAGCACCGCCGTGGCATGGCCCTCGCGGATGCCGTCGACCAGATGGTCGAGGGTCCCGGCGCCGCCGGAGGCGATCACCGGCACCCCCACCGCATCGGCCACGGCGCGGGTCAGCGGCAGATCGAAGCCGACCTTGGTGCCGTCGCGGTCCATGGAGGTGAGCAGGATCTCCCCGGCGCCCAACTCGACCATGCGTTTGGCCCATTCGACGGCGTCGATGCCGGTCGGCTTGCGGCCGCCGTGGGTGAAGATCTCGAAGCGGTCCGGCCCGGTGGCCTTGGCGTCGATGGCCACCACGATGCACTGGCTGCCGAACTTCTCCGCCGCCTCGCCGACGAACTCCGGGCGGTGCACGGCGGCGGTGTTGATGGACACCTTGTCGGCCCCGGCCAGCAGCAGCTTGCGGATGTCCTCGATGGTGCGCACCCCGCCGCCCACGGTGAGCGGCATGAAGCACTGCTCGGCGGTACCCTTGACCACGTCATAGAGGGTGTCGCGGTTCTCGTGGCTGGCGGTGATGTCGAGGAAGCACAGCTCGTCGGCCCCGGCGGCGTCATAGACCCGGGCCTGCTCCACCGGATCGCCGGCATCGCGCAGGTCGACGAAGTTGACCCCCTTGACCACCCGGCCGTCCTTCACGTCGAGACAGGGGATGAGGCGCATCTTCAGCATGGGTCTTCAGCCTTTCAGCACGGCCAGGGCGGCGGCCAGGTCGAGCCGCCCGTCGTACAGCGCGCGGCCCGAGATGACGCCCTCGATGCGCCCCGGAGGCAGGCCCTGGGCAGCCGCCTTGACGGCCTTCAGATCGTCCAGCCCGGAAACCCCGCCGGAGACGATCAGCGGCGTGGTCAGGGCCTCGGCCAGTTCCACCGTGGCCTCGGTGTTGGGGCCCCGCATGGCGCCGTCGCGGCTGATGTCGGTGTGGATGATGGCGGCCACCCCGGCGTCCTCGAAGCGCAGGCCCAGGTCGCGGGCGCTGATCTGGCTGGTCTCGGCCCAGCCTTCCACCGCCACCATGCCGTCGCGGGCGTCGATGCCCACCGCGATGTGCCCCGGATGGGCCCGGCAGGCTTCCTTCACCAGCTCCGGGTCGCGCAGCGCCACGGTGCCCAGGATGACCCGGCGGATGCCCTTTTCAAGCCATGCCTCGATGGTCGCCCGGTCGCGGATGCCACCGCCCAGCTGCACCGGGTGCCCGTCCATGGCGCCCAGGATGCCGTCCACCGCCGCGCCGTTCACCGGCTGGCCGGCAAAGGCGCCATTGAGGTCGACCACATGCAGCCAGTCGCAGCCGGCGGCGCGGAAGGCCGCCGCCTGATCGGCCGGGGAGTCGTTGAACACGGTCGCCTGGTCCATGTCGCCCTGGTAGAGGCGCACGCACTGGCCGTCCTTGAGGTCGATGGCCGGGAAGAGAATCATCGCGCGGGGTTCCGGGGGTTCGGGAAGGGAAAAAGAGTCACGGCTTCCAGGTCAGGGCTTCCAGGTCAGGAAGTTGGCCAGGATGCGCTGACCCACCGCCTGGCTTTTTTCCGGGTGGAACTGGGTGCCGGCCAGATTGTCGCGGCCGATCAGGGCGGCCACCGGCTGGCCGTAGTCGACCCGGGCCAGCACCCGGGCCGGATCGGCCACCGCGAAGTGATAGCTGTGCACGAAGTAGACGTGCGCCCCGGGCTCGACGCCGTCGAGCAACGGGTGGCAGCCGGGGGTGAACTGAAGGTCGTTCCAGCCCATGTGCGGCACCTTCAGCGCCGCGTCGCCCGGCTCGAGCGCCACCACCTCGCCGTCGATCCAGCCCAGGCCGTCGGTGGTGCGGTGTTCCAGGCCGCGGGTGGCCAGCAGCTGCATGCCGACGCAGATGCCCAGGAACGGGCGACCCCGGTCCAGCACCGCCTCGGCCAGGGCCTGTTCCATGCCCGCCAGCGCCGCCAGTCCGGCCCGGCAATCGGCGAAGGCACCGACGCCCGGCAGCACCACCCGCTCGGCGGCCAGCACCTCGTCCGGGCGGTCGGTCAGGCGCACCTTCTGACCCTGGCCGACTCCGGCGGCGGCCCGCTCCAGGGCCTTGGCGGCCGAGCGCAGGTTGCCCGACCCGTAATCGATGATGACGACATCGCCCATGATGACCCGCCGGACCCCTCAGCCCTTTAAAGAAAAACACGGCGCGCCGGAGCGAGCCCGGCGCGCCTTCCTTCTAGAGCATACCCGGGGGCCGGCTCAAGCCGGTGTGGGGAAGATGCCCCTTACAGCCGCCCCTTGGTCGAGGGCACGGCATCGGCCTTGCGTGCGTCGATCTCGCAGGCCTGGCGCAGGGCTCGGGCGGTGGCCTTGAAGCAGGACTCGGCGATGTGGTGGGCGTTCGTGCCATAGTGGTTTTCAATATGCAACGTCATCCCCCCAGTCTGCGACAGGGCCTGGAAGAACTCCCGGAACAGCTCGGTGTCGAACTCTCCGATCTTGTCGCGCGAAAAGTCCACTTTCCAGACCAGATAGGGCCGGTTGGAGAGGTCGACCACGGCCCGGCTCAGGGCCTCGTCCATGGCCACCAGGGCACTTCCAAAGCGTTGAATTCCCTTGCGGTCGCCCAAAGCCTGTGAGATGGCCGCGCCGATGGCCAGGGCGGTGTCTTCCGTAGTATGGTGGAAGTCGATGTGGGTGTCGCCTTCGCATAATACGGTCAGGTCGATCAGGCTGTGGCGCGAAAGTTGCTCGATCATGTGGTCGAGGAAGCCGACGCCGGTCCGGACATCGTAGGCACCGGAGCCCTCCAGGTCGACAGACACGCTCACCCTGGTTTCGGTGGTCACCCTTTCAAGGTTGGCTTGCCGCATGTTGTGGTCTCCTGGTTGGCGCAACCGCACGGTGATAAAGGCAAGAAAACGCGGCGTGTGTCTTTTGGCAAGCTGCAATCTTTGGCCGCAGCACGACGCTAACTTTCTGCGTTTACGTATTGTTTTGACTGGAGCCGAGCGTCGGCTGGAGCTAATCTAGACCAAGGTGGACACTATGAGAAACCAACAAATGCTCAACGAAGGTGGGAATGTGGTAAAGAGACCAACCAGCGCATCGGGCCGTCGCCAGCCCTTCACCGCCAAGGAATACGGGCCCGACCCGGTGGATGTTCACGTCGGCCGGCGGCTTCGGTTGCGTCGTACCTTGCTTGGCATGAGCCAGGAGCAACTGGCCGCCGCCATCGGCGTGACCTTCCAGCAGGTGCAGAAGTACGAGCGCGGCTCGAACCGCATCTCGGCCTCGCGGCTGTTCGACATCGCCCGGGTTCTCGGCGTTCCCATCGCCTTCTTCTTCGAGGACATCACCGAGGAGACCACCAAGGGCCGGCCGACCCAGAACCTGCCCGAGCAGGCCGGCCTCGGCGAGCCCCTGGTCCCCGCCTTCGAACAGGACGAGATGTCGCGCTCGGAAACCCTGGAGCTGGTGCGCGCCTTCTGGCGCCTGCCCAGCCAGGAAATGCGCACCCAGATCCTCGACCTGTTGAAGACCATGTCGCGCCGCGACTGATCCAGCATGTTGGGCCGGGCCACACGGCCCCGGCCCAACCGCGACTCTCGGCTCCAACTGGCCGGGGGAGCCCTACATCTGAAATCAAGAGCAGATCGTGCGAAATGTGACGCGCTCCGCGATTCACATTTCGCTCGATCTGCTTTGGTTCCGGGCTCTCCCGGTTTTTCCTTTGGGGGCCCGGTTGACCGGGACTGAAAGCGCCCTTTATCTAGGGCGCGATCCCGACCCACCCCAAAAGGCTCCCCCCCCATGTCCGATTCCGCTGCCGCCGTCTGGCACGGCACCACCATCCTGTCGGTCCGCAAGGGCGATCGGGTGGTCATCGCCGGCGACGGCCAGGTCAGCCTGGGCAACACGGTGATGAAGTCCAACGCCCGCAAGGTGCGCCGCCTGACCGGGCGCGGCGCCGGCGAAGGCAGCGTCATCGCCGGTTTCGCCGGGGCCACCGCCGACGCCTTCACCCTGTTCGAACGCCTGGAAGGCAAGCTGGAGAAACACCCCGGCCAGCTCACCCGGGCCTGTGTCGAGCTGGCCAAGGACTGGCGCACCGACCGCTACCTGCGCCGCCTGGAAGCCATGATGGCGGTGGTCGATCCCGAGGTTTCCCTGATCCTGACCGGCACCGGCGACGTGCTGGAGCCCGAGGACGGGCTGATCGGCATCGGCTCCGGCGGCACCTATGCCCTGGCCGCGGCGCGCGCCCTGATCGACCGCGACGACATGGACGCCGAGGCCATCGCCCGGCGCGCCATGGCCATTGCCGGCGAGATCTGCGTTTTCACCAACCATTCCCTCACCGTGGAAAGTCTGGCGGTCTCATGAGAGCCTTCTCCCCCCGCGAAATCGTCTCCGAACTGGACCGCTTCATCATCGGCCAGGGCGAGGCCAAGCGCGCCGTCGCCATCGCCCTGCGCAACCGCTGGCGGCGCCAGCAGTTGCCCGAGGCCCTGCGCGAGGAAGTGCTGCCCAAGAACATCCTGATGGTCGGCCCGACCGGCGTCGGCAAGACCGAGATCGCCCGCCGCCTGGCCAAGCTGGCCCAGGCCCCCTTCCTCAAGGTGGAGGCGACCAAGTTCACCGAGGTCGGCTATGTCGGCCGCGACGTGGAAAGCATCGTGCGCGACCTGGTGGAGGCTTCCCTCACCCAGACCCGCGAGCGGCTGCGCAAGCAGGTCAAGGCCAAGGCCGAGGTGAATGCCGAGGAACGGGTGCTCGACGCCCTGGTCGGCAAGAACGCCTCCGCCGAGACGCGCCAGAAATTCCGCAAGAAGCTGCGCGAGGGCGAGCTGGCCGAGCGCGAGATCGAGGTCGAGGTGGCGGATCGCGGCAACGCCGGCCTGCCCACCTTCGACATCCCCGGCATGCCGGGCGGCCAGATGGGCATGCTGAACCTGGGCGACATCTTCGGCGGCGCCCTGGGCAAGCGCACCGCGCCGCGCCGCCTGACCGTGGCCGAGTCCTACGAGGTGCTGGTGCGCGACGAAAGCGACAACCTGCTGGACGAGGACACGGTGCGCCGCGAGGCCATCGACGCGGTGGAAAACCACGGCATCGTCTTCGTCGACGAGATCGACAAGATCACCGCGCGCAGCGACGAACAGGGCCGCAGCGGCGACGTCAGCCGCGAGGGCGTGCAACGCGACCTGCTGCCGCTGATGGAAGGCACCACGGTGACCACCAAGCACGGCCCGGTGAAGACCGACCACATCCTGTTCATCGCCTCCGGCGCCTTCCATCTGGCCAAGCCGAGCGACCTGCTGCCCGAATTGCAGGGCCGCCTGCCCATCCGGGTGGAGCTGCAGCCGCTGTCCAAGGGCGACTTCGTGCGCATCCTGACCGAGCCCGAGGCCAGCCTGATCACCCAGTACAAGGCGTTGATGGACACCGAGGGGCTGACCCTCGAGTTCACCGCCGAGGCCATCGACGCACTGGCCGATCTGGCCGCCGAGATCAACCGCACGGTGGAGAACATCGGGGCCCGGCGCCTGCACACGGTGATGGAACGGCTGCTCGACGAGATCAGCTTCACCGCCTCCGACCGGGGCGGGGAGACGGTGAGCATCGACGCCGATCTGGTCACCGAACGGGTCGGCGGGCTGACCGGCAAGGATGCCGATCTGTCGCGCTTCATTCTTTAAGGCAACGCCGCACCAGGGCGACGTCCACCATGCAGACTCCTGCGCACCGCCCCTTCCGCGAGACCACCCTGGTCGTCGCCAGCCACAACCCCGGCAAGGTGCGCGAGATCGCCGAGCTGCTGAAAGGCCGCGTCGAGACGGTTCGTTCCGCTGGCGAATTGAACCTGCCCGAGCCCGAGGAAACCGGCGACACCTTCATCGCCAACGCCGTGCTCAAGGCGCGGGCCGCCACCGCCGCCGGCCATCCCGCCCTGGCCGATGATTCCGGCCTCGCCGTCGATGCCCTGGAGGGCGCCCCCGGCCTCTATTCCGCCCGCTGGGCCGGGCCGGACAAGGACTTCGCCCTGGCCATGGACAAGGTGCGCCAGGAGCTGGAAGCCCGCGCCGCCGAGGCCCCCTTCACCGCCCGCTTCGTCTGCGCCCTGGCCCTGGCCTGGCCCGACGGCCACGTGGAAGCGTTCGAGGGCACCGTGGAAGGCACCCTGGTCTTCCCGCCGCGCGGCGACCAGGGCTTCGGCTACGATCCCATCTTCCAACCCACCGGCCACGCCATCACCTTCGGCGAGATGGACCCCGCCGCCAAGCACGCCATGAGCCACCGGGCCCAGGCCTTCCGCCGCCTCACCGCCGCCTGTTTCGCGGGCTGAGCCCCATGCCCGGCGGTTTCGGGCTCTATCTGCACTGGCCCTTCTGCCGGGCCAAGTGCCCCTACTGTGACTTCAACAGCCACCCCCTCGGCCCCGCCGCCCCCGACCCCGACCAGTGGGCCCGGGCCTACGTGGCCGAGATGAACCGCGCCGCCGCCCTGACCGGCGGGCGGACCCTGGGCAGCATTTTCCTCGGCGGCGGCACCCCGTCGCTGATGCCGCCCGCCCTGGTCGGCCGCCTGCTCGACCACGCGGCCCGCCTGTGGCCCCTGGCCGATGACTGCGAAATCACCCTGGAAGCCAATCCCGGCACCGTCGATACCGCCAACCTCAAGGGCTTTGCCGCCAGCGGGATCAACCGCTTGTCGCTCGGCCTTCAGGCACTGGATGATGCGGCACTGAAGGCGCTGGGCCGCATCCACGACAGCGCCCAGGGGATCGCCGCCGCCCGCCAGGCCGCCCACCTCTTCCCGCGCCTGTCGCTCGACCTGATGATCGCCCGACCCGGCCAGACCGCCGCCACCCTGGCCGACGAACTGGACCGCCTGTTCGCCCTGATCGCCGACACCGGGGCCGAGCACATCAGCCTCTACCAACTCACCCTGGAACCGGGCACGGCCCTCCACGCCGCCAATCCCGCCCTGCCCGACGACGCCGACCAGCTCTACATCCAGACCGTCGCCCGCTGCCGCGACGCCGGCCTGCCGCTCTACGAAATCTCCAACTTCGCCCGCCCCGGCGCCGCCAGCCGCCACAACCTGCTCTACTGGCAGGGCGGCGACTGGCTCGGCCTCGGCCCCGGCGCCCACGGCCGCCTGACCCTGGAGGACCAGCGCCACGCCCTCGGCCAGCATCGCGACCCCGCCACCTGGCTGGCCACCGCCCTTGAAGAAGGCGCCACCACCGATCACACCATCCTCAGCCGCCAGGAAGACTCAGAAGAACGCCTGATGATGGGCCTGCGCCTCGCCCAGGGCCTGCCCCTGGCCGCCCTGCCCGACCCCGCGATTATTGATCCACAGGCGAAACAATCCTTGGTGGCCGAAGGATTGCTGGCCGACACCCCAAACCACCTGCAAACCACCGACCAAGGCCGCCTGCTGCTCGACCACGTGCTGCCGCGACTGCTGAGATGACCCCGTTGGGGGCCGCGCAAACCCCGAGAGGACCGAAGGTTCCCGACGACGGTTTGCGCAAAACCAAACCACCCCAAACCCCCACCGGGGAGGCTGGGCCTCCCCGGACCCCGCCATTTCATGGGGGCAGGACCAAGGGACAGCGCTGAACACAATCGGTGTTTGGTTGCAGGCCAGCAAAGCTGGCCTGCTTAAACAACCAGAATGACTTACACCGCTGCCACCTCAGAGCCTCCACCGATGCCGGCATGTTGGGGGCCGCGCAAGCCCCGAGGGGACCGAAGGTTCCCGACGACGGTTTGCGCAAAACCAAACCACCCCAAACCCCCACCGGGGAGGCTGGGCCTCCCCGGACCCCGCCATTTCATGGGGGCAGGACCAAGGGACAGCGCTGAACACAATCGGTGTTTGGTTGCAGGCCAGCAAAGCTGGCCTGCTTAAACAACCAGAATGACTTACACCGCTGCCACCTCAGAGCCTCCACCGATGCCGGCATGTTGGGGGCCGCGCAAGCCCCGAGGGGACCGAAGGTTCCCGACGACGGTTTGCGCAAAACCAAACCACCCCAAACCCCCACCGGGGAGGCCGGGCCTCCCCGGACCCCGCCAGTTCGTGGGAGCAGAACCAAGGGACAGCGCCGAACACGATTGGTGTTTGGTTGCAGGCCAGCAAGCTGGCCTGCTTAAACAACCAGAACAATGCACACCGCCGCCACTTCAGAGCACCAACGACATGGCGGGGGTCCGGGGGACACCCCGTGTCCCCCGGCGGGGTTCAAAGGGGCAGCGCCCCTTTGCGCTTGTCGCTCTTCCGGTGGGCTGTCACATTAAGGTGCGGTTTCTGCTTCCTCGCATAAGGGTCTTCAATACGTGGCTGAAAGTGTGCCTCGGGTGGGATTGTTCGTGACCTGTCTGGTGGACACCTTTCGTCCATCCGTTGGCTTGTCGGCGCTTCAGGTGTTGGAGGCGGCGGGGTGTTCCGTGGTGGTGCCTGAGGGGCAGACCTGTTGCGGTCAGCCGGCCGACAACAGCGGCGATGTGGCGACGGCGCGGGCGGTGGCGCGGGGTCTGATCCGGGCTTTCGAGGACTGTGATTATGTGGTGGCGCCGTCCGGGTCCTGTGCCTCGACGCTGCGCCATCGGTATCCGGTGCTGCTGGCCGACGATCCGGCGCTGGCCGAACCGGCCCGGGCGCTGGCTGGCAAAACCCACGAGCTGACCTGTTTTCTGGCCGATGTGCTGGACCATGTGCCGGCGGGGATGGCGTGGCCCGGGGTGGCGGTCTATCACGATTCCTGTGCCGGCCTGCGCGAGTTGGGCATCAAGGCGCAGCCGCGCCGCCTGCTGGCCGCGGTCGAGGGGTTGACGGTGCTCGATGCCGCCGAGCCCGAGGAGTGTTGCGGCTTCGGCGGCACCTTTGCCGTGAAGTATCCGGAGGTGTCGACGCGCATGGTCGAGGCCAAGGCGAGTGATCTTGAGGCCACCGGGGCCGATCTGGTGCTGGGCGGCGATCTGGGTTGCCTTCTGAACATCGCCGGGCGGCTCAGGCGCCGGGGCGGTCGGCCGATGGAGGTGCGCCACGTGGCCGAGGTGCTGGCCGGGGCGCGTCATGTGCCGCCGATCGGCGCGCCAGGAGAAGGAGCCGGCCGATGATCCCGCGCAGCGCCACCTTCCGGGCCAACAGCCGGGCCGCCCTGGACAATCCCGAGCTGGTCCGGGCGCTCGGCACCATGAAGACCGGCTTCCGCCAGAAGCGGGCCGCCGCCGTCGACGCCCTGCCCGAGTTCGACGCCCTGCGCGACCGCGCGGTGGCCATGAAGAACCACACCCTGGATCATCTGGACCACTACCTGGAGAGCTTCGCCGACAAGGTGGAAGCGGCTGGCGGCACCGTCCACTGGGCGACCGATGCCGAGGCCGCCCGCCAACAGGTGCTGGAGATTTGCCGGGCCCACGGGGCGCACACGGTGACCAAGGGCAAGTCGATGATCGCCGAGGAAGTGGGCCTGAACGAGGCCCTGGAGGACGCCGGCATGCGCCCGGTGGAGACCGACCTTGGCGAGTACATCATCCAGCTTCGCCGCGAGCCGCCGAGCCACATCATCGCCCCGGCCATCCATGTCTCCAAGGCCCAGGTGGCCGACGCCTTCCGCGCCGCCCACGGCGACCTCGACCCGGCACGGGAGCTGGACACCCCGCGCGCCCTGCTCGACGAGGCCCGGGCCGTGTTGCGCCACGACTTCACCGCCGCCGACGTGGGCATCACCGGGGCCAACCTTCTGATCGCCGAGACCGGGGCCACGGTGATCGTCACCAACGAGGGCAACGGCGATCTGACCCAGCTTCTGCCGCGCGTCCACATCGTGCTGGCCAGCCTGGAAAAGGTGGTGCCGACGCTGGACGACGCCAGCCTGATCCTGCGCCTTCTGGCCCGCTCGGCGACCGGGCAGACGGCCTCCAGCTACACCAGTTTTTCCCTTGGTCCGCGCCGCCCGGAGGATGCCGACGGGCCACAGGCGTTCCATGTCATCCTGCTCGACAACGGGCGTTCGGAGATGCTGGGCAACGGCTTTCGCGAGATGTTGCGCTGTATCCGCTGCGCCGCCTGCATGAACCATTGTCCGGTCTATGGCGCGGTGGGCGGCCATGCCTATGGCTGGGTCTATCCCGGACCCATGGGCAGCGTGCTGACCCCGGCCCTGATCGGCATCGACAAGGCCGCCCCGCTGCCCGAGGCCTCGACCCTGTGCGGCCGCTGCGAGGCGGTCTGCCCGATGCGCATCCCGCTGCCCGGCCTCTTGCGCCAGTGGCGGGCCCGGGCGCACGACCAACGGCTGAGCCCGCCGGCGATGCGCCGCGGTCTGGCCGCCTGGGGCTGGCTGGCCGCCCGGCCGCGCCTATATCACCCGCTGAACCGGTTGGCCGCCGTTGCCCTGGGGCGGCTCGGCCGGCGCCGGGGCGGCTTCGCCCGGCTGCCCCTGGCCGGCGGCTGGACGAAAAGCCGCGACCTGCCCGCCCCGGAGGGCGACACCTTCCAGGCCCGCTACCGGCGCGGCGCCCGCCGGCCCTGAGCTTAGCGCATGTTGCGTGCTTTATGAATCACGCAACATGCGCTAATCTGTTGATATTACCGCAAATCGTCGTCGCGATCCGTCCCGGATCGCTCGGGATTTGCTCTAAGGATCAAATCCACCATGGCCACCTCCCCACCCTATCCCCACGTCACGCCGGAGGAGCGCAAGCTTCATCTGCGCCTGTCCGAGGCGTGGACCGACGGTCACCTGGAGGTCCACGCCGACTACAACCACCTCAACCGGGCCGGCTCGCCGGTCTACAGCGTGCAGGAGAATGCCGCGCCGCTGGTCCTTCTGCTGGCCATCGCGCTGCTGGTGCTGTTCGCCGTGGGGCTGGCCGCCGGAACCATGGTGCTGATCTTCAACAGCCTGGTCTTTGTCTTCCTGATCCGCCCGTGGCTGGCCCATCGGCTGCGCCAGCGGGCCATCGCCCAGGCGATGAACTCGCCGGAAGGCCTGAAGCGGCTGTGGGCGGTGGGCGGCATCGCCATGAACCTGAAGGGCCGGCCCAATGCCGGGGTCGCCGCGCCGACCGGCGACTGGGCGCGCTTCGCCAAGTTCGGCGTGCCGCAGCGGACCATGCCGCGCTTTGTCGGCACCCCGCCGCGCGACAGCGCGCCCTACGAGGAGCCCAAGCCGACCCCGCCGCCGCGCACCCGGGCCAGCGACGCCCCGCCGCGCCCGCCCTCTGCCCCCAAGACCGAGACCATCCGTGACCGCGAAGCCTGATCCCCAGCGCCAGAACGTGCTGGCCGCCGTGCGGCGCGGCCTGGCGCGCACCGGCCCGGCGGCGGCCCCCGTCTGGCCGGTCGAGCCGCCGCTGATCCCGGCCGCCGCCCGGGGCGATGGCGATCTGATCGCCCGCTTCACCGCCGCCGCCGAGGCGGCCGCCGCCAGCGTCGAGCGGGTGGCCGGCCCGGACGCTCTGGGGCCGGCGGTGGCGGCCTGGCTGACCGCCCGCAACCTGCCCGGCGAGCTGGCCGTGGCCCCCGACCCGGCGCTTGATCCGGCGGCCGCCCATGGCCTTTTGACGGTGCGCCGGGGAACCGCCGGGCCGGGCGACCTGATCGCCCTGACCCGGGCCCGCCTGGGCATCGCCGAGACCGGCTCGCTGTTGTTGACCTCGAGCCCGGAAACGCCGACCGGCCTCAACTTCCTGCCCGACTTCCATCTGGTGGCGCTGGACGCCAGTGCCGTGGTCGCCACCCTGGAGGACGCCTGGGCGCGCCTGCGCCAGGATCATGCGGGCGGTTGGCCGCGCACCGTCAATCTGGTCGCCGGGCCGTCGCGCACCGGCGACATTGAGCAGACCATCCAGTTGGGTGCCCACGGACCGCGCCATCTGCACATTCTGCTGGTCGAAAGCCGGTAGGGCCCGTCATGTCGCGCCGCCGCCGCCCCGAGCCCGACCCCGAGGACCTTGAACTGTGGCAGCGGGTGACCGCCGAGGTCATTCCGCTCGGCCAGCCGCACCGGCGGCGCCACGCCACGCCCGACCATCCCACGCTCGGCCGGCCGCGCAGCCTCGACCCCTCGACGGCGCCGCGCGGCCGGGGCGCGGTGCCGCTGGCCGCCGGGCACACGGCGGGGATCGACAAGCGCACCGCCGAGCGCTTCACCAAGGGGCGGATGGAGATCGACAGCCGGCTGGACCTGCACGGCATGACCCGCGAGCGGGCCCATCGCGCCCTGGTCCGCCATCTGCACACGGCGCACGCCGCCGGCCAGCGCTGCGTGCTGGTCATCACCGGGCGCGGCAGCCGCGACCCCGAAGTGCGGCACCAGCCGTGGTCGAACCATGCCCCGGGGGTGCTGCGCGGCGAGTTGCCGCGCTGGCTGAACCAACCGGGATTGCGCGGGTTGGTGCTGTCCTTCTCCCAGGCCAAACCCCAGGATGGCGGCAGCGGCGCCTTCTACGTGCTGTTGAAACGTCAGCGCATCTGAAGAGCCCGCAGGGCGCCGAGCAGCGGCAGCAGGGGCAGGCCGAGGATGGCGAACCAGTCGCCATTGATGCGCTCGAAGAGGCGGGCCCCGGGACCTTCCACCTGATAGCCGCCAACACTTTGGCTGACCTGATCGCCCGCCGCATCGAGATAGTCTTCCAGAAACCCGTCGTCGAAGGCCCACATGGCCAGCTCGGCGGTGGCGGTGTGCCGCCACACGATCTCCGCCCCCTGGTGCAGGCTGACCGCCGTGACCAGCCTGTGGGTCCGGCCGCGCAGACGCCGCAACTGGGCCCGCGCCGCCGCCCGGTCGGCCGGCTTGTCGAGCCATTCGCCGTCAAGGTCGAGGATCTGATCGGCCGCGATGACCAGGGCATCCGGGCGCCGGGCGGCGACGGCGGCGGCCTTGGCGGCGGCCAGTCGGGCGGCGGCCTCGGCGGTGGTGCAGCCGTCGCGGCGCGCGGCCGTCTTGATCGGCGCTTCGTCGACCCCCGGCGCAACCACCTCCACCGCCAGCCCAACCCCCGCCAGCATGGCGCGCCGGGTGGCGCTGCCCGAGGCCAGGATCAGCGGTCGGGTCATTCGCCGCCCCCGTCGCGGGCCGGCAGCATCTGCAGGATGGTGGCGGCCACTTCCTCGATGCTGCGCCGGGTGACGTCGATCACCTTCCAGCCGTTCTGTTGGCACAGCCGGCGGGCGGCGAGGATTTCCTCGCGCACATGGTCGGGGTCGGCATAGCTGGTGTCGCGGTGCTCGTTCATCACCCGCAGCCGATTGCGCCGGATGTCGGCCAGGCTGCGCGAATCCCGGGTCAGCCCGACGATTAGACTTTTGGTGGCCTTTTTCAGCTCCTCCGGGGCCGGCACGCCGGGCACCAGCGGCACGTTGGCGGCCCGGATGCCCCGGTTGGCCAGATACATGCAGGTTGGCGTCTTGGAGGTCCGCGAAACGCCGGTCAGGATCACATCGGCCTGATGGATGGTGCCCAGCGACTGGCCGTCATCGTGGTCGATCGCGAAATGCATGGCGTCGATGCGGTCATAGTAGTTGTCGTCCAGGGTGTGCTGACGGCCCGGCTTCTCGCTGGCCCGCACCTCGAGATGACCGCCCAGGGCACGCATGATCGGGTCGAGCACCGGAATGCCGGTCACCCCGGGCGTTTCGGCGCAGGCCACCTCCAGGGGCCGGCGCAGCTCGGGATCGACCAGCGTATAGAGCACCACCCCGGGATTGGAGCGCACCCCCTCGGCAACCCGCTCGATCTGCCCCTTGGTGCGCACCAGCCACCACAGGTGATGGATCACGTTGATGCCCTCGAACTGCACCAGACAGGCCCGGGCCAGGCTGCTGACGGTTTCCCCGCTGGCGTCGGAGACCAGATGAAGGTGCAGCGTTTTCATGGCATCAACAGCTCCCTGTGGACGACTCCGGCGAACCGGTGGACAACTCCCGGTCTGGCCGAAGGGCCCGTTTTTCATCCCGCCAAGCCGAGGATCGGCCCGCCGGGTTTTCAAGCCGGGGATAACCGAAAGAGCCCCCGCCGAGCCTGGGGAGGACTCGGGGTCGGCCCGGGGGTTGTCCCGGCTTTGCCCGAAACCCGGCGACTCGTTGCCCGGCCGGGCCTTTCATCCCCATGATCCACAGGCTTTTCCCCAGGCCCATGTGGGGTTGGCGCGGCCTCTGGAAAACCTTGAGAATTCCCGGAATCCCCGTTATCCACAAGCCCTCCTACAACCACAAAACCCTTTTTCTTCCAGAATGGTTTTGTAATAGGTTGGCCGCCGCCCATCTCCCTTCCCTCCAGAGCGGATCGCCCCATTCATGACCGACCCAGCCAACAAGCGTTTCATCCGTGCCCTGAAAGGCGAGACCCTGACCCCGCCGCCGGTCTGGCTGATGCGGCAGGCCGGGCGTTATCTGCCCGAGTACCGGGAGGTGCGGGCCGACACCAAGGGCTTCCTGGATCTGTGCTACACCCCGGAAAAGGCGGTCGAGGTCACCTTGCAGCCGCTGCGGCGCTATGACTTCGATGCGGCGATCCTGTTTTCCGACATCCTGGTCATCCCCCACGCCCTGGGCCAGACGGTGGAGTTCCGGGCCGGCGAAGGGCCGGTGCTGGCGCCGATCCGCGACACCGCCGGGCTGGACAAGCTCAACCCCGGGCAGGTGATCGACCATCTGGCGCCGGTCTTCGAGACGGTGCGCGGGCTGGCCCGCTCGATCCCCGAAACCACGGCGCTGATCGGCTTCTGCGGCGCCCCGTGGACCATCGCCACCTACATGGTCGAGGGCGGCAGCTCGAAGGACTATGCCGAGACCAAGGCCTGGGCCTATGGTGACCCGGACGGTTTCGGGCGCCTGATCGACCTTGTGGTCGAGGCCAGCACGGCCTATCTGCTGGCTCAGGTGGAGGCCGGCGCCGAGGCGGTGCAGATTTTCGACAGCTGGGCCGGCGTGCTGCCCGAGGACGCCTTCCGCCAGTGGGTGATCGAGCCCAACCGGCGTATCGTGGAAGGCCTGAAGGCGGTCCATCCCGACCTGCCGGTGATCGGCTTCCCGCGCATGGCCGGGCCGATGTACGAGGCCTTCGTGAAGGAAACCGGCGTCGACGCGGTCAGCCTCGACACCACGGTGCCGGTGGCCTGGGCGGCCGAGCGGTTGCAGCCCCTGTGCACCGTGCAGGGCAATCTTGACCCGTTGCTGGTGGTTCAGGGCGGGGCGGCGATGGAAAAATCGGTCGCCCACATCCTGGAGACCCTCGGCAAGGGTCCGTTTGTGTTCAACCTGGGGCATGGCATCGTGCCGCAGACGCCGCCGGAAAACGTCGCCGCGCTGATCGCCCAGGTTCGGGGTCAGACTCGGGGTCAGGCGGCCCAGTAAGGGACGACGGTACGGGTCATGAAGCGCCTTGCGGTGGTGGTGTTCAACCTGGGGGGACCGGATGGGCTCGATGCCATCGAGCCTTTCCTGTTCAACCTGTTCAGCGATCCGGCGATCATCAATCTGCCGCTGATCATCCGCAAGCCGCTGGCCTGGTACATCGCCCGCAAGCGCGCCCCCATCGCCCGCGAGATCTACAGCAAGATCGGTGGGCGCTCGCCGCTGGTGGACCAGACCCAGGCCCAGGCCGAGGCCCTCGAGGAAAGCCTGGCCGATCTGGCCGACGAGGTGCGGGTGTTCGTCGCCATGCGCTATTGGCACCCGCTGGTGCCGGAGGCGGTGCGGGCGGTGCAGGCATTCGACCCCGACCACGTGGTGCTGCTGCCGCTCTACCCGCAGTATTCCACCTCGACCACCGAATCCTCGTTCGCGGCATGGCACAAATACGCCCGCCGCGCCGGGCTGGCGCCGCCGACCCAGGAAATCTGCTGCTATCCGATCAATGACGGCTGGCTGGAGGCGCAAGCCAGCCTGATCACCACCACCATCGAGGACATGCGGCGCCGCGATGGCACCGACAAGCCTTTCCGGGTGCTGTTCTCGGCCCATGGGCTGCCCAAGAAGGTGATCGAACGCGGCGACCCCTATCAGTGGCAGGTCGAGGAGACGGCCCGCGCCGTGGTGGGGGCGCTCGACATCCCCGACCTCGACTGGACGGTGTGCTATCAGAGCCGGGTCGGGCCGCTGGAATGGATCGGCCCGTCGACGGAAGAGGAAATCGCCCGTGCCGGGGTCGATAAGGTGGCCCTGATCGTGGTGCCCATCGCCTTTGTTTCGGAACATTCCGAAACCCTGGTCGAGCTGGACATCGAATACGGCGAGCTGGCCGAGGCCTCCGGTGTGCCGGCCTACTACCGGGTGCCGGCGGTGGGCATCGACCAGCGCTTTATCGATGGCCTGGGACGGCTGGTCCGGCGTATTGTGCGCCGGGCCGGCCACACCTGCCGCACCCGGGGCCCGCGCAACTGTCCGATCGAGAACAAGCGTTGCCCCAATACCCCGCCGGGCCGGTCGGCCCCGACCCGCGCCGCTTCCTGACCGATTTCCCGCGCCGGAGAGCTTCATGATCCCCGATTATGATTCCACCGGGTTCTTGTGGATCAAGACCCTTCATATCATCGCGGTCATTACCTGGATGGCCGGTCTGTTCTATCTGCCGCGCCTGTTTGTTTATCACGCCCAGGTCGCTCCGGGCTCGGAGATGAGCGAAAACTTCAAGGTGATGGAACGCCGCCTGCTGAAGGCGATCATGCATCCGTCGCTGGTGGTGGTGGCGACCACCGGCTTCTGGATGTTCCCGGTGTGGATGACCAGCGGCTGGATGCACCTGAAGCTGCTGCTGGTGGCCGGTCTGGTGGTCTGCCATGTCTACAACACGAAATGGCAGATCGCCTTTGCCAATGATCGCAATGTTCATCCCCACAAGTTCTACCGCGTCATGAACGAGGTTCCGACGCTGCTTCTGCTGGGGATCGTTCCGTTGGTGATCTTTGGCGCCAAGGGCTACCTGTTCTTCTGATCCAGGCCACCCCGCCCTATTCGCCCTGGTCGGCCAGGGGGTCCTTCAGACGGGCCAGTTGGCGGCGCTCTTTCTTGTTCGGCCGGCCCCCGGGCGAGTCGGCGTTCAGGCTGGGCGGGCCGACCAGACGTTCCGCCGGCGCCGTTTCGCCGTACAGGGTCCGCGCCTCGCTGGCCGGGCCGCGACGGTGCGGCAACGCCTCGACGCGCAGATGGCGGCGCCACGGACCGAGGGTCAGGGTCAAGGTGTCGCCCGGGCGGATGGCCGTGGCCGGCTTGTCGACCGACTGGCCGTTCAGCTTCACATGGCCACCGGCGCACAACTCCTGGGCCCGGCCGCGCGTCTTGGCGAAACGCGCCATCCACAGCCATTTGTCCAGGCGCTGTCGGTCGGCGTCGCTCATCGCCGGATGCCGGCCCGGGCGGGGCTGTCGCCAGCCAGGGTGGATGGGAACGAAAACGTGACCATGGGTTGATGATTCTTCCTTGGCCTGGGGCGGTATTTCGACCTATAGTTACATCCTCGCCGGCGCGACAAGGGGGAGCCCGTTGGCATGGATGGCAGCGCTCAACAGCCCATCGGCAGGGACGACACGCCTGACCGGCGGACAGCCGGCCGTGCCTTGAGCTGGTGGCAGAAAACCGCCCATCTGCCGACGGTCACTGTGGACGCCACGGCGATTTCCCGCAACAACCCTTCCCACAGCATCCGGCCCCGCGAGGCCTTCCAGGCGGCCCTGCCCAGCCTCGGCGATCTTCAGGCCCTGTACGATCGGGACGCCGCCCTGTCCCACGACTGTTATGTGGTCCGGCTGGCCGACGGCGGCATGGATCATGTCATCGAACACGGCGGCGCGTCGCTGGAGGCGGCGTTCGGGGAAGCGGTGGTCGGCCGGCCGCTGCCCGAGGTTCTGCCCGGGGAGTTTGCCCGCCAGCTCAGCGGTTTCATGGACGCGGCGCGCCAGTACGGCCGCCCGGTGGCCGATTGTGCGGTGTTCACCGATCTCGACGAGGGCCGTCTGGTCTACTACCGCAACCTGCTGCTGCCCTTCCGCACCGATCCCGAGGGCCCACCCCCGGCCCACGGCGCGGACGGGCGATCAGGCCCGGGCATGCCGTCGCTGCCTTCGCATCTGGTCGGGGTGTTCAGCTTTCGCTGCCTGTAGAATGGCCCACCGGCAGGGCGATCACGCCGGCGGCTTTTTCGGGGCGCGCGGCGCGGCTGCCCGGCAGGCTGACCTGGAAGCTCGACCCCACGCCAACGATGCTGGCCACGTCAACCCGCCCGCCGTGCAGCTCGACCAGCGCCTTGACCATGGCCAGACCCAGCCCTGAACCTTCGCGCATGCTCACCTGGGCGGCGTTGCCGCGCTGGAAGGGCAGGAAAATGTCGAGCAGTTGATCCTCGGCGATGCCGATGCCGGTGTCGCGCACGGTCAGGATGATCGTGCCATCGTCCCGCTGGCTCAGGCTCAACCCCACCTCGCCCTGGTCGGCGGTGAACTTCAGGGCGTTGGACAACAGGTTGACGATGACCTGTCGCAGCGCCCGACGGTCGCCAAACATGGGCAGCGGCTCGGCCGGCAGGTTCCAGTCCCAGGACAGGGTGTTGCTGCGTGGCTGGGCCTGCATCCAGTCACGGCAGTCCCGCGCCAGGGCGGCCAGATCGAACATTTCCTCGTTGAGGGTGCGCCGGCCCGCCTCGATTTGTGAGAGGTCGAGCAGATCGTTGATCATCGACAACAGATGCCGGCCCGCTTCGCCGATGGTCTGGCTGTATTCGCGGACCTTGTCGTTGACCTCGCCGGCCATGCCCCCCTGGATCATGTCGGAAAACCCGATGATGGCATTCAGCGGGGTTCTCAGTTCGTGGCTGACGTTGGCCAGGAACTCGCTTTTGGCGCGCGAGGCCATCAGCGCCTGGTCGCGCGCCGCGGTCAGTGCCTCGGCGGTGCGCTGGAAGGCGGTGACGTCGCGGAACGACAGCACGTCCCAACACCGCGTCTCGTTGTTGTCGTGGACGGTCAGCAGGTTCCAGGCGCTGATCTCCAGGGCCCGCCGTCCGAGCAGACGCGACCAGCATTCGCAGGCCACCGGGCCGCCCTTGGCCCGTTCGTGCAGATTGGCCGGCAGGCCGATGCGTTCGCGCAGGGTTTCGAAGTCGTGGGCGTTGATCGCCGAGGCGGCGGCATCGAACATGCGCAGAAAGGCTTGGTTCACCCCGGCCAGCCGGATATCGCCCGAAAGGCCGCCTGACTCCTGGCGAATGGTCAGCATCACGCCCTCGCCCGAGGCATCCATGTAGCCGCTGGGCAGGGCGTGCAGGTCGCTGAAGCGCAACCCCAGCCCGCGCACCGACCGGCCCAGCGCCGCGGCCAGACCCCGGTTGCCGAAAAAACCGCGCAGGGTTTCGCCCAGGCGGAGCATCAGGTGACCGGCCCAGGGCTCCCAGGGGCGGGCTCGGCCGCGCACCGATTCCTTCCAGGCGGCGAACGACTGGCGCGGACTGATGCGGGTCTGCCCGGCGGTCTGGGTGGCTGGTTTGGAGGGATCGCCGGCCCAGAACACATCGCGCGTTTCCGGCGGCCGGAAAACCGCGATGGCGGTCACCGGGTTGCGCGAGAACAGCAGCACGGCAAAGCCGGCGTAAGGGGTGGCGGCGTCCTGCTCGCCGCTGTCGCCGCCGGCCCACCTGACCAACCCGCCCAGATCATCGGTGACGAACAGGCTGCCCTTGGCCAGCGAGGCCGCCGCATCCAGGGCCCGTTGCACCACCGGCACCGGCGGGCAGCGGCCGACCAGGGCCAGCGAGCGGTCGACGGCGACCGCCCCGCCCTGCGCCTCCAGGCTGTCGAGCAGCCGGGTGTTGCCCATCAGAAGGGCGCTCACCGGGTCGTCGTCGTTGGCCAGCCGGCGTTGCAGCTGGCCGATGAACAACTCGCAGATCTGATCGCGGCGGAAACGCTCCAGACGCAGTTGGGCCTCGATCCCCTGGGCCAGCTCGCTGGCCTGCTGGCAGATCAGCGCCCGGTCCTCCGGCGGCGCGGGGCGGGGATGGCGGTGGTGACAGGCGATCATGCCCCACAGCTCGCCATTGACCATCACCGAGCCGGTCAGGCTGGCCGCCACCTCCATGTTGCGCATGTACTCGATGTGATAGGGCGAGACGGCGCGCAACTGCGAGCGGGTCAGGTCGAGCGGCGGCGGATCGCGGCCCAGCGCCGCCTCGTCGGCCAGGATGGGCACCGGCACGGCGTTCACGTCGACGATGGCCCGCACCAGGTTGATGGTGTAAAGGGCCCGCGCCTGGCTGGGAATGTCGCTGGCCGGATAGCGCAGGCCGACATAGGGCACCATGTCCGGGCGCCGAACCTCGGCGATCACCTCGCCGCTCCAGTCCGGGTGGAACATGTAGACCATCACCCGATCATAGCCGGTGCGCTCGGCCACCTGGCGCGCCGCCCGGTCGGCCAGCCGAAAGGTGTTCTCCAACTCGCCGATCAACGGCGTGCCCTGCTCGACCAGATGCCCGGGGGATCGGGTCGGCTGGGCCGGGTTGGCGGCCAGCGGCTCGATCTCGACCACCGAGCGGCCCCCCGTGCGATGCACGCTGATGGCCAGGGTTTCCGGATGTCCGGGACCGCAGAGGTGGCCGAGCACGGTCTCTGCCTCGTCTTCGTCCGCTTGGCGGGTCAGCAGCGGTGTCAGGCGCTGGCCGGTGGCCTTGTCGAAGTGGCCGAGCAGCGGCTGGCCGAGCAGATCGGCCGCCGGTTCGGCCAACAGGCGGTCGGTGTTGGCGCTGGCGTGGGTGATCCGGTGCTCGGGCCCGGCGACCACGAGCAGACAACCATGCGGCTGTACACTGCCCAGGAACTGGATGGGCTCGCGTTCGCATTCGGAGAGATCAAGCTCCGCCGGCGCCGCGGCCTGCGGGGTGCTCCATTCTTCAATAGGGTCTGCGCCGCTGTCGCTCACCTCGGGCTGGCCTCCACAATTATGATCCGCGCGCCTTGCGCGCCGGGGCACGATCCACGTGCCTTGTGCGCCGGGGAACCTCCGCCGGGTCGGCCGCGCCCCGGCCACGATACCACCAACGGCGTTTGAGCATAACTCGCTTTCACGCACCCCCGTCCGGGAGGGCGGTGCCCGTGGCCAGGCCGGCGAGGAAGACCTCGAAGGTGGCCAGCGCGGCGTCGCGGGCCGTCGCAAAGGCCACGTCGTCGGCCAGATGCTGGCCCACGACCTGCCCGAAATGGGTCCACCGCCGCCCCACGTCCAGGCCCGGCGAGGCAAAGAAGCGGCTTGCCGCGACGGCCAGCGCGGGGTCGCGGGCGGCCAGCGCGCGGGCGATGGTGCGCCCGCCCAGGCGTGCCCCCTCGACCACGTAGGCGGCGCCCAGCCAGGCCGCCAGCCCGCCGCCCTCGAGATGGGCGTCCAGATGGTCCAGCGCCGTCGCCAGGGCAGCGTCGGGAGTCGTCGGCGCGGCCAGCAGGCCGCCGCCGCTGGCGATCACGTCGGCCGCCAGATCGCCGGCCCGGGGCAGCAGCATGAAGCCGGCCGGGCGGGTGGCGCCGGGCGCCAGCAGGCGGGCCTCGAGCGGCGCCAGGGCCAGATGCAGGTGGGCCAGGGCGCGGCGATAGGCCTCGGGCGTCGGCGGGCCGTCCGACAGCGCGGCGAGCAGCGGATGGCTGTCCAGGCGGTGATGGGCCGGGCGGGTGGCGTCGCGCAGGCGGGCAAGCGGCGGGGAAACGGTCATGGGGGCGTGGGCTCGAGGCGTGAAACGGTGGGCAGGGAAGCCTGGATATCTGGGCGAGGAAACGATCACAAGACCTTGAAAAGCCTATACACAGTGCCGCCAGCCCCCGGCCACGCAATCCAGAACGGTGTTTTTGAAGGCTTTATAATCAAGCTCTTGAAGAGGTTTCTTATAACCCGGGTTGAAAGCGCAACCTCAAGTGGGCAGGGTTCCTTCCCGATACAGCCCGAAACGCCGGGGGTCCAGACCCAGATAGGCGCACAGGGTGACGATCTCGATCTGATCGACCAGCGGCATCACGCCGTCCTCGCCGGCCCCCGCCTCGCTGACCGCGCAGCACACCCGAACCAGCAGCTCGGCCGCTTCCGGGGTGTCGGCGGCGGCCCGCATGTCGTTCAGGGCGCGGTTGTGGCCCTCTTCCGGGTTGGCCAGGATGGCCTCGATGTAGTCGTTGAACAGATCGACCCCGACATGCGGATCGAACACCTTCAGGCGGTCCAGGGTTTCCAGCACCTGATCGACCCGCACCCGTTCGGCGAAGTCGACCATGCCATCGGTGCTGGCGACCATCGCACAGGCCGCCATGCAGCCCTCCAGAAAGGGCCGGTTGTGCTGTTGCTCAAGGTGTCGCTGCCACCCTTCCAGCAGCGACGACAGGAACCCCCCCATGGACCCGCTCCCCATCGCCCGGCGCTTCGACCGGTGGCAGTTTCACGTCAGGCCCCGAGTATCCGTTGCCGTCCGGGTGCCGTCAACCGGGCCGGGCGCCCTTCGAGGACTCCCGAATCAGGGATCACCACCTCAGGGAATCACGAACTCTAGGGAATTACGAACTGGCGCCCCAGCCAGTACCAGCCGCCCCGACCATCAGGCAGGGTGCAGTTGATCCGCCCCCGACCCGAGGGAAACGGCGTGGCCAGCCGCACCTCGACCCGGGGCCCGATCAACTGGCGCTCGACCTGCCCCAGGTGCGAGGCATAACAGGCCATGTGCTCCAGCCGCGCCAGCGCCGGGCCGGCCTGCTCCAGCACCGTGAAGCCGAACAGCGGCGGATTGTCGGCCCCCGGACCCAGGTAGGGGTCCTCCGGGGTCAGCTCGCCGACCGCCAGGGCCCGGGCACTGAGCGCCAGACGGACCCGCTCCGGATCACCATAGGACTCGTTCAGCGCGAACCGGGGCAGGTAGAACCGTGGCTCGGTCACCCCGACCACCCCCGAATGCTGACCGAACGCCACCTCGAAACCGGCCGCCTCGATGGCCGCCATGGTCGCCGAGGAAGCCTCGCCGTAAGGGTAGGCGAACAGGCTCGGCGCCCGCCCCAGATGTTCCGTGAACAGGGCCTGGGAGCGCGCGATCTCGTCCGCCACCTGGGCCGCCGACAGATCGGCCATGTGCGGATGGCTGTGGCTCTGGCTGCCGATGTCCACTCCGGGCTCATCGGCCAGGGCGGCGATCTCGGCCCAGCTCATGTAATCGGGCAGGCCCTTCTCAACCGGCTCGCTGGCCACGAACAGGGTGAACGGCAGACCGGCCGCCTTCAAACGCGGCCAACCCTCGCGCAGCAACGAGGCATGCGCATCGTCGATGGTGATGCCCACCGTGCGCGGCGGCAGCGGACGCCCCTCGACCAGGGCCGACACGATCTCCGGCAGCGGCAGAACCGTGTACGGCCCCGACTGCAACTCGGCCAGATGCGCCTCGAACTGCTCCAGCCGGATGTTGGTCGAGGGATAAGCCCCCTCGCCAAAGCGGTGATACATCAGAATCACCGCCTCCGGCGTCGCAACCGCCCCCGCCGAGCCCACACCCACAAGCCAAAACAGAATTGATACAAAAAACCAACGCATCACCAGAAACCTCGCCCCCAAAACGGAAAACCAATTCTGAACCCATCCCACCCCCCTTGTCACCGACCGATCCACCCCCGACATCATGCCAAATGACGCCCGCCGATACCGAGCCAAAGCAAAGGGGCGCTGCCCCTTTTAACCCCGCTGGGGAGGCCGGGAGGCCTCCCCAGACCCCACCATGAATCAAAACCCCACCCAGGGGGGCTTGCCCCCCTGGGTGGGGTTTTAAGTCACGGCGGGGGTTCCAAGGGGGCGGCGCCCCCTTGGTCTGGGTCGGCATCGGCCGGTACCAATCGGAATGATGACGGAGGTGGAGTGATGGTTGAGGCATTGTCGTCGGAAGTGATGGCGCGGTTGTTCACCGAGGCGCGGACGTTCAACACGTGGCGGAATCATCCGGTTTCCGAGGAGGATCTGGTTCGTTTGCATGATTTGCTGCGCATGGGTCCGACCAGTGCCAATTGTTCGCCGGCGCGGTTTGTGTTTGTGGTTTCCCCGCGGGCCAAGGCGCGTCTGAAGCCGTGTCTGATGGCCGGCAACGTGGACAAGACCATGGCCGCGCCGGTGACCGTGATCATCGGGCATGACATGGCCTTTCACGAGCATCTGCCCAAGCTGTTTCCGCACACCGACGCGCGGTCGTGGTTTGCCGGCAATGATGAGCTGATCGCCGAGACGGCGTTTCGCAACGGCACCTTGCAGGGGGCCTATCTGATCCTGGCGGCGCGTGCCCTGGGGCTGGACTGCGGGCCGATGAGCGGCTTTGATAAGGCGGCGGTGGATGCCGAGTTCTTCCCCGATGGCCGGGTGAAGAGCAATTTCCTGTGCAATCTGGGCTACGGCGACCCCGAGGGACTTCAGGCCCGTGCGCCCCGCTTCACCTTTTCGGAGACCTCGCGGATTGAGTGACCCCCTGACCCTGGCCCTGGACACCGCCGGCCCGAGGTGTGCCGCCGCCGTGGTTCACCGGGGCGCGGTGATGGCGGCGGAAAGCCTGACCCTGTCCCGGGGCCATGCCGAGGCCCTGGCGCCTCTGATCGAGCGCGTTGCCGGCACCGCCGGGGTGGCCCTGAAGGACCTGGAGCGCCTGGGGGTGAGTGTCGGCCCGGGCTCGTTCACCGGGCTTCGGGTGGGGCTGGCGATGGCCCGGGGGCTGGCCGCGTCGACCGGCGTGCCGCTGGTCGGGGTGACGGTGACCGCCGCCCTGGCCGCCGCGCTTGAGGATCATCCGGCGGCAGCGGAGGGGCTTCCTCGGGTGGTGGTGTTGGACGCCCGGCGCGGCGATTTTTACTTGGAAGTATTCCATTCCGGGGCGGGTGGCGATGGTCCCCGGGCGCTGAACCCGGCCGCCGCCCGGGCGGTGCTGGCCGAGGCGCCGTGTCTGGCCGCCGGCGATGGGCTGGCCCGGTTGGGCGAGGTGCCGCCGGGCGTGGTGGCGGCTGATCTGCCGTGGCCGCCGATCGCGGCGCTGGCCCGGCTGGCCGCCGCCGCGCCGCCGTCCCAGGCATCGGCCCAGTCGCCGCCGGGAGCGCTTTACCTCAGGCCGCCGGATGCCGTTCTGCCGGCCCACGGGGGACGCCTGCGCCCGTGAGGCCGCCCATCGACCTGCCTGTCCTGGCCTTCGTTCATGCCGAGGTGGCCGCCGCCCTGCACGCGGCGGCATTCGTTCCGCGTCAGGAACGACCCTGGACGCCCGGCGAGCTGGGCGATCTGATCGTTCTGCCGGGCAGCTTCGGTCATCTGGCGGTGGACGCGACGGGGCAGCCGCTGGGCTTCATCCTGTGCCGCGTGGCCGGCGATCAGGCCGAGCTTTTGACCCTGGCCGTCGATCCGGCGCACCAGGGCCGGGGGCTGGGGCGGCGTCTGGTCGCGGCGGGGCTGGCCGAGGCGGCGCGCCTGGGGGCCGGGGAGATGGTCCTGGAGGTGGCCGAGGACAACCAGCCGGCGCTTTACCTGTACCACGCCCTGGGTTTTGCCCCGCTGGGCCGCCGCCGGCGCTATTACCAGCGGCCGGCTGGCGCGGTCGATGCCCTGGTGCTGGCCCTGCGGCTGGTCTGAGGCGCCGGTTACTCTGGCGGTGTCGATCAGGCGCTGTTGCCCCGGCGCACGGTCAGCCGGTGCGGACCGTCGGCGCCGCTGTCGGGTTCGGGCGCGAGGTCGAGCACCTCGTGGCCGGCGTCATGTACCGCAATAGGTACGTTTGCCAGCGGTTCGGCGCCCATAAGGCGAATTTCGGCGATCTGGCCGGGAATCATTTGCTCAAGAAGCAGGCGTGTCCGGACATAGGTCATCGGGCACACGTCACTGGTGATGTCCAGGAAATAGTCGGCCTGGCTTTGGTCAGGCTTATCATGGTTCATATTTCTTGGCTCCAACGCGACGACTGCGCTTGCAAGAAACCAGGATTTGGCATATAGCAACCCATGGTTCACTGCCAAAGGATGCCGGAGAAAAATGACCGACACCATCAACGAAAAAGAGCTTATGGAGCTGACAACGGAAATCGTTGCCGCCCATGTTTCCAATAACACCGTCCAGGTGGGTGATCTCCCCGGCCTGATCAAGGAGGTTCATGGCACCCTGGCCGGCCTGGGCCGGGCCGAGGCCGAGCCGGAGCGTCCGCAGCCCGCCGTCCCGATCAAGAAGTCGGTCACGCCGGACTACATCATTTGCCTGGAAGACGGCAAGAAGCTGAAGATGCTGAAGCGGCATCTGAAAACCGCCTACAACATGACCCCTGAGGAGTATCGGGAGCGCTGGGGCCTGCCGGCCGACTATCCCATGGTCGCCCCCAACTATGCCCTGCACCGCTCCAACCTGGCCAAGCAGATCGGCCTGGGCACCAAGCCGCGCGGCGGGCGCGGCCGGGGTTGAACAGGTCGCGCAGCGGGCGCGGCCGGGGTTGAACAGGTCGCGCAGCGGGCGCGGCCGGGGTTGAACAGGCCGCGCAGCGGGCGCGGCCGGGGCTGAGTTCCCCGCGAAACCGGCGCCACCGGCGGCGCGGCTTGACCTCGCCGCCGGAACGGGGAAAAGTTAGGGTGATGGGCCACCCACGGTTGGCCCGACGGGTGATCCCGGGGGTCGCGCCGTCAACGCAATCGCTTGCAGCATGAAGCGGGCCAGTATGACGGTTTCGCGTATCGAGCAGATGTGCATCGACCGGGGCATGAAAATGACCGGTCAGCGGCGGATCATTGCCCGCGTGTTGTCGGAGGCCGCCGACCATCCGGATGTCGAGGCGTTGCACCACCGGGCCACCGCCGAGGATCCCCGGATCAGCATCGCCACCGTCTACCGCACGGTGCGCCTGTTCGAGGATGCCGGCATCCTGACCCGCCACGATTTCGGCGACGGCCGGGCCCGCTATGAGGAGGTGCCGGAGGAACATCACGATCACCTGATCGATGTGACCTGCGGCAAGGTGGTCGAGTTCCACAGCACCGAGATCGAGGAGCTGCAGCACCGCATCGCCCGCCAGCACGGCTTCCGGCTGGTCGGCCATCGGCTGGAGCTGTTCGGGGTGCCGCTCGACGATGAGGCGGCCGACGCGCCAACCGACGCGCCGACCGAATCTGGGACGCCTTGAAAATCCAACCGGAGTCCAAGCCGGAGTCCAAGCCGGAGTCCAAACCGGAGTCCAAGCCGGAGTCCAAACTGGGGCCCAACCGGGATGCCAGTCGGCCAATCGGCTGTTGACCGGCGCCGGTCCTTCGGCTTACCTCCCACTCCCCGAGCCAGCGAGACGCGACCCCGCTCATGAGTCAAGCTTCCCGTTCCGATCAGCCCGCCGCCCCGCCCGGGGCCGACGACCGCGTGACCGCCGGCAACCTGGAAGTCCGGCTGGCCCGGGACGAAAGCGAGGTGCGCGCCGCCCAGAACCTGCGCTACCGCGTCTTCTATCAGGAGATGGGCGCCCACCCGACGCCCGAGATGGCCGCCGCCGAGCGCGATTTCGACGCCTTCGACGAAACCTGCGACCATCTGCTGGTGCTCGACCACAACCTGGGCCGGGGGGCCGAGGCCATTGTTGCCTGCTACCGGCTGGCGCGGCGCGCCCACGCCGCCCGGGCCGGCCGCTTCTATACCGCCGACGAGTACGACATCAGCCGCCTGGAAGCCTTTTCCGGCGAGATCCTCGAGCTGGGCCGCTCGTGCGTCGACAACCGCTACCGCGACCGGGCCATCATGCAGCTTCTGTGGCGCGGCATCGCGGCCTACGTGTTCCGCCACGACATCGACATCATGTTCGGCTGCGCCAGCCTGCACGGCACCGACCCGGACCAGTTGGCGCCCCAGCTCAGCTACCTGGTCCACAACCATCTGGCCCCGGAGGCGCTGCGCCCGGTGGCCCTGGCCGAGCGCTGCACCGAGATGCGCCGGCTGGCCCGCGAGGACTATGACCCCAAGCGCGCCCTGGCCAGCCTCGCCCCGCTGGTCAAGGGGTACCTGAGGCTGGGGGGCTGGGTCGGTGACGGCGCGGTGATTGATTATCAGTTCAACACCACCGACGTGTGCATCGTGGTGAAAACCGATCAGGTGACGGAAAAGTACCTCCGCCACTATGACCGCACCGCCCGCGACACCACCGGCTGAACGTTTCGCCCCTCCGCCCGGCCCGAAACGTCGCATCGGATGTTTCAGGGTTGGACCATGTGCTGTTACAGTAGCCGGGGTTTCGATCCCTTCACGTTCCCCGGGTCAGGGTTGTGGTGATGGACGACGCGCGCGCGCGCTCCGCGGTTTCCGAAACGGCCGACTCCGGGTGGGAGGCAACCGGCCAGAGGCGCCTGTTCGCGCCCCGCCTGGGCTCCACCCTGGGCGCGGCGGCGCGGCTGTTGGCCTTTGCCGCCTTCACCGTGCTGTTCATTCCCCCCTACTGGGCGGTGATGCGCCTGGGCGGGCCCTACCGTTCCCTGGCCCGCTTCTACTGGCAGGCGGTGGGGCGGATCATCCAGCTTGAGATCAAGGTGCACGGCGAGGTGTGCGGCAAGCGGCCCTTGCTGTGCGTCGCCAACCACACCAGCTATGCCGACATCGTGGTTCTTGGCTCGCTGATCCCGGGGGCCTTCGTCAGCAAGGCCGAGGTGGCCGGCTGGCCCGGCTTCGGGCTGATCGCCAAGCTGGGCCGCACCGTGTTCGTCGAGCGCAAGCGCACCCGGACCGGCGATCAGATGGCGGAAATCCGGCGCCGCTTCGCCGATGGCGAGCCGCTGATCCTGTTCCCGGAGGGCACCTCGAGCGATGGCAACCGGGTGCTGCCCTTCAAGAGCGCCCTGTTCGCCGTGGCCGAGGCGCCGCACGACGGCCAGCCGGTCAGCGTGCAGCCGGTCAGTCTGGCCTATACCCGGCTCGATGGCCTGCCCCTGGGGCTGGCCTGGCGGCCGTTCGTGGCGTGGTATGGCGACATGGATCTGGCGCCCCATCTGTGGGCCCTGCTCGGGCTGGGCCGCAAGCGGGCCGAGGTGGTCTTCCATCCGCCGGTCGAGGTGAGTGACTTCGCCAACCGCAAGGCCCTGGCCGAGGCCTGCCGGGCCCGCGTGGCGAGCGGCGTGTCGGCCGCCCTGGCCGGGCGCCTCGACCCGGTGGCCGAAAGTGCCGGGGCCGAGGTGGGGGCAACCCAGGGTGGCCTGCCGCCGGTGGTCTTCCACCACCGGCCACGCGGCTGAGGGTCCCCGGCAGGACTGGCAATTGAACGCCGCCTGATGTACATCGTCCCTTTGGGGGAGAGGCCGTGGCGGTCCGCCCTCCCTCGCGACAATCGGCTCCTGGCAAGAGACGTGGCCAAACAGCTTTTCATCAAGACCTTCGGATGTCAGATGAACGTCCATGATTCGGCCCGCATGGCCGATGTCATGGCGCCCCTGGGCTATGCCCTGACGGAGGATGCCGGCGCCGCCGACATCGTGCTGCTCAACACCTGCCACATCCGCGAGAAGGCGGCCGAGAAGGTCTATTCCGAACTGGGCCGCCTGCGCCGCCGCATCGAGGCGCGGCGCCGCGCCGGGGGCGAGACCCTGCTCGCCGTGGCCGGCTGCGTGGCCCAGGCCGAGGGGCCGGAGCTTCTGGCCCGCGCCCCCTTCGTCGATCTGGTGCTGGGGCCGCTGACCCTGTTCCGCCTGCCCGAGTTCGTCGCCCAGGCCCACCGTGCCCTGGCCGCCGGGGCCTGCCCGGTGGCTGCCGACGGCGGCCGCAAGGGCCTGGGGCTGATCGACACCGACTTCCCGGCCGAGCCCAAGTTCGACCATCTGCCGGCCCCCGGGGTGCAGGGCCCGAGCGCCTTCCTGTCGATCCAGGAGGGCTGCGACCGCTTCTGCACCTTCTGCGTGGTGCCCTACACCCGGGGCGCCGAGTACTGCCGCCCGGCGGCCGACATCATTGCCGAGGCCGAAGCGCTGATCGCCGGCGGGGCGGTCGAGATCACCCTGTTGGGCCAGAACGTCAACGGCTGGCGGGACGCCGACGGCACCCGCTTCGGCGACCTGCTGCGCCGGCTGGCCGGGCTGCCCGGCCTCAAGGCGCTGCGCTACACCACCTCGCACCCGCGCGAGGTCGATGACGCCCTGATCGCCGCCCATGGCGAGCTTCAGGTGCTGGTGCCCTTCCTGCATCTGCCGGTGCAGTCGGGCTCGGACCGCATCCTCAAGGCCATGAACCGGGGCCACACGGCGGCCCACTACCTGGATCTGGTGGCCCGCCTGAAGGCCGCCCGGCCGGGGCTGATGGTGTCGAGCGATTTCATCGTCGGCTTCCCCGGCGAGAGCGAGGCCGATTTCGCGGCGACGCTGGAGGTGGTCGAGCGGGCCGACGTCATCCAGGCCTTCGCCTTCAAGTACTCGCCGCGCCCCGGCACGCCGGCCGCCAGCCTGCCCGATCAGGTGCCGGAAGCGGTCAAGGAAGAGCGTCTGGCCCGCCTGATGGCCCGCCTCGATGCCCGCCAGATGGCCTTCAACCAGGCCTCGGTGGGGCGCCGCTTCCCGGTTCTGCTGGACCGCCCGGGGCGCCGTCCGGGTCAGCTCGTGGGGCGCTCGCCGTACATGCAGCCGGTGCACGTGATGACCGAAACGGCCCGCCTCGGCGAGCTGGTCGAGGTCGAGATCGAGGCCGCCCATCCGCACAGTCTGGCCGGCGTGATCCTCGAGGCTCCGCCCCGCCAAGACCCTGAACGAGCCTGCGCGTGAGCCCCCAGCCCGCCCCGCCGGATGACCCGATCACCCTGGCCCTGTCCTTCGAGGACAACCGCGCCGTCCAGGTGCTGTTCGGGCCGGACAACGCCAACCTGACGCGCCTTGAATCGCGGCTCGGGGTGGCGGTGGTCAGCCGCGGCAACGGGGTTGCCATCAGCGGCCCGCGGCCCGGCGCCGAGGCGGCCGGCGAGGCCCTGGAGCGGCTCTATGGCGAGGCCGTCCGGGGCCGCGAGGTGGCCGCCGCCGAGGTCGACGCGGCGGTGCGCCACAGCGCCGTGGCCGATCCCGCCCAGCGGCTCGACCCGGCGGCGCTGGAGGCGCTGACCATCCACACCTACAAGCGCCCGATCGCCCCGCGCTCGCCGACCCAGGGGACCTACGTCAAGGCCATGCAGGACCACGAGCTGGTCTTCGGCCTGGGCCCGGCCGGCACCGGCAAGACCTTCCTGGCCGTGGCGATGGCGGTGGGGATGCTGCGCCAGGGCCGGGTCGAGCGGCTGATCCTGTCGCGCCCGGCGGTCGAGGCGGGCGAGAAGATCGGCTTTCTGCCCGGCGACATGCGCGACAAGGTCGATCCCTACCTGCGCCCGCTGTACGACGCCCTGCACGTCTGCCTGCCCGGCGACAAGGTGGCCCGGGCCCTGGAGTCGGGCGACATCGAGGTGGCGCCGCTGGCCTTCATGCGCGGCCGCACCCTGTCCAACGCCTTCGTCATCCTGGACGAGGCGCAGAACACCACGCCGACCCAGATGAAGATGTTCCTGACCCGCCTCGGCGAGAACTCGCGCATGGTGGTGACCGGCGACCTGTCGCAGGTCGACCTGCCGCTGGGCGCCCGTTCGGGCTTGAAGGACGCCCTGGGCGTGCTCGAGGGGTTGGACGGCATGGCGGCGGTGCGCTTCACGGCGCGCGACGTGGTGCGCCACGATCTGGTGACCCGCATCGTGCGTGCCTACGATCAGCATGAAGGGGCCCTGGCGGTGACCCCGGGCCCGCAGCAAGGAGACGCCGAGCCATGACAGCCGACCCGGCCGTGGCGGCGACCGAACCCCGTCTTGATCTCGACGTGGCGATGGCCGTCAGCATTGACGAGCCAGAATGGCTGGGCGCCCTGCCCGAGGCCGAGGCGCTGGTCCAGGCGGCCACCCTGGCGGCGCTCAGGGTCGGTCTGGCGGATCGCGCCCAGCATCTGGAGGATGGTGCCCTGGAGGATGGTGCCGGCGAGCCGATCACCGGCGCCCTGGAGGTCAGCGTGGTGCTGACCGACGAGCGCACCGTGTGGGAGCTCAACCGGGCCCATCGCGGCCAGGACAAGCCGACCAACGTGCTCTCCTTCGCCACCCTGGACGATCCCGAGGCGCCGGAGCCGGTGGAGGGTCAGCCGCTGTTGCTGGGCGACGTGGTGTTGTCCTACGACACCTGCGCCGACGAGGCCGAGGCGGCCGGCAAGCCGCTGGCCGACCATCTGGCCCATCTGGTCATCCACGGGGTGTTGCACCTGCTCGGCCACGACCATCTGGAAGACGACGAGGCGGCCGAGATGGAAGCCCTGGAAAGCCGGGCCATGGCCACCCTCGGCCGGCCCGACCCCTATGCCGATTCCGATCCCGTTCCACTTACGAAACGACCATGACCGACTCAAACGACCCCGACGATCCGGACCCGCGCAGTAGCCCGGCCGTCGACCCCATCGGACCCCCTGATCCGGCGGCGCGCGACGGCGACGACGGCAAGCCCAGGCGGCGTCGCCTGTTCGGCCTGCTGAAAGGCTGGCGCGGCCGCAACGGCGAGACCGGCCACACCCTGGAAGACTTCCTGGAACAGCACGGCGAACACGCCGAGACGGCGCTCGATGGCCAGGAGCGCCAGCTTCTCGGCAACATCCTGCACCTGCGCGACCAGACCGCCTACGACGTGATGATCCCGCGGGCCGACATCGTCGCCGTCGAGGTCGACATGCCGCTGATCGAGGCGGTGCGCCTGGGCGCCGGGCGGGGCCATTCGCGGCTGCCCATCTACCGCGACAACCTGGACGACGTGATCGGCATGATCCACATCAAGGATCTGCTGCCGGCGCTGACCGAGAACGCCTTCGGCTGCGACACCCCGGGCTGCCCCAAGCCCCAGGACGGGCAGGGCGAGCCGCCCGGCCTGGGCGCCCTGGTCCGCCCGGTGCTGTTCGTGGCGCCCACCGCCCGGGTCCTCGACCTGTTGCTGGAAATGCGCCTGAAGCGTCTGCACATGGCCATGGTGGTCGACGAGTACGGCGGCATCGACGGCCTGATCACCATCGAGGATCTGGTCGAGCAGATCGTCGGCGAGATCGAGGACGAGCACGACATCGAGGTGGAGCCGGAAATCCTGCCCCGCCCCGATGGCAGCGTGATCGCCGACGCCCGGGTGCCGCTGGAGGACTTCGAGGAACGCTTCGGCGCCCTGTTCTCGGACGACGAGAAGGAAGAGGCCGACACCCTGGGCGGTCTGGTCTTCCTGGCCGCCGGGCGGGTGCCGGCGCGCGGCGAGCTGATTGCCCACCCCAGCGGCCTGACCTTCGAGATCCTGGACGGCGACCCGCGCCGGGTGCGCCGCCTGCGCCTGCGCAACATCCCGACGGTGGACTGGCAGCCATGAGCCCGTCCGGCCGGCTGGTCGGCCGGCTGTCCGGGATGAGCCCGGGGCGTTGGGCCGGGATGAGCCGAGTCCGGCGGGCCGGGTTGGCCCTGCTGGCCGGCGCCCTGAGCGCCCTGGCCCTGCCGCCGTGGCATCTGTTGCCGCTGTTGCCGCTCGGTCTGACGGCGCTGCTGGGGCTGACCCTGACCGCCGGCTCGACGGGGCGCGCGGCGCTCACCGGCTGGGCCTTCGGAACCGGGTTCTTCGCCCTTGGCCTGTACTGGGTGGGCGAGGCCTTCCTGGTCGACGCCGAGCGCTTCGCTTGGCTGCTGCCGATCGCCATGCCAGCCTTCGCCGGCGGTCTGGCGCTTTATCACGCCCTGGTCGGCGGGCTGCTGTGGCGGCTGGCCGGCGGGGCACAGGGCGCCGCCCGACCGCTCACCGGCGCCCTGCTGCTGGCCGCCCTGTGGGTGCTGGCCGAGCTGCTGCGCGGCTGGCTGTTCACCGGCTTTCCGTGGAACCCGCTGGCCGCCGTGTGGATGCCGGTCGACGCCCTGCTCCAGCCGGTGGCGTGGGTCGGCGTGGCCGGCCTGTCGCTGCTCACCGCCCTGGCGGCGCTGGCCCCGGCCCCCTGGCTGGCCCCCGGGCGGCGCCGTGCCTGGATGAGCGTCGCCCTGCTCACCCCCCTGCTGCTGGCCGGCGGGGCCGGGGCGCTGCGCCTGTCCGCCGCCCCGGGGCTCGACGATCCGGCCGCCGTGGTGCCCGGGGTGCGCCTGAGGCTGGTCCAGCCGGCCATCCCGCAGGCCGACAAGTGGAAGCCGGAGTTGCGGGTCGGCCACGTGGAACGCCAGATCGCCCTGTCGCGCGCCCCCGGATTCGAGGATTTCTCGCTGGTCATCTGGGCCGAGACGGCGGTGCCCTTCGCCCTGGGCCGGCAGGACGCGGTGTTCGCCGCCGTCGCCGCCGCCGCCCCGCCGGGGGGCGCCGTGATCACCGGGGCGCCACGCCTGACGCCGCCTGGCGCGCCGATCAGGCGGATGTGGAACAGCGTCGTGGCGCTGGACGATCAGGGCCGCCAGCTCGCCCTTTACGACAAGCAGCATCTGGTGCCCTTCGGCGAGTACGTGCCGTTCAGCGACCTCCTGCCGCTGCCCAAGCTGACCGAGGGCGGCACCGACTTCTCGCCCGGCCAGGGACCCCGGCGCCTGATCCTGCCCGGCCTGCCGCCGGCCAGCCCGCTGGTCTGCTACGAGATCATCTTCCCCGAGGCGGTGGTCGACCGCGCCCTGGTGCCCCGGCCCCAGTGGCTGCTCAACCTGACCAACGATGGCTGGTTCGGCAGCGGGCCGGGGCCGCGCCAGCATTTCGCCCTGGCCCGCCTGCGCGCCGTGGAAAGCGCCCTGCCGGTGGTCCGGGTGGCCAACACCGGCATCTCGGCGGTGATCGACTCCCATGGCCGGGTGCGCGGCCGACTCGACCTGTTCGAGCGCGGGGTGCTCGACGCCGACCTGCCGCGCCCCGCCGCCACCCCCGTCCTGGCCGGGTGGCGCAATCCGGTGATGGGAGGTTTGGCGTTGGGGATTATCGTTGTCGTTGTGGCACTTCGCAGCAAGTCCAAGAAAACGGCCCATGAGTGAATAATAAACTATAAAATTTTCAAGCCTTTAAGCTTTTGATTGACGCTATCCTCCCCGGGGCACTAGTATTTGATCTTCAAATAACCGTTGAAGAGGGACCTCCCTCCATGGCGCACGCCGCGAATTCCCAGCCCGACCGTACCGAAAATGCCCGTTCACCCCGGGGCCGGTTGCCCTCCGGCCAGCCCAACCCGGTGGATGTGCATGTGGGTGCCCGCCTGCGGTTGCGCCGCACCCTGCTCGGCATGAGCCAGGAGCGCCTGGGCGCCGCGCTGGGCCTGACCTTCCAGCAGGTGCAGAAATACGAACGGGGGGCCAACCGCATCGGGGCCAGCCGGCTGTGGGACCTGAGCCGCGTGCTCGACGTGCCGGTGGCCTATTTCTTCGAGGACATGGACCCCGACGTGGCCGACCTCAGCCCGCGCCACGTGCGCCCGGACAGCGCCGATCCCGAAACCGGCGAGGACGAGGACTCCACCACCCAGCGCGAAACCCTGGAGTTGGTGCGCGCCTACCGCCGCATTCCGGAACCCCGGGTGCGCCGCCGCCTGTACGACCTGACGCGGACCCTGAGCGACGCCGCCAACGGCGACGGCTGAGCCTCCCGGTCGGGTCCGCTGTCGCGGACTTGAAATACCCACGCCCTTGGATATAGTGCGGCCTTCCCACCTCCGGGTCCGGAAGGTCGCCCTGTCTGCGCGCCGGTTCTTGCGCTTCAGTCCCGCCGTTCGGGCCTCTTCGGAGCACAACAGAACATGCCCCGCCGCCGTGATCCATCGGCGGTGCGGCCCAGCGGTGGAGGAAGTCCCTTGAGCCTGTCCGATTACCTGTTCACCAGCGAGTCCGTCTCCGAAGGCCATCCCGACAAGGTCTGTGACCGGGTCTCGGACACCGTGGTCGACCTCTTCCTGGCCGCCGACCCGCTGTCGCGCGTCGCCGTGGAAACCCTGGCCACCACCAACTTCGTGGTCCTCGCCGGCGAGGTGCGCGGCCCCGACACCCTCGATCACGAGGCCTTCAAGAAGGCCGCCCGCGAGGCCATCAAGGACATCGGCTACGAACAGCACGGCTTCCACTGGCGCGACGCCGAGATCACCTCGCACATCCACAGCCAGTCGGCCGACATCGCCCAGGGCGTGGACAGCGCCGACAACAAGGACGAAGGCGCCGGCGACCAGGGCATCATGTTCGGCTTCGCCTGCGATGAAACCCCGCAGCTGATGCCGGCCCCGATCCAGTATTCGCACCAGATCCTGAAAGCCATGGCCGAGGACCGCAAGTCCGGCGTCCAGCCCGGCTTCGGCCCGGACTCGAAGAGCCAGGTCACCCTGAAATACGAAGGCGGCAAGCCGGTGCGGGCGACCAGCGTCGTCGTCTCCACCCAGCACGACGCCAGTCTGTCGCAGGCCGAGGTGCGCGAGATCGTCCGCCCCTACGTGGAAAAGGTCCTGCCCGCCGGCTGGATGCCGCCGGAGGAGGAGTTCTACGTCAACCCCACCGGCCGCTTCGTGATCGGCGGCCCGGACGGCGACTGCGGCCTGACCGGGCGCAAGATCATCGTCGACACCTACGGCGGCGCGGCGCCCCACGGCGGTGGCGCCTTCTCCGGCAAGGATCCGACCAAGGTCGACCGCTCGGCCGCCTATGCCGCCCGCTATCTGGCCAAGAACGTGGTCGCCGCCGGGCTGGCCAGCCGCTGCACCATCCAGCTTTCCTACGCCATCGGCGTCTCCAAGCCGCTGTCGGTGTACCTCAACTGCGACGGCACCAATCAGGTCGACCTGAACCAGTTGTCCCAGGTGCTGTGCGAACTGGTCGACCTGTCGCCGCGCGGCATTCGCGAACACCTCGGCCTGTCGCGCCCGATCTACGCCCGCACCGCCGCCTACGGCCACTTCGGCCGCGAGCCGGAAGCCGACGGCGGCTTCTCGTGGGAACGCACCGACCTGACCGAGAAACTGAAAACCCGCTTCGGCGCTTGACGGCCAACCCTGGCGGCGCCGGCGCGTGCGGCACCGCTGAGTTGGGGGCTTTGCCCCCAAGCCCCCACCGGGGGATCGAAGGCGATCCCCCGGACCCCCTCCTTTCATTGGTGCCAAGCCCCGCCGGTTTCGCCAAATGCCCGTATGTTGTTTTCGCAGGCCAGCGAAGCTGGCCTGCAACCAAACACCACATGGGCGTTCCACGAAGACTTGGCGTTTCGCACCAACGAATTGGCGGGGTCCGGGGGGACCCCGTCCCCCCGGCGGGGATACAAAGGGGCAGCGCCCCTTTGTTTTGTTTTTCGCCAGTTCGCGAGGTTGGTGGCCCATGGCACGGCGGGTGGATGAGGGGCGTCTGGTTCGCGATCCGTTGCTGGCCTTGGCGGCCGAGCCGGATGACGGGCGGGACGGTCGCTTTCATGGTCGGCGCAGGGGCAAGCATCTGAAGCCGGGGCGGCAGCGGGCGCTCGAGGTGGTGCTGCCGCGTCTGTCCTTCCAGGTGCCCGAGGCGGGCGGGCTTGATCCCTGGGCCCTGTTCGACGCCCGGCCGGCCGCTCTGTGGCTGGAAATCGGCTTTGGCGGCGGCGAGCATCTGGCGGCCCAGGCCGAGGCCAACCCCGGGGTGGGGCTGATCGGCTGCGAGCCCTTTCTCAACGGTCTGGGCAGCCTGTGTGCCCTCATCGAGGACAAGGGGCTGGGCAACGTGCGCCTCCTGCCCGACGACGCCCGGCCGCTGCTGGCCGCCCTGCCCGAGGGCTGCCTGGAGCGGGTCTTCGTGCTCTTCCCCGATCCCTGGCCCAAGACCCGCCACGCCAAGCGCCGGCTGATCTCGCCGCGCACCCTGTCGGCGCTGGCCCGGATCACCGCGCCGGGCGGCGAGCTTCGGGTGTTCAGCGACGATCCGACCTATGTCCGCTGGGCCCTGCGCCATGGCACCGAGCATGCCGAGTGGCAGTGGACGGCCCGGGTGCCCGGCGACTGGCGCGCCCCGCCGGCCGACCACGCCCGAACCCGCTACGAGGAAAAGGCCCTGGCCGAGGGCCGGGTGCCGCGCTATCTGGTCTTCCGTCGCCGCCCGGAGCCCGCCGCGCCATGACCCCCGTCCAGATCGAAAGCTTCTTCGCCCGCCTCGCCGCCGCCAATCCCGAGCCCAAGAGCGAGCTTGAGCATGTCAACGCCTTCACCCTGCTGGTTGCCGTGGTGCTCTCGGCCCAGGCCACCGACAAGGGGGTGAACAAGGCGACCAGGGCGCTGTTCGAGCAGGTCACCACGCCCCAGGCCATGCTGGAGCTGGGCGAGGACGGCCTGAAAGAGCACATCAAGACCATCGGCCTGTTCAACAGCAAGGCGCGCAATGTCATTGCGTTGTCGGAACAACTGGTTCGCGACCACGGCGGCGCTGTGCCGGCCGATCGCGCGGCGCTGGAAGCCCTGCCCGGGGTGGGGCGCAAGACCGCCAACGTGGTGCTGAACGTGGCCTTCGGCCAGCCGACCATGGCGGTGGACACCCACATTTTCAGGGTCGCCAACCGCACCGGCCTGGCCCCCGGCAAGACTCCCCGGGCGGTCGAGGACGGCCTGCTCAAGGTGGTGCCGCCAGCCTACCTCCTGCACGCCCACCACTGGCTGATCCTGCACGGACGCTACACCTGCACCGCCCGCAAACCCAAATGCGACACCTGCCCGGCCCACGACCTGTGCCCACGCCTGGGCGTGGCGTGCTGAGCCACGTCAAAGGGGCGCCGCCCCTTTGAAATCCCCGCTGGGGAGGCCGGGAGGCCTCCCCAGACCCCACCATGAGTCAAAGCCGTGAAGAGGGGGGTATCCGAGCGCGCGCGCTCGGATACCCCCCTCTTCACGGCTTTAAGTCGCGGCGGGGGTCCGGGGGGGCCCCTGGTCCCCCCGGCGGGGGTTCCAAGGGGGCAGCGCCCCCTTGGCGTATCCCGGCGCGCCTCAGCCCTGGGCTTGGGCGTTGGCCTGGGCGCGGCGTTGTTGGTAGAGGGCCAGGAAGTCGATCGGTTGCAGCATCAGGGGCGGGAAGCCGCCGTTGCCGGTGGTTTCGGCGATGATCTGGCGGGCGAAGGGGAACATCACGCGGGGTGCTTCGACCATGATCAGCGGTTCCATGTGTTCCTGGGCCGCGTTGACGGTGATGGTGGCGGCGTATTTCAGTTCCAGCACGAACACCTTGCGTTCGCCCAGGCGGCTTTCGGCGTTGAAGCCGAGGATCACCTCGAAGACCGGGCTTTCCTTGCTCAGGCGGCTCACTTCCACATCGACCGAGATGGGGATTTCCGGCTGGTTGCGCGACAGCTCGGCGAACACGTGGGGGGTGTTGGGGCTTTCGAAGGAGAGGTCCTTCACGTACTGCATGTTGATGACCAGGGGCGGCTGCGGGGCCTGGTTCTGGGGATCGGGGGTCGGGGTGTCGGGCGCGTCGGCCATGTTTCGGGGGTTCCTTTTCAGGGGCTTCGGGTGTGGGAGGGTCGGCTCAGTTGGCGTTGGGGTCGGTCTTGTCGACCACCTTGAAGTCGCCCTCGACCACGTTGGGGTCGGCGGGGCCGCGCGGCCGGCCGCCGGCGGCGTTGATCTCGGCCTCCATGACGATGCGGCCCGAGGATTCCATCCAGGCCAGCAGCCACTGGCGCAGGCGCTCGCGCACCGGCGGGGCGAACAGGGCCAGGCCGATGGCATCGGTGAAGAAGCCGGGGGTGAGCAGCAGGGCGCCGGCGACCAGCAGGCAGCCGGCGTCGAACAGCTCGCGCATGGGCGGCCGGCCGGCCTCGACGCTTTCCTGGATGCGCCGCGCCGTGCTCAGGCCCTGGTGGCGCAACAGCCAGGTGCCGGCCAGGGCGGTGATGATGATGCACAAAAGGGTGTTGCCGAGACCGATGGCACCGCCGAGCTGGATGAACAGGGCGATCTCGATCAACGGAATACCGATGAAAAGTGCGGGGATCAGGAGTGCCATGCTTGCCCTTGTCGTGCTGGAGGCCTATCTAGGGAGCTTGAGAGGGCCTGGATCGAGAGGCACCTCCCCGCCCGGCGAGTCGTGGCGCCGGCCCGATGGATCGGGTCGTGGCGCCGCCAGGATGCTGCGGAATCGGGGTGGCTGTCCACTCGCCGGGTCCGCCTCAGGCGGGCGCGGGGGACCCTAACCGATCTTGGGCCGTCCGAGAAGCCTGGGTCGTCTCGCCAGGGTCCCGCTCGATCCAGAGTTCCCGCCCGATGGGGTCAGCCACCGCCTTTCCCGCCAGCAGCCCTCCCTTCAACGAGAAAACCGGACGGCCGAACAGTCATGGGTGACGGATTCCAGTTCTTCGACATCATCATCCTGGCCCTCATCGCGGGCTTTCTGGTGCTGCGCCTGCGCAGCACCCTGGGCCGGCGCACCGGGCATCAGGAATCGCCCGACGCGGCCCGCTGGCAGCGCCAGTGGGACAACGGCGACAGTCGCGAGGCCCCGGCCCAGCAGCTCGACCTGCCGGGCGCCGCCGCCGCCGAGCCGGACGACGAGGAACTGCCGACCGGCCCGGTCGGCCTGGGCGTGGGCCGCATCCGCGCGGTCGATCCCGGCTTTCGCCTGACCCCCTTCATGGAAGGCGCCAAGGCGGCTTTCGAGATGATTCTCGCCGCCTTCGCCAAGGGTGATCTGGAAACCCTGCGCGGCCTGTTGTCGGACGAGGTCTACGGCGACTTCAAGGCGGCCATCGAGCGGCGTCAGGCGGCCGGCCAGACGATGAGCACCGAAATGCTGGGCTTCAAGCGGCTGGAGGCCGAGGAGGCCGAGCTGGTCGACGGCCACATGGCTCAGATCACCGTGCGCTTCGTTTCCGAACAGGTGAACGTGGTGAAGGACGCCGACGGCCAGGTGGTCGAGGGCGACCCCGAGCACATCGCCCAGGTCACCGACCTGTGGACCTTCGCCCGCGACACCCGCTCCGACAGCCCCAACTGGCTGCTGGTCGCCACCGACACCGTCGACTGAGCCGGCGCGGCGTTTCCGTCCATGCCCGCCGGCGGTTCCTCCCCGACCGCGCCCGCCCGCTTCCGGCGCGGGTTGCTGCTTGGCCTGGGCCTGATCGTCGGCGCCGGGGCGCTGATCGCCGGAGCCGTCGCGGCCGGCTGGTGGGCCCGGGGCGAGTTGGCCCCGCCGACCCTGGTGGTCACCCCGCCGCCTCTCCTGCCGCCCGACGCCACGCCCCCCGAACCCCTCCCCGAGGACGGCGCGCCGCCCAACCCGCTGGCCTTGATCGACGTGCCGATCGAGGTGCTGCCGGGCTGGGCCGAGGACGACCTGGGCGGCCTGTCGGAGGCCTTTTCCCGCTCCTGCGCCCGGCTCGAGGGCAGGCCCGCCGACACTCCCCTGGGATCGGCCCCCCTGGGATCGCCCAACGCCGACCTGGGGACCATCGGCGACTGGCGACGGGCCTGCGCCGCCGTGCTCGCCGTGCCGGCCGACGATGCCGACGCCCTGCGCCGCCGGCTGGCCGAGACCTTCACCGCCCACCTCGTCTTCGACCGCAAGAAGGGCCGCGACCACGGCCTGTTCACGGGTTATTACGAAGCCGAACTGAACGCCGCGCCGACCCGCCACGGGCCCTACCAGAGCCCCATCCATGGCCGCCCGCCGGACCTCGTCAGCCTCGACCTTGAGCCCTTCTCGGAGGAGTTGGCCGGTCAGCGCATCATTGGCCGGGTGGAGGGGGATCGCTTCGTGCCCTACCCGGCGCGCGCCGCCATCGATGCCGGGGCGCTGCCCGAAACCACGCCCGTGGTGCTGTGGGCCGACGATCCGGTGGATGTCTTTTTCCTGCACATCCAGGGCTCGGCCCGGGTCCGCCTGCCCGATGGCACCACCCGGCGCATCGGCTACGCGGCCAACAACGGCCACCGTTTCGTCGGCATCGGCAGCCTGATGCGCCAACGCGGGCTGCTCAAGGACCTGTCCATGCAGACCATCCGCGACTGGCTCAGGGCCCACCCCGACACCGCCGCCGAGCTGATGGCCGAAAACCCGCGCTACATCTTCTTCCGCGAGATCGACGGCGAAGGCCCCATCGGCGCCCAGGGCGTGCCGCTGACCCCGCTGCGCAGCCTCGCCGTGGATCGCCGCCACATTCCCCTGGGCGCCCTGGTCTGGCTGGATACCACCCAACCCGACGGCACCCCCCTGAGCCGCCTGATGGTCGCCCAGGACGTGGGCGGCGCCATCAAGGGCGTCATCCGCGGCGACGTCTTCTGGGGCACCGGCGAAGCCGCCCTGAAACACGCCGGCGGCATGGCACAACAGGGCCGAGTGTTCGTGCTGCGGCCCAGGTAGCCGCACACACCAAGGGGGCGCCGCCCCCTTGACCCCCACCGGGGGGACAGGGTCCCCCCGGACCCCGCCAATTCGTTGGTGCGAAACGCTCTCTTTGAGCAGTACGCTCCCTGGTTTTTGGTTGCAGGCCAGCTTCGCTGGCCTGCGAAAACAACATGCGGGCATTTGGCGAAGCCGGAGGGACTTGGCACCAACGAAAGGCGGGGGTCCGGGGGACCGCCTTCGGTCCCCCGGCGGGGTTCAAGGGGCAGCGCCCCTTTGTCGTTGTCGCCGGCGGTGTGCCTTACTCCGGGCGCAGGGAGCCTTCGCCTTTGGGGGTCCAGGTTTCGACGAAGGATTTGAGGCGGTCGTCGTGGGGGTCGGGCAGGGTGATCTTTAGGGTCACCAGTTGGTCGCCGTTGCCGTTGGTTCCGGCGGTGCCTTTTCCGGGCAGGCCTTTGCCGCGCAGGCGCAGGGTGTTGCCGGAGTTGCTGCCGGCGGGGATGGTCAGCGAGACCTTGCCGTGCACGGTGGGCACGGTGATGCGGGCGCCGAGCACTGCCTCGCGCAGGCTGATCGGCACGTCGGCCAGGATGTCGAGGCCGTCGCGCCTGAGGATCGGGTGGGGTTTGACCTTGATCTCGACCAGCGCGTCGCCGGGTGGGCCGCCGTGACCGCCGGGGTGGCCCTGGCCTTTCAGGCGCAGGGTGCGGCCGTCCTCGCAGGCCGGTGGGATGCTGACCGAGAGGTGTTTGCCGGTGGCCAGTTGGACCCGCTCGCTGCCGCCCAGGGCGGCGGTCAGGAAGTCGGTGGTCAGGGTGGCGCGCACGTCGGCGCCGCGTTGCGGGGCGGCGCGGCGCTGCTGGCCGCTGCCGGCGCGTCTGAACAGATCGGCGAAGATGTCGTCGTCGGCCAGATCCTCGAAGCCGAAGCCCGAGGTACCGGCACCCGAGGTACCGGGGCGCCACGAGAAGCCGCCGCCGCCGCGCCGGGCACCGCCGCCGCCGAAACCTTGCGGGCGCTCGTTGCCCACGGCGTCGATTTCGCCACGGTCGAAGCGGCGGCGTTGCTCGGGCTTGCCGATCACCGAATAGGCGGTGGACAGTTCCTTGAACCGCTCGGCCGCCTTGGGGTCGCTGGTGTTGGCGTCGGGGTGACGTTCGCGGGCCAGCCGGCGATAGGCTTTCTTGATCTCGTCCTGGCTGGCGCTTTTGGCCACCCCGAGGACCTGATAGGGATCGCGGGGCATGGACGTGAAATGGGACTCCACCGAAGGGCGGCGCCCGGGATGGGCGCCGCGACAGAACCAAAGCCCTTTAAATTAGGGGCGTGGGGCGGTTTCGGGAAGTCCCCGGGGCCGAAGGTGGCCCCTATTTGATGATTTCCCACGAGCCATCGGGCTGCCGGCAGGCGGTGCCGTAGGCGTCCTGCTGGCGGCCGTCGACCTCGATCACCGTGCGGTATTCGCGGCAGTAGCGGCCGCTTTGGCTGTAGCCGTCGCGCACCGGGGTGACGCTGCCGGAGTGCCCGCTGTCGGGGTTGTTCCAGGCGATGGTCTCGCCGACCGGGGCCTGGTGGGCTTCCTGCTGGGCGTTCTCCAGGGCCGCCTGGTCGGCCCGGTCGAGCGACTTGCCGGCCTCGCTGCCCAGCCAGGCGCCGAGCAGGGTGCCGCCGGCGATGGCCGCGTAGCGCCCGGTGCCGCCGCCGATCTGGGTGCCCAGGGCGGCGCCGGCGGCGGCGCCGATCAGGGTGCCGACGGTCTGCTTGTCGCCCTGGCCAGAGCAGCCAGCCAGCCCGCCGCTCAGGATCAGCGCCCCGGCGGCGACCAGAAGGGGAAGGGACTTCAATCGCTTGGTCATGATCCGAGCCTGTTCGTTCAGGATGGTGGTTGCGGCGAAGGGTCTATACGGTGAATCTAGCGTCCCATGATGGCGAAAAAAAGGTGTGCCCTCCGCATGGCTCCGTTCAGGGGTGTGCGGGCGGTCACGCCTTTCGCCGCTTTGTTGCCCCTCGATCAAGAAGCACGCCCCATGTCCGACCCCGCCAACCCGTTTGATCTGCTGCGCGCCTGGTGCGCCGAGGCCGAGGCCAAGGAGCCCGAGGACCCCGATGCCGTCGCCCTGGCCACCGCCACCCCGGACGGCCGGCCCAGCCTGCGCATGGTGCTGCTGAAAACCATCGATGCCGGCGACGGTGCCGGCCACGGGGTGGTCTTCTACACCAACTACGAAAGCCGGAAAGGCCGCGAGCTGCTGGCCAATCCGTTCGCCGCCCTGTGCCTGCACTGGAAAAGCCTGCGCCGGCAGGTGCGCATCGAAGGCCCGGTGACCCCGGTGCCGGCGGCCGAGGCCGATGCCTACTTCGCCTCGCGCTCGCGCGGCTCGAGGATCGGCGCCTGGGCCTCGGAGCAGAGCCGGCCGCTGACCGAACGGGCCGAGCTGGAGCGTCGTGTGGCCCGCTTCACCGCCCGCTACGGGGTCGGCGAGGTGCCCCGGCCGCCCCACTGGTCGGGCTTCAGGCTTTTGCCGTTGCGCTTCGAGTTCTGGCGCGACAAGCCCTTCCGGCTGCACGAGCGGCTGGTCTATGATCGTACCGGTTTGCCGGTCGCGCCCGAGGCGACGCCGGCCCAGCCGCTGATCGCCGCCCTGGGCGAGGCCCCCCCGGCGTGGACCACCTGCCGCCTGTTTCCCTGAGTTCGGAACGCCACCATGAGCCTGGACGAGACCCCCGCCCGCCTCGCCCTGGGCACCGACACCCCCGAGGGGCGGCTGATGCGTCAGGCCACCTATGCCTCGGTGGGGGTGGCCGGCAGTCTGATCCTGATCAAGCTTTTGGCCTGGGCGCTGACCGACTCGGTGGCCCTGCTGTCCAGTCTGGTCGATTCCACCCTCGATGCCATGGCCTCGCTGGTCACCCTGATGGCGGTGCGCCAGGCCCTGGTTCCGGCCGACCACGACCACCGCTTCGGCCACGGCAAGGCCGAGCCCCTGGCCGGTCTGGCCCAGGCCGCCTTCATCACCGGCTCGGGGCTGTTCCTGGTCGCCGAGGCGGTGCAGCGTCTGGGCCGCCCGGCGCCGGTCGACAACGGCCCGCTGGGCATCGCGGTGATGGTCATCTCCATCGCCCTCACCCTGGGGCTGGTCGCCTTCCAGCGCCATGTGGTGAAAAAGACCGCGAGCGTCGCCATCACCGCCGACTCGGTGCACTACACCGGTGACATCCTGCTCAACGGGGCGGTCATCGTTTCGCTGCTGCTGTCGGCCTACGGCGGCATCACCGTGGCCGATCCGCTGTTCGCCCTGGCCATCGCCGCCTACCTGATCCACAACGCCTGGGGCATCGGCCGCGAGGCCCTCGACCTTCTGATGGACCGCGAACTGCCGGAGGAGGAGCGCCAGCGCATCCTCGAGGTGGTGCGCGCCCACCCCGAGGTGATCGACGCCCACGACCTGAGAACCCGCTCCTCGGGCCTCAACACCTTCATCCAGGTGCACGTCGAGATGCCGCGCGACCTGTCGCTGCTGGCCGCCCACGACATCGCCCATCAGGTGCAGCGGGACCTGGAACGCGCCTTCCCCAACGCCGACGTCATCATCCACCAGGATCCGGCCGGGCTGGTCGAACCCCACCACGTGGACCACGCCTACGACCACCGACAAGGCGGCCACCCGGAACGGAACGCCGGCTTCGAGTAGGGGCGGCGTCGAGGCAAGGGGGCGCTGCCCCCTTGACCCCCGCCGGGGGGACCAGGGGCCCCCCCGGACCCCCGCCGCGACTTAAAGCCGTGAAGAGGGGGGTATCCGAGCGCGCGCGCTCGGATACCCCCCTCTTCACGGCTTTGACTCATGGTGGGGTCTGGGGAGGCCTCCCGGCCTCCCCAGCGGGGTTCAAAGGGGCGGAGCCCCTTTGCGTCAACGCCGCGCCCTACTCGAAGGCGGCGCCGACCGGGGCGCCCAGTTTCTTGACGATGATGGCCAGTGGGCAGAAGCCGGTGAAGCTGGCTTGCAGCAGGTTGAGGCCGACCAAGCCGGTGATCCACAGGGCCCAGGTGAGGTTGGCGAACAGGGCCAGGGCGACGGTGATCAGGATCACGCTGCCGGCAAAGGCGAAAACGATGCGGTCGATGGACATGAGGTGGAACTCTCCCCGTCAGGTGGTTTCGTGGTTGCTTGCCGCCGGGCAGTAGAGGTCGGCCAGGGTCGACAGCAGGGTGGCCGTTTCCGGGCTGGCCAGGCGGTAGAAGATGTTCTGCGACTGGCGCCGGGTGGCGACCAGCCCCTTGCGGCGCAGGCGGGCCAGATGCTGCGACAACGCCGACTGGCGCAGTCCGACCAGGGCCTCCAGTTGGCCGACCGACTTTTCCCCCTCGGTCAATTGGCACAGGATGAGCAATCGCTGCTCGTTGCCCAGCAGGCGCATCAGATCGGCGGCCTGGCGAGCCCGGCCCTGGTCGACGAGGTCCCCGGCGATCATGGTTGAAAATTAGCCAATACTAATATATGTCGTCAATGGAAATCGATCCCCTTCAAGCGGCGCCGACGCGCCAGAGGTTGACCATGTCCGTGCGCCCCCTGACCGCCCTTGTTGCCCTGGCCTGCCTGCTTGCCGCCCCGGCGGCGGCGCGGGCCGGCGAACACACCGTGGCGGTGACCGAGATCGCCGAGATGAAGGCGGTCTACGCGACGGTGGAAAGCACCGACATCCTCAAGGCCCGGGCCCGCATCGGCGGCACCGTGGGCGGTCTGGCGCTGGACGAGGGCGACCGGGTCGAGGCCGGGCAGACGGTGGCCGTGGTCGGCGATCCCAAGCTGATGCTGCAGATGCGCTCGCTGGATGCCCGCATCCAGTCGCTGGCCGCCGAGCGGGCCCAGGCGGCGACCGACCTTGAGCGCGCCGAAAGCCTGCGCGCCCAGGGGGTGATCGCCCAGGCCCGCCTGGACGACGCGCGAACCCGCCTCAAGGTGGCCGACCGCCAGTTGGCCGCCATGCGGGCCGAGCGGCAGGTGGTGGAACAGCAGTCGGCCGAGGGGGCGGTGCTGGCCCCCGGGAGCGGGCGGGTGCTGTCGGTGGCGGTGGTCGATGGCAGCGTGGTGCTGCCCGGCGAGGTGATCGCCACTCTGGCCGCCGAGAACTACATCCTGCGCCTGAAGGTGCCGGAGCGTCATGCCCGCTTCGTCAAGGCCGGGGCGGCGGTCGAGGTGGGGCCGCGCGGCCTGGATCACCGGGCCGAGGGGCCGCGCCGGGTCGGCGAGGTGGTCAAGGTCTATCCCGAACTGGCCGACGGCCGGGTGGTGGTCGACGTGGCGGTGGACGGCCTGGGGGATTACTTCGTCGGCGAAAGGACCATCGTCTGGCTGCCCACCGGCACCCGGCGCGCCGTGATCGTCCCGGCGGCGGCGCTGGCCCGGCGCTTCGGCAACGCCTTCGTCACCCTGGCCGATGGCACCGAGGTGCTGGTGCAGACCGGGCGCCCGCGGGCCGACGGGGTGGAAATCCTCTCCGGCCTTGCCGCCGGCGACGTGGTGCGCCTGCCATGAGCCAGGCCCCCCAGACCCCGCCGGAGATTCCCCTGGGCATTTCCGGGCACATCACCCAGGCCTTCATCCGCTCGCCGCTGACCCCGCTGCTGCTGCTCGCCGGGCTGGTCATGGGGATCATCGCCCTGGTCCTGCTGCCGCGCGAGGAAGAGCCGCAGATCAGCGTGCCGATGGTCGACATCATGGTCAGCGCCGATGGCCTGAAGGCCGAGGACGCGGTGGAACTGGTCACCAAGCCGCTGGAGGAGATCGTCAAGGGCATCGATCAGGTGGACCACGTCTACTCGCAGACGGTGGACGACGGCACCACCGTCACCGCCCGCTTCGAGGTGGGCACCGACGAAGACCTGGCCATGCTGAGGGTGCACGAGACCATCCGCGCCAACATGGCCGCGATCCCGGTCGGCATCCCCGAGCCGCTGATTGTCGGCCGGGGCATCAACGACGTGCCCATCGTCGTCCTCACCCTGGCGCCCAGGCCCGAGGTGGCCGACCGCTGGACCGACAACGCGCTCTACAATCTGGCCGACGAGCTGTTGGCCGAGCTGATCAAGGTCGACAACGTGGGGCTGACCTTCCTGGTCGGCGGACGGGCCGACCAGATCCGCATCGAGCCCGACCCGGAGCGCCTGTCGCTGTACGGCATCACCCTCAACCAGTTGGTCGAGAAGATCGAGAACGCCAACCGCAGCTTCAAGGTGGGCCGCCTGCGCCAGGACAACCACAGCCTGGAAGCCCTGGCCGGCCAGACCCTGGAGGGCCTGACCGACATCGGCCAGTTGCTGCTGGGCAGCGCCGACGGGCGGCCGGTCTACGTCAAGGACGTGGCCCGGGTGGTGGTCGGCGCCGCCCCCGACGAGCACCGGGTGTGGCACTTGAGCCCGGACGGCGAGGGCGGCTACCAGCGCCTGCCGGCGGTCGAGGTGGCGATCGCCAAGCGCAAGGGGGCCAACGCGGTGTTCGTCGCCGAGGACCTGATGCAGCGCATCGACACCCTCAAGGGCAGCCTGATCCCCGAGGGCGTCGAGGTCCACCTGAGCCGCGACTACGGCGCCACGGCGCTGGAGAAAAGCAACGAACTGCTGTTCCACCTGGGGCTGGCCACGGTCTCCATCGTGGTGCTGATCTGGCTGGCCATCGGCCTGCGCGAGGCGGCGGTGGTCGCCCTGGTCATCCCCACGACCATTCTTCTCACCCTGTTTGCCAGCTACCTGATGGGCTACACCATCAACCGGGTCAGCCTGTTCGCGCTGATCTTCTCGATCGGCATCCTGGTCGATGACGCCATCGTGGTGGTCGAGAACATCGTCCGCCACTGGCGCATGCCCGACGACCGCCCGGCCCTCAAAAAGGCCATCGACGGGGTGGCCGAGGTGGGCAACCCGACCATCATCGCCACCCTGACCATCGTCGCCGCCCTGTTGCCGATGATGTTCGTCTCCGGCCTGATGGGGCCGTACATGAGCCCCATCCCGGCCAACGCCAGCGCGGCGATGGTGTTCAGCTTCTTCGTCGCGGTCATCATCACGCCGTGGCTGCTCTACCTGTTGGCCGGCAAGCGGCTGGACCGCAAGCGGGCGGCCGACAACCACGCCGACAACCATGTGGACTTCGCCGGCAATGACGGCGGCTCAGACCATGATGACGGCAAGATGGCCGCCCTCTACCGCGCCATCGCCCGCCCGATGCTGAAGGGGCGGCTGCGCTCGGCCGTGCTGCTGGGCGGCGTCGGGGTGGCCACGCTGGCCGCCTGCGCCCTGTTCTACACCCGCGACGTCACCGTGAAGCTGCTGCCCTTCGACAACAAGAGCGAGCTTCAGGTGGTGGTCGACCTGCCGGAAGGGGCCTCGCTGGAGGCCACCGAGCGGGTCCTGATGGCGGCCGCCGAGCGCCTCGCCGACCTCCCGGAGCTGACCGACATCCAGCTTCACGCCGGCACCGCCGCGCCGTTCAACTTCAACGGTTTGGTGCGCCACTACTACCTTCGTTCCGGCCCCGAAATGGGCGATCTTCAGGTCAACCTGACCCCCAAGCACGACCGCGACCGGGCCAGCCACGCGGTGGCCCTGGAAGTGCGCCAGCGATTGGCCGACCTGGAGGTGCCCGAGGGCACCTCGATCAAGGTGGTCGAGGTGCCGCCCGGCCCGCCGGTGCTCTCCACCCTGCTGGCCGAGGTCTACGGCCCCGACCCCCAAACCCGCCGCGCCGCCGCCGACAAGGTGCGCGCCGCCTTCGAGGCGGTGGATTTCGTGGTCGACGTGGACACCTCCATGGGCCAGCCGGCGCCCCGGGTGCGCTTCGAGATCGACCAGGAAGCCCTGGAGTTCCACCGGGTCGAACAGGAAGCGGTCTACGACACCCTGGCCGCCCTGCTGGGCACCGTGCGGGTTGGTTACTCCCATCGCGGCGGCGGCGCCGACCCGGTGGCCATCGTCCTGAGCCAGCCGCGCGAAACCCTGACCCCCGGCCCCCACCTGCTCTCCACCCCGGTGCCCACCCGCGACGGCGGCATCGTCGAGCTGGGCGACGTGGTGCGTCTGGTCGAGGAAACCGCCTCGCACACCATCTTCCGCCGCGACGGCCACTTCGCCGACATGGTGCAGGGCGATCTGGCCGGCTGCTTCGAAGCCCCCATCTACGGCATGTTCGCCGTCGAGGAGGCGCTGAAGGACCAGGACTGGGGCCCGGCCGGCCCGCCCCCGGTGCGCTACGTCGGCCAGCCGGGCGACGAATCCACCGTCTCGGTGCTGTGGGACGGCGAATGGGAAATCACCTACGTCACCTTCCGCGACATGGGGGCCGCCTTCGCCGTCGCCATCCTGGCCATCTACCTGCTGGTGGTCGGCCAGTTCAAAAGCTTCACCGTGCCCCTGGTCATCCTGGTCCCGGTGCCCCTCACCCTGATCGGCATCGTGCTCGGCCACTGGCTGTTCGCCGCGCCGTTCACCGCCACCTCGATGATCGGCTTCATCGCCCTGGCCGGGATCATCGTGCGCAACTCCATCCTTTTGGTCGACTTCATCAACCACCGCCGCCAAATCGATCCCGACCTGCGCACCGCCCTCATCAACGCCGGGGCGATCCGCTTCAAACCCATCTTCCTGACCGCCGTCGCCGCCATGATCGGCGCCGCCTTCATCCTGGCCGACCCGATCTTCCAGGGACTCGCCCTCTCCCTGGTCTTCGGACTGGCCAGCTCCACCGCCCTTACCCTGCTCGTCATCCCGGCCATCTACATCCTGCTGCGCGACGACCACCGGCCTCTCGCCTGACGGCCCTGGCGGGCCGGCACGGGGGCTCTGCCCCCGCGCGCACCCCGAGCCCGGCTTTAGCCGGGCGACGACGGTGCGCGCATTAGGGAAACTCGGGGGCTCTGCCCCCGAACCCCCGCCGGGGGGACCAGGGGTCCCCCCGGACCCCCGCCACGACTTAAAGCCTTGGAAGAGGGGGTACCCGAGCGCGAGCGCTCGGGTACCCCCTCTTCCAAGGCTTTGACACATGGTGGGGTCTGGGGAGGCCCCCGGCCTCCCCAGCGGGATTCAAAGGGGCAGCGCCCCTTTGACAGCCGGCAGGCTGTCTGGTGAAAGAACGGGGGTGGTCGCGCGGCAGGAGGAAGAGCGCCATGGACGATCAGGCTGAGGTGATCGCTTTTCTGGCCGATCCGGCGACCCATGGGTTGTCGGCCGGGGAGGAGGTGGCGCGGCGGGACACGCATATTTCGGCCGTTTTCCTGGCCGGCGAGCGGGCCTTCAAGCTGAAGCGGGCGGTTGGGCTGTCGTTTCTCGATTTCACCACCCTGGCGGCGCGGCGCCGGGCCTGTCTGGCCGAGATCGCGGCCAACCGGCCGGCGGCGCCGGAGCTGTACGAGGGGGTGGCGCCGGTTTTGCGGGCGGCTGATGGGCGGCTCTCCATCGGGCCGGTCGGCGAGTCGGCGGAGGCGCCGCCGGGAGAGGCGGCGGTGGTCGATTGGCTGGTGGTGATGCGCCGCTTCGACCAGGATGGCCTGTTCATCCGGCTGGCCGAGAGCGGGGCCCTGGACCGTCATCTGATCGCTGATCTGGCGGTCGAGGTGGCGGCGGTCCACGAGCGGGCCGAGGTCCACCGCGAGGCCGGCGGGGCCGAGGCCATGCGGGCCACCATCGACGGCGTGGCCGAGTCGTTCGCGCCCCATCTGCCGGCGGTCTTCGATCCGGCCCGGGTGACGGCGCTGGTCGAGGCGCAGCGGGCCGAGTGCGCGCGCCATGCCGATCTTCTGGAGGCACGGCGCGCGGCCGGACTGGTGCGGCGCTGCCATGGCGATCTGCATCTGCGCAACATCTGCCTGTGGCAGGGCCGGCCGACCCTGTTCGACGCCATCGAGTTCAACCAGGACTTTGTCCTCATCGACGTGCTTTACGATCTCGCCTTCCTGCTGATGGACATGGGCGAGCGCGGGCTGGCTGATCTGGCCAGCGTGCTGTTCAACGTCTATCAGGAGCGGCGCGACGACATCGCCGGGTTGGCCCTGCTGCCCGTGTTCCTGTCGCTTCGGGCGGCCATCCGGGCGCATGTGGCGGCCTCGATGGCGGCGGTGCGCGAGGACCCCGCCGACCGCGCCCGGCTGATTGACGAGGCGCACCACATGCTGGCCCGGGCCGAGGCCTATCTGGCGCCGCCGGCGCCCCGTCTGGTCGCCGTGGGGGGGCTGTCGGGCAGCGGCAAGTCGCGCCTGGCCCGGGCCCTGGCGCCTTATGTCGGGGCGGCGCCGGGGGCCCTGGTGCTGCGCAGCGACGTGGTGCGCAAGCGGCTGATGGGGCAGGCGCCGTTGACCCGCCTGGGGCCGGAGGGCTACCGCCCGGAGATGACCGAGAAGACCTATCGCCGGGTCGACGAGGAGGCGGCCGAGGCGTTGGCCGCCGGCCATTCGGTGATCGCCGACGCGGTCTTCGCCACCCCCGGGGAGCGGGCCGATATCGAGGCGGTGGCGGCGCGCGCCGGGGTGCCCTTCGAGGGCCTGTGGCTGAGCGCCGATCCCGAGGTGATGGCCGAACGGGTGCGCACCCGCCAGGGCAACGCCTCCGACGCCACCGAGGCGGTGTTGAAACGCCAGTTCGCGTATGATCTGGGGGCCATCGCGTGGCACCGGGTGGACAGCTCGGGCTCGCGCGAGGATACCCTGGCCGGCGCGCTGGCGGCGCTGGGCATGACCGGGGACGCCTGATCCGCGGCGCGCTCAGTCGTGGCTGTCCTCGTAGCCGGTGATCATCGCCTTCAGGTAGCGCATCAGCGGCTTGCCGGTGAAGATCATGTAGACGTGCACGATCAGGAACACCAGCATGGCGAAGCCGGCGGCGGTGTGGATGCCGGCCACCAGGGCCAGCGGCACGTTCTCCATGCCGATGTCGGGCCAGTCGTTGTAGTACATGTACAGCAGGCCGGAGACCCAGATGATCGGCAGGATCATCAGGTTGAAGGCGGAGTAGGCAATGCGCTGCAAGGGGTTGTGCTTGACCAGCGGGGTCATCTTGAAGGGGTGGACCGAATCCTTCTTGAAGATGTCCAGGGTGTAGTAGCGCAGCACGGCGCGCATCTTGTCGGTGGTCGGGATGTACTGCTTCCACTCGCCGCTGATGAAGTGCCAGAAGATGGCGAACACCGACAGCCCCAGCAGCAGCCAGGCATTGAAGCGGTGCAGCTCGGCGGCCCGCTCGTAGCCATAGAACTCATAGGCCCCGTTGACCTCGAAGCCGGTCATGATCAGGTGGATGATCAGCGCCGCCTGCGACCAGTGCCAGAAGCGCTCGAAGCGCGAGAAGACCATGTCGCGGGTCATTGGCTCACCTTATGGAACAGGGCGAAGAAGACGCGGATCAGGGCGTGGCCGGTGACCGCCGCCAGGGCCAGGGCGACCGAGGCCCAGCCCAGCTTGCTCAGCCAGTCGATGGAATCGCGGCCCGGCATGTAGAAGCCCGACAGGCTGGCCAGCCGGCCGTCGGTGGTGTGGCATTCGTTGCAGCCGACGGCGTCCTCCTTGGGCGCCACCATGTGGGTGATCGGCCAGTAGTAGGCCGATTCCACGAAGGCGTGGGACCCCGAGTAGTCGACCCCGCGCTCGCGCAGGCCGGCCCTCAGGGCCTTGTTCCAGTCGAACTTGCCGCCGCCCCAGAAGGCGTCCTCGTCCTGGCCGAACAGGTGGGGCACGGCGAGGATGTTCTTCTCGGCGTCGATCGGCTGGCGACCGCGCATCACCTTGAACGGCCAGATGCGCGCGGTGGGGTCGTGCGGGCCGCCGGAGAAGGAATTGATCTCCACCACCCCCTGGGGATCGATGGTTTCGTTCAGAAGGGTGTAGTCGATCCGCCCGTCGAACCAGAAGTACTCCGGCACCACGTTGGCCTGCCACCGGAAATCGCCCTTCTTGACGTCGTGCAGGGGATAGCCGTCGGCGTCCTTCACCACCTTCTGGCCATCCACCTTGGTGCCGGCGGTGGACCAGTCCCACCACATCTTGGTCTTGAAGCCGCCCCGGGCGTATTCGGGGATGTGGCAGGTCTGGCAGGCCACCTTGTCGGTGTGATCGTTGAGCTTGGGGTGGGCGGCGTGGGCTTCGGTGCCATGGCACGATTCGCAGGTGGCGTGGCTTTTGTAGACGGCGCTCGGGGTGTCGAAGCCGGCCGTGTCGCGGGCGGTGGGGGCGTAGCGCGAGCCCGGCACGTCGTGGCCATCGGGGTTGTGGCAGGTGGCGCAGGTGAAGCCCTCGCCGTCGGGGGACATGTGCACGTCAAGCGCCCGCGGCGGGTCGATCAGCGAGGTGTCCATGTCGCCGTGCTTGACCCCGTTGCCGCCGCCGCCGGTGAAGTGGCAGGCGCCGCAGGTGTCGCGCCCGGTGCGCCCGACGCTGCGCGCCACCTTGCCGAGGTCAACCGCCTCGAACATCTCCCCGTTGGGGTTGTTGGGCGGGAAGGTCTTGTCCACGTAGGCCGGATGGCCGGCCCCGGCGGGGTATTTTTTGTAGGTCCCGGTGGTGTCGTGACAGACCAGACAGTCGACCGCCGTTTCCTGGCTCAGATCAAAGCTGTCGTCGTCCCAGCCATAGCCGATGTGGCACGAGGTGCAACGCGGCCAGTTGGTCGCCGTGGCGACGCAGAAGTTGTTGACGACGTTGCGCTTTCCCAGCTCCTCGCCGGTGATCGGGCTGATGAAGGCCCAGCTCCAGTGGGTTGTCTTGTGGAGTTGGCTGGCCGCCTCGGTGTGGCACTCCAGGCAGGCGGCGGTGACTTCCGGGCCGCTCTTGAAGGGGCCCTTCAACTGCTCGAACTTGCCGTGGTCGGCGGTCGACTTGGTGCCGCTGGCCCAGGCCGCGCCCGGCGCCGCCAGGATCAGGCCGACGAGCAGGGCCAGGGTGACGCGATATGGCATGACGGCCTTCCCCAAAGCGCTGTCAAGGGCGGACACTTGAGGGAAGCGTAATGGACCCCCATCGTGGCTGTCCAGATCAACCGGGAGATGTTGGCGCCGTTTCACCGCTCACTTTGCTTATCGGTCCCGAAGCCCCATATTGTCAGGGCATTCAGGGGCCGACGCGCGCGGCCGGTTAAGGGAGGGAAACTCAAGATGACCGGGATCAGGACCATGCTGGCGGTGCTTTCCGATCCGGCTGGTGGGGCGTCGGTGCTGGAGACCGCGATGGCGGTGGCCCGCGACCAGTCCTGCCATGTGGAGGCCCTGCACGTCCGGCCCGATCCGGCCCAGTCGGTGCCCCTGGTCGGCGAGGCGATGTCCGGCGCCATGGTCGACGAGATGATGGAGGTGGCCGAGCGCGAGGGCCGCGACACCGCCGCCAAGGTGCGCGCCCTGTTCGACGATTTCTGCGGCCGCTACGCCATTCCCACCGATGTGGAGCCGCCCGGCCCGCCCGAGGTTTCGGCCAGCTACAAGGAACTGGTCGGGGTCGAGGATACCCTGGTCGCCTGTCGCGGCCGGGTGGCCGACATGGTGGTCGCCGCCCGCCCGGGCAGCGATGACGGCAGCGCCCTGATCACCCTCAACGCGGCCCTCATGGAAAGCGGCCGCCCGGTGCTCGCCGCCCCGGCCGAGACGCCGGAGTCGGTGGGCCGGCGGGTGGCCATCGCCTGGAACGGCAGCGCCGAGGCGGCGCGCGCGGTCAGCGTGGCCCTGCCCATCCTGACCCGGGCCGAGGCGGTGGTGGCGCTGATCGCCGACGACACCGAGAGCGAGCGCGGCATCGGCGCCGCCGACCTGGAAACCCATCTGGCGTGGCACGACGTGGCGGTGGAGACGCGGCGCATCCTGCCGGTCGGCGCCGGGGCCGGGCCGGCCCTGCTCAAGGGGGCGCAGGACGCCAGGGCCGACCTGTTGGTGATGGGCGCCTATACCCATTCCCGGCTGCGTCAGTTGATCCTGGGCGGGGTGACCCGCCACATCCTGGCCCACGCCCCGATCCCGGTGCTGCTGTCGCACTGAGCGGGCAAACTGGGCGGCGGCAACTGGGCGGCGGCTATTCCCCGGCGGCCCGGTCCAGGGCCTCCAGCACGGCGCCTTCGGTCAGCAGCTCGGGCAGCACGAGGCCCTCGGGCGCGCCCGGACCGTAGACCGCGTTGAAGGGGATGCCGTAGCGCTCGAAGGTGGCCAGATAGGCCCCGATGGCCGGATCGGGGTTGGTCCAGTCGGCGCGCAGGGGAACCACGCCGGGAGCCGACAGCCGCCCCAGCACCGGCTCGCGATCAAGCACCGCCAGCTTGTTGACCCGGCAGGTGATGCACCACTGGGCGGTGACATCGACCACCACCACCTTGCCCTCGGCGACCAGCCCGGCGATGCGCTCTTTCGCGAAGGGCTGCCACAGGGCGTCGGCGGCCACCGGCGCCGGCTCGAGCACCGCCGGGCGCAACGCCGGCAGGGCCACCCCGACGACCAGCAGAAGCACCGCCACGCCGCCGGCGATGGCGCGGCCGCGCCCCTCCATCAGGGCGCGCGCCGCCAGGGCGACCAGCAGGGCCACCATCAGGCCGGCCATGACCAGGGCCAGCCGTGCTCCCACCTGGAGCCACAGCACGGTGATCAGCCACACGGCGGTGGCCGCCAGGGCGGCGCCGAGAACCGCCTTCAGGGTGTTCATCCAGGCGCCCGGGCGGGGCAGCCGGCGGGCCACGGCGGGCACCGCCGCCACCGCCAGATAGGGCAGCGCCATGCCCAGGCCGAGGAAGAGGAAGATCAGGCCGATTTCCAGCCACCCCCGGGCCAGGGCGAAGCCCACGGCGGTGCCCAGGAAGGGCGCCGAACACGGCGTGGCGAGGATGGTCGCCAGCACCCCGGTGCCGAAGTGGCCGGCCAGCGAGGGGGCGTCGGTGGTCTCGCCCCGGTTTTCCGCGCCACCCAGATTGCCCAGAAAGCCGGGCAGCGGCACCTGGAAGAAGCCCCACAGGTTGGCCGCGAACAGGGTCAGCAGCAGGGCCATGACGCCGAGGAACACCGGCTGCTGGAACTGGATGCCCCACCCCACCGCCAGCCCCGCCGCCTTCAGGCCGATGGCCACCCCGCCCAGGGCCAGGAAGGTGACCACCACGCCCGCCGCCGAGGCCAGGAAGCCGGCCCGCACCTGGGCCGGCGGCGCCCCGCCGTGACCCAGCACGCCGAGCACCTTCAGCGACAGCACCGGCAGCACGCAGGGCATCAGGTTGAGGATCAGGCCGCCGAGCAGGGCCAGCCCCAGCATCAGCGCCAGGCCGGCCTCGGCGGCCGCTGGCGCGGCGGGGGCCGGGGTGCCGAGGGGCGGTGTCAGGGTGGCTTCCAGGCCGCGCGCCCCGTCGATCACGGTCAGGGTCAGCGGGCGCCCTTCCAGCCCCCCCTCGGGGAGCAGGGCGGGATCGGCCGGGGCGGTCAGGATGGCCCGCCGGCCGCCCTCGGACAGGCTGACCTCGGGGGCCCGGAAGACCGGCATCTCGCCCAGCTCCACCAACAGGTCGGGAGCGCCCAGGGGCGGCTCGGCGGTCACCTCGACGGCCAGCCCGGGCGGCCGCGCGCCGTCCCCGGGGATCAGGGTGGCGCCGACCAGGGCCAGCCCGTGGGCCGCGCCATCGCCCGGCACCCGGGCCTCGAAGCGGGCCAGGGCGTGCGCCTGGGCGCCCGGCGAGCCGGCGCCGCCGGGCAGCGACAGGGCCACCCGGGCGCTGGCCGGGATGCAGATGTCGTCGCAGATCAGGTAGTCCACCGCGCCGACCAGCTCGACCCCCGCCCCCGGCTCGGCCGGGCGCACGGACAGTGGCAGGATCACGTGATCGTGATAGCCGATGGTGTCGATGCCGAGCACGCTGAAGCGCTCGGGCGCCGGCCAGGCCATCTCCACCCCGGCCACGTTGGTCGACTCCGACCAGTCCACCGAGGGCGGATAGCCGGCGTCGCCGGGGCTGCGCCAGTAGATCTTCCAGTTGCCCTTGAGGGCGAACTCCAGCCCGGCCCGCAACACCTCGCCCTGGCCGCTGGCGTCGCGCGCCGCGATCAGCCGAAGGTCGGCCTGCTCGCCCCGGGTCCACGGGCCGACCCCGGGGGCCGCCTGGGCCAGGGCCGGGGCACTGCCCAGCAGCAGCAACAGACAGGCGGCAAGGCGGGTCCACATGGCGGGTCCAATCGGGGCAGGGTCTCGGCGGGCGATACGCCGCCAAGGGGGGTGGCGGTGGTCGGCGAGGCTCCTATCTGACCCCAACCGGCGCCGTCGTCAACACTGTCTCGGCCGCGTCTCGGCCGCCTCCCTGCCTCCCCCGGGCCACCCGGCGCGGCCGAAATCACCCCCCGGGGGCTTGGCGCGGCGCGGCCGAAACGCCATCTCACAAGCAAGGCCCGCTTCTGCCTTGGCGCAGGGCGCGGCCCGGTTCAACCCAGGACCGGTTCAATCCAGGATATGTGCCCCTCATGACGCCGACCCTGCCGACCCCAGAGACCTCGCTCACCGGGCAATGCCTGGTCGCCATGCCGGGCATGGACGATCCGCGCTTCTCCCGCTCGGTGATCTTCGTCTGCGCCCACAACGAGGACGGCGCCATGGGACTGGTGGTCAACCGGGCGCTGGACCAGATCACCTTCCCCGACATCCTGGAACAACTGGGCATCGAGTCCACCGTCTCCTGCGACGGCCTGCCGGTGCTGTTCGGCGGGCCGGTCGACACCTCGCGCGGCTTCGTGCTGCACAGTGCCGACTATCGCAACGAGACCACCCTGCTGGTCGACGCGCGCACGGCGCTGACCGCGACCACCGACGTCTTGCGCGACATCGCCACCGGGCGCGGCCCCATCCGGCGCATGATGTCGCTCGGCTACGCCGGCTGGAGCGCCGGCCAGCTGGACGAGGAAATCAAGCACAACGTGTGGCTGAACGTGCCGGCCGACGAGGACCTGCTGTTCGGCCGCGACCTGGACGACAAGTGGAGCCGCGCCATCGCCAAGCTGGGCATCGACCCCAGCCTGCTGTCGGCCACCGCCGGCCACGCCTGATCCCCCGCGCCAACCAGGTCAGCGAAAACCGGGCAGAAGACGCTTCAGATAATCGCGTTCCGTCGGCGCCCGATCCGGCTCGTTCAGCCGGCGGCGCAGGTCGTCGACGATGTCCTCGGCCCGCTGGCGGCTGGGCGCCGGCACCTTGGGGCCGTCGGCCGGATCGGGCACCGGGCGGCCCAGGGGGTCCTCGCCGCCGCCGGGCAGCCGGCTGGCGCCGGGCAGGGCAACACCGCCGGCGGTCCGGCTGATCGCCTCCAGCAGCGCGTCAAGCCCCTGGTCGAGCCGCGCCAGGGCCCGCCCCTGGGCGCTGGCGGCGCCTTCGTGGTCGCCGCCGGCCAGGGCCTCGGTGGCCCGGCGCATCTCCAACTCCGCCGCGCCCAGGTCGGGCGGCAGCCGGCCGAGCAGCTCGCCGAGGCGGGCCAGCAGACCGCCCAGGCGGTGGCGCAGATGCTCCTGGCGGCCGGCCCGGGCGACCTGGGCGCCGGGCGGGGTGGACCGATTGCCGACGGAAAACGTCTCGTCGTGCAGGGCCGCCTGATCGCGCCGCAGGGCCATCAGATCGGCCAGCACGCTGGCTCCGGCTGTCAGGCGTTCCTCGGCCTTGGGAGACAGCCGGGTCAGGCCGTCGAGCCCGCGCAACTGCTCGGCCAGCCGGTCGAGCAGGGCGGTGGCGGCGTCGCCCGCCCCCAGGCGCGACAGCCGCTCGATCTCGTTCAGCATCTCTTCCAGCGCCGAGGGATCGAGGCGGCGCACCCCGGGCGCCCGGTCCAACTGCTCGGCCAGCCCCTGGGGCAGCTCGGGGGCGTTGGCCGCCAGCTCGGCCAGATGGTCGGCCAGGGCGCGGCGCAAGGCCTCGGTGCGGGCGGTGCGCTCCTCGGCCGAGGCGTGCGGATCGGCCAGGGCGTCCTTCAGCGCCTGATGAGCCGCCTCCAGGCGTCGGCGGGTTGCCCCCAGGTCGCCCTCCTCCAGGTCCAGGGCGATGTCCCACAACAGATCGATCACCGACTGGCGGCCGGCTCGGCCCGGCTCCAGGCGCAGGCGGCGGGCGGCGACGACCAGGGCCAGGGCGGCCCCCGGCCGCTGACGGACCCGCTCCGGGCGGGCCAGGGCGCTCTCGGCCAGGGCGTCGAGCCGCACCGCCACCCGGGGGGTGTGCTCCGGGGCCAGGATCAGCACCCGGCGCTGGGCGATCAGCTCGGCCGCCAGGGGGTGGCGGAAGGGCCGCTCGGGCAGGATCAGGGTGACCGACTGACTGGTCCCCACCTGCCCGGCCCCGTCACTCACCTCCAGGTGGGCCGTCACTTCCAGTCCGGCCCAGGGGTGGGCGGTCAGGTCCAGGGCGCTGCCCAGGCGGACCTCGCGCGGCGCCCCCTGGGGCGGGCTGGGCAGGGCCAGCGGGTGAACCGTGGGTTCGGCCAGACGCGGCCCGGAGGTCCGCCCGGCCAGCCCCAGAATCAACCGGGCCTGGGTCAGGCCGTGGTCATCCTCGGCCCGCCCGGCAAGGCGCAGGCGATGCGCCGAATCGCCCTCCGGCGGCGCCGTGAAGGCCACCTCGGGCGGCCGGTCGGGGCGCACGGCGAGCCGCCACAGAGCCAGCCGCCGGGGCCCGTCGGCCAGCCCCAGACGGTCGGCGGCGGGGTCGTCCAGGGTCACCTCCAGGCGGTGGCTGGCCGCGCCCTCGGCGTTCTCGGTGGGGGGCAGAAGGCGGCCCGGATCGTCGGCCGCCAGAACCAGCCGGGGCCGCGCCACATCGCCCGTGACCAGCAGCGACAACTGGCTGCCGGCCGGGACCTCGAGCGGCGACTCGCCGGCTTCCGGCGCCGGGCCCTCGCCAGCCGGCGGCACCGCCGCCGTGCGTCGCAGCGGCGGACGGCCGGTGTAGGCGGGCGGGCTGATCCACAACTCCACCGTCGCCGCGCCCGGCGGCGCCACCAGGGTCGGCGACAGGAAGGCGCGCAGGTTGTCCCCGGCCCGCGGCCCGGCCCAGGCCAGGGCGACGATCAGGGCGAGCAGCGCCAGCACCCGGACCCCGCGCCGGTCGGCCGCCAGCACCCCCGGCGCCGGACGCGCCGCCGGCAAGGCCACGGCAGCCTCGGCCATGCGCTCCTGGTGAGCCTGCCACAGGGCACGGGTCAGCGGGTCGGTGGCCTGGCTCTCGGTCAGGCGGTCGAGCAGGGCGGATACCGGCCGGCGCGGGTCCGTCGCCTCCAGCCGGGCCACCGCCTCGTCCAGCCCGGGCGTGCGCACCCCACGCAGCCGCGCCACCGGCCACGCCAGCAGCGCCACCACGGCGACCAGCAACAGGACATGAGCCGGCCCCGGCAGCGCCCCGGCAAGACCCGAGACCGCCAGCGCCACAATCGCCATCAGCAGCCAGGGCAGGACAAACAGACGCCGCCACAGGCGCTCCCACAGCAGCGCCCGGCGGGTGCGGTCGATCCGGCGAACCAAGGCCACCGGATCACGGTCTGGGGCAAACTGGCTCACCCGGGCAGTGTACGCAGGCTGACGGGGGATGACACAAGAAGATTGGTGCGCGCTCGCGGGCTCTGCCCCGCGCCCGCCCCGAGCGGAGCCGAAGGCAAAGCGACGACGGCGGGCGCGGTTGAAAGAACGGGGGCGCTGCCCCCGAACCCCCGCCGGGGGGACAGGGTCCCCCCGGACCCCGCCAGGTTGTTGGAGCGGAACGCACAAGGCAGAGCCGAGCGCGGATGGGGGTTGGTTGCAGGCCAGCTTCGCTGGCCTGCGGAACCGACCAAACAACGGCGTGCCCGGTGCGAGTAGCGCCCTTTCCTTGGTGTCTGTTTACGCGGGCCAGCAAAGCTGGCCCGCACCCAACCCCAACCGATCCCGTCTCGCTGCTGGCGTTCCGCTCCAACGACTGGAGGGGGTCCGGGGGATCGCCTTCGATCCCCCGGTGGGGGTACGGGGGCAAGGGCCGACATCCGTCAGCGCCGTGACCAGGCCATTCGCCGCAAGCTCCGAGGCTTGCGGGAGAAAGGGCATCTGCGCGGCGTGGTCGGCCTTCTCGCCCAGGCCACGGGCATCGGTCTTCACGATGTGCTCGGGGCCAGCAAGAGCATCAAGCCGCAGGCCATGCAGGAGTTCGTCGATCTCGTGCGCAATGAGGACGGGGTGAAGGCACTGACCCGAGCCTTCGAGGTCAGCCGGGCCTACCACGACAGCTACGACCCGGAGACCGTCGAGCGACTGGGTGATCTGTCCCGCAGTGTCGGCGACAGTCTCGGGCGGGCTCAGCGGGAGTTGGCCGAGCTGAACCAGTCCCTGACCTTTGAGAAACGGGGCGGGGTGGCGCCCGGCATGCGTCACGTTGGGCACCCGTCGTCGCCCGCCTATCAGAAGCGCCGGGCCCGCCAAGCCCTTGACGCGGTGGTCGATGATATTGGCCTCCTGCTCGCCAACTGGGTCGATGCCCCGCCCCATCCCGAGCTTGATCCAACCACCGCCCGGCGCTTTGCCGAGGACATGAAAAGCGACCTCGAGCATGTCGCCGGCGGGCTTGATCTGGCGGCCTCGGCCGCTGCCGTGGTGATGACCCGGGGCCTCTCCCTGGCCATCGCCCCGACCCTGGAGGTGGCCAGCCTCGTGGTTGGCGCCCGGGCCGACGCCCAACAGGCCATCGCCGAGGAAGCCGCCGGACTGGTCGGCCAGATCAGGCAGCGCCTGAAACCGGGCGAGGCCGTCTCGGTGGATGATCTGAAGGCGGTGATGGCGGAAAACCCCGACTGGTACCGCCGTGCCCTGAAAGGCACCGTCGGCAACATCCTCCAGCGCCTCGCCAACCTCGGCGGCAAGGCAATGGGGGAGGTGCTCCGTTATCTGGGGGCGCAGAAAGGCGGCGGTAAGCGGGCAGCGGAAGAATTGTTTGACAAAGCTGTGTCAGGCGCGCTGGAAATTGATGGAAGCGGTCAGTAGCAGTCGCGTTTCTTGAAGCTTCGTGCGCTATCCAAGATTGAACTTTCTCCGTCCTCGATTATGTCTTGGGAAAACTCTTCAAGTAAATTTTTCGCTGATTGGTTGTTGTGGTAATAGGCAAGGACGGCTATCCAATAGACACCCTCGTTGACGACATCCACCGTCCGGGGACGCGACCCCAGTCTGTAGGTTATCGCAACTTGGCACAATTCAGAGCCACAAATCGCGCAGTGTCTCAATAGGTTGTCTCCGAGCGTTGCCTGATCGGCTTCAAATTTCTGTGCATTGGAAAGCTCGGTGAGCGCTTCTGGAAGGAGGTCAAGTCCTCCAGCTAGGTTTTTAGTCAGTCGTTCCTGCTCGCTACCACTGTGCTGAACAGCCCACCGCGTCTGCGCCTCCCGGTTTCCCAGCCATGCGGCGCGTTTGAGGCAGGCGCGGCCTTTGGTGGGGGCGGGGATGGCGGCGCTATCGGGGGTGAGTTTCTCGGCGTTGGCCTCGCGGACCAGGATGCGGCCGGTCTGGGTCATTGCCTCCAGATGACCAGCCTCGGCGGCGGGGAGCAGGAACTCAAGCGCTCCCCAGGCGTCTGCCTCGAAGCCTGCTTTTCCTTCCATCATCAGATGACCCAGCCACCACCGAGCCTCGGCATTGCCCGGGCGGCCTTCATGGGGCTCGGCCAGACGCTGCCACGCCGCCACCGCCGCCGCCACCCGCTCCGGATCGCCCGGATCGTCCTCGCGCGGCTTGCCCTCCTCCCAATCAAGGCGGGCCTCGATCAGGGCCAGCAGATCATCCAGATGATAGTCCATCGCCGGATCATGCCACGGCCCATCCGGCCCGCACGTGACCTCCTCCGCCACCACCGGCAGCGTCATCACCATCGCCAACAAAAACACCCAAAGCCGCATGTGCGCACCCTCCCGCGCGGGGAGTGTAGCACAGGCTCGGGGGCTTCGCCCCCAAACCCCCACCGGGGGGACAGGGTCCCCCCGGACCCCGCCAATTCGTTGGTGCGGAACGCACAAGGCAGAGCGGGGCACTCAGGGTGGTTGGTTGCAGGCCAGCTTCGCTGGCCTGCGGAACGAAAAACCCACCGAGCACTTATCTGGGCGGACTTGAGCCGCGCATCCTTGCGCCACTTCCTTGGTGTCTGTTTACGCGGGCCAGCAAAGCTGGCCCGCACCCAACCCCAACCGATCCCATCTCGCGACCGGCGTTCCGCTCCAAGGATTGGAGGGGGTCCGGGGGATCGCCTTCGATCCCCCGGCGGGGTATGGGGCGGCGCCCCATCCGGTGGTTACTTTTTCATGTCCACCATGCCGGTCTGTTCGATGTAGGCCTCTTCCACTTCCGAGAGTTCGACCCGGTCGTAGCCGGTGATCATGGTTTTCACGTAGTGGAAGATGGTCTTGCCGGTGGTGGTCATATAGACGTGGATGATGACGAACGCGCCCATGGCGAAGGCGGCGATGGTGTGGATCAGGGCGATGGCCCACAGGGCTTCGGCCGACCAGGGGGCGGTGTTCCACAGATCGTAGGTCAGGTAGACGATGCCGGTCAGCCACAGGGCCGGGCCGATGATCACCATGAAGGTCATGTAGGCCAGCGACTGCAGGGCGTTCTGCTTGCGTTGCAGGGATTTCTTGTAGGGGTGCGGCTCGCCGACCAGGATGCCGTAGGCGTAGAAGCGGATCACCTTCCACAGCCCGCCCTTGAACATGTACTGCTTCCACTGGCCGGTGGTGAAGTTCCAGAAGGTGGTGAACAGCCACAGCAGGATCAGGGCGATGGCGGCATAGGTGTGGATCTGCACGGCCAGCTTGAAGTCGAGCAGGTCGTGGGTGCCGTGCAGGCCCAGCCCGGTGAACAGCAGGGCGAAGATGAGGGCGGCCTGCGACCAGTGCCAGAAGCGTTCGTAGCGCGAGTAGATCATCACCTCGCGGCGGCGGGCGGATTCGCTGGCGCCGCCGGAGGTGGAGATGTCGGTGTCGGGGCGGCTCATCGGCGGGCCCTCCCTTTCCAGATGATGCGCAGGGCGGCGTGCACGGCGACCCCGAGCAGGGCGCCGACGAGGGCGGCGTAGCCCAGGAAGTCGATCCACCCGAAGCCGTCGCGGCCCGGCATGTAGAAGCCGGAGAGTTCGGCCAGCCGGCCGTCCCTGGCGTGGCACTGGGCGCACTGAAGGGCGTCGTCCGCCGGGGCGACCATGTGGGTGATCGGCCAGGCCATGGTGGTGTCGACGAAGCCGAACTGGCCGCTGTAGGGCTGGCCGGCGTAGGTGGTGCCGGCGGCCAGGGCCTTGGGCCAGTCGAAGTTGGTCCACAGGGCGCTGTCGTCGTCGCCGAAGACGTGGTTGACCAAGAGGGTGTTGTGGACCTTGTCGTAGGGCTGGCGGCCGCGCATCACCTTGAACGGCCAGATGCGGCTGTGGGCGTCGCGCCGGTCGCCGCGCACATGGTTGATTTCCACCCCGGCGGCCGGGTCGATGGTTTCGTCGGCCAGGCTGTAGCGCAGGGTGCCGTCGAACCAGCGGTAGGTGGGGACCACGTCCTCGGCGTAGCGGAAGTCGCCCTTCGTGCTCAGGTAGCTGAAGTGGCCGTGGTCGTCCTTGATCTTCAGCGGCTTGCCGTCGGGCCCCAGGCGTCCGGCGGTGGACCAGTCCCACCATGTCTTGGTGGCCACCCCGCCACGGGCGAAGGTGGGGATGTGGCAGGTCTGGCAGGCCACCCGGTCGACGTGGCCGTTGAGTTTGATGTGGGTCAGCGAGAGGTCCGGATGCGGGGCGCCGCCGTGGCACGATTCGCAACGGGCGTGGCTTTGGTACTGGCGCGAGGGCAGGGGGTCGGCGGGTTCGCCGGCGGCCTGGGTCTGGTAGCGCGAGCCGGGCACCTGGTGGCCGCGCGGATTGTGGCAGGTGGCGCAGGTGAAGTCGCCGCCTTCCTTGGCCATGTGGATGTCGAGGCTGGGCCCGGGGTCGATCAGCGAGCTGTCCAGATCGCCGTGCTTGACCCCGTCGCCGCCGCCGCCGTGGAAGTGGCAGGCGCCGCAGTTGGCCCGCCCGCTGGCCCCGACGTGGCGGGCGATGTGCCCCAGGTCGGGCGGGCTGCCGCTGGCCGGGGCGTAGTCGGGATGGCCGGCCAGTTCGGGATGCTTGACGTAGGCGCCGGTGGTGTCGTGGCAGACCAGGCAGTCGACGGCCACCCCCTGCTGGTCCGGGCTCTGCCTGAGGTCGGTCCAGTCGTAGCCGATGTGGCACGAGGTGCAGCGCGGCTCGTTGGACAGCGCGGAGCCGCAGAAGCTGTTGATGACGTGGCGCTTGCCCAGGGTCTGGGCATCCTCGCCGCCGCCGTGGAAGGTCCAGCTCCAGTGGGTGGTGGCCTTCAGTTGGGCGGCCGCCTCGGTGTGGCATTCAAGGCAGGCCCGGGTGACCTCGGGGCCGTTCTTGAAGTCGCCTTTCAGTTCCTTGAACTTGGTGTGGTCGGCGGTGCTGTCGAGCCGCGGCGTCGGGGCGTCGGGCGACGGCGTCTCGGCCGCCTGGGTCGCCAGGGCCGGGGCGGCGAGCAGACAGAACGCCAGGATGAGCAATCCAGGCCGGGGCACGGGTCGTCTCCCTGTTCAATATTTTTAAAGTTTGAAGCATTCCATTTTTCAGCCTTGCCACCGTGCCGCCTTATGACGCATTGACATTTGTCGCCTGGGGTATGCATTGGCGGGACGGCTCGCCATTTCCAATAGCCGACCGCCGGACCCAGGCTTCGGGTGCACAGCCAACGAAGGGTAAGGTACACTCGGTCCCGGGGGGTCGAGTGTTCCGGCAGGGTTCAGCACATGGACACGCCGTTCTTCGGCCGCGAGACACATGCCCTGCGGGGCATCCTGGAAGGAATGCGGGCCGGCGTCAGCGTGACCGACGCCGAGGGGCGCTACGTCTTTGTCAACGCGGGCTATTGCGGCCTCTTCGGCTATTCGGCCGGGGAACTGATCGGGCGCCATTTCAGCCTGGTCCTGCCGGCCGACTCGCGCCCCGAGGCGCTGAATCTGCACCACGGGGTGGTCGCCGGGACGGTCGAGATGGGCGGCGAGTGGACGGTGCTGCGCAAGGACGGCCGGCGGTTCAACGTCGAGGCCCAGGCCGGCCTCTACGAAGACCCCGACGGACAGCGCTTCAGGGTGACCACGGTGGTCGACACCTCGCGGCGCAAGGCGGTCGAGGAAGCCTTGCGGGCCAGTCAGGCGCGCCTTGCCGAGGCCCAGCGGCTGGCCAACCTGGGCCACTGGGAGGTCGACCTGAAAAGCGGCCGGCTGAGCTGTTCGGAGCAGGTGCGGGGCATCCTCGGCCTGGCCCCGGGGCAGGCCCCGCCGACGCGGGCGGCGATCCTCGATATGGTCCATCCGGACGACCGGGCGGCCCTCGAGGCGGCCCAGTCCCGGGCCCTGGAGGGGCACGGCGGCTATACCCGGACCTTCCGCCTGACCCCGCCCGGCGCCACCACGCCCCGGCTGCTGCGCGAGCGCGGCGAGGTGGCACGGTGGCCCGACGGGCGGCCGCGGCGCCTGTTCGGCAGCCTGATGGATATCACCCGCGAGCATCAGCGCGAGGCCGAGCTCAAGAAGCTGTCGCAGGTGGTGGAGCAGAACAGCGCCATCATCCTGATCACCGATCCCGACGGCATCGTGGAATACGCCAACCCCCGGCTGACCGAGGTGACCGGCTTTCCGCTCTCCGAGGTGATCGGCCAGACGCCGCGCCTGTTCCGCTCCGGCCTGACCCCGCCCGAGACCTATCGCGAGATGTGGCGGGCCCTGAAGGACGGCGGCGAGTGGCGCGGCGAGTTGCTGAACACGCGGCGCGACGGCTCGCTGTACTGGGAGCGGGCCCATCTGTTCCCCCTGCACGGAGTCAATGGCGAGATCACCCATTTCGTCGCCATCAAGGAGGACATCTCGGCCCAGAAGGCGGCCGAGGCCGAGCTGAGGCGCGCCCTGACCCTGGACCCATTGACCGGCCTGCCCAACCGGCGCGCCGCCTTCGATCAGGTGGCCGAGCGCATCGCCGCCGGCCCCCGGGAGGGCGCGCGGTTCGCCCTCATCCTGGTCAACCTGGACGGCTTTTCGCGCCTCATCCAGGCCTTCGGCCACCGGCGCGGCGACGCCGTGCTGAAGGAGGTGGCGCGGCGCCTGGGCCGCGCCGTGAGCGCCGACTGCTGGCTGTTGGCGCGCATCGGTGGCGACCGCTTCTGTTTGGCCGTGGAAAACTTCGCCGCCACCGCGCAGGTCGAGCTGACCGCCCGCGCGGTGCTCGACGCGGTGGCCGAGCCGTTCGATGTGGACGGCCAGCCCTGCCGGCTGACCGCCACCCTGGGCATCGCCCTCTACCCGGCCGACGGCGCCAGCGTCGACCTGCTGGTGCGCAACGCCGAGACGGCGGTGCGCCAGGCCCAGGCGCGCGGCCCGGGCTCCTACCGCTTTTTCCTCAAGGAGCGCGGCTCGGGCCGCTCGCTGGGGGTGGAGAGCGACCTCGCCGGGGCCCTGACGCGCGGCGAGCTGTGGCTGGCCTATCAGCCCATCGTCCAGGCCCAGGGGGTCGGGCATGGCGCCTGGGCCGGGCTGGAGGCGCTGATCCGCTGGCAGCACCCCAGGCTGGGCGCGATCAGCCCGGGCGAGTTCGTGCCGTTGTTCGAGGGCACCGATCTGGCCCATGAGATCGGTGGCTGGGTGCTCGCGCGGGCGATGGACGACATCACCACCCTGCGCCGGCAGACCGGGCTCGACCTGTTCGTGTCGGTCAACGTCAGCCCGCGCCAGTTGCGCCGCGCCGAGTTCGCCGAGCGGGTGGCCGAGCTTTTGGCCGAGACCGGCCTGCCGCCGGGGCGGCTCGACCTGGAGATCACCGAGCGGCTGTTCGTCGAGCACCGGCCCGAGGTGATGGCCGTGCTCGAGGTGCTGAACGAGTTCGGCACGGCGATCAGCCTGGACGACTTCGGCACCGGCTACTCGGCCCTGGGCACCCTGCTCGAGCTGCCCATGCGGGTGCTCAAGATCGACCGCCAGTTCGTCGCCAAGGCCACCGACCACAGCCGCGAGCGGCATCTGATCGAGGCGGTCATCACCATGTGCCGCAACCTCTCCATCCTGACCGTGGCCGAGGGCGTGGAGACGCCGGCCCAGGCCCGCACCCTGGCCGAATTGGGGGCCGACCTTCTGCAGGGCTACCTGTTCAGCCGCCCCTTGCCGCTGGCCGAGCTGATCGAGCTGGTGGGGCCGGCGTGCCGGGTCGGCGAGGGGGGGCGATGAAACGCGCCATCATGAAACGCCCCATGAACTCTTTGACGGGCTTTTTGGCCCGCCGTCTGGCCCGCTGTCTGGCGCTGCTCCTGCTGGCCATCCTGTGCGGCCTCGGCGCTCCCTCGGCGCGGGCCGCCGAACAGGTGGTGCTGCAACTGAAGTGGCATCCGCAGTTCCAGTTCGCCGGCTACTACGCGGCCGACAAGCTGGGCTATTTCGCGGCCGAGGGTTTGGCGGTCACCATCCGGCCGCGCCAGCCCGGTCCGAACCCGGTCGATGTGGTGCTGGCCGGCCAGGCCGACTTCGGCGTTTCCGGCAGCGCGGTGGTGCTCAGCCGGTTGCGCGGCCGGCCAGTGGTGCTGCTGGCGGCGGTCTTCCAGCACGCGCCGCTGGTCCTGCTGACGCGCAGCGAGGACGGCATCCTCGGCCCCAGCGAGCTGAAGGGGCGGCGCATCATGCTGGGTCCGGAGCGCGAGGACGCCCTGCTGCTGGCGATGCTGCGCAACCAGGGCCTGGGGCCCGACGATTTCATCCGCGTGCCCCACACCTTCAGCGACACGGCGCTGATCGACGAGGAGGTGGACGCCGTTTCGGCCTATGTGACCAACCAGCCGTTCCAGTATCGCCGCCGGGGGGTGGCGGTGAACATCATCAACCCGGTCGGCTACGGCTTCGACTTTTATGGCGATACCCTGTTCACCTCGGAAGCGCTGGCCCGCCGCCGGCCCGATCTGGTCGCCGCCATGCGCCGGGCCAGCCTGAAGGGCTGGCGCTACGCCCTGGACCATCCCGAGCAGGTGATCGACTGGCTGATCGCCGACTACGGCAGCACCAAAAGCCGCGACTATCTGGCCTACGAGGCGGGCATGACGCGGCGCATGATCATGCCCAACCTGATCGAGATCGGCCACGTCAACCCGGCCCGCCTGAACTGGATCGCCGACGTCTACCGGGCCGAGGGGCTGGCCCCGCCGGCGGGCAGGCTGGATGGCCTGCTGTTCGACGACCTGATGACGCCCCAGGTGCGGCTGCCCGACTGGGTCCGCTGGCTGGGTGGCGGCCTGGGGCTGCTGGGGGCGGCCAGCTTCGCCCTGCTGGCCCTCAACCGGCGCCTGAAAAGGCTGGTCGCCGAGCGCACCCGCGAGCTGGAACGGGCCCGCGACCGGCTTCAGTACTACCTGGACATCGTCGACAAGTACGTGCTGACCTCGGCCACCGACCTGTCCGGGCGCATCACCTATGTCTCGTCGGCTTTCGCCCGGGCCACCGGCTACGACAAGGCGGAGCTGCTCGGCCGCACGCACGGCCTGATCCGCCACCCGGACAACCCGGACAGCCTCTATCAGGAGATGTGGAGCACCGTGCTGGCCGGGCGCTCGTGGCACCGCGAGATGAAGAACCTGGCCCGCGACGGCTCGACCTTCTGGGTGGAAAGCAACATCGAACCGACGCGCGATCACGACGGCACCATCATCGGCTTCACCGCGGTGCGCATCGACATCACCGACAAGAAGCGGATCGAGGAGCTGTCGGTCACCGACCGCCTGACCGGGCTGTTCAACCGCTTCCGCCTGGACGAGGTGCTGGCCCGCGAGTTCGGCCGCTTCGAACGCTACGGCCGGCCGCTGGGGGTGATCCTGGCCGATGTCGACCACTTCAAGCAGATCAACGACAGCCTGGGCCACGGTGCCGGCGACCGGGTGCTGGCCGGGCTGGCCCGGGTGCTGGCCGACAAGGTGCGGGCCGCCGACGTGGTCGGCCGCTGGGGGGGCGAGGAGTTCCTCATCCTGTGCCCGGAAACCGACCTCGAAGGGGCCCTGATGATGGCCGGCAAGCTGCGCGCGGCGCTTGGCGAGGCGGCCGTCGAGGGGCTGGACCTGCCGGCCGGGCGGCGCCTGACGGCCAGTTTCGGGGTGGCGGTCAGCCGCCCCGGCGACACCATCGACAGCCTGATCAGCCGGGCCGACCAGGGCCTCTACCGGGCCAAGAACGAGGGCCGCGACCGCATCCGCACCATCGAGGGCGTGGGCGGCAGTGGCGAGGCCGCCCCGGAGCCCGAACCGGTCTGAGTGGCGACCGGGTCCCTACCCGAAGCTTCTGACCAGACTGCCGACGACCAGATACCAGCCGTCGACCAGGACGAAGAAGATCACCTTGAAGGGCAGCGACAGCATCATCGGCGGCAGCATCATCATGCCCATGCTCATCAGCACCGAGGCGATGCACATGTCGATGATGATGAACGGCACGTAGAGCAAAAAGCCGATCTCGAAGGCACGCCTCAGCTCGCTGATCATGAAGGCCGGGATGAGGGCGCGCAGGGGCGTCGTCTCGGGGCTTTCGGGCACCTCCAGCTCGGCCAGATTGAGCATCAGACTGAGGTCCTTGTCGCGCACGTGGCGCATCATGAAGTCGTGGAACGGCTGGGCCGCCCGCTCGAAGGCCTGCGCCTCGTCGATGCGCTCGTTGACCAGGGGGCGGATGCCGCTGTCCCAGGACTCTTCCAGGGTCGGCGCCATGATGAAGATGGTCATGAACATGGCCAGACTGACCAGCACCGTGTTGGGCGGGCTGGTCCCGGTCCCCATGGCGTGGCGCAGGATCGAGAAGACCACCACGATGCGGGTGAACGAGGTGACCATGACCAGCAGTCCCGGGGCGACGGTGATCACCGTCATCAACAGGACCAGCTGGACGATGCGCGCCGTGGTCGAGCCCGACTCGCCGCCCAGGTCGATGTTCACCTCCTGGGCCAGGGCGGGCTCGGCCAGGGTGGCGACGAGCAGGCCGGCGAGGAGGGCCAGGGCGGGGGAAAGGGCTGGCGACAGAAAGGCTCTCACGGCGTTGTTTCCCCGGGGGCCGGCTCGGCGCCGGGAGGCGCGATGCCGCGTTCCACCACCACGTCGGTGGTGCCCAGAAGCAGCAGGTGCTCGCGGTCGTCGCGCTTGACCAGGACCAGCCGGTGGCGGGCCCCGACCGGCAGGCTCTCGACCAGCTTCAGGCGCCGTCCGCGGGCCCCGGGGGTCAGGCCGCGCAGGGCCTCCGGGCCGTAGCGGCGCAGCAGCGCGCCGCCGGTCAGGATGACCCCGACGACCAGCATCAGGGCGCCGACGAACTGGGCATAGTCGGCCAGGGAAAGATCGCTCACCGCACCCTCGCCCATCAGCCGGCGGGCCTCGGTCCCTGGTCGGCGGCGAGCCGGCGTTCCAGGCGTTCCAGGTGGGCCATCAGGTCGCTCAGGCCGGGGCGCAGGGCGGCGGCGGTGGCCTCGGCGGCCAGTCCCTGGATGCTGCGGCACAGGCGCTCCAGGCGTTGGCCGAGCGGCGCCAGATCGAGGCGTCGGCCGGTCAGCAGGGCGACCTCGGCCTCGGCCAGGGCGACCGCCAGACGGGCCGTTTCGGCGCGCAGGGAGTCGACCATCGGGTCGGCGAACAGGGGCGGCGCGGCGGGGATCATCGCGGCGCCTCCGTGGGGGTGTCGGCGTAGTGCTCGGGCCAGCGGTGGTTGGCCTGATAGACGTAGGCCAGCACCTCGGCGACGGCGGCGAAGGCCTCCAGGGGGATTTCGCTGTCCACGTCGAGCGCCGCCAGGATCTGCGCCAGATCGGCGTCCTGGCGGACCCGCACCCCATGGGCGAAGGCCAGCTCGAGGATGCGCTCGGCGACATGGCCGCGCCCGGTGGCGGTGATCCGCGGGGCGCTGCTGTCGCCGCCGTCCCAGGACAGCGCCACCGCCACCTGACCGTCGGCCCGCCCCGACTGGGGCGGGGCGGGGTCGGACGGGTCGGACGCGGAGTCCGCGAAGCGGGGGGGTCGGGTCATGGCGCGCGGGTGGTGGGGGGGAAGAAAGACCGTGGTGGGGGGTGAGGGATCGCGGCGGGCGAAAGAGGGATCATGGTCCAGTCTGCCCCGGGGTGGCTTTCCGGTTGGTTAACCGATCACCGGCCCTCGTTCCCGCCACCCGCCCCGGCCCTCGTTCCCGCCACCCACCCCGGCCACCCGCCCCGGCCGGCTTTACCGTTCCTTAAGCGGCCCGGCCTAGGGTCGAAGGCGTGGTGGAGGCTCCCCGGAGTGCCACCCGCCTGTCGTCTCCCCGTTTCCGACCCAGGACCGCCGGCCATGAACCTGTCCAACCTGACCCTGTTCAAGATGGCGCACGACCAGATGGACTGGCTGGCCGAGCGGCAGAAGCTGCTGTCCCAGAACATCGCCAACGCCAACACCCCGGACTACGTCGGCCGCGACCTGGAGCCGCTGACCTTCAAGGACATGGTGGTGAGCCGCACCCAGCCGACCCGGCCCACCCTGACCCATCCGTCGCATCTGGCCGCCAACCTGCCCGAGCCGTCGCGCTTCGACGACTTCAAGGAGCGCCGGCCGTTCGAGGTGTCGCCGGACAACAACCACGTCATCCTGGAAGAGCAGATGGCCAAGATGAGCACCACCAAGGGACGCTACGAACTGGCCGCCAAGCTGGTTTCCAAGCACATCAAGATGGTCAAGGCGGCGCTTGGATCGCCCGGCGCCTGAGCGGCTTTTTGACGGCCACGGACAGTCAACGAAGGTATCCGCGTCATGGATGAACTCTACCAGAGCAGTCGCATCGCCGCCTCCGGCATGAAGGCCCAGGCCAAGCGCCTGCGCGTGGTGTCGCAGAACCTGGCCAACAAGGACTCGGTCTCCACCCAGCCGGGGGGCGAGCCCTATCGGCGCCAGGTGGTCACCTTCAAGGCCGAGCTGGACCGCGAGTTGGGCGCCGACAAGGTGGCCGTGCGCAAGGTGATCGAGGACATGTCCGACTTCCAGCGGGTCTACGATCCGTCCCATCCGGGGGCCGACGACGCTGGCTATGTGCTCCGGCCCAACGTCAATCCGCTGATCGAGATGATGGACATGCGCGAGGCCCAGCGCTCCTACGAGGCCAACCTCAACGTCATCTCGACCTCCAAGGAGATGGTCCGTCAGACCATCGACCTTTTGCGCTAACCGACAGGCAAGGGGCTAGCAGGCCATGGCAGTGAACATGAATGGTGGCGTGGCGGCCTATCAGGCGGCGGCCCGCATGGGACCCAAGCCGGGCGGCGGGGCCGCCCCGGCCGGCAACGCGGTCGACACCTTCGCCGGGCTGGTCAAGGACTCGCTCAAGGAAGCGGTCGCCATCGGCCGCCATAGCGAGGAGATGACCAAGCAGGCGATCAAGGGCGAGGCCGACCTGCGCGAGGTGGTGCTGGCCGTCAACAACGCCGAGAACGCCTTGGACACCGTGGTCAAGGTGCGCGACAAGGTGCTGAAGTCCTACCAGGAAATTCTCAAGATGCCGATCTGACGGTTCGCCGGCCGGCTCCCGCCCCCGCGTTTGCCCCGGAACGGCCCCGGCCTGAAAGGGCCCGTGCCCCGAAAGGTCTTGCACAAGGTGAACGAAAGCGCCGTCATCGATATCGCCCGCCTGGGCGTGCTGACCATGATCAAGGTGGCCGGGCCGGTGCTGCTGACCGGGCTGGTGGTCGGGCTGACCGTGTCGCTGTTCCAGACCCTGACCCACCTGCAGGAAATGACCCTGACCTTCGTGCCCAAGATCCTGGCGGTGTTCGTCTCGCTGCTCATCTTCCTGCCGTTCATGATCCAGACCCTGATCGACTTTTTCGAGATGATCACCGACCGCATCATCGCGCTCGGCTGACCGGGGGGCCGGCCCGGTGCTCGACGACTTCCTGACCCTCAACGTCTTCCACTTCATCCTGGTTTTTGCCCGGCTGGGCTCGACCATGATGTTCCTGCCCGGCTTCTCGGCCACCTACGTGACCATGCAGGCCCGGCTGTCGCTGGCCCTGGCCATCACCATCGCCGTGTTGCCGCTGCTCTCGCCGCTGTTGCCGGCCATGCCCGACAGCGCCGCCGAGCTGGTCCGCCTGTTCATCCTGGAGATCACCATCGGCATCTTCCTGGGCAGTCTGGTCAATGTCATCACCACGGCGCTGCATCTGGCGGGCACCGTCATCGGCATCACCGGCGGCCTGATGAACGCCATGGTCTTCGATCCCATCACCGCCCAGCAGGGGGCGATGGTGATCGGCCTGCTCAGCATGATCTCGCTGGTCCTGATCTTCACCCTGGGCCTGCACGGCCTGATGCTGAAGGCGGTGATCGACAGCTACGGGCTGTTCGTGCCCGGTCAGGTGCCGATGAGCGGCGACATGATCGCCATGCTGCGCGACGTGATGAACGATGCGGCCCATGTCGGGCTGCGTCTGGCCTCGCCGTTCATCGTCTTCGCCATGGTCTTCGAGGTGGCCATGGGCATCCTGGTCCGCCTTGCCCCGCAGTGGAACATCTTCTTTGTCGCCCTGCCCCTGAAGCTGACCCTGGGCCTGGGCTTGCTGATGATCGTCCTGCCGGCCATGATGCTGAGCTATCTGAGCTATTTCGAAAACGTCCTGGAAGGGTTCCTGGCCGGCTGAGGGCGGGGTCCCGTCCCCCCGGAACGGGCGCTTCCGGGGGGCGCTCCTGGGAAAAGCGGGCCGGCGGCGATGGCCGAGGAAGACAAGGACTCAAAGACCGAGGAGCCGACCGAACGTCGCCTGGGCAAGGCGCGCGAGGATGGCGACGTGCCGATGTCGACCGAGGTGCGCAACCTGTTCGCCCTGTTCGGGGTGACGGTGGCCCTGGCCACCATGGCGCCCCTGGTGGTCGGCTGGATCGGCCGCGCCCTGACCCGCTACGTGGAGCACGCCGACAGCATCCGCGTCGACACCCCGTCCAATGTCATCGACCAGACCTTCGGCACCCTGGGCGAGGTCGCCCTGGCCCTGGCCCTGCCGGTGTCGCTGTTCGTGGCGCTGGCCATCCTGGGCTCGGTGTGGCAGGTCGGCCTGCTCTACACGCCCAAGAAGATGATCCCCAAGCTGTCCACCATCAGCCCGATCTCCGGGTTCAAGCGCCTGTTCTCCATGAACCAGGTGGTCGAGGTGGGCAAGGGCCTGCTCAAGGTGATCATCGTCGGCCTGCTGCTGTGGCTGATCATCTGGCCGCAGATGCCCCATCCCAGCCAGATCCTCGACATGGCCCTGCCGGCGACCATGGAGTTGCTGCGCGACCTGCTGCTGTTGTTGTTCCTGACCGTCACCCTGCTGATGGTGGTGATCGCCGCCGCCGATCTGGCCTGGCAGCGCTACAGCCACCGCAAGAAGCTGAAAATGACCAAGAAGGAGGTCAAGGACGAGCACAAGGACGTGGAGGGCAACCCGCAGATCAAGGCCAAGATCCGGCAGATCCGCTTCGAGCGCCACCGCCAGCGCATGATGGCGGCGGTGCCGCGGGCCGACGTGGTGATCACCAACCCGACCCACTACGCGGTCGCCCTGCGCTATGACATGGAGACCATGGGCGCCCCGGTGCTGACCGCCAAGGGGGTCGACTATCTGGCCCGGCGGATGCGCGAACTGGCCGTCACCCACGAGGTGCCGGTGGTCGAGAACCCGATGCTGGCGCGCGCCCTTTACGCCTCGGTCGAGATCGATCAGGAAGTGCCGCCGGAGCACTACAAGGCGGTGGCCGAGGTGATCGGCTACGTGATGCGGCTGCGCGGCGGCGCCGGACGGCGCGCCGGAACGGGCGGGGAGGGAACGCGGTGGAACTGATGGTCGGCGGGTTGGTGGCCACGGCGGCGGGGCTGTTCGGGCTGGGCCTGGGCGGGCCGCTGGGGCGCTGGCAGCGGCGGCGCCGCCAACGGCTGGTCGGCGCCGCGCTGGACCACCTGTTCGAGGCCGATGGCGTGGCCCGCGCGGTGCTCGACCGGGGCGGCCGGGTGGTCCGCGCCAATGCCGCCTGGCGCCACCTGTTCGGCGATCTGGAACCGGCCCTGGCCCTGGCCGCGGCGGCCGAGCGGGTGGGCGATGTGGCGGCCGCCGATGGCGCCGAGCGGCTCGCCCGGGCGGCCGGGCTGGGCCGCGCCGAGGCGGCCGAGGTGCGCCTGCCGGGGGATCTGGCCGGGGCTGGCGACGCGGCGCCGCGCGGCCGGGCCTCGGTGCGCCCGCTGCCCGCCGGCGGCCGGCTGTGGACGGCCGAGGACATGGCGGCGCGGCGCGACATCGCCGAGGTGCTGGCCGCCGAGCGCGACGACCTGGGCGACTTTCTCTATTTCCTGCCGGTCGGCCTGTACTCGGCCGACGCCGAGGGACGGCTGCGCTACGTCAACCAGCGCCTCGCCGAGTGGCTGGACGACACCCCCGAGGGGCTGACCGGGCAGCCTCTGGCCGAGGTGCTGGAGGGCCCCGAACGTCCCGATCCGGACGGCGAATGGCGCGGCCGGCTGACCCTGCGCCCGCGCCACCCGGAGGCGGCGCCGCTGCCCGCCGAGGTGGTCCAGGGCCTGTACGACGCCGGTGGCGAGACGCGCACCCGCACCGTGGTCCTGCGGGCCGACGACGCGGCCGCCCCCGGCCTTCGCCCGGCGGTGGCGCCGCCCGGACTGGCCGAGCTGGCCGGCGCGGTGCCGGTCGGTCTGGCCCTGCTCGACGGCGATGGGCTGGTCATCGAGGCCAACCCGGCCCTGGCCCCCATTCTTGGCCTGCCCGAGGGCACCCTGCCGGAAGGCCCGCTGGCCGAGCTGATGGCCGAGGAGGACCGCCCGCTGCTGGCCCAGGCGCTGGCCCGCGACAGCGCCGACAGCCTGCAACTGCGCCTTGCCACCCCGCCGGGTGGCGGGTCCCGCGATGGCGCCACCGAGCGGGTGGTCGGCCTGTTCCTCGGCCCGGCGCCCCGGCCGGCCGGGGCGTGGCTGGCCGTGCTGCTCGACGCCACCGCCCAGAAGACCCTGGAGGCCCAGTTCGCCCAGGCCCAGAAGATCCAGGCCATGGGCCAGTTGGCGGGCGGCGTGGCGCACGACTTCAACAACCTGCTGACCGCCATGATCGGCTTCTGCGATCTTTTGCTGAACCGCCACCGGGCCGGCGATCCGTCCTTCGCCGACATCATGCAGATCAAGCAGAACGCCAACCGGGCGGCCAATCTGGTGCGCCAGCTTCTGGCCTTCTCGCGCAAGCAGCCGCTGCGCCCGGAACGCCTGGAGGTGGGCGAGAGCCTGGGCGAGATGTCGCACCTGCTGCGCCGCCTGCTGGGCGAGCGCATCGAGCTGAAGCTGACCCACGGCCGCGACCTGGGGGCGGTGCGGGTCGATCCCGGGCAGTTCGATCAGGTGATCATCAACCTTGCCGTCAACGCCCGCGATGCCATGCCGCGCGGTGGCATGCTGGGCATTGCCACCGAGAGCCGGCGGATCGACAAGCCGACGCCGCGCGGGGTCGAGGTGATCCCGCCCGGCGACTACGTGGCGATTACCGTCGCCGACACCGGGACCGGCATCGCGCCGGAGAACCTGCCGCGCATCTTCGAGCCCTTCTTCTCGACCAAGACCCCGGACCAGGAGGGCGCCGCCCAGCGCCCGGGCGGCGCCGGCATGGGGCTGGGGCTGGCCACGGTTTATGGCATCGTGCGCCAGACCGGCGGGTTCGTCCTTGTCGAATCGACCCCCGGCGAGGGCACCACCTTCACCATCCTGTTGCCGCGCGCCGAGGCCGCCGCCGAGCCGCCGGCCGCCCCGGCCAATGTCCCGGCGGACGGCCCGGCCGAAGCGGCGGCGCCGGTCGCCGAAACCCCCGGCGGCGGCGAGACGGTGCTGCTGGTCGAGGACGAGGACGCGGTGCGCATCTTCGCCGCCCGCGCCCTGCGCAACCGGGGCTATCAGGTGCTGGAGGCGGCGAGCGGCGAGGGGGCGCTGGACGTGCTGCGCGACGCCGGGCCGATCCAGTTGATGCTGACCGACATGGTGATGCCCGGCATGGACGGCGCCACCCTGGCCGGGCTGGTCCGCACCGAGCGGCCCGACCTCAAGATCATCCTGATGTCCGGCTATTCCGAGGAGATCAGCCGGGGCGATCTGGCCCCCGGCCCGGACCTCACCTTTTTGCCCAAGCCGTTCAGCCTGAAAACCCTGGCCGAGACGGTGCGCGAGGTGCTCGACGCGGGGTGATCGCGGCGCCTCAATTCCGCCAGTAGGTCGGGCTGAGCAGCACCAGCACGGTGAAGATTTCCAGCCGCCCCAGGATCATGGCGCCGCACAGGGTCAGCTTGGCGCCGTCGGGCAGGCTGGCGAAGGTGGTCGCCGGGCCGACCACCGGCCCCAGCCCCGGCCCGACGTTGGCCACCGCGGTGGCGGCGGCGGTCAGGCTGGTCACCAGATCGAGCCCGAAGGCGCCGAGGATCATCGCCGCCAGGGCGATGGCGGCGGCGAAGGCGAGCACGAAGACCATCACCGAGCCCATCTCCTCGACCTCGATCCGGCGCCGGTTGAAGCGCGGGATGAAGGTGCCGCTGGGAAACACCAGATGGCGCAGGTAGACGCGGAAGGTCTCCAGCATCACCCCGACCCGCAGCATCTTGATGCCGCCCGCCGTCGAGCCGGCGCAGGCGCCGCAGAAGGTCAGGTAGAAGAAGATGACCATGGCGAAGGCGCCCCAGTGGCTGTAGTCGCCGATGGCATAGCCGGTGGTGGTGATCACCGAGACCACATGGAAGGCGGCCAGCCGCAGGGCCTCTTCCCCGGCGTGGCCGTTGGCCAGCAGCATCACCGTCAGCACCCCGGTGGCCAGGCCGACCGAGGCGAGGAACAGGCGCACCTGGGCGTCGGTCAGCAGGGGCCGCCAGCGCCCGGCGGCGAGGCCCATCACATAAAGGGTGAAGGGCAGCGCGCCGGCGATCATGAACAGCGCCCCGGTCCATTGCAGCAGCGGCGAGTCGAAATGGCCGAAGGAGTCGTCGTGGGTCGAGAAGCCGCCCGTCGGCAGGGTGGTCAGGGCGTGGTTGACGGCATCGAAGGGGCTCATGCCGCCGGCCCAGTAGGCCAGGGCGCACAGCCCTGTCAGGCCGGTGTAGACGCCGATGATGGCCTTCACCATCTGGGCCGCGCCGGGCAGCGCCTTGTCGTAGCGGTCCGACGACTCGGTGCGGAAAAGCTGCATGCCGCCGACCCGCAGGAAGGGCACGATGGCGATCGCCATGACGATGATGCCGATCCCGCCGGTCCATTGCAGCAGGCTGCGCCACAAAAGGATGCCCGGGGGCAGGACGTCGAGCCCGGTGAGCACCGTCGAGCCGGTGGTGGTCATGCCCGAGACCGCCTCGAAGACGGCATCGATCGGGCTCATCCCGAAGTCGGCGAACAGGAACGGCATCGCCCCGGCCAGCGGCAGGGTGGTCCAGGCCAGCGCGGTGAGCAGGAAGCTTTGGCGCCGGTTGAGGGTGATCGCCGGCTGGCGGGTGGCCAGGGACGTGCCGGCGCCGAGAAAGCCGACGGTGGCCGCCGACAGGGCGAAGGCCTGCCAGTCGGGGTTGTCGGCCATCAGGTCGGCCGCCGCCGGGACCAGCATGAAGCCGCCCAGGATGACGTTGAGGATGCCGACGACGAACAGCACCGGGCGGAAGAACCCTTCCGCCGGCGCGCGCTCGATGGTCGACGGGCGGCGTGGATGGCTGGCCATGAGGTTTGGTTTACGCCGTTTCGCCCCGCCGGCAAAGCCGGCTATTCAAAGGGTTCCGGCAAAGCCGGCGATAGAGAGGTTCCGGCAAAGCCGGCTATTCAAAGGGTTCCGGCAAAGCCGGCACTTCAAAGGGTTCCGGCAAAGCCGGGGATTGACGGGTCTCCGGCCAAGCCGGCGATTGAAGGGTCTTTCGGCCAAGCCGGCGATTGAGAGGTCTTTCGGCCAGGCCGGTGACGGTGTCAGCCGTCCGGGCGGGCCGGGTGGCCCGGGTTGAGGGCGTCCTCCGGGAAGGCCAGGGTGACCGTGGTGCCCTCGCCGGGGGTGCTGTCGATCCGCAACTCGCCGCCATGCAGGCGCAGGATTTCCTGGCTGATGCTGAGGCCGAGCCCGGTCCCCTGGTGGCGCCGGTTCAGCGAGTGGCCGTGCACCTGGCCGAAGGGCTTGAGGGCGATCTCCTGCTCCTCGGGCGTCATGCCGAAGCCGGTGTCGCTGATCACGATGCGGTGCCAGCCGCCACCGCAGCGGTTGGTGATCACCACGCCGCCGTGCTCGGTGAACTTGATGGCATTGCCGATCACATTGAACAGCGCCTGTTTGACCCGGGTGCGGTCGACCACCAGGGTGTGCAGGGCGGCGGTGCGGTTGTCCAGGCTCAGGCCCTTGTCGGCCGCCCAGTCGGTCAGCACGGCCAGCACGTCGTCGATCAATCCGCGCATGTCCTCGACGCTGCGTTCCAGCTCCAGGCGGCCGGCCTCGATCTTGGCCAGATCGAGAATCTGGTTGATGACCTCCAGCAGGTGGTGGCCGCTGCGATGGATCAGCGCCGCGTAGTCGCGATAGGCTTCCGGCAACTCGCCCAGCGCCTTCAGGCTCATCGCCTCGGAAAAGCCGATGATGGCATTGAGGGGGGTGCGCAACTCGTGGCTCATGTTGGCCAGGAACTCGGACTTGGCCACGTTGGCCGCCTCGGCGGCCTGGGTGGCGGCGAGCAGCCGTTCGCGCAACGCCTTCTGTTCGGAGACGTCGTCGATCACCCAGGTGACGCCCTGGCTCAGGTCGGCCGGGCGGCCGTCGTCGATGGCGCGGCCCGACAGCAGGCACCACATGGGGCTGCCGTCGCGCCGCCGCAGGGGGTATTCGATGTGGATCTGGTCACCCTCGGCGAGCGGCGTGAAGTGGCTTTTGCCGAAGGCCAGGAAGCTCTCCTCGGAGACGTGCAGGTCGCGCACCGACAGGCCGATCATCTGCCCGGGGCTGTCGTAGCCGAACATCTCGGCCATGCGGTCGTTGGCCTCGATAAGGCGGCGTTGGCCGTCGACCATGCCGATGCCGACCGCCGAGTTCCTGAGGATGGCGCTGAGCTGGGCGATGCGCGCGTCGCGCCGGGCCAGGGTCTGGTCCTGGCGCTCGAGGCGGGCCACCTCGGCCCGCCGGCGGCGGTTCAGCCTCGCCTGGTGGATGAGCAGCCCGGCGACGGCCAGCAGCAGTCCGGCGATGGCCAGCGACAACGGATGCCGGGCCAGCAGCGACGGGCTTTCCGCGTCCGGGTGGGGATGGCCGAGGCCGGCGGCCGGGCCAAGCTGAAGCACGACGCCAAGGACGAGAGCCCAAAGGCTCAGGCGTCGCCACGAAACGGAGCGCCGGGCACCCGTGGCCCGGGCCGACAGATCTGGCACACCGCACCTCGCTCTTGGCTCAAGGCCCCCGAAACACAGGGTAGCCCGAGCCCGCCGGGCGCGCCAAGAGCAGAACCACCGAAGCCGCGGATGGCACAGTCACGGTGGATTTCCGGTGCGCCGTCCGGCGCTGGCGCGGTGTGCCTTATGTGCTTGATGCCATAGGTTTTTCAGCCGGTCCGGGCGATCCCTACTCCCACACCGGCGGCCGGGCCAGCCGGATCAGGCCCTGGATGGCATAGGCCAGGATGGTGGTGCCAACCAGCCCCATGCCCCAGATGATGCCGATCAAGAGCCAGTCGACCGGGCCGCCGGCATCGGTGAAGCCGGACACGGTGACCCAGGCCATCAGGGCCAGGGCGGCGAAGCCGCCGACCACGCCGATCAGCTCGGAGCGGATCAGACGGCGGCTGTCCAGGCCGCCCTCGCGCCACAGCACGAACAGGCAACTGCCGGTGCCGAGCACCGAGACGGCGATGAGCAGCCACAGCAGGGGGCCCATCATCTCCTGCAGGACGGCGAGAAAGACCATCGGGTCGAGGGTATCCATTGGGTGTCTCCTCCCGGTTTCTCAGGCTTCGCCGCGCAGCATGGCGATGTAGGTCGGCTTCAGGGCGATGGTCTTCATCACCCAGGTGATCCACAGCTCCTCCAGCGGCGCGACGATGCCCGGGAAGGAGGGGGTGAGGTTGTTGTCGTAGTCGAACTCGACCAGCATCGCCCGCCCCAGCTGGGTGATCAGCGGGCACGAGGTGTAGCCGTTGTAGCTGGCCTCGCTGTCCACCCCGGCGATGGTCGCCACCAGATGCTCGGCCGCCACCGGCACCTGCCATTTGACGCTGGCCGCCGTCTTGCCCTTGGGCACCCCGGCGATGTCGCCGACCGCCCAGATGTTGTCGAAGCGGCCGTGTTTCAGGGTGTGCATGTCGACCTCGGCCCAGCCCTGGTCGACCCACTTGTCGGCCCACGGCAGGGGGCTGTCCTGCACCGCCTTCGGCGCCCGCATGGGCGGGATCACGTTGATGAAGTCGTAGTCGATCTCCCGGGGCCCGTCCGGGGTGGCGAAGGTGGCCCGTTTGGCCCCCAGGTCGATGGCGGTCAGGGTGTGCTGATAGCGGCTTTCGACGCCCCGGTCGCGGTACAGCATGCGCACCTTCTCGTGCACGATGGGCACGCTGAACAGCGAGCCCTGCGGGCAGGCGTAGACCAGCTCGGCCTTGCCCCGGTTGCCCGCCTGGCGCAGCCGATCATCGGTGATGAAGGTGTATTTCAGGGGGGCGCCGGCGCATTTCATCTCGGTCGCCGGGCGCAGGAAGACGCCCCGGCCGCCTTCCTCGACAAAGCGCGCCATGGCGCCCCAGGTGGCGGCGGCGGCTTCCGGGCCGGCGTAGTGGCTGCCCAGGCCGTTCTGGCCGATGCGCCCGGTGTCCATGCCCTCGATGGCGTCGTAGTCGAGGCGCATGCCGGTGGCCAGCACCAGATAATCGTAGGGCACCGACCGGCCCGAGGCGGTGACCACGCGGTTGCCCTCGGGGTCGAACTCGGCCACCGCTTCCTCGATCCACTCGACCCCGTCGGCGACGTACTGGGCGGTGTTCGACACCGCGTACTCCTGCGGCTTCAGGCCGCCGGCGATCAGCGTGAAGCCGGGCTGATAGAAGTGCTTCTGGCGGGCGTCGACCAGGGTGATGGTGGCCCCCTCCAGGCGCTGGGCCAGGGTCGAGGCCATCGACAGCCCGGCCGCCCCGGCCCCGGCGATGACGATGCGCGCCTTGGTCGGCACCTTGCGCGCCGCCTGCGCCGAGGACAGCGGGACGGCACTGAGCGCGGCGCCGGCGGCGCCCAGCTTGAACAGGTCGCGGCGACTGAGGCCGGGCGGAAGGCGGTGCTTGGGCATGTCGGGGCGGGCTCCCTTGCTGACGGCGAACCGGTGGGGTGAGGCCGACAACTATAGAAGGTCCCGATACATTAGGGAAGGCGAATATTTCCGCCCGGGTCCCAATCCCGACCGATTGTTGCCCGGTCTCGACCGGCCCCCGCGCCCCGCACCGCTCAGGCGACGGGGGGCGACTCGCTGACCGCCGCCTCGGCGAAGGTGGCCATGCCGCCATGGCAGGCCGCCGCGGCGCGGCACAGCGGCACCGCCAGGGTGGCCCCGGAGGCCTCGCCCAGGCGCATCCCCAGGTCGAGCAGCGGCGCCGGTCCGCCCAGCCGGGCGACCAGACGGCGATGTCCCGGCTCGGCCGAGCCATGGGCGACGCGGCAGTGGTCCAGGGCGTGCGGCGCCACCGAGGCCAGCGGCGCCGCCGCGGCACAGCAGATGAAGCCGTCGAGCAGCACCGGCACGCGCTTCAGCCGGGCCGCCACCACCGCCCCGGCGATGGCCGCCAGCTCGCGCCCGCCCAGGCAGCGCAGGGCCTGCAACGGATCGCCCAGCAACGCCTTGTTGGCCTCGGCGCCGGCGGCGACCAGCTCGGTCTTGCGGTCCAGCGCGGCGCCCGACAGGCCGGTGCCCGGGCCGGTCCAGTCACTGGCCGTGCCGCCGTACAGGCCCAGGCAGACGGCCGCCGCGGCGGCGGTGTTGGCGATGCCCATCTCGCCCAGGGTCAGAAGGTCGATGTCGTCGGGCACCGCCTGCATGCCGGTGACGATGGCACGCACGCACTCTTCCTCGCTCATCGCCGGGCCTTGGGTGAAGTCGGCGGTGGGGCGGTCGAGCTCCAGCTCGATGACCTCGAAATCGACCCCCGAGGCGCGGCACAACTGGTTGATGGCCGCCCCGCCGGCGCGGAAGTTGGCCACCATCTGCACCGTCACCTCGGGCGGAAAGGCCGAGGCCCCGCGCGACGCCACCCCGTGGTTGCCGGCGAAGACCAGACAGTGGGCCCGCTCGACCCGGGGCGGATGGCGCCCCTGCCAGGCGGCCAGCCAGTGGGCCAACTCCTCCAGCCGGCCCAGCGAGCCGGCCGGCTTGGTCAGTTGCGGCTCGCGCGCCTCGGCGGCGGCGCGGGCCGTCTTGTCGGGGCCGGGCAGACTGCCCAGGATCTGGGAAAATTCGGCAAGGGAGGCCGGCACAACCACCATCTGGGAATTCCTCGGCAAGCGTGAAAAGGGGGCTCAACATGCCGCAAGCGGCCCCGCCTGCCAAGGCGCAGGGGGGGCGGTCGGGCTCAGTTTCCTTCCATTTTGAACGGCCGGTTGAGCAGCCCGCTGATGGTATCGTCCAGGTCGGCGTCCTGGTGGACGATGGCGTTCACCGCCTGGCAGATCGGCATCTCCACGCCCAGGGTTTCGGCCAGCCCGGCCAGCGCCTGGGCGGTGCTCACGCCCTCGGTCACGGCGCGCCGCCCGGCCATCACCTGGGCCGCGCTGTGCCCCTGGCCGACCGCCACGCCAAGGGAATAGTTGCGCGATTGCAGCGAACTGGCGGTGAGCATCAGGTCGCCCAGCCCGCACAGGCCCATCACCGTGCCCGGCTGCCCGCCCAGGGCCACCGCGAGGCGGGTGATCTCGGCCAGACCCCGGGTGATCAGGGCGGCGCGGGCGTTGTCGCCCAGGCCGCGCCCCTCGACGATGCCGCAGGCGATGGCCAGCACGTTCTTCACCGCGCCGCCCACCTCGGCGCCGATCAGATCGTCGCTCAGGTAAGGGCGGAAGCTGGGGCCGCCCAGCGTCTCGACCAGGGCGGCGCCCAGCTCGGCGTCGGCGCAGGCCAGGGTGACGGCGGTCGGCAGGCCGCGCGCCACCTCGGCGGCGAAGGTGGGCCCGGAGAGCGCCGCCAGCGGGGTGCCGGCGGGCAGCACGCGGGCCGCCTCCTGGCTCATCAGCCGGCCGCTGTCCAGGGCGATGCCCTTGGCGCAGATGACCGCCGGCACCGGCCGTCCGCCCCGCCCCAAGGGCCAGTGGGCGGCCGCCTGGGCGCCGACGGTGGCCAGATGCTGGGCCGGGGTGACCAGCAGCACCGCCTCGGCCCCGGCCAGCGCCTGGGCCAGATCGGCGGTGGCGGTGATGCCGGGGTCGAGCGCCACGTCGGGCAGATAGTCGGGGTTGGCGTGGTCCTCGGTGATGGCCCGGGCGGTCTCAGGCTCGTGGGCCCACAGACAGACCTGGCGGCCGGCCCGGCGGGCGGTCTGGGCCAGGGCGCTGCCCCAGGCCCCGGCGCCGATCACGGCAAGGCGGGTGAAATACTGCACGGTGGCTCTCTCCTGTTGCCAAGCGCGCCTTGGTAGCCCCTATCCGGGGCCGCCGGCAAGACAGCCGGTTGGATCGTCCGCTTTCATCAGCCAGTTTGATCGCGCGGTTGCAATCGGGCGGCGGTTGGGGCACTTCAGGGAACCGCGATTTTCGTCCCTCTGGCCACCCCGTCCCGACCCCATGACCATTCTTGTCACCGGCAGCGCCGGCTTCATCGGCTTTCACACCGCGCGCCGGCTGCTAAAGGCGGGGCGGCGCGTGGTCGGCTTCGACGTGGTCAACGCCTACTACGACCCGGCCCTGAAGGAAGCCCGGCTGGACCAGTTGAAGGCCTACCCCGGCTTCACCGAGGTGCGCCGCGATCTGGCCGACCGCGCCGCGCTGGACGCCGCCTTCGCCGAGCACAAGCCGCGCGCCGTGATCCATCTCGCCGCCCAGGCCGGGGTGCGCTACAGCGTCGAGAACCCCGGCGCCTACGTGGACAGCAACCTGGTCGGCTTCGCCAACCTGCTGGAATGCTGCCGGGCGGCCGAGGTCGCGCATCTGGTCTATGCCTCGACCAGCTCGGTCTACGGCGCCAACACCGCCCAGCCGTTCGCCGAGACCCAGGGCGTCGGCCACCAGATGAGCCTCTATGCCGCCACCAAGCGGGCCAACGAGGTGATGGCCCACGCCTACGCCCACCTCTTCAACCTGCCGACCACGGGCTTGCGCTTCTTCACCGTCTACGGGCCCTGGGGGCGGCCCGACATGGCGCTGTTCAAGTTCACCAAGGCGATGCTGGCCGAGCAGCCGATTGAGGTCTTCAACCACGGCCGGATGGCCCGCGACTTCACCTATATCGACGACATCGTCGATGGCGTGCTGCGGGTGCTCGACCACATCCCCACCCCCGATCCCGACTGGGACCCGGCCAACCCGCGCCCCGACACCAGCGGCATCGCCCCCTTCCGGGTCTACAACATCGGCCGCGGCGCCCCGGTGGCCCTCAACGACTTCATCGAGGTGCTGGAAAAAACCCTGGGCATGAAAGCCCAACGCCGCCTGCTCGACATGCAACCCGGCGACGTGCCCAGCACCCACGCCGACATCAGCGCCCTGAGCCACGATACCGGCTACCAACCCCAGACCAGCGTCGAAGAAGGCGTGCCCAACTTCGTCCACTGGTACCGCCAGTTCCACCGCATCTGATCGCCGGCGCCCCGAGAGGGCCCACCGCAAAGGGGCGCTGCCCCTTTGATCCCCGCTGGGGAGGCCGTGGGGCCTCCCCAGACCCCACCATGACTTAAAACCCCACCGAGGGGGGCTTGCCCCCCTCGGTGGGGTTTTGACTCACGGCGGGGGTCCGGGGGGACCCCAGGTCCCCCCGGCGGGGGTCAAGGGGGCGGCGCCCCCTTGCCGTCGGTCCTCCTCGGGGCGCCGGCGATCAGGTGATCGGCGGAGGCGCGGCCGGGGCCGTGGGCGATCAGGTAGAGCAGGGTGGTGGCCCACAGGGTGTGGTCGGGCCAGTTTGCGGGATAGACGAACAGTTGGATGGTGGCGGTCATGGCGAGCAGGGCGAGGGCGCCGAGGCGGCTGGCCAGGCCGAGGACGAGCAGTATGGGAAGGACGTGTTCGGCCCAGGTGGCGAGGATGGCGGCGGATTCGGGTGGGATCAGGGGCACCTGGTATTCGTCGGCGAACAGGAAGTAGGTGGTGCTGGTGATGGTGAAGTCACCGTCCACCTTGGTCTGCCCGGAGCGCCAGAAGATGCCGGCCAGCCCGAGGCGGGCCAGCAGGGCCAGCAGGTCGTGCGGGATCAGGCGGCCGGCGCGCGCGGTCAGGGCGTGGGTGCGGTCGCTAAGGCGGGACAGGGCCGGGGTCATGGCGGGGGCCCTTCAGAGTGAGACGCCGACGATGACGCGGCTGCCCAGCAGGCGGCCGAGCAGCCGGGCCGGGTCGGCGTTGTCGGGACTGGCCTCGGCCAGCGCCGCGCCGAGCGGCATGCCGGCGGCCAGGGCCTGGATCAGGGCCAGGCCCGGCGCCCCGACGGGCAGCACGGCGACGTCCATCTCCGGGCGCAGGATCAACAGGTGGTCCGGTCCCTCGTCCAGGCTGATGGTGGCGCTGTCGTCTTCGATCCATCTCTCGGCCCAGCCCTCGCCCCGGTTGGCGGCGACGATGCGGGCCACCGGCCAGGGCGAGGCCAGGGTGCGGTGGGCCGGATGCACGGCCAGACGGACCCGGGGCAGGACCCCCGGGGCCAGGTTGCCCAGGGTGCCGCCCAGGGTGTCGGTGTCGAGCGGGGTGGCGTCGGCCTCGTGGAGCACCTCGTTGATGGCCCATTCCAGGCGCGCCACGTCGGGCAGGTAGGGCAGCCCGGCGGCGGGCGGGAAGTCGGCCAGGAAATCCCCCAGCTCGCCGCCCCACTCGGCCAGCACCGGGGTGCGCGGCGGGTGGGCCTCGATGAAGCGCCCGGCCAGGGCGGCGAAAAACTCTTCGCCGACCAGCCGCTGGATGGCCGGATAGTGGGCGGCCAGGGCCTCGCTCAGGCCGATGCGGGTGGCGTTGCGGTGGATCGACAGGCGCTGTTCGGGTCTCAGGCCGTTGCCGGTGATGGCGGCGATGAGCTCCGGCGTCGGGCCGGGGCCCAGGGCGTTGGCCACGAAACCGGCCAAGGGGAAGCCGGCCGGGGGGAAGGCGGTCATGAAGCAATCCTTTCGGCGTCCGGGGCGAGGGCGGCCAGATGGCGTTCGGCCAGTGCGGCCTCGGCGAGCAGGGTGTCGAGCGGCGGCAGGTTGGCGTCCCACTCGATCAGGGTGGGGCGCGGGCCGAAGCGGTCCAGGGCGTGCTGGAACAGCGCCCAGGTGGGGTCGGCGACCGGGCTGCCGTGGTCGTCGATGGCGATCACCGTGCCGTCGATGACCTTGCGGCTGTGCCCGGCGAGATGGATTTCGCCAACCAGATGGGGCGGGATGCGGTCCAGCCAGGCGGACGCGTCGAAGCCGTGGTTGGTGGCGCTGACCGCCACGTTGTTGACGTCGATCAGCAGCCCGCAGCCGGCGGCCTCGGCGGCGGCGACCAGGAAATCGGGCTCATCCAGGGTGCTCTCGGCAAAGCGCAGGTAGGTCGAGGGGTTCTCGATCAGGATGGGGCGGCCGAGGGCCTCCTGCATGCGCTGGATGTGCGCGATCAGGCGCCTGAGCGACTCCTCGGTATAGGGCAGGGGCAGAAGGTCGTTCAGATAGGTGGCGCCGTGGCCGCACAGGGCCACATGCTCGCTGACCAGGGCCGGCTGGTAGCGTTCGACCAGGGCCCGGGTGCGGGCCAGATGCCCGGGGTCGGGCGGCTCGGCGCCGCCCAGCGACATGCCCACGCCATGCAGCGACAGCGGATGGTCCTGGCGAATCTCGGCCAGCCAGGCGTGGTAGGGACCGCCCTTGCCCATGGCGTTCTCGGTGTGGATCTCGAAAAAGCCGAGGTCTGGGCGGCGGGCCGCGATCTCGGCGAAATGCTCGGACTTGAGGCCGATCCCGGCCCGGGGGGCGAGGGGCGGGGCGGTGGTCATGGCGGCGACTCCGGGGGAAGGGGGCGGAAGGGCCGGCGGGAACCGCTGGTTCGAGGGGTTCCCGCCGCCCGGCGATGCCTGGATGGCCCCTACATCTTGGGGCTGGTCGAGCCGCCGACGATCTTGTCGCAGGTGCCCTTGGGCACGGCGATAAAGGCATCGCCCTGGCCGTCGGTCTTCGAGGTGCCGGCGCACGAGCTGGTCGCCGTCTGGCAGTCGTTCTTGCCCGCCTTGGCGACGCCGTAGCACTTCTCCATCTCGGCCGCCTGGGCCGGGGTGCCGGTCATCGCCAGCGCCACCACCAGCGCGGCGGCCAGGCTGGTGCCGGCGGTCAGGGCGCGGGCGGTGGTGGTCTCGGTGTTGTGGGTCATGGCGAAAAGCCTCCTTGGGTGGTTCTTGGGTCTGTCCGGTCTTGCGGGCCGGCGCATCCGCCGACAGACCCAAGACTGCCCGGGGGAAGCCGATCAGGGAAATAACACATGCGTGAGGTGGGTCTTGCGCCGATCACGGAGGCGTGAGCGCGGCCCGGAGAATCCGCGCCATCTGGGCGGAGGATGCGTCAAGGCAGACCAGATGACTGGGGCAAATCCGGCAATCCGAGCTGCCGAAGCCTGGCACCGGAACGGTCGCCCCGGCGGCCAGCAGGGCGGCCACCAGAGCGCATTCGCCGGCCCCCGGGAAGGCCAGGAAACCGACCTCGACCGCCGGCTCCACGGTCAGGCGGTCGACATGCCAGCGAATCGCCTTGTCGCGCCGCAGATGACGCCCCAACCGGGCCCGCAACCCCCCAGGCCCATAGGCGCTGCCGGCATACCAATAGACCCCAGGCGCCAACCACACCCCCGGTCCCACCCCCAACCGCAACACATACGCCCCACCCGGCATCACACCCCTCCCCACGTTGAGCCTCGGATCGACAGGCCAAGGGGGCGCTGCCCCCTTGGAACCCCCGCCGGGGGGACCAGGGGCCCCCCGGACCCCCGCCGTGACTTAAAACCCCACCGAGGGGGGCTTGCCCCCCTCGGTGGGGTTTTGACTCATGGTGGGGTCTGGGGAGGCCCCCCGGCCTCCCCAGCGGGGTTCCAAGGGGCGGCGCCCCTTGGCCTGCCGGCCCGAGTCTCATCATGCGGCGGGTGTGCCGCAGGTCGGGCAGTGGGGGTCTTTGGGCAGGGTGATGGTTCGGGTTTGGGTATTGAGGCCGTCGTAGATGAGCAGTCTGCCGGCCATCGACTCGCCCAGGCCGAGCAGTTCCTTGATCACCTCGGTGGCTTGCAGGGTGCCCAGGGTGCCGGCGACGCTGCCCAGGATGCCGGCGTCGGTGCACGAGGCGTTTCCGCCGGGTGGGGGTTCCTCGGGCACCAGGCAGCGGTAGCAGGGGCCGTCGGGTTTGAAGGTGGCCAGTTGGCCGTCGAACTGGCGCACGGCGGCCGAGACCAGGGTTTTGCCCTGGCGGTGGCAGAGGTCGCCGACGAGCAGGCGGGTGGTGAAGTTGTCGCAGCCGTCGGCGACCACGTCGACCGAGTCGATCAAGTCGGGCGCGGTGGTGGCATCGAGGCGGTGGGGAATCGGCCGCACGGTGACGTCCGGGGTCAGGGCGGCCACCGTCTGGGCGGCGCTTTCCGCCTTGTTTTGCCCCAGACGCGACTGGTTGTGCAGGACCTGGCGTTGCAGGTTGGAGGGTTCCACCACGTCGTCGTCGGCGACCAGCAGGGTGCCGACTCCGGCGGCGGCCAGGTACAGGGTGAGCGCCGAGCCCAGGCCCCCGGCGCCGACGATCAGCACCCGGGCGGCGAGCAGTTTCTCCTGCCCCACGCCGCCGACTCCGGGCAGCAGGATGTGGCGGGCGTAGCGCTGGATGTGGTCCTCGGTCAGGGGCATGGCGGCGACTCCGGGGGGATGGAAGCCCCGATGTGGCCGCCGCCAGCCCGGGAAATCAAGCCCCTCCGCCGAGGCCTTCGAACAGCGCGGTGGACAGGTAGCGCTCGGCGAAGCTGGGCAGGATGACGGCGATGGTCTTGCCGGCCATCTCCGGGCGCTTGGCCACCTCGACGGCGGCGGCCAGGGCGGCGCCGGAGCTGATGCCGACCGGCAGACCCTCCAGTTTGGCGACCCGACGGGCCATGGCGAAGGCGCTTTCGTTGCCGATGGGAATGATCTCGTCGAGCACCGAGCGGTTGAGGATGGCCGGCACGAAGTTGGCGCCGATGCCCTGGATCTTGTGCGGCCCCGGCGTGCCACCGGCCAGCACCTGGCTGTCCTCCGGCTCGACGGCGATGATCTTCAGGTCGGGGTCGCGGGCCTTCAGGGTCTCGCCGATGCCGGTCAGGGTGCCGCCGGTGCCGACGCCCCCGACCACCGCGTCCAGTCGGCCGTTGGTGTCGATCCACAGCTCCTCGGCCGTGGTCCGGCGGTGGACCGCGGGGTTGGCGGGGTTCTCGAACTGCTGGAGCAGGACCGCCCCGTCGATCTCCCCGACCAGCTCGCGGGCCCGTTCGACGGCGCCGTTCATGCCCTTGGCGGCCGGGGTCAGGACCAGCTCGGCGCCGAGCAGGGCGACCATCTTGCGCCGCTCGATGGACATGCTCTCGGGCATGGTCAAGATCAGCCGGTAGCCCTTGGCGGCGGCCACGAAGGCCAGCGCGATGCCGGTGTTGCCCGAGGTCGGCTCGACCAGGGTGGCGCCGGGCTTCAGGCGGCCATCGGCCTCGGCCGCCTCGATCATGGCATGGCCGATGCGGTCCTTCACCGAGGCCAGCGGGTTGAAGAACTCGCACTTGCCAAGAAGGGTGGCCTGGGCCCCGGTGTCGGCCCCGAGGCGCGCCAGGCGGACCAGCGGCGTGGCGCCGATGGTGGCCAGGATGTCGTCGTAGATCTGGCCACGGGCGGCCGGCGTGGGCTGGGAAACGTCACGAAGGGCGGGCTGGCTCATGATTAAACTCCAAAAATAGTGTAATTCACAGCATTTGCGCTGCACGGAATGTAATATAGTCGGCGCGGCGATGCAAGGCCGCCCCGTTTGGTGCGCTCGGCGCGGTCTGGGCAGGCTGGTGGAATTTCCTCTTGCACCGCACCAGGGCCATCCGTATATTGGGAATTCGCCTCGGCGCCTTGGCGCGCCGAACCTCTGCAGAAAGCCGCCGGACCTTCCGGGGTCCACGACGTCTCCCCGCGCTGCCGCATGGCTCGCGGGATCAAGGCGCCGCCGACGGTTTTCGGCCCGACCCGGGTTTCGCTTCGGCGGGATTGGGGTCGGCGGTTGGGTCCTCCAGCCTCTGTCGAATTGATCGCAACGATCCTTCAACAGAGTGCTTGACAGGGTCCTCCGGGGGGTCTAAAAGGCGGCCTCCCTGGCGGGACGGTGGTTCTGCCGCTGACTGCTGGGGGGCTCTACCGGACTGAAATTCCTGCTCTTTTTGGGCTGGGGGTGAGGTTCGGGAGGTATCGGTCCGGGGTGATGCCCGGGGTTTGGTGCCGCTGCTTTTTGACATTGTGGAAGAAGTCGCGTGGAAGGGATGCGCGGGCGGCGAGAGTCGGTTTC
>NZ_FNCV01000024.1 GCF_900100455.1 Roseospirillum parvum | reverse complement strand
GCGAAGCGCGCCAGGTCACAGGCCAGGGCCGTCACCAGCGCCGGCACCGGCGACAGCGGCAGCGCGTAGCGGCCGCGCAGATAGCCGTCGATCAGCGCGGTGGCGTCGGCCAGCGCCGGGGCCAGGGCATCGCCCTCCTCGCGGTAGGCGAGGTCGGCGATTTCCTGGGCGCCGAAGCGCTTCTCCATGTCGGCCTGGGTGGCGTAGGTGGTCACATCAAGGGCCCTTCATGGCGTGGTGAGAGGCCTCCCAAACAGCATCGCGCTCGGCCGCCGACACCTCGCGCCCCACGACGGCCGCCAGCGCACGGGCGTCGGGCCGACCATCCTTCGTCCAGTGGTCCGGATTGCCCGGCTCCAACTGCCCGATGGCGGCCAGCAGGTCGGTGGCACCGTCGGTGGCGGTGGCGGGATCGGTGGTGTCGGTGGCGGGGGGCTCGACGACCGGGGTGTGGCTCCGCAGCCGCCCTTGCGCCATCAGCGGCGCGGCCAGGGCCGGGTCCATGGTCAGGGTTTCGCCTTCGTGGTACAGGCGACCGCCCACCCGAACCGCCATGTCAGAGGACACCATGTACTGGCTCATGGCACCCTCCCTTAAGCGGCCGCGTTTTCGAAGAAGTAGCCCAGGGCCGAGGCCGTGATGAGCTCCACCACGCTCTCACCGGCGCGGACCACCTCGCCGCCGCGCAGGCCGACATTGCGATCGTGCCAGGAGCCGGCAAGGCGCCCGCCGAGCTGCGGGGTCATCCCGAACGTCGCCCCCTGGCGGGTGTCGGCGGTCTTGTTCCGGTGCAGCAGGGCCAGGTGCTTGCCCCAGACCCGCTGCATGTTGGCGGGCTGCCCACGGCGCGCGGTGTTCACCCACCCCCGACCGACAAGCACCTCCTCGAGCTCGAACACCTCGGCCACCTGCTGTCGCGAGGCCATGCCGGCGTCCCCGCTGTTGCCCTGGACCGCCTTGACGATCTGGGGATGCTGGCGCAGCACCGTCCACGCCGCCTGGCCGATGACCAGGATGTTCGGCCGCATGATCGGCTTATCCAGGGCCTCGGCGATCACCGTGAGCGGGCTCGAGTTGTCGAAGTCGGAGAACTGATCGGTGCCGGCCAGGGTCTCCTTGTAGCCGGCCGGATAGGTGGTGGCGCTGAAGACCAGGTTCGCCGCCCGGACCTCGCGGTCCAGTTCGATCAGATTGCTGATACCCTCCACCGCGCGCCCCTTCGGGTTGTACCCGGGCGGCGCGTTGGTGATGTCGTCCTGGGGGATCACGTCCTCCAGGCCGTAGTCCTGGCAGGCGGCCGTCGCCTCGGTAGCCCCGAACTCCACCTGGTTCACCTGCCCCTTGCGACCGACCAGGGTGTCGGGAACGGTGAAGTCTTCGGCCAGGTTGTGAACCAGATACTTGAACTCGCGGCGGCCAACGGGCACCCGGGGCAGGACCTGATCGGCGATCATCTCCCCGTTGCGGTAGGCCATGGCGATCGCGGTCAGCGCCGGATTGCTTTCAAAGGGGCGGGCAGTGGCGGTGCTCATCAGACGGTCTCCCCGGTGAGGGTGTGCTTGGCGATGTGGACCAGGCCGATGTCGCCGTCGGCGCCGGCAACCATGGCCTGCCCGATGATCGACGCATAAGCACCGGCGCCCGGCGCGGCCGCCACGGCCTTGCCGTCGTCGTCGGCGGTCAACCAGTCGCCCTCGGCGACGTTGCCCCCGTACTCGACGTCGGCGAGGTCGGAGAGGACCACGTCCGCCACGTCGCCGGCGTTGGCGGCGCCCAGGTCCGACACCCCGATCAGGGCATCGGTCGCGGCGGTGGCCTGAACCACCTCACCGCTGGCGAGCGTCACGATGCGGCGCGGCGCCACGGCGGCGCCGACCTTGTAGGACTTGATCAGGCCCGGGTTACTCACTGGTTCATCTCCTTGACGATGTGGCCGACCGCCTGGGTCACGGTGATGTCGAGCCCGGCCCGGCGCTGCTCCTCCTGGAAGGCGATGGCCCGGCGGGAAATGTCCTCGGCCCGGGCCTGCGCCGGCTCGCTGCCGTCGGGGGCGGCCAGCTCGGCGAACTCGACCCGTTTGGGCAGGCGGCCGAGCACGTCCTCCTTGAAGACGGTCAGCGGATCGCGCCCCTCGCCCTCGCCGAAATCAACGCTGGCCCCGTCGATGGCCTCCATGAAGGCGGCCAGAGTCTCCTTGGCGCAGGGCAGCGGCCGCCCGTCGGCGACCAGGCCATCCAGGAAGGCGGCGTTGTCGGCCCGCCGCGCCGCACGCTCGCGCTCGGCGAACTGGGCCTCGCGCTGTTTCAGGTCTCTCTCGCGGGCCTCCAGGGCGGCGGCCGGGTCCTGGGTGTCGGCGGCAGCGGGCGCCGAAGGGGTGGGCGTGGTCACGGCGGTTTTCTCCTGGGGTTCGGTGAAGTTGGGGGTGGCCGCCTCGGCCTCTTCCTGCAGGCGCGTCGCGGCCTCGCTGATCTCGTCGATCTGCCAGCGGCTGGCCACATCGTCGCCGGCGGCGGCATCGCCGCTGTCGGCGATCTCCTGATCGCGCAGCCGGCTGAAGGCGTTGGCGATGGCACGCAGGGCCCAGGCCAGGCTTCGCTTGGTGGAGGCTTCGTCGGCGGCGGCGAACTCGACGGTCACCACCTCCGTGTCCTCGCTCAACTCGACTGGCGCCATGCCCTTCACGGCCGGTGGCTGCGCACCGAGAAAGCCGATGTGGCGCAGGTGGTAGCGCCCAGGCGTCGGGTTCGACGGGCTGGAAGGGGGGTAGAAGCTGGCCGAAACCTTCTTGAAGCGCCCGGTGCGCACCATCTCGGCGAAGGTGGGCTCCAACTGGTCGATGGTCGCTTTCAGGCCACGCCCGTCACGGCGCAGGGCCTTGACCCAGCCGTAGGCCGGATCGTTGCTGCGAGGATGACCAACCACCACCGGCGCCTCGTGCACCGCCGGATCGTAGCCGGCCACGATGGCGTCCAGGTCGGCGGCGCTGAAGCTCAGGGTCTCTCCGCTCATGGCCCTGTGGCGGCCGGGGCGGAAGATTTCGATCTCGGGCACGGCGGAACCTCGCGTCGGAACAACGTCGAGGAACACCCTAGAGGGCGGTGCCGGATCGGGGAGGGCTGACATTTGTCAGTCCACCCCCTGCGTGTGGGGAGCGCCCCCACCATAGCGCCACCGGCCGGGGTCGTCCAGGAAGGGCGACGCGGGCCCGTGGTGCGCTGTAGATCAGTCAGGCCCCATCCCTCGTAAAGGGGGCCTCCCGGGCCTCTCACAGCCTCTTACGGCCTCTCAATCGGGCCATCGACGGCCCGACCGGTCGGTCGGCCGGGAAACGGCGCCGTTGAAGGGGGATTGAAGGGGGCAGGAGAGAAGAAGCTGGCGATCAGCAGGAGATGGTGCGGGACGCGGCTTCGGCGTCCTGGAGCGATCTTGATCCGTCGGGAGGGCGGGCGTATTCTGAAGGGGAAAAGCGATGGTCGCGGACGGGCGCGTTAACCATCGCTGGCAAGCCTAGGCTCCCGATCGGCCGGGCTCCCACCATCAGCGTGATCGACTGTACAGCAGCTGCCCAGCCCGCACGCGGTTGAGGTAGCCGGTGCCGCGCGCCGTCAGAAAAGTCCAAGCCTCCATCCGGCCACGCACACCATTGGCCACCAGGATGAGGCGACCAGCGGCGCCCAGGTCGACCGCCTGCACCAGTCGGCGACGCAACGCCACCCGCCCCGTCAGGCGGTGACGCTCCCAGGATAACCAGATTTCCTCGGGGTCCTCGAGCAGCTGAGGCAACAGGGGCGCCAGCGGAGCCCGGTGCACCTGCAGGTGAGCACCCAGAACCTCGGCTGAAACATGGACCGCCGAGCCGTCCGGGGTCCGAAAAGTGCGCTCCTCGCCGCCGATCACCGCGCGCACCGCATCTACTACCTGGTCCCGAGTATCCACCGGCTGACCCAGCGGTCGCCCAGGCCGGACGGGCAACTCGCGCGGTAGGCCGAGGCTATCCCAGGTTTCGCCCCCGATGCGCTCCCACTCGGCCTCTGGGGCAGCCCGAAAGTCAGCCATCACTTGGTCGTCCACATTCCGCCCCCAGGCGGCCTCACCGACGTTGTATCCCCAGCCGGTGTCGATCCCCTTTGGCGTGGGCCAAGTGGCGGTGGTGCCATCGGCCCGCCGGACGGGCCGGTCTTCCATCGTCACCTTCGGCGCCTGGTCGGACGGCGTCGGGGTGTAGCCATAGCGCGCCAGCTGGCGTTCGGTCAGCACCTGGATGGTGCACCGACACTGCCAGCCGTTCGGCGGATAGTGTGTCGCCCAGAAGGGGTGATCGGCGGGCAAGATGATGCCGTGCCACTCCTTGTGCTGCGGCCGCGTCCGACTGTCCAGGACCGCCTGGTAGCGCAGGTAAAGGACCCGCCCGCGCTTGCGCTCCCGCGCGGTGGCGGTGTTGATCTGCTGCCACTTTCCGGCGGCCCGGGCGGTCCTCATGTTGGTGTCGTAGATGACCCGCGACCTCCAGCCCCGGGCGCCGTTGTAGGTCCAGCCGTGGCGGGCCACGATGCGATCAAAGTCCCGGCGGAAGTCGGCCAGCGTGGTCCCTTCATCCAGCGCTTTCTGGAGGGCGCCCCTGAAGTCGGTCAGCAGATCCTCCTTCATGGCGCCCGCGATCACGAAGGCGCGGGCGTGCATGCCCTCCTTCAGGTCGGTCCAGGTCGCGGTGGGGAGGTTGACCTTCTGGCGCAGGTAGTCCTGGGCCTCCTTGAACGGCAGCGGCGTCAGCGGGTCGGGCTCAGCCATGGCCGACCTCGGCCCGGCCCGACAGGTCGGCCACCGTCGCGGCCCGAGCGATCAGGTCGGCCAGATCGTCCAGCGCCAAGTCAGGGTAGGCGCGCTCGATGCGCGCCATGGCATCGGGGATGCTGTCGGCGTCATCGATGGCCTGGCGGATGGTGTCGATCATCGCGTCCATTGCCGCCCCGGCCGCCGCTTCGAGCTGGCCCACCAGCGCGTCGACGTCGTCGCCGATGTCCTGCTGCTCGGCGAAGGCCGGCTGTGGCGCCCGGGCCTCCTCCGTGGGAGGCTGTTGAGCTTCCGCCCGGCGCTCGAATCCCTCGCCGTAGGTTTCGTCGATGTACTCCTGGGTGGGCTGGTAGCCCATGTCGTAGATGGTCCTGTCGCGCTCGGCCCGCGTCTTGAGGTCTTCCGGCTCAGCCACGTCCCGCCACACCCAGGGCTTGGCCGCGCCGGGGAAATTCCAGTCGACCAGCCAGCGGATCACCTGGTCGGTGAAGCTCTCGCAGATCAGGTCGGCATCAGCCTTCACCACCTCCAGCTTCACATCCTGGTGGACCTGGGCCTGCGACAGGCTGGACCCGTCGTCCGTGGTCATGGTCTGCGACAGGATGATCTTGCTGATGGCCCCATCCAGCAGCCGGTAGAATTCGGCGTAATCGCCACCGGACTGCCGGGTCGCCTCCAGCAGCTCGACGAGGGTGCCTTCCGACACCACCAACGATGAGTCCTGGGTGATCGCCCGCAGCGCCTCCAGCAGGTTGCGCCGTTCCTCCGTGCTGGCACTGCTCGGCAAAGTCCCCTTTGCGGTTGGGCTGGCGAATTTCTCCAGGTAGATCGACCAGAACTTGACGCCATTGCGCTTCAGCCAGACCGGCCAGTAGAGGTAATGGGCCAGGCCGCGCCCATAGGGATCGTCGTCGTCCTCGCCGCCGGAACTGAAGGTCCAGAACTTGCGGGGCGGCATGACCAAGCCCTCGGGATGATCCTTCGCCAGCAGCCGCAGAGTGCCGTCCGCACCGAACCTGAAGCGGGCCGTGCGCCGCACCTTGAGGGCATCCAGCACGATCTGCCCGGCGCTCGGCGCCCACAGGCACTCGGCCACGCCGTAGCCGTAGAAGACACCGTTCAGCATCTTCTTGGTCACGTTGTCGAAGCGGATCGCCTTCAGCTGATCCTCGACGAACGCGGCCGCCTTCCTGTCGTCACGGCGCGGGCCGCCCGGCTCGACCGTCCACTCCCGCGACACCAGGGCGTTGACGCGCTGTTGCCAGCAACTGTGGACTTGATCATCACGCTTCAGGCGCTCGTAGATGGCCAGGTCACCGCGCCCCCGGGTACGCAGGATTTCATCGCGAGGCTGGCGTAACTCAGCGACCCAGCTGGCGGTGATGTCTTCCCCGTCGGCACTGGCAACGGCGATTTCCTGGAAGTCCGGTTGGGGGGTGTTTTCGGCCATCACATGAACCCTTCAAAGCCGCCGCCGGCCGGGCCCAGCGGATCGGTGTCATAGACCTCAAGGCCCGCGCGCAGATCTCCGGCAGTGGTGACCTCGATGGGGCCTGTGCCGTTCGAAGCCGCCTCGATTGCCAGCGCCAGGGCCCAGAAGTGGTCGGCGTGGCCGTCCGGGGTCCGCTCGGCGGCAAAGCGGATATTCCCGGCGACGGTCAC
>NZ_FNCV01000002.1 GCF_900100455.1 Roseospirillum parvum | reverse complement strand
AACCGGCGGTTTGAAGCCGCCGCCCGTGCCGGTGATGTCTTTGGAGTTGAACAGTAGGCTAAGTTGGTTGCGAGCCCCCGCAACCAATTAAGCCCTTAACCTCAATAGGTTACGGGCTTTCTTGATTCTGGGGCTGTCGCGCGGTGGTCGATTTGGCGCACCGGATTGACGGCGACTCTGGCCGGCCCCTATGCTTCTGGTTGGCGAATATGCTTAAGTCGTGACTTTTGGAACTGTGAAGTGGGCCCTGCTTTTGACATTGATGCCCTGCGTGCGGTGGTGGCCGGCATAGACTTGCGCAGTTTCGCGCGGGCCGCCGTGGCGCTCGGACGATCGCAGTCGGCCGTCAGCATGCAGCTCAAAAAGCTTGAGCGGCAGGCCGGCACGCAGCTGTTCGTGCGCAAGGGCAGAGGCCTGGTGCCGACCGAGGCCGGCGAAGCCCTTGCCGCGTATGCGCGCCGGATCATCGCACTCAACGATGAAGCCGCACGCGCATTGGGCGCGGCCGTCACTTCGGAAACCGTGCGTCTCGGCCTCCCCCAGGATTTCTTCGACGATGTGATGCCGGCCACGCTGGCGGCGTTTGCAAGCGATCATCCGGACGTTCATGTCGAGGTGCGTGCCGGCCCGAACCATACCTTGGGTGAGGAAATCCGCGCCGGCCGTCTTGATGGTGCAATCGTCTTCTTCCCCCGGCGGGCCGGGGGCGAGGGAGAACTTCTTTGTGAACTGCCGATGCATTGGCTTGCGCACACTGCCTTCGCCGACATCCCGGCGCAGACCCGGGTTCCGCTGGTGATGTTCGATCACCCCTGCCTGTTCCGACAGGCAACGCTTGCCAAGCTCGACCAGGTGGGCCGGCGCTGGCGGATAGCGGTGACGACACCAAGCCTCCCGGGCATATGGGGCGCGCTGCGTTCCGGGCTGGGAATCGCCGTGCGAACGGGCCATGGCGTGCCCGATGACATCATTCGCGTGGGCGATGGTCTCTGTCTGCCAAGCCTTCCGGTCATCGAGTTGAGAATGCTCCGATCACAAAACGCGACACCCGCCGCGCAAGCCCTGTGTCAGGCGCTGCAGAGGGAAACGCTTGATCGGGTGACTCCGCATTGAGAGGCCACCATGCCCGCAACACCACGGCACATCTTCAAGCCTTTCCCAATCGCCGCCACGATTGCCGCCGTCATCCATGAAGGGCGCATTCTTCTGGTGCGTCGGGCCAATCCGCCGGATGCCGGCCGTTGGGGGTTTCCGGGCGGCAAGATCGAAGCCGGCGAGCCGATGGAAACCGCCGCCGTCCGGGAGCTCTTCGAGGAAACCGGGGTCCGTGGACAAGCGCGCCGTGTCTTCACCGCGGTCGATGCCTTCGACCGCGACGAACACGGTCGGCTTCGCCGGCATTTCGTGCTGATTGCGGTGCTGTGCGACTGGGTTGCCGGCGATCCGGTCGCTGGGGACGATGCTCTCGAAGCGCGATGGTTTCGTCTGGACGAACTGGACGGCGCCGGACTTGCCCTCAGTCTCGATGTCGCCAAGGTTGCCCGTTTGGCAGCCGACATCGCCACCCAGCAGGACGGCCGGTCATGAGGGCCCACATCGTGCGTCCTTGAGCGGCATATACAGCTCCCCGCCTTCGCGGAACTTCTCGGCCATCTTCGCCATGCCTTCCTTCCGGGCCTCGGCGCGGATGTCGTGGGAGATGCGCATGGAGCAGAACTTCGGCCCGCACATGGAGCAGAAATGCGCCACCTTGTGCGCCTGGTTCGGCAGGGTCTCGTCATGCATGGCGCGCGCCGCGTCGGGGTCGAGCGCAAGGTTGAACTGATCCTCCCAGCGGAATTCGAACCGCGCGCGCGAAACCGCGTCGTCACGAATCCGCGCCGCCGGGTGGCCCTTGGCGAGATCGGCGGCGTGGGCCGCGATCTTGTAGGTGATGACGCCCACCTTCACGTCGTCGCGGTCGGGCAGGCCGAGGTGCTCCTTGGGCGTCACGTAGCAGAGCATCGCCGTGCCGAACCAGCCGATCATCGCCGCGCCGATCCCGGAGGTGATGTGGTCGTAACCCGGCGCGATGTCGGTGGTCAGCGGGCCGAGCGTATAGAACGGCGCCTCGCCGCAAACCTCGAGCTGCTTGTCCATGTTGGCCTTGATCTTGTGCATCGGCACATGGCCGGGTCCCTCGATCATCACCTGGCAATCCTTGGCCCAGGCGATCCTGGTCAGCTCTCCCAGCGTTTCGAGCTCGGCGAACTGCGCGGCGTCGTTGGCGTCTGCGATCGAGCCGGGGCGCAGGCCGTCGCCCAGCGAGAAGGACACATCATAGGCGCGGCAGATGTCGCAGATTTCCTCGAAGCGTTCGTAGAGGAAGCTTTCCCTGTGATGATGCAGGCACCACTTGGCCATGATCGAGCCGCCGCGCGAGACAATACCGGTGACACGGTCCACGGTGAGCGGAATATGGCGCAGGCGCACGCCGGCGTGGATGGTGACATAGTCCACCCCCTGTTCCGCCTGCTCGATCAGCGTGTCGCGATAGACCTCCCAGGAGAGATCCTCGACAATGCCGCCGACCTTCTCCAGCGCCTGATAAAGGGGCACCGTGCCGATCGGCACCGGGGAATTGCGGATGATCCAGTCGCGGATATTGTGAATGTTGCGGCCCGTCGACAGGTCCATCACTGTGTCGGCGCCCCAACGGGTGGCCCAGACCATCTTGTCCACCTCTTCCGCCATCGAGGAGGCAGCGGTCGAGTTGCCGATATTGGCGTTGATCTTCACCAGGAAGTTTCGCCCGATGGCCATCGGCTCGGCCTCCGGGTGGTTGATGTTGGACGGGATGATCGCCCTGCCCCGCGCCACCTCGTCGCGGACGAATTCAGGCGTGATGAAATCAGGAATCGCCGCGCCGAAAGCGTCCCCGTCACGGGTCAGCGCCTGCTTTGCCGCCTGCCGGCCGAGGTTCTCGCGGATGGCGACGAATTCCATCTCCGGGGTGACGATCCCGGCGCGGGCATAAGCCAACTGGGTGACGGCGCGGCCAGCCTTCGCGCGCCGTGGTTCGTGCCGGACGGGAAACGCCGGCGTCAGGCGCTCGCCCTGGGCAAAGCCGTTGTCCTCCGGCCTCACATGGCGGCCTTCATACCGCTCCGTATCGCCCCGCGCGGCGATCCAGGCCTCGCGCGGGCGTGGCAGGCCGCGCTCGATGGCGATCTCGGCCTCGGGATCGGTGTAGGGGCCGGAGCTGTCATAGACGGTGACCGGCGGCTCGCCCGCCGTGGGGTGCAGGTCGATCTCGCGCAGGGGAACGCGGATCTCGGGGTGGAGAACGCCGGTCTGCCAGACGCGGCGCGAGGCGGGGAGCGGTCCCGTGGTGACGGCGGGAGAGATGTCTTTCATCGGTCGGAGCCTCCAGTGCCCGAAGCGTGGAGACCCAGTTCGCGGGAATGAATGGAGGGTGGCCGCGTGAAACACCGTGGAGGTCTTGGCCAAAGCCGCGCAGCCCGAGCACCATCCCTACGCCAGTATGAACTGGATCAGGTTCATCGGGTCACTGCGCTGCGCGGACCTGCCGGACCGGCCATCAGAATCTCAGCCCCTTGGCGGGACCCCCCGGGTGAATGTGCCAAGACTGCGTTCCGACCCACGCTTTGTCAACCACCCGGCCGGCGGTTGAAACATACCCGTTTTCTTGAACCCAGACTCAATGAGCATTCGTTTTTCCAAACGGCGGCTGGCGTATAAGCTTGACGGAGCGACCATCGGGAGCCTGGAGACGTGGACATGCCGCCGGATTCACCAATCGGCTTCATCGGCCTTGGCACGATGGGCGCCCCCATGGCGCTGAACCTCGTGCGGGCCGGCGCGCCCCTCGTCGTCTGGAACCGGACAAGCGACCGTTGCGCCGCGCTGGAGCAGGCCGGCGCCACGGTTGCCCTTGACGCGGCCGATCTCTTCGCCCGTTGCGAGACGGTCCTTCTCATGCTGGAAAACGACACGGCGACCGACGCGGTGCTCTGTCGTCACGGCCCGGACTTCGCACGCCGCGTCGCCGGGCGGACCATCGTCTCCATGGGCACCGTCTCGGCGGACTATTCGAAACACCTGTCCGAACACATTCGCGCGGCCGGCGGGCGCTACGTCGAAGCCCCGGTTTCGGGCTCGCGCAAACCCGCCGAGGCGGGGCAACTGGTCGGCATGCTCGCCGGCGATGCCGAGGATGTCGCGCGCCTGCGTCCGGTCTTGTCCCCGATCTGCAAGGAGCTGGTCGACTGCGGCGCGGTGCCCGGTGCCCTGCACATGAAGCTTGCGGTGAACACCTTCCTGATCACGATGGTCACGGGGCTGGCCGAGGCGGCCCACTTCGCCGCCCGGCACGGCCTCGAGATGAGCCGTTTCACGGACATTCTGAACGCCGGACCGATGGCCAGCGATGTCTCCCGGGTCAAGCTTGAGAAGCTTGCGCGGCACGATTTCGCCCGTCAGGCGGCAATCTCCGATGTGCTGAAGAACAACCGCCTCGTGGTCGAGGCCGCCCGGGAGGCCGGGATCGCGTCGCCCCTGATGGACGCATGCCTCGCCCTCTACGGCGAGACCGAAGGCCTGGGGTTCGCGGACGAGGACATGATCTCGGTGATCCGCGCGATCGAGGCCCGAACCGACCGCAATTCACTGGTGAAGGCTGAGAAGGCGGGTACGACATGAGCGCGAATGGAATGGCAATCGGCCTCGGCGCCCTCTCGGCCCGCGCGCCGCTTCCCGGTCAAGAGCGTGCGGCTTCCCGCATCGGTGCCGCCCATGGCAAATGACCTCCTTCTACTCTGGCTTGCCGCGTTGCCGCTGATGGGAAGCCCCGGGCCGGCCACCATGAGCCTGGCCGGCCTCGGCACCGCCTTCGGCTTCCGGCAGAGCCTCGGCTACCTTGTCGGCATCATCATTGGCACGACGGTTGTCCTGCTTATGATCGCGACCGGCGTTACCGCCGTTGTCCTGACCCAGCCGATCCTTCTCACGGCGCTGACGATTCTCGCCGGGGCCTACATCCTCTATCTCGCGTGGAAAATTGCCACGGCGCCGGTCGGAGGGCTCGAGCCGAGAGCGAAAAATCGGAACCACTTGGTGGTTCCCGATTTTTCGCTCAGATCGGCTCTACACCTGAAATCGAGAGCAGGTCGTGCGAAATCTGAAGCGCTCCGCGATTCACATTTCGCACGATCTGCTCTCGCCCCTCGACCGGCGCAGGCGCCGTCATTCGTCCCGGGTTTCAGCTTGGCTATTGCCAATCCCAAGGCATTTGCCGCGATCGGGGCGGTCTATGCGGGCCACACCCTGGTCGCCGACGATCCCACGGTCGATGCCCTCTACAAGCTGGTTGCGCTGACGCTCGTCATCGTGATCGTCAACACCGCATGGCTCGCCTTTGGCGCGCTGTTTTCACGAGTGTTGACCAACCCCGTTGCCGGACGGGCGGTGAACATCATCTTCGCCATCATGCTGGTGGTGTCGGTGGGGTTGGCGCTGGTTGCGGCATAGAGCAAATCCCGAGCGATCCGGAACGGATCGCGACGACGATTTGCGTCAATCAAGAGTCTCAAATCCCGAGCGGTCCGGAACGGAGCGTGACGACGATTTGCGTCAATCAAGAGTCTCAAATCCCGAGCGATCCGGGACGGATCGGGACGACGATTTGCGGCAATATCAAAAGCCTGGAGCAGGTTGTGTGAGTCACAAATCAGGCAACATCCTCTACGGCGCCGGGCGGGTTGGCTCCCCCTCCTCCCCATTCTCCACGGGCTCGCGGTCTCGGGGATACCGCTCGGCCAGCGGGAAGGCCGGCAGCCAGGATTCGCGGCGCACCGTCCACAATTCGTAGGTCGGTTGCAACTGGTTGGGGGCGTCCAGGCTGCCCAGGTTCACCTCGACTTCGTCGCCCGAGCGGGCGTACACCGACGAGCCACAGCGCGGACAGAACACCCGCCCCTGGTACTCGCCGGTCTCGCCCTCGACCCGCAGCGCCGTCGCCGGGAACACCGCCGAGGCATGGAACAGCGCGCCGTGGTGTTTGCGGCAGTCCAGGCAGTGGCACAGCCCGACCCGAAGCGGCTGCCCGGTGGCTTCCAGACGCACGGCGCCACACAGGCAGCCGCCGGTGAACCGTTGCATGGTCTGCTCTCCTTCTGAAGCAGCGCCTTGGATTCTTGATATCGCGGCAAATCGCCGCCGCGAGCCCTGCCGGATCGCGCGCGATTGGCGCTAATCCATCATCGCCGGCAGGGCGAGCACGATCCCCGGCACCAGCACCAGCAACACCAGCCGCACCAGATCGGCCAACAGGAACGGCACGATGCCCTTGAACACGGTGCCGGTGGGCACGGTGGGCAGCACGGCGCGCAGCACGAAGACGTTCATCCCCACCGGCGGGGTGATCAGGCTGATCTCGGTGATCACCACCACGATGATGCCGAACCAGATCAGATCAAAGCCCATTCCGGCGACCAGCGGAAAGAAGATGGGCACCGTCAAGAGGATCATCGACATGCTTTCCAGCACCGCGCCCAGGGCCACGTAGACGACCAGGATCAGGGCCAGCACGGCGAGCGGCGGCAGGCCACTGTTCTCCACCCAGCCGCCGAGCGCGGTCGGCAACCCGGCCAGATTGATGAAGTTGGCGAACAGCAGGGCGCCGATCAGGATCGAGAACAGCATGGCGGTGGTGATCACGCTGTCCTTCAGCACCTCGACGAGCCCCGCGAGGGTCAGCCGGCGCCGCGCCAGGGCGAACAGGAAGGCCCCCGAGGCGCCGATGCCGGCCGCCTCGGTGGGGGTGAACAGGCCACCGTAGATGCCGCCCACGACGATCACGAACAGCGCCCCGATGCCGGCCACGCCGCGCGTCGCGGCCAGCGCCTGGGGCAGCGAGAAGGCCTCGCCCGGGGGGCCCAGCTCGGGGCGCCGCCAGGTCAGCACGGCGATTGCCGCCATGTAGCCCAGGGCGCCCAAAAGGCCCGGCAGCACCCCGGCGACGAACAGCTTGCCGATGTCGGTGCTGGTCATCAGCCCGTACAGCACCAGCACCACCGAGGGCGGGATGAGAATCCCCAGCGAGCCGCCGGCGGCGATCGAGCCGGTGGCCAGGCTGGGGTGATAGCCGTAGCGGCGCATCGGCGGCATGGCCACCCGGGCCATGGTGGCGGCGGTGGCCAGCGAACTGCCGCAGACCGAGGAGAAGCCGGCGCAGGCGGCGATGGTCGACATGGCCAGCCCACCCCGGAAGCGGCCCAGCCAGGCATAGGCGGCGGCGTAAAGCTGGTCCGACATGCCGGCCCGGGTGACGAAGTTGCCCATCAGCACGAACAGCGGCACCACGGAAAGATCATAGGACAAGACGGTGTCGAAGGTGATCTGGCCGATCATGTGCAGGGCCGGGGTGATGTTGCCCAGCATCAGGGCCACCCCGACCACCCCGACCAGCCCCATGGCAAAGGCGATGGGCAGGCCGAGAAACATCAGCACCAGGACGGCGATCAGCCCGAGGGCCCAGGGTTCCATGCCGAAGGGGGTCCTTTGGAAACGCGGTGGTCAGCGCCGGGAGAACAGGGCGGGCAGGGCGAACAGGGCAAGCACGGCGGCCAGGGCGGCGCCGCCGCACATCACCCAGGCCAACGGTGCCAGGGGGATTTGCAGGAACACCGTCTTGCCGCCGTAGGCCGCCAGATCGGCCGCCTTGACGGCCAGCCGCCAGGACAGCACGCCGAGCACCCCGGCGGCCAAAAGCTGCACCACGATCAGCCGGATGCGGCCCAGCGGTCCCTTGAACAGCGAGGTCATCAAATCGACCACCACATGCCGCCCCTTGAGGCCGACCAGGGGCAGGGCCAGGAAGATGATCAGCCCCATGCCCAACTCGGTCAGCTCGAAGGCGGCGGGCAGCGGGCTGTCGAACAGGCCGCGCCCGATGACGTCGACCAGGGTGACCAGCATCATGGCGAACAGCGCCCCGCCGGCCAGCAGGCTGAGCCCGTCGGCCGTGCGCTGGGCGGCCCGGCCCAGCCAGCCCTCGATGGGCGGTCCCTCGGTGGGCGGGTCCTCTTCGTTCGGTGCGCCGGAGGCGACGGGCGGGGCCTCTGCCCCGCCCGCGTTCTGGTGTCCGTCGGTGGCGTGGTCGCCGTCCTGCATGGGGGTGGTTACTGGTCGGCCCGGGCCAGCTCGGCCTCAAGCTCGGTCAGCAGGGCGCGGCCGTCCACCCCCTGTTCGGCCGCCTCGGCGATCCAGGCTTCGGTGACCGGGGCCAGGGTTTCCTTCAGGTCGGCCAGGAACTCGGGGCTCGGCTGGATGATCTCCATGCCGGCGGCGAGGTTGGTCTGGCGGCCCCGGGCGTCGGCGCTGTCCCAGGCCTTGCCGGCCCGGCGGGCGAAGGTTTCGCCGGCCGTCAGGTCGAGCACGCGCTGCATCTCGGGCGACAGGCTGTCGTACTTGGCCTGGTTCATGACCACGAAGAAGCTGGTGTTGTACAGCCCGCCGGGGACCGCCGTGCCGTACCTGATGGCCCGGTCGATCTTGAAGAAGGCCACCGATTCGTCGGGGAACAGCACCCCGTCGACGACCCCGCGCGACACCGCGTTGAACACCTCCGGCGGCGGCACCGGCACCGAGACCACCTTCAGGCGCTCGCCGACGGCGGCCGCGGTGCGCCCGCCGATGCGCATCTTCAGGCCCTCGGCGTCGGCCAGACTGGTCACCGGGCGGCGGGTGTTGAAGAAGTGCCCGGGGCCGTGGGTGAACAGGCTCACCACGTGCACGCCGTCATGCTCGGCCTGCAGGGCCGGGGTCTTCTCGAACAGCCGCCAGAAGGCCACCGACATGGCCTCGGAACTGGGGGTCATGAAGGGCTGCTCGACCACGTTGGTCAGCGGGAAGCGGCCCGGGGTGTAGCCGTGGGCGGCAAAGGTGATGTCGGCCAGCCCGTTGCGGGCGATGTCGAAGTGCGCCGCCGGCTTGCCCAGGGGGGCTTTCAGCATCTCGATGCGCAGCTCGCCGCCCGAGGCGCTGGCCACGCTTTCCTGCCACGGGCCCAGCATGTCGGTGACGATGGGATGGGTCGGCGGCAGCCAGTTGGACAGGGTCAGCACGGTCTCGGCGCGCGCCGGCTGGGCGCCCAGCACGAGGCCGGCCAGGCCCAGGGCGAACAGGCCGCGCGCCAGACGGCGGCGGCTGGTGATGGCGTGGAACATGGCGATGGTCTCCCCTCTCCCCGTGGGTGGCCCCCCCGCTGCCCCGGGGCGGCCTGACATGATCACATAACGCTTGCCCCGGGATCATACCCGATCGGCGGCACAAGGCCACACCCCGGTGCGGTGCAAGGTGGCTTGCCCGCGCCTCAACTTGTCCGGTCCCTAACTCACCCGTTCCCTAATACCAGACGGCGATGAGAGAAACTCACCGCCGGTTGGTATGAATGAAAGGGGCTTTGCCCCTTTGAAACCCCACCGGGGGAGCCAGGGGCTCCCCCGGACCCCCTCCATTCATTCATTGATCGCCGAGCGAGCGGCCACTCCCTGGTTGTTTTCGAAAGGCCAGCGAAGCTGGCCTGCAACCAAAAAACCCCGGGCGTTCCGCTCGGAGGTAGCGTTTGTTCACCAACGAATGTGTTCACCAACGAATGGAGGGGTCCGGGGAAGCCCTGCTTCCCCGGTGGGGGTTTGGGGGCAAAGCCCCCAACTCAAAGCTTGACCAAGCCGCGATGAGTCCTGCTCATCGCCGGCTGGTATAACTCACCCGTTCCCTAACTTGCCGGTTCCCTAATTTGCCGGTTCCCTAACTTGCGGCGGCGGCCGGGGTCTCGGCCTCGCTCAGGGTGGCGCGCAGGCGGAAGCGCTGCACCTTGCCCATGGCGTTGCGCGGCAGGGCGTTGAAGAAGGCGACGTCCTTGGGATGCTTGTAGCGGGCCAGCCGGCCCTCGAAGCGGGCCAGCAGGGCCTCGGCGGTCAGGCTGTGGCCCTGCCTCAGCACCACGCAGGCCACCGGCACCTCGCCCCAGCGGCCGTCGGAGCGGCCGACCACCACGGCGTCGGCGACTTCCGGCATGGTGGCCAGCAGCACCTCGATCTCGGCCGGGTAGATGTTCTCGCCGCCGGAGATGATGACGTCCTTCTTGCGCTCCATGATCCAGAAGCGCCCCGCCTCGTCGCGCCGTCCGATGTCGCCGGTGAAGTACCAGCCGCCGCGCAGGGCCTCGCAGGTGGCCTTGGGATTGCCCCAGTACTCGAACATCACGTTGGCGCCGCGCACCAGGAGTTCGCCGTTGGTGCCGTCGGGGACGTCGTTGCCCTCGTCGTCGACCACCCGGATGTCGCAATGCAGGGCGGCGCGGCCGGTCGAGCCGACGCTCCCCATGGCGTCCTCGGGGCGCTGGTAGATGGCGATGGGGCAGGTCTCGGTGGCCCCGTAGACCTGGATCACCGGCAGCCCGCGGGCATGGACGGCGGCGATCAGGTGGGGCGGCACGATGGAGCTGCCGGTGGTCATGCAGCGCAGGCTGGACAGATCGAGGTCGGCCCACTCCGGGCGCTCGATCAGGGCCTGGATGGTGGCCGGGACCAGCACCACCAGACTGGGCCGGTCCTCGGCGATGGCCCGCGCCGTGGCCTCGGCCTCGAAGCGGCGGTGCAGGGTGACCGTGGCCCCGGCGTAGAGGGCCGGCGTGGTCTGGATGTTGAGGCCGCCGACATGGAACAGCGGCAGCACGGTCAGCACGTGGTCGCGGCTGGTCAGGTCGTGCATGTGGGCCGAATTGAGGGCGTTCCACTGCAACGCCGCCTGGGTCAGCACGGCGCCCTTGGGGTGGCCGGTGGTGCCCGAGGTGTAGACCAGCAGCAGCGGGCAGTCCTGATCGACGTGCGGGTTGCTGTCGTCGCCGCGCGCCGTGGCCACCGCCTCGGCCAGGCGGTGCCAGTCGCTGCCCGGGGGCGGCACGAAGTCGGCGGCGACCAGCTCACACTCGGGCAGGCTGGCGTGGATGCTTTCGGCGTGGGCCTGGAAGGCGCCCTCGGCGATCAGCACCCGGGCCCCGGCGTCGCCCAGGATGTAGGCGTGCTCGGGTGCGGCGAGGCGCCAGTTCAGGGGCAGGAACAGCGCCCCCAGGCGGGCGCAGGCAAACAGCAGGGCGATCTGTTCCGGGGCGTTGTAGGCCAGACAGGCCACCCGGTCGCCGCGCCCCACCCCGAAACGGTGCTTGAGCGCCCGGGCGTGGGCCTTGATCAGACGGTCGAAGTCGGCGTAGGTGATCTCCCGCCCCTCGAACCGGATGGCCGGTTTATCCGGAGTAAAATCGGCGTGCCGCTCGATCCAGCGCGACAGATTGCTCACTCGTCACTCTCCCCGGGCAGGTACAACGCCTCGCGGCCCAGCCGGTCGAGGCACAGCTCGGCCGTCCACGGCAGCATCAGCGAGCCACAGCGGGCGTCGCGGTACAGGCGCTCCAGATGGAAGCGTTTCAGCATCGATTGGCCGCCGCAGGTGCGGATGGCCAACTGGGTCATGCGGGCGGCGGTTTCCATCACCGTGTGCTGGCAGGCGTAGGCGCGCAGTTTCGACTCCCGGCCGGGGTCGGCCTGGGCCTCGCCCATCACCTGGAACCACAACGCCTTGGCGGTTTCCAGTTGGATCGAAAGGTCGGCCACCGCGAGCTGCTTGGTCGGATACATGCGCCGCTTGACCGGCGGCATGCCGGGCAGCTCGCCGCGCAGGTAGCGCACGGTGAAGTCATGGGCCGCCTGGGCGATGCCCAGATAGGCCGGGGTCAGGGTCATGAACATGTGCGGCCAGCGCACGGCGGCCTGATGATAGACCCCGGGCGGCATCAGCTCTTCCTCGGGGTCGACCTCGACCGCCTCGAAGATCAGGTCGCGCGACACCGTGCCGCGCATGCCCAGGGGGTCCCACTCGCCGGTGACGGAAAAACCGGGGGCATCGCCCGGCACGGCGAGATAGAGGGTGTCGCGCCGCCGTCCCTCGCCACCCGGCGTGGTTTCGGTGCACAGCACCCCGTAATAGTCGGCGGCGCCGGCCAGACTGGCGAAGATCTTGCGGCCATCGACCCGCCAGCGGCCGTCCTCGGTGCGCACCGCCCGGGTCGAGAAGGCCGCCCCGCCGGCCGCCGCCGCGCCGCCCTCGGAGAAGGGCTGGGCGTAGATCTTTCCCGCCTCGACGATGCGCGCGTAGTGGCGGGCCCGGCGCCTTTCGTGGGTGGCCCGGGTGGCGGCGTCCATCTCCAGGCCGTCGGCCAGGGCCCCCGACCACAGGCACGAGCAGACGTGCATGTTCCAGGTCAGCGCCGTGGCCCCGCAGTAGCGCCCCACCTCGGCCGCCGCCAGGGCGTAGGTCTTGAGGTCGGCGCCCAGGCCGCCGTGGTCCTCGGGCACGCAGATGGCGAGCAGGCGGCTGGCGTGCAGGTCGTCGAAGTTCTGGCGTGGGAACTGGGCCGCGCGGTCGACCTCGGCGGCCCGGGGATGGAAGCGGGTCTGCCCCAGGTGGCGGGCGGTGGCGGCGATCTCGGCCTGGCGTTCGGTCAGGCCCCAGGTGGCCGGGTCGAACATCGGGGCATCGGGGGGGGCGCTGGGCGGAACGGCGGCGGGATCGGCGGGCATCAAGGGGCTCGTTCAGGGCTGCCGGGAAGGGGTCGGCACGGGGGAGGGGGCCAGGAAATCGACCAGGGCCTCGGTGAAGGCGTCGGGGTGCTCCAGGTGGGCCAGATGGCCGGCCCGCTCGATCACCTTGAGGCGGGCACCGGGAATCCGCGCCGCCAGACGGGCCAGGGTAGACCGTGGGGTGTTGGGATCGCAACCGCCACCGATGACCAACGTGGGCACGGTGATGTGGTCCAGCAGCGGGCGCCGGTCGAAGCCGTCGAGGGCGCCCAGGGCCATCCGGTAGCCGGCCTCCGGCACCCCCGACATGGTGCTGACGGCGGTCGCCACGCCGGCCGGGTCGGCGCTCGGCCCGACCATGCCGGGGACCAGGGAATCGGCCAGTTCGGCCATGCCCTGGCCGGCCTCCAGGGGGGCCAGGCGGTCGGCCAGGAAGCCCCGGGCGACCTCGGGATCGCGCCCGCCGAAGGCCGGCGGGGCGGCATAAAGGACCAGACTGAGCACCCGGCCGGGCTGTTGGGCCAGCAGTTCCAGGGCGATCATGCCGCCGATGGAATGGCCGACCAGATGGACGCCGGGCAGGCCCAGATGGTCGAGCAGGGCGCCGGCGGCGCCGGCCAGCGCGGTCATCCCCGGGCGGCCCGGCAGGGGCGGCGAGTCGCCATAGCCCGGCATGTCCCAGCACAGGCACCTCAGGCCGCTGGCGGCCAGCGCCTCGGCCGGGCCGGCGAAACACGCCTTGCCGCCGCCGATGCCGTGCAGGAAGAGCACCGGCGGGCCGTCCGTCGGGCCGACCTCGACATAAGCCGGCGGATCGGCCGGCAGGTCGGCCGGCAGGTCGGCCGGCAGGTCGAGCGGCGGGCTCATGGTGGCGCGCCCTCGGTGGGCGGCGCGGTCAGCAGGTCGAGCGGCAAGCCGTCGCGGATCACCACGGTGTCGTCCAGGGCGATGGTGCAGCCGCCCACCGGCAGGTCGAAGTGGCCCAGGGTGTGCCGCCCGGCGAACTCGTTGGCGCCGGTGGAATAGAGGAAGTTGCCGGCGTAGGCGCGCAGCTCGGTGCCGTTGGTCTCGCGCTGGTCGTACATGGCCAGCGCCTCGTAGCGGGCATGGGGGTTGAGGCCGAAGCCGACGTGGCTGGTGGCGTAGGCCTCGCGGTCGCCCCAGGCGGCGAAGTAGCGGCGCATCAGGGCGGCGTCGGTGCCCGTGCCGTCGAGCCCGGTGACGTAGTCGTCCTCGATGGTCAGGCGCACCGGGGCGCTCAGGTAGCGCTTGAAGGTCAGGTTGATGTCGCCGGTGTCGAGCACCAGCCGGCCGTTGACGCTGCCCGGGGCGGGAAAGCTGACCACCACCCCGCCCGGCCAGTGGGCCACCGTGCGCGGCCGGTCGCAGGTGCCCCAGACGCCGGCCGTGGTGGCCCCCTCCAGGCTGATGTCGAGATCGGTCCCGGCGGCCGAGGTGACGGTCATCCGCCGCGCCGCCCGGACCCGGGCCACCGCGTGGCGCACCCGATCCTTCAGGGCAGGGTCGGGCTTCAGGCGCTCCAGGGCTTCCGGGTGCTCGTTGGAGACCATCAGCACCCGCGCCCCGTCGGCCAGGATGTCGGGCAATTCGGGGGCGTGCAGCAGACCCTCGACGGTCAGGTCGACCACCATCTCGCTGGCCTTGAGGGCGGCGATGGCGGGACCCAAGTGGCCCAGGGCGTCGGAGGCCCCGGTCGAGCGCACCGGCACCGGGGCGCGCTGGGGCGGAGTCGGCACCACCACATGGAAGGGGCGCGCCTTCAGGGCGAGCAGGGCCAACTCGGCCAACTGGACATTGAGGGGGCGCGACTGGGTTTCCGACAGAATCGCCACGGTGGTGCCGGGTCCCACCTTGCACGCCGCGAAGACCTCGGCGAAAGTGTCGATCCACTTGCCTTCGATGCGGTCGGCGAACATCCCCGGATTCCCTGCTGGCCGCCCCGTGTTTGCCTCCAGGACGCCGCCCCGATGGGGGCCGTTTGATCCTCTCTACCAGGGTTGACTTGCCATTAAAAGGCATCGTTTCATATGAAAAAAATCCGCCCGGCCCGGCCTTCGGGTGGCGCGGAAAACGAGGAGGGACCCCGACCGACATGACCGCCGACAGCCGCGCCTTCCGCTCCGCCCTCGGCCTGTTCGCGACCGGGGTGACGGTGGTCACCACCGGCGACGGCGGCGGGCGCACCGCCGGCATGACCGTCAACTCGTTCTCCTCGGTCAGCCTGGATCCACCGCTGATCCTGTGGTGCCTGGGCAAGGGGTCGCCCAGCCAGCCGGTGTTCGAGGCGGCCGGGCATTTCGCGGTCAACGTGCTGGCCGCCGGGCAGGAGGCGTTGTCGACCCAGTTCGCCCGCCCGGGCGACAAGTTCGCCGGCGTCGACTGGCGCCCCGGGCGCTTCGGCGATCCCCTGATCGAGGGCGCCATCGCCACCTTCGAATGCCGCACCACGGCCCGCCACGACGCCGGCGACCATCTGATCCTGGTCGGTCAGGTGGCCCACTTCGACCACCGCGACGGCGAGCCGCTGCTGTTTTTCGGCGGCCGTTATGGCCGATTGACCAGCCAGTAGCCAAAACCCGATAATCCCAGCGCCGGGAGCCTCGGCGGGTCCCGGTCGATCCGATGAACCGTCCGCGAGGCCACAGCCCATGGACCGCATTCCCCTGCCCATCGAGCCCGATCAGGCCACCGGCCGGCTGCCCTTCGCCGCCGACTACCTGGCCTACCTGCTGGCCCGGGCCAGCCACCTGATCAGCCGTCATTTCCACGCCCATCTGGCCGAGCGCGGGGTGCCGGTGTCGGAGTGGCGGGTGCTCGGCATCCTGTCGCACGGCGAGGGGATGACGGTCGGCGAGCTGGCCCGCCTTGGGCTGTTCAAGCAGCCGACCCTGACCAAGCTGCTGGACCGGCTGGAGGACCAGGGGCTGGTGCGTCGCCGGCCCTGCCCCGACGACCGGCGCAAGGTGGGGCTGGTGCTGACCGGGGCCGGGCGCGCCCTGGTCGACGAGCTGATGGTCGAGGCCCGCCGCCACGAGGACGAGGTGCTGGCCGCCTGTGTCGGCGACACCCCGGTGGCCGGGCTGAAGGCCGACGTGCGCCGGCTGATCGTGGCGCTGGAAGGTCGCGTCGCGCCCCGGATCCGCGCGCCATCCTCCTGCCCGACATCCTGAGGCCGGGGCCGAGGGCGGCGCCCGTCTCAGCCCCCGGCCAGCCGGTTGATGGCGCCGGCCAGTTCCAGGTCGCGCCCGGTCAGGCCGCCGGCATCGTGGCTGCTCAGGCTGATCGAGACCCGGTTGTAGACGTTGGTCCACTCCGGGTGATGATCCATCTTCTCGGCCATCAGGGCGACCCGGGTCATGAACCCGAAGGCGGCGGTGAAATCGTTGAAGGTCAGCTCGCGGGTCAGGGCGCGGCCGTCGTCGGTGACCTGCCAGCCGGGCAGGTCGGTCAGGGCGCGGGCCCGTTCCTCGGCGGTCAGCAGCGGGGAGGCGGCGCTCATCCGGGGACTCCTTTGCGGCTCGGGGTGAGGTGCCCGGCGCCGCGGCGAGGCGGGAAAAACAGCCGCCGGGGGTTGCCAGCACGGCGCCGATCCCTCCACATGGGGGCGCCACCCGGGCCGACACAATGGGGCCCGGCGCGTTGTTTTTTCTCCCCCAGCCACAAGGAACCCCCCGCGATGACCGCCAGCCGTTTCTCCGAGCCGCCCGGGGCCGACTACCTGGAGGCCGTGGCCCAGGCCGCGCTGGAGGCCCTGCCGGCCAACATTCGCGGCCGGCTCGGCTCGGTGGTGGTGCGCATCGAGGACTTCTGCACCCCGGAGGTGGAGGCCGAGATGGGGCTGGAAAGCCCGTTCGACCTGCTCGGCCTGTACCACGGCGTGGCGCTGACCGGGAAAAGCCACACCGATCTGCCCCAGGGGCCGGACATGGTCTTTCTCTACCGCCGTCCGATCCTCGATTACTGGTGCGAGACCGGCGAGGACCTGGACCACCTGGTGCGCCATGTGCTGATCCACGAGATCGGCCACCACCTGGGCTTCTCCGACGAGGACATGGAGCGCCTGGAAGCCGAGGTGGGCGAGGACGGCGGCTGACCTGCGAACCGCCCCCCGATCCGGCCCAGGATCATTCCCGGCCGGACAGGGTCGTGGTAGGGTGGTGGACGCGATTGGCCGGCACGGGGGGGATGGACATGATCGGTGGCGAGGCGCCCGTACTGATTGTCGATGACGACCCCCTGGCCCGCGAGTTGCTCACCGCCGTGCTGGCCGGCTGCGGGGTGAGCCGGGTGCTGAGCGCCGGCGATGGCGAGGCGGCGCTGGCCGTGCTGGCCCAGGCGACGCCGCCGCCGGCGCTGATCATCAGCGACATTGACATGCCGCGCCTGGATGGCTGGAGTCTGGCCCGCCGGGTGCGCATGGGCGCGGTGGAAGCCTGCCGCGAGGTGCCCATCGTCATGCTGACCGCCAACAACAGCGACCGCAACCAGCAGAAGGCGGCGATCCACAAGATCACCGCCTATCTGGTCAAGCCGCCCACGCCCGACGCCGTGAAGGGCATCCTGTCAAGCTTGTAGCGGCAGCCGCACGGTGAACACCGAGCCCTCGCCGACGGTGCTCTCGACGCCGATCCGCCCGCCGTGGGCGAGCACGATCTTCCTGGCGATGGCCAGCCCCAGGCCGTGGCTTTTCTCGTCGCCGGTGGGGCGCACGCTGAGCCGCTGGAAGGTGCCGAAGACCTTGTCGATCTCCTCGGCCGGGATGCCCTGGCCCTGGTCGGCGACGGCCAGACAGCCGTGGCCGTCCTCGGCCCATACCGAGACGGTGACGGTGGTCCCCGGGTGGGAGAACTTGATGGCGTTGCCGACCAGATTGTCGATCACCTGGGCCAGCCGCCTGTCGTCGATCGGCACCCGGTCGACCTCGGCCAACCGGCGCTTCAGGGTGATCTGCTTGCGCTCGGCCAGGTTGGTCAGCAGGTCGAGCCGTTCGGCCACCACCGCGTCGAGCCGCTGGGGTGTCGCCTCGATGGTCAGCTTGCCGCTCTCGATGGCCGAGATGTCGAGCAGGTCGTTGAGCAGGGCGCCCATGTCCCTGGCCACCTTGCTGATGATCTGAAGGTAGCGGGCGCGGTCGGCCTGGGCCATCTCCGGCGCCGCCAGCATCAACTCGGAAAAACCCTGGACCAGACCGATCGGGTTGCGCAGGTCGTGCGCCGCCATGCCGACGAACTGGTCCTTGAGCTCGCTCAACTCGCGCAACTGCAACTGCTGGCGGTCGCTGATCCGGGTCAGCCGGCCCATGCGCGAGACCAGCTTGCGGTGGGCGTCGAGCAGTTCCGCCAGCGCCTCGGGCATGGCGGTGCCGTCATTCAGGGCCGCCTCGGCCCGGGCGATCAGCCGCTGTTCCCTGTCGGCGGGTCTGGTTTTCACGGGAGGGCCTCGAAGCTGGGCGCGGGGGGTCAAGAGGTCTCGTCGCCGGCGACCGGACGGCCGCTCTCGGGCAGGGTCTTCAGGTCGTGGATGACCTCTTCCAGCTCGGCGATGGCCTGCCGGCGGTCCTCGCCCTGCAGGCGCTCCAGGTCGGCCAGCAGCTTCAGGCCGTAGCGCTCCTTCCTGATGAAGCTGCGCCGGCTCAGGTCGGGGTCGTAGATGTTGGTGACGGCGAAGGGGCGGATCTCGCGGGCGATGCCCTTGACCCGCATGGCGGAGCGTTCCTCGGTTTCCACGAAGTCGCGGACCAGGGCGTAGGTTTCATAGGACATCAGGATGCCGTCCGGGTCGGCCTGGCTTTCCAGGCGCGCCGCCAGGTTAACCTCGGCGCCGATGATGGTGTAGTCCATCCGCTTGGTGCTGCCGAAGTTGCCGACGTTGCAATAGCCGGTGTTGATGCCGATGCGCATGGAAAACGGCCGCTCGAACCCCTCGTTGCGCCAGCGGGCGCGCAAATCCTTCATGCGCTGCTGCATGCGCACCGCCATGCGCACGCACTTGGCGGCGTCGGCGCGGTCGCCGTCGCTGTGCGGGTCGCCGAAGAACATCAGCATGGCGTCGCCGATGAACTTGTCGATGGTCGCCCCGTGGTCGATGGCGATGGTCGACATTTCGCTGAAGTAGTCGTTCAGCAGATAGGTCAGCGCTTCCGGTTGCAGGGTTTCCGAGGTTTCGGTGAAGCCCTTGAGGTCGGAGAAGAAGACGGTCAACTTCTTGCGCCGGGTGGCCAGCGAGACATCCTGCGCGCCCTCGAAGATGGCCTTGTAGATCTGCGGCGCCAGATAGCGCGACAGCTTGTCGGACAGCTCTTCCAGGCGGCTGTTCTTGCCTTCCAGGTCGCGCGCCAGCTCGTTGAGCTGGGCCTCGTTGCGGTCGCTCAGGCGCAGCAGCTTCTGGGTCGAGCGCATCTGCTTCTCGTAGGCTTCAAGCAGGCGCGAGAAGCCCTCGCGGGCCTCCGCGTCGGCGAACAGCTCGGGCCGGGCGAGCAGGGCCCGACTGTCCTCGACGATGGCCGATTCCTTCTTGAAGATTTTCGAGGTCATCAGGTTTCCAGAACCTTCAGCTCGAAGCGGGCGTGGGCCAACTCCTCGGCGAACTCGCCGCCCAGTTCCTCCATGTTGTCGTCGTCGGCCTCGTAGTGCCAGGCGACCAGCACGTCGTTGCCGCGCTCGGCCGCCGCGTCCATCATCTCGAACAGTTCCATCAGCACCTTGGCGGTGGAGCTGTTGAAGTAGATCAGTTCCAGATCAAGCCGGATGGTGGCGCCCTGCTGGCTTTCCAGGTGGGTTTCCAGGGCCTCGATGATCTCGCCATAGAAGCTGTCGACGTCTTCCGGATAGGACTCGCCCTTGATCAGGAAGGTGTTGGCGGCGAAGTCGAAGTTGATCTCGGGGCAACGCTTGGTCGCCTCTAGGGTGATCGGTTCCATCAAGGGTCTCCGGTGGTCTGTCGGGCGTCAGACATAGGCCTCAAGGCAGAAGTAGGTGTGGGTGTCGTCGATCTTCATGAAGTCGAAGGCGAAGCCCTGGGTGGCGTGGCGGGCGATGTCGATGAAGCCGACGCCGGCCCCCTTGCTGCCCTCCGGGCGGCCGTTCTTCAGGGTCTGCTTGTAGAGTGAGATCAGGGCGCCGCGGTCCAGCGACTGGATGTGCTCCAGGCTGGTCTTCAGGCGCGCCGTGTCATCGGTGCGCACCAGATTGCAGCAGGAAACGAAGTAGCGCCCCCCGTGGTGGCCGACGCTGAGCACGCCGAAGCTCAGCTCGTTCACCGTGTCGTCGCCGTTGTTCTGGGTTTCCCGCTCGGCCGAGTAGCGGATGATGTTCTGCACCTGCTCGACGAACACCGCGAACAGGCTTTTCGAGGTCTGCCGGCTGGCCTGTTCCATTTCCAGCTTCTTCTGGATGGCCTCGCCGATGCCGGTCAGGATGTCCTCGGTCAGGTAGCCGCTGTAGCAGAACAGGATGCCCTTCCTGGTCAGCACTTCCCGGAACGCGTACTGCTCTTGAGCCAGCATACCGGAACCCCTTGCTCGGCGCCGCGCGGTGCGGTGCGAAAGGACGGAAACGGCTGGGGCGTATCGGAAAAGCTGGCCGGGCCGCCGCCGTTCCCCCACCACGACGGCAGACCAGGGCGACGGCGCCTCTCGGCCCGCCGGTTATGATTCATGCCGGCCTGGCGGGTGCCACCTTCGCCCCTGCCATAAACAGTACCACCGTCCCCGGGGTCCATCAACGGCTGGGGGTGATGGCGGGTCTCAGGGACGCCTCAGGGACGCCTCAGGGACGCCTCAGGGACGCATGGTGCCGGTCTCGACGAAGCGCTGGTGCCAGGACAGCGCCTCGTCGAGCAGGGTCGGGCTGTGGCCGCCGAACGAGCCGGCCTCGGCGCGGGCCAGATAGTCGGCCAGGGCGGGGCGGAAGACGGGGTCGGCGCAGGTGTCGATGATGGTCCGGGCGCGCTGGCGCGGGGCCAGGCCGCGCAGGTCGGCCAGCCCGTGCTCGGTGACCAGCACCTGCACGTCCTGGGCGATGTGGTCGACGTGGCTGGCCTGCGGCACGATGGCCGAGATCGCCCCGCCCTTGGCGGTCGACGGGGTCATGAAGATCGACACATAGGCGTTGCGCGCGAAATCGCCCGAGCCGCCGATGCCGTTCTGGATGCGCGAGCCCATGATGTGGGTCGAGTTGACGTTGCCGTAGATGTCGGCCTCGATCAGCCCGTTCATGGCCAGACAGCCCAGGCGGCGCACCAGTTCCGGGTGGTTGGAGATTTCCTGGGGCCTCAGGATCAGGCGGTCGCGGAAGCGGTGGGCCTCGGCGTTGAAGCGCTCGGCGGCGGCCGGGCTGAGCGAGAAGGCGGTGGCCGAGGCCAGCGCCAGCTTGCCGCTGTCCAACAGGTCGAGCATGCCGTCCTGGATGACCTCGGTGTAGGCGGTCAGGTTGCCGAAGGGGGCGTCCATCAGCCCGGCCAGCACGGCGTTGGTGACGTTGCCCACCCCCGACTGCAAGGGCAGCAGCGAGGCCGGCAGGCGGCCCTTGGTCACCTCGTGGCGGAAGAACTCCAGAAGGTGGCCGGCGATGGCCTCGGCCACCGCGTCCGGGGCGGCGAAGGGCTGGTTGCGGTCGGGGCTGTCGGTTTCCACCACCGCCACCACCTTGTGCGGGTCGCAGCGGAAGGTCGGCTGGCCGATGCGCTGGCCGGCGCGGACCAGCGGGATGGGCACCCGGTCCGGCGGCAGGGCGGTGCCGTAATAGATGTCGTGCATGCCGAACAGAGCCTCGCTCTGCCAGCGGTTCACTTCCAGGATCACCCGCTCGGCGCGGTCGAGCCAGGTCTTGTTGTTGCCGACCGAGGTGGAGGGGATCAGCGAACCGTCCTCGGTGATGCCGGACACCTCGATCAGGGCGGTGTCGAGCGGCCCCAGGAAGCCCTGCCAGGCGACCGGCGCCACCTGGCTTAGGTGCATGTCGATGTACTGCATGCGCCCGCTGTTGATCTTCTCGCGGGCGATCGGGTCGGAGTTGTAGGGCAGCCGGAACTCGATGCCGTCGGCCTTGGCCAGGGCGCCGTCCAGCTCCGGCCCGGTCGACGCGCCGGTCCACACCCGCACCCGGAAGGGCCGCCCGGCGGCCTGCTCGGCCTCGATGCGCCGGGCCAGGGCCAGCGGCACGCTTTTGGGGTAGCCCGAGCCGGTGAAGCCGCTCATGCCGATGGTGCTGCCCGAGGCGATCAGGGCGGCGGCGTCCTCGGCGCTCATCAGCTTGCGGCGCAGCTCGGGGTGACGGATACGGGACTCGGCGCTCAAAAGGGGTGTCCTCCGGGCGGGAAAAGGCCAAGCGGGGGCCGCCCGGGCGCGCGGACCCGGCGACGGCGCAAGGCGGCTTTCTAGCCAGGAGGCAAGACCGTCGGCCAGTCGAAAGATGGCGCGCATGGCTGCCATGCGAAAATGCCGGGGCGGGGCGTGGCCCGGTGCCGCGCCCGGTTTGGTCCCCGGGGGGGGGTGGTCGAAAGGCGGGAGGTCAGCGGCGGGTGTGGCGGCTCAGCCAGTCGTCCACGGCCGCGCTGGCCGCGTCGTCCAGGTCCAGGCGCAGGTGGCTCGCCGTTTCCGAGGTGGCGACCACGACGCCCTCCAGCGGCATCAGGTCGGCCAGCGACAGGGTCAGCGTTTCGCCGACCGGCCACGGCAACTGTCGATCGACCACGGCCGCCCCGATGGGCGACAGGGCGTGCAGCAGACAACTGATCTGCTGGCGGTCGTCGGCCAGGGTGACCGCCTGATTGATCGTCCGCAAGGCCGAGGCGCGACTGTCGCCGCTGCCCTGGCCGCTGCCCATGATGCGGTTCAGCGACTCTTCCATGCCGCCGATGTGCTGGCGCACCGCCTGGGCGACGCTTTCCACCTCGGTGGCCTGGGCGGCGGTCTGCTCGGCGCTGCGCGAGACGTCGGCGATGCCGCTCGAGGTTTCCTGCGAGCCTTGCGCGGCGTGCTGGGCATTGCGGCTGATCTCCTGGGTGGTCGCCGTCTGCTCCTCGGTGGCCGCCGAGATGGTCGAGGTGATCTCGTTGATCTCGGCCACCACCTTGGCGATGGCCTGGATGGTGCCGACCGCCTGCTCGGTGGCGCTGCGCATCTCGCCGACCTGGCCGGCGATGGTCTCGGTGGCGCGGGCGGTCTGGGTGGCCAGGGTCTTGACCTCGCCGGCGACCACCGCGAAACCCTTGCCGGCGTCGCCGGCGCGGGCCGCCTCGATCGTGGCGTTCAGGGCCAGAAGGTTGGTCTGGCTGGCGATGTCGGTGATCAGGTCGACCACCTCGCCGATCCGCTCGGCGGCCTTGGACAGGGCATCGATGCGGCTGTTGGCCTCCAGCGCCTGCTCGGAGGCGCGGGCGGCGATGGTCGAGGCATTGCCCACCTGCCGGCTGATCTCGGTGATCGAGGCGGCCATCTCCTCGGCCGCGGCGGCCACCGCGTCGACGTTGGCGGCCGACCCGCGCGACGCCTCGCTGACCGTTTCCGCCCCCTGCACGGTGCCCGAAACCGCCATCGCCATCTGCCCGGTGATGTCGACCATGCGGCCTGCCTCGTCGCCGACCACGGCGATCACCCGGCGCACCTCGCTGTCCAGGGCGTGGCTCAGGGCGACCATCTCGCCCTCCACCTGGCGGGCGTTGCGGCGCTGTTGGGCTTCCTGCTCGGCCTGCAGGCGGCGCACCTGCCGGGCGTTCTCGCGGAAGCTTTGCACCGCCTGGGCCAGGCTGCCGATCTCGCTGCGCGAGTCGGTATAGGGGATATGGCGCTCGAGGTCGCCGCCGGCCAGCGCCGTGGTCGCCGAGACGATGCCTTTCAGCGGTCGGGTGATCCCCTGGCGCGCCACCACCAGCCCGACCACCAGCCCCAGCCCACCGCAGACCGCCAGAAGGCCCAGGATCCACCCCTGCAGGGTGCGCGCCGAGGCGAAGAAGCGCTCCACCTTCTCGCCCACGTACAGGATGCCGATGACCCGCCCCTCGGGCCCGATGATCGGGTCGTAGCCGGTGATGTAGGCGGTGCCGAGGATGTCGACGATGCCCCGGAACGGCTGGCGCTCCTCGAACACCGCGCGGAACGCCGCGTTGCGGGCCAGTTGCGTGCCCACGGCGCGCCCGCCGTCGTCGCGCACCACGTTGGTGGCCACCCGGGTGTCGCCCATGAACACGGTGGCCGTGCCGCCGACCTGGGCCACGATGGCATCGACCAGGGCGTTGTTGTCGTTGAGCACGGTGTCGCCGACCATCAACTGGCCGTCCTCCAGGCGCACCTGTGGGCCGTGCTCCTCGATCTCGTCCCAGGCGACGCGCATGTTGCGCTCGATGGAGGTCAGGGCATCCTGCTCGGCATAATGATCGAGCACCATCACGCTGCTCACCGCCACGGTCAGGCCGATGAGCAGGGTGTTGAACAGGATGACCAGCCCCACGCGCATCGAAATGGTCAGGTTCGGCCATTGCATCAGGCTTCCTCCCGTGTCGGGTGGATGTTCCGGCGGTCGGCGCGGCGTCGTGCGCGGCAGATATTTCAAGCCAGTAGTATGCCTGACCGGGCCCCACTCGGCTATGATGAAATTCCCCTGCAATGCGCGCGGGCTCTCGGCTTCGTCGAGGGGAGGCGGCGGCTCATCCCGATTTACGGGAGGGCGCGCCGCTTGAAGCGCGTGGCCGCCCGGGGCAGGATACCCATGCGGGTGCGGGGCGCGGAGGGCCAGGGGTGGCGGAGTTCGAGAACAGCGGCGACCACCGGGGGAGCAACGCCTTTCAGGGCGCTTCGGTGACCAATGATGGGCAGATCATCGGCACCCAGAACAACTACTACGCCAGCGCCCCGGCCCCGCCCGAGGTCTCGGCGGCGGACCTGAAGGCGGCGGGCGACCTGCTCGCCAGCCTGCCCGAGGATGCGGTGCCAAAGCCGGCGCCACTGCCCGCCGGCTCGGCCGTCACCTTTCGGCCCAACCCGCACTTCGTCGGCCGCCAGCAGGACCTGAAAGCCCTGGCCCGGGCCCTCAAGCGGGGCGGCACCTCGGCCATCGGGCCGACCGCCGCCGCCACCGGCCTGGGCGGTCTGGGCAAGACCCAGCTCGCCGCCGAGTTCGCCCACCGCTACGGGCGCTTTTTCGCCGGCGGGGTGTACTGGCTGAGCTGCGCCAAGGCCGCCGGCATCCGCGGCGAGGTGACCCGCTGCGCCCAGGCCATGGGGCTGCCGGTGGACGACCAGGACAGCATCGGCCGGGTGCTGGCCCGCTGGCAATCGCCGCTGCCCACCCTGCTGATTTTCGACAATTGCGAGGAGGAAGACCTGCTTGCCGAGTGGCGCCCGCCCAGCGGGGCGGCCCGGGTGCTGGTGACCAGCCGCCGCGCCACCTGGAGCAGCGGCCTGGGGGTCGAGGCCCTGCCCCTGGGCACCCTGACCCCGGCCGAGGGGGCGGCCCTGCTGCATGGGTTTCGCCCCGACCTGCCGGCGGACGACCCCGGCCTTGCGGCGATTTCCGAAGAACTCGGCCACCTGCCCCTGGCCCTGCATCTGGCCGGCAGTTACCTCAGGCGCTACCGCCACGTCCCCGAGGGCACGCCGGCCGCCTATCTGGCCGCCCTGCGCGCCGCCCCCGGCCTGGACCACGACTTCCTGGCCGGCGGCGAGTGGAGCCCCACCGGCCACGACCTCAACGTGGCCCGCACGTTTACCCTCAGCCTGGACCGACTGGACGCCGACGACTTGGCCGACCGGACCGCCTGGGTCCTGCTGTTCCTGATCCACGCCTTCGCCCCCGGCGAACCCATACCCCGCTGGCTGATCCATCGGGCGGCGGCGTCCCTGGAGACGCCGATTGACCCCAAGGCGGCCGAGGACGGCCTGCGCCGCCTGCTGGAGCTGGGCCTGATCGAGGAGGAGGACCCGGACGAAGGCACCCTGCGCATGCACCGTCTGGTCGCCCGCTTCCTCGCCGCCCACGCCGATACGGCCCGCCGAGTGGTGGAAAAGGCGGTGCTGGAGGCGGCCAGGGAGCAGAACGCCACCGGCCTGCCCGGCCCGCTGCTGGCATGGCAGCCTCACTTGCGTTTCGTGGCGGAAACAGCGGCGGATCAGGGCACCGAAGGGGCGTGGGTCCTGTGACTGCGTTGGGCGCCCACCTTCGGATGATCGCTGCGTATGCGGCGGCAAAAGAGGCTTGTCAGAGGGCCCTGGACCTTGAGGCACGGCGCAGGGACGCAAACGATCCGATCCTCGCCACGCTCAACAACAACCTGGGCGAGGTGCTCCGAGCCCAGAGTGATCTGTCCGGCGCCCGGGCGCACCTGGAACGGGCCTTGGCCATCCGGGAGCGGGCTCTGGAACCTGACCACCCGGACGTGGCCACCAGCCTCAACAACCTGGGCAGTGTGCTTTATGCCCAGGGCGATCTGTCCAGCGCCCGGGCGCACCTGGAACGGGCCCTGGCCATCCAGGAGCAGGCGCTGGAGCCTGATCACCCGGACGTCGCCAAAAGCCTCAACAACCTGGGTTGCGTGCTCCAGGATCAGGGCGATCTGTCCGGCGCCCGGGCGTCCCATGAACGTGCCCTGGCCATCCGGGAGCGGAAGCTGGGACCTGACCACCCGGACGTGGCCACCAGCCTCAACAACCTGGGCGGTGTGCTCCAGGACCAGGGCGATCTGTCCGGCGCCCGGGCGCACCAGGAACGGGCCCTGGCCATCCGGGAGCAGGCGCTGGAACCTCACCACCCGGACGTGGCCACCAGCCTCAACAACCTGGGCCTTGTGCTCCAGGCCCGGGGCGATCTGTCCGGCGGCCGGGCGTCCCATGAACGTGCCCTGGCCATCCAGGAGCGGGCGCTGGGGCCTGATCATCCGAACGTGGCCATCAGCCTCAACAACCTGGGCGCTTTGCTCCGGGCCCAGGGCGATCTGGTTGCGGCCCGAGAGCACATCGGGCGCGCCCTGGGCATCTTCGAAAAGCGCCTCGGGCCGGATCACTCCCACACTCAGATCGTGCGCCGAAACCTCGAAGGTCTCGACGCCCGGATCGGCACCCCACCCTCGGAGGGCAGCGGATTGAATACCTTCAACAACAGCGGCGACTTCAGGGGGGCCAATGTCTTTCAGGGCGCGCTGGTCCACAATCTGGGCCAGATCATCGGCACCTCGACGGTCTTCGCGGCCGACCAGGAGGCGCTGGAAAGCCGGCTGGCGGCGCTGGAAGAGGCGTTGGGGCGGGTGCCGGAAGAACACGCCGGGCAGGGGCGGGAACTGGCCGAGGGGGCGCGGGAACTTCTCGCCCAGGCCGCCGACCCCAAGGCCAGCCCCGGCCTGCTCAAGACCCTGGGGCAGGGCGTGCGGCGGCTGGCCGAGGGGTTGGCCGGGGTTCCCGGCCTGCTCGACAGCGCCAACGCCCTGCTCGACCTGATCGCCAGGCTGCGCAAGCTGTAGGGCGGCGCCCCAACCGGCCGCCCTTGAGCCCCTCAGAAGTCTTCCAGGCCGTCGATGTCCAGGGCCTTGAAGTAGGCCTCCTTGTCCTCGACCGGGGCCGGGCCGTTGATCGAGACCAGGATGCGGTTGTCGATCACCGCCTGCAATTCGCCCTCCTCGGTCTCGATCACCTTCTGGCGGTCGATGCGCCGAAGCTTGCCCATCTGGCCCATCATGGCGGCGTTGTTGAACACCGCCGCCAGGGCGCCGACCATCGGGCTGTCGGCGACCAGACTGATCTCCAGCCGCGTGTCGCCGTTGGAATAGCTGGCGCTGGCGCTCATGCCGCCGCCCATCATGCCGGCGGTCATGGCCTGGGTGTCGCCGTCCTGGCGCTCCCAGCCGGACAGCGGCTCGGGCAGGAAGTCGGCCAGCCCGGCGGCCTTCTTTTCCGACAGCATCTGGCCGGCGTAGTCCAACTCCTCCTTGGCCAGGGCGAGGTCGCCGTCGCGGTAGGCGTCGAGCGCCGCCTGCAGGCTGTCCTCGATCTCGTCGGCCCAGGCCGGGGAACTCAGCGGCGCCGCGCAGAGCAGCAGGGCGGCCAGCAGAAAGGGAACGGGACGCAGCATGGGGAACCTCCAGGGATGCGGGATCAGGGGGCGGTGAAGCCGATGGACACCCCGGTGGCGCCGTCCTCCGCCGCCACCGCCAGGGTGCCTCGTTGGCCGTGGCCATCGAACAGGATCATGGTCAGGCCGGCGGCGCGGGTGGCGTGCACCGTCTGGTAGCCGGCCTCGGCGAGCTTTTCTTCATAGTGGGCCGCCACCTGGGCCGGGGCCAGGGTGCCGCAGTCGAGGACCAGGGCGCGGCCGTCGTCCAGGGTCTGGGCGACGCGGCAGCCGTCCAGGATGCCGAACGCGGCTTCCGGCGACTGGGCGGCGGCGGGCGAGGCGAGCAGAACCGCCACGGCGGCGGCCAGGAACAGCGGACGGGGCACGGGGCGGACCTTTCGGGGCGGATCTGTCGGGTGGGGGCCAACAGCCGATGGTACGCCCCGGGTGCGATTGGCTCAACGCCCCGTTGAGGGTGCCGTTCCCCCCCGCCGCCGGATCGCCGCCCTCAGGCCGCCGCCGGGTTGCCGCGCGCCGGGCGCGGCGAGGGGCCGGGCGGGTCGTCGTCCAACTGCTGCCCGCTGGCCGCCCGGGGCAGGTAGACGGTGAAGGTGGTGCCCCCGCCCACCTGGCTGTCGACCACCATGGCGGCCCGGTGGCGGTTCAGGATGTGCTTGACGATGGCCAGCCCCAGCCCGGTGCCGCCCAACTGGCGCGAGCGGGCGCTGTCGACCCGGTAGAAGCGCTCGGTGAGGCGCGGCAGGTGTTCCTTGGGGATGCCGTCGCCGTGGTCGCGGACCGCGACGAACACGCAGTCGGCCCGGGTCGCCTGGGGCATCGCCACCGGGCCCCGGCGCAGGGTGCCGGCGGTGATCTCCACCCGGCCCGCGCTGGCCCCCGCCGGCACCCCGTACTTGATGGCGTTGGCCAACAGGTTCTGGATCACCTGGGCCAGCTCCTCGCGCTCGCCGATGACCGCCGGCAGGTCGTCGGGCAGGGCGGTCTCGACCGTCACCCCCTGGGCCCGGGCCTGCGGTTCCAGCGCCCCGACCACCGCCGAGACGACGCGCTCCAGGCGCACCGCGCCGGTCGGCGGGGTGTGCTCCATCAGCTCGATGCGCGACAGCGACAGCAGGTCCTCGATCAGCCGGTTCATGCGCTGCGCCTGCTCCTGCATGATGATCAGGAAGCGGTCGCGCGCCTCGGCGTCGTCGTGGGCCGGGCCGCGCAGGGTTTCGATGAAGCCGAGCAGGCTGGACAGCGGGGTGCGCAGCTCGTGGCTGGCGTTGGCCACGAAGTCGGCCCGCATCTGTTCCATGCGCACCAGGGTGGTGATGTCGTGCAGCATCAGCATGGCCACCGCGCCCTCGGCGGTGGCGGTGGGCAGCGGTTCGACGCGCAGGGTGAAGTCGCGGCGCACCGGCACCGGCACCACATAGGGCACCTCGCGCCCGCCGGCCCCGGCCAGCACCGCCTCGACCGCCTCCAGCACCAGCGGGTCGCGGAAGACCTGGGTCACCTCCTGGTTTTCCAGCACCCGGCCGAGAACCAGCCGGGCGGCCAGGTTGGCGCGCCGCACCACGCCCCCGGGATCGACCATGATCAACGGGTCGGGCAGGCTGTCGAGCACCGTTTCATGCGACAGGGCCAGCGACTTGAGCTGGCCGCTCTGGGTTTCCCACGAGCGGCGCAGGCGGGCGATGGACTGGGCCAGCTCGGCGGCGGCGCGCGAGTGGCGGGGCACCGGCACCGGCAGGTCGCCGCGGTCGGAGAGGTCGGCGGCGAAGCGCGAGATGCGCTCGAGGTCGCGGAAGCGGGGCAGGATCAGGGCGGCGGTGAGGGCCATCACCCCGGCCATGGTGAGGATCGCCGGCAGCGGGTCGAGCCGCCCCAGGGCGACCAGCAGGCCGAGCCCGAGCCCCGCCGGCAGCCCGACCGCCGCCGCCAGCATGGCGAAATCCCACAGCGAGTGTCGATGCCACATCGCCTGCCCCGTCGGCTGTTCCGTCGGCGGTTTGGTCGGCGGTTTCGCCGCCTGTTCCGTCGCCTGCCCCGTCACCTGTCCCGTCATCTGTCCCGTGGGCTGTTCCGTCGCCCATCAGGCCGCCCGTCGGCTTGTCGCCGGACGATGGGCCAGTTTACGGCACCACCGGCAACAGAACCATGACGGTTTCAGGAAGCGTTGATGGAATCGAAGCTGGCCAGCAGCGCCATGTGCATGAGGTCCGAGACGGTGGCGTCCATGCCGACGATCTGCGCCGGCTTGGACAGGCCCACGATGACCGGTCCGAGCAGGGTGCCGCCGCCCAGCTTGTCCAGCGTCTGTCCGGCGATGGTGGCGGCGTGCAGGCCGGGCATGATCAGCACGTTGGCCGGCCCGGACAGGCGGCAGAACGGATAGTGCGCCTGAAGCTGCGCGTCGAGCGCCACGTCGGCGGCCATCTCGCCGTCGTATTCGAAGTCCGGGCGGCGCGCGTCGAGCAGCTCCACCGCCTGACGCATGCGCTGCGACACCGCCCCGGTGGGGTTGCCGAAGTTGGAGTAGGAAAGCAGCGCCACCCGCGGCTCGTGGCCCATGGCGCGGGCCCGGGCGGCGGTCTGGATGGCGATGTCGGCCAGCGCCTCGGGGTCGGGCACCTCGTGGGCCGTGGTGTCGGCGATGAACACGGTGCGCCCGCGCGCCACCACGATCGAGACGCCGAACACCCGCGCCCCCGGTTTGGGGTCGATGACCCGGCGGATCTCCTCGAAGGTCTGGTAGTAGCCCCGGGTCAGCCCGGTGACCATGGCATCGGCCTGGCCGAGGGCCACCATGCAGGCGGCGAAGACGTTGCGGTCCTGGTTGACCATGCGCTGGGCGTCGCGTTCCAGCACGCCCTTGCGTTGCAGGCGCTGGTACAGGAACTCGGTGTACTGGGCGTTGTTTTCCGACAGCTTGGCGTTGTGGATTTCCACCCCGTCCAGATCGCCCAGCCCCATCGCGGCGGCGGTCTCGGCGATGCGGTGGGCCCGGCCGACCAGCACCGGCTCGCCATAGCCGGCGTTCCTGAAGGCCAGCGCGGCGCGGATCGCCTTTTCCTCCTCGCCCTCGGCGAAGACCACCCGGCGCGGATGCTCGGCCACCTCGGCGGCGATCGCCTGCAGGCTGGCCGCCGTGGGGTCGAGCCGGGCCAGCAGGTCGTGGCGGTAGGCGTCCATGTCGATGATCGGCTTCTTGGCCACCCCGGTCAGCATGGCCGCCTCGGCCACCGCCGGCGGGATGGTGGCGATCAGCCGGGGGTCGAAGGGCACCGGGATGATGTAGTCGGGCCCGTAGCGCAGGCGCCGCCCGGAGTAGGCGGCGGCCACCTCGTCGGGCACGTCCTCGCGGGCCAGGGCGGCGATGGCCCGGGCGGCGGCGATCTTCATGTCCTCGTTGATGGTGCGCGCGCGCACGTCGAGCGCCCCCCGGAAGATGTAGGGGAAGCCCAGCACGTTGTTGATCTGGTTGGCGTAGTCCGAGCGCCCGGTGGCCACGATGGCGTCCGGGCGCACCGCCTTCACCTCCTCCGGGGTGATCTCCGGGTCGGGGTTGGCCATGGCGAAGATGATCGGCTTTTCGGCCATCGTCTCGACCATCGCCTGATCCACCGCGCCCTTCACCGACAGGCCGAAGAAGACATCGGCGCCCGCCATCGCCTCGGCCAGGGTGCGCGCCTCGGTGGGGGCGGCGTGGGCCGCCTTCCACTGGTTCATGCCGTCCTCGCGGCCCTGGAAGATGACCCCCCGGGTGTCGCACAGGATGACGTTGTCGCCCGGCACGCCCATCGCCTTGATCAGCTCGACGCAGGCGATGGCCGCCGCCCCGGCGCCGTTGACCACCACCTTGAGGTGCTTGAGGTCGCGCCCGGTCAGCTCGGCGGCGTTGATCAGCCCGGCGGCGGCGATGATGGCGGTGCCGTGCTGGTCGTCGTGGAACACCGGGATGTCCATCAGCTCGCGCAGGCGCTGCTCGATGATGAAGCACTCCGGGGCCTTGATGTCTTCCAGGTTGATGCCGCCGAAGCTGGGGCCCAGGTAGCGCACCGCCTGGATGAACTCCTCGACCTCGCGGGTGTCCACCTCAAGGTCGATGCCGTCGATGTCGGCGAAGCGCTTGAACAGCACCGCCTTGCCTTCCATCACCGGCTTGCTGGCCAGGGCGCCCAGGTCGCCCAGGCCGAGCACCGCGGTGCCGTTGGAGATCACCGCCACCAGGTTGCCCTTGGCGGTGTAGTCGTAGGCCAGGCTGGGGTCGCGGGCGATTTCCTCGCACGGCCGGGCCACCCCCGGCGAGTAGGCCAGCGACAGGTCGCGCTGGGTGGTCAGCGGCTTGGTGGCCACCACCTCGATCTTGCCGGGCCGCCCGGAGGCGTGCAGCAGCAGGCTTTCCTGACCGATGTCGGCGCGGTCGCCGCCCCGGGCAAAGGCCGAACGGGGCTGTTGGGCGGGAGCTTTCGGATCGGCGGAGGAGGGGGCGCGGTCGGACATGGCGGCGGGCAACCCGGGGCTGGGAGTGGGGGAAAGGGCCGGGCCAGCGCCCCGGCGGACACCAGCGGGCCGGGCGGGTCGGGCGGGCTCAGCCGGCCGGGCGGTCGTGCAGGTGGATGTCGCGCGCCCCGGCCTCGGCCAGGATCTGGCGGGCCCGGGTCTCGGTCCCGGCGTCCTTGATGGCCACCCAGAGCAGGATGTTGCCATCCTTCAGGGCCTGTTCGAATTCCTCGCGGTGCGGCTCGGCGGCGATCTCGTCCAGCAGGTCCTTGACCGCCAGACCGCCCACCCCGGCGGCGACCAGCCCGGCCACGGCGGCTGCCGTGGGGCCGCTGGCCAGGGCGATCAGGCCGGCGGTGATGAGCGGCGTCTCGTAGCGCAGCTCGCCGAGGAAGGGCAGCAGGCGCTCGCTCAGGGATTTTTCCTCGTCCGGCTCGGCGAAGGCAGCTTCCAGCGAGCTGTGCGACGACAGGATGGAAATGTCGGCCTGGGCGAAGCCGGCCGCGCTCAGGGCGCGGACGGCGTTTTCGAACCCGGGGCGGTCGGTGAACACGCCGACCACCTCGCGCACCGGGCCGGCGGGCGGGGGGGTGTCTTGCGGGTCGGCCGGGGAGGCGTCTTGCGGGTCGCTCACGGGGCTGGGTGTCCTCAAGCGTTTCGGGAAGGGGAGGGCGCCGGGCGGGCCTTGCCCCGCACCCTCCCTGGACATAGCATCGCCCCGGGTGGCTGTCCATGTTGCCCACCCCGCCATCCACCCCCCGCCCGCTCGTCCATCCACCCCCCCCGCCCGCCCGTCCACCCGCCCGCCCACCCGCCAGGAATCGCCGTGTCCGACGCCAAGCCCACCCCGATGATGGCCCAGTACCTGGGGCTCAAGGCCGAGCACCCGGACTGTCTGCTGTTCTACCGCATGGGCGACTTCTACGAGCTGTTCTTCGCGGACGCCGAGCAGGCGGCGGCGGCGCTCGACATCGCCCTGACCAAACGCGGCGAGCACCTGGGCCAGCCCATCCCGATGTGCGGCGTGCCGGTGCACAGCCACGAAAGCTACCTCACCCGGCTGATCGAGAAGGGCTTCAAGGTGGCGGTCTGCGAGCAGACCGAGGACCCCGCCGAGGCGCGCCGCAAACGGGGCTCGAAGGCCCTGGTCAACCGCGAGGTGGTGCGCCTGATCACCCCGGGCACCCTGTCCGAGGACAACCTGCTGAGCGCCCGGGCGGCCAACTGGCTGGCCGCCGTGGCTCGCCTCAAGGGCGAGACGGGGCTGGCCTGGCTCGACATGTCGACCGGCGAGTTCGCCGTCCAGGCGCTGGCCCCGGGGCCGGCCGCCCTGGCCGCCGCGCTGGCCCGCCTCGCCCCCGGCGAGGTGCTGCTGCCCGAGGCGCTGACCCAGGACCCCGCCCTGTTCGAGACCCTGGCCCCCTGGCGCGACCGTCTGACCCCGCTGCCCGACAGCCGCTTCGATGCCGCCAACGCCCGGCGCCGCCTGGAACAGGTGTTCGGGGTGGCGACGCTGGAGGGCTTCGGCGCCTTTTCGCCCCCCGGGGTGGCCGCCGCCGGCACCCTGCTCGACTACCTGGAGTTGACCCAGAAGGGCCGCCTGCCGCGTCTTCAGCCGCCGCGCCCGGTGGCCGCCGGGGCGATCCTCGAGATCGACGCCGCCACCCGCCGCAACCTGGAGCTTTCGGCCACCCTGTCCGGGGCCCGGGCGGGCAGTCTGCTGGCCGCCATCGACCGCACGGTGACCGGCCCCGGGGCGCGCCAACTGGCGGCCTGGCTGGCCGCCCCGCTGACCGACCCCGAGGCGATCACCGAGCGGGCCGCCTCGGTCGAGCTGCTGACCCGCCTGGGCGACACCCGCGACGCCCTGCGCCAGCGCCTGCGGCGGGTCCCCGACCTGCTGCGCGCCCTGTCGCGGCTGTCGCTGGAGCGCGGCGGGCCGCGCGACCTGGCCGCCATCGCCGCCGGGCTGGCCGAGGTGCCGGACCTCAAGGCCGACCTGCTGGGCGCCGGCCTGCTGGGAACCGGGCGGGGCGCGGGCGCGCTGTCCGGCGGCGAGCGGCTGCCGGCTGCCCTGGCCCGCGCCCTGGCCGAGCTGGGCGAACACGGCCCCCTGGTCGAGCGCCTGGGCCGCGCCCTGGTGCCGGAACCGCCGCTGATGGCCCGCGACGGCGGCTTCATCGCCGCTGGCTACCATCAGGACCTGGACGAGCTGCGCACCCTGGCCAGCGAAAGCAAGCGGCTGATTGCCGCCCTGCAGGCCGAATACGTGGCCGAGACCGGCATCCAGAGCCTGAAGATCAAGCAGAACAACGTGCTGGGCTACTATATCGAGGTCCCCACCCGGCACGGCGAGAAGCTGCTGGCGGCCGGCCGCGCGCGCCTGGAGGAAGGTGGCGCGGCGGCGGGCACCGACTTCGTCCACCGCCAGACCACCGCCCAGGCCCTGCGCTTCACCACCGTTGCCCTGTCGGACCTGGAGAACCGCCTGCGCGGCGCTGCCGACAAGGCGCTGGCCCTGGAACTGACCCTGCTCGCCGATCTGGCCGGCGAGGTGCTGGCGCGCGGCGAGGAGATCGCCCGCGCCGCCGGCGCCCTGGCCTTCCTCGACGTCATCGCCGGGCTGGCCGAGGTGGCGGTGGATCGTGGCCATGTCCGCCCCACGGTGGACGCCAGCGACGCCTTCCTGATCGAGGGCGGCCGTCACCCGGTGGTCGAGGCCGCCCTGGCCGAGGCCGGCGAGGCCTTCGTCGCCAACGACTGCGACCTCACCGCCGAGCAGCGGCTGTGGCTTTTGACCGGCCCCAACATGGCCGGCAAGAGCACCTTCCTGCGCCAGAACGCGCTGATCGCCGTGCTCGCCCAGATCGGCGCCTTCGTGCCCGCCCGGGCGGCCCGCATCGGCGTCGTCGACCGGCTGTTCAGCCGGGTCGGGGCGAGCGACGATCTGGCCGCCGGGCGCTCGACCTTCATGGTCGAGATGGTCGAGACGGCGGCCATCCTCAATCAAGCCGGGCCGCGCGCCCTGGTCATCCTGGACGAGATCGGGCGCGGCACCGCCACCTACGACGGCCTCGCCCTGGCCTGGGCGACGCTGGAGCACCTGCACGACCACAACCGCTGCCGGACCCTGTTCGCCACCCACTATCACGAGTTGACCGACCTCGCCGACAAGCTCAAGGCGCTGACCTGCCGGACCATGAAGGTGCGCGAGTGGAAGGGCCGGGTGGTCTTCCTGCACGAGGTGGCGCCGGGCACCGCCGACCGCTCCTACGGCATCCACGTGGCGCGTCTGGCCGGGTTGCCGCCGGCCGTGCTGAAGCGCGCCGAAACGGTGCTGGGCGAGTTGGAAAGCCGTCACCGCCGCCACCCGGACGCCGACCTGCCGCTGTTCGCCGCCCACGCCACCGCCCGCCCGGCCGCCGCCCCGCCCGAGCCGGACCCCGAGTCCGACTCCGGCGCGGCGTTCGACCCCGGCGGCCGCGCGGCGCTTGAGGCCCTGGCCGGACTCGATCCCGACCAGCTCACCCCGCGTCAGGCCCTGGACGCCCTCTACAACCTGAAAAATCATCTGACGGAGGCAGGTTAGGACATCGTTCCGACAGGCCTTTTTCGGCCGAGTGTGACGTCCGTCACCGTATCGGGGCTTGGCAAGGCGCATGCTGTTGGGCACTTTGGGCGTCCTGTGTCGGAGCTCCTGCCGCGAAGAAGGTCTCCCCCCGAGTTGAAATCCACCGCGCTGCCCCCCGTTGCCCGCTCGCCGGGCGAGTTGCGCGCCGAGGTCGCCGCCCTGCGCGCCGCCGGCGCCTCGGTCGCCCTGGTGCCGACCATGGGCTCGCTGCATGCCGGCCATCTGGCCCTGGTCCGCCGGGCCGCCGAGATGGCCGACAAGGTGGTGGTGTCGATCTTCGTCAACCCCACCCAGTTCGCCCCGCACGAGGACTTCGACAGCTACCCGCGCCATTTCGAGAACGACCGGGCCAGTCTGGCCGCCGAGGGGCTGACCCATCTGGTCTACTACCCCGGGGTTGGCGACATGTACCCGGAAGGCTTCGCCACCCAGGTCTCGGTGTCCGGGGTGTCGGAGGGCCTGTGCGCCACCACCCGGCCCCACTTCTTCGACGGCGTGGCCCTGGTCGTCGCCAAGCTTTTGAACCAGTGCCGGCCCGATGTCGCCCTGTTCGGCGAAAAGGACTTCCAGCAGCTTCAGGTGATCCGCCGGCTGGTCGCCGACCTCGACATCGGGGTGCGCATCGAGGGGGTGCCCATCGTCCGCGAGCCGGACGGCCTCGCCCTGTCGTCGCGTAACGCCTACCTGACGGAAGAGCAGCGGGCCCGCGCCGCCCACCTGCCCCGCGTGCTGGCCCGCGTCGCCGGCCGTGTCGCCATGGGCGAGGACGTCGGCATCGCCTGCCGCGAAGGCATCGACGAGCTGTTCGAGGCCGGCTTCGACAAGGTGGACTACCTGGAAGTGCGCCGCGAGGCCGACCTGTCGCCGGTGCTCGGCCGGCGCGCCCCGGACCAGACCCACCGCCCGGCCCGTGTCCTGGCCGCCGCCCACCTGGGGCGCACCCGGCTGATCGACAACATGCCGGTCCAGTAAGGTCGTGCTTGCCTACACCCTGCGCCGGCTGATCCTCATCGTCCCCACCCTGCTGGGGATCATGATCCTCAACTTCATCATCGTGCAGTTCGCCCCCGGCGGCCCGGTCGAGCAGACCCTGGCCCGCCTGCAGGGCAGCGACATCGCCGCCACCGCCCGCGTCTCTGGCAGCGGCGGCGGCGACGCGGGCTTCTCCGCCTCCTCCTCGGGTGGTGGCGGCGGCAGCGGGCCGGCCGGCTCCTATCGTGGGGCGCAGGGGCTCGACCCCGCCCTGATTGCCCGCATCGAGGCCATGTACGGCTTCGACAAGCCGCCCTTCGAGCGCTTTGTCGACATGATGGGCAACTATCTGGCCTTCGATTTCGGCGAGAGTTTCTACCGCGACCGCACGGTGCTCCAACTGATCGCCGACAAGATGCCGGTCTCGGTGTCGCTGGGGCTGTGGACCACCCTGATCGTCTATCTGGTCTCCATCCCGCTGGGCATCGCCAAGGCGGTGCGCGACGGCTCGCGCTTCGACATGCTGACCAGCGGTCTGGTCATCGTCGGCTACGCCATCCCCGCCTTCCTGTTCGCCATCCTTTTGGTGGTGCTGTTCGCCGGCGGCAGCTACCTCGACTGGTTCCCCCTGCGCGGCCTCACCTCGCCCGACTGGGAAAACCTCTCCTGGCCGGCCCGCATCGCCGACTACCTGTGGCACATCTGCCTGCCCGTGCTGTCCATGGTCATCGGCGGCTTCGCCGGCCTGACCATGCTGACCAAGAACTCCTTCCTCGAAGAGATCAACAAGCAGTACGTGACCACCGCCCGGGCCAAGGGGGCGACCGACAAGCGGGTGCTCTACGGGCACGTCTTCAGAAACGCCATGCTGATCGTGGTGGCCGGCTTTCCGGGCGCCTTCGTCGCCATCCTGTTCACCGGCTCCATGCTGACCGAGATCATCTTCAGTCTCGACGGCCTCGGCCTGCTGGGCTTCGAATCAGCCATCAACCGCGACTACCCGGTGATGTTCGGAACCCTCTACGTGTTCACCCTGCTCGGCCTGCTTCTGAAACTGGCCAGCGACCTGACCTACCACCTGATCGACCCCCGCATCGACTTCGCCGCGCGCGACGCCTGAGGCCACAAGGACCCCGCCCCGGGCGACAGGTTGGGGGCGTCGCCCCCAAACCCCCACCGGGGGATCGAAGGCGATCCCCCGGACCCCCTCCAATCATTGGTGCGTAAACGCTCCCGCCGAGCGGAACGCCTATGGTTTTTGGTTGCAGGCCAGCTTCGCTGGCCTGCCTGAACCCAACCACAGCAGGGCACGACAAACGCCACGGATCAGCGTTTCAAATCGTTTGTTGTTTTCGCAGGCCGGCGAAGCCGGCCTGCAACCAACCCCGATCAGCGTTCAACGCCACCGTGGCGTTTTGCACCAACGAATTGGCGGGGGTCCGGGGGACCGCCTTCGGTCCCCCGGTGGGGGTTCGGGGGCAAGGCCCCCGAGGTGATGGCGTGGGGGTTCGGGGGCAAGGCCCCCGAGGTGATGGCGGGGGGGGGGCGGGGGCAGCGCCTCCGAGGTGATGGCGCGGGGGGCGGGGGCAATGCCTCCAAATCGTTTGGAGGGGCACAGGCGCATCGGGTACCAAGGGGGCGGTTCAAGGTCGAAAGAGGATCGTCGATGGGGTTTCGCTTGTCGCCCATGGCGCGGCGTCGGCTGGGCAAGTTCCGGCGCAACCGGCGCGGCTACTGGTCCCTGTGGCTGTTCGTGGCGTTGTTCGGCCTGTCGTTGTTCGCCGAGCTTCTGGCCAACGACAAGCCGTTGCTGGTGTCCTACGATGGTGCCCTTTACGTGCCGGTGGTCAAGGCCTATCCGGAGACCACTTTCGGCGGCTTTTTCGAGACCGAGGCCGAGTACACCGACCCCGAGGTCCAGGCCCTGATCGAGGCCCGGGGGTGGCTGCTCTGGCCGCCCGTGCCGTGGTCCTACGACACCGTGGACCGGGCGCTTCAAGTCCCCGCCCCCAGCCCGCCCGACGCTCGCCACTGGCTGGGCACCGACGATCAGGCGCGCGACGTTCTGGCCCGCACCCTTTACGGCTTTCGCCTTTCGGTGCTGTTCGGGCTGACGCTGACCTTGTTCAGCTCGGTCATCGGCGTCGCGGCGGGGGCGGTGCAGGGTTATTTCGGCGGCCTGACCGACCTTGTCTTCCAGCGCCTGATCGAGATTTGGCAGGGCCTGCCCATGCTTTATCTGCTGATCATCCTGGCCAGCGTGGTGACGCCCAATTTCTGGTGGCTGCTGGGGCTGATGCTGCTGTTTTCGTGGATGGCCCTGGTCGATGTGGTGCGCGCCGAGTTCCTGCGCGCCCGCAATTTCGACTATGTGAAGGCGGCGCGCGCCCTGGGGGTGTCCAATCCCACCATCATGGTGCGCCATGTGCTGCCCAACGCCATGGTCGCCACCCTGACCTTCCTGCCCTTCATCCTGAACGGCGCCATCACCACCCTGACGGCGCTCGACTTTTTGGGCTTCGGTCTGCCCCCGGGCTCGCCCAGCCTGGGCGAGTTGCTCAATCAGGCCAAATCCAATCTCCAGGCCCCGTGGCTGGGCATCACCGCCTTTCTGGTGCTCGGCCTCAGCCTGTCGTTGCTCATTTTCATCGGCGAGGCGGTGCGCGATGCCTTCGACCCCCGCAAAGCCTGAGGGACCCCCCATGACCGAGAGCGATCCCCCGCTGCTTGAGATCGACGATCTTTCGGTGACCTTCGGCCAGGGCGAGGGCGCGGTGGACGCGGTGCGCGGGGTGAGCCTTGCCATCCGCCGTGGCGAAACCTTGGCCCTGGTCGGCGAAAGCGGCTCCGGCAAGTCGGTGACGGCGCTGTCGGTGCTGAGGCTTCTGCCCTATCCGCCGGCCCGCCATCCCGGCGGCGCCATCCGGCTTCAGGGCGAGGACCTGCTGACGGCGCCCGAGGCCCGTCTGAGGCAGGTGCGCGGCGGGCGCATCGGGATGATCTTCCAGGAGCCGATGACCAGCCTCAACCCCCTGCAGCCGATCAGCCGTCAGGTGGCCGAGGCGCTGATCCTGCACCAGACCCTGGGGCGGGCGGCGCTGCGCCGGCGGGTGGTCGAGTTGCTTGAACTGGTCGGCCTGGCCGAGGCGGAAAAGCGCCTTGATGCCCTGCCCCATCAGTTGTCCGGCGGCCAGCGCCAGCGGGTGATGATCGCCATGGCCCTGGCCAACGACCCCGACCTGCTGATCGCCGACGAGCCGACCACGGCGCTGGATGTCACCATCCAGGCCCAGATCCTCGACCTTTTGGCCGAGCTCAAGGCGCGCCTGGGCATGGCGGTGCTGTTCATCACCCACGATCTGTCCATCGTGCGCCGCATCGCCGACCGGGTGGCGGTGATGAAGGACGGCCGGGTGGTCGAGCAGGGGGGCGCCGGGCAGGTCCTCTCCGCCCCCGCCCATCCCTACACCCAGGCCCTGCTGGCCGCCCAGCCCAAGGGCCGGCCGACCCACCCGCCGGCCGACGCCGCCCCGGTGCTGGAGGCGGCCGGGATCACCGTGCACTTCCCCACCGGGGGCGGTTTCCTGGGCCGGCGGGGCGAGCCGATCCGCGCCGTCGACGGCATCGACCTGGCGCTGAAGGAGGGCGAGACCCTGGGCGTGGTCGGCGAAAGCGGCTCCGGCAAGACCACCCTGGGCCTCGCCCTGCTGCGTCTTCAGGCCAGCCAGGGGCGGATCGCCTTCGCCGGGCGCGACATCGCCGGCCTCAAGACCCGCGCCCTGAGGCCCCTGCGCAAGGAGATGCAGATCGTCTTCCAGGACCCCTTCGGCGCCTTGAGCCCGCGCCTGTCGGTGGCCGAGATCGTCGGCGAGGGGCTGAAGGTGCACGGCCTGGCCGGCGATGCCGCCGAGCGCCGACGGGCGATTGCCCAGGCGCTGGAGGAAGTGGGCCTCGATCCCAAGGCCATGGAGCGCTACCCGCACGAGTTCTCCGGCGGTCAGCGCCAGCGCATCGCCATCGCCCGGGCCCTGGTCCTGAAACCCCGGCTGGTGGTGCTCGACGAGCCGACCAGCGCCCTCGATGTCTCGGTCCAGGCGCAGATCGTCGACCTTCTGCGCGACCTTCAGGCGCGCCACCGGCTGGCCTACCTGTTCATCAGCCACGATTTGCGCGTGGTCCGCGCCCTGGCCGACCGCCTGCTGGTGATGAAGGACGGCCGGGTGGTCGAGCACGGCCCGGCGGAAACCATCTTCCGCACCCCCAGCCACCCCTACACCCAGACCCTGCTGGCGGCGGCCCTGCTGGAAGCGAACTGAGGGGCGATTGGCCGTTGCGGTTGTCGGGCGGGGGGGCTACCATGCCCCCGTGTTCGCCTTTCGTTGCACTTTGGGAGCGTGCCCCCCCCCATGACCCCCCCCAAGACCCCCCGACGCCTCGCCACGGCCCGCCTGGGCTGCCTGCTTGTGGCCGGCCTGCTGCTGGCCGGCTGCAATACCACCAAGCCCATGGAGATGCCGCGACCGACCCATACCGGGGTCTCCGCCGCCGCCGCCAATCCGATGGGCGGTCTGGAAAAGATGGCCCTGACCCGGGTGGTGGCCGACATCCCCCGGGGCACCGTGATCGCCCACCTGCCCAGCAGCGGCATTGACGACCTGGAAGGCCACCTGTGCAACTATCGGCTCAGCGGAAACGGGACGCTCATGGAATGGGCCGCCGGGCCCAGTTCCTCCTTCGGCGATTGGGACCGCGACTTCGCCCGCATCTTCCGCGATGTGATGAGCCAGGCCGGCTACGAGGTGGCCGGCGATCCGCGCGACCTGTTCGGCCGAGACGAGGAACTGGCCGGGACCCGCTATCAGGTCGGCGCCCGGCTGCTCGAAATCAAAGGCAACGTCTGTCAGGCCCATGACTGGGTTTATGCCTTCCCGATGGATAGCTTCTCGGCCGAGTTCTACGTCAAGGTCGAGTGGAACCTGTACGACACCCTGAGCAAGGAAACCATCAAGCGCCTCACCACCGAGGGGTACGCCAAGCGCACCCGCTCCCAGGAACAGGGCCTGATGCTGACGCTGGGCGACGCTTTCGCCGTGGCGACCGAAATCCTGGCCGCCGACAAGGAATTCCACGCCTTCCTCAGCGGCGAAAACGACTCGCCCGCCCTTGCCGCCGGAAGGGCCGGGACCAGCCCCTACGACAGCCCGATCACCATCGCCGAGGTGCCCGACTCCGCCCGGCCGATGAAGGAAACCATGGACCGCACCCTGGACTCGGTGGTGCTGGTGCGGGTCGGCGGGGGCCACGGCTCGGGGCTGATCATCGACCCCCGGGGCTACATCCTGACCAACGCCCACGTGGTCGGCGAGGCCGACACCGTGATGGTGCGCCTGAACTCGGGCATCGAAGTGCAAACCCAGGTGCTGCGCCGCCACAAGGGGCGCGACGTGGCGCTGCTCAAGGCGCCGCTGGGCGGGCTCGTCCCCATGCCCCTGCGCACCCGCCCGGCCGAGCGGCTGGAAACCGTCTACGCCATCGGCGCCCCGTTCGACGAATCGCTGTCGGCCACCATCACCCAGGGCACGGTCAGCGCCCTGCGCACCGATGACAAGAGCGGCTGGGGCTGGATCCAGTCGGACGTCAGCATCACCGGCGGCAACAGCGGCGGACCGCTGGTCGACGGGAACGGCAACGCCCTGGGTATCGTCACCCAGGGCATCCCCACCCACCTCACCCATCTGGCCGCCGACCTGAACTTCATGGTGCCCATCGGCGAGGCCCTGGATGCCCTCAACATCCGCCCCGCCCAGCCCGGAAGCTGAAGGGGCGGCAGGACTTGATGGGGCTTGATGGGGCGCTGCCCCATACCCCGCCGGGGGATCGAAGGCGATCCCCCGGACCCCCTCCATTTCGTTGGCGCGGAACGCCGGCCGCGAGGTCAATTCGGATGGGGTTGGTTGCGGGCCAGCTTCGCTGGCCCGCGTAAACAAACACCAAGCAGCTCTACGAAGAACGATGCGCGGATCAAATCCGCGTATGACGGCTGTGTGATGGTTTTTGGTTCCGCAGGCCAGCGAAGCTGGCCTGCAACCAACCCCCATCCGCGCACGGCTCGACCTTAAGCGTTCCACACCCACGAACTGGCGGGGTCCGGGGGGACCGTTATTGGTTTGCGCAAACCGTCGTCGGGAACCTTCGGTTCCCTCGGGGTTTGCGCGGCCCCCCGGCGGTTCTGATAAGGCGATCCCTAAGGCCCCCCTCCAGTCCTTGGAGCGGAACGCTGGCAGCGGCTTGAATTCGGATGGGGTTGGTTGCGGGCCAGCTTCGCTGGCCCGCGTAAACAGACACCAAGGAAAAAGCGCCACTCGGACCGGATGCGCCCTTGTTCGGTTGTTTCCGCAGGCCAGCGAAGCTGGCCTGCAATCAACCCCATCCGCGCACGGCTCGTCCCAAGCGATGCACTCCAACGAATTGGCGGGGTCCGGGGGGACCCAGTCCCCCCGGCGGGGTTCAAGGGGCAGCGCCCCCTGTTTGGTTTTCTGTCCTCACTCGGGCAGCCGTTCGGCTCCGAGGTCGTCGAGCAGGGTGCTGACCTTGCTCATCACTGTTTCCAGGGTTGCCGGGTCGGTGCCCCGGGCGACCACGGCGGCGCCTACCCGGCCGTCGCGGGCGAAGGGGTAGCTGCCGATGTCGACCGCCGGGTGGCTGTTCTGGATGGCCTCCAGGGGGGCGGCCAGATCGCCTTCCTTCACGTAGGCGGCCAGCGAGCGCGAGAGGATCGGCGCCCCGGCGGCGAGGGTCGGTTTCAGGGCCTCGAACATGGCGCGGGCGATGGACGGCACCCCGGCCAGCACGTGGACGTTGCCGATGCGGTAGCCGGGGGCGGCGCTGACCGGGTTGTCGATCAGCGCGGCGCCGTCGGGTACCTCGGCCATTTTCAGGCGCGCCGCGTTGAGGGTTCCGGCGTCCGGGTAGTGGGCTTCGAGGCGGGCCACCGCCTCGGGATGGCGGATCACCTTCAGGCCGAAGGCCTTGGCGACGGCGGCGGTGGTGATGTCGTCGTGGGTCGGGCCGATGCCGCCGGTGGTGAACAGGTAGTCGACCTCGGCGCGCAAGGCATTCAGCGCCGCCACGATGGCCGTTTCGTGGTCGGCCACCACGCGGGCCTCGATCAGGGGGATGCCGAGCCGGGCCAGCTCCTCGCCGAGGAAAGCCAGGTTGGCGTCCCTGGTGCGGCCGGACAGGATCTCGTTGCCGATGATCAGAAGGGCGGCGGTGGGCATCGAAAACAACCTCCAGGCGGAACGCGGGGGGACGATGGTAACACCGCCGTTCCGGCTGGGGGTAGGCGCGGCGGCGCGCCGTGGGTATGATCCGCCCATCCCTTTACCCCAGCGGAGACCCCCGCCGTGAGCCTGATCCTCGACCGCCCCGATTTCGAGGCCGGGCGCGATGCCCTGGCCCTGCTCGCCTTTGCCGAAAGCCTGGCCGACGCCGCCCGGCCGGTGGTCTATCGCCACTTCCGCCAGCCGCTGGAGGTGGAGACCAAGGCCGACCTGTCGCCGGTGACCGTCGCCGACCGCGAGATCGAGGCCCAGATGCGGGCCCTCGTCCGGGGCAGCCATCCGGACCACGGCATCCTCGGCGAGGAGGCCGGCACCGAGGGGCTGGAGCGTGATCTGGTGTGGGTGCTCGACCCCATCGACGGCACCAAGAGCTTCATCTCCGGCATGCCCACCTTTGGCACCCTGATCGGGCTGGCCGAGCGTGGCCGGCCGCTGGCCGGGGTGATCGACATGCCGGCCCTGAACGAGCGCTGGAGCGCCATCAAGGGGCGGCGGACCACGGTCAACGGCACCCCGGTGGCGGTCAGCGGGCAGGGCGAGTTGGCCCAGGCCCGGCTGTTCTCCACGGCGCCGGAGATGTTCGGGAAGCCGGATCTGAAGCAACGCTACGACGATCTCGCCGGCCGGGTCGGGCTGCGCCGCTTCGGGGCCGACTGCTACGGCTACTGCCTGCTGGCCGGCGGCTGGATCGATCTGGTCGTCGAGGCCGACCTCAAGCCCTACGACTACATGGCGGTGGCGCCGGTGGTCGAGCACGCCGGCGGGGTGATCAGCGACTGGAACGGCCAGCCCCTGACCCTCAATTCGGACGGCCGGGTGGTGGCGGCGGCCAGCCGCCAGTTGCACGCCCGCGCCGTGGCCCTGCTCAAGGACCGCTGAGCGGCCACCCGTCAGCCCGGCGCCGGCGGCTGGGCGGTGGGCAGGATGACGTGGAAGGTGCTGCCGGCGCCGGGGGTGGATTCGACCCAGATGCGCCCCCCCAGGCGTTCGACGATGCGCTGGCACAGGGCCAGGCCGACCCCGGTGCCGGGGTAGGCATCGCGCGGGTGCAGGCGCTGGAAAATCTGGAAGATGCGGCCGAAGAAGGCGGGGTCGATGCCGATCCCGTTGTCGGTCACGCTGATGTGCACCTGCCCTGGCGGGGCGTCGTCATGGGCCGCCACGCGGACCCGGGGCGGCCGTTCGGCGGCGCGGTATTTCAGGGCGTTGCCGATCAGGTTGGTGAACAGCTGGGCCATGTGGGCCGGGTCGGCCTGGACCCGGGGCAGGGGGTCGATGACGATCTCGGCGTTGCTTTCGTGCACGGTCAGCGCCAGATCGTGGCGCACCCGCGCGACGATCGGGCCGAGGTCGAGCGGGCCCGGGTGGTGGACCGAGAACGACACCCGCGAATAATCGAGCAGATCGAGGATCAGGTTGCGCATGCGCACCGCGCCCTCGACCGCGTAGTGGATGATCTGCCGGCCCTCGTCGTCCAGGCGGTCGGCGTAGCGGCGTTCCAGCAGCTGCAGGAAGCTGGTCACCATGCGCAACGGCTCCTGCAGGTCGTGGCTGGCCACGTAGGCGAACTGTTGCAGGTCCTGGTTGGAGCGTTCCAGCTCCTCCCAGGCGCGGCGGCTGTCGGTGATGTCGATCAGCACGCCGTTGTAGATGGTGCCGCCGTCGGGTTGCGGATCGGGGGTCAGGGTCACCTTCAGCCAGCGCGGGGTGCCCTGGGCGGTGATCTTCACCTCGCCCTGCCAGGGGGCGCCCTGGGTCAGCGCGGCCAGACGTTCGGCCCGGTTGGCGGCGGCGCCGTTGCTCTCGTCGCGCAGGCTGTCGCCCAGCAGCACGTTCGGGCCGGCGGCGAGCAGGGCGGCGGGCGGCTGGCCGAGCAGGCTTTCCGCGCTTTCCGACAGGTAGACAAGGCGGGCCCGCTCGGGGCGGCCGGGCGGCACCCGCAACTGGCAGAAGGCGGCCCCGGTCTGCTCGGCGACCTGGTTTAGGATGGCTTCGTTGCGGCGCAGGCGGGCCGATTCGTGGACCCGCCCGGTGATGTCGCGCGAATGGCCGGCGAGCAGGGCCACCGTGCCATCCGGCCCCGGGATGGGGTGGATGTGGTTTTCGAAGTGCAGGCCCTCGCGCACGTCCTCGATCACCGCCGGGATGCCGCTGGCCGCCACCTGATCGGTGCGGGCCCGCCGGCTGGCCGCCAGTTGGGGCGGGAAGAGGGTGAACAGGTCGCTGCCGATGATGTCCTGGGGGCGCTTGCCGAAGCGCCCGGCGAAGGTGGCGTTGCAGGCCAGCAGGTGGCCGTCCGGGCGGAACAGGAAGGCGGCATCCGGCGCCGCGTCGAGCAGGGCCCGGTTGCTGCGCTCGGCGGTGGCCAGGGCCTCGACGGCGGCATGGCGCTCGGTGATGTCTTCCAGCAGGCCGGCCACGCAGCCGGGGTGGCCGTCGGCGTCGCGGATCAGCGACAGATGGACGATGGCCCGCATGGTTTGGCCGTTGGCCCGGCTGTAGCGTTTCTCGATGCGCGCCGAGTCGATCCCGCCGGCGAACAGCCGGCCCGCCAGTTGATCGCTGGTTGGCAGGTCATCCGGGTGGGTGAGGTCGCGGAAGGTGAGGTCTCGCAGCTCCTCCCAGGGGCGCCCGACCATGCGGCAGAAGGCGTCGTTGACCCACAGGTAGGCGCCGTCGAGGCCAACCAGGCTGAAACCGACCGAGCTGTGGGTGAAGGTTGCCTTCAGGGTGTCGAGGACGAAACCGGGAGCCTCGGCAACGGGGTCCGCGGGGCGTGTCATGGGGGGCGGCAATCCTTGATGCCTGAAGATTGTCTGGTTGGCGAGTATGGGCGCGCGCGGTGGGGCGGGCAAGCGGCGCGCGCCCCGGCCGGGCCCGCCAAGACGGCCACGCGCCAAGACGGCCACCATGGCGTCGCCTGAAGGATCGACCCGAGAGGCGCGCCGGTTGCCGACTCGGCTGGATGTTCTACCCAGGTTGTCTGTCCCGGGGGCTGTCATCCAACTTTAACACGCCAGTCACAAATGGTTCCCGGTCGCTGACTATTCTCGCTGCGGTGACAGGGCCCGCCGCCCCTGGTTCGCCGTGCCCGTGGCCGGCCCCTGAAAGGGGGTTCGGTTCGGCGCGGTCGCCGCGGCGAGAGGCGCCGCGGTTCCTCCCGGCTCCCCAAGGGGTCCTTTCCCGGGCCTTGCCGGGGCGACGGCGGACGGCGGTTTCCCTGACCGGTATCAACCGACCCACACGACATCGTTGGAGGTCCCCCAGTGTTCAAGAAGACCCTCGCCATCGCGGCCGTGGCTGCCGTGACCTGTGCCGGCGCCGCCGAGGCCCGCGACCAGGTTCAGATCAAGGGCTCGTCGACCGTTCTGCCGTTCGCCAACGTGGTGGTCGAGCAGTTCGGCAAGGCCTATGCCGGCAAGTTCAAGGCCCCGCACCTGGAGTCCGGTGGCTCCTCGGCCGGCCTCAAGGAGTTCTGCAAGGGCGTCGGTGAGAACTTCATCGACATCGCCAATGCCTCGCGTCCGATCAAGGACAAGGAAATCAAGGCCTGCGCCGAGAACGGCGTGACCGACATCATCGAGATCCGCATCGGCAAGGACGGCGTGGTGTTCGCCAACCCGGTCGACAAGCCGGCCTTCGCCTTCGAGCCGCAGCACATCTACCAGGCCCTGGCCGCCCAGGTGAACATGGACGGCAAGCTGGCCGACAACACCCACGCCACCTGGAACCAGATCGACCCGAGCTTCCCGAACCAGGAAATCCTGATGTTCATCCCGGGCGAGAAGCACGGCACCCGTGAGGTGTTCGAGGTCCGCGTCCTGGAGCCGGGCTGCGCCGAGACCGGTGCCGAGGACCTGTTCAAGGCCGCCGGCGACAAGAAGGCCAAGGGCTGCGCCCAGGTCCGCAAGGATGGCGTGTCGGTCGACATCGACGGCGACTACACCGAGACCCTGGCCCGCGTCGAGTCCAACCCCAACGGCATCGGCGTCTTCGGCCTCTCCTTCTACGAGGAGAACAAGGACAAGGTGAAGGTGGCCACCATGAGCGGCGTCGAGCCCTCGCTGGAGACCATCCAGAGCGGTGAGTACCCGGTTTCGCGCTACCTGTACTTCTACGTCAAGACCGCCCACCTGGGTGTCATCCCGGGCCTGGAAGAGTACGTCGACTTCTTCCTGTCCGACCAGATGACCGGCCCCGAGGGCATGCTGGCCGACAAGGGTCTGATCCCGCTGTCGGACGCCCAGATGGAAGAGGTCCGTCAGGGCTTCGCCAAGCGCGAGAACATCGCCGCCAAGTAAGCGGCTGATCGCGACGATCAGGGAGTGGCCGGGGCGGGAGAGCCCGCGCCGGCCACTTTCTTTCCCTTGCCCCGCTTCCTTTTGGTGCCCTGGTCCCCGTGAAGGGGGCCGCCGGTCGCCCTCCCCGCCCCCGCCCGCCCCTTTCCCGGTCAGGCCCGACGACGCCCCGCCGAAGGGGGCGCCCGGCCGGTCCCGGTGGTGCCGGCGTGGCACGCCACCCGGATGGGGGGCGGGGTGGCCGGCGCGGCGACTCCCCCCACGCCCGGGTCCACCCGCTTCGGGTCCCGCCCGGCGACGGCCCGGTCGCCCCGGGGTTTCCCTGGACGGGTCGTTTCCGTTAACACTTCCGACGCCCGGTTCCCCAACCCGGTTCCTGATTAAAGACAAGGCGCGACGCACGATGTCCTTGACCACGATGCTTCTGGTCCTTCTGGTGGCCGCCCTTGCCGTCTACTTCCTGGGCAGCCGTCGGGCCCGCCAGGTGGTGCGCGGCGAGATCCGCCAGCTTCACTCGCTGCCCCCGTTCTATGGCGCCTACGTCGGCCTGTGGCTGGCCGTGCCGGCGCTGGCGGTGATGATCCTGTGGCTGGCCATCGAGCCGATGATCCTCGGCGCCAGCCTGCGCGCCGACCTGCCGGCCAGCGTGCTGAACGGACCCAAGGACCAGATCGGCCTGATCGTCTCGACCATCAAGAGCCTGGCCACCGGCGGCGTCACCGGCTCGACCATCGAGCCATTCATGATGGAACTGGCCGACGACTACGCGGCCGCCAAGGCGACCGGGCGCAGCCTGATGACGGCCGCCGTGTTCGCCGCCGCCCTGGCCGGCGGGGTGGTCGGCTTCCTGCACATCCGGCCGGCCATGCGGGCCCGCAACCGGGTCGAGACGGTGATCCGCATCCTGCTCATCGTCGCCTCCTCGATTGCCATCCTGACCACCGCCGGCATCGTGCTGTCGATGCTCTTTGAGACCATCAACTTCTTCCGCGAGGTGCCGCTCGCCAACTTCTTCCTGGGCACCACCTGGGATCCGCGCTTCGCCGCCGCCGGCTCGGGGGGCGCCACCGGGCAGTTCGGCATGCTGCCGCTGCTCTGGGGGACCATGTTCGTGTCCATCGTGGCGATGGCGGTGGCGGTGCCGGTGGGCCTGTTCGCGGCCATCTACATGGCTGAGTACGCCGCCCCCAAGGTGCGTTCGGTGGTCAAGCCGCTGCTCGAGATCCTGGCCGGCATCCCGACCGTGGTCTACGGCTTCTTCGCCCTGGTCACGGTGGGTCCCTTCCTGCGCGACATCGGCGGCACCATCGGCCTGGACATCGACGCCCGCAGCACGCTGACCGCCGGCTTCGTGATGGGCATCATGATCATCCCCTTCGTCAGCTCGCTGTCCGACGACGTCATCACCGCGGTCCCCCAGGCGATGCGCGAGGGCTCCTACGGGCTCGGCGCGACGCGCTCGGAAACCATCCGCCGGGTGGTCTTCCCGGCCGCCCTGCCGGGCATCGTCGGCTCCATCCTGCTGGCCGTCAGCCGGGCCATCGGCGAGACCATGATCGTGGTCATGGCCGCCGGCGTGACCGCCAACCTGACCGCCAACCCGCTGGAGCCGATCACCACCGTGACCGTGAAGATCGTCAACCAGTTGACCGGCGACCACGAGTTCAGCAGCCCCCAGACGCTGGTTGCCTTCGCCCTTGGCATGACCCTGTTCGTCATCACCCTGGGCTTGAACATCGTCGCCTTGCGGGTGGTCCGCAAATACCGCGAGCAGTACGAATAGAGCTTGTAAAGAGGGGCTCCCGATGAGCAACGCCCACGCCGACGACAGCTTCGAGTCCGCCCCCCGGCGGGTCGAGGGCACCACCCGGACCAGCCACTGGCAGAAACGCCTGCGGCGCCGCTACGCCGCCGAGAAGCGCTTCCAGGCCTATGGCATCATCGCCATCTGTCTGGGCATCAGCTTCCTGGTGGTGCTGTTCTCCAGCATCATCGGCAACGCCCTGCCGGCCTTCACCGAGGCGCGCATCAAGCTTGAGGTGCACCTCGACCAGGGCGACCTGGGAATCAAGGACCCGAGCGACGAGGGCGAGCTTCTGCGCGCCTACTACCTGAAGCCGGTGCGCGAGGCCCTGAAGAAGGTCATCCCGCCGGCCGACCGGGCCGAGCGCAAGGACCTCTACGGGCTGCTGTCGGTCAACGCCGACGCCAAGGTGCGCCAGATGGTGCTGAGCGACCCCACTGTGCTGGGCACCACGCAGACCGTGTGGGTGCTGGCCAGCGGCGACGTGGACGTGATGATGAAGGGCATCATCGGCCGCGACGTGCCCGAGGAGCGCCGCCAGATCAACGACCGCCAGCTGGCCTGGATGGATCAGCTCGTCGAGCAGGGCCTGCTGGAGCAGAAGTTCAACACCACCCTGTTCACCGCCGCCGCCTCGGCCGAGCCGGAAGCGGCCGGTGTCGGCGCCGCCCTGGTCGGCTCGCTGATGATGATGGGCGTGGTGCTGATCCTGACCCTGCCCATCGGCGTCGCCGCGGCGGTCTATCTTGAGGAATTCGCCCCGGTCAACTGGTTCACCGACCTGATCGAGGTGAACATCAACAATCTGGCCGCCGTGCCCTCGATCGTCTTCGGCCTGCTCGGTCTGGCGGTGTTCATCAACTTCATGGAGCTGCCCCGCGCCGCGCCGCTGATCGGTGGCATGGTGCTGACCCTGATGACCCTGCCCACCGTCATCATCGCCACCCGGGCCGCCCTGAAGGCGGTGCCGCCGTCGATCCGCGAGGCCGCCCTGGGGGTCGGGGCGTCGAAGATGCAGTCCATCTTCCACCACGTGCTGCCGCTGGCCGGACCGGGCATCCTGACCTCGATCATCATCGGTCTGGCCCAGGCCCTGGGCGAGACGGCGCCGCTGCTGATGATCGGCATGGTCGCCTTCGTGGTCGACCATCCGTCCACCCCGCTGGACGCCGCGACCGCCCTGCCGGTGCAGATCTACATGTGGTCGGGCCTGCCCGAGCGTGGCTTCGTGGCCCGCACCTCGGCCGCCATCGTGGTGCTGCTCGGCTTCCTCATCATCATGAACGCCTCGGCCGTCTGGCTGCGCAGGAAATTCGAGAGAAGGTGGTAGACAAGATCATGGACCAGGAAAGCATCGAGCGTCCCAAGCAGACCGCCGGCACTCCGCTTCTGGAGGGTCGTCCGCCCAAGGTGGCGTCGCGCGGGGCCAATGTCTTCTACGGCGACAAGCAGGCCATCAAGGAAGTCAGCCTGGACATCGGCGAGAACGAGGTGACCGCCTTCATCGGTCCCTCGGGCTGCGGCAAGTCCACCTTCCTGCGCTGCCTCAACCGGATGAACGACACCATCGACATCTGTCGGGTGAGTGGCGACATCCGTCTCGACGGCCAGGACATCTATGACAAGAGCGTCGATGTGGTCGAGCTGAGGACCCGCATCGGCATGGTCTTCCAGAAGCCCAACCCGTTCCCCAAGTCGATCATGGAGAATGTCGCCTACGGGCCGCGCATCCATGGCATGATCACCGACAAGGCCAGCCTGGAAGAGGTCGTCCAGGGCAGCCTGGAGCGGGCCGGTCTGTGGGAAGAGGTGAAGGATCGCCTGGACACCCCGGGCACCGGCCTGTCGGGCGGCCAGCAGCAGCGGCTGTGCATCGCCCGCGCCATTGCCGTGCACCCGGAGGTGATCCTGATGGACGAGCCGTGCTCGGCGCTCGACCCCATCGCCACCGCCAAGATCGAGGAGCTGATTGACGAGCTGAGGGAAAACTTCACCATCGTCATCGTCACCCACTCCATGCAGCAGGCGGCCCGGGTCAGCCAGCGCACCGCCTTCTTCCACCTGGGCGAGCTGATCGAGTGCAACGACACCGAGCAGATCTTCACCAACCCGGAACACAAGCTGACCCAGGGTTACATCACCGGTCGCTTCGGCTGAGGGCAGGGGCCCCGGCCGGCGGATTGATCAGAAGGAATCATAGACGATGGCTCCCAGCGGACCGAACCACCAGCACACGGTGACATCGTTCGACGACGAGCTGCGCAAGCTCAACAACACCATCAGCCGCATGGGCGGTCTGGCCGAAACCCAGCTCACCCAGGCCCTGAAGGCGCTGTCGCAGCGCGACAGCGACTTGGCCAGCCGGGTGGTCAGCCAGGACGCGCAGATCGACCAGCATGACCAGGAGGTGCAGAACCTGGTGGTCCGCCTGCTTGCCCTGCGCCAGCCGATGGCCGACGACCTGCGGCTGATCGTCGGGGCACTGAAGGTCAGCGCCGATCTCGAGCGGATCGGCGACTATGCCGCCAACGTCGCCAAGCGGACCATGGTCATCAACCAGATTCCGCCGGTCAAGGCGGCCGGGCCGATCCCCCTGATGGGCCGGCTGGTGCAGGAGTTGATCAAGGACGTGCTCGACGCCTACGTGGAGCGCGACGAGGACAAGGCGCTCGACGTCTGGCGGCGCGACGAGGAGGTGGACGAGATGCACACCTCGCTGACCCGCGAATTCATCACCTACATGATGGAAGACCCGCGCAACATCACCTCGTGCACCCACCTGATGTTCATCATCAAGAACATCGAGCGCATCGGCGACCACGCCACCAACATCGCCGAGACGGTGCACTTCACGGTCAGCGGGCGGCCGATCTCCGGCCAGCGCCCCAAGGGTGACGCCGGCAGCGCCCCGGACCTCGGCAACGAGACGGCCTGAGCAGGAAAGACCTTCATCCGATGAAGCCCCTGGTGCTGATCGTCGAGGACGAGGTGGCCCTGGTCACCATGCTGCGCTACAACCTGGAGAAGGAAGGCTTCCGCGTCGCCGAGGCGGGCGACGGCGAGGAAGCCCTGACCCTGGTCGCCGAAACGCCGCCCGATCTGGTCCTGCTCGACTGGATGCTGCCGGTGATGTCTGGCGTCGAGGTGTGCCGCCAGTTGCGCCGCAAGCCGGCCAGCCGCGACCTGCCGGTGATCATGCTGACGGCGCGCAGCGAGGAAAGCGACAAGCTGCGCGGCCTCGACACCGGGGCCGACGACTACCTGACCAAGCCCTTCTCCATGCCCGAGCTGATGGCCCGGGTGCGCGCCCTGTTGCGCCGCGCCCGCCCGGCCAAGGCCAAGGGCAGTCTGATGTTCGCCGACATCGAGATGGACCTCAATGCGCACCGGGTGACCCGCGGCGGGCGCTATGTCCACCTGGGGCCGACCGAGTTCCGCCTGCTCCAGTTCCTGATGGAGCACCCGGGCACGGTGTTCAGCCGCGAGGAGTTGCTGAACGCCGTCTGGGGGCCGGACATCTATGTTGAGCCGCGCACCGTGGACGTGCACATCCGCCGTCTGCGCAAGGTGCTGAACGGCGAGGCGGAGACCGACGTCATCCGCACCGTGCGCGCCGCCGGCTACGCCCTGGACATCGCGCCGGTTTTGGGGTGAGGGGTCGCATGGGCCCGCCGGATGAGGGGCTCGGGGCCATCAGCCCATGAATTCATGGCCCGCCCTGGCGGCCGCTGCTTCCGGCCCCTATTTGAGGGCGACAGTTTAGAGGGCGCTTACTCTGAGGGCGACACTCCGGCGTTCGGGTCCCGGGACTCGGCAGGCGCGATTTGGCATGGCCAGGTCGCGCCTTTTTTCAATGATAACCCTCAATGTGGAATCATTCTAAAGTTTGTAGGGTGATTGGGTTCCCGGCGCCTCCCGGGTCGCGCCTCCCGCCGTTCCCATCGGCGCGCGAACCGGACCCGGGGTGCCTCCCTCTCCTCGGACCCTGAGGACGCACGCCCATGACCTCCGCCAAACTGATCGCCCTGGCCACCGCCGGGGTCCTGACCGCCCAGCTGACGGCCGGCCCCGCCGTCGCCGACGAGCTGATGGACATGGCCAACGAGTTCTTCGAACCCATCCCGGCCACCATCCCGGCGGTCAAGGACAACCCGGTGACCGACGAGAAGGTCGACCTGGGCCGCATGCTGTTCTTCGAACCGCGCCTGTCGCGCAGTTGGCTGATCTCGTGCAACACCTGCCACAACCTGGGCACCGGCGGTGACGACAACCTGGAAACCTCGATCGGTCACGGCTGGCAGAAGGGGCCGCGCAACGCCCCCACCGTGTTCAACGCGGTGTTCAACATCGCCCAGTTCTGGGACGGCCGGGCCGAGGACCTGAAGGCCCAGGCCAAGGGCCCGGTGCAGGCCGGCGTGGAGATGGCCAACACCCCGGACCGCGTGGTCGCCACCCTGAAGAGCATCCCGGAATACGTCTCGCTGTTCGAAACCGCCTTCCCCGGCGAGAAGGACCCGGTGACCTTCGACAACATGGCCAAGGCCATCGAGGCCTTCGAGGCCAAGCTGGTCACCCCCAATTCCCCCTTCGACCGCTTTCTGGTCGGCGACGCCACGGCGCTTGACGCCACCGAGCGCCAGGGTCTGGAACTGTTCATCGACAAGGGCTGCGTGTCGTGCCACTCCGGCGTCAACGTCGGCGGCAACGGGTACTTCCCGTTCGGCGTCGTCGAACGCCCGGGCGCCGAGATCCTGCCGGCCGGCGACAAGGGCCGCTTCCAGGTCACCAAGACGGCGGCCGAGGAGTACGTCTTCCGGGCCGGCCCGCTGCGCAACATCGAGCTGACCGCCCCCTACTTCCACTCCGGCAAGGTGTGGGACCTGGAGCAGGCGGTGGCCATCATGGGCACCTCGCAGCTCGGCGAGGAGCTGGGCGACGACGAGGTGAAGGCCATCACCGCCTTCCTGCGCACCCTGACCGGTGAACAGCCCGAGGTGGAATACCCCATCCTGCCCCTGGAAACCGCCGACACCCCGCCGCCGGAAGCCATGGAGCCGCTGGGTCAGTAACCGTCCTCCCTTCGATCAGGCAGACCATCACCAAGGGGGCGGAAGCCCCCTTGTTTCTTGCCCGGTTTTCTTGCCTGGGGCGGGCCCCAAAAAAAGGTGACCTACATACCTAACTAGCCAAGCGGCCAAACAGGGCGCGGCTAGGCAAGGCCACGCGCATAGGGGTTTCCGATCAGTCGTTGCATTCAATCTGCGGGGGGATTAACCGCTCGATTGCAAGTTGCGCAACAGACGGAGGTATGTCTTTTTGCTTGCGCCTGAGGTAAGTGGCGAATCTGCCGCCCTCAAGGTACTCCTCTTGGAGCCACCGCCTGTATTCTCCAAGAGCCTCCAAGGGGTAACAGTTAGCCATTTGTGGGTTCGACTTGGATTGCGGGTGGTCATCAGGGTACCTATGAGGAAATAGGCCGCGCTCACCAAATCGTGCGGTGAGATTGTTATCCTTCCAATGCTGCGCCCAGCACTTACCGATTGAGCCATCTGGTACGGTTCGTTCGCCAACGTCAGCCCCAGCCATGATAAGTTCATAGATAATTGTGTGAGCTTCGTTCAGTATGCTGAAATATCCGCGAGGTGCACTATGAAAGTTCATCTCAATACGTTCGTGCCATTTTCGTAGTGGTTCTGTATTGGCCCCTGATGGGTTGTAGCCAACTTGGCTGTAAATTAGCTCTTTGAGTTTTGAGCCGGCAAGAAGGCGGAAATTATCTCTTGCTTCTTCCTGACAATTAACACCTGCGTCGAAAGCGTAATATTCTAATATGGCAAGGCAAATCTCTGCTGGGTAGCAAAGGTGCTTTACATTCTTATAGGGCACTTCTACATGAGGGCGCTCAGCATGCAGCCCGGATTTTTCGAGTATGGACTTAATTGCTTTAATTCGAGGTTTTTCTTCATTCCATTGGGAGCTAATTGTTCCGATATGGGCATTCATCACGCCACACAACGCAGCCAGACCGCGCTGGTTGAGGTATGGCGTGCCGTCGGATAGTACGCCCATGCCGATCCCGGAGACCTCGGTCTCCTTGTCGATCCCGAGATCAAGCTGTTCGGAGCCGATTTCCTTGGAGCTTGAAGAGGGGGCTAAGTGACTGATTTTGTTGGCGTTCGAGGTGATTTCCTTTTTTGGAGAAACGACGGAGTTAACCACCTCATCAAACCCCGCATCAATCGGTTCGATCTCGCCCGGCTTCTTAGGCATGGCTACAACTCCTTGTAGGTCAGACGCTTGCCTTCCATGCGTTCGATTGTAGCGTTGATGAAGGCCATGGTGCTAGCCCTGGATGTGTTGTGCCGGAATGAGAATTCCTTCACGTACCGATGCAAGTGTTTGGCGCTCATGTAGTGGTAGATGCCGTAGTGCCCGCGCTTCAGGAGACCCCAGAAGCTTCCGACCCCTTTGTGTGGGCCATGTTGTTCACGAACTGGCGGGCGGAGTGGCAGGCGGTCTTGTGGTCATAGCCAATCTCTGCGAGGTCTTTGTAGCCCTTGAAGTCTTCGGTGACGACGACTGAGCCGTTGGAGACGTTCTCGCGGATGAACTCGACCAGTGTCTTCCCCTTGACGTTCTCAACGGGCTTGGCGCGGACTTCACCGTTCTCGTTCCGGATGCCAACGACAGGGGTTTTCCCAACGGCACCACGGCCCGCATTTAGCTTCTTGTTGGCTAGTTAAGTATATAGATCCCCAAAAAAAGCAGCCAGGCGCGGCGTCCGCCCCTGGCTGCGTCTTTATGGTCAGTCGGCCCGGCCGACTCCCAGAGCCTGCTGATACGGCCGCAAATCCCCGTCGCAATCCGTTCCGGATCGCTCGGGATTTGCCCCTACCCCTTCAGCTCGGCGGCGCGGGCGGCGACGATCTGGTCGGCCTGCTTGCCCGACAGCTCCTGCATGTGGTCGAAGCGGAAGGTGTAGGTGCCCACCCCCATCGACTGCGAGCGCAGGTCGGTGATCAAATCGGCGATCTCGGCCTGCGGCACGTGGGCCTGGATGATGTCCCAGCCTTCCCAGCCTTCCTTGGGGCTGAAGGCCAGGATCTGCCCGCGCCGGCTGGACAGCGCCCGCTGGGCCCGCGAGGTGGCCTCGGTGGGCACCGAGACCTCGACCATCAGGATGGGTTCCAGCAGCACCGGGTCGCACTTGGGCATGCCTTCGCGCAGGGCCATCTGGGCGGCCGTCTTGAAGGCCTGCTCGGAGCTGTCCACGGTGTGGTAGGAGCCGTCGTAGAGGTTGACCGTGAAATCGACCACCGGGAAGCCCAGCACGCCCTGCCGGGCGTAGTCCTTGACCCCGGCCTCGACCGCCGGGATGTAGGCCTTGGGCACCACGCCGCCGGTGATGCTGTCGGTGAAGGCCACCCCCTCGCCGCGCGGCAGCGGCTTGATCTCCACGTGCACGTCGCCGAACTGGCCGTGGCCGCCCGACTGGCGCTTGAAGCGGCCCTGCTGCTTGGTCGACTTGCGGATGGTCTCGTGGAACGGCACCTTGGGCGCGCTGGTGGCGATCTCCAGGTTGTACTGGCTCTTCAGGCGTTCCACGGCGACCTTCAGGTGGATGTCGCCCTGGCCCCAGAGGACCAGCTGGTTGGTGTCCTCGCGCTGCTCGACGAGCAGCGAGGGATCATCCTCGCACAGCCGGGAGAGGGCGTGGGTCAGCTTCACGTCGTCGCTGGCGCTGGTCGCCTGCACGGCCAGGGCGTAGACCGGGGCCATCGGCTTGGGCCAGTCGCCGTCGGGCTTCTGGCGGCCGTTCTCGATCAGCGCCCCGGTGGGCAGCTTCTCCAGCCGGCCCAGGGCGACCACGTCGCCGGCGACCGCCCCGGGAACCTTGGTGCTGTCGGTGCCGAGCAGGGTGAACATGCCGCTCGGGCGCTCGCCGTCGATGGTGCCGTTGTCCTTCATCTCGCCGGCGAACAGGCGGAGCAGGCTCATCTTGCCGGTGTGCTGGGCGTGCAGGGTCTTGAAGCAGCGGGCGACGGCGGGGCCGTCCGCATCCAGGCCCAGGCGGGTCGCGGTGTGGGTGTGGTCGGGGGTGTCGTGGCGCAGCGACTTCAACAGGCGGCCCACGCCCTCGAGGTTGGTCGCCGAGCCGAACAGCACCGGCACCACCAGATCATTGGCGATGTCGCGCGACAGGTCGGCGTAGATTTCCCCGGCCGGGGGGACGGTGTCCTCGAGCAGCTTTTCCAGCAGGTCGTCGTTGAAGTCGGCCAGGCTTTCCAGCATCTCCTGGCGCGCCTCGGCCTCCCGCTCGCGCACCGATTCGGGCAGCTTGACCAACTGGCTGGCCTCGCCCTGGCGGTACTTGTAGGCCCGCTCGCTGACCAGATCGACATAGCCGGTGATGGTTTCGCCGTCGCGGATCGGCACCTCGCGCAGGACCATCGGGCGCGACGACACCGCCTGCAACCCCTCCAGCACGGCGCGCACCGAGATGTGGGCGTGGTCGACCTTGTTGATGAAGATCAGGTGGGGGATTTCGCGCTCGTCCAGGAACTTCAGGAGCGGGGTGAGCATGGCGGCCCGTTCCGGCTCGGGATCGACCACCACCACCGCGATGTCGGCCACCATCAGGGCGTTGTAGGTGTCCTGCATGAACTCGATCGAGCCCGGGCAGTCGAGGAAGGTCCACGCCTGGCCCATGTAGTCGGCCCGGGCGACGTTGACCTCCACCCCCATCTGGCGGTCGCGGGCCTCGGGCGAGCCGTCGCCCACGGTCGAGCCCTCGGTCACCTTGCCCAGCCGGTGGATGACGTCGGCCCGCATCAACATCGCTTCGAGCAGGCTGGTCTTGCCGCTGGTATACGGTCCGACAAGCGCGGCCACGCGCTGGCTGGTGACGGAATGACCCATGACGGATGTTTCTCCCTTGGATGAAGCCGGTTGCTCAACTGGGGACGGTTGCCCCTTGATAAGGCCATCAAATCAACCCGCACCCCGAATGGCAAGGCCACTCGGGGTCACCCAACCGGGCAGGGGAGGGGGGGTAGGGATAGGGGCGCGGCAGGGGTGGGGGCACCCAAAAGGTCTACGCCCCCGCCACCTTGGGTAGATCGGCCAGGGCCCTTTCCAGCGCCGCCGGATCGAACGCCGGGTCGGTCAACTGGCCGGCGAAATAGCTGGTGTAGGCCTGCATGTCGAAGTGGCCGTGGCCCGACAGGTTGAACAGGATGGTCTCGGCCTTGCCCTCCTGCTTGCAGCGCATCGCCTCGTCGATCGCCGCCTTCACCGCGTGCGAGGATTCCGGCGCCGGCACGATGCCCTCCTGGCGGGCGAACGCCACCGCCGCGGCGAAGCACTCGGTCTGCTGATAGGCCCGCGCCTCCATCAGCCCCAGGTTCAGGGCGTGGCTGACCATCGGCGCCATGCCGTGATAGCGCAGACCCCCCGCGTGGCTGCCCGGCGGCATGAAATGGGCCCCCAGGGTGTGCATGCGGACCAGCGGGGTGAGCTGCCCGGTGTCGCCGTAGTCGTAGGCGCAGGGGCCCTTGGTCAGGGTCGGGCAGGAGGTCGGCTCGACGCCGATGCAGCGCACCTTGGCGCCCTTCAGCTTCTCGGCCATGTAGGGGAAGGCCAGCCCGGCGAAGTTGGAGCCGCCGCCGACACAGCCGATGACCACGTCCGGCTGATCGCCGGCCATCTCCATCTGGGCCATCGCCTCCTGGCCGATCACCGTCTGGTGCAGGCACACATGGTTCAAGACGCTGCCCAGGGCATAGTGCGTGTCGTCGCGCTGCAACGCCAGTTCCACCGCCTCGGAAATGGCGATGCCCAGCGAGCCGTTGGAGTCCGGGTCCTCGGCCAGGATGGCCCGCCCGGCGGCGGTGTTGGGCGACGGGCTGGGAATGCAGGTGGCGCCGTAGGTCTCCATCAGGGCCCGCCGGTAGGGCTTCTGCTCATAGGAGACGCGGACCATGTAGACCTCGACCTCGAGCCCGAACAGCGAGCCGGCAAAGGCCAGCGAACTGCCCCACTGGCCGGCCCCGGTCTCGGTGGTCAGCCGGCGCACGCCTTCCTCCTTGTTGTAGAAGGCCTGGGCGACGGCGGTGTTGGGCTTGTGGCTGCCGGCCGGGCTCACCCCCTCGTACTTGAAGTAGATTTTGGCCGGGGTATCGAGCGCCTTTTCCAGCCGCCGGGCGCGGACCAGCGGCGACGGACGCCACAACCGAAGGACCTCGCGCACCGGCTCGGGAATGTCGATCCAGCGCTCCAGGCTGACCTCCTGGGCGATCACCCCCATCGGGAACAGCGGCGCCAGATCGTCCGGCCCCAGCGGCTGACCGGTCCCCGGATGCAGCGGCGGCGCCAACGGCTCGGGCAGGTCGGCGGCCAGGTTGTACCAGGCCTTGGGCAGACGATCCTCGGGCAGGAAAAACTTGGTGCTGTCGGTCATGAAAAGGCTCCGAAACGGCGCGGGACAACAGACACACCCTTTCTAGCCCGCCCCACCCCCAATGGCAAAACCTTGCCCCCGCGCCGCGCGGCCTTTATCTCCGGACACAAGGCAAGGGGGCGCTGCCCCCTTGAACCCCCGCCGGGGGGACCAGGGGCCCCCCCGGACCCCCGCCGTGACTTAAAACCGGACGGAGGGGGGCTTGCCCCCCTCCATCCGGTTTTGATTCATGGGTGGGGTCTGGGGAGGCCCCTGGCCTCCCCAGCGGGGTTCAAAGGGGCGGCGCCCCTTTGCGTGTGCTCGGGAGGTAACGGCGGCATGGCGCGGTGGCGGTTTTGGGTTGATCGGGGGGGCACCTTCACCGATCTGGTGGCGCGGCGGCCGGACGGGGGTCTTGTCACCCACAAGCTGTTGTCGGAGAACCCGGGCCGCTACGAGGACGCGGCCTTGCAGGGCATCCGCGATCTGCTGGGGGTGGCGCCCGATGCGCCGATCCCGGCCGAGCGGGTGGACAGCGTGCGCATGGGCACCACGGTGGCGACCAATGCGTTGCTGGAGCGTCAGGGCGATGCGACGGCGCTGTTCATCACCCGGGGCTTCCGCGACGCACTGAGGATCGGCACCCAGCACCGGCCGGACCTGTTCGCGCTGAACATCGTGCTGCCGGAGATGCTCTATTGCGAGGTCCACGAGATCGACCAGCGCCACGCCGCCGACGGCACGGTGCTGGAAGAGCTGGACGAGGCCCAGTGCCGGGCCGCCCTGCAGGCGGCCTACGACAAGGGCATCCGGGCCTGTGCCATCGTCTTCCTGCACGGCTACCGGTATCACGCCCACGAGCTGCGGGCCGGCGAGATGGCGCGCCAGGTGGGCTTCACCCAGGTCAGCCTGTCGCACCGGGCCAGCCCCCTGATGAAGCTGGTCGGGCGCGGCGACACGGCGGTGGTGGACGCCTATCTGTCGCCCATCCTGGCCCGCTACGTGGACCGGGTGGCGGCTGATCTGGGCGATACCCGGCTGCTGTTCATGCAGTCCAACGGCGGGCTGACCGATGCCCGGCGCTTCGCCGGCAAGGACGCCATTCTCTCCGGCCCGGCCGGCGGCGTGGTGGGGATGGCCAGGAGCGCCGCCATGGCCGGGTTCGAGCGCCTGATCGGCTTCGACATGGGCGGCACCTCGACCGACGTGTCGCACTTCGACGGGGTCTATGCCCGCACCCAGGACAGCGTGGTGGCCGGGGTGCGCATCAAGGCGCCGATGATGGAGATCCACACCGTGGCGGCGGGCGGCGGCTCGCGGCTGGCCTTCGACGGGCGGCGCTTCACGGTCGGGCCGCAGTCGGCCGGGGCCGATCCGGGGCCGGCCTGCTACCGGCGCGGCGGACCGCTGGCGGTGACCGACTGCAACGTCATGCTGGGCCGCTTGCAGCCCGAGTTCTTTCCGGCGGTGTTCGGGCCGGGCGGTGATGAACCCCTGGACCGGGCGGCGGTCGAGGCGGGCTTCGCCGAGCTGGCGGGCAAGGTCGGCCAGCCGGCCGAGGCGGTGGCCGAGGGCTTCCTGACCATCGCCGTCGAGAACATGGCCAACGCCATCAAGAAGATCAGCGTGGAGCGCGGCCACGACGTGACCCGCTACACCCTGGTCTGCTTCGGCGGGGCGGGCGGTCAGCACGCCTGCCGGGTGGCCGACGCGCTGGGCATGAAGACGGTGTTCATCCATCCCTTCGCCGGGGTGCTGTCGGCCTATGGCATGGGGCTGGCTGATCTGCGCGCGGTGCACCAGCAGGCCATCGAGGCGCCGCTGTCCGACACCCTGTCCGACACTCTGGCCGATGATCTGGACGCGGCGGTGGAGGAGCTGGGCCGCCGGGCGGCGACCGATCTGGCCGAGCAGGGCATCGGGGCCGACGACATCCGCCTGGAGCCCCGGGCCCTGCTGCGTTATCAGGGCACCGACACGGCGCTGGAGGTGCCCTATGGCACCCCCGCCGCCATGACCGAGGCCTTCAACGTGGCGCATCGCCGCCAGTTCGGCTTCCTCATGCCCGAGGCGCCGTTGCTGGTCGAGGCGCTGTCGGTGGAGGCGGTGGGCGGCACCGCCCAGGCCGCCGACCCCGAACTGCCGCCCCCCGACCGGGCCGGCCCGCCGGCGCCCAAGGCCACGGTGGGCATGGTCTGCCACGGCGCACGGCGCGATACCCCGGTGTTCGCGCGCGACGACCTGGGCCCCGGCGATGTGCTCGACGGCCCGGCGCTGATCGCCGAGGCCACCGGGACCACGGTGGTCGAGCCCGGTTGGCGGGCCGAGATGAACACCTACGGCCACCTCATCCTGACCCGCGTCGCCACCCTGCGCGGCGCCGCCCCCATCGGCACCGACGCCGACCCGGTGATGCTGGAGGTGTTCAACAACCTGTTCATGAACATCGCCGAGCAGATGGGCGCCACCCTGGCCAACACCAGCCATTCGGTGAACATCAAGGAGCGGCTGGACTTCTCCTGCGCGGTGTTCGACGGGGCCGGCAATCTGGTTGCCAACGCGCCGCACATGCCGGTCCATCTGGGCAGCATGGGCGAAAGCGTGCGTGCCGTGCTCGACAAGGTGGGCGACCGGCTGGCCCCGGGCGATGTCTACGCCCTCAACGCGCCCTACAACGGCGGCACCCATCTGCCCGATGTCACCGTCATCACCCCGGTCTTCGACGAGGCCGGCGAGGAGCTTCTGTTCCTGGTCGCCTCGCGCGGCCACCATGCCGACATCGGCGGCATCACCCCGGGCTCCATGCCGCCCCATTCGCGCACGGTGGAGGAAGAGGGGGTGCTGCTCGACGCCGTGCCCCTGGTCGCCGAGGGGCGCTTCCTGGAGGCGGAAATCAGCCAGACCCTGTCCAGCGGCCCCTGGCCGGCCCGCAACGTGGCCCAGAACATCGCCGACCTGAAGGCCCAGGTGGCGGCCAACGAAAAGGGCGTCACCGAGCTTCGCCGCATGGTCGGCGAGTTCACCCTGCCGGTGGTCAAGGCCTACATGGGCCACGTGCAGGACAACGCCGAGGAAAGCGTGCGCCGGGTCATCGACCGGTTGTCCTCGGGCCGCTTCCGCTGCGAGATGGACGACGGGGCGGCGGTCGAGGTGGCGGTCACCGTCGATGCCGCCAGCCGTTCGGCGCGGCTCGACTTCACCGGCACTTCCGGGCAGCATCCGGGCAACTTCAACGCTCCCGCCGCGGTCACCCGGGCGGCGGCGCTGTATGTCTTCCGCACCCTGGTCGATGCCCCCATCCCGATGAACGAGGGCTGCCTGAAGCCGCTCGACATCCACATCCCGGAAGGCTCGATGCTCAACCCGGCCTACCCGGCGGCGGTGGTCGCCGGCAACGTGGAGACCAGCCAGGTGGTGGTCGATGCCCTCTATGGCGCGTTGGGCGTCATGGGCGCGGCGCAGGGGACGATGAACAACCTGACCTTCGGCAACGCCACCCATCAGTACTACGAAACCCTGTGCGGCGGGGCCGGGGCGGGGCCCGACTTCGACGGTTGCTCCGGGGTGCATACCCACATGACCAACTCCCGCCTGACCGACCCGGAAGTGTTGGAATGGCGCTTCCCGGTGCGAATCGAGGCCTTCTCGCTGCGGCCGGGCTCGGGCGGCGCTGGCCGGCACAAGGGCGGCGACGGGGTGGTCCGGCGCCTGAAGTTCCTGGAGCCGATGACCGCCGCCATCCTCTCCAACCGCCGCCGAATCGCCCCCTACGGCATGGCCGGCGGGGCGCCGGGAGAGGTGGGGCGCAACAGTGTGGAGCGCCGCGACGGCACCACCGAGGACCTCGGCCCCACCGCCCGCACCGAGATGAACCCGGGCGACGTGCTGGTCATCGAGACACCGGGCGGCGGGGGCTACGGGGCGCCCGACCGGTGAGGGCGGCACGCAAGGGGGCGCTGCCCCCTTGACCCCCGCCGGGGGGACCAGGGGCCCCCCCGGACCCCCGCCGTGACTTAAAACCCCACCGAGGGGGGCAAGCCCCCCTCGGTGGGGTTTTGATTCATGGTGGGGTCTGGGGAGGCCCCCGGCCTCCCCAGCGGGGTTCAAAGGGGCGGCGCCCCCTTGCGCGGCGGCCTCACAGGCCGGCGCACAGGTGGCCGCCGTCGATCGGCAGGGTGGCCCCGGTGATGTAGGCCGAGGCCGGCGAGGCGAGCAGCAGCAGGGCGCCGTCCAGGTCCCTGGGCTGGCCCAGGCGGCGTTGCGGGATGCGCCGGATCAGCTTCTGTCCGGCCTCGGTGGCGAAGAAGTCGCGGTTGATCTCGGTCTCCACGTAGCCCGGGGCCAGGGCGTTGACGCGCACGTTGTGGCGCGCCCACTCCAGGGCCAGGACCTGGGTCAGGTGGATCAGCCCGGCCTTGGCGGCGGCGTAGGGGGCGACCCCGGCGGTCGGCCGCAGCCCCAGGATGGAGGCGATGTTGATCAGACTGCCGCCGGTCGGCTCACCCTGGCTCATGCGGCGGGCGGCTTCCTGGGCGACCAGCCAGGCCCCGGTCAGGTTGGTGTCGAGCACCGTCCGCCAGTCGCTTTCGGTCAGCTCCAGGGCCTTTTCGGTCAGCGCGATGCCGGCGTTGTTGACCACGATGGTGGGCCGGCCGAGGCTCTCCTCGGTGGCCGTGAAGCCATCGACCACGCTGGCCCGGTCGGTGACGTCCATGGCCACGGCCAGTGCCTGGCCGCCGTCGCGGGCGATCTCGCCGACCGCCTGATCGAGCCGGTCGAGCCGCCGCGCGGTCAGCGCGACGCGGGCCCCGGCCCGGGCCAGCACCCCGGCCATGTGGCGGCCCAGGCCCGACGAGGCACCGGTGATCAGGGCGACCTCGCCGGAAAGGTCGAACGGCGTCATCGGCGACCCGTCGCCCGCTGTTCCGGCGCGGCTCACGAAGCGGCCTCGTCGGCCGCCGCCCGGGCCTGCTGGCGCAGGATGTACTTCTGGATCTTGCCGGTCGAGGTTTTCGGCAGCTCGGTGAAGACCACCGTGCGCGGCGCCTTGAAGTGGGCCATGTGGTCGCGGCACCAACTGATGATGTCGGCTTCGGTCAGGCTGCCCTCGGCGTCGGGCTTCAGGGCCACGAAGGCGCACGGGGTCTCGCCCCACTTGGGGTCGGGGCGGGCGACCACGGCGGCTTCCATCACCTCGGGGTGGCGGTAGAGCACCTCCTCCACCTCGAGGCTGGAGATGTTCTCGCCGCCCGAGATGATGATGTCCTTCGAGCGGTCCTTGACCTCCACGTAGCCGTCCGGGTGGCGCACCGCCAGATCGCCGGTGTGGAACCAGCCGTCGCGGAAGGCCGCCTCGGTGGCCGAGGGGTTCTTCAGGTAGCCCTTCATGACGGTGTTGGAGCGCACCATCAGCTCGCCCACCGTGAGGCCGTCGGCCGGCACGTCGGTCATGTCCACCGGGTCCATCACGCGGACCTCCTCCAGGGTGGCGTAGGCCACCCCCTGGCGGGCCATGCGGGCGGCCCGCTCGGGCAGCTCGAGGTCGGCCCACTCGGGCTGCGGCAGGCACACGGTAGCCGGGCCGTAGGTCTCGGTCAGGCCATAGAGGTGGGTGACGTTGAAGCCCATCTTCTCCATGCCGGCGATCACGGCGGAGGGCGGCGCGGCGCCGCCGGTGGCGATCTCGACCCGCTGCGGGAAGCTGCGCCGGTCGCTTTCCGGGGCGTGGATCAGCATGCCCAGCACGATCGGCGCGCCGCACATGTGGGTGACGCCATGCTCGGCGATCTGCTCGAAGACGCGCGCCGGCTCCAGCTTGCGCAGGCAGACATGGGTGCCCAGCGCCGCCGTCACCGCCCAGGTGTAGGTCCAGCCGTTGCAGTGGAACATGGGCAGGGTCCACAGATAGACCGACTGCTGGCTGAGGTGGAAGGCCTGGGCGTTGCCCAGGGCGTTCAGGTAGGCCCCGCGATGATGGTAGACGGCCCCCTTGGGGTTGCCGGTGGTGCCGCTGGTGTAGTTCAGCGCGATGGCCCGCCATTCGTCGTCGGGCAGCGGGAAAGTGGCCTCGGGGTCGCCCTCGGCCAGCAGGTCCTCGTAGGTCAGCGCACCGATCAACTCGCCGCCCTCGGCCAGCGGGTCGTCGATGTCGACCACCAGCGGCGGGTGTTCCATGCGCTTCACCGCCTCGGCGATGACCGGGCTGAAGGCGCGGTCGGTCAACAGCACCTTGGCCTCGCCATGCTCCAGGATGAAGGCGATGGCCTCGGCATCCAGGCGGATGTTCAGCGCGTTGATCACCGCCCCGCACAGCGGCACCCCGTGGTGGGCCTCCAGCATGGCCGGGGTGTTGGGGGCCATCACGCTGACCGTGTCGCCCACCCCGATGCCCCGCCGGGCCAGCGCCGAGGCCAGCCGCACCGACCGCGCGTGCATCTCGCCATAGGTGCGCCGCAGCGGCCCATGGATGATCGCCACCTTGTCCGGGCAGATCACCGCCGCCCGCTTGAGGAAGGAGATCGGCGTCAACGGCACATGATTGGCCGCCACCGGATCAAGACCCTGCTCGAAAATACCCCCCTCGGACATGCTCACCGGCTTTACTCCCTGAAGCCAAAAAAACGGGCCCCAGTATCGAAACCCCGCCCCATCCCGGTCAAGCCCGCGCCGCGCACGAGGCCGTCGCCAGGATGGGGGCGGGCCTGATACCGTGGCCGGCGGAGCGGACTGATGGCAGGTCGAGAGGGCGGGCATGGATGACGTGCTGGCGCGGGTGGCGGGGTTGCGGCGGGCCGGACGGTTTGGCGAGGCGCGGGCCCTGGTCGCCGAGGCCTTGGCCGCGGCGCCGCGGAATGCCGACCTGTGGCATGCCGAGGGGGTTCTGTGCCGCGCCGAGGGGCGCCCCGGCGCGGCGGCGCGGGCCTTCGAAAAGGCCCTTGAACTGGCGCCGGGGCGTCTGGAAACCCGGGTGGCGCTGGGCAACGCGCGCCGCCTGATGGGTGACTCGGCGGCCGCCGAGGCGCTGTACCGGGCGGTGCTCGCGGACCGCCCCGGGCATCCCACGGCCAGCCTGAACCTTGGCACCCTGCTGGCCGACGAGGATCGCCTGGAGGAGGCCGAGGGGCATCTGGCGGCGGCGCTGGCCGCCCTCGACAGCCATCCCGAGGGGCTGCCCGCCTGGGGCCTGGAAGGGGCCGAGGCGCGGGCCCATGTGGCCACCGGCCTGGGCACGGTCAGGCTGCGCCAGGGCCGGCCGGCGGCCGCCCTGCCGCTGCTGGAGGAGGCCCATCGGCTGACCCCGGACGACGCCACCACCGCCTTCAACCTGGCCTGGGCGCTGTTCGCCGCCGGCCGTTGGACCGAGGGCTGGGGGCCCTATGGGGCGCGGACGCGGCTGCCCGGCCTGGCCCCGCCCCAGGGGCTGGTCGGGCGGCGCTGGGATGGCACCCCGGGCGGCCAGGGCGAAACCCTGCTGCTGTACGGCGAGCAGGGCCTGGGCGACACCCTCCAGTTCGCCCGGCTGGTCGGACTGGCCCGGGCCCGCTGGCCGGGTCGCCTGGAGTTGGCGGTGCACCGCCCGCTGCGCCGCCTGTTGCGCCGCGCCGTGCCGGCCGACACCGTGCTGCCGCTGGACGCCATCGGGCCGCACCACGCCCAGGCCAGCCTGCTCGACCTGCCGGTGCTGCTCGGGCTGCCCGAGCCGGCGGCCATGGCGGCGGCGGCCCCGGCGCCTTATCTCAAGGCTCCCGGCCCGCCGCCCGACTGGCTGCCGGCGGACGGCTGCCGGGTCGGGCTGGTGTGGCGGGGCGGGGCCGACAACCGCATGGACCGCATCCGCTCCTGCCCGCCGGAAGCCCTGCTGCCGCTGCTCGACCTGCCGGGGGTGAGTTGGGTCAGCCTGCAACTGCCCCGGGGCGCCGACTCCCCGCCGCCGCTGGCCGCCCTGCCCGGCCTGGAGGGGCGGGTCGACGATCTGGCCGAGACGGCGCGCGTTATCGCCGGGCTCGATCTTCTGATCGGGGTGGATACGGCGGTGACCCATCTGGCCGGCGCCCTGGGCGTGCCGACCTGGCTGCTGCTGGCCCATGCCCCGGACTTCCGCTGGGGCACGCAGGGCACGCGCAGCCTTTGGTATCCCGCCGCGCGGCTGTTCCGCCAGCCCCGGCGCGGTGCCTGGGCGCCGCTGGTGCGGGCCGTGCGGCGGGGATTGGCGAGTTGCCTGGAGACGTGCTAAATTGTACCCAGGCGGCGTCTGCGGACCGCCGCCAACGCGGCAGAAGGCGCGCGTTTTCACCCGGTCGTCACGCGGTTCCCTGCCCCATTGCGGGCTGGGCCGTTGTTTGGTGGTGCACGGAAAAGCCGTGGCAGAGGTGACGTCATGATCAATCCCTTGAGCACAACCGGGTTCCAGCAAACCTCCATGGCCGACGTGCTGCTCAGCATGGCGAGCAGCCGGGTGGCCAGCGAGCTGAAAGCCGAGCAGACGGACATCGAGCGGCGCTACGGCAGCAAGGACGATGCGATCAACGCCGAGTCGGACCGCTGGGTGACCGTCAAGGCGCAGGTCAACAACGCCGGGATTGCCGTCGACAACGGTTTTGACGCCATCAAGGAAGCGCGCAACCTGCTGATCGGCATGCGCAACGATCTGGCCGACATGGCCGACGACCCGGAGTTCCACCGCGACCGCTTCAACACCAAGCTGAACCAGTTGAACGGCGCCATGGACATGTACTCCAAGGAGTTCAACCTGCTCGGCAACGTTCAGCAGACCGACTGGACGCCGAACCAGATTGAATACCGCAACGATCTGGGCATCGGCACCACCACCCTGACCGGCACCTACGCCGGCAGCGACTTCTACATCACCGACGACTCGGGCGGCCAATGGGTGCCCGACCCCGATTCCTACTCGCTGGAGTACTACCCGGAAGGCTTTCCCGGCGAGACCGACGGCGAGCTGATCTCGCTGTCCAACGGCGTCACCCTGGACAGCTACGACGCCGACAGCGGCGCCATCACCATCACCCTCAACCTGGGCGATTCGGAAAAGACCGTCACCGGCACCCTGCACCAGGGCGGCAACGGCCTGATGGGGGCGTGGTTCTATGGCGACTTCCTGGACGGCGATGGCGCGGTGGACGAAGACAAGCTGAACGCCGCCCGCGACGCCATCACCCGGGCCGAACTGGAGATCGATCTGGCCGAGGGCCATCTGGTCGGCCTGAAGAACCAGGTGGACATGGACAGCCGCCATGCCGACCGTGAAATCAAGGCGCTGTCGAACTCGCGGCGCGACAACCTCTATGACCAGCTCGAGGAAACCACCGACCTGCAGCAGAAATTCCAGCAGCAGTATCAGGTGATGGTCACCAACCTGGAGAACATGAGCCTGGAGCAGCAGCGCTACCTGGACATCTTCGCCTCCACCCTGGCCAACTCGCCGTTCCTCGACACCTCCATCTGAGGGCGCCGAGGGCACCGGCGGCGGATCGCCGCCCCTCGGATGTTCTTTACATGTTCTCATTTCCGGGGCTACACTCCCGGGCATGGAACGCCGTCCCGACCACCTGCGCCCCGACCACCTGCGCCATCGCCGCGGCGCGATCAGCAATCCCACCGGGCGCTACGAGCCGACCCGGCGGGAAGGCGTCGATGACGGCTGGGCCGACTGGGAAGCCCCCGAGCCGCCGCGCACCGAGGTCAGCCACGACACGACGCGCGAGATCATCTGCCGCAACAGCTCGCCCGACATCCCCTTCGACCGTTCGATCAACCTTTATCGCGGCTGCGCCCACGGCTGCATCTACTGCTATGCCCGCCCGACCCACGCCTATCTGGGGCTTTCGCCGGGGCTCGATTTCGAAACCCGCCTGACCGTCAAGCCCGACGCCCCGGCCCTGTTGCGCCGCGCGCTGAAGCGAAAATCGTACGTCTGCCGGCCGCTGGCCATCGGCACCAACACCGATCCCTACCAGCCGCTGGAACGCCGCTATGCCCTGATGCGGCCGATCCTGGAAATCCTCGCCGAGACCCGCCATCCGGTGATCATCACCACCAAGTCGGCCCTGATCCTGCGCGACCGCGACCTGCTGGTCCGGCTGGCGGCCGACGATCTGGTCCGCGTGCGGCTCTCGCTGACCACGCTGGAGGCGTCCCTGGCCCGCTCTCTGGAGCCGCGCGCCACCCCGCCGGCCGGCCGCCTCGCCGCCCTTGCCACGCTGACCCGGGCCGGGGTGCCGGTGGGCGTCAACATCGCCCCGGTCATCCCCGGACTGACCGACCACGAGCTGGAAAACCTGCTGACCGAGGCCCATCGCCACGGCGCCGTCGATGCCATGTACCTGCTGCTGCGCCTGCCCGGCGAGGTGGCCGAGCTGTTCGCCGAATGGCTCCGCGCCACCCTGCCCCAGCGCGCCGAACGGGTGCTGTCACGCCAGAAGGCCTGCCGCGACGGGCGGCTGAACGACAGCCGCTTCGGCCACCGCTTCACCGGCCACGGCCCGGACGCCATCCTGCTCGCCCAACGCTTCCGAACCACCTGCCAACGCCTGGGCCTCAACCCCGACCGCGGCCACCCCCCACCCACCCACCTGTTCACCCCCAACCCGACCCAAGGCACCCTCTTCCCGTCCTGAGCCGACTGGCGCCGGAGACAGGCAAGGGGGCGCTGCCCCCTTGACCCCCGCCGGGGGGACCAGGGGCCCCCCCGGACCCCCGCCGTGACTCAAAACCACCCAGAGGGGGCGCGCCCCCTCTGGGTGGTTTTGACTCATGGTGGGGTCTGGGGAGGCCCCCGGCCTCCCCAGCGGGGTTCAAAGGGGCGGCGCCCCTTTGCGTGTCTCTGATGCCAGCCGGCTCAGGTCGGGCGGTGGGCTGGCCAGCGGCCGGTGGCGAGCAGGTGGTGGACCTGGTTGTGGACGGTTTCGGCCAGTCGGGTGGTGGCGGTGGTGGGGGTGCGTCCGGCCGGTCGGGCGAGGACCAGGCGGCGCGACAGGCCGGGGTTTTCCAGGTGTCGGGTGGTCAGGCGTCCGGCCGCCACCTCCTCGGCCACCGCGGCGGCGGGCAGCAGGGTATCGCCCAGGCCCTTGGCGACCAGCCCCTTGATGGCTGGCAGGCCTTCCACTTCCGGGTCGATCCACGGGCGCACGCCAAGGCGGGCGGCGGCCTGATCGACCAGGACGCGCAGGCCGTGCGGCGGGCTGGGCAGGATCAGGCGGCGCGTCAGGGCCTTGGCCAGGGGCAGCGGATGGCCGGTCTGCGGGTCGCTGCCGGGGGCCGAGACCAGGACCAGCGGTTCGTCGAGCAGCGGCTCCAGATGCAGTCCCGAGCCCGGGGCGGCATGGTAGAGGATGCCCAGGTCGAGTCGCCCGGCCTCCAGCCACTCGGTGACAAAGCCGCTGAAGCCCTCGACCACCTTCAGCCGCACCCGGGGATGCCGGGCGGCGAAGTCGGCCACCACCTCGGGCAGCAGGACCAGGGCGGCGGTCGGCGGCACCCCCAACACCACCTCGCCGGCCGGGGTGGCGTTGCCCTTCAACTCGGCCTCCAGGCTGGTGAACTGGCGGACCAGCGGCTCGGCGCGGGCAATCAGGGCGCGCCCGGCGGCGGTCGGCTTGACGCCCCGGCCGTGGCGGGCGAACAGCGGCGTCCCGACCTCGTCCTCCAGGCGCTTGAGCTGGCGCGACAGGGCCGGCTGGGCGGTGTCCAGACGCTCGGCGGCGCGGCTGATGCTGGCGCAGTCGGCGATGGTGAGCAGGGCGCGAAGGGCGGCGATGTCCATGGGGGCGCGACTTCATCCATATCACAAAGGCATGGGAGATGGCTTGTCCATGCCATTGCAGGCTAACTCCCTCCCGGCTACCGGTGAAGCACCAAACCACCGCAAGGAAGCCGAAACGATGTCCGACATCCCGCGTCTGGTCGAGGCCCACGACGATATCCGCGACGCCGTGCGCAAGCTGTGCGCCGACTTCCCCGGCCCCTACTGGCGCTGGCTGGACCGCGAGCGGGCCTACCCCAGGGACTTCGTCGCGGCGCTGACCGAGGCCGGCTATCTGGCGGCGCTGATCCCGGAAGAGTACGGCGGCAGCGGGCTGCCCCTGTCGGCGGCCGCCGCGATCCTGGAGGAAATCCAGCGGGCCGGCTGCAACGGCGCGGCCTGCCACGCCCAGATGTATGTCATGGGCACGGTGCTGCGCCACGGCTCGGAAGAGCAGAAGCGCCGCTGGCTGCCCGAGGTGGCCAGCGGCCGGCTGCGTCTTCAGGCCTTCGCGGTGACCGAGCCGACCAGCGGCACCGACACCACCTCGCTGTCGACCACGGCGGTCAGGGACGGCGACGGCTATGTGGTCAACGGCCAGAAGGTGTGGACCAGCCGGGCCGAGCATTCCGACCTGATGCTGCTGCTGGCCCGCACCACCCCGCGCGATCAGGTGAAGAAGCGCACCGACGGGCTGTCGGTGTTCCTGGTCGACATGCGCGAGGTGAAGGGCAAGGGGCTGAGCATCCAGCCCATCCCGACCATGATGAACCACAACACCACCGAGCTGTTCTTCGAGGACATGCGCATCGGCGCCGACTGTCTGGTCGGCGAGGAGGGCAAGGGCTTCCGCTACATCCTGGATGGCATGAACGCCGAGCGCATCCTGATCGCCGCCGAGTGCGTCGGCGATGCCCGCTGGTTCATCGAAAAGGCGGTCACCTATGCCAATGAGCGGGTCGTCTTCGGCCGCCCCATCGGCCAGAACCAGGGCATCCAGTTCCCCCTGGCCCGGGCCCATGCCCAGTCCGAGGCGGCCGCCCTGATGGTCGATTCGGCGCTGGCCCGCTACGAGGCCGGCGTCCCTTGCGGGGCCCAGGCCAACATGGCCAAGATGCTGGCCAGCGAGGCCGCCTGGGCGGCCGGCGAGGCGGCCATCCAGACCCACGGCGGCTTCGGCTTCGCCGAGGAATACGACATCGAGCGCAAGTTCCGCGAAACCCGGCTTTATCAGGTGGCGCCCATTTCCACCAACCTGATCCTTTCCTATCTGGCCGAGCACGTGCTGGGCCTGCCGCGCAGCTACTAGATGAGGGCACCCATGACCGATCCCGCCGCCGGGCCGCTGTCCGGACTCCTCGTGGTCTCGGTGGAACAGGCCGTCGCCGCGCCCTATTGCGCCAGCCGGCTGGCCGAGGCCGGGGCCCGGGTGATCAAGGTGGAACGCCCCGGGGTGGGCGATTTCGCCCGCCACTACGACCACGCGGTGGACGGCGAAAGCGCCTACTTCGTGTGGCTCAACCGGGGCAAGGAATCGGTGGCGCTGGACCTCAAGGACCCGACCGACGCCGCCCTGTTGCAGGCGATGATCGCCAAGGCCGACGTGCTGATCCAGAACCTCGCCCCCGGCGCGGCGGCCCGCGCCGGGTTCGGGTCGGCCGAGATGCGGGCCCGCCACCCCCGGCTGATCACGGTCGACATCTCCGGCTACGGCGAGGCCAACGCCTTCACCGACATGAAGGCCTACGACCTTCTGGTGCAGGGCGAAAGCGGGCTGGCCAGCGTCACCGGCACGCCCCAGGCGCCGGGCCGGGTGGGGGTGTCGGTGTGCGACATCGCCTGTGGCATGTACGCCTATCAGGCGGTGCTGGAGGCGCTGATCGCGCGCGGCATCAGCGGCCAGGGCAAGGGCATCGAGGTGTCGCTGTTCTCCGGCATGGCCGACTGGATGACCGTGCCGTTGCTGCACCACGACCGGGGCGGCAAGGCGCCGGCCCGGGTCGGTCTGGCCCACCCCTCCATCGCGCCGTACGAAAGCTTCGCCACCGCCGACGGCGGGCGGATCATCGTCTCCATCCAGAACGAGCGCGAATGGGCCACCTTCGCCGCCGACATCCTGGGCCACCCGGAGTGGGCCGCGCCCGACCACGACTTCGGCAGCAACGTGAAACGGGTGGCGGCGCGCGACCGGCTGAGCCCGGAAATCGCCGAGGTCTTCGCCCGCCACACCACCGAGGACATGCTGGCCCGCCTGCGCCACAGCCGCATCGCCTGCGGGCGCCTGAACGACGTCGCCGCGCTGTCCACCCACCCGGCGCTGGAACGGGTGACGGTGGACACCCCGGCCGGACCGGTCGCCATGCCCGCCCCGCCGGCCAAGGTGGACGGCGCGTGGCGCACCCCCGGCCCGGTGCCCCGCCTGGGCGCGCATACCGAAAGCCTGCGCGCCGAGTTCGGGGTGTCCTCGTAGGAAGAAAGGGGTTTCGCCCCCTGCCTTCCGGGGGACCGAGGCGGGGCCGGCCCGCGGAACCGACAACCAAGCGTCATACAGGGAGAGCCGAGGGATGACCGCCACCACCGACCCCACCGCCTGGATCGGCCGCCAGGAGGAGACCACCGAAACCCTCGGCCCCTGGCCGCTGATCGGTCTGGCCGCCACCCTGGATCGCGACCCCGGCGGCATCGGCCCGGGCACCCCGCTGCCGCCGCTGGCCCACTGGCTGTACTTCCTGCCGCGCACCCCGGCCCGCGACCTGGGCCCCGATGGGCACGCCAAACGGGGCGGCTTCCTGCCCCCCATCGACCTGCCCCGGCGCATGTGGGCCGGCGGCCGGCTGCGCTTCCTGGGCCCGCTCACCGTCGGCGAGACGGCCCTCAAGCGCTCGACCATCCGCGCGGTGACGGAAAAGAACGGCAAGAGCGGCCGCCTCGTCTTCGTCACCGTCGGCCATCAGGTGCTGGTCGACGGCGAGCTGCGCATCGACGAGGAACAGGACATCGTCTACCGCCCGCTGCCCGAGCCCGGCACCCCGGTCCCCCCGCCGCCCGCCCCGCCCGCCCTGGAAAGCCATTTCACCGGCACCCTGACCCCCGACGCGGTGATGCTGTTCCGCTACTCGGCGCTGACCTTCAACGGCCACCGCATCCACTACGACATCGACTTCTGCCGCGATCACGAAGGCTATCCCGGGCTGGTCGTCCACGGCCCGCTGACCGCCACCCTGCTCGCCGACCTGGCCCAGGCCAACAGCCCCACGCCCCTGGCCACGTTCAGCTACCGGGGCACCGCGCCGCTGTTCCACGACCAGCCGGTGACCCTGAACGGCCACCGACAGGACGCCACCACCACCCTGTGGGCCACCGCTCCCGATGGCCATCAGGCCATGCACGCCGAGGCCACCAGCTGAGCCGACACACGCCGGGGGACCCCCCAGGGTCCCCCGGCGGGGGAGCGGGGATGGCGCCCCGCGCTTGACACTGCTCCCAGGGGGCCCACTTAGCGGGGGAGGGCTTTTTCACGTATCTTCGAGGACTCAAGCGTATGCGGTTGGCCGGTTTGCCTGGGGGGGTGTCTCCCGGGCCGCGCCTTTACAATCTGTTTCCGTTGCTGGCCGGGCCGATGGCGGGGTGGGCGGATCATTTCGCGCGCATCGCGGCGATGGACTTTGACTGGGTGTACCTCAACCCGATCAGCTATCCCGGGTTTTCGGGCAGCCTCTATGCGGTGAAGGACGAGCGTCGGCTGCATCCGCTGCTGAAGGGCGACGACCCCCGCCCCGATGGCCAGATCATCGCCGCCATGGTGGCCGAGGCCCACGAACGGGGCCTCAAGGTGATGCTGGATCTGGTCATCAACCACGCCTCGCGCGACAGCCTGCTGGCCGAGGCCCATCCCGAGTGGTTCGTGCGCGACGCCAGGGGCGGTCTGGTCTCGCCCCATGCCGCCGACCCCAACGACCCGGACAACCCGGACAAGCGCACGGTGTGGGGCGATCTGGCCGAGTTCGATCTGTCGCCCGGGCCGGCCCGCCAGGCCCTGGTCGGCCATTTCGCCGATCTGGTCGGCTGGCTGGTCGGTCTGGGGGTGGATGGCTTCCGCTGCGACGCCGCCTACAAGGTGCCGGCCGAGGTATGGGCCGGGGTCATCGGCGCCGCCCGCCGGGCCAACCCCGAGACCCGCTTCTTCGCCGAAACCCTGGGCTGCGCCACCGAGGAGGTGGCGGCCCTCGCCCCGGCCGGCTTCGACATGCTGTTCAACTCGGCCTGCTGGTGGGATTTCCGGGCCGACTGGTTCCTCGACATCTACGCCGAACAGCGCACCATCGCCCCCTCGGTGGCCTTCCCGGAGAGCCACGACACCGAGCGCTTCGCCGCCACCCTGGCCGATCTCGACCCCGAGGCGGCGGCGGCCCGCGCCGTCTGGCAGTATCTGTATGCCGCCTCGGTGTCGAGCGGGGTGATGCTGCCGGTGGGCTACGAGCTGGGCTTCGCCCGTCGGCTCGACGTGGTCGGCAGCCGGCCCGGGCAGTGGGAGGTCCCCCGCTTCGACATTTCCGCCGCCATTGGTGCCATCAACCGGGCCAAGGCGTCGCATCTGGCGCTGTCGGCCGAGGTGCCGATGCGCCGCCTCGACTCGCCGACCGGGGTGGTCGGGCTGCTGCGCCAGTCCGAGTTCGACCCCGACTGGGCGCTGATCGTCATCAATCCTTCGGGCAACGGGCCGTGGTCGCTGGACTACGATGACCCCGACGACCCGCTGGCCCGCCGCGCCGCCCAGGGTGGCGAGCCGCTGACCGCCATGCCGGAGGGGCCGTGGAAGCCCACGGCCGAGGCGCCACTGCTCGATCTGGCCGATGGCGAGGTGCGCCTGTTCGTCGGCCCCTGAGACTCTCTCCCGCCCCAACGCGAAGACCGCCCATGACGCCTTGCCCGACGCCTTTCCCCACCGTCTCCCAGCCGATTGTCATCCAGAACGTCACGCCCTCGGTGGACGGTGGCCGCTATCCGGTGAAGCGGGTGGTGGGCGATCTGCTCACGGTCACCGCCGAGGTCTTCCGCGACGGTCACGGGGTGCTGGGCGTGGTTCTGGAAAGCCGGCCCCGGCCCGATGCCGCGTGGTCGGCGGTGCCGATGACCCTGGTCGAGCCGGGCCTCGACCGCTGGCGCGGCGAGCTGCCGCTGACCGCCCTCGGGCGTTGGGACTACCGGGTGGTCGCCTGGGACGACGCCTGGGCCACCTGGAGCCGCGACATCACCGCCCGCCTGAAGGCCGCCCAGGCGCTCGATCTGGAGCTGATCGAGGGCCGCCACCTGATGGAGGCGGCGGCGCGCCGCGCCGAGGCGGCCGGGGCGGACGAGGACGCCCGCTGCCTGACCGGCATCCTGGGTGAGGCGGCGGCCCACCGCGAGGTGGTCGAGCGGGTGCGCCGCCTGCTGCATGGCGACGTGGCCGAGCTGATGGCCCGCCACGCCGACCGCACCCGGGCGGTGGTCCAGGAACCGGCGCTCGAGGTGGTGGTCGAGCCGACCCTGGCCCGCTTCGCCGCCTGGTACGAGGTGGCGGTGCGCTCGCAGACCGACGACCCCACGCGCGGCGGCACCTTCGATGACGTCATCGCCCGGCTGCCGGAAATCTCGGCGCTCGGCTTCGATGTGCTCTACCTGATGCCCATCCACCCCATCGGGCCGCGCTTCAGGAAGGGGCGCAACAACAGCTTTCCGGCCGAGCCCGGCGAGCCCGGCAGCCCCTATGCCATCGGCGGGCCGGAGGGGGGGCACACCGCCATCCACCCCGACCTTGGCAGCTTCGAGGATTTCGACCGGCTGGTCCGGGCGGCGACCGACCACGGGCTGGCCCTGGCGCTCGACATCGCCTTTCAGTGCAGCCGCGACCATCCGTGGATCGATGAGCATCCGGAGTGGTTCCAGTGGCGCCCGGACGGCTCCATCCGCTATGCCGAGAACCCGCCCAAGAAGTACCAGGACATCGTCAACCTGGATTTCATGGGCCCCCATGCCGAGGCCATCTGGACCGCCCTGCGCGAGGTCTTCCTGTTCTGGTGCCGGCGCGGGGTGCGCATCTTCCGGGTCGACAACCCGCACACCAAGCCGGTGCCGATGTGGGAATGGCTGATCGGCGAGGTGAAGGCCCGCCACCCGGACGCCATCTTCCTGGCCGAGGCCTTCACCCGTCCGCCGATGATGCTGATGCTGGCCAAGGTCGGCTACAGCCAGTCCTACAGCTACTTCACCTGGCGCAACTTCAAGCCCGAGCTGATCGCCTATTTCGAGGAGCTGACCCGCCCGCCCCATGTCGAGGTGATGCGGGCCAACCTGTTCCCCTCCACCCCCGACATCCTGCCCGAGTTCCTGCAACGGGGCGGCCGTCCGGCCTTCCGCATCCGGGCCGCCCTGGCGGCGCTGCTGGGCAGCCTTTATGGCATCTACAACGGCTATGAGCTGTGCGAGAACGCCGCCCTGCCGGGGCGCGAGGAGTACCTGGACAGCGAGAAGTACCAGATCAGGGTGCGCGACTGGAACGCCCCGGGCCACATCAAGGCCGATCTGGCCCGCCTCAACCGCATCCGGCGCGATCATCCGGCCTTCGCCGACCCGGCCACCCTGACCTTCCATCCGGCCGACGACGACAGCGTGCTGTTCTTCAGCCGCATCCTTCCCGGGGGCGGCGACATGGTCTTCGTCGCCGTCAGCCTGGACCCCTTCGAGCCGCGCCGGGCCACCTTGAGCTTCCCCCTGGAGCGCATGGGGGTGGGCCCCGGGCAGCCCTTCGAGGTGCGCGATCTGGCGAGCGGCCGGCGCCGCCTGTGGCGCGGCGCCGAGCACACCGTCACCCTGGACCCGGAAGAACAGCCGTGGCTGGCCTTCAAGATCACCCCGTGGGCCTCGGTCAGTTACGTGGACCCCTACTACGGTTAGGGATATTGTGGCCCCGCCCCTCCTGCCCGCCTTGCCAGGACTTCGTTCGCCGTCATGTCGCATCCCCGCCCCACGCCCCGGCACACCGGTGACCCCGCCCCGCAGGACGATCCCCTGTGGTACAAGGACGCGGTCATCTATCAGTTGCACGTCAAGGCGTTCTTCGACTTCAGCAACGACGGCATCGGCGACTTCGCCGGCCTGACCCAGAAGCTGGACTATCTGGTCAGCCTGGGGGTCAACGCGGTGTGGGTGCTGCCCTTCTACCCCTCGCCGCTGCGCGACGACGGCTATGACATCGCCGACTACAAGGGGGTGCACCCGGCCTATGGGCGGCTCGCCGACTTCAAGGCCTTCGTCAAGGCGGCCCACGCGCGCGGCCTGAAGGTGATCACCGAGCTGGTCATCAACCACACCTCGGACCAGCACCGCTGGTTCCAGCGGGCCCGGCGGGCCAAGCCGGGCTCGGCCCACCGCAATTTCTATGTGTGGTCGGACGACGACCGCAAATGGCCCGAGACGCGGATCATCTTCACCGACACCGAGACCAGCAACTGGACCTGGGACCCGGTGGCCCAGCAGTACTACTGGCATCGCTTCTTCAGCCACCAGCCGGACCTCAACTTCGACAACCCCCGGGTGCTCGACGAGGTGATCCGGGTGATGAAGTTCTGGCTCGATACCGGGGTCGACGGGATGCGCCTCGACGCCATCCCCTATCTGGTCGAGCGCGACGGCACCAACAACGAGAACCTGCCCGAGACCCACGCCATCATCAAACGCCTGCGCGCCTGGATCGACGAGCACTACCCGGGCCGCATGCTGCTCGGCGAGGCCAACCAGTGGCCCGAGGACGTGCGCCCCTACTTCGGCGACGGCCCCGGCGACGAGTGCAACATGGCCTTCCACTTCCCCCTGATGCCGCGCATGTACATGGCGCTGGCCCAGGAGGACCGCCATCCCATCACCGACATCATGCGCCAGACGCCGGACATCCCGGCCACCGCCCAGTGGGCCATCTTCCTGCGCAATCACGACGAATTGACGCTGGAAATGGTCACCGACCGCGAGCGCGACTACCTGTGGAACTACTACGCCGCCGAGCCCAGGGCGCGCATCAACCTGGGCATCCGCCGCCGGCTGGCCCCGCTGGTCGACAACGACCGGCGCAAGATCGAGCTTCTGAACAGCCTGTTGATGTCCATGCCGGGCACCCCCATCGTCTATTACGGCGACGAGTTGGGCATGGGCGACAACATCTACCTGGGCGACCGCGACGGCGTGCGCACCCCCATGCAGTGGAGCAGCGACCGTAACGGCGGCTTCTCGCGGGCCGATCCGCAGCGCCTTTACCTGCCGGCCATCCAGGATGCCATCTATGGCTTCGCCACGGTCAATGTGGAGGCCCAGGCGGCCAACCCCTCCTCGCTGCTCAACTGGATGCGCCGGCTGATCGCCGTGCGCCGGCGGCACAAGGCATTCGGCCGCGGCCACCTCGACTTCCTCTACCCCGGCAACCGCAAGGTGCTGGCCTACCTGCGCCGCGTCGAGGAGGCCGACGGCGGGTCGGGCGAGACCATCCTGTGTGTCGCCAACCTGTCGCGCGCCGCCCAGCCGGTGGAGCTTGATCTGTCGGCCTTCAAGGGCCGGGTGCCGGTCGAGCTGATGGGCCGCTCGGCCTTTCCGCCGATCGGCGATCTGCCCTACTTCGTCACCCTGCCGGCCTACGCCTTCTACTGGTTCCTGCTGGCCGAGGAGGAAGAGGCGCCGATCTGGCACGAGCCGCAGCCCCCGGTGCTGCCCGAGTTCGTCACCCTGGTGCTGGGCAAGACCGGCGGCCTGGGCCAGGGCAAGGGCCTCGACACCCTGACCAACACCGCCCTGCCCGATTTCCTGCCCCGCCAGCGCTGGTTTGGCCTGAAGGGCCTGGGCCGGCCCAAGGTGGCGGCGGCGGCCCGCGTCGAAGTGCCCGCCGGGCGCGGCGAAACGGCGCCGCTGGCCGCCGCCTGGCGGGTCGGCGAGGGCGAGGACAGCCACCTCTACTTCCTGCCCCTGGCCGCCGCCTGGGAAAGCCGCGACCAGGACCCGCAGGAGCATCTGGCCGCCTTCGCCGTGGCCAAGACCCGCCAGGGCGCCCGGGCCGGCCTGCTGGTCGACGCGGCGCTGGGCGACCTTGGCTTCGTGCGCCGGCTGGCCGCCGACATCCTGGCCGGGGCCCGCCACCCGGGCGAGGAGGGGGCCGAGCTGGTGGCCCATCCGACCAGCGCCGCCGCCGGCGTGACCTTCGAGCCCGAGGCCGAGGTGCAGCGTCTGGGGGCCGACCAGTCCAACACCTCGCTTCGGGTTGGCGAGGGCCACATCCTGAAGCTTTACCGGCGCCTGGAACCGGGCATCCACCCGGAGGTGGAGATGGGCCGCTTCCTGACCGACCGGGCCGGCTACGCCAACATCCCGGCGGTGCTCGGCCACGCCGAGTTGACCCTGCCCGGCGAGGGCGGGGCGGCGGCCTGCGCCATCCTCCAGGCCTACGTGGCCAACCAGGGCGACGGCTGGTCATTCACCCTCGATTACCTGGACCGTTTCCTGGAGGAGGTGGAGCTGCTGCCCGAGGAGCCGACGGCCGCCCCGCCGGGCCCCGAGGAGGAACCGCGCCACGCCTATTTCATGAGCCTGATCGCCACCCTCGGGCGGCGCATCGGCGAGTTGCACCGCGCCCTGGCCGAGGCCGGCGCGCGGCACGCCGACGAGGCCCCCGATTTCGCCCCCGAGCCGCTGACGCCAAAGGCCCTGGAAGCCTGGGCCGAGGCGGCGGGTGACCAGGCCCGGGCGGCCCGTCAGGCGCTGAAGCGCATGGTCGGTCGGCTGCCCGGGGACAGCCCCCTGGCGGCCGACATCACGGCCCGGCTGGACGACTGGAAGGCGGTCAAGCAGCGTATCGCCGAGCTGGCCGATCCGACCCGCCACGGCGGCGCCGGGCGGCTGATCCGCCTGCATGGCGATTTGCACCTGGGTCAGGTGGTGATCGCCAAGGACGACTTCTTCCTGCTCGACTTCGAGGGCGAGCCGGCCCGCTCGCTGGACCGCCGGCGGGCCCGCGGCACTCCGATGGCCGACGTGGCCGGGATGCTGCGCAGCTTCGACTACGCCGCCTGGGCCGCCCTGTTCGCCCAGGCCGACCGTCAGGCCGAGGCCGGCACCGACATCCTGACCCGTCTCAAGCCGCATGCCGAGGCGTGGCAGGCGGAAACCCGCGCCGCCTTCCTCGACGGCTACGCCGAAGCCGTGGAGGGCTGCCCGGGGCTGGGTCTCGACCCCGCCCTGATCGACCTGATGAGCCTGACCAAGGCGCTCTATGAAATCGCCTACGAGGCGGCCAACCGGCCCGACTGGCTGTCCATCCCGCTGGGCGGGCTGGCCCACCTGCTGGCTCAGCCGGTGGACTGACCGTCCCCCCCGTTCCTCTTTTCTGAATGCCCACTGGAGGCCTCATGCCCCGCAAACTGGTCGACAAGGCCACCGAAACGGCCATCGTCACCGCCGACGCCCACGATCCGTTCACCCTGCTCGGTCTGCACCGGCGCGGCGACGGGGTGCTGGTGATCCGCGTCTTCGACCCCCGGGCCGAGGCCTTGACCCTGCTCGACGCGGCCGACGACAGCCCCCTGGTCGCGCTGGCCAAGGTCCACCCCGACGGCCTGTTCGCCGCCGAGGTGCCGGGGCGCGAGGCGTGGTTTCCCTACCGGCTGGCGCGCACCGTGGGCGGCGAGACGGCGGTGGTCGAGGACCCCTACCGCTTCCCCCCCTGGCTCGGCGAGACCGACGTCTACCTGATCGCCGAGGGCACCCACCAGCGCCCCTACGAGCGCCTGGGGGCCCATCCCACGGTGTATGAGGGGGTGCCCGGGGTGGCCTTCGCGGTGTGGGCCCCCAACGCGCGCCGGGTCTCGGTGGTCGGCGACTTCAACGACTGGGACGGCCGGGTGCACATGATGCGCTCGCGCGGCGGCGCCGGGCTGTGGGAGCTGTTCATTCCCCACCTCGTCGCCGGGGCGCTGTACAAGTTCGAGATCAGGGCGGCCGACGGCAGCCTGCTGCCGCTGAAGTTCGACCCCTACGGCTTTTACGGCGAGAAGCGGCCGGCCAACGCCGCCATCGTCCATGGCCTGACCGACTTCCCGTGGACCGACGAGGGCTGGATCCGGGCCCGCGAGGCGGCGGCCGGCGGCCTCGATCGGCCGATGAGCATCTACGAGGTGCATCTCGGCTCGTGGGCCCGGGTGCCCGAGGACGAGCACCGCTTCCTGAGCTACGACGAGCTGGGCGACCGGCTGGTGCCCTATGTGCGCGACCTGGGCTTCACCCACATCGAGCTTTTGCCCATCCACGAGCACCCCTTCGACGGCTCCTGGGGCTATCAGCCGGTGGGCCTGTACGCGCCGACCAGCCGCTTCGGCGACCCCAGCGCCTTCAAGCGCTTCATCGACCGCTGCCACAACGCCGGCATCGGGGTGATCATCGACTGGGTGCCCGGCCACTTCCCGACCGACGCCCACGCGCTGGGCCTGTTCGACGGCACCCACCTTTACGAACACGCCGACCCGCGCAAGGGCCGGCACATGGACTGGGACACCCTGATCTACAACTTCGGCCGCATCGAGGTGCGCAACTTCCTGATCGCCAACGCGCTGTACTGGATCGAGCAGTTCCACATCGACGGCCTTCGGGTCGACGCGGTGGCCTCGATGCTCTACCTCGACTACTCGCGTCAGGACGGCGAGTGGATCCCCAACCAGCACGGCGGCAACGAGAACCTGGAAGCCATCGACTTCCTGAAGCGCCTGAACGAGCTGGTCTACGAGCTGGGGCGCGGGGCGATGACCATCGCCGAGGAAAGCACCGCCTGGCCGATGGTCAGCCGGCCCACCTACCTGGGCGGCCTGGGCTTCGGCTACAAGTGGAACATGGGGTGGATGCACGACACCCTGGAATACTTCAAGAAGGACCCCATCCACCGCCGCTGGCACCAGAACCAGCTCACCTTCGGCCTGCTCTATGCCTTCAACGAGAACTTCATCCTGCCGCTGAGCCATGACGAGGTGGTGCACGGCAAGGGCTCGCTGTTCGGCCGCATGGCCGGCGACCGCTGGCAGAAGTTCGCCAACCTTCGGGCCTACTACGGCTTCATGTGGGCCCATCCGGGCAAGCAGCTTCTGTTCATGGGTGGCGAGCTGGGCCAGGAGCGCGAGTGGGACGAGGACCAAAGCCTCGACTGGCACCTGCTGGAGGACCCGCTCAATCGCGGCGTGAAGGATCTGGTGGGCGAGCTGAACCGGCTTTACGTGGCCACCCCGGCCCTCTACCAGCAGGACTTCGACCCCCGCGGCTTCGAGTGGATCGACGGCTCGGACGCCGACAACAGCGTGCTGTCGTGGATCCGCTGGCCGCGCGACGGCAGCGCGCCGATTGTCTGCGTCGCCAACCTGACGCCCCAGGTGTTGCAGGGCTACCGGGTCGGCGTGCCCTGGCCGGGGGCCTATCACGAACGGCTGAACACCGACGACAGCCGCTTCGGCGGCAGCGGCGTGGGCAACGGCCCGCTGGTCGACTCCGAGCCGGTGGAAGGCCACGGCCGTCCCCACTCGCTGCTCCTCACCCTGCCCCCGCTGGCCACCGTCTGGCTGCAACCGGTCAACCCCTGACCGGGCGCGGGCCGAAAAGGAAAGGCTCCCGATCCGCCAGGATCGGGAGCCTTTTTTGTGTGGTGTCCGGCCGCCTCAGCCGTGCAGCCACCAGGCGGCGGCGACCCCGGTGGCGGCGGCGGCGAGGCCAGCCCAGCGCAGGGTCTCGGGCGGCATCTCCAGCACCTGGCGCATCATGCGTTGCATGGTCTCCGGCAGCAGGGCGTAGAGCAGGCCCTCGATGACCAGCACCAGGGCCAGCGCCATCCACAGATGGTCGCTCACCGGGCCCTACCGCGCCTCGGCATCGGCGTCCTGACCGAAGTAGCGGAAGAACTCGCTGTTGGGCGACAGGACCAGGGTGGCGCCGCCGTCGCCGATGCCCTCGCGGTAGGCCTGAAGGGTGCGGTAGAAGCGGAAGAACTCCTGGTCGCGCCCGTAGGCCTTGCCGAGGATGCGGTTGCGCTCGGCGTCGCCCTCGCCGCGCAGGCCCTGGGCGGTGCGCTCGGCCTCGGCCAGGATGATCGCCTTGTCGCGGTTGGCCTCACCCTCGATGCGGTCCTTCAGCTCCTGGCCTTCCGAGCGCAGCTTGCGGGCCTGGGCCTCGCGCTCGGAGCGCATGCGGTCGAACACCGACTGGCTGGTCTCGGTGGGCAGGTCGGTGCGCCCGATGCGCACGTCGATGACCTCGATGCCATAGGTCGGTGCCTGCTCGCGCACCGCCTGGGTGATGGCGTCCATCACCGCCACCCGGCGGTCGCCCAGAAGGTCGATCAACTGGGCCTTGGCCACCTGATTTCGCACCTGGGCATTGAGGATGTCGCCGAAGCGGTTGCGCAGGCCGTTCTCGTCGCGCACCGTCTTGTAGAGCTCCAGGGGGTCGACGATGCGGAAGCGGGCGAAGGCATCGACGTTGATGCGCTTCTGGTCGGCCAGCGGCAACTGCAACACCGGCGGATCAAGCGGCAGGATGCGGTTGTCGTAGAACAGCACCGTCTCGACCATCGGCACCTTGAACTTGAGGCCCGGCTCTTCTTCCAGCCGCACCGGGTTGCCGAAGCGCAACACGATGGCCTGTTCGGTCTGCTGCACGGTGAACAGGCTGCTCGACAGGATGACGGCGGCGACCACCGCGATCACCCCGAAGACGAGGAGTCCGATATTCTTCATCGCTGGTCACCTCCGGTGCGGCGCTTCTGGACTTCGGGCAGCGGCAGATAGGGGGTGACCCCCTGGCCGCCCTCGGCCGACGGGTCGATGATCACCTTGTCGGAATTGCCCAGCACGTCCTGCATGGTTTCCAGGAACAGGCGCTGGCGGGTCACCTCGCGGGCCGTGGTGTAGCTGTCGTAGACCTCGTCGAAGCGCTGCGCCTCACCCTTGGCCTGCTCCATCACCTCGGCCTTGTAGGCCTCGGCCGCCTGCACCACGCGCGCCGCCTGACCCTTGGCCCGGGGCAGGATGTCGTTGCGGTAGGCCTGGGCCTCGTTCTGCAGACGCTCCTTGTCCTGGCGGGCCCGCTGGACGTCGTTGAAGGCGTCGATGACCTCCTTCGGGGGGTCGGCCTTGTCCATCTGCACGCCGGTGATGCTCACCCCGGCCTTGTAGCTGTCGAGGATTTCCTGGATCAGCGCCTTGGCCTCGAACTGCACCTCGCCGCGGCCCTCGGTCATGATCGAATCGAGGGTGCGGGTGCCGACCACCTCGCGCATGGCGCTTTCGGCGGCCGCCTTGATGGTCACCTCGGGGTCGCGGATGTTGAACAGGAACTTGCCGGCGTCGGCGATCTGCCACTGCACCACATAGCGCGCGTCGATGATGTTCTGATCGCCGGTCAGCATCAGGCTTTCCTCGGGCACGTCGCGGGCCACGGTGAAGTTGCCGCGCCCGTCGGGGCTGCCGCGAAAGCCGATCTGGATGCTGTTGACCACCGTCACCTTGGGCTTGATGACATCGCCCACCGGGGCCGGGAACCAGTAGTTCAGGCCCGGGCTGGTGGTCTTCATGAAGGCGCCGAACAGCAGCTCCACGCCCTGTTCGTCGGGCTGCACGCGGTAGAAGCCGGTGGCCGCCCAGGCGGCGACGACGATGATCACCGCCAGCGCGATGCCCTTGCCGCCCATGCCGCCGGGGAACAGGCTCTTCAGCTTCTCCTGGCCCTTGCGCAGCATGTCCTCGATGTCCGGCGGCGGGGGATTGGGCCGGCGCGCTCCGCCGCCACCACCACCACCGCCCCACGGGTTGCGGCCGTCGCCGTTACCGTTGCCGCCGCCGCCCCAGGGGCTGCCGCCACCCGGGCCGCCGCCCCACGGGCCGCCCTGCTGATTGAAAACTTTCACTGTCTGCTCCGCCCTCGAAGTCGTGATTGGGGTCGGGAGAGCCGGCCGGCCCCCCAAGGATTGCCAAGGGTTATAGGCCACCGGACGGGACTCTGTACAGCCGGCCGGGGCGCACCCCATATGGGGCCTTTCCGCACCCGGCGCGAGGGGGTAGGGTCCGCTTTTGCGGGCGCCGCCGCGCGCCCTCCCCGAAGACCCTTGGCGAGCAGGAACAGCAACGACATGGCCGAGATCACCCGCGAACGGATTCTGGACGAACTGCGCAGCATCATCCACGCCGACAGCGGCTCGGATCTGGTCTCGGCCGGCTGGGTCGGCGAGGTGGTGATCCGCGATGGCCACGTCACCTTCACCCTGGAAGTGCCGCCCGAACTGGGCCCGGAAATGGAGCCGGTGCGCGCGGCGGCCGAAAAGGCCGTGCACGCCCTGCCCGGGGTGCTCACCGCCACCGCCGTCCTGACCGCCCAGCGCCAGGGTGGTGGGCAGGGTGGTGGGCAGGCTGGCGGTGGGGCGCCCGAGGAGGGCGGACCCAGGGGCCAGCAGGCGTTGCACGGCAAGCTGGCCCTGGGCTCGGTGCGCCACATCGTGGCCGTGGCCAGCGGCAAGGGCGGGGTCGGCAAGTCGACCACGGCGGCCAATCTGGCCCTCGCCCTGTCGCGCCTGGGCCTCAAGGTGGGGCTTTTTGACGCCGACATCTACGGCCCCTCCATGCCGCGCATGCTGGGCCTCGCCGGGGCCGAGCCGACGACCACCGACAGCGCCATCCTGCCGCTCGAGAACCACGGCCTGAAGATCATGTCGATCGGCTTCATGGTGCCCGAGGACGCCCCGGTGATCTGGCGCGGGCCGATGGTCATCGGCGCCCTCGAGCAGCTTCTGCGCGACGTCGAGTGGGGCGAACTGGACGTCATGGTGATCGACATGCCGCCCGGCACCGGCGACACCCAGCTCACCATCAGCCAGCGGGTGCCGCTGTCCGGCGCGGTGATCGTCTCCACCCCGCAGGACATCGCCCTGCTCGACGCCCGCAAGGGCCTCAACATGTTCCGCAAGGTCGAGGTGCCGGTGCTCGGCCTGATCGAGAACATGAGCTATTACGTCTGCCCCAACTGCGGCCACCGCGAGGAACTGTTCGCCCATGGCGGCGCCAAGCGCACGGCCGAGGAAATGGACTGCCCGTTCCTTGGCGAGATCCCGCTCGACATCAGGATCCGCGAAACCTCCGACGCCGGCACGCCGATCGTCGTCGCCGAGCCCGACAGCCCCCACGCCAAGGCCTACGCCGCCATCGCCCAGGCCCTCAAGGACACCCTGGAGGGCGACGACGGCCAGCCCATGCCCGCGATCACCGTCTCCTGAGGCTCCCTTGATCCAGGCCCGGGGATCGCTTAAAGCTTCTCGTTACGACCATCCTTGGCGAAAGGTCCGACCCGTGCGGCGATCCCCTGTCCTCATCCTCGGCGGCGTGCTTGTGGCCGGCCTCCTCGGCGGCGGCCTCACTGGCTGCAGCAACGCCAAGAAAACCCTCGGCCTGGAGCGCCGGCCACCCGACGAATTCGCCGTCGTCGCCCGCGCCCCCCTCGCCGTGCCACCGGAATACGACCTGAGGCCCCCCGAACCCGGCGCCCCACGGCCCCAGGAAGGCACCACCCGCGATCAGGCCCGCAACACCGTGCTCGGCGCCGGCGGCGCCGGCTACAGCCGCAACGACTTCTCGCGCGGCGAACAGGCGTTGCTCAAACTGGCCGGCACCGACCGCAACGTGGACAACATCCGCCAGGTGGTCGATCGCGAAACCTCCGCCCTGGCCGCCGAGTCGGAAGAATTCACCGACCGCCTGATGTTCTGGGACGACCAGATCCCCTTCGGCGCCGTCGTCGACGCCGACAAGGAATCCCAGCGCATCCGCGAAAACCAGGCCCTCGGTCGCGCCATCACCACCGGCGAAACCCCGACCATCGAACGCCGCAAGAAAGCCCTGCTGGAAGGGATCTTCTGAGCCCCCGAACGGAGGCGCGCGGCTGGATAAACGGGGGCTCTGCCCCCGAACCCCCACACCTTGCAAAACGGGGGCCTTGCCCCCGAACCCCCACCGGGGGATCGAAGGCGATCCCCCGGACCCCCGCCATTTCGTTGGTGCGCATCGCGAACGTGGTGCCAAGTCTGCATGGTGTTTGGGTGCAGGCCAGCTTCGCTGGCCTGCGAAACAACCTCCAACAACAGCCTCCTCAGGCGTTGAGCTGATTCGCGCATCCGGCGTGTTTCGGAAGAATCTTGTTGTTTGCACGCCGGCCAAAGGCCGGCGTGCGGAAAACCCATCCGTGCCTCAGGGCACGACCGGCAATGGGCCCCCCGATTAAGTCAATAGGGGTCCGGGGACCCAAAAGGGTCCCCGGCGGGGTTCAAAGGGGCGGCGCCCCTTTGATTCGTTGGCTTGCGCGCGCCGTCGTCGGCCGGCAAGTGCCGGCCTCGGGGCGCGCGCGGGGCAGCGCCCCATAAAGCCGCCGCAAGGCGGCTTCAAGCCGGGGCCACTGCTGGTTTCCCTCACCCGCGCGGGTTGCTGACGGTGGCGGTTGGGGTCAGTTGGTCGGTCGGGCAGATCAGTTCCAGGACGCGCACGCCCTCGGCATTCAGGGCTTCGCTCAGGGCGGTTCGGGCGCTTTCGGTGGTGTCGGCCTGCCAGGCTTTGGCGCCGAAGGTTCGGGCCATCTCGGCGAAGCGGGGGTTGGTCAGGGTGGTGGCGCTGACGCGGCCGGGGAAGCGGCGTTCCTGGTGCATGCGGATGGTGCCGAAGTTGGCGTTGTTGACCACCAGAAGCAGCAGGTTGGCGTGTCGGGCGATGGCGGTGGCCAATTCCTGGACGGTCATCATCAGGCAGCCATCGCCGGCCAGGGCGACGACCGGGGTTTGCGGGCGGGCCAGGGCGGCGGCGATGGCGGCGGGCAGGCCGTAGCCCATGGAGCCGCTGGTCGGGGCGAGCTGGGTGCCGTACTGGCGCCAGGCGAAGAATCGGTGCAGCCAGATGGCGTAGTTGCCGGCCCCGTTGCAGAGGATGGCGTCGTCGGGCAGGTGCTGGCGCAGGTGGCCCATCAGGGCGGCCAGATCGGGTCCCTGGGCGGGGGCCGGGGGCGGGGCCGAGAAGGCATCGACGGTGGCCCGGCAGGCGGCGCGCCAAGCCGGGTCGCGCGCCGGCCCGGGGAGGGGCGGGGCGGCGGCGAGGGCGGCGAGCAGCGGTTCCGGGTGGGCCTGGATGGCCAGATCGGCCTGATAGACGCGGCCCAGTTCGTCGCCGTCCGGGTGGACGTGGACCAGCCCCTGGGCCGGCGTCGGAACGGTGAGGCGGCTGTAGCCGCCGGTGGTCATCTCGCCCAGGCGGGGGCCGACGGCGACGATCAGGTCGGCCTCGGCGAGGCGCTCGGCCAGCCCCGGGTCGATGCCGATGCCGACATGCCCGGCGTAGCAGGGGTGGGTGTTGTCCAGGCAGTCCTGGCGCCGGAAGGCGGCGGCCACCGGCAGGTCAGAGGCTTCGGCCAGGGTCTTGAGGTGGGTGCTGGCGGCGGCCGTCCAGCCACCGCCGCCGACCAGCAGCAGGGGCCGGCGGGCGGCGGTCAGGCGGGCCGACAGGTTTTCCACGTCGGCCGGACGGGGGGCGGCGCGGGCCGGCTCGACGCGACCCGGGCGGCGCTCGGGCCAGTCGGCGGGGCCGCTCAGCATGTCCTCGGGCAGGGTCAGCACGACCGGCCCGGGGCGGCCGTTCATGGCGCTGGCGTGGGCGCGGGCGATCAGCTCGGGCAGGCGGGCGGCGTCGTCCACCTGGCCGACCCACTTGGCCAGCGGGCCGAACATCTGGCCGAAGTCGATTTCCTGAAAGGCCTCGCGCCCCAGCATGGCGCGGTCCACCTGGCCGATCATGAGGATCATCGGGGTCGAGTCCTGGGCCGCCACGTGGACCCCGGCGCAGGCGTTGGTGGCGCCGGGGCCGCGGGTGACCAGACACAGCCCGGGGCGCCCGGTCAGCTTGCCGTGGGCCTCGGCCATCATGGCGGCGCCGCCTTCCTGGCGGCAGGTGACGTATTCCAGGTCCGGGTAGTCGAGCAGCGCGTCGAGCACGCCGAGGAAGCTTTCCCCGGGCACGCCGAAAATGCGCTCGGCGCCCTGGTCGGCCAGACAGCGGACCAGCAGGCGGGCTCCGGTCGGGGCGGTGGCGGTCATGGGCTGGGTCCCGTCATCAAGAGGGGGTGGGCGCCATGGCTTTACTCCCAACCCGCCTGCCGGGGCAATGGGTTGGGGCGGAAAACGGCCCGCCGCGCGTTGCGTTCACCGGGGCCAGGGGTTATCTCTGGGCCAGGGAGTGTTTTTACCTTGAACCACTTGTGAGCCACCTGGGAACCATCCGTGAGTCACCTGTGAATCACCTGTGAAACACCTGGGCCGGTGGGCACCGGCCGTCTCGGAGAGGGAGAGAATCTTATGGGTCGAGTTGCCATCGTCACCGGCGGAACCCGCGGCATCGGGCGGGCCATCTGCGAGCACCTGAGGGACTCCGGCTATCGGGTGGCGGCCAACTATGCCGGCAACACCGAGGCGGCCAACCGCTTCCACGAGGAGACCGGCATCCCGGTGTTCCGCTTCGACGTCTCCGACTTCGGCGAGTGCGAGGCCGGGGTGGCCAAGGTGAGCCGCGAGTTGGGTCCGGTCGAGGTGCTGGTCAACAACGCCGGCATCACCCGCGATGGCACCATGAAGCGGATGACCTACGACCACTGGGAAGAGGTCATCCACACCAACCTCACCTCCTGCTACAACATGTGCAAGGTGGTTTGGGAAAGCATGCTCGACCGTGGCTTCGGGCGCATCGTCAACGTCGGCTCGATCAACGGCCAGGCCGGGCAGTACGGTCAGGTGAACTACGCCGCCGCCAAGTCGGGCATCCACGGCTTCACCAAGGCGCTGGCCCAGGAGGGGGCGCCCAAGGGGATCACCGTCAACGCCATCGCCCCCGGCTATGTGGATACCGACATGGTCCGCGCCGTGCCCCACGAGGTGTTGCAGAAGATCATCTCGCGCATTCCGGTGGGCCGCCTGGGCAAGGCCGAGGACATCGCGCGCGGCGTGATGTTCCTGATCGACGACAACGCGGGCTTCGTGACTGGGGCCACGCTGTCGATCAACGGCGGCCAGCACATGTACTGAGCCGGTGGCCGGGACGCCGAGCAGCGGGGAAAGCGTCGCGGCCGCCCTGGCCGCCCGCCGGCGGGCCACCGCGGTGGGCGGCACGGCGGTCCTGATGTGGGCCCTGCTGGCCCCGCTGACCACGCTCAGCGGCGACATGCCGCCGCTGCAGATCACCGCCCTGGCTTTCGCGGTGGCTTTCCTGATCGGCTGCGGCACCTGGGGGCTGGAGATCCGGCGGCGCGGCCTGGAGGCGGTGCTGAACGGGTTGAGGCTGCCCTGGCCGGCCTGGTTGATCGGGGTCGGCGGGCTGTTCGGCTACCATTTCCTCTACTTCCTGGCCCTGTCCTCGGCGCCGCCGGTGGAGGCCAGCCTGATCGCCTACCTGTGGCCGCTGCTGATCGTTCTGTTCAGCGCCCTGCTGCCCGGCGAGCGGCTGCGCTGGTTCCATCCGCTGGGCGCCCTGGCCGGGCTGGCCGGCACCGCCATCCTGGTCGCCCGGGGTGGGACGATCGACTTCGCCTCGCTGGAGCCCGGGCACGGGGTGGCCCTGGCCGCCGCCCTGGTGTGGTCCGGCTATTCGGTGCTCAACCGCCGGCTGACCCATGTCCCGACCCAGGCGGTGGGGGCCTTCTGCGGGGTGACGGCGGTGCTCGCCTGGCTCGCCCATCTCGCCGTCGAGACCACCGTCTGGCCGGACCACCCGGGGCCCTGGCTGGCCGTGCTGGGGCTTGGCCTGGGCCCGGTGGGGGCGGCCTTCTTCACCTGGGATCACGGGGTCAAGCGGGGCGACATCCGGGCCCTGGGGGCGGCCGCCTATGCGGCGCCGCTGCTCTCCACGCTGATCCTGGTCGGGCTGGGGCTGGCCACCTCGCGGCCCAGCCTGTGGCTGGCCCTGGGGCTGATCGTCGGCGGCGCCGCGCTGGCCTCGGGCGATCTGCTGGGAGGTCCCCGGAGGGGGCGCGGATAATGCGCCGGACGCCATAAGCTGTTAGGCTGATGGGCGATGTCGCGCGCCGTCCCGGCGCCGGCCAGATGCGAGGGAGAGTGATCGATGTCGGATCAAGCGAGCAATCCCACGCCGCCGGGCGGCGGCAGCCTGGAGGTGGGCCTGGAGGGCAAGGGCTCGGCCAATCTGGTCTACATTCTTTACCTGGTCGGTTTTCTGGTTGGCATCACCAGCATCATCGGGGTGGTCCTGGCCTACGTGAACCGGGGCAAGGACCCGATGCTGGACACCCACTACACCTTCCAGATCCGCACCTTCTGGATCGGCCTACTGGGGGGACTCATCGCCGCCGTCACCAGCGTCATTATCGTCGGCTGGGCGATCATGCTGGTTCTGCTGGTGTGGGCGGTGATGCGCATCATCACCGGCATGCAGAAGCTGAGCAAGAACCAGCCGGTGGCCGACCCCACCACCTGGGGCTTCAAGGCCTGACAAGCTGGACCTGACAAACTCGGCCCGCCAAACTGGGCCCGCCAAACCGGTGCGTCGGGCCGGCTGGCGCGGGCGGCGACAGTGACCTGATCTGCGACCTGAACTGTGCCTGAACTGTGACCTGGCGCACAGTCGCCGCCGCGCCGGTGCCGATCCTCCTATACAAACACCGTCCGAGGCAGTACGTTTTTTGATGTGCTCTGGAAGGCTGCGGCGGTCACCTTGAGGGTGGCCCGCCTTTCCGTGGGCGTGCGGCGCCCGCCGCCAAGGGCGGGTGCGGCAGCCAAGGTGGTGTGGACCCGAGCAAGTTGGTGTGGACCCGAAATCGTCATGGCCGACAAGAAGCTCTCCGTCGAGGACGTCAACCGGCTGCTCGCCGACCCCTCGCCCGACACCCGGGCCGAGACGGCCGGCAAGCTGGCCCGCCAGTTCGATGACGAGGAACTCTCGCCCGGCGAACGCGAGCTGGCCGAGGACATCTTCCGCCTGATGGTGCGCGACGCCGAGGTGCGGGTGCGCCAGGCGTTGGCCGTCAACCTGAAGGAAAACCCCCTGCTGCCCCACGATCTGGCCCGCACCCTGGCCGACGACGTGGACAGCGTGTCCCTGCCCATCCTCGAATTCTCCACCGTGCTGACCAGCGAGGATCTGGTCGAGATCGTGCGCTCGCAGGGGGCGGCCAAGCAGATGGCGGTGGCCCGCCGGGCCAGCGTGGCGCCGGAAGTCTCCGACGCCCTGGTCGACCATGGCGACGAGGACGTGGTGGCCACCCTGGTCGGCAACGCCGGGGCCGAGATCACCGAAAGCGCGATGCTCAAGGCGGTCGACAAGTACGGCGACAGCGACAAGGTGCAAAGCCCGCTGGCCCACCGCTCGGGCCTGCCGGTGACGGTGGCCGAGCGGCTGGTCACCCGGGTCTCCGAGCACCTCAAGACCTACATCATCCGCCATCACGAGCTGCCGGCCGATGTCGCCGCCGACCTTTTGATGCAAAGCCGCGAGCGGGCGACGATCACCCTGTCCACCGAGTCTTCCGAGGACGAGGTGGAAACCCTGGTGACCCAGTTGCGCGACAACGGCCGCCTGACGCCGTCCATCGTGGTCCGCGCCGTGTGCATGGGCGACATCAAGTTCTTCGAATACGCCATGGCCCTGCTGGCCGGCATCCCCATCGTCAACGCCCGTCAGTTGATCCACGACCAGGGCAACCTGGGTCTGCGTGGCATCCTCGAGAAGACCGGCCTGCCGCGCTCGATCTTTCCCGCCGTCCGGGCGGCGGTCGAGGTGGCCGCCGAGACCGATTATGACGGTCTGGAGGACGACCGGGCCCGCTACTCGCGGCGCATGATCGAGCGGGTGCTCACCCAGTACGGCGATCTGGGCGTCGAGTTCGAGAGCGGCGACCTGGAATACCTGATGGCCAAGATGAGCGCCCTGCCGCCCACCCTGGCCAGCGGCGCCTGATCGCGCGCCGTTGCCGCGCCGGGGGCGCCGGCCGGCCCACACGCCGCCCAAGGCCCTTTCCATCAGCCGGTCCGATCGGCCCTCAAGCCCGCCTTGCGGGCCGCCGCCGCGCGCCACACCTCGGCCAGGGCGGCGGCCTGGGTCGGGCCGTCGCACAGCCGGGCAATGCGCTCGGCGCCGGCGGCGCCCAGGCGCCGGGTCCGCGCCGGGTCCTCGGCCAGGGCCAGGATGTGGTCGGCCATCTGCCCGGCGTCGAAGCGGGGCAGCAGGACGCCGGTGACGTCGTGCTCGACGAAGCGCTGATAGCTGCCGACGGTCAGCACCGGCCGCCCGGCGGCCAGGGCCTCCAGCACGTCGCGGCCCCAGGGGTTGTTGCCCCGGCTCAGGCGCAGCAAGGCGTCACAGCCGACGAGAACTCTTTCCGGATCGGAGATGTGGCCCAGGAAGCGGATCATCCCGGCAATCTGTGATCTCTCCACGACCTGATCAAACTGCCACCCTTGACGGGCGGCCTGGGCAAGTGGTCCGGGGTAACGGCGAGGCATCCGCATGGTGCCTGCGACCAGAAAAACAACCCGGTCCTGCGCGCCGCGCGCGGCCAGCGCCTGAGCCACCTCGAGCAGGCGATCCGTGCCCCTGATCCAGGCGAAGTTGGCCAGCAGCGCCACCTTGAACCGCGGGTCATCGCGGCAGGCCGGATGCGGCGCCGTTCCCGGCGCGGGAGGTTCGGCGATGTTGAACAGCACCGGACCGATCGGAGGGTGGCGGCCCAGGTCTTCGGCATTGCGTCGTTCGTTGTCGGAGATGAACACCTGCCCGTCAACGGCTCGGTGGATCAGGTTCACCTGAAGGTGACCGAACACCGTGTTCGGTAGCATCGTGCGCCGATGCAGCGTGACGGCAACCCGCGTGCGGGCCTTGAGCCAGTAGGCGAGAAGCCACAGTCCCTCGTGATTGAGGTGGACCACATCCGCCGTCCGTGCGGTGTCGACAAGACGGCGCAGGAAGCCACGGGCTCGGAAAAGCTGCGTGGCAAGGCGGGCGAGATCCAGCAGGGTTCGGCTGTTGCGCTCCAGGGCGCTGATCTTGGGCATTTCGGGAGTTACCCGACAGGGGATGCCAAGCTCTTGATATTTTTCCACAACAGAGCCCGGCCGGCGACACCAGACCAGAGGCTCGACACGCTCACGGTCGATTCGGCTCAGGCTGGCCAGCAGCGAGCGCGATGACCCCCCGTGGCCGCCCTCGATGTCCAGGCAGAGGACCTTCAAGGGGCGACCGCCATCCGGCGGCGCGGGGGCTGGTTGGAGCCGGTTGCCGCCGTCGCTCATCCCAGCGCCGCTTCCAGGGCCGCGCAGACGGTGTCCACGTCGGCCTCTTCCAGGTCCGGGAACAGGGGCAGCGACAGGCAGCGGGCGTAATAGGCCTCGGCCCCGGGGAAGCGGGCCGGGTCGGCGGCGGGACCGAGCGTGTCGGCCAGATGGGGCTGGCGATAGAGCGGGATGTAGTGCACCTGGCTGCCGATGCCGCGCGCCTTGAGGGCGGTCATGGTGGCGGCGCGGGCCTCGGGGCCGGCGGCGAAGTCCTCGACCCGCACCCCCATCAGGTGCCAGCCGATGGTCCCCTCGAACAGCGGCTCCAGCGGCTTGACCCGGGGGCTGAGCGGGGCGAGGCGTTGAAGGTAGTGGTCGCGCAGCCGCCGCCGCTTTTCGACGAAGGTGTCCAGCTTGGTCAACTGACTCAGGCCCAGGGCGGCCTGGAAGTCGGTCAGCCGGAAATTGCCGGCCAGGCTGTGCATCTCGTAGTACCACGGCGCCGTGGCCAGGGAGTCGGCGCGCAGGGGGGCCGGAGCGCGCACCATGCCGTGGTTGCGGTGGCGCCGCGCCGCCTCGGCCAGGGCCGGGTCGGGGCTGGTCACCATGCCCCCCTCGCCGGTGGTGATGGTCTTCGCCGGGTGGAACGAGAAGGCCGCCGCGCGGCTGAAGGTGCAGGCGCCGACCGGCGCGCCGTCCGGGGTTTCGACGCTGCCCAGGGCGTGGCAGGCGTCCTCCACCAGCACCGTGCCGTGGCGGCGCGCCACCTCGGCCAGGGCTGGCAGGTCGGCCGGCGGCCCGCCCAGGTGGACCACCGTCACCGCCGCCGCCGGCTGGGGCAGGGCGGCCAGGGTGGCGGCCAGGGTGTCCGGGGTCAGATGGCCGCGCGCCGGGTCCACGTCGGCCACGGCGAGCCGCCCGCCCAGGCGCAGCGCCGCGCTGGCGGTGGCCAGGAAGGTGATGGCCGGCACCACCACCGGGCGCCCCGGCACCTCCAGGGCGGCGTAGATCATCTCCAGCGCCGCCGTGCCGCTGTTGCAGGCCACCGCGTGGGCGGCGCCGACCCGGGTGGCGAAGGCGGCCTCGAAGGCGCCGACCCGGGGGCCGGTGGTCAGCCGCTCATCGAGCAGCGCCTCGGCCACCGCCGCGCGGTCGGAGTCATCCAGGGTGTGGCGGGCGTATTCGGCCAGCAGGTTGGCGGGCGGGCTCACCTTGGGGGCTCCTGATCAGGCGGTTTCGATCATGGCCAGCAGCTCGTCCGGGGTCAGCCAGTGGTCGTTGCTGTTGCTGGCGTACTCGAACTCCGGATCGACCGGGCGCACCTCGCCGGGCAGGTCGGGGTCGCGCGACCAGAAGGCCAGGCTGGGCTGGATCACGTAGCGGTCGGCCAGTTCCACCGTGTTGCGGGCGTCGCCAAGGGGGATCATCACCTCGTGCAGCTTTTCGCCGGGGCGGATGCCGACCACCTCGTGCCCGAGGGCCGGCGCCATGGCGCGGGCCAGATCGACGATGCGCATGCTGGGCAGCTTGGGCACGAAGATCTCGCCGCCGTGCATCAGGCCAAGGCACGACAGCACGAAATCGACCCCCTGTTCCAGGGTGATCCAGAAGCGGGTCATCTCCGGGTGGGTGATCGGCAGCGTGGTGGCGCCGCCCGCGATCCGCTTGCGGAAGAAGGGGATGACGCTGCCCCGCGAGCCCAGCACGTTGCCGTAGCGGACGACCGAGAAATGGCAGCCCTCGCGCCCCGACAGGTTGTTGGCGGCGACGAAGATCTTGTCCGAGGCCAGCTTGCTGGCGCCATACAGGTTGATCGGGTTGGCCGCCTTGTCGGTGGACAGGGCGAGCACCCGCTCGACACCGCTGCGCATCGCCGCCTGGACCACGTTCTCGGCTCCGATGACGTTGGTGCGGATGCATTCGAACGGATTGTACTCGGCCGCCGGGACATGCTTCATGGCGGCGGCGTGGATCACCGTGTCGATGCCGCGCATGGCGCTTTCCAGGCGCTCGCGGTCGCGCACGTCGCCGATGAAATAGCGCACGGCGGGGTGGCTCTCGGGAGCGAAGCGCTGGCTCATCTCCCACTGCTTCATCTCATCGCGCGAGAAGATGACCAGGCGCCGGGGCGGCCTTTCGGCGGCCAGGGCGCGGGCCACGAAGGCGTGCCCGAAGGAGCCGGTGCCGCCGGTCAGGAGGATCGAACGGTCGGCGAGGTCGAAGGGAGGGAAGACGGCGCTCATGCGGGGCTCTCAAGCGGTTGGGGCCGAAAGGGGGGAAGCAGAGGGGTGGGGCCGGGTGGCGGCGGGCGTGTGGGCGGCGGCGTGGAACTGCTGGAAGGCGCGGGCGTACCAGGTGTCGCTGCCGACCAGATCGGCGTGCGTGCCAATCGCCTGAAGCTGGCCATCGACCAGCACCGCGATGCGGTCGGCGTGGGTCACCGTGCTCAGCCGGTGGGCGACGATCAGGATGGTGGTTTCGGTCTCGCGGTGCAGGCGTTCCAGGGCCTGGCGGAAGGCGTCCTCGCTGTCCGGGTCGAGGTTGGCGGTCGGCTCGTCGAGGATCAGGATGTCGGCCCCGCGGACGATCGCCCGGGCCAGATCCAGGCGCTGGCGCTGGCCGCCCGACAGGCGCACGCCACCGTCGCCGATGGGGGTGTCGTAGCCCTGCGGCAACTGGCGCAGGAAGGCATCGGCGCCGGCCAGCTCGGCGGCCCGCTGGACGGCGGCCCGGTCGGCCTCGGGGTTGCCATAGCGGATGTGGTCGCCGGCCGTGCCGTTGAACAGCTGGGCGCTCTGCGGGGCGTAGGCGATGGCCCGGCGCAGGCTGGCCCGGGTGAAGCTGTCGGCCGGCACGCCGTCGAACAGCACCCGGCCGCCCTGGGGCGTGCGCAGGCCCGGCAAAAGGTCGATCAGGGTCGACTTGCCGCTGCCCGAGGGGCCGACCAGGGCCAGCATCTCGCCCTTCCTGATGGTCAGGTTGATGCCCCTGAGGGCGCTGCGCGGGCTGTCCGGATAGGCGTAGGTGACCTTTTCGAAGCGCACCTCGCGGCTCAGGCCGGGGTAGGGGCGCCCGCCCCCCGGGCCTTCCGAGGCGGCGCGCATGGCGGCGGCGCGGCCCAGCACCATTTCCAGCGCTCCCTGGGCGGCCAGCACCCCCTGGCGCTGCTTGACCAGGCTCTTGATGACCGGGATCAGGCGCAGGGCGATCACCGAGAACAGGCCGATCTCCTCCAACCCCATGCCGGCATGGGTGGTGGCGACGTAGAGGAAGACACAGGAAAAGGCGATGAACACCGGCTCCAGCACCACCTCGGTGCGGGCCTGCAGGCGGCCGACCCGCACCCCCCGCTGGCGCTGACGGTCGACCAGCCCATCCATCTCGGCGATCTCGGCCGCCTCGGTGCCCGACAGGCGGACCAGCCGCGGCGAGCCCATGCGGTTGATCAGGAAGCTGCTGGCCTCGCTGTTGGCGTTGGCCAGGGCGTTGCCCTGGTGGCGCGTCTGGCGCATCCAGCGGCCCAGGGCGAGGGCGGTCAGCGCGCCCAGGGCCAGGGCGGCCAGGGTCATCGGCCACGAGAGCAGGAACAGGATGACCAGATAGGTCGCCGCGATCAGCCCATAGCTGGTTATCTGCAAGGGCCCGAGCAGGGCAACCAGGGCCCGGGTCAGCTCGGTGGTCATGGCGTTGATCAGGTCGCCGATGGGGGTGCGGTCGTGGTAGTCGGCGGCCGCCGCCAGATAGCGCCGGAACAGGTCGGCGCGGACCGTCATCTTGGTCCGCTCGTTGAGGCCCAACTCGAACAGCAGGCGCAGATAGGTGAAGGCCTGGCGGGCCAGGAACAGTGAAAAGGCGATGACCAGCAGCAGGGCCAGCGTGACCTCGAGCCCCAGCCACCGGGCGCCGGCCACGGCGTGGGCCCACAGCCCGCTGGCTTCGGTCAGCGCCGCCAGATCCCCCTGCTTCTGGATGAACTGCAGGATGGGCAGGAAGATGCCCACGCCGGCCGCCTCGGCCAGGGTCGAGAGCAGGGCCAGCAGGACCACCAGCGCCGCCTCGTGGGGGCGCACGCCGAACTGGCGCAGGGTGTTCAGCCAGTTCTTCATGGGTCGGCAACCGGGCTTAGGTGCAGCACCGCCGGGGCCAACACCCGCTCGGCCGGCAAATGGGCCAGGGCGCTCCGGTAGCTGCCTTCGGGGTCGGCCACGTCGGTGATCAGCACGGCGTCGGCCACCTCTGGTCCGGGCAGGTCGGGCAGCACCGGAAAGCCGTGGCAATGGGGCTCGTTGGAGCCGGGCAGGACGATGCCGACGATCTCAACCCCGGTCTCGCGCGAGGCCAGGAAGGCGATCTCGGCCAACTCGCCGCGCCCGACCAGGGCGACGCGGGTCAGCCCCTGGGCCTCGCAGTGGCGCAGCAACTCCAGGCACTGGGTCCGGGCGCGGCGGAAGAAGCGCAGCGAACTGGACAGGTAGCTGACCGTCAGGCGGCCCTTCTCGGCCAGGCCCTTGGGGGTCAGGTAGTAGGCGTAGCGGCGCCGCGGGGCCGAGCGGATCTTGACCAGCCCCTTGGTCGCGCAGCGCTTGATGAAGGCGTTGACCAGCCCGGTGGCGATGCCCAGGCGGCGCCCCAACTCGGCCTGCGACAGCGCCCCGTCGTGCTCCAGTTGGCTCAACAGCTTCAGGCGCAACTCGCCGTGCAGGCCGTCCTTCACCTCGCGGAAGGCGCGGCCGTCGCCCGTGTCGGCGCCGGCATCGATGGCGCTGTCGTCGCCCGGGGGGGGTGGGGGGTCGCCGGGGGGGCGCTCCATGTCCGGCGTCCTCGGGCCCGAAGGGAGGGTGGGGGTGGTGGCCGATGGGCGGGTGGCCGATGGGGGGGTGGAAAAAGTGGCGTTCACGTCGCGAACATACAGCCCCGCGCCCCGGCCGGTCAATTGGCCAGCCCTACAGCAGCACCAGCGCGGCCAGCCCCAGGAAGGCGAAAAAGCCGACCACGTCGGTGACCGTGGTCAAAAACACGCCAGAGGCCAGGGCCGGGTCCACCTTCAGCTTTTCCAGGCCGAGCGGGATGAGGATGCCGGCCAGCCCGGCGCCGACCAGATTGATCACCATGGCCGCCCCGATGACCAGCCCGATCTCCGGGCGGCCGAACCAGGCCCAGGCCACGGCGCCGCTGATCACCGCCAGCATCACCCCGTTGAGCAGGCCGACCAGGGCCTCCTTGCCGATCAGCCGCAGGGCGTTGTCGGCGGCCAGTTCGCGGGTGGCCAGGGCGCGCACGGCGACGGTCATGGTCTGGGTGCCGGCGTTGCCGCCCATCGAGGCGACGATGGGCATCAGCACGGCCAGCGCCACCACCTGCTGGATGGTGCTTTCGAACAGCCCGATGACCAGCGAGGCCAGGACGGCGGTGCCCAGGTTGACGATCAGCCACAGAAAGCGGCTTTTGGTGGTCTTGTAGACCGTTTCGTAGACGTGGGTCTCCGACAGGCCGGCCATGCGCAGCATGTCGTCCTCGGCCTCCTCGTCGATGACGTCGACGATGTCGTCAATGGTGATGCGCCCGATCAGCCGTCCCGAGGGATCGATCACCGGGGCCGACAGCAGGTCGCGCTGACGGAACAGGAAGGCCACGTCTTCCTGGTCGGTGGTCGAGGCGATCACCGGCACGTTGGGATCCATGATGTCGCCCAGCCGGGTCGGCCGCTTGCAGCGCAAAAGGCGGCTCAGGCGCACCGTGCCGATCGGGCGGTGGCGCGGATCGACCACGAACAGCTGATAGAACTCGTCGGGCAGGCGGGCGTTGGAGCGCAGGTAGTCGATGGTCTCGCCGACCGTCCAGTAGCTGGGCACGGCGACCAGCTCGCGCTGCATCAGGCGCCCGGCCGTGTCCTCCTCGAAGGCCAGGCCGTGCTCGATGGCCATGCGCTGGTCGCCCGGCAGCCGGGCCAGGACCTGGTCGCGCTCTTCCTGGCCCAGGTTCTCGACGATGTAGACGGCGTCATCCGAATCCAGGTCGGCCAGGGCGGCGGCCAGATCGGCGAAGCCCATCAGCTCCACCACCTCGTCGCGCACCGTCTCGTCGAGCTCGGGCAGGAAGTCGTAGTTCAGGCTGTCGCGGCCCATCTCCAGCAGGCGGGCCCGCTGGTCGCGGCTCAGGCGCTCGATCAGGTCGGCCAGATCGGCGTGATGCAGGGTGGAGACCAGCCGCGAGACAGCCGCCGCGTGATCGTTGTCCAGCCCCTCGACCACCATGTCGATGAAATCGGGGCCGAGCCCGAACACCTCCGCCGACTCGTCGTCGGGGGCCTGGGGCGAGGCTTCAAGCCGGTGGTCCGCCATCGCTGGTCTCCCTGGGCTGGGTGGGCGAGGAAGGGGGACAGGTGTCTTGTCTTAAAGGAGAGGGCGGTCGAACCCGCCGGCCGGGGCACGGGCCCGGGGCACGGGCATGGCACCCGCCCCGGGTGATATCGGATGGCGGCGCCAGGGCGCAAGTCGGCCGCCCCGCCGCCTGCCGGAGTCGGGGTGTACGGCCCGGCCCCTGGCGGGGCGTGCGGCCCGGCCCCTGGCGGAGCGTGCGGCCCGGCCCCTGGCGGGGCTTTTAAGTGGGCTGTCGGGGATCGGTTGGTGCGGCCGAGAGGACTCGAACCTCCACGTCCATACGGACACCAGCACCTCAAGCTGGCCTGTCTACCAGTTCCAGCACGGCCGCGCGCAGGAGCGGGTTTCTTAAGGCCTGTCGGCGGGGCTGTCAACGCGCCCCTTGACGCGCTCCCCGGAAAGGCGCTTTTCCAGGGGACCCCACCCTTTCGCCAGGCTTAAAAGGCCCCCCTTCGCATGACATCGCCGGTTGCCCTTTACCAAACCGCCGAGCCCGTTCCCTACCCGGCGGCGCTGGCCGCCATGGAGGCCCGGGTGGCGGCCATCCGCGCCGGCACGGCGGCCGAGGCGCTGTGGTTCCTGGAGCACCCGCCGCTGTACACCGCCGGCACCAGCGCCCGCCCCGACGACCTGCTGGCCCCCGACCGCTTCCCGGTCCACCCGGCCGGGCGGGGCGGCCAGTACACCTACCACGGTCCCGGCCAGCGGGTGGCCTACGTGATGCTCGACCTGAGCCGGCGCGGGCGCGACGTGCGCGCCTTCGTGGCCGACCTGGAAGGCTGGCTGATCGCCACCCTGGCCGAGCTCGGCGTGCGCGGCGAGCGGCGCCCCGGGCGGATCGGCATCTGGGTTCCCGACGCCCCCGGCGGCGAGGCCAAGATCGCCGCCCTGGGCATCCGGGTGCGCCACTGGATCAGCTTTCACGGGGTCGCCCTGAACGTCGATTGCGACCTCGACCACTTCGCCGGCATCGTGCCCTGCGGGCTGGCCGGGCACGGCGTCACCTCGCTGGCCGCCCTCGGCCGGGGGGCGCCGATGGCCCGGGTGGACCGCGCCCTGATCGACTCCTTCGGCCGGGTGCTGGGCCGCGAGGTGGTCGCTTCCGGCCCCTTCCCGGACCTCGAGGGAACCGGCCAACCCCCCGCAATGGCGCAGGAAACCGGGCCTTGAGGAGCCCCCGGCGGGGGTCGCGAATTCGTCTGATGAACCTACTTGCCCCAGGGCCTTGTCGGGACCAGAATGGCGCCGCCCGCCGTCCGCTAGCTGGGGGAGCCCCGTGAAGTTCTTTTCCGACCGCACCCGCCCCGCCCACCTCGGCCCCTTTCCCCTGGAACGCCTGGCCCGCCAAGAGCACCTGCCCGCCGTCCCCGAGGAACGCCGCCCGCGCACCCTGACCCTGCCCGACACCATCCTGGGCCGCGAGATCGCCGCCCAGATGGCACTGCTCGATCCGTTCCGCGACAGCCTGATCAACCGCACCCAGGCCGACATCCCGGACGACCCCGAGTACAACACCCGGGTCCTCAAGGCCGCCGCCTACGACCTGGACGCCGCCATGGTCGGGGTCTGCGAGCTGCCGCGCGACGCCGTCTCCGATGATCGTCTGGTGCCGCCCCCCCATGGCCACGCCCTGGTCATCGTGGTCGAGCACGCCCACCCGCCGGGCCGCGACTCCCGCGCCGAGGGCTGGGCCGAAGGCGCCACCCCCGGCGCCGCCGCCCTGATGGCCATGGAAATCGCCAACGCCCTGGCCGCCTACATCCGCACGCTGGGCCACGACGCCCGGGCCCACGCCCCGGGCCACAGCGAAGTGGACCTGGAACGCCTCGCCGTCGAGGCCGGCGTCGCCCAGTGGCGCAACGGTCAGGCGATGAGCCCCTTCCTGCTCGACAACTGCGAATTCGCCGTGGTCAGCTCGGCCCTGCCGCTGGTCGCCGACGACCCGCTGCCCGACAACGTCTACATCCCCATGGTCTCGTGGTCGGTCGGCCGGGGCGGCAGCACGCCGGCCCTGGAACGGATCAGCGAGCGCTTCCGGCGCTCCTACCACGGCCGCTACCCGATGCACAAAATCCGCCGGGTGCGCCGGCCCAGCGCCGGTTTCGACGACGACAACCCGCCGCCGCGCACCCCGCAACCCACCCTGCCCTTCGCCCGCGACCCGGACGATCCCACCCTGAACCGCCGCGACCGCCGGGCCCTGAGGCATCCGATGACCGCCGCCGTGAGGCCCATGATCGAGGCCCTGGCCCCCCTGCACGACGGCCCCAAGGCCGAGGAGATGGTGGAATCCCTGGTCCAGATCGGCGATCCCACCGCCAACGTGCGGGCCATCAAGTCCCTGGCCTACATGCTGGGCGCCGACATGGTCGGGGCCTGCCCCATCCCCGAGTTCGCCTGGCACACCCAGCGCGCCGACGGCCGCCCCATCAATCCCGACCACAGCCACGCCGTGGTCATCCTGATTGACCAGGGGCAGGCCAACATGATGGGCTCGACCGGCCACGACTGGGTCAACGGCGATCCCTGCCCGCGCACCGCCCTGCGCGGCAGCCGCATCGCCACCCTGCTCGCCGCCACCCTGCGTGGCCTGGGGCACGACGCCCGGGCCCACGGCCCGGCCGATGGCGAGCTGCACCACGCCCCCCTGATCCTGGAAGCCGGTCTGGCCGAAATGAGCCCGGTCGCCGACCGCCTGATCAATCCTTACCTGGGCACCCGCTTCCGCTCGGTGGTGGTCTCCACCAACCTGCCCCTGCGCGGCGACATGCCCCTGTGGTTCGGCCTGCAAAAGGTCTGCAGCAAATGCCGCCAGTGCCTGCGCGCCTGCCCGGTGGGGCGGATCCGGCTGGGCTTCGGCGGCGATTCCCTTGGCCCCAGCCCGGACGGCGCCGGCCCGGGGCGCTGCGAACTGCCCACCGATCCGGAAAGCGGCGACATCACCGGCCAGGGCGTGGCCTGCGACGACTGCATGCGCACCTGCCCCTACAACAACGACGGCACCTGGCTGAAACGCGCCCTGCTCGACGCCTCCATCAAATCGGACATCCCCCGGCGCACCATCTGTCTGCTCGACGAGTTCCTGATCGAGGACAAGATGACCCCGAGCAAACGCTGGTGGCACCCGCTGGAAATGATCGACGGCGTCGCCCGCTGGCAGGAAGATCAGGTGATCACCCCCCCCGCCGCCGAAGAGCCGGAACCCACCGAGTCGACCTGACCGCCGACGGCGGCGCAGGGGTCAGAACGGGGGCTTTGCCCCCGAACCCCCACCGGGGGACCGAGGCGGTCCCCCGGACCCCCGCCATTTCGGGGGGGCGCAGCGCCAGGGCGGAGCCGGGCACGCATGATGTTTGGTTGCGGGCCAGCTTCGCTGGCCCGCGAAAACAACCAAAGCCCGATCATCGGATTTGACGGTTCCTCGCAAGGTTCGGCTTGATGGCGAGGGTTTGGTGTCTGGTTGCAGGCCGGCAAGGCCGGCCTGCGGAAACAACCTTGAGGCCGGGGAAAGCTGTTGGCGCGAGGCGTATCGGTGCCTCTTGGCATCTTGCGGGCCAGCGAAGCTGGCCCGCAGCCAACCCCAACCGATCCCCGCTCGATACCATCGTTCCGCGCCAACGAGATGGCGGGGTCCGGGGGGACCCTGTCCCCCCGGCGGGGTATGGGGCAGCGCCCCATGCAGCGGGACCGGGGCGGTCCCCCGGACCCCCGCCATTTCGGGGGGCGTAGCGCCAGGGCGGAACCGGGCACGCATGATGTTTGGTTGCGGGCCAGCTTCGCTGGCCCGCGAAAACAACCAAAGCCCGATCATTGGATTTGATGTTTCCTCGCAACGTTCGGCTTGATGGCGAGGGTTTGGTGTCTGGTTGCAGGCCGGCAAGGCCGGCCTGCGGAAACAACCTTGAGGCCGGGGAAAGCTGTTGGCGCGAGGCGTATCGGTGCCTCTTGGCATCTTGCAGGCCAGCGAAGCTGGTCTGCGGCCAACCCCAACCGATTCCGGCTCGATGCCATCGTTCCACGCCAACGAAATGGCGGGGTCCGGGGGGACCCTGTCCCCCCGGCGGGGTATGGGGCAGCGCCCCATGCAGCGGGACCGGGGCGGTCCCCCGGACCCCCGCCATTTCGGGGGTGCGCAGCGCCAGGGCGGAGCCGGGCACGCATAATGTTTGGTTGCGGGCCAGCTTCGCTGGCCCGCGAAAACAACCGAAGCCCGATCATCGGATTTGACGGTTCCTCGCAAGGTTCGGCTTGATGGCGAGGGTTTGGTGTCTGGTTGCAGGCCAGCGAAGCTGGTCTGCGGCCAATCCCAACCGATCCCGGCTCGATGCCATCGTTCCACGCCAACGAGATGGCGGGGTCCGGGGGGACCCTGTCCCCCCGGCGGGGTATGGGGCAGCGCCCCATGCAGCCACCGAAGGTGGCTTTGGCGGCAATGAAAAGCCCCCGATCCGTGGTGGATCGGGGGCTTGTTCTTTTTGTTTCCTGGGAGCTTACAAGGGGTCGGCTTCCAGGGCGTAGGAGCCGTCTTCGCGGTGCACTTCGCGTCCGGTCAGGGGCGGATTGAAGGTGCAGGCCATGACCATTTCGGTCTTGCCGCGCAGGATGTGGTCATCGTGCTTATCCAGGGCGTACATGATGCCCGGGTGGATGGCGTGGACTTCGCCGGTGGCCTTGTCCTCGATGCTGCCTTCGCCGCTGATGCAGTACACGCATTCCAGATGGTTGGTGTAGTGCAGGTTGAGCTCGGCGCCTTCGTGGATGGTGGTGATGTGGAAGCTGAAGCCCATCCCGTCCTCTTTCAGGAGCAGGCGGGTACTGTCCCATCCCTTGGCGCCGACGGTGCGGGTGGCCTTGGCGGTGTTGTAGTCACGAACGATCATGCTGGGTATCGGGCTCCGGTTGGGTTATTCGGCGGCCAGGGCGCGCACGCAGACCGATTCGCCGGCCGCTGCCTGGAGGATGTCCAGGCCGTGGGCGAGCAGGTCCGTCTCGATGGTCAGCGGGGCCAGGACCTTGACCACTTCGTCGTGGGCGCCCGAGGTTTCGATGATCAGGCCGTCCTCGTAGCAGCGGGCGCAGATTTCGCTGGCCAGCTCGCCGCTGCCCACGTCGATGCCCTGCATCATGCCGCGCCCCTTGAGGCTGGCCCCGGGGATGATGGCGGCGATGCGCTGAAGGCGCTCGGTGAGCAGGGCGGCCTTGTCGGCGACCTCGTTCTGGAAGCCTTTGTCGGACCAGAACTTGACCAGCGCGGCGCGGGCGGTGACGAAGGCGTGCACGTTGCCGCGGAAGGTGCCGTTGTGCTCGGCCGGGGCCCAGATGTCGTGCTGCGGGCGGACCAGCAGGCAGGCCATGGGCAGGCCGAAGCCGGACAGCGACTTGGCCATCGGGATCAGGTCGGGGGTGATGCCGGCTTCCTCGAAGCTGAAGAAGCCGCCGGTGCGCCCGATGCCGGCCTGGATGTCGTCGACGATGAGCAGGGCGCCGTGCTTGCGGGCGATGCGCTCGATCTTGCGCAGCCACTCGGGGTTGGCGGCGTTCAGGCCGCCTTCACCCTGCACCGCTTCCAGCAGGAAGGCGGCCGGGGCGTCGATGCCGCTCGACGGGTTGTCGAGCATGGCCTCGATCTGGGCGGCGGTGTCGACCTCGGGGCCGAAGGCGCCGTCGTAGGGCATGCGCACCACGTCGGTCAGGCTGCCGCCGCCGGCGCCACCGCGGTGGTGGCTGTTGCCGGTCGCCGCCAGGGCGCCCATGGTGACGCCGTGGAAGCCGTTGGTGAAGGCGATCACGGTGCGTCGGCCGGTCACCTTGCGGGCCAGCTTGAGGGCCGCCTCGACGGCGTTGGCGCCGGTCGGGCCGGTGAACTGGACGCGGTGATCCAGGCCGCGCGGCTTCAGGATCAGGCGCTCGAAGGTCTTCAGGAAGTCGGCCTTGGGGGTGTTGTGGTAGTCCAGGCCGTGGGCCAGGCCGTCGGCGCTGATGTGCTCGATCAGGGCGGCCTTCAGGTCGGGATCGTTGTGGCCGTAGTTGAGCGAGGCGCAGCCGGCCAGGAAGTCGATGTAGGTGTTGCCCTGATCATCGGTCAGGCGGGCGCCCTGGGCCTGGGTGAAGCTGGCCGGGAAGCTGCGGCAATAGCTGCGGGCAGCCGATTCGCGGCGGGCGTAGATGTCGGTTTCGGCCGAGATGACGGTCGAGGTCATGGGGTCTCTCCCAGTTTTGGGCGGACGGTGGTTGGGTTGAACAAGAACGCGGGGGCGGTCGGCCGCCCGGGGCCCGACGCGCCGTTTCGGCGGCCGGGCCCGGGCGGCTCCGATCAGGCGGCCCGGCGGTTGTCCTGGGTGCGGTCGGCGGCGTCGGCCAGGGCGGCGACATCGAAGGCGCCGATGGTGACCATGTGTTCGGTGGCGTGCTGGCCGCCGAAGTGGGCCTCGCGCTTGAAGTGCGCGGTGTGGCTGAGCGGCGCCCCCAGGCGTTCGGCGAAGCGGCGGAACAGGCCCCAGCTGGCCTGATTGTCGGCCGTGATGGTGGTCTTCATGTGGCTCACCTCGGCGCAGGCCGGGCGGTTCAGAAGGTGGCCCAGCATGCGCCGGCCCAGGCCCAGGCCGCGCGCCCCCTCGGCCACCGCCACCTGCCAGACGAACAGGGTGTTCGGCTCGCCGGGCGGCACGTAGCCGGAGATCCAGCCGACCGGCTCGCCGAAGCGTTCGGCGATCACGCAGGTATCGGCGAAATGGTCGCACTGCAGAAGGTTGCAGTACATGGAATTGGTGTCGAGCGGCGGGCAGGCGGCGATCAGCCGATGGATGGCGACGCCATCCTCGCGCGTCGGGGCGCGCAGGGAGAGCGACGTCGGCCGCTGGCTCGGATGGCGGGTCGTCGGGGTCGCGTCGTGCGTGTGGGTTCGCGGCGCGGCGGCGCTGGACATGTTTTCCTCGAAGGGTTGTTTCGTTAGGGTTCGAAACATACTTCATGGGCGGATTGATTTCAAGGCCGAAGTGGTTACGCCGGTGTTTCAGCCGGCCATGCCTGGAAAAATCTTTATAAAACAATACGATGATCGGCGGGTGCTTATACCTTCGGTGTAGGTTTTGTTTCGATAGCCGAAGTTTTTTGGGGTGATTGGGCAGGCGGTTTCCTTCGTTTTCCGAAGGAGTTGGCCGGGCAGCCCGGGCTTGGCCCGGGGCGCGCCACCGATTATTCTGCCGTCACTCTCCCCCCGTCCGACCTTTCCCGTTCGACCTTTCCCGTTCGACCTTGCAAGCTCTGGATCGTGGCAAGCCCCGCACCATGGAAGACCGCACCCGGACCAGCCTGATCGCCCTGCGCCGCATCCTCGGCGCCACCGAGGCCAGCAGCCGTGCCCTGGCCAAGCGCACCGGGCTGACCACGCCGCAGTTGATCGTTCTCAAGGTGGTCGAGGAGAAGGGCGAGGCGACGGCCAAGACCATCGCCCAGCGGGCCCGGGTCGCCCAGGCCACCGCCACCGCCCTGATCGACCGTCTGGTACAGCGGGGCTATGTGGTGCGGCGGCGCGGCGAGAGTGACCGCCGTCAGGTCTGGGTGTCGCTGACCGAGGCCGGCAAGGCCGCCCTGGCCGCCGCCCCCGATCCCCTGCACGAGCGCTTTTCCAGCCGCTTCGAGGCGCTGGCCGACTGGGAGCAGGCGATGGTGGTCGCCGGCCTGGAGCGGGTCGCCGCCCTGCTCGACGTGGAGACGGTCGACGCCTCGCCGGTGCTGCATGTCGGCGATCTCAAGGCCGGAGCGGCGCAGGCGTCGCCCGAACCGCCGCCCCGGGTTGGCGTGGCCGCCGCCGGCCGCCCGGTCGCAAACTCGGCGACAACCCCGGCGGCCGGCGGCGTGACGCGGGCGGCTCAGAAGGTGAAGTAGCGCACCCCCGGGCGGGCCATGAAGGCGCCGATGGTGGCCGGCTTGACCGGCGCCACGCCGGGCCGGAGGTCGGCCGCCGCGTGGCCCGAGTTGGGCAGGTACAGGCCGCACACCTCCACCGTCGCCCCGAAGTCGATCAGCCCGTCCAGCATCTGGCGCGGCGTCTTGCCGGCCGGCGCAAGGGCTGGCGCCGAACCCTCCTTCGCCGAACCTTCCTTGAGGGCCAGATCGCCGGCCGTGTCGCACAGCAGCAGGCGCACCTTGCTGCCATTGCGGATCGCTTCCATGCCCAGGATCAGGGCCATCCCCTGGGTCTGGGCCGAGCCCGAGGTGAGGGTGATGAAAAGGTCGTCGGCGCGGGCCAGGGTCGGCGTGGCCAGGGCGATCAGGCCGGCCAGCAGGCCGGCGCCGAGGACGCGGATGGGGCGTTTCATGGGCGGGGAACCTCCGTGTGCTGGGTGGTTTCTTGGGCCCGGCGGGGGCGCCGGGTCCGCCGAGCGTAGGGGGCATGGTCGCCGGCGGTCGTTGGCAATTCGCAGGCCCGGGCCAATTCGCAGGTCCGGGCCAATTCGCAGGCCCGTCCGTCCCGAGCCGCCCCCAACCGGCAAATGTCATGTCGCCGGGTCGCCCTTTCGGGGCATCAGGAAGGGGCAGCCCTTCCTTCCACGCCGATCCGGACCCGAGAGCCGACCCATGACCGACATCGCCATCCAGGACACCTATCCCGAAGACCTCAGCCAGTGTTACGGCTGCGGCCGGCTGAACGAGCTGGGCCTGCAACTGAAGACCTACTGGCGGGACGGCGAGACGCTGAGCCACTTCACCCCGGAGGCCCGCCACACCGCCATTCCGGGCTATGTCTATGGCGGCCTGATCGCCTCGCTGTTCGATTGCCACGGCACCGCCACCGCCGCCGCCGCCGCCCGCCACGCCGAGGGCGGGGCGCCAGGCGACGCGCCGCCGCGCTTCGTCACCGCCTCGTTGCAGGTGGATTTCGACAAGCCGACCCCGCTCGGCGGGCCGCTGGAAATCCATGGCCGGGTCGACGAGCTGAAGGAGAGGCGGGTGATCGTCGAGATGACCCTGTCGGCCGAGGGGGTGGTGCGCGCCCGGGGCCGGGTGGTGGCGGCCCGCATGCCGGCCAGCATGACCCCGCAAGCGGCCGCCCTGGCCGGGGCATGAGGCGACGCGCCAATCAGGCGATGCGGGCGGGCTGATCGCCCTTTAATTCAAGCCCTTGTCGGCCCACCGGGGCCGACGGAGGAGCGGCAGGTCGGTCCGCGGGGGCCGACGGAGGAGCGGCAGGTCGGCCCATGGGGCCGGCGGGGTCGAGCGCTTTGACATCGAAAAGCGTCACCAAGTAGGGCTTTGCGGCACTTGGACTCTGTGTTTAGTGTGGGTGGATAAGCTGCCCCACCAGGAGGAGTCCGTTCGCCCATGGCCATCTCGCAGGAGGTCCTCGCGGAGCTCGCCCGTCGCCGCGCCGAGGCCAAGGCGGGCGGCGGGGTAGAGCGTCAGGAGAAGCGCCGGGCCAAGGGTCTGATGACCGCCCGCGACCGCATCGAAACCCTGTTCCAGCCCGACAGCTTCCAGGAATTCGGCCTGCACGCCGAGCACCAGACCCGCCACTTCGGCATGGAAAAGAAGTCCCTGCCGACCGATGGCGTGATCACCGGCATCGGCTATGTGGACGACCGTCCGGTGGCCGGCTTCAGCCAGGACTTCACGGTCGCCGGCGGTTCGCTGGGCAAGGTCCACGCCGGCAAGATCTGTGACGTCATGGACTATGCCATGCGCTGCGGGATGCCCATCGTCGGCATCAACGATTCCGGCGGGGCGCGCATCCAGGAAGGGGTGGAAAGCCTGTCCGGCTACGGCCAGGTGTTCAATCGCAACGTGATGGCCTCGGGCGTCGTGCCGCAGATCGCCGTGATCGCCGGACCGTGCGCCGGCGGGGCGGCCTACTCGCCGGCCTTGATGGACTTCATCATCATGGTCAAGGGCTCGGCCGAGCTGTTCATCTGCGGGCCCGAGGTGATCCGCGCCGCCAGCGGTCAGGTCACCAGCATGGCCGAGATCGCCTCCGCCGAGGCCCACGCCTCGGTCAGTGGCAACATCCACTTCGTGGCCGAGAACGACGCCGAGGCGCTGGGCATCGTCAAAAGGCTGCTCTCCTTCCTGCCCGGCAACAACATGGCCGACCCGCCGCACCGCCTGGAAGCCGACCTTTCGGTGGGCGAGGACCCGGCGCTGAACGACGTCCTGCCGGCCGACAAAAAGATGGTGTTCGACGTGCGCGACGTCATCGCCCGGCTGGCCGACGGCGGCGACTTCATGGAGGTGCAGGCCCAGTTCGCCCGCAACATGGTGGTCGGCTTCGGGCGTGTCGGCGGCGTGGTGGTCGGCTTCATCGCCAACCAGCCGATGGTCAAGGCCGGCGCCATCGACATCGACGCCTCCGACAAGGGGGCGCGCTTCATCCGCTTCTGCAACTGCTTCAACATCCCGCTGGTCACCCTGGTCGACGTCCCCGGCTTCCTGCCCGGGGTCAACCAGGAGCGCGGCGGCATCATCCGCCACGGCGCCAAGATGCTGTTCGCCTATGGGGCGAGCACCGTGCCCAAGATCACGGTCATCCTGCGCAAGGCCTATGGCGGCTCGTTCCTGGCCATGTGCTCGCGCGACATGGGGGCCGATCTGGTGTTCGCCTGGCCGAGCGCCGAGATCGCCGTGATGGGCGCGGAAGGGGCGGTCAACGTGCTGCACCGAAAGACCATCAAGGAGGCCGAAAACCCGGCCGCCATGACCGCCGAGCTGGCCGCCGAGTACCGCGAGCGCTTCGCCTCGCCCTATCTGTCGGCCGGCAACCTGTTCGTCCACGACGTCATCGAGCCGTCGCGCACCCGGGGCGCCATCGCGCTGGGCCTGCGCGGCCTGCTGTCCAAGCGGGAACTGAGGCCGAGCAAGAAGCACGGCAACATCCCGCTGTGACCCCAGGCGACGAGGAGAAAGCCCCGTGGATGTCCTGATCGCCGACGCCGAAATGGCCGGCCTGGGCTTTGCCCTGGTGCTCGGCGTGCTCAGCCTGCTGTGGGGGGCGACGGCGGCGGTGGGTGCCATCTTCATGCGCCACGCCGCCCGCGCCGAGGCGAAAGCCGCCCATCCGGCGCCGGCCGCCGTCGCGCCGCCCCAGCCCGCCCCCCAGACCCCTGTCGGGGGGCCGCCGCCGCACCACATCGCCGCCATCGCCGCCGTCATCGAGGCCATGGGCTATGGCGAACACCGGGTCCACATCCGCCTGCCCGGCCACGAACGGGCCGGCTGGCTGGCCCAGGGCCGGGTGATGCAGAACAGCCGCGCCCAGGAGCGCGGCGGTTGGGGCCGCCGGCCGCCACCTCCGCCAACCCAAACGCCCCCAACCCACAAACAATGAGGCCCAGATGAGGAGCTATCGCATCACCGTCGAGGGGGTGGCCTACGAGGTCACCGTGGAAGAGCTGGGCGGTCCGCAGAGCGCGCCCGGCGTGGCCCCGGCTCCAGCGGCGATTGCCGCGCCGCAGGCCGCCCCGGCCCCGCTGCCGGCGGCCCCCGCCGCCGCCACCCCCGCGCCGCCGCCCGCCGCCGGGGCTGGCGACGTGCCCTCGCCGCTGGCCGGCACGGTGGTCGAGGTCCACGTCGCCGCCGGTCAGGCGGTGGCCGCGGGCGCGCCCCTGGTCACCCTGGAAGCGATGAAGATGAACACCCCCATCCAGGCCCCGCAGGCCGGCACCGTCGGCGCCGTGCATGTCGCCGCCGGTCAGGCGGTGCAGGAAGGCCAGGCCCTGGTTTCCCTGACCTGATGGTCTCCCCTTCCCGGAAGCCCTGAAAGCGCCCCATGGACAACCTCGCCGAGCTCTTCTCGCTGACCGGCTTCTCCCACCTGACCTGGCGCATGCTGGTCATGTGGGGGGTCGTTGTCGTGCTCTTCTACTTCGCGGTCTACCGCAAGTTCGAGCCCCTGCTGCTGGTGCCCATCGCCTTCGGGGCGCTGCTCGCCAACCTGCCCACCCAGGGGCTGGTCAACCTGCCCCACGGCGAGGAAATCGGCGGCCTGTTCTACTATCTGAGCCAGGGCATCCACCTTGAGATCTTCCCGCCGCTGATCTTCCTCGGGGTCGGCGCGCTGACCGACTTCGGCCCCCTGATCGCCAACCCGCGCACCCTGCTGCTCGGCGCGGCGGCGCAGTTCGGGGTGTTCGCCACCTTCGCCGGCGCCATCCTTCTGGGCTTCACCACCCAGGAGGCGGCCTCCATCGGCATCATCGGCGGGGCCGACGGGCCAACCTCGATCTTCCTCTCCAACAAGCTGGCACCGCACCTTCTGGCCCCCATCGCGGTGGCCGCCTACAGCTACATGGCCCTGGTGCCGCTGATCCAGCCGCCGATCATGCGCGCCCTGACCACCGAGCAGGAGCGCAAGATCAAGATGCGCAGCCTGCGCAAGGTGTCGCGCCTGGAAAAACTGATCTTCGCCGGCATGGTCACCGTGGTCTGCATCCTTCTGGTGCCCGCCGCCTCGGCCCTGATCGGCATGCTGATGCTGGGCAACTTCCTGCGCGAGTGCGGGGTGACCGAACGCCTCAACAAGGCGGCCCAGAACGAGCTGATCAACATCACCACCATCTTCCTTGGCACCTGCGTCGGCATCACCATGACCGGCGAGAAGTTCCTGCGCGCCGAAACCCTGATGATCCTCGGCCTCGGCGTGGTCGCCTTCGGCATCTCCACCGCCGCCGGGGTGCTCATGGCCAAGGGCATGAACAAGGTCTCGCGCCAACCCATCAACCCGCTGATCGGCTCGGCCGGCGTCTCCGCCGTGCCCATGGCGGCCCGGGTCAGCCAGGTCGAGGGCCTGCGCGCCGACCCCGGCAACCACCTGCTGATGCACGCCATGGGACCCAACGTCGCCGGCGTCATCGGAACCGCCGTCGCCGCCGGATACTTCATCGCCCAGATGGGGTGACACACCACAGCCGTTCGGCGGTCGGCTGCATGGGGCTTCGCCCCATACCCCACCGGGGGATCGAAGGCGATCCCCCGGACCCCCGCCATGACTTTTCCGAGCCTGGATCGGCTGTCCGTGCCTGACGTCGGAAGTGGCTTCAGGCAGGCCGGCCTTGCCGGCCTGCAACCAGAAAAACCGATCCACCAAGCGCAGCGCCGAAGACTGGTGTGTGGTTGGTTTATCGCTTCCGCAGGCCAGCGAAGCTGGCCTGCACCCAAACCCATTCGGCCCTGACCCCACCTTCGCGTTCCACACCAACGAAATGGAGGGGGTCCGGGGGATCGCCTTCGATCCCCCGGTGGGGGTTTGGGGGCAAAGCCCCCGCTACGACCCCTTCAACTCAGCCAGCACGGCCAGTCGGAGGGCGCTGGAGAGGTTGGTGTCGCGGTTGCGGTCGATTTCGGCCACCAGATCGCCGACGGTCAGGCCGCGCCGTGCCGCCATGGCTTTCAGTTCATCCCAGAACGGTTCTTCCAGCGACACGCTGGTGGCGTGTCCGGCGATGGTCAGCGAGCGCTTCACGGCAGGACCTCGATGCCCACCCCGCCGATCACGTGTTCCAGCACCATCAGCACGGCGAAGCCGATCAGGATCAGCCCGCTGGCCACCGACACCGTGCGCTGCACCGCCGGCCGGTCGAGCCAGCGGCGCATCACCTCGGCCAGGAAGGCCATCGGCAACTGCCACGCCACGTTGATCAGGATGAGCACCGCCGACAAGGTGACAAGCTGGGCCGGGATGTCGTCGCGCGCCGTCTCCAGGAAGTTGGGGAACAGGGCCAGGAACAGCACGATGACCTTGGGGTTGAGCAGGTTGGTCAGCACCGCGTGCCGCCCCGCCTGCCAGGGCCGGATGGCCCTGGGCGCGCCGCCGGTGTCGAGCTTCAGGACCTCGCCCAGCAGGCCCTGGATGCCCAGCCAGGCCAGATACAGCGCCCCGGCCACGGCAACCAGCTTGAAGAGGATCGGCGAGCCCGCGATGACCAGCGAAATGCCAAGCACCGCCAGGGCGGTGTGCACCAGCAGACCCAACTGCACGCCAATCACCGTCGCCACCCCGGCCCGCACCCCACCGGACAAGGTGTAGCGCAGGATCAACAAGGTGTCCGGCCCGGGCGACAAGACAATCGCCCCAGCCGTTACGGCAAACGCCAATAATGTGGAAAATTCAACCGGCAACATGATCCGAACCCTACACCAGCCGAGGTGTGGCGCGCAGCATCAAAGGGGCGCCGCCCCTTTGAACCCCGCTGGGGAGGCCGGGAGGCCTCCCCAGACCCCACCATGAATCAAAACCCCACCCAGGGGGGCTTGCCCCCCTGGGTGGGGTTTTAAGTCACGGCGGGGGTCCGGGGGGGCCCCTGGTCCCCCCGGCGGGGGTCAAGGGGGCAGCGCCCCCTTGGTGCCGCGTGCCGCGCCTCAGCCGGTGTGGATCAGGTGGAGGAAGGCGCCGCAGGTGGTTTCGAGGCGGGCGCCTTGGGGGCCGAGGTTTTGGCCGCTGGCGTCGGTGGCGGTGAACAGGGGCGGAGCGTCGTTGGCGGTTTCGCGGGCGTAGTGGAATTCGTGGCCTCGGAAGGGGCTGCCGGGGGGGCCGAGGGCGGATGGTTCCAGGGCGGTCAGGCGGCGGTATCCGATGGAGAGTTTGGGTGCGGCGAAGCTGGTCTCGATGGGCAGCAGGTTGGCCATGGGGTGGGCGGTGCCGTCGCCGTCGGTGAGGCTGCGTCCGAGGGTCATGTAGCCGCCGCATTCGCCGAACACCTGGGCTTTTCGGGCGGCGGCGGCGCGCAGGCCGTCGAGGAAGGTGTGGGCGTTGGCGAGCTGTCCGGCGAACAGTTCGGGATAGCCGCCGGGCAGGTAGACGGCGTCGGCGGTGGGGTCGGGGCTGTGGTCGGCGAGGGGGGAGAAGGGGAGGATTTCGGCTCCGGCGGCGTGCCAGCCGTCGAGGGTGGCCGGGTAGCAGAAGGCGAAGGCGGCGTCGCGGGCCACGGCGATGCGCTGGCCGAGGGGCGGCAGGGGGCGGGCCGGGCCGGGTGGTTTGGGGGCCGGGCGGCGGTGCGGCAGGGCGAGGGCGGTCAGCGCGGTTACGTCGACGTGGGCCCCGACGTGGGCCGCGGCGTGGTCGAGGAAGCGTTCCAGATCGGCGTGTTCGCCAGCCTGGACCAGCCCCAGGTGGCGGCTGGGCAGGGCCAGCGCGGGGTCGCGGGGCACCGTGCCGAGGACCGGCAGGGTCGGCAGGTCGGCGGCCAGGGCGGCGTTCAGGCGCGCGGCCTGACGCGGCGAGGTGACGCGGTTGACGATCACGCCGGCCACCCGCACGGCGGGACGGTGGCTGATGAAGCCGCGCACCAGGGCGGCGAGGGAGGCGCCGGTGCGGCTGCCGTCGACGATCAGGATGACCGGCCAGCCGGTGAGGGTGGCCAGGGCGGCGGTGGAGCCATCGCCGCTGGCCCCGGCGGGGCCGTCGGGGCCGGGCGGCGGGGCGCCGTCGAACAGGCCCATGACGCCTTCGACCAGGGTCAGCTCGCCGCTGGACAGGGTGGCGATCAGGCGGTCCAGGCTGTCCGCCGGCTGGGCCCAGGTGTCCAGGTTCAGGCAGGGGCGTCCGGTGGCGGCGGCGTGGAAGGCGGGATCGATGTAGTCGGGCCCGACCTTGGCCGGGGTCACGTCGAGGCCGCCTTGGGTCAGCCGGCGCAGCAGGCCCAGGGTCAGGGTGGTCTTGCCGCTGCCGGTGGCCGGGGCGGCGAGGATCAGGCCGCGACTCATGATGACAGGCCGCTGGCGGCCAGTTCCTCGCGCAGGCCATCGGCCATGATCTGGGCCGGGGTGCCGTGGGGGAAGTGGCGCCGGTAGGTGCCGTCCGGCCCCATCAGGTAGACCAGCGAGGAGTGGTCGATGGTGTAGTGGTCGGGATTGCCCTCGGGGTCGGGGACTTTTTCGTGGGTGACGCGATAGGTCCGGGCGGCGGCTTCGAGGTTGTCCGGGTCGCCGGTCAGGCCGATCAGGTCGGTGTGGAAGGCGGCCACGTAGCCGGCCACCACCTGGGCCGTGTCGCGGGCCGGATCGACAGTGATGAACAGCGGCGCGATGTGCGCGCGCTGGGCCGGGGTCAGGGCGTCCAGGGCCTGGGAGATGGTGCCCAGGCTGGTTGGGCAGATGTCGGGGCAGAAGGTGTAGCCGAAGTAGACCAGCATCAGGCGGCCGGCGAAGTCGGCCTCGGTGGTGGTGGCGCCGGTGTCGGCCCGGGTCAGGATGAAGGGGCCGCCGATGGTGGTGCCGGCGGGGCTGTCGTCGGGGGCGAGCAGCCAGAAGCGCCCCCCCAGGCCCAGGCCGATCACCAGGAGCACGGCGGCGAGCAGGGTGAAGGTGCGTTTTTGCGCGGCGCGCGGGGGGTCGGCGGCCATGGCGGCTCTCCGTCTCAGATCAGGGTGATGGCCATGTAGCCCAGCACGCCGGCGTTGAGAAGCAGCAGCAGCGGGGCGACCTGGGCGGTCAGGCTCTTGAAGGCACCGCCGGCCAGATGGCCGATCAGGCCGACGCCGAACAGGGCGGGCACGGTGCCCACGGCGAAGGCGCCCATGGCCAGGGCGCCGGTCAGCGGGTCGCCGGGGGCGGCCGCCGCGGCCAGGGCGCCGTAGAGCAGGCCGCAGGGCAAAAAGCCGAGGACCACGCCGAGCAGGTAGCCGCGCCCCCCGGTGGGGCTGGCGAAGAGCGGCCGGGCGACGCGGCCCAGCGAGTCGGACAGGCGGTTTTCCAGGCGCCTGAGGACCGGCAGGTCGAGCCCCGGCAGGGCTTTCAGGCGGGGCAGGGCGAAGCCGATGAAGAGCAGCGCCGCCAGCCCCAGCAGGGCGGCCGACAGCCAGGACAGCCCGGGCAGCCTGAGCGCCGCCCCGGCGACCAGGGCGGCGGCGACGCCCAGGCCGACATAGGTGGTCAGCCGGCCCAGGTGGTAGGGGATCAGGCTGGCCCCGGCCAGGCGGTGCCATTCGCGCATGCGGCTTGCCGGCACCTCTTCCAGGCGGGCGGCGACCTGGGACAGCACGAAGGGGCCGCACATGCCGGTGCAGTGGGTCAGCCCGCCGAGCAGCCCGGCCATGAACAGGCTGGCCAGCAGGCTGCCATGGGCATCGACCACCACCCGGCAGTGCGACAACCCGGCGTCGAGCAGGCGGAGCAGCAGGGGATCGGGGTCCACGGGACGTCTCTACTCGGATCGGAGGGCCAAACCCGCCCATCACGTCGATGGGCGCCTCATGGCGGTAAGCTCTTCGGTCATGTGGGGTCGGCGTCGGGCCGGAACCAGTCGAGGCGCTCGGCCAGACCGGCGGTCGGGCCGATGACCACCACCGCGGGGCTGGACAGGCCGGCCGCCGCGACGTCTTCGGCCAGCCGGCCCAGGGTGGTCAGCAGGCGGCGTTGGCTGGCCCAGGTGGCGTGGCGGACGACCACGGCCGGCTCTGCGGGGTCGCGGCCGGCGGCCAGCAGGCGGGCGGTGATCTCGGGCAGCACCCGCATGGCCATGAACAGCACCAGGGTCGGCGCGCCCTTGGCCAGGGCGGCGAGGTCGAGCCCCTGGGGCAGGCCGCCGCCGGGGCCCTGGCCGCTGATCAGGGCGACCGCGCCGACCGGCCCGCCGACGGTCAGCGGCACCCCGGCGTAGGCCGGCCCGGCCAGCCCGGCGCTGATCCCCGGCACGACGCGGAAGGTGATGTTTGCCTCGGCCAGGGCCAGCGCCTCGTCCGGTCCGCGCCCGAAGACGAAGGGATCGCCCCCTTTCAGGCGGCACACCCGGCGCCCGGCCCGGGCCTGCTCGATGAGCAGGGCGGACACCGTTTCCTGGCTCGGCGAGGCGCGGCCGCCGCGCTTGCCGATGTCGATGCGTTCGGCGTCGCCGGCCAGGGTCAGCACCACCGGGTCGATCAGGGCGTCGTGCACCACCACGTCGCAACTGGCCAGGGCATGCACGGCCAGCCGGGTCAGCAGGCCGGGGTCGCCCGGCCCGGCGCCGACCAGCCACACCGAGCCGGCGTCAAGCTGGGGCAGGGGGGGCAGAAGGGAATGAGGATCGGGCATGGCGCCGCCATCATGCGGCGCCCCTGGCCGGCGGGCAAGCCCGGGGGCGTTGTCGCGCCCCGGGGCGGGGTGGTATCACCGACTCTCCCCGCCGCCATCGGAGGCCCCTGGCCATGTTCGCGTTCGCCCGCCTGACCTCCCTGCTGCTCGCCCTGGGGCTGGGGCTTGCCGCCCCGCCGGCCATCCCGCCGGCTCACGCGGAGATGGACATGTACCTGACCAACCCGCTGTTCGAGATGGTCCAGAAGGGCGACACCAGCGAGCTGAAACGCCAGTTCCTGGGCGGCGAGTTCGGCGGCCCCAACACCAGCGATCTGGACGAGCGCACCCTTTTGATGGCCGCCGCCTCGCACAACCGGGTCGAGGTGCTGGATCTGCTGCTGGCGGAAGGCGCCGTGGTCGGCCTGACCGACAAGGCGGGCAACACCGCCCTCTCCTGGGCGGCGCGCGATTCCAGCTTGCGCGCCGCCGAGCGCCTGCTCGCCGTCGGCGCCGATCCCAACCACCAGAACAGCCAGGGCCTGACCCCGCTGATGCTGGCCGTGCAGGCCGACGACGCCGCTCTGGTCGAGGCGCTGCTCAAGGCCGGGGCCGATCCGGGGCTGGCCGACCACGCGGGCCAGGACGCCCTGCTGTGGGCCCGCGACGCCCGCGACCCGCGCATCCTCGGCCTGCTCGAAAACGCCTACTGAGCGTTCCCCGAGTCGCCCGGGCGCAGGTGCCGGGCGTGACCGGCGTCGTAGAGGTGGCTGTCGGGGAAGTCGGGCGGATCGAGCACCCGGCCGACCAGGATCATGGCGCTGCGCTTCAGGTCCTGGCGCTTCACCGCCTGGGCGATGTCGGCCAGGGTGCCTTTCAGCACTGTCTCCTCCGGCCACGAGGCCCGGTAGACCACCGCCACCGGGCAGTCGGCGCCATAGGCCGGGGTGAGGTCGGCCACCACCCGCTCGATGTTGCCCACCGACAGGTGCAGGGCCAGGGTGGCCCGGCTTGCGGCGAGGCGGGCCAACTCCTCGCCGGGCGGCATTTTCGAGGCGCGCACGGCGGTGCGGGTGAGGATCACCGTCTGGCTGACCTCGGGCAGGGTCAGCTCGCGGCCCAGGGCGGCGGCGGCGGCGGCGAAGGCGGGCACCCCGGGGACCACGGCCCAGGCGATGCCCAGGGCGTCGAGGCGCCGGGTCTGCTCGCCCAGGGCGCCGTAGAGGGACGGATCGCCGGAGTGGACCCGGGCCACGTCCAGCCCCTCGGCGTCGGCCTGTTGGATCAACTGGAGGATGGCCCCAAGGTCGAGCGGCGCCGTGTCGACCACCAGGGGTGGCCGGTCGGCCTCGGCCCCGGCCTCGGCGACCAGTTCCGGCGGCACCAGCGAGCCGGCATAAAGGACCACCGGGCAGGCCCGGATCAGGGCCCGGCCGCGCACCGTGATGAGGTCGGCGGCGCCCGGGCCGGCGCCGATGAAATGGACGGTCATGCAGGGCTCTCCAACGGGCCGGCGGCGACCGCCAGGGTGATCCCCGGGCCGGCCAGCTTGGGCACGATCAGGCGGGCCGCCGGGCCGGGCGGTGTGCCGAGGCAGGCCAGGGCCGCCGCCTCGGCCACGCCATGGCAGCCGACCGCCCGGAACACCGCCGCCGAGGGGGTGAGCAGGCGCGGCGTCAGGGCTTCCAGCTCGGCCGCCGGGAAGACCCGCAGGGGCAGGCCGAGGTGCTCGGCAAGGCGGCTGAGGGTGGGGTTGTCGCGGCGCCGGTCGAGGCTGCCCAGGGCGCCCAGCCGCGCCGGGTCGAGCCCCCGCTCGGCCAGCGCCGGGCCGATGAAGGCGAACGCCGCCTCGGCGTCGGCCCGCTGTCGACAGCCGACGCCCAGGGCGAGGAACGGCAGGGCGGCGTGGGACATGCGGCGGCGCGCTCCTTGGGCAACGGGCGGCGACTAGAGCAAATCCCGAGCGATCCGGAACGGATCGCGACGACGATTTGCGTCAATATCAAGAGTCTAGAGCATGTTGCGTGATTCACAAAGCACGCGACATGCTCTAGACGCTGTCGCACCGGGGCGCGCCAACCGTCACCGGCCCCCCGTCACCGGCCACCATCGGCCGGGCATTGACCAGTCGGGGCCCGGCGGGGGATAACCCGATCCATGCTCCTGCCCCTGCTCCATCCGGCGGCCAGCGCCATCGATCCCTTCCTGGTCCTGATCCTGGCCCTGGGAGTGGATGCCCTGTTCGGCGAGATGGGGCCGCTGTTCGCCGGGCGACGCCATCCGGTGGCCTGGCTGGGCGGCCTGATCGAGTGGGCCGACCCGCGCCTCAACCGCCCCGACCGGGGACGCGGCGCCCGGCTGGTGCGCGGCGCCCTGATGACCGGGGTCATGGTCGGCGGCGCCTTCGGGCTGGGATTCCTGATCGACCGCCTGCTCGCCCCCGCCCCCTGGGGCTGGGGGGTGGAGGTGGTGCTGGTCTCGCTGCTCATCGCCCAGCGCGGCCTGCACGACCATGTGCGCGCCGTGCTGGTCGGTTTCGCCGAGGAAGGGTTGCCCGGGGCACGCGGCGCCATCCGCCATCTGGTCGGCCGCGACCCGGCCCGCCTGGACGAACACGGGGTGTGCCGGGCGGGGCTGGAATCGCTGGCCGAGAACTTCTCCGACGGGGTGGTGGCGCCGGTCTTCTGGTATGTGGTGCTGGGTCTGCCGGGGATCATGGCCTACAAGGCGATCAACACCCTGGACAGCATGATCGGTCACCGCAACGAGGCCTACGAGGCGTTCGGCAAGCTGGCCGCCCGGCTCGACGACGCGGCCAACTTCCTCCCCGCCCGGCTGGCCGGGCTGATCCTGGCGACGGCGGCCCTGTTCACCCCCGGCGGGCGGCCCCTGGCGGCCCTCGGGACCATGGCCCGGGATGCCGCCAAGCACCGCTCGGTGAACGCCGGCTGGCCCGAGGCGGCGCTGGCCGGGGCGCTCGATCTGGCCCTCGCCGGGCCGCGCCACTATCGCGACTATTCGGTCCAGGACCCGTGGATCGGCTCGGGAAGGGCCCGCGCCACCCCGGCCGACATGCGGCGCGGGTTGCACCTGTTCCGCATCGCCTGTCTGATCCACCTGGGGCTGGTGGTCGCCCTGTGGCTGGGGCTGGCGGCGCTGGCCGGCTGAGGGAGAGCCCCTACCGGGGTCTGGCCGACCAAGCCCCTACCGGGGCAGGGCCTCGGGCGGCAGGTAGGAAGGCCCGTCGGGCGCGTTGCCCGGGGCGGTCACCGGGGCCTCGGTCTCGGCCTCGCGCCACTTGATGCAGGCATCGATGTAGCGGTCGCAACTGTTGCCGCCGTGCGGCCGGATCACCGCGAAGCACACCGCCTGGGCCTCGGCCTTAAGGGCGGGATCGTCGTGGCCGCCGGTGCGCAGGCAGGCGCAGCGCGACGCCTCGCACTGCTGGACCGCCTGACAGCGGCTGTAGGCCGAGCACGGGTCATCGCCCCGGGCCTGGCGCTGGGCATCACGCTCGCAGCGCCGGTAGTCCATCTCGCAGGCCATGTTGGACTGATAGGCGGCGGCCGGCAGGGCCGCCCCGGCGACAACAGCCGCCACCACGGCCACGGCGGCCAGGGGACGGAAGCGGGGGAAGGGTCGCATGGAAGCTCTCTGATCAAGGGAAAAACCAGGGGCGGTTGTATGCCACGCCCGGGTTGAGGTTGGAAGGGGGGATGCCCCGATCCATGGGAGGCAACCTTGCGGAGACAACCTTGTGCGACCGCGCGGGCGGCCCAATATCGGGCCCTGGGCCGGCGGTTGCCGCCGCCCTCGACCGGCCGGGAGAGAGCGATGCTGAAAGCCTTGCGTGCCATCGTCGGCATCCGCACCGACACCGAACAGTCCGCCTATACGGTCATCGAGCACCTGGGTCCAGGCCTCGAGGTGCGCCGCTACGCTCCGCGTCTGGCCGCCGAGGCGCGGCTCGACACCCCGCCCGGCGGGGGCGCCAAAACCCGGGCCTTCCGGCTGCTGTTCAACTACATCTCCGGCGACAACGGGCCGGGCACCAGGGTGGCCATGACGACGCCGGTGGAAACGGCGCCCGGCGGCGGTCGCGACGGGACCAGGATCGCCATGACCGTGCCGGCGGAAACCCAGGACCACGCCGGCACCGTGCGCATGCGCTTCTTCCTGCCCGCCGGCTTCACGGTCGAGACCGCGCCGCCCCCCCGCGACCCGCGCATTCACATCGTCGAGCTGCCCGAGCAGACCCTGGCCGTGCTGCGCTACACCGGCTCGACCGGCCCGGCGGCGGCCAACGCCAGGAAGGCCGAGCTGGCCGACGCCCTGGCCACCACGCCCTGGCGCGCCGAGGGGCCGGCGGTGACCTGCTTCTACGATCCGCCGTGGACCCTGCCCTTCCTGCGCCGCAACGAGGTGGCGGTGCCGGTGAGCCGCTGAGGGTGGCGTAAAATGGGGTTTTGGTCGGCCTCGCGATCACTGGGCATTCGGGTTAGAGTAAATCCCGAGCGATCCGGAACGGATCGCGACGACGATTTGCGGCAATATCAAGGGCCTAGAGTATGTTGCGTGATTCACAAAGCACGCAACATACTCTAGGGTGCCCACTCTTCTTTCCCCCGCTGCCAGGAAAAGCCCCCGATGATCGACCCCCGCTTCGCCGAGATGTTCCCGCTCGCCGACGACGGAACCCCCTATCGCCGCCTCTCCGGCGACTATGTGCATACCGAGCGCCTGGGCGGCCATCAGGTCCTGTTGGTCGAACCCGAGGGGCTGAAGCGCCTGGCCTTCGAGGCCATGCGCGACAGCGCCCACCTGTTGCGGCCGGCCCATCTGGCCCAGTTGCGGGCCATCTTCGACGACCCCGAGGCGAGCGACAACGACCGCTTCGTGGCCCTGTCGTTGCTGCGCAACGCCAACATCTCGGCCGGCATGGTGTTGCCCATGTGCCAGGACACCGGCACCGCCATCGTCATGGGCAAGAAGGGCCAGCGGGTGTGGACCGAGAACGCGGCCGGCATCACCGACGCCCAGGCGCTGTCGGCCGGCATCGCCGAGGCCTACCAGACGCTGAACCTGCGCTACTCCCAGATGTCGCCCAAGGACATGTGGGAGGAAGTGAACACCGGCAACAACCTGCCGGCCCAGATCGACCTTTATGCCACCCCGGGCGGCGAGTACCGCTTCCTGTTCATGGCCAAGGGCGGTGGCTCGGCCAACAAGGTGTTCCTCTACCAGCAGACCAAGGCGGTGCTGAACGTCGAGGCGATGGCCGCCTTCCTGAACGAGAACCTGAAGAGCCTGGGCACCTCGGCCTGCCCGCCCTACCATCTGGCGGTGGTCGTCGGCGGCACCTCGGCCGAGGCCAACCTGAAGACCGTCAAGCTGGCCTCGGCCCACTGGCTGGACACCCTGCCCACCTCGGGCGGCGAGCACGGCCAGGCCTTCCGCGACCTGGAGATGGAAGCCAAGGTCCTTCAGATGACCCGCGACTTCGGCATCGGGGCCCAGTTCGGCGGCAAGTACTACTGCCACGACGTGCGGGTGATCCGCCTGCCGCGCCATGGCGCCTCGTGCCCGGTCGGCATCGGGGTGTCGTGCTCGGCCGACCGCCAGGTGTGGGGCAAGATCACCCCGGACGGGGTGTTCCTGGAAAAGCTGGAGACCGACCCGGCCCGCTTCATGCCCGACGTGAAGACCGACAAGCTGAGCGGCGAGGCGGTGCGCGTCGACCTTTCCCGGCCGATGGACGAGATCAGGAAGACCCTGTCACAGTACCCGGTGAAGACCCGGGTGCTGCTGTCGGGGCCGATGATCGTGGCCCGCGACATCGCCCACGCCCGCCTCAAGGCCAGGCTGGACGCCGGCGAGCCGCTGCCCGACTACTTCCGCGACCACGCCGTCTACTACGCCGGCCCGGCCAAGACGCCGGAGGGTTATCCCTCGGGCGCCTTCGGGCCGACCACCGCCGGGCGCATGGACGCCTATGTGGAGCCCTTCCAGGCGGCCGGCGGCTCGATGGTCATGCTGGCCAAGGGCAATCGTTCGCCCCAGGTGCGCGAGGCCTGCCAGAAGCACGGCGGCTTCTACCTCGGCACCATCGGCGGCGCGGCGGCCGAGGTGGCCCAGGAATCGATCCGCAAGGTCGAGGTGCTGGCCTTCCCCGAACTGGGCATGGAAGCGGTGTGGAAGATCGAGGTGGAGGACTTCCCCGCCTTCATCATCACCGACGACAAGGGCAACGACTTCTTCCAGATGATCTAGAGCAAATCCCGAGCGATCCGGAACGGATCGCGACGACGATTTGCGGCAATATCAAGAGCCTAGAGCATGTTGGGTGATTCACAAAGCACGCAACATGCTCTAGGCCCGATGATCTGAGCCCCGGCGTTCAGCCCCCGCCCGCCCCCACCCGGGAGGTCAGCCCCCGCCCGCCACCACCCGGGCGGCCGGGAAGACCAGCCGCGCCGTGGTCCCCTGGCCCGGCGCGCTGTCCAGCCTCAGGCGGCCCTGGTGCATCTCCATCATGCGGCTGACCAGGGTCAGGCCCAGGCCGGTGCCGCCCATGCCGCCGCTGACCACCGGGCGGGCCTGGGCGGTGCGGGCCTGGAAGTAGGGCTGGGTGGCCTGGGCCAGATCCTCGGCCGACATGCCGATGCCGCTGTCCTTGACCGTCAGGGCCATCCCGCCGTTGGCCATCGGCTCGAAGAACACCTCGATGCGCCCGCCGGCCGGGGTGAACTTGATGGCGTTGGTCAGAAGGTTGAACAGCATCTGGACCACCAGCCGCTGATCGGCGCGCAGGGGCGGCGCCGTCTCCAGCCGCGCCACGGTGATTTCCAGATGGTGGGCCAGGGCCCGCTGGCGGACCAGCCGAAGGGCCCGGGCGGTGGCCTCGGGCAGCGTCACCTCGGTCTCGTCCAACTCGAACTGGCCGGCCTCGATCTTCGACAGGTCGAGCACGTCGTTGACCAGCTCGAGCAGGATCTGGCCGCTGTCGTGGATGTCGCCCAGGTACTCCAGGTAGCGCGGATCGCCCTGGATCGGCCCGAACATCTGGTGGGTCAGGATTTCCGAAAAGCCGAGGATGGCGTTCAGGGGGGTGCGCAGCTCGTGGCTCATGGTGGCCAGGAACTCGGACTTGGAGTGGTTGGCGGCGTCGGCCTGGTCGCGCGCCTCGGCCAGCTCGATCTCGTGGCGGGCCAACTCGCTGACATCCTGCACGATGCCGAAGATGGCGCTCACCTGGCCGTCGCGGCCGTGCTCCGCGTCGCCGCGCACATCGAGCCACTTGATCTCGCCCTCGACCTTGATCCGGGCCCGGAAGGCCAGCGGTTCCCCGGTTTCGATGGTGCGGTACACCTGCTGGCGCACCCGGGGGCGGTCCTCGGGCAGGTAGAAGTCGATGGTGGCCGGCAGGGAGGGCAGCGGCTGGCCCGGGGCGCGCCCCAGAATGCGGTAAACCTGATCGGACCAGACGGCCACCTCTTCCGGCAGCTTGACCCGCCAGTGGCCCACCTTGGCCACCTGTTCGGCGCGCAGCAGGCGGGCCTCCAGGGTCTTCTGGTCGGTGATGTCGGTCTCCACCGAGATGAAGCCGCGCAACCGGCCGTCCACATGCACCGGCTGGCAGGTGACATCAACCCAGTAGGGCCGCCCGTCGCGGGTGTGGTTCAGCAGTTGCTCGTGGCAGGCCTCGCCGCGCTTCAGGGCGTCGTCGATGCGCGCCGCCACCGCCGGGTCGGTGTCCGGGCCGCGCAGGAAGTCGGCCGGGCTCAGGCCCAGCACCTCGGCCCGGGGGTAGCCGGTCAGCGCCTCGAAGCCGGCGTTGACCCATTCGATGCGGCCCTGGGGATCGAAGATGATGACGGCGGTGGTGGTGTGGCTGGCCACCAGGGCCAGGGTGTCGGCTTCCTCGGCGCGGCTCTTGCGGTGGGCCAGCAGGTGGGCCTGCCGCTCGGCGAAGCTGACCACCAGGCCGACCAGCAGGGTGCCGACCAGATTGGCGGACAGCAGGATCGGCCACGCCTTGCCGATGATCGTCCAGCCGGTCGCCCAGTCGGCGCTGACGAAGAACGAGGGGATCACCATCAGGGTGCCGAAGGCGCCGATCAGCAGCAGCGCCAGCGGTCCCGGGCGCAGGCCCCGGCGGGCCAGCACGGCGCCGGCGATCACCCCGGCCAGGCCATAAAGCGCGAAGCCGGCGACCCCACCCAGGGCCACCGGGCCGCCGATCCCCCAATAGCGCACCGCCGCGCCGATGGCGGCGGCGATGGCGGCGCCCAGCGGCCCGGCGAACACCCCGGCCAGGATGGCCGGGCCGCCCCGGGCATCGAAGGTGGCGCCCTCGGGCAGGCGGATCGGGTCGAGCATGACCACCGCCGCCAGCAGCCCGAACATCACCCCCAGCAGGCCCTGGTGCAGGGCGCGGTTGGGCAGCCCGTTGGCCAGCGGGCGCAGCGCCACCACGCCCAGGCTGAACAGCGCCAGCAGGCCGAAATCCGAGACGATGTGCAGGATGGTGTCGACCATGCCGGTTTGGTGCCGCCAAAAGAAGGGACCAGTGTATCTGATTTGACGGGTTATGATAGGTGGCGCGGCGGGGCGCTCAGCGGCGGGGTCGGAAATGGCCGCCCGGGGCGACGGCCCGGTAGGGGTCGGGCACCGCCACCGGCCAGCCCAGGGCGTGGGCGGCGCTCAAGGTCCAGCCGGGGTCGAGCAGGTGCATGCGGGCCAGGGCGACCACATCGGCCCGCCCGGCCACCAGCAGGCTTTCCGCGTCGGCGAGGCTGGTGATGCCGCCCACGGCCATGGTCGGCAGGCCGCTTTCAAGACGCAGGGCGGCGGCCAGCGGGGCCTGGATCAGGCGGCCGCGCTCTGGCCGCTGGTCGGCCACCACGCCGCCGGCCGAGACGTCCAGCAGGTCCACGCCCGCGCTTTTCAGGGCCCGGGCGATGGCCGCCGCGTCCTTTGGGGTCAGCCCCCCGGGGGCCCAGTCGGTGGCCGACAGGCGGGCGGCCAGGGGGCGCTCGGCCGGCCACGCGGCGCGCACCGCGCGGACCACCGCCAGCGGGAAGCGCAGGCGGTGCTCGATCTCTCCGCCATGGTCGTCGTCGCGCCGGTTGGTCAGCGGCGACAGGAACGACGACAGCAGATAGCCGTGGGCCAGATGCAGCTCGACCATGTCGAAGCCGACCTGGGCGGCCCGCCGGGTGGCGGCGACGAAGGCTTCGGTGAGCCGATCCATGTCGGCCGCGTCCATCGCCCTGGGGGTCTGGCTGGCGGCGTCCCAGGGCAGGGCCGAGGGGGCGAGCAGCGGCCAGGCGCCTTCGTCGGCCCGCAGCGGCCGGCCGCCGTCGATCCACGGCACCTGACAGGCCGCCTTGCGCCCGGCGTGGCCCAGTTGCAGGCATACGGCGGCGCCGCTTTCCGCCTTGATGAACTCGACGATGCGCCGCCACGCCGCGGCCTGGGCATCGGTGTAGAGGCCGGCGCAGCCCGGGGTGATGCGCCCCTCGGGGCTGATGGCGGTGGCCTCGGTGACGATCAGCCCGGCGCCGCCCACGGCGCGCGCCCCCAGGTGGACCAGATGCCAGTCGCCGACCACCCCGTCCTCGGCCCGGTACTGGCACATCGGCGACACCGCCACCCGGTTGGCCAGGGTCAGCCCGCGCAGACGCAAGGGGGTGAACAGGGGCGGGGTGTCGGGCGCGGCGCCGGCCCGGGTCGCGACATGGGCCCTGAGGGTGGTCGCCAGCCCGGGGTCGGTGGCCGCCAGATCGGCCACCGTGACGCGGCGCGAGCGGGTGAGCAAGGCGGCGGCGAAGGTGGGGCCGTCGAGGGCGGCGTGGGCCTGGGGCAGGCTTTCGAACCAGCGCATCGAGGCCCGCGCCGCCCGGGCCAGGCTTTCCGAGGCCGGGCGCCGCGCCGCCTCGAAGGCTTGGCAGGCGGCGGCCGGGTCGGTGGGCGCGGCGTCCAGGGCCTCGGCCAGGGCCAGGGCGTCCTCCATGGCCAGCCGGCTGCCCGAGCCGATGGAGAAATGCAGGCTGTGCAGGGCATCGCCCAGCAGGACCAGCCGGCCGGCCGACCAGCGGGCGTTGGTGACCACCGGAAAGCGCCGCCAGCCGCCCGGGTCGGCCTCCAGCGGGGCGGCGCCCAGGGCCTGGGGGAAGAGGCGGCGGATCAGGCCGAGGTCCGCCGCCGGGCCCGCCGCCGGGCCGGCCCCGGGTTGCCCCGGGGCCAGCCCCAGGGCGCGCCAGGTGGCCTCGGCGCATTCGACGATGAAGGTCGCCCGCTTGGCCGAATAGGGGTAGGCGTGGGCCCACACCGGACCGTGCGCGGTGTCGGCGACGAGGAAGCGGAAGGCGTCGCCGGGGTTGCCGCTGGCCGCCCACAGGAAGCGGTTGGCGCCCGCCTCGACCCGGCTGCCCAGGGCCTCGGCGTGGGCCTGGCGCAGCGGCGAGGCGATGCCGTCGGCGGCGACCAGGAGATCGGCCCCGGCCAGCCGGGGGTCGTCGGGTCCACGGATCTCCGCGCCGTGGGTCACCGTCACCCCGGCGGTCCGGGCCGCCTGTTCCAGCACCTGGAGCAGGCCCAGGCGGGGCAGGGCCCGGTAGGGCGGGCCGTGGAAGCGATGGCAGGTGCCGGGGCGCTGGATGTCGATCGCCGCCCAGCTCACCGAGCGGGCCCTGAGGGCCGCCACCTCGCCGGGCAGGGCCTCGGCCAGACGGTTGAGCCCGGCTTCGGCGAAAACCACCCCGAAGCCCCAGGTCTGCCCGGCCGGGGCGCGCTCGAAGACCTGGATGGGCCAGCCGGGGCGGCGGCGGGCCAGGGTCAGGGCCAGGGTCAACCCGGCCGGTCCGGCGCCGACGATGACGATTCTCATGGGACGATTCTCATGGCCCATCCCCGGTGTCCGTGGGACGCAGGCGGAAGCGTTGCAGCTTGCCGGTGGCGGTGCGCGGCAGGCGGTCCACGAAGAGCACCCGGCGCGGGTACTTGTAGGGGGCGAGGCGGGCCTTCACGAAGTCCTGAAGCGCCCGCGCGGTGGCCGGGCCGGCGGCGGCCGGGTCGCTCAGGATGACGTGGGCCGCCACCACCTGGCCGCGCTCCGGGTCGGGCAGGCCGACCACGGCGCAGTCCTCGACCAGGGGGTGGGCCAACAGGCAGCTTTCCACTTCCGGCCCCCCGATGTTGTAGCCGGCCGAGATGATCATGTCGTCGGCCCGTCCCAGGTACCAGAAAAGCCCGTCCTCATCCATTCGGAACAGGTCGCCGGTCAGGTTCCAGCCGTCGTGCACATAGGCCCGCTGGCGCGCCCGGTCGGCCAGATAGCGGCAGCCGGTGGGGCCCTGGATGGCCAGCCGCCCGGGCTGGCCCGGGGGCACCGGCTGGCCGGCCTCGTCGAGCAGCCGGGCCCGGTAGCCGGGGATCGGCCGTCCGGTGGTGCCGGGGCGGGCATCGGCCCCGGTGGCGGCGATGAAGATGTGCAGCAGCTCGGTCGCCCCGATGCCGTTGACGATGCTGTGTCCGGTCAGCTTGCGCCAGCGCTCGAAATCGGGGCCGGGCAGGTGCTCGCCGGCCGACACGCACAGGCGCGGCGGGGCCAGGGGGGCGCCGGCCTCGATCAGCCCGGCCAGGGCGCGGTAGGCGGTGGGGGCGGTGAACAGCACCGTGGCCCGGGTCGCCGCCAGGGCCTGGAGCAGGGCCTCGGGGCTCGGCGCCGGCAGCAGCACGGCGCTGGCCCCGACGCTCAAGGGGAAGGTGAGCAGGGCGCCCAGGCCGAAGGTGAAGGCCAGCGGCGGCGAGCCCAGGGTGATGTCGTCGCACCCCAACTCGAGCCGGGGCGGCACCAGGGCATCGATGGCGGCGAGGTCGCGGTGGTCGTGCACGGTGCCCTTGGCCGGCCCGGTGGTGCCGCTGGTGAAGGCGATCAGGGCCGGGTCGTCGGCCCGCGTCGGGCACGGCGGCAGCCGGCGCCCGGCGGCCAGCGCGGCGGCCAGCAGGGAGTCCAACTGGCCGGCCGGGGCGGCGTCGGGGGCGCCGCTGCCGTGGGTGAGCAGGGGCGGTTCGAGCCCGGCGACTTGAGCGGCGTCGATGGCGGCGGCCAACTCGTCGGTCAGGGTGGCGTCGCACAGCGCCAGGTTGACCCGCGCCTTGCCCAGGATGTGGGCCAGCTCGCCGGCCCGGAGCAGGGGCATGGTCGCCACCGCCACCCCGCCGGCCCACAGCACGGCCAGCCAGGCGGTGGCCAGCATGGGGGTGTTGGGGGCGCGCAGCAGCACCCGCTGGCCGGGGATCAGCCCCAGGTCCTCGACCAGCACGGCGGCCAGGGCGGCCACCCGCTCGGCCAACTGGCCCCGGGTGAGGGTGGAGAAGCCGCCGTCCGGGCCGGGAAAGTGCAGCGCCGGGCGGCCCGGTCCGAGGGCCGGGTCGAGCAGGCGGGCGGCGCTGTTCATCATCTCCGGCCAGTCGGCCGCCTGGGGCAGGCCGGAAAGGTCGCGCCGCGCCTGCTCCTCCGGCGGCGGCAGGTGGTCGCGCACGAAGCTGTCGCGGTGGGCGGTGTCGGGCGGGGTCAGCGTCCGGCCTCCGGGTCCCGGGGGGTGGGTCAGGCGCCGTCGGCGCCCTCGATGGCGGAACGTTTGAGGGTGCCCAGCAGGTCGTGCAGCCGGGCCAGGTCCTGGCGCGGCACCTGGGCCATCATACGCCGCACCCAGTCGTGATGCACCGGGGCCATCTTGCCGAAATGGCTGTGCCCGGCCGGGGTCAGGCGGACGATCTGGGTGCGCCGGTCTTTGGGCGCGGCGAGACGCTCGACCAGCCCTTCGTCGACCAGCCGGTCGACCAGCCCGGTGACGTTGCCGTTGGAGACCATCATGCGCCGCGACAGCTCGCCCATGGACAGGGTCTCGCCCCGCGCCTCGGCCCGTTCGAGCTGGGCCAGGGCGTCGAAGCGGGGCAGGGTGGAGCGGAAGTCGCGGCCCAGCCCGGTGCGGATCTCGCGCTCGATCAGGGTGGTGCAGGTGAGCAGGCGCAGCCACAGGCGGACTTCCAGGGCGGCGTCGTCGGCCACCGCGTTCTCGCGGTCGCGCGGCGTGTCGGCGGGCTCGGCGGAGTCTTCCGGCGGGGGGGCGGAGGCCCTGTCGTCGGCGGGGGCATGGTCGATCATGGCATCACTTCTCCTCCGGCCACGGCGATGGCCTGGCCGGTCATGGCCGAGGCGGCGGGCAGGGCCAGCCAGGCCACCGTCTCGGCGACTTCTTGGGGCGCGATCAGGCGCCCCAGGGGGTTGGGTTCGATCAGGCGGGCCCGGATCTCGGCCTCCGGGCGGCCGGTGCGGGCCGCCACCGAGGCCACCGCGCGCTCGGCCAGGGCGGTGTCGGTCAGGCCCGGGCAGACGCAGTTGACGGTGACGCCGGTGCCGGCGGTCTCCAGGGCCACGGCGCGGGTCAGGCCGACCACCCCGTGCTTGGCGGCGCAGTAGGCCGCGACGTAAGGGTAGCCGGTCAATCCGGCGGTCGAGGCGATGTTGATCACCCGGCCCCAGCCGGCGGCCAGCATCTCTGGCAGCACGGCGCGGGTGAGGCGGAACACGGCGCCGAGGTTGAGCTCGATCAGGCGGCCCCACAGGGCGTCGTCGGTGCGGGTCAGGGGGGCGGTTTCCACCGCGCCGGCGTTGTTGACCAGGATGTGGATCGGGCCGTGGGTGGCGCGGGCCTGGGTCAGCGCGGCCTCGGTCGCCGCCGGGTCGGTGACGTCGGCGCCGAGGGGCAGGGCGTGCGGCAAGGCGGCGGCGGTGGCCTTGAGGGCGGCCATCTCGCGGCCGAGCAGGCTGAGGCGGGCGCCGCGCGCCGCCAGGGCGATGGCGATGGCCGCCCCGATGCCCTTGCCGCCGCCGGTGATCAGGGCGTGGCGGCCGGCCAGGGGCGTGTCGGGAGCGGCGGCGGCGGGGCTGGGCATGGCAGCGGGCAGGGAAGGGACGGGTTCCAGGGATCGGGGGAGTCTGTCACGCCAAAAAACGCTTTGTCTTTGAGAATTTTCGTTTTCGGTGTTTTAGAGGCAAAATAACCTGACTCCTCACCCAACCGGCGCCTGCCGCCGGTCCCACGCCCTCAACCGCCTGGAACCGTCGCCCGTGCAGCCTCTTCATCCCCCCGGTTGGGTCCGTCCCAAGGGCTATGCCCACGGTGCCCTGGCTCGCGGCACATTGGTGGTGACCGGTGGCCTGCTCGGCTGGGACGGCCAGGAGCGCTTCGTGGCGGACGATTTCCTGGGCCAGCTTCGGCAGGTGCTGGTCAACCTGAAGGCGGTGCTGGCCGAGGCCGGGGCCGGGCCGGAGCATCTGGTGCGGCTGACCTGGTACCTGGCCGACCGCCGGGAGTATCTGGCCGACCTGACGGCGGTGGGCGAGATCTACCGCGCCGAGCTGGGTCGCCACTATCCGCCGATGACGGTGATCGAGGTGGCCGCCCTGATGGAGCCCGGGGCGCGGCTGGAAGTGGAGGCCATGGCGGTGATTCCGGATGGATCACCCGGGGGCGGAGCGGCCGCCAGCGGCTGAGCCGCCGTGCCCGGCCCGGGGCGCCCCCGGGCGTCCTGTTTCGCCGCGCGCTCCCGGCCCGCCGTCGCCGGGGCGGGCCGCTTTAGGCTCAGCCGTCGTCGGCGTCGGGGCCGGTGGTCATTTCCTCGACCAGCAGGCCGGCGTTGGTGCGGATGGCACGCTCGATGGCGTTGGCCATCTCCGGATGCTCGCGCAGGAAGGTCTTGGCGTTTTCCCGGCCCTGGCCGATGCGCTCGGAGTTGTGGGAGAACCAGGAGCCGGACTTCTCGACGATGCCCGCCTTCACCCCAAGGTCGAGCAGCTCGCCCAGCTTGGAAATGCCCTCGCCGTACATGATGTCGAACTCGACCACCTTGAACGGCGGCGCCACCTTGTTCTTCACCACCTTGACCCGGGTCTGGTTGCCGACCACCTCGTCGCGGTCCTTGATCTGGCCGACCCGGCGGATGTCCAGGCGCACCGAGGCGTAGAACTTCAGCGCGTTGCCGCCGGTGGTGGTTTCCGGGTTGCCGAACATCACCCCGATCTTCATGCGGATCTGGTTGATGAAGATGATCAGGGTGTTCGACTTGGCGACGCTGGCGGTCAGCTTGCGCAGGGCCTGGCTCATCAGGCGGGCCTGCAGGCCGACGTGCGAATCGCCCATCTCGCCTTCCAGCTCGGCCCTCGGCACCAGGGCGGCCACCGAATCGATGACCAGCACGTCGACCGCCCCGGAGCGGACCAGGGTGTCGGCGATCTCCAGGGCCTGTTCGCCGGCGTCGGGCTGGCTGATCAGAAGGTCGTCCAGGTTGACCCCCAGCTTGCGGGCATAGGCCGGATCCAGGGCGTGCTCGGCATCGATGAAGGCGCAGTTGCCGCCGCCCTTCTGGGCCTCGGCCACCACGTGCAGGGCCAGCGTCGTCTTGCCCGAGCTTTCCGGGCCGTAGATTTCGACAACCCGCCCGCGCGGCAGGCCGCCGATGCCGAGCGCCAGATCAAGCCCCAGCGAGCCGGTGGAGATGGCCGGGATGTCGATCGCCGTCTCGCGCTGGCCGAGGCGCATGATCGATCCCTTGCCGAAGGAGCGTTCGATCTGCCCGAGGGCGGCCTCGAGGGCTTTCTGCTTGTCCATGGTATCCTTGTCCACCAGGCGGAGTACGGTCTGCGGTGACGCCGACATGATCAACGGCCCTCCCTTATTTCACAGCCCGAGGCGGTGCTTCAACGGCCGAGAGTGTACGCTTTTCGTTCCTGCCCGCAAACAAAAAAGAACATCGCGCGAACAGGGGTGGGAAAAAAAACGGGCGCGACGGGGGAAACCGTCGCGCCCGGCAAGGCTGGTCTTGGAGGGAATGCGGGTTGAAACCGACCCGCGGCCCGGCGTGCCGGGCAGACGCACCAGGAAGCTTACTTGGTGCGGAAGTCGTCGTGGCAGCCCTTGCAGGTGCCGCCCAGGTCCTTGACCAGCGGACCCATCGCCTTGCGGTCGGCGTCCTTGGCGGCGACGGCCAGCTTGTCGGCCGCCTCGGCCATCTTCTTAAGGCCGCCCTCGAACTTGTCCCAGTTCTCCCAGATGGCGGGATCGGAGGTGTGCTTGACCGAGGCGCCCTGGGCCGGGTCCTTGAAGGCCGGGATCGACATCTCGGCGGAGAAGGCGATGGCCTCGGCCAGGTGGGCCAGCACCTTGCCGTCCAGCTCGCAGTCGCCCTTCATGAAGCAGCCGATGGCGCCCATGCCGGCCCCGGCCACGCCCATGACGTCCTTGCGGTGCTCGACGACGGCATCGGCATCGGCGGCGAAGGCCGGCGTGGCGCCAGCCAGAAGGGCCGCCGTGGCGGCGGTCAGAACGATACGCTTCATGTGGATACTCCCCTGATGGTGGTGGTCGACTGGATCGGTTGGCCCGGCTGTCCCCGGACGCCGGACGTGGCGTGCGAAAAGGTGGGAACAGGCGGTGGTTTCGGGGCCCGGACACGGGAAAACGCTGTGATCCCGAACCGTTGGCTTGGCCCCTTCGGGCGCGGACGGCACCCCGAAGGGTTTCAGGTTGCGCCCGGCCATCGGCGGACCACTTAGTGCCCGGACGTCACCGGCACAATACCCCTGTTACACTTCAGGTTTCGGTGACCAAGTCACCGTATCGGCCATCCTGGCCCACCACATCATCGCCAGAGCTTTTGCGGGGCACGGCGGAACAGGGTAAGCTGCGCGCCAGATCGATTCCCCACCCATCCGGGCCCGCCCTGCCGTGACCTTCTCCCTCTCCCGCCCCGCGCTTGGTGTCTTCTGCGGTTCCGCCGTCGGCGCCGACCCGGCCCATGCCGAGTTGGCCCGCGCCCTGGGCCGGGCCGCCGCCGAGGCCGGCGTGCCCATCGTCTACGGCGGCGGCAAGGTGGGCCTGATGGGGGTGCTGGCCGAGGCCGCGCTGGCCGCCGGCGGGGTGGTCGCCGGGGTCATCCCGCGGGCCCTGATGGAGCTCGAGGTGGCGGCCGGGAACCTGAGCCACCTCGAGGTGGTCGAGACCATGCACGACCGCAAGCGCCGGCTGTATGAAATGTCGGATGTCTTCTGCGTCCTGCCGGGCGGCTTCGGCACCCTGGACGAGACGGTGGAGATCCTCACCTGGCGACACCTGGGCTGGCACGACAAGCCGATCCGCCTGCTCGACCCGGACGGCCACTGGCGCAAGCTGGAAGAGCTGTTCGCCCATCTGGTGGGCAGCGGCTTCGCCCGCCCGGCCAGCCTTCAGGGCATCGCCACCGTGCGCACCCCGGCCGAGGTGCTGGCCGCCCTGCCGGCGCCGGTCGGCTGAGCCGGGGCGCCTTGGAATCGGCCGGGCCGGCGGTCCGCCCTTGTCCGGGAACCGCCGGGACCCTACTTTTCCCGCGAAACCCCAAAACACCCCCCGCAGCGATGGAGAGCGCCCGACCATGAGCAAGATCAAGGTCACCAACCCGGTCGTCGAACTGGACGGCGACGAAATGACCCGGATCATCTGGGCGTTCATCAAGGACAAGCTGATCCTGCCCTACCTCGACGTGGACCTGATCTACTTCGACCTGGGCATCGAGGCGCGCGACGCCACCGACGATCAGATCACCATCGATGCCGCCAACGCCATCAAGCAGCACGGGGTGGGCGTCAAGTGCGCCACCATCACTCCCGACGAGGCCCGGGTCGAGGAATTCGGCCTGAAGAAGATGTGGCGCTCGCCCAACGGCACCATCCGCAACATCCTGGGCGGCACCGTCTTCCGCGAGCCGATCATCTGCGCCAACGTGCCGCGCTACGTGCCCGGCTGGACCAAGCCCATCGTCATCGGCCGTCACGCCTTCGGCGACCAGTACCGGGCCACGGACTTCGTGGTTCCCGGGGCCGGCCGGCTGACCGTCAGGTTCGAGGGCGAGGACGGGCAGACCATCGAGCACGAGGTCTTCCAGTTCGACGGCCCCGGCGTGGCCATGTCCATGTACAACCTGGACGACTCGATCCGCGGCTTCGCCCGGGCCTGCATGAACTACGGCCTGGAGCGCGGCTGGCCGGTCTACATGTCGACCAAGAACACCATCCTCAAGGCCTATGACGGGCGCTTCAAGGACCTCTTCCAGGAGGTCTTCGAGGCCGAGTTCGCCGAGAAGTTCAAGGCCGCCGGCATCACCTACGAGCACCGACTGATCGACGACATGGTGGCCTGCTGCATGAAGTGGGAAGGCGGCTTCGTGTGGGCCTGCAAGAACTACGACGGCGACGTGCAGTCCGACACCGTGGCCCAGGGCTTCGGCTCGCTGGGCCTGATGACCAGCGTGCTGATGACCCCGGACGGCAAGACGGTGGAGGCCGAGGCGGCCCACGGCACCGTCACCCGCCACTACCGCCAGCACCAGCAGGGCAAGGAAACCTCGACCAACCCCATCGCCTCGATCTTCGCCTGGACCCGGGGCCTCAAGTTCCGCGGCAAGTTCGACGGCACCCCGGACGTGGTCGCCTTCGCCGAAACCCTGGAGCAGGTCTGCATCGACACCGTCGAGGCCGGCCACATGACCAAGGATCTGGCCCTGCTGGTCGGCAAGGACCAGCCGTGGCTGACCACCACCCAGTTCCTCGACAAGCTGGACCAGGGCCTGAAGGCCCGCATGGGCTGAGCCGTGGGGAACTGACCGCCGGCGGCGCCCTGCGTCAGCGCGTTTTGCGCCAGAACGGAATCACTGCCTTCTGGGGTCCGGTTCGCACAACGCTCTTGATTCAATAATTTATACCAACCGGCGATGAGCAAGACTCATCGCGGTTTGGAATAAGTTGGGGGCTTTGCCCCCAAACCCCCACCGGGGAAGCAGGGCTTCCCCGGACCCCTCCATTCGTTGGTGAACAATCGTTGCCTCTGAGCGGGACGCGCCGTGGTTTTTGGTTGCAGGCCAGCTTTGCTGGCCTGCGAAAACAACCGGGGTATGGACACGCAACCCAAGATCGCCCCGACTGTTCGGCTCGCTCAGCGATCAATGAATGGAGGGGGTCCGGGGGAGCCCCTGGCTCCCCCGGTGGGGTTTTAAAGGGGCAAAGCCCCTTTCATACGGACCTTTAGATGAGTTCCTCTCATCGTCGGGTGGTATTAGAGCACGTCTCGGTTGCCTGGGGTCACAAAGCGACCCCAGGCAACCTAAACGTGCGCTAGCGCGACGCCGGCAGCCAAAGGTGGAAGCGGGCCCCGCCCTGGGCCGTGTTCTCGACCCAGATGCGGCCCCCGAAGTGGCTCATCACCTGACGGCTGATGGCCAGCCCCAGGCCCGAGCCGGTGGGCCGGTTGGGGGCCTCGCCGCCGGCCCGGGCGAACTTGTCGAAAATCATCTCGTGGTCGGCCTCGGGCACCCCGGGGCCGTTGTCGGTGACGCTGACCGCGAACCCGCCGCCGGCCGCCGGGCCGCCGCTGACCACGATGCGCGGCTGCTCGGGGTCGGCGAACTTGGCGGCGTTGGACAGCAGGTTGATGACCACCTGCATCAGGCGGTCGCGGTCCAGCCGGAAGGCGGCCCGGGCCGGCTCCAGGGTCACCTCCACCTGGGCCCGGCGGGCCTGGAAGACGCCCTGGGTGGCGGCCACCGCGTCGGCGATCACCTCGCCCGGATCGATCTCGGAAAGGTGCCATTCGCCGCGCCCGGCCTCGAGCTGGGCCAGGTCCAGGTGCTCGTCGATGAGCCGGGTCAGGCGCTGGCTTTCGCTGACCATGATCGACATGAAGCGCTCGGCCTGGGGGCGCGGCATGTCCGGGTTGTCGACCAGGATTTCCGAGAACGAGCGGATCGAGGTCAGCGGGGTGCGGAACTCGTGGCTGACCACCGAGAGGAAGTCGTCCTTCAGGCGGTCCAGTTCCTTCAGCCGGTCGTTGGCCGCCTTCAGCTCGGCGGCGGCGGTTTCGAGCTGGCGGGATTTCTCCTCCAGGCGCTGGCTGTATTCGATGACGTGGCTGGTCTCGGTCAGGATGGCCATCACCTCGTCCAGGCCGACCGGCTCGCCCTGGGCCACCGAGCCGACCAGCACGCGGGCCGAGGCGGCCCCCACCGAGCCGGCCAGCAGACGCTCGACAAAGGCCAGCAGGTCGGGGTCGGCGGCCTTGATGCGCCGCCAGTTCAGGCCGCGCGCCCGCTCGTAGGCGGCAAAGGCGCCTTGGGCCCGCTCGCGGCCCAGAAAGCGGATGGCCAGATCGAACAGGTCGGCCCCGGTGGCCCGGCTGCCGGTCCACAAGGGGGTGTCGCCGCCGCCGGTGCGCCCGAAGACATCGGTGAACAGCACCGCCTGGATGCGCTCCAGGGCGCCTTGCGGGCTGAACAGCGAAACCAGCACATAGGCCCCGATGTTGACCAGCATCGACCACAGCAGGGCGTGGCTCAGGGGGTCCATGCCGGACAGCCCGAACAGCGCCTCGGGGCGCAGCCAGGCCAAGTCGAAGGGGCCGTCGAAGAGGATCATCGGGTCCAGCCAGTCGGCCCGGGCGAAGGTCGGCACGATCAGGGTGTAGGCCCACATGGCGAAGCCGGCGGCCAGGCCGGCCAGGGCGCCGCGCCGGGTGCCGCCGGCCCACCACAGCCCGCCCAGCATGGCCGGCAGCAACTGGGCGGCGGCGGCGAAGCTGGTCAGGCCGATCGAGGCCAGGGCGTCCGATTCGCCGGCCAGCCGGTAGTAGGCGTAGCCCAGGCCCAGGATCAGCACCACCGACAGCCGGCGGATGCCGAGCAGGATGCCGGTCAGGTCGCCGCGCCCGGCCAGCCCGGGGCCGACCAGCCGCAGCAGCAGCGGCACCACCAGATCGTTGCAGACCATGGTCGACAGGGCGATGGCGGCGACCACCACCATGCCGGTGGCCGAGCTCAGGCCGCCGATGTAGGCGATCAGGGCGAGCAGCTCGTGGTCGAAGGCCAAGGGCACGGTGAGGACGAAAAAGTCGGGATCGGCCTCGCCCGGAAGGCGCAACATGCCGGTCAGGGCGATGGGCAGCACGAACAGGGTCATGGCCAGCAGGTAGGCCGGGAACAGCCAGCCGGCGGTGGCCAGATGGCGTTCGTCCACGTTCTCCACCACGGTCACGTGGAACTGGCGGGGCAGGGTCAGGACGGCGGCCATGGAGAGCAGGGTCAGGGTCAGCCAGCGGCCGCCGCCCTCGGGGTCGAGGGTGAACAGCTGGCGCGCCTCGGGCAGGCGGGCCGCCTCGGCGAACAGGTCGGGGAAGCCGGCGAACACGCCAAAGGTGACAAACAGCCCGACCGACAGCAGGGCCAGCAGCTTGAGCAGCGATTCAAAGGCGATCGCGGCGACCACCCCTTCGTGGTGCTCGTTGGCGTCGATGTGGCGGGTGCCGAAGAGGATGCCGAACAGGGCCATCAGGGCGGCCACCCAGAAGGCGGTGTCGGCGAGCAGGCCGTGGCCGCTGTCGGCCCCCGCCGGCAGGTCGGTGAGCACCGTGAAGCTGGTCGCCACGGCCTTCAGTTGCAGGGCGATGTAGGGGGTGGTGCCGATCACCGCGATCAGGGTGACCAGCATGGAGAGCTGGGTGCTCTTGCCGTAGCGCGAGGCGATGAAGTCGGCGATCGAGGTGATGCGGTGGGCTTTCGAGATGCGCAGGATCTTGCGCAAAACGAACCACCAGCCGAGGAAGACGATGGTCGGCCCCAGGTAGATGGTGATGAACTCAAGGCCGCTGCGCGCCGCCGTGCCGACCGCGCCATAAAAGGTCCACGAGGTGCAGTAGACGGCGATCGACAGGGTGTAGACGACGGGGTTGCGGACCAGGCTGCGCCCGGCCTGGGCCCGGCGGTCGCCGTAATAGGCGATGGCGAACAGCAGCCCGACGCAGGCCAGCGAGACGGCGATGACCAGCGGCGCCGGCAGCATCAGCCGGGTCCGCCCCCGGCACGGCCGCCCGGGTGCGCGGTTTCCTCCGCCTCGGCGGCCCGGGCGGCGGCCAGCAGGCGGCGCGAGACCAGGGCTCCGGCGACGATGGCCAGGGCCCAGACGGTGAAGGCGTAGGCGTAGAGCAGCGGCACCCCGGTCAGCGTGGTGTCGTGGCTGAAGACCAGCAGCAGCGGCGGGCAGAGCAGCAGCAGGGTGAGCAGGGGCAGGACCAGGGCGCGGTCGGCGCAGCGCTTCAGGCGGGTCACGGCCCGCCCTCCGGGGGGGCGTCACCGTCAAGGCCGAGCAGGGCGCGCGCCCGCCTGACCACGTCGCGGGTCGAGAAGGGCTTGGTCATGTAGCCGTCGATGCCCAGCTCCAGGCCCTTGCGACGGTCGATCTCGCGGCCGCGGGCGGTCAGCATCAGGATGCGCATGTGGCGGCAGCGCGGATTGTCGCGCACCGCGCGGGCCACCTCGAAGCCGTCGCAGCCGGGGATCATCACGTCGAGCAGCATCAGGTCGGGCGACACGCTGTCGATCATCTCAAGCGCCGTCGGCCCGTCGCGCGCAACCTTCACGGCAAGCCCGGCCTGCCCCATCAGGAAGCACAGCGACTCAACGATCGGTTCCTCGTCCTCCACCACCAGCACGCAGTGGGCCACGACGCGACACTCCCGGTTTTCCTGTCCGGCCGGCGCGGCGGGGGGATCATATGGGGGGAGCCGCGTCGGCCACGCCCTTTTGGCGGGTCGTTGATCTTGAAAGGCCAAGTCTAATCGTCGCGGGCGGCCTTGTCACGGCGCGGAGTCGGCGAACGGCAGGGCGGCCGGGTGGGCCCGTTGCGCGCAGTCCGGGCGCGGGCACTGGCGGCAGGTCAGGCCGACCGGGGTGGCGGCGGCCGGGGTGTCGAGGGCCAGGCCGTCGGCGTAGACGGTCTGCCGGGCGAAGGCGACGTCGCAGCCGATGAGCACCGAATAGAGCCGGCGCGGGGCGCGGAAGCCGCCGCCCGCCTTGCTCACCGCGCGGGCCACGAACAGGTGGGTGGCGCCATCGGGCAGGCGGGCCAACTGGGTGGTCACGTGGTCCGGGGTCAAAAAGGCCGAATGCACGCACCAGCGCGGGCAGACGCCGCCGAAGCGGGGCAGGCTGAGGCCGCTGGTCGAGAAGCGCTTGGAGATGTTGCCGGCGATGTCGGTGCGCAACAGATGGAAGGGGATGCCCTCGTCGCCCGGCCGGCGCAGGGTGGTCAGGCGGTGGCAGACCTGCTCCCAACTGACCGCGAAGTGCTGTTGCAGAAGCTCGATGTCGAAGCGCACCTGGCGCGCCGTGGCCAGGAACGGGGCGTAGGGCAGCATCAGCGCCCCGGCCGCGTAGCCGATCAGGGCGCGCGCCCCCTGGCGGCGGCTTTCCGGGGTCGACAACGCGGCGTCGTCGAGCAGATGCTCGATCTCGGCCTTCAGTTCCAGCTCGGCGATCAGCCCGGCGGCCAGGAAGCGGCTGCTCGCCGGCGGCAGGGCCTGGGAGAGGGCGAGGCGCCGCCGCTCGGGGTCCCATTGGACGGCGGCCGGGCGGGGCACGGCGGCGCCGTCGGCGGGCACGGTGGCCAGGGCCTCGGGGGCGACCCGCTGCACGGTGACCCCATGGCGGCTTTCCAGATGGCGCATGACGTCGGCCAGCAACAGCCCGCCGGAACGGTCGATGGCCGGGCGCAGGGCCTCGGCGGCGGCTTCCAGCTCGGGGAGGTGGTTGCCCCGCTCGAGCAGGAAGTCCTCCACCTCCTCGCCCGGGGCGGGCTCCGGGTGGCGTCCGGCGCTGGCGTCGAGCAGGGCGAAGGTCTCGCCGACCAGATCGGACAGGGTGTGGCTTTCGTCGACCAGCGAGGCGGTGAAGCGCTGGCGCCGCTCGGCGTCGAGATCGCCGTAGTCCTGGAGGATCTCGGCGAACGAGCGCACCGAGGTGACCCGGGTCAACAGGCGGTGGAAGGATTCGGCCAGCGCCGGGTCGTGACCCAGCCGCTCGACCAGGGCGCCGATCTGGTCCTGGCCGCGCCGGTAGGCCCGATAGAGGGTGAGCAGGGCGCGGGCCAGTCCCGGGGCGTGGGTCAGGGCGGCGGTCATCTCGGCCGCCTCCAGGGGCTCGCCGGCGAACAGCGGGTCGGCGGCGATTTCCCGAAGGTCGGCCAGCAGGCGGCTTTCCGCCTCGCCCGACAGATCGCCCGGCGGCATCTCCAGCGCCTCGGCCAGCCGCCGCAGCAGGGCGCCGCCGATGGCCCGCTTGTTGTGTTCGATCAGGTTGAGGTAGGCCGGCGAGATGCCGGCCCGCTGGGCCAGCGCGGCCTGGGTTTGGCCCAGGGCGCGGCGCCGGGCACGCAGGCGATGGCCCACCGGAGGGGCGCTGGCGGGACTTCGGGCCATGGGCGGATCCTTGGCGCGTCACGAGGGCAGGGGCTTTACAAATTTACATGCTTTATGTCCATCTGGTCCAAAGTTTTACAAAATCCTTGTTCTGTGACAAGGGGTTGTTGATTCCTTTTCAGCCGCCGCCCATAATCCGCCCACGGTTCCCGCGATTGGCGGGCGGCCCTTCAGGGGGTCAGCCCATAAGCCGGGCGACGGGAAAGCAACCGGCCAACCAGCCGGATAACCAACAAAACGAAGGCGCTGGCCGGCCCCCTTGGGGATCGTGACCCGCCCGCCAACAACAGAAGGCGTGTCGCCGGCAACGATCCGGCCAAGCGTCCGCCGATGATGAAAACAGGGACCGTTCCGGGGGTCGCCCCCGTTCCGTCCGCGAGATAAGCCAGGCCTGTCCGACGGTTGCCCCTGTGGGGGTGCCGGGGGGCAGGGTGCGGCTCGGCCCGACTCGGCTCGGGCCTGCCTCCGTCCCGGGGGTGGGCGCGCCGTCGACGGGACCGGTCCGCGCGGCTTGGTGGCGCGGCATGGGTGGCGGCTTTGGGCGCGGTCGGGGCCGGACGGCATGCCGTCGGCCGAGGATCCAAACAGACCCACCACTAGGGAGGCCGACCATGTCGGATGATCGCAACAAGCTGACCGTTTCGCGCCGTGGCCTGATGAAGGGCTCGGTGGTCGCCGGGGCCGCGCTGGCCACCCCGACCTTCTTCACCAAGGGGGCCTATGCGGCCACCTTCCGCAACGATCCGACCAACAGCCCGACCGTCACCTTCGGCTTCAACGTGCCGCAGACCGGCGCCTACGCCGACGAGGGCGCCGACGAGCTGCGCGCCTACAAGCTGGCCGTGAAGCACATCAACGGCGAGGGCGACGGCGGCATGCTCAACACCATGAAGCCGCTGGCCCTCGAGGGCAACGGCGTCCTGGGCAAGAAGGTCGAGTTCGTCACCGGCGACACCCAGACCAAGTCGGACGCCGCGCGGGCCTCGGCCAAGCGGATGATCGAGAAGGACGGCGTGATCATGTTCTCCGGCGGCTCGTCGTCGGGCGTGGCCATCGCCCAGCAGTCGCTGGCCCAGGAGATGGGCGTCGTTTTCATGTGCGGCCTGACCCACTCCAACGACACCACCGGCAAGGACAAGCGCCGCTACGGCTTCCGCCACTTCTTCAACGCCTACATGTCGGGCGCCGCGCTCGGCCCGGTGCTGAAGGACGAGTACGGCACCGAGCGCCGCGCCTACCACCTGACCGCCGACTACACCTGGGGCTGGACCCAGGAGGAGTCGATCAAGAACACCACCGAGGCCCTGGGCTGGGAGACCGTCGCCGCGGTCCGCACGCCGCTCGGCGCCGGTGACTTCTCGCAGTACATCACCCCGGTCCTGAACTCGGGCGCCGACGTGCTGATCCTGAACCACTACGGCAAGGACATGGTGAACAGCCTGACCCAGGCCGTGCAGTTCGGGCTGCGCGACAAGATGGTCAACGGCAAGCAGTTCGAGATCATCGTGCCGCTGTACTCGCGTCTGATGGCGCAGGGTGCGGGCGAGAACGTCAAGGGCATCCTGGGCTCCACCAACTGGCACTGGTCGCTGCAGGACGAGGGCTCGATGGCCTTCGTGAAGTCGTTCGGCGCCGAGTACGGCTTCCCGCCGTCGCAGGCCGCCCACACCTGCTACGTCCAGACCATCCTGTACGCCAACGCCTGCCAGATGGCCGGCTCGTTCGCCCCGCCGCAGACCATCCGCGCCCTCGAGGACTTCGAGTTCGACGGCATGGGCAACGGCCCGACCCTGTACCGCGGGGCCGATCACCAGTGCTTCAAGAAGGTCCTGGTGGTGCGCGGCAACGAGAACCCGACCAGCCAGTTCGACCTGCTCGAGGTGGTCAAGGAAGTGCCCGCCGAGGCGGTCACCTACGATCCGGCCATCTTCGGCGGCGAGCTGGGCCCCTACGAGGTCAGCTAAGACCTGATTTCGGGAGGGGGCCGGGATTCCGGCCGCCTCCCGTCTCCCGACGGTGGGTCCGGCCGCGCCCGTGACAAGGGCGCGGCCGGCGCCTTCCCGGAGGTTTTCCCGCCCTCCGGCGGGCCCCTTTCGCGGCCCTGTCGCCGCTGTTCAACCCAGTCGTTTTCCTCAAGGCCCCCCATAAGGCCCCCCACTAGACGGACCGACCGCATGGACGCCTTTGTGCTGCAAATCCTCAACGGGCTCGACAAGGGCGGCGCCTACGCCCTGATCGCCCTCGGCCTGACCCTGGTCTTCGGCACCCTCGGGGTGGTGAACTTCGCCCACGGGGCGCTGTTCATGCTGGGCGCCTTCTGCGCCGTGGCGGTGGAGAAGCTGCTCACCCTGTCCAAGCAGGTCAAGGACGAGAGCATCACCTTCTTCGATGCCTACAAGGAACAACCCTACCTGGAAATCTGGTGGGGTGATTTCGGGCGGGCCATCATCGACTACTCGGTGCCGCTGTCGATCCTGTTCGCCATTCCGGTGATGCTGCTTTTCGGCTTCGTCATGGAGCGCGGCCTGATCCGCCATTTCTACAAGCGTTCCCACGCCGAGCAGATCCTGGTCACCTTCGGGCTGGCCATCGTCCTGCAGGAGATCATCAAGGCCGCCTTCGGCGCCAATCCGATCCCCCAGGCGGCGCCCGAGCCGGTTTCCGGCAGCGCCAACATCGGCGCCTGGTTCGGCCTGGGCGAGGCCGTGGTCTATCCCTACTGGCGGCTGATCTACCTGTTCTTCTCGCTGTCGGTGATCGGCGGTGTGTTCGCCTTCCTCAACATGACCACCTACGGCATGGTGGTGCGCGCCGGCATGGCCGACCGCGAGACCGTCGGCCTGCTGGGCATCAACATCCAGAAGCGCTTCACCGTGGTCTTCGGGCTGGCCGCCGTGGCCGCCGGCCTGGCCGGGGTGATGTACACGCCGATCCTGCCGCCCGACTACCACATGGGCATGGACTTCCTGGTCCTGTCGTTCGTCGTCGTCGTGGTCGGCGGCATGGGCTCGTTGCCCGGAGCGGTGGCCGCCGGCTTCCTGCTCGGCATCCTGCAGTCCTTCTCGTCGATGACCGAGGTCAAGTCGATCATTCCCGGCATCGACCAGATCATCATCTACCTTATTGCCGTTGCCGTGCTCCTGGTCCGCCCGCGCGGGCTGATGGGCCGCAAGGGTGTGATGGAGAGCTAACGTCCCATGCCCACCACCCCTTCCTTTCCCAAGCTCCAGAGCGAGCTGGCCATCATGGCGGTGTTTGCCGCCGCCGTGCTGACCATGCCCCTGTGGATGGCCCCCTTCGGCGCCGCCTATCCCGACCTTCTGCAGAAGTTCGCCATCTACGGCATCTTCGCCATTGGCTTCAATCTGCTGTTCGGTCTGACTGGCTACCTGTCGTTCGGCCATGCCGCCTTCCTGGGTGTCGGCTCGTATGCCGCCGTGTGGTCGTTCAAGCTGTTCACCATGAACGTGCTGCCGGCGGTCGTCTTCGGCACCCTGGTGGCCAGCCTGTTCGCCGTGCTGATCGGTTTCGTCGCCCTGCGCCGGGCCGGCATCTACTTCTCGATCCTCACCCTGGCCCTGGCCCAGATGTCGTACAACATGGCCTACTCGGTGCTGACCCCGATCACCAACGGCGAGACCGGCCTGCAGTTGACCCAGAACGACCCGCGGATGATCGACCACATGTTCGTCGACCGCGGCGCCGGCCTGCCCTCGACCAACCTGTTCGGCCTTGAGATGAGCGGCTATCCCGGCTTCTATTTCTGCGCCGTGGTGCTGATCATCGCCTTCTTCATCTCGCTGAGGATCTTCCGCTCGCCGTTCGGGCTGAAGCTTCGGGCCATCAAGTCGAACCAGACGCGGATGGGCTACACCGGCTTCAACACCCGGCCGCACCTTTTGTTCGCCTTCATCATCTCGGGCGGCTTCGCCGGTCTGGCCGGCTCGCTGCTGGCCATCACCGACCCGCTGGCCGGGGCCGAGCGCATGCAGTGGACGGCCTCGGGCGAGGTGGTGCTGATGACCATCCTGGGCGGCGCCGGCACCCTGGTCGGACCGCTCCTCGGGGCCGGCCTGATCAAGTACTTCGAGAACATCTTCTCGGCCTTCAACGACAGCACCCTGCACGAGATCTTCGCCTTCCTGCCCGATGGCCTGGAAAGTGTCGTGGTCTTCCTGGTCAGCCCGTTCGTCGGCGAGGGCTGGCACCTGACCCTGGGCGCCCTGTTCATGGTCATCGTGATCTTCCTGCCGGGCGGCATCATGGAGGGCTTGCGCCGGCTCTCCCGGCTCGTCCGCCGGCCCTCCGCCGGCCGCGCCGACCAGCCCCAGACCCAGGAAGGGTGAGCCCGATGAGCACCCAGACCGCACCCGCCACCTCCGCCGCCACCTCCGCCGCCCCGGCCATCGCCCACTCGGCCAGTGGTGCCCCGCTGGTCCTCAACGTCACCGACGTTGAGAAGAACTTCGGGGGCCTCAAGGCGCTGAACAACATCAACCTGCAGATCGAGGAAGGGAAGACCCACGCCATCATCGGCCCCAACGGGGCCGGCAAGTCGACCCTGCTCAACGTCTGCATCGGCCGCATCCCGCCCGATCGCGGGGTGGTCGAGTTCGACGGCGTCCCGCTGACCGGCATGGCGCCGCACGAGATCAACCAGATCGGCGTGGTCCGCGTCTTCCAGACGCCGGAAATCTTCCCCGACCTCAGCCTGTTGCACAACGTCATGATCCCCGCCCTGTCGAAGCGCGAGGGAGCGTTCCGCTTCAACCCGTTCCGCTCGCTGGCCCGGGAACACGAGATCCGGGACGACGCCGAGCACGTGCTGGCCGACATGAACCTTCTGGAAAAGAAGGACCTCGAGGCCGGCAACCTGTCGCGCGGCGACAAGCGCCGCCTGGAGCTGGCCATGGGGCTGGTCCAGCGGCCGCGCCTGCTGCTGCTCGACGAGCCGACCGCCGGCATGTCGCGCCACGACACCAACCGCACCATTGATCTTCTGAAGCGGATCAAGGAGCGGGGCATGACCAAGGTCATCATCGAGCACGACATGCACGTGGTGTTCAGTCTGGCCGACCACATCACCGTGCTCGCCCAGGGCACCATCATCGCCGAGGGAACGCCCGACCAGGTGCGCGGCAATCCCAAGGTTCAGGAAGCCTATCTCGGGGGCGCCCATCTATGAGCACCGACAGCATGAATCCGATCGCCGCCCAGGGCTCGCTGGGCAAGAAGACGCTCAGCAACATCAAGGCCACCGGCACCGACCCGGCCTTCTTCTCGGTCTGGGACGTCCACGCCTACTACGGCGAAAGCTACATCGTGCAGGGGGTCAGCTTCGACATCCGCGAAGGCGAGATCGTCGCCCTGCTGGGCCGCAACGGGGCCGGCAAGACCTCGACCCTGCGCACCCTGGCGCGCACCGACAGCCCGCAGCTGACGCACGGCGAGATCTGGCTCGACCACAAGCCGATCCACTCGATGAGCTCCTATCAGGCGGCCCAGTCGGGGATCGCCCTGGTGCCCGAGGACCGGCGCATCATCCCCGGCCTGTCGGTCGAGGAGAACCTGACCCTGTCGCAGATCGCGCCGCCCATCGGCTGGTCCATCGAGCGCGTCTACGAGCACTTCCCGCGGCTCGGCGAGCGGCGCCGCCAGGAGGCGGTGACCCTGTCCGGCGGCGAGCAGCAGATGCTGGCCATCGGCCGCGCCCTGGCCCGCGACGTGCGCCTGTTGCTGCTGGATGAGCCCTACGAAGGCCTGGCCCCGGTGATCGTGCAGGAGATCGAGCGCATCCTGGAGAGCGTCAAGGATCTGGGCATCACCACCGTGATCGTCGAGCAGAACGCCATCGCCGCCCTGCATCTGGCCGACCGCGCCATCATCATGGACATGGGCGAGGTGGTGTTCGACGGCAGCGCCCAGGAGGTGCTGGACAACGCCGACCTGCGCCAGGAGTATCTGGCCATCTGATACCAACCGGCGATGAGAGGAACCCATCGCCGGTTGGCATGAAAGGTTGGCATGAAAGGGGCTTTGCCCCTTTAAAACCCCACCGGGGGACCAAGGTGGTCCCCCGGACCCCCTCCATTCATTCATTGATCGCCGAGCGAGCCGGGATTTCCGCACCCAGGCCAAGGCCGGCCTGCAAGCGAACCATTGGGAGGGCGATCCGAGGCTGCGCGCCCATTCCCCCGTTGTTTTCGCAGGCCAGCAAAGCTGGCCTGCAACCAAAAACCACGACGCGTTCCGCTCGGAGGCAACGATTGTTCACCAACGAATGGAGGGGTCCGGGGAAGCCCTGCTTCCCCGGTGGGGGTTTGGGGGCAAAGCCCCCAATCAGCCGCCTGAGCGGGCGCCCGGTCCCTAAAGGCTTGACCAAACCGCGATGAGTCTTACTCATCGCCGGTTGGTATGAGGCGGGCCGGCCGCTGCCGGCTCCATACTCACCAGAAATGTTCGAGCCGGCCCAGTCAGGGCCGGCTCGAGCTTTTTTGGGGGCTCAGCCGGCCAGCTCGGCCCCGGGTCGGCTCAGCCGGCCAGCTCGGCAAGACAGGTGCGCGGGTCGGGCAGGGCGACGCGGCGCGGGCGCAGCTCCACATGGGTCACCGTTTCCCGGTCGTGGTCGCGGTAGACGAACACATCGAGCAGGCAGCTCGGACCCTGGTAGTGCCAGACCTGGGCCGGTGGTTCGTGGCGGTTGAGGGTCGGCGGCCCCAGGGCCAGGGCGACGGCGGCGGCGCTTTGGCCGATCAGCCCGTCCGGCCGCTCGGGGCGCAACGCCTGGGGCGGCACCGGCGGCGGCGTCGGGTCGGCGGCCCAGTGGGCCAGCCCCAGGCGGAGCGGGTCGACCCGCCCGGCCAGACCACCGCTGCCGGGCAGCGTGGAGGGGCGCCGCTCGATGGGCGCCGGGCGGGTGGTCAGGCTGGTGGTCGGAGGCTCTTCCCCAAGGGCGCTCGGCGGCGTCGCGGCGGGGGGGGGCGCGGCGCAGGCGGCCAGCGTCAGCAGCAGCGCCGCGCCGGGGAGGGCGTGCCTCATTGACCGCCGGAACGCGAGGGTCCGTCGAGCTTGGTCACGGTGCCGGAAATCTCGCCCCCGGCCTCGATGACGATGCTGCTATAGCGCACCGTGCCGACGATCTGCCCGGTGGAGCGCACGATCAGCCCCTGGCGGGCCGTCAGCTCGCCCTCGAAGCGGCCGGCGATGTCGGCGTTTTCCACCTCGGCGCTGCCCTTGAACAGGCCGCCGCCGCCCACCTCGATGTCGGTGGCGTCGGTCAGGTTGGCGTCCACCCGGCCTTCCACGATCAGCTTGTCGCAGGCGCTGATCTCGCCCGACAACTGGATGTCGCGGCCGACCACCAGACGCTTGCCGTCGCCCGACTCGCCGCCCGGGCGGCTACCCGGGGTGCCCAGGGTGCCGGGGGCGCGGGGCATGGCGAGGCCCGGCCGGCTGGTTGCCGGGGCGGGGATTTCCGGGGCTCGGCGCGGAATCTCCGGGTTGTAGCTGGCCGCCGAGGCGGCGGCCCGGCTGCCATGGGCGCCCCGCTTGGCGAACGGCTTCAGTGGCGGGGTGTCGCCCTTGGCCTCGCCCTCCGCCGGCTTTTGTGCGCCGGGGGCCGGGGGAGTCTGGTCTTCGGGGTCTTCGGGGCTGCCATCCTTGCGCCGGAACATGCTGTCGTGTCGCTCCATCGGGGCCGGCCATCGAGGGGGGCCGGCGGGGTCGTCGAAAGGGGCGGCGCCGCCCCGGCTCGCAAGGAGGGTCAGGCCGGGCGCCGGTTCAGGGTCTGGAACAGGTGGACCATCGCCGCCGTGCCGAGAATCGGGGCGACCAGATTGACCACCGGCACGGTCAGCAGCACGGCCAGCACCGCGCCGGCCGGCCACAGACGCTTCAGCGACGCCTTGCGCATCGCGTCCACCGCCTTGGCGTCCAGCCGCCTCAGGGCCACCAGCTCGAAATACTCCCGCGACAGAAGATAGCCGTTCAGCCCGAAGAAGACAAAGGGCGCGATGGGGGGCAGGATCAGATAGACCGGCAGGGCGATCAGGTTGAGGAACACCATCACCCCGACAAAGCGCACGGTGGACAGCAGAACCTCGGCCAGCGGTTGGGCGCGGGCCTTGGGCTGCTCGGGGTAGTGGCGGTCCTCCACCGCCTGGGCGACGTCTTCCAGCAGGAAGCCGAGAACCAGCGAGACCACGCCGGGGAACAGCAGCAGGGCGAGGATCAGCACGCCGAGCCCGGAGACCCAGTCGATCACCGCCTCCAGCCAGGCGGTGTCGGTCAGCGTGAAGCTGCCCAGGATCAGCCACAGCCCGATGGCCAGCAGCACATAGACCGCCAGGGCGCCGCCCATGCTGAGCCACAGCACCTGGCGGATGCGCGGATCGGACAACTGCCCGACGGCTTTCGAGAAGGCATCGATCATCGGCCGTGATCTCCCCCGGAAATGAACAGGACCCGTCGCCGGCTTCTTAGCACATCTTGGCGATGGGGTAGAACCACCGGCCGGCGCGGCGGTGGTCCCCCCTTGGGCGCCATCACTGGGCCGCCGTCTTGCGTGGGCGCGAACGGGGCCGCGCCGGGCGGCGGGGGGTGCCCCGCCCCGGGCCGCGGGCCGGCGCCTCGGCGTCGTGCGGGGTGCCGCCCAGGGTCATCAGCAGGGTGTTGCGGATGTCGTTCAGGCGCCCCGGGTGGTCCACCTTCAGGCCGACCAGATCCTTGACGTAGAAGACATCGACCACCCGCTCGCCGTAGGTCGAGATGTGGGCCGAGCTGATCTGCAGGTTGAGCCCGGTCAGGGTGGTGGTGACATCGTACAGGAAGCCCGGCCGGTCGCGTCCGTTGACCTCGATCACGGTGTGCGTCTTGCTCGCCTCGAGGTCGAAGATGACCCGTGGCGGCACGGTGAAGACCTGGGCCCGGCTGGGTCCCGGGTGCGGCTTGTGCAGCAGCTCGCGGCCCACCTTGAGGGTGCCGGTCAGCGTCGCCTCGACGGTCTTCTTCAGCCGTCCGGGCATTTCCTCGTCGTCCAGTGGGCCGCCGCCCGGGCCCTGCACGGCGAAGGTGTCGAGCGCCATGCCGTTGGCCATGGTCATGATCTTGGCATCGACCACCGAGACGCCGAGCAGCGCCATCGCCCCGGCCAGACGGGCGAACAGGCCGGCGTGGTCCGGGGTGTAGACGATCACCTCGGTGACGTCGCGGGCCGGCACCGGGGCCAGATGCACGGCCAGCGGCTGGCCGGCCGCCTCGGCCTCGGAAATCAGGGTGGCGTGGCGAACCTGGGTCTCGGTGTCGAAGGCCAGCCAGTAGTTGGGATAGCCCATGGAGACGAAGCGCTCGATGGCGGCCTCGGCCCAGCCCTGGTCGTCCAGGAGGCGCGTGGCCAGGGCGCGCTTGGCGGCCGTCACCCGGCGGTCGCGGCTGGTCGCGGCGTGGCCGTCGGACAGCGCCTCGGCGGTGCGGTAGTAAAGCTCGCGCAGCAGGGTGGCCTTCCAGTTGTTCCAGGTCCGGGGGCCGACCGCGCGGATGTCGGCGCAGGTCAGGATCAGCAAAAGCTTCAGGCGTTCCGGGCTCTGCACCAGGGCGGCGAAGTCGGCGATCGTCTTGGGGTCGTCGATGTCGCGCTTGAAGGCGGTGCGGCTCATGTCCAGGTGGTGCAGGACCAGCCAGGCGACGGTGTCCGTCTCCTCGTCGCTCAGGCCGAAGCGTGGCCCCAGCTTGTGGGCGATCTCGGCCCCCAGCACCGAGTGGTCGCCGCCCCGGCCCTTGGCGATGTCGTGCAGCAGCACGGCCACGTACAGGGCGCGGCGCGACTGCACTTTGTCGATCACCGAGCTGGCGGCCGGCAGCTCGTCCTTGAGCCGGCCCTGCTCGATGCGGGCCAGCACTCCGACGGCGCGGATGGTGTGCTCGTCGGTGGTGTAGACGTGGTACATGTCGTACTGCATCTGGGCCACGACGCGCCCGAAATCGGGGATCAGGCGGCCCAGCACCCCGGCCTCGTTGAGCCGGCGCAGGGAGGTTTCGACGCCTTCCGGGCGGGTCAGCATGTCGAGGAAGCGCTGCCACGCCTGTTCGCTGTCGCGCAGGGTGTTGACCAGCCCCGGGTTCTCGGCGATCAGGCGCAGCGCCTTGGGGTGGATGTCGAGGTCGCGCCGCTGGGCGACGGCGAACAGCTCCAGGATGCGGGTCGGGTCCTCGGCCAGGGTGGCTTTGTCGGGCAGCATCAGGCGGCCGCCCTCGACCGCGAAGCCGTCCGCCTCGCGCCGCCCGAAGGGCAGGCGGACCAGGGGGCGGCGCTTGTGCTGCTCTTCCAGCGCCGCGCACAGGATGCGGGTCAGGTCGCCGACGTCCTTGGCGATCAGGAAGTAGTGCTTCATGAAGCGTTCCACGCCCTTGGTCCCGGCGTGGTCGGTGTAGCCCATGCGCCAGCCGATTTCCTGCTGCACGTCGAAGGTCAGGCGGTCTTCCGGGCGGCCGGTCAGGTAGTGCAGGTGGCAGCGCACGGTCCACAGGAAGTTCTGCGCCTTGGCGAAGCGCCGGGCCTGGCCGGGGGTCAGCACCTGGGCGGCGACCAGATCGTCCATGCCGGCCACGTCGTACAGATAGCGGGCGATCCAGAACAGGGTGTGCAGGTCGCGCAGGCCGCCCTTGCCCTCCTTGATGTTGGGCTCCAGCACGTAGCGCGAATCGCCGTGGCCGTCGTGGCGGCCATCGCGTTCCTTCAGCTTGGCCTCGACGAAGCTGGTCTCGGTGCCGCTGACCACGTCGGCCCGGTAGCGCTTTTCGAACTCGCCGAACAGGCGGCGCGAGCCGGTCAGCAGGCGGGCCTCGAGCAGCGCCGTGGCGATGGTCAGGTCGTCCTTGGCCAGGCGCACGCAGTCGTTCACCGAGCGGGTCGCGTGGCCCACCTTCAGGCCCAGGTCCCACAGCATGTACAGCACGTACTCGACGACCTGCTCGGCGCGCGGCGTCGAGCGGTAGGGGGTGAGGAACAGAAGGTCGAGATCGGACTGCGGCGACAGCTCGCCGCGCCCGTAGCCGCCGACCGCGACCAGGGCCATCTCGTCGCCCTTGGTCGGCACGCCGAGGGGATAGACCCGGGTCAGCGCCAATTCCATCAGGGTGACGATCAGGCGGTCGAACAGGTGGCAGCTTTCGGCCACCGTCACCTCGCCGGGGGTGGCCTCCTCCAGGAAGCGGCGGCGCACCTCGGCCCGGCCCTCGGCCAGCACCTCCTTGAGGATGGCCAGCACGGCGGCCCGGGTCGCCGGGGCGCTGGCCGGGCCGGCCTCGAAGCAGGCGTCGAGGCGGGCGATCAGGGCCCGGCGGTCGACGATGGCGCGCGGGTTCTTGATCCGGCGGTGGGACATGGGCAGCGGCGATCCGGACGGGCGGGGGCGGCGGTGGGTGCTCCGCCGACTATAGGCGCTAACACCGGCGTGCCAAAGGCCAGACTCGAAGGAAAACGTGGGCCCGGAGCGCCTCGCGATGAGAGGGGGTCACCGTGTGCTCCCTCTCATCGCGAGGCCGTGCATTAACGGGTCTGGAGTCTGGTGGGGCCTGAGGGTGCTCGCGGCGCGGCTGGCTCTTCACGGCTTCTGGCCGGCCTGCCACACTGCTCGGGATAATTTCTCGCGAGATTGTCGAGCTTCTGTGCCTCAAACTCCGACATCCTCCGGCAATAATCGGACGTCAGTTCATTGTGGCACCTTCTGAATATCTGAGCCCCCTCCCGGCACGAAAACTTCGTCAAGGGACCTTCCTCCAGCTCATGCCGTTTATAGGCAACGGTTTCCTGCCTGCAGTAGCCGCTGGTGTATTGATCATGGCACTCGGACACCCAGGCCAGGCCGGCCGCCGAGACATCGCCTGTCTGTTCATTTCCCGCCTTTTCCGGCCCGGTCAGCGGTTCATAAATCCAGTTTCCGTCTTCCAGGCGCAGCCATTCCCCGTCCTCGGATTTGCCCACCACCTGAATGGCCGCGCCGGCCTCTTTGCGGCCGACCTTGGCAAAACCGGTTCCCGGACCGGCCCGCAGGTTGGCGTTTTTGTTCACAAAAAGGGTTTCCGCCCCTGGGGCGGAAGCGCCGGACTGACCGCCCGTGGCGGATGATCGGGGTTTGGCCGGGGTGGCCGGGGATTGGCCGGCGGCCTGCCCGCCACTGCCTGTCCCGTAGTGTTGCTCGTAGTCGGCCATCAGGGCGGTGTATTTTCGCTCGCTCACGCCCCTCAAGACATCAGAGTGGGCAAACTCCCGGTCGAGAAAGGCAACCTGGGACTTTTCCTCGACCAGTCGGGGGAACGTGTTGGTCAGGAAGTCCTGGGCCTCCGAGTCGGACAGCTTGTCAATAACCGACAGATCATACCCATTGACCAAGGCGCCCTGGATTTCCCTCACGGGCTTGCCATGGGAGGCGATGAGCTTTCCATTCCGGTATTCACAATATCCATGCCTGCTTAATGTATTGCATGTAACTGGCCCCTTTCCATAGAAATTAAAAAAATATGGAATGACAAACTGGAACCCGCTCCCATAACCACTCCGCCCGTCGTAAATGAATTGATAGTCCTGCGGGCTATAGAGGGTCTCATTATCTTTTGAAGCCGGAATGTTCGTGCCATGCGAGATCTCGTAATATTTTTCATCGGCACCCTTGACCAGATCGATCTGAACGCCGAATTCTTCTTCCGCGCGTGCGATGCTGTACTGAATCCATTCCAATGCCTCATCCGGCCCGGATGTCTCGATATTCAACATCCCCGGCTGCCCGGAGTCGTCATACCGGACCCCAAGAAAGGCGTGTATTCTTGCCGGATAGACCATCGAGGGAACCCGGTAATTTCCGTATTCTCCCTTGATGAAGGGCGCGCCGCTGACCTCGACAAGCATCCATATCCGGTCATCGTTGAAGCTTCTGTCATTGCTGTAATGCACGAACTTGCTTTCGATCAGCCAGTAGCCCTGCACCCCCTGATCGAAAGCCTGTGCGCTCTGGATGCCCAGGAACTGCTGGCAGGTCGAATCGCAGACCTTGCGGGCCGCCATCCATTGCTCCGGGGTCACCTTTCTGGGGGTGGATTGGGGAGTGGTGACGCAAGCCGTTAGGATCACGGCAAGCATGGACAGACCGGCCCAGGAAAGCGAAGCACGAAGGCGGGGCATGGGACGGGGCTCCGGGCAAGAAGGCTTCAGCCACCAGAAGGTGCGGGATAGTAGACACCACCTCCCTTCCACAGATCAACCGACGGGAGCGGTGCGCAAGGGACTTGAGCGCCGCCCGGCCACCGGCCATGCTGATCCCCCGCCGCCCGAGGAGACCGCGCCGTGTCCGATCCCGCCCCCGCAACGGTCAGGCTGGAGGTCGGCTTCGCCGCCCACGGCGCCCGGCCCGAGGCCACCCTCAAGCTCGACCTCGACCCCCAGGCCCCCGGCCAGTGGGCCATCCTGGCCCGTTTCCGCCTGGGCCAGGCCTACGAGGCGGGAACCACGGCGCTGCTCCGCCAGGTGCTGGGGCCGGGCGATGGGATGGTCGATGTCGGCGCCCATGTGGGCTACATGAGTACCCTCGCCGGGCTCACCGTGGGGCCCACGGGGTGGGTGGTCGCGGTCGAGCCCGACCCGGCCAATCTGGCCGCCCTGGCCCACAACCTGTCCCTCAACGGCCTGGACTGGGTCGAGCCGCTGGCCGCCGCGGTGGCCGAGCGGGCCGGCCAGGGAACGCTCTATGTGAACGCCGACATGGACGCCGGCCACGCCCTGTGGCCGGTGGCCCGCCACGGCTTCAACGAAAAGACCCGGGCCGATCCGAAGACCCGACCGGTGCCCCTGACCACCCTGGCCGACATTCTTGAGGGCCGGCCCGATCCGCGTCTGGTGAAGATCGACACCGAGGGGGCCGAGGGCGCCGTCATCGCCGGTGCCGGGGCGCGCCTGACCCCGGCCCGGCTCCCCTTGGTCATCGCCGAGTTGAACCTGTTCGGGCTCGACGCCATGGGCCACGACGAAATGGGCCTGCGCCGGGCGATGACCGGGCGCGGCTACCTGGAATACGCCATCGCCGACGATCCGCCGCGCCTTCGGCGGCTGCTCGCCGAGCGGCTTTACGGCCACATGGGGGTGGTCAACCTGCTGTTCCGGGCCCCGGAGGTGTCCCCCGGCCTGCCCGTCGACCCCACCCCCTGGCAGCCCGACTGAGGATCAGCCGTGGTTGCAGGTGCAGCCGCCGCCATGGCCGTGACCCTGACCGTGGCCATGCCCCTTGCAGGAACCCTGGCCGTGCCCATGGTCGTGGTCATGGGCGTGCCCATGGACGTGGTCGTGCCCGTGGTCGTGCCCGTGATCGTGATCGTGGTGGTGCGGGTGGGCCGGCTGGCGGTCCGGGTTGCCGGCGTGCGGCTCCTGGCGCGGCGGCAGCGGCTCGCTGCCGGCCAGCACGGCGGCGGCGGCCGCCGCCGGGTCGGTCTCGCCGGTGGCGACGACGCGGATGCCGCGCCGCGCCATGCGCTCCAGGAAGCGCTGGCCGCAACTGGCGGCGATCAGCACATCGGTGCCGTCCAGCGGGTGCGCCCCGTCGCCGTGGAAGTCGTGGAAGGCCTGGCCGGGTTCCAGCTCCAGCGGGCTGGGCGTGCCCAGGGTGCCCTCGGGCCCGGTTTCGAAGACCAGAAAGCGGCGGGTCTTGCCGGCGTGGGCGGTAATGGTCCTCAGGTTCTGGCTGGCGACGGCGATGCGCATGGATGGGCTCCGGAGAAAGAGGGGCGGGACGGGCGGCCGGGAAGGCACCCTCACCTCTCCTTTCCTACACCTGTCGTCGGTGCGACCTAATAACAATTATCAACGGGGATGGGCCCGTCGGTCGACCGGCGGCACGCTGCCGGTGTCCACCGTCGCCTGGGCCATGTCGCGCAACCGGTTGCGCTGGACGCGCGGGCCGTTGGGGCTGGTCACGGTGGGAAAGGCCTCCAGGGCGATCACCCGCACCGGCACCTTGAAGTCGGCCAGATGGGCCCGGCAGTGGGCGATCAGCGCGTCTTCCGCCACCCTGGCCCCGTTGCGCGGCAGGACGAAGGCAAGGCAGGTCGAGCGCCGCGCCACCCGCACCCCGACCACCTGACAGGCGGCGACCGAGGGGTGGCGCAGCAGGTGCCCCTCGATCTCCGCCGGCTGGACCAGGAAGCCGCCCAGGCGCAGGGCGTCGCCGCCGCGGGCGATGAAGACGAAGCCCCCATCGGCCCTGAGGAAGCCCAGGTCGCCGCTGCGCAGCCAGCCGTCCTCGGTCAGCGCCGCGTCGGTGGCCTCGGGGTCGCCGTCGTAGCCCACCATCAGGCTGTCCGGGCAATAGAGCTCGATCTCGCCCACCTGATTGGGGGCCAGCAGGCGGCCGCGCGGCCCGTCGCTGACGTCGCGGGCGCGCACCCGGGCGTGGGGCGACACCGGCCGCCCGCCGCCCTGCTTGCGGGCATCCAGTGGCAACTCGCCCGGTTGCAGGGCCCACAGGCCCTGGACCTCGCTCATGCCGAACAGGCCGTGGACACGCAGGCCCCGGGTTTCGGCGCGGGCCGCCAGATCGTCCAGGGTGGGGTCGAACTGGGAGACCCCGACGAAATCCAGCCAGGGCCAGGGGTGGGCCGGACGGTCGGGCATCTCGGCCAGCAGGTGGTCGAGCATTTCGTCGGTCAGGTTGAACTGGGTCACCCGGCGGGCGGCGATCAGGACCGCCGCGCGGGCCGGCTCGAAGCGGCCCATCAACACGTTGGGGCGCCCGGCGGCGAGGCTGGCCAGGGCCTGGCAGATGCCGAACACGCCGGACAGGTCGGCCGCCTGCAGGGTTACCGTGTCCGGGGCCGCGTAGCCGAAGGCCGTCGCCACCTGCCGGGCGTGGCAAAGCAGGGTGCCCTGATCGTGCAGCACCAGCCGGGGCCGGCGCGTCGTGCCGGTGGTGACGACGATCAGGCAGGGGCTGTCCGGGGTGCCCGCCTCGGGCACCGGCCCGGCCGGCGGCGCGGCGGTCAGGGCGTCGTGATCGAGCACCGCCACGGCCTCGGGCGGGGGCGCCATCATCGGCCCCCCAACCACCAGCAGGAACCCCAGGTCGAGCCGCCGCCTGTCCGGCGCCTCGCCCAGGCGGGTCGCCTCGGCGGGCTCCAGGACCAGCCCCCGGCAGCCGGCCCGGGCCAGGATGTCGGCCACCTCGCCGGGCCCGAAACGGGTGTTGATGGCCACCGCCACGGCGCCCAGACGGCAGCAGGCCAGGAACACACTCAGCCAGGCGGCGCGCCCGGGCAGCCATACCCCCAGCCGGTCACCGGGCTTGAGGCCGGCCTCGGCCAGGGCGGCGGCCACACGCCGGCTGTCCTCGGCCAGATCGCCGAAGGTCAGGGTCTCCCCATCTTCGATCAACGCCACCTGCGCCGCCGGCATCCCGTCCACGAAGCGGAACAGGGACTCGGGCGGCGCATCGGCGCAGGGATTGCGGGACAAGCAACCTGTCTCCCTGCCCGGTCCGGATCGACGCTGCCCCTCTCTCCCCAGGCAACGCTCCGAACCTGTTCATTACGCTTGGCGGCACCGTCTATGCTGCGATGCACTTAGGACACAGTATCCTCCCTTGCCCACGCCCTGTAAACCGCCACCGGCTGGAGGGTCCGGCCGAGAGACCGCCAAGGGGGCGCTGCCCCCTTGGAACCCCCGCCGGGGGGACCAGGGGCCCCCCCGGACCCCCGCCGCGACTTAAAGCCGTGAAGAGGGGGGTAGCCGAGCGCACGCGCTCGGATACCCCCCTCTTCACGGCTTTGACTCATGGTGGGGTCTGGGGAGGCCTCCCGGCCTCCCCAGCGGGGATTTCAAAGGGGCGGCGCCCTTTGACGGTGCCTCGGCCAAGCCCTCTAGCCGGTGGCGGTTTCGAGGTCGTGGGACAGGGTCAGCCAGTGTTCCTCGGTTTCGGTCAGGGTGCGGCTGGTTTCGGCCAGTTGTTGTTGGAGTCTGGTGATGGTTTCGGCCGGTTGGTTGTAGAGATCGGGGTCGGCCATTTGGTTTTCCAGCTCGGCTTTTTGTTTCTCCAGCCGGGCGATGTCCTTTTCGGCCTGTTTGATGGCCTGGCGCAGGGGCGCGGTCTTGGCGCGGGCCTCGGCGGCGGCCCGGCGGGCGTCCTTGCGGGTGGTGCCCTGGGCCGGCTCGGCGGCGTCGGGCTTGTCGGCCTTGTCCTTGTCGCCGTCGAGCAGCAATTGGCGGTAGTCGGCCAGATCGCCGTCGAAGGGGGTGACGCATCCGCCGCCGACCAGCCACAGGCGGTCGGCCATCAGGCCGAGCAGGTGGAAATCGTGGCTGACCAGGACCACGGCGCCGCCATAGACATTGAGGGCGCGCACCAGTTCGGCCCGGGTGTCCATGTCGAGGTGGTTGGTCGGCTCGTCGAGGACCAGCAGGTGCGGCGCATCGAGGCTCATCAGGGCGATGGCGAGGCGCGCCTTCTCGCCGCCCGACAGGTTGGCGGCGATGACGTCGGCCCGCGCCTGGGCGAAGCCGAAGCGGCCCAGATGGGCCCGCACCTTGGGCGGGGTCAGGTTGGGCCGGGCCCGGGCGAGGTGCTGGAAGGCGGTTTCGCCGGCCCTCAGGTCGTCCAACTGGTGCTGGGCGAAATAGCCCACCCTCAGCCGGTTGCTGCGCCGCACCTCGCCGGCCATCGGCTGCAACGCCCCGACCAGCAGCTTGGCCAGGGTCGACTTGCCGTTGCCGTTGGCGCCCAGCAGGGCGATCCGGTCATCCTGGTCGATGCGCAGGTTGAGCCCGTCGAGGATCACCGTGTCGCCATAGCCCACCCGGCCGTTCTCGATGGCGATCAGCGGCGGGGCCAGCTCGTCCGGCTCGGGGAAGGCGAGGTCGGGCACCTGCTCTTCCACGATGGCCGCCGGCGGTGGCAGCTTTTCCAGCATCTTGAGGCGGCTCTGCGCCTGACGGGCCTTGGTTGCCTTGGCCCGGAAGCGGTCGACGAAGGCCTGCATGTGGGCCCGCCGCTCCTCCAGTTTGCGCTGGGTCTTGGCCTCGGCCTCCAGGCGCAGGCGGCGGGTTTCCTCGAAGCGGTCGAAGTTGCCGCCATAGAGGGTCAGCCGGCCGCCCTCCAGGTGTAGGATGTGGTTGCAGGCGCCGTTCAGAAGGTCGCGGTCGTGGCTGACGATGAGCAGGGTGCCGGGATAGCTGGCCAGATGGCGGGTCAGCCACAGGGTGGCTTCCAGGTCCAGATGGTTGGTCGGCTCGTCGAGCAACAGCAGGTCGGGCCGGGTGAACAGCGCCCCGGCCAGGGCGACGCGCATCCGCCAGCCGCCGGAGAAGTCGCCCACCGCGCGGCCGTGCTGGTCCGGCGCGAAGCCCAGCCCGACCAGGATGCGGGCGGCGCGGGCCGGGGCGGTGTGGGCGTCGATGGCCAGCAGGCGTTCGTGGATCTCGCCGACCGCCGGGCCGTCCGGCTCGGCGTCCAGGCGGGCCAGCAGGTCGGCCCGCTCGCGGTCGGCGGCGAGCACCGTGTCGAGCAGGCTGTCGGCGCCGTCCGGGGCTTCCTGGGCGACCCAGCCCAGACGGGCCCGGGGCGGCACCTCGACGGCGCCGCTCTCCGGGGCCAGATCGCCGCGAATCAGCGCCAGCAGGGTCGACTTGCCGGCCCCGTTGCGGCCCACCAGGCCGACCCGGTGGCCGGCCGGCAGGCGGGCCCGGGCGCCGTCGAGCAGCAGCCGGCCACCGATTCTGTAGGTCAAATCGCGGATGTCGAGCATGGCGCCTCAATACCCGCCCTTGCTCGTGCGATGCAACATGCCGACGGTTGCCAGGGCGATGGCGAGAAGTTATAAGGCGGCCCGCTTTTCCGCTTCCCCTTTTTTCGCTGCCCCTTTTTCGACCCTGGCCCCGGCCGGGGTTTTCCCGATCACGAAGGACACCCAACCGTCATGGCCATCGAACGCACCCTGTCGATCATCAAGCCGGATGCCACCCGGCGCAACCTGACCGGCAAAATCAACGCCCGCTTCGAGGACGCCGGCCTCAAGATCGTCGGCCAGCGCCGCATCCAGATGACCCGCGCCATGGCCGAGGCGTTCTATGACGTCCACCGCGAGCGCTCGTTCTTCGGCAGCCTGTGCGATTTCATGACCTCCGGTCCGGTGGTCGTCCAGGTGCTGGAAGGCGAGGACGCGGTGGCCAAGAACCGCCAGGTGATGGGCGCCACCAACCCGGCCAACGCCGACGAGGGCACCATCCGCCGCGACTTCGCCGAGTCGATCGAGGCCAACTCGGTGCACGGCTCGGACAGCCCGGAGAACGCGGCCCGCGAGATCGCCTTCTTCTTCGCCGAGATCGATCTGGTCGGCTGATCAAGCCGTCCAGGCTCCCGGGAGACTCTCCCGGGAAAAAACAATCCAGGTCCCGGGAGACTCTCCCGGGAAAAAAACGATCCAGGTCCCGGGAGAATCTCCCGGGACCAAGGGCTTGTGCCGGCCAACGGTTCGGGAAATGATGGAGCCTCGTTTCCGTTTCCCGCCCGCCGGACCGGCCCATGCCCCATACCCACTACCTGATTGACGTCCTCGTCCTGCTGGGCGCCGCGCTGGTCGCGGTGCCGCTGTTCCAGCGCCTGCGCCTGGGCGGGGTGCTGGGCTATCTGGTCGCCGGGCTGGTCGTCGGGCCGCACGCCCTGGCCCTGATCGAGGAAGTGGACGCGGCCCGCGCCCTGGCCGAACTGGGCGTCGTCTTCCTGCTCTTCGCCATCGGTCTTGAGCTGACCTGGGACCGCCTGAAGGCCATCGGTCTGCGCACCTACGGCCTGGGGCTGGCCCAGATCGGGGTCAGCGCGGTGGCCATCTTCGCCCTGGCCCGGCTGTTCGGGCTGTCCAACCCGGCGGCGCTGATCGTCGGCGGCGGGCTGGCCCTGAGCTCGACCGCCATCGTGATCCAGGTGCTGGGCGAGCGGGCCCAGACCAAGACCATCTTCGGCCGCACGGTGATCGCCATCCTGCTGTTGCAGGACCTCGCCGTCGGCCCCCTGCTGATCCTGCTCGAGGTGCTTGGCCGCGATGGCGGGGCCGGCCTGTGGACCGCCCTCGGACTGGCCGCCCTGAAGGCGGCCGCGGCGGTGACGGTGATCCTTTTGATCGGCAAGTACCTGCTGACCCCGGCCCTGCGCGTGGTCGCCGGGGCGCGCAGCCCCGAGCTGTTCGCCGCCGCCGCCCTGTTCATCGCGCTGGGCACCTCGTGGGTGACCGAACAGGCCGGGCTGTCGATGGCCTTCGGCGCCTTCCTGGCCGGCATGGTGCTCGGCGAGACCGAGTTCCACCCGCAGATCGAAGCCGACATCGCGCCCTTCCGGGGCATCCTCCTCGGCCTCTTCTTCATGACCGTGGGGATGACCATCGACCTTGGCGCGGCGGCCGACAACATCCTGCTGGTGCTCGGCCTGACCGTCGGCCTGCTGGCCCTCAAGGGGGTCATCCTGTTCGCCCTGGGACGGCTGTTCCGGCAAAGCCTGTGGCGCTCGCTGCGCCTCGCCGGGATGCTCAGCCAGGGCGGCGAGTTCGCCTTCGTGCTGTTCGGCATCGCCATGGCGGTCGGCGTGCTGCCCGACGCCAGCGGCCAGCCGCTGCTGGTCGCGGTCGCCCTGACCATGGCCGTGACGCCGCTTTACGTCACCTTCGGGCTGCGCTTCATCACCTTCCTGGAAAGCCGCGAGGCGGCCAGCCAAAGCGACCTGGAACGAGTCGCCGGGGCGCTGTCCGGGCACGCCATCATCATCGGCTTCGGCGAGGTGGGGCGCATCGTCGCCCGCCTGCAACGGGCCCACGGCCAGCCCTACGTGGTGCTCGACATGAGCCCGCGCCGGGTCATGGAAGGCCGCGCCGCCGGCGAACCCGCCTTCTATGGCGACGCCACCATGGCCTCGGTCCTGCACGCCGCCGGGGCCGAGCAGGCGCGCGCCCTGCTCATCGCCACCGCCCACCCGCCGACCGCCCGGCGCATCGTGGAAACCGCCCGCCAGCACTACCCGCACCTGATCCTGCTGGCCCGCGGCGGCGACGAAATCACCACCCGCGAGTTGCGCCAGGAAGGGGTGCGCGAGGTGGTCTGCGAAACCACCGAAAGCGCCCTGCGCCTGTCCGGCGCCCTGACCGAGGTGGTGAACGAACCTCAGCCGGAACCCTCCAGGTCCATCTCGTAACGCACCCACCCGGTGCGCCGCGCCAGCTTGTTGTAGAGCACCTGGGCCACCGCGTTGTCCCGGTCGGTCTGCCAGTACAGACCCGCGCAGCCAAGCGCCCGGGCCCGCGCCGCCACGGCGTCGATCAGGGCCCGACCCACCCCACCCAGACGCGCCTCCGGGTCGACATACAAATCCTCCAGATAACAGACCGGCGCCAACGACCAGGTGCCGGGATGGGTCACCCCGTGCGCCAACCCCACCAACTCTCCGCCCGAGTCCTCGGCCACCAGACCGAACATCGGCCAAGCCCCATCAAGCAGACGCCGAAACGTCCCAGAACTCACCTCGGACGCAATCTCCACCCCGTAAAACCCACAATACCCAGCCCACAACCGAGACCACGCCGCCCAGTCTCCATCCCCCAAATCCCGCACCAAAACCCCCATGCCGCACCTCCCGTCATCCGATGTCACATGCTTCGCAGCAAAGGGGCGCTGCCCCTTTGAACCCCGCCGGGGGGACCAGGGGCCCCCCCGGACCCCCGCCGTCACTTATCCCCGGCCAGAGGGGGGTGGTCAGGAGCGCGCGCGCTCCTGACCACCCCCCTCTGGCCGGGGACGAGTCATGGTGGGGTCTGGGGAGGCCTCCCGGCCTCCCCAGCGGGGGTCAAGGGGGCAGCGCCCCCTTGTTGCGAGGCATCTTACATCAGATGGCGGGAAGCACGGCATCGAGGGTTTCGGTGGGGACGGGGGTGATGTGGGGTCCGGCGGTCCACAGGATGGTGCAGGTCAGGGTGTGGGCTGGGTAGAGTTGTTTCAAAAGGCCGTGGTAGGCGGCCATTTGTTGCAGGTGGGCTTGGGGGATGTGTCGGGGGTCGGTGGGGGGTGGTCGGTTGGTTTTGAATTCGATCAGGTGGAGGGAGGTGGGGGTGATCAGCAGGCGGTCGATCTGGCCGCTGACCAGGCGGGTGGTGTCGCCGCTGCCCAGGCGGCCGCTGATCGGCACCTCGGTCAGGGCGCCGGGGCCGAACAGCGGGGCGAGGTCCGGGTGGTCGAGCACGGCCAGGGTTTCGGCGGCCAGGGCCTCGGCCTGATCGGGGGCCAGGTTGTGGGCCGGGCGGGTCAGGAAGCGGCGGGCGGCGGCGGGGCGTTGGGCGGCGGGCAGCTCGGGCAGCAGTTCGAGCAGGCGGTGGACCAGCCGGCCGCGCTGGCGGGCCGACTCGCCGCCCTTGGGGACCAGCGGCGAGGGGGCGGCCGGTTCGGGCAGCTCGGGGCGCGAGGGCATCAGCGGGCGGCCCGGGCGGGGTTCGGCCGGGGGTGGGGTGCCCAGCCAGTCGGGGGCCGGTGGGGGGGCGGCCGGTGGGGGTGTGGCCTGGGCGTGGACGGGGTCTTGCTGGGGGCAGGTCAGGGTCAGGATGTCGCCGTCCAGCCGGCCGTCGAGGCCGACTTCGGCGGGGTCGGTCAGCTCGGCCAGCGGGGCCAGGGCGTCGGCGATCAGGTCGTGCCAGTTGCCGTCCGGGGCGCGGTTCCTGGTTTCCCAGCCGGCGACGATCAGGTGGTCCTCGGCCCGGGTCAGGGCGACGTAGAGCAGGCGGCGGTACTCGGCCAGTTGGGCGGCGTGGGCGGCCTCGTGGGCGCGGCGGCTGACCGGGTCGCGCAGCTCGGCCCGGGGGGCCCACAGGGGCAGGTCGCCGTCCCACAGCAGGCCTTGCGGCGGCTGGGGGAGTTGGCGGGTATCGGGCAGGATGACCAGCGGCGCCTGCAGGCCCTTGGCGCCGTGGACGGTCATCACCCGGACGGCGTCGGCCCCCTGGTCGAGGTCGCGTTTCACCTCCACGTCGCCGCGCTCCAGCCAGTGCAGGAAGCTTTCCAGGGCCGGCGGGTGGCGGTGCTGGTGGGTCAGGGCGAGGCCGAGGAACTCGTCGAGGGCGTCTTCGGCGTCCGGCCCCAGGCGGGCGAGCAGCCGGCGCCGCCCGCCGAGATCGCCCAGCACATGGCAGAACAGCTCGAAGGGGGGCATCAGGTCGGCCCGGCCGCGCAACTCGGCGAGCCACTGGTGGGCGTCGGCGAAGGGGGCCTCGCCGGCCTCGGCCTGCTCGGCCAGGGCCTGCCACAGCGTGCAGCGGCCGCGTGGGTGGGCGAGGTCGAACAGCGCGTCCTCGGACAGCCCGAGCAGGGGGCCTTTGAGCACCGTGGCCAGGGTCAGGTCGTCCTCGGGCAGCAGCAGCACGCGGCCCAGGGCGATCAGGTCCATGACCGCCAGATGCTGGCCCAGCTTCAGGCGGTCGGCCCCGGCGACCGGCACCCCGCGCCGCTTCAGGGCCTTGACCAGATCATCGACGAAGGCGCCGCGCCGGCGGACCAGCACCATCACGTCGCCGGGGCGCAGGGGGCGGCCCCGGCTTTCCAGGATCTCGCCGCCGGCCAGCCGGTCGGCGATATGGTCGGCCAGCAGGTTGGCCAGCCGGGCCCGCGCGTTGTCGATGGACAGGCGCTCGACGGGCGGCTTCCAGGGCGGCGACTCGGGAGCCGGGGCGGGGGCCAGCGGCGGCCACACGCGCACCGAGCCGGCCGCCCCGGCGCGGAAGGCCAGATGGCCGGGCGGATCGTCGGGGTCGAGCACGCCGGCCCCGGCGTCCGGGGTGGCCAGGATGGCGTCCACCGCCTCCAGCACGGCGCGGCCGGAGCGGAAGGAGACGGCCAGCGGCACGGTGGCGAAGTCGCCGCCGGCCGCCTCGATGCGCGCCTTGAAGCGGGCCCGCATGGCCGAGAAGCCTTCCGGGTCGGCGCCCTGGAAGCTGTAGATGCTCTGCTTCCTGTCGCCGACCACGAACAGGCTGCGCCGGCCGGCGGCGTGCTGTCCCTCGCCGGCGAAGAACTCCTCGGCCAGGGTTTCGACGATGGCCCACTGGTCGGGGCTGGTGTCCTGGGCCTCGTCGATCAACAGGTGGTCGAGGCCGCCGTCCAGCTTGAACAGCACCCAGGCGGCGCGGCCGGGGGTTTCCAGCAGGCCCCGGGTGGCGGCGATGAGGTCCTCGAAGTCGAGCCGCCCGCGGGCCCGCTTGTGGGCCCGGTAGGCGTCGAGGATGGCGGCGCCGACGACCAGCAGGTCGGCGCTGGCCTGGGCGACCTGGACGGCCCGCCAGTGGTCGAGCACGGCCAGCAGGCGGTCGCGTTCGCGCTCCAGGGTGGCCACCACGTCGGGCCGGGCCTGCTGGATGGCCTTGGTGGCGGGCTTGGCGTAGGGCTCCTTCTTGGCGGTCAGGAAGCCCTTCAGATAGTCCTCGAACAGGGCCGGGCGGGCCGCCTCCCCGGTGGCCAGGAAGGTGGCGATGGCCTGGGCCTTGTCCTGGTCGCCCTTGGCCGTGCTGTCGGCCAGCGCCTGGGCCGCCTGGCGCAGGGCGGGGCCGTCCAGGGCGAGGTCCTGGCTGGCCCGGGCCAGCACCGCCTCAGGGGTTTCCCCCTCGGCCACGCCGAGACGGGCGGCGACGGCGCGGGCGGCCCCGGTTGGCCCGCCGTGGGTGGCGAACAGGCGGTCCAGCCGGCCGCGCCCGGCGATCACCTGATCGAGCAGCCCGGCCAGCCGGCTTTCGTGCAGGCGCCCGGCGAGGCGGGCCAGGGCGGCCGACCAGGGGGCGGTGTCCGGGCCGCCGGCCAGCACGGCGTCGCGGGCGCTGGCCAGGGCCTCGGCGCTGTCCGCCGCGTCGAGGACCTGGAAATGGGGCGGCACCCCGGCTTCCAGGGGAAAGCGGGCGAGCACCGACTGGCAGAAGGCGTGCAGGGTCTGGATGCGCAGGCCGCCGTCGAGGTCGAGCACGCCGGCGAACAGGCGCCGCGCGGTGGTGGTTTCCCCGGCCTCGGGCGCACGGTCGAGCAGGCGGGTCAGGTCGCCGGCCAACTCGGTCTCGGGCAGCACCGCCCAGCGGCCGAGCAGGGCGGCGACGCGGTTGGCCATCTCGGCGGCGGCGGCGGTGGTGTAGGTCAGGCACAGCAGGCGGCGCGGCTCGGCCCCGGCCAGCAGCAGGCGCAGCACGCGGTCGGTCAGCACCTTGGTCTTGCCGGTGCCGGCCGAGGCGGCGACCCAGCGCGAGCCGTGCGGCTCGGCGGCCCGGTGCTGGGCCCGGTTGGCGGTGTCGGCCAGGGTGGTTGGGTCGGGTGTGGTCGGGTCGGGGGGGCTCATTCGGCCTCTCCGTCGGCGTCGGCCCACTCGGCCACCCGGGCCAGATGCAGGTAGTCGGAATAGCGCGGCACGTGGCCCGGGTGGGGCCGGGCCTCGTAGGGGGTCTTGGGGTCGGCGAAGGCGGCGACCAGCCCCTTCAGGCCCGCGACGGCGGCCTCGGCCAGGCTGTCGGGGGTGGTGTCCTTGGCCGTCGCCGGGCGGATGGTGCCGCCGTCGGGGCCGCCGGAGAGCTTCCAGAAGGCCAACTCGGCGACCGGCCCGGCGGGCACGCCCGAAAAGCCGCCGGCCCGCGCGATGGCCGCCTCCAGCGGCAGTTGCGGGGCGAAGCCGGCGGCCACCTCCTTGGCGCTGGGCGGGGTGCCGGTCTTGTAGTCGATGACGGCGAGCCGCCCGTCGGCCAGCCGCTCCACCCGGTCGGCGGTGGCGCGGACCACGAAGCCGCCGACGTCCAGCTCGCCCTCGACCTCGCAGAAGGCGCGGGCCAGGGCCGGGCGGCGCTCGGTCTCGCGGGCGATCAGCCAGTCGATCAGGCCGAGGAAGCGCGGCCACCACAGGGCGTGCACGCCGGGCCGGGCGGTTTTCAGCGGGGCGAAGGCGCTGGCGCCCAGATCGTGCAGGCGCCGCGCCGCGTCGGCCGGCAGCGGGCCCGAGGGGTGGGCGGTAACGAAGGCTTCCAGGATGGCGTGGATCAAGGTGCCCTGCTCGGCTGGCCCGGGCTCGGCGTCCAGCGGGTCGAGCGCCTTCAGGCGCAGGACGTGGCGGGCGTAGCAGGCGTAGGGGTCGCGCATCCACTCCTCGATGCGGGTCACCGAGAGGCGTGTGGGGCGGGCCGCCAGCGGCGGAGCGGGGCGCGGCGGGGTGGCGGGCCGGAAGGCGTCGGGGCGATCCAGGGCGGCCGCCCAGGCCAGCCAGGTGGCCCGCGCCGAGGCCCGCTTGCGCTGCCACGGTTCGGCCAGACCGCCGGCGGCCAGTGCCGCGTCCAGACGCAGAAGCCAGCGCGAGGGCACGCTGGGGGTGCCGTCGACCCGTTCGGCCCGGGTCAGCCAGACCTCGCCGGCGGCCAGGCCCTGGGCCACGTCGTGGGCGGCCAGACCGACCCGGCGCTCGGCCGGGGGCAGCCCGAAGCGGGTTCGCATGGGGGCGCTCATCCACGGGTCGGGGGGGCTGTCGGCGGGCCAGGTGCCGGCGTTGAGGCCGCCCAGGATGAGCACGTCGACCTGTTGCAGGCGGGCCTCCAGGGGGCCCCAGATGAACAGCCGGGGGTGGTCGCCCCAGGCCGGGCGGACCACCCGCCCGGCGAGCAGCGCGTCGAGCAGGCCGGGCAGGTGACGCGGCGCCAGCGGGTCGAGCAGGCGGGCCGCCTCGCTGGCCTCGGCGGCGAAGGCCGCCGCCGCCTCGCCGTCGTCGCCCCGCCACAGGCGGGCCGGGCCGGGCAGCGCCGAGTCGGCGGCCAGCGCCTCGGCGCTGGCGAACAGGGCGTTGAGCAGCGCGTCCGGGGCGACCCGGGGGGTGGCCATCAACCCGGTGAGGGGGGCGAGGCGCGCCTGCAGGGCGTCCAGCCAGCCGGCCAGCCCCCGCGCCGCCCGCGCCTCGGCGCCGTCGAGCAGGGCCAATGCCGCCTGAAGGCCCCGGATGCCGGGGCCCGGACGGGGGCCGCGCAGCACCGCCCGTTCCAGCCGCCGGACCCGGGCCCGGAAGCGGCCCACCGGCTGCCCGCCGGCGGCCAGCGGGTGTTTCAGCAGGGCCAGCAGGGGCAGCGGGGCGAGGTCCTCGGCCGCCGCCTCGGCGAGCAGGCGCAGGAAGGCGCCGACCGGGGTGGCGGCCAACGGCCGGCCGGCCGAGTCGGCCACCTGCACGCCCCAGCGCCCCATCTCCGCCGCCACCCGGCGGGCCAGCCCGCGATCCGGGGTGACCAGGGCGCAGGTGGTGGCCTGGTCCACCTCTTCCAGGGCACGGCGCAGCAACAGGGCGATGGCCGCCGCCTCCTCGCGCGGGGTCGGGCAGTCGAGACGGGTCAGGCCGTCGAGCACCTGGGGGGCGAGCGGCGCCATGGCGTCCCAGCGGTCGGTGGTGGCGGCCGGGCGGAAGGTCTCGGCGATCAGGCGGGCGCGGTCGGGGGGCGGGCGGCGGCCTTGCGGCCCGCCGCCGGGCAGGGGGCTGGGGGCCGGCCAGTCGGCGACCGCCTCGCGCGGTGTTTCCAGCCGCTCGAGCAGGCGCTTCAGGCCGTATTGCGGGTGGCTGGGGGGCAGTTTCTCCCAGCTTTCCGGGTCCAGCGCGCGGTCCAGGCCGGGCAGCACCACGGCGCCTTCGGGCAGGCTGGCGATGGTGGCCAGAAGCTCGGCGGTGGCCGGTACCGAGCCGGTCGAGCCGGCGGCGACCACCGGGCCGGGCGGCGTTTCGGCCCAGCGGGCGGCCCGGGCCAGGGTGCGCTGGCGCGCCGCCTGGGCGGCGTCGATGGCGCCGAGGTCGGCCAGCAGGGCCGGCCAGCCCTTGGTCAGGATGGTCAGGAAATCCAGCGTCACCTGCCAGTGGGCGGCCAACTCGCCGGCCGGCACCAGTTCGGGCAGGCGGTCCCAGGACAGCCCCTCGGTGGCCACCTGATCGAGCAGGCGGCCCAACTCGGCGGCCAGCCCGAGGGCCTGTTCGAGCGGCAGATCGGCCCCCCCCGGGGCGGCGGCGATGAGGCGGGCGAGGCGTACCTGGCGCTCCAGCGGAGCCAGGGGCACCAACTCGTCGGCCGGGGCGTCCAGTTGGTCGAGGTCCTCGGCGTCGGCGCTGTCGCCCAGGGTGAGCAGGCGCGGCAGCAGCACCGGACGGCCGCCGCTCTGGCGCAGGAAGGCTTCCTTCAGGGCGCGGCCGGCGCGCCGCGTCGGCAGCAGCACGGTGGTCGCCGACAGCGCCGCCGGGTCCTCGGCCGGGGCCCGGGCGAGCAGTCCGGCGGCCAGATGATCGACGAACGACACTCCCGCCGCGATGGTGTAGACAGACGCCACGCGCCCTCCCGCTCTTACGCCTTTGCATCTCCACGGCCCATCAAGCGCCACCCGGCGGGCCGGATCAAGAGGGCAAGGACGTCCCGTGACGGGCGCGTCAGCCGGTTGACGGCGCCCCGGCGGGCCGTTATACACCGGCTCTTCTGTTTCATCGAAGGTGGCCCGGACAGGCGCCGGGGCCGGCGAAAGGCCCGGCCGGTGGCGCCGCCGCCCCTCTTTATCTGTCGGAGTTGGACCCGTGAAGCGCACCTATCAGCCGAGCAAGCTCATCCGCAAGCGCCGCCACGGCTTCCGCGCCCGCAAGGCGACGGTTGGCGGGCGTCGGGTGCTGGCCGCCCGTCGGGCCCGTGGCCGGGCCCGCCTGTCGGCCTGACGGCCCGGGCGGCCGGTTCGGCGCGGGGCCTGGGATGACCGACCCGGTGTCCGACCCGGTGTCCGACCCGTTGTCCGACATGGCGCCCAACATGCCGCCCCCCAGGCGGCCATCGCAGTCGGGAGACCCGACTCTGGAGCGCCCGGAGTCGGGCTGTCTGCGTCTGGAGCGTCTGAAGCTGCGCCGCCAGTTCCTGCGCGTCGCCAGCCGGGGCGAGAAGTGGGTGACGCCGGGCGTCATCATGCAGGCGGCGCCGCGCCCCACCCCCCAACCTGCCCAGGAAGCCGGCGTCGCGCCAGTTGACGGGCCAGTTGACGGGCCAGTCGAGGGACCGGTCGCCGGGCTGGGCTTCACCTGCTCGAAAAAGGTCGGCAACGCGGTGGCCCGCAACCGGGCCCGCCGGCGGCTGCGCGAGGCGGCCCGTCGGGTGCTGCCCGAGGCCGCCCTGCCGGGGCGCGACTATGTGCTGATCGGGCGCCCGGAAACCCTCGAGCGGCCCTTCGCCAAGCTGGTCTCGGACCTGCACATCGCGCTGGCCCGCCTGGGCGCCCACCGCGACCCGCCCGACCTGCCGCCGGCCCGGCATCGCCCCGCCAAGGCCGCCCCCCGGCGTGACGGTGGGCGTGCCGATGGGCGCGACGGTGGGCGCGGCGCGGGCGGGCGCATCAGGGGTGGACGCTGATGGGTCTTGCGAGTAGGGTCCTGCGCGGTCTGGTCCGTGGCTATCAGCTCTTCATCTCACCGCTGACTCCGCCCCACTGCCGCCATGTGCCCACCTGCTCGGTCTATGCCGATCAGGCGCTTCGGCGTTACGGGGCGTTGGGTGGGGTGTGGCTGGCCACGATCCGGGTCCTGCGCTGCCATCCCTTCGGCACCGCCGGCTATGACCCCGTGCCCGACGACTGGCGCCCGCCCTGGCGCCGCCGCCGGCGGCCGGGCGACCCGGCCGGGCCGTCCCGACCCTGACCTGAAGGGGCCCCTCGCGGCCCCGCCTCGCCTTCTCCCTCGCCTCGCGGACACCCCCCACGCCATGCTCGATCAGAAGAACCTGCTGCTGGCCGTCGTCATCTCGCTGATCATCCTGTTCGGCTACGAGTATTTCTTCGCGCCGCCGCCGCCGGCTCCCGGGCAGGGCGCCCAACAGACCGCCGGGCAGACCGCCGGGCAGACCGCCGGGCAACTGGCGCCGGGTCAGGCGCCGGCCGTGCCCGGCGCCGCGCCGGGGGCCACCGCCGCCGGCGCGCCGCCGGCCCCGACCAGCGCCGGCCAGCCGCCGGCCGCGGCGCAGACCGGGGCCGCCATCCTGCCCCGCGACGAGGTGCTGAAACTGGCCCCCCGGGTGCCCATCAACTCGCCCCGCCTGCATGGCTCGGTGTCACTCAAGGGGGGGCGCATCGACGATCTGACGCTGGCCGACTACCGGGTCAACCTTGAGCCCGATTCGCGCGAGATCGTGCTCGCCCTGCCGCCCGAGGGGGCCCAGCCTTGGCTCGCCGAATTCGGCTGGGTGCCGGCCGCCGCCGGCATCGCGGTGCCCGACGGCGACACCGTCTGGCAGGCCGAACAGACCACCCTCACCCCCGGGCAGCCGCTGACCCTGACCTGGGACAACGGCCAGGGCCTCAAGTTCGTGCGCACCATCGCGCTCGACGACCAGTACATGTTCCAGGTCAGCCAGCGGGTGGAAAACACCACCGACAGCCCGGTCACCCTGTACCCCTATGGCCTGATCCTGCGCACCGACCCGCCGCCGGGCTCGGGGCTCTACATCCTGCACGAGGGGCCGCTCGGGGTGTTCGACGAGACCCTGAAGGAGGTCGACTACGACGACCTGCGCGAGGACGGCCCGGTGACCAACACCACCACCGGCGGCTGGCTCGGCATCACCGACAAGTACTGGCTGATGGCGCTCGCCCCCGATCCGGCCCAGCAGGTGCAGACCTCGATGAAGGCCACCGCGATGGCCCCGCGCCCCGGCATGCCGGCCGAGTTCCTGGCCGAGGGCAAGGACGAGATGCTGAAAAGCTGGCGCTATCAGGTGGACTTCCTGGGCCAGCCGCAACAGATCGCCCCCGGCCAGAGCGTGGAGGTGAAAAGCCACCTGTTCGCCGGCGTCAAGAAGGCGAAGATGCTCGATGACTACGCCGAGAAGTACAACATCGACCGCTTCGACCTGGCCATCGACTTCGGCTGGTTCTATTTCCTGACCAAGCCCTTCTTCTATATCCTGACTTGGCTCAATGGCCTGATCGGCAACTTCGGGCTGGCCATCATCGCCTTCACCGTGTGTCTCAAGATCCTGCTCTTCCCGCTGGCCAACAAGTCCTACCGGGCGATGAGCAAGATGAAAAAGCTCGGCCCCGAGGTGAAGGCCATGCAGGAACGGTTCAAGGACGACAAGATGCGCCTGAACCAGGAGATGATGAACCTCTACAAGCGCGAGAAGGTCAGCCCGCTCTCCGGCTGCCTGCCCATCCTGGTGCAGATCCCCATCTTCTTCGCCCTCTACAAGGTGCTGTTCGTCTCCGTGGAAATGCGCCACGCGCCCTTCTTCGGCTGGATCAAGGACCTCTCGGCGCCCGATCCCACCTCGGTGTTCAACCTGTTCGGGCTGATCCCCTGGGACCCGCCGCAGCTCCTGACCATCGGCATCTGGCCGCTGATCATGGGCGCCTCGATGTTCCTGCAGCAGAAGATGAACCCCACCCCGCCCGATCCCACCCAGGCCAAGGTGATGATGATGCTGCCGGTCATCTTCACCTTCATGCTGGCCCACTTCCCGGCCGGGCTGGTCATCTACTGGACCTGCAACAACAGCCTGTCGATCGCCCAGCAGTGGGTCATCATGCGGCGCATGGGCGTGAAGATCGGCAACTAGGGTGAACGAGGCCGAGCCAAGCCCCGACGAAGACGCCGCCGCCCGACTGGAAGTCGGGCGGCGGCTGTTCGCCGCCCCCTGCACCTTCGTGCGCGGCGCCACCAAAAACGCCGACCTGCCCCCCGCCGGGCCGCCGGAAGTCGCCTTCATCGGGCGCTCCAACGTCGGCAAGTCGTCGCTCATCAACGCCCTCACCGGACACAACGGACTGGCCCGCACCTCGGTCACCCCGGGGCGCACCCAGCAGATCAACTTCTTCGACCTCGCCGGCCGGCTGACCCTGGTCGACCTGCCCGGCTACGGCTACGCCAAGGCCCCCAAGAAACTGGTCGAAAGCTGGAACGGCCTGATCCGAAACTACCTCAAGGGGCGCGCCCCCCTGCGCCGCACCCTGGTCCTGATCGACGCCCGCCACGGCCTGAAAGACTCCGATCACGCCATGATGGACCTGCTCGACAAGGCCGCCGTCAACTATCAGGCGGTGCTCACCAAGGCCGACAAGATCGGCCCGACCAGTCTCGCCACGCGCCTCAAGGATACCGCCCAGCAACTGGCCCGCCACCCCGCCGCCCACCCCGAGATCGCCGCCACCAGCGCCGAAAAAGGCACCGGCATCGCCGAGTTGCGGGCCACGCTCGCGACCCTCGCCAGCGAAGCGTGAGGCAAGGAAAAAAAAGGGGCGCTGCCCCTTTGACCCCGCCGGGGAGGTGGTCATTGGTCTTGCGCAAACCGTCGTCGGGAAGCTGCGCTTCCCTCGGGGTTTGCGCGGGCCTCCCCGGACCCCGCCAATTCGTTGGCGTGAAACGTTGGCGCCGAGCCGGGTTCGATTGGGGTTGGTTGCGGGCCAGCTTTGCTGGCCCGCGATAACAACAACCCTCACCGAGGGGCGCCGGCGTACGTCGCGCCAACTGCGCCCCCCTTGGTTCTGGTTGTTTCGCAGGCCAGCGAAGCTGGCCTGCAACCAAGAACCTTGATGCCCCACTCCGCGTCCCGAGCCTTTCACGCCAACGACATGGCGGGGTCCGGGGGGACCCGGTCCCCCCGGTGGGGGTTCAAGGGGGCGAAGCCCCCTTTTTTGCCATGCAAAGTTATGCTCGCGCCCCGGGGCCGGCGTTGACTTGACTGGGGTGACGGGGTAAACCCCGAGGGTCTTGTTGCACTGCCGCAACCCCAAATTAATTGGGGGTAAAGGGTATCGATCCTGGGTTTCCCGGGGGTCTCGTTGCCCTGTGTGGTGGTCTTTTCCTTGTCCGGTCAGGGATGCGAAGCCCGATGAGCGAGCCCAGGTTTTCCCCCCATCTTGCGCCGTACGACAACCAGCTTCGGCGGGGTCGGCCGCTGTCGCCGCATTTGCAGGTCTACAGGTTCGCGCTGACCATGTTCCTGTCGATCACCCACCGGGTGACCGGGGTGGGTGTGGTTCTGGGCACGGTGATGGTCATGGTGTGGCTGGGCACGGCCGCCGCCGGGCCGGAGACCTACGCCGCCGCGCAGGGCTTTTTCGGCTCCTGGGTCGGGGTGTTCCTGATCCTCGCCTGGTCGGCGGCGACGCTGTATCACCTGGCCAGCGGCATCCGTTTCCTGATGTGGGACATCGGCAAGGGCTTCGGTGTCGAGGGGGCGCGGCGCTCCGGGATCGTGCTGGCCGTTGTCTGGGCGGTGCTGACCGCCGTCGTCTGGGCGATCGGCTTCGCCGCCTGGTAGGCGTTTGGCCGACGTGTCATTTCAACAGCAAGAGTGCCTGACGTCATGGCTTTGAAGATGCAGTCCCCGCTCGGCCGGGCGCGCGGCCGGGGTGCCGCGAAGAGCGGCATCGCCCACCACTGGTTCATGGAGCGGCTGACGGCGGTCGCCCTGGTGCCGCTGATGCTGTGGTTCGTCGCCGCGGTGATCGCCAACTTCGGCGCCTCGCATGCCGAGATCAGCGCCTTCTTCGGCCAGCCGTGGAATGCGGCGCTGATGATCATGACCATCCTGTTCGGCCTCTATCACGGCATTTCCGGGCTGATGATCGTGCTCGGCGACTACATCCATGGTCCGGCCAAGCATCTGACGCTGGCCCTGGCGGTGCCGGCGCTGGCCGTGCTGGCCGGCATCTACCTCATCGTCTGCGTTCTTATCCTGGCCCTGGGAGGCTGATCGGGCATGCCCTCTGCTTACGAGATCATCGACCACGACTTTGACGTGGTGGTCGTCGGCGCCGGCGGGGCCGGCTTGCGCGCCACCTTCGGGATGGTCGCCGAGGGGCTGTCCACCGCCTGCGTGACCAAGGTCTTCCCGACCCGCAGCCACACCGTGGCGGCCCAGGGCGGCATCGGCGCGGCGCTCGGCAACATGGCCGAGGACAGTTGGCAGTGGCACATGTACGACACCGTCAAGGGGTCGGACTGGCTGGGCGACCAGGACGCCATTGAGTACATGTGCCGCGAGGCCATTCCCGCCGTCTACGAGCTGGAGCACTACGGCGTGCCCTTCTCGCGCACCGAGGACGGCAAGATCTATCAGCGCCCCTTCGGCGGCCACATGCGCAACTTCGGCGAGGCCCCGGTGCAGCGCGCCTGCGCGGCGGCCGACCGCACCGGCCATGCCATCCTGCACACGCTCTATCAGCAGAGCCTGAAGCACAACGCCCAGTTCTTCGTCGAGTATTTCGCGCTCGACCTGATCATGGACGCCGACGGCACCTGCCGGGGCGTGGTCGCCTGGAACCTGGACGACGGCACCATCCACCGCTTCAACGCCAAACTGACGGTGCTCGCCACCGGCGGCTACGGGCGGGCCTATTTCAGCTGCACCTCGGCCCACACCTGCACCGGCGACGGCAACGCCATGGCGGCGCGCGCCGGCCTGCCCCTGCAGGACATGGAGTTCGTGCAGTTCCACCCGACCGGCGTCTACGGCTCGGGCTGCCTGATCACCGAGGGGGCGCGCGGCGAGGGTGGCTATCTGACCAATTCCCAGGGCGAGCGCTTCATGGAGCGTTACGCGCCGACGGCCAAGGATCTGGCCAGCCGCGACGTGGTCAGCCGGGCCATGACCATGGAAATCCGCGAGGGCCGGGGTGTGGGCAAGGATGGCGACCACATCAACCTGCACCTGGAGCACCTGGGCGGCGAGGTGCTGCACCAGCGTCTGCCCGGCATCACCGAGACGGCGCGCGTCTTCGCCGGGGTCGATGCCAGCAAGGAGCCGATCCCGGTGCTGCCCACTGTGCACTACAACATGGGCGGCGTGCCGACCAACTACATGGGCGAGGTGCTGCGCCCCACCGCCGACGATCCCGATGCCGTCTGCCCCGGCCTGATGGCGATCGGCGAGGCGGCCTGCGTCTCGGTCCACGGGGCCAACCGGCTGGGCACCAACTCGCTGCTCGATCTGGTGGTCTTCGGCCGCGCCGCGGCCCACCGCGCCACCCAGATCATCAAGACCCCGGGGGCGGCCAACCCGCCGCTGCCGGCCGACGCCGCCGAGCCGGCGCTGAACCGTCTCGACCGCCTGCGCCACGCCGACGGCAGCCGGCTGACGGCCGAGGTCAGGCTCGACCTGCAGAAGGCCATGCAGAAGGACGCCGCCGTCTTCCGCACCGCCCAGACCCTGAAGGAAGGGGTGGAGAACGTGGCCGCCATCGCCGGCCAGATGGGCGACCTCAAGCTGGCCGACCGCTCGATGATCTTCAACACCGATCTGGTCGAGGCGCTGGAGCTGGACAACCTGATGCCCTGCGCGCTGACCACCATCGTCTCGGCCGAGGCGCGCCAGGAAAGCCGCGGCGCCCACGCCCACGAGGACTTCCAGGAGCGCGACGACGCCAACTGGATGAAGCACAGCCTCGCCTGGATGGAAGGCGAGACCAAGGTGCGCCTGGGCTACCGCCCGGTGCACACCTACACGCTCAGCGACGATGTCGCCTACATCGAGCCGCAGAAGCGGGTCTACTAGGCTTATCCAGGGAAAGAGCAGGCAGCCATGGTTCAGTTCACCCTCCCCGCCCATTCCCGGATCGCCAAGGGCCGCGACTGGCCGGCGCCGGCCGGGGCCAAGCGGCCCAAGACCTTCAGCATCTACCGCTTCGATCCGGACAGCGGCGACAATCCCCGGATGGATCGTTTCACGCTGGATCTGGACGACTGCGGGCCGATGGTCCTCGACGCCCTGATCAAGATCAAGAACGAGATCGACCCGACGCTGACCTTCCGCCGCTCCTGCCGCGAGGGCATCTGCGGGTCGTGCTCGATGAACATCGACGGGCTCAACACCCTGGCCTGCCTGAAGCCGATCGAGGAGGTGAAGGGCGAGGTGAAGATCCACCCGCTGCCCCACCTGCCGGTGGTCAAGGACCTGGTGCCCGACCTGACCCACCTCTATGCCCAGTATCAGTCGGTCGAGCCGTGGATGAAGACCGACACCCCGGCCCCGCCGGGCAAGGAACGCCCGCAGAGCCCCGAGGAGCGCGAGCGCCTGGACGGCCTGTGGGAGTGCGTGCTGTGCTTCTCCTGCTCGGCCAGTTGCCCCAGCTACTGGTGGAGCGGCTCGCGCTACCTGGGCCCGGCCATCCTGTTGCAGGCGGCGCGCTGGGTGTTCGACAGCCGCGACGAGGCCAAGCCGGAGCGGCTGGACGCCCTGGACGATCCGTTCAAGCTGTTCCGCTGCCACACCATCTTCAACTGCACCAACACCTGCCCCAAGGGCCTCGACCCGGCCAAGGCCATCGCCGATCTCAAGCGCGAGGTCTTCAAGCGGGCCGAGTAGGCCGGCTCAGGCCGGCGGGGGGCGCTCGCCCAGGGCCAACTGGATCGGCCCGTAGCGCCACAGGTAAAGCAGGAAGGCGGCGATCCAGGCGCCGCCCGAAACCAGCAGCAGCGGCAGGTAGAAGTCGCTGGTGAAGCCGGCCCATACCCGGCTGATGGCGGCCACCACCAGCAGGGCGAAGACCACCGCCGTGTCGGTCCCGGCGACCAGGGGCCGGCCGCTGTGGCCCAGGGTGGCCCGGGACATCACGGCGACCACGGTCAGGCCCACGGCGCCGGCGGTCAGGCCGTGCAGGGCGGGCACCTCGGGCACCACGTCGGGGCGGCCGGCGGCGCCGGCCAGCAGCAGCAGCCCCACCCCCAGCCACAGATAGCCCAGGTGCAGGCTCCACAGCAGCGGCTCGGAGAGGGTGGCGAGGCCGCGCCAGCGGGCCAGCCGCAGCAGGTTGAGAAGACCGGCCCCGGCCAGCAGCAGGGCGACCACCGGGCCGACGGCGAGCCCCGTCCAGGCGGCCAGGGCCAGCGTGGTCAGCCCCAGGGTGGCGGCGTCCAGGCGGTCCGGCGGGGCGGGCAGCCGGGTCGCCTGCCGGCGGTTCAGCCAGTTGCGGGTGAAGGCGGGCACCATGCGCCCGCCGATCAGGCAGGTCAGGCCGACCAGCGCCGCCACGCCGAGGCGCGACCCCAGGTCATCGTCGGCCAGCGGACCGGCCGCCTCCAGCCAGTCGATGGCGCTGGCCAGCCCGAGCAGCCCGATGCCCACCACCACCGGCAGATTGCGCCAGTTGCCGGCGGCCGCCACCTCGCGGCCGACCAGTCCGGCCAGGGCCAGCGGCAGCACCACGTCGACCGCCGCCGCCAGCTCCCACGGCACGGGGATGGCGCCGCCCAAGCGTCCCGCCGCCCAGGCCAGGACCAGCAGCAACAGCGGTTTTCCGCTCAGCGGCGGGCGGCCGGTCCAGTTGGCCACCGCGGTCAGCGCGAAGCCGGCCACCGCCGCCCCGGCGAAGCCGAACAGCATCTCGTGGGCGTGCCAGGAGATGGGATCCATGGGTCCGGGCAACGCCAGATGGCCGCGCAGAAACAGCAGCCACGCCGCCATCGCCACCACCGCATGGACGCCGGCCAGCAGGAAGAAGGGGCGGAAGCCCCGGTCGAGGAAGCGGGAGAAGGGCATGGGAACCTCACATGGTGTCGGCGGCCACTTCACCACGTCCCGCCGGCCTCTGGCAAACCGGTTATCACTGGAAGGTGACTGGCCTTGGGGCGCCCGCCGTGCCACCCTTCGATGGCCATGAACGAGCCCGACGCCGTCGCCCTGTCTCCTGCCCAGTCGCCGCGCCGCCGGCGCTGGCGCTGGCTGGTGGCCCTCGGGCTGGCGGCCGGGCTGCTGCTCGCCCTGATGGTGGGCCCGCCGGCGGCCCCCCTGCTCGACGGGCTGCGCCATGGGATCGGCCAGGCCGAGGCCCTGGCCAGCGCCCGGCCGGCCCTGGCCGTGGTTCTCTACCTCGCCGTCTACGTGCTGGCCATCGGCCTGTCGCTGCCCGTCGCCGCCTGGCTCAGCCTGGCCGGCGGCAGCCTGTTCGGACCGCTGCTCGGGGCCGGGCTGGCCAGCCTGGGCGGCGCCCTGGGGGCGATGCTGCTCTACCTGCTGGTCCGCCGGCTGGTCGGCGCCGGCCGGGGCGTCGAGGGGGCGCTGCGACGCCAGCCGACCCTGGCCCGGGCGGCCGAGGGCTTCGCCGCCGAGGGGTTCAGCTATCTGTTGGCCATCCGGCTGGTTCCCGTTTTCCCCTTCTGGGCGGTCAATCTGGCGGCGGCGCTGATCGGCGTGCGCTGGCGCGACTATGCCCTGGCCACCGGGCTGGGGGTGATTCCGGCGGCGGCGGTGTTCGCCGGGCTGGGCAGCGGCCTGGAAGGCCTGCTCGCCGAGGGTGGCCCCGGGCCCGGCGCCATCTATCGGCCGCAGTTGCTGCTGCCCCTGCTCGGGCTGGCGGTGCTGGTCCTGCTGCCCGCCCTGTGGCGCCGCCGGAGGCGCCGGACGACGCCCCATGCGCGGCCCTGAAGCGCGCCCCCGCTTCGGCCTGTCGCTGCGCCTGCTGGCGCTGACCCTGGTCTTCGTCCTGCTCGCCGAGGCGCTGGTCTTCCTGCCCGCCATCGGCCGGGCCCGCGTCGTCTACCTGGAACAGCGGCTGGCCGAGGCCCACCTCGCCCTGCTCGCCCTGGAAGCCACCGAGGACGGCATGGTCGACGGCGACCTGCAACGCCGCCTGCTCGGCCACGCCGGGGCGGTGGCCATGACCGCCTACCAGTCCGGCTTCTTCCGCCTGCGCCTGGGGCCCGACATGCCGCCCCGGGTCGATGCCGCCTACGACCTGCGCGAGGTCGGCCTGTGGCCCCCGGTGGGCGACGCCCTGATGGTGCTGACGCGCTCGCAACCGCGCCTCATCCGGGTGGCCGGCATCTCGCCCAAGGACCCCCGGGTGGCGGTCGAGGTGACCCTGCCCGAGGCCCCCCTGCGTCGCGACCTGATGCGCTTCGCCCGGCGCCTGCTGGGGCTGTCGCTGATCGTCTCGCTGATCGCCGGGGCGGTGGTCTACTTCAGCCTCGCCCGCCTGCTGCTGAAACCCCTGTCGCGGCTGGTCGCGGCGATGCGCCGCTTCGAGGCCGCCCCCGAGGACCCCGGCCGCCTGCACACCCCCTCCACCGCCCGCCACGAGGTGGGCGAGGCCGAACGCACCCTGGCCCGCATGCAGGCCCGGGTCCGCGAGGGCCTGATCGAACACGCCCGGCTGGCCGGGGTGGGCGCCGCGGTGGCCCGCATCAACCACGACCTGAAAGGCATCCTGACCACGGCCCGGCTGGAATCGGACCGCCTGGAAGCCCAGACCCGCGACCGCGACCCCGATCTGGCCCGCACCACCGAAGGCATCGCCCAGGCGCTGGATCGCGCCGTCGCCCTGTGCGCCGCCACCCTTTCCTACGCCGGCAGCGAACTGCCCAGCGCCCGGCCCAGACGCCTCGCCGCCCACCACGAGTTGACCCTGGCCGCCCAGCGCCTGCACCAGGCCCACCCGGAAATCGCCGTCAACCTCGACTGCGCGGTCGACACCACCCTGAGCGCCGATCCCGACCTGCTCGCCCGCAGCCTCGACAACCTGACCCACAACGCCGCCCAGGCCGGAGCCCGCCACCTCACCCTGGCCGCCCACACCAGCAACCACCAAACCACCCTGACCATCGCCGACGACGGCCCCGGGCTGCCCCAACGGGCCCGCGACAACCTGTTCCAACCCTTCGCCGGCTCGGCCCGCAACGGCGGCACCGGACTCGGCCTGCCCATCGCCCGCGAACTGACCCAGGCCATGAACGGCCACCTGAACCTGCACCAAACCACTCCCTCCGGCACCACCTTCCACCTCACCCTCCCCACCTGAGCGCCGGGGCCCAGGCCAAGGGGGCGCTGCCCCCTTGGAACCCCCGCCGGGGGGACCAGGGGCCCCCCCGGACCCCCGCCGTGACTTAAAACCCCACCGAGGGGGGCAAGCCCCCTCGGTGGGGTTTTGACTCATGGTGGGGTCTGGGGAGGCCCCCGGCCTCCCCAGCGGGGATTTCAAAGGGGCGGCGCCCCTTTGACGTGGGGCCTCGGCGCTCAGGCGTAGGGTTGGGCGAGGACGGCGAGGCAGTCGCCGGCCTGGGTCAGGCCGGGGTTGTGTCGGCAGACGATGGTTCCGTTGGTTTTGGCGTGGTGGGTGACGGGGGTTTGCAGGTGGGATTGGTGGAAGTGGATGCGGGCGATGGGTTGGTTTTTTTCCACCGTCTCGCCGAGTTCGGCCAGTGGTTCGAAGAGGCCGCTTTCGTGGCCCGAGACGAAGCATTCGGGGTCTGGGGTGTGCATCAGGCGGGTGGGTGGTCCGGGGGGTGGGGCGAGGGCGGGATCGAGCACCTGAAGGTGGGCCAGGAAGCGGCGGATGCCGTCCTCGGCGATCCTGAGGGTATTGGGGGTGAGGGTGCCGCCGCCGCCCAGTTCGGTGGACAGGAACAGCTTGCCGCGCCGTTCCACCTCGCCGTCGAGCATGCCGGCGTCGTCCAGCTCTTCCAGCACCAGGCCGAGGGGGGCGCCGAAGGCCTGAAGGGCGGCCAGGGAGTCGGCCATCAGCCTGGGGTCGGGCAACTGGTGGATGATCGCCGAGGGGGTGAAGTTGAGGGTCTTGCCGCCGGAGTGCAGGTCGAGCACGGCGTCGGCCAGGGGCAGCAGGCGGCTGGTCACGAAGTGGGCGATCATCTCGGTGACGGTGCCGTCGCGGCGGCCGGGGAAGGCGCGGTTCATGTTGCCGCCGTCGATCGGCGAGGTGCGCCGCCCGGCCTGGGCGGCAGGCAGGTTGAGGGCCGGGATGACGAGGACGCGCCCCCGGATGCTGGCCGGGTCCAACTGGCGGGCCAGCTTGAGCAGGGCCACCTGGCCTTCGTATTCGTCGCCGTGGTTGCCGCCGACCAGCAGCACGGTGGGGCCGGGGCCGTTCTGGATCTGGCTGATCGGCACCTGGACGGCGCCCCAGGCCGAGTCGTCGCGCGAGTGGGGGACGATCAGGTAGTCGTGGCTGACCCCGTCGCGCTCGAAATCCAGGCCGCAGGCGACCCGGCTGGCAGGGGGGGCGGCGGGCGTTTCGGGAGGTTGGGGCATGCGGTCGACTCGGCGGGAAAGGGGACAGAAAGGTTGGGGTTGAAAAGGGGACCGGCGTGGTCCCCTATAGTTGGCGTGGCGCCGTTTTGATGGGAAGGATCGACGTCATGAATCAGGTGATCGAGGCTTTGGCCTTCATTGGCACCGTCCTGCTGGCGGTCAGCCCCCTCATCCACTGAGGGCGGACACTTCAAGGGATCGGGCCGGCGGCGCCGGCCCTCCCTTTTCCGACATACCTAATTCGCCAAAAACCTATTGCCCAAAAACCTGGCGCAACAGGTCGGTGGTCTGCTTGGCCGGATTGTTGCGGATCGCGGCCTCTTCGCGGGCCAGCATCAGGAACAGGCCGTCCAGGGCCTTTTCCACCGCGTAGTCCGACAGGTTGGCCTTGACGTCCGGGACCATGGGGATCTGGCCGTACTGGCTCATCATGCGGTCGTAGCTGGCGATGGCGCCGGCCTGGGCCAACTCGTCCTGGACGATGGGCGAGAAGCGCTCGGTCAGGCCGGGGGTCATGTTTTTCTGGAAGAACCGGGTGGCGGCGTCGTCCGGGCCGTTGAGGATGTTCTTGGCGTCGTCGAAGGTCATGTTGCCGATCGCCTCGGCGAACAACTCGCGGGCTTCCGGGGCGGCGGCCTCGGCGGCCCGGTTCATGCGCACCTCGAGGTCGTCGGCCAGATCGGCCATGCCGACCATCTGGAGCGCCGACTGCACCCGTTGCAGCGACTTGGGCAGCGGGATGTGGATGTCGGCGTCATTAAGGTAGCCGCCGGCCGCCGAGACCACGTCGACCACCGTATCGGTGCCCACCCGAAGGGCCTCCTTGAGGCCGGCGGTGGCCTCGCTGGAGGTCACGCCGCTGGCCGGTCCGGCCTGGTCGGTCAGGCCCTTGAGCAGGCTGGAGGCGTTGTCCTGCCAGCCGGCGGCGGCGGCCGGGGGGACGGCCGGGGTGGCGGCCAGGGTGGCGGCCAGGGCGAGCAGGCTGGGCAGCAGGATGCGGGACATGGGGCGGGGGGCTCCTGGATGGGGCGGGGAGAATTCCGAGTAGCATAACCCCGAGCGGGGGGCTCCGGCAAAGGGGGCCGAACGGACACTGCCGGGGGCTGCTTCGGCGATGCGTATCGCGCCTTTCCGGGCGGCTCCGGTCGTCTTTGGATGGGCCGCCCACCTACCCAATGGTTGAGTGGCGTGCCCCTATCCGGAAGAATGACTCTACGTTTTATACTTGGAAAATTCCGGCGCATTTGCTTTAACTGGGCGACCGCCCGGACGGGTAGGCTGTTCGACCTTCCCCGATCCTGCCCGCCCTCGCGCCCGCCGATGCCCCGCCCGGCCGATCCGCCCGGGTGTGGGGTGATGGGCGTCTTCATCCCTTCCCGCGGGAGGCGACATGTCCCAAGCCGCAGCCGTTTCCGTCGATCAGGGGTCCGCCGAGCGGGCGGCCCGGGGTCGCAGCGACTCCCTTGCCTATGTGGACGGCCCGATCCGGCTGTTCGTGCTGGCCGCCCTGATGTGGGGCATCGTCGGTTTCCTGGCCGGCGACTTCATCGCTTGGCAGCTCGCCTATCCGGTGCTCAACCTCGACCTGCCGTGGACCACCTTCGGGCGTCTCAGGCCGGTGCACACCAGCGCGGTGATCTTCGCCTTCGGCGGCAACGTGCTGCTGGGCACCTCGCTGTTCGTGGTCCAGCGCACCTGTCGGGCCAGCCTGTACGGCGGCGCGGGGATGGGCTGGTTCCTGTTCTGGGGCTATCAGCTTTTCATCGTCTTCGCCGCGGTGAGCTACGTGCTGGGCTACACCCAGGGCCGCGAGTACGCCGAGCCCGAGTGGTGGATCGACCTGTGGCTGACCGTGGTCTGGGTGGCCTATCTGACCGCCTTCGTGGGCACCCTGGTCAAGCGCCGCGAGCCGCACATCTACGTCGCCAACTGGTTCTATCTGGCCTTCATCGTCACCATCGCGCTGCTCCACCTGGGCAACAACATGGCGGTGCCGGTGTCGTTCCTGGGCATGAAGAGCTATTCGCTGCTCTCGGGCGTGCAGGATGCCATGACCCAGTGGTGGTACGGCCACAACGCGGTCGGCTTCTTCCTGACCGCCGGCTTCCTGGGCCTGATGTACTACTTCATCCCCAAGCGGGCGGAGCGGCCGGTGTATTCCTACCGGCTGTCGATCGTCCACTTCTGGGCCCTGATCTTCCTCTACATCTGGGCCGGGCCGCATCATCTGCACTACACCGCGCTGCCCGACTGGGCGCAGACCCTGGGCATGGTCTTCTCGATCATGCTGTGGATGCCGTCCTGGGGCGGCATGATCAACGGCATCATGACCCTGTCCGGGGCCTGGGAGAAGCTGCGCACCGACCCGGTGATCCGCTTCCTGGTCACCGCCGTGGCCTTCTACGGGATGTCCACCTTCGAGGGGCCGATGATGTCCATCAAGGCGGTCAACTCGCTGTCGCACTACACCGACTGGACGGTCGGGCACGTCCATTCCGGGGCCCTGGGCTGGGTCGCCTTCGTCAGCTTCGGGGCGCTCTATTATCTGGTCCCGGTGCTGTGGCGGCGCCGTCAGCTCTATTCGCTGAGGCTGGTCGACTACCACTTCTGGATCGCCACCATCGGCATCGTTCTCTACATCACCTCGATGTGGATCAGCGGCATCATGCAGGGCCTGATGTGGCGCGATACCGATCAGTTCGGCTTCCTGCAGTACGCCTTCATCGAGACCGTCGAGGCCATGCACCCCTACTACGTGATCCGGGCCACCGGAGGCCTGCTGTTCATCATCGGGGCGCTGATCATGGCCTACAACGTGTGGCGCACCATCAAGGGTGACGTGCGCTACGAGGCGCCGATGGGCGAGCCGGCCCTGGCCCGCTGACGCTTAGTAGAGAAACCCCTACCCCATAAAGGCCGGGAGCCGCCCGCCATGTCGCTGATCAAGCATCACGCCAAGATCGAGACCAACGTCCTGCTGTTGACGGTGGGCATCCTGCTGACCGTCATCGCCGGCGGGCTGGTCGAGATCGTGCCCCTGTTCACCATCAAGAGCACCATCGAGCGGGTCGAGGGGGTGCGCCCCTACAGCCCGCTGGAGTTGGCCGGGCGCAACATCTACCTGCGCGAGGGCTGCTACAACTGCCACAGCCAGATGATCCGACCTTTCCGCGACGAGGTGGAACGCTACGGCCACTACAGCCTGGCCGCCGAGAGCATCTACGATCATCCCTTCCAGTGGGGCTCGAAGCGCACCGGGCCCGATCTGGCCCGGGTCGGCGGCAAGTACTCCGACGAGTGGCACGCCCGCCATCTGATCGACCCGCGCTCGGTGGTCGCCGAGTCGATCATGCCCGGCTATCCCCATCTGGCGCGCCGCGATCTGGCCTTCGACGACGCGGCCGATCACCTGAAGACCCTGCGCGTGGTCGGCGTGCCCTACAGCGACGCCCAGATCGCGCAGGCCGGCGAGCATCTGGCCGCCCAGGCCGACCCGTGGGGCGACCACGACGCCCTGACCGAGGCCTACCCCGGCGCCAAGGTGGGCGACTTCGACGGCGATCCCGAGCGGCTGACCGAGATGGACGCCCTGATCGCCTACCTTCAGGTGCTCGGCACCATGGTCGATTTCTCCGACTTCGATCCGGCCCGGGCCGGCGCCCTGAGGTAGCCGCCATGCAGGACGTTTCCGAGCTTCTGTCCCAGTTCTGGGGCCTGTGGTTGCTGATCCTGTTCGTGGGCATCATCGTCTGGGTGTTCAAGCCGGGCAACAAGGACCGGCTGGAATCCCAGGCCATGATCCCGCTCAACGACGATGACGAGGAGCACGATGATGGCGGGCGGTCCTGAACGCGATGCGGTGTCCGGCCGGCACACCACCGGGCACGAGTGGGACGGCATCACCGAGCTGAACACCCCGCTGCCCAAGTGGTGGGTCTATGTGTTCTTCGCCTGTGTCGCCTGGGCCCTGGGCTATGTGATCCTCTTTCCCTCGGTGCCCATGCCCGGCAAGGCGGCCTCCGGGGTGCTCGGCTACTCCAGCCGCGCCGCGCTGGCCGAGAACCTGGCCGCCGCCGAGGCCCGCATGGGCGAGCAGTTGGCCGGGCTGCGCCAGCTTTCGCTGGAGGAGATCGCCGCCGATCCCGAACTGGCCACCTTCGCCCGCCAGGGCGGCGAGGTGATGTTCAAGGAAAACTGCGTGCCCTGCCACCAGAGCGGCGGGGCGGGGGCTTACGGCTATCCCACCCTGGCCGACGACGAGTGGATCTGGGGCGGCAGCATGGAGGCCATCGCCACCACCATCCGCCACGGGGTGCGCCACGACGAGGACCCGGAAAGCCGCTTCAACATCATGCCCTCGTTCGGCGCCGACGAATTGCTGAGCGAGGCGGACATCGATCAGGTGGCCGACTACGTGCTGGCCCTGTCCAAGGGCGAGGCGTCGCAGGAGGGCCCGGGGCGGGAGATTTTCGAGACCCAGTGCGCGGTCTGCCATTCGTCGAACGGCGAGGGGGCCGACGGCGCCGGCTACCGCGACTTCGGCGGCCCCGCCCTGAACAACCGCATCTGGCTCTATGGCGGCGAGAAGGAGGACATCGTCGCCCAGATCAACCAACCCCGGCACGGGGTGATGCCGGCCTGGGGGGAGCGGCTGGGTGAAACCACCATCAAGCAGTTGACCCTTTACGTTCACGGCCTGGGGGGTGGCGAGTAGGACCCGGTCGATCGACCCCACCGGTCCCGCCCCGCCCCCCGGCCCCCAAACCGGGACCGCGCTGCCCATGTCTCAACTCTCCGCCTCCGCGCCAGCGCCCCAGCCGGCGTCCGACCCCGGCGGCCCGAAAAAGACCGTCTCGCTGTACGCCGATCATCAGAAGGTGCAGCCGCGGCGCATCAGCGGCACCTTCCGGCGCCTGAAGACGCGCCTCGACTGGTTGTTCCTGGGGCTCTACTTCATCGGCCCGTGGATCCCCTGGCCGCGCTCCGGCAGCGCGCCGGATCAGGCCTTCCTGCTCGATATCGCCGACCGCAAGGGCTACATCCTGGGCCTCGAGATCTGGCCGCAGGAGGTCTACTACCTGACCGGGGTGCTGGTCCTCGGGGCCATCGGGCTGTTTTTCGTCACCGCCCTGTTCGGCCGCGTGTGGTGCGGTTTTGCCTGCATCCAGACGGTGTGGACCGACTGGTTCGTCGCCGTCGAGCGGCTGATCGAGGGCGACCGCCCGGCCCGCATCCGCCTCGACGCCGCCCCCCTGGGGGTGAAAAAGCTGGCCAGGAAGAGCCTCAAGATCACCCTGTGGGGGCTGATCGCCCTGCTCACCGGGGCGACCTTCATCCTCTACTTCAACCCGGCGGTGGAGACCGCGCTGGCCATGCTGAGCGGGCAGGCGTCGTGGGGCATCTACGGCTTCGCCCTGCTGTTCGCCGGCACCACCTTCCTGCTCGCCGGTTTCGCGCGTGAGCAGGTGTGCATCTACATGTGTCCGTGGCCGCGCTTCCAGTCGGCCATGTTCGACGAGCACTCGCTGATCATCACCTACGAGGCGTGGCGCGGCGAGCCCCGGGGCGGGGCCCGCAAGGGCCAGGACTTCACCGGGCGCGGCGACTGCGTGGACTGCGGGCTGTGCGTGCAGGTCTGCCCGACCGGCATCGACATCCGCGACGGCAACCAGTTGGCCTGCATCGGCTGCGGCCTGTGCATCGACGCCTGCAACCAGATCATGGAACGCTTCGGCCGGCCGCCCAACCTGATCGCCTACGACAGCACCGCCAACCAGGCCGCCCGCGCCGTCGGGCAGACCCGGCGCCCGCGCCTGTGGCGGCCGCGCACCCTCGCCTACACGGTGCTCCTGGCGCTGGTCGCCGGGGTGATGACCTTCGGGCTGACCACCCGCTCGGACCTCGAGGTGAACCTGCTGCACGAGCGCAGCCCGCTGTTCGTGCGCCTGTCCGATGGGGCGATCCGCAACGGCTATACGCTGAAGGTGCTGAACATGGCCGAGACCCCGCGCACCTACGCGCTGAGCCTGGACGGCATCCCCGAGGCGCGCCTGACCGTGGTCGGCTTCGCCGACGCTCCCACGCGGTCGGTGGATCTGCCGGTGAAGGCCGACAGCGTGGGCACCTTCCGGGTCTACGTGACGGTGCCCGAGGACGCCCTGACCGAGGCCCGCATGGATCTGGCCTTCGTGCTGGACAACACCGCCAGCCAGCAGAGGACCGAGCATGACACGCTCTTCGCCACCCCCCTCCGTTAACCCCGCCCGCCGCCGCCGCCCGGACGGCTGGTGGTATCCGTGGATCTTCGTCGCCGGGTTCGCCGTGGTCATCGCCGTCAACGGGGCGCTGTTCTACTTCGCCACCGGCACCTTCAACGGCCTGGAGACGGCCCGCCCGTGGCAGGAGATGAACAACTTCAACCAGCGGCTGGCCAGCTTCCGCACCGATCGGGAGCGCGGCTGGACGGTCGATCTGGCCACCGAGCGCCACGACGCGACCCTCGATCTGGCCCTCACCGTCACCGACCGTTACGGCCAGCCGGTGCGCGGTCTGGCCGTCGAGGGGGTGCTGTGGCGGCCGACCCGGGCCGGGCTCGACATCCCGCTCAGGCTGGCCGAGGCCGCCCCCGGGCGCTATCGCGCGGTGGCCGAGCTGCCGGCCCCGGGGCAGTGGGAGGTGCGGGCCGAGGCGCGCCAGGGCGACACCCTGCTGCGCCTGCGCGAGCGGCTGGACCTGCGCTGAAGGGGGATCGGCCATGGCTCCGGCGGAGGCCGCCGCCGACCCCTTGCCGTCCGGCGCGCCGGCCGCCGTGTGCCGCCACTGTGGCGCGCCGGCGCCGGCCGGGGCGGCCTTCTGCTGCCCAGGTTGCGCGGCGGCGCATGAGCTGATCCAGGGGCTGGGGCTTGATGCCTACTACGACCGGCGCTGCCTCGACCCGGCGGTGGCCCCGCTGATTCCCGACCCCGAGGAGATCGAGGCCGACCTCTCGGCCCTGGTCCGCCCCGATGGCACGGAGCCCGATGGCACCGCGCGCTGGCGCCTCGACCTGATGGTGGAGGGGATCAGCTGTGCCGCCTGCGTCTGGCTGATCGAGCGCCTGCTGGCCCGCCATCCGGCGGTGCGCCAGGGCCGGGTGAACATGACCACGCGGCGCCTCGCCGTGGTCTGGGTCGGCCGGGCCGAGGACGCCGCGGCCATCCTCGCGCCGCTGCGCCGGGTCGGCTATCGGCTGGCGCCCTACGATCCGGGGCGTCTCGGCGCCGCCACCCGGGCCCACGAGAAGACGTTGCTGAAAGCCATGGCGGTGGCCGGCTTCGCCGCCGCCAACATCATGCTGTTCTCGGTTTCGGTGTGGTTCGGGGTGGACATGGACCCGGCCACCCGCGACCTGATGCACTGGGTCTCGGCCCTCATCGCCGTGCCGGCGGTGGGCTATGCCATCCGTCCCTTCGCCGGCCCCGCCGTGGCCGGCCTGAAGGGCGGGCGGATGACCATGGACCTGCCGATCACCCTGGCCGTGCTGCTGGCCACCGCGATGAGCCTGTGGGAGCTGGCCACCCACGGCGCCCATGTCTATTTCGACAGCGCGGTCAGCCTGCTCTTCTTCCTGCTCATTGGTCGCTTCCTGGACAGTCGGGCGCGCGGCCGGGCCCGCGCCACGGCCGAACAACTGCTGACCCTCAACGCCGGCACGGTGACCGTGCTGGCCGAGGACGGCAGCCGCCGCCAACTGCTGCCCGAGCGGGTGACGCCGGGGATGACGGTGCTGCTGGCCGCCGGCCAGCGGGCCGGGGTGGACGGCCGGGTGGTCGCCGGCCGGGCCCACCTGGACGACAGCCTGATCAGCGGCGAGACGGTGCCCCGCCCGGTCGGCCCGGGCGACGCGGTGCACGCCGGCACCCTGGCCCTGGACGGCGCCCTGACCCTGTCGGTGGCGGCGGCCGGCGAGGACACCCTGCTGGCCGAGATCGTCCGCCTGATGGAAACCGCCGAGCAGGGCCGGGCCCGCTACGTGGCGCTGGCCGACCGGGTGGCCCGCCTTTATGCCCCGGTGGTCCATCTGTTGGGGCTTCTGACCTTTCTCGGCTGGTGGGGCCTGGGCGGGCTGGGCTGGCAGCCGGCCTTGTTGAACGGCATCGCGGTGCTCATCGTCACCTGTCCCTGTGCCCTGGGGCTGGCCGTGCCGGCGGTCCAGGTGATGGCCAGCGGGCGGCTGCTCAAGGGCGGGGTGCTGCTGAAGTCGGCCACCGCCCTGGAACGTCTGGCCACCGTCGACACGGTGGTGCTGGACAAGACCGGCACCCTGACCCTGGGCCGCCCGACCCTGCGCGAGGACGGAGTCGATCCCGGGGTGGTGGCGCGCGCCGCCGCCCTGGCGGCGGCCAGCCGTCATCCCCTGGCCCGCGCCCTGGCCGCCGCCCGGCCCCAGGTCGCCCCGGCCCCCGAGGTGCGCGAGGTGCCCGGGGCGGGACTGGTCGCCGGGCAGGGCGCCGGCGGTCCCGGCGGCGAGCGCCGCCTGGGCAGCCGGGCGCATGTGGGGGTGGCAGACGCCCGCCCGGCCGAGGGGCCCGAGTTGTGGTTCGCCGAGCCGGGGTGGCCGGCCGTCCGCTTCACCTTCACCGACCCCCTGCGACCCGACGCCCCGGCCGTCATCGCCGGCCTGAAGGCGCGGGGCCTGGCGGTCGAGATGCTTTCCGGCGACCGCCCGGAGACGGTCGCCCGGATCGCCGCCGAGGCCGGCATCGAGGTCTTCCAGGGCGGCCTGACCCCGGCCGGCAAGACCGCCCGGCTGGCCGAGCTGGCGGCCCGGGGGCACCGCGTGCTGATGGTCGGCGACGGCCTCAACGACGCCCCGGCGCTGGCCGCCGCCCACGTTTCCCTGTCGCCGACCAGCGCCGCCGACCTCAGCCAGACGGCCGCCGACGCGGTCTTCCAGGGGCGGCGGCTGGCCCCGGTGCTGGAGGCCCTGGCGGTGGCCCGGCGGGCCGACCGGCTGGTCCGCCAGAACATCGGCCTGTCGTTCACCTACAACGCGCTGACCGTGCCCCTGGCGGTGGCCGGGCTGGTCACCCCGCTGGTTGCCGCGCTGGCCATGAGCGCCTCGTCGGTGGTGGTCATTCTCAACGCCCTGCGCCTGGGGCGAACCCGACGGCTTGACCCCGGCCCGGGGGCGGGGTAGGCCAGACGGCGAGATGAGCACCCCCAAGGCTTTCCTGAAGGATCACAAGGCCGCCGGTCGCCGCCCCCTCAACCGGGCGGTGGGCTGGTCGCTGGCCGCCGGGGTGTTGCTGATTGCCCAGGCCTGGCTGCTGGCCGACGTGCTGGCCTCGGTGGCCCTGTTCGGGGCCAGCCTGGACGAGGTGGTGCGGCCGCTGGTCGCCCTGCCGCTGCTCATGCTGGCCCGGGCCGGCGCCCTGTGGCTGGCCGATCTCGAGGCACTGGCCGCCGCCCGACGCATCAAGGGCGGGATGCGGGCCGAACTGGGGCGGCGACTGGCCGGCCTCGGCCCGGTCCGCCTGGGCCGCCCGCCCAGTGCCGAATTCGGCCTCGGGCTGGTCGAGGGCATCGAGGCCCTGGGCCCCTACTACGCCGGCTACCTGCCGGGCATGGCCCTGGCCGCCGTGCTGCCGCTGGCGATCATCGGCGTGGTCCTGCCCATCGACTGGATCTCGGCCCTGGTGCTGGCCGTCACGGCGCCCTTGATCCCGCTGGCCATGATCCTCATCGGCAAGGGCACGGAGCGCCTCAACCAGGCCCAGTGGGCGGCCATGGCCCGCCTGGGGGCGCGCTTCCTGGAGAGTCTCCAGGGCCTGACCACCCTCAAGCTGTTCGCCGTCGGCCGGCGCGAGGCCGCGTTGGTGGCCCGGCTGTCCGACGACTACCGCAAGACCACCATGAAGGTGCTCCGGGTCGCCTTCCTGTCCTCGCTGGCGCTGGAATTCCTGGCCTCGGTGAGCATCGCCGTGGTCGCCGTGTTCATCGGCTTCCGCCTGCTGTGGGGCGAGATCGATCTGGCCCGGGGGCTGTTCGTGCTGCTGCTGGCGCCGGAGTTCTATCTGCCCCTGCGCCGCCTGGGCACCCACTATCACGCCCGCCTCGACGCGGTGGCCGCCGCCGAGCGCCTGCTACCCCTGTTCGAGGCGCCCGAACCCGAGGCCCCGCCGGCGGTCCCGGCCGGCGCGCGCGATCCCAGGGGGGCGCATGTGGTGTTCGAGGACGCCGTGGTCGATTTCGGCGACGGCCGGCGCGGCCTGGACGGGCTGAGCCTCAAGGTTCCCCCGGGCACCACCCTGGCCCTGGTCGGCCCCTCCGGCGCCGGCAAGAGCACGGCGATGAACCTTCTGCTCGGCTTTCTCGCCCCCGACGGCGGGCGGGTGCTGATCGACGGCGCCCCGGCCGGGGATCGCTCTCATCTGGCCTGGGTGCCGCAGAGCCCCTACCTGATCCGCGGCTCCTTGCGCGACAACCTGCGCCTGGGCGCGCCCCAGGCCGACGACGCGGCCCTGCTGGCCGCCCTCGAGGCGGCCTCGGCGGCGCATCTGGTGGACCTGCTGCCGGGCGGCCTCGATGCCCCGCTGGCCGAGCACGGGCGCGACCTCTCCGGCGGCGAGATGCGCCGCGTCGCCCTGGCCCGGGCCCTGGTCCGCCAACCCCGCCTGCTGCTGCTCGACGAGCCGACGGCCGGCCTCGACGCGGCCTCGGAACAGGCCATCTCGGCGGCCCTCAAGGCGCGGCGGGGGACGGCCACGGTGATCCTCATCGCTCATCGCCCGCAGACCCTGCGCCACACCCTGGCCGCCGACGACGCGGTGGCGGTGCTTGAGGCCGGGCGTCTCGCCGCCCTGACCACGGCCGCCGCCCTCGATGACCCGGCCGGTCCGCTGGCCGCCCTGTTCAGCCAGGCGGGGGCGGCATGAGCGTGCCCGCCCGCCGGCGTCTGAAGCGACTGTTCGCCCTGACCCGGGGTCGCTGGGTCTGGCTGTTGCTGGGCATCGTGCTGTCGCTGGCCACCCTGGCCGGCAGCGTCGCCCTGATGGCCACCTCCGGCTGGTTCATCACCGCCATGGCAATGGCCGGGGCGGCCGGGGCGACCAGCTTCAACTACTTCACCCCGGCGGCGATCATCCGCGCCGCGGCGATCGGGCGCACCCTGGGCCGCTACGGCGAACGTCTGGTCACCCACGAGGCGGTGCTGCGCCTGCTGGCCGGGCTGCGCGGCCGCCTGTTCGCGACCATCGAGCCGGCCGCCCCGGCCATCCTCGACGGCCTGCACGGGGCCGACGCGGCGGGGCGTCTGCAGGCCGACGTGGACCGCCTGCAAGGGGCCTATCTGACCGTGCTGGTGCCAAGCGCGGTGTTCCTGGTGGTGCTGATCGCCGCGCCGCTTGGCTTGGGCTGGCTCGATCCGGGGTTGGGTTTCCTGGCCCTGGGCGGCCTGCTGCTCGGCGGGGTGGCCCTGCCGCTGACCCTGTGGGCCGGGGACCGCAAGGGCGGCGGCCCGGCGGCCGAGGAGGCGGCCTGTCTGGACGCCCTGCGCGGCGGCGCCGTCGATCTGGTCCAGGGCCTGCCCGATCTGCTCGCCTGTCAGGCTGAAGGGGCCTGGATCGCCGCCCTGGAAGAGGAAGGGCGCAGGCTCGACGCCGCCCAGCGCCGCCGGGTCGGCCGCGAGGCCCTGGGCAGTGCCGGCGGCGGCCTGATCGCCGGCCTCTCCCTGTGGGGCGCCCTTCTGGTGGGCATTCCGCTGGTCGGCGCCGGGGCCCTGACGGCGCCCCAACTGACCCTGGTCGCCCTGCTGCTGATGGCCGTCTTCGAGGCCGCCCAGGCGATGCCGGCGGTGGCCCAGGCGCTGCCCGGGGTGGGCCGCGCCCTGGCCCGCATCGACGACCTGATGAGCGCCGCCGAGGCCCAGCCGGCGCCCGGCACGGCGCCGCCGCCGGCGGCCAGTGATCTTGCCCTCAAGGGCGTCACCTTCGCCTATCCGCGCGCCCTCAGGCCGGTGCTCAAGGACCTCTCGCTGGACCTGCCGGCGGGCGGTCGGCTGCTGGTCAAGGGGCCCTCCGGGGCCGGCAAGAGCAGCCTGATCGCCCTCATCACCGGCCTCAGGCGGCCCGACGCCGGGCGCCTCACCCTGGGCGGGGTGGACCTCGCCGAGCTCGATCCGGAGGCCCTGCGCCGCCGGCTGGCGGTGGCCGAGCAGCGGGTCTGCCTGTTCAGCGGCAGCCTGCGCGACAACCTGCTGCTGGGCCGCCCCGGCGCGCCGCCCGAGGCCCTCCGGCGGGCCCTCGCCCTGTCCGGCTTCGGGCCGGTGCTGGAGGCCCTGCCGGACGGCCTCGACACCCAGATCGGCGAGGGCGGGCGGGGCCTCTCCGGGGGCGAGGCGCGGCGCCTGGGGTTGGCCCGGGCGCTGGTCATGGAAGCCCCGCTGCTGATCCTCGACGAGCCGCTGGAGGGGCTGGCCCCGGACCAGGGGCGGGCCATCCTTTCCGGCCTCGCCGAGGCGCTTCAGGGGCGGACCCTGATCGTCATTTCCCATCTTGCGGTGCCGACCGGACTGTTCGATCGCACCCTGGATCTGAGTGGCCCGGATCTGGGCGGTGCGGTCATTGATCCGTCCATTGGCGGCGTCGGTTGAACGCGCTAAGGTGCGGCCCGGCCGGGGACTGTCGCCCGGCCCTGGGTTGGAGCAAATCCCGGGCGATACAAACCGGATCGCGACGACGGTTTGCTCAATATCTAAGGTCTTGGATGGCCGTGCGGGATTCACGCATCACGCACACCCATCCAATAGTGGTCAAGGGATGCCGCGATGTGGGCCGAGGAGTATTTCCGTCACAAGCTGTGGCTGAACGAGAAAGGCATCATCTTCGCCTTCACCGGCTACCTGTCGGAGGAGTTGCTGTTCTCCCTGGGCGACGCCCTGCGCAAGAAGATGGCGCTTGAGGAAACCGACGCCAACGTGGCCAAGCGGGTCTTCTCGGTGTTTGTCGAGCAGGCTCAGAACGTCATCCGTTATTCGGCCGACCGGGTCGAGGGGGAGACGGCGCAGTCGGCCCTGTCCGGCCAGCGGGTCGAGTTTTCCTCCGGGCTGGTCGCCGTGGCCAATTCCGAGAACGGGTTTTCGGTGGTCTGCGGCAACGTCATCGACGCCGCCCACGTGGAGCGCCTGCGCACCCGGCTGGACCAGTTGGCGGCCATGGACAAAAACGAGATTCGTTCCTACTACAAGGAAAAGCTCCGCGCCGGTCCGGACGAGGACAGCAAGGGCGCCTCGCTGGGGCTGATCGAGATCGCGCGCCGCTCGACCCGCCCGATCCGCTACGATTTCATCGAGGCGGCCCCGGGCCAGGCGTTCTATTGCCTGGAAGCCTATGTCTGAATGTGAGGTGACCGCCCCGGGACAGGGTTATCCGGCGGCGGTGTCGATGAGGAAGGACCTGTCCATGCCGGTGATCAGTCAACAGGCCACCGAACGTTCGCCCGAGGTGGAGTTCGATCCCTCGGGCGGCCGGCTGTCGCTGCGCGGTGAGTCCTATCCGGAGGATGCCGCCGGTTTTTTCGGCCCGCTGCTCGGGGCCCTGCGCGAGCACCTGGACGGCACCGACCCGGAAAACCGGATCGAGGTCGACATCGAGCTCAGCTACTTCAACTCCTCCAGCGCCAAGGCGCTGATGAACATGTTCCAGTTGCTGGAAGAGGCGGCCGCCGCCGGGCGTTCGGTGCACATCGCCTGGCGCTATCATGCCGATGATGACACCATGGCCGAGTTCGGCGAGGATTTCTCCGAGGATTTCGAGCACGCCGCCTTTACCCTGTGTCCCAGCGAGGACTAGGAGCACCGATGTCCGACAGCGCCAACAGCCCGGCCCAGGCGGTCGATTCGGCAAGGGACGACGGCGATTCGTTCAGCCTGTTCGACGCCGAGCGCGAGGTGCTGCGCGAGGCCGACGTCATGGTCGGCAAGCTGGAGGACGTGGGCCAGGGGGTGCGCCGTCTGGCCGAGGCCTACCGTCGCAGCTTCCGCGAGTTGCAGCGCATGGTCCGCCTGTCCGACCGCATGCAGCTCGAGCTGCATCAGGCCAACAAGCGTCTGGCCGAGCAGGCCGACCACCTGACCGAGCTGAACCACGCCCTGGAAAACGAGATCGCCGCCCGCACCCGGCTGACCGAGGAGCTGGAGCATCTGGTCCGCCACGATGCCCTGACCGGCGCCTTCTCGCGGGCCCACCTTTTGGAACTGGCCGAGCGCGAACGGGTGCGCGCCGCCCGCGCCGGCACGCCGCTGGCCTGCATCCTGATGGATCTCGACCACTTCAAGCAGATCAACGACACCTACGGCCATGCCAGCGGCGATGTGGTGCTGCGCCGCTTCGTCAGGCTGTGTCGCGAGTCGCTGCGCGAGGTCGATGTCTTCGGCCGGCTCGGCGGCGAGGAGTTCGCCGCCTTCCTGCCCGACACCGACGCCGCCGGGGCGCGCGAGGTGGCCGAGCGCATTCGCGAACGGCTGGCCGGCGAGACCATCGAAACACCCGATGGCCGTCCGATGAAGGCCACCGTCACCCTCGGTCTGTCCATCGACACCGGCCGGCAGACCGGCATCGAGCAGTTGCTGTCGCGCGCCGACAATCGGCTGTACGAGGCCAAGAACGCCGGCCGCAATCGGATCGCCGGGCCGGACTGAACGGCCACCCGCCGGGGGGAGGAGGGCACATGCGGGGGAGACGACGACTGGGCGGCGTGGTCCTCGGCCTTGTGCTGCTGGTCGCCGGGGCCACGGCGGGGCGGGCCGAGGCCTATACCGTCGGCGTGGAAAACCTGGACTACCTGCCGGCCTACGGGGTCAGGGACGGGGCCTACGCGGGCTATGCCCGCGATCTGCTCGACGCCTTCGCCGCCGCCGAGGGCATCGACTTCGACTACCGCCCGCTGCCGGTCCCCCGGCTCTACGCCACCTTCCTGGCCGGGCAGCTCGACTTCAAGTTTCCCGACAACGCCAACTGGGCGGCGGCCCGGCGCGAGGGGCTGAGCATCGCCTACAGCGCCCCGCTGGCGCGCTACGTGGACGCCACCCTGGTCCGCCCCGAGCGGCGCGGCCAGCCGGTGGCCACCCTGGGCACGGTCAGCGGCTTCACTCCGTGGGCCTGGATGGCGCGCATCCAGTCCGGGCAGGTGCGGGTGCTGGAGAACGCCAACTTCACCGCCCTGGTGCGTCAGGCCCTGGCCGGGCGGATCGATGCCGCCTATGCCAACGTGTCGGTGGTCAACCGTCAGCTCGATCAGGTGCTGGGCGATCCCGGCGGTCTCGTCCTCGACCCCGGCCAGCCCCACGACGCCTCGGCCTACCACCTGTCCACCCTCCACCACCCGGAGGTGGTGGGTCGCCTCGATACCTGGATGCTGGCCAACGCCGACTGGGTGGCCCAACTGAAACAGCGCCATGCCGTGGAGAAGGGGTTCGATGACCTCGACTGATCCGTCCTCCGCCGCCCCCCGGCGGCCGTCCCGCCAACGCTTCGGGCTGACCGCCCGTCAGGCCCTGGCCACCCTGCTGGTGGCGGTCGTCGTCGGCCTGCTCGGCGGGGCGGTGGAGTTGCTGCTCGACCTCAGCCGGCTGCGCGGCGAAACCCGCGACCAGATGGCGGCCACCCTGGAACTGGTCCGCCCCTCGGCCACCGAGGCCGCCTTCCAGCTCAATCCGGCGCTGGCCGAGCAGGTGGTCAGCGGCCTGATCGCCAACCCGACCATCGCCGGGGTGCGCGTTTCCGACAACTTCGGCAACGTGCTGGCGCGGCGCGACAGCCCCACCGGCACCCGTCCGGGGCCGCTGGCCCGACGCCTGTTCGGCGACCTCAGGCACCAGGAGGTCGACCTCACCTACACCGCCCCCGGAAGCACCCGGCCCGAGCCGGTGGGGCAACTCGAGGTCGATCTGGCATTGCCCCAGCTGACCGCTCGGGTGACCGACCGGGCGACCACCAGCCTGATCGCCAACCTGGGCCGCGCCCTGTTGATCAGCCTGGTTCTGGTTGCCCTGTTCCACCTGCTGGTCACGGCGCCGCTGCTGCGCCTTGCCGGGGCCATCGGGCGCATCGAGCCGGACCGCCCGGGGGCCCATCCGGTGCCCGCCCTCAAGGGCCACGGCGGCGACGAGCTGGGCCGCGTGGTGACCTCGCTGAACGACCTGCTGGGGGCCTCGCAGAAGGGCCTGGACGAACGCGACCGGGCGCGCGCCGACCTGGAGGCGCTGACCCGCGACCTGGAAGCCCGGGTCGCCGCGCGGACCGCCGATCTGGCCCGCGAGAAGGCGGAAACCGAACGCGCCTTCGAACGGCTCGACGCGGCCCACCGCGAACTCGACAAGACCAACCGCCTGATGATGGAAAGCATCGCCTACGCGCGGCGCATCCAGACCTCGTGGCTGCCCGACCCGGCCGCCCTGGGCGACGCGGTGGCCGACATCGCGGTGCGCTGGAAGCCCCTGCATCTGGTCGGCGGCGACTACTACTGGCTGGAGCGGCTGCCCGACGGGCGGGCCCTGCTGGCCGTCATCGACTGCACCGGCCACGGCGTGCCGGGGGCCTTCATGACCATGGTCGCCGCCTCGGCGCTGGATCGCATCCTGCACGAACAGGGCCTCACCCGGCCGGCCCAGGTGCTGGAGGAGATGGACCGCATGGTGCGCGCCCGGCTGCGCCAGGACCGCCCGGAAGCGGAATCCGACGACGGCCTGGAAGCCGCCGTCTGCCTGTGGGATCCGCGCGCCGGCACCCTGGTCTTCGCCGGCGTCGGCCTGCCCCTGCTGTACATGGAGGGCGGCGAGATGCTCGACATCCGCGGCGCTCGTGGCGCCTTGGGCTACCGCAGCCTGCCGGCCCCGGACCGCGTGCGCGAGCATCTGCTGAGCCCGGCCCCCGGACAGCCGGTGTTCCTGTTCACCGATGGCCTGCCCGACCAGATGGGCGACGAAAGCCGCCGCCTGCTCGGCCGGCGCCGGCTGGGCGGCATCCTGGCCCGGCTGGTCAACGACAACCCGGGCAAGCCGATGGCCGACCTTTTGGCCGGGCTGGAAGACGAACTGGCCGCCTGGCGCGGCGTCGAACCGCTGCGCGACGACCTGACGGTGATCGCCCTGGTGCCCCGGGATGACGACTCGGCCGGTTGAACCTTTCGGCAAGGCGCGCTAGCTTCAATACCGCGAAAAGGCGCCACCAAGGCGCCCTCGCCCGAGGGGGAAGAAACAGGTTTCCGCGCGGCTGTCGGGCGACGGCCGGTCTGGCCCTTTGGGTTGGTGCCCGGGGTCGCGGAACGCGAAGGGGATTCGCCACCGCCATGCTCACCCATCCCGCCAGCCGGACCGGCGTCGATCTCGACCGCCTGGCCGCCGCCTGCGCCGATCTCGACCCCCACGACGGGCCCGAGGCGCTGATCGCCTGCCTTCAGGCGTCGCTGCCCGGGCTGACCTTCCGCCTTGCCCTGACCGATCCCGACTGGTACCGCCTGGGCGGCCTGCTCGACGCCGAGGGGCGGCGTCTGGCGCGCAGCCTGGAAGACTGGGTCGAGGCCGAGTCGGGGGGCGACGTGATGACCCTGCTCGCCCGCCATGGCGGCAGCGGCCTGCTCGCCACCTCGCTGACCGGCAAGACCCGCTTTTTGATCGCCGATACCGGCGAGGGCAGCCTCGACTTCGCCCAGGTCGAGGTCGAGGAGGTGCAGGAAAAGGTCGACCGCGAGCTGCTGCCCGCCGGCTGGATGCCGGAAACCATCGAGGACGTGCTCGACCCGATGAGCTACACCCCGCTGGCCGACAACCCCTTGGCCGATAATCCCTTGGGACCGCCGCACTACATCTTCAAGGACCTGACCTTCTTCTCCGAGGTCGGCGGCGAGTTGATCTCCGACTACACCGGCGACCAGCGCTTCCGCCGCTTCCTGGAGGAGTGGGAAGGCAGCTCGGCCGGGCGCACCATCCCCCTGCGCGAGCGCTGGGTGATCACCCGCGCCCCGGCGCTGGACTGCCAGGGCACCCACCACAGGGAAGTGCGCCCCCTGTCGACCCGCCCCGAACTGGCCCGGCGGATGACCGAGTTGGCCCGCACCGCCCAGGCCGAGGGGACGGGCATCGCCCTGCCAACCAGCCTCGCCAACCAGCTTCAGGCCATCGACCGCGACGCCGGGCACCATCTGGCCTGGTACTTCCTGGCCGTCGCCACCGGGCAGGTGCCGGACCCCTTGATGGAGGCCCTCTGCCGGGCCCACGTGGCGGCCAGCCGCGACGGGGCGCCCGGCTTCCTGGCCGAGACCGACCGCGCCGTGCTCGAGCGCTGGATCGAGGAGCCCTACCATTTCTGAGCCCTCCGCCACGCCCTCGGACGAGCTGATCGAGGGCCGGGCCCGGGTCGTCGCCCTCGACCCGAGCGACCCCGCCAACGCCCGCCTGGAAGCCGAGCGCCGCCCGGCCTGTGGCGCCTGCGCCGCCCGCGCCAGTTGCGCCAGCCGCACCTTCGGCGGCTGGCTGGGGCGCCGGCCGTTGGCCTTCTCGGCTCGCCTGCCCTTCGCCGCCCGGCCGGGGCAGGAGGTGGTGGTCGGCCTGTCCAGCCGCGCCGTCCTCAAGGCCGCCGGGCTGGCCTACATGCTGCCCCTGCTGATCCTGGTGCTGAGCGCCGCGACGGCCAGCGCGCTGGGCCTGCACGACCTGTGGGTGGCCGCCATCGGCGGCCTTGGCCTGCTCGCCGGGCTGGCCCTGGCCGGGCGGCTGGCCCGCCGCCTCACCGTGCCGGCGCTCAGCGTGCTCGGCCCGGCGCCGGACGACGAGGCCTGCCCGCGATGAGCCCGCTCTCCCGGGGTCGCGCCCTGCTCGCCACGGCGCTGGTCACGCTGGTCCTGGTCGCCACCCTGCTGGTCGCCCGGGGTGCCGCCCCGCAGCGCCAGGAAGCCACCCTTTACGTCTTCGGCACCCTGGTCGAAATCACCCTGGAGGGAACCTCGAAAGCCGAGGCCGACGCGGCGGTGGGCGAGTTGGCCCAGACCTTCCAGCGGATGCACCGCGAATGGCACGCCTGGCGGCCGGAAGGCGAGTTGTTCCGCATCAACCAGGCCATCGCGCTGGGTGAACGCATCCCGGTCAGCCCCTTCGTGCGGCCGCTGATCGAACAGGCCCAGGCCTTCCAGGCGATGAGCGGCGGCCTGTTCGACCCGGCCATCGGGCGCCTGATCGGGCTGTGGGGTTTCCACGCCGACGAGTTGCCGGAAGGCCGCCTGCCCGACCCGGCCGACATCGAGTATCTGGTCAACGCCAACCCGTCGATGGACGACCTGACCCTGGACGGCGACCAACTGACCTCGACCAACCCCTTGGTGCGCCTCGACTTCGGCGGCTTCGCCAAGGGCGTCGCCCTGGACCGCGCCATCGACATCCTGCGCGCCCGCGGCGTGCCGGCGGCCATCGTCAACGCCGGCGGCGACCTCAACACCCTGGGCCAGCCGGCCGGCCGGCCGTGGTCCATGGGCATCCTCGATCCCACCCACTGGGGCGTCATCGCCAAGGTCACCCTGGAAGCCGACGAGGTGCTCTACACCTCCGGCAACTACCGCCGCTTCCGCATCGACGAAGGCATCCGGCGTGGCCACATCATCGACCCCCGCGACGGCTGGCCGGTCGATCACATCGTCTCGGCCAGCGTGCTGCACACCAACGGCGCCCTGGCCGACGCCGCCGCCACCGCCCTCTCGGTGGCCGGACCAGAGGGCTGGGTGAAGGTCGCCCACGACATGAACACCCCCATGGTCCTGCTGGTCGACGCCAACGGCGCCATCTACACCACCCCCGCCATGCTGGAACGCACCACCCTTACCGAAGACCCGCCCCACCTGACCGTGATCGACCCGATGGGGCCGTAGAGGGAGACACGGGGGCCTTGCCCCCAACCCGCCGCCATCAGATCGGGGGCCTTGCCCCCGACCCCCCAACCGGGGGACCGAAGGCGGTCCCCCGGACCCCCGCCATTTCGGGGGAGTGAAACGCCAGGGCGGAGTGGAACGCGGATGGGGGTTGGTTGCGGGCCAGCTTCGCTGGCCCGCGAAAACAAAAACCGATCCGGGTTCGTTCGTGGCTGATTGGCGTCTGGTTGGGGTTGTTTCGCAGGCCAGCGAAGCTGGCCTGCACCCAAACACCCTTTGTTTTCGACGCGGATGCCGGCGTTCCGCTCCAACGAATTGGCGGGGGTCCGGGGGACACCCGGTGTCCCCCGGTGGGGGTACGGGGGCAACGCCCCCGATTTGATGAAGGTGGGGGTTCGGGAGCAGCGGCCCCGAGAAAAAGCCCCTTTCAATCCTGTGCCTGCTGGCGCCGTGCTGTCACTTGACCGGCCTCGAACCCGGGCGCAGGCTTTTGGTCATGCGAGGCGTGGGGCTGCGAAGACTGGCTGTCCTGGTGGCGGCTGTGGTGGGGGTGGCGTCTTTGGGGCGTCCGGCCGGGGCCGACTCGGTGCCTGATCTGTTGCCGCAATCGGCTCCGGCGCGGGCGGCGATCGTGGTGTCGGCCGAGGATGGTCGGGTGTTGGGGGCGCGGGCGCCGACGGCGTTGGCCTATCCGGCCTCGCTGGCCAAGATGATGACTTTGTATCTGCTTTTCGAGGCTGTCGAGTCGGGCCGGCTTGGGCTGTCCGACCGTCTGACCGTGAGTCGTGCCGCCGCCGCCCAGCCGCCGACCAAGCTGGGTTTGAAGGCGGGGGCGAAGCTGCCGGTTAAGACGGCGATCCAGGCCATTGCCAGTCTTTCGGCCAATGACGTGGCGGTGGCGGTGGCGGATCGTCTGGCCGGCTCGGAGGCGGCCTTTGCCGAGTTGATGACGGCCACGGCGCGCGAGCTGGGGATGGCTCGGACGCGCTTCACCAACGCCACCGGCCTGCCCGATCCGGAGATGGTGACCACGGCGCGTGATCTGGCGCTGCTGGCCCGGGCCCTGGTGCGCGACCATCCGGGGCTGTACCGGCTGGTCGGCGGCAAGGGGTTTTCGCTGGGCGGGCGCTGGCGCCAGGGGCACAACGGCTTTCTTGGCCGGCTGCCGGGCAGTGACGGCATCAAGAGCGGCTTCACCTGTGCCGCCGGGTATACGCTGGCGGCCTCGGCGGTGCGCGATGGGCGGCGGCTGATCGGCGTGGTGCTGGGCAACCCGACCCGTCAAGACCGTGATCGGGGCATGGCGCGGCTGCTGGATGGCGGCTTCCGGCGGCTTGATGGCGGCGGGCCGACGCTGGCCGCCCTGGCCGACGATCCGGCGGTGCGGGTGGCCAGCCTGTCCAACGACTGGATCGCCGAGCGCTGCTTCGGCACCGACCGGGCGCCGGAGATCGAGGTGGACAGCGCCGCGTGGGCCGTGCAGGTGGGGGTGGAGTTGACCCCCGAGAAGGCCCTGAAGACGGCCCGCGCGGCCGAGCGGGCGTTGCGCAAGCGCTTGGGGCGGGGGCATCCCTTTGCCCTGGTCTGGCCGGGCCGGGCGCCGGTGCGCTATCGGGCCCTGATCACCAACCTGGAGGAGGCCGAGGCGGTGCCCACCTGCCTGGATCTGCGCGAGCGGGAGGACCACACCGCCTGTCTGGTCCTCAACCCGGCGACCCTGGCCGCCAGCCTGGAGGCAGCCGAGCGCTTCGAGCGCCTGCAGGCCGCCGCCGGGGATCAGTAGGCCCCCTTGGCCTATTCCCCGATCAGATGCGCCACCACCTGCCGGGTGTGGGGGCGGGCGCGGTGTTCGGCCACGTAGATGCCCTGCCAGGTGCCCAGCGCCAGCCGCCCGCCGAGCAGCGGGATGGACAGCGAAACGTCGCTCAGGGTGCTCTTGATGTGGGCCGGCATGTCGTCCGGGCCTTCCTCCTGGTGGGCGTAGAGGCGATGATCCTCCGGGGCCAGCCGGTCGAAGGCGGCGACCAGATCGCGCCGCACGTCGGGGTCGGCGTTCTCCTGGATGATCAGGCTGGCCGAGGTGTGGCGGATGAACAGGGTGAGCAGGCCCTCCCCGAAACCAGCCTCGCCCACCCAGCCGGCCACCCGGTCGGTGATCTCGTGCAGGCCCCGGCCCCGGGTGGCCACCTTAAACACCGTGCTGGCCTGGCGCAGTCCCGCCATCAGGCCGGCTCGCCATCGGGCAGGATCACCGCCTTGCCGACAATGCGCCGGGCGGCCAGCTCATTGAGCGCCGTCCCCGCCTCGGCCAGCGGGAAGGTGGCGGCGATGCGGGGGTGCAGCCGGCCGGCCCGGTACCAGTCGAACAACTGGCGGAAGGAGGCGGCCAGCCGCGCCGGGTCGAGCCGCCGGTAGGCGCCCCAGTAGACCCCGGTGACGGTCAGGTTCTTGACCAGCAGATAGTTGGCCGCCACCTTCGGCACCTCGCCCGAGGCGAAGCCGATGGTCAGCAGTCGCCCGTCCGGGGCCATCGAGCGCAGCGAGGCCTCGAACAGCGGCCCGCCCACCGGGTCGAACACCACGTCGGCGCCGCGCCCGCCGGTCAGGGCGCGCACCCGCTCGCGCACGTCCTCCTCGCGGGCGTCGATCACATGGTCGGCGCCGTGCTCCAGGGCCGCCGCCAGCTTGTCGGGGCCGCCGGCGGTGGCGATCACCTCGGCCCCCAGGGCCTTGCCGCACTCCACCGCGCACAGCCCCACGCCGCCCGCCGCGCCATGCACCACCAGTACCTCGCCGGCGGCCAGCCGGCCGCGGTCGGCCAGGGCCAGATGGGCCGTGCCATAGGCGATGGGAAAGCCGGCGGCGGTGACGAAGTCCATGCCCTCGGGCAGCACCTGCACGTCATCGGCCGCCGCCACCGCCTGCTCGGCATAGCCGCCCCGGTCGAGCACCGCCAGCACCCGCCGACCCGGCGTCAGCTCGGGGCGCCGGGCGGCCACCCCGGGGGCCACCTCGAGCACCGTGCCGGCGACCTCGAACCCGGGCACGAACGGCGGCTCGGCCTTTTCCTGGTACTTACCCCGGCACAGCAGGCCATCGGCGAAGTTCACTCCCGCCGCCTTGACCGCGAGGCGCACCCCCGTCTCGCCCAGTGGCGGCGGTGGCAGATCGCGCACCGCCAGAACCTCGCCCGGATCGCCCAGTGCCTGACAGACCGCCGCCCGCATTGCCGTCCTCCCCGCCTTAAACCCAGGCCAAGGCTTGATTGCCCAAAACCTCTGGTCAAGATAGGAAGATCGCCCACAGCCCGCCACACTTGCCTTCCCCGACCAGGAGTCTCCCCCCGTCCATGCGCGGTTATTTCGGCATCGGTATCGAAAGCGTCAGCAAGCAATACAACGTCGGCGCCCTGTTCCGCTCGGCCCACGCCTTCGGGGCCGCCTTCGTGTTCACCGTCTCGGCCCAGTACGAACGCGACCAGGGCCACCGCACCGATACCTCGGACGCCCTCGGCCACCTGCCCTTCTATCAGTTCCCCACCGTCGAACAGATGATCCTGCCCGACGGCTGCAAACTGGTCGGCGTGGAACTGACCGAGAAGTCGATCCCCCTGCCCAGCTTCCAACACCCCCTGCACGCCGCCTACATCATGGGACCGGAACGCGGCAGCCTGTCCGCCGACATGCACCAAGCCTGCGACTTCATCGTGCAAATCCCCAGCCGCTTCTGCCTCAACGTCGGCGCCGCCGGCCTGATCGTCATGTACGACCGCATGATCAGCCGAGGCCGCTTCGCCCCCCGCCCCCTCAAACCCGGCGGCCCCAGCGAAGACCTGCCCCCCCATACCCACGGCGCCCCCCTGATGCGTACCCCGGAACGCCAAGCCGCCCTGGAACGCCACCGCCAACCCCCACCACCCTGGGAAGCGTGACCGGCCCGGGGCAGCCAACAGCAAAGGGGCTCCGCCCCCTTGACCCCCGCTGGGGAGGCCGGGAGGCCTCCCCAGACCCCACCATGAATCAAAACCCCACCCAGGGGGGCTTGCCCCCCTGGGTGGGGTTTTAAGTCACGGCGGGGGTCCGGGGGGGCCCCTGGTCCCCCCGGCGGGGGTCAAGGGGGCAGCGCCCCCTTGCTTTCGGTCGCCCCGGGCCGGGCACGTTCCAGGGTGGTGTGGAGGTTGGGGGCGAGTTTCAGGGTGTGGTCGTCGGGGTGGATGGCCAGTCGCCAGGGTCGGTTGGTGATTCTGGCCCAGTTCAGTTGCAGGCTGTTGAGGGTTTTGAGGGTGAGGGCGCGCAGTGGGGTATCGGCTTCGAAGCCGATCACCGGGCTGGGGGTCAGGTGGCCGCAGGTGGTGTCGATCACCCCGGCCAGCACCTCGACCCGTTGGAACGGGGTTTCGTTCAGGCGGTGTCGGGGCAGGGGGCCGAGGGCCCAGGCGGGGGGCACGTAGAGGTCGGGCGGGGCGAGGTCGTGGGCGGCGAACCAGCCGTGGCAGCGGTTCATCAGCTCGATGATGCCGTCGGCGTCCAGGGCCAGGTGTTCGGCCACGTCGCGCGAGACGAGGAGGCTGTGCAGGCGGTGGTAGGGGCGTTTGATGTGGCGGGCCTTGTGGGTCCAGCCGTGGCCGGCCAGGCGGTGGCCGGCCTGTTGCCAGCCTTTCAGGGTGGCGATGTGGGGGGGCTGCCAGTCGAGGCCCGGCACCACCAAGAGGTCGACCGGGCCGAGCGGTGCCGTCAGCCCCAGCAGGTGGCCGACCCGCTCCAGGGTGTGGGGCATCACGTCGTGGATGGAGACGATCGGCCCGCCGGCCCGGGGGTTATCCGGCGGCGGGGGGGCCGACATGGTCTTCCAGCACCTTGAGCCAGCCTTCGATGGCCCAGGCGTTCATCTCGCGGGCCCCTTCGGCGCCCAGGGTGGCCTTGCGGTGGCGCAGGGTGGCATCGACGTCGAGGGCGCGGCCCAGGGCCTGGGCCACCGTTTCGCCGTCGCCGATGCGGAACAGGGCGCGGTCGAGCATCGGCCATTCGGTGATTCCACAGTGGGTCGAGACCAGCACGTTGCGTCCCCGGGCCAGGGCCTCGAGCGCGATGGTGCCCAGCGATTCCACGTGCGATGGCAGGATCAGCAGGTGGTGCCGGTCGATCAGGGCGGGCAACTCGGCGCGCGGCACCCAGCCGACCAGCGAGAGGTTGGGCAACTCGGCGGCGCGGGCTTCCAGGCTGGCCCTCAAGGGGCCGTCGCCGGCGATGGTGAAGGCGATGTGGGGATGAGCGGCGGCCGCCTCGACCACCGCCTCGACGTTCTTTTCCGGGGCCAGCCGGCCGGCGAAAAGGACCTTTTCGATGTGTTCGGGCAGGGGCGGCGGCGGGGTGTCGACGAAGGCGCGCGGGATCGGCGTGCCCATCAGGTCGACCTGGGGGGCGCCCAGGCCGCGCGCCACCTCGGCCATGGCGTGGGAGTTGGCCAGCACCATGCGGCCGCGCTTGAACAGGTAGCGGCTGACCCAGCGCATGTAGGTGCGCGGGATCAGCCCCAGGCGCGGGTTCCAGTAAAGGTGGGTGAGCTGTTCGAAATGGGTGTGGAAACCGACGATCAGCGCCGCCCCGACGCCGCTGCCCAGGCGCGCCCCGAGCAGCCCCCACGGCCCCGGGGTGGGCAGGATGACGGCGTGCGGTTTCAGCGCCCTCAGGCGTCGGCGCACGGCCATCACGTTGGGCATCCACAGGGTCTGGGTGGAGTCGCCCGGCATGGGCATGGACAGGCTGCCATAGGCGTTGTCGCCGCCCGGCGAGATGATCGCCAGCTCGGCCACGTGCTCGCCGAGGTGGGCCGCCAGATCGGCGTAGTAGGCGCCGACGCCGTTGCGCTCCAACTCGGCGTCGGAGACCACGGCGATGCGCAACTCGTGGCGGGCCGGGGTGGGCGCGGTGGGGTCCGTCCTGCCGCCGGAGGCCGTCGGCTCGGGCATGGTCAGGCTTCCTTCGGTCGCGGGGGGACGGCCAGCAGGCCGGCGGCGTCGAGCCTTTGGTAGACGGGCGCAAAGCGGGCGTCAATGGACTCGGGGTCGAGGGCCGGGCCGGGCGGCCGGTAGGCGTGGCGCGAGCGGTAGGCCCGGGCGGCGGCGGCTTCCTCGTCAAGGGCGGCGGCGAAGGCGTCCTCGAGGGGCAGGCCGAGGTCGCGATAGGCGCCCTTGAGGGTACCGGCGAGGTCGTTTTTCAGGGCCTCCATGGCGAACACCCGGTGGCGCGGCCCGCCCTCGGGCGGCAGGGCGGCCAGCAGGGCGTGGTAGTAGTCGGCCAGCAGCTCGGGCATGCGGGCCGGGAAGAGGGTTTCGTCGGGGTCGCCGGCGAACAGCCGCACCCCGTCGGCGATGGCCGACAGTTGCGAGGGCACCACCTTGTCGGGCCGGCGCAGGCAGACCAGGAAGCGGGCCTCGGGGAAGGTTTCCTTCAGGGTGGCGGCGCTGCCGGCGAAGGCGGCGTTTTTCGACAAAAGCCGCTTGTCCGGCCCGTGGACGAAAAGGTGGCGCTGCAACAGGCGCCGATAGAACGCCATCAGCCGGCGCCGCTGGCCTTCCGGCAGGTCGCGGTCGGCCCGGGCCAAGCGCCACAGGGGCTCGGCGGTGGGGAAGGGGACGACCAGGATGAAGCAGGCCAGCACCGGCAGCAGGGCCAGGTAGTCCTCTTCCGGGGCCGAGAGGTCCATGGCGTGGACATCGTCCAGGCGGGCGAACAGGTGGCCCTCGACCCAGGCCAGAAGGCGGCCCAGCGGGCGGCCCAGGCGGGCGTCCAGGCGGCCCAGGGCGAACACCGCCCGGCGCTGGATGATCGACGGCGCGAGCAGGCATTCCCAGGTCGAGAAGGTGGTCAGATTGGGGTCGCGGGCCAGCGCGCGGTGGACCATGGTGGTGCCGCTGCGCGGCACGCCCAGCACGATCAGCGGATCGTTCACCTTGACCTTGCGGTAGGCCGGGAACAGCACCTCGTCGAGCAGCAGGCACAGCCCGTGCACCGCCTGCACCAGCAGGAAGGCCGGCAGGAAGACGGCCATGGTGACCACCCGGCGGACCGATGGGCGGCGCCGCCCCGGCGGGGCCCGGAAGGCTGCTCCGACCAGGGCCGCGCCGCGCCCCACCACATCGCCCATCACTGCCAGCACGTCCCCGCTCTCCCTTCCAACGGATACGGCACCCGACACCACCAGCCGGCCCGCGTCAACCCCCGCCGCCAGGATGCCCTCTGGCGCCGACCCCCCTCTGTGCCTAAGTCACCGTCGGCGGCGGGGGAGTCGGGATAGGGTCGCCGCATCTCAACGGACCAAGGACCCACCTTCGATGACCGAGCACAAGCCCGTCTCCCGCGCCCTGGCGGTACCCAGTGGCCGTTTCAACCGGGTCGCCCGCTTCGGCGGTCTGGCCACCGGCCTGGCCGGCCGGGCGGCCCTCGGCGGGGCGCGCCAGATCGCCCGGGGCCAGCGCCCCAAGGCGCGCGACCTTCTTTTGACCCCGGAGAACGCCCGCCGGGTGGCCGACCAGCTGGCCCACATGCGCGGCGCGGCGATGAAGGTCGGCCAGTTGATCTCCATGGACGCCGGCGACATGCTGCCGCCCGAGCTGGCCGAGATCATGGGCCGCCTGCGCGCCGACGCCCACTACATGCCGCGCGGCCAGTTGAAGCGGGTGTTGGCCCGCCACTGGGGCGACGACTGGAAGAGCCGCTTCACCGAGTTCGACATGCAGCCCATCGCCGCCGCCTCGATCGGTCAGGTGCACCGGGCGCCCACCGTCGACGGCCGCGATCTGGCGATCAAGGTGCAGTATCCCGGGGTGCGGCGCAGCATCGACAGCGACGTGGACAACGTCGCCACCCTGATGCGCCTGTCCGGCGCCATGCCGCGCGAGCTCGACATCACCCCCATGCTGGCCGAGGCCAAGCGCCAGTTGCACGAGGAAGCCGACTACGAGCGCGAGGGCCACTACCTGAGCCGCTTCGCCGAGCTTCTGAAGGATCATCCCGAGTTCGTGGTGCCACGCCTGCACGCCGACCTGACGACCACCGACGTGCTGGCCATGGATTATGTGGACGGGGTGCCGGTGGAAAGTCTGGTCGACGCTCCCCAGGCGACGCGCGACGAGGTGATGCGCCGCCTGATCGGTCTGGTCTTCCGCGAGCTGTTCCAGTTCGGCCTGATGCAGACCGATCCCAACTTCGCCAATTACCGCTACCAGCCGGACAGCGGCCGGGTGGTGCTGCTCGACTTCGGCGCCTCGCGCGAGTTGGGGCCGCACATGGCGCCCCAGTTCCGCCGCCTGATGCACGCCGGGCTGGCCGGCGACCGCGCGGCCATCCGGGCCGCCATCCTCGACATCGGCTTCTTCGCCGAAAACACCCCGGAGCGCCACAAGCGGCTGATGGTCGAGATGTTCGAGTTGTCCATGGAGCCGATGCGCCGCCCCGGCGCCTTCGACTTCGCCGGCAGCGATCTGGCGCCGCGGATGCGCGACATCGGCATGGAACTGGGCTCGGGGCGCGACTTCTGGCACATCCCGCCCATGGACACCCTGTTCATGCAGCGCAAGTTCGGCGGTTTCTACTTCCTGGCCACCCGGCTGAAGGCCCGGGTCGACCTGTCGGCCATCATCGAGCCGTATCTTTAAGAGGCCGGCCCGCTCCTTGGCCGGCCCGCCTCAGGGCACCGCCTGGATGACGCTCAGCCCGTCGTCCTTCAGCCACAGGGCGCTCAAGGGGCCATCGTAGGCGGCGCCGGTGTCGATGCCCAGGCGGTTGGCGCACAGTTGCGGCCCCTGGGCCGGGGTGTGGCCGTGGACGGCGATCACGCCGCCCTCGAAGGGCGCCCGGCGGTTGAGGAAGGGTTCGCGGATCCAGGCCCAGTGGCGCGGCTCCACCTCGTCCCAGGGGCGGGCCAGATGCGCCGCCAGCCGGCGGGCCGGGTCGATGCCGGCGTGGACGCACAGGTAGTCGCCGACCCGGTGGTGGCTTTTCAGGGTGTCCTCGAGCAGCCGGCGGCGCGGCCCGTGAAGGGCCCGGGCCATGGCTGCCAGCGCCGCCTGGGGGGTCGCCGCGTCGGCGCCCAGCGACCGCGCCGTGGCCAGCCCGCCGTTGCCCAGGAACATCTCCCAGGCCCCGGGGCGATGCTCCAGGGCGCGGCGCAGCATCTGTTCGTGGTTGCCCATCAGGGCGTGGACGCGGGCCGGGCCCAGGCCGTGGCGGGTGGCCGCCGCCACCCGGTCGAGCACCCCGGCGCTGTCCGGGCCGCGATCAACCAGATCGCCCAGAAAAACCACCTCGACGCTGCCCTCGGCGTGCCCGGCCAGCCGCTGCAGTAGGCCATCGAGCAGGCAGTCGAGCAGGGCCCGTTGGCCGTGCACGTCGCCGATGGCGATCACCTCGCGGCCGGGCGGCAGGCGGCCCGGAGCGGGCTGGCGTGGGCCGCTCTCAAGGTGGGGTGTCATGGCGCCATCGGGGCCGGCGTTTCGGTTGCCTCACATGTGGTGCCGGCGGTGGCGTTTTCCACCCGGCTGGCCGGGAAGATCAGCCCGGCCCGGGTGCCCTGGCCGGGCGCGGTGTCGAGCCGCAACGTGCCGCCGTGCAACTCGATCAGGGCACGGGTCAGGGGCAGGCCGAGGCCGGTGCCCTCGTGGCGCCGCGACAGCTTGTTGTCGACCTGGCCGAAGGGCTCCAGGGCCCGGGCCAGACCGTCGGCATCCATGCCGATGCCCTGGTCCTCGATGGCGATGCACAGGGCGCCGTCCGCCTCGCGCCCGAGGGTGACGCGCACCGCGCCCTCCGGCGGGCTGAACTTGATGGCGTTGGACATCAGGTTGATCAGCATCTGGCGCAGGCGGCGGCGGTCGGCGTTCAGGCGCGGCGATGCGGCCGGCAGGTCGGGGACCAGCCTGACCTGGGCCCGCCGGGCGGCCGCCGCCACCATGCGCAGGGCGGCGCGGATCTCGGCCCCGGGATCGAGGCTTTCCGGATCGATGTCGATCTTGCCGGCCTCGGCCTTGGACATGTCCAGGATGTCGTTGATCAGATCGAGAAGGTGGCTGGCGCTGCTCAGGATGTCGCCGGCGTAGGTCTGGTAGGCGCGGGCGCCCAGGGGGCCGAACAGCTCGCTGGCCAGAACCTCGGAAAAGCCGATGATGGCGTTCAGCGGGGTGCGCAGTTCGTGGCTGACGTTGGCCAGGAAGATGGCCTTGGCCTGGTTGGCCCGCTCGGCCGCCTCCTTGGCCTCGCGTTCCTGGGCCTCGGCCCGTTTCAGCACGGTGATGTCGACATAGGTGGTGAGCAGCCCGCCATCGGCCAGCCGGACCCGCTCGACGCGCAGGGTGGGGCCGTCCGGCACCGTCCATTCGCTGGGCTCGGGCAGCGGGCCCTCAAGGGCCGCCAGTTCGGCCTCGACGCAGGCTTGCGGGTCGCCGTCCCAGGGCGTCGGATCGAGCACCCGGCGGGCGACCAGATCATCCAGCACCGCCCGGTAGCTGGCCCCCGCCCGGGCCAGCCCGGAGGGCAGCCCGAGCAGGCTGGCGAACGGCCCGTTGGCGGCCACCAGATGACCCGACGGGGCGACCACCGCGATGCCCTGGGGCAGGGCGTCGATGATCTCCTTGAGGCGGGCCGAGGTGGCGGCCACCTCGGCCTCGCGGCGCTTGAGGTCGGTGATCTCGGTGCGCAGGGCGACCCGGCCGCCCTCGCGGGTCACCGACTCGGTGACGCGCCAGATGGTGCCGTCGGTGAAGACCTGTTCGAAGGGCGGTCCCGGGTGGCGGTGGCGGGCCAGCCGTTCCACCTTCCAGGTCTCGACCCGGCCGTGGGCCTCGGACAGGAAGCCGGCCTCGGCCGCCAGCTCGACCACCCGCGCGAAGGGGATGCCCGGCCTGATTTCCCTGGCCCGGTCGGCGAACGGCTCGATGAAGCGGCGGTTGGCCAGCACCAGACGGTCGTCGGCGTCGTACAGGCTGAAGCTTTCGGGCAGGCTTTCCACGGCGTCGAGGAAGCGCATCTCAAGCTGCCGCGTCTCGCCCCGGGCCACCTCGGCAAGGCGCTGCCGGCGGCCCAGCACCAGCAGCATGAGGACCGCCGCCAGCAGCGCGGTCAGACCGGTGTGGCCGGCCGCCAGCAGGGTCATCCAGGCCGGCTGGCCGAACAGCAGCGGGGCCACGGCGTCAAGCAGGCCGAGGCCGACCAACAGGGCGGCCACCGGGCGGCCGTCCAGCAACTGGTGCGCCGGGCCGATCAGGAACAGGGCGGCGGCGGCCCACTGGGCCAGTCCGGCCAGGACCAGCAACGGGCCGCTGGCCAGCAGGTGCGGCACCGGGCCCAGCCACAGCTCGATGCCCAGCGGCCAGGCCAGCACCACCAGCGAGGTGGCGACCAGGGTCCACACGGGGGCCGGCGGGCGCTCCAGCCGGGCCCGCGCGCCCAGGTAGATCATCAGGGTGCTCAGCACATGCGGCACTTCGATCAGCGCCGGCAGGGGCAGTCGCGGGCCGCCGCCCAGATCGACGAACAGCAGGGTCGAGGCCACGCCCTCGGTCAGGAAGGCCGCGGCCCACCAGCCCAGGGTCCGGCGCGCCCCCGGCGACAGGTCGAGGCTGGTCCGCGCCATTCGCCCCAAGGCCACGGCCATGACGACTCCCACCATCGCCGCCGCAAGCAGGACGCCGGGCAGGGCCGAGGCAAGCAGGCTGGGCGGGGCGCTGGGCATCACATGGGCCGACTCCGGTGTCGGGACCGGGGCGGCCGCCGGGAGGGCGACCCTGACCGCCGCCCCCTGGCGAACCGAGGATCAGGACGCATACTGGACGACGGTGTGGAACGGAACGTCCAGGCGGTCGCGCCCGTTGAGGAAGGTCAACTCGATGATGCAGGCCACGGCGACCACCTCGCCCCCCATGCGGTGGGCCAACTCGCAGACCGCCGCGGCGGTGCCGCCGGTGGCCATCAGGTCGTCCAGCACCACCACCCGCTGGCCGGGGGCGATCATGTCCTTCTGGATCTCGACCACGTCCGAGCCGTATTCGAGCTGGTATTCATAGCGCTCCGTCGCCCCGGGCAGCTTGCCGCTCTTGCGGGCCATGACGAAGCCGCAGCCCAGCTTCAGGGCCAGCGGCGCGGCGACCAGAAAGCCCCGCGATTCAACACCGACCAGAACGTCCGGGGCGTAGGGGCCGACCACCTTGGCCATGCGGCCCATGGTCACCTGCCAGGCGTCGGGCTCGGCGAGCAGGGTGGAGATGTCATAGAAATTGATCCCCGGCTTGGGGAAGTCGGGGATGGAACGGATGTGATCGCGGATGTCCATGGTCTGCCTTTAACCCTTTATCCCGGAAAGCCACTGGGGACATGGTACCCCAGACGCTGGTGAAGGCAAACTGACTAAGGCCAACTGGCCAAAGCAAACTGGCGAAAGCAAACTGGCGTGCCGGGCCAGGAGCCGACGGCAGGTTCGACAAGAGACTCGACAGGAACGGGGGCGAGTCATTCGTTTTCGGCGTTTGCACCGGATGACACAACCGTGTCATCATCGGCGGCTGATGTGACGCCGCCCGGCGTTTCCCATGCCGGCCAAGCCGCCCCTGGGGGGCCTTTCGATGATCGCCGATCCGCAGACCAGCGCCCTGCCCGAGGCAACCGCCACGCCCGAGGCGTCCGAACTGGCGCCCAACCTGACGTCCGAACTGGCGCCGGCCGAGGATGCCGCCAGTGCCCTTGGCGAGCGGCTGCGTCAGCGCCGCGACGAGCTCAGCCCGCAGTTGCGCAAGGCGGCCCACTACCTGCTGGCCCACCCCGAGGAGGTCGCCCTGACCTCGATGCGCGGGCTGGCCGCGCAGGCCGGGGTGAAGGCCTCGACCATGGTCCGGCTGGCCCGCGCCCTGGGCTACGACGGCTTCGAGGCGTTGCGCGAACCCTATCGTCAATGGCTGCGCGGCAACGACGGCCCGGCGGTGGCCCGGGCCCGCACCCTGCAGGCCCGGGCCCGTCCCGACCATGGCGAGGGCCTGATCGCCGACATGATCGACACCGACTGCCGGGTGCTGGGCGAGGCGCTGGGGCCGGACGGGCGGGCCGCCCTGGAGCAGGCCGCCATCACCCTGGGGCAGGCGCGTCGGGTCTACATCCTGGGGCTCAGAAGCTGCAACGCCCTGGCCCGGCTGTTCCACTACGCCTACGGTCTGGCCTGTCACAACGGGGTGATGGTCGATGGCGCCGGCGGCAGCCTGTTCGACACCCTGCGCGACCTCGGCCCCGACGACGCCCTGCTGGTGATCAGCTTCAAGCCCTACTCGCGCGAGGCGGTGATCGCCGCCGAATACGCCGCCGAGCGCCGGGCCCGGGTGGTCGCCCTGACCGACAGCGCGGTGTCGCCGCTGGCCGCCTCGGCCACCGCCCTGCTCACCGTCGAAACCTCCTCGCCCAGCTATTTCCAGTCGCTGGTGCCGGCGCTGGCCCTGGTCCAGATGCTGCTCGCCCTGCTGGTCGCCCGCGGCGGCGAGGCGGCGCTGGCCAACCTGCGCCACAGCCAGGAACAACTGGACCGCTTCGACGCCTACTGGCGTCGCCCCCGGCGCGGCCTGCGCGGCGCCGCCGGCGAGCCCCCATCGACCTGAAATCCCCCCTCACATGGAGAGCCCGGCATGACCCTGGCCCGGCCGGCCGCCAGCCACGTTTTTCACCGCCATCTCAGAAACCTGCCCGAAACCGCCGTGGGCGGCGACGGGCCCTGGCTGATCGACGCCGCCGGGCGGCGCTATCTGGATGCCTCGGGCGGCGCCGCCGTCTCCGCCCTGGGCCACAACGATGCCCATGTGATCGGCGCCATCAAGGCCCAGCTCGATCGCCTGCCCTTCGCCCACACCGGGTTTTTCACCAGCCAGCCGGCCGAGGACCTGGCCCGCCGCCTGAGCGGGCTGGCGCCCCCGGGACTGGATCACGTCTATCTGGTCAGCGGCGGCTCGGAAGCGGTGGAATCGGCGCTGAAACTGGCCCGCCAGTATTTCCTGGAGATCGGCCAGCCGGCCCGCCGACGGATCATCGCCCGCCGGCAAAGCTACCACGGCAACACCCTGGGCGCCCTGGCCGCCGGCGGCAATCTGTGGCGCCGCGCCCCCTTCGAGCCGCTGCTCATGGAGGTCAGCCACGTCTCGCCCTGCTACGCCTATCGCGGCATGGCCCCGGACGAGGACGAAGCGGCCTACGTCGCCCGCCTGGCCGATGAACTGGACCAGACCATCCGCGACCTGGGTCCGGAATCGGTGGCCGCCTTCATCGCCGAGCCGGTGGTCGGCGCCACCGCCGGCGCCGTGCCCGCCGTGGCCGGCTACCTGAAAGCCATGCGCCAGGTCTGCGACCGCCACGGCGTGCTGCTCATCCTCGACGAGGTGATGTGCGGCATGGGCCGCACCGGTCCCCTGTTCGCCTGTGCCCACGACGATGTGGTGCCCGACCTTCTGACCGTCGCCAAGGCCCTGGGCGCCGGCTACCAGCCGCTGGGCGCCACCCTGGTCCACCGCCGCATCCACGACGCCATCGAGGGCGGCTCCGGCTTCTTCCAGCACGGCCATACCTACATGGGCCACCCGACGGCCTGCGCCGCCGGCGGCGCCGTGCTCGACCGCCTGCTCGACGACGGCCTGCTGGCCCGGGTGCCCGGGATGGGCCGAACCCTGCGCCGGATCCTCGACCACCACTTCGCCGACCACCCCCAGGTCGGCGACATCCGTGGCCGCGGCCTGTTCCTGGGCCTGGAACTGGTCGCCGACCGGAAAACCAAGCAGCCGTTCGATCCCGCCCTGGGCATCGCCGCCAAGGTCAAGAAGACGGCCCTGGCCAACGGCCTGATCTGCTACCCCATGAGCGGCACCATCGATGGCCAACGGGGCGACCACATCCTGCTCGCCCCGCCCTTCATCATGACCGACTCCGACCTGGAAGAGATCGGCCAACGCCTCCACACCACCCTCGCCAGCGTCCTGCCATGACCCCGCACCTGACAGCCGACAGCCAAGGGGGCGCCGCCCCCTTGGAACCCCCGCTGGGGAGGCCGGGAGGCCTCCCCAGACCCCACCATGAATCAAAGCCGGACAAGAGGGGGGTAGCTGAGCGCCCGCGCTCAGCCACCCCCCTCTTGTCCGGCTTTAAGTCATGGCGGGGGTCCGGGGGAGCCCCCGGCTCCCCCGGCGGGGTTCAAGGGGCGGAGCCCCTTTGATGTCGGATGTCATGCCGGGACTGACGGTGGCGGTGGCGCCCAATGGGGCGCGGCGGGGGCTTGAGGATCATCCGGCCATTCCGCTGACGCCGGCCGGGTTGGCCGAGGTGGCGGGGGCCTGTCTGCGGGCCGGGGCGGCGATGCTGCATCTGCATGTGCGCGACCGCGAGGGCCGGCATTTGCTGGATGCCGAGGCCTATCTTGAGGCCATCCGGGCGGTGCGTCGGGTGGTCGGCGACGAGATGGTGCTGCAGATCACCACCGAGGCGGTGGGGATGTACCAGCGCGCGGCGCAGATGGCGGTGGTGCGCGGGGTGCGGCCGGAGGCGGTGTCGCTGGCCCTGGGCGAGTTGCTGCCCGAGGGAGCCGACCCGGCGCCGGTGGCCGCCTTCCTGCGCGAGCTGGCCGAGGACGGGGCGCTGGTCCAGTACATCCTCTATCGCCCGGACGAGGTGGCGCGGCTGGCCGGGCTGGTCGCCGACGGGGTGATCCCCGAGGTTCGGCCCCGGGCCCTCTATGTGCTTGGCAAGTATGCCGGCGATCTGACCGCCCGGCCGGCCGATCTGCTGGGCTTTCTCGCGGCGCGGCCGACTCCGCCGCCGGGTGACTGGATGATTTGCGCCTTCGGGCCGCTGGAAGGGGCCTGCGCGGCGACGGCGGCGGCCCTGGGCGGCGATGTGCGCCTGGGCTTCGAGAATAACCTGCTGCTGGCCGATGGCCGCCTGGCCCCGGACAACGCCGCGCTGGTCGCCCAGATGGTGGCGGCGGCGCCGTTGTGCGGGCGCCGGCTGGCCACGGCGGCCGAGGTGCGGGCCGGCTGGCGGCTGGGCTGAGGGAGGCTGAAACCGGGCCGGGCAGGAGGATGTTGCCCAACGCCTGATGGACAAAATCCTTGAAACATGGGGACCGCTCTGCTTGCGTAATCCCCAGAGGAGGTGTCGGACGTGGCCGGAGGCACTGCCCCGCCCGGGTCCGCACGTGGTTTGAAGACCAACGCCAACCACAATTGGGAGAGTTTTTCACCATGAAGACCATCAAGCCCATCGCCATCGGCGCTGCCGTGGCCCTCGGTCTGGGTCTCGGCCTGTCGGTTTCCGCCCCGGCGCGGGCGGCCGACACCACTTTCATCACCATCGGCACCGGCGGCGTGACCGGCGTCTACTACCCGACCGGCGGGGCCATCTGCCGTCTGGTCAACAAGGACCGCAAGGAGCACGGGGTGCGCTGCTCGGTCGAGTCGACCGGTGGCTCGGTGTACAACATCAACACCATCAAGGCCGGCGAGCTGGACTTCGGCGTCGCCCAGTCGGACTGGCAGTACCACGCCTACAACGGCACCTCGAAGTTCGAGGGCAACCAGTTCGACAAGCTGCGCGCGGTCTTCTCGGTGCATCCCGAGCCCTTCACCGTGGTCGCCCGGCAGGATGCCAACATCCACGACTTCAAGGATCTGGCCGGCAAGCGGATGAACATCGGCAACCCCGGCTCGGGCCAGCGCGGCACCATGGAGGTGCTGATGGAGGGCATGGGCTGGACCCAGGACACCTTCAAGCTGGCCACCGAGCTGAAGCCGGCCGAGCAGTCCAAGGCCCTGTGCGACAACAACATCGACGCCTTCGTCTACACCGTTGGCCATCCCAACGGCTCGATCAAGGAAGCCTCCAGCGCCTGTGACAGCAACCTGGTCAACGTCGACAACGAGGTGGTCGACAAGCTGGTCGCCGACAATCCGTACTACTCCAAGGCGACGATTCCGGGTGGCATGTACCGTGGCACCGACGAGGACGTGACCACCTTCGGCGTGCGCGCCACCTTCGTCACCTCGGCCGACGTGCCGGACGACGTGGTCTACACCGTGGTCAAGGCGGTGTTCGAGAACCTCGAGGACTTCAAGAAGCTGCACCCGGCGTTTGCCGTGCTCACCGCCGAGGAAATGGCCACCGCCAGCCTGTCGGCGCCGCTGCACCCGGGCGCCGAGCGCTACTACCGCGAGGCCGGCCTGATCGAGTAGGCGCGGACTGACAATCACCTTGCATCCATACCCCTGGCCGGACACCGGCCAGGGTTTTTGTTAGAGCAGATCCCGAGCGATCCGGAACGGATCGCCCGACCCGGTTAGCGATGACGATTTGCGGCAGTATCAAGAGCCTGGAGCAGGCTGCGTGCTTTCACAAGGCACGCAACACGCGCCAGGGCGGCAGTGGACAGGGAGGCGACGATGGCTGAGGACAACGGGCGGGGACCCCGCGCGGCAGGGCAGGGCTCGGGGGTCGAGGCCGAGGATCTGGTCGCCCAGGTGGAGACCGGAGCCCGCCACCCCTCGGGCATGGCCGGGCGGGCGCTGTTTTTGATCGCCCTGGCCTGGGCCCTGTTCCAGTTGTGGTTCGCCTCGCCGCTGCCCTTCATCCTGGGTTTTGGTATCCTCAACAACACCGAGGCCCGCTCGATCCACCTGGGCTTCGCCATTTTCCTGGCCTACACGGCGTTTCCCGCCTTCAAGAACTCGCCCCGGCTGCGCGTTCCGCTGATCGACTGGCTGCTGGCCTTCCTGGCCGCCGGCTCGGCGCTTTACCTGTTCGTCTTCTACGAGGCCCTGGCCGACCGCCCCGGCGCCCCGACCCAGGTTGACGTGATCGTCGGCGTGGTCGGCCTGATCACCCTTCTCGAGGCGACCCGGCGGGCCCTGGGGCCGCCCTTGATGATCGTCGCCACGGTGTTCATGGGCTACGCCTTTCTCGGCCAGCACATGCCCGACGTGATCGCCCACCAGGGGGCCAGCCTGAACAAGGGGATGAGCCACTACTGGCTGGGTACCGAGGGGGTCTTCGGGGTGGCCCTCGGGGTGTCCACCACCATGGTCTTCCTGTTCGTCGCCTTCGGTTCGTTGCTGGAAAAGGCCGGGGCGGGCAACTGGTTCATCCGGGTGGCCTTTTCCATGCTCGGCCATTTCCGGGGCGGGCCGGCCAAGGCGGCGGTGGTCTCCTCGGCCCTGACCGGGCTGATTTCCGGCTCCTCGATCGCCAACGTGGTGACCACCGGCACCTTCACCATTCCCCTGATGAAGCGGGTTGGCTTCCCGGCCGAGAAGGCCGGCGCGGTGGAGGTGGCCAGTTCGACCAACGGCCAGCTCACCCCGCCGATCATGGGGGCGGCGGCCTTTCTGATGGTGGAGTACGTCGGCATCTCGCTGGTCGACGTGATGCGCCATGCCGTGCTGCCGGCGCTGATCAGCTACATCGCGCTGGTCTACATCGTCCACCTGGAGGCCCTGAAGCTGAACCTGAAGGGCCTGCCGCGCAGCGTGGTCATCCCCAAGCTTCTGTTCCTGGCCCAGTTTTTGGGCAGCTTCGCGGCCCTCGGGGTGCTTTCGGCGGCGACCTACTTCGGCCTGGGCTGGACCAAGGAGGTGTTCGGCGGCGCCACGCCCTATATCGCCAGCGCGGTCCTGCTGGTGGCCTATGTCGCCCTGGTCGCCTACGCCTGCCGCTTCCCCGATCTCGACACCAGCCTGGACATCCAGGAATGCCCGGCCCCCGGGCCGACCATCAAGGCCGGGCTGCATTTCCTTTTGCCGGTGGCGGTGCTGGTCTGGTGCCTGACCGTGGAGCGCCTGTCGCCCGGCCTGTCGGCCTTCTGGGCGGCGGTGTTCATGATTTTCATCGTGCTCACCCAGCCGGCGCTGAAGGCCTTCTTCCGGCGCACCGGACCGCCGCTGGCCACCCTGGTGCCGGCCCTGGCCGAGCTGATCGACGGGCTGGTCGCCGGCTCGCGCAACATGATCGGCATCGGCGTGGCGACGGCGGCCGCCGGCATCGTGGTCGGCACCATCACCCTGACCGGCATCGGCCAGGTGATGACCGAGTTCGTGGAGTTCATCTCGGCCGGCAATCTGGTCCTGATGCTGCTGTTCACCGCCGTCATCAGCCTGATCCTGGGCATGGGCCTGCCGACCACCGCCAACTACATCGTGGTCTCCAGCCTGATGGCTCCGGTGATCGTCACCCTGGCCGCCGACAACGGGCTGCTGGTGCCGCTGATCGCGGCCCACATGTTCGTCTTCTACTTCGGCATCCTGGCCGACGACACGCCGCCGGTGGGGTTGGCCGCCTTTGCGGCGGCGGCGATTTCCAAGGGCGATCCCATCCGCACCGGCCTCCAGGGCTTCGCCTACGACATCCGCACGGCGATCCTGCCCTTCCTGTTCATCTTCAACACCGAGCTGCTGCTGATCGGGGTGGAGAGCATCCCCCACGCCCTGATGGTGTTCGTCTCCGGGGTGCTGGCCATGCTGGCCTTCGCCAGTGCCACCCAGAACTACATGTTCGTGCGCAACCGCATCTGGGAGACGGCGATCCTGCTGCTCGCCGCCTTCACCCTGTTCCGACCCGGCTACTGGATGGACATGGCCTACCCGCCGCTGCTCGAGCGCCCCTCGACGGCCATCGTCGAGGTGGCCGAGGGCCTGGGCGCCGACCAGCGCATCAAGCTGAAGGTGTCGGGCGTCGATTTCTACGACAATCCGGTGGAAAAGACGGTGGCCCTGAACATGGGGGCTGCCGGGCCGGGCGAGCAACGTCTGGAGGGGGCCGGGCTGTTCCTGCGCCAGGAGGGCGACCATATGGTGGTCGATGACATCGGGTTCGGCTCCCAGGCCGAGCGCATGGGCATCGATTATGACTTCGTCGTCGAGAAGGTCTTCGTCGAGAACACCGAACGGCCGCCCAAGCACCTGATGTACATCCCGGCGGTGCTGCTGATCGTCGGCGTCGCCCTGCTCCAGCGGCGGCGCCAGAAGCTGCTGGCCCGCTGATCCCCCCGTCACCCGCCCATTCGCCCGCCCTTACGGAGGTCCCCACGCCATGTATCACGACATCCTGGTCGCCCTCGATCTGGAGGACCCCTCGGACGTCTCGCACACCCTGCCGGCGGCCATCCACCAGACCCAGGCCAGCGGCGCCCGGCTGCACGCCATGACCGTGCTGCCCAGCTTCGGGATGAGCATCGTCGGCCAGTACTTCCCGCCGGGCTACGAGAAGGATCTGGCCGACAAGGTGATGCGCCAGTTGAAGGACAGCGTGCGTCCCCACCTGCCCGAGGGGCTGGACGTCCACTTCGCGGTCGGCGAGGGCAACGTCTACGAGGCGGTGCTGACGGTGGCCCGGCGGACCAACGCCGACCTGATCGTCATCGGCGCCCACCGCCCGGAGCTCAAGGACTACCTGCTCGGCCCCAACGCGGCGCGCGTGGTGCGCCACGCCGACACCTCGGTGCTGGTGGTGCGGCCGGACGAGTGATCGCGGGGCGGGCTTGTGGGGCCGGCGGCGCGCCGCCGTCCCTCAAGCCCCGGTGCCTGGCGAGCACGTCTTATCCCCGGTGCTTGGCGAGCACGTCTTATCCCCGGTGCTTGGCGAGCACCGCCTCCAGGCCGCGGATCAGGTTCTTGCCGGCCGGGCCGCCGTCGCCTTCCAGGCGCTGGCTGACCACCAGCCGCATGGTGTCGACGTGCACCTTGGCGATCTCCAGGTGGCGTTTCTCGGCCGGTGGGTCGATCTGTTCCAGGAAGCGGCACAGATAGGCGCCGACCTGGGTGATCAGGTGGTAGTTGAAGCTGCCGCCCTGGCCCTTCATGTCGTGGGCCACCTCGAACAGCGCCTTGAGGTCGGCGGTGGGATCGCCGCCGGCGGCCAGCGCCGCCTCGGCCTGGTCATGGGCCTTTTGCAGGCGCTCGAGGTCCCCCTCGACCCACTCCAGATAGCTGCCCTGCAGGCTGGCGATCATCTTTTCGGCCCGCTCCAGGGTCGCGGTGTCGACCCCGTCCGGCGTCCGGGTGACCTTGTCGGCCAACTGGCGCGGCGGCTTGATCAGCCGGGGGTTGGGGTCGGGCGGCGCCTCGGCCTTGGGCTTGTCGGTTTCGTCGGTCATCGGCGCGGCGCTTCCTGCGGCGTGGCGGGGGAGGGAGCCTTTCGGGCGCCATTATTAAAGGTGCCCGTCGGGGGCGGGTCAACAGACGGTCGGTGGGTCAGCCGTTCAGCAGGGCTTCCACCTCTTCCTGCGACAGGCCGCCGTCCGCCTCGTCGTCGGTCACCTTGTCCTTGGCGCCGAGCTGGGGGATCTGCTCCACATCGATCTTGCGCCGCTCCGGCCCCTTCCATTCGAGCTGGCGCCGCCGCCGGTCGGGCCCGAAGTAGGACGAGGTGCGGATGAACGGGCGCGGCCGTTCGATGATCGAGCGGATGCGCGAGAACAGCCCCTTGGCCGAGATGGGCTTGGCCAGGAATTCGTGCACCCCGGCGTCGCGGGCTTCCAGCACCCGGTGCATTTCGGTGTGGCCGGTCAGCATGATGATCGGCACGAAGGGGTTGGGGCTGTCCTTGCCGGTGCGCACCAGACGCACGAAGTCGAGGCCATCGAGCGGCGACATGTTCCAGTCGCAGATGATCAGGTCGGCCGGAAAGTGGCGCAGCTCCTTGAAGGCGTCGGCGCCGTCGGCTGCCTCGTGCACGTTGCGGGCGCCCAGGGCGTGCAGGATCGTCTTGACCAGGGCACGCATGTGCTTGTTGTCGTCGACGATCAGGAAGTTCAGCCGCTCAAGATTGTAGCCCGTCATACTGTGCTCCGCGACGTCCCCCCGCCCCGCTCTTCAACGAAACTGGGCAGGGTTTACCGCAAGGTACCCGAAATACTGGGAAAACAATAGGCCATTGACGGAGCGATGGCCAGCCATCAGCCGGGGCGGGTGGCGGTCCCCGGGTGGGCGGGCGGGGGTGATCGGTTGGGCGGGCGGGGGTGATCGGTTGGGCGGGCGGGGGTGATCGGGTGGGCGGCGTGGCGGTTCAGTCGGGGGTGGTCGGGGCCTGGCGCTTCTCGGAGCCGTCGAAAGGCTGCTGGCGGCGCCGCCGGTCGGGGCCGAAATAGCTGGCGGTGCGGATGAACGCCCGGGGATGCTCGACCACCGCGACCAGCCGGGCGAGCAGGCTCTTGGCCGAGATCGGCTTGACCAGGAACTCGCTGACCCCGGCGTTGCGGGCGGTGGCGATCAGCTTGGGATCGCCGTGCGCGGTGACCATGATGATGGGCAGATAGGGGTTGGCGCTGTCCGGGTCGGTGCGCACCTGGCGGGTGAAGGCGATGCCGTCCACCGGCTCCATGCGGAAGTCGACGATGCCCAGGTCGAAGTGCCGCGTCTGGACCAGTTTCAGGGCCTCGGCGCCGTTGCCCGCCTCGGTCACCTGATCGATCGCCAGCCCGGTCAGGACGGTGCGGATCAGGCGCCGGAAGTGGGGGTTGTCCTCGGCCACCAGCACGCGCAGCAGGGTGGGGTCGAAATCGGGCCGGCGCATCAGGGAACGGCCCGTCGGGGCGGGCGGCATGAACTGGGCGGAGGCTTGCATGGGGGTGCTTTCATGGTTTCTGTCGCGGCATCGGTTACCCGTGCCCGATCGACCATGGAGTGGGTCGCGGAAGCGGGATCCGACGCGCCTGACCTCTTGTGCCCCCCGGCATGTGACAGCGATATTGCCGCGCCCGGCGGCGCAACGCAAGCCGGCTTTACTTGAAAAGTAAAACTATGGTGTTTGGACAAAGCCGCCCAGAACCCACCACAGGGCGGTCAATGGCCAGACCAGGAGCAGCGTGGCGCCGGCCAGCAGCAGGCACAGCCGGGCGCCCGAGGCCAGCCCGACCCGGCCCATCTGCATGGCGACCACCAGGGGCGGCACCTGATAGGGCAGGATGGTGGTGGCGTACCCGGTGACCAGGGCCATCAGCACGCTCATCTGCGAAAGCCCGGTGCCCTCGGCCAGGGTGGCGGCGAAGGGGGTCATCAGGGCCGGCACCCCGGGGGTGGTGGCGGCCATCCCGGCCACCGTGGTCAGCCCGGCGACCCAGCCCAGGTTCCACAGGGTGTCGGCCGGGGTGCCGCCATCGGCGAAGGGGGTCAGCTCCATCATCCGCTGGGCCAGGAAGCCGCCCAGGCCGCTGGCCGCGATCACCGCCCCCATGCCCAGCATGCCGGCCAGATAGATCAGCGACGGGTAGTTCACCTTGCTCGCCATGTCGTCGAGCCCGACCAGACTTTCCGGCCACCAGCGGCCCAGCGGCGGCAGCAGGCAGACCAGGGCGGCGCCCAGCGCCACCCAGGCCGGCGACAGGCCGTGCAGGGTGTCGGTGCACCACAGGGCCAGGGTGACGGCGAGCAGACCGGCGAGGCGCTTTTCGGTGGCGCTCATCGGGGGGGGCGCGGAGTCGGCCGTGGGCCGGCTGGCGGGGGCTGTCGGTGGCTGGCGGAACAGCAGCCAGACGGCGCCGATCAGCAGCAGCGCCTTGAGGATGCCGGTGGTCGGCAGGTGCCAGCCCAGGAATTCGAGGTAGGCCAGATGCACCCCCAGCGCCGACTCGGCGGCCCCGGCCATGACCAGATTGGGCACCACGGCCGGCAGGATGGCGGTCGGCGGCCCGAAGGCGACCATGCCGGTGGCCAGCACGATGCCGGCCCGCCCCCGGCTGCGCTCCGGGTAGCCCAGGGCATCGGCCAGGGCCAGCATGATCGGCATCATCAAGACCACCCGGCCCATGCTGGACGGCATCAGGAAGGCGAGCAGGAAGCCGCCGGCGACGATGGCCGAGATGATGGACAGATAGGAGCCGCTCAGCCGCCGGGTCAGGGCGCGGGCCAGCCGCTCGGCGAGGCCGCTCTTCCTCACCGCCACGCCGATCACCAGACCGCCGAAGACCAGCCACACCGCCTTGGAATGGAAGCCGGAGAAGATCACCTCGGGCGGCGCCACGCCGCTCAGCACGGCGAGCAGGAAGAAGGCCAGCGCGGTGACCGGCTCGGGCAGCAGGCCGCTGGCCCAGAAGGACAGCGCGAAGACGGTCAGCCCGCCGGCCAGGAACCATTGGGGATGCTCGCCGGCCAGCCCCAGGGTGGGGGCCAGCAGCAGGGCCAGGGCGACCAGCCCGCCGCTGCCGCCGACCAGCCGCGCGCCAAGCGAGGGGGACTCACTCATGTCGTTTCGCCGGTTCCCTCGGGGGGCGCCATGGGCGCCAGGGCGCGGCCCACCTTGCTGGCCGGCGGACGGCCCAGCACGGCGCCGATCAGCCGCCCGGCGGCGAGCAGGCGGTCCATGTCCACGCCCGTTTCGATGCCCAGGCCGTCGAGCATGTAGAGCACGTCCTCGGTGGCCACGTTGCCGGCCGCGCCCCTGGCGTAGGGGCAGCCGCCGAGGCCGCTGATCGAGGCGTCGATGGTGGCGATGCCGGCCTCCATGACGGCGTACAGGTTGGCCAGCGCCTGACCGTAGGTGTCGTGGAAGTGGGCGGCCAGACGCTCGATGGGCACCCGCCCGGCCACCGCCTCGACCATCGCCCGGGCCCGCCCCGGGGTGCCGGTGCCGATGGTGTCGCCCAGGCTGATCTCATAACAGCCCAGATCGAACATGGCCTGGGCCACCTCGGCCACCCGGGCCGGCTGGATCGGGCCCTCGTAGGGGCAGTCGATCACGCACGAGACATAGCCGCGCACCCGAAGGCCCGCCTTCAGCGCCGCCTCGGTGACGGCGGCGAAGCGCTCCAGACTCTCGGCCACCGAGCAGTTGATGTTCTTTTGCGAGAAACTCTCCGAGGCGGCGCCGAAGCAGGCGATCTCCCGCGCGCCGGCGGCCAGGGCGGCGTCCAGTCCCTTGAGATTGGGCACCAGGACCGGAAACGACACCCCGGGCCGCGCCGGCAGGGCGGCCAGCACCTGATCGGTGCCGGCCATCTGAGGCACCCATTTGGGCGACACGAAACTGCCCGCCTCGATGGCCGGCAGGCCGGCCTCGGCCAGGGCCTCGATCAGCCGCACCCGGTCGGCCACCGAGACCGCGTTGGGCTCGTTCTGCAGGCCGTCGCGCGGCCCCACCTCGACCAGACGGACCCGGGACGGCGGCATCACGACGCCTCCGCCCGGCCGGCGGCGGCGTACAGCCTGCCCACCGTTTCGGCCAGCCCCTCGGTGGCCGCCTTGACCTCGGCCAGACGGGCCCGGGCGGCGTCCAGGGGCGGCGGCTCGGCCGTCAGCCGGAACTCAAGGAAGAACTCGTGGACCAGCCGCGCGCGCAGGCCGACCAGATCGGCCAGCCGGGCCCGGTCGGCCTCGTCCAGGGCCGCCGCCAGCCGCGCCCCGGGGCCGGACAGCGGCGCCGTGCCGGTGATCTCGTCGATCATGGTGGTCAGGTCGAAGGCCTCGAAATCCTCCATGTCGAGGGTCGACATGAGCAGGGTCAGGCGGTGCACCACCCCTTGCAGGTCGTGCACCCGCCAGCCGTATTCGGCCATCAGGGCGTTGGTTTCGGGGCTCGGGGCAGGCATCCGGGGGGACCTTTGCGGCGGTGCGGAAAAAGCACGGGCGAGCCTACTCGGGGCGCGCCTCGAAGGCCAGCAGATCGACCCCCTCGTCGACCTGCTCGCCGACCGCGTAGTGCAGCGCCGCCACCACGCCATCGGCCGGGGCGATAAGGGTGTGCTCCATCTTCATGGCCTCCAGCACGATCAGCGGCGTGCCGGCCGAGACCTCGGTCCCGGCGCCGACCAGCACCTTCACCACCTTGCCCGGCATGGGGGCGGCAAGGCGCCCGCCGGCCGTCTCGTCGTCGTCCGCCTTGGCCGGGTCGAAGAGGCCCAGGCGGTGCTGCCGGCCGGCGTTGATGACCAGCAGCTCCGCGCCGTCGCGCAGCACGGTGACGGTGCGCCTCAGGCCGTCGATCTCGGCCAGCAGGGTGCCGTCGGGCTCCAGCTCGGCCGAGGCCTGGACGCGACCCGAGGGCAACTCCAGCTCGTGCCCGCGCGGCCGGTCGTGGGCGACCACCGGATGGCGGCCGTGGGCGTCGGTGAACACGAAGTCGGTGTGGTTGTCGTCGTTCAGGCGCCAGCCGCCGCTGTCGTGCCAGGGGCTGGTCGGGTCGGTCGAGGCCGCCGCCCGGGTCCGCGCCAGGACGGCCCGCTCCTTGAGCAGGTAGAGGGTGGCCAGGGCCAGGGTGGTGTCGTCGGCCGGCCCGCTTTCCGGAATCAGGGTCTCGCGCTCGCGGTCAAGGAAGCCGGTGTCGATGCCGCCCCGGGCGAACGCCGGATGCCCGGCCACCGCGTTGAGGAAGGCCAGATTGGTCTCCAGCCCGGCCAGGCGGGTGGCGGCCAGGGCGCTTTTCAGGCGGCGCAGGGCGCTCGCCCGGTCGCGGTCCCAGACGATCAGCTTGGCCAGCATGGGGTCGTAGTGCACGCTCACCCGGTCGCCCTCGACCACTCCGCTGTCGATGCGGGTGTGGGGGTCGGCGGGCGGGAAGGCGAGATGGCTGATCCAGCCGGCGGCGGGCAGGAAGTCGCGCCCCGGGTCCTCGGCGTACAGGCGCGCCTCGAAGGCGTGGCCGGTCGCGGTGATGGCTTCCTGGGCCAGCGGCAACGGCTCGCCGGCGGCCACCCGAAGCTGCCATTCGACCAGATCGAGCCCGGTGATCATCTCGGTCACCGGATGCTCCACCTGAAGCCGGGTGTTCATCTCGATGAAGAAGAAGCCGCCATCCTGGCACAGGAACTCCACCGTGCCGGCGCCCCGGTAGCCGATGGCCCGGGCCGCGGCCACCGCCGCCGCGCCCATGCGCTGGCGCACCTCGTCCGGCAGGTCGGGGGCGGGGGCCTCCTCGATCACCTTCTGGTGGCGGCGCTGAAGCGAACAGTCGCGCTCGAACAGATGCACCGCGTTGCCGTGGGCGTCGGCGAACACCTGCACCTCCACATGGCGCGGCCGGCCCAGGTACTTCTCGATCAGCAGCCGGTCATCGCCGAAGGCCGCCTTGGCCTCGCGCCCCGCCCCCTCGATGGCGGCGCCGAGGTCGGCCGGGTCGTGGACCACCCGCATGCCCTTGCCGCCGCCCCCGGCACTGGCCTTGACCAGCACCGGAAAGCCGATCTCCTGGGCCGCCCGGGCCAACCCCACCGGGTCCTGGTCGGCCCCGTGATAGCCCGGCACCAGGGGCACCCCGGCCTGGTCCATCAGCGCCTTCGACGTCGCCTTGCTGCCCATGGCGCGGATCGCCTCGGCCGGCGGGCCGATGAAGACCAGCCCGGCCGCCTCGATGGCCTCGGCAAAGGCGGCGTTCTCCGACAGGAAGCCATAGCCCGGGTGGATCGCCTCGGCCCCGCTGCGCTTCGCCGCCGCGATCACCTTGTCGGCGCACAGATAGCTTTCGGCGGCCGGCGCCGGGCCGATCAGCACCGCCTCGTCGGCCAGCGCCACATGACGGGCCCGGCGGTCGGCCTCGGAATGCACCGCCACCGTGGCCACCCCCAGGCGGCGTGCGGTGGCGATGATGCGGCAGGCGATCTCGCCCCGGTTGGCGATCAGGATCTTGCTGAACATCTGGCTTTCCTCAGGCGGGGGTGGTCCAGGCGGCGGGGCGCTTCTCCAGGAAGGCGGCAACCCCCTCGCGGCCCTCCGCCCCGGCCCTCAGGGTGGCGATGCGGCGCGCCGTGTCGGCCTCCAGGGCGTCGTCCAGCGGGCGGTCGGCAAGGGCGAAAATCAACGCCTTGGCCGCCCCCTGGGCGATGGGCCCGCCCGCCAACAGGGCCTTCAGCAACTCGTCGCGGGCGGCCGACAACGCGCCCTCCTCGACCACCTTGTGGACCAGCCCCAGGCGCAACGCCTCGGCCGCCCCGAACCGCTCGGCGGTCAGGAAATAACGCCGCGCCGCCCGCGCCCCGATGGCCGCCACCACATGCGGCCCGATGGCCGCCGGAATCAGCCCCAGGCGAACCTCCGACAGGCAGAACAACGCCTTCTCCGTGGCCACCGCGATGTCACAGGCCGCCACCAGCCCCACCCCGCCGCCGAACGCCGCCCCATGCACAAACGCCACCGTCGGCTTGGGACAGTCGCGGATGGCCCGCAACATCGCCGCCAAGGCCCGGGCATCGGCCTCGTTCTCCGCCGGCGAGTAATCGGCCATGCGGCGCATCCAGCCCAGATCCGCCCCGGCCGAGAAACTCTTTCCGCTGCCCATCAACAGGATCACGCGAACCGCGGGATCTGACCCCAACTCCCGAAACGCCCCGGTCAGCCGGGCGATCAGAAGATCGTCAAAGGCATTGTGAATGTCCGGACGGTTCAAGGTGACCGACACCACCCCCCGATCATCCCGCTCGATCCACAAAACATCATCGCTCATTGGACGTGGCCTTTACGATGGAGACAGGATGGGGGCGTCGCCCCCAAACCCCCACTGGGGGACCGAAGGCGGTCCCCCAGACCCCCTCCGGTCATTGGTGCGCAAGGCTCGGATCGAGCCGGGCGTGAGAGGTGTTTGGTTGCACGCCGGCTTTGCCGGCGTGCGAAACAACTGATCGTGCGTGATGCGTCGGTCGGTGCCATGGCCCGACAGCGCAAAAACGAAATGGCGGGGTCCGGGGTGGCCCTGCCACCCCGGCGGGGTTTAAGGGGCAGAGCCCCTTTTTGTCCGCCCCGGGCTTCAGTGTCATCGGCTACATCCGGAACACGCCGAAGCGGCTTTCGGGGATGGGGGCGTTGAGGGCGGCGGAGAGGGACAGGCCGAGCACCATGCGGCTTTCCGCCGGGTCGATGATGCCGTCGTCCCACAGGCGGGCGCTGGCGTAGTAGGGGTGGCCCTGGGTTTCGTACTGTTCGCGGATGGGGGTTTTGAAGCGCTCTTCCTCCTCGGCCGGCCAGTCCTCGCCCTGGGTGGCGAGGGCGTCGCGGCGCACCTGGGCGAGCACGCCGGCGGCCTGTTCGCCGCCCATCACCGAGATGCGGGCGTTGGGCCACATGAACAAAAGGCGCGGATCGAAGGCGCGGCCGCACATGCCGTAGTTGCCGGCCCCGAAGCTGCCGCCGATGATCAGGGTCAGCTTGGGCACGGCAACGGTGGAGACGGCGGTGACCAGCTTGGCGCCATCCTTGGCGATGCCGCCGGCCTCGTACTTGCGGCCGACCATGAAGCCGGTGATGTTCTGCAGGAAGATCAGCGGGATGCGCCGCTGGCCGCAGAGCTCCACGAAATGGGCCCCCTTGACGGCGCTTTCCGAGAACAGGATGCCGTTGTTGGCGACGATGCCCACCGGGTAGCCGAACAGGCGGGCGAAGCCGCAGACCAGGGTGGTGCCGTACTGGGCCTTGAACTCGCTGAAGCGCGAGCCGTCGACGATGCGGGCGATCACCTCGCGCACCTCGAACGGGGTGCGCGGGTCGGCTGGCACCACGCCGCGCAGCTCGGCCGGGTCGAACAGCGGGGCCTCGGGCGGGGCGACATCGAGATCGATGGTCTTGCGCCAGTTGAGGTCGCCGACCACCCGCCGGGCCAGGGCCAGGGCGTGGGCGTCGTTGAGCGCCAGATGGTCGGTGACGCCAGAGGTGCGGCAGTGGACGTCGGCCCCGCCCAGGTCCTCGGCGCTGACTTCCTCGCCGGTGGCGGCTTTGACCAGGGGCGGGCCGCCGAGGAAGATGGTGCCCTGGTTCTTGACGATGATGCTTTCGTCGGACATCGCCGGCACGTAGGCCCCGCCGGCGGTGCAGCTTCCCAGCACCACCGAGACCTGGGGGATGCCGGCCGCCGACATGGTGGCCTGGTTGAAGAAGATGCGCCCGAAGTGGTCGCGGTCGGGGAACACCTCGTCCTGGCGGGGCAGGAAGGCGCCGCCCGATTCCACCAGGTAGACGCAGGGCAGGCGGTTGGCCAGGGCGATTTCCTGGGCCCTCAGGTGCTTCTTGACGGTGATCGGGTAGTAGGTGCCGCCCTTCACCGTGGGGTCGTTGACCACCAGCAGGCATTCCACCCCGTTGATCCGCCCGATGCCGGTGATGATGCCGCCGGCCGGGACCTTGTCCTCGTACAGCTCGTGGCCGGCCATCTGGCTCAATTCCAGGAACGGCGAGCCGGGATCGAGCAGGGCGCGGATGCGGTCCCGGGGCAGCATCTTGCCGCGCGCGAGGTGGCGGTCGCGGGCCTTTTCGCCGCCGCCCTGCTTGATGGTGGCGACCTTGGCGCGCAGGTCGGCGATCAGGCCGTCCATGCGCGCGGCGTTGGTGCGAAAGGCGTCGTCGCGGGGGTTGAGGGTGCTCTTGAGGGCGCTCATGAACGGGCTGCCGGGTCCTGGGAGGGGGAAGGGGAAGAAAGGAAGGGGGGCCTACCAGCCGCTGGTGGCCAGCCAGCGCGAGGCCTGTTCCAGACGGTCGGCGCCCCAGAAGGGCTCGCCATCGACGATCAGGAAGGGCGAGCCGAAGACGCCCAGTTCCATGGCCCGGGCCACCTCGGCCTTCAGGCGGGCCTTGATGGTCGGCTCCTGGACGGCGGCCAGGAAGGCGTCCGGCGCGATGCCCAGGCCGGCCGCCACCTCGACCACCACCTCGGTCCTGGAGATGTCGCGCCCCTCGGCGAAATAGGCCAGATAGACCGCCTTGGCGAAGGGCACGGCGCGGCCGCGGTCGGTCTGGGACAGCCAGTAGAAGCCCCGGGCGGCGGCCAGGGTGGCCACCGGAAAGGGCTCGGGCAGGGTGAACGGCACTCCCCACAGGCGGGCCATGCGCTCCATGTCGCGGCGCGCGTAGTCGCCTTTCATCGGCTGGTCCAGCAGCGGGCGGTTGCCGCTTTCGCTCATCGCCGGGCCGAGCAGGATGGGCCGCCAGTCGACCGTGCGGTCGTGCACCTCGGCCATGGCGTCGACCCGCTGCGCGGCCAGATAGCCATAGGGGCTGGAGAAGTCGAAGTAGAACAGGATGGGGGCGACCATGGCGGACCCTCCTTGGGGTGGGGGTGGGGCGCCTACTCCGCGGCCAGGGCGCGGGCGATCACCAGGCGCTGGACATCGCTGGTCCCTTCGTAGATCTGGCAGACCCTGACGTCACGATAGTACCTTTCCACCGGGAAATCCTTAAGGTAGCCGTAGCCGCCCAGGGTCTGGATGGCGTCCGAGCACACCTTCTCGGCCATTTCCGAGGCGAACAGCTTGGCCATCGAGGCTTCTTTCAGGCACGGCAGGCCGGCCTCGCGGCGTTCGGCCGCCGACAGGGTCATCAGGCGGGCGGCCTCGATGCGGGTCGCCATGTCGGCCAGCCGGAAGGCCACCGCCTGGTGCTCCATCAGGGCCTTGCCGAAGGCCTGGCGCTCGGCGGCGTAGGCGCGCGCCGCCTCGAAGGCGGCCCGGGCCATGCCCACCGACTGGGCGGCGATGCCGATCCGCCCGCCTTCCAGGTTGGACAGGGCGATGCGGTAGCCCTGGCCTTCCTCGCCCAGGCGCATGTCGGCCGGCAGGCGCACCTCGTCGAGCACGATCTGGCAGGTGTCCGAGGCGTGCTGGCCCAGCTTCTCCTCGATGCGGGCGACCTGCCAGCCGGGGCTCTTGGTGGGGACCAGGAAGGCGCTGATGCCCTTCTTGCCGGCCGTGGGGTCGGTGACGGCGAAGACGATGGCCAAGTCCCCCTCGCGGCCCGAGGTGATGAACTGCTTGGTGCCCGACAGCACATAGCCGTCGCCGTCGCGCACGGCGCGGGTCTTGAGGGCGGCGGCGTCGGAGCCGGCCTGCGGCTCGGTCAGGCAGAAGGCGCCGAGCATGCGGCCCTCGGCCAGCGGCCGAAGGAAGCGCTCCTTCTGGTCGTCGGTGCCGAACTTGAGGATGGGCATGCAGGCCACCGAGTTGTGCACGCTCATGATGGTCGAGACGGCGCCGCAGCCGGCGGCGATCTCTTCCAGGGCCAGGGCGTAGGAGACGTGGTCGGCCCCCACGCCGCCCCATTCCTCGGGCACCAGCATGCCCATGAAGCCCAGCTCGCCCATCTGGCGGATGGCCTCGCCGGGGAAGGTGTGGTCGCGGTCCCACATCTCGGCGTTGGGGGCCAGCTCGCCCTGGGCGAAGGCGCGGGCCATGTCGCGGATCTGGAGTTGCTGCTCGTCAAGGTGCATGGCGCGGGCTCCGCCTTTTTCCAAAGGGCTCGGTTTCCAAAGGGCTCAGTCGGTCAGCACCTGGAAGGTGCGGTGCTCGGGGGTGGCGCCCCACAGGCGGGCCTCGGTCATGTCGAACCACCAGCCATTGAGGGTCAGGGTGCCGTCCTTCACCCGCTCGGCGATGAAGGGGAAGGTCATCAGGTTGTCCAGGCTGTTGAGGATGGCGCACTGCTCCAGCCGGGTGGCGTCGGCGGTGGAATCGCCGGTTGTCTCGCTGGCGCAGCGGCAGCCCTCGAGCTGGCGGATCCACGGGCCGACGAACTGGCCGTCCACCTGATGGCCGTCCAGGTGGGCGGCCAGGGCCTGGATGCCGCCGCAGTTGGAGTGGCCGAGGACCACGACGTGGGCCACCTTGAGCGCCGTCACCGCGTATTCGATGGCGGCCGAGGTGCCGTGATAGCCGTCGTCCGGCTGGTAGGGCGGCACCAGGTTGGCGACGTTGCGCACGATGAACAGCTCGCCCGGCTCGGCGTTGGTGACGATGGCCGGATCGACCCGGGAATCGGAACAGGCGATCAGCAGCACCTCGGGGCGCTGGGAGCCTTCCATCAGGTCCTTGATGCGCTCCGGGCGCTGCTCGTAGTAGAGGGCGCGGAAGCCCTTGAAACCGGCCAGCATGCGTTGCAGGGCGGGGTGCTGGGAGAGGGTCTGACGGGGCATGGTCGCTCGGGGCTCCTTACCAGGGGATCTCGCTGCCATCGTAGCTCAGGAACTTGCCGGCATCGCCCGGCTCGAGCTGGTCGAGCACCGCCATCATCCCGGCGACACTTTCCGGGGCGTCGATCAGGCCGTGCGGGCCGCCCATGTCGGTGCGCACCCAGCCCGGGTGCAGGGCGACGCAGGTCACCCCGCGCCCCTTCAGGTCGTGGGCCATGGAGCGGGTCACCGCGTTGGCAGCGGCCTTGGAGGAGCGGTAGATGTAGTTGCCGCCCGAGGTGTTGTCGCCGATCGAGCCCATCTTGGAGGTCAGCACCGCCAGCCGGCAGGGCACCCCCAGGCGGCCCGCCTCGGCCAGCGCCTGGGTGACCAGCAGCGGGCCCATGGCGTTGGTCCGAAAGACCGGGGCCCAGGCCTCGGGATCGACCTCGCCGAAGCCGGTGCCGGACCCCTTGGGGCCATAGATGCCGGCGTTGTGGATGACCACGTCGAGGCTGGGCGCGGCCAGCGCCTTGACGAAGGCGGCGATGGAGTCGGGGTCGGCGACGTCGAGCCCCAGCACCTCGTGGGCCACGGCTTTCAGGTCGCCGGCCGCCTCGGGATCGCGGCAGGTGGCGACCACCTGCCAGTTCTCCTTGCGGTACTGGCGGGCGAACTCCAGCCCCAGGCCGCGGTTGGCGCCGATGATCAGGACGGTGGGCATGGGATGTCTCCGTTGGTTGTTGGATGCCTCCCGCTCAGTGCATCAGCTCGACGGCCATGGCGGTGGCCTCGCCGCCGCCGATGCACAGGGCGGCCACCCCCTTGTTTTGCCCGGAAGCCTTGAGGGCATGCAACAGGGTGACCAGCACCCGCGCCCCGGAAGCGCCGATCGGATGGCCCAGCGCACAGGCGCCGCCGTTCACGTTGACCTTCTCGTGGGGCAGCTTGAGGTCGCGCATGGCGGCCATGGTGACCACCGCGAAAGCCTCGTTGATCTCCCACAGGTCGACCTCGCCGGTGGTCCAGTTCACCTTCTCCAGCAGCTTCTGGATGGCCCCGATGGGAGCCACCGGGAACAGGTTGGGGGCCAGCGAATTGGTGGCGTGGCCGTGGATGCGGGCGAGCGGCGTCAGGCCCCGGCGCTCGGCCTCGCTGGCCCGCATCAGGATCAGGGCGGCGGCGCCGTCGCTGATCGAACTGGCGTTGGCGGCGGTCACCGTGCCGTCCTTGCGGAAGGCCGGCTTGAGGGTCGGGATCTTGTCCAGGTTGGCCTTGTGCGGCTGCTCGTCGTGGCGCACCTCCACCTCGCCCTTGCGGGTGGCGACCTTGACCGGGACCACCTCGGCGTCGAAGCGGCCCTGGTCGATGGCTGCCTTGGCCCGGGTCAGCGAGGCCACCGCGAAGGCGTCCTGGGCCTCGCGGGTGAACTGGTAGTCCTGGGCGCAGTCCTCGGCGAAGGTGCCCATCAGGCGGCCCTTGTCGTAGGCGTCCTCCAGCCCGTCCAGGAACATGTGGTCCTTGACCTCGCCGTGGCCCATGCGCAGGCCGCCGCGTGCCTTGGCCATCAGGTAGGGGGCGTTGGTCATGCTCTCCATGCCGCCGGCGACGCCGACCGTGCAACTGTCCACCTTCAGCATGTCGTGGACCAGCATGGCCGCCTTCATGCCCGAGCCGCACATCTTGGAAATGGTCGTCGCCCCGGCCGAGTCGGGCAGGCCGGCGCCGCGCATGGCCTGGCGCCCCGGGGCCTGGCCCAGGCCGGCGAACAGGCACAGGCCCATCACCCCCTCGTCCACGTCGTCGGCCGGCACGCCGGAGCGCCTGAGGGCCTCGGCGATGGCGGCGCTGCCCAGCTCGGGGGCCGAGAGCGGCGTCAGGTCGCCCTGGAAGCCGCCCATCGGGGTGCGGGCGGCGCCGACGATGACGATGGGATCGGTCTGGGTGTGGTCACTCATGGGGGGTCTCCGTCAGGCTGGCTGGGGGGCGGCGCCGTTCAGGCGCCGGAAAGGATGGTCGGCCGCCTCGCGAGAGGCGGGGCGCCGTTCAGGCGCCGGAAAGGATGGTCGGCCGCCTCAAGAGGCGGCGGCGCCGATCAGGCGCCGGAACAGGGTCTCGGCCGCCTCAAGGGGCGGTGGCTCGGCGGGCAGGGCGGCCAGGGTTGCCTCGGCCCGGTCCAGGAGGTCGTTGATCCAGCGGTCGAGCCCGGCCCGACGCGCGGTATCGCGGGCCTCGGGCGGGGTCGCCGCCTGTCCGGCCAGCCAGAGCAGATCGTCGGCCAGCCCGGGGTCGGCCCCGGGCACGCCCCGGGCCAGCAGGGCGGCCAGATCGACCGGCGGCAGGGCCGCCGGATCGGCGCGCAGCGCCTCGACCATCAGCAGCGGGCGGACCACGTGCAGGTACTTGACCAGCGTCCCGCCCTGCCTGGGGTCGAAGTAGGTCGGCAGGGCCCGCTTGGCCAGGGCGAAGGCGTGCCCGGCGATGGCCTGGCGCGACCAGCCGGCGGCCATCAGGGCCTCGAGCTCGCCCCCCAGGCCACCGTCCAGATGCCGGCGCGGGCTCTTGGCCAGTTCGTAGACCTCCGGGTGGGAGCGCCGGGCCAGCCGCAGGAAGCCGCGCACCTCGCGCACCCACAGGGCCGGGCGGTCCCCCTCGGCGGGCACCTCCAGGCAGTCCACGCCCTCGCTCAGCGACAGGTACCAGGGCACCGGCATGGCGATGACCACGCCCAGGGTCGGCGGGCCCTCCTCCAGGCCCAGCGCCACCGGCCCGATCTCGGCGACCAGCAGCGGTTCGGCTCCCTCGGGCAGCCGGTCGGCCAGCCAGTCGGCGGGCGCTCCGGGTTGGGTGACGGCCAGCGGGCTCATCCAGCGGTTCCGTCGTGGCCAGTGAACTGGCGGGTGAAGCTGTACCTGCCCTCCTCGAAGTGGCCGACCATGTCGACATCGGGGTAGGTGACCACGTCGCCCGGGGCGCGGTCGCCGACCTCCAGATAGACCGCGTCGCGCAGACCCCGGTTGATCAGGCAGTGGCCATCCGCCCGCCCCTTGGGGAAGCCGGCGCACATGCCGGGGCCGAGGCGGCTTTCGCCGGCCTCGGTGCACAGCATCAGCTCGCCCTCGAGGACCAGGATGAACTCGTCCTGGGTCAGGTGCCAGTGGCGCAGGGCCGACCACGCACCGGGGGCGAGGCGGGTCATGTTGACCCCGAAGTTGGTCAGCCCGAAGGGGGTGCCCAGGGCCTTGCGGAAGCGCCCGGCGACCACCTCGTCGAGCGGTGGCGGATAGCCGGTGCGGTTGGTTTCCTCAAGCTCGGCGGTGTCGAGCCAGGCGGGGGTGTCGGTCATGATCGTCGATGCTCCGCGGGAGCGGGCCGCGCCGGCCCTCAGGCGGTTTCCTTGAACAGCTCGCGGCCGATCAGCATGCGGCGGATCTCGCTGGTTCCGGCGCCGATCTCGTACAGCTTGGCGTCGCGCAGCAGGCGGCCGGTGGGATATTCGTTGATATAGCCGTTGCCGCCAAGGGTCTGGATCGCCTCCAGGGCCATCCAGGTGGCCTTCTCGGCGGCGTAGAGAATGGCCCCGGCGCAGTCCTTGCGGCTGGTCCGCCCGGCGTCGCAGGCCCGGGCCACGGCATAGACGTAGGCCCGGCAGGCATTGAGGGTGGTGTACATGTCGGCCATCTTGCCCTGGATCAGCTGGAACTCGCCGATCGGCTGGCCGAACTGCTGGCGCTCGTGGATGTAGGGCACGACCACGTCCATGGCCGCCTGCATGATGCCCAGCGGCCCGCCGGCGAGCACCGCGCGCTCGTAGTCGAGGCCGCTCATCAGCACGTTCACGCCCTTGCCGAGGGCGCCCAGCACGTTCTCCTCGGGCACCTCGCAGTCCTCGAACACCAGCTCGCCGGTGTTGGAGCCGCGCATCCCCAGCTTGTCCAGCTTCTGGGCGCACGAGAACCCCTTCATCCCCTTCTCGACGATGAAGGTGGTGATGCCCTTGGGGCCGGCGGCGGGGTCGGTCTTGGCGTAGACCACCACCACGTCGGCCTCGGGGCCGTTGGTGATCCACATCTTGGTGCCGTTCAGGCGGTAGCGGTCGCCCACCTTCTCGGCCTTCAGGCGCATCGAGACCACGTCCGAGCCGGCGCTCGGCTCGCTCATCGCCAGGGCGCCGACCTTGTCGCCGGAGATCAGCCCGGGCAGATGGCGGCGCTTCTGTTCCTCGCTGCCGTTGCGGCGGATCTGGTTGACGCAGAGGTTGGAGTGGGCCCCGTAGCTCAGGCCCACCGAGGCCGAGGCGCGGCTGATCTCCTCCATGGCGATGACGTGTTCCAGGTAGCCCAGGCCGGCGCCGCCCAACTCCTCGTCCACCGTCACCCCGAGCAGGCCGAGCTCGCCCATCTTCTTCCACAGGTCGGCCGGGAAGTCGTTGTCGCGGTCGATGTCGGCGGCCCGCGGGGCGATTTCGGCGGCGGCGAAGCCGGCCACCGTGTCGCGGATCATCTCGGCGGTTTCGCCCAGGTCGAAATCGAGGCCGGGGAAGCTTTGAACCATGGCGCAAGGGTCCTTCTGGTTGGGGCGGCGGCTCAGCCGGTCACGTCGTGGCGCCCGGTGATGCGCATCAGGGTCTGCTGCATCACCGCGCAGGGGGTTTCGGCGCCGTTCCTCAGCACCGCCACCTCGGCGGTGGTGACGAACAGGCTGCGCCCGGGGCGCAGCACCCGGCCACGGGCGATCAGAAGCTCGCCATCGGCCGGGGCCATCAGGTTCAGCTTGAATTCCACGGTCAGCACCCCGTCGCCGGCCGCCATCAGCGAAAAGCCGGCGTAGCCGCCGGCCGAATCGGCGATGGTGGCGATGATCCCGCCATGGAAGAAGCCGTGCTGCTGGCTGACGTGCGCGCCATAGGGCAGGCGGATTTCCGCCTCCCCCGGGGCCAGGGCGCCGAGTTCGGCGCCGATGTGGCCCATCACCCCCTGGCGCGCGAAGCTGGCCCGAAGGTCGGCTTCCCAGTCCGGGTTGCGGGGCTCGAAGACGGGCGGCGCGGTGGGCATGGCGAAGCCTCGGGCGGGGCTTGGGGGGCTTGGCGGTGGTTTGGGGCGCGGGAAACGAGGCGGAATGTAGTTGACGTTAACGTTAACGTCAATACGACCGCGTGGCCCGGCCATAGCCCTCGATTGATTTTGTCCGCCGGGCCTTCCAAAATAAGCGCTCGCCAACCGACTCGGCAGGACGCCCGGCACACCGGCCATGGACACGCGCGCCAACCGCATCTTCGGACCCAGGACCCGCCTGGCTGCCGACGCCGGCGATGCGCCTGGCGCCGGGCGCCTGGCGCGCCCGCTGGAAGGGCTGACCCGCAAGGGCCGGGAAAAACGCCTGCTGCGCGCCGTGCGCCGACTCTACCCCGCCCTGCAAAACATCGAGGCCAAGGTGCTGCCGGCCGGGCAGCAGGTGCTGGGCGGCGCCGGGGTCGATCAGGTGCTGGGCTCGGACCTCATGATCGAGCGCGGCCTGAGCCTGTTCGAGGCGGCCTGGCAGGCCGGCCTGGTGCAGGTTGTCGGGGCCGATGGCCGGCCCCTGAAATCGAGCGACCGCAAGACCCCCACCGCCTGCTGCCGGCTGAGTGTCGAGGCGGCGGAGAAGGTGCTGATCGACCGGGCGATGGAGATCATCTTCGCCGACAACACCTTCGTGCTGGAGAAGCTGAGGGGCACGGTGACGGCGGCCGACGGGCTGGCCCGCATCCGGCTGGTGGCGCCCATGCACAACCTGTCCATGGTCGAACTGACCAAGGGCCTGGGCATGGCCGCCGGTCAGGTGCTGGGCCGTACCGACCCGGAGGCGCTGGCCGCCCTGGCCACCCTGAAGCCGTATCACATGCGGGCCCTGAGGACCGCCATGAAGGGCGACTTCAAGGGCATCGGGCGCTGGAACCCGGCGCTGATCCGGGCCATCGGCGAGCATTTCGACTGTGTCGAGCAGATCCGCGACCTGGGGCCGGAAGTCGCCCTGATCGAGGACCCCGAGTCGATCGCCATCCTGGCCCGGTGGACCAAGACCGACATCACCGACACGGTCAACGCCGAGCGCAAGAAGCGGGGCAAGCGGGCGGTCAAGGGGCGGCGCTTCGAGACCGACATCGGCACCCTGCGCAGCCTGACCGGCGGCAGTTTCGCCGAGTTCATCGCCCGGCCGCCGGGGATGCTCGCCTCGCTGGGCAACCTTTTGGCCGAGCTGCGCGAGATGGACGTGGCCGAACGCAAGACCCGGGTCGACCAGTTGCTGACCTTCGCCAACCGCTACATGGAGTACCTGTCGCCCGAGGCGATGGCGGCCCTGGGCATGGTGGCCGGCGACACGCCGGTGCCCGGCGGCGGCCCGGCGCCCACCTTCGGCGAGGCCCTGAACATCCTGGAAGGTCTGTGGCTGAAACAGGGGCTGGGCCGCCCCTTCTTCGAGAAGCGCATCAACACCCCGGCCGGCGTGAAGGCGCTGGCCGGCCTGATCGCCAACCTCAACGACATGAAATCCCGCGGGTCGATCAAGCGCGACCAGAACGTGCGCGACATCATCTCCAGCACCGAGTTGCTCGATGGCTCGCTCGGCCCGGTGCTCGACTTCCGCAAGGCGGCTTGAGGGCGGCGGGACCGCTCAGCCCAGCTTGGCCAGCTCGGCCAGATAGCTCTCGGCCATTCGCACGTAGTGGTCGGTCTGCGCCTTGAAGCGGGCCATCTCTTCCCCGGACAGGGGGCGCTTGAACTTGGCCGGGTTGCCGGCCCACAGCTCGCCCCGGGGCACCCGCTTGCCCGGCGTGACCAGCGCCCCGGCGGCGACCATGGCGCCCGATTCCACCACCGCGCCGTCCATCACCGTCGCCCCCATGCCGACGAAGCTGCCGCTTTCCAGGGTGCAGGCGTGGATGATGCAGGTGTGGCCGACCAGCACGTCATCGCCGATGTGGGTGGCATGCCCGCCCCGGGTGACGTGGATCACCGTGCCGTCCTGGATGTTGCTGCGCGCCCCGATGCGGATGCTGTTGACGTCGCCGCGCAGGGTGCAGCCGAACCATACCGAGCTTTTCGGCCCGATCACCACGTCGCCGATGACGGTGGCGCGCGGCGCGATGAAGGCGCTGTCGTCGATCTCGGGGAAGCACGCGCCGTAGGGCAGCAGCAGCGGGGCGGGCAGGCTCATGGCGGCGGCTCCTTGTTGCGCTCAGGGGAAGAGGGGCGGCTGTTCCAGGCCCAGGGTTTCCGGCAGGCCGAGCATCAGGTTCATGTTCTGGATGGCCTGACCCGAGGCCCCCTTGACCAGATTGTCGATCGCCGAGACCAGGATCGCCCGCCCCGGCCGGCGGTCGGCGAAGACCCCGATCAGGCACAGGTTGGCGCCCCGCACATGCCGCGTGTGCGGCGCCTGCCCGGGCGGCAGGACGCGCACGAAGGGGCTCCCGTCATACGTCTCGGCCAGCGCGCCACGCAGCCCGTCGGCGTCCACCCCCTCGGCCAGCCGGACATAGGTGGTGGCCAGGATGCCCCGGTTCATGGGCACCAGATGGGGCGTGAAGCCGGCCGTCACCACCCCCCCGGCGGCGCGCGACAGCAACTGGTCGATCTCCGGGCCGTGGCGGTGGCTGGCGATGGCGTAGGCGTGGAAGCCCTCGGAAACCTCGGCGTGCAGGCTGCCTTCCTTGGCCGCCCGCCCGGCCCCGGTGACCCCGGATTTGGCGTCGATGGTGATGTCGGCGGGGTCGATCAGGCCACGGCCGAGCAGCGGCATCAGGGGCAGCAGCGAGGCCGTCGGGTAGCAGCCCGGGTTGGCCACCAGCCGGGCCGAGGCGACCGCCGCGCGGGCCAGCTCGGAGAGGCCATAGACCGCCTCGGCCTGAAGGTCCACGGCGCGGTGGGGATGGCCGTAGATGTCGGCGTAGAGCGCCGGGTCGGCGAGCCGGAAATCGGCCGACAGGTCGCAGATCTTCAGATGGGCGGGCAGGCCGGCGATGATCTCCTGCGTGGTCCCGTGGGGCAGGCCGCAGAAGACGAAATCGGCCGCCGACCAGTCCACCTGATCGACCGTCACCAAGTCGGGCAGATCAAGCCCCGCCAGATGCGGGAACACCGCCCCAAAGGGCTGACCGGCCTTGCGATCGGCCGTCAGGGCGACGATGCGAACCCGGGGATGGCCCGCCAGAAGACGCACCAACTCGGCCCCCGTGTACCCACTGGCCCCCAGAATGACCACCCGAACCTCGGACATCGACCCCTACTCCTTCACTGCAAGCTCTGGCGAGGCGCGTCAAAGGGGCGCCGCCCCTTTGGAACCCCGCCGGGGGACCCAGGGGGTCCCCCGGACCCCCGCCATGACGTAAAAACCACCCGGAGGGGGCAAGCCCCTCCGGGTGGTTTTCAAGTCGCGGAGGGGTCCGGGGAAGCCCTGCTTCCCCGGCGGCGGGTCCAAGGGGGCAGCGCCCCCTTGGCGAGCCGCGTCAGCGCTTGGAGAACTGGAAGCTGCGGCGGGCCTTGGCCTTGCCGTACTTCTTGCGCTCCACGACGCGGCTGTCGCGGGTCAGGAAGCCTTCCTTCTTCAGCACCGGTCGCAGGTCGGGCTCGTAGCGGATCAGGGCGTGGCTCAGGCCGTGGCGGATGGCGCCGGCCTGACCCGACAGCCCGCCGCCGGTGACCGTGGCCATGACGTCGAACTGGTTGGCCCGGTTGGCGACCGAGAACGGCTGCTGGATGATCATGCGCAGCACCGGACGGGGGAAGTATTCGTCCAGGGTGCGGCCGTTGACCAGGAAGCGGCCGCTGCCGGGCTTGACCCAGACCCGGGCGACGGCGTTCTTGCGTCGGCCGGTGGCGTAGCTGCGGCCCAGCTCGTCGCGCTCGGGCTGGCGGGGAGCCGGCGCCTCGGGGGCCAGCGACTTGAGGTCCTCAAGGGAGGTGGCGGTGGTTTCGCTCATCGGCGCTTACCTTGCGTTCTTGCTGTTGCGGGCCGCGAGATCGAGGACCTCGGGCTGCTGGGCGGCGTGCGGGTGCTCGGCCCCGGCGTAGACCTTCAGCTTGCTGAACTGCTGGCGCGACAGGGGGCCGCCCGGCATCATCCGCTCGACGGCCTTCAGGATCACCCGCTCGGGGTGCTGGCCGCCCAGGATCTGTCCGGCGGTGCGGCTCTTGATGCCGCCCGGGTGGCCGGTGTGCCAGTAGTAGGTCTTGTCGGCCAGCTTGCGGCCGGTCAGGCGGACCTTGTCGGCGTTGACGATGACCACGTGGTCGCCGGTGTCGATGTGCGGCGTGAACATGGCCTTGTGCTTGCCACGCAGAATGGTGGCCACGGTGGCGGCGAGGCGACCCAGGACGACGCCCTCGGCGTCGATCAGGTACCACTTGCGCGTCACCTCGCTGGGCTTTGCGGTGTAGGTCTTCATGGGATCGGTCGGGGTCCTTGGCGACGACACCGGCGCTGCCGGGATGTGGTCCGGGCCGGCGGTCGGTCGGGGGTGGAGGGGAACGAAAGCCTGTTCAGCCGCGTCCAGCCTGGGCCGGGCGGCGAGGCGCGCACTATGCCAGGAAAAGAAACGGTGTCAACGGGATTTTTGCAAGCAATATCAGTGGCTTGCAAAAAGGTATCCGGATACCTTCCACCAACGCCTTGAAAATAAAAGAAATCAGCCGGATTCAGCCGGTCGGCGGAATGGAATAGGTGCCGGTGACGTGGGCCACCATGTTGTCCGGCCCGATCTCGCCGGAGTAAAGGTCGACCTCCATCACCGCCAGCCGCTTGCCCTGCTTGAGCACGCTGCCCACGGCCAGCACGTCCTCCTGGCCCGGCTTGCGCAGGAAGTTGATGTTGAGGTTGGTGGTCACCGCCAGTTCGACCGGGCCGATCAGGCTCATCACGGCGACGAACATGGCGAAGTCGGCCAGGCTCATCAGGGCCGGGCCGCTGATGGTGCCGCCGGGGCGCACCAACTCGGGCTTGTAGCGCATGCGGCAGACCACGTGGCCGGGGCCGATCTCGTCCACCTCGGCGCCGACGTAGCGGGCGAAGGGCAACTCGCGCTCGACGATGTCGATGACCTGCTGCTTGGTGATGTGGACCATAACTTCGGGACTCCCGGGCCGGGGGTTGCCGCGCCGGGCGGGGGCGGGCACAGTGGTTGTTGAAGCCTCAAGCCTTTTCTACCCGCCAAGTTCTACCCGGCCCGCCGCGGCAAGGCCACCCCTGCCCGGCCACAGGTTCAAGGAGCCCGCCATGTCCGCCCCCGCCGCCCTCCCCGCCGAGCCCCTGGTCCTGCGCGACGACGAGGGTGGGATCGCCACCCTGACCCTCAACCGTCCGCAGGCCCGCAACGCCCTGTCGCGCGCCCTGATGGAGGCCCTGGAGGCCGAACTCGCCGCCGTCGCCGCCGACGAGTCGGTGAAGGTGGTGGTGCTGGCGGCCCATGGTGCGGCCTTCTGCGCCGGGCACGACCTGAAGGAAATGCGCGCCGAGCCCGGCCGCGAGATGTACGAGGCGCTGTTCAGCCAGTGCTCGCGCCTGATGACGGCCATCGTGCGGCTGCCCAAGCCGGTCATCGCCAAGGTCCATGCCATGGCCACGGCGGCCGGCTGCCAGTTGGTCGCCTCGTGCGATCTGGCCTACGCCGGGGCCTCGGCCCGCTTCGCCACGCCGGGGGTCAACATCGGGCTGTTCTGTTCGACCCCGATGGTCGCCCTGAGTCGCGCCGTGGGCCGCAAGACGGCCCTGGAGATGCTGCTCAGCGGCCGCCCCCTGTCAGCCGACGAGGCCGAGGCCGCCGGCTTGATCAACCGGGCGGTGGCCGACGACGAGTTGGACGCCACGGTGGCCCAGATGGCCGGCACCATCGCCGCCAAGTCGCCGCTGACCCTGGCCATTGGCAAGGAAGCCTTTTACCGCCAGGCCGAGATGCCGCTGGACGAGGCCTATGCCTACGCCAGCCAGGTGATGACCGAGAACATGATGGCCCGCGACGCCGAGGAAGGCATCGATGCCTTCCTGGGCAAGCGCCCGCCGGTCTGGCAGGGGCGCTGAGGGGTCAAGGGGACGCCCCCTTGTTGGCGCGCAGCGCCAGCCCGGCGTTGAGCAGGGCGCTGAGCGCGGTCAGCAGCATCAGCAGGGCCATCGGCCACGGCGTGCCGTCTTCCAGCAGGCCCACCGTCTGGGCCAGGATGGCGCCGGCGATCATCTGGGTGAAGCCGGCCAGCCCGGACGCCGCGCCGGCCCGCTTGGGATCGACGCTGACCGCCCCGGCCTGGGCCTGGGGCAGGCCGATGCCGTTGCCCAGGCCCATCAGCAGGGCCGGGCCGAGGATGGTCAGTGGCGTCCACGGAGCCAGGGCGCAGCTGACCACCAGCAGCAGGCCGCCGGCCAGGGCGATGGCGGCGCCCAGGGCCAGGGTGCCTTCCAGGCCGATGTGGTGGGCGATGCGGCTGGTCGACAGGTTGCCGACGATGTACAGCGCCGAGACGGCGGCGAACCACAGGCCATACTGGGTGGCGCTGATGCCCATCACCTGGATGGCCAGATAGGGCGCCGCCGACATGAAGACGAAGAACATGCCCATGGTGCTGGCGGCGAACCCGGCATAGGCCACGAACAGCGGCTGGCGGAGCAGCCCCCGGTAGCTGTCCACCATGCCCATCGGGCCGGGCAGGGGGCTGCGCTGGTGATTGCTTTCGGTCAGCCGATACAGGGCCAGCCACACGGTCAGCCCGGCAAAGGCGGTGATGACCAGAAAGATCGCCCGCCAGTGGATCAGGTCGCTCAGCGCGGCGCCGGCCAGCGGGGCGAGCATCGGCGCGATGACCATGATGGTGGTCAGCCGGGCGATGCCGTGGGCCGCCTGGGCGCGGTCGCACAGGTCGCGGATGATGGCCCGCGGCAGGACCATGCCGGCGGCGCTGCCCGCCGCCTGCACGATGCGCCCGACGACCAGCAGGGGCAGGCTGGGCGCCAGCAGGCACATCGCCGAGCCGACCAGGAACAGGACCAGCCCGAAAATCAGCACCGGCCGGCGGCCGAAGCGGTCCGACAGCGGGCCATAGGCCAACTGGGCCACCCCGAAGGCGGCCATGGCCAGGCTGATCAGCAACTGGCTGGCCGCCGGATCGACCTGAAAGCCGCTTTGGATGGCCGGCAGGGCGGGCAGGAAAATCTGCATCGACAGCGGCCCGGCGGCGGTGAAGGCGGCCAGGATGAGGAGCAGCGAACGCCCCAGGCCGGGGCTGGGTGCGGCGGGCGCCGGGGCGGTCGGCGCCGGGGGCGTGGGATCGATGGCGGCGGCGTCGGGGGGCGTCGGGACGTGGGGCATGGAAGGCGGGTAGCAGAGGCACGGCTTAAACTCAAGCTGCAAGGCTTTGCAAAAACCGTATGCACTGCTTGCATTTATGCCTCATTTGCGGGCAGGATGACGCGCCGAGTGCCTCGGATGACCGAAACGCCAGGGGGCGCGGCGCGGCTACCACCGTCAAGGCCGGGTCCCGGTGAGCACCAACGTCTTCGACATCCTGTGGATCATCATCTCGGCGGCGCTGGTGCTGTTCATGCAGGCCGGCTTCCTGTGCCTGGAAACCGGGCTGACCCGCTCCAAGAACAACATCAACGTGGCGATGAAGAACACGGTGGATTTCGCCGTGTCGATGATGGGGTTCTGGGCAGCCGGCTACGCCTTGATGTTCGGCGGCTCATGGCTCGGGTTGATCGGTGCCGAGGGGTTCTTCCTGCGCGGCATCGAAACCCCCATGGGGCTGGTCTTCTTCCTGTTCCAGGCATTGTTCTGCTCGACCGCGGTCACGGTGGTGTCCGGGGCGGTGGCCGAGCGCCTGTCGTTCGCCGCCTATGTCGGGCTGTCGATGCTGGTCGCCATGCTGATCTATCCGCTGTTCGGCCACTGGGCCTGGAACGGGCTGGGCGGCGAGGCGATGGGCGGCTGGCTGGGCAAGGCCGGCTTCGTCGACTGGGCCGGCTCCTCGGTGGTCCATTCGGTGGGCGGCTGGGTGTCGCTGGCCACCCTGCTCATCATCGGGCCGCGCGCCGGGCGCTTCAACGAGGACGGCTCGGTCAACGAGATCAGCGGCGCCAACCTGCCGCTGTCGGCCCTGGGGGCGCTGATCCTGTGGTTCGGCTGGCTGGGCTTCAACGGCGGCTCGACCCTGACCCTGGAGCCCGCCATCGCCGGCATCGTCGCCAACACCTGTCTGGCCGCCGCCGCCGGCAGCGTGTTTGCCCTGGCCATCGGCTGGGTGCGCGACGGCACCCCCCACGTGATGCCGGTGATCAACGGCCTGCTGGCCGGGCTGGTCGCCATCACCGCCAACTGCCACGCCGTCTCGCCGGGGGCGGCGGTGCTCATCGGCGGTCTCGGCGGGGCGGTCGCCATGGGGCTCGACTGGCTGCTGCTGCGCTACAGGATCGACGACGCGGTGGGCGCCATTCCGGTGCACCTGGGGGGCGGCATCTGGGGCACCGTGGCGGTCGCCCTGTTCGGCCAGCCCGAACTGCTGGGTACCGGGCTGGACTGGGTGGGCCAGCTCAAGATCCAGCTTACCGGCGTGGTCGCCTGCTTCGGCGCCGCCTTCGTGCTGCCCCTCGGGCTGCTGCTGGTGCTCAGCCGGATCGCCCCGCTAAGGGTCAGCCCCGAGGTCGAGCGCATCGGCCTCAACATCGCCGAGCACGGGGCGCGCACCGAGACCTTCGACTTCTTCCAGGTGATGGAAAGCCAGGCCCGCAGCGGTGACCTGTCGCTGCGCGCCGTGGCCGATCCGTTCACCGAGACCGGCCAGATCGCCGCCCGCTACAACCAGGTGATGGACCATCTGGAAACGGCGGTGGCACGCACCCAGGCCATCGTCGCCACCTCGGCCGACGCCATCTTCGTCGCCGATCCGGCCGACCACGCCATCCTGTCGCACAACCCGGTGGCCGAGAGCCTGTTCGGGCTGGCCGGCGTCGACTTCGAGGGGCGGCCGCTGGACGCCCTGCTGCCCGGCCTGCTGATCCCCGGCGCCGACGGCGCCGAGGGAACACGCGAGGTGATCGCCCTGCGGGGCGACGCCAGCCGCTTCCCGGCCGAACTGACCCTGGCCCGCGCCGCCAGCCCGGCCGGCGAGCTCCTGATCGCCACGGTGCGCGACATCACCGAACGGCGCCGCGCCGAAAGCGCCCTGCGCGAAAGCGAATCACGCTTCCGCACCATCTTCAACACCGCCGGCCTGGGCATGGCGGTGATCGACGCCGAGCGCCGCCTGCTCGACGTCAACCCGGCCCTGGCCCGCATCCTGCTGGGCCGCGAGGAGGTCAGCCGCACCGAGTTGATCGGCCGCGACCTGGGGCCGCTGGTCCACCCGGCCGACCATCCGATGATGGTGCGCGCCGTGCTGGCCAAGATCACCCACCCGGACAGCGCCGAACAGAACCTGGAAGTGCGCTTCCGCCTGCCCGACGGGGTGACCATCTGGGCCTCGGTGGTGCTCAACCCGATCCGTCTGGAGCGTTTCTCGGACCGGCCGTTGTGCATCGCCATCCTGGAGGACATCACCGAACGCAAGCGCACCCGCGAGGCCCTGCGCCTGTCGGCCATGGTCTTCGAAAGCACCAACGAGCCGATCATCGTCTTCAACGCCTCGGGACAGGTCGAGCAGGTCAACCAGGCCCTGCTCAAGGCCCTCGGCTACAAGACCCGCGAAGTGCGCGGCCTGGAGTTGCCGCACTTCTGCTCGGCCCGCTACGACCGCACCTTCTATGAAGAGGTGGCGAAGGCGGTCGACGACAACGGCCGCTGGCACGGCGAGGTGCTGGCCCGCCGCAAGTCCGACGAGGTGCTGCCGGTGTGGCTCAGCCTGTCGGAAGTGCGCGACGCCGAGGGCCAGCGCACCAACACCATCGCCGTGCTCAGCGACCTGAGCGAACGCAAGCAGCGCGAGGAAACCGTCTGGCGGCACGCCAACTTCGACCAGACCACCGGCCTGCCCAACCGCCGCCTGTTCCTCGACCGCCTGAGCCAGGCGGTGGCCCAGGCCGAACGCTCGGGCGAGAAGCTGGGCCTGTTCTTCCTCGATCTCGACCGCTTCAAGGCGGTCAACGACACCCTGGGCCATCGCGCCGGCGACGCCCTGCTCGGCGAAACGGCGCGCCGCCTGAGCCGCGTGGTGCGCGCCTCCGACACCGTGGCCCGCATCCACGGCGACGAGTTCACCGTGATCCTGCAACACCTCAGCCGCTCCGAGGAGTTGTCGAGCGTCGCCGAAACCATCATCCACACCCTGGCCCAGCCCTTCGACCTGGAGGAAGGCGAGGCCAACGTCTCGACCAGCATCGGCATCGCCATCTACCCGGACGACGGCGCCACCCCGGAAGACCTGCTGCGCCACGCCGACGCCGCGCTCTATCACGCCAAGGAACAGGGACGGGCCAACTACCAGTACTTCACCCAGGAACTGAACCTGAAACTGGCCCGCCGCAACGCCCTGGAAACCGAGCTGAGACGCGCCCTGGCCGGGGGCGAGCTGTTCGTCCTCTACCAGCCCCAGGTGCGCATCGACGACGGCCGCATCGCCAGCGCCGAAGCCCTTCTGCGCTGGCGTCAGGCCGACGGCACCATGGTGCCGCCCGACGAATTCATCCCCCTGGCCGAGGAAAGCGGCCTGATCCACGCCCTGGGCGAGTACGTGCTGGCCCGCGTGGTGGAAGACCTCGGGGTGCTGGAAAAAGCCGGCCTGGGCCACCTCGATCTCGCGGTCAACGTCTCGCCGCGCCAGTTCCACGCCAAGGTCGGCCTGGAAGCGACCATCGAACGGGCCCTCGGCGAAGCCGGCCTGTCACCCCGCCATCTGGTGGTCGAAATCACCGAAACCGGCATCATGGCCGACGAGGAACAAAGCCTCGCCATCCTCAAACGGCTCGACGCCCACGGCATCCGCGTCGCCCTGGACGACTTCGGCAAAGGCTACTCGTCCCTCTCGCGGCTCAAGAACCTGCCCATCCAGGTGCTGAAACTGGATCGCGAATTCATCGCCGGAATCCCCGCCGACCACCGCGATTGCGCGCTGGCCACCGCCATGGTCCGCATGGCCCGCGACCTCGCCATCGACGTGGTCGCCGAAGGCGTGGAAACACAGGCCCAGTTCGACTTCCTGAAAGACCTCGGCTGCACCAAGATCCAAGGCTACCTGATCAGCCGACCAATCGAACTCGCCGCCCTGATCGACCTGACCCACGCCGCCACCACCAACGAGTGACGACACCAACCCCGGAGCCCTGCCCCGAACCCCCACGCCTTTGATAACGGGGGCTTTGCCCCCGAACCCCCACACCTTGCAAAACGGGGGCTCTGCCCCCGAACCCCCGCCGGGGGATCGAAGGCGATCCCCCGGACCCCCTCCATTTCGTTGGTGCGCATCGCGGACGTGGTGCCAAGTCTGCGTGGTGTTTGGGTGCAGGCCAGCTTCGCTGGCCTGCGAAACAACCAAAACCGGGGGGTGCAGTCGGCACGGCACGCATCAGCGCCCGCCAGTGAGGTTTGTTGTTTACGCGGGCCAGCGAAGCTGGCCCGCAACCAACCCCAACTGGTCCCGGTATGTTGCCGGCGTGGCGCTCCCATGAAATGGCGGGGTCCGGGGGGACCCTGTCCCCCCGGCGGGGTCAAAGGGGCGGAGCCCCTTTTGTTGCCCTGTTTGTTGTCCCGCTTTCCCGTGTGTTGTCAGCGCAGCAGCAGGCAGGCGTCGCCGTAGGAGTAGAAGCGATAGTTTTCGGCGATGGCGTGGGCGTAGGCGGATTGCATGCGTTCCAGGCCCATGAAGGCGCTGACCAGCATGAACAGGGTCGAGCGGGGCAGGTGGAAGTTGGTGAGCAGGGCGTCGACTGCCTGGAAGCGGTGGCCTGGGGTGATGAAGATGTCGGTTTCGCCTTCGAAGGGGGCGACGGTGCCATCGTCGCGGGCGGCGCTTTCGAGCAGGCGCAGGGCGGTGGTGCCGACGGCGACCACGCGGCCGCCGGCGGCTCGGGTGGTGTTGATGGTGTCGGCGGTGTGGGGGGTGATTTCGCCCCATTCGCCGTGCATCTGGTGGTCTCGGGTGTCGTCCACCTTGACCGGCAGGAAGGTTCCGGCGCCGACGTGCAGGGTCAGGCTGGTCTGGGTGATGCCGGCGGCGGTCAGGGCGTCGATCAGGCGCGGGGTGAAGTGCAGGCCGGCGGTGGGGGCGGCGACGGCGCCTTCGCGGGCGGCGAACAGGGTCTGGTAGTCGTCGCGGTCGCGGGCGTCGTCGGGTCGGCCCATGTAGGGGGGCAGGGGGATGTGGCCGACCGCTTCGAGGGCGGCGCGCAGGTCGGCGCCGTCGCGGTCGAAGGCCAGGGTGACCACGCCGCCTTCGGCTTTTTCCAGCACCTGGGCCGAGAGGGCATCGGCGAAATCGATGCGCTGGCCGGGTTTCAGCTTGCGCGCACCCTTGGCCAGGGCGCGCCAGGTGCCGTCGGGGCGCCGCTGGTCGAGGGTGATTTCGACGCCGGCGGTGCCGCGCCGGCCGGTCAGGCGGGCTGGCAGGACGCGGGTGTCGTTGACCACCAGCAGGTCGCCGGGGGCGAGTTGGCCGGGCAGGTCGGCCACCGTTAGGTCGGCGAAGAGGCCCTCTGGCGGCACCACCAGCAGGCGGGCGGCGTCGCGCGGGCTGGCCGGGCGGCGGGCGATGTGTTCGGGGGGCAGGGTGAAGTCGAACAGGTCGGTGCGCATGATGGGGGGTGGTATGCCCTTGTCGGGATTGATCTGGCAACTCGGATCGTGCCGTTGTCCCTCTTAAAACCGGCCCCCCGAATGACCACCTGAACAGACGGGGCGGACGGCACGGCTGATCCGCCCGCTGGAAAGTGGGTTTTGGGCAGGAGGTGGCGTGAGCGACCCAGCAACTCCCCAGTCCGCCCGGGCCGTGATGCTTGATGTGCCCGGTCTTGACGCCCTGATCGCCGCCCTGGCCGGGGCCGGTTTCACGGTCATCGGCCCCCGATTGCGCGAGCAAGCCATCGTGCTGGAGCCGATCGAGGGCCGGGCCGATCTGCCGGCCGGCTGGCGCGATGTGCAGAGCCCCGGGCACTATCGCCTGGAAGAGCGCGCGGATGGCGCCCTGTTCGGCTTCGCCAGCCCGCCGCACGCCTGGAAGCGCCATCTGCATCCGCCCGAGGTGCGCCTGATGCGGGCCCGCTCCACCGGCAGCGGCTTCGAGGTGACCGACAGCGCCGGCGACCATGCCCCGCCGCGCCTTGCCCTGCTTGGCGTCAAGCCGTGCGATCTGGCGGCCATCGCGGCCCAGGATCAGGTCTTCGGCCTGACCCCGGACGCTCCGGAGGCGTCGCGCCCCGACCCCACCTATGCCGGGCGCCGGCGGGCCGCCTTCATCGTCGCCCTGGACTGCGGCCATGCCGCCGCGACCTGCTTCTGCGATTCCATGGGCACCGGCCCGGCGGTTCCGGCCGATGGCGGCGGGGCCGATCTGGTGATGAGCGAGATCGTCGAGGGGGGCCACCGCTTCCTGGTCCGCCCGGCCAGTCCGGCCGGGGCGCGCCTGCTCGACAGCCTGCCCGAGGGCACCGGCCGGCCGCCCGAGGCGGCCGACCGCGCCGCCGCCGCCGCCGTGCCCGAGGCGACCCGGGCCGCCCAGAGGCGCCGCCTCGATCCCGATCATCGGCGCATCGTGGCCGACAACCTGGACCATCCGCACTGGTCCCGGGTCGGCGAGCGCTGTCTGGCCTGTGCCAACTGCACCATGGTCTGCCCGACCTGCTTCTGCGCCACGGTCGAGGATTCGACCGATCTGACGGGCGACATCGCCGAGCGCTGGCGCCGCTGGGATTCCTGCTTCACCATGGATTTCAGCTACATCCACGGCGGCAGCATCCGCATCGAGACGGCCAGCCGCTATCGCCAGTGGATGAGCCACAAGCTGAGTTCCTGGTACGAGCAGTTCGGGCGGTCGGGCTGCACCGGCTGCGGGCGCTGCATCGCCTGGTGCCCGGTGGGCATCGACCTGACCGAGGAGACCGCCCGTCTGGCCGGCCGCGCGCCGGCCCAAAACGCCGCCAAGCAAGACAGCGCCACACCGACTGGGGGAGAGTAACGCCATGGTCCAGGTCGAGGGTCTGGAGACCCTGCTCGAAAACCATCCCTTCTTCGAGGGGTTCGACGCCGACACCCTGGCCCTGCTCGCCGGCTGCGGGGTCAACGAGCGTTTCGGTCCCGGCGACTACGTGTTCCACGAGGGCAGCGACGCCGACAAGGTGTACATCGTGCGCCACGGCACGGTGTCCATCGAGGCCAAGGTGCCGGGCCTGGACCGGGTCTCGTTGCAGACCCTTCAGGAGGACGACGTGCTCGGCTGGTCGTCGCTGGTCACCCCCTACCGCTACACCTTCGACGCCCGGGCGGTGTCGCTGCTGCGCGTGGTCAGCCTGGACGCCGCCTGCCTGCGCAAGAAGTTCGAGGCCGACCACGAGCTGGGCTATCTGGTCCTCAACCGGGTGGTCGCCATGATGGCCGAGCGTCTTCAGGCCGCGCGCCTGCAAATGCTCGACCTCTACCAGCCCAAGGGCGGCCAGATGTAGGCCCCGATCAGGGACAGCGAACGATCATGGCCGAGGCTTCCACCCACCCCGCCGCAAACCCCGCGGCCCTGCGCGCCCCCGAACCGCCGGCCCGGGGAGCGGCCGACCCGATGCGGCCGCGTCGCTTCCGCATCGCCCGGCTGCGCCGCGAGCTGGCCGATACCTTCACCCTGGAGCTGGAGCCGCTGGACGGCGCCGGGATGCACTTCAAGCCCGGCCAGTTCAACATGCTCTATGTGTTCGGGGTGGGCGAGGTGCCGATCAGCATCAGCGGCGATCCGGCCGACCCCAGCGTGCTGGTCCACACCACGCGCGCCGTGGGCACGGTGACCAACGCCATGAACCGCCTGAAGGCCGGCCAGTCGATCGGCATCCGCGGCCCCTTCGGCACCCACTGGCCGGCCGAGGCGGCGCACGGCGACGACGTGCTGATCGTCGCCGGGGGCATTGGCCTCGCCCCCCTCAGGCCGCTGATCCACACCGTGCTGGCCGAGCGCGACCGCTTCGGCAAGGTGCTCATCCTCTATGGCGCCCGCACGCCGGAGGACATCCTGTTCACCCGCGAGCTGAAGGCCTGGCGGGGGCGCTTCGACATGTCGGTGCACGTCACCGTGGACCGCGCCACCGGCGCGTGGAACGGCCACGTCGGGGTGGTCACCCGGCTGATCAAGATGGGCGGCTTCGACCCCGGCAACACCTCTGCCTTCGTCTGCGGGCCAGAGGCCATGATGCGCTTCTGCCTGACCGCCCTGGCGGAGAAGGGGGTGCGCGAGGAGCGCATGTTCATCAGCATGGAACGCAACATGAAATGCGCCGTCGGCGTGTGCGGCCACTGCCAGTGGGGCGGCCACTTCGTGTGCCGCGACGGCCCGGTGTTCCGCTTCGACAAGGTGGCCGACATTTTCCGCGTCTGGGAGCTTTAGAACCATGAGCCCGGCCGACGCCTCGCGCCCCAAGCTGGCGGTCTTCAAGTTCTCCTCCTGCGATGGCTGCCAGCTTGGCCTGCTGTCGCTGGAGGACGAGTTGCTGGCCCTCGCCGGGGCGGTGGAGATCGCCTATTTCCTGGAAGCCACCCGGCGCACCGTGAAGGGCCCCTATGACGTCGCCCTGGTCGAGGGCTCGATCACCACCGCCCACGACGCCAAACGCATCCAGACCGTGCGCCGCCAGTCCAAGGTGCTGATCAGCATCGGCGCCTGCGCCACCGCCGGGGGCATCCAGGCGCTGAAGAACTTCGCCGACCACAAGGCCTTCATCGAGGCGGTCTACGCCCGGCCCGAGTACATCGAAACCCTGTCGACCAGCACCGCCATCGCCGACCACGTGCCGGTCGATTTCGAGCTGCGCGGCTGCCCGGTCAACAAGTATCAGGTGCTGGAGGTGCTGTCGGCCTTCCTCAACAACCGCAAGCCCAACCTGCCGCGCCACAGCGAATGCATCGAGTGCAAGCGCCGGGGCACGGTGTGCGTCATGGTCGCTCACGGCACGCCCTGCCTGGGCCCGGTCACCCAGGCCGGCTGCGGCAACCTGTGCCCCACCCAGACCCGGGGCTGCTACGGCTGTTTCGGCCCCAAGGAGGGCCCCAACACCCGCGCCCTGGCCGACTGGATGACCGGCGAAATGGGCCTGTCGCCGCGCGCCGTGGGGCAGGCCTTCCGCGGCTTCAACGCCGGCGCCGATGCCTTCAGGGAGGAGAGCGAACGCCATGTCCCGGCGCACGATCAAGGTTGAGGCCCTGGCCCGGGTCGAGGGCGAGGGGGCGCTCGACATCAAGCTGCGCGACGGCAAGGTGAAGGACCTGAAGTTCATCATCTTCGAACCGCCCCGCTTCTTCGAGGCCTTCCTTCAGGGCCGCCCCTACAGCGATGTGCCGGACATCACGGCGCGCATCTGCGGCATCTGCCCGGTGGCCTACATGATGGGCGCCGCGCAGGCCCTGGAAGCCGCCTTCGGGGCCAAGGTGGAAGGGCCGCTGGACGACCTGAGGCGCCTTGTCTACTGCGGCGAGTGGATCGAAAGCCACGTCCTGCACGTGGCCATGCTGCACGCCCCGGACTTCCTCGGCCTCAACGATTCCATCGAACTGGCCCGGGCCAACCCGGCGGTGGTGGAAACCGCGCTGCGCCTGAAAAAACTGGGCAACGCCATCCTCGAAACCATCGGCGGGCGCGCCGTCCATCCGGTCAACCTCAAGGTGGGCGGCTTCTACCGGGTGCCCACCCAGGGCGAAATCCAGGCCCTGATCCCCGAACTGGAATGGGCCCAGCAAGCCGCCGCCGGACTGGTCCGTCTGGTCGCCGGATTCGACTTCCCCGACCTTGAGCAGGACTACACCTTCCTCGCCCTCACCCACCCCGGCGAATACGCCATCCATCGCGGCACCCTGGCCACCAACCGGGGCCACGCCTTCCCCATCGACGCCTTCCACGAGCGGGTGGTCGAACAGCACGTCGCCCACTCCAACGCCCTGCACGCCGTGTTCAAACACGACGATGGCCGCGAGGGCCTGTTCAAGGTCGGGCCGCTGGCCCGGCACGCCATCAACTTCGAACAATACTCGAAAACCGTGCGCCAACTGGCCGCCGAGGCCGGGGTCGGGCCGGTGGTGACGAACCCCTACAAAAGCATCATCGTGCGCGCCCTGGAAAACCTCCAGGCCCTCGAAGACGCCCTCGCCCTGGCCCGCGCCTACAAGGAACCGCCCCGGCCCGACGTGCCCCTTACCCCCAAGGCCGGACACGGCCAAGGCTGCACCGAAGCCCCGCGCGGCATCTGCCACCACACCTACGAAACAGACCGCGACGGCACCATCACCAAAGCCGTCATCGTGCCCCCCACCGCCCAGAACCAGAAAATCATCGAAGACGACCTGCTGAAAGTGGTCGAAAACAACCTCCACCTGGACGACGCCGCCCTCACCTGGCGCTGCGAACAAACCATCCGCAACTACGACCCCTGCATCTCCTGCGCGACACACTTCCTGAAACTGTCAATCGACAGAGGGGCGTGAGGCGCCCGACGGCTGACGGGGGCTTTGCCCCCGAACCCTCACCGGGGGGACAGGGTCCCCCCGGACCCCGCCATTTCGTTGGAGCCGAACGCAGGCATGGATGGCAGGTGCAAGGGGGGTGGGTGCAGGCCAGCTTTGCTGGCCTGCGAAAACAACCCTGAAACAAGGGGAGGCGGTTGGTGCAATGCGCACCATCGACTTTTCGTTTAGGCAGGCCAGCGAAGCTGGCCTGCAACCAAATACCGTTCGTGCTTGGCTCTGCCTTGGCGTTTCACGCCAACGAACTGGCGGGGGTCCGGGGGACACCCCGTGTCCCCCGGCGGGGTTTCAAAGGGGCTGCGCCCCTTTGCCAGCCCCTTTAGCTGTTCTTGAAGTTGGGCTGGCGTTTTTCGACGAAGGCGGCCATGCCTTCCTTTTGGTCGTCGGTGGCGAAGCAGGCGTGGAACAGTCGGCGTTCGGTCATGATGCCCATGGCCAGGGTGGTTTCGAAGGCGGCGTTGACCGACTCCTTGCAGATCAGGGCGATGGGGCGCGACTGTTCGGCGATCCGTTCGGCGGTTTTGATGGCTTCGTCCATCAGGTCGGCGAGGGGCACGACGCGGCTGACCAGTCCGGCGCGTTCGGCTTCGGCGGCGTCCATCTGGCGGCCGGTCAGGCACATTTCCATGGCCTTGGCCTTGCCCACGGCGCGGGTCAGGCGCTGGGTGCCGCCGGCGCCGGGGATGACGCCGAGGTTGATTTCCGGTTGGCCGAAGCGGGCGTTGTCGGCGGCCAGGATGAAGTCGCACATCATGGCGACTTCGCAGCCGCCGCCCAGGGCGTAGCCGGCGACGGCGGCGATCACTGGTTTGCGGCAGGTGGTGATGCGTTCCCAGCCGTTGGTGATGAAGTCTTCCAGGTAGGCGCTGATGAAGGACTTGCCGGCCATTTCCTTGATGTCGGCTCCGGCGGCGAAGGCTTTTTCGCTGCCGGTCAGGACGATGCAGCCGATGGTTTCGTCGGCCTCCAGGCCGTCCAGGGCCTGGCCCAGCTCTTCGATCAGCTGGGCGCACAGGGCGTTGAGGGCCTTGGGGCGGTTCAGGGTGACGATCCCGACCTTGCCCCGGGTTTCGACCAGGATGTGCTCGTAGGCCATGGGGGTGCGACGCTCCTTGAAGGGGAATTATAAGACTGTCAGTTGGGTTTCAGCGAAAAGTGGATGAGCAGACTGCCGCCTTGGCTTGTGAAGTCAAGGCGCAAGCGCTCGTTGCCGCGCTGGAAGCCGAGGGGGTCGCCGGGCAGGGCGGTCCAGCCCAGTTGGGGCAGGGTGTCGGCGTAGAAGGCGCGGGCCTTGGCGGCTGGCCCGGGGCCGCGGGCGTAGGCCTCGGCGAGACGGCCGTAGGCGCTGTCGAAGACGGTGGGGGGGGGATCGTCGAGGGCGCTGAAGCCGGCCGGCAGGGGCAGGTCGTCGAAGCCCTTGAGGAAGGAGTCGGCCCCCAGCGCCGGGTTGGCGCCTGGAAGAAGCGCCGGGGTGGCGCCCAGCCACAGCGCGCAGGCCAACGCCGCCGCCCGACCGGCCCGGCCGATCCGGCGGATGCCGCTGTCCGTTGTTCGGCGCAGGCTCCCCATCATGGAGGCCAGGAATACCACTACCGCTGGCGGCGGGGACAGTAAAAAGTCGACCGCCCGGCCTGCACCAGCCGGCGGATGCCGCCCCCTTCGGCGAGGTCGCAGTCGCACCCCGGGCAGGGCTGGCCGGCCTTGTCGTAGACCGCGAAGCTGAACTGGAAGTAGCCCAGCTCGCCGTCCGGCTGGCGGTGGTCGCGCAAGCTGGCGCCGCCGGCGGCGATGGCCTCGGTCAGCACCTGTTTGATGGCCTCGGCCAGCCGCGCGGCGCGCTGCCCTTTCACCGTGTCGGCCCGCCGGCGGGGCGACAGGCCGGCCCGGAACAGGGCCTCGCTGGCGTAGATGTTGCCGATGCCGGCGATCAGGCGCTGGTCCATCAGGGCCGGCTTGATGGGCCCGCGTCGTCCGGCCAGGGCGGCGGCCAGCCAGGGGCCGGTGAGGGTGTCGGAGAGGGGCTCCGGCCCCAGGTCGGTGAGCATCGGGTGGGTTGCGAGCTCGGCCTCGGTGGTCAGGGTGAGGAGGCCGAATCGGCGGGCGTCGGTGAACACCACGCGGCTTTGCGTGTCGGTGGTCAGGATCAGGTGGTCGTGCGGCCCGGGCGGCGGCGGGGTGCCGAGGTGGGGCGGCGGCAGGATGTGCACCCGGCCGCTCATGCCGAGATGGCCGAGCAGCACCCGGCCGTCGTCCAGCACCAGTTGGAAGAACTTGGCCCGGCGGCGCACCGCCACCACCCGGCGGCCCGACAACGCCTCGGCCAGATCGGGCGGGAAGGGGATGCGCAGGCCCGGCCGCAGCACCGCCACCTCGGCCAGCCGGCGCCCCTCGAGGGCCGCCGCCAGACCCCGGCGGACCGTCTCGACCTCCGGCAATTCGGGCATTCACGGGTCCTCCGCTGCTGTCATCGGGCCCCTCTGGGATAGTTGATGTGATGCCGGATCGCATCCCCAAACCGGCCCCGGCAAAAAAGTGCCCCGAGGGGTCAAATCCCGTATTCCGCCGGGTTGGGGCTTGGGCTATGGTGCGCCCCCATGAGCACGTCCCAGCACCCGCCCCACCCCGCCGCCGAGGCCCCCTCGGCGGATGACGATCTGACCCATTTCGGCTACCGTTCCGTGCCCCGCGCCGAGAAGGCGGGCATGGTCCGGCAGGTCTTCGATTCGGTCGCCGACAAGTACGACCTGATGAATGACCTGATGAGCGGTGGCATCCATCGCATCTGGAAGGCCGCGCTGATCGACTGGCTGTCGCCGCGCCCCGGCCAGCACCTGATCGACGTGGCCGGCGGCACCGGCGACATCGCCTTCCGCTTCCTGGAGCGCGCCGCCAAGGTGGGGGGCGAGGGGGCCAAGTCGTTCCCGGCCCGGGTCACGGTGTGCGACATCAACGCCGAGATGCTGCGCGTCGGGCGGCGCCGGGCAGCCGACCGGGGGCACCTGTCGGGGCTGACCTGGACCTGCGGCGATGCCCAGTTCCTGCCCTTCCCGGACGGCACCTTCGACGCCTACACCATCGCCTTCGGGCTGCGCAACGTGACCGACCCGCAACTGGCCCTGAACGACGCATTCCGCGCGCTGAAGCCGGGCGGGCGCTACATGTGCCTGGAATTCTCGCACGTGGTGGTCCCGGTCTTCGACCGCATCTACGATGCCTACTCGTTCACCGTGCTGCCCGGTCTGGGGCAGATGGTGGCCGGCGACCGCGCCGCCTACGAGTATCTGGCCGAAAGCATCCGCCAGTTCCCGCCCCAGGACGAACTGGCCGCCATGATGCGCAAGGCCGGCTTCGAGAACGTCAAGTACCGCAACCTCTCGGGCGGCATCGCGGCCATCCATTCGGGCTGGAAGCTTTAAGGGCTTCCGGCCGACCTCCGCCGCCCCGCCTCCCCCTTGTCCCGGCCCTGGTCCGGGTAGCTGGCAGCAACGTCCGTGATCCGCCCAACCCGCAACCTGCTCCGCCTGATGTCCGTGGCCCGGGTGTTGGCCCGCCACGACGCCCTGTTCCTGATGGAAGGGGTGCGGGTGGCCCACATCGCCGCCTGGGCGGCCAGCCTGACCACCCGGCGCAACACCGAGGGGCGGCCCGGTCAGCGGCTGGCCCGCGCCCTGTCCGAGTTGGGGCCGACCCTGATCAAGTTCGGCCAGGCGCTGTCCACCCGCCCCGATCTGCTGGGCGAGGAAGTGGCGGCCGACCTGTCGGAGCTTCAGGACCGCCTGCCGCCGTTCCCCTTCGAACAGGCCAAGCGGATCATCGAGGACGAGTTCGGCGCCCCGCTCGGCAGCCTGTTTGAAAGCTTCGACGAGGAGCCGGTGGCCGCCGCCTCCATCGCCCAGGTCCACTTCGCGGTGACCACCGATGGCGCCCCGGTGGCGGTGAAGGTGCTGCGCCCGGGGGTCGAGGCCGCCTTCCGGCGCGACATCGACCTGCTCTACTGGCTGGCCGAGATGGTCGAGTGGGCCCAGCCCGGCTGGCGCCGTCTGCGCCCGGTGGAAAGCGTGCGCACCTTCGAAGACGCGGTCAACATGGAGATGGACCTGCGTTTCGAGGCCGCCGCCGCCTGCGAGATGGGCGACAACTTCGCCGGCGACCCCACCTTCCGCGTGCCGTCGGTGGACTGGCGGCGCACCGGGCGCAACGTGATGACCCTGGAGCGCGTCGGCGGCCTGCCGGTGGACGAGCCGGAAACCCTGCGCGCCCACGGCATCGACCCGCTGACGGTGTCGGAAAACGCCTCGCGCGCCTTCTTCCACATGGTCTTCCGCGACGGCTTCTTCCACGCCGACCTGCACCCCGGCAACATCTTCGTCGATCCCAATGGCGGGCTGATCGCCCTCGACTTCGGGATCATGGGGCGGGTCGATACCGACACCCGGCGCTATCTGGCCGAAATGCTGGTCGGCTTCCTGACCGCCGACTATCGCCGGGTGGCCGAGGTGCACTTCGTCGCCGGCTACGTCTCGGCCGACCGCTCGGTCGAGGCCTTCACCCAGGCCAGCCGCTCGATCGCCGAGCCGATCCTCGGCAAGCCGATCGCCGACATCTCCATCGCCCGCCTCCTGGGCCAGCTCTTCCAGGTCACCGAGACCTTCCAGATGCAGACCCAGCCGCAGCTTCTGATGCTCCAGAAGTCGATGCTGGTGGCCGAGGCCCTGGGCCGCAATCTGGCCCCGGAAACCAACATGTGGGAGCTGTGCCGCCCGCTCATCGAGGAGTGGATGCGCGACAACCTGGGCCCCAAGGCGCAGGCCGAACGCGCCGCCCGCGCCGTCGCCCGCTCGGCCGAGCGCCTGCCCGCCATGCTCGAGCACGCCGACAAGGCGGCCGCCATGATCGGCAACGGCGGCCTCAAGCTGCACCCCGAAACGGTGCGCCAACTGGCCGGCAACCGCCGCGGCCTGCCCGGCTGGCTGCCCTGGGCCCTGGTCGCGGCTTTGATCGGTGCGCTGCTGGTGAAGTAGGGCGGCAAAGGGGCGCTGCCCCTTTGAAATCCCCGCTGGGGAGGCCGGGAGGCCTCCCCAGACCCCACCATGACTCAAAACCACCCGGAGGGGGCTTGCCCCCCTCCGGGTGGTTTTAATTCACGGCGGGGGTCCGGGGGGGCCCCTGGTCCCCCCGGCGGGGGTTCCAAGGGGGCAGCGCCCCCTTGGCGCCCTGCCTCACGAGGTCTATAAGGCCCGGCATGGAGCATGTGTTCATCAAGATGCACGGTCTGGGCAACGATTTCGTGGTTCTGGACCGGCGCGGCGGTGTGCCGCTGTCCTCCGTTCTGGCCCGTGGGTTGGCCGAGCGGCGTCTTGGCGTGGGCTGTGATCAGGTGATCACCCTGCTGGACCCCGCCGGCTCCGGCGCCGCCGCGCGGATGACCATCCACAACCCGGATGGTGGCGAGGTCGAGGCCTGCGGCAATGCCACGCGCTGTGTCGGGCGTCTGCTGCTGGCCGAGTCCGGTGCCGAGGTGGTGCGCATCGAGAGCGCCGGCGGCCTGCTCGAGGTGCGCCGCGCCGGCGACGGGCTGTATGCCGTGGAGATGGGCCCGGCCCGCCTGGACTGGGCCGAGATTCCCCTGGCCCGGGCCATGGACACCCTGCATCTGCCGCTCGAGGTGGGGCCGCTGGCCGATCCGGTGGGGGTGGGCATGGGCAACCCGCACGCGGTGTTCTTCGTCCCCGATGCCGAGGCCATCGATCTGGCCGCCCTGGGGCCCGAGGTGGAGCATCACCCGCTGTTTCCCAACCGGGTCAACGCCAGTGCCGTCTCGGTGCTGGGGCGGGACCGGCTGCGCCTTCGGGTGTGGGAGCGCGGCGCCGGGCAGACCCGGGCCTGTGGCACGGCGGCCTGTGCGGCGGTGGTGGCGGCGGCGCGGCGCGGTCTGGCCGAGCCCACCGCGACGGTGGTGCTGGACGGCGGCGCGCTTTCCATCGCCTGGGACCGCGACGGCACCGGCCGGGTGACCATGACCGGCCCGGCGGTCGAGGTCTTTCGCGGCACCTTCGATCCCCAGGCCCTGCCATGACCCACAGCAAGCCGCGCCCCGATGTGGTCACCTTCGGCTGCCGCACCAACGCCTTCGAGTCGGAGATCATCCGCGACCATCTGGCCAAGGCGCCGCCGGGCAGCCGGCCCCGGGTGGTGGTCAATACCTGCGCCGTCACCGCCGAGGCGGAGCGGCAGGCCCGTCAGACCATCCGCCGCCTGAGGCGTGAGCATCCGGAGGCGGAGATCGTGGTCACCGGCTGCGCCGCCCAGTTGGCGCCGGAGCGCTGGGCCGAGTTGCCCGGGGTGGCCCGGGTGCTGGGCAATCCAGACAAGCTCCAGGCCGACAGTTGGGACCCGACGACGGAGGCGGCGGCGGCGGCCGGCCCCTCGATCCAGGTCAGCGACCCGGAGGCGGTGGCCGCCCTGGCCCCCCATCTGGTCGCCGGCTTCGAGGACCGGGCGCGCGGCTTCGTGCAGATCCAGCAGGGCTGCGACCACCGCTGCACCTTCTGCGTCATCCCGCTGGCCCGCGGGCCGAACCGCTCGGTGGCGGTGGAACGGGTGATCGAGCAGGCCCGCGCCCTGGTCGCCGGCGGCCTGCACGAGCTGGTGCTGACCGGCGTCGACCTGACCAGTTGGGGCGGCGAGCTGCCCGGCGCGCCGCGCCTCGGCGCCCTGGTCGCGGCGCTGCTCGAGGCGGTGCCGGAGCTGCCCCGACTGCGCCTGTCGTCGCTCGACCCGGCGGCGCTCGATGAGCAGTTGCTCGACCTGCTGGCCGGCCATCCCCGGGTCATGCCGCATGTGCATTTCTCGGTCCAGGCCGGCGACGACATGATCCTCAAGCGCATGAAGCGGCGCCACGACCGGGCCCGGGTGATCGAGCTGTGCGAACACCTGGGCGCGGCGCGGCCGGAGATCGTCTTCGGCGCCGACCTGATCGCCGGCTTCCCGACCGAGACCGAGGCCATGTTCGCCAACACCCGGGCCCTGATCGATCAGGCCGGGTTGGCCCATCTGCATGTCTTCCCCTATTCGCCGCGTCCCGGCACCCCGGCGGCCCGCATGCGCCGTCTGCCCGGCGAGGTGGTCAAGGCGCGTGCCGCCGAGTTGCGCGCCGCCGGCGCGGCGCGGCTCGAGGCGGTGATGCAGGCGCGCCTGGGGCAGACCGCCGAGCTGGTGCTGGAGGCCGACGGTCAGGCCCGCGACCCCTCGTTCCTGCCGGTGCGGGTGGACCGGGCCGTTTCGGGGCTGGTCCCCGGTCGGCTGATCCGGGTAAGGTTCGCCGCCATCGACAACGGCTCTCTTCAGGCAGAGGTGATCGGCTGAGCATGTCCCAGGACCCCCATTCCCCCGGCAACGAGGAAAAGAAGCGGCGTTTCTCGCTGTTCGGCGGCCGCTCGCGCGAGGAAAAGGAAGCCGAGAAGGAGGCCAAACGCCAGGCCGAGCTGGACCGCAAGGCCGAGAAGGAGGCCCGCCGGCTGGCCGAGAAGCAGGCCAAGGAGGACGAGAAGCGCCGCCGCCTGGAAGAGAAGGCGCGCCGGAAGGGCAAGCTGCCGCCGCCGAGTGCCGAGCCGCTGAGCTTCGAGCCGGTGGTGCCCGAGTCGCCCAAGGCACCTGAAGCCCCGGTGACACCGCCGCCGGTCGCCGAGCCGCCGAAGGCTCCTCAGCCCGTGGCGCCCTCGGCCCCGCCGCCGGTCGCCGAACCGCCCAAGGCACCTCCGCCGCCCGTACCGCCGGCGCCGCCGGTGGCGTCCCCACCGCCGGCCGCCAAGCCGGAGCCCCAACCGGCCCCGGAGGCGCCGAAGCCGCCGCCGCCCGCGCCGCCCAAGGTGGAATTCGCCAAGCCGGAGCCCGCCAAGCCCGAGGTTGCGCCGCCGCCACCGGTCGCCGACTGGGCGCCGCCGCCGGTGATGCCGCGCCCGGAAGCGCCGGCTCCCGAGGTCGCGCCGGCGCCGCCCGCCCAGGCCGGGGACAAGGCGCCGCTTGAGCCGCCCGTTCAGACGCCAGTTCAGGAACCGGTTCAGGAGAAGACTGTCCCGGCGCCCGCCGCCCCGCTGCCGCCGTCCGACGCTCCCCCTCCCGCCGAGGCGGCCCAGGAGGGCCCGAAGGACGGCGAGACTCCAAAGGAGGGCGAGGCCGCCAAGGAAGGCGAGGAAAGCGAGGAGGAGGAGCAGAAAAGCTGGCTCCGCCGGCTGTTCGACGCGCTGGCCCGCTCGTCGGGCCGGCTGGCCCAGGGCATCGTCGACCTGTTCGCCAAGCGCAAGCTGGACGACGACACCCTGCAGGAGCTGGAAGACCTGCTGATCACCGCCGACATGGGGGTGGAAACCTCGGCCCGCCTGTGCACCGCCCTGGCCAAGGAGCGCTTCGGCAAGCACGTGCCGCCGGAAGAGGTGAAGGCGGTGCTGGCCGAGGAAATCGCCGACATCCTGGAGCCGGTGGCCAAGCCGCTGGAAATCGACCGCAAGGCCAAGCCCCACGTGGTGCTGGTGGTCGGCGTCAACGGGGCCGGCAAGACCACCACCATCGGCAAGCTGGCGCGCTACTTCAAGCGCCAGGGCCGCACCGTCTCGATGGCCGCCGGCGACACCTTCCGCGCCGCCGCCGTCGAGCAGCTCAAGGTGTGGGGCGGGCGCACCGCCTGCCACGTCTTCGCCCGCGAGACCGGGGCCGATGCCGCCAGCCTCGCCTTCGATGCCTACACCGAGGCGCAGAACTACGGCGATGACGTGCTGCTGATCGACACCGCCGGCCGGCTGCAGAACAAGGTCGGCCTGATGGAGGAGTTGAAGAAGATCGTCCGCGTGCTGCGCAAAGTGGACGAGTCGGCGCCGCACACCTGCCTGCTGGTGCTCGACGCCACGGTGGGCCAGAACGCCCACTCGCAGGTCGAGACCTTCCGCGACATGATCGAGGTCAACGGGCTGGTCATGACCAAGCTGGACGGCACCGCCCGGGGCGGCGTCATCGTCGCCCTGGCCGACCGCTTCGGCCTGCCCATCCACGCCCTGGGGGTGGGCGAGAAGATCGACGACCTTCGGCCCTTCAAGGCCCGCGACTTCGCCAACTCGCTGATGGGCCTGGACGAAAAATCGGCCGGCCTGCTGGGCGGCGGGAAGGAGTAGGGGCGGCTCATACCAACCGGCGATGAGAGGAACTCATCCAAAGGTCCGTATGAAAGGGGCTTTGCCCCTTTAAAACCCCACCGGGGGAGCCAGGGGCTCCCCCGGACCCCCTCCATTCATTCATTGATCGCCGAACGCGCCGAACAGTCGGACGGATTTGTGCAAGCAAACCATTGGGAGGACGATCTTGGGCCGCGCGCCCATTCCCTGGTTGTTTTCGCAGGCCAGCGAAGCTGGCCTGCAACCAAAAACCCCGGGCGTTCCGCTCGGAGGCAGCGCTTGTTCACCAACGAATGGAGGGGTCCGGGGAAGCCCTGCTTCCCCGGTGGGGGTTTGGGGGCAAGGCCCCCATCTTAAACCGCGATTGGGGGTTTGGGGGCAAAGCCCCCATCTTAAACCGCGATGAGTCCCACTCATCGCGTGTCCGTATCAGGGGGTCAGTTCGATGCGGATCTGCTCGATCACCGTGTCGTAGAGGCCGTAGCCGCCGGCCTGTTTGACGGCGGCGAAGCAGTAGCCGTCGCGGGTCCACTTCAGGCCCTTGGGCCACTCCAGGCAGAGCAGGCCGTCGCCCGAGGGATGCCAGCGCCCGCCGTCGTGCGTGTCCACCGTCAGCGCGTCGGAGTCGGCGGCGAAGGTGAAGCTGTGGGTGGCCACATAGCCCTGCTTGAACCGGGCCTGCATGGTTCGCCCGGCCATCTCCCGGGCGATCATCTGGTTGGTCATCCGCGTGCCCCCTTCCTCGAGGGCGCCATCGACGGTCTGCACACAGGCAGCCAGCGGGACCAGGGCGGCAAGCAGGATTGCAAGAGCTCTCAACATATCCTCTCTCCTTCGTCTCGGAAAAAACTACCCCTCGCCCAGCGCCGGCAGGTCGACCAGGAAACGGGCCCCGGCCACCGTGCCGTCGGGGGTCTGGCGGTTGCCGGCGGTCAGGGTGCCGCCGGCGGCCTCGACGATCTGGCGCGAGATGGCCAGCCCCAGCCCGGAATGGGTGCCGAACTTCTCGCCCGCCGGACGGTCGGAATAGAAGCGGTCGAAGATGGCCTCTTCCTTGCCCGGCGGGATGCCCGGGCCGTCGTCCTCGACGCTGACCAGCACCCGCCCGTTGTCGCGCCACGCGGCCAGCCGGATCCGCCCCCCGGGCGGCGAGAACGACCGCGCGTTGGACAACAGGTTGCGCAACACCTGGGTCAGCCGCCCCTCGACCGCCGCCACCGGCAGCGGGTCGCCGCCCTCGGGCAGGGCCAGGTCGAGCGCCACGCTCTCGGCGGTGTCGCGGTGGATGGCGGCCAGGGTGCCCAGCATCTCGGCCACCTTGACCGGCGCCGTCTCGGCGCGCGACAGCTCGGCGTCCAGCCGCGAGGCGTCGGAAATGTCGCTGATCAGCCGATCGAGGCGCTTCACGTCGTCCTCGATGATGCCCATCAGCCGCTTCTGCTGCTCCGGGTCGCGCACCCGGGCCACCGTCTCGACGGCGCTTTTCAGCGAGGTCAGGGGGTTCTTGATCTCGTGTGCCACGTCGGCGGCGAAGCGCTCGATGGCGTCCATGCGGGCCCACAGGGCGGCGGTCATCTGGCGCAGCACGCCGGACAATTCGCCGATCTCGTCGCCGCGCCGGGTGAAGTCGGGGATCTCCACCCCGCGCCCGCCGCCGCCCCCCTCGGCGTGGCGGATGCGCTCGGCGCGCGCCGCCAGCAGGCGCAAGGGCCGGGCGATGGTGCGGGCCAGATAGACCGAGACCAGCACCGTCACCGCCAGCACCGCCAGGAACACCTTGAGGATGGTGGTGCGCACCTGGAACACCTCGGCATCGAGCCCGGCCGAGCTTTCCGAGACCATCACCGCGCCCACCACCTGTTTGTAGAACTGCACCGGCACGGCGTAGGAGAGGATGCGCGGCCCTTCCTCGGTGGCGCGGATGGCGTGCGCCGGCTCGCCCACATCAAGGGCGATGGCCACCTCGTCGTAGTCGACGCTGGTCTGCCGGGCGCGCTCCACATAGGGCGGGTAGGGGCCGCTCAGCACCGTGGTCGCCAGCAGGCGGTCGTGCAGCCAGCGCCACAGGCGGGTCAGCAGGTCCTGGTCCGGCGGCGGCAGGTCGCGCACCTGGACCAGCCCGCCCGGGCCGCGCAGCATCTGGGAGTCGGCGACCAGCAGGCCGTTGGGGTCGAACAGCCGGATGCGCAGGCCGATCAGGTCGGCCAGCCGGCGGATCATCATGCGGCTTTCCTCGACCGCCAGTTCGTGGCGCAGCACCCCGGCGCCGATCAGCGGGATCGGCCCGGGGTGGGTGGTCACGGCACTTTCACCGATGGCGGCGGCGATCAGCGCGGCCTGGGTGTGCAGGCCGGAGAGGCGGGTCTCGACCAGGGTTTCCTGATAGTGGTCCAGGTACAGCAGCCCGCCGACCAGCAGCAGCGGGGCGAGCAGGTTGACGGCCAGGATGCGCCGGGTCAGCGGCGAGCCGGGCAGGCGCCGCCAGCGCCGCCGCCAGATCACCCGGCGGCGCCGCGACGAGATCGGCCGGAACGCCGGATCAGCCCGCATCGCCTCCCTCCGCACCGCGAAACCTGAAATGCGCCGTCATGATGAGGGTCGCGGGTGATTGCGGCAAGAGTGTGCGGCTGCGGGGCGTTCAGGCGCCCCCCGGAGCACCACGCGGGGTGCCGTGCGGGGCCAGGGCCCGGAAGGGCAGCAGCATGGTCAGGGCAAGGGCCAGCTTGACCCCGAAATCGCCGATCGCCAGCGCCACCCACCAGGTCATTTCGATCCCCAAAAGGCTGACCGGCGCCCCCGGCAGCCCGGTGAAGGCGAGGGAAAAGAAGATCGCCGTGTCCAGCCCCGAGCCGATCAGCGAGCTGACCAGCGGCGGCAGCCACCAGACCCGGCGGCGCAGTCGGTCGAACACCTGAACATCGAGCATCTGGGCGGCCAGGAAGGCGCTGCCCGAGGCCACGGCGATGCGCGGCGTGGCCAGCCAGATGGACAGCACCACGGCCAGCGCGAAGCCGACCAGGACCACCCGGCGGGCGGCCACCGGGCCCAGGTGGCGGTTGGTCAGGTCGGTGACCAGGAAAGCCACCGGATAGGTGAACGCCCCCCAGGTGAGCAGATCGTTGATCGGGTACTGGACCAGGATGTTGGAGGCGGTGACCACCGCCATCATGGCCAGGACGGGCAGGATCAGGGGGCGCGGGATGGTCGGCATGGGGCGCGGGCTTTCGTCCGGGAGGGGGGCGGGCTATTGATACGGGAGGGGGGCGGGCTATTTATGGGCGTCGGCTGATCCGTCGCTTTACACCGTGCCGGCGGTCGGGCGCAAGGCGGGGGCGGCCGCCGTTGTCGGCCGGGCGCCGGGCGGGTTAAGGTCGGGGCCTGGATGTCCCCCGCGTCGGAGCCCGCCATGTCCGCCCCAGAGCGTGTCTTCTCGGTCTGCCCCCACGACTGCCCCAGCACCTGCGCGCTGGAGGTGGAGCGCCTTAACGCCCACACCGTGGGCCGGCTGCACGGGGCCAAGGGGCAGGGCTACACCGACGGGGTGATCTGCGCCAAGGTGGCGCGCTACGCCGAGCGGGTCCACCACCCGGAGCGTTTGGCCACGCCGTTGCGCCGCACCGGGCCCAAGGGTGGCGGCGACTTCGCCCCGATCTCCTGGGACGACGCCCTGGACGAGATCGCCGAGGGCTTCACCCGCACCGTCCAGAGCCACGGGGCGGAGGCGGTGTGGCCCTACAACTACGCCGGCACCATGGGCCTGCTGCAGCGCGACGGCCTGAAGCGGCTGCCCCATCTGCTCGGCTATTCGCGCCAGAAGGGGACCATCTGCTCGACCATCGCCACCGCCGGCTGGCTGGCCGGGGTGGGCGCCAAGCGCGGCCTCGATCCACGCGAGATGGCCGAGGCCGAGGTCATCCTGATCTGGGGCGCCAACCCGGTGCACACCCAGGTCAACGTCATGGCCTGGGTGGCCAAGGCGGTGAAGGGGCATGGCGCCAAGCTGATGGTGGTCGACCCCTACCGCACCGCCACCGCCGAGAAGGCCGACCTGCACCTGATGCTCCGCCCCGGCACCGACGGCGCCCTGGCGGCGGCGATGATGCAGGTGCTGCTGGCCGAGGGGCTGGCCGACCGCGCCTATCTGGCCCGCCTGACCGACTTCGACGACACGGTGGAGGCCCATCTGATGGCGCGCACCCCGGAATGGGCGGCCGCCATCACCGGCATCGAGGCCGAAACCATCCGGGCGGCGGCGCGTCTTTGGGGGTCGACCAAAAAGGCCTTCCTGCGCCTGGGCTTCGGCTTCACGCGCAGCCGCAACGGGGCGGCGGCGATGCACGCCGCCACCTGTTTGCCCGCCGTCACCGGCGCCTGGCAGGTCAGGGGCGGCGGGGCGCTGTTCGCCAACTCCGACATCTACCCCATCGACACCACCCTGATCACCGCCGCCGACGGCCCGCACACCGGCCAGCGCGAGCTGGACATGAGCCGGCTGGCCGACATCCTGGGCGGTGATGCCGAGGCCCTCATGGGCGGCCCGCCGGTCGGCGCCATGCTGGTCCAGAACACCAACCCGGCGGCGGTCAACCCGGACCAGCGGCGGGTTCGCGCCGGGCTGGCCGACGCGGGGATGTTCCTGGCCGTGCACGAGCAGTTCATGACCGAAACGGCGGCCCTGGCCGACATCATCCTGCCGGCCACCACCTTCCTTGAGCACGACGACCTCTACAAGGCGGGCGGCCATACCCATCTTCAGGTGGCCCGCCCGGTGATCGCCCCCTTCGCCGAGGCGCGCCCCAACCACGAGGTCCACCGCGCCCTGGCCGCCCGCCTGGGGGCCGAGCACGAAAGCTTCACCATGAGCGCCGCCGAGATCGTCGCCACCACCGTCGTCCGCTCCGGCCTGCCGCCGGTCGAAAGCTGGGACAACGCCACCTGGCTCGACCGGGCGCCGGACTTCGAGACGGCCCACTTCCTGAACGGCTTCGGCGGTGCCGAGGGCCGCTTCCGCTTCAAGGCCGACTGGGCCCGCACCGGGGCCGAGGGGCACCGCCTGCCGGCGCTGCCCGACCACTGGGCGGTGATCGAGGAGGCCGACGCCGAACATCCCTTCCGGCTGGTCACCGCCCCGGCCCGCAACTTCCTCAACACCACCTTCACCGAAACCGCCACCTCGCGGGCCAAGGAGAAGGCGCCCGAGGTCAAGGTCCACCCCGGCGATCTGGCCGCCCTCGGGCTGGCCGACGGGGCGGCGGTGGCGTTGGGCAACCGGCGCGGCCGGGTGCGTCTGACGGCGCGCGCCTTCGACGGCGTGCAGCGCGGCGTGCTGATCGCCGAAACCATCTGGCCGGGGCGCGACCACGCCGGCGGCCTGGGCATCAACGCCCTGACCAGCACCGACAGCCCGGCGCCCAACGGCGGCGCCGTGTTCCACGACTGTGCCGTGTGGCTGGCCGCCGCGCCGGCCGACGCCGCCTGAGGGACCCTTGCCCATGTCCGCCATGCCGCCGATCACCCCGCCGCCCGCCGACAGCGCCCCCCACATCCTGGTGGTGGGCAACGAGAAGGGCGGCACCGGCAAGAGCACCATCGCCTTTCACATCGCCGTCGCCCTGATGGACGCCGGCCTGCCGGTGGCCACCCTCGATCTGGACGGCCGCCAGGGCAGCCTGACCCGCTACATCGAGAACCGCTGCGGCTTCGAGGAGTTGCGCAACGCCGGCCTGCCGATCCCGCTCGGTCACCGCTCGCTGGCCCCCAGCGGCGACGCGATGGCCGACGCCCGGGCGGTCGACCACGCCCTGGCCGAGCTGACCTCGGCCGAGGGCGGCGGGGCGCGGGTGGTGGTGGTCGACACCCCGGGCTCGGACAGCGCCCTGTCGCGGCGCGGCCACGCCTGGGCCGACACCCTGATCACCCCCTTGAACGACAGTCTGGTCGATCTCGACGTGCTGGCCCTGGTCGATGTCCAGAGCGACCGCATCGTGCGGCCCAGCCACTACGCGGCCATGGTGTGGGAGGCCAAGCAGGCCCGCGCCCAGGCCGACGGCGGGGAAATCCAGTGGATCGTGCTGCGCAACCGGCTGTCCAACCTCAACGCCCACAACAAGCGCGAGATGGCCCGCCTGCTCGGCCAGTTGGGGCCGCGCCTGGGCTTCACCCTGATCGCCGGGCTGTCGGAGCGGGTCATCTTCCGCGAGCTGTTCCTGGCCGGGCTGACCCTGCTCGACCTCAGGCGGGCCGGGGTCGGCCAGTCCCTGACCATGTCGCACATCACGGCGCGCAACGAGCTGCGCGCCCTCCTGAAAGCCATCAACCTGGGCCGCCGGGTGCGCCACGAGGGCGCCCCGCCCATGCCACGCCCGCCCGGCGCCGCGCCGGCCGCCCGTCCGGCGCTGGGGGGAGGGGCTGGGTGAGCCAGGGGTCGGGAGAGGTCGACCGCCCGGACCGGGGCCAGGGGAGCGGCGCGGTGGCCGCCTTCCTGGAGCAGGCGGCCCAGGTGCCGGCCACCGTGCCGGCCGGGGCGCCCCGGCTGCTCTTTGCCGTGGATGCCACGGCGTCGCGCCAGCCGACCTGGGACCGCGCCGCCCATCTGCAGGCGACGATGTTCGAGTCGGCCGCCGGGCTGGCCGTCAAGCTGCTGTTCTACCGGGGTTTTCAGGAGCTGAAGGCAACTCCCTGGGTGGCCGACCCGAAGCGTCTGCAAGGGTTGATGGGCCGCGTCACCTGTCGCGCCGGGGCGACCCAGTTGGCCCGCGTGCTCGACCATGCCGCCGAGCTGGCCAAGGGCGGCGACCTCAAGGCCCTGGTCTTTGTCGGCGACTGCCTGGAGGAGCCGCCCGACGCGGTGATGGCCGCCGCCGGGCGGCTGACCCTGGCCGGGGTGCCGGCCTTCCTGTTCCAGGAAGGCCACGACCCGGTGGCCGGCCCCCTGTTCGCCGAGATCGCCCGCCTGACCGGCGGCGTGCACCATCCTTTCGACGGAGCCAGCCCGGCCCATCTCAAGGCCCTGCTGGCCGGGGCGGCGGTCTATGCCGCCGGCGGCTGGTCGGCGCTCAAGGACTGGGAGGCCAGGACCCGCCCGCCCCTGCGCCTGACCAGCCGGCTGGGAGGGCGCTAGCCATGTTGCCCGCCTTTCTGCTCGGCGTCGGCCTGCTGATCGGGCTGATCCTGCTCGGCCGCTGGGCCCGCGACGCCGAACCGGCCGACCTGTGGCGGGCGGTGCGCATGGTGGCCGGGGTGCTGCTCGGGGTGGGGATCCTGCTTTTGATCGTCACCGGGCGCCTGGGCTGGGCCCTGGCCGCCCTGCTCGGCTATCTGCCCTGGCTCAACCGGCTGGCCCAGTTGATGAGCCTCAGGCGCGGCCTGGGCGGCCTGTTCGGCGGCGGGCCGCGCGGCTTCGGCAACGCCGGGGCGGGGCGGACCTCGCAGGTGGAAACCGCCTGGCTGGCCCTCAGTCTCGACCTTGAAAGCGGCGAGATGACCGGCACCGTGCGCGCCGGCCCCTTCGCCGGGCGCTCCCTGGACAGCCTGTCGCGCCAGGAGATCGGCGCCCTGGCCCGGGCCCTGACCGAGGACGCGGACTCGCGGCGCCTGCTGGCCACCTGGCTGACCCGCAACCGTCCGGACTGGGCCGACGACGTGGGGTCGGAGGCGGGTTCGGGCGAGGGCGAGGGCGCGGCGGCCGACGGCCCGATGAGCCGCGCCGAGGCGCTGGACATCCTGGGCCTGGACGACGGCGCGAGCGACGACGCCATCCGCGCCGCCCACCGCCGCCTGATCGCCCAGGTCCACCCGGACAAGGGCGGCAGCGCCTGGCTGGCCGCCAAACTGAACCAGGCCCGCGAGGTGCTGCTGGGAACGGGGCGGGGGTGACGGGGCGGCGGCCGGCCACTGCCCGCAAAAATGGTGCTTGCGGTGGCGGCGTCGGTGTTTCAAGAATGGGGCGGTATGGGGGGCCTGTAGCTCAATTGGTTAGAGCCGACGGCTCATAACCGTCTGGTTGCAGGTTCGAGTCCTGCCGGGCCCACCATTTTTCTTTGCACCTTGCCGCCCGCCAACCCAAGGTGCGGGTTCCGGTTCGAGGCTACGCCTCTCACCTCCACCATTCTTCCCGTCTCCACCAGCCCCCTCACCCCGGCGCCACCACCGGGCTCGCGGCCATGGGGGGCAGGTCGGCGGAGAGGCGGTAGGTGTTGCGGCCGGCCGACTTGGCGGCGTACATCGCCGCATCGGCCTTGTTCAGCAGGGTGTCCATGTCCTCGGCGTCGTCCGGGAAGTAGGCGACGCCCAGCGAGGCCCCCACCTGCACGGTGTGGCCCTGAAGCTCCATCGGCTGGGAAATGGCCCGGATCAGGGCGCTTGAGGCGCGCGGGCAGTGGGCCACCGGGTCCTGCCCTTCCATGAGCACGACGAACTCGTCGCCGCCCAGGCGCACGGCGGTGTCGGAGGCGCGCAGGTGGTCCTGGATGCGGCGCGCCACCTCCTGCAACAACAGGTCGCCGATCTCGTGGCCCAGGCGGTCGTTGACCTCCTTGAAGCGGTCGAGGTCGAGGAAGATCAGGGCCAGGCACTCGTCCTCGCGCCGGGTGCGGGCGATGGCGTGTTGCAGGCGATCATAGAGGATCAGCCGGTTGGGCAGGCCGGTCAGCGGGTCGTGGAAGGCCAGATGGCGGATCTGCTCGTCCTTCAGGTGGCTGTCGGTGATGTCGCGGAAGACCGCCACAAAGCGCAGGTTGCGGCTGGTCTGGTCGGTGGCCCGGTTGATGCTGAGCCATTGCAGGTAGGCCTCGCCGTTCTTGCGCCGGTTCCACACCTCGCCCTGCCAGGAGCCGTCCTTGGCGATGGCCTGCCACATGTCGTCGTAGAACCGGGGTTCGTGGCGGTTGGAGCGCAGCAGGGCCGGGGACTGGCCCACCGCCTCGTCGGCCGCATAGCCGGTGATCTCGGTGAAGGCCGGGTTGACGGTGAGGATGCGCGAGTTGGCATCGGTGACCATGATGCCTTCCGAGGAATGGGCATACACCGTGGCGGCCAGCCGCAAGTCCTCCTCGGCCCCCAGGAAGCGGCGGTAGAAGCTGTGCATCGCCTCGATGGCCGTGCAGACCAGCAGGGCATCGACCAGGAACACCGCGTTGGACAGCAGCATTTCCTTCTCGAAGCCGAAGGTCCAGGCCATGTAGGGCGGCCAGAACAGGTAGGTGGCCAGCAGCGTGCCGATCAGCGCGGCGAACATGCCGGCCCAGAAGCCGCCCAGCACGGCGGCAATGGCCACCGAGGGGAAGAAGGTGATGTACTGGATGCCGCCGTCCAGCGGCGCGATCAGAAGGCGCGCCCCCAGCGCCACCGCCATCAGGACCAGGACGAGCAGAACCCTGTGGCGCCAGCTTTTGTCGGCCGGCATGAGCCCGTGAAGGCACGCCAGGGCGGCATCGATCCGCGGGTGGGGTTTGGGGCGGCCATGGGGCATGGTGGAGTCGGAGGTGTCTGCCTGTTCCGGAAACCAGGGGTGGAATATATAATCCCCCTACATCCCATGATGCCTCAATTCAGGCATTGAGCATAGTCGAAAGTGCCGAGCCCGACAGTTCTGGTCGGACTTTTCGCCGCCCCACCCCGGGCCGAGCCTGCCCCCGGTTGCCTTTCCCGAGCGGTTGCCTTTCCCGAGCCGAGGCGTCAGACTCCCGGCTGCCGGATCAACAGCAACGGGAGGTGCTTCGTGTCGCGCTTGGTGGTGGTGTCCAACCGGGTCGCCGTGCCCAATCAGCAGGCGGCCAACACCGGGGGGCTGGCGGTGGCCCTGCGCGAGGCCCTGCAGGCCAACGGCGGGGTGTGGTTCGGGTGGAGCGGCAAGATCGCCCAGCGCACCTCGAGCCAGCCCACCCTGACCGAGGTGGCCCCGGTCACCTATGCCACGGTCGACCTGGGGCGCAAGGACCACAGCGAGTACTACAACGGCTTCGCCAACCGCACCCTGTGGCCGCTGTTCCACTACCGGCTCGATCTGGCCGAATTCCCGCGCCAGAACTACGAGGGCTACCTGCGCGTCAACTCGCTGTTCGCCGAGCAGCTGCGCCCCCTGCTGGGCGACGACGACGACATCTGGATCCACGACTATCACATGATCCCGCTGGCCAGCGAGCTGCGCCGGCTGGGCGTGCGCCAACGCATCGGCTTCTTCCTGCACACCCCGTTCCCGGCGCTCGAGGTCTTTCTCGCCCTGCCCAGCCACGAGCGCATTGCCCGCTCGCTGTGCGCCTATGACGTGGTCGGCTTTCAGACCATGAACGATCTGCGCGCCTTCCTCGACTACATCGTCAACGAAAGCGGCGGCGAGGTGCTGGAGGACGGACTGGTCAAGGCCTATGGCCGCACCCTGAAGGCCCAGGTCTTCCCGATCGGGGTCGAGGCCGAGAATCTGGCCCGCACCGCCGCCCATGCCCTGAAGGTGCCGGCGGTGCGCCGCTTCCGGGAAAGCCAGCGCGACCGCGCCTTCCTGATGGGGGTGGACCGGCTGGACTACTCCAAGGGCATTCCGGAGCGTTTCGAGGCCTTCCAGCGCTTCCTGGAAAGATACCCCGCCTGGCACCGTCAGGTGGTGATGGTGCAGATCGCCCCCGGCTCGCGCGCCGAGGTTCCCGAGTACAAGCAGATCCGCGAGGAACTGGAGGCCCGCGCCGGTCACCTGAACGGCGCCTTCGCCGACTACGACTGGACGCCCCTGCGCTACCTCAACAAGGGGGTGCCGCGCGAGACCCTGGTCGGCTTCTTCCGGCTGTCGGCGGCGGCCCTGGTCACCCCCCTGCGCGACGGCATGAATCTGGTCGCCAAGGAGTACGTCTGCGCGCAGAGCCCGCACGAGCCCGGGGTGCTGATCCTGTCGCGCTTCGCCGGCGCGGCGCGCGAGCTGGACGCCGCGCTGCTGGTCAACCCGTTCGATCCGGATGGCGTGGCCGACGCCATCGCCCGGGCGCTCAACATGTCGATGGAGGAGCGGGTCGAGCGCTGGGAAGCGATGATCAAGCCGCTCCGCGAAAACTCCCTGGACGCCTGGCGCGACAGCTTCCTCAAGGCACTGCGCCAGGCCCCCTACGCCGCCCCCTCGGACACCCCGGGCCATGCCCCCTGACCGGGCGGCGCCCCGCCTGCTGGCCGACATCGGCGGCACCAACGTGCGCTTTGCCCTGGCGCCCTCGGACGGGCCCGGGGAGGGGCCGGCGTTCGCCCACCTGCGGGCCCTCAAGGTGGCCGACTTCCCCGATCTGGCCGGCGCCGCCCGGGCCTATCTCGACGCCGTGCGGCCCCCAACGCCGCCCGCCAGCGGGTGCATCGCGGTGGCCGGGCCGGTCGGCGGCAACCTTTTGACCCTGACCAACCACGCCGGCTGGCGGATCGACCTTCAGGCCACCGCCGCCGCCCTCGGGCTGACCCGTCTGACGGCGGTCAACGACTTCGTCGCCAACGCCCACGCGGTGGCCGGCCTGGGCGGCGATGACCTGCTCACCCTGCGCCGGGGCGCGCCCGACGGGGCGGCGCCACGGCTGGTCATGGGGCCGGGGACGGGCCTCGGGGTGGCCCTGCTGGTCCCCTGTCCAGAGGCGCCCGGTGGCTGGCACGCGGTGGCCACCGAGGGTGGCCACGCCTCCATCGCCGCCCAGGACGATGCCGAATGGGCCCTGCTGGCCGACCTTCGGCGGCGCTTCGGCCACGTCTCGGCGGAGCGGGTGGCCAGCGGCCCGGGGCTGGTCAACCTGTACGGCGCCTGCTGTCGCCGGGCCGGCCGCGCCCCGGCCGAGGAGATGCACGCCGCGGCGATCAGCGCCGCCGCCGTGGACGGCAGCGATCCCCAGGCGCGGGCGGCCCTGGATGCCTTTTTCGCCTTTCTCGGCAACGCCGCCGGCTCGCTGGCCCTGGCCACCGGGGCGCGTGGCGGGGTGTGGCTGATGGGCGGCATCCTGCCCCGGCTGGCCGAGGCCCTCACCGCCTCGGCCTTCTTCGAACGCTTCACCGCCAAGGGCCGCTTCGCCGACTGGCTGGGCCAGGTGCCGGTGCATCTGGTCACCCACCCGGCGCCGGCCCTGGTCGGTCTGGCCGGAGCGGAGGATGACGGTGCGGCCGACGATTGAACCGGGCGCCGAAACGGGCTATCAAACCCCTGGCGAGCGCCCGTAGCTCAGCCGGATAGAGCACAGGATTCCTAAGCAAATTGGGCACCCTGGCGGGAAACCCCAGCGGTGAATCTGCTCAAAAACGGGGAACCCTCACTGGCTTTTGGAGTGGTCGGCCGTCGCGCCGGCGTCCCGGCCATTGGCGATCCCGTGCCAAGCCCCGCGCCCGGAGGTGCTCCAGGCCGGGGAAGGTGTAGAGACTTGACGGGCAGCACCTACCGGCCGCGCCCCCCGAGGGGCGGCCCACGGTGAAGAGAAAGTCCAGCCCACGAACGGCGCCTCCCTTGGGGGCGCCGGCGGCGAAAGCCGAAGCGGGATGAATCCTGGGGCCGCAGGTTCGAATCCTGCCGGGCGCACCATTTTCCCCTAAAGGGAAAAATGGCGGCCCGGCTGCCCTTTTGGGGGCCGTTTGTGCGTTCCGGCCGCCGATTGCCCGCCTTCCGTGCCAAGGCGAGGTCCGCTACACCCGCCGGCTGGTGGCGCCGGCGTCCGACTGCGCCTATGATGAATATCCGATGACAAAGGCCGTCATCAGATAGGGGTGCCCCTGCCGTGCCGGGTGAGCGCCCGCCAGCCATTTTTTCCCCCGACACCTTCCCCCGACCACCGAACGGAGTCCTCCGTCCGCGCCCTTTTTGGCAAGGCCCCAGATTCATGCCCCTGCCACCGCCCACCGGTCCGCTGTTGTGGAGCCCCCGCATGGGGGTCGGCAACGCGCGGCTGGACGACGATCACAAGCTGCTCATCGAGTTGCTCAACCAGCTTTCACAGCCCATCCCCGAGGCCGAGGCGCCGCTGCTCGTCCAAAGCATCCTCAATGCCCTGGTCGACTACGCCAGCTTCCATTTCGCCCGCGAGGAAGCGGCGCTGGCCGCCGTTGATTATCCCTATCTGGCCGCCCATAAGGCCGCCCATCGCCTGGTCGCCGAACAGGCCCAGGCCCACCTGGCCACCTTCCAGGCCGATCCCGACAGCCTGAGCCTGGACCAGTTGGCGGCCTTCGTGCGCGGCTGGCTGGTCGAGCACATCCAGGGCGAGGACAGGGCCTTCTCCGCCTACCTGAGCGGCCACCCGGAGGCCGACGCCGCCATCGACGCCGTGCCCTTGCTCGGCGGCCTGGGGCCGGAGGATGACGACCCCCTGGATGACCCGCTCGAAAAAGTCGCCAGCGGCTGACCCCCGGCGCTCAATCGGCCGCCTCGGTCGGGGTCAGGGCCCTGATCTCCAGGGCATGGACGTGGCGCGCCAACTCCTCGGCCAGCAGCTCGTTGACCCGCCGGTGGCGGGCCACCCGCGACAGCCCCTCGAAGGCCGCCGACACCACGGTCACCCGGAAGTGCGTCTCGCTCAGCCCCAACGGTGCCGTGCCGCCGCCGCCCCCCTTCCCGGCCAGCGCCGCCATGCGCGGCCCATGCGCCCGGTGGCGGTGCGAGAGATCCTCGACCTCCAGCCGCAGCGGGGCCAGCCCCGCCTGGAGCCGGGCGGCCAGACGCTCGTGCACCGGGCCCGGTTTCGCGGTGGCGGGAACGGCGGAGACAGAGGTGGCGGTGGTGGTCATCGGCAATCATCCCTGGACAGTCGGCAACTCGCCCTCACCTGGGGCGGGGGTGTCGCCCCGACAAGGCCCCGGCCGCCTTGCCTCCACCTGCCGGGCAGGACATTATGACCCCTTGGCCTCCCCCGAGCTTTCGAACCACATCCGCCCATGGCCCCGCGCGACCGCCTCGACAATCCGGCCTTCGACCCCTTCCACCTGCGCCAGCGGGCAAAGGTCGAGGACGGCGTGCGTCCCTGTGCCCACCCGGGATGCCCCAACCCCGGCACCCACCGGGCGCCGCGCGATCCCAGCCTGACCGAATACGTCTGGCTGTGCCTGGAGCACGTCCAGCAGCACAATCGCAACTGGAACTACTTCGCCGGCATGGACGCCGAGCAGATCGAGGCTGAACGCCGCAAGGACGCCCTGTGGCACCGCCCGACCTGGCGACTCGGCCAACGCGGCGGCGGCCGACCCCGCGAACCGGACCTCGAAGACCTCGACGACCCGCTCGGCCTGTTCGACGAGGAACGCCGGGCCCGCGCCCAGGCCCGCGCCGACCGCTTCCGACGCGCCGACCACTCCGGCGAGCCGGCGGAAAAAGCCCGCGCCGCCATGAACCTGATGGAACTGGACCCGCCGCTGACCCTGGACGCCCTGAAACGGCGCTACAAACAATTGGTCAAACGCTACCACCCGGACGCCACCGGCGGCGACAAAGTGGCCGAGGAACGCTTCAAGCTGATCTCCCAGGCCTACCGAACCCTCATCGACAGCCTGCGCCAGGCCGAGGAACACACCACCCGCCGCGCCGGCTGAGGCATCACACGCCATCCGACAGCCCCCCACCGATCCGGGGCTTCGCCCCCGAACCCCCACCGGGGGATCGAAGGCGATCCCCCGGACCCCCTCCTTTCCTTGGTATGGAACACCAAGACAGAGTGGGACACGGACGGGGTTGGGTGCAGACCGGCTTTGCCGGCCTGCGAAAACAAAAACCGACCGGTGAGTCGTCCTTAGAGGTTTGGGTTGTTTCGCAGGCCAGCGAAGCTGGCCTGCAACCAAACACCCTGTGCGCCCGGCCACGACGTTGTATTCCTGCACCAAACGACCTGGCGGGGGTCCGGGGGACACCCGGTGTCCCCCGGTGGGGGTGGTCTTTATGTTGCACACGCCGTCGTCGCTTCGCCTTCGGCTTCGCTCGGGGCGTGTGCGGGGGCAACGCCCCCGAACGGTGCCTCACGCCAGATCAACGAGGGGCGCGGCGGCGGACCCCTTAACCACAGTTCCTACACCACGCAACGGGACGTGACCCGCTCAAGACAGAGCGGGGCGCGGACGGGGTTGGGGGCAGGCCGGCTTTGCCGGCCTGCGAAAACAAGAACCGACCGGCGAGTCATCCGTAGAGGTTTGGGTTGTTTCGCAGGCCAGCGAAGCTGGCCTGCAACCAAACACCCCGTGCGCCCGGCCACGACGTCGTATTCCTGCACCAAACGACCTGGCGGGGGTCCGGGGGGCACCCAGTGTCCCCCGGTGGGGGTTCGGGGGCAAAGCCCCCGCCCTTCTCAGCGAGGCCCCCGCTTCAGCGTCTCACGCCGGGTCGATGACGATGGCGGTCAGGCTGAGGCCGGCGTCGCCTTGGATGGTCAGGTTGCTGCCTGGGGTGGCCAGGTCGGCTTCGACCAGGGCCAGGCCGAGGCCGTGCTCCGGTGTTTCCAGTCGGGCGATGGAGGTCACCCGGCCGGCGATGCGGCCCTCTTTCAGCACCAGTTGGTTTTCGCGCGGCAGGATCAGCGGCGGTGCTTCGGGTTGGGTCGGGGTTTCCCCGTCCTTGGCCGGTTTGGGCGGTGGCGCCGCCGGTCGGTCGAGGCGGAAGCGGGCCAGCCGGCGCTGCGGGTGTTCGGCCAGGGCGGCCAGCGCCGCCTGACCGACGAAGAACGGTTTGTCCCAGCCGACCAGGGCGTCCAGCCCGGCCTCGCGGGGGCCGCACAGGGCGTCGCTGTCCTGACCGATGCGCGGTTCGCCGGCTTCGATGCGCAGGCGGTCGCGGGCTCCTTCGCCGAACGGCTGGATGCCTTCCGGGCCGCCGCTTTCCAGCAGGTGATCCCACAGGTCCCCGGTGGCCTGGGTGGGCGGGTGGAGCAGGAAGGCGTCCTCGCCGGCGAAGCCGCTGCGCAGGACCAGGGTATCGATGGTGCCCTCGGCGCCTTGGAGGTCGAGACGTTGGCCGCTGAGCCGGGGGAAGCGGCGCAGGGTGAGGTCGGTGTCCGGGCACAGGCGGGCCAGCACCTTGCGGGCTTCCGGGCCGGCTAGGACGAGGGCGCTGTCGGCGCCGCTGCGGTCTTCCAGGCGGACGTCGAGTTGCCACAGGGCGGCGAGGCGCAGCAGGTGGTCGACCACATGGGTCGGCCGCTCGCTGTCCAGGCTCAGGTAATAGGCGTCCTCGGCGAGTCGCAGCGCCATGCCCTGGGCGAGCAGGCCGCCGCGTTCGGCGCAGGCCAGGGCGGGGCGGGCCTGCCCCGGCTTCTGGTCGGCGTGTGGACTGGCCAGGGCGCGGTCGAGGAACAGCCCGGCCTCGGCCCCTTCGAGGCGCAGCAGGGCGGCCGGCGACAGGTCGATGATGCCGACCCGGGTGCGCACCGCCTGGGCCTCGCGGGTGATCGCCGCCTCGGCCGCCGACTCGGCGTCGTAGAAGGCGGGGCGCGGGGTGTCGCCGAGCGGGCGCAGGGTGGCCCCGAGGTCGATGTGCCGGCGGTGCAACGGCGACAGGGGCGGCGTTTCGGCGCCGACCGCCGCCAGATGGCCGATGGCCAGCCCGCCGGCCGGGCCGGAGGGACCGGGCAGGGGCGTGCCGTCCAGGTTTTCGGCTCCCCGTTCGGCGGCCAGGGTGAGCAGGGCGAGGTGGCTGAGTCGGCCCTGCCCCGGGCCTCGACCGGCGGCGGCCTGGCGGGCCAGCACGCTCGGATCGCCGCCGCTGGCGGTCAGCGAGGTGGTCAACTCGTCCAGGGTCAGGTCCTGGTCCAGGTCGACGAAGGCGGGGCCGTTGGGGCCGGGGGTCAGCGGCAGCGGGTGGTGTTCCATGCCCACCGGCTCGGCCGGGAGCTTGGGATCGGCGCCGGCCGGGGCGTGGCCCAGATGGGCCGCGGCGGCGCGTCCGGCCCGGGTGCCCTGGGCGACGCTGACCGGGGTCGAGCGCGCCCCGGCGAGGCGGCCGGCGACGAACACCCCCGGCGGCAGGGTGGCGGGATCGACGGTGAAGGTGTGGTGCGTCGACTGGAAGCGCGGCGGCTGGCCGAGCTGATGCAGCAGGCTGGCTTCCGGCACCTCGCCGGCGGCGACGCACAGCAGGTCGCAGTGCAGCCAGCGATAGATCCGGGTCGGCTGGTCGGGGTTCCCGCCGTGGCTGATGCCGACCTGTTGCAGGTGCTGCTTGTAGGCCTCGGCGGCGCGCACGGCGTGGGCCGGCAGCACCTCGATATCGTGCTCCAGCACCGCCTTCAGGCGCTGGCAGGCGGGCAGCTCGTGGCGCAGGTCGATCACCGCGCCGACCTCGACCCCGGCTTCCAGCAGGTCGAGCGCGCAGCCATAGCCGTCGCCGTTGTGGGTCAGGATGACGGCCCGGTTGCCCGGCCGCACGCCATAAAGGCGCATCAGGCGCTGCACCGCCCCGGCGTGGACGACGCCCGGCAGGTCGTTGTTGTCGAACACCGCCGGCTGGCCGACCGCGCCGGTGGCCACCACCACCGCCCGGGCCCGAAGGTCGATCAGGCGGCGGCCCTGGGTCAGGGTCAGCCGGTGGTCGGGCTCCAGGGTCTGGCAGACGGTCTGCTGGAGGAGGCGCAGGTTGGGGGTCTTTTCCGCCTCGGCCAGCAGTTTGGCCCGGGTTTCGGGGTTGCGTTTGCCGGCCGGGTCGTCGCGGCGCCAGAGCAGGCCGCCGCCGGGCAGTGGGCCGTCGTCGATCAGGGTGACGGACAGCTTGGGGTCGGCCTGGGCGGCGGCCAGGGCGGCGGCGAGGCCGGCGGCGCCGGAGCCGATCACCGCGATGTCGGTGCTGTCGGCGTCGGTTTCGTAGGGCTCTTGGGGCGGCCGGGCGGGCACCTTGCCGAGGCCGCCCAGGGAGCGGGACAGGGTGTCGCGCAGCGGGGCCAGGGCGGCCGGGGGCTTGCGGCCCGGCAGCAGGCGGCCGACGCTGCCCAGCACGGCCCCCAGGTCGGCGTCCAGCGGGCCGGTGACGTTCTGCGGGTGGGCGCTCAGGGCCTCGTAAACCGGGGTGGTCTCGGCCGGCAGGTTGGGCACGCCATCGATGCGGACCAGCCCCTGGCCGTCGCGCCCGCTCATCGAGAAGATGGCGCGCGGCCGGTGGTCACGGGCGCTGCGGGCGATCACCCAGCGGCCGTCGGCGATCAGGGCGCTGGCGATGGTGTCGCCGGCCCAGGCTTCCTGGCGTCGGCCGTTGAAGGCGAAGGCAACCGGCTGGTCGCGGTCGAGGAGCAGGCCGAAGGGGGCGGGCAGGCGGTCGCGGGGGCCGATCATGGGGTGCCTCCCTGGCCGCCGGCCGGTTTGTTGGTTGATTTGGTGCCGCTGGCTTTGGCACGGGTGTTTTTGGCGCCAGTGGTCTTGGTGGCGGTGGTCTTGGTGGCGGTGGTCTTGGTGCCAGTGGTCTTGGCGCGGGTGTTTTTGGCGCCGGTGGTCTTGGTGCCGGTTGACTTGCTGCCCGTCGCCTTGGTGGCGCCCGACCGGCTCCGGCCGGTCTGGCTTGCGGTTGCCTTCCCGGTGGTGGCCTTGCCACTCGACGCCTTGGTGCTGGTGGTCTTGCCGGTGGTTTTGCTGGCGGCGGACTTGCCGGCCGTCGATGCCGCGCGGGGCGCCTGGGCGTCGGCGGTCTTGGTCGGGGCGTGGGTGGCGACGATGCGGTCGGCGGCGGTGTCACGCTCGGCGATCAGCCAGGTGGCGCTTGGCACGTGCAGCCACCACTCGCGGATCACGGTGTCGTCCGGCGCGCCGGCGAACAGGTGGGCCGCCCAGGCCGCCGCTCCGGCGTCGGCCGCCGGCATCGGGCGCACCGGGCCGCCGTAGCGGAACTCCTCGATCGGGCGTGGGCTCGGGGAGGGGGAGAGATGGGGGCAGGGGATCAGGGTCATGGGGAGAGCGGGCTCCGGGGGTCCTGCGGGTCCATAAGGCTAGAAGCCGACCGCCGGGGCGATCCCGGTCAGTGGCGCGAAGCGGGCGAAGCGGTCGGCCGCGAAGGGGGCGATCAGGGGCGGCGCGGCGGTGCCGGCCACGGCCTCGGCCAGGGCGCTGCCCAGGCTGGGGGCCAGGGCCGCCTCGGCGTCGCCCAGGCCGACCGCCAGGAAGAGGTTGGGCAACCCGCCGCGACCGAGGATCGGGGCGCCGTCCGGGCTGGTCTCGACGGTCTGCGACCAGTGGCGCGACAGCCGGATGTCAGCCAGGATGGGGAACAGGGCGGCCATGCGGGCCAGCGGCGTGGTCAGGGCCGACAGCCCGGCCTCGGCCCCCTGGCGCGGCGCCGGATCGACCCCGGCGCCGATCACCAGCTCGCCGCGCGGCGACTGCCACAGCGCCAGATCGCGCCCCTCGGCCAGCACCACCGGGTCGAGGAAGCGCTTCAACGGCTGGCTGACCGCGCCGGCCAGACGCCGTGGGCTCAGCGGCAGGTCCTGCCCGGCCAGCCGGGCCAGGGGGGCGGCGCCGTGGGCGGTGGCGATCACCACCTGGCCGGCGAAGATGTCGCCGCGGTCGGTGGCGACGCGGGTCACCTTGCCGTCCTGCACCTCGAGCCGGCGCACCGTCACCCGGGGATGCAGGGCCACCCCCAGGGCGGCGGCCCGGCGGGCGTAGCCGCGCAGCAGGGCATCGGGGTCGAGCAGCGCGGCCTCGGGATGCGACAGGGCGGCGCGCAGGGGATAGCCTTCCGGTCCTTCCGGGGTCAGGCCCCGGCACAGCCGCACCGCCGCCGCCGGCTCGACCACCTCGGCCCGGCCGCCGTGATGGCGGTTGAGTTCGGCCCGCCAGCGCAGGGCGCGCACCTGGGCCTCGTCGTGGGCCAGGGCGATCAGCCCGCGCCGGGCGAAGCCGGCATCGATGTCGTGTTCCTGGGCCAGGGCGGCGTGGCGCTTGAGGGCGTCGGCCTGCAGGGCGGCCACTTCCGGCGCCGCCGCGTCGGCCCGCGCCACGGCGCCGTCGCGGGCGGTGACGGCGGCGGTCAGCGGCCCCGGGGCGAGCACCGCCACGTCGCTGGTCCCGTGCTCGCGGGCCAGATGGTAGGCCACCGCCAGGGCGGCGCTGCCGCCCCCGATGACGACCACGTCATGGGTCGGCCGCAGGCTTTCGGCGACCGGCGCCTCGATGGTTTCGGTGCGCCCCTCTCGGCGCTCCTTTCTGAAAAACTTGAACGGCATGGCGCGCCACGGGTCCCTTGACATGAAGGCTGGGCAAAGACGGCGCGGAGTATAGGACCTTCCCCCCCTCGCAAGCTACCCCTCCGGGCGCGGGATCAGGTGGTCCAGCTCAGGGAAAAGGTGCACGAGGGGGCGCCGGCGGCGCGGCAGGTGGTCTGGGTGGCGGTGGTCCTGGGGTGGACCAGGGTGCGGAACAGGGTCTCGAAGGTGGCGGTGTAGAAGTCGCACACCGGGCCGTCGGCCTGCTGGTCGCGGCAGATCGGGCAGTGGGCGATGTCGATGCTGACCGGCTGGCCGGTGCGGTAGCTGAAGGTGCCGCTGCCGGCGAAGGTCCAGGCGTGCTTGCCGACCGCCTTCAACAGGATGGCGGCGGCCGGCCCAGCGGGCAGGGCCTTCAGCACCACCTGGGCCGGCCTGGGGATGCGGTGGGCCAGCAGGTAGGCGGCGGTGGCGGCGCCGGCCCGGCGGTTGACCTCGGCCGCCTTGTTTGTCCCCAACTCGCGGCCCAGGGCGGCCTGCAGGGCCGAGACCTCGCTTTCCGGCACCATCGCCTCGGGCAGGCGGTCCAGGTAGTGGGTCAGCCCGGCCGCCGTCAGCAGGCGGTCGCGGACCTCGGGGCCGGGATCGGCGGCCAGCGCCTGGGCGACCTGGATGATGGCGTTGGGGCCGATGCGGGCGACGGTGTCGGCGGGCTGGGTCATGGGGTGGTCCATGGGGCGGTCCGGGCTTTAAGGATCGTCGTCGGTGGCGTCGGGGTGCATGTGGTTGGGGGTCAGGCTCCACTTCCACAGCGCGGCGGCGGGCAGGGGCAGGACCAGGAACCAGTGTTCGAGCACCGCCAGGGCCATCAGGGTGGCGAGGATCGACCAGCTCGCCACCTCGAAGGGGATGGCCCCGTGCAGGCCGGCCTGCATCACCATCCAGGCCCAGATGACGGTGGAGACGGTGACCGAGAAGGGGAACAGCAGGTTGATCGGGCGGCGCGCGAAATAGGTGGTCAGCCAGGCCAGATGGTCGGGCACGAACTCCTCGTTCAGGTTGCGCACCCCAAGGAAGACATTGAACTTGGCGCTTTGCCGCATGCCCCACAGGACCAGATAGGTCCACAGGGCCATCTTGTTGTCGGCCCCCCAGGTGAGGACGACGATCAGCACCGCCCCGGCGAGGATGGCCAATTCGTGCCACAGCACCGCCTCGGTGGCGCAGCGGAAGCGCTCCCAGCCCTTGATGCCGGCCGGGCAGGGGGTGCGCCGGGGGCCGGTCAACAGGCCGGTGAAGAAGCTGAATTCCTGCCAGCCCCAGATGATCAGCCCGTAGGTGAAGCCGGCCAGGGCGCCGGCCACGGTGGTGTCGTCGGCGGTGGTCACCATGCCCCAGGCGGCGGCCCCGGTCAGGGCGGTGGCGGCGAGCAGGGTCCAGCGGGTGGTCCAGCGCGGCAGGCCGTCGAGATAGATGATCACCCCGGTGCCGAACCACCAGACGAACAGGGTGTACAGAACGGGCAGGATGACGTCGCTCACCGGGCGGTCCCTTTCCTGGAAAACGGGGCGCCTGGGCGACCGGAGCGGGAACGCGGGGCGGCCGGCGGCGCGGCGGCGTCGGGCATGGGAAGCTCCTGGCGGGAAGGCGGCTGCGGGGGGCGGGGGGCCTCAGCGGGCTTCCAGCGCCGCCTCGTAGATGGTCTTCAACTCGTTGGCGTTGTCCGCCCCGAAGGCGCGCGACTCCAGCATCAGGCCGGTGCTGTCGTCGGTCATGGTGAAGCGCCCGTCTGACCAGCGGGTCAGCACGTAGGGGGTGTCTTCCGGCACCTGGAAGCGGCTCCGTTCGTGCTCGATGCCGCGCAACATGCCAAGCAGGAAGCTGCGCTGGCCGGAGGTGCGGGTGGCCAGCACGGCGCCACTGGTCGCCTCGCGGATGATCACCGAGCCGTCGGGCCGGGGATCGAAGACGATCTCCACGCTGGCCACCGGGTTGGCGGTCGGCGTCGACGTGATGCCGACATCGGTCAGCCGGGCCAGGGCCACCGCCAGGATGGCGAAGACCACCAGCGAGGTGCCGGCGAACAGGATCGAGCGGGGAATCGGACGCTCTTGAAAGGGGTCACCCATGAAGGTCTCCAACCGGGTCGGCGTCGGGTCAGGTCGGGCGGTGGTCCACCCTGGACGGCAAATCTCCTGGGCGGCAAGTTAGTCCACCCGGCGGCGGCTGAAAACCGGCTTGTTCGACAAGACGGAAGCCGGGGGGGTGGGATCAGGGCCAGCGGGCCTCCGGCGGCATGCCGACCAGCACGGCATCCGGGTTGCCGTGGGTCTTGAGGCCGGCCATCACGCCGCGATCGTTGAGCAGGGTGAACTCGGCCAGGCGGCCCCGATGGACCTGCTGGCGGCGCCGCTCCTCGGCCGTGAAGGGCTCGTCCAGGTGGCGCCGGGCGATGGTCTCGAAGGTCTTGAGGAAGGTGGTGCCGACTTCCTTGACGAAGGTGAAGTCGAGGCTCCAGTCGCGGCTGTTGAGGTCGTCGAAGAACAGCCCGCCGACGCCGCGCGGGGTGTTGCGGTGGGGCAGGAAGAAGACATCGTCGCACCACGCCTTGAAGCGGTCGTAGTCGCCCGGCCCGCCGGCCAGGGCGCTTTGGTCGCAGACCTCGCGCAGGGCGGCGTGGAAGGTCATGGTGTCGTCGATGCGCGGCAGGGCGGGGCTCAGGTCGCAGCCGCCGCCGAACCAGCCGCGCGAGGTGACGATCAGCCGGCTGGAATAGTGGGCCGAGGGAATGTGCGGGTTCATCGGGTGGATGGTCAGGCTGATGCCGGTCGACCAGAAGCGTGGGTCGCGCGCCGCGCCGGGCATCTTGTCGCGCAGGTCGGTCGGGAACTCGCCGAACACCGTGTAGACATGCAGGCCGACCTTCTCCAGCACCCGGCCGCGCAGCACCGACAGGGTGCCGCCGCCGCCGGAGCGGGCCCCGCGCGGCCGCTCCCAGGCGCTGACCTGGAAGCCGCCGGTGGGGGGCGACTCGGGGTTGGCATCCAGTCCCTCGGGTCCGGCGGCAGCGCCGGCTTGCGCCTCCAGGGCGCCGAGGCGGGCCTCGGCCCGCTGGCCCAACTCGGCGAACCAGCTGCGCGCGGCGTGCATCTTGGGGTCGATGCGGTGCCCCCCGGTGGCTGGCGGCGCGGCCCGGTCGCCGGTCGTCTCCGTGGTCAGGGTGTCGGTCATGGCGGTCCAGGGCGGTCCAGGATGAGCGGGGCGGGGCCGCCGTCGGAGCGGCCTTGCGGCGCGGCGGCGGAGCGTCGCCGCCATCATACGGTGCCCGCTCCGGCAAGGCCAGACCAGAGGCCGCTCAGCGAGGCGTGGCGGCGGGAAATCCATTGGTCTGGCGCAGCGCCTCGCCAAGCACCAGGGCCGCCGCCGTGGCCACGTTCAGCGAGCGCGCCCCAGGCATCATCGGCACCACCAGCCGGGCCGCGGCGGCCCGGTGCACCGCCTCGGGCAGGCCGACGCTTTCGCGGCCGACGATCAGGCAGTCGCCGGGGGAAAAGGCGAAATCGGTGTGGGGGGTGTCGCCCGAGGTGGTCAGGGCGACCAGCCGGCCGGCCGGCGGCGGGCTCTTCAGGAAGGCGTCGAAGGAGGCGTGGCGGGCCAGTTCGAGGCCGCCGCCATAGTCGAGCACGGCGCGCCGGAATCGCCGGTCGTCGAGCACAAACCCGAGTGGTTCGATCAGGTCCACACCCACCCCCAGGCAGGCCGCCAGGCGCATCAGGGCGCCGGCGTTCTGGGGCATGTCGGGTTGGTGGAGAACCAGTCGGATGACATTTCTCATGGCGCACTTTGCCAGGGCCGATAGCCTGTCGACCCAGGTCCCCGCGAGTGGGGCCAGGTTCCGCTTCGTTCACTCATCCGCTGTTGGAAACCCGACCAGAAAGGTGGAAGCCCGACCAGGAAAGTCTGTCGTATGCCACGGTTTGCGCGGCTCTTCGCGATCAGTTGCATCAGGCACGACTAATCCAAGACCCTTTTCAAAGGGCGAGGTTTGCTTTATACCGCCCCGTCACGAAACCCGCCGTCCCGGCTGGTGGCGGGCGGTCCGGCTTGCGTCCAGACGCAAGACTGCCGGAGCGCTTGTCGTTTGTACGACCGCATCGGGCCTGCCTTTTTCCGGAGGCAGGGTGACCGGTGGCTCCGTCGCCGACGGTTCTTCAACGGTCCGGCTCCGAATATGGGGTCGGGTCGGCCGAAGGCAAGGTGGCGGCGCGGCGAACACCGCCGACCGTCCCGAAACACGGGCCGGCGCCGTGACGTCCGGACCGCCGACGGGGTTGGGGGTTTCCAATAATCTGGAGGGGACCTGGCCCGCAACGCTTGGGGCTTGAAACCCGTGCCCTGGTCCGGGCACCTGACAAACCGGAGCTAACTCTTCAAGGATCCGAAAATGGCTGAAACGGCGACTCCCGAGCAACTGGACACCGACGGCGAAAGCCGCCGCGATTTCCTGCTTTATGCCACTTCGGCGGTGGGCGGGGTTGGCACCCTGCTGGCCATCTGGCCGTTCATCGACAGCATGAGCCCCGCCGCCGACACCCTGGCCCTGTCCTCGATCGAGGTCGATCTGTCGATGATCGAGGTGGGCCAGGCGATCAAGGTCAAATGGCGTGGCCAGCCGGTGTTCATCCGCCACCGCACCGAGGAAGAAATCTCGGCGGCGCAGAGCCAGGACATCAGCAAACTGCGCGACCCCGAGCCCGACGAGGCGCGGGTCCAGAACCCCGAATGGCTGATCGTCATCGGAATCTGCACCCACCTGGGGTGCATTCCGCTGGGGACCAAGGAAGGTGAACCGCGCGGCGACTGGAACGGCTGGTATTGCCCGTGCCACGGTTCGCACTACGATACCGCCGGCCGTATCCGCAAGGGCCCTGCCCCGCGCAACCTGGATCTGCCGGAATACACCTTCCTTGACGACGCCACTGTGAAGATCGGCTGATCGGAGACGGCAGCATGAGTGCAATGATGGACAACAAGATCGTCAAGTGGGTGGATAGCCGCCTGCCGATCTTCAGCCTGATGGACGAACACGGGATCGAGTATCCGACCCCGAAAAACCTGAACTACTGGTGGAACTTTGGCTCGCTTGCGGCCTTTGTGCTGATCGTCATGGTCGCCACCGGTATCTTCCTGGCCATGCATTATGTGCCGCACGGCGACATGGCCTTTGCCAGCATCGAGCGCCTCATGCGCGAGGTCGACTACGGTTGGCTTTTGCGCTACGCCCACGCCAACGGCGCCTCGATGTTCTTCCTGGTGGTCTACATCCACATCTTCCGCGGCCTGTACTACGGCAGCTATGCCAAGCCGCGCGAGCTGCTGTGGATCATCGGCGTGGTCATTATGCTGGCCATGATGGCCACCGCCTTCATGGGCTACGTGCTGCCCTGGGGTCAGATGAGCTTCTGGGCGGCCAAGGTGATCACCAGCATGTTCTCGGCCGTGCCCATTTTCGGCGAGGATCTGGTGGTCTGGATCTGGGGTGGCTTCTCGGTCGGCAGCCCGACCCTGACCCGCTTCTTCTCGCTGCACTACCTGCTGCCGTTCCTGATCCTGGCGCTGGTTTTCCTGCACGTCTGGGCCCTGCACACCACCAAGTCGAACAACCCGCTGGGCATCGACATCAAGGGGCCGCAGGACACCATTCCCTTCCACCCGTACTACACCATCAAGGATCTGTACGGCATCGGCGTGCTGATGATGCTGTTCATGGGCTTCGTCTTCTTCGCCCCCAACTATCTGGGCCACCCGGACAACTACGTGCCGGCCAACCCGATGGTCACCCCGCCCCACATCGTGCCCGAATGGTACTTCCTGCCCTTCTACACGGTGCTTCGGGCGATCGATAACAAGCTGCTTGGGGTGATCGCGATGTTCGCCTCGGTGCTGATCCTGATCGCCGTGCCGTGGCTCGACCGTTCCAAGGTGCGCAGCCTCTCGTTCAGGCCGATCATGAAGATCTTCTTCTGGCTCTTCGTGCTCGACACCCTGATCCTGGGCTACATCGGGGCGATGCCCGCCGAGGGCATCTGGATCCCCCTGGGTCAGGCGTCCACCGCCTACTACTTCCTGCACTTCCTGGTCATCTTGCCGCTGGTCAGCATGTACGAGAAACCGCGTCCCCTGCCGGAAAGCATCAGCAATCCGGTGGTCAAGGACACCCAGGACCAGGCCGCTGCCACGGAGGCCAAGTGATGCTGCGCAAGATTCTGATTGCCACCCTGGGTGCGGCTGGCCTGCTGGCCGCCGCCCCCGCCCAGCCGGTTCAGGCCGCCGGTGCCGGCCACATCGAGCACGTCAACTGGTCGTTCGAGGGGGTCTTCGGCACCTTCGACCAAGACCAGCTCCATCGTGGCTGGCAGATCTGGACCGGCTACTGCGCGATGTGCCATTCGCTGGACTACTTCGCCTTCCGCAACCTCGAGCAGATCGGCTTCTCCGAGGAGGAGGTGAAGGAAATCGCCGCCGAGTACACCATCACCGATGGTCCCGACGACACCGGCGAAATGTTCGACCGCGAAGGCATCCCGGCCGACTACTGGCCGTCCCCCTACGCCAACGATGAGGAAGCCACCTACATCAACGGCGCCCTGCCGCCCGACCTGTCGGTGATCACCAAGGGGCGGGCCGGGGGACCGGACTACGTCTACTCCTACCTGCTCGGCTTCGATGACGAGCCGCCGGAGGATCAGACCGTGCCGGCCGGCTCCTACTGGAACTCGGCGGCCCACATGTCGGTCAAGATGCCGCCGCAGATCTTCGAGGAAATGGTCATCTACGAGGATGGCACCAAGGAGACCCCCGAGCAGCACGCCAAGGACATCACCGCGTTCCTGCACTGGGTGGCCGAGCCGCACCTCGACGAGCGCAAGGGCACCGGCATCGTGACCATGCTCTTCCTGCTGGTCCTGACCGCCCTGCTCTACGCGCTGAAGAAGCAGATCTGGAGCCGGGTCGAGCACTGACCCCGCTCCGCACGGCGCGCCGCCCCGGCGGCGCGTCGCCTCGGATCCTTGATATGAAGGGCCGTCCCCCGGGGCGGCCCTTTTTTCGTCAGCCCTTTTTTGGTGGGCCGGTTTTCCTGGTTGGGCGGGCCGTTTTTCCCCGCCCGGCTGGGCCAGCCCCCTTGCGCGCCGGGCCGCGATGGCGACAATGGGCCACCTTTTTCCAAGGCGGCCCGGCCGGCACGGTCCGGCGGCCCGGCACATCCCGGCAGCATCCCGACAGCAGGAGGTTTTCCCCCATGGCCGACCCCTCGTTCCCCCCCCGGCTCGGCATCATCGGCGGCAGTGGCGTCTATGACATCGACGGCCTCGAGGACGCCACCTGGCAGCGCGTGGAAAGCCCCTTCGGCGAGCCCTCCGACGAGATCCTGACCGGCACCTACGCCGGCCTGCCGCTGGCCTTCCTGCCGCGCCACGGGCGGGGGCACGTGGTGCCGCCGAGCGACCTCAACTTCCGGGCCAACATCGACGCCCTGAAGCGCCTGGGGGTGACCGAGATCCTCTCGGTGTCCGCCGTCGGCTCGCTGAAGGAGGAACTGGCCCCGGGCACCTTCGTCATCGTCGATCAGTTCATCGACCGCACCTTCGCCCGGGTGAAGAGCTTCTTCGGCCAGGGGCTGGTGGCCCATGTCGGCATGGCCCACCCGGTGTGCGGCCGCCTGGGCGACGCGGTGGACGGCGCCCTGGCCGAGATCGGCGTGCCCCATGTGCGCGGCGGCACCTACCTCGTCATGGAGGGGCCGCAGTTCTCCACCCTGGCCGAGTCGGAGCTGTACCGAAGCTGGGGCTGCGATGTCATCGGCATGACCAACATGCCGGAGGCCAAACTCGCTCGCGAGGCCGAGATGTGCTACGCCAGCGTCGCCATGGTCACCGACTACGACTGCTGGCACCCGGACCACGACCACGTCACCGTCGACGCCATCGTCAAGGTGCTGCTGGAAAACGCCGACAACGCCCGGGCCCTGGTCAAGGCGGTGGCCCCACGCCTGATCGGCCGCGCCGAACCCTGCCCCAAGGGCTGCCACCGGGCGCTCGACGCGGCCATCATCACCGCCCCGGAAAAGCGCGACCCGGCCCTGATCGCCCGCCTCGACGCGGTGGCCGGTCGGGTGCTGGGCTAGAAGGGGCGTCGTTAAGGCGCGACTGCCACGGAGAATAGCCATGCCCGGGTCTGGCGGCACCAGAGCGGTTCCCCGCATCACCTACCTAAGGGTTCGCAACTACCGAGCCCTGAAGGACGTGGAGTTGAAGAACCTGACCCCGCTGACCGTGTTCGTTGGCCCCAACGGCAGTGGCAAGTCCACCGTTTTTGATGTGTTTGCCTTTCTTTCCGAGTGCTTCAACGACGGGCTGCGCCGGGCCTGGGATCGCCGGGGCCGGTTCAAGGAGTTGCGCAGCCGTGGCGCCGACGGTCCCATTGAGATTGAGCTCAAGTTCAAGATTCCCAACGTTCCGCTGATCACCTATCGGCTGACCCTTGATGAAAGGGGGGGGCAGCCCATTGTTGCCAAGGAGCGTCTTTCCTGGACTCGAGGCAGGGGAGGTCGTCCCTTCGATTTTCTCAATTATGGTTCAGGCGACGGCTTCGCCATCAAGGCTGATCAGCCAGACCCAGACGCCGAGCGGGAGAACGAAGCCCTTGCCGCCCCGGACATGCTGGCCGTCAACACCTTGGGTCAGTTTGAGCGTCACCCTCGGGTGAAGGCGCTCAGGGAGTTCATCACCGGCTGGCATCTTTCCTACCTCTCGGCGACCGACACCCGGGGCACACCGGAGGCCGGCCCGCACGAACACCTGTCCCGCTCTGGCGACAACCTAGCCAACGTTATCCAGTACCTTCACGAACGCCATCCCGAAACACTTGAGGCCGTGCTGAGCCGGCTGACCCGCCGGGTGCCGCGACTCGAAAAGGTGACGGCCCAGCCGTTGGCTGATGGGCGGCTCCTGTTACAGATCAAGGATGCGCCCTTTCGGGAGCCGGTCCTTGCCCGCTTTGCCTCGGATGGCACACTGAAATTGCTCTCCTATCTGGTCCTGATGAACGATCCTCAGCCGTTTCCGCTGATCGGCATCGAGGAGCCGGAGAACTTCTTGCACCCGATGCTGCTGTACGAGCTGGCCGAGGAGTGCCAGACCGCCAGCGCCCACAGCCAACTGATGGTCACCACCCACTCGCCGCAGTTTGTCAATGCCCTGAAACCCCAGCAGGCTTGGATCTTGTGGCGCGGCCGGGACGGCTATGCCAAGGCCACCCGAGCCGCCGCCGTTCAGGGAATTCCAGAGATGATGGAGGCCGGCGGGCAACTGGGTGCCCTGTGGATGGAGGGCTACTTCGGGTTGGGAGACCCCGGCAGGGGCGGTGTGTGATGCCGGTCAGTATCGACGTCCTTCTTGAGGAACCGTCCGCCAAGGCGGCCCTTGATCAGTTCCTGCCCCGCCTTCTGCCCTCCCACGTCGACGTCCGCTGCCTCACTTTCCAGGGCAAGCCGGATCTTCTCAAGCAACTCCCCGACCGCTTGCGAGGCTACCGCGAACGCCTGCGTCATGAGTCCCTGTGGATCGTGGTCTTGATCGATCGGGACAAGGACGACTGCCGGGGCCTGAAGCACAGGTTGGAAGAGATGGCCCGGACGGCGGGCCTGAGCACCAAGTCAGCCCCGGACCCGACGGGTGATTTCGTGGTCGTGAACCGGATCGCGGTCGAGGAACTGGAGGCCTGGTTCCTGGGCGACGAGGCCGCCCTGATCGCGGCCTATCCCCGCCTCAGGCCCGGAGTCACGCGGACCCGGAAAATCCGTGACCCGGACGCGGTCCAGGGCGCCGCCGAGGCCTTGCACCGGATACTTCAACGCGCCGGCTACTACAAGAACCTGCATATGCCAAAGGGTGACGTGGCCCGCGATGTTGGTGCACACCTTTCCTTGCTCCCGGGCCACAATCGCTCACCGAGCTTCCAGACATTTGTTGCTGGCGTGATGGCCCTTGCCGACCGCCTTCCCAATCAGGACGCCACCACATGAACATCAACGGCACCCCCTACCGCACCATCTGGACCGCCGCCGACGGGCGCACGGTCCAGATCATCGACCAGACCCGGCTGCCCCATGATCTGGTCATCGTCGACCTGACCGGCCTGACCGAGGCGGCCCGCGCCATCAAGGACATGCTGATCCGTGGCGCCCCGCTGATCGGCGCCACCGCCGCCTACGGCATGGCCCTGGCGATGGCCGAGGACACCTCCGACCGCCATCTCGACACCGCCGCCACCACCCTGCTCGCCACCCGCCCGACGGCGGTCAACCTGCGCTGGGGGGTGGAGCGCCTGAAGGCCCTGCTCGCCCCGCTGCCCGAGGCCGAGCGCCTCGAGGCCGCCTACGCCGAGGCCGCCCGCGTGGCCGACGAGGACGTGGCCATGTGCGCCGGCCTGGGCGAGCACGGCCTGAAGCTGATCCGCGCCATCCACCAGCGCAAGGGCGGCCCGGTCAACATCCTCACCCACTGCAACGCCGGCTGGCTGGCCACCGTCGACTGGGGCACCGCCACGGCACCCATCTACAAGGCCTTCGACGCCGGCATCCCGATCCACGTCTGGGTCGACGAGACGCGGCCGCGCAACCAGGGCTTCAACCTGACCGCCTTCGAGCTGGGCCAGCACGGGGTGCCCCACACCTGCATCGTCGACAACGCCGGCGGCCACCTGATGCAGCACGGCCAGGTGGACATGGTGCTGGTCGGCACCGACCGCACCACCGCCCGCGGCGACGTCTGCAACAAGATCGGCACCTACCTGAAAGCCCTGGCGGCGCACGACAACGGGGTGCCGTTTTATGTCGCCCTGCCCGGGCCGACCATCGACTGGACGGTCGACGACGGGGTGGCCGAAATCCCCATCGAGGAACGCGACCCGGCCGAGGTGACCCACATCACCGGCGCCCTGGCCGAGGGCCCCACCGCCACCGTGCGCCTGACCCCGGCCATGAGCCCGGCCGCCAACCCGGCCTTCGACGTCACCCCGGCCCGGCTGGTGAGTGGTCTGATCACCGAACGCGGCGTCGCCGAGGCCAGCCGCGCCGGGCTGGCCGCGCTCTATCCCGAGGCGGCCCACGGAGAGGACAAGGGTGGCGCCGCATGAACGGCCTGCCCCTGAGGCGTGACCGCGACCTCGTGGCGCGCCACCAACTGATCGACACGGCCCGCGAACTGACCCGCCGGGGTCTGCGCAAAACCACCGCCGGCAATCTCAGCGTGCGGGCCGGCGAGGGCCTGCTGCTCACCCCCTCGGGCATGCAGTCGGGCGACCTGACGCCCCGCGACCTGCCGTTCATGGACCTCGACGGCAACTGGGAAGGCCCCCTCAAACCCTCCAGCGAATGGCGCTTCCATCGCGACATCCTGGCCAACCGGCCCGAGGTCGGGGCGGTGATCCATACCCACGCCCCGTTCTGCACCACCCTGGCCTGCCACCAGCGCGGCATCCCCGCCTTCCACTACATGGTCGGGGTGGCCGGCGGCACCGATATCCGCTGCGCCCCCTATGCCACCTTCGGCACCCCGGAACTGTGCCAGGCCGCCCTGCAGGCCCTGGACGGCCGCAAGGCCTGCCTGCTCGCCCACCACGGCATGATCGCCCTGGGCAAGGACCTCAAAAGCGCCCTCAAACTGACCATCGAAGTGGAAGAACTGGCCGAACAGTACTGGCGCTGCCTGCAACTGGGCGACCCACCCCTGCTCAGCGACGCCGAAATGAGCCGCGTGCTGGACCGCTTCACCACCTACGGACAGACCCAGGCCGCCGAGGTGGGCTGACGGGACGCCGTTGGGGGCGTTGCCCCCAAACCCCCACTGGGGGACCGAGGCGGTCCCCCAGACCCCCGCCAGTTCGGGGGAGCAAAACGCCACGGTGGCGTTGAGCGTGGGTGAGGGTTGGTTGCAGGCCGGCTTCGCCGGCCTGCGGAAACGAACGAAACACGCCCTGCGCGGACGTGATCGGCGCCTCTGCCAGGCCAGTCCCGCCCCCGGTTTTGGTTTACGCAGGCCAGCGAAGCTGGCCTGCATTCCAACCGATGAGGCTTACCCCCAGGCCCGCGTTTCGCGCCAACGAATTGGCGGGGGTCTGGGGGACCGCCTCGGTCCCCCAGTGGTGGTTTGGGAGCAAAACGCCACGATGGCGTTGAGCGTGGATGGGGGATGGTTGCAGGCCGGCTTCGCCGGCCTGCGGAAACGAACGAAACACGTCCTGCGCGGACGTGATCGGCGCCTCTGCCAGGCCAGTCCCGCCCCCGGTTTTGGTTTACGCAGGCCAGCGAAGCTGGCCTGCACTCCAACCGATGAGGTTCACCCCCAGGCCCGCGTTCCGCGCCAACGAATTGGCGGGGGTCTGGGGGACCGCCCCGGTCCCCCAGTGGGGGTGGTCGTTATGTTGCACACGCCGTCGTCGCTTCGCCTTCGGCTTCGCTCGGGGCGTGTGCGGGAGCAACGCCCCCATCCCTGCCCTCAGTCCCCGAAGATGTCTTTCCACAGGCTTTCGAGCAGGGTGGGGTCGTCGCTTTCGGGCTGATCCGGGGTGGGGGTATCGGCGGTTGCGGCTGGGCGAGGCGGTTGGGGCAGGGGGCGGCTGGGCAGGCCGCGGTGGGCTTCGCTCATCACCTGTTGCCAGATGGTGGCGGGCAGGCTGCCGCCGGTGACTTTGTCCATGGGTTTGCCGGCGTCGTTGCCGACCCAGACCACGGCCACGTAGTCGGCGGTGAAGCCGGCGAACCAGGCGTCGCGGAAGTCGCTGCTGGTGCCGGTCTTGCCGGCGGCGGGGCGGCCGCCGGGCAGGGCGGCGCGTCGGCCGGTGCCCTGCTCGATGACGCGGGCCATCATGGCGCTCATGGTGGCGGCGAGGCGGGGCTCGATGACCCGTCCGGCGCCGCCCGGCTGGCGCTGGTAGAAGACGTGGCCCGAGGGATCGAGGATGCGGTCGATGCCGTGCGGCCAGCCGGCCCGGCCGCCGGTGGCCAGGGGCAGGTAGGCGCCGGCGAGATCGAGCGGGGTGACCTCGAAGGCGCCCAGGGTGATGGCGGGGACGGGGGCGAGGTCGCCACCGATGCCCATGCGCCGGGCCACCGCGACGACGCGCTTCAGGCCGGCCTGTTGGCCGACCCGCACGGCGACGGTATTGAGCGAATTGGTCAGGCCATCGCTCAGGGTCACCGGTCCCCGGTAGCGGCCGTCGAAGTTGGTCGGTTTCCAGCCGCCGAGGTTGATCGGGGCGTCGTCGATCAGGCTGTCCGGGGTCAGTCCGGCTTCCAGGCCGGCCAGATAGACGAAGGGCTTGAAGGCCGAGCCCGGTTGGCGGCGGGCCTGGGTGGCGCGGTTGAACTGGCTGGTGCCGTAGGTGCGCCCGCCGACCATGGCGCGGATGGCGCCGCTGGTGTCGAGCACCACGACGGCGGCCTGGGTGGCGCCGCGCTGGCGGGCCTTGGCGTCCAGCACCTGGCGCACGGCGGTTTCGGCGGCGGCCTGAAGCCCGGGGTCGAGGGTGGTTTCGACGATCAGGTCGGCGTCCGGGTGGCCGACGAAGCCTTCCGCTTCCTGCACCGCCCAGTCGGCGAAGTGGCGGCCCAGGCGGGCCCGGGGCACGCGGTCGAGGGCCTGGGCGCCGGCCCGCATGGCCTGGCTGGCGGTGGCGTCGTCGATGTAGCCGGCGGCGACCATGGCCTTCAGCACCACCTCGGTGCGGGCCTTGGCGAGCTCGGGCTGGGCCACCGGGTTGTAGCGGCTGGGGGCTTTCAGCAGGCCGGCCAGGAGGGCCGCCTGATAGAGCGACACCCGGCGCGCCGAGACCCCGAAGTAGCGCCGCGCCGCGGCCTCGACGCCGTAGGTCCCGGTGCCCAGGTAGACCCGGTTGAGGTACAGGGTGAGGATCTGGTCCTTGGTGAAGCGCTGTTCCAGCCACAGGGCGAGCAGGGCTTCCTGGGCCTTGCGGCGCAGCGTCTGCTCGGGCGACAGGAAGAGGTTCTTGGCCACCTGCTGGGTCAGCGTCGAGCCGCCCTGGACGATGCGCCCGGCCTTCAGGTTGGCGACCATGGCGCGGGCCAGACCGATGGGGTCGAGGCCAGGGTGGTGGTAGAAGCGGCGGTCCTCGATGGCCAGCACGGCGCGCGGCAGGTAGGCCGGCAGCTCGGAGACCTGCACGGCGGCGCCGTGGATGGGGCCGAAGCTGGCCAGTTGCCGGCCGTCGGCGGCGGCGACGGTGATCCCCGGGCGGCGCGCCGCCTGGATGGCGTCGTCGATGTCGGGCAGGTCGTAGGCGAACCAGGCGACCACCGCGGCCAGGGCGATCAGCCCCCAGATGGCCACCGTCAGCAGCAGGCGGACCAGCGGCCACCAGCGGCGCGGGCGGGTGGTGGGACGGGACGGGCGGGTGGTGGGGCGGGATGGGCGGGCGGCGGGAGGAGACGGGCGGCTACCGGTTTTGGCGGCGCCCTTTTTGGGGGTGCTCTTCTTGGCGGCGGCCTTGGCCGGGGGGTTTTTGCCGGAATTGGCCGGCCGTTTGGCGGGGCTGGACTTGCGGCGGGGCGACTTTTTTGGTCCCGAACGCCCGGAATTACTGGTCATCAGAGCCACTTGCGATGTACGATCCACGCCTAAAGGATCGGTTTCTGGTCGGCGACGGGGGGCTGACCGCCGGCCGGGCACCTTCATGAAGCGGGGTCGCCGGGTCCGGGTTCGCCCGGGCGTGCGGCGCCGGTCACCAAGGGATGTAACATGAGCACCACCCGCCTGACCATTGAGCTTGATGCCCAGTTGACTGAACGCCTCGACCGCCTCGCCGCCGACGGCGAGCGGACCCGCGAGGATGTTCTGATGCAGGCCCTGGCCGAGTTCATCGAGACCTGGGAAGCCTACAGCGACACCGTCACCGCCCTCAACGTGGGCGACGAGGAACGGGTCGTCCTGCGCGCCGTCAACCAGTAGGGCGCGCGCCGGCGGGTGGCCTTCCGGGTCGGCCGCGCGCGGCAACTTTATCCTTTCCAGGGCACCGGCAAACGGTCTATCTCCCCCCTTGTTCCAACAGGGTTTGAGGCGGGCGGGGGTCCGTCCTTTGTTTCAGGCGGGCCATCGCCCGCGACCCATTTTTCAGGCGGGCCAGTCGTGCCCACCACGCGCCAAGGGGAGTGTTGCAGCCGATGAGCGTCACCACCGCCGGCCCGCTGGCCTTGTTCGGGCTGGCCCTGCTGCTGCCTGTCGGGCTGGGACTGGTCCAGGTCGCGGCGGGGCGGCGGGCCGACCTCAAGGCCACGCTCGGCCGGTTGGCCCTGGCCCTGCCGGTGGCGGTGATCGGCACCCTGCTGCTCGGCGGCTGGCTGCTCGACAGCCTGGGCGGCTGGCCGCTGGCGCTGGATCGGGAAAGCCCGGCCTCGCCCTTCGCCCTCACCCTGGGGCCGACCGTGGGCGGGCCGGCCGGCCTGCCCTGGCCGGTCCAGGCGGCGGCCGCCCTGAGCGCCGTGACCATCCTCGCCGGGGCCCTGATCGGCCGCCTGCGCACCGCCGCCTTCCTGCAGGTCGGGGCGTGGCTGGCCGGGGTCGGTCTGGCGGTGGCGGCGGCCTGGGGCTGGGCCAGCGACGGCTGGCTGGTCGCCACGCTTGGTTTTGTCGATCGCGGCGGCGCCGTCGCCCTGCATGGGGTGGCCGGCATGGCCGCCCTGGGGCTGGCCGTGGGCCTGCGCCGCGACCCGCTGCCGGCCGCCCCGAACGAGGGCGAGATGGCGTGGCTGGCCCCGCTCGGCCTGCCGCTGGTCCTGGTCGGCATGGTCGCCCTGCTCGCCGCCACCCATGTCACGCTGCCCGGCACCGACCACCCCATCGACCGTTTGGGCCTGCCCGCCGCCCCCTGGGACATGGCTGGCACCCTGCTCACCGGTCTGGCCGGCGGCGTGCTGGCCGGGCATCTGGTCGGTCGGGGCACGGCCTTCTGGCTGGCCGGCGGGGGGATCGCCGGAATGGTCGGGGTGAGCGCCGGGGCGGGCCTCTACCATCCGGTCCAGGCGCTCTTGATTGCCCTGCTGGTGGTTCCCGTGGTGCATCGCCTGCATGGCTTCCTGACCACCCACCTGGGCCTCGACGACCGGGCGGCGGTGGGCGCCGTGCATGGCCTTGGCGGGATGCTGTCGGCGATTGTCGCGGGCTATGTGCTGTGGGGCTATCCGGCCGTCGATCCGCTGGCCGCCGAGGCCCTGGGCCGGCCGCTGGCCGATCTGCCGACGGTCGACTGGCTGGGCGTTGGCGGCGGGCCGGTGCCGCTGGTCAGCCCGCTCGGCAACGCCGCCGGGGCCTTGCTGCTGGGGCTGGGGCTGGGTCTTGTGCCGGGCTGGCTGATCGGCCATCTGGTGCGCCGCGCCCACCTGCCGCGCCCGGAAGTCGCCAAGCCGGCCAAGAAGAGCCCGGCCAAGAAGAGCGAGGAGAGCGCCCCATGAGCACCGGCATCGCCGACTGGACCGGGCTCGCCCCGGGGCAGGCCCTGTACCCCTTCGCCGGCGACATCGAGCCGCTGTTGGTGCTGCTCCTGGCCGCCGTCTGGGTGTTCGCCAGCCGCGCCCTGGCCGCCGCCGCGCGGGGCCAGGAACCCCCCGCCGAGTAGAAACGAGGAAGGCCACCATGCAGCTTGCCACCGCCACCTGGCCCGAGGTCGAGGCCTATCTCGCCACCTGCACCGGCATCGTGGTGCCCATCGGCTCGACCGAGCAGCACGGGCCCAATGGGCTGATCGGCACCGACGCCCTGTGCGCCGAGGCGGTGGCCCGGGGGGTCGGCGAGGCGACCGGGGCGCTGGTGGCCCCGACCCTGTCCATCGGCATGGCCGAGCACCACATGGCCTTTCCCGGCACCATCACCCTCAAGCCCTCGACCCTGGTGGCGCTGATCGGCGACGTGGTCGGCGCGTTGGCCGAGCATGGCTTCGACCGCTTTCTGTTCGTCAACGGGCATGGCGGCAACATCCCCAGCCTGAACGCCGCCTTCTACGAGGTCCACGCCGCCCGCCGCGCCACCCGGCCCGAGGCGCCGGGGCTTCGCATGCGCATCGCCAACTGGTTCCTCGGCCCGGCGGTGGGGCGGCTGGCGGCCGAGCTTTATGGCGACAACGAGGGCTCCCACGCCACGCCGAGCGAGGTCTCGCTGACCCAGCACCTGTTGCCCGAACACATCAAGCCGGCCACCTTCTCCGGCCCGGCGCCGCGCGGCAGCTTCCACGACCGCCACGACGTGCGGCGCCGCTTCCCCGACGGCCGCATGGGCAGCGACCCCTCGCTGTCGCGGCCCGAGCACGGGGCCCGGCTGCTGGACACGGCGGTCGGCGAGATCGCCGAAGCCTGGCACCGCCTGCTGGCCGAGGACTGAGCCCGATGGCCCGCCGCAAGAGCCCCCGCGCCGACGATCTGTCCGCCCTGCTGGTCGCCCGCATGGCCGACTGCCCGACCGCCGAGAGTCTGCACGGCCGGGTCATCGCGCCCTTCGTCGCGGCGCTGGAGGAGGTCTGCGCCGCCCGGGGATATCTGCTCAACATCTACGGCGGCCGGGCCAATCTGGTGGTCAGCGACCCGGAGACGGCGGAGACCCTCTATCAGGTCATCGACGCCTATCTGGATGGCGCCGAGTCGGCCGATGAGGGGGAGACCGCCCCCTCCGCCCCTGCCGACGCCGCCCCCGACAAGGTCATCGGCGACGGCTGAGCCGGGCGCCGCCCGGCGGGGCGGGCCGGAGGCCGGCGTTCCGCCCCCAAACCCCTCTATCGACAAAGAGAAACGCAGCCCTGCCACGGTGTTCCGTGGTCGGAAGGGCGCGCCGTGGGCGCCGGGGATATTCCAAAAACCCGCAAAAGCCATTGTGGGTCGGGAAAATTGAAACGATAATAGTTCATATTCTTAATAACGACGCGGCTGCTCCCCGCTCACGCCGTGTCCCGGCCCCTCGCCAGGAGGACTCCGCCGATGCGACGATTTGCTCCGCTAGAGCCGAGAGCGAAAAATCGGAACCACTTGGTGGTTCCCGATTTTTCGCTCAAATCGGCTCTACACCTAAAATCCAGAGCCGATCGTGCGAAATCTGAAGCGCTCCGCGACTCACATTTCGCACGATCTGCTCTAGCCGTGGCCCTGGTCTGGCCGTTCGCCACCCCCGCCGCGCCGGCGCTGGCCCAGGCCGCCGGCGCCGAGGTGGGAACCAGCGTGCTGTCGGTGAATGAGGTCGAGCAGGTTGCCGGCCAGACCGCGGCACCCCTGCCCGAAGGGGCCCGGGTGCGGTTCGACTCGCTGCTGCGCACCGGGGCGCACAGCGCCAACAAGGACATCCTGGAGGACGGCACCGAGCTGACCCTGGGTCCGCGCGCCGAGGTGCGGGTTGACAGCTTCGTCTACGACCCGGCCACTGGCACGGGTGAGGCGGCGCTGACCCTGGTCTCCGGCGCCATGCGCTGGGCCTCGGGCTCGATGGCCTCGGAAAACTATCGGATTCTCACTCCCACCGCCTCGATCGGCATTCGCGGCACCGGTCTGGTGGTCGCCGTGACCGCCCGGCAGGAGACGGTGGCCCTGGTCGAGACCGGCGCGATCACCGTCACCGGCAGCAGCCAGCGCAGCGTCGACGTGGGGCCCGGGCAGTTCACCGTGGTCGATGCGCAAGGGGTGCCCTCCGCGCCGCGCGATGTGACCGGCACGGCGGGGGCCTCGGTGCTCGGCGGCCTGAACACCGATCTCGCCACTCTGACCCCGCCCCGGGTCACCCTGCCGCCGATCACCTACGAGACCCTGGCCAGCCGGGCCAGCGCGGCGCGCAGCCGTGCCGCCGCGACTCCGGCGGCGGCCAGCCGGAGTTTCGGCGGTGATGGTGATGCCGGGAGTCCCCCGGGACAGTCCGACCACCCGGGCCGCGATGCCGGTGCGACCTCCCGCGACAGCGTCAGCGGTGGCAGCGGCGGCGGCGGCAGCGGCGGTGGCACGGTCGGGAGTCTCTGAGCCCGCGCCGGTCGGGCTGCCCGTTGGGTCGGCCGGAGGCGAAAAGGTTGAGCCGGCGGGCAACCCTCGATAAACTATGCCATCTGGACCCTGGCCGCGAAAAGGGGGGCTGGTCAGGGGGCGGGTCGGTCGGGCGCATGGGCTCGACCGGGGCTTTCATGGGGGGATAGCAGATCGTGATACACTTGCCTTTCGGGATAACCCAGGCGCCCGCCGTCGCGTTGCTGGGGGGCCTCCTGCTGGTGGCCGGCCCGGCGAGCGCCCAGAGTCCGGGCACCGAGGTGGGGACCAGCGTGCTGTCGGTCAATCAGGTCGAGCAGGTCACCCGGCGCGGCAGCGCCGCGCTGCCGGAAGGGGCGCGGGTGCTGTTCGAGGCGCTGGTGCGCACCGGCGCCGACAGCGCCAACAAGAACCTGCTGGAAGACGGCACCGAGTTGACCCTGGGTCCGGGGGCCGAGGTGCGGGTTGACAGCTTCGTCTACGACCCGGCCAGCAATGCCGGCGAGGCGGCGCTGACCCTGGTTTCCGGCGCCATGCGCTGGGCTTCGGGCTCGATGGCCTCGGAAAGCTACAAGATTCTCACTCCCAATGCCTCGATCGGCATTCGCGGCACCGGTCTGGTGATCGCCGTGACGGCCCAGCAGGAGACGGTGGCGGTGGTCGAAACCGGGGCGGTCAGCGTCACCGGCAGCAGCCAGCGCAGCGTCGACGTGGCGCCCGGGCAGTTCACCGTGGTCGATGTGGCCGGCGTTCCCTCCGAACCGCGCGACGCGGCCGGAACCCCGGCGGCGGCGGTGGTCGGGGCGCTGAACACCGCCCTGGCCACCTTGTCGCCGCCGTCCGTCACCCTGGCCCCGACCACCTTCAGTTCGCTGGCCAGCCGGGCCGGTACGGCCCGTGGCGAGGCCAGCATCACGACCGCCACCGCGGCACCGGAAAGCTTCGGTGGCGATGGCACCGCCAGCCATGGCGATCCGCCCGGCGGCGTGTCGGGCGGCGTCGGTCGCGGCAGCGGCGGTGACGGCAGCGGCGGCGGAGACGGCGGCGGCGGCGGCGGTGGACACCACTAAGGGGAGACCATGACCATGAAGCAGATTCGTTTCCCCCGTGCTGTCCGCCTGGGCAGCCTCGCCCTGGCCGCCGGCCTGCTCGCCGGCTGCCAGACCCTGGACCTGGGCATGGCCCCGCCACCGGTCGACCTCAGCGCGCCGCCGCAGGTGTTCACCGGCAGCCACACCCTGCTTGGCGAAACCTTCCCCTTGCCGCCGGGTGAGTGGGAGTTGGCGGTGTCGGAGAGCTTCCGCACCCCGGGCAGCCGCGCCGCCACCCAGTATTACACGGTGCTGGTCAGCCGGGCGAACGGCGTCATCGACCGGGCCATCGTCACCTGGGTGCAGGCCAAGCACGGCCGGGGCAGCACCTACTGGTCGGGCTTCGAAGGCTGCCTGACGGAAGCCGATGACCCCACCGTGCAGGTGGCCGAGGTCAAGGCCAACGCCGACCTGACCGAGACCGTCCGCGGCCCCGACCTCGACTGCTGGCATGTCCGCGCCCTCAACCTGGGCACCGCCGGCACCCCGCACCCGATTGTCGCCGACATGGATGCCTACGCCCGGACGACCGGCGACTACCTGCCGGTGACCATGCTCGGCGCCCGCTTTGCCCGCAAGGACATCAGCACCCAACGGGCCTATGTGGAGTACCTGTTCAATCCCGACCTGCTGTACCCCGCCGACAAGCCGTGGACGGCCGACGATTGGACCCGCACCGCGGTGGCGGCCGATCCCGGCAAGCAGGCGGTGGTCGTCACCCTGACCGAATGGGCCCGCGACTGGTACCGCCGGGTGCACGGCGCGGCCGGGTCCTGAGCCCGGCCCCGGTGGACCACGAACCAACCACGGGCATCGACCGCCGCACCCTGCTCAAGGGCGCGGCGGTCAGTGTTTCCGGCGTCTTGACCGGCTGCGCCACCCTGGCCCCGGTGCCCCGCCGGGCCACCGTCCCGGGGCGTCGGGTCGCCGGACCGGCCCTGCTCATCCCCGGCTACCACCCGCATCTGGCCCGCTTCGACGGCCGCCCGGTGGTTGAGCATCCGCACCTCGCCCGCGCCATCCCCCAGGGGCACGACGGCCCGCTGTCGCTGGTCAGCCGGCTGTCGCTGGCCACGGGCGAGGTCGATGCCGCCCTGTTTCCGATCCAGGGACACGTCATCGCCACGGCGCCGGAAACCGGGCTGGCCGTCTTCCACACCCAGGGCGGCCGGCGCAGCGTCGCCTTCGACGCCCAAAGCCTGGACATGGTGGCCCTGTCGGCCCCCTTCGCCGCCGACTTCGTGGGCGGCGGCCACGCCATCTTCCTGCCCGGCGGCAAACGGCTGCTGACCGTCGAGCGCGCCCCCTACGACACCTTCGGCAACCGGGCCCAGTTCCATTACGGGCGCCTCACCGTGCGCGAGGCGGAAACCCTGAAGCCGCTGGAGAGCTTCTCCAGCCAGGGCATCGGCCCGCACGATGTGCACCTGCTGCCCGACGGCAAGACGGTGGCGGTGGCCCACTACGGCTCGACCCGCCCACGCGCCGGCCTGGACAGCCTTCAGGCCCGCGATCTGGTCGAGCCCAGCCTGTGCCTGATCGAGCTGGCTTCCGGCCGCCTGCTCGACAAGCTGCCCGGCCGGCCGGACGCCGAGCTGCGCCACCTCGCCATGGCCCCGGACGGCACCACCGCCTGCGTCCAGGTGCGGCTGGGCGCCGCCGACAGCCCGCCGGCCCGCCAGGCCATGCCCGGCCTGACCCGGCGCGACGCCACCATCGGCGACGACCTGGCCTATCTGCCGGCCGGCCTTTTGCACCGCCCCGCCGGCGCCGCCCAGGGCAGGGAAATGCTGGCCCAACCGCCGACCGCCCAGCGCCAGGGCCTGTCCATCGTCCACGACCCGGTGCAGCGCGTCTTCCTGACCACCTATCCCAGCTCCCACACGCTGATCGAGAGTGGCGAGGATGGCGGCATCCGGCGCATCATCGATACCGCCGGCCTCGGCCTGCCCTACCCCTGCGGCCTGACCCTGGGGCCCGGCGGCACCCACTGGCTGATCGCCGGCCACCAGGGCGACGTGCTGGCCCTGACCCGGCCCGACCTTGCCCCCGACCCCCAGGCCAGCTTCGCCGTTCCCGTCTTCGGCCACAGCCACATCGGGCTCGCCACCTGACGGAGGCCGCCTTTTCTTCCCCGGCTTTCCGCACCGGCATTCCCCCTTGGCAGCCCCCGGGGCGATGGGCTATACAGCCCGTTCACGGACGGCCCCGCCGTCCCGCCCCGATGGGCACCCGTAGCTCAGCTGGATAGAGTGCCGCCCTCCGAAGGCGGAGGTCACAGGTTCGAATCCTGTCGGGTGCGCCACCTCCTCCCGTTGATCGCGTTCCGTGCCCCCGCCCGGGCGGCCGAACGCCGCCCGCGCCGGTCGAGGACGGGGCGTTCGATCAAGGCTGGGAGGCGCCAAGCATGAAAATCGGCATCGTCGGATGCGCCGGCCGCATGGGCCGCGCCCTGGTCACCCAGGTGGTGGCCACCGAAGGAGCGCAACTGGTCGGCGGCACCGAACGCCCGCACGGCGGCCTGCTCGGCAAGGACATGGGCACCCTCATCGGCCGCGACACCCTGGGCGCCGAAATCACCAACAACCCCGGCGCCCTGTTCGAAAAGGCCCAGGTGGTGATCGACTTCACCACCCCGGCGGCGACCCGCAGCCACCTCGCCCTGGCCATGGAAACCGGCACCGCCCTGGTCATCGGCACCACCGGCCTGTCGGGCGAAGACCACGAGCTTCTGGCCCAGGCGGCCGAGAAGATCGCCCTGGTCCAGGCCCCCAACATGAGCGTCGGGGTCACCGTGCTGACCGCCCTGACCCGCCAGGTGGCCGCCCTGATGGGCCCCGAATACGACATCGAGGTGCTGGAAATGCACCACCGCCACAAGGTCGATGCCCCCTCCGGCACCGCCCTCGGCCTGGGCCAGGCCGCCGCCGAAGGCCGCGGCGTCAAACTCGACGAGGTGGCCCGGACCACCCGTGATGGCCACACCGGCCCCCGCCCGGACGGCGAAATCGGCTTCGCCACCCTGCGCGGCGGCGACGTCATCGGCGACCACACGGTGATCTTCGCCAGCAACGGCGAACGCCTGGAGTTGACCCACAAAGCCAGCGACCGAACCCTCTTCGCCCGCGGCGCCGTGCTCGCCGCCATGTGGCTGAAAAACAAAGACCCAGGCCACTACTCCATGTTCGACGTCCTGGGCCTCTGAACGCCATCGGCCGGGGCGTGGGCCTCACCGCCAAGGGGGCGCTGCCCCCTTGGAACCCCCGCCGGGGGGACCAGGGGCCCCCCCGGACCCCCGCCGTGACTTAAAACCCCACCCAGGGGGGGCAAGCCCCCCTGGGTGGGGTTTTGATTCAGGGTGGGGTCTGGGGAGGCCCCCGGCCTCCCCAGCGGGGTTCAAAGGGGCGGCGCCCCTTTGCGGCGAAGCCGACGCCTCAGCCGACGGCGTTCAGGGCGTTTTGGTATTCCGTGGCGAGGCGTTGGATCAGTTCGGCCACGGGGGGGCAATCGGTGATGCTGCCGACGCCGTGGCCGGCCGACCAGATGTCGCGCCAGGCTTTCACCTCTTCGGTCATGTCGAGGTTTTTGGTTTCGGCGCGCGGGTCGATGCCGGCGGCGTCCAGGCTGGGTTTCAGGAAGTTGCCGGGGATGCCGCTGACCGCGGCGGTGGTCACGATGTCGGCCGCCCGGGCCGTGAGGATGGCCTGTTTGTAATCGTCGCGGATGGCGCATTCGGCGGTCGCCAGGAAGCGGGTGCCGAGGTAGGCGGCGTCGGCGCCGAGCACCCGGGCGGCGGCGATCTGGGCTCCGGTGGAGATGGCCCCGGCGAGGATCAGCGGGCCGTCGAACAGCGGGCGGATCTCGGCCATCAGGGCGAAGGGGTTGAGGAACCCGCCGTGCCCGCCGGCTCCGGCGCCGACCAGGATCAGGCCGTCGACCCCGGCTTCCAGGGCTTTTTCGGCGTGGCGGCGGTTGATCACGTCGTGCAGCACGATGCCGCCCCAGTCGTGCACCCGGTCGGTCACCTTGTGGGCGGCGCCGAGCGAGGTGATGATCAGCGGCACCTTGTGGGCGGCGCAGATTTCCAGGTCTTCTTCCAGACGCGGGTTGCTCTTGTGGACGATCAGGTTGACGCCGTAGGCGGCGTCGCCGGGCCCGGCGGCGGCGTCGATCTCCTTGAGCCAGGCATCCAGGCCCGCCGAGGAGCGCTGGTTGAGGGCCGGGAAGGTGCCGATCACCCCGGCCTTGCGGCAGGCGGTGACCAGTCCCGGGTCGGAGGCCAGGAACATCGGCGCGGCGATCACCGGCAGGCGCAGGTTCTTGGCCAGGGCGGCGGGCAGGGTCATGGGGCGGGCTCCGGCTGGGGATGGTGGCCCATGATCGGGGCCCGGCCGGGCCGTGGCAAGAGGGCTACTCCCAGCGCCCCTTGATGTCGAGCAGGTGGGCCAGCCCGCCCAGGCCGAGGATCAGGGCGACCCCGGGGAGCGGGGCGCCGGCCAGGTGGGCCCGCCAGGCGATGAGCACCAGCCCGCCGGCCAGCAGCACGCGCACGGTCGCGCCGACCCGTGGGCCCTTGCCGGTGCGCCGCCGCCAGACGATCAGCGCCGCGCCTTCCAGGACCATGCCAAGCAGGATCAGGTCGAGCAGGGTGGCCAGGGTGAAGGGCAATTCCACGGGCGGCGGGGTCAGGGTTTGACCAGACCCAGCAGGTGGGCGGTGTCCTTCAGGAAGATGCGCACGTGGGCCAGCGGGTTGGCGCGCACCAGTTCCTTGTTCATGTAGGCCTGCCAGGTCAGGTTCTGGACGTCCTTGTCGCGGCACATGCTGACGAAGCGCTCGCGCCGGGGGTCGGACTTGTACCAGAAGCTCTGCATGATGCCGAGGATCCAGAAGACCCGCCCATGCGCTTTCATGAAGCGCTTGCGGGCCAGGGCCAGGGCGCCGGCGTCGCCGGTCTTCAGGGCCTCGGCGACCGCCTCGCCGGCCAGCCGGCCGCCATAGAGGGCATAGTAGATGCCCTCGCCGGAGGCCGGGGCGACCACCCCGGCGGCGTCGCCGGCCAGCACCACGTCGCGGCCGTTGTCCCACACCTTCAGGGGCTTGAGGGGGATCGGCGCGCCTTCGGTGCGCAGGGTCTTGGCCTCGGTCAGGCCGCAGTCCTGGCGCAGGCGGGCGGTGGCGTCGCGCAGCGAGGTGCCCTTGACGAAGGTCCCCATGCCGACGCTGGCGTTCTTGCCGTGGGGGAAGACCCAGCCGTAGAAGTCGGGCGAGATGCGGCCGTCATAGATGACGTCGCAGCGGTTGGGGTCCCAGGGGCCGTTGGGGCCGAGGTCGGTGCCGGCGGCCGGGGCCTCGATGATCTCGTGGTAGGCGTAGACGCAGGGCACGTTGTCGGCCCCCGGCACGGCCTGCTTGCCGACCTGCGAGCGGGCCCCGTCGGCGCCGATGACGAAGCGGGCCCGGGTGCGCTGTTCCGGCGCCTCGCGGCCCTTGTCGTCCAGGTCCTGCTTGCTCTGCCAGCAGACCACGGCGGTGCCGTCGTCATCGCGGTCGAGGCGGGTGAAGGTGCCGGCGGCGCGTTCGGCGCCGGCCTCGGCGGCGCGCACGCGCAGCCACTCGTCGAAGTGCTCGCGGTCGACCATGCCGACGAAGCCACCCTCGATCGGCATGTCGACCCGGGCGCCGGCCGGCGAGATCATGCGGGCCGAGGTAACCCGCGCGCAGAGCACGCTTTCCGGCAGGTCGAAATCGCGCAGGGCGCGCGGCGGGATGGCGCCGCCACAGGGCTTGATGCGGCCCGCCTTGTCGAGCAGCAGGACCTTGTGGCCGGCCCGGGCCAGATCGGTGGCGGCGGTGGCGCCGGCCGGGCCGCCGCCGACGACGACGGCATCGAAGGTGTCGGAGGAGGTCATGGGTCGGTCAGGGTCCCGTGGCTGGTGGTCAGGATTGGGTTTCGGGCGCCAGATCGGGGCCCAGCGGGGTGGTCAGATCGGCCGGCGTGGTTTTCGAGGCGTCGGCGATGCGCGCCGCCATCAGGGCCGAGGCCAGGAACAGCAGGGCCTCGGCGGCAAAGACGCTGGCGTAGGCCAGATGGGGCGCGCCGCCCAGGGCGCGCACGGCGTCCACGGCGACCGTGCCGCCGAAGCTGCCAAGGCCCATGCCGATGGCCTGGGCGGCCCCCCAGACACCCATGCGGATGCCTTCGTGGCCGGCCTCGCCGCGCCCGGCCAGGCCCATCATCGAGCCGACGGCGGCCACCGCGTAGGCCCCGGTGGTGATGCCCATGGTCAGCACGGCGCCCTTCAGCGGCCACTCGGGGCCGACCAGGGCGGCCATGACCAGCCCGGACAGGGCAACCGCCGAGGCCAGACAGCCGAACACCGTCCACAGCCTGAGCGAGCCCAACAGGCGGCCCTTGAACAGGCTGCCCAGCAGGCCGACCAGCAACATGCCGACGAACACCCCCCCGTGCTGGAACGAGGCCAGCGAGGTGCTCTCGCCCGGGGTGTAGTGGAAGACGGTGCCGGCGAACGGCTCGAGGATCAGGTCCTGGGCGCTGTAGGCAAGCATGGAGACGAAGATGAACAGCGCCATGCGGCGGCTCTCGGCGTCCTCCCAGACGCCCAGCAGGGCGGTCTTGAAGCTGGGCTTGGGGGTGCTTTCCGGGCCCGCCGGGTCGGCGGCGCTGTCGGCGTGGGTGGGGCGGGCCGGCTTGTCCAGGCCCCACACGGCGAGCAGGCTGACCACCACCGCGACGGCGGCGACCACCGCGGTGACCATGACCAGCCGCTCGGGCGAGTAGGGATCGAGCACCTGTCCGACCACCCCGGCGGTGACCGCGAAGCCGGCGATCATCATCATCCAGACCATGGTCGCGGCGCCGGCGCGGCGCGCCGGGGCGACCCGCGAGGCGAGCAGGGCGAGCAGCGAGGTGCCGCCGGCGCCGACTCCGATGCCGATCAGGAAATAGCCGGCGATGGCCCCGGCCAGCCCGGCGGCGTACGAGGTTTCCATCCACGCCACCGAGGCGGCGGCGAGAATGCCCCCGGCTCCCAGGATGGTCACCCCGCCGACGATCCACACGGCGCGCTTGCCGCCCACATCCGAGCCCCAGCCCCAGCGCGGGCGCAAAAACTGCAGGGCGTGGTGGAAGGCGACCAGGGCGCCGGGCAGCATGGCCGGCAGGGCCAGCTCGACCACCATCACCCGGTTGAAGGTCGAGGTGGCGAGCACCACGATGGCGGCCAGCGCGGTCTGGATCAGCCCCAGGCGGGCGATGCCCCACCAGCCGAGGGGGCGGTGGTCGCTGATCGGGAGGGCGGCGGCCATGGCGGGGGGCTCCCTATCCGGCGGCGGGCATGATGGCCACGGCGCTGATCATCATGCCCGAGACATACAGCGTCACCCCGGTCTGGTTGTACCACGGGGCCAGTTCCCGGGGGCGCTCCATCCAGCGCAGCATGGCCAGGGCCTGCAGCCCCAGCACCAGGGTGACCAGCCCGGCGGCCAGGGTGTGGCCCCAGATCAGGAGCAGGGCGATGACCACCACCTGGGGCGCGGCCATCACCGCGCAGGCCAGCCGGGCCGCCTTCTCGACGCCCAGCTGCACGGGCAGGGAGCGCAGGCCGGTGTGGGTGTCGCCCTCGACCGACTTGAAGTCGTTGAGCGTCATGATGCCGTGGCAGCCGGCGCTGTAGAGCAGGGCCAGCACCACCACTTCCCAGTGGGGAAAACCGCCGGCCATGGCGGCGGCGCCGGTGAACCAGGGCAGTCCCTCGTAGGCGATGCCGACGGCGGCGTTGCCGTACCAGCCGTTGCCCTTCAGGCGCAAGGGCGGGGCGCTGTAGATCCAGGCCAGCCCCAGCCCCAGGGCCGAGGCGGCCAGCACCCAGGGGCCGAGCATCCAGGCCACCAGCAGCGACAGGGCGCTCCACAACAGGGCCTGATAGAAGCCCGTTTTGCCGGGCAGGCGGCCGGAGGGAATCGGGCGATCGGGCTCGTTGATGGCGTCGACGTGGCGGTCGTACCAGTCGTTGACCACCTGGCTGGTGCCGCACAGCAGCGGCCCGGCGAGCAGGATGCCGAGCGGGATCACGTACCAGCGCCCCCAGTCGGGCACCCCGGAGGAGACGACGCCACAGCCGAAGGCCCACATCGGCGGGAACCAGGTGATCGGGTGCAGCACCTCGACCCAGGGCGCCATCTTGCGGCCGGAGGTGGGGACCGGCTCGGCGGGGGAGGTGGGATCCGGGGGCGGGGCGGGCTGGTTCATGTCGGCGCGTCGGGTGTCTCTGGAACAGGGCAGGGAGGATCGGCACGTTAGGGGCGGTTCGGGGAAGGTGTCAATCGAGATGGACACTGCCGCCCGACCGGCGGCCGATCCTTGCGGCGCGGGGCCTCGGGGCTACTCCTCGCCCTCGGCCTCGGAGAGCCCGAAACGGCGCAGCTTCACATACAGGCTCTGCCGGCTCAGGCCAAGCATTTCGGCCGCCGAGGCGCGGTTGTTGCCGGTCATTTCCAGGGCCGCCTGGATGCACATGCGCTCAATCAGGTCGGTGGTGTCGCGGATGATGTCGCGCAGCGGCACCTGGCCCACCTGCTCGGCCAGATGGGCCACGGCGCGGTTGAGGCCGCTGCCCGAGGGGTCGTTCTCCTCGGCGGTCAGGGCGGCGACGATGGTCCGGGTCGGGGTCGGCGAGGCGGGGCGCGGGGTCGAGCGCGGGCGGCGGGTGATGTCGCGGATGGCGAAGGCGAGGCAGGGCGGGTCGGCCGCCTCCAGGGCGACGGCGGCGATGTCCACGTCGCGGGTGCCGCCCGCCTCGGTGGCCAGGGTGCTGGTCAGGTGGGGCAGCCGGGGGCGCTGGCGCAGGGTGCCCAGCAGCACCCCGATGTCGACCCCCGGGCGGCCCAGGAAACGGCCCAGCGAATCGCCGCGCACCTGATCCTCGGTGCTGATCTCGACCATGGTCAGGAAGGCTTGGTTGGCCGACAGGATGCGGCCCGCCGGATCGGTCAGCACGAAGCCGTCGGGCATGGATTCCAGGGCCTGCACGGCCAGCCCGCCGAGGCGGGGCAGGGCGGCCAGCCCGGCCCCGGCGCCGAGCGGCGCCAGACGGATCAGCAGGCAGGGGCCGTGCTCCTGGCGGAACAGGGCGGCGGCCGCCGAGACCTCGCCCCGCTCGTGGCCCAGGCGGGCCCGCACCTCGCCCGCCGCGCCCAGTTCGCGGGCCGAGGCGAGCAGGCCTTCCAGGCCGGGCATGCTGGGCGGCTCGAAGCCGAAGGGAAAGGCGCGGCCGGCCAGCGGGCGGCCGTCGTCGCCCAGCATGGCGTGGGCCGCCGGGTTGGCCTCCAGCACCTTGGCCGAGGCGGAATCGACGATCAGGATGCCCTCGGCGGCCTGCTTGAAGAGCAGCCGGTAGCGGGTTTCCAGGCCGCGCAGCCGGGCGTAGTCGCGTTCCAGGGTCTGCTGGGCGGCGAGCAGGCGCTGTTCCAGGGCGGCGATGGAGCGCAGGTCGCGGCCCAGGGCGATCAGCCGGCGGGCATCGTCGACGGCGAGCACGGTGTAGAGCACCGGCAGGTCGATGCCGCCCGGCACCGGGTGGCTGACCTGCCGCCAGCGCGGCTCGTTGCCGGCGGCGCGGGCCTCGTGGCACAGGGCTTCCAGGGTGGGGCGGCTTTCCGGGGTGACGGTGGCGGCGAAGGGGCGGCCGATCCACTCGCCGACTCCCTCGCGGGCCAGATCGTCGCGGCCCAGGGCGAGATCGCGCACGATGCCCTCGGCGTCGATGACCAGGACCAGATCGGCGGCGGCGGCGATGACCGCCGAGGTGGTCGCCGGGTCGAGCCGCCCGAGGACCTCGGCCGGGGCGCGGAACGACTTCATGGCGGGCGCCCCCCGGCCGATCCCGCGCGGGACGTGACGGCGCGCGTGCCATCCCGTCCCGCGCGGTGGATCCGCGCGTCGTCACATATCATGCGCCAAGGGGCGGGCGCCCGCCTTGCGGACACACCTGTCACCCCCCGCACGGGCCTGGGCCCAGCGCTTCGCATTCCCCCAATACCCCTCCCTTTAAGCTCCCTCGGCCGCGGCTCGCCGGCCCTGAGCCGGCCCTGAGCCGGCCCTGAGCCGGCGATGAACCGGGGCGATCCCCCCTGCACCCCCCGTGGATCACCGGTCCCGGCATCCACCGGGGACACCGACAGCCCACCCCGCCCCTTGTCGGACGGGATGGGCCGCCGGGTCGGCTCCCTCCGCAGCCCAAAAACCGCGCGCACGACAGTGCGCAATCAATACAGTACAGTGCGCGATAACACGCGCAATAACCTGTACGGCGGGTGCGGCCTTTCAGGGTTGGTCGCACCACGCCCGGCGTCACCCCCCTCCGGGGACGCCTGACCAGGATCGGAAAACATCAAGGCCCAGCCGGTCCGCCCAATCCCCAGGCGGCCACCGGACAGGGCAAAGTGTGCGCGCTCGGGGCAGTCAAGTCAAGTTGACGTCTGGGCTGGTTGACACTCTGCCCCACCCCTGCCTAGACTGCCGCCCCGCTCGCCCGGGGGCAAGCCGTCCCTTGTGCCGGTCGCCAAGGCCAGTCGCCAAGGCCAGTCGCCAAGGCCGGTCGCCAAGGGCGCCGGGTTCCGGGGTTCGACGGCGGGCCTTGACAGGGCGGGGTGGGATCGCCTCTCTAGCGGGGCCGCCGGCCGGGTGGCCCGCCGGTCCAGCCGGGCGCGTCCCGTCCCGACCGTGCCGGTCGAGCCCTGGGGGCGAGCCCTTGGGGGTTGGGGATCAACCTTAATGGTGGCGAACCTTCGGGTCGCCGCCCTTCCGATGAGCCGAGCCAGATGACCGCGCCGCTGTACACCCCGGAGGAACGGGTCCGCCGCGACTCGACCCGTTGGACCCTGGTCCAGGGCATCCTGGCGCCGGTCCAGTTCCTGGTTTTCCTGGTCAGCCTGGGGCTGGTCATCAACTTCCTGGTCACCGGCGATGGGCTGCTCGCCGCCACCATCTCGGTGGTGGTGAAGACCCTCATTCTTTACACCATCATGATCACCGGCTCGATCTGGGAGAAGGTGGTCTTCGGCAAGTGGCTGTTCGCCCGTCCCTTCTTCTGGGAAGACGTGTTCAGCATGCTGGTCATCGCCCTGCACACCCTGTACCTGGGGGCGGTGGTGTTCGGCTGGTGGGACGCCACCGGGCAGATGGTGATCGCCCTTGCCGCCTATGGCACCTATGTCATCAACGCCGGGCAGTTCCTGCTCAAGCTGCGCGCCGCCCGGCTGCAGGAGAAGGCCGACCGCGAGCGGGCCGAGGCCGCCGCCGACGCCGCGCCGGAGGCCGCCCGATGAGCGGCCCGGCCGCCTGCCAGACTCCGCCCGAGGTGCTGCACCAGCGCGGCCCCCACCAGATGTTCTGCGGCCTGACCGGCATTGTCTGGCTGCACCGCAAGATCCAGGACGCCTTTTTCCTGATCGTCGGCTCGCGCACCTGCGCCCACCTGATGCAGTCGGCGGCCGGGGTGATGATCTTCGCCGAGCCGCGCTTCGCCACCGCCATCCTGGAAGAGCGCGATCTGGCCGGCATGGCCGACGCCAACGAGGAGCTGGACCGCGTGGTCGGCCAGCTTCTGGAGCGCCGGCCCGACGTGAAAATGCTGTTCCTGGTCGGCTCCTGTCCGTCCGAGGTCATCAAGCTGGATCTGGACCGCGCCGCCCAGCGCCTGAGCGGCCAGCACGGCCGGCCCATCCTGTCGTGGTCGGGCAGCGGCCTCGAGACCACCTTCACCCAGGGCGAGGACGCCTGTCTGGCCGCCCTGGTGCCGCACCTGCCGGCCCTCCAGGAGGGCGAGGCGCCCGGCCTGCTGGTGGTCGGCACCCTGCCCGACGTGGTCGAGGACCAGTTCGCCCGCCTGTTCGAGGCGATGGGCCTGGGCCCGGTGCGCTTCTTCCCCGGCGGCCGCGCCGAGGCCCAGCCGCCGGTCGGTCCGGGCACCCGGATGCTGCTCGCCCAGCCCTTCCTGGCCGACACCGCGCGCCTGCTGGAAAAGCGCGGCGCCGAGCGGCTGGCCGCGCCCTATCCCTTTGGCGAGGCGGGGACCACCGCCTGGCTGAAGGCGGCGGCCGACGCCTTCGGGGTCGAGCCAGGGCGCTTCGACGCGGTCACCGCGCCGGGCCGCGAGCGGGCCCGCGTCGCCCTGGCCCGCCACCGCGAGCGGCTGGACGGCAAGCGCATCTTCTTCTTCCCCGATTCGCAACTGGAGATACCGCTGGCCCGCTTCCTGTCCGAGGAGTTGGGCATGGCGCCGGTCGAGGTCGGGGTGCCCTACCTGCACCGGACCCTGATCGCCGAGGATCTGGCCCGGCTGCCCGAGGGCGTGGTGCTGAGCGAGGGCCAGGACGTGGAGAAGCAGCTCGACCGCTGCCTCGCCGCGCGGCCCGACCTGACGGTGTGCGGCCTGGGGCTGGCCAACCCGCTGGAGGCCCAGGGCCTGAGCACCAAATGGTCCATCGAGCTTGTCTTCTCGCCGGTCCACGGCTACGACCAAGCCGGCGATCTGGCCGAGCTGTTCGCCCGCCCGCTGATCCGGCGCGGGCTGCTGAAGGTCTAGATACTTCGGGACGATGCCCGGCCGGGCCCCAGGGCCCGTCGTGCAAACCCTGGAATTGTTTGAAGGTTATGAGATAGGATGCCGATCCCTTCCGCCACCGGCGGGAGGCGACCGGCGAGGCCAGCGAAACGGGGGTCTGGGGCAGCGGCCATGCAGTTGACGGTGTGGACATATGAAGGACCGCCCCATGTCGGCGCCATCCGGGTGGCGACGGCGTTGAGGGGCGTCCACTACGTGCTCCACGCCCCCCAGGGCGACAGCTACGCCGACCTCCTGTTCACCATGATCGAGCGCTCGGACAAGCGGCCGGCGGTGTCCTACACCTCGTTCCTGGCCCGCGACCTGGGGGCCGACACCGCCGAGTTGTTCAAGGAGCAGGCCCGCGCCGCCGCCGAGCGCTTCAAGCCGCAGGCCCTGCTGGTCGGCGCCTCGTGCACCGCCGAGCTGTTGCAGGACGACCCGGGCGGTCTGGCCAAGGCACTGGGGTTGTCCATTCCGGCCATCCCGCTCGACCTGCCGGCCTACCAGCGCAAGGAAAACTGGGGGGCGGCGGAAACCTTCTACCGGCTGGTCCGCGGGCTGGCCGCGCCTTACGCCCCGGGGCCGGACGAGGAATTGTCGCCCCGCCTGTCCGACAGCCCGGCCCGGGCCAACATCCTGGGGCCGACGGCACTCGGCTTCCGCCACCGCGACGACCTTCAGGAAATCACCGGCCTGTTGGAGCGCCTGGGGGTGGAGATCAACGTGGTGGCGCCGCTGGGGGCCAGTCCGGCCGATCTGGCCCGCCTCGGCGAGGCCGACTTCAACATCGTGCTCTACCCGGAGATCGCCGACATCGCGGCCCGCTGGCTGGAGCGCACCTTCAAGCAGCCCACCGTGCGCACCATTCCCATCGGCTATGGCGCCACCCGCGACTTCGTGCGCGAGGTGGCCGAGCTGGCCGGGGTCGACCCCGAGCCGGTGCTCGCCGAGGCGCGCTGCCGGCTGCCCTGGTACTCCCGCTCGGTCGACTCCAACTACCTCACCGGCAAGCGGGTCTTCCTGTTCGGCGACGCCACCCACGTGCTCGGCGCCCTGCGCGTCGCCGAGGAGGAGATGGGCTTCAAGGTGGTCGGCCTGGGCACCTACAGCCGCGAGTGGGCCCGCGACATCCGCGCCGCCGCCACCGAGCGCGGCCTTACGGCGGTGATCGGCGACGACTACCTGGAAGTGGAAAAGGCGATCGCCGAGGCCCATCCCGATCTGGTCCTGGGCACTCAGATGGAGCGCCACGTGGCCAAGCGTCTGGGCCTGCCCTGCGCCGTCATCTCGGCCCCGGTGCACGTCCAGGACTTCCCGGCCCGCTACGCCCCGCAGATGGGCTTCGAGGGCGCCAACGTGCTGTTCGACACCTGGGTCCATCCCCTGATGATGGGCCTGGAGGAACACCTGCTTGGCATGTTCCGCGAGGATTTCGAGTTCCACGGCGAGGCCGGGCCGTCGCACCTGCCGGCCGGTGGCCGGCGGGCCACGGCCGAGGCCGACGAGGCCCCGGCCGAGACCACGGTTGCCGTGGCCGCCGCGCCGGGTCAGCCGGCGTGGGAGCCGGCGGCCGAGAAAGAGTTGAAGAAGATCCCGTTTTTCGTGCGTGGCAAGGCCCGACGCAATACCGAGCGTTTCGCGGCCGAGCGCGGTGTCTCAACCATAACGGTCGATACGCTCTATGACGCAAAAGCACACTTCGGCAATTAAGGGCGATCTGGCCGCGACGCCGGTCAAGGTGGTCATCATCACCCTGGACGGGCACCTGTCCGGGGCCGTGGCCCGGGCCCGTCAGGCGCTGAAGGCCGACCTGCCCGGCCTCACCCTGGCCCTGCACTGCGCGGTCGAGTGGGCCGACGACCCCGAGGCCGCCCAGCGCTGCCGCGACGACATCGCCGAGGCCGATGTCATCATCGCCACCATGCTGTTCCTGGAAGACCAGATCCAGGCCGTGCTGCCGGCGCTGGAGGCCCGCCGCGCCGAGTGCGACGCCATTGTCGGCTGTCTGGCCGCCAGCGAGGTGGTCAAGCTGACCCGTCTCGGCGGCTTCGACATGGCCGCCCCCCAGGGCAGCCTGATGACCCTGCTCAAGAAGCTGCGCGGGGAAAGCGCCGGCAAGGACGGCGGCGGCGCCGGGGCCCAGCAGATGGCCATGCTGCGCCGCCTGCCGCGCATCCTGCGTCTGGTCCCGGGCAAGGCCCAGGACGTGCGCGCCTATTTCCTGACCCTGCAATACTGGCTGGCCGGCTCGGACGAGAACATCGCCAACATGGTGCGCTTCCTGGTCGGCCGCTACAGCAGCGGCGACCGGGCGGCCCTCAAGGGCGCGGTGAAGGCGGCCCCGGCCATCGAGTATCCCGAGGTCGGGCTGTACCATCCCACGCTGCCCGGCCGGGTCAGCGAGAACGTGGCCGACCTGCCGGCCCCCAAGGGGGAGGTGAAGGGCACGGTCGGCCTTTTGGTCATGCGCTCCTACGTGCTGGCCGGCAACACGGCGCACTATGACGGCGTCATCCGGGCCATGGAGGCCAAGGGGCTGAAGGTGGTGCCGGCCTATGCCAGCGGGCTTGATTCGCGTCCCGCCGTGGAGGCCTTCTTCCGCCAGGACGGCCGCACCGTGGTCGACGCGGTGGTCTCGCTGACCGGCTTCTCCATGGTCGGTGGACCGGCCTACAACGACAGCCGGGCGGCCGAGGACATGCTGGCCGAGCTGGACGTGCCCTATCTCACCACCCACGCGGTGGAGTTCCAGACCCTCGACCAGTGGGCCGAGTCCGAGCTTGGCCTGCTGCCCGTCGAGGCGACCATGATGGTGGCCATCCCGGAACTCGACGGGGCCATCGCGCCGATGACCTTCGGCGGCCGCACCGACACCGTGGAGGGCGGCGACGAGGGCGGCGGGGCCACCGCCTCGGGCCCCGAGGCGACCAGCCGCAACCCCACCAAGGGGCGCGGCGCCGGCGAGATGCGGGCCAATCCCGAGCGCGCCCAGGCGCTGGCCGCCCGGGTCGCCCGCCTGGTCCGCCTGCGCCGCACTCCGGCCCGCGAGCGGCGGGTGGCGATCATCCTGTTCAACTTCCCGCCCAACGCCGGGGCCACCGGCACGGCGGCCTATCTCGGGGTCTACGCCTCGCTGCTCGATACCCTGAAGGCGATGAAGGCCGAGGGCTATCAGGTCGAGGTGCCGGAGAGCGAGGAGGCCCTGCGCAAGGCCATCCTGGAGGGCAACGCGGCGCTGTATGGCACCCCGGCCAACGTCCACGCCCGGGTCAGCGCCGACGACCACGTCAAGGGCGAATCGTGGCTGGCCGAGATCGAGGCCCAGTGGGGCCCGGCCCCGGGCCGCGAACTGACCGACGGGGCCGACCTGTTCATCCTGGGGGCCGGCTTCGGCAACGTCTTCGTCGGCATCCAGCCCAATTTCGGCTGGGAAGGCGACCCCATGCGCCTGCTGTTCGAGCGCGGCTTCGCCCCGACCCACGCCTTCTCGGCCTTCTATCGCTGGCTGTCGCGCGATTACGACGCCCACGCCGTGGTCCACTACGGCACCCACGGGGCGCTGGAATTCATGCCCGGCAAGCAGGTCGGCCTGTCCGACCGCTGCTGGCCCGAGCGGCTGATCGGCGATCTGCCGAACATCTATCTCTACGCCGCCAACAATCCCTCGGAAGGGACCCTGGCCAAGCGGCGCTCGGCGGCCACCCTGATCACCTACCTGACGCCGCCGATCACCCATGCCGGGCTGCACAGCGGTCTGCTCGACCTCAAGGACTCGATGGACCGCTGGCGCGCCCTGCCGCCCGACGCCGAGGACGAGCGGGTGCGGCTGGCCGAGCTGATCCAGACCCAGGCCGCCGACATCGACCTCTGTCCCGCCGAGCCGTGCTGGAAGCCGGACGAGCAGGCGGCCGAGGTGGAGGCCCTGCGCACCCGCCTGATCGAGCTTGAGGACACCCTGATCCCCTTCGGCCTGCACACTTTCGGCAGCGCCCCGTCGGCCGAGGCCCGGGTCGACCTGCTGGCCGCCGTCGCCGAGGCGACCCATGGCGCCACGCCGGCCCGCGAGCTGCTCGAGTCCCTGGTCCATGACGGCGCCGGCGCCCAGTCGGTGATCGCCCGCGCCGGGGTGGCCGACGACGCCGACGCGGTGGCCATGTTCGAGGAATTGGCCACCATCGCCCGCCTGATGGCCGACAACCAGGAAATGGCCGGCCTTTTGAAGGCGCTGGACGGGCGCTACATCCGCCCGGCGCCGGGCGGCGACCTTTTGCGCACCCCGGCCATCCTGCCCACCGGGCGCAACATGCACGGCTTCGATCCCTTCCGTCTGCCGACCCTGTTCGCGGTCGAGGACGGGGCGCGGCAGGCCGAGCTTTTGATCGAGACCCACCGCGAGGCCGGCAACGGCTACCCCAGTTCCATCGCCATGGTCCTGTGGGGCACCGACAACCTGAAGAACGGCGGCGGCCCGATCGGTCAGGCCCTGTCGCTGATGGGCGCCAAGCCGCGCTTCGACGGCTACGGCCGTCTCGCCGGGGCCGATCTGGTGCCGCTGGAGAAACTGGGCCGGCCGCGCATCGACGTGGTGATGACCCTCTCTGGCATCTTCCGCGACCTGCTGCCGCTGCAAACCCGCCTGCTGGCCGAGGCCGCCTATCTGGCCGCCAGCGCCGACGAGCCGCCGGAGCAGAACTTCGTGCGCAAGCACACCCTGGACTACATGGAACGCCAGGGGGTGGACTTCGAGACGGCGGCCCTGCGCGTCTTCTCCAACGCCGACGGGGCCTATGGCTCCAACGTCAACCAGCTGGTCGACAGCGGGCGCTGGGAGAACGAGGACGAACTGGCCGAGGTCTACAGCCGCCGCAAGAGCTTCGCCTATGGCCGCTCGGGCAAGCCGACCCAGCAGACCGAGTTGCTGCAGACGGCGCTCGGCGACGTCGACATGGCCTACCAGAACCTGGAGTCGGTGGAACTGGGGGTGACCACCGTCGACCACTACTTCGACACCCTGGGCGGCATCAGCCGGGCGGTGAGTCGGGCCAAGGGCGGCGCCGTGCCGGTCTACATCGGCGACCAGACCAAGGGCAGCGGCAAGGTGCGCACCCTGGCCGAGCAGGTCGCCCTGGAGACCCGCACCCGGGTGCTCAATCCCAAGTGGTACGAGGGCATGCTGGCCAGCGGCTACGAGGGGGTGCGCCAGATCGAGGCCCATGTCACCAACACCATGGGCTGGTCGGCCACCACCGGGCAGGTGGCGCCCTGGGTCTACAAGCAGTTGACCCAGACCTTCCTGCTCGATCCCGAGATGCGCAAGCGGATGGCCGAGCTCAACCCGATGGCCTCGGCCCGGGTCGCCAACCGTCTGCTGGAAGCCCACGAACGCAACTACTGGACCCCCGACGACGACATGCTTCAAGCCCTGCGCGAAGCCGGCGAGGAACTGGAGGATCGTCTGGAGGGGGTGACCGATTCCGAAGAGGGGGTGGCCGCCTGAGCGGTTGCCCACCCAAAGATGCCAAGGAGTTGAGCCAAGGTGCTTGAGAACCAAACCCCGCCGGATGGTGACGGCAGCGTCCAGGTGCACCTGGACGAGCTGATGAACGCCAGTCAGGCCAAGGTGTTCGCCGTCTACGGCAAGGGCGGCATCGGCAAGAGCACCACCTCGTCCAACCTGTCGGTGGCCTTTTCGCGGCTCGGCAAGCGGGTCCTGCAGATCGGCTGCGACCCCAAGCACGACAGCACCTTCACCCTCACCAAGTCGCTGATGGGCACGGTCATCGATGCCCTCGAGTCGGTGAACTTCCACAGCGAGGAGCTGCAACCCGACGACTTCATGGTCGAGGGGTACGGCGGGGTGATGTGCGTCGAGGCGGGCGGCCCGCCGGCCGGCACCGGCTGCGGCGGCTACGTGGTCGGCCAGACGGTGAAGCTCCTGAAGGAGCACCACCTGCTGGACGACACCGACGTGGTGGTTTTCGACGTGCTGGGCGACGTGGTCTGCGGCGGCTTCGCGGCCCCCCTGCAGTACGCCGACCGGGCCCTGGTGGTGGCGGCCAACGACTTCGATTCCATCTTCGCCATGAACCGCATCGTCGCCGCCATCCAGGCCAAGGCCAAGAACTACGACGTGCGCCTGGGCGGGGTGATCGCCAACCGCAGCGACGCCACCGACCAGATCGAGAAGTTCAACGACGCCTCGGGCATGCGCACCCTGGCCCACCTGCCGGCGCTCGATGCCATCCGCCGCTCGCGCCTCAACAAGTGCACGGTGTTCGAGCTGGAGCGCACCGAGGAGATCGCCCGGGTCCAGGACGAATACCTGGGGCTGGCCAAAAAGCTGTGGGCCGGGGTCGAGCCGCTGGACGCCCGCTCGCTGAAGGACCGCGAGATCTTCGACCTTCTGGGGTACGACTGAGATGCCCACGCCGACCTTTGAATCGCGTCGCCGCGAGGTCACCGACTACTTCAACGCCACCGCTGTCGAGGCGTGGAAGAAGCTGACCTCGGACGACAAGGTGAGCGGCATCCGCGAAACCGTGCGCCAGGGCCGCCAGGAAATGCGCGACACCCTGCTCGACTGGCTGGGCGAGATGAAGGACCAGCGCCTGCTCGATGCCGGCTGCGGCACCGGGGCGCTGGCCGTCGAGGCGGCGCGGCGCGGGGCCAAGGTGGTGGCGGTCGACGTGGCCGGCAACCTGATCGATCAGGCCCGCGAGCGTACCCCCGAGGATGTGCCGGCCGAGGCCATCGATTTCAGGGTCGGCGACTACGCCGACCCCACCCTGGGCACCTTCGATTGCGTGGTGGCCATGGATTCGCTGATCCATTACCGCGGCGAGGACATCGTCACCGTGCTCTCCGGGCTGGCCCGGCGCACCTCGCGGGCGATGGTCTTCACCTTCGCCCCGCGCACCCCGCTGCTTGCCACCATGCACGTGGTCGGCAAGGTGTTTCCGCGCTCCGACCGCTCGCCGGCCATCGAGCCGATCGGCGAAGCCCGCCTCAAGGAGATGCTGGCCGCCGATCCGGTGCTCGGCGCGTGGCGCATCGGGCGCACCCGGCGCATCACCCGGGGCTTCTACATTTCGCAGGCGTTGGAGTTGGTCCGGCCATGAGTCGTCTGAGCGAGGCCGTCGAACAGGTCAAGGAGGGGCTGGCCCGGCTGGTCCCGGAGGTGGAGAAACTGGCCGCCAACCTGAAGCCCGCCCTGGAGCGGTTGGGCGAACAGGTGCGCCAGATCATGGTCCGCCTCGCCAAGGCCCGCGCCGAGGCCCGCCAGCAGGCGGCCGAGCGCGCCGCCCGGCGGGACGAAAGCGGCGAGGCCCCGGGTGGGGCTGACCGGCCCGCCGCCCAGGGGCCGCCCGGCGAGGGCGCCCTTGGTCGTGGCCTGCGCGGCTTCGCCAACGCGGTCAACAAGGCCGGCGACATCGACAACACCATCACGCCCGCCATTGCCGCCCTCACCCGGCCGTTGCGCCAGGGGGCCAAACAGGCCTCGGATCGTCTCTCCGGCGCCGATAAGATGAGCCCGGCCGAAAAGGCGGCCCGGCAGGCCCAGGCCCAGGCCAACCGCGAGAAGTGGGGCGAGTTGATCAACCGCAACCTGCCCTTCGCCGACGCGGCGACCGACGAGCTGCCGATGAAACGGCTGCTGCGTCTGGCCCTGTTCCAGGTCTCGGTCGGCATGGCCATGGTGCTTCTGACCGGCACCCTGAACCGGGTGATGATCGTCGAGCTCGACGTGCCGGCCTGGCTGGTCGCCACCATGGTCGCCCTGCCGATCGTCTTCGCGCCCTTCCGGGTGCTGATCGGCTTCAAGTCGGACACCCACAAGTCGGTGCTGGGCTGGAAACGGGTGCCCTACATCTGGTTCGGCACCCTGTTGCAGTTCGGCGGTCTGGCGATCATGCCCTTCGCCCTGCTGGTGCTTTCCGGGCAGACCGAGATGGAGTCGCCCGAGATCATCGGCCGGGCCGCCGCGGGGCTGGCCTTCCTGCTGGTCGGGGCGGGGCTGCACACCACCCAGACCGCCGGCCTTGCCCTGGCCACCGATCTGGCGCCCGAGGACACCCGGCCGCGCGTCGTGGCGCTGCTCTATGTGTTCCTGCTGGTCGGCCAGATCCTGGCGGGCATCGTTTTTGCCGGCGCGCTGCTCGACTTCAGTCACTTCCGCCTGATCCAGGTCATCCAGGGGGCGGCGGTGATCACCCTGGTGTTCAACACCATCGCCCTGTGGAAGCAGGAGGCGCGCAATCCCCAGGCCACCGATCCGGAGGCGCCGCGCCCCAGCTTCCGCGAGACCTGGGCCGAGTTCATGGAGCAGGGGCGGCCGGCCCGCCTGTTGGTGGTCACCGGCCTGGGCACCGCCGGCTTCACCATGCAGGACATCCTGCTCGAGCCCTATGGCGGCGAGATCCTGGGCATGTCGGTCGGCTCGACCACCTTCCTGACGGCGCTGCTGGCGGCCGGCTCGCTGGCCGGCTTCGCGCTGGCCGGCAAGGGGTTGTCGAAGGGCTTCGACCCCCACCGGCTGGCCGCCTTCGGGGTGCTGGCCGGCATCATCGCCTTCACCGCCGTGCTGTTCGCCGCGCCGCTCGGCTCGGAAGGGCTGTTCCGGGTGGGCACCGTGCTGATCGGCTTTGGCGCCGGCCTGTTCGCCGTCGGCACCATGACCGCCGCCATGGCCCTGGCCACGGAAGGCGGCAGTGGTCTGGCGCTGGGCGCCTGGGGCGCCGTGCAGGCCACCGCCATGGGCTTTGCCATCGCCGTGGGCGGTGGCCTGAAGGACGTTCTCGGCTCGCTGGCCGAGAACGGATTGCTCGGTGAGGCGTTAGAAACCCCTTACACCGGATACGGACTCGTGTATTCTCTCGAAGTGGTGTTGCTGTTCGCGACCCTGGTCGTCGTTGGCCCCATGGTGCGCTATGGGGGAGGCGACCGGCGCGGACCGCCGCCGCGCTTCGGACTGGCCGAGTTCCCCGGCTAGTTCGTGTTGCCCGGCTTGGCCGAGTTCCCCGGCCAGCCAGATGTCCCTGAAGGAGGCCATGCAATGATTGGCGATTTTTCGAGCTACATGGACGTTGCCCAGATCGTCCTCTACGCGTTCTGGATTTTCCTGTTCGGCGTGATCTTCTACCTGCGTCGCGAAGACCGCCGCGAAGGCTACCCGCTGGAGCGCGACACCGACGGCAAGATCATGTCCATCGGGCCGTGGAACCTGCCCGCCCCGAAGATTTTCTACAAGCCGCAGGGCGGCACCTACTCGGCGCCCAACGCGGCGCGCGACACCCGGGCCATCAAGGCCACCCGGGTTGGCAACTTCCCGGGCGCCCCGCTTGACCCGACCGGCGATCCGCTGGTCGATGGCGTCGGCCCCGCCGCCTACGCCGAGCGTGCCGACACCCCGGACAAGACCCTGGAAGGCCGCACCCGCATCGTGCCCCTGCGCACCGACGCCGACCTGTGGCTGGCTCCGGAGGATCCCGATCCGCGCGGCATGGCCGTGGTTGCCGGCTGCCGCACCACCGTTGGCGCGGTGAGCGACGTCTGGGTCGACCGGGCCGAGAACATCATCCGCTACCTGGAAGTCAGCCTGGGCGGCGCCGAGGGCGGTGCCAAGGCCGGCAAGACCGTTCTGGTGCCGATGCCGATGGCCGTCTTCAACGACCTCACCCGTACCGTTACCGTGAAGTCGATGGACGCCAAGAGCTTCGCCAACGTGCCGACGCCGAAGAGCGCCGAGCAGATCACCCTGCGTGAGGAAGACCGCATCCAGGCCTACTACGCCGGCGGTACCCTGTACGCCAACAAGTAAGGCGAGGTCCGTTCTCGTGACCGATGTGATGGGTGAGTACGAGTCGGAGCCCGTTCCCGGGCTTCCGGAACACCCACCCGAGGACGAGCAGATCCTGTGGCAAGGGGGGCCAGGCCGCAAAGGCCTGGCCTTCCGCGCCCTGCACGTTCGCGCGGTGACCTTCTATTTCGCTCTCCTGATGGCCTGGGCCGGGTATTCCGCCTTCGCGGATGGCCAGCCGGCTTCCCAGGTTGTGGAGGCGACCCTCATTCCCGCCATTCCCGGCCTGTTCGTGGTCGGCCTGCTGTATGTCTACGCCTGGGCCGTCGCCCGGGGATCGATCTACACCATCACCAGCCGTCGGGTGGTGATGCGCTTCGGGATCGCCCTGCCCAGATCGATCAACCTGCCGTTCTCGAAGATCGAGACGGTGTCGCTGAAGATCCATCCGGACGGCACCGGGGACATTCCCATGGTGCTCAATCACAAGGACCGGCTGGCCTTCTTCCACCTGTGGCCGCACACCCGGCCGTGGCACTTCACCAAGACCCAGCCCATGCTGCGCGCCCTCGACAACCCGCAGCAGGTGGGCGAGATCCTGGCCAAGGCCATCGCCGCCGAACAGGCCCGCGTGGGGCGCGAGGGGGGAGCCGCCCCGGATGCCCAGCTTGATGCCGAGCTTGATGCCGAAACTGGGGCGCCGACTCCGTCCCAAGGCGGACCGGTGCGTCGCTCGGTTACCTGAGCCGGGTTCCCTCAATCGGGTCCCCAACCCGCGCCACACCAGACCACGAGATGGGCCGCCTTCGGGCGGCCTTTCGGCGTTTCGGGGGAGGCTGCCCAACGGGCGGGAGGGTGGGTCGTGAAAAGACGGGCGGGAGGGTGGGTCGTGAAAGACCGGCGGGAGGGTGGGTCGTGAAAGACCGGCGGGAGGGTGGGCCGTGAAGGACCGGCGGGAGGGCAGGCCGCGAAGGCTGGGTGTCAAGGCGGGCCGCCCGGGGGGCGTGTCGTCAGTAGCCCGAGCCGTCCGGGTTGTTCAGGTCGTGTTTCTCGCTGCCCTCAAGCGGCGGGTTGAAGACGCTGATCAGCACCATGTCCTGGCCCGGGTCGGCGCGCAGCCAGTGCTTGTCGTGCTGGTCGAGCACGTAGATGGTGCCCGGTTCGAGCGGGAACACGGTGCCCTCTTCGTCCTCCACCTCGCCGCGCCCGGCGATGCAGGTGCAGGCCTCCAGATGGTTGCGGTAGTGCAGCAGGCTTTCGCTGCCCGCCCGGACCACGGTGTGGGTAACGGTGAAGCCCATGCCGTCGGCCCGGGTCAGCAGCCGGTGGCTGGTGCCGTTGCCCCAGTCGACGAAGTTGGGCCCGGCCTCGACCTCGGCCAGGGTGCGGGTGAACATGGAGCCCTCCTCAACTCTCGATTGGCCCGGCGACCAGGTCGGCCAGCCGCCCCCGGGCCGGCTCGCTGATCGGCTCGGGGCGGCCCGACCCGCGGCCGACGAAGACGTGGATCCAGTAGGCCAGGGCGGCCGGTTGCCCGGCGTCCTGGGCGAACAGGCCCAGATTGTAGGTCACCGAGCTGGTGCCCAGCCGGACCACCCTCAAGCCCCCGGTGATCATCCGCCCGGCGTCCTTGTACTCGCCGGAATCGATGGGGGCCAGGAAGCGGCAGCCATTCTCCACCACCAGACACAACAGCGGCCCCTGGACCACGTCCAGGCCCAGGTGCTCGCGATAAAAGGTCAGGGTGATGTGTTCGAAATAGCTGTAATAGGCGACGTTGTTGACGTGGTCGAACAGATCGAAATCGCCCCAGCGCAACTGGATCGGGGTGCGGTAGGCGAAGTCGTCGAGGCCGGCGGTTTTGGGCAGCATGAGGCGGCTCAGTGGGTGGTGAAGCCGCCGTCCACCGACAGGTCGGCGCCGGTGATGCCGTCGCCGTCCGGCCCGCACAGGAACACCGTGAAGGCGCCGATCTGCTCCGGGGTGACGAAACGCCTGGAGGGCTGGCGCTCGCCCAGCAGCAGGGCCGCCTCTTCCTCGTAGGGGCGGCCGCTCTGCTTGGCCCGGGCCTCGATCTGCGCCTCGACCAGCGGCGTGCGCACCCAGCCCGGGCAGATGGCGTTCACGGTGATGTGCTGCTCGGCGGTTTCCAGGGCGACCACCTTGGTCAGCCCGACAATGCCGTGCTTGGCCGCCACATAGGCCGCCTTGTTCACCGAGGCCACCTTGCCGTGCGCCGAGGCGATGTTGATGATGCGCCCGAAGTCGCGCGCCTTCATCCCCGGCACGGCGACCCGGGTGGTGTGGAAGGCGGCCGACAGGTTGATGGCGATCACCTGATCCCAGCGCTCGGGCGGGAAGTCCTCCACCTTGTCGACGTGCTGGATGCCGGCGTTGTTGACCAGGATGTCCACCTTGCCGAAGGCGCTTTCCGCCTGCTTGACCAAGTCCACCGCCTGCTCGGGCTGGGAGAGGTCGGCCGGGTGATACAGCACGCGCACGCCGTGGGTCTGTTCCATCTCCTGGCGCAGGGCCTCGATCTCGGCCGCCTCGCCGAAGCCGTTCAGCATCACCTCGGCCCCGGCGGCGGCCAGGGCGCGGGCGATGCCCAGCCCGATGCCGCTGGTCGAGCCGGTCACCACGGCGCTTTTTCCTTGAAGGCTCACGTCTCTTCTCCCTGTCGGTTGGTGGGCGCGGACGGCGTCGGGCTGGCGGGGGTGGCGTCAGCCGCCGAAGATGCTTTCGGCGCCCGCCCGGGCCGCCTTCTTGGCCTCGATCATGGCTTCGGCGCGGGCCTGTTCGGCCTTCAACTGCTCGATATAGTCGGCCAGATCGGCCAGCGACATGCCGTCCAGATTACGTCCCAGCAGGCCAAGCGGCGGGGCCGGGGGCGGGGCCACATCGTCGGTGTCCATGGCGGGCCTCCTGGTCGAAAGGGGGAACGTGCCGATCGCCACCATGACCCAGGCCGCCCCGCCTTGTCGAGCCCCGGCGGCACCCCCCAAGTCTTCCCCTCACGCCTGGCGCGGTCCCAAGCCGTTTGACCCCGGGCCGCGAATGCCGTAAACGGAAATGTCCGTGATCCGGAGGCTCCCCGTTTCGACAGCGCGCCTCCCCTGCCGGTCCCCTGCTTTCGGGGTGGCTGGCGGGCCGGCGAACCTTTGCCCTCATCCAACCAACAAAACCCTGGAAGAGTCGTCCATGTCCCTGCCCCTGATGCCCAAGGCCACCGCCGTCTGGCTGGTCGAGAACACGGCGCTGACCTTCGAGCAGATCGCCGACTTCACCGGCATGCACGAGCTGGAGATCCAGGCCATCGCCGATGGCGAGGTGGCCCAGGGGATCGTCGGTCTCGACCCGGTGGCCAACGGCCAGTTGACGGCCGACAACATCAAGGCCTGCGAGGCCAACCCCGAGGGTAAGCTGAAGCTGGCCCGCACCGACAACCCGCGCCCGCAGACCCGGGCCAAGGGGGCGCGCTACACCCCGGTCAGCAAGCGGCAGGATCGCCCGGACGCCATCGCCTGGCTGCTCAAGCACCACCCGGAGCTGACCGACGCCCAGCTCTGCAAGCTGATCGGCACCACCAAGCCGACCCTCAACGCCATCCGCGACAAGACCCACTGGAACGCCGCCAACCTGAAGCCGCGCAATCCGGTTACCCTGGGTCTGTGCTCCGAGGCCGACCTCGAGAAAATGGTCGCCCTGAGCCCGCGCCGCCACACCATCGCCGAGCCCGACGAGCCCGCCGCCCCGGTCGAGGAAGCGCCGGCCGAGGAAATCTCGCCGCGCGACGGCCCGGCGCCCGATGCCGCCTCGGTGTTCGGCGGCCCGGTGTGGAGCAGCGCCAGCGACGACGACGCCGGCAGCGACGACCCCGAAACCAAGGACGGCTGAGCCGGCCGATGACCGAGTCCGACCCCGCAATCGCGGCGCTGATCGCCCTGCACCGGGGTCTGCCCCGCCAGGGGCCCGGCTCGACGGCGCTGACGGCGCGCCTGCTCGACGATCTGGCGCCCCGGTTGCCGGCCCGTCCCCGGGTCGCCGATCTGGGCTGTGGCAGCGGCGTCGCCGCCCGCCAGATCGCCGAACATCTGGATGCCGAGGTGGTGGCGGTCGATTTCGCGGCCGACTTCATCGACCAGTTGAAAGCCGCCCCGCCGCCCGCCGCCGGGCGCGTCATCCCCCGGGTGGCCGACATGCTGGACCCCGGCCTCGGGCCGGCCAGCCTTGATCTGATCTGGTCGGAAGGCGCCGCCTATGCGGTCGGTGTGCCGGCGGCGCTGGCCGCGTGGCGTCCGCTGCTCAGGCCGGGCGGGGTGCTGGTGCTCTCCGAGTGCGTCTGGTTCACCCCCGACCCGCCGCCCGAGGCGGCCCGCCACTGGGCCGAGGCCTACCCCGGGATGACCACCGCCAGCGGCCTGATCGCCCGCGCCGAGGCGGCCGGGTTCGGGCTGCTGTCGGCCCACCGCCTGCCCGCCGAGGCGTGGTGGGAGAGCTACTACACGCCGCTCGCCGCCAACCTCGCACGCCTGGAAGCCGAGCCGGCGGACGATCCCCACCTTATCGCCGCCATCGCCGAGACCCGCCGCGAAATGGCCCTGTTCAAGGCTCACCACACGGCCTACGGCTACCTGATCGCCGTCCTCGGTGCCTGACGCCTGCCGGTGGCAAAGGGGCGCTGCCCCTTTTGATCCCCGCCGGGGGGACCAGGGGCCCCCCCGGACCCCCGCCATGACTTAAAACCCCACAGAGGGGGCTTGCCCCCTCTGTGGGGTTTTGACTCGTGGTGGGGTCTGGGGAGGCCCCCGGCCTCCCCAGCGGGGGTCAAGGGGGCGGCGCCCCCTTTGCCGCCGGCAGGCGGCAGGCCCTCAGGGCCGCGATTTCAGCCACTGGCGCAGTTCGGTTTTCAGCACCTTGCCGGTGATGTTCTTGGGCAGGTGGTCGACCAGGAGGTAGTCCTTGGGGCGTTTGAAGCGGGCGATGTTGTCCAGGCACAGGGCGTCCAGTTCCGCCGGGTCGAGGGGGGCGTCCCCGGCCGGCACGATGAAAGCGACCAACTCCTCGCCCCAGCTTGGGTGGGGGCGGCCCAGGCAGGCGACTTCGGCCACCTTGGGGTGGGTCAGCAGGACCTCTTCCACCTCGCGCGGGTAGATGTTGGTGCCGCCCGAGATGACCACGTCCTTCGAGCGGTCCTTCAGGGTCAGGAAGCCTTCGGGGTCGAGGCTGCCCATGTCGCCGGTGTACAGCCAGCCGTCGCGCAGGGTCTTGGCGCTGGCGCCGGGGTCCTGCCAGTAGCCGCTCATGACGGTTTCGCCGCGCACCACCACCTCGCCGATCTCGCCGTCGGGCAGGGCGTGGCCCTCGGGGTCGGCGATCATCACCTCGACGGCGCTCTGGGCGATGCCGACGCTGGCCAGCCGTTCTTCCCAGCGCGCATGGCCGCGCTCGGCGTGCAGGGCCTTGGAGAGGGCGGTGATGGTCATCGGACTTTCGCCCTGGCCGTAGATCTGGACCAGCCGGGGGCCGAGCAGGTCGAGCGCCCGCTTGCACACCGAGACGTACATCGGCCCGCCGCCATAGACGATGGTCTTGAGGCCGGAGTGGGCCGCCGCCTCGGCGCCCGGGGCGTCGATCAGGCGCTGCACCATGGTCGGCGCGGCGAACATGGCGACGCCCTGGTGGGCTTGGAACAGCTCGAGGATTTCCGCCGGCTCGAAGCCGCCGCTTTCGGGGATCACCTGCATCCCCAGGCCGGCCACGTGGGGCAGCATGTACATGCCCGAGCCGTGGCTCATGGGGGCGGCGTGCAGGATGGCGTCGCCCGGGGCGATGGTGTCGACGTCGGCGAAGTAGCACAGGCTCATGGCCAGCAGGTTGCGGTGGCTGAGCATGGCCCCCTTGGGGCGGCCGGTGGTGCCCGAGGTGTAGAACAGCCAGGCCAGATCGTCGCCGGCGCGGTTGAAGGGCTCCATGGCGTGGTCGGTGAACAGGGCCTCGTACTCGGCGCTGTCCACCTCGATCATCTGGTCGAGGTCGGGCGCCTCGTTGGCCGCCTCGGCGATGGCGCTGGCCAGATCGGCGGTGACGAAGCACACCCGGGTCCCGCTGGCGGTCAGGATGTGGGCGAATTCCTTGGGGTGCAGCTTGGGGTTCATGGGCACCGCCACCAGCCCGGCCCACCAGGCGGCGAACATCACCTCGACGTAGGCCGGGCAGTTCTTCATGGCCAAGCCGATGCGCGCCCCCTCGGCCAGACCGAAACGTTGGCGCAGGGTGGCGGCCAGGGCGGCGACCCGCCCGGCGAGGCGGGCCTGATCGTGGGTGACGGTGGTGCCCAGGGCAACGGCGGGCCGGGCCCCATGGGCGCGCCCCGCCCGGGCCAGCAGGTGAGCCAGGTTCATGGCGGCAACTCCCCCTGTTATCGTCGCGACCGCTCTCCTCCCCCCAGGGTTTTGCCGGGAGCGGCCCCATACCACTTTGTTTTCCAGCGAGTATGCCCAAACCCCCGGCCGCTGGCCAGCATCGACGCGGCCTGCCCTGCGCGCGCCACGATTGACTGCGATAGACTGGACGGGCAACTCACCTTCGGGAGGCCCCGCCATGCTCCGCCGCTCGCCGCCAGCCCTGGTTCTGCTGCTGATCTGCGCCCTCGCCGCCCTGCCGGTGGCGGCCCAGGCCCCGACCCAACCGCCGCCCGAGTCGGCCAATCAGGCAGCCGATCAGGCGGCGCGGGCGGCCACCGCCCTGGCTCCGGTGCACGAGGTCATTGCCGCCACCCGGGCCTATGCCAAACGGGTGCTGGACGAGGCCGAGCGGAGCACCGACGGGGCGTTGATCCAGCGCACCCTGACCGAGGCCCGGGCGGCGGCCGAGGACGCCAACTGGTGGGCGGCGGTGCGCATCCAGCGTCAGGCCATCGCCCTGGGCGCCGGGGCGCCGCGCCACTGGCTGACCCTGGCCGGCTACGAGGCGGGCCAGGACGCCGCCGCCCTGGAAGCCGCGGCCGCCGCCTGGATCGCCCAGGCCGGCAGCGACGATCCGGCGGTCAAGGGCCCGGCGCTTGACCTCCTGTCGCGGGTGCTGGAGGCGCGCGGCGCCGACGGCGCGGCGTGGCGCCTCGCCGCCTGGGCCGAGGCGGTGGCGCCCACCCCCGGGCGGGCCGAGCGCACCTTGTGGCTGGCCCCCGGCAGCCTGCGCCTGAAGGATCAGGCTCTGGACGCCGAGCGCCCCCGGGCCAGTCTGTGCCTGACCTTCTCGGCGCCGCTCAAACGCGACGGGGCCGATGGCTACGCCGACTATGTGACGGTGACGCCGACCGTCGATCTGGCCCTGACCGTGAACGACACCCGGCTGTGCCTGGAGGGCTTCGAGCACGCCGCCAGCTATGATCTGACCCTGCGCGCCGGACTGCCGGCGGCCGGCCCGGCCCGCCTGCCGGCCAGCCGCGAGCTGGATATCCACGTGCCGGCCCGCGCCCCCCGGGTCGCCTTCCCCGAGCCCGGCCATGTGCTGCCGCGCGACGGTGATCCCGAAGTGCCCTTGAGCGCCATCAACGTGACCCGGGCCGAGTTGGCCCTCTACCGCCTGGGCGACGACGCCCTGGCCGGCCAGTTGCGCGAGGGGCGGCTGTTCCAGGACCTCAGCCAGTGGGATGCCCAGTGGCTGGCCGCCAACGTGGGCGAGGCGCTGTGGCGGGGCGAGATCGACCTGCCCGACCAGCCCAATCGCGAGACCACCACCCTGGTTCCCCTGGCCGGCCTGCTGCCCGACGACCGGCCGCCCGGGCTCTATGCGCTGACCGCCCGCCCGCTGTGGCCCGAGGTCAAGGACTGGACGGCCCAGGCCACCCAGTGGCTGACCGTGACCGATCTCGGGCTCAGCGCCCTGACCGGCGCCGATGGTCTGACCGTGGCCCTGCGCCGGCTGTCCGATGCCCGCCCGGTGGCGGGGGTCGAGGTGCGCCTGATCGCCCGCAACACCGATACCCTGGGCCGCGCCACCACCGATGCCGAGGGGCTGGCCCGCCTGCCCGCCGGGCTGCTGGCCGGCGACGGCGGGCGCACCCCGGTGGCGGTGGTCGCCCGGCGCGGCGGCGCGGACGCCGACTTCGCCTTCCTCGATCTGACCCGGCCCGCCTTCGACCTCTCCGACCGGGGGGTCGAGGGGCGGCCGCCGCCCGGCCCGCTGGACGCCTTCCTGACCACCGAGCGGGGCATCTACCGGCCCGGCGAGACGGTCCACCTGACTGCCCTGCTGCGCGACGACCGGGCGCGGGCGGCCACGGCGCCGCTGACCTTCAGCCTGCTGCGTCCGGATGGCTCCGAGGCGTGGCGCCGGGTCAGTCCGGGCGACGGGGCGGGCGGGCATGTGCTGTCGCTGGACACCGGCGCCGACTGGCCGACCGGCACCTGGCGGCTGGTGGCGCGGGTCGATCCCGACCGGCCGCCCATCGGCAGCGCCGATTTCCTGCTCGAGGATTTCGTCCCGGCCCGCGTCGAGGTGGCCCTGGACAGCGACCGGGCACGCCTGGAAAGCGGCGCCCCGCCGGCCGGGTTGACGGTGCAGGCCGATTTCCTCTACGGCGCTCCGGCGGCCGATCTGGCGGTCACCGGGCAGGTGCGGGTGGTCGCCGCGCCCGATCCCTTCCCCAACGCGGCGGGCTACAGCTTCGGCCCGCTGGCGCCGCCCACCGGCCGCACCGAACCGCTGGCCGAGGCGCGCACCGATGCCGACGGCCAGGCCCGTCTGCCGCTGATCCTGCCCGCCCTGCCCGACACCCTGGCCCCGCTGGAGGCCCGCCTTGAGGTGGAGGTGCGCGAACCCTCGGGCCGCGTGGTGCGCCGCCAGATGACCCTGCCGGTCGATCACCGGCCGTTCTTCATCGGCCTCAAGCCTCTGTTCTCCGGCCCCCTGGCGGCCGACGCCGAGGCCGCCTTCGAGGTCATCGCCCGCACCCCGGACGGGCAGGCGGCGACCCCCGGCCCGCTGGGCTGGGAGCTGATCGAGGAAATCCGCGACTACCAATGGACGCTGGACGGCGACCGCTGGCAGGTCCGCGCCGTCACCCGTGAACGCTCGGTGGCCGGCGGCACCCTCACCCTGCCCGCCGAGGGTCCGGCCCGGCTGGCCCGCCGCATGGAAAACGGCAGCTACCGGCTGGAGGTGTTCGACCCCGAGGGCCGGGCCCTGAGCGCCGTGCGCTTCCGGGCCGGCTGGTGGAGCCCCCGTCTGGCCGACGACGACACCCCGGACACCCTGAAGGTGGAAACCGAGAGCGCCGCCGTGGCGCTGGGCGACACCGCCCGGGTGGCGGTCACCGTGCCCCGGGCCGGCCAGTTGCTGGTCGCCGTGGCCCACCAGCAGGTGGTGACCACCCGGGCCCTGACGGTCGAGCCCGGGACCACCACCCTGGAATTGCCGGTGACCGAGGATTGGGGGGTCGGGGCCTATGTCTCGGCCACCCTGTTCACGCCGGGCGCGGTGGACGGGGCCGAGACACACGGCCCCGGCCGGGCGGTCGGGCTGGCCTGGGTCGGCGTCGATCCGGCGCCGCGCCGGTTGAGCGTCAGCCTCGATCCGCCGGCCGAGGTGACGCCCCGGCAGACGGTGAACATTCCCCTCCAGGTGGCCGGCGCCGGGGTCGCCGAGGGCGCGGTGCACCTGACCCTGGCCGCGGTCGACGAGGGAATCCTCGGCCTGACCGGCTTCGCCACCCCCGATCCGGCCGGCCACTACCTGGGCAAGCGCCGCCTGGGGGTGGAGATGCGCGACCTTTACGGCCGTCTGATCCGGCCCCGGGCCGGGGGGCGCGGCATCCCGCGCTCGGGCGGCGACGCCCTGGGCGGTCACGGCCCCCGCCTGGACGACAGCCCCATCGAGACGGTCGCCCTGTTCTCCGGCCCGGTGGCGGTGGACGCCGACGGGCGGGCCGAGGTGGCCCTGGACCTGCCCGACTTCAACGGCCGCCTGCGCCTGATGGCGGTGGCCTGGAGCCCGAACGCGGTGGGCGCCGCCGAGGCGCCGCTGCTGGTCCGCGATCCCTTGGTCATCGCCGGCGGGCTGCCCCGCTTCCTGGCCCCCGGCGACGCCGCCCGCATCGGCCTTGAGGTGCACAATCTGGCCGCCACCCCGGGCACCTGGACGGTCGAGGCCGAAACCACCGGCGCCCTGGCGGTGAGTCCGGCCCGGGCCAGTCTGGAATTGCCGAAGGGGGCGCGGCGTGGGCTGGGCTTCGAGCTGCTCGGCACGGCGGTCGGCCCGGGACGGCTGACCGTCCGCCTGAGCGGTCCCGACGGCCGCCAGCGGGTCCGCACCTGGGCGCTCACCGTGCGTCCGGCGCAGACCGTGGAAACCCGTCACCTGACCGCGCAACTGCCGCCCGGCGGCCGCGTCACCCTGGATGCCGAGGTGACCCAGGGCCTGCTGCCGGAGACCGTGCAAGTGGCCGCCGCCTTCGGTGGGGTGCCCCGGCTCGGGCTGGCCGGGCTGGTGGAAAGCCTGGCCGCCTACCCCTATGGCTGCACCGAGCAGACGGTCAGCGCCGCCCTGCCCCTGATCGACGGCGCCGCCCTGGCCGCCCGGGCCGGGATGGCCGCCCCGGCCAGCCAGGCCGAGTTGGACCGCCGGGTGGCCCGGGCGGTGGATCGGGTGATTGCCCGCCAGCGCGGCGATGGGGCCTTCGCGGCGTGGAGCCCGCGCGGCGGCGCCCATCCGTGGCTCAGCGCCTATGCCCTGGATTTCCTGCTCCGCGTCCAGGCCAGCGGGCGGGTCACCGTGCCCGACTTCGCGCTGGCCCGGGGCCTCGACTATCTGGCGCGCCTGACCACCACCGGCGAGGCGCCGACCGCCCGGCTGCCCGCCCTGGCCTATGCCCACTACGTGCTGGCCCGGGCCGGCCGGCCGGCCCTGGGCTCGCTGCGCTGGCTGGCCGACACCCGGGGCGGCGACCTGCCGACCGGGCTGGCCCGCGACCATCTGGCCGCCGCCCTGCTGCTGGCCGGCGACCGGGCGCGCCTCGCCGCCCTGGACGACCATGACCCGCTGCAACGGGCCAGCTTCAAGGGCGGGGCGCCGGACTACGGCTCGCCGCTGCGCGATCTGGCGGCCCGCCTGACCCTGGCCGCCGAGCACGACCTGCCCGGCCTCGCTCCCCTGGCCCTGGCCGAGGAGGTGGCGGCGCGGCGGGCCGCGCGGCGCTGGCTGTCGACCCAGGAGCAGGCCTGGCTGGCCCTGGCCGCCGGCCACCTGCTGGCCGATCAGGCCGACAGCCGCATCGCCGTCGCCGGGGCCGATCCGGTGGCCGGCCCGCTGACTCTGAGCCCCGACCGCGCGGCCCTGGACCGGGGGCTGATGGTCGCCAACGCCGGGCCGGGCCCGCTGTTCACCAGCCTCGACGTGCGCGGCATCCCGGCTACCCCGCGGGCCGCCGAACGCGGGCGCGGCTTCACCATCGAGCGCACCTTCCACGACCTGGACGGCAACCCGGTCGATCCGGCGGCGGTGCCGGCGCATGCCGTGCTGGTCGCCCTGATCCGCCTCAAGGCGGCCGACAGCCGGCCCCGTCAGGCCCTGGTGGTCGACCTGTTGCCGGCCGGGCTGGAGATCGAGAACGTCGCCACCGGGCGCGGCCGGGGCCTCGCCGGCCTCGACTGGCTGCCCAGGCTGACCCAGCCCGAGCACGCCGAGCGGCGCGACGACCGCTTTGTGGCGGCGCTCGACATCGACGGCACCGAGTCGCGCGCGCTGGCCTATCTGGTGCGCGCCGTCACCCCCGGCACCTACGTCCTGCCGGCGCCCTACGTGGAGGACATGTACCGGCCGCGCGACGCCGGCTGGGGGGCGATGGGCGAAATGGTGATCGGGGCGGCGGCGGCCCAATGATCGCCCGCCGCCTGCTCGCCGGGGGGATCGGGCTGGCCGGGCTGGCCGGTCTGTTCGGCCCGGCGCTGCTGGTCGACTGGCTGGCCGCCCGGCCGCTGTCGCGCGCCCTGCCCGCCGTGTCGTCCGAGGTGGTGGCCGGCGACGGCACCCTGCTGCGTCCCTTCCTCAGCCCCGACGGGCGCTGGCGGCTGGCGGTCGCGGTGGCCGAGGTGGACCCCTTCTACCGGGCCTTGCTGAAGGCCCGCGAGGACCGCCGTTTCGGCCAACACCCGGGGGTCGACGCCCCGGCCGTGCTGCGCGCCGCCGGGCAGAACCTGCTGGCCGGCGGGGTGGTCAGCGGCGCCTCGACGCTGGCCATGCAGGTCGCCCGGCGGCTCGACCCGGCGCCGCGCACCCTGGCCGCCAAGCTGCGCGAGACGGCCCGCGCCCTGGCCCTGACCCGCGCCCTGGGCGATGACGGGGTGCTGCGGGCCTACCTCACCCTGGCTCCCTTCGGCGGCAACCTGGAGGGGGTGCGGGCGGGCAGTCTGGCCTGGCTCGGCAAGCCGCCGGCGCGTCTGTCGCCGGCCGAGGCGGCGCTGCTGGTCGCCCTGCCCCAGGCCCCGGAGCGCCTGCGCCCCGACCGCCACCCCGAGGCCGCCCGCCGGGCCCGCGACCGGGTGCTTGCGGTGGCCGTCGAGGCCGGCCTGCTGTCGGCCGCCGAGGCGGCGCGGGCGGCCGCCGAGCCGCTGCCCAGCCGGCGCCACGCGCTGCCCCGGCTGGCCCCCCATGTGGCCCGCGAACTGGTCGAGACCGCTCCCGGGCCGGTGGTGCGCACCACCCTGGATGCCGCCCTCCAGGTCGATCTCGAAGCCCTGGTCGCCGAGCATGTGGCGGGGCTCGACGCCAAGACCTCGGCTGCCCTGGTGGCGGTCGATCTGGCCAGCTTCGAGGTCCGCGCCGTGGTCGGCTCGCCGGGGCTGCTGGAGACCGCCCGCCAGGGGGCGGTGGACATGTCGCGCGCCGTGCGCTCGCCCGGCTCGACCCTCAAGCCGCTGATCTATGGCCTTGCCTTCGCCGATGGGCTGGCCCACCCCAAGACCCTGATCGACGACGTGCCGACCCGCTTCGGAAGCTATCGGCCGACCAACTTTTCCGGCGGCTATCTGGGTCAGGTGACGGTCGGCGAGGCGCTGGCCCTGTCGCTGAACGTGCCGGCGGTCAAGCTTCTGGCCCGGGTCGGCCCGGCCCGTCTGGCCGCCCGCCTGACCGCCGCCGGGGTGACGCCGCGCCTGCCCGGCGAGGCACCGCCCGGCCTTGCCCTGGCCCTGGGTGGGGTGGGCGTCACACTGCGCGAGATGACCGGCCTTTACGCCATGCTCGGGACCGGCGGGCGCTGGCGGCCGCCGGCCCTCACCCCGCGCCCGGCCGAGGCGCCGCCGGTGCGCCAACTGCTCGACCCGGTGGCCGCCTGGGAGGTCGGGCAGATCCTGCGCACCGCTCCGCCGCCGCCCGGCTTCCTGCCTGGGGTGGCGGTGAAGACGGGCACCTCCTACGGCTATCGCGATGCCTGGGCGCTGGGTTTTGACGGGGGCATGGCGATCGGCGTCTGGGTGGGGCGGGCCGATGGCTCGCCGAGCCCCGGGCGGATCGGGCGTGACACCGCCGCGCCGCTGCTGTTCAAGGCCTTCGCCCGACTGCCCGGCGACGACCGCCGTCCGCCGCCACCGCCGCCGGGGCGTCTGGTGGCGGCCTCGGCGGCCGATCTGCCCCCCGCCCTGGCCCGTTTCGAGCCGCCGACCCCGGGCCGGGGGGAGGGGCCGCGTCTGGGCTTTCCCAGCGACGGACTGGTCCTCGACTGGGCCGGGGCGCGGCGGGGTGTGACCCTGGAAGCGGCCGGCGGGCAGGCCCCGCTGACCTGGCTGGTCGATGGTCGCCCGCTGGCCGACCTGCCGGGCAGCCGGCCGGGCGACTGGCGGCGGCCCGCCCGCTGGCAACCGCAAGGCCCCGGCGCGGCCCGCCTGACGGTGGTCGACGCCGCCGGCCGGGCCGCCTCGGCGACCGTCTGGCTGCGCCGCGAGGGACCCGGCCCGGCCCGGCTGTCCCCTTGAAACCCTTGGATTGTTACGCCCATATAACAGGTTCATGGTGCGCGGCGATATTGCCGCGCTGATTGAATCCGAGGACCCCGCCGCGTGAACCCGACCGCCGCCCCCCCGCCCCCCGCCCAGGCCGACTGGGCGCTGAGCGTGGTCACGCTCAACACCTGGAAAGGCGAAGGGCCGTACCGCCGCCGGCTCGACCTGATGGCCGACGGGCTGGCCGCCCTGGCGCCCGATGTGGTGCTGCTTCAGGAAGCCTTCGCCGCCCCCTCCCTCGGCCTGTCGACCGCCGAAGCGCTGGCCGAGCGCCTGGGCCTGTTCGCCATCGCCCCGGCGGCGCGCGCCAAGACACGCCAGGTGGAGGGGCGGAGCGTCTCCAGCACCTCGGGCCTGGCCCTGCTGTCGCGCCGACCGCTGGACCGCTACGAGGTGCTGGAGTTGCCCAAGGACGCCGCCGACGGCGACCGGCAGGCCCTGGTCGCCCGGCTGGCCACCCCGCACGGCGATCTGGTGGTGGTCAACACCCATCTGTCCCATCTTGAGCAGGCGGACGGCCTGCGGCTGGCCCAGTTGCAGGCCATCCTGTCGCACCTCGACACCCAGCCCGGCCGGCCCAGCGTGCTGCTCGGCGGCGACATGAACTGCCCGCCGGACGGTGCCTGCCTGCACTGGCTGATCGATCACCCCGGGCATCCGGCGATCGACCTGATGGCCGGCGCCGCCGACCCGGAATTCGCCACCCACCGCGACCTGCCCCCGGAAAGCGGCCGCATCGACCACCTGTTGCTGCTGCCCGGGGCCGATGGCCCGCACCTCGAGGTCACCGAGTGCCGCCCGGTGCTGAATACCCCGGGCGCTGACGGCACCTGGCCCAGCGATCACATCGGGCTGCTGGTGCGGCTCGCCGGCAAGGGGGCGCTGCCCCCTTGACCCCCGCTGGGGAGGCCGGGAGGCCCTCCCCAGACCCCACCCTGAATCAAAACCCCACACAGGGGGCCAAGCCCCCCTGTGTGGGGTTTTAAGTCACGGCGGGGGTCCGGGGGGGCCCCTGGTCCCCCCGGCGGGGGTTCAAAGGGGGCAGCGCCCCCTTGGTTACCCGGTCGCCCCGAGGCCGGCGGCGATGGCGTTGACGGTTTGCAGCAGCGGCGGCAGCAGGGCGTCGGCCTGGTCGGCGTGGTCGTTGTTCTTGGCCTCGCGCCACGCCTGGAGCAGTTTGATCTGGCGCTGGTGGATCGGTTCCAGGGCCGGGCCGCGCAGGGCCAGCACGTGGTGGACGCGGGGCCGGGTGTCGGCCAGCGGGCCCTGGTAGATGGCCTCCAGGCCGTGGCGGGTGCGTTCGTATTCGTCGAGGATCGGGTCGAGCAGGCGTTGCCGGGTGACCGGGTCGCCGACCAGCCCGGCGTAGCGCTGCATGATCGCCGGATCGGCGGTGGCCCAGCCGGTGGCGGCGTTGCTGATCAGGTAGTGCAGGGGCGGCCAGTCGGCGTCGCGCTTGCAGGTGGCGAGGCGCTCGAAGGTCTCCGGGTCGTCGTCCAAGAGGTCGAGCAGGGCGCTGCCCACGCCGTACCACGCCGAGACCAGGAAGCGGGCCTGACTCCAGGCGAAGACCCAGGGGATGGCGCGCAGGTCCTCCATGGTCCGCTTGCCGGTGCGCCGGGCCGGGCGCGAGCCGATGCGGCTGGCCTCGATCACGTCGATCGGCGTCGCCTGGGCGTAGAAGTCCATGAACCCGGGGGTTTCGAGAAGCTGGCGGTAGCGGGTCCGGCTGGTCTCGGCCAGCCGCGCCATGATGGGCGCCAGCGGGTGGGCCGCGCGACTGGCCCGGCGGCCGCGCAGGGTGGCGTTCAGGGTGCCGGCGGTGAGCAGTTCCAGGTTGTGGGCGGCGGTGACCACGTTGGCGTATTTCTGCGAGATGGTCTCGCCCTGCTCGGTCAGCCTCAGGGCCCCGTCGATGGCGCCGGGCGGCTGGGCGCGCACGAAGCGGTGGGTGGGGCCGGAGCCGCGGCTGATGGTGCCGCCCCGGCCGTGGAAGAAGCGCAAGGTGACGCCGTGCCGCTCGGCCACCTCGACCATGGCGGCCTGGGCCTGATGCAGGCCCCATTGGCTGGCCACCAGACCGCCGTCCTTGCCGCTGTCGCTGTAGCCGATCATCACCTGCTGGCTGGGCCTGGGGGCGCCGCTCTGGCGCTGTTGCCGGGCCAGGCTGGCGCGGGTCACCGGGTGGGCCAGGAAGGCGTCGAGGATGGCCGGGCTGTGGGCCAGATCCTCGATCGTCTCGAACAGCGGCACCACGGGCAGCGGACAGGCGGCGCCGTCCTCGCCGAAGGCGAGCAGGCCGGCCTCCCGCGCCAGCAGGTAGACGGCCAGAAGGTCGGCCACGTCGCGGGTCATGCTGACGATCAGCGCGCCCAGGCCGGCCGGGCCGTGGGTTTCCAGGCGCTGGGCGACCACCGCCAGGGCGCCGATCACCGCCTCGGCGTGGGGGCCGGCCCGGCGGCCGTCGTGGATGAAGGGGCGCGGCGAGGCCAACTCGCGGTCGAGCATCTGGCGCCGGCGGTCCATCGGCCAGTCGGCGTAGTCGGCGCCGTCGATGCCGCCGGCGGTCAGAAGGTCGGCCAGGGCGCGGTCGTGGAAGGCGCTGTTCTGGCGGATGTCGAGGGCCGCCAGATGGAAGCCGAAGGTCGCCACCTGCCGACGCACCGGGGTGACGTCGCGGCGGGCCAGACGCTCGGCGCCGATCTCCTTCAGGGTCTGGCTCAACAGGTCGAGGTCGGCCAGCAGCGCGTCGGCCGTCCGGTAGCGGCCCGGGGCCGGCGGGCCGAGCGGGTCGGGCAGGGCGGCGATCATCAGGTTGAGGAGTTGGCGCCAGGGCTCATCGCGGTTGCGGGCCAGGGCCGGCGGGGCGGCTTCGCCCAGGGCCTCGGCCAGGGCGTCGAGGCGGTGGCTGAGGGCTTCCGGCACGGCCTGGCGGGAGACGCTGAGCGACAGCCCGGCGGCGAGCCGGGCCAGGGCGGCGCGCAGGTTGTCGAGGGCCCGGGTGGCCAGGCTTTCCAGGGTGCGGGCGGTGACCTCGGGGGTGACCAGGGGGTGGCCGTCGCGGTCCCCGCCGACCCAGTTGCCGAAGCTCAGGCGGGGCCGCCGGGTGGCCTCGTCCAGGCTCGCCGGATCGAAGCCGACACGCTGCCAGGCGGTCAAAAGGCGGCGGTCGAGCCAGGGCAGGGTGGCCGGGAAGACGTCGCCCAGGAAGTGGAGCACGATGCCCAGTTCGCCGGCCACGGTGGGCTTTTCGAGCAGGATCTCGCCGGTCCGCCACAGGCGTTCCAGGGCCGCCTTCATGTCCTCGCGCAGGCTGGCCCGCTCGCCCGGGGTCCACATCTGGTTCTCGGCGTCGACCAGCAGGCGGTAGATGGCCCGGTGGTGGTGCAGCACGCTGGCCCGCTTGGCCTCGGTCGGGTGGGCGGTGAGCACCGGCTCGACGTGGACCTCGACCAGGGCGGCGGCAATCTCGGCCTCGCTCCAGCCATCGGCGGCCAGCCGGCTGAGCACGTATTCCCAGGAGCCCGAGTCGGCATCCAGGGCGCCCTCGCTTTCCACCTGCCGGCGGCTTTGGGCGAGGGCGTTCTCCTCGGCCTGATGCAGCAACTGGAAGGCGATGGAGCGGGCTTCCACGGCCCGTTCGGTCAAGGGGTCGTCGAGGTCCTGCGGCCAGTCGTTGACCCCCGGCGCGTCGAGCGCGATGGGGGCGCCGTTCTCGGCCGGCCAGGGCAGGCGCCGGGCCAGCTCGCCCTCGCCGATCTCGTGCAGGACCTCGGCGAAGGCGTCCATCAGGTGGCGCAGGTCGCGGTCGACCTTGGGCAGGGCCGTGGCGTCGGACAACCGCGAGGTTGGCGCTTCGGTCATGATCCATCTTTCCTGGCTGGATGGGGAGTCCCTGGATGGAGAGTCAACGGTAGCCCATTGGGCCGATGGCCGGGAAGGGCCGAGCGATGACCGTTCGGTTGAGACGGCGCGCACCGGCTCAGCGGCCCAGCAAGCGCAACGCCTCCCGCTGGGCCTCGGCGGCGGCACTGGCCGGGTCGCGGAAGCCGCCGACCACCCGGGCCACCATGTGACCGACCACCCGCTCGGCGTAGATCAGCCCGGCCCGGGGCTCGGCGTAGGCCCGTCCCGGATCGTGGCCGCTGACGATGGAAAAGGTGGCCGGGGTCTTGAGGGCGTCGGCCAGCCGCTGGGTGGTGTCCCGGCCGAAGGTGCGCAGCACGCCGAGCCGGTCGCGCAGGAAGGCATCGTCGCCGCCGATCCCGCCGAGCACCGGCAGCATGCCGCCCGGCGACATGTGCAGCCAGGTGATGTAGGCATCGCGGCGGAACAGGAAGCGGGCCACCTGGCGCGCCGCCCGGCGCCGTGCCGGGTCGCCGCGGGCGGTCAGCCCCAGGCCGTTGATCGAGTTGAAGGCGCCGACCCGGCCGCCCTGGCGCAGGGCGACCACCGGGGCGCTGTGGCGGACCAGGGTGGAATCGAAGGGGGCCCCGGGGAGGTCGTCGAAATGATCGCCGCCCAGCGAGTCGGCGGCCACCTCGGGGATGGCCAGATCGTCCATCAGGAAGGTGGAGTAGAACAGCATCCCGGCCCGGCCCTGCAGGTAGTAGTCGCGGGCCCGCCAGGTCAGGGTGCCCGGCCCGGCGTGGTTGGCCAACTCGCGGTAGACCCTCAGCGCCTCGACCATGCCCGGGCTGTCGAGGCTCGGCCCGTCGGCGGTGAAGACGGCGGCGCCGAAAGCGCGGGCGATCATCATGAAGCACTGCTGGGTGTAGTAGTCGCCGCCGGTGCCGAGGATGACGCCCCGCCGGTCGCGGGCCGGGTCGTTCAGCAGGCGGGCGGCGGTCAGCAACTCGTCGATGGTGCGCGGCGGCTCCAGGCCGTGCTCGTCGGCCAGCCAGTCGGCGCGCGTCCAGATCACCTGCGGCCAGCCGTGGAAGGGCACGGCGAGCAGGCTGCCATCGGGGCGGCGCAGGGCGGCCAGGGCGCCGGGCTGGAAGTCGAGCGCCCCGACATCGACCACCACCCGGGCGGTGGCGGCGGCATCGAGGAAGCCCTCGGCGTCGAGCGCCAGCAGGGCGTCGGCGCCGGTGTTGATCAAATCGGGGCGGGGCAGCAGGCTGCGCCCGGCGCGGACCAGCCGCAAAAGGTCGACCAGGTCCTCCTCGGGCACCACCTCGATGTTGACGCGGGGACCGCCGGACAGCGCCCGCTGGACATCCAGCAGGTGGCGCATGGTGATGCGGCGCCGGGGCTCGAGGTCGGTGGTCCACAGGCTCAAGGGCTGGTTGGTGCGCCCGAGCGGGCCGGCGCCGCCGGTCAGCAGGGCCGCCCCGACGCCCACGGCGCCGCTCAGGAAGGCTCGCCGGGGCAGGCTCATGTCTCCTCCATCCGGCGCACCCCGGTCCATTGGTCGGCGGCGGTCGGGTCGGCGGCCAGACGGGCCGTCAGGTCGCGGTACTTGATGGCCAAGGGGTCGTCGGGGCGCTGCCCGGCCAACTCGGCGAAGAGCCGCGCCGCGCCGGCGAAGTCCTGCAGGCGGCGCAGGCGGTCCTGAGCCGCCGCCCAGCGGCTGGCGAAGGCCACCGTGCCGCTGTTCACGGTGTGGCCGCTCACGGTACCTGGGGGGCCACCTGGGCCGCCACCTGGGCCGCCACCTGGGCCGCCAGCCAGTCGACCCCTGGGATGGACCCCGAGCAACTCGAAGATGCGCACCGCTTCCCGCGACCCCTTGGGCTGAACCCGGTCCACCTCGCGGGTGACGAAGGCGCCGTCCAGGCGTTGGCGGAGGTGCTCGGAGAGCAGGATCCCGGTGCCGTAGACCTTGTTCAGCCCTTCCAGCCGCGCCGCCATGTTGACCGTCGCGCCGATGGCCGAATAGTCCATCCGTTCCGAGGAGCCCAGGTTGCCGACCACCGCCTCGCCCAGGTGCAGGCCGAAGCGGGTCGGGAACGGCGGCAGGCGGTTTTCCTTCAGTCCGGCGTTGAAGGCCGCCACCCGCCGGTGGGCCTCGAGCGCCGCCAGGGCGGCCAGCCGGGGATGGTCCGGGTTCAGGGTGGGGGCGTTCCACAGCGCCATCACGGCGTCGCCGATGAACTTGTCGATCACCCCGCCGTTGGCCGTGACGGCGGCGGTGATCTCCTCGAAATAGTGCGAGACGCGGACCATCAGGTCCTCCGGCTCGACGCTTTCGGCCAGCGGGGTGAAGCCGGTGATGTCGGTGAACATCAGACTCAGCTCGCGCCGTTCGCCGCCCGGCCGGGCCTCGCCCCCGGCGGCGACGATCTGGCGCACCAGCTCCCTGGGCACATAGTGGCCAAAGGTGGCCAGCGATTTCTTCATGGTCTGCTGGGCGGTGGCCAGATCGTGGATTTCGCGGACCGGCGAGCGCACCCGTACCTCGCCGCTCATATCCAGCTCGCGGATGCGTGCCGCCTCCGCGGCCAGTTGGTTGAGGGCGTGGGACATGCGCCGGGCCACCACATAGGTCAGCGGCAGGCCGAGCAGGGCGAGGGCGGCGGCGAACAGCAGGCTGTCGGCGAGCAGGTCGTCGACCGGGCCGGTGAAGTCAGCCAGCGGGGCGGCCATGGCGACCACCAGGGGCTGCCCGCCGGGCAGGTTGACCGGCACTCGGCGGACCAGCAGCGGACCGTCGTTCCCGGCGGCCTCGTCGATCAGCGCCACGTCGGCCGCCGCACGTTTGGCGAGCAGGGCGTGCACGATTCCGGCATCGCCCAGGTCGCCCAGGGCGAGCGGCCGGCCGCGCACCATTTCGGCGCCGGTGCGCAGGCCCTCGGGGCCGCGATAGGCGATCACCTGCTCGTCGGTGGTGACCACCAGCAGGCGACCGTTGGGGGTCAACGCCTGCTGTTCCAGGAAGGCGGCGATGGCGGTCAGGGTCAGGTCGAGCCCGAACACCCCGGGCAGGTTGCCATCGAAGCCGCGGGCCAGGGTCAGGCCGGCCGAGCCCAGGCTGTCGAAGGTGTAGATGTCGGTCAGCGCCACCTGTTGGCTGTCGCGGCCCTGGCGGTACCAGGGGCGTCGGCGCGGGTCGTAGCTGGGGTTCTCGACCACCTTGGAGCCGAGCAGTTGGCGCGCCGGGTCGAGGTAGGTCCACACCTCCAGCCGCCGTCCCGGGTCCGGGGTCAGGATCACCCGATGGATGAAGCGCGTCCCGGGCGGTGCCCCGTGGGCCCGCGCCACCATGCGGTTGCGCAGCTTGGCGCGCAGGGTGTCGGCCGACTCGTGGGGGATGGCGATGATCTGGTAGAAGGCACCGTCGGCGTAGCCCATGTAGGCCGAGTAGAGGGCCGGATAGGCGTCCAGCGCCTGCATGATGTACCAGCCCGCCGGATGGATCAGCAGGTCCGGCGGGCGGGCCAGATCGGGCAGGCTGGCCGACAGCCGGGCGAGCACCGCCGCCGGGGCGAACAGCGCCTCCACCTGGTGGGCCACGCTGGCCGTCACCTCGCGCGACAGGGTGCGCCCGGTGGCCTCGGCCACCTGACGGCCCTTGACGGCGGTGAAGCCGGTCATCACCAGCACCACGCCCAGGGTCAGGGCGGCCATGATGGTGAACAGGTTGACGGCCAGCGGCACGCGCAACCCCAGCCGGCGCCGCCAGAGCGGCGTGGTGCCGATATCGCTGCCGTCCGTTCCGCCCATTCGGTTCGCTTTCCCTCGCGCCTTCCGACGCCTCCACCCACCGAGCATCCCACGCCGGCTTTCCGGGTCAAGGGCAATCGCCTGGTCCGGCCGGTCGGCGGCGGGGTCTGGCTGGCGTCTGTGACCGGCCTCACGGGGCGCCGCATTGCCGGTTCCGTCGGCGACTCGGCGGGGTTAGACTCGGGGCCAAGCCTCCCTCGGGACGCTGTCACGACCAGAGAGCACCCCCTGCCATGCGCCTGCTTCGCCACGGTTCGCCGGGGGCCGAAAAGCCCGGCCTGATGACCCCCGACGGGTCGATCCGCGACCTCTCCGCCCGCCTGCCCGAGTTGACTCCGGGGGCGCTCGATCCGGCCTGCCTGAAGCGGCTGGCGGGGCTCGACCCGGACAGCCTGCCGCCGGTGATGGGCGCGCCGCGCCTCGGCGTGCCGCTGGTCGGCATCGGCAACATCCTGTGCATCGGCCTCAACTACCGCGACCACGCCGCCGAGACCGGACTGCCCCCGCCGGCCGAGCCGATCCTGTTTTCCAAGCATACTTCGGCGTTGTCCGGCCCGTGCGACGCCATCCGTCTGGCCCCGGGCTCGACCCGCACCGACTGGGAGGTGGAGCTGGCGGTGATCATCGGGCGCCCGGCGCGCCGGGTCTCCGAGGCCCAGGCGCTGGACCACGTGGCCGCCTACGCGGTGCTCAACGATGTCTCCGAGCGCAGCTTCCAGATCGACCGGGGCGGCCAGTGGATCAAGGGCAAGTCGTGCGACACCTATTGCCCGCTCGGCCCCTGGCTGACCACCGCCGACGAAGTGCCCGACCCGCAGAGCCTGGGGTTGTGGCTGTCGGTGGATGGCGAGATGCGCCAGAACGGACAGACCGGCGACATGATCTTCGGGGTGGCCGAGCTGATCGCCTATGTCTCCCGGTTCATGACCCTGAAGCCGGGCGACGTGTTGGCCACCGGCACCCCGGCCGGGGTCGGCATGGGGCGCGGCGAGTACCTGAGGCCCGGGCAGACCGTGCGCCTGGGCATCGACGGCCCGGACGGTCTGACCCTGGGCCAGATGACCCTGCCGGTCGAGGCGACCCCGGAAGACTGAGGTCGGGCGACCCGGGCTTTTCCGGGTCGCCTCGTCCAGCCAGCTCGGGGTGGGGGCGCGTCGTGGTCAGGGCGCGGCGGCGGCGAGGCAGGGCAGCGGCGTCGCCCCGCCGCGCTGGCGCGGGGTGGGCCGGCTCGCCACGGGCGACAGGTCGCCGGCGGCGAGGCCGCAGCGGACCAGACTGTCGGCCAGCCGGCGGGCCTTGGCGATCAGGGCCAGACGGCCGGCGGTGCCCCGGCACAGCCACTGGGCGAGGCCGCTGGCGTGGCTGTCGGCACCGGCCAGGAACAGGGAAACCAGGGTCAGCAGGTCCTCGGCCCGGCGCCGCCGCAGGCGCCTGGCCTGGGCCGGGTCGGCCAGGATCAGGCAGGCCGGCAGCGGGCGGCGGGCGGTGCGCCGCCAGGCGGCGCCAAGGCTCGCGGCGCCGGCCAGCACGGCCTCGCAGTCGGCCAGGCCGAAGCTGCGCTGGCAGAGGATGGCCAGCCCCTCGTCGGGGTCGGCCGGGTCGCCGGCCATCCCTTCCTCCAACGCCCACAACAGTGCCTGGCGCGTCGGCGGTGCCGGCGTCGGGTCCGCTGCGACGATGCTGAGGTGGCAGGGCATGGCGGTTTCCCTCCTTGAACGTTCCGGTGTCTGCCGAATGGTGAGGGAACCATAGCCGAGGCGGCTCGATTTGTAAATGCGAACTATTTGCAGAATCAGGGCCGGGAGCGCGGATCGTCCACGAAGGCGCCGAGGACGGGGTAGACCTCGGCCAGCGGCGTCTGGTCGATGCGCGGGTGGCTGAACGGCACCCAGTGGAAGCGGCTCCAGAACAGCGGCGGCGGGTGGGGCGGGCGGCCGTAGTCGGCGGCCGGCCGGAACCGGCGCAGGTGCTCGCCGGCCGTGTCGATGTGCGCCAGATTGCCCCGCTGCGAGGCATAGAGGCCGAGCAGGGCCCGCTTTTCCGCTGCCTCCTCGGGGCTCGGCAGAAGCCGGGTTTCGTCGCCCCGGGGGGCGAAGAAGGTGGTGCTTTGGGGCCGCCCCGAGCCCCGGCTGTAGGCGGCGTACTCCCACAGGGCTGGGGTGTCGGTTGTCAGGGTGGCGGCCAGGGCGTGGGTGGCGTCGTGGTCCTGGTGGGCCCCCTCGAAGGCGGGCACCAGCACGGCGTCGGGGTCGCTGGTGGCAATGGCCGCCCGCAGGCGGGCCCGGGCCTCGGGCAGGTGGTGGCGCAACTGGCGGGTCGGCCACGCGGGCCACGGGCCGGCCAGGGTGGCGCCGAGCCGGGCCAGGGCTTTTTCGGCCTCGCCCAGACGGGCCGCGACCCGCTCCGGCTGGGCCGCCCGCTGCCACGGCCACAGGGCCGCCGGGGCCGGCTCGCCGTGGGTCAGGAAGAGCACCGACAGGGCACAGCCCCGGGCCCGCGCCCGGGCCAGCAGCAGGGCGCAGCCGACCACCTCGTCGTCCGGGTGAGGGGCGACGATCAGCAGCCGCCGCGCCTCGGCCAGCCCTTGCGGCAGCTCGGAATGGCTCACCGCGCTCCCTCCCTCAACGCCGCCCGCCAGCGCGGCACCAGGTCCTCAGCCAGCACCCCGTCCCAGGTCGGCAGCCGCGCCTCGGCGTCGGCGTGGGCCGCCCGGCCCATCGCCTGAAGCCGCGCCGGGTCGGCCAGCAGGGGGGCCAGCACCCCGGCCCAGTGGCCGGGGTCGGCCCCCTCGGCCACCGCCCCGGTCTGCCCCGGGCGGACCCAGGCATCCATGCCGCTGTCGCGGTTGACCACCGCCGGGGTGCCGGCGGCCAGCGCCTCCATGACCACGTTGCCCAGCACCTCGTGGGCGCTGGGCAGCACGAACAGGTCGGCGTCGGCGTAGAGGCGGGCCACCGTGTCCTGGGGCAGCGGCCCGGGGCAACTGGCGGCCTCGCCGAGCAGGGCGGTGATGTCGTCCCGCCGGTCGCCCTCGCCGGCGCACAGCAGGTGGAAGCGTTGCCCCTTCGCCTTCAGCTCGGCCAGGGCGCGGGCCAGCACCATCACCCCCTTGCCGTCGTTGACCCGGCCGACGAACAGCACCAGCGGCCGGTCCTCGGGAATACCCATCTCGGCGGCCAGCCGGGCGCGATCCCGGCGGCCCGGGTTGAAGCGCCCCCGATCCACCCCCCGGCGCAGGGTGCCGACCCGGGCCTCGGGCAGCACCGCGAGCGCCGCCGCCCGCTCCTCCGGCCGCGAAACCAGGGCGTGGCGGCTCACCGCCTGATGGGCCGCCAGCCGTCGCCGCTGCCCGGCCTCGGCGCGGGCCGCCATCGAAAACGGTGGGGCCAGCAAGCGGCGGGCCAGCCAGCCGTCGCCCAGCAGCCGCTTCACGGTGAGGGCCGTGTACAGCCGGGTGTAGCCGGGGGTGTCGGTGTGCAGCGAGTTGACCAGCGGAATGCCGCGCCGCCGCGCCACCCCGAGCGCCGTCTTGGCGAAGCAGAAAAAGGCATCGGTGGTGTGGATCACCTCGGCCCCGGCCAGCGCCCTGGCCAGCCCCGGGTGCCATGGCCCCAGGTCGGTGGCGTCCGGGGTGTGCGAGAGGAAAGGCAGCCACGCCGTGCTGAACACCGGCCGATGCAGCCGATAGCGCACGTTGGGCGCCAACGCCTCGACGCCGCCGCCGTGGCCCATGAAGTGCACCGTCAGGTCGACCTCGGATTGCCGCGTCGCCGCCTCGGCCAGCCGCTGCCAACACTTCACATGCCCGCCGGCGTCGGGACGCAACAGCAACGGCACCACCACATGAACCCGCACCGAACCGATCTCCCCAGTATCCGCGTCGGCCCGATCAAACACCGGCCAGGGGGGGCGCGTCCACCGTGCGGTGAAAAGGGGGCGCTGCCCCCTTGCCCCCGCTGGGGGACCCTGGGGGTCCCCCAGACCCCCGCCATTGCCTGCTCTGTCTCGGCGGTTGCGTTCCACGCCAACGACCGGAGGGGGTCCGGGGGGCCCCCCTGGGTCCCCCGGCGGGGTTCAAGGGGCAGCGCCCCTTTGCCCTCAGACCACGGTGCCGGCGCCGTGGGAGTCTTGGGAGGTCAACGCCTCCGGGGTGACGAAGTGTTGGGTGATCTGCAGGGTCAGGCTGGCGTTGAGGCCGATGGCTTCGCTGCTTTCGGTGAAGCGGTACAGCAGCTCGGCACGCATGTCGTCGGGCAGGCGGTGGCGGCTGCGCAGGATCAGATCGAGGCGTTTGTCGACCGGGGTATAGAGGCCGTCCAGTTGCAGCGCCCCCAGGTTGCTCAGTTCAAGGTCGATGACGAAGCGGGTGCCGCCCTTGCGGCGTCCGGGCGGGGAGTCCTCGTCCTCCGGGTCGGGCGAGCGGCGGACCACCATGCGGATGCGGCTGATCTCGGCGCCATCGGCGAAGGGCAGGGTCAGGGTGCGCCATTCGCTGCCCAGGGCCTCGCCGCGCCGGCCGGCCATTTCCTTCAGGTCGGAGGTCAGCCGGCGGGCCAGCTCACCGCCCTTTGGGCCGGCGTTGGCCAGGGCGCGGCCGGCATCGCCGCCCGGCCAGGGGCGGCCGTCGGCGGCGCGCAGGGCGCCCATGAAGCCGACCGAGGCGGCAAGCAGGCGGGGACCGTCGCGGGGCAGGCTTTCGGCCAGTTGGCGGGCCGCCGGCGGATCGTTGCGGGCGAGCAGCTCCAGGGCCTGATCGAGCGCCGGCCAGCCCGGCCCGGGTTGGGAGAGGATGGGGGTCGGGGGGACGGTGGGCGCGGCCGGGCGGGGCGGGGTGAGGCTCGCGACCTCCAGGCCGACCCGGCTGCCCGGCGGCAGGTCGGTGCCGGGAGGAACCTGGACGGCGAGCAGGCCGGCCGGGGTCTGGATCAGCGGTTGGCCGGCGCTGGTGTTGGGCGCCACCTGACCGCTCAGGATCAGCGGCGGGCTGAAGCTTTGCGGGGCGGCGGGGGAAGCCGGGGGTGGGGTGGGGACGCCTGTGGGGGCGCCGGCCTGCAGCGGGGTGGCGGGGCGCGGCGCTGGTTGGCTCGGCGGCTGGGATGTCGCGGGGGGGGCGCCGGGGGGGATCGGGGGTGTGCCCGGCGTCGGGCTGGGCGTGCCGGCGCCTGGGATGGGGGCGCTTCCCGCGGTGGCCGCGCCGCCCGGCGTGGGCGGACTGATCGCGGCGATCCGCACCCCGAGGCTGGTGCCCCCGGGGAGCGGTTGGGTCAACGGCCCGGAAGCGGTGCCGGTGGGCGGGGAAAGGCCGGGGGCCTGGAGCACGGTGGCGGTCAGCAGGGGGCCCGGACCGGTGGTCAGGCTGACCGCGCCGGCCCGCGCCCCGGCAGCCGCCGAGGCGCCGCCCGGAGGTGTGCCCGGCGGGCCTCCGGCGAGGTTGCCGGGAGGGGTGCCCGGGGGGCCGGCGGGTGGGGTGCCCGGCGGGGCGCCGGGCGGGCGGCCATCCACGGCGATCAGCCGGGCGCCGCGCTGGCCCATCTCGGGCGTGCCAGTGCCGGTTTGCGGTCCCAGGCGCAGGGTGACGGTGCTGCCTTCGGGCAGCGGCAGCGGACTGGTCAGGCTGAGGGGGCCGCCCGGGCCGGCCAGGGTGGCGGGGCTGCCGCCGCCACTGACCAGCAGCTCGACCAGCCCCTGGCTGGGCAACGCGGCGAGCGCCGGCGGCGCGGCGCTGAGGATGACCACCGGCGGCGCCGGCGTGGCGCTTGGGGTGGCAGGCGGCGGAACGGGTGGCACCGGCGTCGACATGGTCGCCCCCTTGTGATGGGTCGCCGGCGGGCGGCGCTCAGCCCTGCCGCGCCGCCGGCTGGAGCAGGCGGCTGGCGATCGCCTCGACGTCGGCGGCGGCCTCGGCGTTGGGCGAGCGGATGAGGATCGAGGTCTGGTTGCGGATGGCCTCGCGGACCCGGGCGTCGCGGCGGATGATGCCGGCCAGCGGCGGGCTGATCTTGAGGAAGCCCTGGCAGGCCTTGAGCAGGGTCTGGTAGGTGCGCTCGCCCTCGCGGGTCGAGTTGGCGGAGTTGATGACCACCCGCATGTCGACCCCCGGGCGCTGGTGGGCGGTGACCTTGATGAAGGCGTAGGCGTCGGTCAGCGCGGTCGGCTCGTCGGTGGTGACGACCAGGATGGTCGAGGCCTGGGCGGCGAGCAGCCGCACCGGCCGCTCGACCCCGGCGCCGAGGTCGATCAGCACCTTGTCGTAGGGATTGGCCATGGTTTCCAGGTCGCCCATCAAAAGCTGCAGGCGCGACGGCGGCACGTTGGCCAGACTGCCCGAGCCGGAGCGCCCGGCGACGACATCAAAGCCGCCGGCCTCGTAGCGCAGCGCGGCCTGGTTGAGGGTCAGCCGGCCGGCGATCACGTTGCCCAGGTCGTGGCGGGGCATCAGGCCGAGCTGGATGTCCACGTTGGCCAGCCCCAGGTCGCCGTCGAACAGCAGCACCCGCTGACCGAGGCGGGTCAGGGCGTGGCTCAGGGTGATGGCGAACCAGGTCTTGCCCACGCCGCCCTTGCCCGAGGCCACGGCCAGCACGTTGGGCAGCCCGCCCGGGCCGGAGCGGGCGGGGCTGGCCGGGGCGACCGGGCGCGGTGCCAGGGACGGCGGGGTGACGGGAGGCTGGGTCATCCACAGGGTTCCTTGAGGGTGGGTGGCGGGGGCGTCACGGGCGGGCGGGTGGTGGCGGGCGGGAAAGGCGGGCGGTGGTCGTCACGGGTGGTGGGCGGGGGCGTCACGGGTCGTTGTCGATGCGCCGGTTGCGCGCCGCGGCGCGCCGCTCGGCAGCCCGATCGGGGGCCGGATCGGGGGCCGGATCGGGGGCCACATCGGCGGTGGTGGGGCTGGCGGCGGCGGCTTCGGCGGTGCGCCCGGCCGGGCCGAACAGCGGGCGCGGGGCGTCGTCGTTCAGGGCGGCGATCCAGTCGTCCTGGTCGTTGGTCGGCTGGGCCCGGCGGGTTGGCGTGCGGTTCGGCGCGGCGGGCGGGCTTGCCGCCAGTTCGGCGGGGGGCTCGGCGGGGGGCTCGGCGGGAGTCTCGGCGGGGGTCTCGGCAAAGGTGCGGGCGAACTTCTCGGCCAGGGACTCGGCCAGCGCCTTGGTGTTGGGGTCGGCGCGGCCGGGGGCGGGCGTCGCGGACGGCGGCGCCTCGGCGATGGCGGGCGCCCGCGCCTCGGCCAGCTCCGGCGGCAGCAGCAGGCGGGCCAGCACGTCGGCGCTCAGCGGGCTCAGGCCGCTGGCCACGTGGGGGCTGGCCGAGACGTTGCAGAAGCTCAGGCCGGCGGCGTCGGCGGCGGCCAGCACGCCGCCCAGGCGGCGCGTCAGGTCGAGCCGGGTGGGGAGCAGCCGGGTGGCGCCCAGGCCGGCGAAGACCTCGGCCATCTCGGCCATTTCCAGCGGGTCGCCGCCGGCCGCCAGGGTGAGCACCGGCTCCACCTCGGCGGCCCCCAGCAGGGCGGCCAGATAGTCGAGATCCTGATCGTTGAAGGGGTTGATGCCGGGGCTGTCGATGAACACCAGATCGGCCGCCCGCTGGCCGTCGCCGCCCTTGCTGTCGCGCAGCCGGGCGGCCAGGCTTTGCGGTCCCCGGGCGCGGCCCAGCTCGATGCCCAGGATGTCGGTGAAGGCCGACAACTGGCCGAGCGCCCCGGCGCGGATGACGTCGGCGCTGATCACCGCCACCGAGCGGTTGGCGATGCGCCCCCGGGCGGCCAGCTTGGCCACCGTGATGGTCTTGCCCGAGGCCGGCGGGCCGATCACCATGAAGGCGCGCGGGGCGGCCCGCTCGGGCAGCGGGGCGAAGGTGAACAGGCCGTCCAGGGCCCCGGCCAGCAGGTCGGCGGCGCTGCCGCCGGGGCCGCTGACGGCGCGGCTCATCAGGCGGGCCGCCAGGTCCTCGGGCAGGCGGTGGTACTCCAGCTCCTCGGCCAGGCGGGCGGCCAGCGACGGGGCCTGGCCGCTGGGGGGCGGCTCGAGGTCGGCCTCGATGGCGCTTTCCTCCAGGGCGGCGGTGATGCGCACCCCCTGGCCCTCGGCCATGCGCTGGGTCGAGACGATGATGGCGTCGTCGCCCAGCTCGGCCCGCACCTGGGCCATGGCGGCGGTCATGCTGTCGGCGGTGAAGCATTTAAGCCGCATGTTCGAGGCCTCCGCCGGGCCGCGTGGGGGGGTGCCGGGTCATCAGATCTGCCCCAGGGTCTTGATGCGGGCCTTGGGGTGGATCTCGTTTTGCGACATGACCACGGTCATCGGCCGGAAGCGCTCGACGATCGAGCGCACGTAGGGGCGGATGGAGGGCGAGGTGAGCAGCACCGGCGTCTCGCCCTGCATGGCGAAGCGCTCGAAGGTCTGGCGCACGGCGACGATGAATTCCTGCAGCTTCGACGGCGCCATGGCCAACTGGCGTTCCTCGCCCTGGCCGATCAGGCTTTCGGCGAAGGCCTGTTCCCACTCCGGGGTCAGGGTGACCAGGGGCACGATGTCCTCGTCGTCGGCCGCCGCGTCGGAGAGCTGGCGCGACAGCCGGCCGCGCACGTGCTCGGTGATCAGCATGATGTTGCGGGTCATGCCGCAGGCCTCGGAGATGCCTTCCAGGATGGTCGGCAGGTCGCGGATGGAGATGCGCTCGGCGAGCAGGTTCTGGAGCACCCGCTGGATGCCGCTGACGGTGATCTGCGCCGGCACCATGTCGGCGATCAGCTTCTGCTGGTCCTTGTCCAACTCGTCGAGCAGCTTCTGGGTTTCGGCGTAGGACAGAAGCTCCTGCATGTTGTCGCGCACCACCTCGGTCAGGTGGGTGGTGATGACGGTCGGCGGGTCGACCACGGTGTAGCCCCGGAACAGCGCCTCCTCGCGCGCCGCCGGGTCGATCCACACGGCGGGCAGGCCGAAGGTGGGTTCCCGGGTGCGCTCGCCGGGCAGGGTGATGTCCTCGCCGCGCGGGTCCATGACCAGCAGCATGGCCGGCCTCAGGTCGCCGCGCCCGGCCTCGACGTCCTTGATGTGGATGGCATAGGCGTTGGCGGGAAGCTGCATGTTGTCCTGGATGCGCACCGAGGGCATGACGAAGCCCATGTCCTGGGCCAGGGCGCGGCGCAGCGCCTTGATCTGGTCGGTCAGCCGGGTGTTGGTGTCGTTGATCATGGGCAGCAGGCCGTAGCCCAGCTCCAGGCGGACCAGATCGATCTTCAGGGCGGCGCTGATCGGCTCCTCGGTGATCGGGATCTGTTGGCGTTCCAGTTCGACCGCCTCGGCGTCGGCGGCGGCCTTGACCCGATCCTGCTGACGCCCGGCGTACCAGGCGGCGGTGCCGGTCACCCCGGCCAGCAGGACGAAGGGCAGGAACGGCGTGCCGGGCACCAGGGCGAGCAGCAGGGCCATCCCCGAGCTCATGCCCAGGGCCTTTGGGTAGTTGGTGAACTGGCCGACCAGGGCGGTGTCGGTGGCCTCGGTCAGGCCGCTTTTCGAGACCATCAGGCCGGCCCCGACCGAGACGATGAGGGCCGGGATCTGGCTGACCAGACCGTCGCCGACGGTGAGGCGGGTATAGGTGTTGGCGGCCTCGGCGAAGGTCAGGTCGTTCTGCACCATGCCGATGATCATGCCGCCGACGATGTTGATGGCGGTGATGATGATGCCGGCCACGGCGTCGCCGCGCACGAACTTCGAGGCACCGTCCATGGCCCCGAAGAAGTCGCTTTCGTTCTGCAGCTCCAGGCGCCGGCGGCGGGCTTCCGGTTCGTCGATCAGGCCGGTCGAGAGGTCGGCGTCGATGGCCATCTGCTTGCCGGGCAGGGCGTCCAGGGTGAAGCGGGCGGTGACCTCGGCGATGCGGGTCGCGCCCTTGGTGATGACCATGAAGTTGACCAGCACCAGGATGGCGAAGACGATCACCCCGATGACGAAGTTGCCGCCCATGATGAAGCCGCCGAAGGCCTCGATGACCTGACCGGCGGCGTCGGTCCCCTGGTGCCCCTCGGCCAGGATCAGGCGGGTCGAGGCGAGGTTCAGCGACAGCCGAAGCAGGGTGGCGATGAGCAGCACCACCGGGAAGGCGTTGAACTCCACCGCCCGGCTGATGAAGATCACCGTCATCAGGACCAGCACCGAGAAGGTCAGCGACATGGCCAGCATGATGTCCAGCAGCCACGCCGGCATGGGCAGGATGAGCACCGCGAGAACGGCGATGATCGCCGCCGCGAAGCCCAGATCGCCGCGCTTCAGGGCGTCCTGGGCCCGCTTGCCGAAGGCCTGGAAGTCGAAGCCGCCGGCCGCCGTGTCGGTGTCGGGCGAGGCGCCGCCGCTGGAAGGATCGTCGGCCATCGCCGCCTAGCCTCTCGTCGGTCCGGGGGCCGGGCGGGCCTCGCCCGGGGGCGGCGGCACGCTCAGGCCCTCGTCGCCGTACTGGCGCAGCTTGTTGCGCAGGGTGCGGATGGAAATGCCCAGGATGTTGGCGGCGTGGGTGCGGTTGCCCAGGGTGTGGCCCAGGGTCTCCAGGATCAGGTCGCGTTCGACATCGGCCACCGTGCGGCCGACCAGCCCGGCGGTGCCGGTGCCGGCCAGGGCGGCGGGGTCGCCGTCGGACGTCGCGCCGGGGACCGAGGGGCCGTCGAGCAGGGCGATGGCGTCGGGGTCGATCTCCGGGCCCTGGGCCAGCAGCACGGCGCGGTGCAGGGTGTTCTCCAGCTCGCGCACGTTGCCGGGCCAGCGGTGGCGGCGCAGAAGGTCGCGCGCCTGGGCGTTGACCGGGCGTTCGGGCAGGTCGTTCATCTGGCTGTACTTGCGCACGAAATGGGGGATCAGCACGTCGATGTCGGCCGGGCGCTGGCGCAGCGGCGGCAGGGCCACGGTGACCACGTTCAGGCGGAAGTAGAGGTCCTCGCGGAAGGTGCCCTTGCGCACCTCCTCGGCCAGGTCGCGGTTGGTGGTGGCGATCAGGCGCACGTCCACCTTCACCGGCTGGCGGCCGCCGACCCGGTCGATCACCCTTTCCTGGATGGCGCGCAAAAGCTTGGCCTGCAGGCGCGGGTCCATCTCGCTGATCTCGTCGAGCAGAAGGGTCGAGCCGGAGGCTTCCTCGAACTTGCCGACGCGGCGCGCCACGGCCCCGGTGAAAGCGCCCTTCTCGTGGCCGAACAGCTCGCTTTCCAGCAGGTTCTCGGGGATCGCGGCGCAGTTGACGGCGATCATCTCGCGCTCGGCGCGGCGGCTTTTCTGGTGGATGTGGCGGGCGATCATCTCCTTGCCGGTGCCCGATTCACCGCAGATCAGCACCGAGGCCTCGCTGGGCGCGATCTTCTCGGCCATGGCGAGCAGCTTGGCCATCGCCGGGTCGGCGTGGATCAGCGCCTGGGCGTCCGCGGTGACGGCTTCCAGGATGGCGGCGATCAGTTCGGCGTCGGGCGGCAGGGGCACGTATTCCCGCGCCCCGGCCTTGATCGCCCGCACCGCGGCCTGGGTGTCGCTGCCCACCCCGGCGGCGACCACCGGGGTGGCGATGCGCTCGGCGTCGAGCATGCCGATCAGCCGGTCGACATCGAGGGTGACGTCGATCATCACCAGATCGGCCCCGCCGTGGCGCAGGATGTCCACGCCGCCGTCGATGTCGTCCGCCTGGATCACCTTGGCGCCACGCTGCATGGCCAGCCGCGAGGCTGCCCCGATCTGTCCGCCCAGGCTGCCGATGATGAGTAGCCGCATGCCCTTGAGGTGCTCCCGATAAGGTCCGTGGTGAAAGGTCAGCCGAAGAAAGGTCAGTCGAAGAACTGGATGCGCCGGCCCGGGGGCAGCAGGCTGTTGACCTGCATCTCCAGGCGGCGCGGGTTGTCCTGGCGGTTGATGGAGAGCACGCCGATGAGCTGGAGGCTCATGGTCAGTTGCTCGTCGGCGGCGTTCAACTCAAGCTTGCTGGCCAGCGGGGCGAGCACCAGGTTGGCCAGACAGGCGCCGTAGAAGGTGGTCAGCAGGGCCAGCGCCATGGCCGGGCCGATGGTACTCGGGTCCTCCAGCCGGCCGAGCATCTGGACCAGCCCGATCAGGGTGCCGATCAGGCCCATGGCCGGGGCCACCTCGGCCCCCTTGCGCAGCACCTGGGCGGCCTGCCGGCGGTCGGCCACGGTGGCCGCCAGCTCGGCGTGCAGCATGTCCTCGATCTCGCTTTCCTCGACCCCGTCGATGACCAGCCCGATCCCCTTGTGCAGGAAGGGGGTCGACTTCAGGGCCTCCAGGGTCGGCCCCTGGAGCTTCAGGATCCCCTGCTGGCGGGCCCGTTCGGCCAGCTCCAGCATGCCACGCGCCGCCTCGTCCGGATCGGGGCGGCGATAGAGCGCGGTGCGCCAGATCACCGGCCCGGTGGCCAGCAGCTCGGGCAGGCCGAAGCTGGCCAGGGTCAGGGCCAGGGTGCCGCCCAGCACGATCAGGATGCTCGGCAGGTCGAGGAAAGCCAGCGGCGAGCCGCCCAGGGCAATCGCCGTGATCATCAGGACCAGGGCGCCGAGGATGCCGAACAGGGTGACCGGATCGCTGATCGGCCGCTCCGCCCGGCTCATCGGGCGCGCCGCCGCGCCGGCGTTCGAGGCGCCGCCGACCGGCCGACGGGCGGTCAGGCCCTCGGGCAGGGGGGGGATGTCGAAGTCGCCGTTGTCGGCCATGGCCCGGTCCCGTGCCCCTTAGCTGCGGTCGGTCTTGATGATTTCGGTCATGGTCACGCCCAGGCGCTCCTCGACCACCACCACCTCGCCCCGGGCGACCAGCCGGTTGTTGACGTAGATGTCGATCGCCTCGCCGACCTTGCGGTCCAGCTCGACCACCGCGCCCCGGCCCAGCTTGAGGAGCTGGTTGACCTCCATCGACGACTTGCCGAGCACGGCGGAGACCTGGACCGGGATGTCGTAGACCGCCTCCAGGTCGGCCGCCGAGCGCGGCCGGTCGGGGACGTCGGGCATCTCCTCCAGGGTGGTGTCGCCGGTGTTGGACGACGGCGGCGTGGAGCCGCTCAGTTCATTCAGTCGCAGTTCGTCGTCGGCCATGGCCGGGGTCCCCTATCGGGCGGAAGGTGGGTCGGAGTCGGTTTCGGGCTTGGCACCGGCATCGGTGTCGGGGCCGGCATCGGCATCGGCATCGGCATCGGCATCGGGGCCGGCGGGCGGAGGCTCGGCGGGCGCGGCCGCCGCCGGGGTGGGGGCGGTGGTCGGCTCGTCGTCGACCGGCCCGGCATCCGCTGGTTCGGCATTCGTCGGTTCGGCATCCGCTGGCCCGGCATCGGTCGGGGCCGTCTGGGGCTGGGCCGCCGGGGCGGCCTGACCCAGCGTCGGGCCGGCCGGTGGCGTTTCGGTGAGGTCGGGGTGGGTGCCCAGGTGTTCCGACAGGGCGGTGTCGATCTGCGCCCACAGCCGGTCCAGGCGGCGTTCCACCCCGCCACCGGCCCATTCCACGCGGCCATCGCCGGGGGCGGTCAGGGTGTCGCCGATGACCACCAGACGGCCCTCGAAGCCGGCCGTTTCGGCCATTGGCTGCAGGCGCTGGCGCACCGTCTCGGCGAGGCTTTCGTGGACCCGGACGACCAGCCTCGGTTCTTCCAGCAGGTCGGGCAGGACGCTGGCCAGCAGGGCCTTCAACTCGTCCAGCATGACCTGATCGGCACTGGCCGGCAGCACCTTGCGGGCGATGGCGGCGGCCACCCCGGCCGCCTGTTCGACCGCCGTGTCGGTCAGGGCGCGCACCTGACGCACCGCCTCGGGCAGCACCTGGGCGACGCTTTCCAGGGCGTCGGCGGCCTGCCGGTCGATGGCGGTGGCCATTTCCTCGAAGGCCTCGGCGCGGCCCCGGGCGTGGGCCTCGGCGCGCGCCTCTTCCAGCTCCTCGGCGCTGTAGGTGGGGGGCGGCGGTGTCTCTTCCGGCTCGTCGGCCGATTCCGGGGGCTGGTCGACGCCGGGCAGGGCGGGATCCTCGTCGCCCAGGTCGTACAGGTCGTACAGTGGGCGGGTTTCCTCGCTGCCTTCGTTGTCGGCCGCCGGGGTGGCCTCGGCCGGCCGGTCGAAGCGTCGATCGAACAGGAAGCGGCGCACCGGCGCGCCCTTCTCCGGGCGGGCCGAGCCGTGGGGGTCGGGCGGAGTGGCGGCGGTCGCCGAGGGGGCAATGACCGGGCGTGTCATCAGTACACCAGCTCGTCGTCTTCCTTGCCCTCGGAGATGACGATCTGGCCACTGGCGGCCAGCTCCTTGGCCAGGGTGACGATTTCGTTCTGCGCCTCGTCCACCTCGCGCAGGCGGACCGGGCCCATTGCCTCCATGTCCTCGCGCAGCATCTTGCCGGCGCGTTCGGACATGTTGCCGAAGAACAGCTCCTTGGTGGTTTCCGAGGCTCCCTTGAGGCCCATCGCCAGACGGTCCTTCTCGACCGAGCGCAGCAGGGTCTGGATGCCCTGGCTGTCGATGCGCGCCAGATCCTCGAAGGTGAACATGAGCTGCTTGATCTTCTCGGCCGATTCGCGGTTGCGCTCTTCCAGCGCCGAGATGAAGCGGGCCTCGGTGTTGCGGTCGAGGTTGTTGAAGATCTCGGCCATCATCTCGTGGGCGTCGCGGCGCGCGGTGCGGGCCAGGTTGGACATGAACTCGGTCCTCAGGGTGCGTTCGACGCCGTCCAGCACCTCCTTCTGGACGGCCTCCATGTGAAGCATGCGCATGATCACCTCCATGGCGAAGCCCTCCGGCAGCAGGGCCAGCACGCGGGCGGCGTGATCGGGCTTCACCTTGGACAGCACCACGGCGACGGTCTGCGGGTATTCGTTCTTCAGGTAGTTGGCCAGCACCTGCTCGTTCACGTTGCCCAGCTTGTCCCACATGGTGCGCCCGGCCGGACCGCGGATTTCCTCCATGATCTGGTTGACCCGGTCGGTGGGCAGGGTCTTCATCAGCAGGCGTTCGGTGGTGTCGTAGGAGCCGACCAGCGAGCCGGTGTTGGAAATGGCGTCGGCGAACTCGACGAACAGGCGCTCGACCAGGCTCGAGGAGATGGTCCCCAGGCCGGCCATGATCTGCGACAGCTCGCGGATTTCCTCGTCATCCATCATGCCGAAGATGCGCGCGGAATGGTCCTCGCCCAGGGCCAGCAGCAGCACCGCCGCTTTCTGTGCCCCGGTCAGGCTGCGATAGTCTTCCTTGACCCGTCCCATCGTTTTCCCGTCGCCTCAGGTCTCAGCTTTCCTGGTAGAGCCAGTTGCGGATGATGCTCAACGCCTCTTCCGGATGCTTGTCGACGATCTCGCCGATCTTGCGCAGGCTGGAGGCCTTCACCCGGCCTTCCACCTTGTCGATGTCGATCAGGTCCTCGGGGATTTCCAAATCCTCGTCGACCATGCCGCTGGGGATGGGCATGCCGCCCGGTCCGGCCAGTTGCGGCGCTCCGGCGCCCTCGGCGGTGAGCAGGCGCTGGCCGTGCTCGTCGGTCGCCGGCATGGTCTCGAAGGCCCGGTTGACCAGCGGTCGCACCACCAGAAGGATGGCCAGGATGGCGACCACGGCGACGCCCAGGCCCTCGGCCATGCGCATCACCTCTTCCTTGGTGAAGCCCAGGAATTCCCACGGCACGGCGTCGTCCAGGCCGGTGTCGAGCTGGGCGAAGCGCAGGTTGACCAGCTCCACCTGATCGCCCCGGTTGGCGTCGTAGCCGATCGCCGAGCGGACCAGGGCGCCCAGCTTCTCCATGTCCTCCTCGCTGCGCGGGGTGTAGGTGGGCTGGGCGTCCTCGGCGGCGTCGGCGGGGGGCGGCTCGGTGATGCCGTCGACCATCACCGCCACGGTCAGGCGCTGCACGATGCCGCTTTCCTTGACCCGGTTGGTGACCCGGCGGCTGATCTCGTAGTTGACCGTTTCCTCGATCCGGCTTTCGTTGTTGCTGGCCGTCGGGTTGTTGCCGCCCAGACCGGGGTCGGGCAGGTTCTGCTCGACGGTCACCGCGCCCTGATCGTTCTCGGTCGAGGCGATGGTTTCCTCGCGCGTCGTGGTCGAGCGCACCACCTGGCCGTCCGGATCGTAGACCTCTTCCTCGATCACCTGACGGTCGAAGTCCATGTCGGCGCTGACCCGGGCCTGCACCTTGCCCGGCCCCACCGTGCGTTCGAGCAGGCTGACGATCTTGTCGGACAGGGTTCTCTCGTAGTCGCGGCGCATTTCCTCCTGGCGCATGGCGACCATCTGTTCCTGGTCCTCGAAGCCGCTGGACAAAAGCCGCCCGTGCTCGTCGACGATCGACACCTTCTGCGGCGACAATTGGGGCACCGAGGCCGCCACCAACTGCTGGATGGCGGTGATCTGCTCGCTCCTCAGGCTGCCGGCGTTCAGCTTGACGTAGACCGCCGCCGAGGGCTCCTGGGTTTCGCGGCTGAACATCTCGCGCTTGGGCAGCACCAGATGGACGCGCGCCGCCTGCACGCTGTCGATGGCTCGAACGGTGCGCGCCAACTCGCCCTCCAGGGCGCGCAGCAGGTTGACGTTCTGCATGAAACTGGTCGAGCCCAGGGTGCCCTGCTGGTCGAACACCTCGTAGCCCATGCTGGCCCCGGTGGGCAGCGCCATCTCGGCCAACTGCACGCGCAGCTTCAGTTGCTGGTCGGCGGGGACGAAAATCTCGGTGCCGTTGGCCCGCATCTCGTAGGGGATCTGCTGATCCTCGAGCTGGGCGATGATCGTCTTCGCCTCGCCGGCCGCCAGATTGCCGTACAGAAGCTCCATCGGCTGGGTCGTGAAGCGGGTGGCGAAAAAGGCGATGAAGGCCAACAGGGCCAGCCCCATGCCGGCCATGGCGGCCAGGCGGGCGGGACCCAGGTTGCGCATCTGCTGAACGAATCCGGCCACGGTCTTCGATGTCCCCGGTTGGTGCCGGCGGCGCCGGCCCCGGGGCATGGGGGGGCGGCGCGTGCGGCCTTAAGCGGTGGTCGCCGCCTTGCCCCCGGCCTTTGCGATAAAGGGGGACAAGCCAGCCTGACGACCCTAGTGCCGGGCGGTGAAGAACGTGTTAACGGTGGGCAAGAGTTGCCCACCGACGGCGGATCGTGCCGCCCCGGAGCCTCGTGCCATGAACCGCTGCCTGATCCTGCTGACCGATCCCGAGCCGGTGCCCGACCTGATCCGGCGCCTGAGAAGCGACGACCGGGGCCTGGGCCTGAAGGTCGCCCACAGCCTGGGCCATCTTGAAAAGGCCCTTGCCGAGGCGCCGCCCCGGGTCCGCCTGATGGCCTTCTGCAGCGGCGTGGTGGTGCCGCCGGCGCTTTTGAAGGCGCTGCCCGGCCCGGCCTACAACCTGCACCCCGGACCGCCCGAGGTGCGCGGCCTCTATCCCTCGGTACACGCCATCTACCAGGGGCTGCCGACCTTCGGCACCACCCTGCACGAAATGGCCGAGGGGGTGGACAGCGGCCCGATTGTCGCCGTCGACCGCTTCCCCATGCCCGCCCCGGCCGAACGCTGGCGGCTCGACCGGCTGAGCCTGGCCTCGGCGCTGGCCATGGTCGGGCGTCTGGCCCCGCAACTGGCCGACATCGACACCCCGCTGCCCCACCTGCCGGACGTCCAGTGGTCCGGCCCGGCCCACCGGCGGGCCGATTTCGAGGCCCTGTGCCAACTGCCCAGCCGCATCGACGCGGCCGAATTCGACCGCCGCTACCGGGCGGTCGGCGAAGGGCCGGAGCATGCCCTGTCGATCCGCATCTTCGGCCAGCGCTTCGTGCTCGACAACCAGCGCGACCCCGCCGCCGCCAGCCGCGCCGGGCGCTCCCGGCGCTGAGCCGGCGCCGAGGTGGTTTCCCCGCCCGGCCGGATGGGGTAGAAGCGCCGCAGCAGGCAACTTTGAGAAAATGGAAACCGGTTGATGGGTCGCATGCCGTATCGTCGTCGTCGGGTGTTGGTCACCGGGGGGGCCGGCTTCCTCGGCTCGCATCTGTGCGAGCGATTGCTCGACGCCGGGGCCGACGTGCTGTGCGTCGACAACTTCTTCACCGGCGGGCGCGACAACATCGTGCACCTGCTCGACCACCCCCACTTCGAGCTGATGCGCCACGACGTGACCTTTCCGCTGTTCGTCGAGGTGGACGAGATCTACAACCTGGCCTGCCCGGCCTCGCCGGTGCACTACCAGCACGACCCGGTGCAGACCACCAAGACCAGCGTCCATGGCGCCATCAACATGCTGGGGCTGGCCAAGCGCCTGGGGGCGCGCATCTTCCAGGCCTCGACCAGCGAGGTCTACGGCGATCCGGAAATCCACCCGCAGCCGGAAACCTATCGCGGCAACGTCAATCCCATCGGCCCACGGGCCTGCTACGACGAAGGCAAGCGCTGCGCCGAGACCCTGTTCTTCGACTATCACCGCCAGCACGGGGTGAACATCCGGGTGGCCCGCATCTTCAACACCTACGGGCCGAGGATGCATCCGGGCGATGGCCGGGTGGTCTCCAACTTCATCGTCCAGGCGCTGAAGGGCGAGCCCATCACTATCTATGGCGAGGGCACCCAGACCCGCAGCTTCTGCTATGTCGATGATCTGATCGACGGCTTCCTCAAGCTGATGGCCGCGCCGGACGAGATCATCGGCCCCATGAACCTCGGCAACCCGGACGAGTTCACCATCCGCCAACTGGCCGAAACCGTCATCGAGCTGACCGGCTCGGGCTCGCGGCTGGTCTTCAAGCCGCTGCCGGCGGACGACCCGATGCAGCGCCAGCCCGACATCACCTTCGCCAGCTCGGCCCTCAAATGGCAGCCCACCATCGCCCTGCGTGACGGCCTGACCAAGACCATTCCGTACTTCGAGGACCTGCTCGCCGGAAGCCGCATGGCCTGAGCTGCAAAGGGGCGCCGCCCCTTTGAACCCCGCTGGGGAGGCCGGGGGCCTCCCCAGACCCCACCATGAATCAAAACCCCACCGAGGGGGGCTTGCCCCCCTCGGTGGGGTTTTAAGTCACGGCGGGGGTCCGGGGGGACCCCTGGTCCCCCCGGCGGGGGTCAAGGGGGCAGCGCCCCCTTGCCGCTCAGCCATTGGGCGACCTCGGCCACCGGCCCGGTCCAGTCGCCGGGTTTGGTCTGCCGGACCAGGGTCAGCGCGGGGTACCAGGGGGTTGAGCTTCCGGTCGGGCCCCAGCGCCAGTCGGCGCCGGTGGGCAACAGGACCAGGGCCGGATGGCCCAGGGCGCCGGCCAGGTGGGCGACGGCGGTATCGACGGTGACCACGGTATCCAGACGCTGGATCAGGGCGGCGGTGGCGGCGAGGTCGGTCAGCCAGGGGGCGGCGTCGAGCAGGGGCGGACTGTCGGGACCGGCGGCCAATTGGGCCCGCGCCCCCACCTGCAGCGAGACCAGCGTGGTCCCGGGCAGGCGACCGAGCGGGGCCAGCAGCCGGGGGTGAAGGCTGCGTCGGCGGTCGTCCTCGTGCTTGGGGTTGCCGGCCCAGACCACCCCGACGCATCGTCCGGCAGGCAACCCGGGCAGGTCGACGTCGGTCGGCGGGCGCAAACAGGGCAGCGCCCCGGGCAGATCGTCGGCGTCGATGCCCAGGCGCTGCGGCAGGCTCATCGCCGGCACCACCAGATCGAGGTCGCCGGGCAGCGCCGCCCCGGCCTCGACCACCCGGGCGGCCCCGGGGGCGCTTTGGAACAGACGGCCGCACCCCGGGTGGCATTGCACGGTCACCTCGGCCCCCCGTTCGGCCAGGGCGGGCAGGAAGCGCAACATCTGGATCATGTCGCCGATGCCCTGCTCGATGGCCACCAGCAGGCGCCGGCCGGCCAGCGGCTGGTCGTGCCACAGCGGCAGGTCGGGCAGGGTGGGGGCGCGGCCCGGGCGCTTCAGGCGCCATTCGTAGAGCGCGAAGCCTTCCTTCAGCCGGCCGGCGGCGAGGCAGGCGGTGGCCAGGTTCCAGTTGGCCTCGGGCAACTCGGGGGCCAGGGCAACGGCGCGGCGCTGCGCCTCGATGGCGCCGGGCAGGCGGTCCAGCCGGCGCCGGGCGACGCCCAGGCCGATCCAGGCGTGAGGATCGTCCGGGGCCAGCCGGGTGGCCTGCCAGAAGGCCTCCAGGGCGGCGCCGGCGCGGCGGCTGCGGAACAGGGCATTGCCCAGGTTGCGCCACACCTCGGGCCGGTTGGGCAGGTCGCGGGCCAGGCCGTGGAGCAGGGGCAGGGCCTCCTCGTCGCGCCGCCGGGCGGTGAGGTGGACGGCCAGGGCGAGCCGCGCCGGGATGGCGCTGGGGGCGGCGGCGATGGCGGCCCGCCAGGCGACCTCCGCGGCGTCCGGCTGGCCCAGTTGGTCGAGCGCCCGGCCGAGCAGGGTCAGCCCCTCGGCGTCGCGCGGCTTGTGCGCCAGCAGGCGGCGGGCGTGGGTGGCCACCTCGGCCGGCCGGCCGAGGTTCTCGGCGGCGCGGGCGGCCAGACGGTTGAGGCGCGGATGGGTTGGGTGCAGCGCCAGCGCGCTGTCGGCCAGGGCCAGGGCCTTGTCGGCCCGACCGGCGGTGAGGTGGGCCTCGACCTGCTCGACCAACGCGCCGGGCGGCGGACCATCGGGGGGGTGGCTCATGGTGACCTCCCCGATGGTGACCTCCCCGAGGGCGTCGGGCGCTTAAGGATCACCGCTTGATGCGGACCAGCTCGTCGAGCATCTCGTCGGAGGTGGTGATGATCTTGGCCGCCGCCGAGTAGGCCCGCTGGGTGGTGATCATGGTGGTGAACTCCTCGCCCAGATCGACCGTGGAGGCCTCCAGGGCGGCCGAGGCGATGGACCCGGCGCCGGCATCGCCGGCCGTGCGCACGGTCGGCTGGCCCGAGCCGTCGGTTTCGATCCAGGCGTTGCCGGTCAGGCTTTCCATGGCGTTGGGGTTGACGAAGGTGGCAATGGGGATCTGGAACACCGGACGGGTGACGCCGTTGTCGAACAGCGCCTGGACGATGCCGTCCTCGCCGATCGACAGGCCGGCGAAGTTGCCGAACTTGGCGCCGTTCTGGGTGATGTAGTTGATCTGATAGGCGTCGCCCTGCTGGGTCAGGCCGTCGGGCACGTTGTAGTTGCCGGCAAACAGGCTGATCGCCGGGCTGCCGCCGCTGGTCACCGTGGTGTCGTTCATGTCGAGCGCGCCGTTGGTCCAGTCGATGTGGATGCGGGCCCGGGGGTCGGCGGCGGTGGCCTCGTCGTTGCCGAAGAACTTGTCCGGCGAGCCGTCGCCGTTGAACTCGACCATGGCCGGGTTGGAGCCCAGCCAGTTCTGGGTGGCGGTGACGCCGGTCACCGTGAAGACGTTGGTGGTGTTGGGGTCCTGCTGCACCGAGGCGATGTTGCCGTTGCTGTCGAGCAGGGCCGAGGTGTCGAACTGGATGTCGTTGGCGTCGGGGATGAAGGTGATGCCGGTGGTGCCGGCCACCCGGCTACCCCATCCGCCGGGCACGGTCGGCGGCACGCCCTGCTGGCTGGCCAGGAAGGCGTTGATGGCCTGGGCGGTGTCGTCGACGATCTCCGACAGCGAGCGCCCGGTGACCTGGATGTTGACCGACGCCGGCGCGGCGACCGCGGCTTCCGGGGTGGCGGCCGAGGAGGTGATGTCGCCGACGCCCAGGCCGCCGCCGATGGAGACCACGTCGTTGGCGGTATCGACCTGGGTCCAGGTGCCTTCGCCGAACTTGCTGGTCATGGTGTTCTGGATCTGGTCGGCGAGGTTCTGGATGTCGGTGTCCAGGGTGCCGGTGGCGGCGACCGAGATGTTGCCGGTGGTCACCGAGTTGTTGCTGTCGAACTCGAAGGTGAAGGTCTCGGTGCCGATGGTCACGTCGATGGTGTCGCCGTCGGCCGGCGGGGTGGTGGTGAAGTCCAGCTCGACCGTCGGCACGTGCACGTCGGTGGCGGCGTTGGAGTAGTTGATGGCGATGTTGGTCGCGTTGTGGGTGAACGACAGCGACGAGCCGTTGGCCGGGATGCCGGTGTCGCGGAAGTCGAGCCGGCCGGCCGAGTAGTAGATGCCGTTGTTCTGGTCGCGCAACTGCACCGAGGCCGAGCCGGCGGGCGGCTCGATGATGGTGCCCCAGGCGTTGGTGCCGCTCTTGAACCACGTGTAGTTCAGGTTGTGGGCGTTGCCCAGGCTGTCGTACATCAACATGTTGGTCTTTTCGGTGCTGTTGATGTCGACCCCGGAGGGCAGGTTGGCGCCCAGCGACATGGTCGTGGTGGCGGTGGCGGTGCCGCCGATGGTGTTCAGGTTGAGGCCGCGCAGGTTGGTGGCGTCGATCACGTTGTCGTTGACGTAGGTGATCTCGCCGGCATCGTTCTTGTAGGCCTTCATGTAGGTGTTGTTGCCGACGGTGACCTGGCTCGCCGTGGTCGTGCCGTCCCAGGTCTGCAGCGGCCAGCCTTGCAGGTAGAAGCCGCCGACGTTGGTCAGGTAGCCGTCGGAATCGACCTTGAACGAGCCGGCCCGGGTGTAGGCGTAAAGGTCCCCGGAGGAAGGCACGCTGGCCTGGTTGGTGATGAAGAAGCCCTGGCCCGAGATGCCGATGTCGGTCGACGAGGTGGTGGCCTGCAACAGGCCCTGCACGTCCACCCCCTGGCGCGGCGCCGACTGCACGCCGCCCGGCGAATACTGGGTCAGCGACACCTGCTTGGTGACCAGCGTCTTGAAGTTCACCTTCGAGCCCTTGTAGCCGATGGTGTTGACGTTGGTCACGTTGTCGGCGATGGCCCCCATGGCGCTGGACTGCGAGGCAAGGCCGGAAACGCCGGAAAAGAGTGCACCATAGAGCGACATCGTCGTTACTCCTGATCAAGCTCGGCCCGCCGCTTTCGGACAGGGCGCGGTCAAGTCCCTTTAGGTGGTGGTCTGCTCGTCGTCGTCGCCGGTGGCGGTGTCGTCGGCAGTATCGTCGGTGGCCGTATCGTCGCCGGTGGTGTCGTCACCGGTGGTATCGTCGCCGGCGGTGTCGTCACCGGTTTCGCCGGTTTCGCCCGTCGTGTCGTCGCCGTCGTCGGCGCCGGTCAGGGCGTCCAGGATGTCCTGCAGCACGCTGCTGTCGTCATCTTTGTCGTCGATGCCCTGGTAGTTGTCGCTGATCGCCAGCACCTTGCTCATCGGCACGCCGACGCCGTCCATGGACAGAAGCATCTCGTCATCGACCGTGGTGATGCCGGTGACCTTGCCGAACACCGTGGTCCAGGTGTCGATCTGGCCTTCGTTCGGCCCCAGGGCGGTGACCACCACCTCGTAGGCCCCGTCTTCCAACTGATTGCCGTAGGAATCGAGGCCGTCCCAGTTGAGGGCATGGACGCCGGCGGTGGTCTTGCCCTCGAACATGCGGACCACGGTGCCGGTGCTGTCCTTGATGGCGATCCAGGTCTCGCTGGCGTCCTCGGCCAGGCCGTAGGCCAGCTTGGCCTTGCCGTCCTGCAGCGGGACGCGGGTCGATTCCGCCTCGATGGTCGAGCCCAGGTAGTTCACCGCCATGGCCTGCTGGGTGGCGGTCTGGCTGATCAGCAGGTTCTCCAGGTTTTCGTTCTGGTAGATCTGCTGCTCGACCTGGGCGAACTGGACCAGCTGGTTGGTGAACTCGGTGGAGTCCATGGGCGACAGCGGGTCCTGGTTCTGCAACTGCGCGGTGAGCAGGGTCAGGAAGGTGTCCAGATCCTGGACCAGCTTCTGGCGCGACTGCTGCGAGGCGGTCAATCCGGTCTGGGCGGCGACTTGGGAAACGGCGTCAGCCATCGGTCGTGTTCCTTCTAGACCCGGACATCGACGCCACCGCGGGCGGCGGCCCGCTGGCTGGCGATCTGCTGGGCATCGAGCGAGGGACCCTCGAGGCCGTCGTCATCGGCCACGGTGGGGTAGGGCGAGCGACCCTGGCCGGCGCCCTTCTGCTGGCCGCCCTCGCCGCGCAGCGAGAAGGACAGGCTTTGCTGGTCGGCCTTCAGGCCGGCGTCGCGCAGCGACTGTTCCAGGGCCCGGGCGTCGTTCTTCAGCATCTCCAGGGTGTCGGCCTTGTCGGCGGTGATGGTGGCGTTGACCCGGCCATCGCCGCCCATCTCCAGGCGCACGTCGATGCGGCCCAGGTTTTCCGGCTTGAGCTGGATCTTGATCGAGTCCTGGCCAGCGCTGGCGCCGCGGGTGATCTCCACCTTGACCTGTTCGACCACCTGGCGGGCGGTCTCGTTGCCCTGCGCGGTGTGGGCGGTCGGGGCGCGGCTGGCGGTGTGGGTGGTCTGGCCGGTCTGCTGGGCCTGTCCGCCCTCGCCAGAGAGCAGGCCCTGGAAGGTGCCGCCCTGGCTGGTGGCGGTGGGCTGCACGGTCTGGGTGGCGGCCGAGGCGGTGGTGCCGGTGGCCCCGCTCGCCTGACTGCTCCCCTGCACCCCGCTGCCCTGGGCGGTCTGGCCGCCGGTGGGCGGGGTGACCGGGCGGGCGGCGCCCTGCTGCTGGGCGGCGGCGGCCATGGCCTGTTGCTGTTGCTGACCCTGCTGGAGGACCCGGTTGGCCGGCCCCTCGCTGGTGCCCTGGCCGCTGCCCTGGCCGGCGCCGGTGGGCTGGCCGGTCCACGGGTCGGTCGGCGCGCTCTGGGTCTGGGCGGTGCGCTGGGCGCTGGCTGTCTCGGTGGTGGTGGCACGGGCCTGGCCGTCGACGCGCACTTCCACCTTCACCTTGGTTCCGTCGTCCACCGACTTGGCCATCTCGGCGGCCTGACGGGCGGCGGCCTCGGTGGTCGAGCGGGTCTCGGTGGTGGCGTTGGCGGTGGCGTTGGCGCGGGCCTGTGCCGCCTGACCGCCCTGGGCGGCCTGGGTCTGGCCGTCGCCCTGGGGCGCGGTCTGGGCCTGGGGCTGCCCCGACGCCTGTCCGCCCTGGCCGGCGGTCTGGCTGTTGGCCGCCTTGGCCACCGGCGTGGCGGCCTGATCGGCCCCCTTGGTGGTCGTCTCGCTGTTGGCGGCGGCCTGCTGCTGCGGCGTCTGCACGGTGGCGGCGGCCGCCTGCTGGGTCGTCTGGTTGGCCTCGGTGTTGCCCTTGGCCGCCTGCTCGCCGGTCGGCTGGCCATCGCCCTGGGTGGCGGTCTGCTCGCCTTGGCTCGGCGTCTCGGCGTTTTCGGCGGAGTCGGCTGGCTTGGCGTCGGCCGTGTCGGTGGGCTTGGCCGTGTCGGTCGGCCCTTCGGCCGGGCGATCATCCTTGGCGGCGGTCTCGCGGGGCTCCGCCTCGCGCGGCGCGTCGGTCGCGGTGTCGTCGTCCCGCTCGGCACGGCTGTCGTCGTCGCGGCCGCGCGGCTCGTCGTCGCGCGGCCGGGCGGGCTCGGCTTCCTCGGCGCGCGCCGTCTCGGTCTCGCGGGGGGCGGGCTCGGGCGAGGGCTCGGCATCCAGCGACATGACCACCGAACTGGTCAGCTCCGACACCGCGTTGCCAGCCTGCACGGCGCGCTGGGCGGCCAGCAGGGCGTCGCTGAACGAGGTGCCGCCGCCAACCAGTCCGCTGGCATCGGTGCGCCCGGTGCCGTTGGACGACTGGCTGTTCCGGCCCTGGGTCTCCAGGCCGGGAACGACGGTGGTGGTAACGGTGCTGGCGTCCATGGCGCGGCATCCCGGAGGTTGGATCGGCTGCCCTGCCGACCGGAGGGGCAGGTTGCCCGGCGGGCAGGTTACCCCTCGTGCAGGCGGGCAGCCGGAAACACGAAGTCGCGACCAGGGCAGCAAGCCCCGGGCCAAACCGGCAAGCCTTTGTGAATCAAGCTTCTGTCGTTGGGGTCGTCGATCCTGGGGCGATCCGGCGGGCAAATCCTGCCGAGCCCCGACGGTCCCCGACGGGCAGCTTCTGCCGGCCCCTTCCCATGTCCCGCGATCCGGTCTAGCTTGCCCCGGTTTTCCCGTTCTTCCCTCAACCCACCGGAACCACCCCCATGTCCGTCGATGCCGTCACCGATCCCGCCCGCCAGTCCCCGGCCTGGCCGTTCCAGGAAGCCCGCGCCCTGCTCGACGACCAGCTGAAAGGGAAGCTGCCGGAAAAGGGCTACGTGCTGTTCGAGACCGGCTACGGCCCCTCCGGCCTGCCCCACATCGGCACCTTCGGCGAGGTGGTGCGCACCACCATGGTGCGGCGCGCCTTCATGCGTCTGGCTCCGGACATGCCGACCCGCCTGTTCGCCTTCTCCGACGACATGGACGGCCTGCGCAAGGTGCCCGACAACATCCCCAACAAGGAGATGGTGGCCCAGCACCTGGGCAAGCCGCTGACCCGCATCCCCGATCCCTTCGGCACCCACGAAAGCTTCGGGCACCACAACAACGCCCGGCTGCGCGCCTTCCTCGATTCCTTCGGCTTCGAGTACGAGTTCCAGAGCGCCACCGAGCACTACACCTCGGGCAATCTCGATGCCGCCCTGCTCCGGGTGCTGGCCAACTACGAGGCGGTGAAGAAGGTGGTGCTGCCCACCCTGGGCGAGGAACGCCGGGCCACCTACGCCCCCTTCCTGCCCATCTGTCCGCGCACCGGGGTGGTGCTCCAGGTGCCGATTTTGGAGACCGACGTCGAGGCCGGGACCATCGTCTATGAGGACCCGGAAACCGGGCAGAAGGTGGAAACCCCGGTCACCGGCGGGGCCTGCAAGCTGCAATGGAAGGCCGACTGGGGCACCCGCTGGTACGCCCTGGACGTGGACTACGAGATGTCCGGCAAGGACCTCATCGATTCGGTCAAGCTGTCGACCCGCATCTGCCAGATCCTGGGCGGGCGGCCGCCCAAGACCCTGACCTACGAGCTGTTCCTCGACGACAAGGGGCAGAAGATCAGCAAGTCCAAGGGCAACGGCCTGGCGGTCGACGAGTGGCTGGCCTACGCCCCCTCGGAAAGCCTGGCCCTGTTCATGTACCAGAAGCCCAAGGCAGCCAAGCGGCTGTACTTCGACGTCATCCCGCGCACCGTGGACGACTACCTGGCCCACCTCGCCGCCTTCCCCGGGCAGGACGAGGCCGAACGCCTGAACAACCCGACCTGGCACATCCACGACGGCGCCCCGCCGGCCGAGCGGGCCGGGCTGTCGTTCTCGCTGCTGCTCAATCTGGTCAACGTCTGCCACACCGAGGACCCGGCCGTGCTGTGGCGCTACATCGCCGCCTACGACCCCGAGGCCAACCCCGAAACCGATCCCCTGTTGGCCCGGCTGGTCGATCACGCCATCGCCTACTACCGGGACTTCGTGCGCCCGGCCAAGCAGTACCGCACCCCCACCCCGGCCGAGGTCACGGCGCTCAAGGAGCTGCGGGCGGAGTTGGCCGGCCTCTCCGCCGACGAGGCCCACGACGGCGCCCTGGTCCAGAACCGGGTCTACGAAGTGGGCAAACGCCACGCCGACACCTTCCCGGCCCTCAAGGACTGGTTCAAGGCCCTCTACCAGATCCTGCTCGGCCAGGACCAGGGCCCGCGCATGGGCGGCTTCTTCGCCCTGTTCGGCCAGCAAGACTCCCTGGCCCTGATCGACAAGGCCATCACCGACGAGGCGTGAGGGCGCGCACGCCCCAAGGCATGCGATGAGCGGGGGCGTTGCCCCCGTACCCCCACCGGGGGATCGAAGGCGATCCCCCGGACCCCCTCCATTCCTTGCTGTGAAACGCCGGCAGCGGCTTGAATTCGGATGGGGTTGGGTGCGGGCCAGCTTTGCTGGCCCGCGTGAACAAACACCAAGGAAATGGCGCAAAGAGGCGTGGATCAAGCCCGCGCAGGGCCGCTGTGCGGTGGTTTTTGGTTCCGCAGGCCAGCGAAGCTGGCCTGCACCCAAACACCACTCGCGCCCGGCAACTTGCGCCGGCAACTTGCGCCCGGCAATTGCCTTGGCGTTCTGCTCCAACGACCTGGCGGGGTCCGGGGGGACCCAGTCCCCCCGGCGGGGATTTAAAGGGGCGGAGCCCCTTTATGACTCCTGCCTGTGCCCTACGCCGCGGCGTCGACGAAGCGGCAGTTGCGGGCGAATTCCCAGTAGAGGTCGCGGGCTTTCTGGTACATCGGGCCGGGTTTGAAGCTTTTGTCTTCCAGCCGGGTGAGCGGGCCGACCTTCTGGTAGTTGCCGGTGGCGAAGATTTCGTCGGCTTCGAACAGTTCGTGGTAGGCGACGGCTTTTTCCACCACGTCCACGCCGGCGTCGCGCAACAGCTTGATCACCCGTTGGCGGGTCAGGCCGTTGAGGAAGGTGCCGTTGGCCATGGGGGTGTAGACCACGTGGTCGCGGGCGTAGAACAGGTTGGTGTAGGCGAATTCGGCGACATTGCCGATGGGGTCGAGCATGACGGCGGTATCGAAGCCGGCCTGATTGGCGGCTTTCACGGCCCGGCTGACGTTGGGGTAGAGGCAGCTTGCCTTGGCGTCGGTGGGGGCGGTGTCGCGGGCCGGGCGGCGGAAGCGTGACAGGTGGGCCGAGAAGCCCTTGGGCTCGGGCAGCGGGCTTTCCCACAGGGTGAGGGCGAAGCGGGTGCTGGCCGGATCGGGCACGATGAAGCCGCTGTCGGCGTAGAACATGGGGCAGATGTAAAGCTCGGTCGAGGGCGGGAAGTGGGCGATGCCTTCCCAGGCCAGCTCGGCGATTTCGAAGCCGGTCAGCATGGGTTCCAGACCCAGGATGCGGGCGCTGTCGACGGCCCGCTGGCAGTGCCGGTTGAGGTCCGGGGCGGCGCCGTCGAAGTAGCGGGCGCCATCGAACACCACCGAGGACAGCCAGACCCCGTGGGTGCGCGGGCCGAGCAGGCCGGGGTTGCCTTCGTGCCAGGTACCGTCGGCGAAGACCAGGGAGCGCCCACCGGTGCTTTTCGGGCGCGGATCTGGCAGGGGGGGGGCGTCGGAGGCGTTCATTGTCTTTGTGGGGCTTTCTGGAGCTTTCTGGCGTCTTGTGGCCGGCAGTATTGCGACTCCCTGTCACCATAGCGGCCCTGGCCCCGGGTTGTCCAATGTCACCGGGACGGTCGGCGTGCCTTTGCGGCGCTGGCGCGCAGGGTGGCGAGACGCCGGCCGAGGTGGGCCAGTCGGCGGTCGCCCGGGGCGACGGGGCCGAGGCGGCGGCGGCGGGCGGCGAGCTCGGCCCGGGTGGTGGCGCAGAGGTCGGCCAGGACGGCGGCCGGATCGGCCGCTGGGGGGCGGTCGTGGGGCGGCTGCTCCCAGGCCGGCACCGGGCCGTCGAAGCGCCGCGCGGTGGCCGGGTCGGCGGCGAACAGGCCGGCCAGGGCGCGCCGGTCGGGGGGTGGGGTCGTGGTGGGTGGGCTCACTGGGGTGGGCTCACTGGGGGAGTGGGCTCACTGGCTGACCCACAGCACCCGGGCCACCCAGTCCATTTCCGGGCCGTCCAGGGTGCGGTCGGGATAGTCCGGGTTGATGGAGCGCAACTCCAGCCGGTTGGCGGTCTGGCGGACCAGTTCCTTGACCATCACCTCGCCGCCGGTGGTGCGGGCCACCACGCGGTCGCCGCGGCGCAGCCGGGCGTTGGGCGAGACGACGAGGTAGTCGCCGTCGCGGTAGGCCGGTTCCATGCTGTCGCCGGCCACTTCCAGGGCGTAGGCGTTGGGGTCGCCCAGTTCGGGGAAAAGAATCTCATCCCAGCCACCGCCGATGGGGAAGCCGGCGTCGTCGAAGTAGCCGGCCTCGCCGGCCTGGGCGAGGCCGATCAGGGGAATGCGGCGATAGGCGGCGCGGTCGGCGTTGCTGTCCATCAGGGCGACCAGATGGCTCATCGAGGTGCCGGTGCTGTCGACCACCTTGGCCAGGCTTTCGGTGCTGGGCCAGCGCAGTCGGCCGCCCGGGGTGGCCCGCTTGCTTTTGTTGAAGGTGGTCGGGTCGAGGCCCGCCTTGCGGGCCAGTCCGGAGACCGACAGTCCGCATTCCTCGGCGAGTCGATCGATGGCCCGCCAGATATCGGCATGTTTCATGGTCGAGGTTCCTGCTGGAGGTGGGGGCGGGTGGCGGGGTGAGGGGGCCTGGGGGCGAGGCCGACCGGTGGGCATTGTAAACCTATGATTGCCGCTCCCGGCGGCATTGTCCAGGGAAAAAATCACTAAACCGCCGTGGAGAAAGCGAAAAGGCCTTATTGCAAGCATTAATGGCCAAAATAGGCTTGTGGTCCTTTCAAAAATGCGCTACCAGCAACAACCATAAGCCATCGCTTTCGGACAACCACCATGAAGAAGCTAACCCCCCGTCCCCTGCCAGAGGCTGCCGCCACCGAGCCCTTTGCCGATGCCGAGGAGGCCTGGTTGTGGTTCTGGCACTGCCAGCGGCTGCGGGACTCCAGGGTGCGGCTGGAACGCTCCGGCGACCGGGCGGGGCGGCCCTGCGATCCCGACGACATCTATCGCGCGGTGCGGCGGTTGCAGGCCGCCGGACGGTTGGGGCGGGGGCATCTGCTGGTGCTGGTGCGCTACGGCCAGCGCCAGCGGCCGCCCGATCCCCGCCTGCCCGAGGAGGCGGTGCATGCCGACCTGTGGCGGGCCGGGCTGGACCGCCTGCACCGGGCGCTGGCCGACAAGGGGCTGGTGCAGCCTTTGAAAACCGGCGAGTCGGGGGATGGTCATGGGAGGTGATGCCGCCGCCCTGATGGCCGCCGCCGGGCTGGCCCCGCCGTGGCGGCGGGCCCTGGTGGTGTTCACCGACTCGCGCCGGGTGTGGTGGCTCAGGGGGCTACGCCCCGGCTTTCGCCACTGCCTGGTGATTCTCGAATCGGCGCGGACCTGCGTGGTGCTCGATCCACTGTTGCAGGGGGTCGAGGTGCGCCTGCTGCCCAGCCCCGGGTTGCCCGAACTGCTGGTCCGCCTCAAGGCCGAGGGGGCGACCGTGGTGAGTTGCCGGCCGTGCCGCCCGATGCCGCGCATGGTGCCGCCGCGCCCCTTCACCTGCGTCGAGCTGGTCAAGCGGGTGCTCGGTATGCGGGCGCCGTGGGTGTTGACCCCCTGGCAGCTTCATTGCCGCATTCGGTCCTTGGAAAAGGAAAAAAACCTGTTGACGAGACGATCTTCGGGTTGTACATAGGGGTCAGCCGCCGGGAGACGTGTGTCCGCCCCGGGGCGTCCCCCTCGGTCGCCCCGCCCGCTTCACCGATCCCGCGTCGCCCTTGCCATCGTTCCCGTCCTGCCCGCCCCGACCGGTCCATCCGGCGGGGTTTTTTCGTCGCCGGCCCCGGACATCCCGTCCGGGGCCGTTTTCGTTGTCCCCGCAGCATGAAGGAGATCCGCCATGGGTTCCCTGTTTTCCAGCCCCGCGCCGCCGCCCGCCCCGGTCTACGAGCCCGGTCCCGATCCCGAGGTCGAGGCGCGCAAGCAGCGCCTGGCCGAGATGGAGCGCCGCCGGCGCGGTCGGAACGGCCTGATCGCCACCGGCGAGCGCGGCCTTTTGAGCGCCGCCGAAAGCGGCGCCGGGGTGACGCGCAAGACCCTGCTTGGCGAATAGGAGGCGCGCCATGTCCGTTTCGCCCTTTCCCGCCCAACCGCGCGGCGGCGCGTCGCAGGCGGGGCACGACATCGCCGCCTTGACCCGGCGCTACCGGGCCGCCCTGGCCCGGCGCGACGCCTGGCAGGGGCTGTGGCGCGACTGCGTCGCCTTCACCCTGCCCCAGCGCGACACCAACTTCGGCGAGGCCGCGCCCGGGGCGCCGCGCGGCGACCGCCTGTTCGACGGCACCGCCCCGGATGCGGTCGACCAGTTGGCGGCCAGCCTGCTCGCCGAGCTGACCCCGCCGTGGGCCCGCTGGTTCGGGCTGGCCCCCGGGTCGGAGTTGTCCGAGGCCGAGCGCGAGGCCGTCGCGCCGCGCCTGGAAACCACCGCCGAACGCCTGAAGACCCACTTCGAGCGCTCCAACTTCAGCGTCGAGATCCATCAGGCCTATCTCGACCTGATCACCGTCGGCACCGCCTCGATCCTGTTCGAGGAGGCGCGTCCCGGTGGCCCCAGCGCCTTCCGCTTCACCGCCGTGCCGGCCACCGAACTGGCCCTGGAGGAGGGGCCGGAGGGGCGCCTGGACGTCACCTTCCGGCGCAGCGACATGCGCCGCGACACGCTGGCGGCGCGCTTTCCCCAGGCGACCCTGCCGCCCGACCTGGAGCGGCGGGCCGAACACGATCCCGAGGCCCGTTTCGCGGTCATCGAGGCGGTGATTCCCGATGGCGGGGCCTATGCCTACACCGCCTTCCTCGACCTCGGCGAGGCGGGCGGCGCCGGCGTCGACGAGGACCTGAAGCTGGCCCAGGGGCGCTTTGCCCGCTCGCCGTTCATCAACTTCCGCTGGATGAAGGCGGCCGGCGAGGCCTATGGCCGCTCGCCGGTGATGAAGGCGCTGCCCGACATCAAGACCGCCAACAAGGTGGTCGAGCTGATCCTCAAGAACGCCTCGATCAGCGTCACCGGCATCTGGCAGGCCGACGACGACGGGGTGCTCAATCCGGCCAACATCAAGCTGGTGCCTGGGGCGATCATCCCCAAGGCGGTGGGCAGTCAGGGCCTGACCCCGCTCGCCGCGCCGGGGTCGTTCGATGTCTCGCAACTGATCCTGGAGCAGTTGCGCGGCCGCATCACCCACGCCCTGCTGGGCGACCGCCTGGGCCAGATCGACGCCCCGGCGATGACCGCCACCGAGGTGCTGGAACGCTCGGCCGAGATGGCCCGCATCCTGGGCGCCACCTACGGCCGCCTCCAGGCCGAGCTGTTGACCCCGCTGGTCGCCCGGGCGCTGGGCATCCTGGCGCGGCGCGGCGACGTGCCGGGGCTGGTCATCGACGGCCGGGTGGTCGAGCTCAAGTACCTCTCGCCGCTGGCCCGCCAGCAGGCCAGGAAGGATGCCGGAGCGGTGCTCCAGTGGCTGGGCTCGCTCAGCCAGTTGGGGCCGGCCGGCATGGCCGCCGTCGATGGCGCGGCCACCGCCCGCTGGCTGGGCCGGGCCATGGGCGTGCCCGAGGACCTGATGCGCTCGGCCGAGGAGGCCCAGGCCGAGGGGGGCGATGTCCAGGCCCTGCTCGGGGCGCTGGGGCCGCTGCTCCAGAAGCTGGGCGGCCAGGGCGGCCAGGGCGGCGCCCCGATGGCGGCCGCCGCCGGGCCGATGGCCGGGGAGGGGGGCGATGTCTGAGCCCGTTCTGCCCCCGATGGCGTCGCTGGGTGGCGGCTGGGAGTCGCTGGAGCGGCGCCCGGCCGATCCCGACCAAACACCCGACCATCTGGCGCGCGCCTTCGCCCGCTGTTTCGCCGGCCCCTCCGGCGAGCTGGCGCTGGCCCACCTGGAGTCCCTGACCCGTCAGCGGGTGCTCGCCCCCGAGGCCGGCGACGCGGCGCTGTGGCACCTGGAGGGCCAACGCCACCTGGTCGCCCGCATCCTGGCCCTGATCGCGGCCGGGCGATAAGGCCGCGCCACCCGGCCCGGCTGTTTCGTGTTTCACCCATCCTTCCCAATCTAGGAGACCGATCCCATGACCGATTCCCTGCTCACCGCCAGCCCGCGCGAGGTGGCCGATGCCGCCGACGGGGTGGACAAGCCGGCCTGGCTGCCCGCCAAGTTCTGGGACAGCAAGAAGGCCGATGTGCGCGTCGAGACCCTGGCCAAGGCCTATGTGGAGCTGGAAAACCGCCTGCACGCCCTGACCTCGGGCGGCGGCAAGGGCGACCCCAAGCTCGACAAGGTGCGCGCCGCCATGGGCGTGCCGGGCTCGCCCGATGCCTACCGGATCACCGTCAACCCGGTGCTCGGCGGGCCGGACGGCGAGGTCAATCGCCGCCTGCACCAGGCCGGCTTCACCGAGGCCCAGGCCCAGGTGGTCTACGACCTGGCCGCCGAGCGCCTGCTGCCGGCGGCCGAGGCGATGGCCGCCGACTTCGAGGCCGACCGCCAGCTCGCCCGTCTGGTCGAGCACTTCGGCGGCGAGGAAGCCTGGGGCGAGGTGTCGCGCCAGCTTCTCACCTGGGGCCAGGCCAACCTGCCGCCGGGGGTGCTCGATGCCCTGTCGGGCACCTTCGAGGGGGTGCTGGCCTTGAAGGGCATGATGGAGAAGGGCGGCGAGCCGGGCCTGATGGGCACCGGCGGGCCGCGCCCGGCGAGTGCCCGCGAGGACGAGCTGAAGGCGATGATGCGCGATCCCCGCTACTGGCGCGACCGCGACCCGGCGCTGATCGACAAGGTGGCCCAGGGCTTCAAGCGCCTCTATCCGGGGCAGTCCCAGGGCTGAGGCGCGGGGGCCTCGGCCCCCGGACCCCCCGATTGGGGAGGCCTTTCAAGGCCTCCCCAAACCCCTCCAAGCCTTTTTTGGTTCCGCGGCCCGGCTTCGCCGGGCTGCAATCAACCCCCGCCTGAGTTCGGCTCGAACCGAGCGTATCGCTCCCATGAAAGGAGGGGGTCCGGGGGACGCCCGGCGTCTCCCGGCGGGGTCTAAGGGGCGGAGCCCCTTTTTTGCCTCGCCGATGCGCAAACCGTTTCACACGACTCTGCGAAACAGGCAGTTTGATCCGTGGTTCACGGAAAGGGTGCCATGTCCGGATCATCTCCGCCGTCGGTTCCAAGGCCTGCCGCCGCCCGTTTGTGGCTCGCGGTGGGCTTGGCTTTCTTGCTCGGCAAGGTGCTGGTGCCGCTGGGTTTTTCGTTGCTTGCCGGCGACGGGTTGCGGCTGGATGGCATGGCCGTTTACGGGGCCGACTGGGCGGGGCGGGTCGTGTTGCTGGCCGTTCTGTTGGCGCGGCCGGAGGTGCGTCGCCTGTTGCGCTTTTCCGAGGGCGGCTGGGGGCGGGCTGTGGTGGCGACCCTGGGCATCGGGGTGGTGGTGCCCCTGGTTGTGATCATCTTCGACTTCGCCTGGGTTGTCGGGCGGGTGGACATGTGGTTTTCCGCCTTTCCGCCGATCGTGACCTGGGCGCCCCTTTCCGGTGGCTGGTTGTGGTTCGACCTGACGGTCGGTCTGCTGCTGGTCGCGCTGAGCGAGGAGTTGGTGTTTCGCGGCCTGGGGCCGGCCGCCTTGGCGGATCGCCCGGCGGTTCTGCGGGTCGTGGTGCCGACACTGCTGTTCGTGCTGATCCATTGGCACCGGGGATTGGCGGGCATGGTGTGGGTGGTGCCGTTTGGTCTGTTGGCGGCTCTGTTGGCGCTCAAGCCTGGGCGCCTGCCGGGGCTGATCGCCGCCCACTACCTGATCAACCTTTGGGTCTTCCTGCCTGCCCGAGTTGATGGCTCCGCCTGACTCCTGAAGGTTTTTTTGGTTCCGCGCCCCGGCTTCGCCGGGGTGCCATCGAGCCACGCCTGAGTTCGGCTCGGGCCGGGCGCCTTGCCTCCATGAAAGGCGGGGGTCCGGGGGACGCCCGGCGTCCCCCGGTGGGGGTTCGGGGGCAACGCCCCCGAGCCTCTGCCTCACCTCTTTCCCTTCCCTGACCACGGGAGAACCGCCGCCCTTTTTTGCTGAAGGGCACGCGGCCCTGGTGGTCCTTCGCTGACCCGTTTCGGAGATGTCCAGCGCGGCCCGGGCGGCGTCCTGTCATTTGGCGGGGCTGCCACAACCCGGGCCGTGGGTGGTCGGCGTTGTCTCTTTTTCCGCTTTCAAGCCAATCCAACCCAATCCAACGGAGACACCGTCCATGACGACGACCGTCGATCTTTCCTTCGTCAAGCACTTCGAGAGCGAGGTGCATCTCAACTACCAGCAGATGGGCTCGAAGCTGCGCAACACCGTGCGCACCCGCAACAACATCCAGGGCAGCACGGTGACCTTCCAGAAGGTGGGCAAGGGCACCGCCGCGACCAAGGCCCGGCACGGCAAGGTGCCGGTGATGAACGTCGATCACGAGCCGATCAGTTGCACGCTGTACGACTACTACGCGGGCGACTGGGTGGACCACTTCGACGAGCTGAAGCAGGCCCACGACGAGCGCCACGTGGTGGCCAAGGCGGGGGCCTATGCGCTGGGCCGCAAGAGCGACGAGCTGATCATCAACCAGCTCGACACCTCGACCAACTACGCCCTGGACGGCACCACCGCGCTGACCAAGGAGAAGGTGCTGACCGCCTTCGAGATGCTGGGCGAGGCCGATGTGCCGGATGATGGCGAGCGTTATGCCATCGTCGGCTGGAAGCAGTGGTCGGACCTGATGGGCCTCGAGGAGTTCGCCAGCGCCGACTACGTGGGCGACGACGCGCTGCCGTGGAAGGGCACCCAGGCCAAGCGCTGGCTGGGTTCCTTGTGGATGCCCCACTCGGGGCTGACCAGGAGCGGCACCGTTCGCTACTGCTACTGGTACCACAAGACGGCCATCGGTCATGCCATCGGGGCCGACGTGAAGACCGACGTCACCTGGCACGGCGACCGGGCGGCTCACTTCGTCAACAACATGATGTCGCAGGGTGCCTGCCTGGTCGATGGCTCGGGCGTCGTCAGCCTGCGCTGCCTGGAAAGCTAGGCTGCGCCAGCCTCTCAACCAAAAGGAGATAAACGAGAATGTCCTACGAGAGCAAGAACCTGTCGGTGCTGGCCTACGCCAACGGCTTCACCCTGTGGCACTACACCAGTGGCGACACCGCCGCCCAGGTGGCCGGGTCCGGCTACTTCAACGAGGCGGCCGACATGCTGCGCGTCGGCGACATCATCGTCGCCAACGTGGACACCGACGGTTCGCCGGCGGCCGGGCTGTTCCTGATCAACGCCAACAGCGCCGGCACGGTCGACGCGGCCAACATGACCGAGGTCGGCGGCAGCGACGCGGGCTGAGCAGGCTCCCCCATGGTCACCCGGCGGCCCCGTTGCGGCGGGGCCGCCGGCTGGTCCGGCGGTTGGTTACTCGGCCGCCTGGTTCTGGGTCGCCGCGCCGTTGCCCCGCTGGCGGCGGATGTAGCGCCCCGGGGGCTCGCCGAAGCGTTCGCGGAAGGCGTTGGAGAAGTTGGTCACGTAGCGGAAGCCGACGGCCTCGGCGACCTCCTTCACCGGCAGGCCGCGGTCGACCAGCAGATGGCGCGCCAGATCGAGCCGGCGTTCCTTGAGCAGGCCGTGCGGGGTGGCGCCGAAGGTCTGGACGAACTCGCGCACCAGACGTTTCTGGCTGATGCCGGCGGCGGCGGCCAACTCGCCCAGGGTGGGCGGGTCGGTCAGGCGCTCCATCAGGCCTTCGCGGATGGCGTACAGGCGCTCGATGTCGGGCCGGCGGGGGCTGCCGTGGGGTCCGGGCAGCGGGCGCGAGCCATCCAGCGGCTCGGCCATCTGCACGGCCAGCAGTTCCAGCACCTTGCCTTCCATGTAGATTTCGCGCAGCCGGCCGCTGTAGGGACAGGCCAGGATCTCGCTCAGCACGGCCCGGATGCGCGGCCCGATGCGGCCCTTCATGGCGAACGGTGGGCATGCCTCGCCGGCGGCGAAGGCGCGGATCGGTTCGGGCAGGGCGAGGCCGTTCATCAACTCGGCCGCCGGTCCGCGTCCGAGCAGCACCGACACCGCCAGGACCGGCCGGCCCGGCTGGAGCTCGAAGCGGCCCTCGGCCTGATCGGGCAGGAAGGCCAGGGTCTCGGTCCGTTCGATGGCGAGCTTGCCGTCGATGCCCGGCAGGTGCCCGATCATCGCCCCGTCGAGCAGGAAGATGCCGGCCAGCAGGGGATCGTCATCGGGCAGCTTCAGGTCCAGGGTGACCGGGCGCGACACGCTGACCTCCAGGCGGTTCACGGCCAGTCCGGGGCGGATCCAGAAAAACTCCATCTCGCCCTGGCAGCAGGCGCTGGGCAGGTCGACCCGGGGCGCCGGCGGCACCGAGTGGAGCAGTTCGGACTGCGGGTCATGGACGAGGCATTCGTAGTTCATTGTCGATGTGATTCGCTCTGTCATGGTGGCCCCCACGGCAGTTGGGAGGAAGGAGGCGTCCGTTCCCTGGACGGAGCAGGCCGGTCACCCTGAAGTGGAACAATAGGTACAATTTTATGATTCAGGCGCCGCTCACCATCCTCTAGATCATATGGTGAATTGTTGACTATCCATGGCGCCAATGTCAAAGCCAAATAGCTTACCCTTTGGCAATACAAACCCGCACCGTTGACATGGCTTGGAAGGGATGGCGGATTTTCGCGGGGTACGGGGCAATCGCGCAGCTTTGATTTAAAGCACTGAAAAAGAAAGTTTTGACCTGCCTCGGGCGGACCGCCAGGAACCCTCCCCGCTCGTCTGGTCCGACCCTGTGCTCCCGGCAACGCCCGTCCGGGTGGACATGGGAATGAAATCGCGACCGAGTCGCACTTATCGGGAGAAGTCGTGCGCCCCGGTAACATCAAGGGCTGAATTATGAATGATAGCCGACCACCCGATGCGCGCCCGCATGGCGCGTGCGTGGGGCGTGGTGGGGGGGCATGGTGGTCGGGCGACGCCGGCAAAACCGGGAGGCGGGAACGGGATTTGCGGCAATATCAAGGGCCTGGAGCGTATTGCGTGTTTCACAAAGCACGCAACACGCTCCAGGGGGCCGATGCCCGCTCCCGCCGTGCGGGGGGCCTGGTCGTCGGCTCAGCCGTGGCGTTCCAGGGCCAGCGGCACACCGGCCGCCTCGAACCGGGTCTTCAGGGCGAAAGCCACGGCGATGGCCAGATAGCTGCCCATGACCACGTCGGACAGGTAGTGGGCGCTGACCCCGACCCGCGACAGGGCGACCAGGACGGCCAGACCCATCAGCCACTTGGTGTACTTGGGCACCATGAAGGCCAGCGCGATGAGGGCCGAGAAGATGGCCTGGGAATGGCCGCTGGGGAAGCTGTTGAACCCGGAGAAAGGCTCGAAGCCGAAATAGGTGCCGTCGTCGATCAGGTGCTTGGGGCGCGGCCGGCCGACGGTCAGCTTGATGACGTGCAAAAGGATTCCGGCGGCCAGCATGTTGGCCAGCATGAAGACCCACGAGCGGGCATGCTGGCGCCAGCGGGCGATGGCGGCCTCGTCGTGCTCCGGCGGCGGCGGCGGTTCCTCGCCTTCCGGGGTCGGGCGGGCCTTGTCCAGCCACTTGGCCAGCCTGGCCGAGACCATGGTGCCCATGGCGGCGTGGCCGCCGGCCGCGGTCACCCGGTGCTGGCTGTACAGCCAGCCGCCGACGGCCAGCAGATACCAGATGGTGGCGTCGCCCAGCGGGCTCAGGTACTGCGAGGCGGTGAGCAGGCAGCAGGGGATTTCATCGTGCACCAGCCGGGCCAGCGGCCGGTCGATGACGAGGAAGGAGAGCAGGCTGAACCCCCCGGCCCACAGTCCCCAGGCGAGCAGCGGCCGGGCCCGGGTGAAGGCGGCCAGCGGCGCCAACCGGCGGCCGAGGTCATACAACGACTGAACCATGGACAACGTCTCCAGGTTTGGGAAGGGGCGGTGAAGCGGGGTTCAAGCACGGGCCTGATAGCGCCGGCCATGACCTAACGCAAGCCCACCCATATGGCACCGGGCGCCGGGACCGCTCAGTCGGTCGGCGGGGCGGCGTACAGCGACAGGGTGGTGGGGTCGCCGCGGGAATAGTTGAGGCCCTCGATGCCGATCAGCGGCTCGGGGAGGGGCGCCTTGGGCCGGGCGGCCTGAAAGGCGGTCAGGAAGGCGGCCTGTTCCGAGTCGGCGACCAGGGCCACCGCCTTGGGGTCGCGGGCCAGCCGGGCCGCCGCCGCCGCGCCGCCGGGGGCCAACTCGGTCGCCGTGCCGAGCAGGAAGACCAGCGAGGGTTCGTGGAAGCCGGCGGCGACCACCGGGGCGCCGGGGGCCAGACTGTCGATGGCCCGCGCCGCGCGCTGGCTGAGCCACAGGTCCGACAGGGCCGGCGCCACCCCCTGGAAGACCACGCCGAGGAACAGCACCCCGGCGCCCACCGGGGCCAGCGCGGCGAGCAGCGGGCGGCGTCGCGCCAGCTGCCACAGGCCGCCGCCGACCACCAGCAGGCCGAGCCCGGCGGCGAGCAGGCCGACCGGCAGGCCGGAGGCGTCGCCATACTGCGTCACCAGCACCGGCATCGCCCCGGCCAGGGTCAGGCCGATCACGGCCCACAGGCCGATCCACGGCCACCAGCGTTTGGCCAGCAGGCGGCTCGGGGTGTCGTCGCGCACCGCCAGCAGCACCGTGGCCATGAGCAGGGTCAGGGCCGGGAACAGGGGCAGCACGTAGTGCGGCAGCTTGGTCGGGATCAGCTCGAAGACCAGCCACGCCGGGCCGGCCCAGGCGAGCAGGAAGGCAACCGCCGCCTCGCCGCGCCGCGACACCGAACGCACCACCGCCGGCAACAGGAACAGCGAGGCCGGCCACAGGGTGAGCACGGCGAGCAGGCTGTGATAGCCGGGCGGGGCGCCGTGGCTCTCCTGACCGCCGAGCAGCTTGGGCAACAGGTCGCCGCCCACCGCCTGCCCCAGGAAGGCGCCGCCGGTGGCCTGCTGCACGGCCAGGAACCAGGGCAGCACGATGGCGGCGAGCAGCAGCAGGCCGCGCCCCGGCTTCAGGCCGAGCAGCCAGCCCGGGCCGGGGCCGCGCCTGCGGTCGGCGATCAGGAGGGCGAGCACGGTCAGGGCCAGGACCATCGGCACCACCGGCCCCTTGATCAGGATGGCGCCGCCCAGGGCACCCCAGAACAGCACCGCCTCGGCGGTCGGCCGGGCGGGCGGCGGCCGGGCCCCGCGCGCCGCCAGATAGCGCCCGGCGAGCGGGAACACGCAGGCCAGGGTGAGGGCCAGCAGGACGGCGTCGGTCTTGGCCAGATGGGCCTCGATGACCAGTTGCAGCGAGCCGGCCAGCAGGGCGGCGCCGACAAACCCGGTCTGGCGGTCGAACAGCCGGCTGCCGACCGCGAAGGTCAGCAGCACGGCGGCCACCATGCCCAGCATCGAGGGCACCCGGTAGGGCGCGATGGCCGGGCTGTCGGGGGTGGAGAGGGTGGCCACGCTGGCCGCCTGCAGCCAGTAGATGCCCACCGGTTTCTTGTTGCGCGCCGTGTCCTGGAAGCGGATGGCGATGAAATCATCCGTTTCCAGCATCTGCCGGGTGGCCTGGGCGAAGCGGGCCTCGTCGCGGTCCATCACCGGCAGGGTGGCCTGCCCGGGCAGGGCCAGCATCAGGGCGAGCAGGGCCAGGGCCGCGTAGGGTCGCCAGCCGGTCAGCAGACGGTGCATGGCGGGTGGTTCCTTCGCGGCCGACCGGCAGCCCGGCTCAGCGGGTCGGGGTGGGGACGTCGCCCGAATAGTCGTAGAAGCCGCGCCCGGTCTTGCGGCCCAGCCAGCCGGCCTCGACGTACTTCACCAGCAGCGGACAGGGCCGGTACTTGGTGTCGGCCAAGCCATCGTGCAGCACCTGCATGACGGCCAGACAGGTGTCGAGCCCGATGAAGTCGGCCAGTTCCAGCGGCCCCATGGGGTGGTTGGCGCCCAGTTTCATGGCGGTGTCGATGGCCGACACGCTGCCCACCCCCTCGTACAGGGTGTAGACCGCCTCGTTGATCATCGGCAAAAGGATGCGGTTGACGATGAAGGCCGGGAAATCCTCGGCCGAAACCGCCTGCTTGCCCATCCGGTCGACCACCGTCTTGAGGGCGGTGAAGGTGGCCTCGTCGGTGGCGATGCCGCGGATCAGCTCGACCAGCTGCATCACCGGCACCGGGTTCATGAAGTGCAGGCCCATGAACTGGCCGGGGCGGTCGGTGGCGGCGCCGAGGCGGGTGATCGACAGCGACGAGGTGTTGGAGGCGAGGAAGGCTTCCGGCTTCACCAGCGGGCACAGCTTCTGGAAGATGTTCTTCTTGACCGCCTCGTCCTCGGTCGCCGCCTCGATCACCAGATCGCAGTCGGACAGCGCCTCCAGGCGGGTGTCGATGGAGACGCGGCCCAGGGCGGCGGTCTTGTCGGCCTCGCTGATCAGGTCGCGGCCCACCTGACGGCCCAGGTTGCGGTCGATCAGCTTGAGGCCCTTGTCCAGCGCCTCGCGGTTGATGTCGGTCATCACCACGTCATAGCCGGCCAGCGCGGCCACATGGGCGATGCCGTGGCCCATCTGGCCGGCGCCGATGACCCCAATCCTCTCGATGTTCACGGCTCGCGTCCTTCTAGGCTGGTGGGGGCGGGGGGGGGGCGCCGCCCCGGGAGGGGGCGGCGGTGGCTCAGTCGAGGCCGGCTTCCAGTTCGGGCAGGGCCTTGAACAGGTCGGCCACCAGACCGTAATCGGCGACCTGGAAGATGGGCGCCTCTTCGTCCTTGTTGATGGCCACGATGACCTTGGAATCCTTCATCCCGGCCAGATGCTGGATGGCGCCGGAAATGCCCACCGCGATGTACAGCTCGGGGGCGACGATCTTGCCGGTCTGGCCGACCTGGAAGTCGTTGGGCACGAAGCCGGCGTCGACCGCGGCGCGCGAGGCGCCGATGGCGGCGCCCAGCTTGTCGGCGAGGCCTTCCAGCAGCTTGAAGTTCTCGCCCGAGCCCATGCCCCGGCCGCCGGAAACCACCACCCGGGCGGCGGTCAGCTCGGGACGCTCGGACTTGGACAGCTCCTGGCCGACAAAGCCCGACAGCCCGGGGTCGGCGGCCGGCGCCAGAGTCTCGACAGCGGCCGAGCCACCCTCGGCCGGGGCCGGGTCGAAGGCGGTGGCGCGCACCGTGATGACCTTCAGGGCATCGGCGCTCTTCACCGTGGCGATGGCGTTGCCGGCGTAGATCGGGCGCTGGAAGGTGTCGCCGTCGACCACTCCGACGATCTCGCTGATCTGGGCCACGTCCTTCAGCGCGGCGACGCGCGGCAGGACGTTCTTGCCGGTGGTGGTGGCCGGGGCCAGAACGTGGCTGACGCCGTCCAGGTTGGCGGCGATCAGGTCGGCCAGCGGCTCGGCCAGCGGGTGGGCGTAGTGGGCCGCCTCGGCGTGCAGCACCTTGGCCACGCCGGCGATGCGCCCGGCCGCCTCGGCCACCGGGGCGGCGTTCTCGCCGGCCACCAGGACGGTCACCTCGCCGCCGCTCCGTTGGGCGATTTCCAGGGCGGCGGCGACGGTCGACAGGGTGACCGGCTTCAGCGCCGCGTTGTCGTGTTCGGCCAGAACCAGGACGCTCATGATCAGATCACCTTCGCTTCGGTCTTCAGCTTGTCGATCAGGGTGGCGACGTCGGGCACCTTGATGCCGGCCTGACGGACCGGCGGCTCTTCCACCTTGAGCGTGGTCAGGCGCGGCGCCACGTCGACCCCCAGCTCGTCGGGGGTCAGGGTGTCGAGCGGCTTCTTCTTCGCCTTCATGATGTTGGGCAGCGAGGCGTAGCGCGGCTCGTTGAGGCGCAGGTCGGTGGTGGCAACCAGCGGCAGGTTGACCGATACCGTCTCCAGGCCGCCATCGACCTCGCGCACCACCTCGGCCTTGCCGTCGGCCAGGGTGATCTTGCTGGCGAAGGTGCCCTGGGCCCAGCCCATCAGGGCGGCCAGCATCTGGCCGGTCTGGTTGGCGTCGTCGTCGATCGCCTGCTTGCCCAGCAGCACCATGTCCGGGCTTTCCTTGGCCACCACCTCTTTCAGCAGCTTGGCCACCGCCAGGGGCTGCAGCTCGGCCTCGGTCTCGACCAGGATGGCGCGGTCGGCGCCCATGGCGAGCGCGGTGCGCAGGGTCTCCTGGCACTGCTTGACGCCCAGCGAGACGGCGACCACCTCGCTCGCCGTGCCGGCCTCCTTCAGGCGCACGGCTTCCTCGACGGCGATTTCGTCGAAGGGGTTCATCGACATCTTGACGTTGGCGGTTTCAACGCCGGTGTTGTCGGACTTGACGCGAATCTTCACGTTGTAGTCCACGACCCGCTTGACGGCGACCAGAACCTTCATGGCACTTCCCGGATGCTGACGGACGAAAGGGAGGGCGGCGGGCGCCGTCGATGGGGCCCGACAGGCCCATCTTAACACAGCCCTTGCAGGGGCAACCCCAGGTGTTGCGGGGCCGACGCTGAAGTCGCTCCGCCGGCCGGAAAACTGCCACGGCGGCGGCGGGGCGACAGGGCGCGGGACGGCAATCCCGATCTGTGCGCCGCACCATAGAAGCTTGAAAATGGGGTGTCAATCAGGGGCGACCGGGGCGGGAAGCCGCTTTTGCCGGCCGGCTTTTGCCAGCCAGCTTTTGCCAGGTTGTCCGATGTCGGCTACCATGGACGGAATTATTCCATACACCGGCTCGGCGCGGGAGGCAGCGATGCGGCCGTCACGTCCATTCCCGTGCGCCGTCTGCCTGCTGGCGGCGGCGCTTGTCCTGGCCCGGCCGGTGGCGGCCGACGAGTCCGATCTGGTCAAGGTCAACCAGGGCTACGCCGCCTATGCCAGCGGCGACTTCGCCACCGCCCGGGCGATCTGGGAGCCGCTGGCCAACCAGGGCGACGGCTGGGCCCAGTACTACATGGGCCTGATGTACGAGGCCGGCCAGGGCGTGCCACGGGACGACCGGGCGGCGCTCGACTGGTACCTGAAGGCGGCCAATTCGCGCCAGCGCTTCGTCGAGGGCAGCCGGCTGATCGGCCATCCCGACGCCAAGTTCCGGGCCGGGCTGTTCCACTACCTGGGCCGGGGCACCGAGCCCGATCCCTACAAGGCCTTCAACCTGTGGTCCTCGGCCGGCGGGCGCGGCCATGCCGAGGCGCTCTATAATCTGGCGGTGCTGATGGAAACCTCGGAGGACCGCAAGCTGCAAAGCGATCGGCTGGCCTGGGAGTACTATCATCTGGCGGCCGAGCAGGGGCACCCGGAGGCGCTGGCCCAGCGCGACCGACTGGGCGGCCGCCTGAGCGAGAACGAGATCCGCGAGGCCCGCGAGGCGGCGGCCCGCGAGCGCCAGCGCATGGGCATTCCGGCCCAGGTGGCGGTGCCCTGAGGGCCGCGCCATCCACCCCCGAAGCGGGACCAGGCCGACATACTCAGGTTGGCGAGGGGTCAGGCCGCCGCGCCGCCAACTCCACCGCGAAGCGTGTCCTTGATGGCTCCCACCATCAAGCCAAGTGAAGGCCTCACCCGATCATCAAGTCGGGGCGGGCGTCACGCGATCATCATGCCCAACTTCTGGCCGATTGTTCTATTTACCCCGGGCCGTTTGAGATGTTCAATAAACGGCCCACCCTGCCCCGTGATCAGCCGGCGCCCGCAGGCCAATGGTCCCGTCCACTGTCTCCGCGACCGGCCGCGCCGCCTTGTCCATCCGCCGATTCGTGGAGCCCCCCATGCCACGTCCCCAACTCAAGATCACCACCAAGCTCGTCCTGGCCAGCGCCACCGTGGTGGTCGCCGGTCTGATGATCGGCACCCTGCTGCTCGGCCTGCAGGCCGGTCGGGAAGTCCGTCACCTCGCCCTCAACGAGGGGCGCACCCTGGGCCGCGCCATCGGCGGCGAGATCCAGGCCCAGTTGGAAGAGGGGCTGACGGTGGCGCGCGGGGTGGCCCGCAGCTTCGCCGCCCAGAAGGCCAAGGGGGCGGTGGACCGCGCGGTGTTCGACGAGATCCTGCGCCGGGCGCTGGTCGACAACCCGCAACTGGCCGGGACCTGGGCGGGCTATGAGCCCAACGCCCTGGACGGCCGCGACGCCGAGTTCGCCGGCCAGGGTGGCACCACCGACGAGACCGGGCGCTACATCACCTATTGGTACGATTTCGGGGGCGGCGCGGAGCCCTACTACCTGACCGGCTACGACGATCCGGGCCCCGGTGGGGCCTTCTACCAGGTTCCCCTGTCGACCGGGCGTGACTACGTCACCGAGCCGACCATCTACGACATCGACGGCAACATCGTCTTCCTGACCTCGCTGGCCGTGCCGGTGATCGAGGACGGGCGGACCATCGGCGTGGTCGGGGTCGATCTGCTGCTGTCGGACATGTGGACCCAGCTTGAGAACATCCGGCCGCTGGACAGCGGCTCGGTGTTCATCATCTCCAACGAGGGGCGCTGGGTGGCCTATCCCGATGCCGCCGATCGCGGCAAGCCGGTCGCCGACAGCATGCCTTTCCTGGCCGAGGTGCTGCCCGACATCAAGGCCGGGCGGCCGGCGGAGGTGCGCTCCGAGGATGTGAGCCATGCCAACCTCGGGCACGCGGCCTATACCCACCTGTTCACGCCAATCACGCTGGGCAACTCCGATCTGCCCTGGGCGGTGATGACCAACCTGCCGGAACAGGCGGTGTCGGCCGCCGCCCGGCAGTTGGTCACCAACATGGTGATCGGCAGCGTGGTGCTGGTGGTGGTGCTGCTGCTGGCCCTGGGTTGGGTCGGCCGGCAGTTGATCAACCGTCCGGTCAGCGCCGTGACGCAGGCCATGGCCTCGCTCGCCCAGGGCAAGCTGGAGACCGAGATTCCCTACACCGAGCGCGGCGACGAGATCGGCGTCATGGCCGGGGCGATCAACGTCTTCAAGGAAAACGCCCAGGCGGTGCAGCGCCTGCAAAGCCAGCAGGCCACCGAGCAGCGGCGCAACGCCCGCCGGGTGCAGGGCGAGATGCTGGCCCTGACCAACGCCCTGGACGAAGAGGTGCATACCGCCCTGTCCGGCGTGCTGGGCGAGGCGGCGACCATGCACGATTCCTCGGTCGGCATGACCGAGGCGGTGCAGCGCACCGAGGCCGATGCCGCCGCCGCCGCCAGCGCCTCGCAGGAGGCTTCGAGCAATGTCGACGCGGTGGCCGCCGCCTCCGAGCAGTTGTCCAACTCCATCGCCGAGATCGGGGTGCAGGTCAGCCACGCCGCCGAGGCCGCCCGTCAGGCGGTGGGCGAGGCCGAGACGACCAGCAACCGGGTGGCCGGGCTGTCCAAGGCGGCCGACCAGATCGGCGAGGTGGTCGACCTGATCAGCGACATCGCCAAGCAGACCAACCTGCTGGCCCTCAATGCCACGATCGAGGCGGCGCGGGCCGGCGAGGCCGGCAAGGGCTTCGCGGTGGTCGCCGGCGAGGTCAAGACCCTGGCCAACCAGACCGCCAAGGCGACCGAGGAAATCGCCAGCCAGATCGGCCAGATGCAGTCGGCAACGCGCGAGGCGGTGCAGGCCATCGGCTCGATCAGCCAGGTGATCAACCGGCTGGACGAAATCTCCGCCGCCATCTCCGCCGCCGTCGAGGAGCAGACGGCGGCCACCGGCGAGATCAGCCACAACGCCCAACTGGCGGCGCGCAGCACCCAGGACGCCTCGGACAACATCAACCACGTCTCGCAAAGCTCCGAGACCACCGGCGAGCGGGCCCAGGCGGTGAAGGGGTCGGCCGAGCAGGTGCGGCATCTGGTCGAGTCGATGCAGACCGCGCTGGAGCGCATCATCCGCTCGACCAGCGCCGAGGACCGCGAGGCCAACCGTCTGCGCACCCTGAACGTGGCGGTGGTCCTGGAGTTCGAGGACGGAACCACGCAACCCTGCCTGTTGCAGGACGTCTCGCTGACCGGCGTGGGCACGCTGGACCGGGTGATCGGGACCGACGCGGCCAAGGATTTCGAGGTGCGGCTGCCCGACCTGGGGTCGCTGCCGGGGCGCATCGTGACCACCACCGAGGTTTCCACCCACATCCGCTTCGAGGTCGAGGAGCGGCAGACCCAGGCCTTCGAGCGCTTCGTGGCGCGCCACGAGCGGGGCGGCAAGTAGGGGCTCCGGTGCGCGCCGGCCTCATCGCCGGCGCCACCGGGCATCTGGGGCGCTCTGGGGCGGTTCCTGGTCGATGACTACCGCCGGCGCGGCTGGCAGGTGTGGGCCCTGGTGCGCGACGCCACCAGGGCGCGGGCCTCGGGGCTGGTTGCCGACCGCCTGATCGAGGCCCAGGCGACGCAGCCGGAAACCTTGGCCGGGACCTTGGCCTGGACTATCGGCAGGTCACCGACCGGCACCCTGGCCCTTGTCCAGTACAAGCGCCGCGCCCGCAAACCGAGGAAACCCCGCGACATCGAACAACACCTGTTCGTCGCGGAGAAGGCGACGGCCCACCCCCGTCCCTGACAGGGCCGTGGAGGCCCCAGGGAAGCCCGCCGGTGAGTCTTGGCGACTCCCCGGCCCAACCACCATCCGGGGGGCGTTCAGGGATGGGCGGAAGTGCCGCCGGCGCCCCGGCTGCGGAGGGCTTCGTACAACCCGGCCTGGTTGAGCAGGATGTCGCGCAGGCCGTGTTGGACCTGCTTTGAGTCCAGCGCTTGGCGGCTCATGCTGCTGTGGGCGGTGAGGGCGTCCATGATGGCCTCCTCGAGGGCCCTCATGAGGTTCGGGGAGTCCGCGAAGTGGCTCTTGGAGTTGGTCGCGGCCTGCTGGGCAAGGACGTCGGACTCCTCCAGCTTGCCTTTGAGGGCATGGACGAAGCTCAGCTTGTCACCGTCCGTCAGGTCGCCCTCGAACAGTTCGTTGACCTTGGAGATGACCTCGCTCAGGCGCACCTTGTCCTTGTCCTGCACCTGACCGCTTCCGGTCTCGGTCATGGGCTTGATCCTGTCGCCCTCGCCCTCGCCCAGTGGCAGGTCGCGTTGACCCCGGTTGCGGAGATTGTGGTGGGTGAGTTGGACCCCCGACAGGTCCACCCCGTCGCGCTCCCGCCCGAAGTCCAGGAGCGGCAGAAGGCGGCGGAAGAAGATGGCCCGTTTCTCGACGGCCGTGGTGCCGTAGTCGAAAATCTGCGACAGGAACGAATAGGCCCGCAGGAAGGCCCCCATGTCGTTCTTGAACACGACCAGGGCCGCCATTTCGTCCCTGGCGTCCTTCTCCCGCTGGCCGTCCTGGGCCGCCTTCGCCGCCTGGGCCTGGGTCTGGAGCGCCTTGTAGCGCTTCAGCAGGCGGTCCGCGACCGGCTCAATCGCCGCCGCCAACTGTGCCTGGGAGGACTTCGGGTTCAACTCCGCCCTGACCACGCGCTCAATCTCGTGGTCGTCATAGTGGCCCACGGCGTCCAGCTTGGCCCGCAGATCGAAGACGAGGTTCGGATCGGTGGTCGCCTCAAGCTCGGCCGTTGCGTGGTAGGTCTTGAAGGCGGCCAGGACGTCTTCCGGCTCGTTCACGAAGTCGAGGATGTAGGTGGTGTCCTTCCCCGGGTGCGCCCGGTTCAGGCGCGACAGGGTCTGCACCGCCTGGATGCCGGCGAGGCGCTTGTCCACGTACATGCCGCAGAGCTTCGGCTGATCGAAGCCGGTCTGGAACTTGTTGGCGACCAGCAGGAGCTGGAACTCGTCGGTGTCGAACGCCTTGCGCATGTCCCGACCGTTGAGGGCCGGATTGAGGTCCTTGCTGGTCTCGGTCACGCCGTCGGGGGCGACCTCGTCGTCCCTCACCTCGCCGGAGAAGGCGACCAGCGTCCCGATCCTGTAGCCCTTCTCCTGGATGTACCTGCGCATGGCGATGTGCCAGCGGACCACCTCCTGACGGCTGGCGGTGACCACCATCGCCTTGGCCCCGCCATCCAGAAGGGGCGCGACGTTTTCGCGGAAGTGCTCGACGACCACCTGGACCTTCTGGCTGATGTTGTAGGGATGCAGGCGGACCCAGCGCATGATGCCCTTCATGGCGGCGCTGCGCTCGACCTCCTGCTCGTCCCATTCCCGGCCGCCGCTGGCCAGCTTGAAGGCCATCTTGTAGGGCGTGTAGTTGCGCAGCACGTCGAGGATGAAGCCTTCCTCGATGGCCTGACGCATGGCGTACACATGGAAGGGCTGCGGCAGGTTCCCCGGCCCGGGGGGCCGGGACGGGTCCGGGCGGCGGCCGAACATTTGCAGTGTCTTGGCCTTGGGCGTGGCCGTGAAGGCGACGTAGGTGATGCCGCCCGGGTTCGCCCGCGCGGTCATCTGGGCGGCCAGGATGTCCTCGTTGCTGACCTCCCCGCCGTCCTCGAGCTCCTTGATCTCCTCGGCCGAGAGCACCTGCTTCAGCATCGACGACGAGGCGCCGGACTGCGAGGAGTGCGCCTCATCGGCGATCACCGCGAACCGCTTGCCCTCGGTTGCCGCCAGTTTCTGCACGGTCTGGAGGGCGAAGGGGAAGGTCTGGATGGTGCAGACGACGATCTTCTTGTCCCCCGCCAGGGCCTTGGCGAGTTGGCTGCTCTTGCTCTGTTGGTCGCCGGTGATGCTCTCCACCACGCCGGTGGTGCGCTCGAAGGCGAAGATGGCCTCCTGGAGCTGGCTGTCGAGGACCGTGCGGTCGCTGACCACCAGGATGGAGTCGAACAGCTTTTCGTGCTGGTCGTTGTGCAGGTCGGCCAGGAAGTGGGCCGTCCAGGCGATGGAGTTGGTCTTGCCCGACCCGGCCGAGTGCTGGATCAGGTACTTCTGCCCCGGTCCCTCGGCCAGGACCGCCCCGACCAGCTTGCGGGTGGCGTCGAGCTGGTGGTAGCGGGGGAAGATGACCGTGTCGATCCGCTTCTTGCTGTCGCGCAGGGCGACCATGTAGCGGCCCAGAATCTCCAGCCAGCTTTCCCGTTCCCAGACCTCTTCCCACAGGTAGGCCGTGGGGTGGCCGTTGGGGTTCGGCGGATTGCCCGCCGCCCCGTCGTCGCCCCGGTCGAAGGGCAGGAAGACGGTCCGCGGCCCGGCCAGCCGTGTCGTCATGCGGACATGGGAGTTGCTGACCGCGAAGTGGACCAGGGCACCGCCGGGGAAGTCGAGCAGGGGTTCCGCCGCGCCCTGCCCCTTGGGCTTCGGGGGGCGGTCGAAGCGGTACTGGTCCACGGCGTCCTCGACCGCCTGGGTGAAGTCGCTTTTCAACTCCGCCGTGGCGACCGGGATGCCGTTGAGGAACAGCACCAGATCGAGGCAGTTCTCGTTGTGGATGGAGTAGCGGACCTGCCGCACCACCCGCAGCCGGTTGGCCGCGTAGCGGGCCTCAAGGTCGGCGTTCATGCCCAGCGCCGGCTTGAACTGGGCGAGGCTCAGAGGCTGCCGCAGGCCCAGCATTTCCACCCCGAAGCGCAGCACGTCCAGGGTGCCCCGGTCGTCCAGTTGCGTGCGCAGGCGGTCGAGCAGCACCTCTTGCGCCGCCGCCCCGTGGCTGTTGGTCAGCCCCTCCCAGGCCTTCGGCTGGGTCGCCTGGACCCAGGCCAGGACATCGGCCGGGAACAACGCCCGCTTGCGGTCATGGGCCGCCGCGTCGGCCGGGTCGTAGAGCCAGCCATGGGCCGCCAGATGGGCGCAGATGTCGTTCTCGAACTCGATTTCCTTGTGCAGGCTCATTCCGGCTCCCGTGCCCCCGTCCCCAGTTGGCCCGCTTCCCAGGCCTTGTAGGTTTCGCCCGTGCCCTGACGGCTCCCCGCGACCCGAGGGCCCATGCCCGCAAGCAGGCACATGGGCTTTCCTCCCCCGGCTCCCTTAACTCCGCGCGTGTCTTGGTTAAGGGAAGTGCGTTTTCCTTAACTAAGGAACAGCGCTAGGTAACGATCAAACGCATAGGCCCGCATCCGCCGCTGGCCCGTTATCTCCACCAGAATGCCCAACCGGATGAAGTCCCGGATCAGGGCATTCGCGGTTGGGGTGCTGATGTTCAACTCCGCCTCGATATCGGAGGCCGACACGATCGGCCTGCGATAGAGCATGTTCAGAAGCTGCCGGGCGTTGGGCGTTCGCTTCCCCAGGGTCATGACCGCCTGCTCCACCTCGGTGCGCAGGCTCAGGATTTGTCGGAAAACGCCGCGCCCCTTGGTGGCTGTCTCGGCGATCCCGTTCAGGAAGAACTTCACCCAGTGGATGATGTCGTTGGCGAGGCGCACCCGCATCAAGGCATCATAGTAGGCCGCCCGGTTGCGCTCGAAAAAGTCCGAGAGATAGAGCGATGGCTTGCTGAGCAGCCCGTGCGAGATCAGGTACAGCGGGATCATCAGGCGGCCTATGCGCCCGTTGCCGTCCAGGAAGGGGTGGATGGTCTCGAACTGATAGTGGCTGATCGCGACCCGAACGAGATGCGGCACGGTCACGGCCTCGTTGTGCCAGAACTTCTCAAGGTCGCTCATCAGATCGGGAACCCCGTCGGGGTGGGGCGGGATGAACACCGCATCCGCCACGCTGGAGCCGCCGATCCAGTTCTGGCTGCTGCGGAACTCGCCCGGCATCTTGTGCTCACCGCGCACCCCCTGCATCAGGGTCGCGTGGGTCTGCTTCAGCAGCCGGTTGGACAGTGGCAGTGTGTCCAGTTCCGCGATGGCGGCGTTGACGGCGCTGATATAGTTGCGCACCTCCCGCCAGTCGTCGCGCTTTTCCGGCTCGATCTGCTCCTCGGGCATCAAGGCTTCGTCGATGCCGGTCTGCGTGCCCTCGATGCGGCTTGAGGTCTGCGCTTCCTTGACCACGTGCATCTGGATGAACAGGTCGATGTCGGGGACGATCAGCGAGAAGGCGTTCAGCTCTCCAAGCGCCCTGTTGGCCGCCTCCAGCAGCGTGTTGACGCCCGGGTTTTCCCAGACCCATTCGTGGTTCACCGGTACCGGCTCGAAGCTCTTGTACCGGTACCGCTGCTCCCAGCGCCCCGCCTTGAAGGTTTCGAACTTCACGCGGCCTCCTCCTGCGTCACCAGTCCCCGTACGTCGATCTTGCCGGTGACGGCGGCCGAGATGAGGGCCGCGCGGCGTTCCTTGAGGAGGTCGATGGCACGTTGGGATTCGGTAATGAGCGCATCAAAAGTTGCGCCACAGCGGTCAATATAGCTTGCTATTCGCCTCTGTTCGTTCAGTGGCGGGACAGCCAACCAGATTTCCTTTGTTTTCTCCTGGTTCATGATCCCAATGGTGCTCGCGTTGGACAGGAACCGCATCTCGGCCACCTTGCCTGACAACGAGTACGCGAGAAACAGCCCATCCAGGCTCGGGCTTGGCAGAATAGTGTTAATCTGCTGGTTTGCCGATGCAGGGACCGAAAGAAACGCGGCCTTTCCAAGGGTAGCTCCGATTCCCACCACCAGGACAGAGCCGGGAGGAAAAACCTTTACCTCTCCAGCTTGGACTGCCTCGGGCGGCACCTTCTTTGCGGCGCTGCCAGTACGGATGGCCCCTGAGAAGTCCCCGGGAGTAAACCAGTCGACGCCTCCGTCGATTTCGGCCTCCGGGGGCGCAGAGGAGGGCGTACCACCAGTTTGGACGGTTTCAACTACTCGCCGAAGTTTCACCACCTCCCAGTGCTCCGGCACCTCGCCCAGCCATTCCACGCCGCTGTCCTTCATCGGGGCGTTCGGGTCGAGGCCTTTGGTGACGGCGTGGGAGATGACCGCCTGCCGCTTCTCCTTGAGCAGGTCGATCAACTTCTCCTGCTCGGCCACCAGCGCGTCGATCTTGCCGGTCTCCCGGTCGAGAAACGCGGCGATGGCGGCTTGCTCCGCGCGATCAGCGGGCATCGGCGCCTTGATCCGCATCAGCTCGTTCGCACTGATCGCGGGGTAGCTCACTCCGACCGAGCGTGAGATGATCTCACCGACAATGTACTCTGAGCGAAGGAGATAGCTGAGATAGCCGGAGTGGACACCTCGCGGCCGAACGACAGCGAAACCCGTTGAGGCAATCATGTTCTCGGGTGGTGCGACGACCGGGGCGATGGCTCTTAGGTACGTGCGAACGGTGGAAACTAGAACGTCACCATCTCTGACCTTCCGCCTCGCTCGCGAGGGCGCATCTGCGAAGGCGATCTTGGTGACATCGAAAATGCCGGCCATCGGGTCGACGCCAGAAATCTCCACATACTGAATAACGTGGTCAAAGGGGGTCGTCTCGGGCAGGACATCGTCGTTCCACGATGCCGTTGCCTTGAGCGGCAGGATAGACCAATCGGCGGGCACCGCCTCAATGCCAGCAACGCCGCTGTCCTTGTAGGCGGAATATGCCGGGAAGCTCATTCCTCCCCTCCCGGCTTCTTGCCCCGCCCGGCCTTGGCGGCGGTGCTGGCGAGGCGCTTCAGTTCCGCCTCGACCTCCTGGGCGTGCTCGCGCTCGGCGGTGTCCGCCTCGGCGGTGCGTCGGGCGGCGTCGAAGGTGGCGTAGCGGTCATCGATGATTTTCAGCATCTGCTGGTGGCTGACGCTGCCCGCATGGCTCAGGACGGCGCGATCCGCCAGCTTCGTCCGGTGCCGCCTGCCGTCCGAGGCAGTGGTCAAGGATTCCTTGACAACTGACCCTTTGGTCAGCTCCCCGTCCTCGGTGTTGTACGGGATGACGTTGCCGCTCATGCCGACAGCCCCTCGATCATCGCCTTGATGCGGTCGGTGGTCTGCTTGAGGTCGGCGTCGATCTCCGCCAGCGGGCGGGGCGGGGTGAAGACGTAGAAGTGGCGGTTGAAGGGAATCTCGTAGCCGATCCTGGTCTTGTCGGGGTCGATCCAGGCATCCGGGGCATGGGGCAGGACCTCGCGCTCGAAATAGGCTTCCACGTCCTCCTTGAGGGGCACGTTCTCGGTGTCGCGCAGCTTGCTGTCGGCGACCGGCTTGCCCTTCATCTTGCCGCGCTGGCCGAGGACGATGGCGCCCGCCTCGTCGCGCTCCGGCCGCTCCACGGTGATGGTGCGGTAGCCGAAGTCCTCGTTGTCGAAGAGGCGGCTGATCGGCTTGCCGTCCTGCTCCGCCTCGACGAACTGGCCGAACAGGCGGGTGATCTCCGCGATGTGGGCGTCCGACAGCTCCTTGCGCTTGGAGCCCAGGCTCTTGCGCATTTTCCGCCACATGCCGCTGGCGTCGATCAACTGCACCTTGCCCTTGCGGTGCGCGGGCTTGTGGTTGCTGACGATCCACACATAGGTGCTGATGCCGGTGTTGTAGAACATGTCCGTGGGCAGCCCGACGATGGCCTCCAGGAGGTCGTTTTCCAGCACATAGCGGCGGATTTCGCTCTCGCCGCTGCCCGCGCCGCCGGTGAACAGGGGCGAGCCGTTGAGGACGATGCCGAAGCGGCTGCCTCCCTGCGTCGCGGGTCGCATCTTGCTGATCAGGTGCAGGAGGAACAGCATGGAGCCATCCGACACGCGCGGCAGGCCGGGGCCGAAGCGGCCGTCGAAGCCCTGCTGGTCGTGCTCCTTCTTGACCTCCTTCTGGACGTTCTTCCACTCGACGCCGAACGGCGGGTTGGAGAGCATGTAGTCGAACCGCCGGCCCGGGTGCCCGTCGTCGGACAGCGTGTTGCCGAACACGATGTTGGACACGTCCTGACCCTTGATCAGCATGTCCGCCTTGCAGATGGCGTAGGATTCGGGGTTCAGCTCCTGGCCGAAGACCGTCAGGCTGGCCTCGGGGTTCAGCTCTTCCAGGTGTTCGCCGGCGATGGACAGCATCCCGCCGGTCCCCGCCGTGGGGTCGTAGATGGTGCGGACGATCCCCGGCTTGGACAACGCGTCGTCGTCTTCGATGAAGATCAGGTTGACCATCAGGCGGATGACCTCGCGGGGGGTGAAGTGCTCACCGGCCGTCTCGTTGGACAACTCCGCGAACCGTCGGATCAGCTCCTCGAAGACGAGGCCCATCTGATGGTTGCTGACATGGTCCGGGTGCAGGTCGATCCCGGCGAACTGCTCGGTCACCCGATAGAGCAGCCCGGCCTTGGTCAGGCGCTCGATCTGGGTGTGGAACTCGAAGCTCTCGAAGATGTCGCGGACAGCGGCGGAGAAGCCATTGAGGTAGCTGTAGAGGTTCTCCCGGATGTTGTCCGGGTCCCCCATCAGCGTCTTCATGTCGAGGGATGACGTGTTGAAGAACGCCTGCCCCGAGGCGCGAAGAAGAAAGGGCGCCGGGTTGATGCCCATCGTCTCTTTCGCCTTGAACTCCTCCAGCACTGTCTGCTTGGTCGGCTGAAGGACACAATCCAGCCGCCGCAGGACCGTGAACGGCAGAATGACGCGACCGTATTCCGATTGCTTGTAGTTGCCGCGCAGGGTGTCCGCGACCGACCAGATGAAGGCGGACAGGGATTGCTGGTTCATCGGGGCAGGGGTCCTCGAGGGTGGGCACAACAGGACAGGCCGCCGGGGACGCCATGGCACCGCCACCGCGCCCCCCCAGCGGAGTCAGATTGTCGGAGCCTACTGGCAACCATGGCGGGGGACAAGGCGGGCGCCGCCGCCGCCGCTGGGCGGTTCGAGGCCTTTGGCCCCATCCCCATCGTCCATCTTGGGGGCGGCATTTCACCCGCCAACACATCGAGCGCTTCAACGAGATGGAAGCGGCCCTGAAGGAGCAGGCCCCGGCCATCCCGCGGCCCTTCGCCGAAGCCCTCCGCCTCGCCGCCGAACAGCAAGAGCGGATCGAGGCGCAGAAGGCCCGCCGCCGTGTACCAGAGGGGCGGACCATTCCGCCTCCGGCAGGCACGATAAGCCGTTGATCTTGATTGATTAAAGAGGGCTGGCTGGGGCGGCAGGATTCGAACCTGCGAATGGCGGTACCAAAAACCGCTGCCTTACCACTTGGCTACGCCCCACCGGCTGCCCGAGGGAGGGGCCGAGGGAGAGGCAATGTATGGTCTTTCCGGCGCCGACTCAACCCACCACGCACGGCACTTGTGTCGCCCACCAGCGGCGGCGAGAAAAGGGCCTCAAGGGGGCCTTGGGGGCCGCCTTCACCCCCGGCGCAGGGGAGCCGGGGCGAGCCACCACTCGGGGTGGGCCCGGGCCAGCGCGTCGGCGGCGGCGTGGGCGGTGTCGGGGCTGTCGTAGAGGCCGAAGCAGGTGGCCCCGCTGCCCGACATGCGGGCCAGCCGGCAGTGCGCGGTGGCGGCGAGGCCGTCGAGCACCTGGCCGATCACCGGGGCGAGCTGGCGGGCCGGGGCCTCGAGGTCGTTGCGGCGGCTTTTCAGGGCCGCGCCCAGGGCGCTGGCGTCGGCCGGCGGGGTGGTCAGCGGGGCGGCCCGCGAGAAGTCCCCCTGGCGGGCCTTGAAGACGGCCGGGGTCGACACCCCGACCCCGGGGTTGACCAGCAGCAGCCAGGCCTCGGGCAGGGCGACGGCGGGGGTCAGGGTTTCGCCGATGCCGCTCACCGCCATCGCCCGCCCGGCGAGGCACACCGGCACGTCGGCCCCCAGGGCGAGGGCGAGGTCGGCGACTTCGGGGCTGTCGGCGGCGTCCGGGTCGCCCCACAGGGTGGCCAGGGCCTTGAGGGTGGCGGCGGCGTCGGCCGAGCCGCCACCGATGCCGGCGGCCACCGGCAGCACCTTGGTCAGGTGCAGGCGGGCCTTGGCGGCGACCCCCATCAGCTCGGCCAGCCGGCGGGCGGCGCGCAGCATGATGTTGTCGTCGGGGTCGGGCAACTCGCGGCCCAGGCGGCAGGCCATCGGCCCGCCGACGGACAGCGACAGGTCCTCGGCCGGGCTGGCCTCGACGATGTCGCCCACGTCGGCGAAGACCATCAGGCTGTCCAGCTCGTGATAGCCGTTGGGCCGCCGTCCGGTGACCTGGAGGTAGAGGTTGACCTTGGCCGGGGCCAGGGCGCGCACGCCCGGCCCATGGACGGCAACGCCCGGGGCCTGCTGGAAGGTGTCGGGGAACATGGGGCGATCCGGGGCGGGGGCTCTAGGGCCTGTGGACAATCATGTTGGGGCCTCGGCGGCGCCCATTTCGTCGCTGACCAGGAAGGCTTGGCGCCGTGGTGTGCCCCACCACAAGCCAAGCCTGACGCCGCTCAGGGGCGAAATGGGCCCCGCCCCGAAGGGGTTTGGCGCAATCGGCCCGGTTCCGCGTCGTTCGTCCTCGAATATGCTCGGCATGTCCTTCGTCCTCACTCCTAAAACCGGGCCGATTGCGCCAAACCGAGACCCCAAGATGGTTGTCCACAGGCCCTAGTTGGTCGAGGGGGCGTCGTCCAGTCCGTCGTCCAGTTTGGCGCGGATGGTGTCGGCCAACTCGGGGTCGGGGTCGAAGCTCAGGGCGCGCTGCCACTGGTAGCCGGCTTCCAGGCGCCGGCCGACGCGCCAGTAGGCGTCGCCCAGGTGGTCGTTGATGGTCGGGTCGTTGGGGGTCAGGCTGACCGCCCGCTCCAGGTGCTCGACGGCGGCCTCGTGGTTGCCGGTCAGGTATTCGGCCCAGCCCATGGAATCGACGATGTAGCCGTCGCGCGGACGCTGGGCGACGGCGCGCTGGATCATGTCCTTGGCGGTTTCCACGTGCATTCCCTGGTCCAGCCAGGAGTAGCCCAGGTAGTTGAGGACGAAGGGCTGATCGGGCTCCAGGGCAAGCGCCTGGCGAAAGTCGTCCTCGGCGCGCGGCCACTGTCCGGAGCGTTCCAGGGCGATGCCCCGCCCGTACAGCCACGACCAGTGGCGGGGCAGCACCTGATCGAGGCGGGCGAAGGCGCGGTCGTAGGCCTCCACCGCCTCGGCGAAGCGCTCGTTCTGGCGCAACAGGTCGCCCAGGTCGATCAGCGGTTCGGGGCGCTCCGGCCAGTCGGCGGCCAGGGATTCGAAGGCCTCGCGGGCCTCCTCCAGGCGCTCGGCGCGGCCCAGGCTGTCGGCGGCGCGCTGGCGGGCCAGATAGGTGAAGGCCGAGTCCGCCGGCACTGCCCGATAGGCGGCGACGGCGGCCACCGGGCGCCGCTGGCGGCTGGCCAGATCGCCCTTGAGGATCAGCGCGTAGTCGAACTCGGGTTTCACCGCCAGGGCCAGATGGATGAACAGCAGGGCGGTATCCAGGGCCTGGCTTTGCGCCATGTTGCTGGCGGTGCCGTGGAAGGCCTCGGCCAGCCCGTCGGCGGCGCTGGTGATGGGCGGCGGCGGGGCCACCGGGGCCAGCCGCATCGGTTCGAGCAGATCGGCGGCGAGGCGCGACTCACCATGGGCCTTGAGGTAGGTGGCGATCAGGTCGCGGCCGGCCGGGGCGCTGTCCGGGTCGGCCAGCCGGAAGGCGGCGATGGCCTCGACGGTGCGCAGGGGCAGCTCTTCCGGCACCTCGGTGAGGCGGCCGAACAGCTCGGCGGCGGTGGCCCGCTGGCCGGCCTGGGCGGCGATCAGGCCGCCGTGAAAGGCGAACAGGCGGGCAAAGGGCTCCTCCGCCTCGGCCAGCGGCACGACCACCTCCAGGGCCTCGGCCGGGCGGCCGTCGCCGACCATCAGCCAGGCGCGGACCAGGGGGATGAGCAACTGGTTGAGTCCGCCCTCGCTGCTGGCTTCGGCAAGCGTGGCCAGGGCGCCGGGGAAATCGCCCCGGGCGGCCTGATCGGTGGCCACCATGAGGCGGCTGAGCGAGGCCTCGTCGTGGTCGGCCGCCATGACCTCCCGGGCCAGCGGCACGGCCTCCGGGAAGCGGCCGGCGGTGGTCAGGAAGAAGGCGGCGCGGCGTTTCAGGGCCAGCGCCTCGGGGGCCAGTCGGGCGGCCTCGGCGAAATGGCTGGCGGCGGCCTCGGGGTCGCCCTCGAACTGGGCCTGGCGGCCGGCCAGGAAGGCACCGGCCAGACTGCCGCTGGCCAGGGGCGCGGCGTGGGTCATCTGGCTCAGCCCCGGGCGGCCGTCCAGCGCCACCTGGGCCGGGGTATCCCGCTGGTCCGGCTGGTCCGGGGTGCCGGCGGCGCAGGCGGCCAGCATCAGGGCGGGCAGCAGGGCCGCCGAGCCGAGGCGGAAGGGGGAAAGAGGGGGGCGAGGGGCCATGCCGGGTCCGTCGGGCCTGATGGGGGGGGCGGGACGGGGCCACGCCCCGCCATGATGAGCCCTCAATCTAGGGCCTTGCGGCGCCGCTGGGTAGGGGGTGGGTCGCCCGGGGCTCAGGTTTGCGGGTCGGTGCCGGGCAATCGGGCGGTGACCTCGATCTCGATCTTCATGTCCGAGCTTTGCAGCGCCGCCGAGAGCATGGTCGCCGCCGGCTTGGCCTTGGCGAAGGCGGCCGAGGTGATCGGCCAGCATTTCGGCCATTCGTCGGCGTCGGGCACGATGTAGCGGACGCGCACCACGTCGTCGAGGCTGGCGCCCGCCTCTTTCAGTGCGCGTTCGATGGTGGCCAGGGTGTTGCGGCACTGGGCCTCGATCGTCTCGGGCATGGTCATGGTGGCGTAGTCATAGCCCGTGGTGCCGGCCACGAAGACCCAGTCCCCCGAGACCACGGCCCGGGAATAGCCGATCCGCGCCTCGAAGGGCGAGCCGGTGGAGATGCGTCTGGTGGCCATGGTCGCGGTCCGCCTCCGGGAGAGGGTCTACATGTTGGGGTAGTTGGGCCCTTCGCCGCCCTGCGGGGTGACCCAGACGATGTTCTGGGTCGGGTCCTTGATGTCGCAGGTCTTGCAGTGGACGCAGTTCTGGGCGTTGATCTGCAAGCGCTGGCCGCCCTTCTCGGCGTCCTCCACGAACTCGTAGACCCCGGCCGGGCAGAAGCGCGCCTCCGGGCCGGCGAAGCGGGCCAGATTGACCTCGACCGGCACGTTGGCGTCCTTCAGGGTCAGGTGGCAGGGCTGCTCTTCCTCGTGGTTGGTGCCCGAGAAGGCGACGTTGGTCAGCCGATCGAAGGTCAGCACGCCGTCCGGCTTGGGGTAGTCGATGGGCGGGCACTGGTCGGCCGGCTTCAGGGTCTCGTGGTCGGCGTGGGCGTGGGCGATGGTCCACGGCATGGCGCCCTTGAACAGGTAGGCCTCGAGCGCCGAGTAGGCCAGCCCGCCCCACATCCCCCACTTGAACGAGGGGCGGATGTTGCGCACCTCCTTGAGCTCGGCCCACAGCCAGGAGTCCTTCAGGCGCTCCGGGTAGCCGGCCACCTCGGCCGGCGGGGTGTCGGCCGAAAGGTGCTCGAACAGAGCCTCGGCGGCGAGCATGCCCGACTTCATGGCGGTGTGGGTGCCCTTGATCTTGGGCACGTTGAGGAAGCCCGCCGTGTCGCCGATCAGAAGGCCGCCCGGGAAGGTCAGCTTGGGCAGCGACTGCAAGCCGCCCTCGGACAGGGCGCGGGCGCCATAGGCGATGCGCCGCCCGCCCTCGAAGGTGGGGCGCACCGCCGGGTGGGTCTTGAAGCGCTGGAACTCGTCGTAGGGCGACAGGTGGGGGTTGGTGTAGTCCAGCCCGACCACGAAGCCGACCGCCACCTGGTTGTCCTCCAGGTGGTAGAGGAAGCTGCCCCCGTAGACGTCCGAGGAGACCGGCCAGCCGATGGTGTGCACCACCTTGCCCGGCTGGTGCTGGGCCGGGTCGACCTCCCACAGCTCCTTGATGCCGATGCCGTAGGTCTGCGGCTGGCTGTCGGCGGCCAGCTCGAAGCGGCTGATCAGCTGGCGGGTCAGCGAGCCCCGGCAGCCCTCGGCGAACACCGTCACCTTGGCGTGCAGTTCCACCCCGGGCTCGTGGTTGGGGCCGGGGGTGCCATCGCGCTTCAGGCCCATGTCGCCGGTGGCCACGCCCCGGACCGCGCCGTTGTCGTCATAGAGCACCTCGGCGGCGGCGAAGCCGGGGTAGATCTCGACGCCCATGCCCTCGGCCTGCTCGGCCAGCCAGCGGCAGACGTTGCCCAGGCTGACGATGTAGTTGCCGTCGTTGTGCATCGAGGGCGGCGGCGGCAGCGGGATCGCCTTGCCCTGGGTCAGGAAGAGGAAGCGGTCCTTGCCGGCCGGGGTGTTGAGGGGGGCGCCCTTGTCCTTCCAGTCGGGGATCAGCTCGTCCAGCGCCCGGGTCTCGATGACGGCGCCGGAGAGGATGTGCGCCCCCACCTCGGAGCCCTTCTCCAGCACGCACACCGACAGCTCGCGGCCGGCCGCCTCGGCCTGCTGCATCAGGCGGATGGCCGCCGACAGGCCGGACGGCCCGGCGCCGACGATGACCACGTCGAATTCCATGCTCTCCCGGGCCGGGGCTTCGGGGCGGGTGTCCTGGGCGCTGTCGGTATCGCTCATGCTGGGCTCCGCTGGCTGCCGGCGTCGGGCCGGCGGGTGGGACGAGGGTCTGGTGGCGGTTTGTATACACCATGGTCCTAGAGGATGGTACCGGGCCTGTAAACGCCGACCTTGAGCGGCCCACCTCGCCGCGGACCACCTTGGCCCGGCCCGGGGGGGTGGGCTAGACTGCCGGCCCCGCCCGCCGTCCCGCCCGCCGTCCCGCCCGCCGTCCCACCCGCCATCCCGCCCGCCGCCCCAACCCGGAGTCTCCCCATGGACTGGTCCTTCCTCGATACCCCCAAGGCCTGGCTGGCGGAGTTCTGGGCGGTGGTGATGGAGGTCTGGGAGAAGGGCGTGTTCGGGGTCGACATCGGCCGGGTGCTGGTCGCCCTGGCCATCCTCATCGGCTTCCTGCTGCTGCGCCGGCTGTTCACCCGCTTCGTTTTGAAGCGGCTGGCCGGCTGGGCGGCGCGCACCCGCACCGAGACCGACAACCGGGTGCTCACCGCCATCGAGGGGCCGATCCGCTTCATTCCCATCGTGGTCGGCGTGTTCATGGCCGGCCAGTACATGGCCTTCGAGGGGCTGACCGAAACCTTCTTCCGCAACCTGGTCAGCTCGCTGGTCGCCTTCAACATCTTCTGGGCCTTCTACCGGCTGGTCGAGCCGCTGTCGGTGGTCGCCCGGCGGCTGGAGAAGGTGTTCTCGCGCGAGTTGGTGTCGTGGCTGGTCAAGGCGGTGAAGGTCGCCTTCATCGCGCTCGGCGTGGCGACCATCCTGGAGACCTGGGGCATCGAGGTGGCGCCGCTGATCGCCGGCCTCGGCCTGTTCGGCGTGGCGGTGGCGCTGGGGGCCCAGGATCTGTTCAAGAACCTCATCTCGGGGCTTCTCATCATCGGCGAGAAGCGCTTCGCGGTGGGCCAGTGGATTCGCGTCGATGGGGTGGTCGAAGGCACGGTGGAGCACATCGGCTTCCGCTCCACCCTGGTCCGCCGCTTCGACCAGGCCCCGGTCTACGTGCCCAACGCGGCGCTGTCCGATGCCGCGGTGACCAACTTCTCGGCCATGACCTACCGGCGCATCTACTGGGTCATCGGGGTCACCTACGACACCACCCTTGAGCAGCTGATGGCCATCCGCGACGGCATCCTGGGCCACATCCTCTCGCAGCCCGAGTTCGCCAAGCCGCCGGCGGTGTCCACCTTCGTGCGCGTCGAGGGCTTCGGGCCGTCCTCCATCGACCTCATGGTCTACTGCTTCACCCGCACCACGCGCTGGGGCGACTGGCTGGAAATCCGCGAGCGGCTGGCCTTCGAGATCAAGCGCATCGTCGAGGAGGCCGGCACCTCGTTCGCCTTCCCCAGCCAGTCGGTGTACGTGGAAAGCCTGCCCGCCATGCTGCCCGAGGACCGCCCGGAGGCCTTCCCGCCGCCCGACCCGGCCCAGCCCGAGGCCAGCCCGGCGCCCCAGGCCCAACCCACCGGGCCGGCCGCATGAGCCCGGACGTCCTGAAGGCCGAGGCGGCCGCCCTGGCGGCCGACCCCCGGGCCCTGCTGGCGTGGTACGTGGAGGCCGGGATCGACGTCGCCATCGGGACCACGGCGCCCGACCGCACCCAGGCCCCCGAGCCGCCCCCGCTGGCCGTGGTGCCGATGTCGACCCCCGACCGCCCGGCCGCGCCGGCCCGGCCCCGGCCCGCCTTTCAGCCCGGCCCCGGCGGCCCTCCCGGCGGCCGGGCGGTGGCGGTGCCGGCCGGGCAGGCCGATGCCGCCCACGCCGCCGCCCAGGCGACCAGCCTGGAAGCCCTGCAAAAGGCCCTGACCTCGTTCACCGGCTGTCCGCTCAAGGACACCGCCACCAACACCGTGTTCGCCGATGGCCCGGTGGAGGCCCCGGTGATGGTCATCGGCGAGGCCCCGGGGGCCGACGAGGACCGCTTGGGCCTGCCCTTTGTCGGCGCCTCGGGGCGGCTGCTCGACCGCATGCTGGCCTCGATCGGCCTGGACCGGCGCGAGAACTGCTACATCACCAACATCCTGCCCTGGCGGCCGCCCGGCAACCGCAAGCCCGACACCACCGAGGTCGCCCTGTGCGTGCCCTTCATCGAGCGCCACATCGCCCTCAAGGACCCGCGCCTGTTGATCCTGGTCGGCGGGCTGGCGGCGCAGACCCTGTTCGCCGAAAGCGCCGGCATCACCCGTCTGCGCGGCCAGTGGCGCGACTACGCCACCCCCGGGTTGCCCGGGCCGGTGCCCGCCCTGGCCACCTTCCATCCGGCCTACCTTCTGCGTTCGCCGGAGCAGAAAAGGCTGGCCTGGCGCGATCTGGTGGCGGTGCGCCAGAAGCTGGACAGCCTGGGCCTCGGTGGGTAGACCCGGGCCCATGACGCGCATCGCCTCCCCCGCCTTCCCCCGCCGTTCCCTTGCCGTTCTGCGCCGGCTGTCGCTGCTGGTCCTGCTCGCCGCGCTGCTGCTGGCCGGGGCCGATGCCGTGCGCGCCGCCCCCCTGCCGGAGCCGCTGGCGGCCGATCAGGCCGACCTCTACCGGCGCATCTTCGAGCGCCAGGAGCGCGGCGACATGGCCACCGCCGAACGGCTGATGGCCCGCCTCGATGACCGCCTGTTGCTCGGCCACCTGCTGGCCCAACGCTACCTGCACCCCAGCGCCTACCGCAGCCGTTTCGTCGAGCTGAAGGCCTGGCTGGGCGCCTACGCCGACCTGCCCCAGGCCCGGCGCATCCACCATCTGGCCGAGCGCAAGGGCGGTCGCGATCTGGCCCGTACCCTGCCCCGGCCGGCCGGCGGCATGCTCACCGGATCGGGCGAGCACGGCGGCGGGGTGCGCCTGCGGCAAAGCAGCTACCGCCATCTGGCGGCCACGGAGAAGGCCCGGGCCGAGCGCCTGTGGCGCCGTTTCCGGCACCGCCTGCGCAACGGCTGGACGCTGTCGGTCAAGCGCCTGATCACCGAGGACGACGATTTCGCCCTGCTCACCCCGGCCGACCGCCACCGCATGAAGGGGGCGCTGGCCCATGCCTACTTCGTCGACGGGCACGACGACTGGGTGCTGAAATGGGCCGGCGAGGCGCTGGCCGGGCCGCACGCCGACCATCTGGCCCATTGGCCGGCCGGACTGGCCCACTGGCGCCTGGGCCACATCGCCGAGGCGCGCCGCCACTTCGAGGCGTTGGCCGCCAGTGACCCGGACCGCGTCTCCGGCTGGCTGGTCTCGGCCGCCGCCTACTGGGCGGCGCGGGCCAACCTGAAGGATCACCGGCCGCACACGGTCAGCCGTTGGCTGGCCGTCGCCGCCGAGTATCCGCGCACCTTCTACGGCGTCCTGGCCCGCCGCGCCCTGGGCCTGCCGCTGCGCCCGCGTTGGGACGACAGCCGCCCGGACGCCGCCGACCTTCAGCGCATCGCCGCCACGCCGGCCGGGCGGCGCGCCCTGGCCCTGTTCCAGGTGGGACGCCCGGCCCTGGCCGAGGGCGAGCTGCGCAAGCTGGCCTCCAGCGCCCTGGCCAATGACGACGACCCCCTGGCCCGGGCCATCCTCGGTCTGGCCGACGCCGCCGGCCGTCCGGCCCTGGCCATGCGTCTGGGGGCGGAACTGGGCGATCCGGTGGGGCCGATCCGGGTCGCCGGCCGCTTCCCCGAGGCGCCGTGGACGCCGAGCGGCGGCTGGCGGGTCGACCGCGCCCTGGTGTTGGCCTTCATCCGCCAGGAATCGGGCTTCGATCCCCAGGCCCGCAGCCCGGCCGGGGCGCGCGGCCTGATGCAGTTGATGCCGGCCACCGCGCGCTGGATGGCCGAGCGCCTGGGGCGGCCGGAGCTGGCCCGCCGGCTGGCCGAGCCGGCCGTCAACCTCTACCTGGGGCAGGCCTACCTGGAGCACCTGATGGAGCTGCCCCAGGTCGGCCCCGACCTGTTCCGCCTGACCGCCGCCTACAACGCCGGGCCGGGGCGTCTGGCCGGCTGGCTCGACCCCGACCGCCACCACGACGACCCGCTGCTGTTCATCGAAAGCCTGTCCAGCCACGAGACCCGGGTGTTCATCGAGCGCGTGGTCTCCAACTTCTGGATCTACCGCGACCGCCTGGGCCAGCCGACGCCGAGCCTGGATGCCGTGGTCGAGGGCGACTGGCCGACCTACCAGCCGCAGGACGTCCCGCCGGCGCCTCAAGTCGCCCGCAAGTTTGCCGGTAAGCTTGCCGGCAAGTTTGCCCGGCAGGTGGCGCGGGTGCCCCGGGAGGCGGCGCGATGAGCCAGGGCGTGGACAAACCGTTCCGGCCGCTGGCCATCGCCGTGCTGACCATCTCCGACAGCCGCCGGATGGCCGACGACCGCTCCGGCGACACCCTGGCCCAACTCCTGACCGAGGCCGGCCACCACCTTGCGGCGCGTCAGTTGGTGCGCGACGACCAGCCGGTCATCGAGGCGGCGTTGCGCGCCTTCATCGCCGACCCCGGGGTCGAGGTGGTGCTGAGCACCGGCGGCACCGGCATCACCGGCCGCGACGTCACCCCGGAGGCCCTGGCCGCGGTGCGCGACAAGGACATCCCCGGCTTCGGCGAGCTGTTCCGCTGGCTGAGTTACGAGAGCATCGGGGCGGCCACCATCCAGTCGCGGGCCTGTGCGGCGGTGGCCGGCGAAACCCTGATCTTCGCCCTGCCCGGCTCGCCGGGGGCCTGCCGCGACGCCTGGGCCGGCATCCTGGGCCGCCAGCTCGACAGCCGCACCCGGCCCTGCAACTTCGCCGACCTGCTGCCCCGCTTGGGCGAGCGGTAGGGGGCGGGCACGCTCGGGGGTGGTCCACATCGGCGGGCCGTGCCATGCTGGTCGCTGTCCTTCCCCTTTGCGCCCGGCCAGCCTCAAGATGCCCACCTCGCCGCCCGCCGCCCAGTGGATCATCGACCACCTGGGCCTTCAGCCCCACCCCACCGAGGGCGGCTGGTTCCTGGAAACCTACCGCTGCCCGGACGTGGTCGGGGCCGATGCCCTGCCGCCGCGCTATCCGGGGGCGCGCAGTGTCTCCACCGCGATCTACTACCTGCTGACCCCGGACACCGTTTCGGCGCTGCACCGGCTGGCCAGCGACGAGGTCTTCCACTTCTACCTGGGCGACCCGGTGGAGCAGCTTCAGCTCTATCCCGACGGCTCCCACCAGATGGTCACCCTGGGCAACGACCTGGTGGCCGGTGAGCAGGTGCAAAGCGTCGTCCCCGCCGGCACCTGGCAGGGGGCGCGACTGGTCCCCGGCGGCGATGTCGCCCTGCTCGGCTGCACCGTCGCCCCCGGCTTCGACTTCAACGACTACCAGCACGGCAACCGGGCCGACCTGTGCCGCGACTGGCCCCAGGCCAGCGAGCTGATCGCCAGCCTGACGCCGTGAGACGCAAAGGGGCGCTGCCCCTTTGAACCCCGCCGGGGGGACCAGGGGCCTCCCCAGACCCCACCATGAATCAAAACCCCACCCAGGGGGCTTGCCCCCCTGGGTGGGGTTTTAAGTCACGGCGGGGGTCCGGGGGGGCCCCTGGTCCCCCCGGCGGGGGTTCCAAGGGGGCAGCGCCCCCTTGGCGCCTCACAGCACCGGGCGGCGGGCCTTCAGCGCGGTCGACAGGGTGCCGTCGTCCAGGTAGTCCAGCTCGCCGCCGACGGGCACGCCCTGGGCCAGGGTGGAGACGGTGGTGCCGACCCCGCCCAGGCGTTTGGCGATGACGTGGGCGGTGGTCTGGCCGTCGACGGTGGCCGGCAGGGCGAGGATCACCTCCTCCACCCGCTCGCTCTGGCAGCGCGCGGTCAGCCGGTCGAGGCCCAGGTCCTCGGGCCCGATGCCGTCGAGCGGCGACAGCAGGCCGCCCAGCACATGATAGCGCCCGGGGAAGCTGCCGCCGCGCTCCAGGGCCCACAGATCGCCCACCTCGGCGACCACGCAGAGCAGGCCCGGCTGGCGCTCCGGGTCGGCGCAGATGGCGCACGGATTGATGGTGTCGTAGTTGCCGCAGATGGTGCAGGGGGCGACCGTCTCGGCCACCCCCTCCAGGGCCTTGAGCAGCGGCACCAGCAGGCTGTCGCGCTTTTTCACCAGATGCAGCGCGGCGCGCCGGGCCGAGCGCGGGCCGAGGCCGGGCAGCCGGGCCAGCAACTGGATCAGGTGGCCGATGCGGGCGCCGTCATCACTCATGCCGGGGCGGCGGGGACGGAGGTCAGAACGGCAACTGCATGCCGCCGGGCAGGCCCAGGCCGCCAGTCACCTCGTCCATCTCGGTCTTGACCAGTTCCTCGACCTTGGCCTTGGCGTCGGCGAAGGCGGCGACGATCAGGTCCTCCAGCACCTCGACATCGTTGGGATCGACCAGCGTGGGGTCGATCTTGACCGAGCGCACATCGGCCTTGCCGGTGACGGTGACGGTCAACATGCCGCCCCCACTCGACCCGGTGACCTCGGTCTCGGCCAGCTTTTCCTGCATCTCGGCCATCTTGGTCTGCATCTGCTGGGCCTGCTTCATCAGGTTGCCGAGGTTCTTCATCGGGGATGGGGTCCTTCTCTCTAACTTGGGAACTTGGGGATGTGGCGGAGGCGGGTCAGAACAAGGCGCTGTCGGCGTCCCAGTTCATGTCCATCTCCATCTCCATCTCGGGTTCGGGGGGCGGCGGGTTGATCTCGCTTAAGGGTTCGAGGCGCAGTTTGGCCCCGGGAAAGGCGTCGAGCAGGGCGGCGATCAGCGGCTCCTGGCGCGCCTCGGCGAGCAGGCGGGCGCTCAACGGGTCGAGCCCGGCCTGGGTCGAGCGTTCGACCACCCACAGCCGGCCGGTCCAGGTGGACAGCCGCTGGCGCAGCCGGGGCAGGAAGTCGGGCGGCAGCGGAGCATCGGGGTCGAGGTTCAGCTCCAGCCGCCCGGGGGCGCAGGCGACCAGCCTGACGTCGCGCTTGAGGTGGGCGGCGAGGCGCGGTTCGCCGCGCGCCTCGAACAGGGCGACCACGGCATCGAAGTCGCCCGGGCAGGCGGCGTCGGTCGAGGCGGGCGCCGGGGCCGGCGACTCGGCAGTTGGCGGCGCCGAGGCCTCGGCGGCCGGTCCGGACGGCGGCGTGGCGGGGCCCCGGGGCGGCTGGCCGGCCTCGCCACGGCCGTCCTTCAAGGCCTTCAGGGCGTCCTCGGGGCTCGGCAGGTCGGCCGCGAAGGCGACCCGGATGAGCAGCATTTCCACCGCCTGCAGGGTGGAGGGAGCGCCGCGCGCCTCGGACAGGCCCTTGAGCAGCATCTGCCAGGCCCGCGAGAGCACCGGCATGGACAGGGTCTGGGCCAGCTCGCGGCCGCGCGTGCGCTCGGCCTCGGCAATCGCCGGGTCGTCGGCGCTGGCCGGGATCAGCTTGACCCGGGTCACCCAGTGGGTGACGTCGAGCAGGTCCTGCACCACCACCAGCGGGTCGGCGCCGGCCCGGTGGTGGTCGGCCAGCTGGTCCAGCGCGGCGGCGATGTCGCCGCCCATCAGCGACTGGAAGAGGTCGAACACGGCGGCCCGGTCGGCCAGCCCCAGCATGGCCCGCACCTGGGTCGCCTCGACCGTGCCGGCGCCGTGCACGATGGCCTGGTCGAGCAGCGACAGCCCGTCGCGCACCGAACCATCGGCGGCCCGGGCGATCAGGGCCAGGGCCTCGGCCTCGATGCCGGCCCCCTCGGCCTGGGCGATACCGGCGAAGTGGCGGGCCAGGGTCTCGGCCTCGACGCGGCGCAGGTCGAAGCGCTGGCAGCGCGACAGCACGGTGACCGGGACCTTGCGGATCTCGGTGGTGGCGAAGATGAACTTCACATGGGCCGGCGGCTCCTCCAGGGTCTTCAACAGGGCGTTGAAGGCCTGGGTGGAGAGCATGTGCACTTCGTCGATGATGTAGATCTTGTAGCGCGCCGAGGTCGGCCGGTAGCGCACCCCGTCGAGGATCTCGCGCATGTCGCCGACCCCGGTGCGGCTGGCCGCGTCCAGCTCCAGGATGTCGACGTGGCGGTCCTCGGCGATCGCCCGGCAATGCTCGCACACCCCGCACGGGGTGACGGTGGGGCCGCCCTGGCCATCGGGGCCGATGCAGTTGAGGGCGCGGGCGATGATGCGCGCCGTGGTCGTCTTGCCCACCCCGCGCACCCCGGTCAGCATGTAGGCCTGGGCCAGCCGGCCACGGGCGATGGCGTTGGACAGGGTGCGGACCAGCGCTTCCTGGCCGATCAGGGCCGAGAAGTCGGCCGGCCGGTACTTGCGGGCCAGCACGGTGTAGGGGGTCTGGGAGGCGCCGCGGGTCGCTGGCGGGGTTCTGGCCGCCGGGCCGTCGGCCGCCGGGCTGTCGGCCGCCGGCGTGTCGGGCGGCGGAGGCTGCTCGGTCATCGGGGCGACCCCTGGCAAGGGAGCGGACAGGGCACGCGGTCAGGCTGCGCGGTCAGGATCAAGAGGTGGCGCGGCGCTCCCCCCAAGGGGGCACGGCCAAAAAGGGCGCGGCCAAAGGGGGGCGCGGTTCCACCCTCGATCCTCCCTCGGGCGACCTGTCGGGAAGCTCTGGGTAAGGGGTGGAAGACCGAACGACGACCCGGACGGAAACTCGTTGCGGCTGCTTCCTTCCGGACCTGACCGGGTTGGCGAGGCGCCCGTCCGCCGCCGGCCTTCCGAGGCGGAGTATATGCGATACCCCGCCCCCCGAAGCAAGCCCCCATGTTGCTGTCAGGAGACGTTTCGCCCTAGCCTTGGTGTGCTTGCGTGCGGTCCCTGGCTCGAAGGTACCGCCAGAATGGCCCGGGAGAACCTAGGTCGTCGGTGATCCATCGATAGGGCGGCAGGGCATCCGGAGTGCCAAGAACGGCTTGCCATTCCAAAGTTAGGCAGCGTCAGCGTCGTGATCGCAGATGCTGTCAAGAGCCCGCATGTCGGCGTCGGACAGACTTGTCCGCCCGGCATTTCTTAACTGTTGGGCGGCCAAATGCACCGACACGCTGTAGCGTGCCTGGATTTCGGCCAGGGTCTGCTTGATGGGGGGCCGTCCGAGTTGCCGGTGGAGTTCGATCAATGCCTGCTGGGGGGCCAGCAACTCGGCGGCAAAGGCGTTGGCCCGCTTTTCCGGTCCACCGGGGGCGAGTCCCCCGTAAACCTCGGCAACGGTCAGGGCGTCGTGGCGGTCTACCAGGAGGTGGCAGACCTCGTGGGCCAGAACGGCGCGTCTGCCGTTCTGGTTGCTACTGAATTTCCCGTTCATGTTGACCAGGATTGCCGGCCCATGGTTGGGCCCCCAGCACGTCAACGCATTGAGTTCGGGCGGTCCAAGGTCCTGCGTATGAACAGGTATACCCCAATCGGCCAGCAGAGATTGAGGGTCGACCGGGTCCTCGGGGTCCAGCTGCAGAAACCTGCGGAACCAGAGTGCGATCTTGCGCCCCTGCTCGAAAAACTTCTGCGTCCCGAAGTGTGGTTTAGCAATAATATCCTGCCGCAGCGTTTCCGCGATACGATCCACCTCTGGCGTTTCTCTGTGCGGCTGCTGTCCTATCCAGTCGATTGCCCGATTGAGATGGGCGTCGTCCAGGTGGTTTCCAATCATTCTGGCAACGGCCCGAAACTCATCATCACTGGCTGCTTCACGACGGTTGCGCGGCGGCGTGGATGGGGGAATCCTCACGTTGTTCAGGCGGGCCGGGTCCAGGCCGGTGCGCAGTCGGGTCAGGCGCTCGGGCTCGATCTCCCAGCGCGCCTGCCACGCAGCCCTGGCTTCGGCGACTCCGTCGCGCGGATTGCCCGCCAGGGCGTCGAACAGGGCATCGCCAGTCTGCTCCAGGACTCTAACCACCTCGTCAAAGGGGCGCCGCACAGGTGGCTCGGTGCCGGCCTGAAGAAGCATGGAGGCGCCTTCGCGCATCACAAGAAGGCTGGGCAGGCTCATGCCGGAGGTGGAAAAGGCCAGGTTATGGGAATCCTCGAAGCGGTGGACTGCCTCGTCCTCGTCGTCCATCACCTCTTCGGCCGGTTGGATGCGGTCCCACCGGGCCTCAAGGTCTTTCCACAGGTCAGCCGGCATAAGCGGTGTCAGTCCCAGGGGGTAGGTCTCCTGGAACAGCAGATGGGCCCAGCGTGTGCCGAGGAAGTCAAGCAGGTCCTCCCAGAACCAGTAGAGTGGCCGACGGCAGTCGTCACCGCCGCCGTGCCACAGCGGACGACCGTTCAGCTCCAGGATCAACGGCAGGGCGCCGTCCAGGTCGTGGGCCTCGGGCGACATCCACAGGGTGATCCTTAATCCGTCCTCGCCGCCGATCACGGTCGGCGGGTACGGGGGAATTCCCTGGGTGCATGTGGTCTTGCTCATTTTCGGTATGGGTCCCGGTCAGAACCGGCGCCGTTCGGTGGTATGCTGGTCCACCCACTCCTGGAACGCCCTGAGGTGCCCTTGAGCTTCGGCGCGCTCCCTCAGCTGCCTCAGGATGGCGCGGGGAATGCCCCGTTTCGGATCACCCTGCTGGTCGAAGGGGTAGCCGTGGAAGGTCCCCGCTTCGGCCCGGGTCGGGTGGGCAACATAGATAGCTCCTTCGTGTACATTGAACACCCGACGTGGGCAAGGTCGCCCCCGAGGGTCGGTCCGGGCCACCTCGTCCTCGCCAGGATAGTGCGCAATGCCGTTCTTCAACAGACCCTCGGCCAAGCCCGCGTCGATGGTTCGCGGGCACTTGCCAATCAAGCCGTTTCCCTGGCGGACAAACTCGGGCTCGTGGTTGTTTCCCTTGTGCTTGGTGCGTCGCTCTCCGGGATCGTAGCTCAGCCAGGAGAGATCGTCTTTCTCATCGCACATGCTTTCGACCATAACCCATCTTGCGGCTCGGCACACACGATTCCCCCTGCACTGGGCGGGTCGTGCCAGTCGTGCTGTCACGCTGTTAGGGGCCAGGGGCAACGCCTTGGCGGAAGTGTATGTGCAGCCAGGGAAAAGGGGCAACTGGAAAGCGGCGCTCCTCATGATTGTGTTCTTCGGGCCGATTCCGGCGTTCGCCCCGACGGTGGGCGGCCGGGCGCTGCCCGCCGGCCGGCCTTGTCGGGGGGCAAGGGTTGTGGCACATCAGGGCCTCGCCACCGGTTTTTCTGATCCTTCAGCCAAGGCACGCCCCGGCGCCATGACCCGTCTGCAACGACTCCTGCTCGGCCTCAACCGGCGGCTGGCGGCCAGCGGCCTGTTGGAGAAGCCCTGGGTGCAACGCCTGTGGCTGCTGCTCTACGATTTCTACAAGGCGCGCCTGGAAGCCCCCGGCACGGCGCATCTGGCCGAGCTGGTGACGCCCGGCAGTCTGGTCCTCGACATTGGCGCCAACGTCGGCTTTTTCGCCCGTCGCTTCGCCGACTGGGCGGGGCCCGAGGGGCTGGTGGTGGCGGTCGAGCCGGGGCCGGACAATCTGGTCCGCCTGTCCCTGCTGCCGGCCCGCCGGGGGGCGGCGCCCATCCGCGTGCTGGCCGCCGCCTGCGCCGAGGCGCCGGGGACGCGGCGCCTGAAGCTGGATGCCGGCAATCCGATGGACCACAAGCTGGCCACCGGCGCGGCGGCCGGGTCCGAGGGGCTGACGGTCGGCGCCACCACGGTCGACGCCCTGGTCGCCCGCCACGCCGCCGGGCGTCCGCTGTCGCTGGTCAAGATCGACGTCCAGGGGGCGGAAAGCCTGGTTCTGGACGGGGCCGCCGAGACCCTGGCCAGCCACCGCCCGGCGCTGCTGGTCGAGGTGACCGACGGCGCCCTCAGGGCCTACGGCGCGTCGGCCGGCGCGCTGCTGGCCCGGCTGCGCGACCACGGCTACCGGCTGTCGATCCCCGACCGCGCCGGCCTGGGGGAACCGCTGGACGACGCCGCCATCCTGGCCCGGGCCGGCGGCCCCGATGGCTATTGCGATGTGCTGGCCCGCCCGGCCGGGGACCCCGCCCGGTGAGCCCCGGGCTTGCCGTGGCCCTGCTCGCCGCCCTGGTCGGGCTGGCCTGGCTGGCCACCGCCGGGGCGCTGCGCTGGCTGCGCCACCGGCAGGTGCTGGACATGCCCAACCACCGCTCGTCGCACCATCTGCCGACTCCGCGCGGCGGCGGGCTGGCGGTGATCGGGGTCGGGCTGGCCGCCCTGCTGGCCCATCATCTGACCTGGGGGGGCGATGGACTGGGGCAGGTCGGCTGGGTGTTGGCGGCGGCCCTGCTGCTGGCCGGAGTGTCGTGGCTCGACGACATCCGGGGCCTGCCCGCCGTGCCCCGCCTGATCGCCCATCTGGCCGCCGCCGGGATTGGCGTGGCGGCGCTGCCCGGCGAGGGGCTGCCCGGCCTGCTGCCGGGCTGGATCGAGGCCCCGCTGCTGGTCGTGGCCTGGGCCGGTTTCCTCAACGTGGTCAACTTCATGGACGGCATCGACGGGATCACCGGGGTGGAAGGGATCGCCATCGCCGCCGGCGCCGCCGTGGTCGGCTGGCAGGCCGCCCTGCCCGGCGACCTCGCGGCGGCCGGGCTGATCGTCGCCTGCGTGCTGCTCGGCTTCCTGCCCTGGAACTGGCACCGGGCCAAGCTGTTCCTGGGCGACGTGGGGAGCATTCCGCTGGGCTATCTGCTCGGCTGGCTGCTGTTGCTGCTGGCCGTCAAGGGACAGTGGGCGGCGGCGCTGATCCTGCCGCTCTATTATCTGGTCGATGGCGGGCAGGCCATTTTGACCCGCCTCATGAAGGGCGAGAACATCCTCACCCCGCACCGCCGCCACGCCTATCAGAAGGCGGTCGACGCCGGCTGGCCGCACGACCGGGTGGCGGCGCTGATCGGGGTCGTCAACCTGGCCCTGGTCGCCCTGGCCCTGGGCAGCGTCGGGGCCGATCCGGCGGGCCAGGGGCTGGCCCTGCTGGCCGCCCTGGGCGTGGTCGGGGTGCTGATCTGGCTGCTTGCCGGCCGCCGCCCCGGGGAGGCCGCATGAGCCCGCCCCTGACCCTGCTGGTCACCGGCGCGACGGGCTTCGTCGGCCGTCATCTGGTGCCCCTGCTGCGCGCGCGCGGCCACACGGTGGTCGCCGCCGGGCGGGCCGAGCATGGCGAGATCGGCCCCGACACCGAGTGGGCGCCGCTGCTCGACGGCGTGGATGGGGTGATCCATCTGGCCGCCCGGGTGCACCAGATGGCCGACCGCGACCCCGATCCGGCGGCCGCCTTCCGCCGGGTCAACGCCGGCGGCACCCGGCGGCTGGCCGAACAGGCCGCCGAGGCCGGGGTGCGCCGGCTGGTGCTGGTCAGCTCGATCAAGGCGATGGGCGAGCACACGCCGCCCGACCGGCCGCTCAGGGCGGGCGATCCGCCGCGCCCGGTGGACCCCTATGGGGCCTCCAAGCTGGAGGCCGAGCGGGCCCTGTTCGCGGTCGCCGGCCGGCAGCGGCTGGAGGCGGTGGTGCTGCGCCCGCCGCTGGTCTACGGGCCGGGGGTGGGGGGCAATTTCACCAGCCTGATGCGGCTCTGCGACAGTGCCCTGCCGCTGCCCCTGGGCGGCCTCGCCAACCGCCGCTCGCTGGTTCATGTGGCCAATCTGGCCCAGGCCCTGGCCCTGGCCGCCGAGCATCCCCAGGCGCCGGGCCGGGTATGGCTGGTTCGCGACGGCCTGGACCTGTCGACGCCGCAACTCATCACCGCCCTGCGCCGTCACCTGGGACGCCCGCCGGGTCTGTTCAGCCTGCCCCAGGGGTGGCTGGCCCGGGCCGCCGGGCTGGCCGGGCAGCGGCCCCGGCTGGAGCGGCTGGCCGGCAGTCTGGTGGTCGACGACACCCCGATTCGCCAGCGCCTGGGCTATGCCCCCACGGTGTCGGTCGAGCAGGGGCTGGCCGAGACGGTGGATGCCTGGCGGGCCACCTGGCCGACCACCCGGCGAGCCGAGCGGGAGAACGGCCGATGAAAAAACCGCGCCTTGCCCCCTTCGCCCTGCTGCCCGGCAACCGGCGGGCCCGGGTGGCCTATGTGCACGACATCACCATGGCCGGGCTGTCGTTTGCCGCCGCCCTGTTCCTGCGGGTCGGCGAGGCGATGCCCTTTTACCCGCCGGAAGTCCTCTATGGCGGGCCGCTGTTGATGGCCCTGATCGGGGTCGTGGTGTTCCGCGCCATGCGCCTGTATCGCGGCGTCTGGCGCTATGCCTCGACCCACGATCTGGTCGCCATCACGCGGGCCGCGACGGCGGTGGTGCTGGTCTTCCTGCTGGCCATGTTCCTGTGGAGCCGGCTCGAGGCGGTGCCCCGCTCGGTCCCCTTCATCAACTGGTTCGTGCTGATGGCCCTGCTCGGGGGGCCGCGCTTCGCCTATCGCATGATCAAGGACGGCCACCTGGGCATCCTGGCCGGGGGATTGGCCGAGGACGGACCAGGGGGCGGGCCGGCTGGAGGAGCAAGAGGCGGGCCAAGGGGCGAGTCGGTGCGCCGCATTCCGGTGCTGCTGGTCGGCGCCGGCGGCGGCGCCGAGTTGTTCATCCGCGACGCCAGCCGGGCCGGCAGCGCCAACCTCTACCGTCCGGTCGGTCTGTTGACCCGGCGGCCGGAGCGCCTGGGGCGGTCGATTCGCGGCATCGGGGTGCTGGGCACCCTGGATGATCTGGCCGCCGTGGTCGCCCGGCTGGAGGCCGAGGGGCGGCGCCCGGAGCGCCTGATCCTGACCAGCGACGACTTCGACGGGGCGACCGTGCGCCGTCTGCTCGATGCGGCGACGGGGCTCAACCTCAGCCTCGCGCGGCTGCCCCGGCTGACCGACTTCCGCGACCACGCCGCCGCCGAGGGGCGGCCCATCGAGGTCCGCCCGGTGGCCCTGGAGGATCTGCTCGGCCGGCCGCAGGCGGTGCTCGACCGGGCCGCCATGGGCCGGCTGGTGGCCGGGCGGCGGGTCCTGGTGACCGGCGCCGGAGGCAGCATCGGCGGCGAGCTGGTGCGCCAGATCGCCGCTCTCGGCCCGGCCCGGCTGACCCTGGTCGACCATGGCGAATACGCCCTTTATGAGATCGACATGGAGATGGCCACCCGGGCCCCCGACCTTCAACGGGTTGCCCGGCTGGCCGACGTGCGCGACCGCGCCGCCGTGGACCGCCTGTTCGCCGCCGAGCAGCCCGAGTTGGTCTTCCACGCCGCCGCCCTGAAGCACGTCCCCATGGTCGAGGCCAACCCGCTGGAGGGGCTGTTGACCAACGCCATCGGCTCGCGCGTGGTGGCCGATGCCTGCCGAGCCCACGGGGTGGCGCTGCTGGTGCAGATTTCCACCGACAAGGCGGTCAACCCGACCAACGTCATGGGGGCCGCCAAGCGCCTCGCCGAGATGTATGGCCAGGCCCTGGACGCCCAGAGCGGTGCCGACACCTGCCGGGTGGTCACCGTGCGCTTTGGCAACGTGCTGGGCTCGACCGGCTCGGTGATTCCGCTGTTCACCCGCCAACTGGCCGCCGGCGGGCCGCTGACCGTGACCCATCCCGAGGTGACGCGCTACTTCATGACCATCCGCGAGGCGGTGGAACTGGTCCTGGAGGCCAGTGCCCTGGGCCTGGAAAGCCCGGCCTACGAGGGGCGCATCTTCGTGCTCGACATGGGCCAGCCGGTGCGCATCGCCGATCTGGCCCGGCAGATGATCCGCCTCGCCGGGCTGGTGCCGGAGCGCGACATCGCCATCGAGTACATTGGCCTGAGGCCCGGCGAGAAGCTGTACGAGGAAATCTTCCACGGCGCCGAGCCGCCCCAGCCGACCGACCACAAGGGCTTGCTGGTCGCCTCGCCCCGGGTGGTGGCGCGCCACTGGCTGGGCGGTCGCCTGGACGCCCTGGAGGCCGCCTGCCGGGCCGGCGACCATGCCGCCGCCCTGGCGGTGGTCGCCGAACTGGTCCCCGAATACGCCCCGGCCGCGTCATGAGCCGGCCCCCCAGGGACTCGCGGGCCGCCGCCCTGGCCCTGCTCACCGGGGTGCTCGACGAGCATCGCACCCTGGACCAGCTCGCCCCCGCCGCCCTGGCCTCTCTGCCGCCGGCCGAGCGGGCCCTGGCCCAGCGCCTCGCCGCCACCACCCTGAAGCGCCTCGGCCAGATCGATGCCCTGTTGGCGCCGCGTCTGCCGCGCGGTCTGAAGAGCCTGCCCCCCGCCGCCCGCGGCGCTCTGCGCCTGGGGGTGGCCCAGCGCTGGTTCGCCGACATCCCGGCCCATGCGGCGATCAACACCTCGGTCAACCTCTTGGGCCGTCAGACCAAGCTCAAGGGGCTGGTCAACGCGGTGCTGCGCCGTCTGGAGGAGAGCGCCGAGGCGACCCTTGCGGCCCAGGACGCGGCCCGCCTGAACACCCCGGACTGGCTGTGGCGGACCCTGGAGGCGCGCTTCGACGGGGCCACCGCGCGGGCCATCGCCAGCGCCCATCTGGCCGAGCCGCCGCTCGATGTCACCCTGAAGCCCGGCCTCGACGCCGCCGAGTGGGCCGGGCGGCTGGGCGCCACGGTGCTGCCCACGGGCAGTCTGCGCCTGCCCCGGGGCGGCGATCTGGCGGCCCGCCCGGGGCATGGCGAAGGCCTCTGGTGGGTGCAGGACGCCGCCGCCGCCCTGCCGGCCCGCCTGCTCGCCCCCCGGCCCGGCGAGGCCATCGCCGATCTGTGCGCCGCCCCCGGCGGCAAGACCCTGCAACTGGCCGCCGCCGGGGCCCGGGTGATGGCGCTCGACAACCAGGAAAAGCGCCTCGTCCGGCTGCACGAGAATCTGGCCCGCACCGGCCTCGAGGCCGAGGTGATCCAGGCCGATGCCGCCACCTGGACGGCGCCCCGGCCGCTCGATGCGGTGCTCTTGGATGCGCCCTGTTCGGCCAGCGGGACGGTCCGCCGCCATCCCGACCTGCCCCATCTGCGCCGGGGCGGCGATGTCGGCCCGCTGCTCGACATCCAGCGCCGTCTTCTGGCCAACGCCGCCGGACTGCTCAGGCCCGGGGGGCGGCTGGTCTATGCCGTCTGCGCCCTGAGCCGCGCCGAGGGGCCTGACCTGATCGCCGACCTGCCGGCGATTGCCCCCGACCTCGCGCCCGATCCGTTCAGTCCGCAGGAACGGGCCAGTCTGCCGGGACTGCTGGTCGAGGGGGCCACCGTCACCACCCATCCCGCCCTGTGGCCCGAGCTGGGCGGGCTGGATGGGTTCTTCATGGCCCGGTTGCGCCGCCGGGGCTGAGCCGCCAAGGGGGCGCCGCCCCCTTGGAACCCCCGCCGGGGGGACCAGGGGCCCCCCGGACCCCCGCCATGAGACAAAACCACCCAGGGGGGCAAGCCCCCCTGGGTGGTTTTGCGTCACGGAGGGGGTCTGGGGGACCCCCTGGGTCCCCCAGCGGGGTTCCAAAGGGGCAGAGCCCCTTTGCGGTCAGCACGGGTGGTGGCGACCGGGCGATGGTGGTATATGGCCGCATCCATCGAGTCGCCTTTCTCCACTTCCAGCCAGGGTTCGTCCATGTCCGAACTGCCCATCCGTCGTGCGTTGCTGTCCGTCTCCGACAAGTCGGGCCTGATTCCCTTCGCCCAGGCCCTGGCCGGGCGGGGAGTCGAATTGTTGTCCACCGGGGGCACCGCCCGCGCCCTGAAGGAGGCCGGCCTGACGGTGATCGAGGTCTCCGAGCACACCGGCTTTCCGGAGATGATGGACGGCCGGGTGAAGACCCTGCACCCGCGCGTCCACGGCGGCCTGTTGGCCATCCGTGGCAACGCGGACCACGACAAGGCGGCGGCCGAGCACGGCATCCCGCCGATCGACCTGCTGGTGGTCAACCTCTACCCGTTCGAGGCCACCCGGGCCTCGGGCGCCGACTACGAGACCTGCGTCGAGAACATCGACATCGGCGGCCCGGCCCTGATCCGCGCCGCCGCCAAGAACCACGTCGCGGTGACGGTGGTGGTCGAGCCGGCCGACTACGATGCCGTGCTGGCCGACATGGCGGCCCACGACGGGGCCACCACCCTGGACACCCGGCGCCGGCTGGCGGCCGCCGCCTATGCCCGCACGGCGGCCTACGACTCGGCCATCTCCGGCTGGTTCGCCGAGCAGTTGGGCGACACCTTCCCGCCCCGCCTGACCCTGGCCGGGGAGCGGGCCCAGGTGCTGCGCTACGGCGAGAACCCGCACCAGAAGGCCGCCTTCTACACCACCGGCGAGGCCCGCCCGGGGGTGGCCACGGCGACCCAGGTGCAGGGCAAGGAGCTGTCGTACAACAACCTCAACGACACCGACGCCGCCTTCGAGCTGGTTGCCGAATTCGCCCAGCCGGCCTGCGTCATCGTCAAGCACGCCAACCCCTGCGGCGTCGCCCTGGCCCCCGACGGCAACATGCTGGAGGCCTACCTCAGGGCCCACGCCGCCGATTCGGAAAGCGCCTTCGGGGGCATCGTCGCCTTCAACCGCACGCTCGATGCCGCCACCGCCGAGGAGATGGCCAAGATCTTCCTGGAGGTCATCATCGCCCCGGAGGTGGACGACGCGGCGCGCGACGTGCTGGCCAGGAAGAAGAACCTGCGCCTGCTGACCACCGGCGGCCTGCCCGACCCGCTGGCCCCGGGGATGACGGTGAAGACCCTGGCCGGCGGCCTGCTGCTCCAGGGGCGTGACGACCGGCTGGTCGCCGACGACCTCAAGGTGGTCACCAAGCGCGCCCCCACCGAGGCCGAGCGGGCCGACCTGATGTTCGCCTTCACGGTGGCCAAGCATGTGAAGTCGAACGCCATCGTCTATGCCCGGGACGGCCGCACGGTGGGCGTCGGCGCCGGCCAGATGAGCCGCGTCAACTCCTCGCGCATCGCCGCCTTCCGGGCCGAACAGGCGGCCCGTCAGGCGGGCGAGACGGAAAGCTGGGCCAAGGGCTCGGTGGTCGCCTCGGACGCCTTCTTCCCCTTCGCCGACGGCCTTTTGGCCGCCGCCGAGGCGGGCGCCACGGCGGTCATCCAGCCGGGCGGCTCGATGCGCGACGACGAGGTCATCCAGGCCGCCGACGAGGCCGGGCTGGCCATGATCATGACCGGCATGCGCCACTTCCGGCACTGAGCGCCCTCTTACCCTCCGCCAGCGGACCCCCCATGACCGACCCCATCGCCGCCCCGGACAGCGCCCGGCTGACCCACCTCGCCCGCCTGGAGGCGGAGAGCATCCACATCATGCGCGAGGTGGTCGCCCAGTTCGACCGCCCGGTGATGCTCTACTCCATCGGCAAGGACAGCTCGGTGATGCTGCACCTGGCCATGAAGGCGTTCTTCCCGGCCCCGCCGCCGTTCCCGCTGCTGCACGTGGACACCACCTGGAAGTTCCGGGAAATGATCGCCTTCCGTGACCGCCGGGTGCGCGAACTGGGGCTCGAGCTTCTGGTCCACACCAACCCCGAAGGCCTCGCCCAGGGGGTGGGGCCGATCAGCCACGGCTCGGCGGTGCACACCGAGGTGATGAAAACCCAGGCCCTGAAGCAGGCGCTGGACCATTACAAATTCGACGCCGCCTTCGGCGGGGCGCGCCGCGACGAGGAGAAAAGCCGCGCCAAGGAGCGCATCTTCTCCTTCCGCACCAAAACCCACCGCTGGGACCCCAAGAACCAGCGCCCGGAGTTGTGGAACCTCTACAACGGCCGGGTGGCCAAGGGCGAAAGCGTGCGCGTCTTCCCGCTCTCCAACTGGACCGAGCTCGACATCTGGCAATACATCTACGTCGAGAACATCCCGGTGGTGCCGCTCTACTTCGCCGCCCCGCGCCCGGTGGTCGAGCGCGACGGGGCGCTGATCCTGGTCGATGACGACCGCCTGCCCCTGGAACCCGGCGAAACCCCGAGCGAACGCTGGGTGCGCTTCCGCACCCTGGGCTGCTACCCGCTGACCGGCGGCGTCGAAAGCCGCGCCGCCAGCCTGCCCGAGGTGATCGCCGAAATGCTGATCGCCACCACCAGCGAACGCCAGGGCCGGGTGATCGACCGCGACCAGGGGGCGAGCATGGAACTGAAGAAGCAGGAGGGCTACTTCTGATGAGCGACTCCCTGCTTGCCGACACCGCCCGCGATGCCGCCGTGGAACGCGTCGAGGCCTACCTCAAGGGCCAGGAAGCCAAGGACCTGCTGCGCGTCCTCACCTGCGGCTCGGTGGACGACGGCAAGTCGACCCTGCTCGGGCGCCTGCTCTACGACTGCCGCCTGCTGTTCGAGGACCAACTGGCCGCCCTGGAAAGCGATTCCGGGCGTTTCGGCACCACCGGCAGCGGCAATCTCGATTTCGCCCTGCTGGTCGACGGGCTGGCCGCCGAGCGCGAACAGGGCATCACCATCGATGTCGCCTACCGCTTCTTCGCCACCGAGAAGCGCAAGTTCATCGTCGCCGACGCCCCGGGCCACGAACAGTACACCCGCAACATGGTCACCGGCGCCTCGACCGCCGATGTCGCCCTGCTGTTGATCGACGCCCGCAAGGGCATGGTCACCCAGACCCGGCGCCACCTGACCATCGCCGGGCTGCTCGGCCTGCGCCACGTGGTGGTGGCGGTCAACAAGATGGATCTGGTCGACTGGGACCAGGGCACCTTCGAGCGCATCGCCGCCGACGTGCGCACCTTCGCCGGCAAGATCAGCCTGCCCGAGGTGACCTGCCTGCCCCTGAGCGCCCTGACCGGGGCCAACGTCTCCACCCCGGCCGGCGAAGTCGCCCCCTGGCACCACGGCCCGTGCCTGCTCGAACACCTGGAAACCCTGCCCGTCGCCGAGCAGGAAAGCACCGGTCCTTTCCGCCTGCCGGTGCAGTGGGTCAACCGGCCGCACCTCGACTTTCGGGGCTTCACCGGCACCGTCACCGGCGGACCGCTGGCCGCCGGGGCCGAGGTGGCGGTGCTGCCGGGCGGCCAGACGGCGCGCGTTTCGCGCATCGTCACCCACGATGGCGACCTTCAGGTGGCCCTGCCCGGGCAGGCCGTCACCCTGACCCTGGACAGCGAGGTGGACGTCTCGCGCGGCGATGTCATCGCCCCCGTCGAGGCCCGCCCCGAGATCGCCGACCAGCTGGCGGCCCACGTGGTCTGGCTGTCCGACACCCCGCTGCTGCCCGGGCGCGGCTACCTGATGCGCCTCGGCCCGGCCCAGGTCGGGGCCCAGGTGACCGAGATCAAGCACGCCCTGAACGTCAACACCCTGGATCATCTGGCCGCCAAGCACCTGGAGCTGAACGACGTCGCCCTGTGCAACCTGGCCCTCGACCGGCCGCTGCCCTTCGATCCCTACAGGGACAACCGCGAGGGCGGCGCCTTCATCCTGATCGACCGGCTGACCAACGCCACCGTCGGCTGCGGCATGATCGACTTCGCCCTGCGCCGGGCCGGCAACATCCACTGGCACACCATGAAGGTGGACCGCGCCGCCCGCGCCAGCGCCAAGGGCCAGCGGCCCTGCGTGCTGTGGTTCACCGGGCTGTCCGGGGCCGGCAAGTCGACCGTCGCCGACCGGGTCGAGCAGATGCTGGCGGCGCGCGGCCGCCACACCATGACCCTGGACGGCGACAACGTGCGCCACGGCCTCAATCGCGACCTCGGCTTCACCGACGAGGACCGGGTGGAAAACATCCGCCGGGTCGGCGAGGTGGCCCGCCTGATGGCCGACGCCGGGCTGATCGTGCTGGTCAGCTTCATCTCGCCGTTCCGCTCCGAACGCCGGCTGGCCCGCGAGCTGATGCCCGACGGCGAGTTCCTGGAAGTGTTCGTCGACGCGCCGCTGGAAGTCTGCGAACAGCGCGACCCCAAGGGCCTGTACAAGAAAGCCCGGGCCGGCCAGATCCCCAACTTCACCGGCATCGGCAGCGCCTACGAGCCACCCGAGAACCCGGAACTGACCCTGGCCGCCGACCAGCACAACCCGGAAGCGCTGGCCGAACAGGTCCTCACCCTCCTCACCACCCGCGGCTTCATCTGAAGACTGGCGCGTGTCGCCAAGGGGGCGCCGCCCCCTTGACCCCCGCCGGGGGGACCAGGGGCCCCCCCGGACCCCCGCCGTGAATCAAAACCCCACAAGGGGGGGCAAGCCCCCCTTGTGGGGTTTTAAGTCATGGTGGGGTCTGGGGAGGCCTCCCGGCCTCCCCAGCGGGGATCAAAGGGGCAGCGCCCCTTTGCCGGCCCGCGTCAGCCGCGCATCAGGCGGGGCAGGGTGCCGGTTTGGCCCATGGCGTGTCGCATGAACAGGCGTTTCAGGTCGGGCCATTTGTCGACCGCTGCCATGCCCAGGTCGCGGGCGGTTCTGAGCAGGGCCATGTCGTTGGAGAACAGGCGGTTGAGGCCATCGGTGACGGCCAGCATCAGCATGTTGTCGAAGCGTCGCCAGCGCACGTAGTCGGTGATCACCTGGGCCCCGCCGACGTCCAGGCCGAGGCGGTGGGAATCGACCACCACCTGGGCCAGGGCGGCGATGTCGCGCAGGCCCATGTTCATGCCCTGGCCAGCGATCGGGTGCATGCCGTGGGCGGCATCGCCGACCAGCACCAACCGGCGGGCGTGATAGGCGGCGGCGTGTTGCAGGCTCAAGGGGTAGCCGAAGCGCGGCCCCAGCGGGCGCACGGCGCCCAGGAAGTCGCCGATGCGGCTTTCCAGCTCGGCCTGGAAGGCGTCGTCGGGCAGTTTCAGGATGGCCGGGGCGAGGCGGCTTCTCTCGGTCCACACCAGCGAGCTGCGGTGGCCCTCGGTGGGATCGTCGGGCAGCGGCAGCACGGCGAACGGCCCGGCCGGCAGGAAATGTTCGAAGGCGCAGCCCTGGTGCGGCTTTTCATGGCCGATGGTCAGCACGATGCCGGTCTGGTGGTAGTCGTACTTGCGCACCCCGATGCCGGCGGCGGTGCGGGTCGGCGAGCCGCGGCCATCGGCGGCGACCACCAAACGGGCGGTGAGGGTGCGGCCATCATCCAGCCGGGCCCGGGCGCCGCCGGCCTCGCGCCTGATCTCGGCGACCCGGGCCGGGGCCAGCCAGGCGAGGGGCTTGCCGGCCGCTTCCAGCTCTTTCAGGCGGGCGTGGATGGCCTCGCGGATGATGCGGTTCTCGGCCATGTGGCCCAGTGGCTCGGTGCCGATCTGCCGGTGGTCGTAGTGCAGGAAGAGCAGCGAGGGGCCATCGGAAACGCGGATGTCCTCGATCGGCTGGGTGTGGCCCGCCATGTGCGGCCAGATGCCGGTGCCGGCGAACACCTTCTGTCCGGCCAGGGCGATGGCCGAGGCCCGGCCATCGTGCGCCGGGGCGGTCAGGGTGGCCGGGTCCTCGGTGTCGATCAGGGCGGTGGACACGCCGTCCTGGGCCAGGGCGGCGGCCAGGGTGCCACCGACCAGCCCGCCGCCGACGATCAGCACATCCACGTCAAGCGGCGGGGCGGGGTGGGTCTGGGGCATCGGGTGGCATCCGTGCAGGGAAGGGGCGGGGGAGGCTTGAATGACTCCAAGATGGCGGCCCCTGGGGCGGCTGTCCAGGGGGTGGGCCGGCGCGGGCCGTCTGCCCAAGAAAACAGCAGTGTTTAATTATTGTGCAACGGGTGGGGTGCCACGGGGGCCGCCCGCGACTCGGAGGGTGCAGGGTAAGCATCTGGAAAATCGTAAAATTTTCCGCATCCCTCCGACTGGCACGGGGCTTGAAAACAGCTTGGTGACGGGTCGTCCGCCGGGCGGCCTGCGAGCCGCGCCGCCTGGGGACGTTCCCCGGCGGACAACCGCCAGACATCAACCGTGAGAGGGATCGCGAGATGAAGCTTGTCATGGCCGTCATCAAGCCGTTCAAGCTCGACGAAGTGCGCGAGGCCTTGGTCGGCCTCGGCCTTCAGGGCCTGACCGTCAGCGAGGTCAAGGGCTTTGGTCGCCAGAAGGGGCAGACCGAGGTCTATCGTGGCGCCGAGTACGAGGTGCACTTCCTGCCCAAGGTGAAAGTTGAAGTGGCCGTGGAGGATTCCATGGTCGACCGGGTGGTCGAGACCATCCGCGGCGCCGCCCTGACCGAGAAGATCGGCGACGGCAAGATTTTCGTGCTCGACGTCCTCAAGGCCGTGCGCATTCGCACCGGCGAGTCGGACAGCCAGGCCCTCTAAGGCCCGAACCCGAAACCCTTCCCGAACACACTCGAAAAGACGTTCCGACGAGAAGGAAAGACCAATGCGCATTGATCGCACGTATCTGAGCGCCGGGATCGCCGCCGCCCTGGGGGCCATGACCCTGGGCGCCGCCCCGGCCGCCGCCCAGGAGCCGGCGTTCTTCGATCTGGCCGAGGGCCAGTACATCCTGAACAGCTTCTCCTTCCTGGTGCACGGCTTCCTGGTCATGTTCATGGCCTGCGGCTTCGCCATGCTGGAAGCCGGCCTGGTCCGCACCAAGAACACCTCCATGCAGCTTCTGAAGAACGTGATGCTGTATTCCACCTCGGGCATCATGTTCTACATCGTCGGCTACCAGCTGATGTACAACATCGACGCCGGCGGCTTCCTCGGCGTGCCCGGCATCTGGTCGATCGCCGGCGACAACGCCATCATCGACGGCGCCTCGATCGGCGAGGCCGGCTATTCGGACGCCTCCGACTGGTTCTTCCAGATGGTGTTCGTGGCCACCGCCGCCTCGATCGTCTCCGGCACCCTGGCCGAGCGCATCAAGCTGTGGCCGTTCGCCATCTTCGTGGTCGTGCTGACCGCCATCATCTACCCCATCCAGGGCTCCTGGCAGTGGGGCGGCGGCTGGCTGGCCGAGGCCGGCTTCTCCGACTTCGCCGGCTCGACCCTGGTCCACTCGTGTGGTGGCTGGGCCGCCCTGGCCGGCGCCATCCTGCTCGGCGCGCGTAAGGGCAAGTACGGGGCCGACGGCCGCGTCCACCCGATGCCGGGCGCCAACCTGCCGCTGGCCACCCTGGGCACCATGATCCTGTGGCTGGGCTGGTTCGGCTTCAACGGCGGCTCGCAGCTCGCCATGGGCACCGGCGCCGACGTCGCCTCGATCGCCAAGATCTACATGAACACCAACCTGGCCGCCGCCGGCGGTCTGGTCATGGCGGTCATCCTCACCCAGGTGATGTACAAGAAGGTCGACCTGACCATGGCCCTCAACGGCGCCCTGGCCGGTCTGGTCTCGATCACCGCCGAGCCGCTGACCCCGGTCCCCGGCCTGTCGATCCTGATCGGTGCCGTGGGCGGCGTGATCGTCGTCTTCGCCGTGCCGCTGCTCGACAAGCTCAAGATCGACGACGTGGTTGGCGCCATCCCGGTCCACCTGTTCGCCGGTATCTGGGGCACCATCGCCGTGGTCCTGTCCAACCCGGGCACCAACATCGGCTCGCAGCTGCTGGGCATCTTCGCCATCGGCGCCTTCGTCTTCGCCGTCTCCTTCGCCGTCTGGTTCATCCTCAAGATGACCCTCGGCATCCGGGTCAGCGAGGAAGAGGAAGAGCTCGGCCTCGACAAGGTGGAACTGGGCCTCGAAGCCTACCCCGAATTCGGACGCGGCTCCGCCAAGGCCTAAGACAAACCCTCCGATCAGAAAACACTACCGACGGCCCGCCCCCCACGGCGGGCCGTCGCCGCTTCGAGGACCCCCCAGGCGTGGAGTGTGGGGCCCTGCCAAGGGGGCGCTGCCCCCTTGGAACCCCCGCCGGGGGGACCAGGGGCCCCCCCGGACCCCCGCCGTGACTTAAAACCCCACCCAGGGGGGCAAGCCCCCCTGGGTGGGGTTTTGATTCATGGTGGGGTCTGGGGAGGCCCCCGGCCTCCCCAGCGGGGTTCAAAGGGGCAGCGCCCCTTTGCATGGCTCCACGTCCCACGCCTGGGGGTCACTCGACCCAAGCGCGGCCTTTCCAGGGGATCAGGGCGGGCACGGTGTTGCGGTAGCGGGTGTAGTCCTCGCCGAACAGGCGGGTGAGTTTCCTTTCCTCGTGCCGGCTGCCCAGCCAGAAATACAGGGTCGCCCAGATGGCGGTGGCCAGCCCGGCCTCGGTGAAGGCCAGGCCCCAGAAGATCAGGATGCCGGCGCTGTACAGCGGGTGACGGACGTAGCGGTGCGGGCCGACCCGGTGCAATGGCTCCTCGTCGGACTCGGCGTGGCCCTCGTGAGCACCCTTGAGCTGGGTCACCCCCAGCAGGCGCATGCCGTCATAGTAGCCGGCGAACCACACCATCAGCCCAACCCCCAGCACCCCCACCGCGCCCATCGCCCACGGCGCCCAGTCAGGCAGCGGCAGCGGCTGGCCAGCCGGCAGCAGCCAGCCACCCAGCGCCATCACCAGCAGGATGTGCAAGGTCGAGATGACATTGTAGACAATCCGCCACCAGGCCCCGAACAGAGGCTTGAAACGCCGCTCCGCCGCCGGCCCGGCCAGCCACGAATGGCTAAGCCCGAAACTGAGCCAGCCCAGGCCATACAAGGCATGGGCCAGGGGATCAAAAGGCAGGGACATCGAACACCCTCCGTTGCGAATGGACAGCAGACCCTAACCACCAAGCCTGAACGACGCCTTGCGTCCGGTCAAAGGGGGGGAAGCTTGGGCTCCGCGCGCGGGGCTCCGCCCCGCACCCCGCCGGGGGGACAGGGTCCCCCCGGACCCCGCCAATTCGTTGGTGCCAAACCGCGCCGGTGAACGGCTTGCCCGCTAGGGGTTAATTACGCGGGCCAGCTTTGCTGGCCCGCAACCAAAAACCTACCGACCGCGTCGACACGCCGACCGACCACAGAGCCTTGGGCCCATGGTTGTTTAAGCAGGCCGGCCAAGCCGGCCTGCTTAAACACCCCGAAACGCGCTTCAGAGTGCCTTCGGCTATCGGAGGCGTGTTTCTCTGGGGGGTGTTTCAGCAGGCCAGCAAAGCTGGCCTGCAACCAAAAAACCGGAGCACCCTGCTCATCCCGAGCGTTTCGCACCAACGAAATGGCGGGGGTCCGGGGGACCGCCTTCGGTCCCCCGGCGGGGTCAGGGGCGGAGCCCCTTTTGTGCCTTCTTCAGCCTTTCAGCCGTTGCACGGTGCTGGTGGTCGAGTGGCCTTCCTTCAGCCGGGCCAGGTGGACGCGGCCGCCCCGGGCTTTCACCTCGGCGGCGCCGACCACTTGGTCCTCGGTATAGTCGGCGCCTTTGACCAGCACGTCGGGGGCCAGGGCCTTGATGAGGGAGAGCGGGGTATCCTCGGCGAAGATGACCACGGCATCGACGGCGGCCAGCCCGGCCAGCACGGTGGCCCGGGCGGCTTCGTTCTGGATCGGCCGTTCGGGGCCTTTCAGGCGTTTTACCGAGGCGTCGGAGTTGAGGCCGACGACCAGCCGGTCGCACTGGCCCCGGGCCTCGGCGAGCAGCGACAGGTGGCCCGGGTGGAGCAGGTCGAAGCAGCCGTTGGTGAAGCCGATGCGCTGGCCGCGGGCCCGCCAGTCGGCGAGCCGGCTCTGTGCCGCGTCGAGCGAGAGCAGCTTGTGCTCGGCCCGCCACAGGTCCTGGTGGTGGAGGGCGGCCAGCACCTCGTCGGCGCTGGCGGTGGCGGTGCCCACCTTGCCGACCACGATGCCGGCGGCGACGTTGGCCAGCCGCGCCGCCTCGGGCAGGGCGAGGCCGCCGGCCAGGGCGGCGGCCAGGGCGGCGACCACGGTATCGCCGGCGCCGGAGACGTCGAACACCTCGCGCGCCCGGGCCGGCAGGTGGAGGGTGCCCGCGCCCTCGATCAGGCTCATGCCGTGCTGGCTGCGGGTGATCAGGATGGCTTCGGCGCCGCTGGCCGCGCACAGGGCCTGGCCGGCGGCGGCCACCTGGGCGTCGGTCTCGGTGGGCAGGTCGCTGGCCAGGGCGGCTTCGGCGCGGTTGGGGGTGATCACCCGGGCGCCGCGATAGCGGCTGAAGTCGCGCCCCTTGGGGTCGACCACCACCGGCACGCCGAGGGCGCGCGCGGCGTCGATCAGGCGGCCGGTGAGGTCGGCGGTGAGCAGGCCCTTGCCGTAGTCGGAGAGGACCAGGGCGCCGGCCCCTTGCAGGGCGGCCTCGGCGTGCTCGGCGATCTGGTCCAGAACCGGTTGGGCCAGCGGCTCGGCGGTTTCCTCGTCGGCCCGCAAAAGTTGCTGGTTGGCGGCGAAATAGCGGGTTTTGATGGTGGTCGGCCGGCCCGGCTGGCGGGCCAGATGGACGCTCGCCCCCAACTCGGCGAGCAGGCGGGCCACCTCGTCGCCCGCCGTGTCGTCGCCGACGGCGGCCAGGAAGTGGGGCACGGCACCCAGGGCGGCCAGATTGCGGGCCACGTTGCCGGCTCCGCCCAGCATGGAGGTGCGCCGCTCGATGGCCAGCACGGGGATGGGCGCTTCCGGGCTGATTCGCCCGACCGAGCCGTAGACGAAGCGGTCCAGCATGAGGTCGCCGACGCAGACCACCGGCGCCCCGGCGAGGCGGCCGAGCAGCTCACCCAGATCGGCGGCGGGGGTGTCAGCCAAGGGGGGCGCCCTCCTCGCGCACCCCGACCCGCTGCGCCGAGGCGATCATGCCGGCGATCACCCAGGCGGCGGTGATGCCCAGGGCGGAGAGCACCCCGGGCTGGGCCAGGGCCTCGGCGGCGGGGGCATAGAAGCCGGCGCGCAGCAGGGTCATGGCGTGGGTGACCGGGTTCAGGGTGGTGATGACATCCAGCCAGCCGGGCAGGTTGCTGAGCGGGAACATGGCCCCGGAGAGGATCCACAACGGCATCAGGAAGATCATCATGAAGGCGTGAAAGCCCGAGGTCGAGCGCATCCCCCAGCCGAAGGCAAAGCCCAGGGTGGTGAAGCCCAGGCTGCACAGGATCATCGAGCCGATGACCAGGGCGCTGCCCGAGACGGTCAGCGGCAGGCCCAGGAAGGGGGCGGCGAGCAGCAGCAGGAAACTTTGGAACAGGGCGATGCCGGCGCTGCCCAGCACCTTGCCCAGCACGATGGCCAGGCGCGGCACCGGGGCCACCACCACGCCCTGCAAAAAGCCCTGGTCGCGGTCCTCGATGACGGTGATGACCGAGAACACCGAGGTGAACAGCATCATCATCATCAAAACGCCGGGGTAGAAGTACTCGAGGTAGGTCATCTCCGACAGCCCCGGCCCCTGGAAGCTGGGGGTGAAGCCCGAGCCCAGGAACAGCCAGAACAGCACCGGCTGGCCCAGGCTGCCGGCGACCCGGTGCGGCTGGCGCACGAAGCGGATGAACTCGCGCCGGGCCAGGGTGAGGATGGTCGAGGTCATCATGCGGCGCGCTCGTCTTGACTGGTCGGGGGGCTGTCCGGAGCGTCGGGCAGGCCCTTGCCGGTGACGTGGACGAAGACGTCCTCGAGGCTCGGCTCGCGCACCGCCACCCCGGCGATGCAATGGCGGTGGTTTTCCAGGATGGTCTTGATGAGGGCCACCGAGCGCCCGGGGGGCAGGTCTTCCAGGCGGATTTCCTCGCCGTAGACGCGCGGCGGGATGTCGGGCGCCGAGGCCGCCAGATCGCCGGCCAGGGCCTGAAGGTCGCAGCCCTCGGCCGGCTCGACGACGACCATTTCGCGCCCCACCCGGCTTTTCAGGTTGCGCGGGGTGTCGTGGGCGAGCAGGCGGCCATCGCACAGGATGGCCACGCTGTCGGCCTCGCCGGCCTCGGAAAAGACGTGGCTGGTCATCAGCACGGTCAGGCCGCGCTCTTCCTTCAGCGTGGTCAGGGCCTTGATGAAGGCGCGCCGGCTGGCCGGGTCGAGGCCGCTGGTCGGCTCGTCGAGCAGCAGCACGGAGGGCCGGGTCATCAGCACCTTGGCCAGCTCGACCTGCCGCATCAGCCCGCCGGAAAGGGTTTCGACGCGCTCGTTCAGGCGGTTTGCGAGGTCGGTCCAGGCCAGCGCCTCGTCGCGGCGGGCCTGCCGCTCGGCGCCCTTCAGGCCATAGAGGTCGGCGTGGATGGCCAGGTTCTCGGCGACGCTCAACTGGCGGTCCACGGCCGGGCTCTGGAAGACCACGCCGAGGTGGGCCCGCGCCGCCGCCGGGTCGGCCGCGATGTCGATGGGCTGGCCCTCGGGCAGGGTCAGCCACAGCTTGCCGGCGCTTGGCCGGGCCAGCCCGCAGAGCAGGCGGAACAGGGTCGACTTGCCGCTGCCGTTGGGCCCGGAGAGGACGCAGAACGCCCCGGCCGGCACCTCCATCGACAGCGCGTCCAGGGCCAGCCGCCCGGGCTGACCCCGGCGCCCGGTGTAACGGTGGGAGATATCCTCGATACGGATCATGAGGCGACCGACGCAGATTGGAATGGGCCCCATCCATGCCACGCTTCGCGGACGGCCACAAGGGAGGGGGCGGGAGCGCCTATCCCCGCCGGCTGCGGGCGAAGGCCACGAAGGCGTCGACCCAGCGCACCGGGCCGGCCTGGCGCAGGTGGCAGTAGGTGGCGGTGGTGTTGTGGACCACCAGGCCATCGTGGGCGCCGTCGATGCCGGTCCCGCGCGCCACCTCGAAGGCGAAGCGGGGGGTGAAGGTGGGGTCGATCTCGCGCAGGCTTGAGTGGTGGAACTCGTGAGCCGGGAGGCTGTCCGGCTCGGCGTCGGGGGCCAGCGGGCTCCACAGGGCCTGGGCGGTGGGGCGCAGGCGGGCCAGACCGTGCCCCTGGGGCCTGGGGTGCATCACCGCGCTGGCCGGGATGACGCCGGCCATGGGGAAGCGTTCGCCCTGCCAGACGATGTCGCGGCACAGCAGCATCAGGCCGCCGCATTCGGCATGGGTGGGCAGGCCGGCGGCGATGGCCCGCGCGATCTCCTGGCGCAGGGGGGCGTTGGCGGCGAGATGGGCGGCCTGGGTCTCGGGGAAACCGCCGGGCAGCACCAGGGCGTCGATGTCCGGCGGTAGGGCGGGGTCGCTCAGGGTGTCGACGGGCACCAACTCGGCCCCGGCGGCGGCGAAGGCGGCCGCGTCGTCGGGGTAGGTGAAGGCGAAGGCGGCATCGCGGGCGATGGCGATCCTGAGGTCGGGCGCCGGGCGGGGCGTCGCCGGTGGTGGCGCCGGCAGCGGCGGCGCGGGCCGCGCGAGCAGGGCGTCCAGGTCGACGCCGTCGCCGACCACCCGCCCGATGCGCGCGACGGTGGCGGCGGCCTCGGGCGCCTCGCTGGCCGGGATCAGGCCCAGGTGGCGTTCCTGCATGGCCAGCTCGGGGGCCTCGCGCACCGCGCCCAGCACCTTGAGGTCGGTGAAGTGCTCGATGGCGGCGATCAGCTTGCCTTCGTGGCGTGCCCCGCCGGTGCGGTTGAGGATCACCCCGGCGATGGGCAGGTCGGGCTCGAAGGCGCGGTAACCCATCAGCAGCGGGGCGATGCCCCGGGTCATGCCCCGGCAGTCGACGATGAGCACCACCGGGGCGGCCACGGCGCGGGCCAGCGCGGCGTTGCTGTCGCTGCCGTCCAGGGCCATGCCGTCGAACAGACCCTTGTTGCCCTCGATCAGGGATACCTGGGCCTCGGCGGCGTGGGTGGCGCACAGGGCGCCGATCTCACCCCGGCTCTGGGTGTTGAAGTCGAGGTTGAAGCAGGGCCGGCCGCTGGCCCGGGCGAGCCACAGGGGGTCGATGTAGTCCGGCCCCTTCTTGAAGGTCTGCACGACCAGCCCGCGCGCCGTCAGGGCGGCGGCCAGCCCCAGGCTGATGGTGGTCTTGCCCGAGCTCTTGTGGGCGGCCGACAGGAACAGGCGGGCCATGGCGGCGCTCAGGTGGTCTGGCCGGGCAGGGCGGGGGGCCGCTCGGCCCACAGGGTGCGGGCCAGGGCGTCGGCCTCGGCCGGCGAGTCGGCGCGGCCCAGCAGTTCCAGGGCGATGGCGGCGCTGCCGATGACGGCGGCCTCGCCCAGCGGGTTGGACTCCTGGCCGCGCCACAGGGCGGCCAGGCGGGCCGGGTCCATGTCCGCCTCGGGGCCCGGCGGGGGGCCGTCGAGCAGGGGCGGCCAGTCGGTCTCGAAGGTGGCGCCGTCGCTCAGGCGGTGCACGGTCTGGGTCTTGTGGGGGCGCCGTTCGGCCTCGCCGCCCTCGCCCTTGAAGATGGCCATCCGGGGCTGGCCGAGCAGCGCCGCCGCCTTCATGTGGACGGCGATGTAGGGCGGGTGGGAGACCGAGAGCATCTGCGCCCGGGCGCCCAGCGGGTTGAGCTTGCGGGCCACCGTGTGCAGCGGCGAGCGCAGGCCGAGCAGCGGCTTCAGGGCCATGATCTCGTCGAGCCGGGGGCTCAGGGCGGGCAGCGGCAGGTAGGCGAAGTTGTGGGCCGCCACCTGGGCGGCGGCGGCGTCCAGCGAGGCGGCCGGGGCGAGGCCGAGGGCGGGCAGGGCGTCGGCCACGTAGAGGCGGCCGGCGGTATGGCCGGCCGCGCCGTGCATCAGCACCTTCACCCCGTGGCTGGCCAGCAGCAGGGCGGCGAGCAGGAACCACGGCAACTGGCGCCCCTTGCCGGCGTAGGTGGGCCAGTCGAGATCGACCCGCACCGCGGCCAGGGGGCGGGCCAGGGTGGGGCGGATGCCTTCGACGAAGCCGGCCACCTCCTCCGGGGTTTCGGTCTTGACCCGAAGCAGGCACAGGAAGGCGCCGAGCTGCACCGGCTCCACCTCGCCGCGCATGACCATGCCCGCCGCCTGGGCGGTTTCCGCCTGGCTCAGGGGGCGCGACAGGTGCGGCCCCTTGCCGAGGGCGCGCACGAAGGGGGCAAAGGGATGCTCGTCCATCATTGGGCCTTGGCTGGCGGGAGGTCAGGTGGTGCCGGCCAGGGCCCCGTCCTGCTCATCCAGGGTGTCGGCCACATGGTCGGGATCGATGGCGGCGTCGGACAGGTCGGCCGGCAGGATGGGCAGGGCGGCGCAGCCGACCACGGCGACCACAAGCCCGATGGCCACCCCGGCGAGGCCGAGCAGAACCTCCCACGGGCTGGGCACATAGCTGGCCACTACGCCATCGGCGAAGGCCGAGGATACCTCGAAGCCGGGGAAGAGGACCAGGGGGGCGCTCTGCCCGCCGATGATCAACCCATAAACCTGGGTCAGCCCGCCGAGGATGAGCAGGACGGCGGCGGCACTCAGGGCGCGGCGGTTGCCGCCGAGGCGGGGGGCGAGCAGCAGATAGAGCGGCACCAGCCCGCCGAGCAGCACATGGCCGCCCCAGAACAGGGTGGTCAGGGGGCCGCCGTCGCGCAGCAGGAAGGCTTCGATGCCGTGGTGTTCGCTGGCATAGAGGTTGGTCAGGTGATGGACGGCGACGAAGTACAGCATGGCGCCGAGCACGATGCCCATCAGCCGTTGCAGGCGGCGCAGCACCACCCCGCCCAGGGGCCGCCCGCTGGCCCGGCAGACGGCCATCAGGAAGAGCACGAAGATGGCCTTGCCGTAGACCAGCGACATGGCGATGAACAGCGGCGCCAGGATGGCCGCGTCGTAGGCCTGCCGGGCGACCAGGAAGCCGAAGATGGCGCCGGTCCCGGTGGTCAGCACCAGCCGCCAGACAAAGGCCCCGTAGGCCGCCGGCTTGTAGACCCGGGCTCCGGCGCGGTCGATCATGGCCCACAGGTAGGCCCCGACCAGGACCAGGAAGCCGGTGTAGAGGAAGATGTTCCAGGCGAAGATGCTTTTGAAGTTGTAGTGGGTCATGGCCACGGTCAGCCGGTCGGGCCGGCCCAGGTCGAGCACCAGCACCGACAGGCCGCCGATCAACAGGGCCATGGCCAGCAGGGCGGACAGCCGGGCCAGGGGTTTGTACAGCGGGCGCTCGAAGACGGCGCCGATGGAGGCCACGTTGAGCGCCCCGGAGGCGGCGACGATGAGGAACACCGCGAAGACATGCGGCAGGCCCCAGACCACTTGGTTGGTCATGCCGGTGATGATGTGCCCCTCGTGATGCATCAGGTGGGCGGCGCCCAGGCCGCCGGCGATGGCCAGCCCGAGCAGGCCGAGCACCAGCCAGAAGCCCCGGGCGTGGCCGTTCAGCGGACGGTAGGGAACAGCGTGCGGCATGTCGGCTCAAAGCCCCTGGTAGTAGACGCCGGTATCGAGGCCCAGGTCGGCCCGGATGCGGTGGCCGCCGGCCTCGGCGAGGCGGCGGTTGAGGTCGCTGTTGGGGTCGGCCAGATCGCCGAAGACCATGGCCCCGCCGCCGTCCCTCTGGCAGGCGGCGACGCAGGCCGGCGGCTCCCCCCGGTCGATCCGGTGGACGCACAGATTGCAGCTTTCCACGCAGCCCTTGCCGCGCGGGTTGTGCGGCTTCTGGTCGGTCAGATCCTGGTGGACGAAGGATCGCGCCTTGTAGGGGCAGGCCATCATGCAGTAGCGGCAGCCGATGCACAGGTGCTTGTCGACCTGCACGATGTGGTCGGCCCGCTGCATCGAGGCGCCGGTCGGGCAGACATCGACGCACGGCGGCTTGGCGCAGTGCTGGCACATCACGGGCGGGGCGGTGGTGTGGCCGGTGTCGGGGTCGCGCAGGGTGACCTTGCGGATGTACTGGGCGTCGTGGGCCGGGTCGAAGTCGGGGTCGGTGGGCTGTTTCAGGCCCATTTCCCGGTTGCAGGCATCGACGCAGGCGGCACAGTCGACCTTGCAGGCCCGGGTGTCGACGAGCAGGGCCCAGCGGGTCGCCGGGTCGGCCGGCTGGCCGGGCGGGCGGGGGGCGAGGGCGTGCGCGACAGGACCGACGATCAGGGTCAGGCCGCCGCCCAGGGCGAGGCTTTTCAGAACGTCGCGGCGCGCGGGCTGGCTCATCGCGGGGCGTCCTCCGGGCGGCTGGCGTGGCACGAGAAGCAGTCCACGGTGACGGCGGCGAAGTCGTGGCATTCGCGGCAGAAGTGGCGCGGGTCCTCGGCCGTGACCACCTGCCCGTGGGTGTCGGTGACGGCGTGGCAGGACAGGCAGCGGGTCAGGCTTTCGGCCGGCTGGCGGATGCCGGCGCGGACCGCCTCGGTGCGCCGGTGGGTGAGCCGGTCCATGTGGGTGCGGCGCATCTCCCCGGGCGGGGCGAGGCACTCGGTGCCCGGGGCGGCGGCCGGCACCTGGGGGAACAGCTCGGCGGCGGCGGCCGGGGTGGCCAGCACCGGAAGGGCCAGCGCGAGCGCGAGCAACAGGGCGGCCAGCGCCAGGGCCGGTCGCCGCCTTTGGGGCCAGGCCGACAAAGCCGGTGTCCGCCCTTGATCCGATGGTCGGCAGCCTTCCGCTCCCCGGACCCCCGTCAAGGGCGCGAAGCGCCGGCTCCGCCGGGTGAACCCCTTGACGGGGGTCCGGGGAGCGGAACCAGGGTCGACAATCGGATCAAGGGCGGGCCATCGTCCCCGGTCCGTGCGCCCGCGCCCCCTCATTCCTCGCCCAGCCCCATCTGGATGTAGCCCGTCGGGCACACGTCGTGGCAGATGTGGCAGCCGACGCAGCGGTTGTAGTCGGTCTCCACATAGCGGCCCACCGCGCGCTCGGCCTTGCGTACCCGGTGCACCGCGTCCTGGGGGCAGAAGATCACGCAGTTGTCGCACTCGAAGCACAGGCCGCAGCTCATGCAGCGCTTGGCCTCGGCGATCGCCGCGTCGTCGCCCAGCGCCTTCAGGCGTTCGTCGAAGTGGCCGATCACGGCGGCCTCGTCGACCTGCATCTCGTCGCGGCGGTGGCGCTCGACGTCCGGGAAATGGCCCAGGAACAGCCCCTCGTGGGTGATGATCTCCTTGGCTGCCCGGTCCTCGAAGTTGTGCACCGCGAAGGTCGCCTCGTTGGTGCCGCGCACCGCCTCGGCCGGCGCCGGCTCGGGGGCCCGGCCCTGGGCGCGCAGCAGCGCCAGCAGGTTGAAATGGTGCACGTCCACCTTGGGCCGGCGGCCGGCCGGGGTGCCCGCCAGCATCCCGTCGATGGACTGGGCGGCGACCCGGCCATGCCCGACGGCGGTGGTCAGCAGGTGCGGGCGGACCACGTCGCCGCCGACGAAGTGCCTGTCGCGCCCCTTCACCCGATAGGTGCGGTCGGCGTCGATGAAGCCCTTGCCGTTGTCCAGCTCTTCCAGGCCCTCCATGTCGCCGCCCTGGCCGATGGCCGAGACGATCAGGTCGGCCTCCAACTCGAACTCGGTGCCCGCCACCGGCACCGGGCGCGTGCCGTCCATGGTGCATTCGCACAGCCTCAAGGCCCGGGCCCGGCCGTTCCCATCGTGCAGCACCGCCAGCGGCATGATGCCGCCGCGGATGCTGACCCCTTCGTGGGTGGCGTCGCGCACCTCGCGCTCGGCGGCGGTCATCTGCTCGACCGGGAACAGCGAGGTGAGCACCACCTCGGCCCCCTGGCGGCGCGCCGAGGTGGCCACATCATGGGCGGTCTGGCCGAGGATCACGTTCTCCGGACGGTCCTTCTCGTGGACCTCGGTGATGTGGCCCAGGCGGCGGGCCACCGAGGCGACGTCGATCGAGGTGTCGCCGCCGCCGACCACGATGATGCGCCGGCTGACATGCTTCAGGCGGCCTTGGTTGAAGGCGCGCAGGAAATCCACCCCGCTGATGCAGTTGGGGGTGTTGGCCCAGCCCTCGATGGGCAGCCCCCGGCCGCGCTGGGTGCCGATGCCCCAGAAGACGGCGTCGTACTCGGCCTCCAGGGTGGCGAGCGGGATGTCGCGGCCGATCCGCACCCCGGTCTTGGCCTCGATGCCATCCAGCGCCAGGATGCGCCCGATCTCGGCATCGAGCACCTGGCGCGGCGTGCGGTAGCCGGGAATGCCGTGGCGCATCCAGCCGCCCAGGGTTTCCTCGGCCTCGAAGATGGTCGCCGCGTGGCCCTTTTGGCGCAGATGGTAGGCCGCCGCCAGACCGGCCGGGCCACCGCCCACCACCGCCACCTTCTTCCCCGACAGGGGCGGCGGCTCGGGCAGCTTCAGGCCGTGCGCGATGGCCCAGTCGCCGACCATGTGCTCGACCGCGTTGATGCCGACGAAGTCGTCCACCTGGTTGCGGTTGCAGCCGTCCTCGCAGGGCGCCGGGCAGACCCGGCCCATGATCGCCGGGAAGGGGTTGGCGGCGACCATCTTGAGGAAGGCGTATTCCTGCCACGGCATGGGGCTGCCGTCGGCCCTGGCCGGCGGCTTCTCCAGGCCGCGCACCACCTGGAGCCAGCCCCGGATGTCGTGCCCCGAGGGGCAGCCGGCCTGGCACGGCGGGGTGCGGTGGACATAGGTCGGGCACTTGTGGGAGCTGTCGCCGACGAAGATCTGCTCGGTCCAGCGCTTGAAGGCGGTCTCGCCCTCCTTGAAGCGGCGCCAGCTGCGGCCCTGGGGTGGCGTGTCGGCGAGGGTCTGGCTGCTCATGGTGAGACGTCTCTCCCTGGGTTTCAGTCGGGGGCCGCGCCGAGCCGGATGGCCTGGCTGACCAGCCCGTGCACCGACTGGACCATCTCCATGTCCAGCCCGTACAGCGGCAGGACCTTGGCGAACTGGGTCTTGCAGATGGCGCAGATGGCGGCCATGTGGGTGACCCCCTGGGTCTCGACCACATGGTTCAGCGCGTTGACCCGGGGCAGGGCGCCCTTCATCCGCAGCTCCATCAGATCGTCGGTCAAAAGGCCGCCGCCGCCGCCGCAACAGAAGGTCCTGTCGTGGATGGTGCCGTCGGCCATGTCGACGAAGCGCGGCACGCTGGCCTGGATGACCGCCCGGGGCAGGGTGAACTGGCCGCCCGGTCCCTCGCCCATGCGCGAGGCCCGGGCCACGTTGCAGGAATCGTGGAAGGTGACCACCTTGCCGGCGTTGCCCTCGGGGTCGAGCCGGATGCCGCCCGTCTCGATGGCGGCGTTGGTCACTTCCAGGATGTGCTGCGGCACCGGCCAGCGCGGATCGAGGAAATCCCACGGCCCGGCCAGTTTGGTGAGAAAACTGTAGGCGACCCGCCAGGCATGGCCGCACTCGCCGAAGACGAGGCGTTTCACCCCCAGGTCGCGCGCCGCCTGATGGATGCGCTGGGCCACCTTGGCCATCTGATCGCGGCTGCCGATGAACATGGCGAAGTTGGCGGCTTCCGAGGCGTGGCTGGACAGCGTCCAGGACAGCCCCAACTGGTGGAACACCTTGGCGTAGCCGATCAGCCCGTCGACATGCGGCTCGGCGAAGAAATCGGCCGAGGGGGTGATCAGCAGCACGTCGGCCCCGGCCACGTCCAAGGGCAGCTTGACCGCCTGCCCGGTCTCCTCCTCGATGTCCTCTTCCAGGCCCTCCAGGGTGTCGGCCAGGGCCGGCTCGGGCAGGCCCAGGTTGTTGCCCACCTTGTGGACCTTGCCGAGGATCTCGTTGCAGTACTTCTGGCCCAGGCCGATGCGGTCCATCACCTCGCGCGCCGCCATGGAAATCTCGGCGGTGTCGATGCCGTAGGGGCAGAACACCGAACAGCGCCGGCACTGGCTGCACTGGTGGAAGTAGCTGTACCACTCCTCCAGCAGCCCTTCGGTGAGGTCGGCGGCGCCGACCAGCCCGGGGGCCAGCTTGCCGGCCGGGGTGAAGTGACGGCGGTAGACCCGACGCACCAGGTCCTGGCGGGCCACCGGCATGTTGTTGGGATCGCCGGTGCCCAGGAAGTAGTGGCACTTGTCGGCGCACGACCCGCACTTGACGCAGGAATCGAGATAGACCTTGAGGGCCCGCGAGGAGTCGACCAGCTCGCCCAGGGCCTGGATGGCCTTGGCCTGCCAGTCGTCCACCCGCTCGCCGGGGTAGCCCAGGGCCTCGTTGTGGGCCGGCTGGGCGACGTAGGGCTTGCTGTGCGCCATGGCCCCGGGGGCCAGCGGCGGCGGCTCGATCTCCGGGCGGTCGGACAGCGGCGGCGGGGTGAGGGCGGGACCACGGGCCATCGGCTCAGCCTCTCCCCTGGGCCGCCGGGAAGGCGCGTCGGTCGACCTGGTTGCGGCCCGGGCTGAAGAACACCCCCGGCGCATGCAGCAGCTTGCTGAACGGGAACACCGCCATCAGAAGGGCGACCAGCAGCAGGTGGCCAAGCAGCAGCGGATCAGCCGGCAGAGGCTGCCAGTCGAAGGTGACAAGGCCAAGGAAGAAGGCCTTCACCGCCACGATGTCGGTATGCACGGCGAACTTCATGGCCAGCCCGCTGGCCCCGATGGCGATCAGAAGCCCCAGCATCAGAAAGTCCGAGCCGCGGCTGATCGCCTTCACCCGGGGCAGCATCAGCCGCCGCCCGAGCAGGCCGAGCAGCCCCACCGCCATGGCCATGCCGCCGTAGATGCCGAACGGCTGCACCAACACCACCAGCTCCCACAGCGGCCCCAGGGTCCCTTCCGGCAGCAGGTAGCGCAGGTGGCGCAGGCTGACCAGCAGCAGCCCGACATGGAACAGCATGGCGAACAGCCACAACGCCTTCTGCGAGCGCCACAGGCTTTCGAACAGGGTCACCTCGCGGGCCATGCGCAGCACCACCCCGCCGCGCGTCATCGGCGCCGGGGTGGTGGGGATGGGCAGCGGCACCGGGGTGCGCCCCCAGCCGAGCAGCCGCGCCCCCAGCCCACCGACCAGGATCAGGGCGGTGGCGTAATAGAGCACGGCGAAGACGGGGCCGGGGGCGAACATGGCGAACGGTTCCCTGATCGCGGCCGCTCAGACGCAGCCGGTCGGCTTGGGCAGGCCGGCGATCTTGCAGGCCTGCTTGGCCGGGCCGTAGGGGAACAGCTCGTAGAGGTACTTGTTGTTGCCCTTCTCGGGGCCGAGCTTCTTGCCCACCGCCTTGGTCAGCACGCGCACGGCCGGGGCGATCTGGTATTCGTCGTAGTACTCGCGCAGGAAGTTGACCACCTCCCAGTGCTCCTCGGACATCTCGATGTCCTCGGTCTTGGCGATCATCTCGGCCAGTTCCTCGTTCCACTGGCTGAGGTCGGTCAGGTAGCCTTCCTCGTCGTGCTCGATTTCGCTGCCGTTCACCTGATAGGCCATGGGGGTTCTCCTTTTCTCTCTCGGAAAGGGCTCTGGGTGTTCAGAGCCAGCTGACAACGGTGGAACTGTCGGCCGCCAGATCGACGAAGCCATCATAGTCGACCACCTTGACGCCGGGCACCAGGGGCCGCCCGGCCAGCCCGCGGGCCGCCAGATCGGGCCCCAGCACGGCCAGCGAGAAGCGCCCGGCGGCGGCAGTCAGGGTGGGGGCGTGGCGGGTCCCGGCCAGGGCGGCGGTGACCCCGTCCTCAATCAGAAGGATGGTGCTGCCCTCGGCGGCGCGGGCCAGACAGGCGGTGAGCGCGTCGCGCTCGAAGGGCGACTTGTTGACGGTGTGAAGGGCGGGCATGGGGCGGGTTCCCTAAAGTCAGGCGGGGCGGATCAGGCGCTGAACACCACGTCCATGGTGTCGATCAGCTCGGTCATGGCGTCGCGGCCGATCACCTCCACGTCGACCAGCAGGTCGTCGGCGCTCAGGCCGCGTTCCTCCAGCGACTCCTGATCGACGTACAGCTTCTCGATGTCGTAGCCTTCCAGGGCCCGATAGGTCTTGGCGAAGTTCTTGATCTCCAGCGCCGAGGGGTCCTGCCCCTTGACGATCTGGAAGACCCCGTCATCGAGGAAGGCCAGGTGCACGTCCTGATCGAAGGCGGCCGAGATGAGGATCATCTCCAGCACTTCCAGGGCATAGATGGTGCCGTGCGGCGCCTTGCGGTTGACGAACATCAGCCGCTTGACGACGCCGCTTTCGAATTCGGTCTCGTCGTTCATCGGGGGGCCTCCTAGTCGCCGAAGGTCAGGGTGCGGTCGGCCTGGATGCCCACCTCGATGAGCTGCCCGAGGCCGGAGATGCGAAAGCCCTCGGCCAGCAGCTCGTCCTTGATGCCCCGGCGCAGCCCGGCGGCGACGCAGACCACCAGATCGACCCCGTGATCCCGGGCCAGCTCCGACCAGCGGCGGACCACGTTGCGGTCGTCGGCCTGCGGCTCGGACAGCCGGTTGGCGTTGTGCACGCCGTCGTAATAGAAGAACACCCGGGCCACCGTGTGGCCCTTGCCGATGGCCGCCTTGCAGAACTGATAGGCGCTGTCGGCGGCCTGATGGTTGAACGGCCCCTCGTTGACCAGAATGCCGAATTGCACGGCCTTGCCTCCCTCTCTCGCGTGCCATCGGCCCGCCGGCTCTTGCTGGCCGGTCGGGCGCAATTATCCCCTTAAAAGCGCACCTGCGCCGAGGTGTTCAGGCTGGCCCGGGCGCCGCGCCAAGTATCGATGTGGTACTTGGTGAAGGGCAGGCCGGTCTTCTCGAAGAAGCGCGGCCAGCCGATGCGCTCGACCCACTCGCCCATGCGTTCCCAGGGACGGGCGTCGGCCTGATAGGCGTACAGGATGGTCTTCACCACCTCGGCCGCCTCGGGCCAGCGCGGCGGGTTGTTGGGCAGCCCGGCGGCGACCAGCTTGTGGAACATCGGCCGCGAGCGGGTCGAGGAATGCTTGCCGCCCACCCAGATGGCCAGCTTGGTGTGCACCGGGTCGTTGATCTGCATGGGCGGGCAGGGCGGATAGCAGGCCCCGCAGCAGACGCACTTCTTCTCGTCCACCTCCAGGGTCGGCTTGCCGTTGACCAGGGCCGGGCGGATGGCGGCGACCGGGCAGCGGGCGACCACCGCCGGGCGCTCGCACATGTTGGAGACCAGCTCGTGGTTGATGCGCGGCGGCTTGGTGTGCTGCACGTTGATGGCGATGTCGCCCTGGCCGCCGCAGTTGATCTGGCAGCACGAGGTGGTGATCTTCACCTTGTTGGGCATGCGCTCGTGCAGGAACTCCTGGTGCAGCTCGTCCATCAGCGCCTTGACCACGCCCGAGGCATCGGTGCCCGGGATGTCGCAGTGCAGCCAGCCCTGGGTGTGGCTGATCATCGACACCGAGTTGCCGGTCCCGCCGACCGGGAAGCCGGCCTCGGCGAGGGCGCCGATCAGCGGGTCCACCTTGGCCGGGTCGGCGACCATGAACTCGATGTTGGAGCGCGCCGTGAAGCGCACATGGCCGTCGGCATAGGTGTCGGCGATGTCGCACAGGGTGCGCACCGTGTAGACGTCCATCTGGCGCTGGGTGCCGGCCTTGACGGTGTGGATGGTGTCGCCGCTTTTGGCGACATGGCGCAGCACGCCCGGGCGCGGCCGGTCGTGCCAGGCCCACTGGCCGTAGTTCTTGACCATCACCGGATGCATTTCCGGGAAGGGGTCGGGAACGCCGCTTTCGATCGGCTGGCGGGGCTGGGACATGTCTCTCTTCCTCGGCGGTCGGCGGGGGATGGCGGGGCGGGTGGCGGCTTGGCGGCCTGTTTTGGGCGGCCTGCTATTCCGCCGCCTGGGGCCCCTTGCGCTGGGTCCACTTCTCGGCCTCGGCCTCCCAGCCGTCGGTGCGCACGTAGGAGTTGGTGCGCGGGTGGGCGATCATGTTGGGGTCGATCTCAAGGCCGAGCCCCTCCAGGAAGTTGACCAGCCCGATGCGCTCGATCATCTCGCCGATGCGCTCGTGGTCGAGCGCGTTCTCGGCGAAGAAGTCGACCATGCGGGTGGCCAGATCGAGCAGGGCGGCGAAGTCCTCGTCGCTCTCGAGCCTCATGAAGGGCACCACCATGATGCCCATCAGGTCGCCGATCTTGAGCGTGCGCTTGCCGCCGACCAGGATGCTGGCACCCCGCTCGTCGCCCGGCGACAGGGCCTTGGTCAGCACGTTGATGCAGTGCATGCAGCGCACGCAGCTGTGGTTGTCCACGGTCAGGGTGTCGTCGTCCTTCAGCGACACCGCGTTGGTCGGGCACAGGGTGACCACCTGATCGATCATCCACTGGCGGCCGTGCTGGGCGAGGTAGGCCTTGATGCCCTCCTGGTCGATCTTGATGTCGTCGCGCCAGGTGCCGATGATCGCCATGTCCGAGCGGTGGATGGCGTTCACACAGTCGTTGGCGCAGCCGGAAAACTTGAACTTGAACTTGTAGGGCAGGCTGGGCCGGTGCATGTCGTCCAGCGTGCCGTTGATGATGGTGCGCAGGGCGCGCTGCTCGTCGTAGCAGCTCTGCTCGCAGCGCGCCGAGCCGACGCAGCTCATCGAGGTGCGGATGCCGGCCCCGGCGCCGCCCAGGTCGAAGCCCATCTCGTTGAAGGCGTCGAAGGCCGGCTGCACCTGCTCGGTGCTGGTGCCCTGAAACATGATGTCGCCCGACTGGCCGTGGAAGGCGATCAGGCCCGAGCCGTGTTCCTCCCACACGTCGCACAGCTTGCGCAGGGTCTCGGTGCGGTAGTGCATGCCCGCCGGGGGCTGGATGCGCAGGGTGTGGAATTCCTTGGATTCCGGGTACTTGTCGGCGACCTCGGAAAACCGCGGGATGACCCCGGCGCCGTAGCCGAAGACCCCCACCGTGCCCCCCTTCCAGTAGCCGGTGCGGGTCTGGTAGCTGTGCTCGAGCTGGCCCAGCAGCGACTTCATCATGTCGGCGTAGGGCTTGTCCTCGCTGGTGGCGAGGCGCTTCAGCCCGGTCACGAAGCTGGGCCAGGGGCCGTCCTCGAGCTGGTCGAGCAGCGGCGTGCTGGGCATCTCCTTGCGCGGCTTGTTCTGGGTCTTCGGGGCTTGGGCTTTCGGGTCCTGGGCCATCGGGGCCTCCTTCTCACCACCAGAGCGTTGTCGGACCCGGACAGCCCGGGCGCGCCTGTCTTGAAGCGCCGGCCTCAAGGCACCAGCAAGCCTGACGGTGAGAAGCACAAGGGACGAGCCTTGGCCCGATGCCGGCGCGCACGCCGCCACAGGCGGAGTCCGGGCCTTCGGCGAGGGCCTTTGGCGCCGGCCGAAGCCGGCGGTCTCGTCCGGACGAATCCGGTCCCTGGGGTCTTCCCCGTCCCCGGCGCGGTGGCGTCCGGGGGCTCCCTGGCGCCCGGGGGCGCTGATCGATGCCGCGACCCTTTGGCGGGTCGTCTGGTCGTTGTGGTCTTGGGCGCGGCCTTCGTCGGTGGGCCGCGTTTGTTTATGACAATACCATAATATAAGCGTTGGCTTAAAACCAAATAAATTTTCCGGCGCCCCCGGAAGCCGGCAACATTCAGATGTTGCGAGGTGTTCGCAGTGGCTTGTCAGGGCAAGGCCGTTGATTTCGCCCGAATTGCTGCGCCGCACGATAGTGTGCAGGCGCACGCGGGATTGGGAGTAATACTTAGATGCATTTCAAGCCGCCCCGACTCGGCAGCCTGCCGACTGAGCCTGGGGCGCCCAGCCAAGGGGGCGCTGCCCCCTTGGAACCCCCGCCGGGGGGACCAGGGACCCCCCCGGACCCCCGCCGTGACTTAAAACCCCACCCAGGGGGGCTTGCCCCCCTGGGTGGGGTTTTGACTCAAGGGTGGGGTCTGGGGAGGCCCCCGGCCTCCCCAGCGGGGGTTCCAAGGGGCAGCGCCCCCTTGGCCTGGCGCCCCAGGCTCAGCCGTCGCGGCCTTCCTCGACGGCGTGGCAGGCGGCGAGGCCGTGGCCGGGCACGTCGAGGGCGGCGGGGATTTCCTGGTGGCAGCGTTCGTTGGCCAGCGGGCAGCGGGGGTGGAAGGGGCAGCCCGGGGGCGGGTTGAGCGGCGAGGGCAGCTCGCCCGACAGGCGGATGCGTTGGCGGCGCTGGTCGGGATCGGCCGAGGGGGTGGCCGAGAGCAGGGCCCGGGTGTAGGGGTGGCGCGGGTTGCCGAACAGGGCGTCGCGCGGGGCGTGTTCCACCGGCCGGCCGAGGTACATCACCATCACCTCGTCGGCGATGTGGCGGACCACCGACAGGTCGTGGGAGATGAACAGGTAGGCCAGTTGCAGGCGCTCCTGCAGGTCGGCCAGGAGGTTCAGCACCTGGGCCTGGATGGAGACGTCGAGCGCCGACACCGGCTCGTCGAGCACCAGGATGCGCGGATCGAGCATCAAGGCCCGGGCGATGGCGATGCGCTGGCGCTGGCCGCCGGAGAACATGTGCGGGTAGCGGTCGAAGAACTCGCGGCGCAGGCCGACCTGATCCATGATCTCGACCACCCGCTGGCGGCGCTGGTCGGCCGTGAGGTCGGTGTTGATCTTCAGGGGCTCGGCCAGGATGTCGCCCACCCGCTGGCGCGGATTGAGCGAGCCGTAGGGGTCCTGGAAGACGATCTGCACGGTGCGCCTGAGGGCGGCGCGCTCGGCCTTGCCGGCCTTGGTCAGGTCGAGGCCATCGATGACCAGACGGCCCGAGGTGGGCGGCTCGATCATGGTCAAAAGGCGGGCCAGGGTCGACTTGCCGCAGCCCGATTCGCCGACCACCGCCAGGGTCCGCCCGGGGGTCAGGGTGAAGCTGGCGCCGTCCAGGGCGTGCACGGTGGCCGGCTTGCCGAACAGGCCCTGGCCGCGCACCTGGTAGTGGCGGGTCAACTCGCCTGCTTCGAGAACCGGCGCTTCAAGAACCGGTGCTTCAAGAACGGCATCACTCACGAGGCGGCCCTCTCGGCAAGATCGCGGCTGGCGGTCGGCTGGCCGGCGGCGTCCAGCGGGCCGTGGCAGCGCGCCGCCCGGCCCTGGGCGTCGGCCAGCAGGCGCGGCGGCTCGGCCCGGCAGAGGTCGCCGGCGAAGGCGCAGCGGGGGTGGAACAGGCAGCCCTTGGGGCGGTCGAACTGGCCGGGCACGACGCCGGGGATGGTCGGCAGGTGGCGCTCGGTGGCCCGCTCGGGCAGGGCCTTCAAAAGGGCGTGGGTGTAGGGGTGGCGGGGGGCGGCGAACAGGCTGTCCACCCGGTCGCGCTCGACCACCTGGCCGGCGTACTGGACGCTGACCGCGTCGGCGGTTTCGGCGACCACCGCCATGTCGTGGGTGATCAGCACCAGGGCCATCCCGGTCTTTTTCTGCAGGTCGAGCAACAGATCGAGAATCTGCGCCTGGATGGTGACGTCGAGCGCCGTGGTCGGCTCGTCGGCGATCAGAAGGCGCGGGTTGCAGGCGATCGCCATGGCGATCATCACCCGCTGGTTCATGCCCCCGGAAAGCTGGTGCGGAAAGGCCGACAGACGCTTTTCCGGGGCCGGGATGCCAACCAGCCCGAGCAGCTCGACGGCCCGGGCGCGGCGCTCGCTGGCGGTGCCGCCCAGGTGGGTCTTGAGGCTCTCGGTGATCTGGAAGCCGACCGTGAAGCAGGGGTTGAGGCTGGTCATCGGCTCCTGGAAGATCATCGCCAGATCCTTGCCGATGATCCGCCGTCGGGCCCTCGGCGACAGGGCCAGCATGTCCCAGCCGTCGAAGGTCAGGCTGTCGGCGCTGACCGTGGCGGTCCACGGCAGGAGGCCCATCAGGGCCAGCATGGCGACCGACTTGCCGGAGCCCGACTCGCCGACCACGGCCATCACCTGGCCGGCTTCAACGGCCAGATCGATGCCGTCCACGGCGCGGAAGGCGCCATGGGCCGTCTTGAACTCGACCGACAGGTTGTTGATCTCAAGCAGGGCCATGGGGCAGGCGGGCTCCTTCAGGTGCGCTTGAGTTTGGGGTCAAGGGCGTCGCGCAGGCCGTCGCCCATCAGGTTGAAGGCCAGCACGGTGACCAGGATGGCCAGCCCCGGGAAGGTCACCACCCACCAGGCGCGGGTGATGAACTCGCGCGCCTCGGCCAGCATGGTGCCCCATTCCGGGGTCGGGGGCTGGGCGCCCAGGCCCAGGAAGCCCAGCGCCGCGGCATCCAGGATGGCGGTCGAGAAGCTCAAGGTGGCCTGGACGATCAAGGGCGGCATGCAGTTGGGCAGGATGGTGATGACCATCAGGCGCAACGGTCCGGCGCCCACGGTGCGGCTGGCGGTGACGTAGTCCTGGGCCGCCACCGACAGCACCTGGGCCCGGGTCAGGCGCACGAAATGGGGCTGCAACACCACCGCGATGGCGATCATCGCGTTGACCAGCCCGGGGCCCAGGATGGCGACCAGGACCAGGGCCAGCAGCAGGCTGGGGAAGGCCAGGATGACGTCCATCACGCGCATGATGGCGGCTTCCACCCAGCCCCGGAAATAGCCCGCCATCAGGCCCAGCGAGATGCCCACGGTCAGCGAGATGGAAACCACGATGAGGCCGACGAACAGCGAGAAGCGGGCCCCGTGGATGAGCCGCGACATCAGGTCGCGCCCCACCGCGTCGGTGCCCAGGGGGAAGGCCCAGGTGCCGCCCTCCTGCCAGGCCGGCGGGATCAGAAGGTGGTCGCGGAACTGTTGGGTCGGGTCGTGCGGGGCGATCAGGTCGGCCCCGATGGCCATCAGGATCAGCAGCACGACCAGCACCAGACCGCCGACGGCGCCCCGGTTCTCGCTGAAATAGAACCAGAAGTCGGCCAGCGCCTGGCGGCGCGGCGGGGCGCCTTCGGTTTCGGCGGTGGCGGTGGTTTCGGCGGAAGCACTCATGATCGGCAGGTATCCTAACGGCGCCGGACACGCGGGTTGATCAGGCCGTAGAGCAGATCGACGGTCAGGTTGACCAGCATGACGATGGCCGCGATCAGCAGAAGGCCACCCTGGACCACCGAGTAGTCGCGGCGCGAGATGGAATCGACCATCCACTTGCCGATGCCGGGCCAGGAGAAAATGGTCTCGGTGAGGATCGCCCCGGCGAGCAGCACGCCGACCTGAAGGCCGATGGTGGTGACCACCGGGATCAGCGCGTTGCGCAGGGCGTGCAGGCCGATCACCCGGGCCGGCGGCAGGCCCTTGGCGCGGGCGGTGCGCACGTAGTCCTCGCCCAGCACCTCGAGCATGGCCGAGCGGGTCTGCCTTGCGATCACCGCCATGGGGATGGTGCCCAGCACCACCGTGGGCAGGATCAGGTGCGCGGCGGCCGAGCGGAAGGCGCCCTCCTGGCCCGACAGCAGGCTGTCGATCAGCATGAAACCGGTGACGTTGTCGAAGTAGTACATCACCGAGATGCGCCCCGAGACCGGGGTCAGCCCGAGCCAGCCGGAGAACACCATGATGGCCAGCAGGCCGAGCCAGAAGATGGGCATGGAATAGCCGGTCAGCGACACCGTCATCAGCGTCTGGTCGAACCACGAGCGCCGCTTCACCCCGGCCAGCACCCCGGCCGGCAGGCCCACGGCGACGGCAAAGACGATGGCGCACAGGCCCAGTTCCAGGGTGGCCGGGAACAGGGTCAGGAACTCATCGAGCACCGGCCGGCGGGTGACGAACGAGGTCCCCAGGTCGCCCGAGGCCAGATTGGTCAGGAACTTCAGGTACTGGTCCCACAGCGGCAGATCGAAGCCGTAGCGGGCCATCAGCTCGGCGTGGCGCTCGGGCGAGATGCTGCGCTCGCCGGCCAGAAGCTCGATGGGGTCGCCGGGCAACACCCGGATGAAGCCGAAGGCCACCACGCTGACCCCGAGGAAGGTGGGGATCAGCAGCAGCACGCGGCGCAACAGGAAGCTCAGCATGGGCACAGGCCGCTCTGGAGGCGAAGTAGAGGCGAAGGATCAAACACCGAAGGGAGGGCACGGCCGTGCCCTCCCCCCTGAACCGATGTGATACCTGGATGACAGGTCGGGTCAATCCTTAAGATCGACCCCGTAGAAAACATGCCCGCCGAACGGATCGATGCGGAAGTCCTCGACCTCGGCGCGCACCGGCTGGAAAACCACCGAGTGGGCGATGGTGGCCCACGGCGCCTGCTCCTTGAAGATCACCTGGGCCTCTTCGTAGAGCTTGGTGCGCTCGGCCTTGTCGGAGACCACCTTGGCCTTCTGGATGACCTCCTCGAAGGGCTTGTGGCAGAAGCGGGCGCGGTTCGAGCCGCCGACCGCGTCGCAGCCCAGCAGCACGGCCAGGAAGTTGTCGGGGTCGCCGTTGTCGCCGGTCCAGCCCAGCAGCACGGTGTCGTGCTCGCCGTCCTTCGAGCGCTTGAGGTACTCGCCCCATTCGAAGGAGACGATCTCGGCATCGACGCCGACCGCCTTCCAGTCGGCCTGGATCAGCTCGGCCATGCGCCGGGCGTTGGGGTTGTAGGGGCGCTGCACGGGCATCGCCCAGATGTTGGTTTCAAGGCCGCTCACCCCAGCCTCGGCCAGCATCGCCTTGGCCGCCTCGGGATCGTAGGGGTCGTCCTTGATGTCGTTGTTGTACGACCAGATGGTCGGCGGGATGGGGTTCTTGGCCACCTTGCCGGCGCCCTGGAACACCGCCTCGATGATGGCGTCCTTGTTGATCGCCATGTTCAGGGCCTTGCGGACCTTGGCCTGATCGAACGGCGGCTTTTCGGTGTTGTAGGCCAGATAGCCCACGTTCAGGCCTTCCTGGCTCATCAGGTTGATGGCCGGGTCGGCGTCCATCGATTCAAGGTCGGCCGGGTTGGGATAGGGCATGACGTGGCATTCGCCAGCCTTCAGCTTCTGGTAGCGCACCGAGGCGTCGGGCGTGATGGCGAACACCAGGTTGTCGATCGGCGCCTCGCCGGCCCAGTAGTCGGGGTGGGCCCGGAAGCGGATCACGGCGTCCTTCTGATAGGCCACGAACTGGAACGGCCCGGTGCCGATGGGCTGCTGGTCGAACATCTCCGGGGTGCCGGCATCGAGCATCGCCTGGGCGTACTCGGCCGACAGGATGGAGGCGAAGGGCATCGCCATGTTGGCGATGAACGGCGCCTCCGGCCGGTTGAGCACGAACTTCACGGTATGGTCGTCGACCTTCACGATGTCCTTCAGAAGGTCGGTCATGCTCATGGCGTTGAAGTACTCGTACGAGCCGCCCGAGACGTTGTAGTAGGGGTGGTCTTCCTTCCACTGGCGATTGAAGGTGAAGAGCACGTCGTCGGCGTTGAAGTCGCGGCTCGGCGTGAAGAAGCCGGTGGAATGGAACTTCACGCCGTCACGCAGATGGAAGGTGTATTCCAGGCCGTCGTCCGAGACCTCCCAGGACTCGGCCAGACCGGGCACCACCTCGGTGCTGCCGCGCTTGAAGTTGACCAGCCCGTCCATGACGTTGCGGGCCGAGGCGTCGAAGGTGGTGCCGGAGGTGAACAGCGAGGGCTGGAAGCCTTCCGGGCTGCCTTCCGAGCAGAAGACCAGGGTCTTGGCCTCGGCGGACGCCGGGGCCAGGGCGGCGCCGCCGGCGACCACGGCCAGCGAAAACGCCAGGCCCGCCGAAAGGGCACGTCGGGATGTCTTCATGTGAGACCTCTACGGTTGGTGGACGAAGGTCCGGCAAGGGACCGGGGAAGCGGGCGCCGCCCGCCGCGGGAGCGTGGTGGGGGACGCAGGCAGAAGGTTCCCCCTTCAAGGGCGCGCTGGCGGGTGGGTCTTGACGGTGCCCCCGATCCAGGGGCGCGCGCTCAAGAGCCGGGTGCCGAGGCGCGGCCGGGCTCGGCAAGGGCGGGTATGGCGGTCAGGCTTCCCGTGCCGGTATGGTGGCCCGGCTGTCATGAAGGGGCAACAGGAAAGCACCCTGCCGGGCCACCGAGAGGCGTACAACCCCGCAGTTCTTAAGGGTTAATCCGGTTGGGTTCGGGGCTTTGCGCACCCCCCAGGGTGCGCAGCCACTGGTCCAGGTTGATCAGGCGGAAGCTCTGGCGGCGGACCAGGGGATCGCCGTCCCGGAAGCGCTCGACCCAGCGGCCGAGGGCACCCGGGGCGGCGTAGGCGGCCAATGGGCCGCTCGGCAGATCGTCCAGGTAGCGGCCCAGCGCCTTGGGATCGGCGCACCAGTCGCCATAGGGCAGGGTCAGGCCAACCTTGCGCCGGTGCAGCAACTCGTGGGGCAAGAGCGGGCCGGCGATGCGCTTGAGCAGCGGCTTGGTCTCGCCGCCGGGCACGCGCAGGCTGTGCGGCAGGCGGTTCAGGCGCTTGGCCAGCGGCAGGTGGACGAAGGGCACCCGGGCCTCGACCGAGGCGGCCATCGACATCTTGTCCTGGCGCACCAAAAGGCTTTCCAGATAGCAGGTCTGGTCGACCGCCAGCAGGCGGTCGCGGAAGTCGGCGAAGCGGGCGCTGGCCGCCTCGCGGGCGCCGGGGACCGGGACCAGATCGGGGAAAGCCTTGAGCAGCGGCGCCGGATCGGCATAGACCGAGGCCCAGGCGGCCCCATCCCGCCCGGCCAGCCGGCGCATTCCCTTGAAGGGCCAGCGGTCGGGCAGCAGCCCCGCCGGCAGGCGCTGGCCCAGGGCCTCCTGGCGGGCCAGCTTGTGCCAGTCGCCATAGCGCGCATAGCCGCCGAAGAACTCGTCGGCCCCCTCGCCGGTCAGCACCACCTTGGTGCGCCGGGCGATGTGGTCGCACAGCTTCATCAGCAGCACGCAGCCGCCGTGCGGCACCGGGCCCTCCATGTGGCGCACGGCGCGGGGCAGGGCGTCGGCGAAGGCGACCCCGTCGAAGGCGATCTCGTGGCGTTCCAGGGCCAGCCGCCCGGCCACCTGATCGCGCCACGGGCGTTCGTTCTGCGGCAACTCGCCGAGGTCGATGGCGTAGGCGTGCAGGCCGCCCTTGTCGTGGCGTCGGGCGAGCGCCGCGATGAGGCTGGAATCGACCCCGCCGGACAGTTGCAGGGCATAGCCGACGTCGCTTTGCAGGTGGTCGGTCAGGCTGGCTTCCAGGGCCTCGGCCACCTCGGCCTCGGTGCGCTCGGGGTGGGCCGCTGGCTGGGCGGCCAGGGTGTCGAGCAGGTCGAACCAGCGGCGCCGGGTGACCGTGCCCAGATCGAGGTCGATGCTGAGCGCCGTGCCCGGGGGCAGCCGCTCGATGCCCTGAAGGTTCGACAGGCTGCCCGCCGCGAAGCCGAAGACCAGCAGCTCGGCCAGCGCCGCCGGGTCGGGCTCGGCCGGGCCGAAGCGCAGCAGCGGGCGCATCTCGCTGGCCACCGCCAGCCCGTCCTTGAGCGGGCGCACGTAGAGCGGCTTGATGCCCAGGCCGTCGCGGGCGACCAGGGCGCGGCGCAGCCGGTGGTCGATCAGCACGAAGGCGAACATGCCTTCCAGACGCTCCAGCACCGCGTCGCCCCAGTTGAGGTAGCCCATCAGCAGCACCTCGGTGTCGCCGTTGGTGCGGAAGCTGTGGCCGGCCGCCTCCAGTTCGGCGCGCAGGGCCTTGAAGTTGTAGATCTCGCCATTGAAGACCAGGGTGGCGACGCCGGCCGGGTCGCTCATCGGCTGGTCGGACCGGTGCCCGGGGTCGAGGATGGCCAGCCGGGTGTGGGCCAGGCCGTAGCCGCGGCCCGAGGCCAAGCCGGTGCCGTCCGGTCCGCGGTGGACCAGGTCGGCGGCCAGGGGGGCGAGATCGTCGTCGGTGAAGGGGCGGTCGGGCTGGAAGACGGCGGCAAGGCCACACATGGAAAGGGCAAGGCTCCGGTCAGGAAGGCGGTGGGTGGGTCGGTCGGCAACCCCGGATCAGTCGAGAACCCCGGAATAGAACAACATGCCGACCATGGCGGTGGCGTAGAACAGCCCGGCCAGACCGAGCAGGAAGAACAGGTTGCCGACCGTCGGCAGCGGGTAGCGGTGGCGCTCGGCCTGACGGCGGTGGGCGTCGCGCTTTTCCTCGCCGGCGATGACGGTCAGGTAGAAACGCCGGCCGGGCAGTGGCAGCGACAGCCGCAGGTCGACCGGGTGGCGGCGCCAGCCGCCGTCGATTCGGATGCGCGTCAGGCGGGCTTTCTGCTCGCCGGTCAGGATGTCCAGGACCTCGCCCGGCAACTGGGCGAGCAGGCTGTCCGGCGGCGGACCGGCCATCTCGGACGGGTGGGCGTCGCCGAGCGGCGTGTCGGCGGTGGCGGTGTGGGCGCTCATGGCGGGTCCTCCCGGGGCGATGGGCAACACCTCACCGGTCCATGACAGCGCCGCCCGGCCGCCCGGTCAACGGGAAAACCCGTCCCCGGTCCCCTCGACCACCCGCCCCCGGGCCAGACCGACCAGACGGTCGGCCAGCGTCTCGGCGAAGCCCCGGTGCTGTTCGGACAGCAGCAGGGCGACGCCGTCGGCCTTGATGGTGGCCAGGGCCGCGGCCATCTGATCGACGATCAGCGGGGCCAACCCCTCGGACGGCTCGTCGAGCAACAGCAGGCGCGGGTTGCCGGCCAGGGTGCGGGCGATGGCCAGCATCTGCTGCTCGCCGCCCGAAAGCAGCCCGGCGCGCTGCCGCCAGCGCCGGGCCAGGGGGGGGAACAGCTCGGCCAGCCGGGCGTCGTGCCAGTCGCCGCCGGCCGCCGGGGGACGTCCCGGCCGGCGGCCGACCTCGATGTTCTCGGCCACCGTCAGGCCGGCGAAGACGCGCCGCTCCTCGGGCACCCAGCCGATGCCGGCGGCGGCGATGCGGTGCGGTGGCTGGTGGGTCAACGCGCCGCCGTCCCAGGTCAGGCGACCGGCGGTGACACGGACCAGCCCCATCACCGCCAGCAGGGTGGTGGTCTTGCCGGCGCCGTTGGGGCCGAGCAGGGCCACCGCCTGGCCCGGACCCACTTCCAGCGAGACGTCGAACAGCACCGGCACGCCGTCGCGCTCGGCGGCGAGGCCCGATATCCCGAGGCCAGCCTCCGCAAGCGGCGGGGCGGCGGTCTTTAAAGTATTGAATGTCAAGGCGGGCGGCCCCAAGTGAACTCTACCGGTGGCCCATGGGAGGGGCCGTTTCGCCGATCGGTGGAGAATAATGAGCCCCCACGGCCCGGCCGACAAGGCCGACCTGATCGACAGCGTGGCCGCCCTGGCCACCCGACGCCTCGACCCCGAGCGGGCCGGCCCGGCCGCCGCCTTCGTGCGCCATGCCCTGGCCCATGCCCCGCCCGACGATCTGCTGGCCGACGACCCGGAAGACCTCTTCGCCGCCCTGATCGGCCTCAAGGGGCGCCTCGCCGAGCCGCGCCGTCCGGGCCGGCCGCTGGTCCGGGTGTTCAACCCGGGCCTGGAGGCCGACGGCTGGCAGAGCGAGCACACCGTCGTTGAGATCATCAACGACGACATGCCGTTCCTGGTCGATTCGGTGACCACCTGCCTGCTCGAGCACGACCTCACCGTGCACCGGCTGATCCATCCGGTGTTCCGGGTCGAGCGCGACCGGCGCGGCCAACTGACCGACCTCGGCCCGCCCACCGCCGAGGGTCAGGGCGCCGCCGAATCGGTGATGCAGGTGCTGGTCACCGCCCAGCCCGGCGACGCCACCCTGAAAGCCCTGGCCGAGGCCCTGGAAGAGGTGCTCGACGCGGTGCGCGCCGCGGTCGAGGACTGGCGCCCCATGCAGGAACGGCTGGCCAGCGTCGCCGCCGAGCTCTGCGCCCCCGACGCCGCCGAGGAGGAGGTGGCGGCGGGCCGCGAGTTCCTGAGCTGGCTGGGCGACAACCACTTCACCCTGCTCGGCCACCGCCGGCTGGACTTCACCCCCCAGGGCGCCAATGCCCTGGTGCGGGGTCTCGGCATCCTGCGTGCCGAGGCGCCGGCCGATGCCCTGCCGCTGTTCGATCAGCCGGCCCGCCTGGGCGACCTGACCCCCGGGGCGCGGGCCTTCCTGGCCAGCCCGGCGCCGCTGCTGGTGACCAAGACCGACCGCCGCTCGGTGGTCCATCGCGGGGTGCTGATGGACGCCATCGGGGTGAAGCGGTTCGATCCGGCCGGGCGGCTGGTCGGCCTCGACCTGTTCCTCGGCCTGTTCACCGCCGAGGCCTACATCAACAGCGCCCGCCGGGTGCCGGCCCTGGCCCGGCGCATCGCCCAGTTGATGGCGCGCACCGACTTCGCCCCGCGCGGCCACGACGGCAAGGCCCTGCTGGCCATCCTCGAGAACCTGCCGCGCGACGAGCTGTTCCAGAGCGACACCGAGCACTTGCTGAACACGGCGCTGGGTGTCCTGCACCTTCAGGAGCGCGCCCGCACCGCCCTGTTCGTGCGCCGCGATGCGTTCGAGCGCTTCGTCTCCTGTCTGGTCTACATCCCGCGCGACCGCTTCGACACGGCGCTTAGGCGCAGCCTGCAAGGGATTCTCGAGGACGCCTACGCCGGCCACACCCAGGCCTATTACACCCAGGTCGCCGACAGCCCGCTGGCCCGCCTGCACTTCCTCATCAAGACCCGCCCCGGCCACCTGCCGCCGGCCGACGGCGAGGAGGTGCAGCGGCGCATCGCCAACGCCACCCGCACCTGGGCCGACCACCTGCACGATGCCCTGCTCGCCGCCAAGGGCGAGGAAAAGGGGGTGCGCCTGCTACGCCGCTATGGCGAGGCCTTCCCCGGCTATTACCGCGAGCGCACGCCGCCGCAACTGGCGGTGCGCGACATCGAGCGCATCGAGCAGGTGCTGGCCGACGACAGCCTGGGCATGAACCTCTACCGCCCGGTCGAGGCCGGGCCCGGCGAGGCGCGCCTGAAGATCTACCATGCCCGCCGCGCGGTGCCGCTGTCGGACATCCTGCCGGTGCTCGAGAACATGGGCTTTCGGGTCATCGGCGAGGTGCCCTGCGAGGTCCGCCCGCGCCCCGACCCCGATGCGCCCCAGGACAACGACGCGGCGGTCTGGCTGCACGATTTCGACCTCGCCCTGGACCAGCCCGGCGAGATCGATCTGGCCGCCGTGCGCGACGACTTCATGGCCTGCCTCGATCAGGTGTGGCGCGGCGAGGTGGAGGACGATCCCTTCAACCGGCTGGTCGTCGGCGCCGGGCTGACCTGGCGCGAGGTGGTCATCCTGCGCGCCGGGGCCCGCTACCTGCGCCAGACCGCCTTTCCGTTCAGCCAGGAAACCATCGCCCACACCCTGGGCGCCCACCCGGCCATCGCCCGCAAGCTGGTCTGGCTGTTCCACGCCCGCCACGATCCGCAAGCCCGCGATCACGCCGAGCGGCGGGCCGGGGAGCTGCGCGGCCTGATCGAAAGCGGCCTCGATCAGGTGGCCAACGCCGACGACGACCGCATCCTGCGCGGTCTGCTCAACCTGATCGGCGCCACCCTGCGCACCAACTACTACCAGTTCGGGGCCGACGGGGCGGCCAAGCCCTACCTGTCGCTGAAGCTGGACAGCCGGGCGATCGACGATTTGCCCCGGCCGCGCCCGTGGGTCGAGGTGTTCGTCTACAGCCCGCGCACCGAGGGCATCCATCTGCGCGGCGGCAAGGTGGCCCGGGGCGGCATCCGCTGGTCCGACCGGCGCGAGGACTTCCGCACCGAGATCCTCGGCCTGATGAAGGCCCAGATGGTCAAGAACGCGGTCATCGTGCCGGTCGGCAGCAAGGGCGGCTTCGTGGTCAAGCGGCCGCCCGCCGAGCCGACCCGCGAGGCCCAGATGGCCGAGGGGGTGGCCTGCTACCGGCTGCTCATCCAGGGTCTGCTCGACGTCACCGACAACCTGTCCGGCGACACCGTGGTGCCGCCGCCGCGCGTCGTGCGCCACGACGGCGACGATCCCTATCTGGTGGTCGCCGCCGACAAGGGCACCGCCACCTTCAGCGACATCGCCAACGAGATCAGCCTGTCCTATGGCTTCTGGCTGGGCGACGCCTTTGCCTCGGGTGGCTCCAAGGGCTACGACCACAAGGCCATGGGGATCACCGCGCGCGGCGCCTGGGAATCGGTCAAGCGCCATTTCCGCGAGCTGGGCCACGACTGTCAGTCGGAAGACTTCACGGTGGCCGGGGTGGGCGACATGGCCGGCGACGTGTTCGGCAACGGCATGCTGCTGTCGCCGCACATCCGGCTCATCGCCGCCTTCAACCATCAGCACATCTTCCTCGACCCCAATCCCGACGCCGAGGCCAGCTTCGCCGAGCGGCGCCGCCTGTTCGAGCGTCCGCGCTCGGCGTGGAGCGACTACGACCCGGCGCGGATCAGTGCGGGCGGCGGGGTCTTCGAGCGTTCGGCCAAGCACATCCCGCTCAGCCCTGAGGCGCGCCATGCCCTCGGCCTGCCCGATGACGTGGAGCGGCTGACCCCGGCGGCGCTGATCCGGGCCATCCTCGCCGCCCCGGTCGATCTTTTGTGGTTCGGCGGCATCGGCACCTACATCAAGGCCGGCCACGAGGGCCACCCGGCGGCCGGCGACCGGGCCAACGACGCGGTGCGCCTGGACGCCCATCAGGTGCGGGCCCGGGTCATCGGCGAGGGGGCCAACCTGGGCATCACCCAGCCCGGGCGCATCGAGTTGGCCCGGGCCGGGGTGCGCCTGAACACCGATGCCATCGACAACTCGGCCGGGGTCGACTGCTCCGACCACGAGGTGAACATCAAGATCCTGCTCGACGGGCTGGTCGGCGCCGGCGAGTTGACCCTGAAACAGCGCGACGCCCTGCTGGTCCGCATGACCGACGAGGTGGCGCGTCTGGTCCTGCGCGACAACTACCTGCAGACCCAGGCCATCTCGCTGGTCGAGGCGCGCGGGGTGGAGGCCCTCGACCACCAGCACCGCCTGATGCGCATGCTGGAACGGGCGGGGCGGCTGGACCGCGCCCTGGAAGGGTTGCCCGACGACGAGACGGTGGGCGAGCGGATGACCGCCCGCCAGGGTCTGGTGCGGCCGGAAACCGCCGTGCTGATGCCCTATTCCAAGCTGTGGCTGTTCGACGAGATCCTCGACAGCGACCTGCCCGACGACGCCATGGTGGCCGAGGATCTGGTGCGCTACTTCCCCAGCGACCTGCGCCAGTCCTGGCGCGAGGCCATCCTGAAGCACCGCCTGCGGCGCGAGATCATCGCCACCCATGTGGCCAACTCGCTGATCAACCGGGTCGGCGGCACCTTCGTCACCCAGGTCATGGAAAAGACCGGGGCCACCCCGGCCGACATCGCCCGGGCCTACATCACCAGCCGCGAGGCGCTTTCGGTGCGCACCCTGTGGAGCGACATCGAGGCCCTCGACGCCAAGGTCGGCGCCGACCTGCAAAGCGACATGCTGCTCGAGATCAACCGGGTCCTGGAGCGGGTCACCGTGTGGATCCTGCGCAACGGGCCGCGCCCGCTGACCGGCGCCCTGGTCGACGACCTGGGCCGCGCGGTGGGCGAGATCGTCGGCTGCCTGAAGGACGTCTGCGGGCCCGAGGTGGCCGATCTGCTGACCGCCCGGGCCGACGAGCTGGGCCAGCGCGGCGCCCCGGAGGCGTTGGCCCGCCGGGTCGCCACCCTGATCGTCCAGGCCAGCGCCACCGACATCATGGGCCTGGCCGCCGGCCACGGCCGCCCGGTGCCCGAGGTGGCCCGCCTCTACTTCGCGCTCGGCAACCGCTTCCATCTGGGCTGGCTGCGCGCCCGGGCCGAGGATCTGGCCCACGGCACCCACTGGCAGAAGCTGGCCATGGGGGCGCTGATCGACGAACTCTACGTCCACCAGCGCGATCTTTCCGACCGCGTGCTGGCCACCCTGGGCCGCCGCCGCGCGCCGCGCGATCCCGCCAAGGCGATCAATGCCTGGACGGCCGACAATCAGGCCGGCGTCGAGCGGGCCGACCAACTGATCGCCGAGCTGAAGGCGGCCGGCAACGTCGATCTGGCCATGCTTACCGTGGCCAGCCGGCAGTTCGGGGCGCTGCGCGGTGGGTGACGCGGTTCCGGCGGCTGGCAAGGGGGCGCTGCCCCCTTGACCCCCGCCGGGGGGACCAGGGGTCCCCCCGGACCCCCGCCGTGACTTAAAAACCCACCAGGGGGCAAGCCCCCTGGTGGGTTTTTGACTCATGGTGGGGTCTGGGGAGGCCTCCGGCCTCCCCAGCGGGGTTCAAAGGGGCGGCGCCCCTTTGCCAGCCGCCTGGACCTCGTCAACCACCCGGGCCAGCCACGGCGCCAAGTCCCGCACCACATGCTGACAGTGGGACAGGTCGCCCTCCGGCGGCGGGCCGAAAGGATCGGGGGCGCCGCTGCGCACCCAGGCGGTGGCCATGCCCATCTCGTGGGCCGGCTTCAGGTTGAGGTGGGAATCCTCGGCGAACAGCGCCTCCCGGGGGTCGATGCCGTGGCGCCGGGTCATCTTCAGGTAGGTCTCGGGGACTGGCTTGGGCACATAGTCGGCGGCGATGATGTCGAAGATGGCCTCGAAATGGCGCTCCAGGCCCAGCTTCAGCAACACCGCCTCGGCGTGGCTCTGGCTGCCGTTGGTGAACACCAGCTTGCGCCCCTCCAGGCGCCCCAGCGCCGCGTCGAGGCGCGGATCGGCGATCAGGCAGGTGTGGTCGACGTCGTGCACGTAGTCCAGGAACTCGGCCGGCGCCACGTCGTGGTTCAGCATCAGGCCGCGCAGGGTGGTGCCGAAGCGGCGGAAGTAGTCCTTCTGCAAGGCGAAGGCCTCGGCCTCGGACAGCTTCAGGCGCTCGGAGATGAACCCCTTCATGCGCCGGTCGATCTGCGGGAACAGGCTGGAGGTGGCCGGGTACAGCGTGTTGTCCAGATCGAAGATCCACACCGTCACGTGGTCCAGGCCGGCCAGGCTCGGGGCCTGGCAGGTGAAAGCGGGCAGGGGTGGGGCAGTGGGGCTTGGCGCGGGCATGACCCGCCCTATATCGCCTTCCTGGGCGGTGGAGACAAGCCCGTGACAGATGATGGATTGGTGATGGCGGCTACGGAAAACCCTACCCGGATCGGGTGAAATGTCATGCGACGTCGGTTTGGGGGTTGGCAACGGACCAAATCCGTCCTATATCGTAAGGCGTGGGTTGGTGCTTCTTGCCCAACCCACGGTGGATGCGCCGCAACATTATGGTTTCCTAATAATTATTTGGTCGAGGAGGGGCTGACATGACATCCGCCGCCAATGCCGCCACGGTCCCGGACGCCCGGCCCGCCGCTGATCGCCCGGATGCCGATCTCTATGCCGGCAATCACGAACCCACCCTGAACGAGGTGCTGAACGACCCCATCGTGCGGCGCCGCATGGCCAGCGATGGCGTTGCCGTGGTCAGCGTGGAAGCGGTCATCCGCGAGGCCCGCCGCCGTCTGGCCGCCTCGGCCTGAGGCCGGCCGGGCGCGCCCCCGCCCCATCCCGTCACCGTCCCCTGTCGCGGCCCGTTTCCGGGCTGCCCCGGTCGCCTTCGGCAACCGACCCTTTTGAGTCTGGGGAGGCCGGAGGCCTCCCCAGCGGTCGCCTTCGGCAACCGCCCCTTTTGAGTCTGGGGAGGCCGGAGGCCTCCCCAGTGGCCGCCTTCTGTAACCGCGCCCCTTGAGAGGGGCGCGGCGTCGGCGCATGATGGGGACCATCCAGAGACGGTTCCAGGTTGGGGAGGGTTGGGTGACGTTGCTTCCGAGATTGTTGGCGGCCTATCGGGCGCGCGGCTACGAGATCGCCAGCGGCCTCAATCCGGCGCACTGGGACGGCTTCGATCTGGCCCCCTTCACCTGGCTGGTCAAGGACGGCCAAAGCGTCACCAACGGTCTGGGCATCGCCCTGGGCGAGGTGATCTTCCTTGAGCATCTTTTGGCCGCCTGGCCGGCCCGGCGCATCCTGGTCATCGGCAATTCGTTCGGCTGGAGCGCCCTGGCCCTGGGGCTGGCGGCGCCGCACGGGGCGCGTCTGGTCGCCCTGGACGCCGGGCTCGATCCGTTTTCCGAGGAAGGCCTCTCGCTGACCGAGGACATGGCCCACGAACTGGGGCTGCACGTGCGCGCCGTGAAGGGCTTTTCGCCCCAGGCGGTGCCGGCGCTGATGGCCGAGCACTTTCCCGATGGCCTCGACCTCGTGTTCGTCGATGGCCTGCATACCGTCGAGCAGGTGGAAAAGGACTGGCGGGCGGTGGCGCCCTTCCTGGCCCGCCCCGGGGCGGTGCTGTTCCACGATGTCAGGAATTGCGGCCTGGAACCCGGGATGGCGGCCGTCGGCGCGGCGGCCGGGCAGATGCCGCGCCTGCTTGAGGCCACCGCCTCGGGCATGGCCATCCTGGCCCACGACCTGCCGCCCGAGGCCGAGGCGGTGCTCGACGCCTACAGCCTGTCGGAGGGGGCGCGCGCCGCCGTGGAAGCGGGCCTGCGCTGGCGCAGGAACCGCCGCTGGGAACGCCTGAAACGCTCGATCCGCAAGCGGTGGCCGGGGCGGGACCAGAAGGCCGCCGGTTGACCTCCGCCGGCGTGTTGGTGTCCGTGATGGCGGGCTCGGATCGGTATTTCCGATTTTCCTGAGTGGAATTTTCAGTTAGAACCTTTCCAAGATGCTCACTAGGTTGTCTCTTGCAGGCGCGATGACGCACCGCAGCATGACCTTGGGCGTTGCCCGACGGATCAAGGCGGGGCTGAACAGGCGCCGACAGGTTTGACTTCCGGTTTGCCGACAGGTTCGCCAAACCTTCTATTCACCCAGGATTTCAGGAGGGAGTTTCATGAAAAAGCCCGGTGACAACGTGCCCAGCTGTACCTTTCGCGTCCGCAAGGACGGCGAGTGGGTCGATCTGACCACCGACGAGATCTTCAAGGGCAAGACGGTGGTTGTCTTCGCCCTGCCCGGGGCCTTCACCCCGACCTGCTCGTCGACCCATCTGCCGGGCTACATGGCCCGCAGCGAGGCCCTGAAGGCGGCCGGCGTGGACGACATCTACTGCCTGTCGGTCAACGACAGCTTCGTCATGAACGCCTGGGCCAAGGACCAGGGCGTGGACGACGAGGTGAAGATGATCCCCGACGGCAACGGCGAGTTCAGCGACGGCATGGGCCTGCTGGTCGACAAGGCGCAGCTGGGCTTCGGCAAGCGCTCCTGGCGCTATTCCATGCTGGTCAAGGACGGCGTCATCGAGCGCATGTTCGTCGAGGACATGAACGCCCCCGGCGACCCGTTCAAGGTCAGCGACGCCGACACCATGCTGGCCAACCTCAATCAGGCCGCCTGAACCGAACGGACCGGGCGGGTCGGCTTCCATGCGGCGGCTTGATCCGCCGGCCGACCTCGGTCCATAGTGCGCGCCGGCCGGGTCCTTGATGATGGGGCCCGGCCGCGTTGCGTTTCCACCTTATCCTCCATCCCAAACTTCCACTGGGCCCCCTGCCATGAGCCACACCCCCATCGACATCTACCTGCGCCCCACCTGCCCGTTCTGCTATCGGGCGGAGAAGCTGCTGAAGAAGAAGGGGCTCCAGTACCGCGTCCTCGACGTGACCGGCGACGACGCGCTGTTCGCCGAGATGGTCGAGCGGGCCAAGGGCGGGCGCACCGTGCCGCAGATCTTCGCCGGCGACCGCCACCTGGGCGGCTGCGACGAACTGATGGCCCTGGAGGCGGCCGGCGAGCTGGACGCCATCGTGCATTCGGCGGCCTGATCCCGGTCCCCCATCGGCCCCCTCCGGCCGGCCTCACAGACGGAGCCCCCATGTCCCGCGGTTCAGCCACCCTTCCCGTGTGCCCTGGCATCGGGGGCCTGCTTGACGGTTTCGACGGCCTCATCCTCGACCTGTGGGGGGTCATCCACGACGGCCACAACGCTTATCCGGACGCCGCCGCCACCCTGAAGGCGGTGCAGCGGTCCGGCCGGCGGGCGGTGATGCTGTCCAACGCGCCGCGCCGGGCCGGCGAACTGGTCCGCCAGTTGGCCGACTTCGGCATTCCCGAAGACCTCTATCACGCCGTGCTGTCGTCCGGCGAGGCGGTGTATCGCGAGCTGTCGGCGCCCACCGATGCGGCCTTCAAGGCCCTGGGTCGCCGGCTTTACCACCTGGGCCCGCCCCGCGACCGCAACCTGTTCGAGGACCTCGAGGGCTACCAGGAAGCGCCGCTGGAAACGGCCGATTTCATCCTCAACACCGGGCCGTGGTCGTTCGACGAGACGGTGGCCGACTACGAGGAGCGGTTGCAGGCCGGCGCGGCGCGCCGTCTGCCCATGGTCTGCGCCAACCCGGATCAGGTGGTGATCCGCGCCGGGCGGCCGGTGGTCTGTGCCGGCGCCCTGGCCCGCCGCTATCAGGAGTTGGACGGCCAGGTGATCTATCGCGGCAAGCCCGACCCGGCCATCTACGCCCAGTGTCTGGACCTTTTGGGGCTGCCGGCCGAGCGGGTGGCGGTGGTCGGCGACGCCTTCGAGACCGACGTCAAGGGCGCCCAGGCGGCCGGGCTGGCCGCCATCTGGTGCACCGGCGGCATCCACGCCGCCGAGTTGGGCATCAGTCACGGCACGTCGCCCGATCCCGCCAAGGCCCTCGCCCTGGCCGAGCGCTTCGACCTGTGGCCGCTGGCCGCCATCCCCGCCTTCCGCTGGTAGACTGGCGCCGGGCCTCAGGGATCGTTGCGGTTGAGTGGCCCCGGGGATGGTGCGATACTCCCCAGGCCGCTCCGCCCCCGCCCCGCTCCCCCCCGCCAGGTCCGCCTCCGTGTCCCATCCGCCCCTGCCACTGGCCGATGCAGAGGCCGTTCTGGCCAACATCCAGGACGGCGTGGTGGTGCTGTCCAACCAGCGCATCGTCTACGTCAATCCGACCATGGCGGCGATGGTCGGCCTGACCCCGGAGGACATGATCGGCATGGCCATGGACGCCATGATCGCTCCGGAGTGGCGGCAACTGGTCCGCGACCGCCACCGCCGCCGGCTGGCCGGCGAGGAGGTGCCCGACCGCTATCCCTTCGAGCTGGTCCACGCCAACGGCCGCGACCGGATTTCGGTGATACTGAGCATCGGCACCCCCATCCAGACCGACGGCGAGACCCGGGTGTTCGGCACCATCAAGGACATGAGCGTGCTGCAGCGGGCCCTGGACGAGGTGGCCGAGCGCGAGCGCGACCTGCAGAACATCATCGATTCCATCCCCGACATCTTCTTTCGCACCGACGTCAACGGCGTGGTCACCCGCGTTTCGCCCTCGGTCGAGGCCATTCTCGGCTATCCGCCGGCGGCGGTGCTCGGCCGGCCCCTGGCCGATTTCTACCTGGACCAGAGCGACCGCGACCGGGTGATGCGCACCGTGAAGGCCCAGGGCGGCAAGGTGAGCAACCTGGAAACCGCCATGCGCCATCGCTCCGGGCGCACCCTGTGGCTGTCCACCAACGCCTTTTTCCGGCGCGCCCTGCACGGCGAGGTGATCGGCATCGAGGGCATCGCCCGCGACATGACGGCGCGCAAGACCCTGGAGGATGAGTTGCGCCGCCTGGCCGTGCGCGATCCGCTGACCGGGCTGGCCAACCGGGCCCATCTGGCCGATTCGCTGGGCGCCGCCATCTCGCGGGCCCGGCGCATCGACAGCCAACTGGCGGTGCTGTTCATCGATCTGGACGGCTTCAAGCAGATCAACGACCAGCACGGCCACGCCGAGGGCGACCACCTGCTGCGCGAGGTCGCCCAGCGCCTGAGCCGGGCGGTGCGCGAAAGCGACCACTTGGCCCGCATCGGCGGCGACGAGTTCGTGGTGGTGGTCGAGGGGGTGGCCGAACGGGCCGCCGTCCAGCGGGTCGGCGATAAGATCATCGAGGCGATCCAGGCCCCGTTCAGCCTGGGCGGACAGGCGATCCACCTGGGGGCCACCGTCGGCGTGGCCTGCTTCCCGATCCACGCGCCGGACGGCAAGGCCTTGCTGCGGCTGGCCGATGCTGCCATGTATCGAGGCAAGCGGCAGGGCCGGGGGCAGGTGGTGTTCTTCTCGCCGACCAAGGACCTGTAAGGCCGGCCCGCCAGAACCGATTCATCAAAGCTCTTTCGCCAGGCTGGCCCGCCAACGCCGATCCATGCCCGCCGGCCACCCCGGCCGCCTCCCGTCCCATCCCACCATCAGGACCCTGTTGATGACCGACGCTCCGTCGCCGACCCCGGCGCCGACCCCGGCGCGCCCGCTGCCCGAGGACTATCCCCTGCGCCACCTCCTGGCCGGCGAGGTGCACGCCCGCCCCTTCCAGCAGTTGGCGGCGCCGGTGCGCGCCTCGCATCTGGCGCTGATCAGTGGCGAGCGCCCGGCCGCCGAGGACCGCGCCCGGCTGGCCGATCTGTGCCGGCTGTGCGCGGTCGAGCCGCCGGAACCGGACGCCCTGTTCTTCGTCGACGATTTCGCCACCGAAAGCGGCGGCTTCCGGCTGCGCTGGGAGCGCCACACCGAGTTCTCCACCTACACCTTCTACCGCTTCGATCCGCTGCCCGATAACGGCGAGCGCGCGCCGTTCGCCGAGACGGCGCTCGATCTGGTGCCGCCCGGCTGGCTGGCCGGCCTGCCCGGCGAGATGATCTCGGCCGTGCATCTGGTGCTGGAAGGCCCGGGGCGGACCAACCAAAGCGCCCTTCGGGTGTTTCCCGGCGGGCGCGCCGCCGGCAGCCTGGTCGGCGGCGGGGGCGGCTCGGTGTGGACCGATTTCCAACTCGGCCCGGACGGCTTCACCCGCATCCTGATGAGCTCGAAAACCATGACCCCGGGTCAGGCCGGGCGCCTGATGCAGCGCATGATGGAGATCGAGACCTATCGCATGCTGTCGCTGATCGCCCTGCCCCTGGCCAAGGACCTGTTGCCGCGCATCGCCTGCCTGGAGGCCGGGGTGGCCGAGGTCATCACCCGCCTCGCCGACAGCGACCGCCGGGGCAGCCGCGACACCGAGGCCGACCGCGCTCTGCTCGCCCGCCTCACCGGGCTCGCCGCCGAGGCCGAGGAAATGGCCTCGCAGGTGGGCTTCCGCTTCGCCGCCTCGGAGGCCTATCACCGCATCGTCACCCGGCGCATCGAGGACCTTCGCGAAACCCGCATCCCCGGCCTGCAGACGGTGGCCGAGTTCATGAACCGCCGCTTCGCCCCGGCCATGCACACCTGCCAGAGCACCGCCCAGCGCATGGAGGCGCTGTCGGAGCGTCTGACCCGGGCCGGCGCCATGCTGCGCACCCGGGTCGACATCGCCCTGGAGGAAGGCAACCGCGACCTGCTGGAAACCATGAGCCGCCGGGTCGCCGTGCAGATCCGCCTGCAGCAGACGGTCGAGGGATTGTCGGTGGTCGCCATCAGCTACTACCTGATGGGCCTTGTCGCCTACGCCCTGAAGGGCGCCGAGGCGGCCGGGCTGCTGCCCTTCAAGGCCGAGATCGGGGTGTTTGTCGGGCTGCCCGTGGTGGCCGGGCTGGTCTTTGTCGGGGTGCGCCGCCTGCGCCACGCGGTGACCGGCAAGGAGGACCCCATCCACGCCGCCGACTCGGGCCTTGCGGAAAGCCGGGCCGCCGAGCGCCGGGGCGGCAAAAAGGGCTGAGGGGGCACGCGAAAAAGCCCTTTCAGGTGCCCTTGCGTCGGCCGATCTTAGGCGCTATAAGCGGCCTCCCGGACGGGGTCCCGAAACCCGCCGGACCATGGCTTGGCCATGGCAAGCCCTTGGCGGAGTGTAGCTCAGCCTGGTAGAGCACTGTCTTCGGGAGGCAGGGGCCGGAGGTTCGAATCCTCTCACTCCGACCAACCCTTGAAAAAGCCGCGGGCAACCGCGGCTTTTTTTGTGGCTGGGGGGCGAGAAATCTCAGGGCTGGTCGTGTGTCGTGCCCTCAGGCTTCTTTCCCATTGCAGATTCTATAATTTTTAGGAGTTCTTCTTTTCGAGCGCTGTAGAAAGAATCAAAGTCATCGGCTCTCAAGGTGTCCGGTTGTATGTGATGAGACCGCAATATATCATTCATTTCTTCGTCTGATAGTGATACGTTTTTGTGTTTTTGTATGGCGTTCAGGTATGAAGATGGAGATTTGCCGCCTATCATCCTGTTCGCCTTGTAGGATATGGGTGTCTTGTTTATTATTGAGTTGTATAAAGACGGTTCTTTAGAATGCTCATTGCACCATTTGATTGGAAATATGTGGTGTATGTCCAGGTTTATTTCTTCCTGATCCAGGTCCTGTATGGTTGATTTCCAGAAGAAATCCTTGGCCCCTTCCCGCATGAGAAGGACATGCAGGCCTTTGTAGGCTGCGCTGACGCGCATTCGCAATGTGGTCAAGCGGTCGGGTTGGAACGCGGCGTCGCTGATCGTTCGTGGCGGTTCACCCGAGCTGTCGATCCAAGCCAGAAGTTCATCAAGATCGTTGGCAATCCGTGTCTCCACGGCGCCGCCATAGAGCTCACCAAGGATGCCACACCAGTACCATTGGCAGAGCTTGTCATGGATCCTTGGCTCCAGCCAACGCTCCTTCAAGTGCGTCAGGGCGGCGGCCAGGGGCACCACCTGGGTTCGATAGGGCAGGTCGCGAGATTTGAAAATGCACTCTTTTCTGAGGAACTTGGCGGCAAGCCCGAAGCCCTTTTCGACATCATCCGCCCATCTTTTGTAATCGGCCAAGGTGAGGGAAAGCAGGGCAGACCGCTTGGCGCTGACCGGGGAAACCGCTTTGCCGGTTTTGCCGGCGGCGATGTCTTGTTGCCGCTTCTCGTGGGTCCGAAGAAGGCTGATGGCTTGAAGGAAATCGGCTGGCTCAATGGTTTGGAGTACTGGCTCAGCCTTGAGGCGCTGCTGTCGGCCTTCGACATCCCGCAGATTGCTGCCGAACCAGTCGTCACGTAGATTGAAGTTCTCAGCGGCGAAGCTGGCGGTGACCAGTTCAAACACCGACAATGAAACGCCGCCCGTATTCACCTTCTCGAAAACCAGGCAGACGGCTTCCTTGCTTGTCGTCTTTCCAAGGGCGATGATCGGGAGTTGATAGCTGCGGAAGGCGTTTAGCACTTTCCGGCGGAACTCCATGTATCTTGGGAACTTTTCTGGTGCGTACTCCTGAAGGCTTTCCTCCCAGGAGTCTGAATTTAGTATCTGGTTGCATGGGAAGTGAAATTCTTCGCACTCTTTTTGCCTGTCTGACAAGTCCAGGTCAATTTTTCTTCCGAAGTTTGATTTAATTTTTCTATCAGGCTCTACGGAGACGAACGCATTTTCCAGTCTTTCATCGTCAAGCGCCGATTCGATGTCGATATAGTAGTGGCGCTCAATCGGATTTCCTTTCTCATCAAAAGTCTTGACGGGGCTTTCCAGAGCCAAGACTTGGGTCAGAGAGGTGAGGCGTTGCTGACCATCGAGGATCAGCCGTTCGGGGTCCGGGGTGCCGTTCGCAAATGTCACGTTTTCAATGGGGCGTACCTGAAACCGAACGTCGCCACCGGTTTCCAGGAGCATCACCGCACCAACGGGGAAGGAGCGCGCGACGCTGACTAGGAGTGACCGAACGTGGTGATCGTCCCATACCCAGCCCCTTTGGAAATCGGGGAGTTGCAGGTTACCTTCCGTTATCTCGCGGACGACCTCCGGTAAGGGTTTCTTGGTACTGTCGAACGTGCTCATCCCCCATTTCTCCTGCGAATCCATGTGAAAATTGTCTGGGTTGGGCGATTCAGGAATGAGGGTACGGTGGCGCTCCGGGGTGTGGCAACTATATGTTGCTCTTCGGATTTTTCTCAGGAATGGCTGAACGGAATTGGGCGGCAGCCGGAATTGCCCGCCCTCCTGGGCGCCGGATATGGGAAGAGAGCCAGCTTCCAGGTCAAATTCCTTGCTTCGGGGTTCTTTCCCCAGGAGTGCGCCATGCCCCCTCCCGACGACCCGCTGGCCCGCTTTGTCGCCGCCCAGGACGGCGTTTTCCAGAACGCCTTGGCCGAGCTGAAGGCCGGGCGCAAGCAAAGCCACTGGATGTGGTTCGTCTTTCCCCAACTGGCCGGGCTGGGGCGCAGCGCCACCTCGTATCACTTCGGCCTGCGCGGGCTTGACGAGGCGCGGGCCTATCTGGCCCATCCGCTGCTTGGCCAGCGCCTGCGCCAGTGCGTGGCGGCGCTGGCGCCCCACCACGGCCGTCCGGCGGCCCACATCTTCGGCTTTCCCGATCATCTCAAGCTGGCCTCCTGCCTGACCCTGTTCGAGGCCGCCGCCGACAGCGACCAGGACAGGGCCCGCTTCGCGGCGGCGCTGGAGGGGCTGTGCGACGGCCAGCGCGACGCCCGCACCCTGGCCATGATCGGGCCGCCCGGCGACGCCACGCCCGAGGCTGGCGCGGCCCGCATCGGCGCCGTGCGTGATCCGTCGCCGGCCGAACTGGTGGCGATGATCCGTAATTCGCCGCACCAGGCGGTGCGCCGAATCGTCTGCGAGCGCACCGGCGCCGTATGGTGCTGGCCGGCCGAGCGGGCCTCGCACGCCGAGGGGGCGCGGCTGGTCGGGGCGACCTATACCCAGCCGCCGGGTGGCGAGATCCTGACCCTCGACCCCTGAGGCCATGGCCGCCCGCCCGCACCTGTCATCCACATTTCGCGTATCGGTCATCCTTCTGGAACGTCGCGTCGGCAAACTGGCGGTTCTGTCCCACCTCGTCCGTTGGCGTTCCACCGACAAGGAGTTCCGTGAAGATGCGCCCCATCACCCGCTGCCTGACCGCCGGCGTCGGCCTCGCCGTGCTGGCCCTGGCCACCCCGCTTTCCCCCGCCCTGGCCGCCGATGACGCCCAGATCGGTCCGCGCCCGATGTTCCTGGTCGACGACCTGCCGGCCGGCAAGCTGAAGGACAAGCTGGCCGCCTGCACCGGTCCCTTCACGGCGCGTGACTTCTCCATCGGCCACCGTGGCGCGGCCATGCAGTTCCCCGAGCACACCCGCGAGAGCTACCTGGCGGCGGGCCGCCAGGGCGCCGGCATCATCGAGTGCGACGTCACCTTCACCAAGGACAAGCAGCTGGTCTGCCGCCACTCGCAATGCGATCTGGCGACCACCACCGACATCCTGGCCCGCCCCGAGCTGGCCGCCAAATGCTCGCAGCCGTTCACCCCGGCCGACCCGGCCAAGGGCACCAAGGCCTCGGCCACCTGCTGCACCAGCGACCTGACCCTGGACGAGTTCATGAGCCTGAACGGCAAGATGGACGCCGCCAACCCCGACGCCACCACGGCCGAGGCCTACATGGATGCCACCGCCGGCTGGCGCACCGACCTCTACAGCCCGGGCACGGTGGTGACCCACGCCCAGAGCATCGCCCTGATCGACGGCATGGGCCGCAAGTTCACCCCCGAGCTGAAGGGCCCCAGCGTCGACATGCCGTTCGACGGCGGCTACAGCCAGCACGACTACGCGGCCCAGATGATCGAGGAGTACAAGGCCGCCGGCATCGACCCCAAGCGGGTCTTCGCCCAGTCCTTCAACCTGGATGACGTGCTCTACTGGATCGAGACCTACCCCGAGTTCGGCAAACAGGCGGTCTACCTGGATGGCCGCTACGACATCGAAGGCTTCGATCCGATGGACGAAAAGACCTGGCAGCCCTCGATGCAGGAACTGGCCGACAAGGGCGTCAACTATCTCGCCCCGCCGCTGTACTTCCTGGTCACCGAGAAGGACGGCAAGATCGTCCCCTCGCCCTACGCCAAGGCGGCCAAGAAGGCCGGCCTGAAGCTGATCACCTGGACCCTGGAACGCTCCGGCCCGCTGGCCAGCGGTGGCGGCTGGTACTTCCAGTCGATCGAGAAGGTCACCGACCGCGACAGCGACACCCTCGACCTGCTGAACGTCCTGGCCCAGGACATCGGCGTGGTCGGCGTGTTCTCCGACTGGCCGGCCACCACCACCTTCTACGCCAACTGCATGAACCTCGACTGAGCCGGGGCGGGCAACGCCAAGGGGGCGCTGCCCCCTTGGAACCCCCGCCGGGGGGACCGGGGGTCCCCCCGGACCCCCGCCGCGACTTAAAGCCGTGAAGAGGGGGGTATCCGAGCGCGCGCGCTCGGATACCCCCCTCTTCACGGCTTTGACTCATGGTGGGGTCTGGGGAGGCCTTCCGGCCTCCCCAGCGGGGATTTCAAAGGGGCGGCGCCCCTTTGACCTTGCGCGCTCTGGCTCAGGCGCGTTCACGCAGCCAGGCCGTGAGCAGGGCGAGGGTGATCAGGGTCAGGGCCAGGGGGGCGGGCATCAGGGCTTGGTGGGTCAGGCCGGTGGTCTGGTGGGCGTCGCGGCGGGGCAGGGCCAGGGTGTCGGGGTTGGCGGTGGTGCGTCGCGGCGTGGGCAGGGTGGGGTTGGCCGCGTCGTCGCCCAGCCAGACGGTGGTGCCCCGGGTCGCCTCGACCAGCGGGGCGGCGGCCTGGGCGGTGGCGGTCAGTTGAGCGGTTTCCTTCAGCGCCTCCGGGGGTGGGGCGGCGAAGGCGAGGCGGGCTTCCGGCGGTCCGGCGGGATCGCGCACGGTGTACAGGCCCGGGGCCTCGGCGGGTTGGCTGGCGGTCGCCCGGCCGTCGCCCTGGTCGGTCAGGGCGAGGTGGCTTTCGCGGCCGTCCGGGGCGATGACGGTCAGCGGCCGGGCGGTGGGATCGCTCAGGGCGCGCCGGGTGACGGTCAGTCGGCCGCCGGCGATCTCGGCCGAGAGGGCGTTCTCGGCCAGGGCGGGTTCGCCCATCAGCCAGTGGGCGAGTCGGCGCACCAGCGGCTGGTGGGGGCCGCCGCCGTCGATGCCCTTGGCCCACAGCCAGCCGCTGTCCGACAGCAGCATGGCGACCCGACCCTTTTCCACATGGGCCAGTTGCAGCAACGGGGTGTCGGCGGGGCCGTGCATCAGGGTGACGCCGGCGCGCGGCCGGCCGGGCAGGTGGCGCACCCACTGGCCCCAATTGGGGGCGCCGGTGGTGGCCTCGGCGGCCAGGGCGGCGGTCACCGGGTGGCGGCGGCCGGTCCCGGTCAGGGCCGGACGGAAGGGGGCCTCGGCCACCTCGCCGGACAGTTCTACCGGCAGGATCGGTTGCAGGGGCAGGGCCGGCAGGCGGGCCAGTCCGGGCCCGGCGACCACCAGCAGGCCGCCGCCCTGGCGCACGTGGTCGGCCAGATTGCCCAGGTAGCGGTCGGGCACCCGGCTGCCCACCCCGGTGCGGTCGAGGATGACCAGATCGAAATCGGCCAGCCGGGCCTCGAACAGCTCGCGCACCGGGAAGGCGATCAGGGCCAGTTCGTCGAGCGGCGTGGCATCGTCCTTGTCGAGCGGCCGCAGGATGGTGAAGTGGACCAGATCGACCGCCGGGTCGGCCTTCAGCAGGGTGCGCCAGATGCGGGTGCCGGGGTGCGGCTGGCCGGAGACCAGCAGCACCCGCAGGCGCGGCCGCACCGCCTCGACGGTGGCGGCGACGCGGTTGTTGAGGGCCGACAGCTCGCCCTCGGCGGCGGGCAGGCGGGCGGCGAGCACGGTCGGGCCGGGGTGGTCGAGGGCGAGGCGGACCGGGCGGGGCTGGCCGGGGACGAGGTCCAGTTGGCGCGGCGGCTGGCCGGGCACCTCGACGGTCACCGCCACCGGCTGGGTGGGGGCGTCCGGGCCGTCCACCGCCAGTCCCAGGGACAGGCTGACCGTCTCGCCGACCAGTCCGTAGGCCGGGACGTCGGTCAGGGTCAGCCGGCGGTCGCGCTCGTCGGGGCGGCCGCTCAGCAGCAGGTGCAGGGGCGCCTCGCCCAGGCGGTCGGCGAGGCGATCGGTCAGGGCCGGGCCGGTGGCGGGGTCGTCCAGGTCGTGCAGCCGGCCGTCGGAAAGCACCAGCACGGCCGACAGGCGGTCGGCCGGGATGTCGTCCAGGGCGCCCTCCAGGGCCGGGCCGAGGTTGGTTCCGTCGCCCGCCTCGCCAAAGGTCACGAGGCGGGTTTCCAGGTCGGGCAGGGCGGCCAGCCGCTCAAGCAGGGCGGCGCGGGCGGCGGCGGTGACTTCGGGCCGGTTGGCCACCTGCTGGCTTGGGCTGGCGTCGACCAGCAGCAGGGCGATGTCGGGCAGCGGCTGGCGTTGCTCGACCAGCAGGCGCGGCTCGGCCAGGGCGAGCAGCAGGACCCCGGCGGCGACGGCCCGCCATCCACTGCCCCGGGCCCGTCGCCACAGGCCCAGTCCGAGCAGCCCGGCCGAGGCCAGGGCGAGCAGACCCAGCCCCCAGCCGCCCAGCGGCAGGGCGAGGGTGATCTCGACTCCCGGCGCGGCGTCGAAAACCAGAGTCATGTCCTCAGTCTATCATGGGTCGATCCACGGGGCATCGGGATCGAAGGTGTCGTCGGTCTTGCCATGTCCGGGCGGCGGCACGCGGGCCAGGGTCAGCACGTCGACCGAGGCCGCCCCGGCGCGCAGCAGGGCGCGGGTGGCGGCCTCGGCGGTGGCGCCGCTGGTCATCACGTCGTCGACCAGCAGCAGGCGGCGGCCGGCGACCAGTTCCGGCCGGCGCACGGCGAAGGCGTCGGCCACGTTCCGGCGGCGCTGGCGGCGGTCGGCGCCGCGCTGGGTCGGGGTGGGGCGGGTGCGGATCAGGGCGTCGCGCCAGGGCAGGCCGCCGCGCCGGGCGAGATGGGCGGCGAGCAGGGCGGCCTGGTTGTAGCCGCGCCGGAACAGTCGGCCGCGATGCAGCGGCACGGGGACGATCAGCTCGGCCTCGGCCAATGGTTCGGCCCCGGCGCGGGCCATCCAGGCGGCCAGGCCGGCGGCCAGCTCGGTGCGGTCGGCGTGCTTCAGGGCCAGCACCAGGCCCCGGCTGGCGGTGTCGTAGAGCAGGGCGGCGCGGGCCCGGCCCCAGGGCGGGCGGTGGAGTCGGCAATCCTCGCACAGGGCCTCGCCGCTGACAACTGGAGGCCAGGCCTCGGCGGGGCTGGCGAAGGGCAGGCCGCAGGCGGCGCACAGCGGCGGGGCGATCAGGGTCAGCTCGGCGAAGCAGGCGGCGCACAGGGTGTGCGGGCTGGCCACCGGGGCCCGGCAGGCCAGACAGCGCGGCGGCCACAGCAGGTCGAGCAGGCGGCCGGTGATCTGTCGGCCCAGGCGGCGGGCCGGGGAGTCGGGCAGGGGCGGGGCGGGCATGGTGGGATCATGGGGCGCCGGGCGGCGGGGGTCTGTCAAGGCGGCTCTCTTCCCCCCGCCGTCCGGGGATGCCATATAGGCCGCCATGAGCCCGCCCCGCCTGTTCGACCGCGCCCTGCTGCGCCACCGCCGCGACCGCGCCGCGCCGCGCCTGGAGATCGCCGGCGATCTGCTGGAAGCCGCCGCCGAGCGGCTGATCGACCGCCTGGACGACACCACCCGGCGCTTTCCCCGGGTGCTTGACCTGGGCTGCCATGATGGCCGCCTGGGGCGCCGGCTGATCGGCCGCCCCGGGGTCGAGCGGCTGGTCCAGTGTGACCTCTCGGCCGCCATGGCGGCGCGGGCGGCGGCCGCCGTGCCGGGGGCGCTGACCGTCATCGCCGACGAGGAAGCCCTGCCCTTCGCCCCGGAAAGCTTCGATCTGGTCATCTCCAGCCTGTCGCTGGGGCTGGTCAACGATCTGCCCGGCACCCTGGCCCAGGTGCGCCGCCTGCTGGCTCCGGACGGGTTGTTCCTGGCCGGGGTGCTGGGCGGGGCCACCCTGGGCGAGTTGCGGGCCGCCCTGGGCGAAGCGGAAATCGCCGAGGAGGGGGGCTTGAGCCCGCGCGTCCACCCGATGCTGGACGTGCGCGACGCCGGCGATCTGCTGGCCCGGGCCGGGCTTGCCCTGCCGGTGGCCGACCGCGAACCGGTCACCCTCAGCTATTCCTCGCCGCTCGCCCTGATGGCCGAGGCGCGCGCCCTGGGCCAGAGCAACCTTATGCATGAGCGCCGCCGCAGGCCGCTCCGGCGGGGCACCCTGGGGGCGGCACTCGCCGCCTATCAGGCGGCGCATGAAGACGACACCGGCCGGGTCACGGCGACCGTCGAATGGTTGACCCTGACCGCCTGGGCCCCCCACCCCGACCAGCCGCGCCCGGCGCCCCGGGGCAGCGGCCAGATGCCGCTGGCCGAGGCGCTGGAGGGCGCCGTCTGTCCCACCACCCCGCCGGAGTAGGTTGCCCATGCGTTTCGACACCCCCCTGCTGCCCGGCCGGCTGGTCCGCCGCTACAAGCGCTTCATGGCCGACGTGGTGCTGGAGGATGGCCGCGAGGTGACCGCCCACACCCCCAACTCGGGCTCGATGATGGGGGTCAGCGATCCGGGCAGCCGGGTCTGGCTGAGCCCGGCCGACTCCCCCACCCGCAAGCTGAAGTTCACCCTGGAAATCGTCGAGGCCGACGGCACCCTGGTCGGGGTCAACACCGGCCACCCCAACCGGCTGGTCGCCGAGGCGGCCGCCGAGGGCGCCATCCCGGAGTTGGCCGGCTATCCCGAAACCCGGCGCGAGGTGCGCTATGGCAAGAACAGCCGCATCGACGTGCTGCTGTCGGGGAGTGGCCGGCCGCCGTGCTATGTGGAGGTGAAGAACGTCACCCTGGCCCGCGGCACGGGGGAGGGGCGCGCCGCCCTGTTCCCCGACGCGGTCACGGCGCGCGGGGCCAAGCATCTGGCCGAGCTGGCCGACCGGGTGGCGGCCGGCGAGCGGGCGGTGATGGTCTATCTGGTGCAGCGCGACGACTGCCACCGCTTCCAGGTTGCCGAGGACATCGATCCGGCCTATCTGAGGGCCTTGACCGAGGCCCGGGCGGCCGGCGTCGAGGCCATCGCCTATGCATGCACGGTCAAACCCGATATGATCGTCCTTTCCCGACCGCTGCCCGTGGGCTGAGCCGTCGGGCCAGGGTATTCCCCGAGTTATTCCCCGAGTCGCTTCAGGAAAAAGGCAGTCAAGGCGTGCAGGACACCACCGCCCATCCCTCCGACCAGGTCATCCGTCACGACGCGGCGGCCTTTGAGGCGATGCGCCGGGCCGGACGGCTGGCCGCCGAGACGCTGGACTACATCGCCCCCGCCATCCGCCCCGGCATCACCACCGGCGAGATCGACCGGCTGTGCGCCGAGTTCATGGCGCGGCACGGCGCCAAGGCGGCGACCCTGGGCTACAAGGGCTTTCCGGCCTCCTGCTGCACCTCGGCCAACCATGTGGTGTGCCACGGCATCCCGGGCGACAAGGTGCTGAAGGATGGCGACATCATCAATGTCGACGTCACCCCCATCGTTGACGGCTGGCATGGCGACACCAGCCGCATGTTCTATGTCGGCAAGCCCAAGGTGAAGGCCAAGAAGCTGGTCGAGATCACCTACCAGGCGATGATGGCCGGCATCGAGATGATCCGCCCCGGGGTCACCCTGGGCGATCTCGGCCACACCATCCAGACCCTGGCCGAGGGGGCCCGCTATTCGGTGGTGCGCGACTTCTGCGGCCACGGCGTCGGGCGGGTCTTCCACTGCCCGCCCAGCGTGCTGCACTACGGCTTCCCGGGCGAGGGGCTGGTCCTTGAGCCGGGCATGATCTTCACCGTCGAGCCGATGATCAACGCCGGCGTCGCCGAAACCAAGATCCTGGAAGACGGCTGGACGGCGGTGACCCGCGACCGCTCGCTGTCGGCCCAGTTCGAGCACACCGTGGGGGTGACCGAGACCGGGGTCGAGATCTTCACCCTGTCGCCCAAGGGCTGGCACTGCCCGCCCTACCAGGACGCCGCCGCCTGAGCGGGGCGGACACCATGGGCGATGACGACCCGACCCCGGGCCGGCCCGGCCTGGCCGAACGGGACGCCGGTCGGCCGGCCCCCGATCCGGCGGCCGGGGAACGGTCCGGGCGGCCGCACTACACCGGCCACCGCCAGCGTCTGCGCCAACGCTTCCTGGATGGCGGCCCCGACGCCCTGCCCGACTACGAGCTGCTGGAACTGCTGCTGTTCCTGGCCCAGCCGCGCGGTGACGTGAAGCCCCTGGCCAAGGACCTGTTGGCCCGCTTCGGCAGCTTCGCCGAGGTGATCGCCGCCGCGCCGGCCGACCTGATGACCGTCAAGGGCCTCGGCGAGGCCGGGGTGGTGGCCCTCAAGACGGCCGAGGAATCGGCCCGCCGCCTGCTCCGCCGCGAGATCAGCGAGCGTCCGGTGATCGCCTCCTGGGAGGCCCTGATCGACTACTGCCACGCCGCCATGGCGCGGCGCGGCGAGGAGGAGTTCCGGGTCCTCTTCCTCGACCGCCGCCACCGCCTGATCGCCGACGAGGTGCAGCAGCGCGGCACGATCGACCACACCCCGCTGTACCCGCGCGAGGTCTGCAAGCGGGCCCTGGAGTTGCGCGCCTCGGCCCTGGTCCTGGTCCACAACCACCCCTCCGGCGACCCCACCCCCTCGGTGGCCGATGTCGACATGACGCGCGAGGTGAAGACGGTGGCCAAGGGCCTGGGCATGACCGTGCACGACCACCTCATCATCGCCCGCAGCGGCCACTGCTCGCTGGCCCAGATGGGCCTGCTCTGAGCGGCGCCGCTCCCCCGCCCCGGCGGGGCGCGTGGGTTTGCCCCGGCGGCGACCTTGAGTTTGCCCGGGGGGCGGGGTAGGTGTGGCGGCCATGACCAACACGAGAGTCCCCCTGCCGTGCCCGATCCACACTCCACCCCGCGCCTGATCCTGGCCTCGGCGTCGCCCCGGCGGCGCGACCTGTTGGCCCAGATCGGCCTGATCCCCGACGCCGTGATCCCGGCCGATGTGGACGAGACGCCGCTGCCCGGCGAGTTGCCACGCCCCCACGCGGCGCGTCTGGCCGAAGCCAAGGCGCGCGCCGTGGCCGCCCGGCCGGAGGCCGCCGGCGCCCTGGTCCTGGCCGCCGACACGGTGGTCGCCTGCGGCCGGCGCATCCTGCCCAAGGCCGAGGACGCGGCGACCGCCCGGCGCTGTCTTGAGATGCTCTCCGGGCGCCGGCACCGGGTCTTCGGCGGCCTCTGCGTGATCGCGCCGGACGGCACCTGCCGGGGCCGGGTGGTGCAGACGGTGGTCCGCTTCAAGGTGCTCGACGGGGCGGAGATCGCCGGCTATCTGGCCTCGGGCGAATGGCACGGCAAGGCCGGCGGCTACGCCCTTCAGGGCCGCGCGGCGGCGCTGGTCGCCGATGTTCTGGGCTCACCGTCCAACGTCATCGGCCTGTCGCTGTTCGACACCGCCCAGATGCTGGGCGGGCTGGGGGTGCGGCTGTGGCGGGGTGACGATGGCCGCCCTTAGCCTGGCGGTGCGCCGGCGCGTCGCCCAGGGCGGGAAAGAGGGCGGCGCCGACATCGGCCTCGGCGCGGCCGGCGGGCGGCTGCTGGAAACGGTGCCCTGGCGCCCGGCGCTGGGCGGCGTCGACAGCATCGTGGAAGCCCGCCTGGGCCCTCCCGTGCCGGGGGGCGGCGGGGTTTTTCTCGATCTGCCCGGCGGGCTTCAGGCGATGCTCAAACGCGAGGCCGAGGCGCCGCCGCTGCCCAGCCAGGGCAGCCGGATGCTGGTCCAGGTGCGGGCCTCGGCGCACGGCGACAAGCAGTGTCGGGTGGCCCGGTCGATCATCATAAGGGGGCGTGCCGCCACCCTGTCCATCGCCGCCGACGGCACCGCCACGGTGGACGGTCCGCCGGCCGAGGCCGACCTGTTGCGTCGCCGCTGGCAGGCCGCCGAGCCGGGCCGCGCCCCGGTGGTTCTGGTCCACCCGGCCGAGCAGCTGATCGCCGCCCACGCCGAGGAGCCCCTTGAGGTGCTGGTCGATGACGGGCCGCTGGCCACCCGTCTGCGCACCTGGGCCGAGGCCATCGGCGCCGCCGCCGAGGTGCGCCACCTGCCGACCGGCGATCCGCTGGTCGAGGCCGGTCTGGCCGAGCCGTGGGCCGAGCTGGCGGCGCCCCTGGTCGCCCTGCCCGGCGGCGGACGGCTGGCCATCGAGCCGACCGCCGCGCTGGTCGCCATCGACGTGGACAGCGCCGCCGATGCCCGGGGGCCGGCGGCGGTCAACCGGGCGGCGGCGGCGGAAATCCCCCGCCAATTGCGCCTGCGCCATCTGGCCGGGCGGGTGGTGATCGACTTCATCGGGGCCGGCCAGGGGCGCGCCGGCGGCCTGGGCGGCGCCCTCAAGACCCTGGAAAAGGGCCTTGCCGACGACCCGGCCCGGCCCCATCTCGCCGGCCGCACCCGGCTCGGACTGGTCGAGCTGACCCGGCCGCGCCGCCATCCCCCCCTCCATCCCCGGGGAGAGACCCCATGAGCCAGCCCCCGGAAGCGGTCCGCGTCGCCCCCAAGGCGTGCCCCCTGTGCGGCAAGCCGGTGGTGCCCAGATACCGTCCCTTCTGCTCGCAACGCTGCGCCGAGGTGGACCTCGGACACTGGCTGACCGAGACCTACCGCATCCCCGATGACTCCCTCGATCCCGACGAGGAGTGAGCGACGCGTCGGCAAGGCAAGGGGGCGCCGCCCCCTTGACCCCCGCCGGGGGGACCAGGGGCCCCCCCGGACCCCCGCCGTGACTTAAAACCCCACCGAGGGGGGCTTGCCCCCCTCGGTGGGGTTTTGACTCATGGTGGGGTCTGGGGAGGCCCCCCGGCCTCCCCAGCGGGGATCAAAGGGGCAGCGCCCCTTTGCCTTGCCGGCGTGTCCCTCACCCCACGGGGGGATTGAGGAAGGTGTCGGTGCGGGTCGGGGTGTCGGTCAGGTCGACCCGTTCGCCGCGCACCCGGGCGCGGCCCTCGGCGACCAGTCGCAAGGCCAGCGGGAACAGTTGGTGCTCCGCCTCCAGCACCCGGGCGCCCAGACTTTCCGCGGTGTCGTCGGGCAGCACGGCGACAGCGGCCTGGGCGATGATCGGGCCCTCGTCCATCGCCGGGCGCAGGAAGTGGACGGTGCAGCCGTGCACCCGCACCCCGGTCTCCAGGGCCCGCTCGTGGGTGTGCAGGCCCTTGAAGGCGGGCAACAGCGAGGGGTGGATGTTGATCAGCCGGTTTTCCCAGGAATCGACGAAGCGTTCGGTGAGCAGACGCAGGAAGCCGGCCAGACAGACCAACTCCACCTGGGCCGCCCGCAGGCGTTCGTCGAGGGCCTGATCGAAGGCCTCGCGGCTGTCGAAGGTGGTGTGGTCCAGCACCTCGGTGGGCACGCCGGCGGCGCGGGCCTTGTCCAGGGCCGGGGCGTTCGGGCGGTTGCTCAGTACCAGCACGACGCGGGCCGGGAAAGCGGGGTCGGCGGCGGCTTTCAGCAAGGCATCCATGTTGGAGCCCCGGCCGGAAACCAGGATGGCGACGCGGCGGCGGGTGTCGGGGGCCATCAGCGGATGCCCCAGGCGACGTCCAGGCCGGCCATCTCGACCCGCGGGGCATCGCCCGCCACCTCGACCACGCGGCCGATGGGGCGCGCCGCCTCGCCGTGGTCGGCCAGGGTGGCGAGACAGGCGTCCACCTGATCGGGCGCCACCACGGCGACCATGCCGATGCCGCAGTTGAAGGTGCGCGCCATCTCCGCCGGGGCGATGCCGCCGGCCTCTTTCAGCCACGCGAAGACCGGGGGCAGCGGGGCCAGGGACTCGACGTCCAGGCTGACCCCCAGGCCGTCGGGCAGGACCCGGGGGATGTTCTCGGGGAAGCCGCCGCCGGTGATGTGGGCCAGGGCCTTCACCTGACCGGCCCGCACGGCGGCCAGACAGGAGCGGACATAGATCCGGGTCGGCGTGAGCAGGGCCTCGCCGAGCGAGGTTTCGGGGGCGAAGGGGGCGGGGTCGGACAGCCCCAGGCCGGCCCGCTCGATGACCTTGCGGACCAGCGAGAAGCCGTTGGAATGGAGGCCGTCCGAGGCCAGCCCAAGGAGCACGTCGCCGGCCCTGACCGTGCTGCCGTCAAGCAGCCGGCCACGCTCCGCCGCGCCGACCGAGAAGCCGGCCAGATCGTAGTCGCCGGCCCCGTAGAGGCCGGGCATCTCCGCCGTCTCGCCGCCGATCAGGGCGCAGCCGGCCAGCTTGCAGCCCTCGGCGATGCCGCTCACCACCTGGCGCGCCGTCTCCACCTCGAGGCGCGAGGTGGCGTAGTAGTCGAGGAAGAACAACGGCTCGGCCCCCTGGACCACCAGATCGTTGACGCACATGGCGACCAGATCGATGCCCACGCCGGTATGCCGACCGGCGGCGATGGCCAGCTTCAGCTTGGTGCCCACGCCATCGGTGGCGGCGACCAGGATGGGGTCGGAAAAGCCCGCCCCGGCCAGATCGAACAGGCCGCCGAAGCCGCCCAGGTCGGCCTCGGCGCCGGGCCGGCGGGTGGCCCGGGTCAGCGGCTTGATGGCTTGCACCAGGGCGTTGCCTGCGTCAATGTTGACCCCCGCCTGCCGGTAGTCGAGACCGGCGGCGGTGGTGGCCTTTCGTGCGGAGTCTTCAGGGGTGGAAATGGTGGCCTCACCACGCAAAATGGGATCGGGAGTGCCCGCTTGGCCGGCGGCGCGCGTGGGCCGGCGGGCGGCGGCGAGAATAGCCCAACCCGGGGCGAATGCAACGGTTGGCCGGCGGGCGCTGAGCCTCCTGGCGGGGCTGGCCGTGGTCCTTGGCCTGCTGCTGGCATCCGGCGCGGCGCGGGCCAGCGGCGAGCTGTTCACGGTCGGCGGGATCACCGTCGATGTCACCGCCGATGACGTGGGCGAGGCCCGCCAGCGCGCCATCGCCGAGGGACAGGCCGAGGCCGCCCGGGTCCTGATGGCGCGCCTGACCCGGCCGGCCGACCATGAGCGCCTGCCGCTGCCCGAGCCCGGCGAGGTGGTCGACATGGTGCGCGACTTCTCCATCGCCGACGAGAAGACCTCGGATGTGCGTTATATCGCCGAGCTGACCGTCAGCTTCGATCCCGAGGCCATCGCGCAGCGCCTGCGCATGGCCGGGTTGCCCTTCGTCAAGGCGGCCAGCCCGCCGCTGCTGGTGGTGCCGCTGTACCAGCCGGGGCCCGATGCCGCCTGGGTCCTGTGGGACGAACCCACCCCCAACCCGTGGCGTCAGGCGTGGCTGGCCCAAAGCGCCGGGCGCGGCGGCTTCATTCCCCTGGTGGTGCCGTTCGGCGACCTGACCGATCTGGCCACCCTGAGCCCCGAACAGGCGGCGGCCGGCGAGGCCGAGGCCCTGGCCGCCCTGGCCGAACGCTACGAGGCCAGTCAGGTGCTGATCGCCCGCGCCCAGGCGGCCGGCGGGGCGCTGATCGCCCGCGCCGAGGGGCCGCGCTTCCTGGCCGGGCCGGTGAGCACCGAACGGCCGCTCGGCGACGACCCCGCCCAGGCCATGGAAGACGTCGCCGGCGTCCTGATCGGGCAGCTGGCCGCCGCCTGGAAGGCGCGCAACCTGATCGATCCGGCCCAGGGCAACCAGTTGACCGCGCTGGCCCAGGTCGACGGCTTCGAGGAATGGCTGACCCTGCGCCAGCGGCTCGACGCCATGGCCCGGGTCGATTATGTCCAGCTTCAGGCGCTGACTCCCGACCGGGCCCAACTCACCCTGTACTATCGGGGCGAGCCCATGGACCTGACCCAGGCCATGCGGCAGAACGACCTCGACCTGATGAAGGATGGCGACTACTGGATCCTGGCCACCCGCGAGCGGGCCGAGGCGCGGACCCTGAACGCCACACCGCCGGCCGCCAACTGACCCCGTCCCGCCTTGGGGGGGGAGTCCGCCAGGGTGACTTGGCGGAGGGCCGGGGGCCGGCCAACGCTGTTTGACCAAGCAAGTGGGGAGCCATGAGCCCGGCGCGACAGGCCCAGTTCTGGTTGGTGGGAACGGGGCTTTTCCTGTTCCTGATCTATGTCATGAGTTCGGTCCTGCTGCCCTTCGTGGCCGGGGCGGCGGTGGCCTATTTCCTCGATCCGGTGGCCGACTGGCTGGAGCGTCGTCGGCTGTCGCGGCTGGCCGCGACGGTGGTCATCACGCTGGGCTTCGTGGTCGTGCTGGTGGTCCTGCTGGTGTTTCTGGTCCCGGTGCTCCAGGCCCAGGTGGTGCGCTTCGTCGAGGGGCTGCCCGATTACGTGGAAGCCCTCCAGACCCGCCTGGAGCCGCTGTTCCGCGACGTTCTGGCCCGTCTGCCGGCGGCCGAGGTGGCGCGCTGGCAGGAGTCGGCCGGCGAGCACCTGGGCAGCGCCGTGAACTGGCTGGGCAAGGTGCTGGGCCGGGTTTTGAGCGGCGGCGTGGCGTTGCTCAATCTGGTCTCGCTGCTGGTCATCACGCCGGTGGTGGCCTTCTACCTGCTGCGCGACTGGGACCGCATGGTGGCGGTCATCGACGATTGGCTGCCGCGGGCCCACGCCGAGACCATCCGCGCCCAGTTCCGGGCCATCGACACCACCCTGGCCGGTTTCGTGCGCGGTCAGGCGACGGTCTGTCTGGCGCTTGGCGTGTTCTACGCCGTGGGGCTGTCGCTGGCCGGGCTGGAACTGGGGCTGGTGGTCGGCCTGGGAGCCGGGCTGATCAGCTTCGTGCCCTATCTGGGCAGTCTGCTCGGCGGCGCGGTCAGCCTCGGGCTGGCCATCGCCCAGTGGGGCGAGATCGTGCCGGTGGCCATCGTGGCGGCCATTTTCGCCACCGGGCAGGCGGTCGAGGGCAACTTCCTGACCCCCAAGCTGGTCGGCGACAAGGTCGGCCTGCACCCGGTGTGGGTGATGTTCGCCCTGCTCGCCGGGGGCAGCCTGTTCGGCTTTGTCGGGGTGCTGCTGGCGGTGCCGGTGGCGGCGGTGATCGGCGTGCTGGCCCGCTTTTCGCTGAACCAGTACATGGCCAGCCCGCTCTATCTGGGCGGGCGGCGGGCCGAGCCGCAGCCCGATGCGGACCCGCCCACGGACCCCTCGGCCGGCCCGTCATGACCCCGGCGCCACGGCAACTGCCGCTCGACCTGCCCCATCGGCCGGCCCTGGATCGGGCCGATTTCCTGGTCGCCCCGGCCAACCGGGCGGCCCTGGCGTGGCTCGACCGCTGGCCCGACTGGCCCGGGCCGGCGCTGGTGGTGGTCGGCCCGCCGGGCTCGGGCAAGAGCCATCTGGCGGCGGTTTTCGCGGCCCGCAGCGGGGCCGTCATGCTGGCCCCCAAGGACCTGCCCGGGGCCGATCCGCTGGCCCTGGCCGAGGTCGGGGCGGTGGTGCTCGACGACGCCGACCGGGTGGACCCGCCGCGCCCCCTGCTGCATCTGTGGAACCTTCTGCGCGAGGCCGGCGGCCACCTGCTGCTGATCGCCAGCCGGCCCCCGGCCCGCTGGGGGGTGGGGCTGCGCGATCTCGATTCGCGCCTGCGCACGGCCCCGGTGGCGACCATCGAGCCGCCCGACGACGCCCTCTTCGCCGCCGTGCTGGTGAAGCTGTTCGCCGACCGCCAGTTGGCCCTGGATCCGGCCGCCGTCCGCTATCTGGTCGGCCACATGGAGCGCAGCTTCGCCGCCGCCCGCCGGCTGGCCGAGACGGCCGACCGGCTGGCCCTGGCCGAAAAGCGCCCGATCACCCTGCCCCTGCTGCGCCGGGCGCTGGAGCCCGGGTTGGGCTAGAGCAGATCGCGCCCAATCTGAATCGCCAAGCGAGTCAGATTGGTCGCGTGAATCTGCTCTCGATTCAATGATTTATACCAAGCGGCGATGAGAGGAACTCATCGCCGGTTGGCATGAAAGGGGCTTTGCCCCTTTGAAACCCCACCGGGGGACCAAGGTGGTCCCCCGGACCCCCTCCATTCATTCATTGATCGCCGAGCGAGCCCGGATTTCCGCACGCAGGCCAAGGCCGGCCTGCAAGCGAACCATTGGGAGGGCGATCCGAGGGTCACGTCCCGTTGCGTGGTGTAGGAGCTGTGGTTAAGGGGTCCGCCGCCGCGCCCGCCAGGGAGCCGGCGGCGGCGGGCCGCTTATCCACAGC
>NZ_FNCV01000011.1 GCF_900100455.1 Roseospirillum parvum | reverse complement strand
GCGCTGCACGACTCGCTGGAGCGCCTGACGGCTGGACCCTACTGCGAGCTGTTCGCCCGCGAAACCCGCCCCGGCTGGGACTGCTGGGGCGACCAAGCGAACCTGTTTCCAGGAGATGCCCCATGAAACGCACGCGGGCCGTTGTTCATCCCGGTTCCCACGCCGCCGAGTGCCGGGGCAAGGCGCGGTTTCAGTCGCCCTGTCTGGCCTGGCGGGCGGCGCGGCGGCGGCCGGGCCGGCGGCTGTATCGCTGCCGTTTCTGCGGCGGCTGGCATGTGGGGGGAGGTCGGAAGCGATGAGCACCCGCAAGGCCGCGCTGGCCTGTCTCCACCTGGGGGCCAAGGAACTGGGGCTGTCCGACGAGGCGCGGCGCGATCTGCTCGAGCGGATCACCGGCCAGCGGTCGGCCAAGGGGCTGACGTCGGCCCAGGTGGGGGCCGTGCTCGACGAGTACCGGCGCCTCGGCTGGCGGCCCCGCGGTGGCGGCGGCCGGGGCGCCCGGCGGCCGTCCGACCGCCCGGACGTGCGCTTGATCTTCGGTCTGTGGCGCGGGCTGGCCGAGGCCGGGGCGGTTTCCTCCAGCGACCTGTCGCGCGCCTGCCGGGCCTGGGTGCGCCGTCAGACCGGCGTCGATGACCCGGATTGGCTGACGGTCGAACAGGCGCAGGGCTGCATCGAGGCGCTGAAGCTGTGGCGCGGCCGCCTGACGGCGCGGGACGGGGGAGACCCCCAAAGGTGACCCCCCGCCCCAAGGTGACTCCCCGCCCCGTCCCCCAGGCCTATCTGGACCTGATCGAGGACCTCGGTCCCGAGGTGGCCGCCGCCCTGGTGCGGGCGCGGGGCGGGGAGAACGTCTACGTGCCCAAGCGCCCCCGCCCCGACCATCCGCTGGCGGTCGCCCTGGGCCATGAGCGGTTCGCGGTGCTGGTCGAGCGCTGCGGCGGCGGGCCGGTGCAGGTGCCCTCTTGCCGCATCGCCAGCCGGCGGGCGACAATCCTCACCCTGGCCGGTCAGGGCTGGCCCCGGGCCCGCATCGCGCGGACGGTCGGGGTCACCGAAACCCGGGTCTATCAGGTGCTGCGCCAGGCCCGGATGGTGGGCGATCCGGAGCCCGCCCAACCGGACCTGTTTGGCCTCTGCCACCAGCCCCCGCCGCCCCAGGCCTGAAGCCCTTCAGGTCGCCCGGGCGCTCGGTTGCGCTCATTCTGGCCTCCCGTCGCCGCCCGGGAGGCCCCGCCCATGTCCCCAAGCCCCGCCATCCAACCGCCCTGCGCCGGCCAAACGCCCTGCGCCGGCGACGTGGAAACCCTGGCCCGCACCCTGTGGGGCGAGGCGCGGGGCGAACCGCTGGCCGGGCTGGTCGCGGTGGCCCACGTGGTGGTCAACCGGGCCCGCCGGCCGGGCTGGTGGTCGGAGCCCGATCATACCCTGACCGCCGTCTGCCGCCGGCCCTGGCAGTTCTCGTGCTGGAACACCGACGACCCCAACCGCGTGCTGCTCAATGACCTGACCCTGGCCACCCCCGCCTTCCGCCGGGCGATGATGGTCGCCTGCGGCGTGGTCGATGGCCGGGACGGCTTTGCCGAGGACCCGACCGGCGGGGCGACCCACTACCACAACACCGCCGTGGCGCCGCCCTGGGCCCAGGGCCACCGCCCGTCGGCCCGCATCGGCCGGCACCTGTTCTTCAACGACATCGAATGAGGCCCGCCATGGAAGAGACCTCCAAGGCCTGGTACCGCTCGCGCACCGTGTGGGGGGCGCTGGTGACGCTGCTCGCCCTGCTGCTGGGCCAGATCGGGCTGGAGCTGACCCCTGAGTTGCGCTCCGAGCTGACCACCGCGCTGGTCACCCTGGGCGGGGCGCTGGGCACCGTCCTGACCCTCTATGGGCGGATCAAGGCGACGCGCCGGCTGGGCCGCGCCGACCGACCGCCCCGGGCCGGCGGCCGGCTGGCCGTCCTGATCCTGTTGAGCGGCCTGATGGCCGGCGGCCTGGCGGCCTGCGCCGCGCCCAGCGCCAACCGGACGGTGCACGCCCTGGGCCACGCCTACCACGCCAGCGAGACCGCCTGGCGGGCCTGGCGGGAAGCGGCGCCGGCGGGGATCGACGCGGCCACGGCGGCGCGCATCGATCTGGCCAGCGAGCGGGCCCGGCTGGCCCTGATCGAGGCGGTGGAGACGGTCTGCCCGGAAGCGGTCGGCGATCCCGGCGCGCCCCGCTGCACCCCGGCCGATGACGCCACGGTGGCCCTGACCCTGGCCGCCGCCCGCACGGCGCTGGCCACCTTCCAGGACCTGCTGGCCGATCTCGGCCCCTCCCCGGCCCTGGACGCGGGGGTCGCGCCATGAACGCCGCCACCATCCTTACCCTGCTCAACGTCACCCTGAAGCTGGCCGAGGGGATGCCTGAGCTGCTGGAAAGCCTGCGCGCCCTGCGCGACACGGTGATCAACGGCGAGGACCCGACGCCGGCCCAACAGGCCGCCCTGCTGCGCCACCTGCTGGACCTCGAACGCACGCGGTCGGCCGCCGGGCCGGCCTGACGGGAGGCTCCCTTGGATTTCGGAAACTGGCTGGGCATCGCCGAGGCGATCAGTCGGGTGGCGCCGCTGATCGGCGCCCTGGCCACGGCGCTCGCCACCATTGTCCTGGCGGTGCTGATCGCCCGGCTGCGCCGGGTCTTCGTCACCCGCGTCGAACACGCCGGCGTGCGCGAGGTGGTGACGGCGCTGCAGAACACCCTGACCGAGGCCCACGCACGGCTGGACGCCGGCGACGCGCGCTTCCAGCGCCTGGAGCAGCAGATCGGGGACCTGCCGACGCGCCACGAGATGGCGCGCCTCGCCGACGCGGTGGGGCGGCAGGCGGAATCCCTGGCCGCCATCAGTGAAACCCTCAAAGGCCAGGCCGGGGCGCTGGAGTGGCTGCGTGAGAACGTCTTCGCGTTGACCTCGCACGAGCTGGCCGAGGCGCGGGCCGTCAAGACCCGACCGGGAGGGCGCGATGTCTGACGCTCCGGCCTCCTGGCTGGCCCACGTGCGGCTGGCCATGCTGATCGTCCTGGCCGGGGTTCCGGCGGCCGCCGTCCGGCGCCGCGACCTGCTGCGCGGCCTGCACGGGCTGCCGGGGGACATGGCCAGTCTCTCCCTGCTGGCCGAATTGATCACCGCGCCCCGCGCCCAGGTGCTGGGCGACCTCTCCTGGCTGGCCGACGCCGGTCTGGTGCACCTGGAGCCCGGCCCCGACGGCGCGCCCCAGGGGGCCGCCCTGCTGACCCGGGGGCGCGAGGTGGCGCTCGGCCTGGCCGACGTGGCCGGGATCGCCCCGCCGATGACCGCCGCCGCCATGTCCAGCGCCCTGGCCGGGGTCTCCCTGGCCCTGGGGCCGCAGGACACCGAAACCCAACGGGCCTGGCTGATCGAGGCCGGTCTGCTCGGCGCCGACTGGGCGCTGACCGAGCTCGGCCGGGCGGTGGCCCTGGGCCGGGCCCGGGTCGACGGGGTGCGCGCCCCCAGCCGCGAAACGGCCATGAAGCTGGCCGCCGCCACCGCCCGCCTGACCCTGGAGGGCTGACATGGCCCATCCCCCGGAGACCCGCGCCGCCGCCCGTGCCGCCTACGTCTTCGAGCGCCTGCCGCTGGACGCGGTGGCCGCGCGCCTGGAGTTGGGCGCGGCCACGGTGCGCCGCTGGAAGGCCCAGGACGCGGCCACCGGCGACGACTGGGACAAGGCGCGCGCCGCCACCGCCCTGTCGCGCGAGGGCGCCGGGACCATCGCCCAGTTGGTGTTGACCGACTTCCTGGCCATGTATCAGGCCACCGTCGAGGGGTTGCGCGAGGACGCCGACATCAGCCCCATGGCCCGCGCCGAGGGGCTGTCGCGCCTCGCCGACGCCTTCACCAAGACCATGAACGCGGTGGCCAAGGCCAGCCCCGAGCTGCACCGCTTCGCGGTGGCCAATGAGCTGCTGCGCGATCTGGCCGGCTTCGTGCGCCGCGACTTCCCCGAGCACGTGGACGCCCTTTTGGAGATCCTCGAGCCCTTTGCGGCCGACGTGGCCCGCCGGTACGGGTGAAGCCATGGGTCGGCGGTTCAAGACCGAGGCGAAATGGGGCTCGGGCGACTTCCTGGAGGCCATCGCCGAGTTCGCCCAGGGGCTGCGCGACGAGATCGCGGCCGCCGCCGATCTGGGCGATTTCGACACCAGCCCCCCGGCCACCCGCGCCCGCGCCGCCGAAACCAAGGCCTCCTTCGGCGCTTTCTGCCGCACCTACTTCCCGCACCGGGGGCGGGCCGAACCCAGCGCCTTTCACGCCTACATCTTCAGCCGGGGCCAGGAGATCGCCGACGGGCCGGGCGGTGCGCGCGAGGTGGAAGCCGCCCCGCGCGGCAACGCCAAAAGCACCTATTGGACCGAGTTGTTCGTGCTGTGGTGCGTCCTCACCCGGCGGCGGCGCTATCCCCTGATCCTCTCGGACGCCATCGAGGTGGCGGCGATGATGCTGGAGGGCATCAAGACCGAGCTGACCGACAACCCGCGCCTGGCCCACGACTTTCCCCAGGGTTGCGGCGGCGGGCCGGTGTGGCAGGTCGGGGTGATCGTCACCGCCGGCGGGGCCAAGATCCAGGCGGGCGGCGCCGGCAAGCGCATTCGCGGCGCCCGGCACGGCAGCCAGCGGCCTGATCTGGTGATCCTGGACGATATCGAGAACGATGAGAACGTCCGCTCGCCGGACCAGCGCGACAAGCGGGAAGCCTGGATCGACCGGGCGGTGGAGCCGCTGGGCCCGCCCGACGGCTCGATGGACATGGTCTACGTGGGCACCGTGCTGCACGTCGATTCCGTGCTGGCCCGCAAGCTGGCCAACCCGGCCTGGCGGGCGGTCACCTTCCGCGCCATCGTCGAGTGGCCCGAGCGGATGGACCTGTGGGACCGCTGGGAGGAGCTTTACCGCAACCAGGGGCCGGCGGCGGCCGAGGCCTTCCTGGCCCGGCATCACCGGGCCATGCACCGGGGGGCCCGCGTGCTGTGGCCGGCGGTCCAGCCGCTGGCCCTGCTGATGCAAATCCGCCTGCGGGTCGGCCTGGCCGCCTTCGCCAGCGAGCACCAGAACAACCCGACCGAGGCCGACGCCACCTTCGAGCGGATCACCTATTGGACCGAGGCGCCGGCCCTGATGCGTCAGTGGGCGCACTTCGGGGCCTGCGACCCGTCGCTGGGCCGGGCCGGGCGGACCCGTGATCCCTCGGCCCTGCTGGTCGGGGCGCGGGATGTGGAGAACGGCCGCCTGTTCGTGGTCGAGGCACAGATCCGCAAGCGCCTGCCGGACCGCATCATCAACGACGTGATCGAGCTGCAACGGGCCTACGGCTGCCAGAAGTGGGCGGTGGAGGCGGTGCAGTTCCAGGAGTTCTTGCGCACCCAGTTGCTGGCCCGCGCCATCGAGCGCGGGGTGCCGGTGCCCGCCGTGCCGGTGATTCCCCATACCGACAAGGTGCTGCGCATCGAGGCCCTGCAACCCTACGTCACCGCCGGCATCATCCTGCTGCATGCGAGCCAGAAGACCCTGATCGAGCAGCTGACCCACTTTCCCAACGCCGATCACGACGACGGCCCGGACGGCCTGGAAATGCTGTTCCGCCTGGCCATGGGGGTCGGCGCCGGGGCGGGCGCCAACGCCCGTCGGGCGGGGGATGGCGATCCCGAAGCCGCCACCGGACGGGCCGCGCGGGCCGGCCGCATGGGCTCTCTCGCCGCGCGCTATGGCGCCCGCGCCCGCCCCGGGCGCCGGCGCCTGATGGGAGATCGACCTTGAAGCTGTTCAACCTGTTCCGCCGCCCGCCCCCCGCCACCGCCCCGGCCCGCGAGGCCGCCGGGACCAACCGCGACCCGCGCGACGAGCCCGGCTTCCGCCGCCTGACCGGGGGCAGCGATCCGCGCGACCTGCTGCCCATGACCCAGACCCGGATGCAGCGGGTGGCCATGGGGTTGTGGGAGTCCACGCCGCTCGGCCACTGGATGGTCGAGGTCTCGCTGGCCTTCCTGTTGGCCGAGGGGGTGCGGGCCAAGGCGGAAGACCCGCAGGCGCAGGCCTGGCTGGACGATTTCTGGGACGATCCGATCACCGACCTGGACGCCACCCTGATCACCCGGGCCCGCGAGCTGGCCCTGTTCGGCGAACAAATCTGGCCGGTGTTCGTCGGCATCGACGGCCATGTCCGGCTGGCCTACCTGGACCCCTCGGACGTCGAGGACGTGGTCTGCGATCCGGAAAACAGCGCGGTGCAGATCGGCATCATCACCCGGCCCGATGCCTGCCAGCGCAAGCGGCGCTACCGCATCCTTTACGAGGGTGCCGACGAGGACCTGTTCGCCCCGGGCACGGTGGCCCTGCGCCGCACCTTCGATTCCGGGGACTGTTTCTATTTCCGGGTCAACGATCTGATGTGCGGGCAGCGCGGGCGCTCGGACCTGTTGGCCGCCGCCGACTGGATCGACGCCTTGGACCAGTTCCTGTTTGGCGAGCTTGAGCGGGCCGATTACATGCGCGCCTTCATCTGGGACGTCACCCTGACCGGGGCGACCCAGGAAGAGGTCGAACAACGCGCCGCCGCCCTCAAGGTGCCGCACACCGCCGGGGCGCGGGTGCACAACGAGAACGAAAGCTGGGAAACCCGCTCGCCCGATATCAAGGCGGAGGATGGCGAGACCGCCGCCCGCCTGTTCCGGCTGCACGCCATGGGGGCCCAGGGCCTGCCCGAGCACTGGTACGGCGGCGGCGGGGACGTCAACCGGGCGACCGCCGGGGAGATGGGCGCCCCGGCCTACAAGATGCTGACCATGCGTCAGCAGACCCTGAAGCGGATGCTGGAACGGGTCTGCCGTTACGCCCTGACCCAGCGCCTGGCGGCGCGCGGCCGCACACTGGACCGGGGCGACGGCGCCTGGAAACCCAAGATCGAGTTCCCCGAACTGGTGGCCCAGGACGTGTCGCGCTTCTCGGCGGCCCTGGCCCAGGTGGTTTCGGCGGTGGCGGCGGCGGTCGCCGAGGGCCTGCTGCCCCGGGCCGAGGCGGTGCGCCTGATCGCCGCCATGGCCGCCTATCTGGGGGTGGAGATCGATCCCGAGCAGGCCCTGGCCGAGGCGCGCGAGGAATCCCTGGCCGAGCGCGAGGCGGACCTGATCGTCGATCCCGCCCCCGATCCGGCCGGTTCCAACCCGGCCGATCCCGCCCCCCGGGCGGACCCGGCCTGAGATGAGCGACGCGCCGACGCCCGAGGACCGGGACCGCGCCTTCCGCGCCGAACGGCGGCGGCGGGCGCTGGCCCGGGGCGACATCCAGCGCGCCGCCATGGCCCGCCTCGACGACCTGCTGGCCGAGATTTCCGGCGAGATCGCCGCCGCCCTGGCCGATCAGCCCAGCGACTACCAACTGTGGCGCCTGCCCCGGCTGGCCCAGTCGGTGGCCGAGGCCAAGGCGCGGCTGGCCGGGAACGGGGCGGAAATCCTGCAAAGCGCCGTCGATGACGCCTGGACCGCCGGGCAGGCCCTGGTCGAGGCGCCGCTGGCCGCCGGCGGCATCGATCTTACCGGCCGCCTGCCCAGCCTCGACCTGGGGGCGCTGGTCGAGACCCGCCGTTTCATGGTCGCCCGGATGCGCGGCCTGTCGGATGACCTGGCGGCGCGGATCAGCGGTCAGTTGCATCTGGTGGTGGGCGGGGTGATCGATCCCGGGACCGCCACCGCGCGGGTCGAGAAACTGCTCACCGAGGGCGGCCGGCGGCGCGCCCTCGGCGTGGTGCGCACCGAGGTGGGCGGGGCCTTCAGCGCCGCCGCCCAGGCCCGCCTGGAGCAGGCGGCGCGCCATGTGCCCGGCCTGCAGAAACAATGGCGGCGCTCGGGCAAGATTCACAGCCGCCTCGCCCATGACCTGGCCGATGGTCAGGTGCGCGACGTGGACGAACCGTTCGACGTGGGCGGCATCCGCATCCCCTATCCCCGGGCCCCCTCGGTGCCGCCGGCGCACCGCATCAACTGCGGCTGCGAAAGCCTGCCCCACATGGCGAACTGGGAGATGGCCACCCCCGGCCGGCGCCCCTTCACGCCTCAGGAAACCCGCCTCAACCCCACCAAGCGCGACCTTGAGGACGCGCTTTCCGGCGGGTTCGATCCCGAAGCGGCGGTGCGCGGCCTGATCGGCGGCAAGCGGTTCCGCCGCGAGCGCGCCTGGGTGCTGGCCCAGCGCGATGCCGGGCGCCTGCCGGAAGCCGACGGGCTGTCCATCGCCGAGGCGGTGGCGGTGCGTCAGTACACCCGGGCCCAGGCGCGCCAGATCAACGCCGAGCTGCGCTCGGGCCGGCCCAGCCGGGCGGTGGCCGACTTCGCCCGGGTGGTGGAGGACGGCCTGGCCAAGATGCCGGCCTATGACGGCCTTGTCAGCCGGGGCGAGGACCTGACGGCCGAGGCCTCGGCCGGCTTGGTCTCCGGCGCCACGATCACGGTGCGGGCCTTCTGGTCGGCCAGCACGGACCTGGGCCACAGCCGCAATCACCGGTTCGTCGTGGTCAGTGGCGGCGGCCGGTCCATCGTCCGATTGTCGCACTATTCTGGCGAATCCGAGGTCCTCTGGCCTCCGGGCGCAAAATTCCGTATCCTGGAGGTGGATCGTAGCCAACCCGACGGGATCGTGCGTGTGATGCTGGAAGACCTGAGCAAGACTGGCCGCATGATGGAAGCCGCCCCCGGCACGACCGCGCCCACCCCGGCCGACCGCGATGCGGCCCTGCTGGCGCGGATGCGCGCCCATGACGCCGCCAACACCGCCTACCTGCGGGCGCACGGCCCCAACCCGGCCTTCGAGACGGACCATTGGCGCGGCGCCGGCGAGGGGATGATCGGCGAGCTGACCTTGGCGTCGCGCCCCAAACCCTGAGAACCGCCACAGAGGCGATTCTGACGGCCATTGCCCTTCCCAAGGCCCTGGGACACCACCCCAGGGCCTTGCGCGCGTCTGGACCCCGTCAGAAATCGACGCGGCCACCTGTCGGAAGCCTCGCGCCCTCGGTGGCCGGGCGCGTTTCCATGTTGTGGCCGGGTGGCGAACAGCGGGGGGTGGCCAAAATGGGCCGTGGGGTCTCAAAACGCGCTTTCAGACCGGCCCATCGGCCTTCAAGAGGCCGTTTCCGGAGGGGTTCAGGTTCTTTTGCGAGTCTCTCCTACGTTCGTGACTAAACGAAAAAGAAGGTAGTCCTATATCCCCCAGGGTCTGTTGGCAGGTGCGAAATGGCACGCTATTCTTGATCCATCGCCGTTGTGCGTCCTGTTGGGGTGCGTGCTTGGCGTTTGCCCCCCCGCCCAACAGCACCTGAGGGGTCACACCATGGAGAATAAAATCAACAGGGTTGGCGCCCCTTTGGTTGCCCTAGGAGTAATTATCGGGGCTATCAAAACACTTCTATTGGACTTCAGTGATATCGCCGCCACCCTGGAATCTTCAGAAACGATAATTTTTTTTCTTTTATCTTTGTTTCTTATTGTCAGTGGGGTGTTCATTAAGCTTCTGTCGCGACGCCAATCTATCCTGTGCCGACCGGAAGCCTTGCGGCTGGTTCGGAACAATCGCGCGCACCTGACGGGGCGGGATGACGACATCGAGAGTTTGATCCACTCGTGCCGGACACACCCCCTGGTGTTCCTGGTCGGCGCCTCTGGTGCTGGTAAATCGGCGCTTTTGCAGGCCGGTTTGTTGCAGGACCTTCGCGCGGACGCCGGGTTGCTGCCAATCTATGTGGAAACCTTGTTGGACGGGCCTAGTTGGGAGGAGGCGCCCTGGCGGGCGGTGTCCGTGGCACTGAACGCGGCGCCCGCCTTCAGCGCCGAGGCACGGCAGAAGTTGGGTTGGAATGATCCCCTTCCCCTGGCCGAATGCTCCGATGCGCTGGCAAAAATACAGCCCACCCTGGGACTAACCCCGCTGCTTATCCTCGACCAGTTCGACGACTACCAGAACGTTCACCGCAACCGATTTCTACAAAACAGGTCTTGGCTGCAGCCGGATGAACTCTGCCAACAGAATGGGTTCTGGAGATCGCTAAGGGACCACTTGGAAGGCGAAGCGCCCCGACTGCATGTAATGATCGTCACCCGCAGGGATGCCGCCGATGGCCTGGGTTGTGTACATTTCGGCCAGCCCAGAACAGTTTCGTTGGCGACGCTTCCGCCCCATGAGATCGGCCCTTTGTTGGCCCGCCTGACCGAACCGGTGGACGGCAATACCGTGATCAAGAATCCGGAAGGCGGATGGCGGGACCTGTGCCATCGCCTGGAGACCGATCTGACGCGGGAAGGTCGCGTGTTGCCACAGCAGCTCAAAGTCGTTCTGGCTGCCTTGGCAACGCTGCCGAGACAACGCGTGACCCTAAGGTCTTACGAACGCGCCGGGGGGGCGCGGGGCCTGGAAGCTCAGTTCATCGAAACTGCCGTGCAGGCCGCCGCCGAAGCCCACGACCAGTCGCGGCATCCGATTCGCCAAGCGTTGGTCGCTCTGGTGGACCGCACAAGTGAGGTGCCCAAGGCCACGGCTACCCGGGAAGATGATCTTCTCAAAATCATAAATGAGGCTGACCGCGAGGCCGCCCGGGCCGTCTTGGAAGACTTAGAGCGACGGGAGGTAATGCGGCAGCGCGCCTCAAGCGATTTGGAGAATCCCCTGTGGCAACTGGACCATGACTACCTTGCCAACGCGGTTCTGGAGGCAGAGCGCCGTGCCAACCGTTGGACTTACCGCCTAGAGGACGGCGCCCGTGCACTGGCGGCCGCAAATGGCCCGTTGTGGACAACGTGGCGCAACCGTTGGCGGGCTCTCTTGCCAACTGGCGTGCAGATCGCGTTCCTTGTCGACAGGCTGCGGAGCCGCTTCCGCTATGGCAAGTTCCGAGGCTATGCATGGGTCAGCACGCTGCGGTTCGCCCCACATGTGCTGGTGCTGGCGTTTGTTGTCTTTGCCGGCATCCAGCAATCACGGCAATTGCAGCAAAATCGCATTGAAGCGGCTTTCCAGACGAGCATCAAGAAGTTCAATACCTCCGCTGAACTTTCTGATGGTGAAGCCCAAACCCTTAGGGCGATTGCCGCTCAAGAATTGGCGGTGCGCCGGCATTTCACGAAACTGTTCCTGACCGATCCTGACCACGCCCGCGTGTTTTCCAAGGCCCCGATTATGTTTGGGCGGGCCCTGCTGGGTACTTCACCCAGCATGCATGATTGGACCAAAGGACTCGTCCAGTCGTTGGCCGTTGAGGCGCAAGAAGACTGGGAAAAAATTCTGCCGACAGCTTTCCAGCTTGCCTATATCCTCGGGACGCCTGAGGTATTCCCGATTGAGGCATGGTTACATGTTCTCCAGAGATCTTATCATGATCCATTATCCGGAGGCCCAGACCTTGAAATTGATCGTAATCACCGTTATCTTTTACATGATAGAGTTCTGTGGGCTGGGTTTGACGCTTTTCTGATACAGCAAGACCACGACACCCGAAGAGCGATTTTCGATCAGGCTGTCACGCGACTGATAGAACCAAGTCGGGATAATCGTGGCATGGCGTATGATGCAGCACTCTTCATAATAAGTCGAATTTTGACCCAAAATACCGCAAAAGAAAACGCGATACGCTTTCGTGACGCCGCTATAGAACAGATAAATGGAGAAAACCATCAGGAACATATAATTACGGCCGCGCAGCTATGCATACTCGCCATGAGTCCGACAGATCTGCTTAGCTTTTATATAGAATCAAATGAGCTTCTGAATAATATTAATGAAATGGAAAATGTTGGAACAATAATACATCTTCTAGGTTTTTCGATGGAAGCCACTGATGGCGATGAACTTTCCAATTTATTTTCCTTCGCCTTGAATACTGCATTAAAGTCAAAAATGTCGGATAAACTTGAAGGGTCATACTATCACATAAGCCGGACTTTAGATAGAATTGATGATTATTCTTTTTTTAAATCTCTCTCTTTATCAAAGGATGATATTTATGATTTGATGAAGCGTGTGACTTTATATTCTATTAATAAATATGGATCATACCCATACGCCCTATCTGGAACACTTTCTCGCCTATTATCTTTTTATGGAGAGATAGAATATAAGCATCTCCTAGAACGGTCTGTATCCGCCTTCATTGAAAAACCGAGCCTTCATAATACCACTATTATGGAAGCTACTGCAGAGGCAATGCTTTACAGACGCCCGGGCGATGGACTGACCCCCTCCCTCTGGTACGCCGAGCAAATCCGACGAATTATCGAGGCAATTCCAAGCATTTCCGATCCTCGGGTTTTGAAGGCTATCCCGTCGACAATCAGGTATCTAAATTATGGCGTTTCAAAGCAGACTGCAAAAACACTTGCGCATCTCGCTGAAAAAATCATGAGGCTGCCTGCAAATGACGATGAGCCGTACTTTTTATCTATTTTAGATATAATAGATGGTTTATATTCATTTTCTAATCAAGAAAGCTCTATTGACGCTCATCACTTTAATGAAGAATGGCGTTCTTGTAAGGGAGACAGAAAGAATTACACTTATAGTGAATTTCTCAATTGTGCGAATGATTATAGATTTTACCTGGATAGAATCTGGGAACTGGCGCCGAATTTGTTTGATGGTGAATATATACAAGGAAAAAAAATTAAAACATTTTGCGAGAACGCCAGAAGAATTGTTCCTTACTACAACAGTAATATTGACAGAGATGCACTTTTTGAGCTAATTTTTCATTATGTAATTCATGAACCCAAACGTAATGAAATAACTTACTTTTCTATATATAAAGATCGCATTAATTGCATATTTGATTTAACGCTGGCGGAATTTGGCGAGATAGCCGCGACTCGACTTTCAGCTGAATTGATCGGCCCGAGAAAAAATTCCGCTTATAGTGTAATACCTCTCTATATTTCTCTGCTTGCAGACAGAGTATCTCCAGATGTCGCGCGTGAACTCGCGACCAGGCTGCTAGAAGCCGCCAACGCGCCCGAGTATGCAGACCGGCGGGCCAGCTTGTATATGGGGCTCACCGCCTTGGCGGCCGCCTATCACGTGGACCGGGCGACAGTCGAAGATTGGGCCCAGCGGGCTGTCGCTGGTTTTCTGAAAGAGAGCACCGTGAAGGATTTGCCCTTGCTGGCGTGGACTCTTGAGGTCGTGGCGGATGACCTTTCGGAGACGGCGCGTGGAGAGTTGGCGCTGACAATCCTTGATCGCCTTCGGACATCGTCGCAACCCGCTGCCACGACCGCTTGGGCCCGCGCTCTGGGCGTGCTGGCCCGAAACAAATGGCCTGATGAGTTTCAGGCGCGCATTGAGGCGGAGGCGTTTGCCGCCCTGCGCAATCCATTGACTGTGGGCCTGCCCGGCGCGGTGGTCCTTTCGGTGCTCCGGGGGGATCCCCCTCGAACGGTGCGGTGGGCACCCGCGTTTTGGTTCACCGACTTCCGGTACACCGACTTCCCTGATCGTAGAGCGCACATTCAAGACGGCTTGGCTAAACCTCTCCCCGAAGTTGCTTGGGTTGATTCTGCCGACGGGCGCGATGTCATCGACGATGGGCTCGCGCCCGTCGTTGTGTGGGCAAAGAAAGAGCAGTCGCAAGGACGGCTAAGCGAGATCGATTTGGAGGCCCCGTTGTCGCTGGAACCTTGAGGCACGCGTTTTGCTCCACCAAGGGCTTTGGACCATACCTCCTGCCCCCATTTCTTATTGGCGCGCGTTCTCGCCTGTTCCAGTGGACACCTGCCGCATGATGTGGTTCGGAAGCCAGAGAGAAAGCTGAACGCCTCCGGGAACCTCATGACCTCGGCGGCGAGCGTGTGAATGGTCTCCGACGCCCGAGCCGACCGCGCCCATGGTTCCCAGGCCAAGCACCACCACCTAGCAAGGTCAGCCGGTTCCACGTGAAGAAGCCCAAGGGCGGGCCCAAGCCCCCGGCTTTTCGCCCCGAGGGCACCGATCTGCCCGCGCGCCCCTGACGGCCCCCGCCACCACAAAGCCATGGAAAGCGATTCTGACGGGGGGTCGGGTTTCGCGGCCCCCGGTTGCCGTTGGACGGCTTTCACGTACCCTGCCCCCGTCAGACCCCGTCAGAAATCGACGTGACTTGCGGTCGCCATGGCAGGCGGCCCCCCATCCCCGTTGACCTCCCCCCCGGCGCGGCGCCATGCTGTGCCGGCTTCCCCCCTTCGCGGCCCCTCCAGCGCCCGACCTGAAGCGCTTCAGGTCGCCGGCGGCGGCCCGGCGACGCCATGATCCCTCCGACCTTCGGCACACCCCAAGGACGGAGCCCGCCATGGCCGCCAAAGCCGCTTCCCCCACCCCCGATCCGGCCACGCCCGCCGCGCCGTCGCCCGGCGAGTCCGACGCCGCGCCCCCGGCCCCGCTGACCGCCGCCCAGGCGGCCAAGGCGGTGGGCGTTGCCGTCGAGGAGGTGTTCGCCTTCCGCGACCACGGCGAGCGCCTGGTGGTGGTCACCGTCGATGGCCGCAAGCTGGCCTTTCCGCCGGCCCCGCCCGCCGGGGCCCGCCGTCCCGTCCCGGCCCGGCGCAAGGAGGGCTGACCCATGGCCACCCCTGATCCCATCACCCGCCTGCGCGAGTCCCTGGCCGACGACTACCCCGGCCTGGAAGAGGCCACCCCCGGCGCGCCGGGCCAGGACATCGAGGGCCGGCAGGCCGAGTCCTCCGGCGCCATCCTGACCGAACGGGGCGCCTCCGGCGCCGCCGCCGTCCTGCCCCCGGGGCCGGGCGGGCGGACCGGGACCCGCTTCGAGGTGCGGGTGATCCAGGCCGGCCTCAGCGGCAACGGCAACCTCTACCCGCCCGCCGTCCTGCGCGAGGCGGTGGCGGACGGGCTGTTCGATCAGGTCAAGGTGCTGGTCAAGCCGGACCGCGATCACCTGGCCGGTCACGGCAAGCACCCCGAGGCGGTGCTCGGCCGGCTGGTCGAGGCGCGCTGGGTGGACGGCGCCAACCCGGATACCGAGGGCGAGGTGCGGGCCGTGCTGGAGGTGCTGGCCAGCGCCGGAACCATGCCGGCGCGCATGGTCGAGGCGGTGGGCCGGGGCATGAACCTGTGGGGCCTGTCCATCGACGCCACCACCCGCTTCCGCCCCGCCCGCCTTCAGGGGCGCCCGGTGAAGGCGGCGACCAAGTTCCTGAAGGTCCATTCGGTGGACCTGATCGTCGATCCCGGGGCCGGGGGCGAGCTTCTGCGCGTCCTGGAGGCCGCCGCCGACAGCGCGGCCGCCGCCGGCACCGATCACCCCCCGACCGCTTCGCCCCGAGAGGACGCCATGACGCGAGACCAACTGATCGCCCTGCTGCGCGAGGCGCGCCCCGACCTGCTGGAAGGGATCGACCTCGCCCAGGCCACCCTGGACGAGCTGACCGCCCGCCTGCGCGAGGCCCTGCCCGGGCCGACGGCGGCGCCCCCGGCGGCCAACAACGCCGGCGCCCCCCCGGCCACCGCCCGGCTGACCGAGGCGCAGATCAGGGCCCGGGTGGACGAACAGGTGGACGCCCGGGTCAGCCGGACCCTGGCGGACCGTGACCGTCTGGCCACCCTGCGCGAGGCCGCCGCCGAGCGGGTCCGCGCCTCGGCCCTGCCCGAACCGGCCCGCGCGCGGGTGATCGCCACCCTGCGCGAGGCCGCCGCCGAGCACCTTACCCAGAGCCATGTCGATCAGGCGGTCGAAGCCGAACTGGCCTACCTGCGCGGGCTGGGCGGCGGCCATGTCACCGGCCTGGGCGGCGGGGGCACCATCCATCTGGTGCAGGACCGCGCGGAGAAGGTGCGCGAGGCCCTGGACGCCTTCTTCGATCCCACCCACCGCGACCACCGCGACGCCCGTTCGATCAAGCAGCTTTACGGCGAGATCACCGGCGATGTCGAGGTCACCGGCAATCCCCGCCGCTGCGATCAGGCCCGGCTGCGCGAGGCCTTGGGCAGCGACACCCTGGCCAACGTGCTGGGCGATTCCATGACCCGCCGGATGCTGGCCGATTACCGCAACCAGACGCCCATGGACAGCTGGCGGCGGGTGGTCAACGTGACCTCGGTGCCCGATTTCCGGACCCAGGAGCGGACCCGCTGGGGCGGCTATGGCGACCTGCCCGGGGTGGCCGAGGACGGTACCTACACCGCCCTGTCCAGCCCCTCGGACGAAAAGGCGACCTACGCCGTCACCAAGCGCGGCGGCCTGGAAAGCGTGACCCTGGAGATGATCAAGAACGACGATGTGGGGGCGGTGCGCCGCATCCCCATCAAGCTGGGCCGGGCCGCCAAGCGCACCCTGTCCAAGTTCGTCTGGACCCTGTTCGTGGACAACGCGGTGACCACCTACGACGGGGTGGCCCTGTTCCACGCCAGCCACGGCAACCTGGGCTCGGCGGCGCTGGACGCGGCCAGCGTGGCGGCCGGCCGGCTGGCCATGCTGACCCAGCAGGAACTGGACTCGGGCGAGCCGCTGTGGATCCAGCCGCGCGCGCTGTGCGTGCCGGCCGAACTGGAGGAATCGGCGGTCGATCTGTTCCGCCGCTCGACCAACAACGACCGCGATTTCGTGGAGTCCCTGGTCCTCGACGTGATCCCGGTGCCCTGGTGGGCCGACGCCAACGACTGGATGCTGGCCGCCGACCCGATGGACATCCCGGGGGCCGAGATCGGCTTCCTGGACGGCCAGGAGGAACCGGAGCTGTGGGTGGCCGACAACCCGGCCGCCGGGTCGCTCTTCACCAACGACCGCATCGACTACAAGATTCGCCACATCTACTCCGGCGCGGCCACCGACCACCGCGCCTTCTACAAGGCCGTGGTGGCCTAAAGGCGGGGCGCGGCGCGCGGCCCGGTCCCTCGCCGCCCACCACCCCCGGGCCGCCGCCCCTCCCCGCTGTCACCACGCGCCCCGGCCGGGGCGGGCGGACACCGTCCACCCGCCCGCCCCGGTCTTCCGTTTCCCGACCACCCGTTTCCCGCCCACCCGACCGGAGCCCGCCCGTCATGGACCGCGCCGATCATCTGGCCGCCATCCAGGCCCTGCTCGCCGACGCCTCCGGCGCCGTCGCGGCCGGGGACGTGGCGCGGGCCCTGGATCAGGCGGTGGCCCGGCTGTCGGCCGATGCCCCGCGCCGCCATTCGGCGCGCCTCACCGTCGAGGCCCGGGACGCCGGTCACCATCAACTGACCCTGCCGGCCGATGTGCGCGGCGTTCCGGGCCTGGAGCATCCGCCCGATCAGGCCCCGCCGGCGGCGCTGCCGGGCGGCCTGTGGCGGCATCTGCCGGCGGTGGGCCTGGTGGTGATCCGGGCCCAGGCCGGCCCGGCGGTGGGCGACGAGGTCCTGGCCCACCTGGTCAGCCCGTACCTGTTGAGCGACACCGAAGCCACCGTGCCCGATGCCCTGGCCGAGCCGCTCCAGTGCCTGGCCGCCGCCCTGCTGCTGCGCCAACTGGCCAACGCGACGGCCGGCGAGGAAGTGAGCACGCTCGCCGCCGATACCGTGGACCACGGCGGGCGCTCGGCCCGCTACGCCGCCCGGGCCCGCGACCTGGCCGGGGTCTACGCCGCCGCCATCAAGGCCCAGGTGCCCCGGTCGGCCTGCGCCGCCCGCGACCTGCCGCCCCGCTTCGGCCGCCTGGTGTCGCGCGCCTACGGGGGCCCGCGATGAGCCGTCAGAGTTACCGCATCGACCTGGCCGGTCTGACGGCGCTCCAGGAAGCCCTGGCCACCGCCCCACGGATCGCCGCCGAGGAACTGGTCGCCACCACCTGGGAGGCTGAACTGTACCTGGAGCGCGAACTGAAGGAGCGCGCCCCGGTGGGGGCGACCAACCTGCTGCGCGGCTCCATCGCCGCCCGCCGGCCCGCCGTGACGGGCGCCCGCGTGGTCGGCGAGGTGGGCACCGCCGTGGCCCATGCCGTGCCGGTGGAGTTGGGCAGCAAACCCCACCGGCCGCCGGTGGCGCCGATCCTCGACTGGGTGCAGGCCCGCCTCGGGCTGTCCGGGGTGGAGGGCCGTTCGGCCGCCTTCGCCATCGCCGGGGCCATCGCCCGGCGCGGCACCGAAGGGCAGTTCGTCTTCCGCGACGTGTGGGCCGAACGGGAGCCGGCGGTGCGCCGCCTGTTCGGCGCCATGCTGACCCGCATCGGGCGGCGCATCGCCGCCGAGGGGGCGCGATGAGCACCCTGGCCGCCCACCGCGCCGCCATCGTCGCCACCCTGTCCGGGGTGCCGGAGGTCGGCCGGGTCCATCCCTTCGAGCGCTACGCCAAGCGCCACGGTGATTTCGCCGCCCTGTACGCCACCGGCGAGCGGCTGCTGGGCTGGCATGTCCGCCGGGTCGCCGGGCAGCGCCTGGCGCGGGGCCTGGCCCACGTCGATGAGTGGCACGAATGGGCGTTGACCGGTCTGGCCGCCATCGACGACGCCGCCGCCAGCGAACTGACCTTCGACGATCTGGTGGAGACGGTGCGCGATGCCTTCCTGGCCGACACCACCCTGGGCGGCGCCGTCGGCTCGACGGTCGATCCCGCCACCGGCGAGGCCGGTCCCTCGGTGGTCGACAGCGGGCCGGTGATGTTCGCCGGGGTGCTGTGCCACCGCGTCGTGCTGCGCATCGTCACCCGGACCTATGGCTGAAGGAGCCCCAAGCCATGCGCCAACCGACGAGCCAACCGACCTACACGCCCCCCGCGCCGGACCGTTTGGGGGGTCGCTACGAGAAGACCCGGGACGGCCTGCGCCCCGTCGCCGGCCCCGCCGCCGCCAGTTCCCCGCCCGCCCGCCCCGGTTCCCCAGCCACCACCCGGTCGCCACAAAAGAGCATCAAGATCAGCGAAAAGGGTGGCGCGCCCGGGGGGACGGGCGGGGAACCGGGCTCGCCCGCCTGAGTGAAGGAACCCGACCATGCCCAAGAGCGACCGCCTGAAAGTCCTGCTGGCCGCCGTCAACAGCGGCGCCTACGGCACCGACGCCACCCCCACCGCCGCCGATTCCATCCGCGCCTTCGACTTCACGGTGTCACCGCAGGCAACCCGGATCGATGACACCAGCACCCAGGCCTTCCTCGGGGCCGGCGATCACTTCCTGGTCGGCAAGAACGTCACCGCCAGCTTCAAGGTGCGGCTGTGCGGCGCCGGCACGGCGGGGGACGCGCCGCCCTACGGCAGCCTGCTCAGGATGTGCGGCCTGTCGGAAACCATCGAGGCCGGGGTTTCGGTCACCTATGACCCGATCAGCGCCGGGTTCGAGGACGGCACCCTGTACTTCTACCGCGACAGGAAGCGACGCAAGGTGGTCGGGGCGCGGGGCACGGTCAGCGTGGTCATCGAGCGCTCCAGCGTGCCCCATCTGGCCTTCGAGATGACCGGGCTTTACCAGTCGGCGGCCGACGACACCCTGCCGGCCATCGATTGGAGCGGCTGGCAGACCGCCCTGCCGGCCGAGCCGGCCAACGTGGGCGCCTTTTCCGCCTTCGGCCAAACCCCGATCCTGCAATCGCTGACCCTGGCCCTGGGCAACAGTCACCCCTTCATCAGCCGGGTCAACCAGGAGCGGGTGGACATCAACGACCGCGCCGCCACCGGCGAAATGGTGATCGAGGAACCGGACACCGCGACCTTCGATCCCGAGGCCCTGGCCATCGCCCACACCCGGGGCCTGGTCACCTTCCAGCACGGCACCACGGCCGGCAACATGGTCACCGTCAACGCCCCGGCGGCGCAGCTGGGGATGCCCTCGGAAGGCGAAAGCGACGGCACCGCCATGCTGACCCTCGACCTCAGCCTGAAGCCCTCGGCCGGCAATGACGAGTGGCAACTGGTGGTCGCCTGACCGGGTCCCGCCCCCAACCACCTTTCCCAAGAACAAGGCATCCGCCCATGACCCTGGTCCTTGAGATCGAAAAGCCCCAACACCTGACCTGGCCGGTGACGGCGCGGCGCCCGGTGGACGGCGGGCGCAGCGAAAGCCACGAGATCAGCGTCACCTACGAGCTGATCGCCGACGACGAACTGGAGCAGTTGCTGAAGGTGCCGGCGGCGCAGCGCGACCGGGCCATTGCCTGCCGGGTGGTGCGCGACTGGTCCGGGGTGGCCGACGCCGACGGCAACCCGCTGCCCTGGTCGGCGCCGGTGCGCGATTGGGTCCTGGGCCACGCCGTGTGGCTGCGCCGGGCCTTGGTTCTGGGCTTCTTCGCCGCCCTGGCCGGGGAAGGGCCGGAAAAAAACTGAGCGCGGCGGCCCGGGCCTGGGCGGTCGGCCCGCCGCCGCCGGACGCCGACCAGGACAGCGCCCGCGACCTGGCCGCCTGGGGGGCGCCGGAAGACCTGGTGGCGACCGAGACCCGCCGCGCCGCCCGCCCAGGCCGCCGGATCACCGTCTGGCCGGAAAACGCCGAGGCCTTCGCCCTGTTCTGCGCGATGGGCACGCAATGGCGCTGGGCCGAGGGGTTGCGGGTCGGGCTCGACCTGACCGCCCTGCCGGTGGTCGCGGCGGCGCACGGGGTGGCGGTGACGCCCGGTCTGCTCGACCGCCTGGGCATCTGCGAGGCGGCCGCCCTGGCCGCCTGGGAGGAACGGCGCCCCCGGCGGCGCCAACCACGGGAGGAATAGGTGTCGCAAGGGCTGACCCTGGCCATCCGGCTGACCGGCGACGGCTCGGACCTGCGCGGCGAGTTGCAGGTCTCGCGGGCCGAACTGGACAAGCTGGGACGCGGCGCCCGCAGCACCGGCGGCGCCCTCGGTGATCTGTCCGAGCGGGCCGGGCGGACCGGGCGCGCGGTCGAGGACATGGGCGGCCGGGCCCGGGGCACGGTGGGCGCCCTCAGCGCCCTGTACCATGCCGCCGCCGCCTATGGCGGCCTGCGTCTGGCCGAAAGCGCCTTTCGAACCGCCGATGCCTACCACGCCCTTCAGGCCCGCCTGCGCGTCGCCACCGACGGCTTCGGCAACGCCGCCACCGTTCAGGCCCGGCTGCTCGAGATCTCCAACGACACCGGCGGCAGCTTCGAGTCCATGGTCGAGATGTTCCAGCGTGGCGCCCTGGGGGCCCGCGAGATGGGGCGCTCGGCCGAGGACGTGGTGCGGCTGACCGAAATCGTCCAGAAGCTGGGGGTGATCTCCGGAGCCAGCGGCGAGGCCCTGAAGGCCGGCGGCATGCAGTTCAGCCAGGCGCTGACCAGTGGGGTGATGCGGGCCGAGGAGTTCAACTCGGTGATGGAGAACATCCCGGCGGTCGGCGTGGCCATCGCCGAGGGCCTGGGTGTCTCCACCGGCCGCCTCAGGCAAATGGTGCTCGACGGCCAGGTGCTGTCGGAGGACGTTTTCGAGGCCCTGCTGTCGCAAAGCGAAAAGGTCAACGCGCAGTTCGAGCAGATACCCCTGCTGCTGTTGCGGGCCCGTCAGGCGGCGGGCAAGACCCTGAGCCAGCAGATCGGCGAGATGGACACCGACCTGGGGCTGACGGCGGGGGCGGCCGAGGCCCTGCAGGCGGTGGCCGACAACGGCGAGGCCGTGCGCGCCGTCCTCGAGGCGGTGGCGGTGACCGCCGGGGTGGCCGGTGCCGCCCTCGGCGGCCGGCTGACCGCCGCCCTGGCCGGCAGCGCCGGCGGCTGGCTGCGCAACGCCCGCGCCATCAAGCAGGAACACGAGGCCCTGCTGGCCGAGCAGGCGGCCCTGCGCGGCGCCTTCCTGCCCGACCGTCAGCGTCTGGTGGCCGTCAACGCCCAGGTCGCCGCCTCGGAACGCCGGCTGGCGGCGGTGCTGCTGTCCGGGGCCACCGCCACCGGCCGCCTGAGCGTCGCCACCCGCGCCCTGACCGGAGCCCGGGCGGCGCTGGGCGGCGTGGTCGGGCTGCTCGGCGGGCCGCTGGGGGTGGCGGTGACCGGGGCGACGGTGGCCATCGGCTGGCTGGCCACCCAGCAGACCGCCGCCGAACAGGCCACCCGGGCCCACACGGCGGCGGTCGAGGCGTTCGAGGACGCCCAGCGGCAGGCGCGCGGCGCGGTGAGCGAAACCACCGAGGCGATCCAGGCGCAGACCGGCGCCGCCTGGCAGAACGCCCGCCGGCTGGCCGAGGAAAGCCTGGCCCAGGCCGAGGACGCCCTGGCCTTCCAGCGCCAACTGCTGCGCCACGCCGACGACGGCGTGTTTGCCCTGCCCTGGAAGGACGCCACCCACACCTTCCGCGACCTGATGGCCGAGTGGGAGGCCGGGCGGATCGAGGTCGATGCCCTGGCCGACGGTCTGCGCGCCCTGGGCGACGCGGCGCCCGAATGGAAGGACACCACCGATCAGGTGATCGAGGCGGCGGCCGCCTACGGCGCCGCCGAGACCGCCGTCGCCCGGGCGGCGGCGCAGCTGAAGCGGGCCAACGGCGAGGCCTTGACCCCGGCCGAGGAAGCCCTGCTCGGCATCGCCGAGGCCGGCCAGGAGGCGAGCCGGGAAGTCGACCGGGTGGGCACGGTCAGCGACCGGGCCCGGGAACGCCTCCAGGGCCTGAACGTCGAGGTGTCGCGGATGCGCGCGGCGCTGGACCTCTATTCCGCCGGCGGCGACCTGGGCGGGGTCGAACAGTTTCTCGACACCTCGGTCCGCCGCCAGGAGGCGGCCGAACTGGCCCGGGACAGTGGCATCCCGGCCGGCGACGTGGAAGCCCGCCTGGCCCGCGTCGAGACCACCGGCCAGTTGCTCGACCTGGCCCGGCGGGTGGCCACCACGGAGGAACGGGCGGCCACCGTGCGCCGCCAGTCCCTGGCCCTGGTCGAGCGGGCCGTCGCCCTGGGGCTGTCCGAGGCCCGGGCGGCCGACCTGCGCGCCGGGGTGGAACGGGAATACGCCGCCGCCGTCGCCAAGACCGCCCGGGAGGTGGACACGGCGGCCCGCCAGGCCCGCGAGGCGCGGGCCGACCTGCGCGCCGGGTTGGCCGCCGAGGCCGAGGAATTGGCCCTCAGGGTGCGCCACGCCGGCGACGAAAGCGGCGAACTTGAGGTGCAACTGCGCCTGCTGAGGATGCGCCGCGAGCTGGAAGCGGCCGGGGTGACGGACGCCGCCGCCCTGGTCGCCGCCCTGGAAGAGCAGGTGCGGGCCATCGAGGCCGGCACCCAGGCCCTGGAGGCGCGCCGGGTGGTCGACCGCCAGGCCGCCCGGCTGGCCGCCGAAACCGAGGAACTGGCCCTCCGGGCCCGCTACGCCGGCGACGAAACGGGCGAGTTGCAAATCCAGTTGCGCCTGCTCGAACTGCGCCGCGAACTGGAGGCCGCCGGGTTGAAGGATGTGGACGCCATCCTGGCCCGCCGCGAGGCCGAACTGCGGGCCAATGCCGCCGTGGCCGGCGAACTGGAGCGTCAGGCCGAGGCCCTTCAGCGTCAGGCCGCCCTGCTCGACGGCATCACCGGGCCGGCCGACAGCTACCGTCAGTCGATGGCCGATCTGGCCGCCCTGCTCGACGCCGGGGCGATCTCGGCCGAGCAGTACGCCGCCAAGGCCCGCGACCTGCGCCTGGAAATGCTGGCCTACGCCACCGATGCGGCGAGTGGGTTCGAGCGCGGCTGGCTGCGGGTACAGCAGACCATCGAGGACACCGCCAGCGTCGCCGAGGACGCGGTGGTCAACGCCTACAACAACATGGAAGACGCCCTGGTCGATTTCATCACCACCGGCGAGGCGGATTTCAGCGACCTGATTGATTCCATGCTGGCCGACATCACCCGCCTGGCCATCCGCACCATGGCCATGCAGGGGCTGGAGGCCCTGGGGGCCACCGGCGCCGATGGCGGCCTGGATCTGTCCGGGCTGTTCTCCGGGGTCGGCGATCTGTTCTCGGGCCTGTTCGGCGCCGCCACCGGGGCCGACATGGTGGTCGGCGGGCGGGGCGGCACCGACAGCAAGGTGGTCGCCATCCGCACCACCCCGGGCGAAAGCATCCACGTGCGCACCCCGGCGCAGCGGGCGGCGACCTTCGGCCATGAAGTCGGCCACGTCACCGCACCCATTCGCCCCACCGTGAACCAGTACATCAGCACCCCGGACGCCGACAGCTTCCGCCGCAGCCAGCGCCAGGTGGCGACCTCGGCCGGCCGGTCGCTCAATCGGCAGATGCGGAGGAACGGCTGATGGTCGCGTTCATCGACACCCGGCTGCCAATCCACATCGAACAGGGGTCCGAGGGCGGGGCCGGCTACAAGACGGATATCTGGGTCGGGGCCAGTGGCAAGGAGTCCCGGAACATCCGGTGGAGTCGGTCGCGCGGCACCTGGAACATCGCCTACGGGATTCATCGGCGGGACGATCTGGCCACCATCAAGTCCCTGCATCACGCCGCCGCCGGCGCCGCCTTGGGCTTCCGCTTCAAGGATTGGTCGGATTACGAGATCGGCGCGGCGGGCACGCCCCAGCAGATCGCCACCGGCGACGGGGCGACCACGAAGTTTCAGGCCGTGAAAATCTATACGGCCGGGGCCAGCAGCCGCGCCCGACCGATCACCCGTCTGGTCGATGGCACGGTCAGCGTCTTCAAGGACGGTGTCGAGGTTTCCAGTGGGGTGAGCGTCGATGTCGATACCGGCGTCGTCACCTTCACCACGGCACCGGCGGCCGACGTGGTGATCGGCCTGGTTGCCGAGTTCGACGTGCCGGTGCGCTTTTCCGACGACAGCCTGCCGATCAACGTGCGCACCGCGAACCTGGAGAGCATTCCCGATATCGAGCTGATCGAGATCAAGGAAGAGTTGGAGGATCTGTCGTGAAGACCGACACCGCCGCCTTCTTCGCCCATCGTTCCGGCGCCGTCGTGACCCTGGCCTGCTGTTGGGAGATTGAGCGCAAGGACGGCGCGCTCTTCACCTTCACCGACCACGATCAGGACCTGGTGATTGACGACGTGACCTATAGGGCGGTCGCCTACGAGCGTACGGCGGTCAGCGACGAGGGCAGTTTCGCGGTCGATAACCTGGAAGTGACGGCGCCGATGACCGACGACAGCATCGCCGCCGACGACGTGCGGGCCGGTCTGTTCGACGCCGCCGAAATCCGCCTCTACGTGGTCAACTGGGCCGATCCATCGATGGGCAAGCTGTTCCTGCGCCGAGGCACCCTGGGCGAGCTGGCGGCCGGTCATGGGGTGGACGTGTTCACCACCGAGCTGCGCGGCATGATGCAGCCCTTGAGCCAGTCAATCGGCGAGGTCTATGGCCCCGGATGCAAGGCCGACCTGGGTGATCGGCGCTGCCAGATCGACCTGAGCCCGGCGGCGATCACCCGCGAGTTGGAGGTGAACGAGGGCGACATCTACAGCGTCGCCGGCATCCCCGGCCGTCAGTTCGTGGTCATCGTGGCCGGCACCACGGCGGTCGAAGGCGAGGCCCCCGAGTACGATTCCACCCTGGAGGCCGAAACCGTCGACGGCACGGCAACCCTGATCGCGGCCGAGGCCTGGGCGCGGACGATCACCGTCGATGCCGACCCGACGCAGATGGCCATCGACGTCATTTTCGACGTGGCCGACAGCCGGGCGGCCGCCGATTCGAGCTGGTACGACTATGGGGTGCTGATGTGGCTGACCGGCGCCAACGCCGGCTACGCCCAGGAGGTGAAGAGCTGGGACGGCGCCAGCACCCTGGCCCTGTGGCTTCCGGCCAAGCTGGAGATCGCCGAGGGCGACACCGCGACCCTCTATCCCGGCTGTGCCAAGACCCGGGCGGTCTGCCGCGACAAGTTCGCCAACGTCATCAATTTCCGGGGGTTCCCGGACCTGCCGGGCATCGACCAGGCCATGAGCTATCCCGATGCCAACTGATCATCCTGTCTCCACCATCACCCCCGCGCTGATCGAGGCCGAGGCCCGCCAATGGCTGGGCCACCCGTGGCGCCACCAGGGCCGTGGCCCGACCCATGTAGACTGCGCCGGCCTGGTGGTGATGGTCGCCCACGCCCTGGGCCTGCCCTACGTCGACGAAACCGGCTACGGCCGCCGGCCGCTGGGCGACACTCTGCTGCGGCCGTTGCGGGCGCAACTGGTCGAGCTGCGCAACATCGGCGCGGCGCGGCGCGGCGACGTGGTGGCCCTCGCCGAGGGCGGCTCGGCCGTCAGCCACATGGGCATTCTGACGCTCCGTCACGGCCGGCTCTATCTGGTTCACGCACTGGCCCGCCGGCGCATGGTGGTCGAGGACCCCTGGGACGGCGAATGGTGGGAGAAAAGCAAGTTCGCCTTCAGGTGGCAGCACTTGGCCCAACAGCACTTGGCCCAGCAGGACGGGGAGGGCTGACCCATGGCCACCCTTGCCATCGCCGCCGTCGGCGCCGGGGCCAGTTCGGCCATGGGCCTGGGGTGGTCCATCGGCTGGACGGTGGGCGCCTTCATCGGCTCGGCCCTGTTCTCGTCGTCGAAATCCAGCACGGTGGAAGGCCAGCGGCTGGCCGACCTCGCGGTCACCACATCGGCCTACGGCGCCTATCGCAAATGGGGGTTCGGCACCATCCGCATGGGCGGCAACATCATCTGGTCGCAGGACATCGAAGAGGTCCGGACCGAAAGCCGCGACGGTGGCGGCAAGGGCGGCGGCGGTGGCGGCGTGACCACCGTCAACTACGAGTACTATTGCAGTTTCGCCGTCGGCTTCGGCGAGGGGCCGGCCGACGCGCTGTTGCAAATCTATGCCGATGGCAAGCTGATCTACGACGCCACCGGGACCGGGGCGGTGACCGATGTCGGCGGCCTCAAGTGCCGCTTCCATCCCGGCTCCGAGACCCAGTTGCCCGACAGCCTGATCGAGGCCGACGTGGGCAACGACGACTGCCCGGCCTATCGCGGCGAGGTTTACGTGGTCTTCGAGCGGCTGCCGCTGGCCAATTTTGGCAACCGCATCCCCAACATCACCGCGACCCTGACCTATGCCGGCGACACCCTCAACCTGGTCGCCGTGGAGGATGGGTCGGCGGCGATCACCCGCACCCAGTTGTTCGTCGATTGGACCCGAGGCCATTTCTACAGCGGTCTCACCCGATTTTCCTATGCATCCCAGGCGGCCGTCGCGGCGTTTACCACCGATGGGATCGGGACCAACGTCGGAGGGCTGTGGGTCGGCCAACGCGATGGCCTGATCTATTCCGGCGGCTGGATCGGCTATCAGGATCTGCGCTGTATCGATCCCGATTCCATGAAGCTACTGGCCATCAACGACAGCGAGATCGACACAGACTATATCGCCCCGGCCTGCCAGGTTGAGACCAGCGACGGCCAGGTGTTCGTGGTCGGCCTGCCCACCTATTACAGCGGCTGCGCGGTCTGGCGCGGACGCACCGCGAAATGCCTGTGGGCCGAGGCGGTGTCCAACAACCTGGGCAACGCCGTTGGCGGTGCGGTGGGTTCGACGGCCCATGCCTATATTTGCTCGGCCAACGGCGGAAGTCTGGTCCTGCACCGCCTGGCCATCGAGGCCGGAGCGCTCTACGATCCCGACCTTGAGGAGACGTTCGGCATCACCCTGGAAACGGATTGGGCCGCCTACGGGCTGGCCGATCTGATCGGCGAGTCGACGGGCAGCCACCAGATTTTCGGCTACGACGCCAGCGATGACGGCCTGATTTTGCAGGTCGTCGGCACCAATGCCCATTGCACGTTCAAGGTCGACGCCACCACCGGCGCCGTCCGCTGGATTGCCCGGCACGACGACGACGCGCCTTTCGTCAGCCATTGTGTCGCCGACCAAAACCGCATCGTCGGGTCGGCGATGGGATTTGTGACGGGCTCGGCAATGGCCGTCATGCTCGATCTCTCCGACGGCTCACAGCTCTTTCGCCGGCCTGTCGAGGTGCCCGATTGGGACTGGGACGGGGTTTATACCCTCCAGGTCTGGGACGGCCTCTATCACAGCGTGCTCTATCACGCCGGGGCGGCGCTGCACGACCGGATCGCACGTGTGTGGTTCAACCGCGCCGAGGGCGGCGGGGCGACCTTGGCGGACATCGTCACCACCATCGCCGGCCGCTGCGGCCTTGAGGCGGGCGATCTCGATGTGACCGGTCTGGCGGCGGTCACCGTGCCCGGCTACATGATCGGCCGGCCCAGCACCGGTCGCGCCGCGCTTGAGACCTTGCGGGCGGCCTACTTCTTCGACCCCGTCGAGCAGGATGGCCGGATTGCCTTCGTGCGCCGCGCGACCAGCGCAGTCGCCGCCCGGATCACCCAGGACGACCTGGCGGTGGTCGACAAGGACACTGGCGAGTTCCTGTCGCTGACCATCACGCAGGAGATCGAACTGCCGCGCACGGTCTCGGTAAGCTACCTGGACCCCGACAACGACTATGAGCAGAACAGCCAGAGCTGGACCCGTCCGACCAACCCGCACGAGACCATGTTCAGCAGCGAGGCCGAGACGGTCGAACTGGCCATCGCGATGACCGCCGACACCGCGATCCAGATCGCCCAAACGACTCTCTACGCCAAATGGGCCGAGCGCGAGGAATACAAGCGCCATCTGTCGTGGGCCTGGCTGCACCTGTCGCCGACCGACCTGACCGACACGGTGATGGACGACGGCACGGTCTACGCCACCCGAATCACCAATGCCGATGTCGGCGCCGACCTGACCGTCGAACAGAACCTGGTGCGCCATATCGCCGCCGTCTATGACAGCGACGCCACGGCCGACGCCGGCGCCGGCAACCGCAGCCAGACCATCCAGGTCCGGAGCCAGACCCGCCTGTTCGTGTTGGACGTGCCCCTGCTGCGCGATGTCGACGACGGCGGCGGCAACGTGACCGTGGCCTACATCGGGGCCAGCGCCTGGAGCGACGACGCCTATTGGCCCGGCTGCCGCATCTATGTGTCGGCCGACGACACCACCTATGACGCGGTCACGGTGTCGGACGCGGCGGTGGCATGGGGCGCCTGCACCCACGCCCTGGGGTCGACCGACCGACCCTGGAGCACCGACGAGGACAACACCCTGACCGTGCGCATGGCGGTCGGCGGCGACAGCCTGGAAAGCGTGAGCCAACGGGCCATGCTGAACGGCGCGAACGCGGCGGCCATCCTCACCGCCAACGGCGAGGTCGAGGTGATCGGCTATCGCGATGTGGTCGACAACGGCGACGGCACCTTCACCCTGTCGGGCCTGCTGCGGGGTCAGCGCGGCACCGAGTGGGCCATTGGCAATCATGCCGCCGGTGACCTCTTCCTGAGGCTCGACACCTCGGCCTGGCAGGCGGTGAAACAGAGCCTGGACACCATCGGCGTCGAGCGGTTCTGGCGCGGCGTGACCATCGGCACCCTGCTGGAAGATGCCACCCGCCAAAGCGTGACCAGGATCGGGCGCGACCTGATGCCCTACGCCGCCGTGCATTTGGCCGCCGCCGTCGACGGCGGCGATATCGCGCTGACCTGGGTGCGGCGGACCCGCATGGGCGGGGCCTGGCAGGACGGCACCGAGACCATGCCGCTGAACGAGGAAGCCGAAGCCTGGGAGATCGATGTTCTCGATGGGCCAGCGGGCGACGTCCTGCGCACCCTGAGCAGCACCACCGCCAGCGCGACCTATGCCGGGGCCGATATCGTGACCGATTTCGGGGCGATCCCGGCCAGCCTGTCGTTCGTGGTCTATCAGCTGTCCGCCGTCATCGGCCGGGGGTTCCCCGCCGCCGCCACCATCGACCTGGAGTAAGCCTCATGGGCAACATCGTGCAGTCCGAGATCGCCGCCAACCAGAGCAACAAGGCGACCACCGCCAACGATGCCCTGGCCGAGATCGACGCCGGCATGACCGAGCTGCTGGAAATCGATCTGTCGACCGCCGACGCAACCCTGACGGCGGCCCAGTATCGAGGGGCCTTCACCGTCAAGACGACCGGCAACGACGGCACCTATCACCTGGCCCTGCCGGCCCAGAAACGGGCCTGCGGCGTTTACAACGGCGGCACCGGCGATTTGAACGTGACGGTCGGCGCAACGACGGTCACCATCCCGGCGGCCACCGGCTATCACCTGTACACCGACGGCACGACCGATGGCCTGATTTCGCTGGGTGGCGGTGGCGGCGAAAGTGACTTCATCGGCCTGACCGACACCCCGACCGATTACACGAACGCGGCGGGTCGGGCGGTGATGGTCAACAGCACCGGCAATGCCCTCGAATTCGCGACCGTGGTGGAGCAGGTCGGCGGCTGGTTCGACGGCGCTCCGAGTGCCAGCCAGACCGTCTTCCGGGTCGCCCTGACCGACGCCACGGACCTGCCGGCCGATCTGGCCGGGAGCGTGTTCCGGGCCGGCACCGCACCGTCCGGTGGCGACGACGTCTATGACGTACAGGTCGCCGGGGCCTCCATCGGTTCGGTCACCTTCGCGGACGGCGCCACCTCGGGCACGGCCAGCGTGACCGCCACCGCTTGCGCCGCCGGCGACGTGGTCGCACTGATCGCCCCGACCACCCTTTACGGCTCGGCCGATCTGACCGTCACCATCAAGGGAACCCTGTGATGAGCGGGCAGCTGACCCACTTTCGTCGGCGGCCAACAGTCGCTGTCGTCGCCCCCGGGCACCACGCCTATTGGGCCGTGCGGATCGACGCCACCGACGGCGACAGCACGGCCGCCGTGGCCGAGGTCGATCTGAGGGCGGGCCCCTATTCCCCCAACCTGTGCTCGGGCGGCACGGCCATTTCCTCCGGCAATTACAGCGCCAGCTATGTGGCCGCCAACGCCTTCGATCACACCCCCATGGTGCCGACCATCTGGGCCTCGCCCGCCGGTCAGGGGGTGGGGTCCTGGATCGGCTACCACTTCGCCGCCCCCGTGGATATCCGGGCGGTCGGGCTGAGGACCCGGGATGACCACTACGACCAGATGCCGGCCGGGTTCACCGTGATCCACTCCGACGACGGCGTGACCTGGACCGAGGCGTGGAGCATCACCAGCGGCGCCACCGACTGGGAAGACCGCGAGTTTCGGCTGTTCGTCGACCCCGCCTACACCCCTCCGGACCACACCGACAGCCCCTGGGGAGCGCGACGGTACTGGCGCCTGTTCGTGCGGGATACGGCCGGCAGCGGCGGTCGCGTTGCCCTGGCCGAGATCGAGCTGCGGGGGGAGAGCGGGGGAGCCGATCTTACCGGCTCGGGCACGGCCAGCGCCTACAGCTATTACTCCAGCTACACCCCGGACCTGGCGTTTGACGACGACGTCGCCGGAACTTCCATGTGGGTATCGGACGAGAACCGCCTGGGCTGGATCCAGTACGACTTCGGGGCCGGGACCGAGGCGGCAGTGGAGGAAGTTGCCCTCACCGCCCGCGACAGCAGCACCTACGCACCCAACCAGTCGCCCCGAGACTTCGATGTGCTGTGCTCCGACGACGGCGCGACCTGGACCGTGGCGTGGCAGATCACCGGCGAAACCGGCTGGAGCGCGGGCGAAACCCGGGCCTTCCTCGACCCGGCGCTGGGGTGAGCATGGGGGTGATCAGAAACATACCGATTGACAGCGCCTTCCGCCGCCTTCCCCTCGCCCAGGACATTGCCGGGAACCGCGTCTCGGGCGAACCGTCAGGCTGGGCCGGTCAGGCTGAAAAGCGTCCAGCCACCCCACAGCACACCGGCGACCAGACACAGGACCGCAACCTTGTCCAACTGGCGCGCCCCCCATTCAAACGCCAGCGCCGGCAGGTAACCCTGCCCGTTTGGAACCGCCGCCACCAAACCGCAACGCTGCTGATGCGCCCGCCAAATCAGAAGCAGTTGGCGCAGGAACAATGCCGCCAAGCCGGCGCAGAAAAGAACAACCAGACTGAACAGCTCGACCCGAGGCGCGCCGTTGCCCAGAGATTGGGACCCAAACAGGGCCAAGGCGGCGATGGCACCGGAGGCATTGCCGCGCATGGTCAGGCGGCGGGTGGCATCCCACTCCTCGTTGACCTTGATGCTGCCTCTTTCCCTGGCCGCTTCGAACTCGTCATCGATGGAGAAGTCTGGTTCTTCGGGTCCAAACTGATCGTATCGAACCGGCTGACACAAGGTTTTAAACCATTCCCGAAACCCTTTGATCATGCCGGCATGGTTCCCCGAAGTTTTCCGCTCGCCCGCCCCGAAAAGGAGCGGGGGTCGGGGTGTTGGAGCACCCCGAACCGGCCGGATAGCCGCCGGCCACTTAGGACGGGCCAAACCCCGGCCCGCCGGTCGCCCCGCCGCCCGTCGACGGGCGGGGCCATGGTATGGGGATTCGCGCCGTGGAGTCGATCCGCTGCGCCAACTGCAACAAATTGTTGGCCCGGGCAGAGTTCGCCCGCCTGGAAATCAAGTGCCCGCGTTGCGGCACGGTCAATCATTTGCGGGCCCAGAGCCCCTCGCCCGAACGCCACCGAGCGTCCTCGTCACCAAGGAACGACGCTCATGGCCTCGCGCCCGCTTCATCACCCGCCCCTTCCCGGGCTGATCCGACGCCCGACCGGTGACCAACCGGGCTACATCCACGGCAGCCAGGCCCTCGCCGGGTTCGGCTGCCGGGACTTCTACATTGCCACCATCCCGCGCCGGCAGGCGGTGGAGATCATCACCCAAAACCACTACTCCGGCCGTGCGGTGAACAACGCCTACGTCCACCTCGGGGTCTTCCTCGAGGGCAGTTTGGTCGGGGTGCTGCAATTCGGCTACTCGATGAACCCCAAGCACGCCGGCAAGGTGGTCGCCAACACCGGCATCACCGAGCACCTTGAGCTGAACCGCATGTGGCTGGACGACCGCGCCCCGCGCAACAGCGAAAGCCGGGCGCTGTCGTTCGCCATCAAGTTCATCCGGCGGGCCTGCCCGGCGGTGCGGTGGATTCAATCCTTTGCCGACGAGCGGTGCGGCCGGCTGGGCGTGGTCTACCAGGCGGCCAACTTCCTGTACCTGGGCAGCCATCTGACGCGGTTCTACGACCTGGACGGCGAGACCTACCATCCGATGCTGCTGACCGCCCACAAGAAGGGCGGCCGACGTGGTGCGCACCTGCGCGCCAACCTGGATCGGGCCCAGCCTCGCCGGCTGCGCCAATACAGGTACATCTACTTTGTGAAGAAGTCCGCGCGACGGGACCTGAAGATGCTGCCCAAACCCTACCCGAAGGCGTCTGAGGGCCCGTCAGGGATGACCATCAGCCGGGAATGACTGACGCCAATTTCCGCCGCGCGAGGTGTGCCAAATCACCACCGATCTGCGCCAAATCAGCCGCCGCGCTACAATACCTCCAAGGACCAGGCGTATTCTTAGATCCAACCAATTCTCGTCTCCTTCTTCCCCCCTTCCCCATAGGCATAAATCCCAATAGAAACTGGCGCGCCCTGCAGGATTCGAACCTGCGACCGACGGCTTAGAAGGCCGTTGCTCTATCCAGCTGAGCTAAGGGCGCCCAAAAGGTGCACAAGCGGTGCGCAAGGCGATGACGGGAAACCGGGAGCCCCCGAAAAAGGCCCCCAACCGGGCAACGGCGGCGTGGTCGGGCCGGCCCAGCGGGGCAAGCCCACCTTGGTCAGCCCACCTTGTTGAAGGCGAAGTTGTCGGCGTAGGGGCGTGGCTTGGCGGTGCTGCCCTGGGGGGGCATGATCTCCACCGCCAGACCGTGCTTCTTGGCGTAGGCCAGGGCGGCCTCGCGGGTGGCGAATCTGAGGCGCACCTGACCCAGGGTGTCGACCGAGCCGACCCAGCCCATCAGCGGGTCGTGATAGCGCGGCGTGGTCGGCTCGAACTCCATCACCCAGTCGCGGGTCTTGGCGCGGCCCGACTGCATGGCGGTCTTGGCCGGACGGAACAACCTGACGGTGCGGGCCATGCGCGAACTCCCTCGAACAACGGAACAAGGGGGCCGCTTCCGGGGGGCGGGCCGGATGGTCGGGGCGAGAGGATTCGAACCTCCGGCATCCTGCTCCCAAAGCAGGCACTCTACCAGGCTGAGCTACGCCCCGAGGCGCCCCGGAAGGGGACCCAAGATAATGGGGGCTCAAGATAAGGCGCGTCACCACCGCAAGGCAAGCCCGGGAAAGAGCCCCCGGCCTGGTTCGCTGCTATCCCTTGGCCGCGGCGGGTGCCGGGGTGTAAGCTGCTGCGATGATGGCGCCGTCACAGCCGTAACCCCTTCCCTTTTCGACGCGAACCCGGGCGATGAGTTTCCTCACCTGGCATCAGGGGTTGTCGGTCGGCCATGCCGCCCTCGACTTCGACCACCAGACCCTGATCAACCTGATCAACCACCTGCACGAGACCCTGACCCGGGGAAGCGACGATCAGGTCATCGGCACCACCATCGCCGCCCTGGAGCACTACGTGGAGGCCCACTTCGCCCGCGAGGAAGCGATAATGGCCGACGCCGGCTATCCGGATCTGGAGCAGCACCGCCGGGTGCACGACGAGATCCGCCGCGTGGTCGCCGACATCGCCGACCTGCACGCCCGCGCCCCGCGTGACCTCAATCACGCCGAGGTGCTGCGCTTCCTGAAGATCTGGCTGCTCAGCCACATCCAGAAGGCCGACATGCGCTATGCGCCCTATCTGGCGGCGAGCGACGGCGACAGCCCCGACAGTTCCGGTTGACGGCCTTAGAGCCGAGAGCGAAAAATCGGAACCACTTGGTGGTTAACGATTTTTTGCTCAAATCGGCTCTACATCTAAGATCGAGAGCAGATCGTGCGAAATCTGAAGCGCTCCGCGATTCACATTTCGCACGATCTGCTCTAGGCCCCACCCTGGGCGGCCAGCCGGCGCAGGGCGGCGGGGTCGAGCAGTTCGATGCGGCCACGCCCCAGGGCGACCCAGCCACGGCGCTCGAACTCCTTGAGCTGGCGGCTGATCACCTCGCGCGCCGTGCCCAGCTCGCTGGCCAGGTCCTGATGGGTGGTCTTCAGGCTGGAGGCCGCCGCCGCCTCGGCCAGCCCCCGGGTCAGGGCCTGGGCAAGGCGCACGTCGAGGCGCCCGAAGGCAACGTCCTCGACCAGTTCGAGAAGATCGGACAGGCGCGCCGCGAAGGCACCGAAGACACAGGCCCGGAAGGGCGCCGAGCCGGCCAGCAGGGCCTGGAAGGTCCCGTCCGACAGCATCACCCCCTCGATCTCGGTCTCGGCGATGCCCTCGGCATCATAGTCGGCGCCGGTCAGCAGGCAGGCGGTGGTCAGCACGCAGGTCTGCCCGGCCTCGACCCGATAGAGCACGATCTCGCGGCCGCTTTCGCCCACCTTCTGGACCCGCACGCTGCCGGCCAGCACCATCAGGTAGCCCTGGCACGGGCTGCCCATGCCGAACAGCCGGCTGCCGGCCGGCAGGCGGACCAGCGTGCCGGCCGTTTCCAGACGGTGGCGGGCGGCGGCGTCGATCCCCTGAAGGCTGGGAAAGCCGGCAATCAGACGGTCGATGGAGACGGCGGCGCCGGCGGGCATGACAGGATCGGGGACGTCAGGCGGCGACCCGGCCCATGGCCAGGAACTTGTCGCGCCGTTCGGCCCTCAGCACACCGGCCTCGCGGTCGAGCAGGGGCTTGAGGTTCTCCTCGATGGCCAGACCCAGGTTGGCGATGGCTTCGTCCGGGGTGCGGTGGGCGCCGCCCAGGGGCTCTGGCACCACGGCGTCGATGACGCCCAGCTTCAATAGGTCCTGGGCGGTCAGGCGCAACGCCTCGGCGGCCTGCTGGGCGGCCTCGCCGCTGCGCCACAGGATGCCGGCGCAGCCCTCGGGCGAGATCACCGAATAGATGGCGTGCTCGAACATCAGCACCCGGTTGGCGGCGGCCAGGGCGATGGCGCCGCCCGAGCCCCCCTCGCCGATCACCGCCGTGACCAGCGGCACGCGGATGTCGAGGCAGGTCTCGATGGCGCGGGCGATGGCCTCGGCCTGGCCGCGCTCCTCGGCCTCGACCCCGGGATAGGCGCCAGCGGTGTCAACCAGGGTGATGACTGGCACCCCGAAGCGCTCGGCCAGCCGCATCAGGCGGATCGCCTTGCGGTAGCCTTCCGGCTTGGCCATGCCGAAGTTGTGGGTCAGCCGGGTGTCGGTGTCGCGGCCCTTCTCGTGCGCCATGACCATCACCGTGCGCCCGTTGAAGCGCCCCAGGCCGCCGACAATGGCGCGGTCCTCGGCAAAGGCGCGGTCGCCGGCCAGCGGGGTGAAATCCTCGACCAGCCCGTGGATGACGTCCAGGCCATGCGGCCGCAGCGGATGGCGGGCGACCTGGGTCTTCTGCCACGGGGTCAGCTTGGCATAGGTCGCCTTGAGCTGCTTTTGCACCTTCTCGCGCAGGCGGGCGATGTCGTCCGCCAGATCGATTTCCCCGGCCGCCTCGTCGCCATCCCGGACCTTGACGCCGTTGCCGTCGTGCAGGTGGCGCAACTCTTCGATCTTGCCTTCCAGTTCGGCGATCGGCTTTTCGAACTCAAGGAACTGCATGGTCTTCCGTCTTGGAAATGCGAGGGAAAGCGAAGGGATGGGCAAAAGCCGCGACTCCGCCGCCGGAGCGGCCGGCCGGGCGCGTTTCGCTGCTTAGCACAGTCGCCGGGCTGGTGCGATGCAAAATGACGCCGGGCAAAAGGACACCGCCCCTGGTCGCTCTGACCCATGCGGGACAGCCCGGCATATACCCTCTTGAGGTGTTATTAAATCTTGAAGACAGCATATGCGGTCGGTGCTACCTTCGCCAGGAGGTAGATGACACCCCCCAGAAACGGTCAGCAGGCGAACGGGACCCGCACCATGGCGCAGATCTCCGACACCAACGAGCCGATCGATGTGGATGCCCAGGTCGGGCGACGGATCAGGGTCCGGCGCCAGATTCTTGGGCTGTCACAGGCCCAACTGGCCTCGGCAATCGGGGTCAGCTTCCAGCAGATCCAGAAGTACGAGAAAGGCACCAACCGCATCAGCGCCTCGCGCCTGTACGACGTGGCGCGCGTGCTCAGCGTCTCGGTCAGCTTCTTCTTCGAGGCCATCGACGACCCGGCACCCGGCCAGACCGGCCCGCAGGGCGCCGACCTGCTGCTGGGCGACCCCATGCGGCGGACCGAAACGCTGGAAGTGATGCGCTGTTACTGGAACCTGCCCAGCGCCGCCGCCCGGGCCTCGTTCCTCGGCCTGCTGCGCAGCCTGGACCGCCAGCGCGGCCATGAGGGGACAACCGGCGGCCCGGGCAAGGGCTGACCGGGCAAAAGCTGGCCAGGACACGCCCCCACCCGCCACCCACAAGACAAAAAAAGCCCCGTCAGGGCGGGGTGGTCCTGACGGGGCAGAGATTTGGCTTCCAAGAGAGGGAGACTGAGTTAAGGGATTGCCTCAGTCACCTGCGATAATACCCTACCAACCAAGTATGTCAATGGATTTTCGCACAACGGTCACGAAACGGCCTTTGGCGGCGATCAGAAACCGACCGATTACGGACTTTTCAGGCAAAAACAGTCGCCGTGGAAGGGTCTTACCCCCTCACCCCACCTCGGCCGGCTGCCCGAGGACGCTTTCCAGCACCCCCTTCACCGCCGCCGGCCCGAGGTCGCGGGTGATGAAGACGATTCGACTGCGGCGCGGCACATCGGATGGCCAGGCGTTCAGGCGCACCGGGGGATGAAAGATATGCTGCACGCCATGGATGGCGACCGGCGCATCTTCGTCATCCACCGCCAGCAGGCCCTTCACGCGCAGCAGGTTGGCGCCCTGGGTGGCGAGCAGCAGGTCCATCCCGGCGGCCAGGGCCGGCCAGGCCAGCGGCCGCTCGAACGACAGCACGAAGCTGCGCACCCGGTCATCGTGACGGTTGGGATCGTGATGATGGTGGTGGTGATGGTGGTCGTGGTCGTGGTGATGGCCGTGGTGGGCCTCGATGGCCTCGGCGCGCAGCCAGTCGGCCACATCGGGGGTCTTGCGGTCGGGGCGGAACAGCCCGCAGTCGAGCACCGCGGCCGGCTCGACCTGGCCGTTCAAGGCGAGGATCGGCGCCACCCCCGGATTGATGCCCTCCAGTCGCCGCCGGGCCCGGGCCAGGGTCTCGGCGTCGACCAGATCGCTCTTGGTGAGCAGCAGGCGGTCGGCGACGGCGATCTGCTTGACCGCCTCCGGATAGGCGTCCAGCGTCGCCTCCAGGGTGGCCGCGTCGACGGTGGTCACCACGCCGTCCAGGCGGTAGCGGCTGCCGATCAGCGGATCGCTGATCAGGGTGTGCAGGATGGGCGCCGGATCGGCCAGCCCGGTGGTTTCGATGACCACCCGGGTGAACTCGGGCACCGCCATGCGCACGCGGCGGCTGAACAGGTCGCGCAGGGCGCGCACCAGATCGCCGCGCACCGTGCAGCACAGACAGCCGGCGTTGAGCATGACCACCTCGTCGTCGATCTTCTCGACCAGCAGATGGTCCAGGCCGACGGCGCCGAACTCGTTGATCAGCACCGCCGTTTCGGCCATGCCGGGGTGGCCCAGCAGGTGGTTGAGCAGGGTCGTCTTGCCGCTGCCCAGAAAGCCGGTGAGCAGGGTCACCGGCAGGGCCTGGGCGGCCTCGGCGGCGAGATCGCGTTCCTCGCTCATCGGCCGCCGCCATAGAGGGTTTCGGGGTCCACCTCGGGCTCGGTCAGCGCCGTCGGCACACCGTCGCGCAGGGCGGTGTAGAAGCAACTGCGCCGCCCGGTGTGGCAGGCCACCCCCACCTGATCGACCAGGGCGAGCAGGGTGTCGCCGTCGCAGTCCAGCCGCAGGTCGACCAGATGCTGCACCTGGCCCGAGCTTTCGCCCTTGCGCCACAGCCCCCGGCGCGAGCGCGAGTAGTAGCAGACCCGGCCGCTGGCCAGGGTTTCGGCGATTGCCTCGCGGGTCATCCAGGCCATCATCAGCACCTCGCCGCTGTCGTGCTGTTGGGCGATGGCGGGAACCAGCCCGTCCCCGGTGAAGGCGACCTCGGCCAGGAAGCGCTCGATGGCCTCGGGCGGCGGCGGAAGGTAGGCGTTCATGGGAATGTCCTCATGCGAACAGAAGCAAGACGGCTCAGCCGGCCAGACAGGCCAGACCCTGCTCCAGGTCGGCGATCAGGTCGGCCGGGTCCTCGAGGCCGGCATGCAGGCGCAGGGTCGGCCCCTCGGCCTGCCACGGCCGGACGGTACGCACGATCGAGCCGCCATAGGTGGGAATGGCGAGGCTCTCATAGCCGCCCCACGAGAAGCCCAGGCCGAACAGGGTCAGGCGGTCCAGCATGGCGTCCGCCTTGGCCTCGTCGACCGCCTTCAGGACCACCCCAAACAGCCCGCAAGCGCCGCTGAAGTCGCGTTTCCACAGGGCGTGCCCGGGGTCGGAGGGCAGCGCCGGATGAAGCACCCGGGCCACCTCCGGGCGCCCCTCAAGCCACTCGGCCAGGGCGAGGCCGGTCTGATGGTGGCGGGCCAGCCGCACGCTCAAGGTGCGCAGGCCGCGCAGGGCCAGATAGGCCTCGTCGGAGCCCACCGAATAGCCGAACAGGGCCACCGTTTCCTTGATTCGCCGGCCCAGCGCCTCGTCGGCGGTGGTGATGGTCCCGAGCATGGCGTCGGAATGGCCGACGATGTACTTGGTGCCGGCCTGGATGGAGATGTCGGCCCCCTTCTCGAAGGGCTTGAAGTAGAGCGGCGTGCCCCAGGTGTTGTCGATCGCCACCTTGACCCCGCGCTCCCGCGCCACCTCGGCCAGGGCCGGCAGGTCCTGCATCTCGAAGGTCAGCGAGCCGGGCAGCTCGGTGAACAGCAGGCGGGTCTCGGGGCGGATCAGGGCGGCCAACTCATCGGGCGTGATGTCGGGCGCGTAGTAGGTGGTCTCGACCCCGAAGCCGGCCAGCACCTTGTCGCAGAAGCTGCGGGTCGGGAAGTAGACGCTGTCCACCATCAGCAGATGGTCGCCCGCCTTGAGCACGGCCAGCAGGGTCCCGGCGATGGCCGACAGGCCCGAGCAGGTGGCGGTGCAGCGCACCCCGCCCTCCAGCCTGGCCACCGTCTCCTCCAGGGCGAACACGGTCGGCGTGCCGTAGCGGCCATAGACCATGTGGTCGCCGGCCATCTTGTCCTTGCCGCGCAGGGTGGCGACATCGGGCGAAAGCACGGTGGAGACATGGTAGACGGGCGGGTTGACCGCCCCCAGAGTGGCCTCTGGCGGGCGTCCGGCGTGGGCCAGCACGGTCTCGGGACGCCAGCGGGGGTCGGAGTCGGAGTGGGTCACGGCATCGCATCCTGGTAGTGGCAAGGATATGGGGCGGGCCGGCGACCCGCCGCGTCAGGGTTGGGATAGCCCTCGACCGGGGGGCCTGTCCAACCCTGTTTGGGCTGCGGGTATTGCCTCTTCACGCCTCATGTTGCATTGCAGCAGAAACCAAAATCTGCTATCACCTGCCCTGCGGTCGACCCCAACAGCACCCGGCCGCCTGTTGCCCCGAGGCATCCCAGGGAGGGCTTTCGTGCCGACCCCCACCTCTTATCATGCGTTCAACCTGTTCACCCTGACCATGGAATCCCGCCACGGCGGGAACTGGCGGCGCGACCTGTCGGCCGATGACATCGCCCGGCTGGCCGAGGAAGTGGCCAGCGGCTTTGGCGGCGAGGTCATCGACCCCGGCCAAGGCAGCGAGGCGGTGCCGACCATGTGGCGCTTCCCCGACGACTCCGAGGTGCGCACCGGCCGCTTCGGCCTGAAGGTCGAGGAATCCGCCGCCGCCCATTCGGCCGCCTGAGCCGGGCGGCCAGTCGGCCAATCGGACCGCCCTCCCGACCGGACCAAGGGGAAGGAGCCGCCATCGCGGCTTCGGCCTGCCGTGCCCGTGCGCCCACGCCCTGCCCCACCCCACGGGGCGCGGCGGCGTGGATCAGCGCGGCGTGGCGGCAATCAGGTCGTTGAAGGCCTTGACCGCCGCCCGGGGTCCCTCGGGATGGCCCCACACCCCGTTGCTGACCGCAAGGAAGTCCGCCCCGGCGGCGATCAGCGGGGCGGCGTTGTCCACCGTGATGCCGCCGATGGCCACCGAGGGCAGCACTGTCATGGCGCTCCACCAGGCCAGCAGATCGGGCTCGGCGTGGGTCGGGGCGTCCTTGGTGGCGGTCGGAAAAAAGGCGCCGAAAGCCACGTAGTCGGCCCCCGCCTCGCCGGCCAGCAGGGCGAGATGCCGCGAATCGTGGCAGGTCACGCCGACGATGGCCTCCGCCCCGACCAGCCGCCGGGCCTGGGCGCAGGGCGTGTCGTCCTGCCCCACATGCACCCCGTCGCAGCCGGTCTCGGCCGCCAGATCGGGGCGATCATTGAGGATCACCGCCACCTCGCGGTCCTGGGCCAGGGGGCGCAGGCGGTCCACCGCCCGGCGCACGGTGTCGTCGTCGGCCTCCTTCAGGCGGATTTGCAGGCAGGCCACGTCGCCACCGTCCAGCGCCTCGGTCAACTGTTCGGCAAAGCCGTCCAGGTCGTCGAGACGCGGCGGGGTGATCAGATAAAGGCGGCAGGGGGGAGAGTCGCTGTCGGTCATGCGACCCATCTAGCGGCTGGGCGGCCCCCTGTCCATGCCGATAAAGCGGGCCAGGGCGCGGCGCGCCGCCGCCGCATCGTCCGGCAGGTCGAGCCACGGCGGCACCAGCTCCACCACCTCGGCGCCCAGGGTGGCGGCCAGGGCGGCCAGACGGGGGCGGGCCGGCCCGGCGTCGAGCGCCACCCCCTTCGCCCCCAGGCGCAGCGCGGCCAGGGCCAGCCCCGGATCGGGCCCGCAATCGACGACCAGCCGGGGCATGGCGCACCCTGGGTGCGCCGCAAGATGAGCGCCCCCCGGGTGCGCCTCAAGGTGGGCGGCCACGGTGGCGGCCAGCCAGCCGGGCCCGGCCCAGGCGGCATGGCCGGGCGCCGTCGCCACCACGGGTGGCCCACCGTGGGTGGCGGAAAAGTGCCCGCCCATTTCCAGAATCAGGGCGACCTGGGCCGGCGCCCACACCCGGATCACACCGGGCAGCGAACGAATGGCTGGTGGGTCAAGGGTCTGTGGCATGGCGGCCACGCCGGGCGGTTTGTCGAGTCGGGGCGATCTTTCTGGCGTTGACCAATCAGGCAGTCAAGGGGCATAGTCTAAAGCGTCGCTCAAATAACCCTTGGTAATTCCTTGAAAGACATATCGATATACCGCCTGAAGCGGATCGAAACCGGGATCGAGGAGTTGGCCGGCGCGGTGGCCCGCCTGGAAGGCGCGGAACGCGCCGGGCGCGCCGCCCGCTTGGTGCCCGCCCCGGCCTCGGTCGCCTCCGGCTCCCGGCCGGAGGCCGACCTGACGGTGCTGGCGGCCGAGAACGCCACCCTCAAGGCCGATCTGGAAGACGCCCGGGAAACCATCGCCGGCCTGGAAGAGGCCCTGGCCGCGGCACGCACCCTGGGCGACGAGGCCGGGCAGCGGCTGGCCGACGCCCCGCCCCCACAGGCCGATCCGTCGGAGTCCGACTCCTCGGCCTCGGCGGCGCTGACCGAGGCACGCCAGGAAAACGACCGGCTGCGCCAGGACAACGAGGACCTGCGCCACGCCGTGAGCACCGCCGAGGCACGGCTCGACGCCGCGCTGGACCGGCTGAAAGGCCTGCTGGCCCCCTCGGCGGCGGCGCTCTGACGCACCAGACACACCCCGGGTAATGAACGCCAAGGAATCACCGGCATGGGACAGGTCACGGTCAGCATCAACAGCCGCAAGTACACGGTGGCCTGCGACGACGGCCAGGAAGCGCAACTGGTCCGCCTGGGCCGCTACATGGACCAGCGGGCCCGCGAGTTGACCGCCGCCGTCGGCCCGATCAGCGAGAACCTGCTTCTGGTCATGGTCGGCCTGCTGCTGGCCGACGAGCTTTCCGATGTCCAGGGCGAGTTGGAAGACCTGCGCGGCGAGGGCGGCGGCAAGGCGCGCGAGGAAGCCGAGGAACGGGTGGTCCAGGCCCTGGCTTTTCTGAAAAGCCGAATCGATGCGGTTGTCGATGCCCGCCCGGTGGCCTAAATTGGCAGCAAGCGATGCTGCCCGGTACGTCAGGCAGGACGACTCCCGGGGGCTTTCTACCAGAATGGGAGCTGTCCCTGCCGGGGCCCTGGCCCCGGTATCACGGCGCCCACCTAGTCCCATGGCCCATGTGGAGGTCATGATGCCAACGGCCAGGGCGGCATCGCGCCCCTCGCCTGCCCTCCCCTTGCCCGCCCCCGCCACAAGGGCCGCGCCATCCGCAAGGGGCAGGCCATGAAGACGCCCCCCGAACCGGCACGGGCCCCGGCCACCGAAAGCCAGGGCGAATCCCTGGCCCAGATCAAGCGCCGCCTGCGCAGCGAAGCCCAGGGCCGCCGCCGCCGCCTCGCCGCCGAGGCCGCGCCCCGGGTCGGCGAGCATTTGCGCGACGTCTTCGCCGCCACCCTGCCGGTGATCAAGGACTGTACGGTCGCCGCCTACTGGCCGATCGGCGACGAGATGGACGTCCTGCCGCTGACCGAATACCTGCGCTCGCGCGGCTGCACCATCGGCCTGCCCGCCGTCGAGCGCCCCGGCCAACCGCTGACCTTCCGCCGCTGGTGGGCCCCGGCCCGGCTGATCGAGGGGCCCTACGGCACCCGCCACCCGGAGCCCGACGCCCCGACCCTCACCCCCGACTGGCTGCTGGTTCCCCTGCTCGCCTTCGACCGCGACGGGTGGCGCCTGGGCTACGGTGGCGGCTACTATGACCGCTCGCTGGCCGGACTGCGCGCCAAAAGCCCCGTCCGGACCATCGGCATCGCCTACGCCGGACAGGAGATTTCCCGGGTGCCCCACGACCACCTCGACCAGCCACTGGACCTGATCGCCACCGAACGCCACGTCATTGTTGCCGGCGCGGGGGGGCGGTCCGGGCAATGAGGATTCTGTATCTGGGAGACGTGGTCGGCCGCTCCGGCCGCGATGTGGTGGCCGGTCGCCTGCCCCGCCTGCGCCGCGAACTGAAGCTGGATTTCGTGATCTGCTGCGGCGAGAACGCGGCCCATGGCTTCGGCATCACGCCGCGCATCTGCGACGATTTCTTCAATGTCGGGGTGGATGTGCTGACCACCGGCAACCACGCCTGGGACCAGCGCGAGATCATCCCCCATTTCGCCAAGGAATCCCGCCTGCTGCGCCCGATCAACTTTCCGCCCGGGGCGCCCGGGGCGGGGCTCGGCGTGTTTTCCGACGCCCGCGGCCGGCAGGTGCTGGTGGTCCAGGTGATGGGCCGGCTGTTCATGGACGCCCTGGACTGCCCCTTCCGCACCCTGGATCAGGTCATCCGCCCCTACCGCCTGGGCGGCAACGTGGCGGCCATCGTGGTCGATTTCCACGCCGAGGCGACCAGCGAGAAGCAGGCCCTGGCCATGGCCTACGACGGCCGGGTGTCGGCCGTGGTCTGCGGCCACACCCACGTGCCCAGCGCCGACGCCCGGGTGCTGCCCAAGGGCACCGCCTTCCAGACCGACGCCGGCATGTGCGGCGACTACACCTCGGTCATCGGCATGAAGGCGCCGGCCGCCATCGACCGCTTCGTGCGCAAGGGACCGGGCGAGCGGCTGTCGCCGGCCGATGGTCCGGGCTGCCTGTGCGGCCTGCTCATCGAGACCGACGACGCCACCGGCAAGGCGCGCCGGGTGGCGCCTTTGCGCATGGGCGCCGGGCTGGCCGAGACCGGGCTGCCCCACTGGCACTGATCAAATTCGAACCGGCCGAATTTGAACCGGCCGAATTTGAACTGGCCGAATCTGAACTGGCCGAACTGGCGCGAACCGGCGTCGCGCTCAGTCGCCGCCGCCGGCGACGCGTGCCTTGGTCAGCATGGACTCTTCCCAGTCGCGCAGCTCGGGCAGGCCGATCAGGCTGTTGAAGGCGCTGAAGTCGAGCATCCGGTCGGCCATGGCGGCGGCGGTGCCGTGCTCGGCCAGGCTGCCATAAAGCTGCCGGAAAGCGTGGGCGGCGGCGTAGGTGGCGGCCACCGGATAGGCGACGAAGGCGTACCCCAGGTCCTGCAAACGGGCCGGCGGCAGGATCGGGGTCAGCCCGCCTTCCACCTGGTTGGCCATCAGGGGGACCGGTATCTCCGCCGTGATGCGCGCCATCTGGGCCTCGTCGCGCGGTGCCTCCACGAACACCGCGTCGGCCCCCAGGGCGGCGAAGGCCCGGCCGCGGGCGATGGCGGCGTCCAGCCCCTCGACGGCCAGGGCATCGGTGCGGGCCATGATGACAAAGTCGGGATCGCGCCGCGCCTCCAGGGCGGCGGCCAGCTTGGCCAGCATGGTCTGAAGATCCACCACCGCCTTGCCGGCCATGTGGCCGCAACGCTTGGGGAACACCTGATCCTCGATGAACATGCCGGCCAACCCGGCCTGTTCGTAGGCGCGCACGGTGCGCGCCGTGTTTGTCGGGTTGCCGAAGCCGGTGTCGCCGTCGCCGAACAGCGGAATGTCGATGGCCTGGGTCAGCCGCCCGTAGTGGGCGGCCATCTCGGTCATGGTGAGTTGCGAGGTGTCGGGCCGCCCGAGCAGGGCGGCGCTGCTGGCGTAACCGCCGGCGGTCAGGGCCTTGAAGCCGGCCTGCTCAGCGATGCGGGCGGCCAGGGCATCGTGCACCCCGGGCATGACCAGGATCTCGGGCGCCTCGATCAGCTGGCGCAGGCGGGTGGTGGGTTTGGTCGTGGTTCTCATGAAAGCAGGTCCGACAGGTGGGGCGGAAAGCGCCCACCATGCCCCGCCCCCCGGCGGCCGGGCAAGCCCCGCCCGGCCAGCCGTCCGCCGGTCAGCCGATCAGGGCGGCGCCGACCACTCCCCAGGCGGCGATGACGGCGAACAGCCCTCCCAGGGCCAGACCTTCGGCGAGCATGCGGGAATCGAAGTGGGTCATTTCGGGCCTCCTCACGGGATCGGATCAGTGATATTCTTCAAATGTTCTCCTTGAAGCCAAGGTAGAACGATAAGAGAACATCCGTCAAGCCCTTTCCCACCCCTGTCGCCCCTCTTGCGCCGCTGCCCGGCTTTGGTCATGGTCCGCGCCATGACCGCACCCGCCACCGCCCCGCTGGACCGCCGCCTCTCCGTTGCGCCGATGATGGAATGGACGGACCGCCACTGCCGCATGTTCCTGCGCCAGTTGACCCGTCACACCCTGCTCTATTCGGAGATGATCCCCCTCGGCGCCCTGCTGCACGGCGACGCCGAGCGCTTCCTCGCCTTCTCCCCCGAGGAACGGCCGCTGGCCCTGCAGGTCGGCGGCAGCGATCCGGCCGGGCTGGCCGAGGCGGCGCGGATGGCCGAGGTGGCCGGCTATGACGAGATCAACCTCAACGTCGGCTGCCCGTCGGACCGCGTCGCCTCGGGGCGCTTCGGGGCCTGCCTGATGGCCGAGCCGGCCCTGGTCGCCGAGTGTCTGGCGGCGATGACCGAGGCCACCCGCCTGCCGGTGACCATCAAGCACCGCCTGGGCATCGACCATCTGGACAGCGACCCGCTGCTGCACGGCTTCATCGAGACGGTGCAGCGGGGCTCGGGCTGCCGGGTCTTCGTGGTGCACGCCCGCAAGGCCTGGCTGAGCGGCCTGAGCCCCAAGGAGAACCGCGAAATCCCGCCCCTTCAGTACGCGCGGGTGCGGGCCGTGAAGGCGGCCTTTCCCGACCTTGAGGTGATCCTGAACGGCGGCGTCGAAACGGTGGCCCAGGCCGCCGGCCTGCTCGCCCCCGATCCGGCGGGGCGGCTGGACGGGGTGATGATCGGCCGCGCCGCCTACCAGACCCCGTGGACCCTGGCCCAGGCCGACCGCCTGATCTTCGGCCAGGACACCCCGCCGCCAAGCCGCCACGGGGCCATCCGCGCCCTTCTCCCCTACGTCGAGGAGCAGTGCGCCCAGGGGGTGCCGGTGAAGGCCATCACCCGCCACCTGATGGGCCTGTTCCACGGCCGACCGGGCGGCCGGCGCTGGCGGCGCTTCCTTTCCGAGGCGCCGCATGAACCGGGCGCCGGGCCCGAGGTGCTGACCCAGGCCCTGACCCTGGTGCCCGAGGCCGAGTCGCTGTCGGCCTGAGCCGGCGCACCTTCAGCTGTCGAAGACAATCTGCACCCAGTCGCTGGCCCAGCGCGAGACGGAGACATGGACCGGCCGGTCGGTCGGGTCGACGTCCACCCCCTCGGTGACCAGCAGCGGCCGGTTGCGCGGCTGGCTGAGGATGTCGGCCTCGCCGGGGCTGGGCATGCGGGCGAACACCCGGGTGGTGCGCCGCCGGTAGTCGGGCACGCCGACCCGCTTCAGGGCCTCGGTGACCGAGCCGACTTCCTCCAGCACCACCTGGATGCCGTTGAAGCGGGCCCGGGAGAAATAGATGTCACCCAGGCTGATCACCCGCCCCTCGGCGTGGCTGACATAGTTGACGTGCAGCACCGGCGCCCCGACCTTCAACTCCAGGCCGCTGGCCAGGGCGGCATCGGCGGCGATCTCGCGCCAGCCCCGGAACTCGCGGGTCGCCCGCCAACCGCGCCGGTTGAGGTTCTCGGAATAGCGGGTGCGGGCCCCGACGTGATAGTCGAGCACCGGCTCGTGGACGAAGGTGCCCCGGCCCTGCTCGACGCGGATCAGTCCCTCGTCCTCCAGCCCGGCCATGGCCCGGCGCACGGTGTGCCGGTTGACCCCGAAGCGGCTGGCCAGTTCAAGCTCGGTGGGCAGGCGCTGGCCGGGCGCCACCTTTCCCTCGCTGATGACCTGGCCCAGCGCCGACTGGATCTGCCGCCACAGCGCCACCCCGGCCCCGCGGCCACGGTTGAAGGCGGTTGAATCAGGCAACGATTCCAACACGGCAGCCACCTCTTCCGGACTTTGCCCGGGCAGATCGGAATTGCCGCCGGCGACACGGGCCAGCGAGCGCACGTTGGGTTTGACCATCGGGGGACCTTCTCAACCTTCGCGACTGACGACAGCAGACCCCGACACGTTGGCGGCATCAACGACCAACGTCAAAGGTATGGGCCCACAAAGCCACAAAAGCTTCACCAGTCGATTGTTGCCCCCCGGCAATGCCCTTCTTATAGTCGGAAGAGAGATAGACGTCTAGATGAATAAAGGGTGTGATCCACCCTTCCATCGAGCCGGCCGAACACAAGCCCCCACCAAGCTCAAGGTCCCGATGTCCGACCAGCCCCCCCCCGACTCCACCCCCCGCCAGCGCTGGATGGCGGCCCTGGCGCGTGCCCCACGGCGCCGTCTGGCCGAGGCGGTGGCCGCCCTTGACCCACTGCCCGAGCACACCGTGCTGCGCCCGCCCGAAGTGGGGCTGGGGCTGGTGCGCGGCCGCATGGGCGGCGACGGCCGGCCGTTCAATCTGGGCGAAATGACCCTGACCCGCTGCACCGTGCGGACCAGCGCCGGCCACCTGGGGCACGCCACCATCGCCGGCCGCGACCGCGCCAAGGCCGAGCTGGCCGCCCTGCTCGACGCCCTGCTCCAGGAGCCGGCCCGCCAGCCGGCCCTGCTGAGCGGATTGATCGCCCCCCTGATCGCCGAACAGGCCGCCGCCCGGACAGCCTGTCAGGCCGACACCGCGACCACCCGGGTCGACTTCTTCACCATGGTCCGGGGAGACGAATAGCAATGACCGCCGCCGCCCACCTGCTGCCCGGGTTCGCCGACCCGGTGACCGATTCCCAGGCCGTCTTCCGCGCCACGCTGGAAGCCCTGAGCCGCCCCGGCACGGTGCTCGAGGTGCCGGCCGCGCTGGCGCCGCCGGCGCCGCTGTCGCCGGCCGCCGGGGCCGTGCTGCTGACCCTGGCCGATCTCGACACGCCGCTGTGGCTGGCCCCGGGAAGCGGCAGCGAGGCGGTCATCGAATGGCTGGCCTTCCATTGCGGCTGCCCGCGCGTCGCCGACCCGGGCCACGCCGCCCTGGCCGTCGCCGCCCGGCCGGGCGGCACCCTGGCGCTGGACATCTTCACCCCCGGCTCGCCGACCCGCCCGGAGGGCTCGACCACCCTGCTGCTGGAGGTCGACGATCTGGCCGGCGGACCGCCGCTGACCCTCGCCGGCCCCGGCATCGACGGCACGGCGCGGCTGGCCCCGGCCGGGTTGCCCGAGGGCTTCGCCGAGTCCTGGCGGGCCAACCGGGCGCTGTTCCCGCAGGGCATCGACGTCATCCTCACGGCCGGGCGGCATCTGGCCGGCCTGCCCCGCACCACCACCCTCAAGGAGGGCTGAGACCCATGTACGTGGCGGTCAAGGGCGGCGAAAAAGCCATCGACAACGCCCATCGGCTGATGGGCCAGACCCGGCGCGGCGACCCCGCCGTGGCGCCGCTGACCCTTCAGCAGATCGAGCAACAGATGCCGCTGGCCGTGGCCCGGGTGATGACCGAGGGCTCGCTGTACGACCCCGAGTTGGCCGCCCTGGCCATCAAGCAGGCGGCGGGCGATCTCATCGAGGCCATCTTCCTGCTCCGGGCCTACCGCACCACCCTGCCCCGGCTGGCCGAGACCCAGCCCCTGGAGACCACCCGGATGACGGTGAGCCGACGCATCTCGGCCACCTTCAAGGACCTGCCCGGGGGGCAGGTGCTGGGCCCCACCTTCGACTACAGCCACCGCCTGCTCGACTTCGCCCTGGCCGCCGAGGGTCCCGACACCCCGCCGCCAGCCGCGCCCGAGGGCTCGCCGCCCGAGGTGGCGGACCAGCCCATGCCCCGGGTCCTCTCCCTGCTCGCCGACGAGGGGCTGATCCAGCGCGAGCCGCCGGGCGACCCCGAAGCCCGGGTCGGCGACATCACCCGCCAGCCGGTGGACTACCCGGCCGAGCGCGACGTGCGCCTGCAAAGCCTGGCCCGGGCCGACGAGGGCTGGCTGCTCGGGCTGGCCTATTCCAGCCAGCGCGGCTACGGCAACAGCCACCCCTTCGCCGGCGAGATCCGCCAGGGCACGGTGGCGGTGGAGATTGTCCCCGACGAGCTGGGCTTTGCCATCGAGATCGGCGACATCACGCTCAGCGAGTGCGAGATGATCAACCAGTTCAACGGCTCGAAGACCGAGCCGCCGCAGTTCACCCGGGGCTACGGGCTGGCCTTCGGGCTGGCCGAGCGCAAGGTGATGGCGATGGCCCTGGTCGACCGCTCGTTGCGCGCCGAGGAGTTGGGCGAGGACATCGCCGCCCCGGCCCAGGACCAGGAGTTCGTGCTCGCCCACGCCGACAACGTGGAGGCCTCGGGCTTCGTGCAGCACCTGAAACTGCCCCACTACGTGGATTTCCAGGGCGAGCTTGCGACCATCCGCGCGTTGCGCCGCGAACAGGCCGAGGCCGCCGCCGGCAAGGATGAAACCCCATGACCATGCCAGCACCCACGCGCGCTTCCACCCCGACCAGCGAAGGCTACAACTTCGCCTACCTGGACGAGCAGACCAAGCGCATGATCCGCCGCGCCATCCTCAAGGCGGTGGCCATCCCCGGCTATCAGGTCCCCTTCGCCGGGCGCGAGATGCCGCTGCCCTATGGCTGGGGGACCGGGGGCATCCAGGTGACCGCCGCGGTGATCGGCCCCAAGGACGTGCTGAAGGTGATCGACCAGGGGGCCGACGACACCACCAACGCGGTTTCCATCCGCCGCTTCTTCGCCCGCACCGCCGGGGTGGCGACCACCGAGGCGACCCGCGAGGCGACCCTGATCCAGACCCGCCACCGCATCCCCGAGTTGCCGCTGAACGAGCGCCAGATCCTGGTCTATCAGGTGCCCATCCCCGAGCCGCTGCGCTGGATGGAGCCGCGCGAGACGGAAACCAGAAAGATGCACGCCCTGGAGGAATACGGGGTGATGCACGTGAAGCTGTACGAGGACATCGCCCGCTTCGGCCGCATCGCCACCAGCTACAACTACCCGGTGCGGGTCGATGGGCGCTATCTGATGTCACCCTCGCCGACCCCCAAGTTCGACAATCCCAAGATGGACCGCATGGCCGCCCTCCAGTTGTTCGGGGCGGGGCGCGAGAAGCGCATCTACGCGGTGCCGCCCTACACCGAGGTGAAAAGCCTCGATTTCGACGACCATCCCTTCGAGGTGCAGTCGTGGGACCAGCCGTGCGCCCTGTGCGGGGCCACCGACAGCTACCTCGACGAGGTGATCACCGACGACCGGGGCGGGCGGATGTTCGTCTGCTCGGACACCGATCATTGCCGGCGCCGCCGGGACGCGCAGGAGGAGGCCGCCCAATGACCACCCCGGCCAGCCTGCCCGCCACCGGCCAAGCCACCGCCGAGCCCCCCCGCGCCCCCCTGCCCGCCGACCTGCCGGAAGACGGCCTGCTCGCCGTGCGCGACCTCACCGTGCGCTATGGCCGGCGCCTGGGCTGTGCCGAGGTCACCTTCGACCTGTGGCCGGGCGAGGTGCTGGGCATCGTCGGCGAAAGCGGCTCGGGCAAGACCACCCTGCTCAACGCCCTGACCGGGCGGGTCGCCATCGACGGCGGGCGGCGCCTCTACGCCGTCCCGGCCGACGACGGCGGCGGCTGGGTCGATCTCGACACCCTCTCCGAGCCCAAGCGCCGCCTGCTGATGCGCCGCGACTGGGGGATCGTCCACCAGCACCCGCGGGACGGCTTAAGGCTGGCCGTCTCCGCCGGGGCCAACATCGGCGAGCCGCTGATGGCCCTGGGAGCCCGCCACTACGGCGACATCCGCAGCCAGGCCCTGGGCTGGCTGGACAAGGTGGAGATCGCCCCGGAACGCATCGACGACCTGCCGCGCACCTTCTCCGGCGGCATGCAGCAACGCCTGCAGATCGCCCGCAATCTGGTCACCGGGCCGCGTCTGGTGTTCATGGACGAGCCGACCGGCGGCCTCGATGTCTCGGTGCAGGCCCGCCTGCTCGATCTGGTGCGCGGGCTGGTCGACGAGATGGGGCTGGCCGCCGTCATCGTCACCCACGACCTGGCGGTGGCCCGCCTTCTGGCCCACCGCCTGATGGTCATGAAGGAAGGCCGGGTGGTCGAAAGCGGCCTGACCGATCAGGTGCTGGACGACCCCCACCACCCCTACACCCAGCTTCTGGTCAGTTCGGTGTTGCAGGTTTAGGAGCCCACCCGTGTCCATCCCCCCCAACGGCCCCCCCACCGACCCCCCCACCGGCCCTTCCCTGAGCGCCAGGGGACTGGCCAAGACCTTCGTCCTGCACACCCAGGGCGGAGTCCGCCTGCCGGTCTTCTCGGGCCTTGATCTCGAGGTTCATCCGGGCAGTTGCCTGGCCCTGAACGGACCCTCCGGGGCCGGCAAGTCGACCCTGCTCCGGGCCCTTTACGCCAACTACCGGCCCGACGCCGGGCAGGTGCTGATCCGTCACGACGGCGCCCTGCTCGACCTGACCGCCGCCCCGCCGCGCCGGGTGCTGGAGGTGCGCCGCCGCACCCTGGGCTATGTCAGCCAGTTCCTGCGCGTCATCCCCCGGGTGCCGGCGCTGGACATCGTCGCCGAGCCGTTCGCCCGGGCCGGCGGCACGCTGGCCGAGGGGCGCGACCGCGCGGCCACCCTCTTGCGCCGCCTCAACGTGCCCGAGCGGCTGTGGCACGTGGCCCCGGCCACCTTCTCCGGCGGCGAACAGCAGCGGGTCAACATCGCCCGCAGCTTCATCGTCGACTATCCGGTGCTGCTGCTCGACGAACCTACGGCCAGCCTGGACGCCGCCAACCGCGCCGTGGTCGTCGAGCTGATCCATCAGGCCCGGGCCCGGGGCGCCGCGCTTGTGGGAATCTTTCATGACCGGGAGGTGCGCGATGCCGTCGCCGACACCACCTTCGAGTTGACCGCGCAGAGGACCGCCGCATGACCGCCGCCGAGATGATCCTGACCAACGCCACCGTGATCACCCGCCACGACGAGTTGCCGGGGGCCACCGTGGTGGTGCGCGACGGCCGCATCGCCGAGGTGGACGACACCCCCTCCACGGCCTCGGGGGCGATCGACCTGGGCGGCCGCCACCTGCTGCCCGGTCTGGTCGAGATGCACACCGACCACATGGAAAAGCACTTCATGCCGCGCCCGGGGGTGATGTGGCCCTCGGCCCTGGCCGCCGTGCTGGCCCACGACGCCCAGGTGGCCAGCGCCGGCATCACCACGGTGTTCGACGCCATCTCCATCGGCGCCGACGAGGACAAGGGCTTCCGCCGCCAGATCCTGGCCGATTCGGTGGCCGCCGTGAAACACGCCCAGCACCTGGACGTGCTGCGCGCCGACCATCTGTTCCACATGCGCTGCGAGGTCTCCGACCCCTGCGTGGTCGAGATGTTCGCCCCCTATGCCGACGACCCCCTGGTCCGCGTCGTCTCGCTGATGGACCACACCCCGGGCCAGCGCCAGTGGGCCAACATCGACGCCTTCATCCAGTACAACCAGGGCGAAGGCTGGGGCGAGGACGAGGTGCGCCGCCGGGTGAGCGAGTTGAAGGCCGAGCAGGACCGCTACGCCATCGCCCACCGGCGCCAGATCGTCGCCCTGGTGGCCGGCCGCGACCTGGCCCTGGCCAGCCACGACGACGCCACCGAGGCCCACATCGCCGAGGCCATCGAGGAAGGCGTCACCATCGCCGAGTTCCCGATCACCGAGGAAGCCGCCCGGGCGGCCCGGGCGGCCGGCCTGAAGACCATCCTCGGCGCCCCCAATGTTGTCCGCGGGGGCAGCCATTCGGGCAACATCGCGGCCCTCGAGCTGGCCCGCCTGGGGCTGCTCGACGGGTTGTCCAGCGACTACGTGCCGGCCAGCCTGCTGCACGCCGCCTTCCTGTTGCGCGAGCGCCTCGCCCTTTCGCTGCCCGAGGCGGTGGCCAAGGTCTCGGCCAACGTGGCCGAGATGGTTGGCCTGGACGACCGGGGCGAGATCGCGCCGGGCAAGCGGGCCGACCTGATCGTGGTCGAGGCGACCGACCATGTCCCGGTGGTCCGCCAGGTGTGGCGGACCGGCCAGCGGGTGGTCTAGGGCCCGTGGGCGCCGCCGCCACCCGCGCCCCGGCCGAGGACGGCCGCTTCGCCGTCTACTTCGCGCCGGCCGAGGGGTCGCGGCTGGCCGACCTGGGGCGGCGCTGGCTGGGCCGGCCGGGGGCCGACGCCCACCCCCCGCCGACCCTCCCCGGGCTGTCCGCCGGGCGGCTTTCGGCGTTGACTGAAAGCCCGCGCCACTACGGCTTTCATGGCACCCTGAAGCCACCCTTCCGGCTCGCCCGGGGGCGCAGCGGCGCCGAGCTGGCCCACACCCTGGACAGCTTCGCCGCCCAAACCCGGGGCTTCGAGCTGCCGCCCTTCGAGGTGGCCGCGCTGGGCCGCTTCCTGGCCCTGGTGCCGAGCCAGCCGTGCCCCCGGCTCGACGCCCTGGCCGAGGCCTGCGTGCGCCACTTCGATGCCTTCCGCGCCCCGCCGCCGCCCGACGAAACCCTGCGCCGGCGCGCCGCCGGCCTCAGCGAGCGCCAGGAACGCCTGCTCGACCTGTGGGGCTACCCCTATGTGATGGAAGAATTCCGCTTCCACCTGACCCTGACCGGGCCGATCAACGACGCGGACGACCGCCGCACGGTGAAGGCCTACCTGGAGGCCCTGGCCGCCCCGGCCTGCGCCGAGCCGACCCGGCTCGACGCCCTCAGCCTGTTCTGGCAACCCGACTCGGCCACCCCGTTCCGCCCCCTGTCGCGCCATCCGCTGGGGGAATAGACGGGAGACCACCTCCTTTTCAGGGCCTTATTCCGTCAAGAATCTTTTAGGTTGTCTTCCCCTCCAACCCGCCTACCGTGACAGGGGCCGGGAGGTGTCCCGGTGACCCACACGACCGAAGGGGGGAACCCTGCCATGTCCGACTCCCGAAGCCCGGATATCAGCCACCTGAGCGCCGCCGACCTCGCCACGCTGATCCGCGAACAGAGCGCGGTCCAGGGCCGCGAGCGAATTGCCCTGGTCGACGCCCTGATCGAGCGCAGCGTCAAGGTGAAGGACATCGACGCCGCACTGATCGACAAGGTCGCCCGTCTGGCCAACATCGGCGACAACAACGGCGGCTGCGGGGTGCTTTCCGGTGGCTGCTGCTGACCGGTGCCCGGCCGCCTGACCCTGGTCCTGGCCCATGCCTGCAACCTGGCCTGCCGCTACTGCTACGCGGCGGGCGGGGATTTCGGCCTGGGCAAGGGCCTGATGGCGCCAACCCTCGCCGAGCGGGCCGTCCAGGTTGCCTGGCAGCGCCTGGATGGCCTCGGCGAGGTGTTCCTGTTCGGCGGCGAGCCACTGCTCGCCCGGCCGGCCATGGAGGCCGCCATTGCCGCCGCCCAGGCCCTGGCCAGGGCCCACGGACAACCGCCGCCGCGCCTGTCCATGGTCACCAACGGCACCCTGGTCGATGCGGATTTCGCCGCCTTGGCCGCGGCCCAGGGGATCGCCGTCACGGTCAGCCTGGACGGCCCCCCGGCGCTGCACGACGCCAACCGCCGCCATCCCGATGGCCGGGGCAGCCAGGCCCAGGCGCTGGCCGGCATCGAGACCCTGCGGGCGGCCGGCGTGACGGTCCATCTGGAAGCCACCTACACCGCCGCCCACCGGGCCGCCGGCTGGTCCCCGGACGACCTCGCCGGCTGGCTGGAGAGCCTGGGCAGCGAACGCATCATCATCAGCGAGGACCTGGAGGACCGGCCCGAGGATGCCGCCCGCTTCGCCGCCGAGGGCCTGAACCTGACCGCCGCCGCCATCGACCGCACGCTGGCCAGCGGCCAACCGCGCCAGGGCGGCCTGCTCAATGCCCTGGATGCCATCCTGTGCCGCCCGGCCCTGCTCGAGGAGCGCTTCTGCGGGGCCGGGGTCGATACCCTGGCGATCAACCCGCTGGGCGAGGTCTATCCCTGCCACATGCTGAACGGCCAGCGTCCCTATCGCCTGGGCACCGTCGCGGCGCCGGCGGCGCCGGCCCGGCCGGTGCCCGTCAAAACCGGGATCGCCGCCTGCCTCGACTGCGACATCCGCCGCTGGTGCCGGCGCTGCCCGGCCCGCATGATTCTGACCGGCGAGTTGGCGGACAACGGCCCCGACCCGATCCAGTGTCAGGCGGCGCGCCAGTCGTTCGCCCTGACCGCCCACTTCGCCCCCGCCCTGGCCCGGCGCCTGGGATCGGCCCCCCCTTGATATTTGCCGCAAATCGTCGTCACGATCCGTTCCGGATCGCTCGGGATTTGCTCTAAAACCGCACCGACAGGCTGACCCCGCCGAACTGGTCGGGTCGGTCCTGGCCGTCGAACTCGCGGCTGCGCCAGACGTAGGTGTAGGTCATCCGGGTGCGCCCGATGGTCAGGGCCAGACCGGCCTGGGCCTCGGCCACGAAGGGCTCGCGATCAACGCTGTGGCTGTCGCGGAAGGTGTTGCCGTCGAGCATGATGTTGCGGGCCACGGCGCGCCCCTCGGCCCCGGCGAAGAGGTACCAGGAGAAGTCGTCGGTCGGTCGGAAGAAGCCCGAGCCGGGCAGGCTGGGGCGGATGCGCGGCGCCCCGTAGTCGGTCGGCAGGTCGTCGCCGAAGCGCACGGTGGCCCCGGCCGAGGCGTTGGTGAAGACGTTGCCCAGGCTCAAGCCGACCCGGGGGATGATGTCGACCCCCAGGCCCGGCGCGTCGTCCAGCGAGAACTGGGCGAGATGGCGCCACTGGTGCTCCCAGCGCAGGTTGATGCCGGGTTCGTTGTGCAACTGGTTGTCCCAACCCTGCGCCTTGGCGATGCCGCGCCAGCCGTGGACCCAGTTCTGGGTCTCGCCGGCCAGTGCCGCCGGGCCGACCACCCCCAGGTCGAGGGCGATCATGTCCAGTTCGTCGCCGCTGTCGGCGATGGCGCCCAGGCTCAGGTAGAGCCAGCCGGCGTAGGGCCGGTCGTCGGTCACCAGCCGGGTGGTGGCGGTGTTTTCCGGGGTGAACATGCTCTGCCCGATGGCCACCTCCCAGCGCGCCAGGGCGCCATCGGGGATCACCGGGATGTGCTCGATCACCTCGGCCAGAGGCTCCGGGAACTGGTGCTCCGGCGACAGGTAAGAGGCCCGCACGCCGTTGGTGTAGTGGCGGTCGGTGCCGGAGAACAGGTCGTTGTCGAACTGAAGCGTCACCACCCCCCGGGGGTCGGGCGGTGGATCAGCCGGCGGCTCCGCTGCCCGCGCCGAACCGACCGCCACCACGGCGGACAGGGACAAGCAGGCACAGAGGCGGGACAGGGGCGGCATGGCGGCTCTCGGGCGGATTGGCGCAAGGCGGGGAGGCATGGCGGCATGGTAGCACCCCCGGGACGGGGCACAAGCCTGTGCGGCGAGCACGCCCCCGGCAGATTCGATCTTGCCGACGCCCCGTCCGGTCGGGCAGTTTTTGCTCGACACGTTCTGTTTTCGCCCCGCGCTGTTTTCGCCCCGCGCCCCTCTGGAGGCCCTGATGACCGACTATGCCGCCCCGATCAAGGAGATGCGCTTCGCCCTCGCCCTCGCCGGCCTGGACGAGGTGCGCGCCCTGCCCGGCTTCGAGGAAGCCACCCCCGACCTGATCGACGCCATCCTCGACGAGGCCGGACGCTTCGGGGCCGAGGCGCTGGCCCCCCTCAACCGGACCGGCGACCTGGAAGGCTGCCGCCTGGAAGACGACACGGTGATCGCCCCCCCGGGCTTCGCCGAGGCCTACGCCCAGTTCGTCGAGGCCGGCTGGCAGTCGCTGGTCTTCGACCCCGAGCACGGCGGCCAGGGCATGCCGTGGCTGTTGCAGGGCGCGGTGGGCGAGATCTGGCAGGCCGCCAACCTGTCGTTCGGGCTGGCCCCGCTGCTCACCCAGGGCGCCATCGAGGCCCTCACCGCCCACGGCAGCGAGCACCTGAAGGCGACCTATCTGCCCAACATGATCGCCGGCACCTGGGCCGGCACCATGAACCTGACCGAGCCCCAGGCCGGCACCGATCTGGCCCAGGTGCGCCTGAAGGCGGTGCGCGCCGGCGAGGAGACCTACCGCCTCTCCGGGCAGAAGATCTTCATCACCTGGGGCGACCACGCGATGGCCGAGAACATCATCCATCTGGTGCTCGGCCGACTGCCCGACGCGCCGGCCGGGGTGAAGGGGATCAGCCTGTTCCTGGTGCCCAAGTTCCTGCTCAACCCGGACGGCACCCCGGGGCCGCGCAACGACGTCCACTGTGCCGGCCTGGAGCACAAGCTGGGCATCCACGGCAGCGCCACCTGCACCATGGCCTTCGGCGAGGAAGAGGGCGCCGTGGGCTATCTGGTCGGCGAGGAGAACCGCGGCCTGGAATACATGTTCACGATGATGAACAACGCCCGCCTGTCGGTCGGCATGCAGGGCGTGGCGATCGGCGAGCGGGCCTACCAGCAGGCCCTGGCCTATGCCCGCGAGCGCATCCAGTCCAAGTCGGTCACCGCCCCGCGCGAGGCCGGCCCGGGAACCATCGTCCATCACCCGGACGTGCGGCGCATGTTGCTGTCCATGCGTTCCCGCGTCGAGGCGGCGCGCGCCCTGGGCTATTACGCCCACGCCAACATCGATCTGGCCGACCACCACCCCGACCCCGAGGTGCGGGCCCGGGCCGAGGCCACGGTCCAGGTGCTGACCCCGGTGGTCAAGGCGTGGGCCTCGGAGATCGGCGTCTCGGCGGCCGACCTCGGGGTGCAGATCCACGGCGGCATGGGCTACGTGGAGGAGACCGGCGCCGCCCAGCACCTGCGCGACGCCCGCATCTGCCCGATCTACGAAGGGACCAACGGCGTCCAGGCGGCCGATCTGGTGGGCCGCAAGCTGCTGCGCGACCAGGGGGCCGGCTTCGCCCGCGTGGTCGGCGCCATGGAGGCCGATCTGGCCACCCTGGGCGATGCCGCGAGGCCGGTCGCCGAGGCCCTGCTCGGCCTCAAGGCCAGCGCCGACCATCTGATGAAGGTGGGCGACATGGGTCAGGCGATGGGCGCCGCCACCCCCTTCCTCAACCAGTTCGGCACCGTCGCCGGCGGCTGGATGATGGCCCGCGCCCTGGCCGCGGTGGAAGGCAACGCCCAGCCCGGGATCACCGACGATCCCAACTTCGCCGCCGCCAAGCGGGCCACGGCGCGCTTCTACCTGGATCAGGTGCTGCCCCTGGCCGACGCCTTCGCGACCCAGGTGACGGCCGACCAGAGCTGCCTGCTGGCGCTTCCCGAAGAGGCCCTGGCCACCACCTGAGGCACAATCGGGGCCTCTCCCCACCGGCGATGGGCCTCGCTCATCGCCGGTCGGCTTCGCTCAGGCGTCGGCGTTCAGCAGGCGCACGTGGGGCACCACCCGGCGCACCCCGTCGATGTCGCGGGCGTGGGCCATCACCCGGTCGAGTTCACCTTGGCCGCGGGCCACGCCGAGCAGGTAGACGGTGCCCTTGACGGCGCTCATCCGGTAGTTCACCGAGCGCACCTCGCCATCGGCCAGCAGGCGGGCTTCCAGCTTCTGGGTGATCAGGCCGTCATCGACGAAATCGCCCAGGCTGCCGGCCTCGGCCACCTGAAGCTCGTTGATCACCTCATCGACCCCGTCGATGCCCCAGGCGGCGGCCACCGCGCGGTCCATCTGGGCCGCCTCGGCGACGGCGCCGGTCAGCATCACCCGGCCCTCCCAGACCTTGGTCGAGACGGCCCGGAACAGTCTGGCGCTGTCATCCAGCAGGGCCTTGTTGAGGGCCACCCGGATGCGCAGGTCCTCGACCTGATCGCCGCCGCTGCGGTCTTCCAGCACCGCGCCGCCCAGGGTGCTGGCGGTGGAGATGGGCGAACAACCGGCCAGCAACACCAGCACCACCAGCCCCGCCCAGATCGAGGCGCCACCGCCCCGCCCGCGCCAACCGGTCATCCGCCCCTCCTCCCGCCGCCATGATCGATGTCATCATGGGCCATGATCGGGAGTGGAGTCGCGCCGGTCAAGGCGGCAGGCGAAAGGGCGGCAAATCGGCCCTGTCCTTGCGCCCCGCCCCGGCCTTATACTCCGCTCCCATGGCACGGAGCACCGGACTGATCACCCGCTATCTGCTGCGCCACCTGACCGTCGGCACGGTTCTGGTGACCATCGTGCTGTGCCTTCTGGTGTGGCTGACCCAGTCGCTGCGCTTCGTCGACCTGATCATCAACCAGGGTCTGTCGGTGGCCGGATTCCTCAAGCTGACCGTGCTGCTGCTGCCCAGTTTCCTGGCCATCGTGCTGCCCATCGCGCTGTTCGCGGTGATCCTGTTCGTCTACGCCCGGCTGACCAGCGACCGCGAGCTGGTGGTGCTGCGGGCGGCCGGGCTGTCGCCGCTGGGACTGGCCCGGCCGGCACTGATCCTGGCCCTTCTGGTCACCCTGGCCAATTATGCCGTCACCCTGCACTTCATCCCCCAGTCGGTGCGCGACTTCCGGGAATTGCAGTGGGAGGTGGAGAACGACCTGTCCAAGGTGATGCTGAAGGAGGGCGCCTTCTCGCAGGTCGCCCGGGGCCTGACCGTCTACGTGCGCCAGCGGACCAGCCGCGACGAGTTGCTCGGCATCCTGGTCCACGACAGCCGCTCGCCGGAGAAGGAGGTCACCTGGATGGCCGAGCGCGGCGCCCTGATCCACACCGACAACGGCCCCCGGGTGCTGATGATCAACGGCAACAGCCAGGAACTGTCGGCCGGCGGGCAACGCCTGAGCCTGCTCTACTTCGACAGTTACACCCTTGATTTCGGGCTGGCCGGCCCGCATGACGAGGAACGCTTCCGCGACGCCCGCGAACGCTCGATGAAGGAGTTGCTGGCCACCGAGGCCGGCGGCTTCCTGAGCGAAACCGACATCCGCCGGTTCCGGGTCGAGGGCCACAAGCGCCTGACCGCCCCCCTGCTGACCCTGGGCTTTGCCCTGATCGCCCTGACCATGCTGCTCAACGGCCAGTTCAGCCGCCACGGCACCACGCCCCGGGTGCTCGGCGCCATCACCCTGATGGTCGGCCTGCAAGGGGCCCAGTTGGGGGCCGCCAACGTGGCCGCCAACCGCCTCGACCTGCTGCCGCTGCTTTACCTGAGCACCGTTCTGCCGGTATTGGTCGGCTTTTACGTACTGGCCCGCCCGCCGCGCCTGAAAGCCCCCGTCGCCGCCTGACCGCCCCGCCAGGAACGAGACCCGAGACCGCCCATGCCCCGCACCAGGAGCCCACAGCAAATCCCCAGCGATCCGGACCGGATCGCGACGACGGTTTGCAGCACTGTCAAGAGCCCACAGCGTGCCGCGTGAGCCACACATCACGCAGCACGCCGTGCAGCCGGGGACGATGACCCGGCGCCACGTCGTGGCACCGGATTTGTCGCCCTCGGCTCTGGCGATCCAGGCCGGCACCATGCTGATGGCGCTCGTGCTGATACCCGCCGTCTGGCTGGCCGCCGGTGGACCAGCCAGCGCGCAAACCATCTGGGGCGGCGCCGCCGAGGGCGGCGACCCCGTGCACGGCCCCCGGGAAACGGTGGTCACCGCCAGCCAGATGACCTACGACCGCGACCTTGAGGTGGTCACCGGCCGGGGCGACGTGGAAGTCCTGCACGGCCAGCGCATGGTGGTGGCCGACACCATCAACTACGACATCGGGCACGATCTGGTCACCGCCTCGGGCAACGTCAGTCTGGTCGAGCCGGACGGCAACGTGCTGTTCGCCGACTACGTGGAACTCAAGGGCGATCTGGCCGAGGGCGTGGCCCGGGAAATCCGCCTGATGCTGGCCGACCGCTCGCGGCTGTTCGCCGAAAGCCTGACCCGTCAGGCCGGCAACCGCTCGACCCTGACCCGGGCCCGCTACACACCCTGCGACACCTGCCGCGACAATCCGGATCGGGCGCCGCTGTGGCAGGTCAAGGCCCGCGAGGTGGTGCACGATCAGGCGGCGCGGGAAATCTATTACCGCGACGCGACGCTGGAGATGTTCGGCGTGCCGGTCGCCTACACCCCCTACCTGCAACACGCCGACCCCACGGTGCGCCGCCAGAGCGGCCTGTTGCCGCCGACCATCGGCAACTCGTCCAGCCTCGGCTTCAACGTCAAGGTGCCCTATTTCTTCGTCCTCTCCGACCACGAGGACCTGACCCTGACCGCGCTCGCCACGACGGAAAAGGGCGGCAGCCTGATCGCCGAACACCGCAACCGCTTCCGCACCGGCGAAGTCGACCATACCGCCAGCCTGACCTACGACGGCGACAGCACGGTGGGCCACATCGACGGCGAGGGCGAGTTCCACATCGACGAAACCTTCCGCGCCGGCTGGGAAGTGGCCCTGGCGCCGGACGACACCTACATGCGCCGCTACGGCTTCGGGGCTGATGCCTGGCTGACCAACCGGGCCTATGTGGAAGGGTTCGACAACAACGACTACGCCAGCCTGGACGGCTTCTACTTCCAGGGCCAGCGGGCCGACGACGACCCCGGCCTGACCCCCCTGGTCCTGCCGCGCCTGCAATACCATCTGGTCGGCGACCCCGGCCGGGCCGGCGGATACACCTGGTTCAAGGGCGGCGCGGTGGCGATCAACCGGGGCGAGGGCAGCGACAGCCGCCGGCTGTCCGGCGACCTGGGCTGGACCCTGCCCTACATCAGCCCGCTGGGCGAGCGCTACGAGCTGACCACCCGCGTCAAGGGCGACCTCTACCATGTCGCCCAGGTGGCCGACGGCACCCCGGCCGACGGCAGCTTCGACGGCGTCACCGGCCGGGTCATCCCCAGCATGTCGCTGCGCTGGAGCCTGCCCCTGGCCGCCGCCCGGGAAACCCACACCGAGATCATCGAACCGATCATCCAGGGTATCGTCGCCCCGGTCGGCGGCAATCCCTCGGGCATTCCCAACGACGACAGCCGCGACTTCGTGTTCGACGACACCAACCTGTTCAGCGACAACCGCTTCACCGGCTGGGACCGGGTCGAGGACGGGTCGCGCCTGAACTACGGCCTGCGCTACAGTGCCATCGGTCGCGGCGGCGGCGATTTCTCGATGCTCATCGGCCAGTCGTACCGCTTCCACGAATCGGCCATGTTCGGCACCGACAGTGGGTTGTCCGGCAAGCTGTCCGACGTGGTCGGCCGGCTGGCGGTGCGGCCCAGCGACAACCTGAACCTGAACTACCGCTTCCGCCTCGACCGCGAGAACTTCGCCCCGCAGTTCAGCAACCTGGACCTGAACATCGGACCGGACCCCCTGTCGCTGGGCTTGAGCCACATCTATCTGACCGAGACCCGGATCGACGACACCACGATCGACGAGAAGCACCAGATGTCCGGCTCGCTGAACTCGCGCTTCGGTCAGTACTGGGAGGGCAAGGTGGACGCCACCTACGACCTGCGCGACAATCACAAGGGCTGGGTTTCGGTGGGCGGCGCCCTGACCTACGAGGACGAGTGCTTCACCATGCGCGGCACGGTGCGCCAAAGCTACACCAGCGACCGCGACTACGAGGACGGCCTGTCGTTCTCCCTGCAACTGATCCTGAAGACCCTCGGCGAGGTCAACACCAATGGCTGATGTTTCCCGGGCGCGCCGTCTTGCGCCGGCTCTGGTCGCTGTTTTCGCGCTGCTGGTCGGGCTGGACGCCCCGCCGCGGGCGGCGTGGGCCCAGCAGATGCAGCGCATCGCCGCGGTGGTCAACGACGACCTGGTGTCGCTCTACGACGTCCAGGCGCGCACCAGCTTCGTCATCTCGACCTCCAATCTGGCCAACACCGAGGAGGTCCGCCAGCGCCTGTTCGGCCAGATCCTGCGCACCCTGATCGACGAAAGGCTGCGCCTGAAAGCCGCCGAAGGCGCCGGCATCGAGGCCAGCGAGGCCGAGGTCGACCGGATGGTTGCCAGCATCGAGGCCAGCAACAACCTGCCGCCGGGCAGCTTCGAGCGCATGCTGGCGGCCAACGGCCTGGATCGTGAAAATGCCCGGGCCCAGTTCCGGGCCCGCATCGCCTGGCGCAAGTACATCCAGGCCGAGGGACGGCGCGACCTCAGCGTCTCCGACGAGGAGATCGAGGCCGAGCTCAATCAGTTGAAGGCGGCCGAGGGGCGGCCACAGCGCCATCTGGCCGAGATCGTGCTGACCCTCGATGATCCCCGGGAAAGCGCCGAACTGGCCGAGACCGCCCGCCAGTTGGTCAGCCAGATCCGCCAGGGGGCCGATTTCGCGGCACTGGCCAACCGTTTCTCGCAGACCGCCACGGCGGCGGTCGGGGGGGATCTGGGCTGGGTGCCGCAGGGGCGCCTCGACCCGGCCCTGGAGCGTGCCATCCAGGACCTGGGCCCGGGCGAGGTCTCCGCGCCGGTGCGCACCGAGACCGCCTATCACATCCTCAAGCTGATCGAGCGACGCGACGCCGGTGGGCGGCCCGAGGAAAGCGTCTTCAACCTGAGCCAGATCCACCTGCCCTACAGCGGGGCCCACGCCGTCTCCGAGGCGCGCGCCGCCGAGATCGTCGAACAGGCCCGGGCGGCCGCCGACTGCCAGGCCTTCCAGGCCCTGGCCGAGGAAGTCGCCACCCCCGGCTCGGGGCCGCTGGGGCGCCTCAAAAGCGGTGACCTGCCGGACACCGTCGCCCAGGCGGTGAGTGGCCTGGAACCCGGCCAGACGACGCCCCCCGTCGCCGTCAACGATGCCCGACTGATCCTCATGGTCTGCGACAGGGAGACGGTCGGCGGCCTGCCCTCGCGGGCCGAGATCGAGGAACGCCTGCACGCCGAGAAGCTGAACGCCCTGTCGCGGCGGCGCCTGCGTGAACTGCGGCGGGCGGCGATGATCGACATCCGCCTGTAACCCCCCCGGCGTTGCCGCCGGCGGACAAGGGAGGTCCCGCATGTTGGCTGTGACCATGGGCGATCCGGCCGGCGTGGGCGGCGAGTTGATCCTCGCCCTGTGGGCGGCCCGCCATGCCGACACCCCGCCCTTCCTGATGATCGACGACGCCGGACGCCTGGAAGCCCTGGCCCGGCACCTGGGCCTTGAGGTCCCGGTGGCCCGCCTGGGCACGGCGGCCCAGGCGGCCGAGGTGTTCGATCAGGCGTTGCCGGTGCTGCCCCTGGCCACCCCGCTGGCCGTGCCGCCGCGCCCCGGCCATCCCGACCCGGCCAACGCCCCGGCCATCATCGCCGCCATCCGTCAGGCGGCGGAGATGGCCCTGGGCGGCGCGGTGTCGGCGATGGTCACCAATCCGATCAGCAAGGCCGTCCTGCAGGACGACGGTTTCGCCCACCCCGGGCACACCGAGTTTCTGGGCCATCTGGCCGACGGCGCCGGGGCCGATCCGGTCGATCCGGTGATGATGCTGGTCGCCCCCAACCTCGACCCGCCGCTGCGCGTCGTGCCGGTGACCATCCATCTGCCACTGGCCCGGGTGGCCGGCGCCCTGAGCCGCGAACGCATCGTCGCCACCGGGCGCGTCACCGCGCGCGCCCTCAAGCAGCGGTTCGGCATCGCCCGGCCCCGGCTGGCGGTCGCCGCGCTCAACCCGCACGCCGGCGAGCAGGGCCGGCTGGGCAACGAGGAACGGGCCCTGATCGCCCCGGCGGTGGCCGACCTGAAGGCCGAGGGGATCACCGTGCACGGCCCCCTGCCGGCCGACACCCTGTTCCATGAGCCGGCCCGGGCGGAGGCCGACGCGGTCCTGTGCATGTACCACGACCAGGCCTTGATCCCCTTGAAAACACTTGATTTCTTCGGCGGCGTCAACGTCACCCTGGGGCTCCCCTTCATCCGCTGCTCGCCGGACCACGGCACCGCCTTCGGGCTGGCCGGCAGCGGCCGGGCCGATCCGCGCAGCCTGCGCGCGGCGCTGCGACTGGCCGCCGATCTGGCCGCCCAGCGGCCCCCCAGCCGGCCCACGCCGTGAACGACACCGTGAACGACATCGTGAACGACACCGCGAATCCCGCCCCGATCCCGGCCCCGCCGCTGCCCCCCTTGCGCGAGGTCATCGCCCGCCACGGCCTGGACGCCCGCAAGGCCCTGGGCCAGCACTTCCTGCTCGACGCCAACCTGACCGACCGCATCGCCCGCGCCGCCGGCGACCTGGGCCAGGGCACGGTGATCGAGATCGGCCCCGGGCCGGGGGGGCTGACCCGCTCCCTGCTCGCCGCCGGGGCGCGCCGTCTGGTCGCCGTGGAGCGCGACCCGCGCTGCCGGCCGGTGGTCGAGGAGTTGGCCGCCGCCTACGCCGGGCGGGCCGAGGTGCGCCTGATCGAGGCCGACGCCCTGACCGTGTCACTGGCCGAGCTGGGCCCGCCGCCGCGCCGGGTGGTCGCCAACCTGCCCTACAACGTGGGCACGCCGCTGCTGGTCGGCTGGCTGAGTCAGGCCAGCCAGCTCGCCACCATGGTCCTGATGTTCCAGCGCGAGGTGGCCGAGCGTCTGACCGCCGAGCCGGGCGGCAAGACCTACGGCCGGCTGTCGGTGCTGACCCACTGGCTGTGCCACGCCGAGGCGCTGTTCGACGTCAACCCCCGCGCCTTCACCCCGCCGCCCAAGGTGTGGTCGCGGGTGGTCCGCCTGACCCCGCGCCCCGAGCTGCCGCCGGCCGAGGACATCGCGGCCATGGCGCGGCTCACCCAGGCGGCTTTCGGGCAGCGCCGCAAGATGCTGAAATCCAGCCTCAAGAGCCTCGCCCCGGGGGGCGACGGCGAGGCTCTGTGCCGGGCCGCCGGGCTCGATCCCACGGCCCGCGCCGAAACCCTGGGGGTGGCCGACTTCACCGCCCTTCTGCGACGGCTGCCGCCCCCCGGCCTTTCGTGATAGGGTGGGTCCTTGCTGAACAAGCCTCACCGCCCCCCGCCCACACCGCCGTTTCGCCCATGGCCCTGAGCTACTCGTTCGCCAACGCCCGCGCCCTGGTCGGCCTGTGCGACCCGCAACGCATGCAGACGGTGCGCAGCAACCTCTACTACCTGGGCTTTCGCGACACCATCCGGGTCGACAGCCTGGAAGCCCTCGACGCGACCCTGGACAGTCTCGATCCGGACCTGCTGGTGGTCGACCTGGGGTGTGGCGAGGCGGAAGTGGCGCGCCTGATCCGCGATGTCCGCCTGCAGCGGCGGACCGCCAGCCCGTTCGTGCCGATCATCGTCATCGCCCAGACGGCCAGCGAGACGCAGGTGAAGGCGATGATCAACGCCGGGGCCGACGACGTGGTGTCGATCCCCTGGCCCAGCGACTACTTCGACCGCCGGCTCGACCTGCTGGTGCGCGAGCGCCGGCCGTTCGTCGTCACCTCGGACTACGTCGGCCCGGAGCGCCGCCAGCACGCCCGGCGCGGCGCCCAGAGCATCGCCTTCCCGGTGCCCAATCCGCTGAACATGAAAACCCTCGACCGGCGCAAGCGCGAGGACATCGCGGCGGAAACCGAGCAGGCCCAGCGCCAGCTCAACGACCGGCGCATCGTCGCCCTGGCCGGCCTCATCGCCCGCCTGCTGGCCAGCCTGCAATGGCTCTACGAGCAGAACGAGGTCGATGTGGACCATGCCACCGCCTCGCTGGAGCGGCTCGCCCTGGCCTGCCGCGAAACCCTGGACCGCCGGCACCCCGACAGCCGCCATGCCGAAGCCGTGGTCATCTGCCGCGCCGTGCTCGACGAGGCGGAACGGCTGACCTTCGCCCACGCCAGGGGCATCCCGCCGGCGGTCGATGAGTTGCCGCCGCTGCTCGATGGAGTCTGCCAGGCCTTCGGCCTGGACCGCGAGCACATCCCCGTCACCCCGCCCCCCAGGCCGCTGCCCCCGCCGCCGGCCGACCTGGACCAGCAAGGCTGCTGACGCCGACGGGGTCTCAGCCGGGCAGGGCGTCGGCCTCCCAGGGCGGCGGATTGGGGATGTGACGGCCCAGGAAGTCGATGAAGGCGCGCACCTTGGGCGCCGCCTGACGGGTCGGCGGGTAGACGGCGAATATGCCCGACTGGGCCCCGGTCGGGGTGGTCTGGTACTCGGTGAACAGGGGGACCAGCCGCCCCTCCCGCACATGGCTGCCAACCAGCCAGGTGGAGAGCATGGCCAGCCCCGCCCCCTGCACCGCCGCCTCGGTCAAGGTGGTGGAGTTGTTGGCCCGGATCGGCCCGCTGACCGCCACCTCGACCATGCCCTCGGGGCGGCTCAGGCGCCACACCTGGGCCTCGCCGGGCTGGTACTTGAACAGCAGGCACTGGTGATCGGCCAGATCCTCCGGCCGCTCCGGCGCCCCGTGGCGGGCCAGATAGGCCGGGGCGCCGTAGATGATGCGCCGGTTGTCGGCCAGCTTGCGGGCGATCAGCGAGGAATCCTTGAGCGCCCCGATACGCAGCACCACGTCATAGCCGCCGTCGATGACATCGACGAACTCGTCGGAAAAGGTCAGGTCCAGGTCCACCCCCGGGGTCTCGGCCAGGAAGCGGGGCAGCAGCGGGGCGATTTGCAGGGTGCCAAAGGCGACCGGCAGGTTGACCTTGAGGGTGCCCCGCGGGGTGGCGTCCAGTTCGGCCACGGCGCGGGTGGCGTCGGCCGCCTCGGCCAGGATGTGGCGGGCCCGGCGGTCGAACAGCCGCCCGGCCTCGGTCAGCGCCAGACGCCGGGTGGTGCGATGGAGCAGGCGGGCCGACAGGTGGCTTTCCAGCCCCCCGATCTGCCGCGAGACCGAGGACGGGGTCAGCCCCAGACGTCGCCCGGCCTCGGAAAAACTGCCGGCATCGACCGCCGTGGTGAACAGCCGCATGGCGGCGAGCAGGTCCATGGCGCGGGCTCCATCTATGCATTTCGCGCAAATATTATACGCATGCGGTGATGATTATCAATCCCGGTGGCGGGAGTTAAGGTTGCGCCATCCTCCCGGAAAGGAGAGCACCCGATGTCTCCCGACAACCTGCCCGACTTCACCAGCCTCGATTCCGCCACCCGCGCCCACCTCATCCGGCGCGGCCGCAAGCTGCACGCGCTGGCTGTCCGCCGCGCCTTGCAGACGGTGGCCCACCGCCTTGCCGGGATGGTTCCCCGACGACCGGCCACCCCGGCCGCGCCCCCCTGCTCCAGACCCCACCCCTGCTGAGCCGGCCCGGCCCACGCCGCGTTGACAGACCCCTGGGGTGACGGCTACCAGGGTTTCTTTTTTCGCCGGCCCGCTGGCGAGGGATGGGGGAGTCTGTCATGTCCGGGCGTGGAGCCGTCGCCGCCGGCCATCCGGTGACCGCCGATGTCGCCGCCGAGGTGCTGAAAGCCGGCGGCAACGCGGTCGACGCGGCGCTGGCCGGGGTGGCCGCCGCCTGCGTCGCCGAGCCGGTGCTCGCGTCGCTGGGCGGCGGTGGCTTCCTGCTGGTCCATCCGCCTGACCGGGCGCCCCTGGTGTGCGACTTCTTCACCCACACGCCGCGCCGTCGCCGGCCCCTGGAGGAGGTGGATTTCCACCCCATCGTCGCCGACTTCGGCACCGTCACCCAGGATTTCCATATCGGCCAGGGGGCGGTGGCGGTGCCCGGCCTGCCGCGCGGGCTGGTCGAGACCCACCGCCGCTTCGGCCACATGCCGCTGACCGAGGTGGTCGCCCCGGCGGTGACCCTGGCCGGCCAGGGCGTGCCGCTGTCGGCGCTTCAGGCCTACATCCTGAGCGTCGTCGGGCCGATCTTCACCGCCACCGAGGGCGCGCGCGCCCTGTACTGCGATCCCGACGGCACCCTGAAGGGCGCCGGGGCCAACGGCACCCTGAAGGGCGCCGGGGCGACCATCCGCCTGCCCAACCTGGGCCCCCTGCTGGAGGAGTTGGCCCGCGAGGGCGACCGCTTCTTCTATGAAGGGGAGCCCGGCCAACGGCTGCTCGCCGCCCAGGCCGAGGGGGGCTTTCTCGGCCCCGACGATCTGAGCGGCTACCGCATGGAGCTGCGCCGCCCGCTGAGCGTCGAGGTGGGCGGGCAGCGCCTGTTCACCAACCCGCCGCCCTCCACCGGCGGGGTGCTGATCGCCTTCGCCCTCGGGCTGCTGGAAGGCAGCGGGCTGGCCGGCACCACCTTCGGCGCCCCCGGGCACCTGTGCCGGCTGGTCGCGGCGATGGCGGCGACCAACCGGGCGCGCCAGGAAAGCCGCCTCGCCGAGGACCCCGAAGGGGCCGCCGCCACCCTGGCCTCGGCCAGCTTCGTTGAGCGCCATCTGGCCGCCTGTCTGGCCGCCCTCGAGGGCCATCCGCCGGCCTTCCGGGGCACCACCCACATCAGCGTGGTCGATGGCGCCGGCGGAGCGGCGGCGCTGACCGTCTCCAACGGCGAGGGCAACGGCTGGATCCTGCCCGGCACCGACATCATGATGAACAACATGCTGGGCGAGGAAGACCTGAGCCCAGGCGGCTTCCACAGCTGGCCCACCGACACCCGGCTCTCCTCGATGATGGCGCCCAGCCTGTTGGAGGCTCCGGACGGCACCCGGCTGGCCCTTGGCTCGGGCGGCTCCAACCGCATCCGCACGGCGATCCTCCAGGTGCTGGCCAACCGGCTGTGGCTGGGCCACGACCTGGAGCGGGCGGTCGACGCGCCGCGCCTGCACTTCGAGGCCGGCACCCTCAACCTGGAGCCCGGTTTCAGCGAGCCGGCGCGCCGGGCCGTCGCCGCCCTGCCCGACGGCATGGTCGACAAGGTGGTGGAGTGGGACGGCCCCAACATGTTCTTCGGCGGCGTGCACGCGGTGGCGCATCGGGCCACGGCCCGGGGGGTCCAACTGGCGGCGGTCGGCGACCCCAGGCGGGGCGGCGCGGCGCGGCTGCCATAGGGGATGGCGATCAGGGCTTGCCGCGCCTCGATGGTCGGACTATATATAGCGCGCTATTTTAATTCCCCACGGCCAGGCTTTCCTGACGGCGGACCCGCGCCCCGTCCAGGAACAGGCCGATGGCCAGACCCAGCCGCGCCTCGGCCTGTTCGGCGTCGAGCGGCGGCCGCTGCGAGTCGAGCAGCCAATCGAGCGGATTGTGGTAGACCATGTCGAACAACACCTCGGACGCCGCCTGGGGGTCGAGCGGCACGATTTCGCCGCGCGCCATGGCCCGTGCCAACTCCTCGGCGATCATCGCCCGCGCCGTGCCCGCCCCCTCGCGCAGGAAGGCCTGGGCCACCTGCTGGGCCTCCGGGGCCTCGGCGATCATCGCCCGCAGCACGGCCAGCCGGCGTTCGGAAATGCGGGCCCGCACCTCGCGCCGCAACAGCAGGTGCAGGCGCTCCTTCAGCGGCAGGTCGTGGGCCTCGGCCGGCAGCGGACGGACCAGCGAGGCCCGCACCCGACGCACCCAGGCCGTGAACAGCGCCGCCCGGCTGTCGTGGATGGCATACAGGGTGCGCTTGGACATGCCGGCGGCGCGCGCCACCGCGTCCATGGTGGCCGCCTTCAGACCCTTGGTGGCGACCAGCTTTTCCAGGGCATCGAGGATCAATGCCTCGCGCTGCCCGGGGTCGAGGGGCGGGCGTCCGCGGCGGCGCGGCATGGGTTTGGGGGCGGTGTCACACAATCTCTCTTGCATCGTTCCAGGATACGGTCTATTTCCAATACCGTCCAGTTTCCAAAAAAGATCGGTTTGCCGGGGTCGTCGCTTGCGAAGCCGCCGGGAAACCACCCCAGGAGAGCTCCCATGATCGTTCGTGCGCGATCCGGGCCCGTTGGCCCGATCCTCGGTGCGCTGTTTGTCCTCTGCCTGCTGGTCGCCCCGGCCGCCGCCCAGGCCCCCGGTGGCGGCGGCCCGCCGCCGGCGGTGACGGTGGTCACCGTGCAGCAGCGGGACATCACCCTGACCGCCGATCTGCCGGGCCGCGTGGTCGCCTCCGGGGTGGCCGAGGTGCGTCCCCAGGTCAACGGCATCATCACCGAGCGTCTGTTCCAGGAAGGCTCCGATGTCGCCCTGGGGCAACCGCTGTACCGCATCGATCCCGACACCTACGCCGCCCAGGTGGCCTCGGCCGAGGCCCAGATCGCCCAGGCCCAGGCCACCCTGAAGGCGGCCGACCGCGAGGCCGACCGGGCCGCCAAGCTGGTCCGCGAGCGGGTCGCCAGCCAGCGCACCCTGGACGAGGCGGTGGCGGCGCGCGACGAGGCGGCGGCCGCCGTCAAGGTGGCCCAGGCCGCCCTGCGCTCGGCCCGCATCGAGCTCGACCGGACCACCATCAAGGCGCCGCTGGCCGGCGTCATCGGCCGCTCGCTGACCACCCAGGGCGCCCTGGTGACCAGCGGTCAGGCCACGCCGCTGGCGGTCATCCGCACCATTGATCCGGTGCTGGTCGACGTCACCCAGTCGGCGGCCGAGGTGCTGTCCTGGCGCCGCGCCAAGGCCGGCCAGTCGCCCAGTCAGGTTCCCGCCGGCTCGGACGCCGTGCGCCTGACCCTGGCCGACGGCAAGGCCTACGAGCACACCGGCTCGCTGCGCGCCGCCGAACCCAACGTCAACGAGCAGACCGGGGTGGTCACCCTGCGCCTGGAGTTCCCCAACCCCGACCGCCTGCTGCTGCCCGGCATGTACGTGCGGGTGGTGATGCCCCAGGGCGTGGTCAAGGACGCCGTGTTGGCGCCCCAGGAAGGGGTCAGCCACGACCGCCGGGGCCGCCCCACCGCCCTGGTCGTCGGCCCGGACAACACGGTCGAGCCGCGCGAGTTGACCGTGGTTCAGGCCCAGGGCAACGACTGGGTGGTCAGCGCCGGCCTGAAGGACGGCGACCGGCTGATCGTCAAGGGCCTGCAGAAGGCCCGCCCGGGGGCTCAGGTCACCCCGACCGAGCAGGGCGGCGACCCGAACAGCCCGTCGGGAGGCAACAACGCCGCCCCGGCCGCCAGCACCAACTGATCGTCAACCGCCCCCCGTCCGTCCGCAGCCGCCCCCCAGGAGCCGCCCCCCAGGAGCCGCCAGATGTCCCGCTTTTTTATCGACCGCCCGGTTTTCGCGTGGGTGATCGCCATTTTCATCATGGGCATCGGCGTGCTGTCGGTGCTCTCGCTGCCGGTCAGCCAGTACCCGCAGATCGCCCCGCCGACGGTCAACGTAAGCGCCAACTATCCCGGCGCCTCGGCGCGCACCGTGGAGAGCACCGTCACCCAGGTCATCGAACAGCAGATGACCGGGCTTGATGGCCTGCGCTACCTGTCGTCCACCTCCAACGCCGCCGGCTCGGCCGAGATCACCCTGACCTTCGAGACCGGCACCGATCCGGACATCGCCCAGGTCCAGGTGCAGAACAAGCTCTCGCAGGCCACCCCGCTGCTGCCCGAGGCGGTCCAGCGCCAGGGCGTGACGGTGGAGAAGTCGGCCGCCGGCTTCCTGATGGTGATCGGCCTGATCGCCGAGGAAGGGGCCGCCCAGTCCGACCTCAACGATGTCGACCTGTCCGACTATCTGGCCTCCAACCTGGAGGAAGAGATCAGCCGCATCGAGGGCGTCGGCGAGGTCACCGTCTTCGGCTCGCCCTATGCCATGCGCATCTGGCTCGACCCGGAACGTCTGGCCGCCTACGAGCTGGCCCCGTCCGACGTGGTGGCCGCCGTGTCGGCCCAGAACGCCCAGATCTCGGCCGGCCAGTTCGGCGCCCTGCCGGCGCCGGAGGGCCAGGCCATCAACGCCACCATCACCGCCCAGTCGCTGCTGACCACGCCGACCGACTTCGAACAGGTGGTGGTGCGGGCCGAAACCGACGGCGGGCTGGTCCTGCTGAAGGACGTCGCCCGGGTGGAGATCGGGGCCGAGAGCTACCGCACCATCCCGCGCTACAAGGGCCGCCCGGCGGCCGGCATGGCACTCCGGCTGGCCAGCGGGGCCAACGCCCTGGACACCGCCAATCGGGTCAAGGCGCGCATGGACGAGTTGGCCCAGTTCTTCCCCGAGGGGATCACCTACACCATCCCCTACGACACCACGCCGTTCGTCAAGATCTCCATCGAGGAGGTGGTGGCCACCCTGTTCGAGGCCATCGTGCTGGTCTTCGTGGTCATGCTGCTGTTCCTCGGCAACATCCGGGCCACCCTGATTCCCACCCTGGCGGTGCCGGTGGTGCTGCTCGGCACCTTCGGGGTGCTGGCCGCCTTCGGTTTTTCCATCAACACCCTGACCATGCTGGCCATGGTGCTGGCCATCGGCCTTCTGGTCGATGACGCCATCGTGGTGGTGGAAAACGTCGAGCGCATCATGGAGGAGGAAGACCTCGACCCGCGCGAGGCCACCCGCAAGTCCATGGGCCAGATCACCGGGGCGCTGATCGGCATCGCCCTGGTGCTGTCGGCGGTGTTCGTGCCGATGGCCTTCTTCGGCGGCTCGACCGGGGTCATCTATCGCCAGTTCTCGGTGGCCATCGTCTCGGCCATGATCCTCTCGGTGGTGGTCGCGTTGACCCTGTCGCCGGCGCTGTGCGCCACCCTGCTGAAGGCCCGCCAGACCCACCCCAAGCGCGGCCCGCTGGCCTGGTTCAACAACAGCTTCACCTGGCTGACCGAGCGCTACGCCAAGGGCGTCGGCGGCATCGTCAAGCGCCCCTTGCGCCTCGGCCTGATCTACCTCGCCCTGGTCGGCGGCATGGGCGTTCTGTTCACCCAGACCCCGACCGGCTTCCTGCCCGACGAGGACCAGGGCATCCTGTTCGTCCTGGTCCAGGGGCCGGCCGGCTCGACCGCCCAGCAGACCCGCGAGGTGATGACCCACATCGAGGACCACTTCCTGAACGCCGAGGCGGAAAACGTCGAAGGCCTGTTCACCGTGGTCGGCTTCAGCTTCGCCGGCTCGGGCCAGAACACCGGCATCGGCTTCGTGCGCCTGAAGGACTGGGACGAACGCCCGCGCCCCGACCAGGGCGTCCAGGCCATCGCCGGGCGCGCCTGGGGCGCCTTGAGCGGAGTCCAGGGGGCGATGATCTTCCCCGTGGTGCCGCCGGCGGTGATCGAGCTGGGCAACGTCTCGGGCTTCGACGTCTACCTCCAGGCCCGCGCCGGGCAGACCCACGACGAGCTTCTGGCCGCCCGCAACCAGTTGATGGGCATGGCCTCGCAAAGCCCGATGATCGGCTCGATCCGGCCCAACGGCCTGGAAGACGCGCCGCAGTTCTTCCTCGACGTGGACTGGCGCAAGGCCGGCGCCATGGGCCTCACCGCGGCCGATGTCTCCCAGTTGCTGTCCACCGCCTGGTCGGGCAGCTACGTCAACGACTTCCTGGACCGCGGCCGGATCAAGAAGGTCTACGTGCAGGGCGAACCCGACGCCCGCAGCACCCCGGACGACATCGAACGCTGGCGGGTGCGCAACGAGAGCGGCGGGCTGGTCCCCTTCTCCAACTTCGCCGACGGCTCGTGGCGCTTCGGGCCACAGGGGCTCTATCGCTACAACGGCATGCCCGCCATGCAGTTGCAGGGTCAGCCGGTCCCCGGGGTGACCACCGGCGAAGCCATGGACGAAATGGAGCGTCTGGCCGGCCAACTGCCCCCCGGCTTCGATCTGGCCTGGACCGGCCTGTCGCTGGAGGAACGCCAGACCGGCGGTCAGGCCCCCCTGCTCTACGCCCTGTCGCTGGCCGCCGTGTTCCTCTCCCTGGCCGCGCTCTATGAAAGCTGGGCCATCCCGGTGGCGGTCATGTTCGCCATGCCCCTGGGCGTGCTGGGCGCCCTGCTCGCCGCCCTGGTCGGCGGCTTCGCCAACGACGTGTTCTTCCAGGTCGGCATCCTCACCACCATCGGCCTGACCGGCAAGAACGCCATCCTGATCGTCGAGTTCGCCCGCCACCGTCAGGAATCCGGCGAACCCCTGCTGACCGCCGTGGTCGAAGCCGCCCGCCAACGCTTCCGACCCATCGTCATGACCTCGATGGCCTTCGGCCTCGGCGTCACGCCGCTGGTCATCAGCTCCGGCGCCGGCTCGGCGGGCCGCAACGCCATCGGCTCCGGCGTGCTGGGCGGCATGCTCGCCGCCACCATCCTGGGAACCCTGCTGGTGCCCCTGTTCTACACCATCATCCGCCAACTCACCGGCCGCGTGGGCGCCGGCCAGGGCTGATCCGCCGACCGCCGAGGCGCGGCGACCACCGCCAAGGGGCGCCGCCCCTTGGAACCCCGCTGGGGAGGCCGGGGGCCTCCCCAGACCCCACCACGACTTAAAACCCCACAGAGGGGGCTTGCCCCCCTCTGTGGGGTTTTGATTCACGGCGGGGGTCCGGGGGGGCCCCTGGTCCCCCCGGCGGGGGTTCCAAGGGGGCCGCGCCCCATTGGCGGTGGCGGCCACACCCCGACCGTTGGCGGTTCACTCCTGGCCGGTGAAGGTGGCGAGCAGGTGGTCGACGGCGAGGCTGGGGGCGAGGGTTCCCTGGGCCACTTGGCTTTCCATGTCGGGCAGGGTGTGGGCCACCTGGGGGTGGTTCTGGAAGCGTTCCATCAGGCCGTCTTCCAGCATGCTGCGCATCCAGCGGACCATCTGGTCCTGGCGCCGGGCGGTGCGTTCGCCGCTGTCGTGCATCAGGCGGCGGTGGCGGTCGATGTGCTCCCACAGGGCCTTGAGGCCCTGCCCGGTCAGCCCCGAGCACGGCACCACCGGCGGCGACCAAGTGGGCGAGGCCGGATTGAGGATATGCAGGGCGCTTTTGTATTCGCGCACGGCGGCGCCGGCCCGGTGGTCGTTGTCGCCGTCGCATTTGTTGACGGCGATCATGTCGGCCAGTTCCAGCACGCCTTTCTTGATGCCCTGGAGTTCGTCGCCAGCCCCGGGCAGCATGAGGACCAGGAAGAAGTCGACCATATCGGCGACCACGGTTTCGTTCTGCCCGGCGCCGACGGTTTCGACCAGGATGACGTCGTAGCCGGCGGCCTCGCAAAGCAGCATGGTTTCGCGGGTCATCCGGGTGACCCCGCCGAGCCGTCCGGCCGAGGGCGAGGGACGGATGAAGGCGGCCGGGTTCTGGGACAGGGTCTCCATGCGCGTCTTGTCGCCGAGGATCGAGCCCCCGGAGCGCGACGACGAGGGATCGATGGCCAGCACGGCGACCTTGTGGCCCTGCCCGGTCAGCAGGCCGCCCAGGGCCTCGATGAAGGTCGACTTGCCGACCCCGGGCACCCCGGTGATGCCGACCCGCTGGGCGGCCCCGGTGAAGGGCAGCACCGCCTGGAGCAGATCGCGGGCCAGGGCGCGGTGCTCGGCCCGGCGGCTTTCCACCAGGGTGATGGCGCGGGCCAGGATGGCGCGGTCGCCGGCCCTCACCCCGGCCACGTAGTCGTCGAGGGAAAGCTGGCGGCGGACCGGCTGGGCGGCGGCGGCGGGCTGAGACATCGGGCCGGGTGCTACTCGGCGGCCTGGGGATCGCTGTAGCCAAGCGCCCGGTTCAGCTCGTGCAGCAGCTCGATGGCGGCCGCCGAGATCACCGTGCCCGGGCCGAAGATGGCCTTGGCCCCGGCCTTCCTGAGGGCGTCGTAATCCTGGGGCGGGATGACCCCGCCGCAGACCACCAGGATGTCGTCGCGGCCCAACTCGGCCAGTTCGCGGCGCAACTCGGGAACCAGGGTCAGGTGGCCGGCGGCCAGCGACGAGGCGCCGACGATGTGGACATCGTTCTCCACCGCCTGACGGGCGGTTTCGGCCGGGGTCTGGAACAGCGAGCCGATATCGACGTCGAAGCCCAGGTCGGCGAAGGCCGAGGCGATCACCTTCTGGCCCCGGTCGTGGCCGTCCTGGCCCATCTTGGCGATCAGGATGCGCGGCCGGCGGCCTTCGTTGGCCTCGAAGGTCTCGATCAACTGTCGGACCCGCTCAAGCTGGGAATTGTCCTTGCCCATTTCGCCCTTGTAGACCCCCGACACGGCCCGCACGGTCGCCTGATGGCGGCCGAAGACCTTCTCCATGGCATCGCTGATCTCGCCCACGGTACACTTGGCGCGCGCCGCGTCAACCGACAGGGCGAGCAGGTTGCCGCCCTTGTGGGCGCCGTTGGTCAGGGCTTCCAGGGCCTGACGCACGGCCTCGGGATCGCGCTCGGCGCGCAGGCGTTCGAGCTGGGCGATCTGCTGGCGGCGCACCTCGGCGTTCTCGACCTTCAGCACCTCGATGTTGTCGGCCTCGTCCTCGAGCTGGTAGCGGTTGACGCCGACCACGCTCTGGCGGCCGGCGTCGATGCGGGCCTGGGTGCGGGCCGCCGCTTCCTCGATGCGCAGCTTCGGCGTGCCGGCCTCGATCGCCTTGGCCATGCCGCCCATGCCTTCCACTTCCTCGATGTGGGCCCAGGCGCGCTCGGCCAGATCGCGGGTCAGGCGCTCCAGGTAGTAGCTGCCGGCCCAGGGGTCGATGATCCGCGTGGTGCCGCTTTCCTGTTGCAGGAATAGCTGGGTGTTGCGGGCGATGCGGGCCGAGAAGTCGGTCGGCAGGGCGAGCGCCTCGTCGAGCGCGTTGGTGTGCAGCGACTGGGTGTGGCCCTGGGTGGCGGCCATCGCCTCGATGCAGGTGCGGACCACGTTGTTGAAGACATCCTGGGCGGTCAGCGACCAGCCGGAGGTCTGGCAGTGGGTGCGCAGCGACAGCGACTTCTGGTTCCGGGGCTCGAAGCGGTTCATCAGCTTGGCCCACAGCAGGCGGGCGGCGCGCATCTTGGCCACTTCCATGTAGAAGTTCATGCCGATGGCCCAGAAGAACGACAGCCGCGGGGCGAAGGCATCGACGGTGAGGCCGGCGTCCATGCCGGCGCGCACGTACTGCACGCCGTCGGCCAGGGTGTAGGCCAGTTCCAGGTCGGCGGTCGCCCCGGCTTCCTGCATGTGGTAGCCGGAAATGGAGATGCTGTTGAACTTGGGCATGTTCGCCGAGGTGAAGGCGAAGATGTCCGAGATGATCCGCATGCTGGGGGCCGGCGGATAGATGTAGGTGTTGCGGACCATGAACTCCTTGAGGATGTCGTTCTGGATGGTCCCGGCCAACTGCTCGGGCTTCACGCCCTGTTCCTCGGCGGCGACGATGTAAAGTGCCATCACCGGCAGCACGGCGCCGTTCATGGTCATCGACACGCTCATCCTGTCGAGCGGGATGCCGTCGAACAGGGTGCGCATGTCATAGATGGAATCGATCGCCACCCCGGCCATGCCGACGTCGCCGGCGACCCGGGGGTGGTCGCTGTCGTAGCCCCGGTGGGTGGCCAGATCGAAGGCCACCGAGAGGCCCTTCTGCCCGGCCGCCAGATTGCGCCGGTAAAAGGCGTTGGAGGCGGTGGCGGTGGAAAAGCCGGCGTACTGGCGGATGGTCCACGGCTGCTGGACGTACATGGTGGGATAGGGCCCGCGCAGGAAGGGCACGATCCCGGGCAGGGTGTCCAGGTGATCGAGGCCGGCCAGATCGGCCTCGGTATAGAGCGGCCTGACGTCGATCTTTTCCGGCGTCGTCCACGGGCGGTCGCCCGGGGCGGCGCCGGCGGTGCCCTTGAAGGCGGCGGCCCAGGCCTCGGCGTCGCCCTCGGCGGCGGGCGGAGCCCACGCGAGATCGGCAAAATCGGGGATGCGGCTCATCGCGTCTCTCCCTTGGCGGCGACGCCCAGGCGGGCGTGAAGGTCTGTCAGCACCTCGAGCACCGGGCCGCCGAGATGGATGAACCCGTCGATGCCGGCGGCCCGCCAGTCGGCCTCGGCCTCGCCCGGCTTGCCGGCCAGATAGAGCACCTTGCAGCCGGCCGCCTTGAGGGCCTGGGCGACGGGCACGGCCAGTTCCTCGTAGCGGGCATCGTTGCCACAGATCACCGCCGCCTGGGCGCCGCTGTCGGCGAAGGCCTTGGCCAGCTCGGCCGGGTCGGTGGCGCCGCTTCCGGGCAGGGCCTGGACGCCGCCGGCCTCGAACAGGTTGCGGGCGAAGGTGGCGCGCGCCGTGTGCTCGGCGACCGGGCCGAGGTTGGCCGAGAAGATGCCCGGCCAGGCGCCGTGGGCCGCCTTGTGGGCGTCGGCGGCATCGCGCAGGGCCTCGAAATCCTCGCCCAGGCGGTGGCTCGGCAGCGGGCCGGAGGCCAACTCGTCCGCCGCCCCGGCGAGGGCGGCGGAGACGGCGTCGAGCGCCGCGCCAGCCTTTAGGGCGGCGATGGCGCCGCCCACCGGGTCGGCGGCCAGGGCGGCCAGATCGGGCTCGCCGCCGGCCGGGGGGGGACTGTCGGGCAGGCTGGCCGGGTCGGGCCGGGGCGTCGGCTCGGGCAATTCCTCGGTCAGGTTGGGGAACTCGGAGACGCCGGTCACCGGCTCCTTGCGACGGGCCAGGGCGGCGGCCCGGGCGGCCCAGCTTTGGGCCAGATCGTCGGCCAGCGAGCCGTCGGCCAGCACGGCGGGCAGACCGCCCCGGCGCTCCAGGTCGCGGAAGGTTTCCCAGGCCCTGGCGGCCAGCTCGGCGCTCAGGGTTTCCAGGGCCCAAGCGCCGCCGGCCGGGTCGATCACCCGGTGCAGGTTGCTTTCCTCTTTCAGGATCAGCTGGGTGTTGCGAGCGATGCGGCGGGCCAGATCGGCCGGCAGGCCGAGGGTAGCGTCGAAGGGGCGCACGGTGATGGCGTCGGCCCCGCCGACCCCGGCGGCGAAGGCGCCCACGGTGGCCCGCAGGATGTTCACCCAGGGGTCGCGCCGGCTCATCATGGGGCCGGCGGTGACGGCGTGGATGACCGCGCCCCGGGCCGCGCCCTCGGCCCCGCAGGCCTCGGCGAGGCGGCACCACAGTTGGCGGAAGGCGCGCAACTTGGCGATGCCCTTGAAGAAATCGGCCCCCACGGAAAGCCGGAACTGAAGCTGCGACAGGGCAGTTTCCAGGCCCACCCCGGCCGCCTCCAGGGCTTTCAGGGTGGCCACCCCGCCGGCCAGGGCGATGGCCAGTTCCTGGGCGTCGGTGGCGCCGGCGTCGACGTGGGCGTCGGTGGCCACGGTCAGGGCGCGCACCCCGGGCCACGCCTCGGCGACATGGGCGGCCAGGGCGGCGGCGCGGGCCAACTCGTCCTTGAGCGGCGCGGCAAGGCGGCCCTCGGCGGCCAGGGTGCCCAGCGGATCGACGTTGAGACTGCCCCGAATGGCGTCCGGCGCGGCGCCCGAGGCGGCCCACTTGTGCAGCATCAGGGTGGCGGCGGCGAAGCCGTGGCGGCCGGCCTCGACGGAAACCGGGGCCAGATCGAGGCGCACCTCGGCCAGCACGCGGTCCAGGTCGGCGGCGCGGCGCACCTTGATGCCACGCCGGCCCTCGGGATCGAGCACCAGGGCCAGGCCCTCCACGCCCCGGTTCAGCTCAAGCAGGATCTCGCGGTTGCTGTGGGCCGGGTCGGGATGGGCGAAGGTCTGGCGGATCTCCCACCCGGCGAGCGCCCCGGCGGCCGCCGTGCGGCCCCGGGTGAAGGGCGCAAAGCCGGGCAGGCCGGCCGGCGCCGGGGGCATGTCGGCGCGGGTGTAGAGCGGCTGGACGGTCAGCCCCTCCGCCGTTCGGGTCAGCAGTTTCTTGTCGAACGGGGCGCCTTTCAGCGCCTTGTCCACCAGTCCCCGCCATTGCTCCAGATCGGGCGTCGGGAACTCCCCCGCCAGCACCAGATCCCCGGACCCGTTACCCTCAGCTCCAGACACGTCGTCATTCCCCCGAGTCAAATGCCAGCCAGACTCACATCACAGGTAGCCCCTGCCCCGGCCGATGTCCAGGGTTGGACCACGGAAGAAGGGCTCCATCCCTGGTGGGATGGAGCCCCTCGGTCATCGTTTCGGCGCGCCTAATCGAGCGCCGCGACCACTTCCTCGGTCATCTTCTTGGCGTCACCGAACAGCATCATGGTGTTGTCGGCGTAGAACAGCGGGTTGTCGACGCCGGCATAGCCGGGCGACAGGGACCGCTTGACGAAGAGCACCGTCTTGGCCTTCTCCACGTCGAGGATCGGCATCCCGGCGATGGGGCTCGAAGGGTCGGTCTTGGCCACCGGGTTGGTGACGTCGTTGGCCCCGATGATGTAGGCGACATCGGCGGTGGAGAACTCGTGATTGATCTCCTCCAGTTCGAACACCTCGTCATAGGGCACCGAGGCCTCGGCCAGCAGCACGTTCATGTGCCCCGGCATGCGCCCGGCCACCGGGTGGATGGCGTAGCGCACGTCGACGCCCTCGGCCTTCAGCTTGTCGCCCATCTCGCGCAGGGCGTGCTGGGCCTGGGCGACGGCCATGCCGTACCCGGGGACGATGATGACCTTGGAGGCGTTCTTCATGATGAACGCCGCGTCATCGGCCGAGCCCGGCTTGGCCGCCTTGTCGCCGCTGGTCATGGTGGCGGTGGCCTGATCGCCGCCGAAGCCGCCCAGCACCACGTTGATGATCGAGCGGTTCATGCCCTTGCACATGATGTACGAGAGAATGGCACCCGACGAGCCGACCAGGGCGCCGGCCACGATCAAGAGGCTGTTGCCCAGGGTGAAGCCGATGCCGGCCGCCGCCCAGCCCGAGTAGCTGTTGAGCATGGAAATCACCACCGGCATGTCGGCGCCGCCGATGGGGATGATGATCAGCACGCCCAGGGCCAGGGCGACCAGGGTGAGGACCACGAACAGGGTGGTGCTCTCGGTGCTGGCGAACAGCACGATCAGCACCAGAAGGCCGATACCCAGGGCCGCGTTCAGGCGGTGCTGGTTGTCGAAGACGATGGGATTGCCCGACATCAGGCCCTGCAACTTGGCAAAGGCGATCACCGAGCCGGTGAAGGTGATGGCGCCGATCGCCGTGCCCAGGCTCATTTCGATGAGGGAGCCCATGCGGATGCTGCCCACCGCGCCGATGCCATAGGCCTCGGGCGTCAGCAGCGCCCCGAAGGCGACCAGCACGGCGGCCATGCCGACCAGCGAGTGGAAGGCCGCCACCAGCTGGGGCAGCGCCGTCATCTGCACCTTCTTGGCGATCACCGTGCCCAGCGAGCCGCCGATCAGCAGGGCGACCACGATGTAGGCATAGCTTTCGACCACCGGCGACATCAGGGTGGTGAGGATGGCAATGGCCATGCCGACCATGCCGTAGAGGTTGCCCCGCCGGGCGGTTTCCGGCGAACTCAGACCGCGCAGCGCCAGAATGAACAGCACCGCCGCGATCAGGTAGGCGAACATGGTGAAGCTTGAAGCCGTCATTTCGGTTCGCCTCCCTTATTTGGCTTTTTTCTTGAACATGGCCAACATTCGTTGGGTCACGATGAACCCGCCGAAAATGTTGATCGAGGCCAGCAGCACGGCGATGAAGCCGAGCACCTTGGAGGTCGAGGTGATGTCCGGGCCGGCGGCGATCAGCGCGCCGACGATGATCACCGAGCTGATGGCGTTGGTGACGCCCATCAGCGGGCTGTGCAGCGCCGGGGTGACGCTCCACACCACGTAGAAGCCGACGAAACAGGCCAGCACGAAAATGCTGAACAGGTACATGAACTCGTTGCCCGAGTGGGCGGCGGCGGCGACGCCCCCGACCACATCGGCGCCACCGGCCTGGACGGCCAGGGTCTTGGCGCTCTCGGCCACCGCCTCGGCCTGGGTGGCCAGCTTGCCGGCGGCTTCGCTGAGGGTTTGGCTGTTGGACATCAGTTGCCTCCCGAGCCCGTCAGGGCGCTGTGGACCACCTTGCCGTCACGCGCGATCAGGGTGCCCTTGACCAGGTCGTCCTCCCAGTCGAAGGCCACCTTGCCGGCTTCCTTGTCGACGAAGGGGGTGAGGAAGTTGAGCAGGTTCTTGGCGAACAGGGTCGAGGCGTCGCGGGCCACCGTGGCCGGCATGTTGGCCGGGCTGATGATGGTCACGTCGTGCTTGGTGACGGTCTTGCCGTACTCGGTCAACTCGCAGTTGCCACCGGTCTCGCCGGCCAGATCGACGATCACCGAGCCCGTTTTCATGCTCTTCACCTGCTCGGCGGTGACCAGTTTGGGGGCCGGCTTGCCGGGGATCAGGGCGGTGGTGATGATGATGTCGGCCTTGGCGATCTGCTCGGACATCACCTCGGCCTGCTTCTTGCGGTACTCGTCGCCCAGGTCCTTGGCGTAGCCGCCGGCGGTCTCGGCCTGCTTCTCGGCCTCCTCGTCGACCACCACGAACTTGCCGCCCAGGCTTTCCACCTGCTCGCGGGTCGCCGGGCGGACATCGGTGGCATAGACCACCGCGCCCATGCGCTTGGCGGTGGCGATGGCCTGAAGGCCCGCCACCCCGGCCCCGAAGACCAGCACCCGGGCCGGGGCCACGGTGCCGGCGGCGGTCATCATCATGGGGAAGCACTTGGTGAAGGCGGCCGCCGCGTCGACCACCGCCTTGTAGCCCGACAGGTTGGACTGCGAGGACAGGATGTCCATCGACTGGGCGCGCGAGATGCGCGGCATCAGCTCCATGGCGAAGGCGTCCACCCCGGCCTTGGCCAGGGCTTCGGCCAGCGGCTTGTTCTGCAGGGCGGCGAGCTGGCAGACCAGGGTCGCGCCCTTGGGCAAGAGGGCGACCTCGTCGGTGCCCTCGTCCTTCATCATGGGACGGGCCACCTTGAGCACGATGTCGGCGTCCTTCAGGGTCGCCTTGGCGTCGGCGGCGATGGTGGCCCCGACCTGCTTGAAGGCCTCGTCGGTGAAGCTGGAGCCGGCGCCGGCGCCTTTCTCGACAGCCACGTCGAAGCCGAACCCGACATACTTCTTCACCGTATCGGGCGAGGCCGCAACGCGTGTCTCGTTGGGGCGCCGCTCCTTGGGAATGGCGATCTTCATGGGCGAATCAGTCCCTCGTTGGCGATTGGTTGTCCCCCTTGGCCGCGCCGCCCTTGCCTCGAAACGTCCTCTGGGAAGGGCGGCACGTGGGGGCCTTCAGGGATCGGAAAAATTCAGGCGGACCCCCTGAAAACCGGGCGGCGCACGCCGTCACAATATGGGGCCCGGAGCGCGACAGGGACGTTTAAGATGCCCCCCGACACCCCCTTTGCCAGGGGCGCCGTCGCCTTACCGGTCGGCGGGCAACGGCGGGCCTTGGGAGCCCACCATCCCCCGGTGTTGCGCCTCCATTTACTGCCTTAAGGGCGATCAGGCAAGGGAGCGGGGATGATCGGCGCCCTCGCGGCAGGCGGCCGGGCCCGCGCCAGACGCCCCCGCCCGGCCTTGACAGAGCCCCGACGCGGCGTATGGTCGAAGCCTGATGGTGCCCGGAGGGTCTTGGCTTTCCGGGTGAAAAGGGAACACGGTGCGGTCCCGCCGCCGGCCCGGAAGGCACCTCTTCCGGCCACCGGCAAAAGGACCAAGGCCGAGGCTGCCCCCGCAACTGTAAGCGGTCAGCCGGCGTCCACCCCAGGTTGCGGCAGCCCCAACTGCCGGCAGCCGGAGGCAACACAGCCACTGGGCATCAGGCCGGGAAAATCCCCCGCCCGCCCGGGAAGGCCGGACACCGGTGACGATCCGCGAGCCAGGAGACCTGCCATCGCCCGCCCCCGGGCCGTCCCGGGGCGCGGTTGTTGCCCACCGGACGCCGGGGTGAGCGTCGCGGAGAGGCGATCAGGGCGATGGTCTTGGCTCCCCCGCGATCCGACCCACGTCGCCCCGGCCCTCGCCGTCATTCCCCAGCGTCTCCCTTGACCACCGCCGGCGCCAGGTCGCCCGGCGATGCCATGGAGACATGACCCATCATGCGTTTTCGCACCACCCTGCCCGCCGCGCTTGGCGCCGCCGCCTGCCTCGCCCTGGCCGCGCCGGCCGAGGCCCACTTCCAGCTTGTCTACACGCCCGAGGTGAACCTGGAGCAGCCCGGCGATGTGCCGCTGAGCCTGTACTTCTGGCACCCCATGGAGAATGGCCACGCCATGGACATGGGCCAGCCCGAAGCCCTGGCCTGCCACTTCAAGGGCGAGGCCATCGAC
>NZ_FNCV01000023.1 GCF_900100455.1 Roseospirillum parvum | reverse complement strand
GCGAAGCGCGCCAGGTCACAGGCCAGGGCCGTCACCAGCGCCGGCACCGGCGACAGCGGCAGCGCGTAGCGGCCGCGCAGATAGCCGTCGATCAGGGCGGTGGCGTCGGCCAGCGCCGGGCCCAGGGCATCGCCCTCCTCGCGGTAGGCGAGGTCGGCGATTTCCTGGGCGCCGAAGCGCTGCTCAAGGTCGGCCTGGGTGGCGTAGGTGGTCATGACGGTTTCAACGGGCCTTCACGGCTGCCTGAGAAGAATGGAACTGGTGGCGGGCATCCCACCCGCCTGGCCGGCTCCCCGGCTGGCCGCTGTTCGGTGCCCTCTTCCAGCACCGGGCGTTTTGCTGCGCGGCCTCCCCTCGAGCATTCTTGTCAGCGCTCTCCCTGGGCGGCCTGATGGGCCTCCCAGGCAGCATCACGCTCGGCCGCCGACACCTCGCGCCGCACGACGGCCGCCAGCGCACGGGCGTCGGGCCGACCATCCTTCGTCCAGTGATCCGGATTGCCCGGCTCCAGCTGGCCGATGGCGGCCAGCAGGTCGGTGGCACCGTCGGTGGCGGTGGCGGGATCGGTGGTGTCGGTGTCGGGGGGCTCGACGACGACCAGTTCGGGGTCCGCCCGCAACTGACGCAGCTGCAACTGGCTGAACGTCCCGGCGGGATGGCTCACCGTCTCGGTCGGATGGGCCAGGCCCGCCCGGCGATGGGCTCGCCGGGCGGTGATGGTCAGGGTGGGGCTGATGAAGTCCTGGTCGCTCACGGCCACCTCCATCAGGCCAGCCACGGCACGACGAGCAGCTGCGCGGTGCCCTTGTAGACGTTGGTCGCCCCGGCGGTGTCGCGCTCGGCGTTGAGGATTTCGAGGGCCGCCCCCTCCAGGTTGGGCGGCACCACCAGATGCGTGGGCCGCAGGCCCAGCGGCCGCCCATGGTCGCCCTTCTGCCCCATCATCCACTGGCGGGCGGCCTTGTAGGCGGCCTTGTCCAGGGTCTTCTTCGACCCCCAGGCCAGCTGCCACAGCCCGAACCCGACGTTGGACCGGCCATCGGCGCCGTACAGGAACTCGTTGCGCTTGAAGACGTTCTCGTCCGTCTCCTTGGTCATGCTGACGAACTGGAACGCCTTGCGCTCCTGGTAGATCACCGGCTTGATGGCCCGACTGAGATCGAGCAGAAACCAGGGCTCGCCGGTGCCGGCCTCGGCGTCGGTATTGGCGACACTCTGCACGGCGCCGTCCGCATCGAGCACCGGGTGATCGGCATCGAAGAGGGGCTGGCCGTCGTAGCAGGGGGTGCTGAACCCGTTCGCCAGCAGGCCCCACACCTGTTCGTCGGGATAGGCCCCGACGCTGCGGCCCATCTCGGTGAACATGGGCGCGTAGATGCCCAGGTTGTCGTCCTCGATATCGTCCCGCGAGACCCCGACGGTGAGCTCGTGGTTCTTGTTCCGGATCGCGTAGCCGTGGCCCTGCAGGCCGTGGACGACACGATCGCCGAGCCACTCGCGCACGCCGGGGATCTTGCCGAGCCACCCGTACTCCTCGGTGCGGGTGGTCGAGTTGACCTTCATGGCCACCGTGGGCCACTGGCTCTCATGCTGGCCGAGGCCCTGCTGGAAGCTGGTCTTGAAACCGGTGTACAGAGTCTTCAGGGTGCCGTGGGTGATGAGCATCTGACGCGCCTCTCCTAGCTGATTTCGACCCAGACGCCGAGGTCATCCACGTCGTAGACGAGGCCGGCGATGCTGCGGGTATTGGTGCCGTCGGTCGCCGCCACGGTCTGGTCGTCGACCGCGTAGCAGGGGTTGCCGATGTGGGTGCGGTCGACCTCGTCGCCGCCGGAGCTGTTGGCGAAGCGGAACACGCCACGCTTGACCTTCACGGTGACGTCGCCGGCGGACCCGCCCGCGTTGTCGGCCCGCGCCTCGGCTCGGCCGACCGCGGTCAGCGTGGTTGCCGTGGAGCCCGGCACGGCATTGCCGGCGGCGTCGAGGCAGGTCAGGGCGCCGGCGTGGATCACCGTGTCGGCGGCCACCGGCAGCTCGCGCAGCCGGCCGTCCAGCTTCTCCGGGGTGTTGCGGTCAGCGGTCAGCGCGGCCATCAGGCGGTCTCCTTCTCGGCGTCGCGGGTCTTCTTGTAAGTCTCGGGGTCAATGCCGAGCTGGCTGCAGACGGCCAGCTCGTCGGCATCGAGGCCGGCCGCGCCGGTGGCCTGCCGAGCGGCGCCGCCCGGCTGCGCGCCGTGGGCGGCCAGGGCGGGCGCCTTCTCGGCCCACGCCTGGAACCCGGGCAGGTCCTTGGTGGCGTACTCCAGCCCCCAGTCGCGCAGGGCCGGGGAGAGCTTGCCGGCCTTGGTGGCCTCCTCGACGGCGCCATGGGCGGCGGTCTCGGCCGCGCTGGCCTGCATGGCGGCCACCTGGCCCTGCAGCTCCTGGAAGGCGGCCATCGGCACGTACTCGGCGGGGTCGGGTTTGGCCGGCGGCGCGGCCTGGGTCGCGCCGTGGGCGGCGGTGGCCAGCTTCTCGACAGCGGCCTTGATGTCCCCGGGCGCGGCGTCGGGCTTCAGGCCCAGCACCTGGGCGATCTCACCCTGGGTGGTGGCGGCAACGGTCAGGCTGGCGGTGTGCGCCGCCACCTGCTCGGCGGTGGCGTCGGGCTTCAGGCCCAGCGCCTCCAGCAGCGTCTGGTACTCGTCCATGGGGCGTTCTCCGAAATCCTGGCCGGCGAGAGCGACCAGATCGAGGTTGGGAATGTTGATGAGGGCGGCGGCGGCGATCTGCCGTACCGTGCCGTCGGGCTGGTGGCGAAATACGGGGCTCAGGTAGCGATACTCGCGGGCCTGGATGTGGGCCGAGGCGGCGGCCGTCCATTCGACCCGCCCCCACACCTCGCCATTGCGGGCCTCGAGTTCCTTGATCCAGCCGGCGGCGATGGCCGGCCGGCCGTTCTCGCGGGCCCGCAGGATCTGATGATCATAGTCGATGGGGATGTCAGCCGAACCGTGATGGGCCCGGGTGGCGTCGATCACCGCCTGGGCGTCGACGTGATATGGCCCACGCCCGTCGCGGCCTCGGAAGGTGCCGCCGGGCAGCAGATGGACCCACTCGGCTGGCGCGTCCTGGCCGGGCTCCAGACCGATCGCGTGGGCCGCGATGGTCTGGTCGGCGGTCGGGGTGGCCGCATGGGCCGAGAGCTGGCGATGAGACATGGGTGGTCCGCGTCCTCGGGTGGCGTTCGGGCACCGTAGAGGACGGGATTGGGGGCGGGAGGGCTGACATTTGTCAGTCCACCCCCGCATGTGGGGGAGTGCCCTCACCATAGCGCCGCCTTGCGAGGCCGTCCAGAAAGGGCGACGCGGGCCCGTGGTGCGCTTGAGGCCAGCCAGGCCCCGTCCCCGCAAAACGACCTTCCCAGGCCTCTCACGGCCTCTTACGGCCTCTCAATCGGCCATCGACGGCCCGACCGGTCGGTCGGCCGGGAAGCGGCGCCGTTGATGGGGGATTGAAGGGGGCAGGGCGACGAAGCTGGCAATCCGCCGAAGGGGAAGGGCGCGGCTTCAGGCGTCCTGGAGCGACCTTGATCCGCCGGGAGGGCGGGTGTATTCTGAAGGGGAAAGGCGATGGTCGTGGACGGGCGCGTTAACCATCGCTGGCTTGCCAGCCGCCCGATCAGGCTGGCGCTCAATCCCCCTCAGTTCTGCGGTAGAGCAGCGCCCCGCCTCGGGCGCGATTGGCTTGGTTGAGCGCGCCGGCGCCAAAGAAGGTCCACGCCTCTATACGTCCGCGATAGGCGTTGACTGTCAGCATCAGCCGCCCGCGCTCGGGCAGGTCGACAGCCCGAATGAAGCGCCGCCGCAGTTCGATGCGGCCGGTCAGGCGATGGCGCTCCCAAGCCATCCAGATCTCCTCTGGGTCTGTCAGCAGGTCCGGCAACAATGGCGCCAGGGGTGCCCGGCCGAGTTGGAGGTGTCCGCCCAGCGTCTCGGCCGACACGTGGACGGCGCCGCCATCGGGCGTGAAATAGGTGCGCTCGCGGCCGCCGATGGTGCGCGCCACGGCATCGACCACATCCTTTTGGTCGCTGGCCGGCGGCCCCAGGGGCGGCCGCGAGCGCACAGGCAGGTCGCGGGGCAGCCCAAGTTCCTCCCAGTCCGTACCGCCGATGCGCTCCCAGTCTCCCTGCCGGCGGGCCCGGAAATCGTCGAATACCCGCTGGTCCACATTCCGCCCCCAGGCGGCCTCGCCTGGATTGTAGCCCCAGCCGGTGTCGATCCCCTGTGGCGTGGGCCAGGTGGTGGTGGTGCCGTCGGCTCGCCGGACGGTCCTGGCCTCGATCATCACCTTCGGCGCTTGGTCGGCCGGCGTCGGCGTGTAGCCATAGCGCGCCAGCTGGCGTTCGGTCAGCACCTGGATGGTACAGCGGCAATACCAGCCGTTCGGCGGATAGTGTGTCGCCCAGAAGGCATGGTCGGCGGGCAGCACGACGCCGTGCCAGGCCTTGTGCTGCGGCCGCGTTCGACTATCCAGGACCGCCTGGTAGCGCAGGTAAAGGACCCGCCCGCGCTTGCGTTCCCGCGCGGTGGCGGTGTTGATCTGCTGCCACTTCCCGGCGGCCCGGGCGGTCCGCATGTTGGTGTCGTAGATGACCCGCGATCGCCAGCCCCGGCTGCCTTTGTAGGTCCAGCCGTGGCGGGCCACGATGCGGTCGAAGTCCCGGCGGAAGTCGGCCAGCGTGGTCCCTTCATCCAGCGCTTTCTGGAGGGCGCCCCTGAAGTCGGTCAGCAGATCCTCCTTCATGGCGCCCGCGATCACGAAGGCGCGGGCGTGCATGCCCTCCTTCAGGTCGGTCCAGGTCGCGGTGGGGAGGTTGACCTTCTGGCGCAGGTAGTCCTGGGCCTCCTTGAACGGCAGCGGCGTCAGCGGGTCGGGCTCAGCCATGGCCGACCTCGGCCCGGCCCGACAGGTCGGCCACCGTCGCGGCCCGAGCGATCAGGTCGGCCAGATCGTCCAGCGCCAAATCAGGGTAGGCGCGCTCGATGCGCGCCATGGCATCGGGGATGCTGTCGGCGTCATCGATGGTCTGGCGGATGACATCGATCATCGCGTCCATTGCCGGGCCGGCCGCCGCTTCGAGCTGGCCTACCAGCGCGTCCACATCGTCTACGTCATCTCCCGACGGCTCTACACCATGGGCCGCCGAGCGGGTGGCGGCGGCCTCCTCGGGTGCCGCCGTGGGCGCGGCGGCCACGGTCAGCACCTCCTCGTCGGGGTCGGGATCGGGCAGGCCGATGATGTCGCGCACCGTCGACATGCCCACTTTCATCCCCATCGGCACATAGACCTGGAGGTCCTCGCGCAAAGCCTGGCGGTCCACCGGGTCCGGCTCGCCGATCCTCAGGTGCGGGTAGCGGCGCTGGGGGCCCCGGTTGAGATCGACCAGGGGGCGCACCAGGTCGCGCTCGAGCGTGGCCTCCAGCTGCAGGGCGTCGTGATCGCGAATGTCACCCCGCACGTCGTTGTGGGTTTCGCTGGCCGCCCGGCTGCCGCCCTCGACCCGGGTGGTCAGGTTCTGGCCGAGCACCGCGATCGAGACGCGGGTGTCCGCCTCGTTGCACAGATCCGCGAAGGCGGTGACGTTGCCCGTCGCCTTGGCCTCGATCAGCTCGATCGCCATGGTCTCGGGAATGATGCCGCCGAAGTCGCCGCTCAGGGCGCGGATCGCCTGAAGCAACTTGGACTTCTCGGCTTCGGTCGCCCCGGCGCCGTACTTGCCCAGGCGGAATGGCTGGCCGAACCGGTCCAGGAACGCCAGCCAGTCTTTCCAGCCGTAGTTCTGGAACAGGTAGGCCCAGGCCACGCCGCGAATGATCCCGCCTCGGACGGGTCGGCCCGACTTGGCCACCGCGCGATGGACGATGTACTTGAAGGGCGTCAGCGGCTGGGGGTGGCCATCATCGCCCTTCAGCCAAAGCGTCTCGCCGTCGGCCTGGTCCAGCTCGAACCAGCGGGGGTCGCGCCACTTGATCGCGCTGGGCATCCATTGCCGCTCGGTGGTCTCCCAGATGATCTCACAGACGCTGTAGCCCTTGCCCACGGCGTCCAGGATGTCGAACAGGGACAGGCGCAAAGTTTTGGTGTTCAGGAAGTCGCGCACCAGGTCTGCGGCGGCCACGTCGGCCTGGTCGTCAGTGGCGGCCTCGACGGTGATCGGCAGCTGGGCCACGGCGCGCTTTCGTGTTCCCAGGACACCCTGATAGTGCAGGTACTTTTCCTCGACCGCCTCGGCCAGCTCGAGCTGGCGGATCGGGTCACCTTCCTCGGCCTCGCGCAGGATGGCCGCCAGCCTCTGGGGCGTCAGCCCCGCCTCGGGGTGTTCGCCGATCACCTGGCGCACGCCGGTCAGGCCGGGCACGGCCTCCTCGTCCTTTAGGGCGGCAGTCGAGACGGGGTTGCCAAACTGGTCCACCAGGGGCATCGTCAAAATCCTCCAAACCGGCCGCCAGCAATCACATCCAGGGGATCCGCGCCGAGATCATCTTCATCGGGCGGCGGCCCCAGACTGATGCGCCGGCCGCCATCCACCGAACCGGCCGGCACGGCCGGGGTGTAGTCGTATTCGGTGACGGGGGAGCGCGCCGCCTCGATTGCCAGCGCCAGGGCCCAGAAGTGGTCGGCGTGGCCGTCCGGGGTCCGCTCGGCGGCAAAGCGGATATTCCCGGCGACGGTCAC
>NZ_FNCV01000003.1 GCF_900100455.1 Roseospirillum parvum | reverse complement strand
GATCTCCCATTCCTTGTCCGTAAGGTCGAAGCGGGCCATGAGCAAACTCCCTTGCCGTTTGGAAGTTTGAATCACAATCCCGCCTCGATGGGAATTCCGCTTATGGGTACAGAACCTAAGGCCAGCATTCCTGGGGGACCGTGACGGGCGGGGAAGGTGGCGCCTCGGGGGTCGCCGTCCAGTCCCGGGCCAGGGCCTCCGCCTCGCGCAACAGGGCCTCGGTGCGCCGGTTCGCCCCCGCCCTGGCCCGCCCGGCAATCTCCGCCCGAACCTCGGCGAGACGGCGCCGGGCCAAGTCGTTGCCTTGTTTTTCCGCCAGAATCAAAAACAGATATCCCTCAAGCCTCTCCTCCCTTCCGGGCATCATGATCCCGACATCACCAACCGCCGCCAAGCTGCGGTGGTCGCCCTGCGCGGCACCTCGTTCGGCCCAGTTCAGGGCCTCGAAACTGATCCCCGGCTTGAGCGTCAGAAACCTATAAAGGGCGAACTGGGCGTTGTCGTATCCGTTCTCGGCGGCGACCCGATAGAGGCACTCGGCCTTGTCATCGTCTTCCGGCATGCCCAGGCCGTCGTCGGCCATGTAGCCCAACGCATAGGCCGCCCGGCGCAGGATGTCGGGGTTGTCCGTCTGATCGGCGGCCTGTTTGAGGAGATCACGCGCCGCCAGATAGTCCCGAGCAACGCCCAGTTCGAAACGGTAAAGATCGCTGAGCCAGTATTGGGCTCGCGGATCCCCCGCCTCGGCGAGGGGCTGCCAGAGGGCGCGGGCGGTCTCGTAGTCGCCGGCCTCATAGGCTGCCGCGCCGGCGGCGAATGGATCGCCCTCCTCGGCCCGGGCGGTGGGCAGGGCGAGCATCAGCAGGGCGGCGATCAACGGCAAACGGCGCATGGCAGGGACCCTCGGGAAGGAGCGGCAAACCGGCCCCTTTCGCCCATACCATACCGACGCCGGCAAATACCCGTCCACCGTTTGGGCTCCCTTCGGCGCCTACCAGGACCTTCAAAGCGAGCCCTATAACCTGGATGTGGTCGCCCGCCATGTCCGCGACCTGATGCGGCAGGGACTGCCGGACTACCAGGGCGGCCCGCTGAATGATCAGCAAGTCGAGTGGATTGGCCATGCCTACAATCCTGGATATCCTGATCGCCGACTGGCCCCAGGACAGGACCTATCCGAGATTTCGCGCCAGGGGGTGTCGAATTACGGTCCCGATCTGGTGAATAAGCGGACCCGAATCAGGAAGGCTCCTTGAAGGAAAATGAACTCTCAGAACTGGCAGCCAAGGGATTTCATTTTCATAATATAAATTATCCCTCACATGCTTTTCCTTTGGCCTTTTTCATTTATTGCAAAAGACTCCGGCCTAGGGGATGTTCCATACGATTAACAAGTTTTTGAGTAATGGTACCACATTCTTCTTTATCCACTGATTTTGTCGTCTCTCGGGTTGGTCGTCTTTACGGCGATCCTCGGGCGGCGGCGGATCATCTGGTGGCTGGTGGCACTCGTGCCACTGGCCACCGTCCTGGCCATGCGCGCCCATCTTGAGTCCAAGTACCCACCAAGCATGAAGCAGTGCGGCCTTTCCTCACCCGCTCTCGCCGCCCTCCCGCCTCCGCCAGCAGATGGGTTTTTGTCCCATTTCGCCTGACCCCCTTGATCTCGGCGACTGAAAGCATCGCTCCTGCTGCCGCCCTCGACCCCGCCGGATGCCGCGCCACCCCGCCTTGAAGGCTTTCCGGCCGACCCGCCGGGCACGGGCGACGGTCTGATCGCCGATCCTGCCACCGAGGATCTCCCCGACCCCAGCCCCCAAGGCCGGCCGGCCGAAGAAGTCCATTGGTCGGACACCTTTGTCGAAATGGGGCGCAAGGACGACCTCAGGCAAATGGATGCTGTTGCCAAGGCTCTGGGGATGGATCGAAAAACCTTCGGCCGCCGGTTGCACGCCATCAAGGGAGAGGCAAAAGGCGATGTGATGGTCAACCGCGAAGATGGTAGTGTTCATGACAAAGCGACAGGGGATTGGATGGGGAACATCTTTGATGAGGACTGAATGTCCGGCCGCAGCATGTGACTTTTTTCCGCTTCTGGAGCGCCCGTCAGAAGACGGGTGCTTCATCACCTATTGGGGACTGGAGATTTCCACGCCAAAGCTCTCGGCGAACGAGCTTATTGAGCTTTTCGGCGGCGATGACAGCGGGGTTAGTCTTACCGGCGGGTATGGGCGATTACGCAAGATGTCCCGAAAATGGCTTTCAAGCCGAGACCAGGAGGCCCATTTCGATGCCCTTCGCGCCCAGCTTCCGTCCGCGCCTGAACTGCACCGCTTGAAGTCACACTACCATCTCACCCTGAACTTTTATCGGTTCTGGCTTCATGCACCTGGTGTGCAGATACCGGCCCCATCCAATGCGGTAATGTCGTTCATCGGCCGCTTCGGCGCAGGTTTCGAGGATCTCACAATGGTTCACCAAAATGACCATCGTGCTTTGACATCGCTGATTTCATTTATCGTTCGCGGGTCGAATGTCAACGTTGGAGAGTTGTCGGACGCAATTGGGGCGCCAACAAAGGTTCTCAAGCCAACAGACATCGTAAAGCGGCGAGGCAATGTGACACGTGCACGGAGTTCGGCCGAAGGTAGTGTTGTTAATATTAGCAGAAATCAGCGTGTTTTTGTTATCGAATCCCAGAAACTGACGGCCTCCGATGAATGGCAAACCGTGCTTGATGCCATGCTTGAATACCTTGGCCCGCCCCCGGCCAATTGGCGGGATTACCTGTTTGCGAACAAGCTGGAAGCCGAATTTTCGGTCCTTTGGAGCGGACAGAAAGGGGCGACCGAACCCATTCTGTCGGCCGATCAGTTCGCCCTCATGCGTTCGTATTGTGCCACCTGGAGTATGACGCCTATCTATCATGACGGACATGACTTTGGCTGGTATTGAATGGATGCACACTTTCAAGGTGCGTTTCCCGAAGTAAGGGCTTTCCCATGGTCTGCCGGCGGATCGACGCTGCGGAGTTCAATCGCGATTATCTGCCGATCTGCCGGCGGATTTTCTACAAGGAAGGAATCCAGAGCGTCGAACAGTGCAAACGCCCCTTCGTCAACCGGACCTGGCGCATCACGGCCCTGCCGGGTCCCATCAGCTGGCCCTGGTTTCCCAGCGATGACCCCCATTGGGCGGAGCTGGCCCAGCCGGACCAAACCAGCGACCTCGATCCCCTGATCTGGACCTGGGAAAAGCTCGGCATCACACAGATCATTGCAACGGCAGAAGGTTGGAAGCCGACCGAGGGCCCGGCCCCGGGACACTTTCCCGACCCCCACTTCCGGGGCGAGGCAACCCTGGAAGACCTGATCGACTTCCCAAAGAAACAACCAGCCATAGCCCTTTTCTTCGACACCAGCGGCACCTGGGGGCTGAACTGGGCTGACGGTGAGGACATCTGTCTGCTCGCTGGCGATGATTGCTTCATGGACACCTTCTACGAGGTCTCCGGCGGCGAGATCGCCGTGCGCAAGCGCTTCGACCATCACATGCTGACCGGCGGCGGCCTGTTCGTCTGCCATCCCGACCACCCGGACAAGTACGCCTACGACTTCCTCTACGACGACCTGCTCAAATGGCCCCAGCTCGACTGGATCAACGGCACCCCGCCTGAGTATTGACGGGCAAGGCCATGGGGGCGGTCGATATCCGTATCTGGAAGGGGCTCGTTCCCCGAGAATCCACCGGCTCCCGAGCGGCGGATACGAGGTTTTCCTCACCCCCGGCGATGGCATTGATTTTGACGGAGTCGTTGCCCTTACTCGCTGCCCGGCTCTGGGCACGGTGCGAAAGCGTGTCCTTGTTCCGGAACACCTGATCCCCTGACCGCGGCAACCGAAAGCCTCGGCGCCGTTGCCCCCCCCGGATGTCCCGCCGCCCCGCCCCGAGGGCTTTCCGGCCGCCCCGCCGGGCGGGTGGGTTGTTTTTGTCGCGCCGAGGGATTATAAGGCGGGGCAATTTCCCGCCCAGTGGTGTCGCGACGGGGGGTGTGTCGGGTCCGGAAGATGGGGCGGCGCACCGCGTCGTCTTTTATCGGTTGGCGGGACCGTTCAACGCTCCCAGGGACACGGCATGTCGAAGGAAGAGATTCTCGAGTTCAGCGGTACCGTCGTCGAAAAGCTGCCCAACGCGATGTTCCGGGTGAAGCTTGAAAACGATCACGAAATCCTCGCCCACACCGCGGGCAAGATGCGCAAGTTCCGCATCCGGGTCAGCGTCGGCGACAAGGTGGACATCGAGATGACCCCTTACGACCTGACCAAGGGCCGCATCACCTTCCGCCACAAGAACTGAGTTCCATCTGCCGCCGCGTCGGCCCTCCGATCAGCGGCGCGGCGGCAGGTGGTCCAGCAGGTCGTCGAAAAAGCCGGCGACGTGGCGCTCCACGGTGGCGCTCAGCAGCTTCTGCCCCTTGGCGGCCAGCCAGCCCTTGAGGTCGGCCGAGGCAATCCAGATCAGCCGGGTGCCGGGGCCGCCGTCCACCTGACCGTCCATTCGATCGTCCATCGGGGCGTCGGACATGTCGACGTGGATCAGCACGGCGATGCGGCCGAACAGCCCGCCCTTGCCCTTCACCCGCATGGTGTAGCGCTCGGCCGGGCTGACGTTCTCCAGCACCAGATCGCCCTTGAAGCGCGCCTTCAGCGGCCCCAGGCCGACCGCCACCGTGGCCTCGATGCGGTCGGGGGCCGGGCGGGTCAGCTTTTCCGCCGGGGCGATGCACGCCTTCAGCACCGCCGGATCGTTCAGCGCCTCCCACACCGCCCAGCGATCAGCCGGCAGCAGGTGATTGCCGGAAAAGGCCAGGCCGCGAACCTCGGCCTTCGCGGTGTTCTCGGCCGTTTCGGGAGGATCGGGGGCGGGGTGGCTCATCGCAGGTAGGACTGGTAGATGCCCTGGGTGCCGTCTTCGCGGCCGCCTGCCTGGGCGTGGCGGGTGAACTGGGCGATGGCCAGCTTCAGGGCTTTCAGGTCCAGGCCGCGTTGGCCGGCCTCCTGCTGGGCGATGCCCAGGTCCTTCAGGAAGTGGTGGACGAAAAAGCCGGGGGCGAAGTCGCCCTCGACCATGCGCTTGCCGAGCACGTTGAGCTGGAAGCCGCCGGCCGCCCCCTGGCCGATCACGTCGAGCACCGCCGACTGGTCCAGGCCCGCCTTGTCGGCGTAGGCCAGGGCCTCGGCGACGCCCAGGATGGTGCCGGCGATGACCGTCTGGTTGACCATCTTGGTGTGCTGGCCGGCGCCGGCCGGGCCCAGGCGGGCGATGGTCTGGCCCATCGCCTCGAACAGCGGGCGGGCCGCCTCGAAGGCGTCTTCCGCCCCGCCGACCATGATCGCCAGGGTGCCGTTGCGCGCCCCCACGTCGCCGCCGGAGACCGGAGCATCCAGGGCCGCGCAGCCCTTGGCGGCGGCCGCCTCGGCCAGGCGCTCGGCGAGGCTGGGGGCCGAGGTGGTCATGTCGATGAGCAGGGTTCCCGGGCGGGCAGCGCCGAGGATGCCTTGGTCGCCGAAGTAGACCTCTTCCACGTCGGTCGGATAGCCGACCATGGTGATCACCGCATCGACCGCCGCCGCCAGCTCGCCGGGGCTGTCGTGCCAGATCAGGCCGTCGGCGATCAGGTCGGCGCATTTCTCGCGCGTCCGGCTGAAGCCGTGGACCACGAAGCCGGCCTTCTTGAGGTTGGCGACCATGCCCCGGGCCATGATGCCCAGGCCGACGACGCCGACCGGACGGCCGGGCTTGAGGGTGGGCAGGCTGGGCATGGGGGGCCTCCGGGTTGTCTTGAGGTGGGCGGGGGTGGGAGTATAGGGGCGCCGGGCCGATGCTCCAAGGTGTGGCCGGCCGAAGTGTGCTTCTTCCCTGATCTAGGTGTCCCGCCATGTCCGACAAGCCCCGTCTGGTGGTGTCGCGTCGCCTGCCCGAGGCGGTCGAGGCCCGTGCCGCCGCCACCTGGTCGGTGATCGCCAACCCCGAGGATCGTCCCTTGTCGGTCGATGAACTGGTGACGCGGGCGGCCGGGGCGCGGGCCCTGATCGTCACCCCCACGGATTGGGTCGATGCCGGATTGATCGGCGCCCTGCCGGACAGTGTGGGTATGATCGCCACCTTTTCGGTCGGCGTCGACCACATCGACCTCACGGCGGCGGCGCGGCGCGGGCTGGTGGTCTCCAACACCCCCGGCGTGCTGACCGAGGCCACCGCCGATCTGACCTTGGCCCTGATCCTGATGGCCGCCCGCCGGGCCGGCGAGGGCGAGCGGCTGGTCCGCGCCGGGCAGTGGCGGGGCTGGGCGCCGACCCAACTGTTGGGCCGCCATCTGGGCGGGCGCCGGCTGGGCATCGTCGGCATGGGGCGCATCGGGCGCGCCGTGGCCGAGCGGGCGCGCGCCTTCGGCATGGCCATCCACTACCACGGGCGGCGCCGCCTGCCCGCCGGGCTGGAGCAGGATGCCGTCTTCCACGACCGGCTCGAGGCCCTGCTGGCCCATGCCGACGTGCTGTCGCTGCACGTGCCGGCAACCCCCGAGACCCGCGGGCTGATCGACGCCGCCGCCCTGGCCGCGCTGCCCGAGGGGGCGATCCTGGTCAACACGGCGCGTGGCCCGGTGGTCGAGGACGACGCCGTGATCGCCGCCCTGCGGGACGGCCGGCTGGCCGCCGCCGGGCTGGATGTCTACACCGGCGAACCGGACATCGATCCGCGCTACCTCGATCTACCGGGGGTGGTCCTGCTGCCCCATCTGGGCAGCGCCACGGTGGAGACCCGCAACGCCATGGGATTCAAGGCGCTCGACAACCTGGGGGCGTGGCTGGCCGGCGGATCACCACCGGATCGCGTCTTCTGAGGGGTATTCGAGATTGTCAGCGGTTGTATGGGATGACTATGATGTGACCGGACCCGCGCCGCCAAAATGCCTGCGCCAAGCCGCCCCGCCGCGTGGTCCACGCCAGGGAGGCGCCGTTCGGTCATGTCCTCGGAAAGCGATAAGTTGCGCCGTCAGCGTGACCGTTTCATCGCCTTTGCCTTTGCCGGCGCGGACCTGCTGGTTGAGTTGGATGCCGACGACCGCATCCGCTATTGCGCCGGCCCCTCCCAGGCCCTGTTCGGGATCGACTCGGCGGCCGCCGCCGGACGCCCCCTGGCCGATTTCATCGACCGCGACGACCAGGCCCGCATGGGCGAGTTGCTGCGTCGCCTGAAGGCCACCGGCCGCATGGATCGCCAGCGGGTGCGGGTGATCGGCGGCGAGGGCGAGGGTGGGGCGCAAATCCTGCTGTCCGGCATCCGGGTCCCGGAGTCGGGCGCCGAGGCCCACCTGACCTTCAGCCGGGTGCAGGCCCACGACGCCGAACCGCGCAACGGTGATCCGGGGGCGCCGACGCCGCAAGGCCCGGAGGCCTTCGCCGATCTGGCCCGCCAGCGTCTGGGCGAGGCCGAGGCGCTGGGCGAAACCTACCAGATGACCATGATCGACCTCTCGGCGGAGGACCTGGACCAACGCCTGGAGGCCGATGATTCGGCCCGTTTCATGGCCAGCGTGGAAGCCTATCTGAAAGCCTGGTCGGTGGGCGGCGATTCAATCGGCCGGCTGGACAATGGCAAGTACGGGGTGATCCACGACTCCCAGCTCAAGGGGGCGGGGATCGAGGAGCGGCTGAACGAGATGATCGGCCTGTTCGACCCGGCCGGCGGCGGCATCGGCGTGGCGACCAGCACGCTTGATCTGGACGGGGCGGAGATGTCGGCCGACGACATCGGCCGCGCCCTGCAATACACCATCAACCAGTTCGTCGAGGAGGGCGGCGGCGGTTTCGCCATCCGCTCGTTGGCCGAGGGGCATCAGGCGGCGCTGGACATCACCCTGTCGAAGGTGCACGCCTTCCGCCAGACCATTGCCTCGGACCGCCTGTGCCTAGTCTTCCAGCCGATTGTCGAACTGTCGGCGTGGTCGGTCCACCACTACGAGGCGCTGGCCCGGGTGCGCCAGGGCGACCGGCTTTTCCTGCCGGCCAAGTTCATCAACTTCGCCGAGGATTTCGGGGTCATCACCGAATTCGACCTGGAGGTGGTGCGGCGCACCATCAACATCCTGAAGAACCGCGAGTTGCTGCGCCCCAAGGCCTCGGTGGCGGTCAACCTGTCGGGGCGCTCGATCGCCAACGAGGCCTTCGTCTCCGAGCTCATGCTGATCCTCAACCAGAACCGGGAGGTTCTGTCGCGGCTGATGTTCGAGGTGACGGAAAGCCACGAAATCAAGGATCTGCCGGCGGCCAATCAGGTGTTGCAGCGGCTGCGCGGGCTGGGCCTTCAGATCAGCATCGACGATTTCGGCTCCGGCGCCGCCACCTTCCAGTACCTGAAGACGCTGCAGGTGGATTACGTGAAGATCGATGGCAGCTATATCCGCGATGCCTTCTCCACCCGCCACGGCAAGCCGTTCCTCAAGGCGATCAGCAGTCTGGCCAGCGATCTGGGCATCTTCTCCATCGGCGAGATGGTCGAGGATGATCGCACCATGTGGCTGCTGCGCGACATCGGGGTGCAGTACGGGCAGGGCTACTACTTCGGCAAGCCCATGGAAAACGTGCGCAATTTCAATCTGTCGAGCCTTCCCGAGCGGCGCCGCAAGACCTTCGAGGACCCGCCGGTGCTGGAAGGTGGGGTTGACGGGGACGGTCTGCCGGCCAGTTTCTCCAACATCCGACTGTGAGGGCCCGGCGGCACGGCAGACACCAAAAGCGGGTCGGTTGGCGCGGTTGTCGCTTTTAACAGCACTGACATATCGGTATAAGAAAATGGTTGTGCCTTTGCTTGTCTGACACCGCTTTTTCGGGCACCCCGATACGGGCAGGCGCGGTCAGGAAACGGATGATGGCTGGCGGATGATATTGGCCGGCGGATGCTGGCGAGACGGAAGACGGGACGGGCAGGGTGTTCAAGATCAAGTTCTGGGGGGTGCGCGGCAGCATCGCCTGCCCCTCGCCCAAGCATGTGGTCTATGGGGGCAACACCAGTTGCATCCAGCTCGTTCTTGGCGGTCGGCACCTGCTGCTCGATGCCGGCACGGGGCTGCGCTTCCTGGGCCATGACTTCCTGCGCAAGAACATCCGCTCGGCGGTGATGCTGCTGACCCACACCCACTGGGACCACATCACCGGCTTTCCGTTCTTCGCGCCGTTCTTCATGCCCGACCACAGCTTCGACATCCATGCCGGGCACCTTGAGGATGGCGGCATTCGCACCATCCTCTCCAGCCAAATGGCCAACCCGCTGTTCCCGGTGCCGCTGGAAGCCATGCGGGCCGAGCTGCGCTTCCACGATTTCACCGCCGGCGACGATCTGCACCCGTTCGACGACGTGGTGGTGCGCACGGCGCCCCTGAACCATCCCAACCGGGCGACCGGCTATCGGGTCGAGTACCAGGGTTTTTCCTGCGCCTACGTCACCGATACCGAGCACGTGCCCGGCCAGATCGACCCCAACGTGGTGCGCCTGATCGAGAACGCCGACCTGATGATCTACGACTGCACCTACAGCGACGACGAGTTTCCGGCCAAGATCGGCTGGGGGCATTCGACGTGGCAGGAGGGCATTCGTCTGGCCCGCCACGCCGGGGCGCGCCGGCTGGCCATCTTCCACCACGACCCCGACCACGACGACGCCTACATGGAGCGGGTCGAGGACGAGGCGCGCAACATCTGGCCCGGCGCCATCGTCGCCCGCGACAACATGGAACTGACCCTGGGCTGAGGGCGATCAGCCGTCCCCACCGGCCACCGCCGCCACTTTCGTCAGCACCGCGTCGAACATGGCCGGGGTCAGGCGGCCGGTGTTGGTGTTGTAGCGCGAGCAGTGGTAGCTGTCGGCCAGGATGCGGCCATCCGGCAACCCGTGCCAGGCGCCGTGGGCGAAGGGAAGGGCGGCCAGTTTCAGGCCCAGCGCCCGCACCACCGCCTCGTGGGCCACCCGGCCCAGGGCCAGGATCACCCTGAGATCAGGCATCGCCGCCATCTCGGCGACCAGGAAGGGGCGGCAGGCGGCGGCCTCGGCCGGGGTCGGCTTGTTGGCCGGCGGCACGCAGCGCACGGCGTTGGTGATGCGCGCCCGGACCAGCTCAAGACCATCGTCGGGCCGTGCCGCGTAGCTCCCCCGGGCCAGCCCGTGGGCCAGCAGGGACGGGTAGAGCAGGGTGCCGGCGTGGTCGCCGGTGAAGGGGCGGCCGCTTGCGTTGGCCCCCTTCAGCCCGGGGGCCAAGCCAACCACCAGCAGGCGCGCCGACAGCGGCCCGAAGGCCGGCACCGGGGCGTTGTGGAAGTCCGGGTGGGTGGCCCGGTTGCGCTGTCGGTAGTCGACCAGCCGGGGGCACAGGGCGCAGGCCGCCCCCGGCTGGTGGTGGGCAGGGTGGTCAGGCATCAGCGGCGGCGGGGCGGCGGGGCGTCGTCCTCTTCCTCGTCCTCGTCGTCGTCGAAGTCCTCGTCATCGACATCCTCGTCCTCATCCGGGTCGAGATCGTCGTCGTACTCGTCCTCGTAGTCGTCGAAGTCCTCGTCGTCCTCATACTCGGCGTCGTCGGTGCCGCTGGTCGGGGCGGGGCGCGGCGGCGGCCGGCGGTCGCCGCGACTGTCGCCCCGGCTGGCCCGGGCGATGACCGGCTCGAGGTCCCTGAGGTCGAGGAAGATGTCGGCCTGGCGGCGCAATTCGTCGGCCACCATGGGCGGCTGGGTGCGGATCGAGCTGATCACCGTCACCCGCCGGCCCAGCCGTTGCAGCGCCTCGACCAGACGCCGGAAATCGCCGTCGCCGGAGAACAGCACCACATGATCCACGTGGGCGGCCATCTCCATGGCGTCGATGGCCAGCTCGATGTCCATGTTGCCCTTCACCTTGCGCCGGCCGGTGGAGTCGGTGAACTCCTTGATCGGCTTGGTGACCATGGTGTAGCCGTTGTAATCAAGCCAATCGATCAGCGGCCGGATCGGCGAGTATTCCTGCTCGTCGGCCAGGGCGGTGTAATAGAAGGCGCGGATCAGGCGCCCCTGGCTGGCGAAATGCTGCAACAGGTTCTTGTAGTCGATGTCAAACCCCAGGGTGCGGGCGGCCGCGTACAGGTTGGCCCCGTCGATGAACAGGGCCAGGCGTTCCTGGTCGTAGAACCGCATGGGCGGTGTCCTTTCTTTGAGTCACGGTACTCGTTCAGGGTAAAGAAGCCGCCGCTTGGCGGGCGGCTTGACCGGTGCAATGGCAATCGTCATGAAATGCAGGCCCCAGGGCCTGGGCGCGGGGGCCGACCGGCCGCCTCCTACTTAAGCCCTGGGCCGGTTCCCCGCAACGCAGGAGTTGGCTTTCCGTGACCTCCGCATCCCTCACTCCCGATGCCGCCTCCCGTCGGGTGCTGGTCGGGCTGGGCTCCAACCTGCCGGGCCGCTTCGCCAGCCCGCTGGCGGTCCTGGAGGCGGCGCTGGCCGCCCTGGAGAGGGCCGGCCTTTCGGTGGCGGCGCGCTCCGGCTGGTGGGAGAGCGCGCCGGTGCCGCGCTCGGATCAGCCGTGGTTCGTCAACGGGGTGGTCCGGCTGGCCGGCGGCCCGCCGGCGGTCGAGCTTCTGGACCTTCTCAACCGCATCGAGGCCGATCTGGGGCGCCACCGCGACGGCACGCCAAACGCCCCCCGGGTGGTCGACCTCGACCTGCTCGACGACGCCGGGCAGGTTGTCGACACGCCGCGCCTGACCCTGCCCCACCCACGTCTGGCCGAGCGCGCCTTCGTGCTGCATCCGCTGGCCGAGGTGGCGCCCGGGTGGACCCACCCGCTGAGTGGCCGGGGGCTCCCCGAGTTGATCGCCGCCCTGCCGCCGGATCAGGAAATACGCCCTTTGCCATAGCCGGTGGCTCTTGCTCAAGCTGGCCGGACTGTCCTATATAGACGGTTCGCCTGGACCGAGCCCGCCCCCGGCGTGCCCCGTCGCCGTGGGGCGCGGAGGGGGTCGCCGCTTGTCCGGCCCGGCTTTCCGGTCGCCCGGCGTGTCCGGGCCCGCACCTTTTTGACCCTTCCAGGGAGACCCCCATGGCCCGCGTTACCGTCGAGGACTGTATTGTCAAGGTTCCCAACCGTTTCGAGCTGGTCATGCTGGCCGGTCAGCGGTCGCGCGATATTTCCGCCGGGGCGCCGCTGACCATGGAGCGCGACAACGACAAGAACCCGGTGGTCGCCCTGCGCGAGATCGCCGAGGAAACGGTGGCCGTGCCCGACCTCAAGGCCCACCTGATCCAGTCGCTGCAAAAGCACGTCGAGATCGACGAGCCGGAGCGTGACGACTTCGACGCCCTGGCCGGCGAGGTGGCCGAGGAAGCCGGCGAGGCCGACAGCGCCGCCGAGATCGAGGCCGACGCGCTGACCGTCCACGAGGACGGCGAGGACAGCCAGCCGATGGCCCAGGAAGCCGGGGACGCCGGGGACGCCGACGGCTTCGAGGATGCCTCGGCCGCCGAGATCGCCGCCGAGGACTTCGAACCGGCCCCTGAAACCGCCCCCGAGGCCGCCCCCGAAACCGAGGACGATCGCTGATCGACCGCCGATGATCCAGCCATCGGTCGGGCCCGGCGGGGGCCAGCGCCGGGCCGACCCAGAGCCCATCTCCATGGCCCGCCGCGTGCCGACGCCGCCCCTGAGGTGGGGCCGATGATGCGCCAGTACGAACTGGTCGAACGGGTCCGCGCCTACGATCCCAGCGCCGACGAGGACGCCCTCAATCGGGCCTATGTGTATGCCATGCGCAAGCACGGGGCGCAGCGGCGGGCCTCGGGCGACCCCTATTTCAGCCACCCCATCGAGGTGGCCGGCATCCTCACCCAGTACAAGCTGGACGATGCCTCGATCATGTGCGCCCTGCTCCACGACACGGTGGAGGACACCGACGCCACCCTGGAGGACATCCAGGCCATGTTCGGCGAGGAGGTGGCGCGGCTGGTCGACGGGGTGACCAAGCTGACCCGGCTGCAACTGACCTCCGACACCTCGCGCCAGGCCGAGAACTTCCGCAAGCTGCTGCTGGCCATGAGCACCGACATCCGGGTGCTGCTGGTCAAGCTGGCCGACCGGGTGCACAACATGCGCACCCTGGAGTTCATCAAGAACCCCGAGAAGCGCCGCCGCATCGCCAGCGAGACCATGGAGATCTATGCGCCGCTGGCCGAACGCATCGGCATGCAGGAGATGAAGCAGGACCTGGAGGACCGGGCTTTCGCGGCGCTCAACCCCGATGCCCGGGAATCGGTGGTCAACCGGCTGACCTTCCTGCGCGACAAGGGCGGCGGCGTGGTCAAGCAGGTGACCGACGAGCTGCGCCGGCTGATCGACGAGAACGGGGTGCGGGCGGTGGTTTCGGGGCGCGAGAAGACGCCCTATTCCATCTGGCGCAAGATGCAGCACAAGGACATCGCCTTCGAGCAGCTGTCCGACATCATCGCCTTCAGGGTGATCGTCAATTCCGAGGAAGACTGCTACCGCGCCCTGGGCATCATCCACGGCGCCTATCCGATGGTGCCGGGGCGCTTCAAGGACTACCTGTCGACCCCCAAGCCGAACGGCTATCGCTCGATCCACACCACGGTGATCGGCCCCTCGCGCCACCGCATCGAGATCCAGGTGCGCACCCACGAGATGCACGAGGTGGCCGAGATCGGCGTCGCCGCCCACTGGAAGTACAAGCAGGGCGGCCCCAACGTGGACGGCCGCCAGTACCGCTGGCTGCGCGAGCTGCTGGAGATCATGGAGCACGCCTCGGGACCCGAGGAGTTCCTGGAACACACCAAGCTGGAGATGTTCCAGGATCAGGTGTTCTGCTTCACCCCCAAGGGGGATCTGATCAACCTGCCGGGCGGCGCCACCGCCATCGACTTCGCCTACGCGGTCCATACCGAGGTCGGCCAGCGCTGCATCGGGGTGCGCGTCAACGGGCGCATGGTGCCCTTGCGCACCACCCTGGCCAATGGCGATCAGGTGGAGATCCTCACCTCCAAGGCGCAGACCCCGTCGCCGGAATGGGAACGCTTCGCGGTCACCGGCAAGGCGCGGGCCTCGATCCGCCGCTACCTGCGCAATCAGGCGCGGGCCCAGTACCTGGGTCTGGGCAAGCAGATCCTCGACAAGGCCTTCCGCCAGGAAAACTACGAGCTGCGCGAAAAGGCCCTGAGCGACATCCTCGACCGCTTCCGGGCCGACACCGTGGACGATCTCTACGTCAAGGTGGGCGAGGGCACGGTGACCGGCCGCGAGGTGGTGCACGCGGTCTATCCGGGCCTGAAGCGCAGCAGCGGCCAGCGGCTGTCCAGTCTGGCCCGCAGTCTGGTCGGGCGCGGCAAGGCGCCGGTCAAGAACGATCCCGCCAACGCCGTGCCGCTGGCCGGGCTGATCCCCGGCATGGCGGTGCATTATGCCCGCTGCTGCCATCCGCTGCCCGGCGACCGCATCGTTGGCATCGTCACCACCGGCAAGGGGGTGACGGTGCACACCATCGACTGCCCGCAGCTGGAAAACGTGGCCGACGAGCCCGAGCGCTGGCTCGACCTGGCCTGGGATGCCAGCGGCGCCGACGGTCACAACCACGTCGGCCGACTGTCGCTGATCCTGAGCAACGAGCCCGGGGCGCTGGCCAACCTGACCACCGAGATCGCCCGCAACAAGGGCAACATCACCAATCTGAAAATCACCAACCGCAGCCAGGATTATTTCGATATGCTGGTGGACGTCGAGGTGCGCGACGTCCGGCACCTGACCGACATCATGGCCGCCCTGCGGGCCACCAAGGGGGTCAACGCGGTGGAGCGGACCCGCAACTAGAGCAAATCCCGAGCGATCCGGAACGGATCGCGACGACGATTTGCGGCAATATCAGAGGTCTGGAGCGTGTTGCGTGATTCACAAAGCACGCAACATGCTCCAGAGCAAATCCCGAGCGATCCGGAACGGATCGCGACGACGATTTGCGGCAATATCAAAGGGTTAGGGCAGGTTTCGTGAGTCGGGATCACGCAACATGCTCTAGGCGACAGGCGAAAGGGATACCCAGGGGCATGTTCCAGCGACGCGAGACCAAGGGCGCCTGGCACCGGCTGCGCGAACTGGTCTGGCCGCGCGCCGGCTGGGGTCGTGCCGGCAAGTACCTGTGGCTTAGGCTGCATCGCCTGCCCGGGGGCGACTGGGGCATCGCCGCCGGGTTCGCCTGCGGCGCGGCGGCCTCGATGACGCCGACCATGGGTCTGCATTTCCTGATCGCCGCCCTGATGGCCTGGCTGATGCGGGCCAACATCCTGGCCAGCGCCATCGGCACGGTGATCGGCAACCCGTGGACCTTTCCGCTGATCTGGTGGGGGGCTTTCAAGATCGGCGTGGCGATGGTCGGCGCCGACCACCTGACGCCGCCCGAGGGATCGGTGGGCGCTCCGGGGGATGGCGCCGGCTTCCATGGCCTGTTCGCCACCCTGTGGCACGACCTGCAGGCCTTCGACCTGCCCCATCTTCTGGAAAACGTCTGGCCCATCTGGTGGCCCATGGCCCTGGGCAGTCTGCCGCTGGCCGTGGCTGCTTGGCTGCTGTTCTATGGTCTGGTGCGCTGGGGAATGGGGCGCTACCGTCAGCTCAGGGCCCGTCGGCCGCGTCGCCGACCTCTTTCCCCCACCCCCCAGGATAGCGGAGACCTGTCATGAACCCGCCCACCAACCGACTGCGCCTGGGGGTGAACATCGACCACGTGGCCACCCTGCGCAACGCCCGTGGCGGCCGGCATCCCGATCCGCTGCGCGCCGCCCGGCTGGCCCTGGAGGCGGGGGCCGATGGCATCACCGCCCATCTGCGCGAGGACCGCCGGCACATCGTCGATGCCGACATCGCCGCCCTCAAGGCCGAGCTGTCGGCGCCGCTCAACCTGGAGATGGCGGCCACCGAGGAAATGGTGACCATCGCCCTTCAGCATCGTCCGCACGCCGCCTGCATCGTGCCCGAAAAACGCCAGGAACGGACCACCGAGGGGGGCCTCGAGGTGGCCGGGGCCAAGGGCCGGCTGGCCCCGCTGGTCGGCCGCCTGAAGGACGCCGGCATCCGGGTCAGCCTGTTCATCGAGCCGGACGCCGCGCAGATCGCCGCCGCCGCCGACATCGGCGCCCCGGTGGTCGAGTTGCACACCGGGGCCTATTGCGAGGCGCAAGGGCCCGCCCGGCAGGCCGAGCTGGCCCGCCTGACCGAGGCCGCGCGGCAGGCCGCCGAGGCGGGGCTTGAGGTGCACGCCGGGCACGGCCTGGATTACGACACGGTGGGACCGGTCGCCGCCCTGCCCCAGGTGGTGGAGTTGAACATCGGCCACTTCCTGGTCGGCGAGGCGGTGTTCGTCGGCCTCGCCGAGAGCCTGCGCGGGATGCGCGCCCGCATGGACGCGGCCCGCCGGGGAGCCGGGGCATGAGCGGCCTGATCCTTGGCCTGGGCAGCGACCTGATCGATATCCAGCGGGTGGAAAAGACCCTGGAGCGTTTCGGCGCACGCTTCATCGACCGCTGCTTCACCCCGGCCGAGCAGGCCAAGGCAGAGCGCCGGCGCGGCGCCGGGCGGGCCTATGCGGCCACCTACGCCAAGCGCTTCGCGGCCAAGGAGGCGGCGGCCAAGGCCCTGGGCACGGGCTTCCGGGCCGGCGTTTTCTGGCGCGACCTGGGGGTGGTCAACCTGCCTTCCGGGCGGCCCACCGTGGTCATGACCGGGGGGGCCCTGGCCCGCCTTCAGGCCTTGACCCCGGCCGGCCTGGAGGCCCGGGTCGATCTGACCATCACCGACGACTGGCCGCTGGCCCAGGCCATGGTCATTCTGTCGGCGGTGCCCCCCGGCACCCCGGTGGTGCGCTGAGGGGGGCGCCTTGACAGGCGCCAAGCGGGGTGTCTTTATGCAATCAAGACGGGCCCGTGCCACGCCGGCTGGCGCGGGCTTTCATTTTATTCAACGGATTGATGGGCCTTCTTGATGTCTAAACGCAGCGGCGGCGCGGGCGAGACCCTCCGCACGGTGGTCTATGCCGTGCTGATCGCCATTGTGGTGCGCACTTTCGCCTACGAGCCCTTCAACATTCCCAGCGGCTCGATGGTGCCCACCCTGCTGGTCGGCGACTACCTGTTCGTCTCCAAGTTTTCCTATGGCTACAGCCGTTACAGCCTGCCCTTCAGCCCGCCCCTGTTCTCCGGCCGGGTGCTGGCCGAACCGCCCAGGCGGGGCGACGTGGCGGTGTTCAAGACCCCGGCCGACAACGCCACCGACTACATCAAGCGGGTCATCGGCCTGCCCGGCGACCGGGTGCAGATGCGCCAGGGCCGGCTGTACATCAACGGCATCAAGGTGGAGCGGCGGCGCCTGGGGGCGTTCTCCTACTTCGACCGCGAGCGCAACGCCATCATCCGCCTGACCCAGTACGAGGAAATCCTGCCCGGCGGGGTGCGCCATCCCATCCTCGAGGCCAGCGACCGCGAGCGCCTGGACAACACCCGGGAGTTCACGGTGCCCGAGGGGCATTACTTCATGATGGGCGACAACCGCGACAACTCCATCGACAGCCGGGCCCGGGTCGGCTTCGTGCCGCTGGAGAACTTCATCGGCCGGGCCGAGATGATCTTCTACTCGACCGACGGCTCGGCCCGCCTGTGGGAGGTCTGGAAGTGGTTCCCGGCGATCCGCTACGGCCGCCTGTTCGGCGCCATCGAGTGAGCCCGGCCATGTCCGCCGACGGTTTTGATCCGGCCCCCCTGGAAGCCCGCCTCGGGCACCGCTTCGCCGCGCGAGAGCGGCTGCGCGAAGCGCTGACCCACCCCAGCCTGAACGATCCCGACAATCCCTTTCCGCACGGCTACGAGCGGTTGGAATTCCTGGGTGATCGGGTGCTCGGTCTGGTCGTCGCCGAAGCCCTGATGGCCCGCCATCCGGACCTGCCGGAAGGCGACCTGGCGCGCCATCACACCGCCCTGGTGCGTCGCGAGGCGCTGGTCGAGGTGGCCCGGGCCCTGGCCCTGAAGGATCACCTGATCGTCGACGCCGGGGCCCGCGACGCGGCCGGCGAGCCGCCGCCCAGCCTGCTCGCCAACGCCACCGAGGCGCTCATCGGGGCGCTCTTCCTGGACGGCGGCTACGCGGTGGCCCGGGCTTTCGTGCTGGCCCACTGGGAGCCGCTGATGGCCCGTCCGGGGCCGGGGCGCGACCCCAAGACGGCGCTCCAGGAATGGGCCCAGGGGCACGGCCTGGGGCTGCCCAGCTACCATCAGAGCGCCCGCCAGGGCCCCGACCACGCGCCGCGCTTCACCATCGACGTGGAGGTCGAGGGGCTGGCCCGGGCCTCCGGCGAGGGGACCACCAAGCGCGAGGCCGAGAAGGCCGCCGCCCAGGCCCTGCTCGCCATTCTCGACCAGGAGGGTCGACGATGACTCCTTCCGATACCCCCACCCGGTGCGCCCTGGTCGCCGTCATCGGCGCCCCCAACGCCGGCAAGTCGACCCTGGTCAACCAGGCGGTCGGGGCCAAGGTGACCATTGTCACCCACAAGGTGCAGACCACCCGCTCGCCGGTGCGCGGCATTGCCTTGCGCGGCGACAGCCAGCTGGTGTTCGTCGACACCCCGGGCATCTTCGCGCCGCGCCGCCGGCTGGAGCGGGCGATGGTTGCCGCCGCCTGGCAGGGCGCCGCCGATGCCGATCTGACCCTGCTGGTGATCGACGCCCTGAAGGGTCTCAAGGGCGAGACCGGCGAGCTGGCCCGGGCGCTGGCCGAGCGGATCGGGCAGGGGGCGCCGAAAGCCCTGGTGGCGCTGAACAAGGTGGATGCCCTGGAACGCTCGCGCCTGCTCGAACTGGCCGCCGAGATCGATGCCCTGGGCATCGCCGAGCGCATCTTCATGATCTCCGCCCTCAACGGCGACGGGGTCGGCGACCTGCTCGACCATCTGGCCGCCGCCGCACCGCCGGGCCCCTGGCTGTTCGATCCGGAGGACATCTCGGACCTGCCGCAGCGCCTGTTGGCGGCCGAGATCACCCGCGAGCAGGTGTACCTCAACCTGCACCAGGAGTTGCCCTACGCGGCCACCGTGCGCACCGAGTCGTGGACCGAGCGCAAGGACGGCAGCGTGCATCTGGAACAGACCATCGAGGTGGCCCGCGACAGCCAGCGGGCCATCGTGCTGGGCAAGGGCGGGGCGACCGTGAAGCGCATCGGGCAACGCGCCCGGGCCGAGCTGGAAAGCCTGCTCGAGCGCCGGGTCCACCTGTTCCTCCACGTCAAGGTGGTGCCCGACTGGGCGGAGCGGCGCGACCTTTACAGCGAATGGGGCCTGGAGTTCGATGCCTGACCACCGGGGCGGCGGATGAGCGGCAACGATCTGGAATTGACCGGCCTCGGCCTGTTGTGGCTCGGCGCGGTGGCCTACGGGCTGGTTCTGGTGCTGCGCAACCGCCACCACAACAAGGCCCATCATACCGGCGATCCGCGCACCGCGCGCACCGGCGGGCTGGAAGCCGGGCTGCTGTTCGTCGGCACCGCCGGCCTGCTGCTCGGCCTGGGCCTGTTCATGCTCGGCGCCCTGGACTGAGCCAAGGTCGCCCGCCAGCCCAGCGTTCCCACAACCGTCACCCGCCGGCAGTGGGAGGGGGCGCCCATTGCTGCTATGGTGGGGCCGAGCGGATTTCTCCCCCGTTTTCCCCAGCCATCACCGCGGAGGCCCGGCCATGCAGCACGAAATCAAGTTCCAGCCGTCCTATGCCCTGGTTGTCATGCAGCTTGCCCAGGGCGAGCGCATCCGCTGTGAATCGGGGGCCATGGTCAGCATGTCCGGCACCCTCAGCCTGGAAGCGGCCATGGGCGGCCAGGGCGGCGGCGGCATGCTGGGCCGCGCCTTCGGGGCCCTGACCCGCTCGGTGCTGGGCGGGGAGAGCTTTTTCGTCACCACCATCTCGGCCGAGGAAGGCCCCGGCGAGGTGACCCTGGCCCCGGCCACCCCGGGCGACGTGGTGGCCCGGCCGCTCGGCGGGCGCAGCCTGATCGTCCAGGGCGGCTCCTATCTGGCCAGCGACATGGATGTGGAGGTCAACACCCAGTGGGGCGGCCTGAAAGGCTTCCTGGGCGGCGAGGGGCTGTTCTTCCTGGAGGTGCGCGGCGCCGGCACGGTGTTCCTCAACAGCTTCGGCGGCATCATGGAGCGCACCCTGGCCCCCGGCGAGCGCTACATCGTCGATTCCGGGCACATGGTGGCCTACGAGAACGGCATGAAGATGGAACCCCGCATGGCCGGCAGCAAGGGCGGCTTCTTCAAGCGGGCGATCACCTCGGCGACCAGCGGCGAGGGGCTGGTCATGGAGTTCACCGGCCCTGGCACGGTGTGGCTGCAAACCCGCAACCCGGAAGCCTTCTCCGGCTGGCTGACCACCCTGCTGCCCGACCTGACCAACAACAGCAACCGATGAGTCCGGCCGCGCCGTGGCGGTGAGCTGGCAGGATACCGGCATTGTCCTCACCACCCGGCGGCTGGGCGAACACGACCTGCTGTTGGGTGTGCTGAGCCGCCAGCACGGCCGTCATGCCGGGGTGGTCAAGGGCGGCGCCGGGCGGCGGGGGCGGGGCCTCTATCAGCCCGGCAACCAGTTGGCCCTCACCTGGCGGGCCCGCCTGGAGGACCATCTCGGCACCTTCTCGGCCGAGCTGACCGAGGCCCGCGCCGCTGCCCTGTTCGACCGCCCGGGACCGCTGGCGGGGCTGGCCGCCGCCTGTGCGGTGCTCGCCGCCACCCTGCCCGAGCGCGACCCCTGGCCCGACATCCACGACGATCTGGTTCGCCTGCTCGCGGCCCTGGGCGACGACAACTGGGCCGTCGCCTATGTGCGCTGGGAGGCCAGCCTGCTGGCCGATCTCGGCTTCGGGCTCGACCTGTCGGCCTGTGCCGTTACCGGGCGGACCGACGATCTGGCCTATGTCAGCCCGCGCACCGGCCGCGCCGTCTGCCGAGAGGCCGCCGGCCCCTACCGGGCGCGTCTGCTGCCGCTGCCCGCCTTCCTGCTGGCCGAGGTGCCGCCCGGCCCGGGCGATCTGGCCAACGGCCTGGCCCTGACCGCCCACTTCCTGGCCCAGCACGTGCTGGCCCCCAGACCCTTGCCCCAGCCGCGCGCCGGCCTGGGTCAGTGGCTGGACTGAGGCGCGGCGGCGCGGTTGACCGATGGCCCGGTCGGGCTGCTATATATCGAGCGGGCCGGTTTTCGGCCTACCTGATCTGGTTCCTTTCTGGAGTGTCCCCCATCCATGCGTTCCCCCTCCGAGGGTGAAGAGGTGCGCGAGGTCGGCCTCGCCGAGGCGCTCGGCGAGCGCTATCTGGCCTACGCCCTGTCGACCATCGTCGCCCGCTCGCTGCCCGATGTGCGCGACGGCCTGAAGCCGGTCCACCGCCGCCTGCTCTACGCCATGCGGCAGTTGCGCCTGGACCCGGACCGGGGGTTCAAGAAGTGCGCCCGGGTGGTCGGCGACGTCATCGGTAAGTACCACCCGCACGGCGACACGGCGGTCTACGACGCCATGGTGCGTCTGGCCCAGGATTTCGCGGTGCGCTATCCGCTGGTCGAGGGGCAGGGCAACTTCGGCAACATCGACGGCGACAACCCGGCGGCCATGCGCTACACCGAGGCCCGCCTGACCGCCTATGCCCTGGCCCTGATGGAAGGGCTGGACGAGGACGCGGTCGACTTCCGCCCGACCTACGACGGCGAGGAAAGCGAGCCGGTGGTCTTCCCCGGCGCCGTGCCCAACCTGTTGGCCAACGGCGCGGCGGGCATCGCGGTCGGCATGGCGACCAACGTGCCGCCCCACAACGTGGGCGAAATCTGCGCCGCCCTGAAGCACCTGCTGGCCGATCCCGAAGCCTCCGTGGGGGCGCTGATGGGCCATCTGCCGGGGCCCGATTTCCCCACCGGCGGGGTGCTGGTCGAGGACGCCGAGGCCCTGCGCGCGGCCTACGAAACGGGGCGGGGATCGCTGCGCCTGCGGGCCCGCTGGCGGGTCGAGAAGCTGTCGCACGGGCTTTACCACATCATCATCGACGAGGTGCCCTATCAGGTCCAGAAGGCGCGCCTGATCGAGCGCATCGCCGAGCTGATCAACAGCCGCAAGCTGCCCATCCTGGCCGACGTGCGCGACGAAAGCACCGAGACCGTGCGCATGGTGCTGGAGCCGCGCAGCCGTACCGTCGATCCCGAGGTGCTGATGGAGCACTTGTTCCGGCAGACCGACCTCGAGGTGCGCTTCGGCCTGAACATGAACCTGCTGGATGCCGACGGCATCCCCCGGGTGATGGACCTCAAGGCGGTGCTGGCCGCCTTCCTCGACCATCGGCTGGTGGTCCTGAGGCGCCGCGCCGAACATCGCCTGGGGCGCATCGCCCACCGCCTGGAGGTGCTGGACGGCTACCTCGTCGCCTACCTCAACCTGGACGAGGTGATCCGCATCATCCGCTTCGAGGACCATCCCCGGGCCGAGCTGATCCGCACCTTCGAGCTGACCGAGGTGCAGGCCGACGCCATCCTCAACATGCGCCTGCGCAACCTGCGCAAGCTGGAGGAGATGGAGATCAAGGGCGAACACGAACGCCTGTCCGCCGAACAGGCCGACCTTCAGGCCCTGCTCGCCGATCCCACCCGCCAGCGGGCCGAGATCGGCCGCCAGATCGACCGCGTGGCCGAACAGTTCGGCGGCGACACCGACCTCGGCCGCCGACGCACCGAACTGGCCGCCGCGCCGGAGCCGGTCAGCGTGCCGGTGGAGGCGCTGATCGAGCGCGAGCCGATCACCATCATCCTGTCGCGCATGGGTTGGCTGCGCGCCGTCAAGGGGCACCAGGACCTGGGCCCGGACGATCTGCGCTTCAAGGACGGCGACGATCTGGCCCAGACCCTGCACGCCAGCACCGTGGACAAGGTGCTCGTCTTCGCCTCCACCGGGCGCTTCTACACCCTTGGCGCCGACCGCATCCCGCGCGGCCGGGGCTTCGGCGAGCCGGTGCGGCTGATGGTCGATTTGCCCAATGACGCCGAGGTGGTCGCCCTCTTGGTCCACGTCCCGGGGCGGCGTCTGTTGCTGGCCGGCTCGGCGGGGCGGGGCTTCCTGGTCCGCGAGGACGAGGTGCTGGCCCAGACCCGCACCGGGCGTCAGGTGCTGAACGTGGGCCAGGGCAGGGCCACCCACTGCCTGCCGGCCGAGGGCGACCACGTGGCGGTGATCGGCGACAACCGCAAGCTGCTGGTCTTCCCGCTCGACGAGGTGGCGGAGATGGCGCGCGGTCAGGGGGTGATCCTGCAGAAGTACCGCGACGGCGGCCTGAAGGACCTGAAGGTGTTCACCCTGGCCGAGGGGTTGACCTACCAGCGCGGCAGCCAAAGCCGCACCGAGACCGACCTGACCCCGTGGCTGGGCCGCCGGGCCGGGGTCGGGCGTTTGCCGCCGACCGGGTTTCCGCGCTCGGGCTGCTTCGGGTGAGGGGGCGGCGACCTATCGACGGCGCCCACCCGACCCATGGGGAAAAACGATTGAGGCGATAAGTATCGCCGTAATTAAACAAAAAAATCCATCAAAGGGGGTGGCGCCCCCGCCCTCCGACGCCTACCTTGGGAGTGTTCAACAGCAGGCGCGGCTTGTCCGCGTCTGGTCCGGCCCACCGGCCGGACAGTCCAACCAAACCAAGGAGGGTTTACACCATGAGTGATGCGACCAACGTCGCCATCGATACGGGCCTTGAGCAGAACGCCCGCAGTTCCATCGCCCAGGCCCTGGGGCCGGTGCTGGCCGGCACCTTCGCCCTGGCCCTCAAGACCCACAATTTCCACTGGAACGTCACCGGGCCGCGTTTCCAGGGTCTGCACAACATGTTCGAGGAGCAGTACACCGACCTCTACGAGGCGGTGGACGATCTGGCCGAGCGCATCCGCGCCCTGGACGCCGTGGCCCCCGGCGGGCTGGGTCGCTTCCAGGAGTTGAGCCCGGTCGCCGACGCGCCGGAGACGGTGCCCGACGCCCAGACCATGGTCGCCACCCTGGCCCGCGACCACGACGCCATGGCCCGCACCCTCAGGCCGCTGATCGGCGAGGCCGCCGAGGCCAACGACGAGGTGACCGCCGACCTCTTGACCGGCCGTCTGGGGGTGCACGAGAAAACCGCCTGGATGCTGCGCGCCACCGCCGCCTGATGGCGCGGCGCCATCGGGACAGGATCGCCTCAGGGAGGGGGCCCGCCATTGGCGGGCCCTCTTGCGTTCTGGCTCAACGGGTGCCGCCGCCGGCGCCCTGCTCGCGGGCGTCCCAGGCGGCCTTGATGGTCAGGATCTCGGGGCGGATGCTGTCGAACAGATCGACCAGTTCCGGGTCGAAGTGGCGGCCCCGTCCGTCGTGGATGGTTTGCAGGGCCCGCTCGACCGGCCACGGCTCCTTGTAGGGGCGGCGCATGGTCAGGGCGTCGAACACGTCGCACAGGGCAACGATGCGGGCCGCCTGGGGAATCGCCTCGCCGGCCAGGCCGTCCGGGTAGCCGGTGCCGTCCCATTTCTCGTGATGGTGCTCGGCGATCTGGGCCGCCAGCACGAACAGCGGGCTGTCGCTGCGGCCCAGGATTTCCGATCCCACCCGGGGGTGGGTGTGCATCACCGCCCACTCGCCCGGGTCCAGGCTGGCCGGTTTTTTCAGGATGGCGTCGGGGATGGCGATCTTGCCGGTGTCGTGCATCGGCGCCGCCAGTTCCAACAGGTCGCAATCCTCCTCGCCCCAGCCGGCGGCGCTGGCCAGGGCGCGGGCATAGGCGGCCATGCGCCAGATGTGGACTCCGGTGTCGTTGTCGTTGTAGTGGCCGGCGTCGCCCAGCATCTGCACCGAGGCGCGGATGACCCGTTCGTGCTGGCGCACGCGGGCCCGCACTTCCTCGGCCAGCTTGGTCTTCAGGCGGTTGAGGGTGAGCTGGGTGGTCACCCGGGCGCGCACGATGGGCGGGCGCACCGGCTTGGAGATGTAGTCGACGGCGCCCAGCGCGAAGCCCTTGGCCTCGTCCTTCAACTCGGTCATGGCGGTGACGAAGATGACCGGGATGGGCCGCGTGGCGCGCACCGACTTCAACCGCCGGCAGACCTCGAAGCCGTCCATCCCGGGCATCATGACATCGAGCAGGATCAGGTCGGGGTGGTGCTCGGCGGCCAGTTCCAGGGCCCGCTGGCCGTCGCGGGCGAACAACAGGTGATGGTCCTCTTTCAAAATCTCTTTCAGGATCGCCAGATTGGCCGGCTGGTCATCGACCAGCAGCAGGGTCGGGGCATCGGCACGGGTCATGTGGTGGGTCCGGCAACAACGGGGGCGGCGGGTTGGCTGTCGGCTGGCGGGTTGGCCAGCCTGTCCGCCAGTTCGGTGGCCGTTTCCGCCGCCTCGGTGAAGGCGAAGGCATCGATCTGGCCGGCCAGACGGTCAAGGTCGGTGCCGGGCAGGTGGGCGGTCAGGGCGCTCAGGGTGCGTTCGCGCAGGCTGTCGTCGGATTCCCCGCGGGCCAGCGAGCGGCCCAGGGTGTCCAGCAGGCGCCGGGCGGTGGCCAGATCGGTGGGGGGGGAGACCGGTTGCGCCGCGTCGGTCCCGCCTGGCACGCGGGCCAGGGCCTCGGCCAGGCGTGCCCGCTCGGCCCGATAGGCGACGAGGCGGGCTTCCGCGGCGGGCCCATCGTCGGGCCCATCGTCGGGCCCGGCCAGCAAGGCCTCTGCCGCCTGGGCCAGTCGGCCCAGCCCCAGCCCGGCCGCCAGATCGAGCACCGTCTGCGCCAGATCGCGGGTCCGTGCGGCGTCGCCGTGGGCCACGGCCTGGGCCAACGCGTCGAGCACCGGGTCCTGGTCGAAGCCGAGCAGGGCGCGCATCAGGGGGGCGGGGCGGCGCCAGCGGGCCAGGGCCCGGGGCAGGTCGAGGATGTCGGTCAGCGCTTCCAATGGCCCCGGGTCCCTGGCGCTGTCGAGGCTGACCCGCACTTGGTCGTCGGGGGCGCCACAGCCTTCCGGGACCAGGGATTCCATGGTGGCGAACAGCTCCATGAACTCGATCGGCTTGGTCAGCACGGCATCCATGCCGGCGGCGCGGCAGGCCTCCCGCTCCGCCGGCATGGCCGAGGCGGTGAGCGCGATGATCGGCACCCGGCGCTCGCCATCCGCTTCCAGGGCGCGCATTTCCCGGACCGCCGACAGGCCGTCGAGGACCGGCATGAAAACGTCCATCAGCACCACGTCCACATCGCCGCGGGCAAAGGCGGTCACCGCCTCGCGGCCGTTGCGCGCCACCTCGGTGGCGTGGCCCTGTTCGGTCAGGTTGATCAGGGCCAGTTCGATGTTCTGTTCCAGGTCCTCGGCCAGCAGGATGCGGAACTTGCGCGGCGAGGCAAGGCACGGCGCATCCTCGGTGCGCGCCGCCTGGGCGCAGGAGTCCCAACAGGTGGGGCGCTCGAACTGGGCCGTGAAATGGAAGGTGGAGCCCACCCCGACCTCGCTCTCGGCCCAGATTTCGCCGCCCATGCGCTGGACCAGTTGGCGCGAGATGGTGGTGCCCAGCCCGGTGCCGCCGAACTGCCGGGTGGTGCTGCCGTCGGCCTGGGTGAAGCTGTCGAAAATGTGGGGCAGACGGTCCGGGGCGATGCCGATGCCGGTGTCCTGGACCAGGAAGTGGATTTTCTCCGGGCTGTCGGTGCGTCGGATGCGCACCGACACCGTGCCGCTTTTGGTGAACTTCACCGCGTTGCCGACCAGATTGAACAGGATTTGACGCAACCGGGCTGGATCGCCGGTGAAGCAGTGGGGCAGGTCGCCATCGTAGCGGAAGTCGAGCCCGAGGCCCTTTTCGCGCGCCCGGTGCTCCAGGGTCAGCAGCACCCCCTTCACCGTTTGCGGCAGGTTGAAGCAGGCCCGTTCCAACTCGAACTTGCCGCTCTCGAGCTTGCTCAGGTCAAGGATGTCGTTGATGACCTGCAGCAGTCCCTGGGCCGAGGTGTGGGCGATGGACAGGTGGCGATGGGTTTCCGGGGCCAGTCTGGCGGTGCTCAGGACCAGTTCGAGGAAGCCCAGGATGGCGTTCATCGGGGTTCTGATCTCGTGGCTCATGTTGGCCAGGAAGCGCGACTTGGCGGCGCTTGCCGCCTCGGCCGAGCGGCGCGCCTCGATGAGGGCGTTCTCGGCCGTCTTGCGGGCCGTGATGTCGCGGATGAAGACGGTCAGCAGGGTCTGCCCGCCAGCCTGAAGGCGGTTGACCGAGACCTCGGCCGGGAAGGCGGTGCCGTCGCCGTGCCGGGCCCGCGCCTCGCGGGTCGAGCCGGCGGCGCCGAGCAGTCCGCCGGGCAGGCAGGCGGGATCGTCGCAGTCGGGCGGGCATTCCGCCGCCGCCGCCGGCAGCAGGTCGGCCAGCGGGCGGCCCACCACCTCCGCCGGCTCCAGGCCGAACAGCCGGCGCACCGCCGGATTGGCCGAGATCACCCGGCCCTCGGGATCGACCCCGAGGATGGCGTCCTGGGCCGTCTCCAGGGTCAGGCTGAGACGGCTTTGGCTGGCTTTCAGGTCCTCGGTGCGGCTGCGCACGATGGTTTCAAGGTCGCGGTTGGCGGTTCTCAACTCGGCCACCACGCGGCGCACCACCGTGCCCATGGTGTCGAACTCGGCGATCCGGGTGGGCGGATAGGGCAGGTCCTCGGACTCCGAATGGGCCACCGAGAGGGCATAGGACGACATGCGGTGGGCCGGCAGGACGACCAGCCGCCTGAGGACCAGCACGGTGACGATGCCGGCCAGCACGATGACACTGGCGAGGACCAGGAGGTTGCGGCCGAAAGCGCTGCTGAGGCCGCCGAAGACGTTGCCATTGGTCACGAAGGCCAGGTGAAGCGCGGCATCCGACGAGACCGGCACCGCTGCCAGATAGGCGGTTCGGCCACCGTTCAGCTCCAGCACCTGGCCGCTCGGGGCATGGTTGAGCTCGGACACCAGGGTGCCGGGGCGGGCATCGGGCTCCACCGTGCCCACCTTCAACTCATCCCCGGCGAAGATCAGCAGGCGGTCCATGCCGGTTGCCCGACGCAGTCGGTGAACCAGGGGCAGGGCGTTCTTCAGCGAGACGCCGTAAAGCAGATAGGCCACCACCCGCCCGGTCTCGGGGGCGAGGACCGGCTGGCTGCGCAGCAGGAAGTCGGCCTTCTCGCCAACCAACTGCCAGCCGCGCGTGCCCAGGTGGGGCCGGTAGTTAGCCAAGGGCACCTCGGCCGGGTTGATCAGGCTGCCCGGGCTGTCGCGCACCTGACCTTCCGGATCGACCAGCAGCAGGAGATCGGAGCGTTGGTCGTCGTTCAGGTCAACCAGCGCCTGGTAAAGGCGATCGCCGGCGGCCTGCCAGTCGCCGGCGGCGATCAGTTGGGCCGGGGTGTCCTCGCGGGCCAGCAGCGACACCTCGACCGCCAGCAGGTCCAATTCCTCGCTGAGCACCGCGGCGGCGACCCGACCGGCGCGGCGGAAATCCTCGCTCATGATGTCGCGGATCTGGTCGCGCGAGGAATTGTAGCTGATGGCCAGGACAAGGCCGCCGATGAACAGCAACAGGCCGATCTGAACGGCCAGCAGCAGGGGGCCAAGATTGAAGCGTCGGTGCGGCATCGAAAGCGGAGTATCCGTCCAGGCAAGGGGCCTCGGTCACGGCCTTTCTGAAGGGGCGGCTGTCTCGGGGTCGGAGTAGCGGAAGGCGTGCCGGGTCAGGGCGGCCAGGGTGGCGGCGTCGGTCTGCTCGGTGACCAGGGCCATCTGGCCGGCGAACACGGTCGGCACCTGCCCGGCCCGACCGCTTTCCGCCAGGGCGATGGCGTCGGCCATGGCCACGCCGTTGTCGTCGTTCATGCGCAACACGGTGACATTCAGGTCTCCCGCCGCCAGGGCCGCCAACTCGGCGCTGCCGCCACCCCAGCCGTTGACCAGAACCCTGTCGCCCAGGCCCAGTTCGGCAATGGCGTCGGCGACGCCCAGGGCGATGTCGGTCGAGCAGGCGTAGACGAAGGACGTATCGGGGCTCTCGCGCAACAGATCGAGCGCCGCGCGGCGTGCCTTGGCGCGATCGAAGCCAACATAATAGGTGGCCTGGAGTTCCAGGTCACTGCCGCTTTCGATGTGTCGGATGAAGGTGTCGCCGCGCATCTGGCTGACATAGCCGGGGGGACCGTAGAACACCGCGTAGGAGCCCTGTCCGCCGGTCCGTTCGATCAGGTGGTCGGCCAACATGCGGGCCCCGGTGGCGTGGTCGAAGCCGACGTAGAGGAACGGCTGATAGCCTTCCCAGTCCTTCAGCGGGGTGGTGATGTTCTGCAGGATCAGTCGGGTGCCGCCGCGCCCGATGATGCGCTCGATGATGGTCTTGTGGCGCAGGGCGTCGAGGGTGAACACCATGTAGTCGGGGTCGTGGTCCAGGGCCTCCATGATGTAGGCCTCCTGGCGGCGCACCTCGGTGCCGGCGGCGGTGAAGTGGCTGTCCAGGGTGTAGGGCAGGCCGCTCTGCTCGAGGCGGGCGGTGAGGGCGGCGACACTGCGCCGCCAGTAGTCCGACACCTGGTTGCCGGGATAGATGATGGCGATCCTGAGCGGCGACGGCGGCAGGGCGGCGACCACCGGCGGCGTGTCGGCCGCCACCTGGGCGGCGAACCCCTCGCTGATCGCCCGGCGGCCCGGCTCCAGGCCGAGGTAGTGTTCCAGGTCGTGGACCTGGGCGGCGAACTCCTGGGCCGGCGCCGGCGTCGCCGGGGACAGGACCAGGAGCAGGGCCAGAACCCCAGGCACGATGCGTGACAGGTGGCGGGCGGTGGATCGGGGCGGCGGGGGCCGGCCGGCAGGCGTGGCGCGCCGTCCACCATGCCACGGGGCATCGCTCGGCGGTTGATTCGGTTGGTCCGGACGCGCTATCTCAGGGCTGCCGGCGTGCCACGGGGCGCCGTCGGCGCGGTTTTCATCCTCCAGTCGGCGCAAGGATCCAAGGGCAGCATGGACCATTCCCCAGGGACCACCTTTCTCGGGCGGGTGGCCGACGCCGCGCCGGCCAGCGTGCTGCCCCAGCAACGGCTGCTGTTGGAGCTTCTGTCCATGTCGGGCGACATCGCGGTGGCGGTGCGGCCCGGCGAAAGCCTGATGTGGCGCACCCTGGACGAATGCCGGGCCGCCGGCTGGATCGAGCTGGTGGAAATCAACCCGGAGTGGGTGCGCGCCTCGATCACCGCCGCCGGGCGGCTGATCGCCCGCACCTGAGACAGGGCGCGGCGATCCTTTCGCGCCCCCGGGGTCTTGCTGTAGGGTGCGGGGAAGAGGTTCACCCGCCGCCCTTCGGCGACCGTCCAGGAGGCCTAGACCGACAGTGTACACGCTGCTTGCCATCATCGCCGCCGGGCTTCTGATCGGGCTTGGCATCTGGTTTCACCGCTGGGGCCTGACCCGAGGCGGCGCCGCCGACGCCGAGCGGGACGAGGACCGGCGCCATCACTGAGACCGTTCCCATGGCCGCGCCCGAGTCTCCCGCAACCTCCTTGTCCGCGCCGTCGTCCGTGGCGCCGTCCGCGCCGTCCTGGGCCGAGCCCGAGGGCCTCAAGCTGAATGTCGGCGGCATCGAGCGCCGGCCCGGCTGGACGGTGGTCAACATCCAGCCCGGCCCGACGGTCGATGTGGTGGCCGATGCCCGCGACCTGTCGATGTTCGCCGATGGCAGTGTTGCCGCTCTGTATGCCAGCCATATCCTTGAACACCTGAGCTACCAGCGCGAGGTCGATGCGGCGCTGGCCGAGTGGCACCGGGTGCTGGTCCCGGGCGGGGTGGTGATGGTCGCGGTGCCCAATCTCGGTGTGCTCTGCCAGATCTACGTCCACCCGGAGGCAACGGCCGAGCATCGGCACAAGCTGCGGCGCATCATCTTCGGTGGCCAGGTGGACGCCTTCGATGTCCACAAGGCGGGCTTCGATGCCACCTCGCTGGGCGCCCATCTGACCGTGGCCGGCTTCACCGGCATCGAACGGGTGGCCGACTTCGGCCTGTTCGAGGACACCAGCCGACTGCGCCTGGGCGAGGTGCCGGTCAGCCTGAACATGCGGGCCACCAAACCCCGGGCCGGCTGAGGTCCCGGCGGGCGACGAGGTCCCGCCGGATCACGCCTCCTCCCCCTCACTCATGCTCCACGGTGCGGCCGGTGCACAGGGCCAGGATGACCAGCAGGAACACCGCCGTCAGCACCAGACCGACCCAGACGAACACGCTGGCCACGGCGGTGATGCCGTAGACCCCGGTGACGTAGGCGGCCAGATAGACGAACAGGCCAACCAGGCCGACAGCGACGGTGCCGAGGGTGCGGGCGGTGACGGACATGGCGGTCGGATCCTTAGGCGACAGGGGTGGGGCGACAGGGTTGGGCGGCGAAAAAACGTCGGTTCAAGTATAAACCTTGGCGCGCCGCTGTCCACCATGGCGGGGCGGCGGGCGAGCCGTCAGGAGACCACCCGGACCGGCGCTTCCAGGCGGCCCAACAGATCGAGCAGGCCGTGGGCCTGGGCCTTGCGCCGCTGACCCTCGTAAAGCACGAAGCGGCCCTTGCGGGCGGCCTCGCCGGGATGGGTCTCGGGCAGCTTGGCGATCACGTACAGCGGCCGTTCGTGGGCATGGCGGAAGACGGCGAAGCGGGCCATGCCGGAGTCGTGGCCGATGGCGTAGTCGCGCCACTGGCCGCGCATCACCTGGCGGCTGTACAGCGACAGCAGTTGGGTCAACTCGCCGCGGGTGAAGAAGACGCGGTCCGGGGACCGCCGGTATTCCATCAGCCGTGCGATCTTGCTCATGGGCTGTCCTCGCCGCTTGCCACCGGCCATCAGTTTTCCCCAACCGGCCCGGTTGGCGCAAGGGCAACGGCGCCCGGCGGCTCATATTGCATTGGGTCGCTCAACGGTCTACCACTGTCTGCGACCGGAAGCGGCGCCTGTTCCTGCAGGCCGGACACCGCTTGCCGGCCTGGACACTCTGCCCCGGGAGGCGCAACCGCCGTGCCAGACTATCGTTCCCGTACCTCGACCCACGGCCGCAACATGGCCGGCGCGCGTGGCCTGTGGCGGGCCACCGGCATGACCGACGACGATTTCGGCAAGCCGATCATCGCCATCGCCAATTCCTTCACCCAGTTCGTGCCGGGGCACGTGCACCTGAAGGACATGGGCCAGATGGTCGCCCGCGAGATCGAGGCGGCCGGCGCCGTGGCCAAGGAATTCAACACCATCGCGGTGGATGACGGCATCGCCATGGGGCATGGCGGGATGCTCTACAGCCTGCCCTCGCGCGAGCTGATCGCCGACGCCGTGGAGTACATGGTCAACGCCCACTGCGCCGATGCCCTGGTCTGCATCTCCAACTGCGACAAGATCACCCCGGGCATGTTGATGGCGGCGCTGCGCCTGAACGTTCCCACCGTGTTCGTCTCCGGCGGGCCGATGGAGGCCGGCAAGGTGACGGTGGGCGGCACCACCCAGGCGGTCGACCTGATCGACGCCATGGTCAAGGCCGGCGACCGCAACGTCTCCGATGCCGACGTGGAGGCCTACGAGCGCTCGGCCTGCCCGACCTGCGGCTCGTGCGCCGGCATGTTCACCGCCAATTCCATGAACTGTCTGGCCGAGGCGCTGGGCCTCGGCCTGCCCGGCAACGGCACCCTGGTGGCCACCCACGCCGACCGCAAGGAGCTGTTCCTGAACGCCGGGCGGACCATCGTCGAGCTGTGCCGGCGCTACTACGAGCAGGACGACCCGACCGCCCTGCCGCGCGCCATCGCCGGCTTCGAGGCCTTCGAGAACGCCATGTCGCTGGACATCGCCATGGGCGGCTCGACCAACACCGTTTTGCACCTGCTGGCCGCCGCCCAGGAAGCCGGGGTCGATTTCACCATGGCCGACATCGACCGCCTGAGCCGGCGCGTGCCGTGCCTGTGCAAGGTGGCGCCCAACACCGCCAACGTCCATGTGGAGGACGTCCACCGGGCCGGCGGCATCATGGGCATCCTGGGCGAGCTGGAGCGGGGCGGCCTGCTCAATGCCGACTGCCCCACCGTCCATGCCCCGACCATGGGCGCGGCGCTGGCCAAGTGGGACATCGCCCGCGGCAACGATCCGGCGGTGGCCGAGTTCTATCGCGCCGCCCCGGGCGGCGTGCGGACCACCCAGGCCTTCAGCCAGGCCAACCGCTTCGACAGTCTGGACAGCGACCGCACCCAGGGCGTGGTGCGCCGGGTCGAGGACGCCTTCTCGAAGGACGGCGGTCTGGCCGTGCTGTCCGGCAACATCGCGCTGGACGGCTGCATCGTGAAAACCGCCGGGGTCGACGAGTCGATCCTCACCTTCTCCGGCCCGGCCCGCATCTGCGAAAGCCAGGAAGCCGCGGTGGCCCGCATCCTGGGCGGCGAGATCGTCGCCGGCGACGTGGTGGTGATCCGCTACGAGGGTCCGCGCGGCGGCCCCGGGATGCAGGAGATGCTCTATCCGACCAGCTACCTGAAGTCGATGGGCCTGGGCAAGCAGTGCGCCCTGATCACCGACGGCCGCTTCTCCGGCGGCACCTCCGGGCTGTCCATCGGCCACGTCTCGCCGGAAGCCGCCGAGGGCGGCGCCATCGGCCTGATCGCCGAGGGCGACATGATCGACATTGACATCCCCGGCCGGCGCCTGAACGTGCGCCTGGACGACGCCGAGTTGACCCGCCGGCGCGCCGAGATGGCCGCCAAGGGGGCCGACGCCTGGAAGCCGGTGGGCCGCGACCGGGTGGTTTCCGGGGCGCTGAAGGCCTACGCCGCGATGACCACCAGCGCCGCCCGCGGGGCGGTGCGCGACGTTGCCGCCGCCGAACGCCGGCGCGGCGGCGCCTGACTCCCCAGATCCGCCAGACAGCCAGGATGGCCCGCCATGCCCACCTTTGAATGGAACGCCGACTTCGAGACCGGCATCGCCTTCGTTGATCGCGATCACCGGGTTCTGGTCGATCTGCTCAATCAGATCTTCGATGCCCCGGACGACGCCCGCGAGGCCCACGCCACCCTGGGCAGCGTGCTCAACTCGCTGATCGACTACACCCACTATCACTTCGCCCGCGAGGAGCTGCTGCAGGAGGCTTCCGGCTACACCGGGTTCCATGGCCACAAGGCCGAGCACGAGGTGCTGACCACCCGGGCCCAGGAGTTCCGCCAGCGCTACATGCTCGACCCGGAGGCGGTCAGCTTGGTCGAGATGGCGCAGTTCCTGAAGGACTGGCTGATCAACCACATCCTGGGCTCGGACAAGGCCTTCGTGGAGGCCTGCGCCGACCATCCGGAGGCCATCGCCGCCGCCGAGGCGCTGCAACTGGACGGCAGCCAGAAAACCGGCAAGGTCGCGCCCGGGGCTTTCACCTGGGAGGACACCCGCATCCTGGTGGTCGAGGACAACCGCAACTTCCAGGGCATCATCACGACCATCCTGCGCAGCCTGGGGGTGCGCGACATCGCCCTGGCCGGCGACGGCAGGGAAGGCCTGGAGGCCATCGAGAGGGATGCCGCCTTCGATCTGATCCTCTGCGACTGGCGCATGGAGGGGATGGACGGCCTGGCCTTCGTCGAGGCGGTGCGGCGCACCAACCGCGAGGTCAAGGTGGTGATGATGTCGGGCTATGCCGACAATGATTTCCCGGAGCGGGCCCGTCAGGCCGGGGTCGATGCCTTCCTGGAGAAGCCGATCACCGCCCGCGGCTTCCTGGAGACCACCAGCCGCTTGCTCAGTGGCTGAGGCGGGGCGCGATCACAGCGCCAGCCGGCACCACACCGGAACGTGGTCGCTGGCCTTGTCGCGGCCGCGCTCGTCGCGGTCGATGCCGGCCTCTTCCAGGCGGTCGGCGGCGGCCGGGTTGAGCAACAGGTGATCGATGCGGATGCCCTGGTCGCGCGACCAGGCGCCGCGCTGGTAGTCCCAGAAGGTATAGCGGTGGCCGACCCCGCCCAGGGTGTCGGTCCAGCCCTGGAACAGCAGCCCCCGGAAGGCCTTGCGGGTGGGCAGGGTGAACAGCGCGTCGTCGCGCCAGGCGGCGGGGTCGTGCACGTCCTCCGGCCCCGGGATGACGTTGTAGTCGCCGCCCAGCAGGGTCGGCAGGGGATCGCCCACCAGCCCCTGGGCATGGGCCGTCAGCCGCGCCATCCAGGCCAGCTTGTAGGTGTACTTGTCGCTGTCCAGGGGGTTGCCGTTGGGCAGGTACAGGCCGCCGACCCGCAGCCGCCCGTCGATCACCGCTTCCACGTAGCGGGCCTGGGTGTCGGCCGCGTCGCCGGGCAGGGCCTCGGTACTCACCTCGAAAGGCAGGCGGGACAGCAGGGCCACGCCGTTGTAGGTCTTCTGCCCGACCACCGCCGCCCGGTAGCCGGCGGCCTCGATCTCGAGGTGGGGGAAGCTGTCGGCGGTGCACTTGGTTTCCTGCAGCACCGCCACGTCGGGGGCGCGGCGCTCCAACCAGTCGAGCAGGCGGGGCAGGCGGGCCTTGATGGAATTGACGTTGAAACTGGCGACGGTCAGCACGAGGCGGGGCCCTGTTCAGGTGACGTGGAGTTGGCAGGGTAGGGCGTCGGCGGCCCGGGCGGCAAGCCTCCGCCGCTGTCGGTGCGCGGTCTTGCCACCCGGCGGGCGGCGCGGCACAGTACCGTTTGGGCGAGGGGGGCAACTCCTGGACGGGAGACGGCGATGACGGCGCGCATCGGCGCGGCCTTGCTGGTCCTGGCCTTGGGCCTGCTCCCCACGGCCGGGCAGGCCCTTGAGCTGTCCGAGGAAACCTGGAAAGGCTGTCGTTTGATGGCCGAGCCGGTGCGGCTCGATTTCGACATCGTCTCGGCCGCGCCGCGCTACCTGCGCAGCCACAGCCGGCGCCAGATCGACAGCCTGCTGCATGGCCACTATCGCCAGCATGCCGGGACGGTCGGCCTGACCCATGCCCAACACCGCATGGACTATCAGGTCCAGTATTCGGTGTACGACCGCCCGGCCGGCGGGGCCTGTGTCTATCTGACCCGGCTTGAGGCGACCTTCGGCTACACCGCCATGGATATCTACGTGGCCCGCGAGTACGCCGAGGGCAGTTGCGCCTACAGCGTCACCCTTCAGCACGAGAACCAGCATGTGCGGATCAACCGGGCCGTGCTGAGCCGCCACCGTGGGCGCATCAGGAACGCCCTGGTCGGCCAACTCAAGCGGTTCAACCCGGTGATCGTGGCCGACCCGGCGCGGGCCGGCGATGTCATCGTCGGGCGCCTGAAGACCGGCATGGCGCCCTACCTCGCGGCCTTCGAGAACGACCGAGACGCCAGCAACGCCACCATCGACACCCCGGAGAACTATCGCACCACCAGCGCCCTGTGCAGCGACTGGTGAGGCAGCCTGGTGGCACTCAGACCGCGAACGAGGTGCCGCAGCCGCAGGTGGCGGTGGCGTTGGGGTTCCTGACCGTGAAGGCGGCGGCCATCAGGTCGTTGCTGTAGTCGATTTCCGAGCCGTCGAGGATGTCCAGCGAGGCGCTGTCGGTCACCACCTTCACGCCGTGGTGCTCGAACACCTTGTCGTCGGGCCCGACCTCGGCCGACAGCTCGAAGGCGTACTTGAAGCCCGAACAGCCGCCGCCGGACACGGTGATGCGCAGCATCTGCCCGGGGTTGCCCTCGGCGGCGAGGATTTCGGTCAGCCGTCGGGCGGCGGCCTGGCTCAGGCCCAGGTTCGGGGTGGCGGTGTTGGGGGGGGCGGTCTGGCTCATCGGGGCGGACTCCGGGGTTGGCGGTCTGGTCGGCTGGCAACTGGGCCGGTTGGCGACTTGGCATGATCTGGGCCCCCGGCGCGGGTCCGGCAAGAGGGCGGGCGTTGCCAAGCCGAGGCCGGCGGTCTAGTTTCGGCCGGCCATGAGAGCCCCCTACGCCAGTGATCCCGCGGCCACCCGTGGCCGCCGCCATGCCGAGCCCGAGGCCCCGCCCCGGTCGCCCTTCCAGCGCGACCGGGACCGCATCATTCATGCCGCCGCCTTTCGCCGCCTGAAATACAAGACCCAGGTGTTCGTCTATCACGAGGGCGAGAACTACCGCACCCGGCTGACCCACAGCCTGGAGGTGGCGCAGATCGCCCGCTCGGTGGCCCGGGTGCTGGGGCTCGACGAGGATCTGGCCGAGGCCCTGGCCCTGGCCCACGACCTGGGGCACGCCCCTTTCGGCCACGCCGGCGAGGACGCCCTGAAGGCGCGCATGGCGCCCTTCGGGGGCTTTTCCCACAACGGCCAGTCGCTGCGCCTGGTCACCGCCCTGGAGCGCCGCTACGCCGAGTTCGACGGCCTCAACCTGACCTGGGAAACCCTGGAGGGGCTGGTCAAGCACAACGGGCCGCTGACCGGACCGCTGGCCGAGCCCGGGGTCGAGGTGCCGCCGGAAATCGTCGCCTATGATCGCGAGCACCCGCTGGAACTGGCCTCGTTCGCCGGGCCGGAGGCCCAGGTGGCGGCGCTGGCCGACGACATCGCCTACAACGCCCACGACATCGACGACGGCCTGCGGGCCGGCCTGTTCGACATCGAGGCGGCGGCCGAGGTGCCGCTGGTGGCGCCCATCCTGGCCGAGGTCCGGGGCCGCTATCCGGGGCTGGAAAGCTCGCGCCTGATCCACGAGACGGTGCGCCGCCTGATCAGCGCCATGGTCGGTGACCTGTGCGCCGAAACCACCCGCCGGCTGGAGCGGGACAAACCCACCTCGGCGGCCGAGGTGCGCGCCGCCGGCCATCCGATGGTCGCCTTTTCCGAGGAAATGGCGGCCAACGACCGGGCCTTCAAGGCGTTCCTGTTCCCCAACATGTACCGCCACCACCGGGTCAACCGGATGACCAGCAAGGCCCGCCGGGTGGTGTATGAACTGTTCGACCAGTTCCTGGCCGAGCCGCGCCTGCTGCCCAGTCCGTGGCAGGGCGACCGGCTGGCCCCGGAGGCCCCCGAGACGGCCCGCGTGGTCTGCGACTACATCGCCGGCATGACCGACCGCTTCGCCATGGACGAACATCGCCGCCTTTTTGACATCACGGTAAAACCATGAACATCTTCAAAGACTTTCAATCCATCATTCATGCAGAGGTCGAGGCCCTGGTGGGGCGCGGCGTGCTGCCCGAGGGGCTCGACCTCAAGCCGATCACGGCCGAGCCGCCGCGCGACCCGGCGCATGGCGACGTGGCCACCAATGCCGCCCTGGTGCTGGCCAAGCCGGCCAAGATGAAGCCGCGCGACATCGCCGAGGCGCTGGCCGAGGGCCTGCGGGCCCGGGAGTCGGTGGTGGCGGTCGAGGTGGCCGGGCCGGGCTTCCTCAACCTGCGTCTGAAGCCCGAGGTCTGGCAGCGCGCGTTGGCCCACATGGTGGCGGTCGGCCCGGCCTACGGCGACAGCGACCTGGGCGGCGGGGCGCCGGTCAACGTGGAGTATGTCTCGGCCAATCCCACCGGGCCGATGCATGTGGGCCACGCCCGGGGCGCGGTGTTCGGCGATGCGCTGGCCGGGCTGCTCGCCAAGGCCGGCTACAAGGTGACCCGGGAGTACTACATCAACGACGCCGGAGCCCAGGTGGACAGCCTGGCCCGCGCCTTCCACTGGCGCTACCGCGAGGCCCTGGGCAAGGTCTCGGCGGATCAGGTGGCGCAGGCCCTGGCCGACGGGGAGATCGAGTACGGCGGCGACTATCTGGTTGCTCCGGCCCGCGCCCTGGCCGCCGAGGCGGGCGAGCGCTACGCCGACCTGCCCGAGGCCGAGTGGCTGGGCCCCATCCGCACCTACGCCATCGAGGCCATGATGGCGATGATCCGCGACGATCTGGCGGTGCTCGGGGTGCGCCACGATGTCTTCACCTCGGAGCGCGGGCTGGTCGACAGCGGTCGGGTGGGGGCCTTCATCGAGGACCTGAAGAGCCGCGATCTGATCTATCGCGGCATTCTGGAGCCGCCCAAGGGCAAGCGCCCGGACGACTGGGAGCCGCGCGAACAGACCCTGTTCCGGGCCACCGCCTTCGGCGACGAGGTCGACCGGCCGATCCTCAAGTCGGATGGCAGCTACACCTACTTCGCCTCCGACATCGCCTACCACGCCGACAAGTTCGCCCGTGGCTTCGCCACCATGATCGACGTCTGGGGGGCCGACCATGGCGGCTACGTGAAGCGGGTCGCGGCGGCGGTCGAGGCGGTGACCGGCGGCGCGGGGCAACTCGACGTCAAGCTGTGCCAGTTGGTCAAGCTGCTCGAGGACGGCCAGCCGGTGAAGATGTCCAAGCGGGCCGGCACCTTCGTCACCCTGCGCGAGGTGGTCGACCGGGTCGGCAAGGACGTGGTCCGCTTCATCATGCTGACCCGCAAGAACGACGCCACGCTCGACTTCGACTACGCCCGGGTCACCGAGCAGTCGAAGGACAACCCGGTATTCTACGTCCAGTACGCCCACGCCCGGGCCTGTTCGGTGCTGCGCCACGGGGCCGAGATGTTCGGCGCCCCGGATGACCAGGAACTGATGGCCCATGTGGACCGTCTGGTGGCCGACGAGGAATTGGCCCTGATCCGCCTTTTGGCCGGCTGGCCGCGCCTGATCGACTCCGCCGCCGAGGCCCACGAGCCGCACCGGGTGGCATTCTACCTCTATGATCTGGCCGCGGCCTTCCATCAGTTGTGGAACAAGGGGCGCGATGAAACCGAACTGCGCTTCCTGATCGCCGAGGACCGCCCCGTGTCGCTGGCCCGACTCGCCCTTGTGAAGGGTGTTCAGGTGGTGATAGCGTCGGGGCTTCAGGTGTTTGACGTCACCCCCGCCGAGGAGATGCGTTGATGGCCGAGGACAAGCGGACCCGTGGCACCGGGCGGGGTGGCGATGAGTCGTTGAGCTTCGAGGAAATCGAACGGGAAATCCTCGACATCGTGCCCGAGCGGCGGCCACGCGGCGCGACCGCCGATCTGGATGGCGACGATGATCCGCTGCTCGACGACCTGGACGACGAGGGGGACGGCGGCGCCCGGCGCGGCCTGCTGCTGGGGGCGTTGATCGGCCTGGTGCTGATCGCCGCCGGGGGCTGGTACCTCTACACCCAGATGACCGCCCCGCCGCCCACCGACACGGTGCCCCTGATCCAGGCCGAGGACGTGCCCTACAAGGCCCGTCCGGCCGATCCCGGTGGCATGGAGGTGCCCAACCAGGACAAGCTGGTCTACGAGCGGGTCGAGGGCGGGGCCGAGGGCGAGGGGGCGGCCGAGCAGCTTCTGCCACCACCCGAAACGCCGCGCCCGCCGCCCGCTCCGGAGGTGGCGGAAGAGGCGGAAAGCGCCGCGCCAGAGGCCGATCCCGAGGTCAGCGTGGCCGTGCCCGCGACCACCGAGGCGGCCCAGGCGGCCGGGGCTCCGGCCTCGGAGGCGGTGGCAAGCGGCGTCGCCCAGCCCGCCCCGGCGGCCGAGGCGCCGGCCCAGCCCGAACCCGCCAGCCAGCCCGAGCCGGCGCCGGCGGCCCCCCCCCAGGCGGCCTCGCAGGTGGCGGCGACCCCGCCGGCCGAGGGGGGCTTCCTGGTCCAGTTGGCCTCGGTGCGCGAGGAAGTGCGCACGGAAACCGAATGGGCCCGCCTGAAGAAGGCCCACGCCGACCTCTTGACCCCGTTCACCCCGGTGGTCGAGCGGGCCGATCTGGGGGACAAGGGCGTCTGGTACCGTCTGCGCATGGGCCACTTCAGCACCCGGGCGGCGGCGAGCGCCCTCTGCGACGAGTTGAAGAGCCGCAAGGTCGACTGTCTGGTGGTGGCCAACAACTGATCGTGGCCAACAACTGAGCCGACCCGGATCCCGCCATGCCCGACACCTCCCCAACGCCCCGGGCGGTCGTTCTGGGGCTGAAGGGGCTTGCCCCGACAGCCGACGAGCGGCGCCTGTTCGCCCAGGCCGATCCCTTCGGCTTCATCCTGTTCGCCCGCAACGTGGCGGCGCCGGATCAGGTCCGTGCCCTGGTCGCCGAGTTGCGCCAGATCGTCGGCCGCCGGGCGCCGGTGTTCATCGACCAGGAAGGCGGCCGGGTGCAGCGCCTGAAACCGCCCCACTGGCGGGCCGCGCCGGCCGCCGCCCGGCTGGTCGAGCTGTACGCCCGCGATCCCGAGGCCGGGGTCCGCGCCGCCTTCCTGAATGCTCGGCTGATCGCCGCCGAGTTGGCCGACCTGGGCATCGACGTGGACTGCACCCCGGTGCTCGACCTGCCGGCCCCGGGGGCGCACGAGGTGATCGGCGACCGGGCCCATGGCGCCGACCCCGCCACCGCCATCGCCCTGGGGCGGGCGGTGATGGACGGCATGTTGGCCGGCGGCGTGTGGCCGGTCATCAAGCACCTGCCGGGGCACGGCCGGGCCGAAGCCGACAGCCATCTCGCCCTGCCCCGGGTGGCGGCCCCGCTGGCCGACCTCGCGGCGCACGACTTCGCGCCCTTCCGGGCCCTGTCCGACAGCCCGCTGGCGATGACCGCCCATGTGGTTTACGAGGACCTGGACCCGGCCCGGCCGGCCACCGTCTCGCCGACGGTCATCGAACAGGTCATCCGGGGCGACATCGGCTTTGACAATCTGCTGGTCAGCGACGATCTGTCCATGAAGGCGTTGGCCGGGCCGCTGGATCGACGCGCCGCCGACTGTCTGGCCGCCGGCTGCGACCTGGCCCTTCACTGCAATGGCGAAGCCGGGGAAATGGCCGCCGTGGTCGCCGGGGCGGGGCCGCTGTCGACGGCCACCCGGGCCCGGTTGGCGCGGCTTGGCGACCCGCCGACGTCGCAACCGTTCGAGGCCGCCGCCGGGCTGGCCGAACTCACCGCCCTGCTGGGCTGAACCAGCCGGGTCGCAAAAGGATTTCTCCCCGCATGTTCGACGGGATCGACCTTTACGTCGTTTCCACCTGGGTGCTGCCGGTGCTGCTGGCCATCACCTTCCACGAGGCGGCGCACGGCTTCGTGGCCTGGCGCCTGGGCGATCCCACGGCCCACAAGCTGGGCCGCATCTCGGCCAATCCGCTGCGCCACGTCGATCCCATGGGCACGGTGATCCTGCCCGGCCTGTTGGTGCTGGCCAAGGCGCCGTTCATCTTCGGCTGGGCCAAGCCGGTGCCGATCGACCCGCGTCGCCTGCGCCAGCCGCGCCGCGACATGGTGCTGGTCGCCGCCGCCGGGCCGGGGAGCAATCTGCTGATGGCCCTGATCGCCGGTCTGCTCGCCCACCTGCTGTTCCTGGCTCCGCCGGAGGCCGCCAAATGGCTGGGTGACAACCTGTTCAACGCCATGGTCATCAATCTGGTGTTGGCGGTGTTCAACATGATCCCGCTGCCGCCGCTGGATGGCGGCCGGGTGGCGGTTGGCCTGTTGCCGCTCGGGCTGGCCCGGCCGCTGGCCCGGCTGGAGCGCTACGGCATCTTCATCCTGATCGGGGCGCTGCTGCTGCTGCCGATGATCGGCGAGGCGGCGGGGCTGGACATCAACCCGGTCGGGGCCGTGGTGCTGCCGGTGGTGCGCGCCCTGATGCAGGGGATGATGCTGCTGACCGGGCACGGCTGGTAAGGGGGGCGCGATGGTCACGGGGGCCGAGGAGGGAGCGGCGCCGGACAGCGCCCGGCTGACCGATCTGGTGCTCGACATCGACGGTTTCGAGGGGCCCATCGACCTGCTGCTGACCCTGGCCCGCGAGCAGAAAGTCGACCTTGCTCGCATCTCCATCCTCCAGTTGGCCGAGCAGTACGTGGCCTTCGTCCAGCAGGCGCGCAGTCTGGCCCTGGAGTTGGCGGCCGAGTATCTGGTCATGGCCTCGTGGCTGGCCTACCTCAAGTCGCGCCTTCTGCTGCCGGTCGAGCAGACCACCGAGGCCGAGCCCAGCGGCGCCGAGATGGCCGCCGCCCTGGCCTTCCAGTTGCAGCGGCTGGAGGCCATGCAGCGCGCCGGCCGCGACCTGATGGCCCGGCCCCGCCTGGGCCGCGAGGTGTTCGCCAACGGCCAGCCGGAAGGCATCGCGCTGATCGCCACGCCGGTCTACGATCTCGGCCTGTTCGACCTGTTGCGGGCCTATGGCGACATCCGGGCCCGCCGCGAGACGCAGACCCTGGAAGTCCAGGCCTTCGACCTGTACTCGGTGGAGGAGGCGATTCGCCGCCTGCGCCAGATGCTCGGCGACTGCCCCGAGTGGACCCGCCTGGAAACCCTGCTGCCGGCCGAGGTCGGCTCGCCGTTGCTGTGGCGCTCGGCGGTCAGCGCCCATTTCGTGGCGGTGCTGGAGTTGGCCCGCGACGGACGGCTGGAGGTGCATCAGGAGGGGCCGGGATTCGCCCCCATCCTGATCCGCAGGAAGGAGGCCCGCCAATGACCGCCGACGAGACCCGCCCAACCCCGGAGTCGGCGCCGGGCATCGACGATCCGGCGGCCCTGCTGCCGCTGCCCGAGGGGGCCGACCTGAGGCCCCATGCCCGCATCGCCGAGGCCTTGCTGTTCGCCGCCCCGCGTCCCCTGACGCCGCGCGAGCTGGCCGAGCGCCTGCCCCGGGGCTGCGACGTGGGTCAGGTGCTGGACAGCCTGCGCGCCGACTACCAGGGGCGCGGCGTGCACCTGGTCAAGCTGGGCGAGGGCTATGCCTTCCGCAGCGCGCCCGATCTCGCGCCCTACCTGACCGAGCACCGCAACGAGACCCGCAAGCTGTCGCGGGCCGCCGTCGAGACGCTGGCCATCATCGCCTACCACCAGCCGGTGACCCGGGCCGAGATCGAGGAAATCCGCGGCGTGGCGCTGTCACGCGGGACGCTGGACGTGCTCCTGGAGGCGGGCTGGATCGGCCCCCGGGGGCGCCGCCAGAGCCCCGGGCGGCCACTGACCTGGGGGACCAGTGACTCCTTTCTCGACCACTTCGGTCTGGGCGGGCTGGACGAGTTGCCGGGCATCGAGGATCTGCGCGCCGCCGGCCTGCTCGACAGCCGCCCGGCCATCGCCGCCTACGGCGCCCGGGCCGACGAGCTGCCGCTGGAGGAAGAGGACGATCCCGAGGACGATCCCGAAGCCTGAGGATGGCGTTGATCCCGGCCGCGGAAAGATTGCGTGGCGCACGGCGATCTGCGATAGTGCGGCCTAAGCATAAACCGCCTCCGGGTTCTTGACGGGGGGTCCTCTGGTGACCGGGGGCCGTCGAACCGAGGGGAGGGGCTTTTGCACCGGGGGAAGGTCGGGCAGTCGTCCGGGGGGATGACCATCGACCGCGCCAGGGGTTGGGGCACCGAACCACGGATCATGTCATGCCGGGCCGCGGCCCTGGATGGCGTTGCCGCCGCGCGCGGGACGCCATTTTCGGGGTTTCGGTCCGGGTCCACGCCCAACCGGGGGCATAGCATCCAAGAGTGAAGCGGGAGCACGAGATCCATGGGTCTGAGCATTTGGCAACTTCTTATCGTCCTCGTCATCGTCCTGGTTCTGTTCGGGGGCTCGGGCAAGCTGTCCAGCCTGATGGGCGACGCCGGCAAGGGCATCAAGGCGTTCAAGTCCGGCCTTGGCGGCGACAAGGGCGAGGCTGAAGCCGACACCAAGCAGATCAAGGACGAGCCGGCGGCCGCCAAGCCGGCCGCGCCGAAGGCCGAAGCCAAGCCGGCCCCGAAGGCCGAGGCCAAGCCGGCCGCCAAGAGCGACAAGGCCTGAGGACGATCCCGGCCGGCGCCGTGGTCCGCCGAGGGCGGACATAGGGCGCCTGGCCTGTCGGCACCGCTTTCGGAGGCGCGCCCTTCACTCTTCTGGGGGCGCGCTGCCGGAGGGTTGCTCTGTCTTGACCTGTCCCACCACGCGAAGGGCCGCCTCGGATTCCAGGGGGCGGCCCTTGTCTTGACCGGGTCTTGACCGGGTCTTGACCGGGTCTCGACCTAGCCTCGACCGGGGGCTGGCCGGGAAAGCCAGCGGCGAGAGGGGCGCCGCCGCGTCGCCCTTGAGCCGGCGCCCGCCGGGCGACTCGGCCTGTCCTGTTGCGGTGGCGGAGCGGGCCGGCGGGCGTGGTCATCAAACCCCCTCTTCTCAGCGTCTTCCAATGACGCTAAACCTTGGCCCCGAGGTTGGCGCCATGCCGCTCCGGACCCGTCTCGGCGGCGGGGAAGGTTTTGTCTCCCTTTCGAACAAGGCCCGAACATGCTGGACCTCGGTTGGATCGAGCTTCTGGTGGTGGCGGTGATCATGGTGCTGGTCATCGGCCCCAAGGAGCTGCCCCAGGTGATGCGCACCCTGGGCATCTGGATGGGCAAGGCCCGCTCGTTGGCCCGCGAGTTCCAGTCCTATCTGGACGAGGCGGTCAAGGACGCCGAGCTGGACGACGTGAAGAAGACCGTCGACGGCCTGAAGAACAAGGACGCCGGCCGCGCCTTCGATCAGGCGGTGGACCCCGATGGCTCGCTGCGCGAGGGGCTGTCGGAGGACCTGAAGACCGCCAAGGCCAGCGGCAGCGGGGCGGACGCCCCGGCCAAGGCGGCCAGCCAGCCGCCGGCCCCGTCCGCTGACGGCAAGCCCGCCGATCCCAAGCCCGCCGGTGCCAAGTCCACTGGCGCCAAATCGACCGGCGCCAAGCCCTCTGGCGGGCGCGCCAAGGCTGGCAGCGGTGGCGGCCGCAAGACCACCACCCCCAAGGCGACCCCCAAAGCCACCCCCAAGACGCGCCCTGACGGCGGGGCCGATGGAGAGCCCTCGTGAGCGACAACCCCGCCGACAACAAGATGAGCCTGATCGATCACCTGATCGAGTTGCGCCTGCGCCTGATGTGGATGCTCGGCGCCTTCATCGTCGGGTTCCTGATCTGCTACGCCGTGCGTCTGCCCATCTATGCCTTCCTGGTCGTGCCCCTGGCCGACATCATGCAGGAGGTGGGCGGCACCCAGCGCATGATCGCCACCGGGCTGGCCGAGCCGTTCTTCACCTACATCAAGGTGGCGGCCTTCGGCGGCATCGTGCTGTCGTTTCCGGTCATCGCCTATCACATCTGGGGCTTTGTGGCGCCCGGCCTGTACCGCCACGAGAAGCGCGCCCTGTTGCCTTTCATGGTGGCCAGCCCGGTGCTCTTCGCGGTCGGCGCGGCGATGGTCTACTACCTGGTCATCCCGCTGGCCTGGCGCTTCCTGCTGGGCTTCCAGACGGGGGCCGAAGAGACCGTGCTGCCGGTCCAGATCGAGGCCCGGGTGGGCGAGTACCTGACCCTGGTCATCCGCCTGATGCTGGCCTTCGGGCTGAGCTTCCAGTTGCCGGTGGCGCTGGTCCTGCTGTCGCGGGTGGGGCTGGTCACGGCCCAGGGCCTGGTCGACAAGCGGCGTTATGCGATTGTCGGCATTTTCGTCGTCGCCGCCATCATCACGCCGCCCGACGTGGTCAGCCAGATCGGCCTTGGCATCCCGCTGCTGCTGTTGTACGAGGCCTCCATCCACGCCGTGCGCCGGGTCGAGGCGGAGCGTGCCGCGCGCCATGCCGGCGATGACGGAAGCTTCGGCCGCGACGGCGACGAAACCGACTTCAACGACGACTGACGGCGTCGCCCCCGGGCCGCGATGGCTCCGGGGGCGGCCTACCCCCGCCGACCCCAGACCCCCGGACCCCGCCATGCTGGACCTGAAATGGATCCGCGAAACCCCTGACGCGCTGGACCACGCCCTGGCCCGCCGTGGCGCCGAGCCGGTGGCCGAACGGCTGGTCGAGCTGGACCGCCGGCGGCGCGACCTGCAAACCCGCTTCCAGGCCATGCAGGCGCGGCGCAACGAGGCCAGCCGCGAGATCGGCCAGCGCAAGAAGGCCGGGCAGGAGGCCGCCGAGCTGATCGACGAGGTGGCCCGCCTGAAGGCCGACATCGCCGCCGTCGAGGATGACGAGCGCGAGGTCGGCCAGGCTCTGGAGGACCTGCTGCTCGCCCTGCCCAACCCGCCGGCCGACGAGGTGCCCGACGGCCCCGACGAAAGCGCCAACCGCGAGCTGCGGCGGGTCGGCACGCCGCCGGCCTTCGACTTCGAGCCCAGGGACCACGTGGCCCTGGGCGAGGCCCTGGGAGGCATGGACTTCACCACCGCCGCTGGCCTGTCCGGGGCTCGTTTCGTGGTCCTCAAGGGGGCTTTCGCGCGCCTGTCGCGGGCCCTCGCCCAGTTCATGCTGGACACCCACACCAGCGCGCACGGCTATACCGAGATCAACACCCCGGTGCTGGTCCGCGACGATGCGCTGCGCGGCACCGGGCAGTTGCCCAAGCTGGTCGACGACATGTTCCGCACCGATGGCGGGTTGTGGCTGATCCCCACCGCCGAGGTGACGCTGACCAACACGGTGGCCGACAGCATCCTGGCCGAGGCCGACCTGCCGCGCCGGATGACCGCCCACACCCTGTGCTTCCGGGCCGAGGCCGGGGCGGCCGGCAAGGACACCCGGGGCATGATCCGCCAGCACCAGTTCGAGAAGGTGGAGATGGTGTCCATCGTCCGCCCCGACGATTCGGCGGCCGAGCTGGAGCGCATGACCGGCTGCGCCGAGGCCATCCTGAAGGCCCTGGAGTTGCCCTACCGGGTGATGGAACTGTGTGCCGGCGACATGGGCTTCGCCGCCCGCCGCACCTACGATCTGGAGGTCTGGCTGCCTGGCCAGCAGGCCTATCGGGAAATCTCCAGCTGCTCGGCCTGCGGCGACTTCCAGGCCCGCCGCATGAAGGCCCGCTATCGGCCCGAGGGGGACGAGAAGGGGACCCGGCTGGTCCACACCCTGAACGGCTCCGGGCTGGCCGTCGGCCGGGCCCTGGTGGCGCTGGTCGAAAACCACCAGCAGGCCGATGGCAGCATCCGGGTGCCGGCCGCCCTGCAGCCCTACATGGGCGGGATGACGGTGATCGCCGGTCATGTCTGAGCCGGACTCCGCCGCCCAGGTCGCCACCGAGGCCGCAACCGAGATCGCGGACGATCTGCTGCCGCCGCTGGCCGACCTGTCGCGGGCCCGCATCCTGGTCACCAACGACGACGGCATCAACGCGCCCGGCCTGGCCCTGCTGACCCGGCTGGCCGAGAGCCTGTCGGACGACGTCTGGGTGGTCGCCCCGGAAACCGAGCAGAGCGGCACCGGCCATTCGCTCAGCCTGCACGACCCCTTGCGCTTCCGCGAGATCGAGCCACGCCGCTTCGCCGTTGCCGGTACCCCCACCGACTGCGTGCTGCTGGCCGTCCACAAGCTGATCGAGGGGCGGCGGCCCGACCTGGTGCTCTCCGGGGTCAACCGGGGGGCCAACCTGGGCGACGACATCACCTATTCCGGCACCGTGGCGGCGGCCATGGAGGGCACCCTGCTGGGCGTGCGCTCGATCGCCCTCAGCCAGATTTTCCGCTACCCCGAGCCGCCGCCGTTCGAAACCGCCGAGGCCCATGGCCCCGATCTGGTGCGCCGTCTGTGCGCCCAGTCCTGGCCGCGCAACGTGCTGGTCAACGTGAACTTCCCCAACTGCCCGCCAGAGGCGGTGAGCGGCCTCAAGGTGACCCGCCAGGGACGGCGCAAGATCGGCGAGGGGATCACCGAGCGCACCGACCCGCGCGGCCGGCCCTATGTGTGGATCGGGCCGCAGCGCAGCGGCGAGCGGCACGGCGATGATTCCGATCTGGGAGTGATCGGCCGGGGCATGATCTCGGTCACCCCGCTGTGCGTCGATCTGACCCACCGGGCCACCCTGGGCCGTCTGGCCGAGGTCCTTGACGATCCCGCCCCGGAGGCGCCCCCGGGGGCGAAACCATGACCTACGCGGCCCGCAAGATCCGCCTGATCATGGAGTTGAGGACCCAGGGCATCACCGACACCCGGGTCCTGGCCGCCGTCGAGCGGTTGCCCCGCGAAGCCTTCGTGGCCGAGCCGTTCCTCGACCAAGCCTACGAGAACAGGGCCCTGCCCATCGACTGCGGGCAGACCATCAGCCAGCCGCTGGTGGTCGGCTTCATGACCCAGGCGCTGGACGTGGGGCCGCGCATGAAGGTGCTGGAGATCGGCACCGGCTCGGGCTATCAGGCGGCGATCCTGGCCCGGCTGTGCCGTCGGGTCTACACCATCGAACGCCACCGCGACCTGCTCACCCGGGCCGAGCGGCGCTTCGCCGACCTGGGCCTGACCAACATCACCGCCATTGTCGGCGACGGCCACAAGGGCTGGCCCGAGCAGGCCCCCTTCGACCGCATCCTGGTCACCGCGGCGGCGCGTCAGGTGCCCCAGGGGCTGGTCGACCAGCTGGCCGAGGGCGGGGTGATGGTGGTGCCGGTGGAGGCCGCCGGCGGCGGCCATCAGGAGGTGGTCCGCCTGACCCGGCGCGACGGCGCGGTGCACCGGGAATCGCTGATGGACGTGCGCTTCGTGCCCCTGGTCGCCGGCCTTCCCGGGTAAGGCGCCGGGGGACGCTTCAGGCCTCGCGCGGCAGGGTGATGTGGAAACAGGCTCCCTGGTCGTCGGGGCCGGGATCGACGCCGACACTCCCTCCGTGGTGCTCGACAATGCGCTTGACCAGCGCCAGGCCGACACCGGTGCCGTCCACCGACTGGGCCGGATGGCCGCGCTGGAAGATGCCGAACAGGCGTTCCGCCTGATCGTCCGGCACCCCCAATCCGTTGTCCGTCACCTCGATGCGCCAGGCGCCAGGGACCTCGCGGGCGCTGATCACGACGCGGGGTGGGCGCTCGGGGTGGCGGAACTTCAGGGCGTTGGCGAGCAGGTTCTGGAAAACCAGGGCCAGTTGGTCGGGGTCGCCCCGCACCGTCGGCAGCAAGCCGGCGATCGACACCGAGGCCCCGCTTTCCGCCACCGCCATGACCAGATTGTCGAGCGCCGCCGTCACCGCCAGATCGAGGTCAACCTCCACCGCGGCCGGGACCTGGCGGCTGACCCGGGCGTACGCCAGCAAGCCTTCGATCTGGCGGTTCATGCGGTGGGCCCCATCGCGGGCGAAGTCCAGGAACTCTGCCGCCTCGGAGCCGAGATCGGGGCCGAGCCGGCGCTCCAGCAGCCGCAGGTAGCTGCTCACCATGCGCAGCGGCTCGCGCAGGTCGTGGGAAACGGCGTGGGCGAAGGTTTCCAGTTCGGCGTTGGAGCGGGCCAGGGCCAACTCGGCCGTCTTTTCCCGGGTGATGTCGGTCAGCAGCCCGGACCACAGGGTCGAGCCATCGGCCGGCGCGGCGCTGGTGTCGCGGATGGCGTGGGCCTTGATCCAGCGCTGGCCCTGCGGGGTGTCGAGCCGCATTTCGCCGTTCCATTCGTCGACGCTGCCGTCGCTGTTCCTGAGGTTGGCCTGGTGCAGGGCCGCGCGGTCATCCGGATGGAGCAAGGCAAACACGGCGCCAGGATCGGCCATGACGGTTTCGGGATCAAGGCCGGTCATTTCGCGGATGCCCGGGCTGATGTAGGGAAACTCGCCGCGCCCATCGACGTGCAGGCGGTATTCGTAGATCACCCCGGGGATGGTCGCGGTCAGGCGCTGCAGGCGCCGTTCGCTGTGTTCCAGGGCGCTTTCGGACTCCCACACCTCGATGATCAGGGCGGCCAGATCGGACAGGTGCGCGATCTGTTCCAGGTCCTCGGGGCTCGGTTGGCGCACCTCGCGGTAATAGATGGCGAAGGTGCCCAGCACCCGGCCATCGCGCCCCTTGATCGGTTGCGACCAGCAGGCGGCCAGCCCGGTTTGCGCCATCAACTCCCGGTAATCGGCCCAATAGGGGTGGCTCAGGATGTCGGCGACGATCACCGGCTCGCCGCGCGCCGCCGCCGTGCCGCACGAGCCGACGCCGTCACCGATGGCCAAGCCTTCGACCGCCTGGTGATAGAACTCGGGCAGGCTGGGCCCGGCGCCGAAGGTCAGCCGGTTGCCGTCCACCAGCATGACGGCGCACACCATCTCCGGATGCACCTCCTCGATCAGCCGGACCAATGCCTCCAGCGCCGCCGCAGTGCTCTGGCTGACCAGCAGCACATCAAGCACCCGCTTCTGCCAGTCGAGCAGCAGCCGGCGGGTGGTCGGATCAACGCTCGCCAGGGCGGGCAGCGGGGGGGCGGATGGCGGCGGGCTCATGGGGGGATAAGGCCGTGAAGCAGATGAGAGGAGGGGGCGCAACCTCGGCGTTTATGCGATCAATGCGCACAGCAGGTCAAAACATTACCTCAAGGCGCGGAGTGATCGAAACCGAGCCAAAAGGAATAACCGATCGCCCCGACGTTTGAAATGCTTCCGATAAGCTGCCCGTTTGTCGAAAAATGTCAGGCTCCCGGCCACCTTCGGGGGTGCCGGGGCGGCCTGTGGTGGCATCCTGTTGCCAGCCAGGCGGTGGCCGGGTATGACCGGAGCGCAAGGCCCGCCGGCACCGCCGCCGGGTCGACTCCGCACCTGTCAGGGGCCGATCCATGCCGTCCACGCCGACCCCCCCGTCCGACTCGAGCCCCAACCCGCGGGTGGCGGTGCTGGTGCCGTGCCACAACGAGGCCGCCACGGTCGGCCAGGTGGTGGCCGACTTCAAGGCCGCCCTGCCCGGGGCCACGGTCTACGTCTACGACAACCGCTCGACCGACGACACCGCCGCCCTGGCCCGCGCCGCCGGCGCCGTGGTGCGGCGCGAGGAAATGGCCGGCAAGGGGTTCGTGGTGCGCCGCATGTTCGCCGACGTGGAGGCCGACATCTACGTGCTGGTCGACGGCGACGCCACCTACGACGCGACCCGGGCGCCGGAGTTGGTCGCCCGGCTGCGCGACGATCATCTGGACATGGTGGTCGGGGCGCGCCGGCTGGTCGACGCCAAGGCGGCCCGCCGGCCGGTGCACCAACTGGGCAACCGGCTGCTGACCGGGGCCGTGGGGGTGATCTTCGGGCAGCGCTTTTCCGACATGCTGTCGGGCTACCGGGTCTTTTCGCGACGCTTCGTGAAGTCGTTCCCGGCCGCCTCGACGGGCTTTGAGATCGAGACCGAGATCAACGTCCATGCCCTGCAGATGCATGTCGCCGCCGCCGAGATCGAGACCGACTATTTCGAGCGCCCCGAGGACAGCCACTCCAAGCTCAACACCTGGGCCGACGGTTTTCGCATCCTGTGGACCATCATGGTGCTGTTCAAGGAGGTCCGGCCGTTTCCCTTCTTCGGTCTGATCTTCGCGGCCCTGGCGGTGATCGCCACCGGCCTTTCGGTGCCCCTGCTGCTGACCTACATGGAGACTGGGCTGGTCCCCCGCCTGCCCACGGCGGTGCTGTCCACCGGCCTGATGCTGCTTGGCTCGCTCAGCCTGTCCTGCGGCATCATCCTGGACAGCGTGTGCCGCGGGCGGGTCGAGGTGAAACGCCTCGCCTGGCTGGCCCAGCCGGGACCGGAAGGCCCGGCCGAGTCCTGATCTCAGCCGACCTGACCACAGCCGAAAGGCAGCATCATGAAACGGTTTTTCGTCGTCGGGCGGGCCGCCCTGGCCGTCTGCCTGCTTGTCGTGCTGGTTGCGCGTCCCGCCCTGGCCGAGGAGGAAACCTTCAGCCAGAACGAGATCCTCGAGGCCGCCCGGGGCTTCTTCGGCGCCACCACCGAGGGGTTGGCCCAGGTGGTCGAGAAGGTGTTCGCCGACCATGGCCGGCCCAACGCCTACATCACCGGCGAGGAGGTGAGCGGCGCCATCGGTGTCGGCCTGCGCTATGGCGAGGGCACCCTCAACCGCAAGGGCGGGGCCACCCGGCCGATCTACTGGCAGGGACCGTCGGTGGGCTTCGACCTGGGCGGCAATGCCTCGCGGGTGTTCACCCTGGTCTATCACCTGGGGGCGGATCACGAGCTGTATCAGCGCATTCCCGGCGTCGAGGGGACCTTCTACTTCGTCGGCGGGGTGGGGGTGAACTACCAGCGCTCCGGCGAACTGGTCCTGGCCCCCATCCGCACCGGGGTTGGCTTGCGGGCAGGGGCCAACATCGGCTACCTGCACTACAGCCACGAGCACTCCTGGATTCCCTTCTGACACCCCCCTCTCCAAGGTGTGACCACCGCTCCCTTCTTGAAGGGCAGGGGGCGCAATATTTTCCAATATCAGAACCTTGTGGCATGTTGTGTGGGTCGCCAAGCAGGCAGCATGCCCCAAGGCGCCGGCCAAGCGCCTTTTTTCACATCATTGCGTTGGCGCGTCGGCTTTTTTGTCGCCCGGCCCGGGTCGCGCCACGCGACAAAAAAAAGCCGGCGCCATGTCGGCAAATGGTTTCTTATGCCGGCCGGTCCGTGCTAGAGGAAGGGCGAACCGGCTCCCCGGGGCCGCTGGCGTTGTGTTCGCGGCCGAGGCCGCGCGGGCTGACCCGCCCGCTATCCGCCGGAGCCACCACCGGGCTGTTCGGGTGGGTCGTCCCCGTGTGTGGACCGTCCCCGTGTGGCGCGGGAGGTCCTTGAAGAGCCATTCTGAAGAGGCAGGCAAGGCATGACGAGGCGCTGTTTCAAGGACCGCCGTGGCATGGGTCGTGGCATGATGAGCGTGGTGGTGATGGTCGGCTTGGCCCTGGGCTGGGGCTCGCCCGGTCTGGCCGAGGCCGCCGGCCCGCGCGAGGCGTTGGGTTTCCTGCAGCAGACCATGCCGGTGACCGACGCCTGCGGCCTGGAGCAGCCCTCGCTGCTGGCCTGCGGCCTGAACGCCCTGAACCACAGCCTGAATGGCATCGAGGCCGAGAACTACGCCGACATCGACGCTGTGTTCGATGCTGACCGCCAGCAGTTGCAGATTCAGGCCTTCCTCATCGGCACCTTCCCGGCGACGCAGCGCAACTGCCGGGAAATTCTCAACCGCATCCGCTGGGACGCCGGCATCGACGGGCGCAACGGCTACCTGATCAAGGCCTCGCGCGGCAGCCTGTACGCCTATTTCTTCGAGCCCGGCCGGTTCGGGGTCAAACGGGCCCCGAACCAGCTTTTGCGGGACCTGGACAGCGTCACCTTCGTGCGGGTCTTCATGCACGACCGCGACAACCAGAAGGTCGAGTGCTCCGGTCCCCTGGTGTCCAAGGACATCTTCTACTAGTAGAGAAAAATCCGTTCCCCGGGGGCCGCCCTTTTCGGGCGGTCACGGTGTGTTCCGGCAATTCCGCACCAAATCGGTCGAGAACGTTCGGCGCGCAGGGGGGAATTTCAGGAACGCCCGCGGTTCAACCCCAGATCGGCAGCCTCGATGGCCGGGGCGCGGCCGGCCATCAGGTCGGCCAGAAGCTGGCCGCTGCCCGCCGCCATGGTCCAGCCCAGGGTGCCGTGACCGCTGTTCAGCCACAGGCCGGGCAGGGGCGCCGGGCCGATGATCGGGCACGAGTCGGGGGTGGCCGGGCGCAGACCGGCCCACGGCTGGGCCTCGGCATAGTCGCCGGCGTGGGGCAGCAGGGCGCGGGCGTGGTCGCGCACCACCGCCCAGCGGCCCGGGTCCACATCGTCGCCATAGCCGGTCAACTCGGCGGTCCCGGCGGCGCGCAGCCGATCCCCCAGGCGGGCGTAGACCATCCGCGTGTGATGGTCGATCAGGCTGTGGCGGGGCAGATACTCGGCCGGGGTGGCCGAGGTGTCGACGGTCAGTGAATAGCCCTTGGCCGGATAGATCGGCAGCTCAAGACCAGCCTTGCCGGCCAGCGGGGCGGAAAAGCTGCCCGCCGCCAGCACCACCGCGTCGGCGCGCCAGGGGCCGTCGGTGGTTTCCACCCCGATCACCCGCCGCCCGCCGCCCTCGACCAGCAAGCCGCGCACCGGGCAGTCGAACCGGAACCCCACCCCGGCCTGGGCGGCGTGGGTGGCCAGGGCGCGGGTGAACAGGTGGGCGTCGCCGGTCTCGTCGTCGGGACTGAGCAGGCCGCCGGCCAGATCGCCAAGATGGGCCAGGGCCGGCTCGCGGGCCTTGATGGCAGCGGCCTCCAGGGGCTCCACGGCCAGCCCGTTGGCCCGCATGGCGGGCACCGCGCGGCGCGCCCGGGTCCAGCCTTGCGGCGTCCGGTAGAGGTTGAGGATGCCCGGCCGGGCCTGCTCGTAATCAAGGTCGAGCTGGTCGCGCAGGGCACCCAGGCAGACCCGCGAGTGGACCGCCAGCCGGAGCGCCCGGGCCTGGTTGGCCTGGGCCCGGCCCGGGGTGCAGTTGCGCAGGAATCCCAGCAGCCAGCCCCACAGTTCGGGGTCGGGTTTCCACCACGGCAGGACCAGCGGGGCGTCGCGCCGGCCCAGCCAGCCGATGGCCTGGATCAGGTTGGCCGGGCTGGCCCAGGGCTCGGTGTGGCTGGCCGAGATCTGCCCGCCGTTGGCCCGGCTGGTTTCCTCGGCCGGGCCGGGGCGGCGCTCCAGCACCGTCACCTGATGGCCGTCGGCGGCCAGATACCAGGCGCTGGTGGTGCCGATCACCCCGGCTCCGATGACAATCACCCGCACGGCGGTTACCCTTTTTTTCGAACGCGATCCATGTGCCCCGCCCGGACGGCCACATCGGCGCGGTGGCGCTGCCCCGCCCGGCGCGGTGGCGCCGCCCCGATATAGCCGTCCGGGCGGGGCCGCGCCAACCTTCGGGAGTCTTTCCGCCATGTCCGACCCCAGCGCCGCGCTGCGCCTGCTGACCGTGGCCGAGAGCGCCGCCGCCGACCACGCCGCCGCCGTGGCCGGGGTGCCCGGCATCAGGTTGATGGAAAACGCCGGCCAGCGGGTGGTCGAGGCGCTGACCGCCCGTTTCGCGCGCGGCCCGGTGGCGGTGCTCTGCGGCCCTGGGAACAACGGCGGCGACGGCTTCGTGATCGCCCGCCGGCTGGCCGAGGCGGGCTGGCCGGTGCGCCTGGGGCTGCTCGGCGACCCGGCGGCCCTGACAGGCGACGCGGCCCACATGCGCGACGCCTGGGCCGGTCCCGTCGAGCCCCTCTCGCCGGCTCTGCTGGAGGGCGCCGGGCTGGCCGTCGATGCCCTGTTCGGGGCCGGCCTGACCCGGCCTCTGGAGGGCGTGGCGGCCGAGGTGATCGCCGCCCTGGGCCAGCGCCGGCTGCCGGTGGTGGCGGTCGACCTGCCGAGCGGCATCGCCGGCGACACCGGGCTGGCGTTGGGGGAGGCGCCCGACTGCGCGCTGACCGTCACCTTCGCCCGCGCCAAGCCGGGCCACTGGCTGCTGCCGGGACGGCTCAAGAGGGGCGAACTGGTGGTCGCCGACATCGGCATCCCCGAGGCCGCCGTGGCCGCCCAGGACGGCCGCCTGTGGCTCAACGACCCGGCCCTGTGGACGCTGCCCCGGCCCGACCCGGCGGGCCACAAGTACAGCCGGGGCCACGCCCTGGTGGTCGGCGGCGGGCGGCTGACCGGGGCCGGCCGGCTGGCCGCCCGGGCGGCGCGGCGGGTCGGCGCCGGGCTGCTCAGCGTGGCCGCCCCGGCGGCGGTCCATGCCCTCTATGCCGGCGACCAGCCGGGGGTGATGGTGCGCCCGCTGGATGGTCCGGGCGATCTGGATGCCCTGCTCACCGACTCCCGCCTCAACGCCTGGCTGCTCGGGCCCGGCGGCGGGGCCGGCGAGGTGCTGGCCGGTCGTGTGCTGACGGTGCTGGCCAGCGGCCGCCCGGTGGTGCTGGATGCCGACGCCCTGACCAGCTTCGCCGAGGCCCCGCAAAGCCTGTTCAGGGCGGTGCGCGGGCCGGCCGTGCTGACTCCCCATGGCGGTGAGTTCGCCCGCCTTTTTCCCGACCTCGACCCGGCCCGCCTGGGCCGCCTGGAGGCGACGCGCGCGGCGGCCCGGCGCAGCGGCGCGGTGGTCGTCCTCAAGGCTTTCGACAGCGTGGTGGCGGCGCCCGATGGCCGGGCCGTGATCAATGCCAACGCGGTGCCCGATCTGGCCAGCGCCGGCACCGGCGATGTGCTGGCCGGTTTCGTCCTCGGCCTCCTGGCCCAGGGCATGGCACCCTTCGAGGCCACCTGCGCCGCCGTCTGGCTGCATGGGGCGGCGGGCCGGGCGGTCGGCCCGGGGCTGATCGCCGAGGACCTGCCGGAGGCCTTGCCCGGGGTGCTGCGCCACCTGTTCGGGGCGCCCGATCCGCGCTGACCCGAAAACTTCCTTCTTGTCCGAGCCCCTTGCTCTGGTAACACTGAGGACTGAAATAATCGGAAACAATCCGTGATGTGCGGTGGCCGGAGTGGCCATCGCTCGCAGCAGAGAGGCAGGGCATGGCCAGCGAGACGATCACCGAAACGGCGCCTCCCGAATCCCCGCAAGGGACGGGCGGGCTTGGCTTCATGGAGCGCTTTTCCCGGCTCTGGCACGGCTACGTGGGGGGCGGGCGCAGCGATCTGTCCGACCTCAAGCCGGGGCTGCCGGAGTCCGACCTGATGCGCGTCCAGGCCCAGATGGAGGCCTGTCTGGAGGGTCTGGGCGGCGAGGTTTCGGCGCGCCAGCGGGCGGCCGCCCTGGGGCGCGCCTACACCGGCCTGAACGAGGAGGGGCGGGCCCGCTTCCTGCATCTGCTGGCCGCCGAGTACGGCCCCGACCGCGACGCGGCGCTGGCCGCCATGGCCGCCTATCAGTCGACCAACCCGGAGGACGGCACGGCCCTGGCCCGGGCGGCGCATCGGGTGCGCCAGGCCCTGCAGCCGCCGCGCGTCCGCCTGATGACCCAGTTCAATGCCCTGCCCGAGGGGGTGCACTTCCTGGTCGACATGCGGGCCGAACTGCTGCGCCTGTCGCGTCGCGACCCGGCCCTGAAGGCCCTGCAGGGCGAGTTGAAGGACCTTTTGACCAACTGGTTCGATGTTGGTTTCCTGAACCTGGAGCGGCTGACCTGGCGCTCGCCGGCGGCGGTGCTGGAAAAGATCATCGCCTACGAGGCGGTGCACCGCATCGACAGTTGGCAGGACCTCAAGAACCGCCTCGACTCGGACCGTCGGCTGTACGCCTTCTTCCACCCGCGCATGCCCGAGGAGCCGCTGATCTTCGTGCAGGTGGCCCTGGTCGGTGGCATCTCCGACAGCATCCAGGCGCTGCTCGACGAGGAAGCCCCGGTGCTCGACCCGACCAAGGCCGACACGGCGATCTTCTATTCCATCTCCAACGCCCAGCGCGGGCTGGCCGGGATCAGCTTTGGCAACTTCCTGATCAAGCGGGTGGTGCAGGAGCTGAGCACCGAGTTCCCCAACCTCAAGACCTTCGCCACCCTGTCGCCGATCCCCGGCTTCAGGGCCTGGCTCGACGCCCGGCTGGCCGGCGAGGGGATCGAGGCCCTGCTCACCAATGCCGAGCGCAAGACCCTGAAGGCCCTCGGCAAGGACTGGGAAGAGGCCCCCTCGACCATGCTCGCCGAGGTGCTGGGCCACTCCGACTGGCTGTCCGACGAGGCCACGGCGGCGGCCGTCAAGCCGCTGCTGCAACGGCTGGCGGCGCGCTATCTGTACCTGGAGAAGCGCTCGCCACGCGACGGCGTGCCGGCCGAAGGCCCGCCGACGGCGCTCGACCCGGTGGCCCACTTCCATCTGACCAACGGGGCGCGCCTGGAGCGCCTGAACTGGATGGCCGACACCTCGACCAACGGCCTGACCCGCTCGGCCGGCATGATGGTCAACTACCTCTACAAGCTGAACGAGATCGAGAAGAACCACGAGTCCTATACCGGCCAGGGGCGCATCCCCGTGTCCTCGGCCATCCGCAACCTCGCCGAGGGGTAGGGCGAAAGACCCCGGGACAAAAAGCCCGACTCGGCGGAAAACTTGACTTGACGCCGAGTCGGGTTGGTGATTCCCTGGGTTGGCCATGCGCCCGACCCACAGCGACCTCAAGGACAGACTGCGCCGCGCCGTGGGCCCCATGATCGGGGCCGTGGCGGTGGTCTACTTCGGCTTCCACACGGTGCATGGCGATCGCGGCCTGCTGCGCTGGTGGCAGGTGCGCCAGGAACTGGAGCAGGCCCGCGTCGAGGCCGCCGGGCTGGCCGCCCAGCGGGCCGAACTGGCCGAGCGGGTGCGCCTGCTGCGCCCCGACTCGCTGGATGCCGACATGGTCGAGGAATTGGCCCGGCGCCGCCTGGGCATGGGCTATCCGGGCGAGCGGGTGGTGCCGCTGGTGCCGGGCGAGGGGCTCGACGAGGGGCAGTGAGCGGCGCCTCTGGCGGCTTCCGGGATGCTCCCTGGATGCTGCGACGCAGCATGTCGGCTTGATTGCTTGTGCATTGCAAAACAAAGTTTTATTCCCGGATCGCCTTGATTCCGCAAGGGCCTTGCCACATCTCTGCCGCAGGGGTCCGCGGCGTGCCCGCCCGGGTCCGGTGCATCGCCAGCCGGTGATGGCCCAGCGTCCGGAACAACAAGGGAAGCCCAGCCGATGGCCGAGCAGACGTCAGCCCAGGGCCGCAACAGCGGCCCCGCCAAGGGCCGCCGCCGCAAGGGGCCGAGCAAGCAGGGTCCGGGCAAGCAGGGACCGGACAAGGACGAACTGGTTTCCTGGCTGCGCGACATGCTGCTCATCCGCCGCTTCGAGGAGAAGGCCGGCCAGCTTTACGGGATGGGCCTGATCGGCGGTTTCTGCCACCTCTACATCGGCCAGGAAGCGGTGGTCGTCGGCGTGCAGGCGGCCGCCGAGCCGGGCGACACGGTGGTCACCAGCTACCGCGACCACGGCCACATGCTGGCCACCGGCATGGACCCCAACGGGGTGATGGCCGAGTTGACCGGCCGCCGCGACGGCTATTCGGCCGGCAAGGGCGGCTCCATGCACATGTTCAGCCGCGACAAGGGCTTCTTCGGCGGCCACGGGATCGTCGGGGCGCAGGTGCCGATCGGCAGCGGGCTGGCCTTCTCGCACCGCTACCGCGAGGACGGCGGGGTGTGCTTCACCTATCTGGGCGATGGCGCGGTCAACCAGGGGCAGGTCTACGAATCCTTCAACATGGCCGCCCTGTGGTCGCTGCCGGTGGTCTATGTGATCGAGAACAACCGTTATGGCATGGGCACCTCGGTGGCCCGCCACGCCGCTCGGGGCGAACTGTTCCGGCGCGGCGAGGGCTATGGCATCCCCGGCCAGGGGGTCGACGGCATGGACGTGGTGGCGGTGCGCGACGCCGCCCTGGAAGCCGCCAGCCATGCCCGGGCCGGCAAGGGGCCGATGATCCTGGAGATGGGCACCTATCGCTATCGCGGCCACTCCATGTCCGACCCGGCCAAGTACCGCTCGCGCGAGGAGGTCAACAAGATCCGCTCCGAGCAGGACCCCATCGACAAGGTGCGCGCCCTGCTGCTCGACGGCGGCCATCTGGACGAGGACGGCCTCAAGGCCATCGACCGCGAGATCAAGGAAGTGGTCAACGCCGCCGCCACCTTTGCCCAGGACAGCCCGGAACCCGACCCCGACCAACTGTTCACCGACATTCTCATCGAAGCCTGATGGAAACCGGGCCTGACAAAAACCGGGCCCGACAGAAAAGGGACACCCGAGCCCCATGCCCATTGACGTGCTGATGCCGGCGCTCTCGCCGACCATGACCGAGGGCACGCTGGCCCGCTGGCTGAAGACGGAAGGCGACCCGGTGGCGGCGGGCGACCTTCTGGCCGAGATCGAGACCGACAAGGCGACCATGGAAATGGAAGCCACCGACGAGGGCACCCTGGGCCAGATTCTGGTCCCCGCCGGCACCACGGGGGTGGCGGTCAACACCCCCATCGCCCGTCTGCTGGGCGAGGGCGAGGACAAATCGGCGCTCGACGACGCCCCGCCGGCCGAGGCCCCGCCTCAACCGGCCCAGCCCGACGACCAGTCGGCGGACCAGCCGGCGGAGAAGCCCGCCGCGCCCCCGGCGGCGGCGAAGTCGGCCCCCACGGACGATCTGGCCCAGGATGACGATCCGGTGGCCGGGCTGATCCGCACCACCACCGCCTACAGCCCACCGGACGACACGCCCGATCCGACGCCCCAGGGCGACAGCCCGGAAACCAGCGTCCGTCAGGCCCTGCGCGACGCCATGGCCGAGGAAATGCGGCGCGACGACGCGGTCTTCGTGATGGGCGAGGAAGTGGCCGAGTACCAGGGGGCCTACAAGGTCACCCAGGGCCTGTTGGCGGAATTCGGCGGCAAACGGGTGATCGACACCCCGATCACCGAGCACGGCTTCGCCGGTCTGGGGGTGGGCGCGGCCTTCGGCGGCCTGAAGCCGGTGGTCGAGTTCATGACCTTCAACTTCGCCATGCAGGCCGTCGACCAGATCATCAACTCGGCGGCCAAGACGCTGTACATGGCGGGCGGCCAGATGGGCTGCCCGATCGTCTTCCGGGGGCCCAACGGCGCCGCCTCTCGGGTCGGTGCCCAGCACAGCCAGTGTTACGCCTCGTGGTATGCCCACGTGCCGGGCCTCAAGGTGGTGGCGCCGTGGTCGGCGGCCGACGCCAAGGGGCTGCTGAAGGCCGCCATCCGCGATCCCAACCCGGTGATCTGCCTGGAGCACGAGCTGCTCTATGGCCAGACCGGCCCGGTGCCCGAGGACCCCGAGTGGGTCCTGCCCATCGGCCGGGCGCGCGTCGAGCGGCCGGGCGAGGCGGTGACCATCGTCGCCTTCTCGCGCATGGTCGGGGTGGCCCTGGAGGCGGCCGAGAGTCTGGCCGGCGAGGGCATCGAGGCCGAGGTGATCAACCTGCGCACCCTGCGCCCGCTCGACCTGCCGGCCATTGTCGCCTCGGTGAAGAAGACCAACCGGCTGGTCACCGTCGAGGAAGGCTGGCCGGTGGCCGGCATCGGCGCCGAGATCGCCGCCGCCGTCATGGAAAAGGCCTTCGACTGGCTGGACGCCCCGGTCGCCCGGGTGGCCGGGGCCGATGTGCCGCTGCCCTACGCCGCCAACCTGGAACGCCTCGCCCTGCCCGATGCCGAACGGGTCGCCGAGGCGGCACGCGCCGTCTGCCAGGGGCGCTACTGACGTCCCGTTCACCACCCGATCCAACCCCAGGGGGGAGTGCCAAGCCCGATGCCCATCGATGTCCTCATGCCGGCCCTGTCGCCGACCATGACCGAAGGCAAGCTGGCCCGCTGGCTGAAAGCCGAAGGCGACCCGGTGGCGGCGGGCGATCTTCTGGCCGAGATCGAGACCGACAAGGCGACCATGGAAATGGAAGCGGTGGAGGAGGGGACCCTGGGCCGCATCCTGGTGCCCGAGGGCACCGAGGGAGTGGCGGTCAACACCCCCATCGCCCGCCTGCTGGCCGAGGGTGAGGATGCGGCGGCGCTGGACGCGGAGCCGGCACAGGCGGGCCCGCAGCCGCCGCCGTCCCCCCAGGCCGAGACTCCCGCCGCCAAGGACGATGCCCCGAAAGGTGCCTCCAAGGCGCCGCGGCCCGCCCCTGGTCCGGCCACCCCGCCGGCCGACCGGTCGCGCGTCTTCGCCTCGCCGCTGGCCCGCCGGCTGGCGGCGCGCCATGGCATCGATCTGGCCGCCCTGTCCGGGCGCGGGCCGCGCGGGCGCATCCTCAAGGCCGATATCGAGGCGGCGGTCGAGGCCGGCGGGACGGCTCCCCAACCGGCGGCCGGCAAGACACAGGCCGAGGCGCCCGAGACGCCGCAAGCCGACGATCCTCTGCTGTTCGGCCTGCCGCCCCACGAGGCCAAACCCCATTCCTCCATGCGCCGCACCATCGCCCGGCGGCTCACCGCCTCGGCGCGGGACGTGCCGCATTTCAGCGTCGCCATTGATGTGGACCTCGATCCGCTGCTGCGCCTCAGGGCCGACCTCAACGGCCGCATCGCCGACAAGGCCGACCGGATCTCGGTCAACGATCTGATCGTCAAGGCCACCGGCGCCGCCCTTGTCGCCGAGCCGCGCTGCAACGTCGCCTTCACCGAGGCGGCGATCCTGCACTTCTCGCGGGTCGACATCGCGCTGGCGGTGGCCCTGGACGACGGCCTGATCACCCCGGTGATCCGCGACGTGCCGGCCAAGAGCCTGTCCACCCTGCATGCCGAGGCGCGCCGGCTGGCCGAGAAGGCGCGCGCCGGCAAGCTGACCCCGGAGGAATACAGCGGCGGCACCTTCACCATCTCCAACATGGGCATGTTCGGGGTGAAGAGCTTCACCTCCATCCTCAACCCGCCGCAGGGGGGTATCCTGTCGGTCGGGGCGGGGGAGCGCCGGCCCGTGGTGCGCGGCGACGAGTTGGCCGTGGGCACCGTGCTCAGCCTCAACCTTGCGGTCGATCACCGCTGCATCGACGGCGCCGTGGCGGCGGCCTTCATGGCCCGCCTCAAGGGTTTGATCGAGGACCCGATCACCCTGATGCTGTAGACTCCGGCGTCGTCACTCCCTGAACAAGGAATTTCAACCGTGTCCGCTCGCCTCCTGTTGCCGATCCTTGGTCTGTTCGCCCTGCTCGCCACCGCGCCGGCGCTGCCCGCCGGGGCCGAGGAGCCACCCGCCGATCAGGCGCCCGAGATGCGTCAGGTAAAGCCCGGTCCGCTGTCCGAGGCCGAGGACGCGGCGCTGAAGACGTCGTTCGACGCCTTCCGCATCGCCCTGCAGGACGAGGACTATGATTCGGCGGCGGCCCTGGTTTCGCCCAGTTCCTGGCCGGTGCTGGCCAGCATCCGCAACGCCGCCCTGTATGCCTCGGCCGAGGAGGTCAAGAGTCTGGCCATCGCCGATCAGATCCTGGTCCTGCGCCTGCGCCTGACCCATGACGCCGAGACCCTGAAAGCGGCCCACGGTCGCCAGTTGGCTGCCCTGGCGCTGGGCGCCGGGCTGTTCGGCCGCCAGGGGGTGGAGACCATCCAGCTCGGCCCGACCCGGGGCCTGGGCTGGACCGCCGAGGCCCTGATGATGAAGGCCGATGGCAAGCCGTCGTCGGTGTCGCTGATCTTCGAGCGGGTGGACAACATCTGGCGCCTCAACCTGCTGCCGGTGCTCGACATGGCCCGCTTCAGCTACGAGCGCCTGCGCGCCGCCGAGGACACCGCCCGTACGGCGTTCGTCATCGAAACCCTGGAGGGCGCGCTGGGCCGCAAGGTGCCCGACACGGCCTGGCAGCCGCTGGCCGAGCGCTGAAACTCCAGCAACGCGAAAGGAGCCCCCGCCGATGGCCGAACAGCGGAAGGCCGAGCCGGCGTTCCAGGTGGCGGTGGTCGGGTCTGGTCCCGGCGGCTACGTGGCGGCCATCCGGGCCGCCCAGCTGGGCCTCAGGACGGCCATTGTCGAGGCGGCCGAACTGGGCGGGATCTGCCTCAACTGGGGTTGCATCCCGACCAAGGCGCTGCTGCGCTCGGCCGACATCTACCGCACCCTGAAGCAGGCCGACAGCTTTGGCCTGAAAACCGGCGAGGTGGGCGCCGACCTCAAGGCCATCGTCGCCCGCTCGCGGCAGGTGGCCGGGCAGTTGTCGGGCGGGGTGGGGCACCTGCTGAAAAAGAACGGGGTGACGGTGATCCGCGGCCGGGCCCAGCTTGACGGCCCGGGGCGGCTGGCGGTGCGCGGCGAGAAGGGCACCGAGTCCCTCGCCGCCGAGCACATCATCCTGGCCACCGGGGCGCGGGCCCGCACCTTCCCCGGCCTGGAGGCGGACGGCGAGCACATCTGGACCTATCGCCACGCCCTGAAGGCCGAAACCCTGCCCAAGAGCCTGCTGGTCGTCGGCTCCGGCGCCATCGGCATCGAGTTCGCCAGCTTCTTCCACACCCTGGGCAGCCAGACCACGGTGGTCGAGGTGCTCGACCGCATCCTGCCCCAGGAGGACGCCGAAATCTCGGCCCTGATGGCCAAGTCGCTGAAGCGCGACGGGATGACCCTGCACACCGGGACCACGGTCGAGAAGCTGGAGGTGCGCGACGGCGGCGTGGTCGCCACCCTGGCCCGCGACGGCAAGCAGCACCAGGTGACGGCCGAGCGCGTCCTGCTGGCCGTCGGCATCAGCCCCAACAGCGCCAACCTGGGCCTGGAGGGGAGCAAGGTGAAGCTGGACCGGGGGCACGTGGTGACCGGACCCTTCGGGGTGACCGGCGAGCCCGGCGTCTACGCCATCGGCGACCTGACGGCGCCCCCCTGGCTGGCCCACAAGGCCTCGCACGAGGGGGTGCTGGCGGCCGAGCACATCGCCGGGGTCAAGGGGCTGGAACCGCTCGACCCCTTGCGCATTCCGGGCTGCACCTACGCCCATCCGCAGGTGGCCAGCGTCGGCCTGAGCGAGGACAAGGCCAAGGCCCAGGGGCATGCCGTGAAGGTCGGGCGTTTCCCCTTCATCGGCAACGGCAAGGCGGTGGCCCTGGGCGAGGCCGAGGGGCTGATCAAGACCATCTTCGACGCCGACACCGGCGAGCTGCTGGGGGCCCACATGATCGGCGCCGAGGTGACCGAGCTGATCCAGGGCTATGCCATCGCCATGGGCCTGGAAACCACCGAGGCCGAGCTGATCCACACCGTCTTTCCCCATCCCACCCTGTCGGAAATGATGCACGAAAGCGTCCTTGACGCCGAGGGGCGGGCCCTACATTTCTGAGTCACCCGCTCCGTTTTATCGAAAGCCGTTGCCGATGACCGTTCAGTCCCCGGCCGACGCCGCGCCGTCGGTCCGCCCCCGCCATCCCGAGAAGGCCCGTCGGCCGGACAATCCGTCGCCGCGCAAACCGGGGTGGATCCGGGTCAAGGCGCCGACCTCCAAGGGCTATGGCGAGGTGCGCCGGCTGGTCCACGACGCCGGCCTGCACACGGTGTGCGAGGAAGCGGCCTGCCCCAACATCGGCGAGTGCTGGGCCCGCCGCCACGCCACCTTCATGATTCTCGGCGACACCTGCACCCGGGCCTGTGCCTTCTGCAACGTGCGCACCGGCAAGCCCTCGGGCCTGGATGCCGACGAGCCCGGGCGGGTCGCCGCCTCGGTGCGTGAGTTGGCCCTCAGGCACGCGGTGATCACCTCGGTCGACCGCGACGATCTGGCGGACGGCGGGGCGGCCCACTTCGCCGCCACCATCGCCGCCGTGCGCCAGGCCTCGCCGGAAACCACCATCGAGGTGCTGACGCCCGATTTCCGGGGCAAGCAAGGCGCCCTGGAAACGGTGGTGGCGGCGCGGCCGGACGTCTTCAACCACAACCTGGAGACGGTGCCCCGGCTTTACCCGTCCATCCGCCCTGGGGCGCGCTACTTCCACAGCCTCAGCCTGCTGGCCCGGGTCAAGGAACTGGACCCGGCGATGTTCACCAAGTCGGGCCTGATGGTCGGTCTGGGCGAAAGCGTCGACGAGGTGAGCCAGGTGATGGACGACATGATCTCGGCCGGGGTCGACTTCCTGACCGTCGGCCAGTACCTGCAACCGACCCCCAAGCACGCCCCGGTGATCGATTTCTGGACCCCGGAGTCCTTCGACGATCTGGCGGCACGGGGCCGGGGGCGCGGCTTCCTGATGGTCTCGGCCAGCCCGTTGACCCGCTCCTCGTACCATGCCGACGCCGACTTCGCGGAGCTTCAGGCAGCCCGCCAGCGGGCCCTGTCCGGCCAGCGGGGTGAAAAAGAATAAGCCAGAAACGGCGAAAGGATTTGCCTTCGCCGAAAAATCCACTAGTTTCCGCGCCGTCATGCCCACGCACGCCGAAAAGCGGATCGTTCCGTACACCCAGAAGCAGTTGTTCGACCTCGTCGCCGATGTCGAACGCTATCCCGACTTCCTGCCTTGGTGCCTGGGGTCGCGCATCAAGCGCCGCCTGAGCGACACGGTGTTCGAGGCCGATCTGGTGGTCGGCTTCAAGATGATCCGCGAGCGCTTCACCTCGCGCGTCGAGCTGATCGGTACCGACAAGGTGAATGTCACCTACAAGGAAGGGCCGTTCCGCTACCTGAACAACCACTGGGTGTTCATCGAGCAGGAGAACGGCACCTGCATCGACTTCTATGTCGATTTCGAGTTCCGCTCGAAAATGCTTCAGAAGCTGATGGGCACCCTGTTCAACGAGGCGGTGCAGCGCATGGTCGCCGCCTTCGAGCAGCGGGCCCGGCAGCTTTACGGCCCCTCCGGGCTGTCCTCGGCCGGCTGAGCCGCCGTCTGGTCGGGGTCGTCCTCGACCGCCTCCTCCAGCATCGCCGCCAGCAGATCGAGCGCCGCGCTGACCGTGGCCCGGCGCACGTGGTCGCGGTCGCCCAGGAACTGGAAGCGCTTGTGGAGGATCTCCACGTCCGGGTCCTCGGCCGCCGGGTCCTCGCCCAGCCGGCGGGCCACCGCCACATGGACCAGTCCCACCGGCTTCTCCGCGCTGCCCCCGCCCGGACCGGCGATGCCGGTCACCGCCAGGGCCACCCCGGCCGGCGCGTTGACCAGCGCCCCATGGGCCATGGCGCAGGCCACCACCTCGCTGACCGCGCCGTGCTCGGCGATCAACTCGGCCGGCACCCCGAGCATGGTCTCCTTGGCGGCGTTGGCGTAGGTGACGAAGCCGCGTTCGAACACCGCCGAGGCCCCCGGAACGGCGGTCAGGCAGGCGGCGATCAGCCCGCCGGTGCACGATTCGGCCACCGTCACCGTCAGGTCGCGCTCGACCAGCAGGGCGATGGTCTGCTCGGCGGCGTGAACCAGATCGGCGGGCAGGATGCTCATTGGTGGCCTCCAAATGGCGGTGTCGATGGGGGTGGGGGTCAGCTCAGGGCCCACAGGACAAGGCCGCTCAGGGCCGCCGCATAGCAGCCGGCCAGAAGGTCGTCCACCATGATTCCAAGACCACCCTTCAGGCGCCGGTCGGCCCAGCCCACCGGCCAGGGCTTGGTGATGTCGAACAGCCGGAAGGCGGCGAAGCCGATCAGGTAGGCCAGCGGGTCGAGGGGCAGGGCGATCAGGGTCAGCCACTGTCCCGCGACCTCGTCGATGACCACCCGACTCGGGTCGGCGTCGCCGCTGCTCCGGGCCTCCTCGGCGCTGGCCCACCAGCCGACTCCGGCCACCACCAGGGTCGCCCCGGCCAGCAGCCAGGGGCCGCCCAGCCACGCCAGCAGGGCGGCCAGGGGCAGGGCGGCCAGCGAGCCGACCGTGCCCGGCGCCTTGGGCGACAGGCCGCAGCCGAACCAGATGGCCAGCAGGTGGGCGGCGGCGGAAGGCTTGGCGGGGGCAGGCATGGGCGACTCCAAGGTGGGGGCGGCTGGCGCGCGCGGGGTGCTGCATCATGGGAGATGGTCTGAGCAATATCAAATACCTGAGACGTTTTTTGACACCTTCCTGTGGGCTCGGTTACGTACTTTCCGTTTGCCAGGTCCAGCACCGGGCGGGTACAGTCCCGCCCGTCCGTGAACTGCCATCCGTCAGGAGTCCATCGACGGCGTCGGGAAGCAGCCGTCGGGCCCTGGGCCGCAGTCGGCGGTCGGCCAGGATTCTGGCCGGGCCGGCGTGGACCATTGGCAGAGCGGGTTAACGGGGGGCGAGGAAAGCCCGATCCGAGGCGATTGCTCGAAAACGGTTGTTCGAAAACTTGGGGGACGGACAGGGGTATGAGCGCTTTCGATCCGCTGACCCGAGAACTTTCACCTTTTCAACGCGCCATTCAGCGGGTGTTCGCCAAACGCCAGATCGTCATTCGCGGCGGTTCGGACGGCCACCACCTGCGCGAAGTGACCCTGGGCAGCCGTCTGCAGATGACGCTGGCCATCGGGGTGGTGCTGCTGGTCGCCTGGGGGCTGTTCACCACCGCCATGCTGGGGGCCAACGGGATCATCCTGGCGGCCAAGGAACATCAGGTCCGCGAGGCCGAGAATGCCTACCGGGCGCTGCTCACCCAGGTCACGGCGTACCGCGACCGGGTCGCCACGGTGGCCCGCGACCTGGAGCAGAATCACGGCGTCACCATCGCCCTGATGGAAGAGAAAGCCGAACTGGATCATAGGCTTGAGAGCCTTCTCTCGGAACTCGAGCAAAGCGAGGAGGCGCGCCAGCGGATCGAGGACGCGCGGGCCCGCCTGCACGGCAAGCTGGAACGCCTGAAGACCGAGGTGAAAGTGGCCGCCGAGCGCGGCGGCGACGAGGCGTCGCCCGATCCGGTGGCCGAACTGCGCGACGAGGTCGGCGACGTGGCCGCCCGCGGCGAGGCGGCGGCGCGCGAGCGGGCCCGGCTGGCCAAGGAACTGGACTACCTGGAACAGGAGATGGTCCAGGTGGCCGAGACCGGGGCCATGGACATCGACACCATCGACCTGGAACTGCGCAAGGTGGTCCTGCAACGGGATCTGGCCTACTCGGAGCGCGACAGTCTGGCCCACCGGGTCGCCGAGCTGGAAACAACCCTGGGCGAGATGGAGCGGGTGCAACTGGCCGTGTTCGAGCGCTTCGCCGATCTGGCCGAGGAGCAGGTGGCCGAGATCGAGGAACATCTGGCCGCCACCGGGCTCGATCTCGACGAACTGCTGGACAAGGCGCGGGCCCGGGTCGGGGTCGGTGGGCCGTTCGTGCCGGCCCAGTCGGTGCTTGCGCGCGATGAGCGCCTTAAGCACTCGGTTGCCACCCTGAATGACCGAATCGACCGCTGGGAAAGCCTGTCCGGACTGACCGGTTGGCTGCCCCTGGCCGTCCCGCTGGATGAATACTTCATTACCTCGGGCTTCGGGTTGCGCACCGATCCGATGAACGGCCGCAAGGCGATGCACGAAGGGCTTGACTTCGGGGCCCCTCTCAAAGCGAAAATCAAGGTCACGGCGCCGGGCGTCGTGACGTTCGCCGGGTGGAAAGGCAACTATGGCCGGCTGGTCGAGGTCGATCATGGGATGGGTCTGAAGACCCGCTACGGCCATATGTCGAGCATCGCGGTGAAGGTGGGCCAGAAGCTGGAGCGCGGCGCCGTGGTTGGCCGGCTTGGCAACTCCGGGCGCAGCACCGGTCCCCACCTGCACTACGAGGTGCGCCAGGACGACCAGCCGGTGAATCCGATGAAATTCATTCGGGCAGGCAAGCATGTTCTCTAAGGGCGGCAGCAAGAGCGCGGGCAGGCAACTGCCGGAGGCCAACCGGTCGGAAACGGCGACCGGCAAGTCGGTGCCGTCGCTGCTTGGCACCGACCTCAAGGTGGTCGGCGACCTGGAATGCGCCGGCGAAATCCAGATCGATGGTCAGGTGGAAGGCGACATCCGCTGCGGCACCCTGGTCGTCGGGGTGAAAGGCCGGGTGACCGGCGAGGTGACCGCCAAGACGGTGCGGCTGCACGGCACCATCCACGGTCTGGTCAGCGCCCAGACCGTGTTCCTGGCCAGCACCGCCCAGATGAAGGGCGACATCCGCCACGAGAGCCTGGCCATCGAGCCCGGCGCTCACATGGAAGGCCATTGCCGGCGGGTCGATCCGTCCGAGGCACCTTCGCATGCCCCCCGGTCGGCGGCCAATCAGGTTCCGGCGGCCAATCAGGCCGGTGCCACGCCCGCCAATCCGGCCGCCAATTCGGCGGATGCGGCCCGGGTGGAGGGCGGCAATCCCGCCCGCAAGCTGCTCAAGGCGGCCCGCGGCGCCGAACCCGGCAACGCCAGCGCCACCGGCTGAGCCGAGGGCGGCGGTTACGCCGACCCTGGCGCCGGCCCGGCCATCTCCCCCAGCACCTCGGCGTACAGGGTGGGGTCCACGTTGCCGCCCGACACCACCACCACCACCCGCTGCCCGGTAACCTCCAGGCGTCGGGCGAGCAGGGCGGCCACGCCGACGACGCCCCCCGGCTCGGCGACCACCCGGTGTTCGCGGAACAGCCAGCCCATGGCACGCCGCACCTCGCCATCGCCGACCGCCAGCCCGCCGGCCAGCAGGGCGCGGTTCAGCGAGAAGGTCAGGGCGCCGGGTTCGGGGGCCAGCAGGGCATCGCAGATCGAGCGCGCCTCGGGCGGATTGGCCAGACGCCGGCCGGCGCGCAGCGAGCGCGCCGTGTCGTCCAGCCCTTCCGGCTCCACCGCCAGCACCCGGCAGCCCGGGGCCAGGGCATCCACCGCCAGGGCGACCCCGGCCGACAGCCCGCCACCACCGCAGGGGACCAGCACCGTCTGGGGCGGCTGGCCGTTGGCGGCCCGGCACTGGGCGACCAACTCCAGGCCCACGGTGCCCTGGCCGGCGATCACCTCCGGATCCTCGTAGGGGTGGACGAAGGTGGCGCCGCGCGCCTCGGTCAACGCCCGGGCCAGCGCCTCGCGGTCTTCCCGCCAGCGGTCGTAGGGATGGATCTCGGCCCCCAGGGCCTCGGTGCGCTGACGCTTCACCGGCGGCGCGTCGGTGGGCATGACGATGGCCGCCGGCATGCCCAGCCGGGCGGCGGCCCACGCCACTGCCTGGGCGTGGTTGCCCGACGAGCAGGTGACCACGCCGGCCGGGCGACTCTCCTCGGGAATCAGGGCCAGCCGGTTGCTGGCCCCGCGCAGTTTGAACGAGCCGGTGTGCTGCAGGGCCTCCACCTTCAGCCATACGGCGGCGGCGCCGCTGGCCTGGGCCAGGGCCGGACTGGGCAGCAGCGGGGTGGGGCCGATCAGTCCGGCCAGCCGGTCGGCGGCGGCCAGGATGCGGTCATGGCTGGGGGGCCGGGTCATCGGTCGGACCGTTTGAGGTCGCTGTCCAACGACAGGGCCAACTCGGTGGTGCCCAGGCGGTGGCGGTAGACCTGGAGGCCTTCCAGCACCCGCTGCACGTAGTTGCGAGTTTCCTTGAAGGTGATCTGTTCGACCCAGTCGATGGGATCGATGTCGGGGTCGCGCGGGTCGCCATTGTCGCGCACCCAGCGGGCGACCCGCGACGGCCCGGCGTTGTAGGCGGCGATGGCCATCACGTAGGAGCCGCCATAGTCATCGATCAGCGAGGCCAGATAGTGCGCCCCGATCTGCACGTTGTAGACCGGGTCCTCGGTCAGCTGGGCCTTGTCGTAGGGGCGCCCGGCGGCCTTGGCGACCCGGCTGGCGGTGGTCGGCATCAGCTGCATCAGGCCGCGCGCCCCGGCCCGGCTGACCGCCTCCGGATTGAAATTGCTCTCCTGGCGGATGATCGACAGGATCAGGGCCTGTTCCGGCGCCGGGGGATAGTCCAGGCGCGGCACCGGCCACCCCGACTCGACCAGCGAGGTGCCCTCCAGCACCACCCGGCGGGCCAGGGCCACGGCGGCATCGGGGCGACCGTTGTCGCGCGCCAGGGTGGCGGCCAAGGCGGCCTGCCCCGGCGTTTCGGCCAGATCCCCCAGGCGAAGGACGAAGGCCGGTATCTCGTCGCGCCGCTCCAGGGCGTGCAGCAGGCGGATCACCTGGGTCGCCTCGCGGGCGTTGACGGCGGCGATGTCGTCGGCCGTCGGCAGGGGGTCGACCGGCAGCGGCCAGGAGCGCGGATCGCCCAGCTTGGCGATGGCCAACTGGCCATAATAGGTGGTCACGTGGGGGGCGGCCTCGCCATACCAGTGGGCGGCGCCGGCGGCATCGCCGGCCGCCTCGGCGGCCCGGCCGGCCCAATAGGCGCCGCGGGCCCGGCTGATCGGATAGCGCACCCCGTCGTACATGCGCGCGAAATGGCCGACGGCGGTTTCAGGCTCGCGCAGGAACCTGAGCGCGATCCAGCCGGCCAGCCACTCGGCCTCGGCGAAACCGGCGCCGCTTTCCTGGCCGTGCTCGGCGGCGGCCCGGTAGGCGGCGGTGATGTGGCCGCGCTCCAGGGCCTCGCGGGCCAGGATGGCCCGTTCGCGCCACCAGCGGTCGGGATCGCCCTGGTTGGCCGCCGGGTGGTCGAGCAGGGCGATGGCGGCCTCGTAGCGCCCCTTGGCGCGGCGCCAGTTCAGCCGCTCGTAGACCAGGCCGGGGTGGTCGCGCAGCGCCGGCGGGACCTGTTTGATGGCGGCATCAACGCCGTTCTGGCGGTCGGCCAGGGCGAGTCGGGCGTGGGCCAGATGGCGATGATCATCGGGCACCCGTTTCAGCATGCGCCGCGCCGAGACCAACTCGCGCGACCAGATCAGGTGGTCGAGGCGGGCGATGTGATCGTCCGGGGTCAGGTCCTCGGCGAACTGGGCCAGGAAGGCGCGCTCCTGGGCCCGCCCGAAGGTGCCGGTGCGCCACGCGGCGCGGGCTTCCTCGGCGGCCCGGCTTTCCTCGCCCAGGGTGTCGAGGGCGCGGGCCAGGGCGATGTGGCCATCGGTGCCGAGTGGCGGGTGAGCCTCGAACCAGTCGACCACGGCCCGCGGGTCCTCGCCGATGCGGATGGCTTCCTCGGCCCGGCGCCGCAGCAGGCTGGGGTAGGGCCACTCGGGATTGGCGGCGAGGAAGGCGGTGATCTCGGCAAAACCCACATCGGCCCGGGGCTCCAGATAGTGGCGCCAGCGCAGCACCTTGGCGAGCAGCGGCAGGCCGCCCTTGGCCGCCTCGGCGTGGGCGGCGTCCCAGGCATTGTCGTCGGCCAGCCGGAAGGCTTCCGTATAGTGGGCGCGATCTTCCGGGGTGAGCGGCGAGGCATTGGCCCCGCCCGGCCCCCAGGCGAGCGCCAGGACAAAGGCCAAGCCGGCGACACCGCGCCGCGCCGTGCATGAAAGCCCGACCATCATCCTCCCCTTATTCGAGCGGGTCGACGTGCCACGGCATTCAGTGTAGGGAACCCGCCCCCCGCCCCACAAGGGTGGCCCCGTATCATTTTGCTGACACAAGCCGCCTGGAGGTCGCCTGAACCCCCGGCTCTCAAGGGCTTTGACCTGGGCCCGGCGAAGCGGCTAGATTTCGTCGCTTTCCCGGCGCTCCGCCCGATACGGGTCGGGGGCCGGCCAACCATCGGGAACGTCAGAGAAATGTTTCAGGGCTCCATTCCGGCGCTGATCACCCCGTTTACCGACTCCGGGGCGGTCGACGAGCGCGCCTTCCAGGACTTTGTCGCCTGGCAGATCGAGCAGGGCAGCCATGCCCTGGTCCCCACCGGCACCACCGGCGAGAGCCCGACGCTGAGCCACGACGAGCACAAACGGGTGGTCGAGCTGTGCCTTGAGGTGGCGGCCGGCCGGGTGCCGGTGATCGCCGGCGCCGGCTCCAACTCCACCGCCGAGGCCATCGAGCTGACCGCCCACGCCCGCGAGGCCGGCGCCAATGCCGCCCTGGTGGTGACGCCCTACTACAACAAGCCGACCCAGGAAGGGCTCTACCAGCACTTCAAGGCGGTGGCCGAAGCGGTTGATATCCCGATCATCATCTACAACATCCCCGGCCGGTCGGTGATCGACATGTCGGTCACCACCATGGCCCGGCTGGCCGAGATCCCGAACATCGTCGGGGTCAAGGACGCCACCGCCGATCTGGCCCGGCCGCTGAAGACGCGAGTCGCCGTGGGTCCCGATTTCTGCCAGCTCTCCGGCGAGGACGCCACCGTGGTCGCCTTCCTGGCCCAGGGTGGGGTGGGCTGCATCTCGGTCACCGCCAACGTGGCGCCGAGCCTGTCCAGCCGCCTGCACGAGGCCTGGCGGACCGGGGATCTGGCCACCTGCATGGCCTTGCGCGACCGCCTGATGCCGCTGCACGAGGCGCTGTTCCTGGAATCCAGCCCGGCCCCGGTGAAGTACGCCGCCAGCCTGCTCGGCAAGTGCCAGCCCACGGTGCGTCTGCCGCTGTGCGAGGTGAGCCCGCCGACCCGGGAACGCATCAAGGCGGCGATGATCCACGCCGGGATTCTCTAGGGCATCATGGCGGGCAAGCAGGCAAAGAGTGGACTGATCGCCACCGGCCGGGTGGCCGAGAACCGCCGGGCGCGGCATGACTACCAGATCGGCGACACCTTCGAGGCCGGCATCCAACTGACCGGCACCGAGGTCAAGTCGCTGCGCCACGGGCGGGCCAACATCCAGGAGTCCTACGCCTCGGTGGAGGGCGGCGAGGTGTGGCTGATCAACGCCCACATCCCCGAATACCCCAACGCCGCGCTGTTCAATCACGAGCCCAAGCGGCGCCGCAAGCTGCTGCTGAAGCGGCGCGAGATCGCCCGCCTGTTCCAGGCGGTCGGCCGCCAGGGCATGACCCTGGTCCCCCTGCACCTGTATTTCAACGATCGGGGCATCGCCAAGCTGAACATCGGGCTGGCCAAGGGCAAGCGGCAGGTGGACAAGCGGCAGACCGAAAAGGCTCGCGACTGGGAACGCCAGAAAGGGCGCCTGTTGCGCGAGAAGGGGTGATCCAGCCGGCCGGGCCGGGCGTAGGAAGGGGCAGACACCCCCAACGCCTGGCCGGAGCCTCGCCATGTCCCGTTCCCTGTTGATGCGCCGGCTGGCCGATGTGGCCGGCCTCTCGCTGCTTCTCGCCTGTCTTGTGCTGCCGCTGGCCGCACCCGCCGACTCGGCGACCCCGGAACCCACCGCGGAGACCCCGATGACCACCGCCCACGACTTCTCCTTCACCACCATCGATGGCCAGCCGCTGCCCCTCAAGGACTTCGCCGGCAAGACCGTTCTGGTCGTCAACACCGCCTCGCGCTGCGGCTTCACGCCCCAGTACGAGGGCCTGCAAAGCCTGTGGGAGACCTATCGGGAGCGCGGGCTGGTGGTGCTCGGCGTGCCGTCCAACGACTTCGCCGGCCAGGAGCCGGGCTCGGAGGCGGAGATCAAGGAGTTCTGCACGGTCAACTTCAGCATCAACTTTCCGATGACCGAGAAGGTCTCGGTGAAGGGCGACGCGGCCCATCCCTTCTATGCCTGGGCGCGCCAGCAGGGGGGCTTCCTGTCGGCCCCCAAGTGGAACTTCCACAAGTACCTGATCGGCCCCGACGGCCGGCTGGTCGATTGGTTTTCCAGCATGACCAAGCCGGATGCGGCCAAGCTGCGCGCCGCCGTGGAACGGAGCCTGGCCGGGTAGGGCCGCCTGTTCGGTGAGTGCCCTATTTGGTGAGTACCCTATTTGGTGAGTGCCACGTAGACCCCGTCCCAGTCAGCCCCGGGGCTGTTCAGGCGGTAGTCCTCCAGCCGTGCGGCGTAAAGGGCATAGAGTCCGTCGATGTGCCACGGCTCGGCGGCGGCGCGGGCCTTGTCCAGGGCGGCGCCGGCGGTATCCCAGTCCTGGGCCCGATAGGCGGCGATCATCTCGCCGTGGTGGGCGGCCAGGGTCTGGAATTCCTCTGATCGTGCCACCTCCGGGTTGCCGAGCAGGCCGAAGATGGTCACCGGCAGGGTCTTGCCCTTCACCCGGATGCGGTCCAGCTCCAGGGTGGCGTAGTCGGGGACCAGGGCCCGGGTGTTCTCGCCCAGCACGGTGGTCACGCCGTAGGTCTTGGACTGCCCCTCCAGGCGCGAGGCAAGGTTCACGTTGTCGCCCAGCACCGAATAGTCGAAGCGCTGGTCCGAGCCCATGTTGCCGACGCAGCAGATGCCCGAATTGATGCCGATGCCGATGTTGAGCGGGATGTGTCTGCGGCCCTCGGCCTCGGCCTCCGCTTTCAGATCCTGGTTCAGGCCGACCAGCAGGCCCTTCATCTCGATGGCCGCGTTGCAGCCGTTGCGGGCGTGCTCGGCGTCGTCCAGCGGGGCGTTCCAGAAGGCCATGATGCAGTCGCCCATGTACTTGTCGATGGTGCCCCGGTGTTCCAGGATCTTGTTGGTCATGGGGGTGAGGAAGCGGTTGATCAGGCGGGTCAGGCCCTCGGCGTCGAACTGTTCGGAGATGGTGGTGAAGCCGCGCACGTCGCAGAACAACAGGGTCATGTCGCGCATCTCGCCGCCCAGCTTGAGCTGGCCCGGATCGTCGGCCAGCCGTTCGACCAGGGCCGGCGACATGTAGCGGCTGAAGGCCTCGCGCACCTGACGGCGCTGGGCCTCCTCCCGCGAGAAGCTGGCGTAGGTCAGGAAGCCGTAGATGAGCAGCGACGAGCTGAACGGCATCACCGGATCGAACAGAAGCAGGTGCTGGGCGAACAGATACCAGCTTGTTCCCACCAACCCGCCGGCGACGACGATGAAGGTGCCCAGGGTCCACACCGCCGGGGCCAGCGGCACCACGATCATCAGCAGCAGCCCGAGAACCAGGGCGATGGTCATTTCGCTGCCCAGCATGTAGCCGGGGCGGCGCAACTGGGTGTCGGACAGCACGTTCTCGATGATGTTGGTGTGCACCTCGACCCCGGGCAGGAAGGAATTGACCGGCGAGGACTTGATGTCGAGCAGCCCGACCGCCGAGGTGCCGATGATGACCAGCTTGTTTCGCACCATCTCGGGCGGTGCCGTGCCGTTGAGGACATCCACCGCCGGCAGGTACTTGGCGGTGTCGTAGCGCGAGAAGTAGACCCACACCCGGCCCGCCTCGTCGGTCTTGATCAGCTTGGGCTTGATGTAGACGCCCTCCACCCCCTGGCCCTTCTTGGGGGTTTTCACCAGGATGGTGGTGTTGCCGGTGGCGACGCGCAGCATCTCGGTGGACAGCGAGGGGTGGATCTGGTCCTCCACGTTGAGCACCATGGGCACCCGGCGGATGATGCCGTCCAGCTCCGGCGAGACGTTGAACACCCCGCGCCCCATGGCCTGATGGTCGAGCAGGGGAATGTTGCGGACCAGTCCGCCGTGGGGCTCCAGGTAGGGCAGGGGATCGACCCCGCCGACCCAGGCCACCGAGGTGGTCGGCGCGTCCTCGGCCTGGGGCGGGGCGTCGTTGCGCACCGACTGGCCCATCACCACCCGACCGTTGGCGATGGCCCGGGCGAACACCTCGTCGGTGCCCGGCAGGCCGCGCAGTTTGTCGCGCATCTCCGGGTCGAGGCCGGGCAGCACCTCGGCCAAGCTGTCCGGGGTCATGCGGTCGGGCTCGGCGAACACCATGTCGAAGCCGACCACGATGGCGCCCATGGCGAACAGCCGATCGATCAGATCGGCCACCAGGGTGCGCGGCCAGGGCCACTGGCCGACCTCGGCCAGGCTTTTTTCGTCCAGGTCGACGATGGTCACCGGGCGGGCGGTGATCTCGCGCGGTTTCAGGCGCTGGTAGAGGTCGAAGGTCTGCTTGCGGACGATCTGCAAGGGGGCCGGGTCGGCCAGCCGCAGACTGATGAAGACGACCAGCATGATCAGGGCGACCAGCCGCCCGCTCTTCAGGCTGGCCGACCACAGACGGGCCAGCCGGCCACCCGGCTTGCTGCCCGACTTGGCCGTGCGCCGCCCTTTTTTGCCTTGCTTGTCCGCCACCGATCCCTCGCCCGGCCGCCGCCGCCCTTGCCCCGGAAACTTATCGGGAAAGGGTAGCGCCGCGCGCCCCGTCCGGCGAGCGAAATTCCCCCGCCTTGCCAACTTCGGGGCGGCGGTGTTTGATGCCGGTCATGGCCGACGCAACCCCGCCCTTCGCGGACCCTCCGATGGCCGGGCGCCGGCGCTGGCTGGCCCCGGTGCTGGCCCCCTTGCGCCCCTACCTGGGCGAGGTTCTGCTGGTTTCCTTTTTCGTCAACCTGCTGGCCCTGGCCACCCCGGTCTATGTGCTGCAGGTCTACGACCGGGTGGTCTTCCACGCCGGCCTGTCGACCCTGACCGGGCTGACCCTGGGCATGGCCGGGGTGGTGGTGTTCGACTTCCTGCTGCGCGGCCTGCGGGCCCGCCTGATGCAGCGGGTGGCCCTGAGGGTCGATGTGAGGGCCGGCCAGAAGCTGGACGCCCATCTGGCGGCGCTCCCCCTGGCCATCCTGGAGGCGCGCCCGGCCAGCCATTGGCAGGGCCTGCACCGCGACCTGGATCTGGTCCGCAACACCCTGGGCGGCGGCATTGCCCTGCTGGCCGCCGACCTGCCGTTCGTCTTCCTGTTCATCGGCCTGGTCTTCCTGATCGCCCAGCCGGTGGCGTGGATCCTGGTCATCGCCTTCGCGGCCTTTTTCGGGCTCGCGGTGTGGGCCGGCTTCTCGGTGGGGGCGGTGGCGCGGGCCGAACGGACGGGGGCGCAGGCGCGCGACACCCTGCTCGCCGAGCGGCTGCTTGGCCGGACCACGGTCAAGGCGCTGGCCATGGAACACGCCCTGGCCCCGGCCTGGGAGAAGGCGCGGGCCGAAACCATCGACCACGCCGTGCGGCGCGGCCAGCGCCAGGATCGTTTCGTGCACATCGGCCATGCGCTGGGGGTGGTGACCACGGTTTCCATGACCACCGTCGGCGCCCTGGCCATCATCGACCATCAGATGACCATCGGCAGCCTGATCGCCGCCAACATGCTGGGCGGCCGCCTGCTCGCCCCGCTCAACCAGTTGGTCGGCGGCTGGCGCGGCCTGATCGCCGCCCGGCAGGCGGCGGCCCGTCTGGGCGAGGCCTTCGCCCTGCCCACCGAGCCGGCCCGGGGGGCGGTCGAGTTGCCGCGTCCGGCCGGCCATCTGACGGTCGAGAACCTGACCTTCCGCTTCGCCGCGCCGCCGGCGCCGCCGGTGCTGGACGGCCTGGCCCTGACCATCCGCCCGGGCGGCATCACGGCCATCATGGGCCGCAACGGCTGCGGCAAGACCACCCTGCTCAAGCTGCTGATCGGGCTCTATCGGCCGGCCGAGGGGCGGGTGCTGCTGGATGGCGCCGACATCGGCCAGTTCGGCCGCCACGATCTGGCCGCCTGGGTGGGCTACGCGCCGCAGGAATGCGTGCTGCTGGCCGGCAGCATCCGCGACAACATCGCCCTGGGTGCCGTCCGGGGCGCGGTCGATGACGCGGCGGTGGTCGCCGCCGCCCGGCTGGCCGGGGTCCACGACGCCATCGCCGCCCTGCCGGAGGGCTACGGCACGCCGGTCGGCGAGGGGGGCGGACGGTTGTCGGCCGGCATCCGGCAGCGCCTTGTCCTGGCCCGGGCGCTGATCGGCGAGCCGCCGCTGATCGTCCTCGACGAGCCGACGGCGAGCCTGGACAGCGCCGCCGAACGGGGGCTGGCCGAGACCCTGCGCCGCCTCGCCGCCGAGCGCACGGTGGTGGTGGTCAGCCACAGCCCGGTGTTGCTCCAGGCGGCGCGGACCATCTTCGTGCTGGAACAGGGCAGGCTGGCCGCCTCCGGTCCGGCGGCCGAGGTGCTGGCCTACCTGTCGCGGGGGAGCCGGTCATGAGCCACCCTCCGCCCGACAGCCCGCTGGCCCGGGTTCTGGCCCGCCATCGCCTGCCCGGCTGGCGACCCCTCGGCTGGCTGGTCATGGCCCTGCTCGCCGGGCTGGTCGCCTGGGCCTCGGTGGCCGAGCTGGACGAGGTGGCGGTGGCCACCGGCGAAGTGGTGCCGCAGGGCCGGGTGAAGACCATCCAGCACCTGGAAGGTGGCATCATCGCCGAGCTGATGGTCCGCGAGGGCGACCGGGTCAGCCCGGGCACGCCGCTGGTCCGGCTCGATCTGGCGGTGACCGCCATGAACAAGGAGGAGATGGAAGTCCGCCTGGACGGCCTGCTGCTGACCCGGGCCCGCCTCGCCGCCGAGGCCGAGGGTCGGCCGCCCGAGCTTCCGCCCGAGTTCCCGCCGGGTCCGGCCGAGCGCCGCCCGGCCTTGCTGGCCTCGGAACAGAGCACCTACCGGGCCCGCCAGCAGGAGCTGATCTCGACCCTCGGCGTGTTGGCCGACCAGCAGCGTCAGCGTCAGGCCGACATCGCCGAAATCACCTCGCGCCGCGCCTCGCTGGCCCGCGAACTGGACCTGGCCGAGGAGCGTCTGGCCATGTCGGCCGACCTGCTGGCCGAGGGGTTGACGGCGCGCATGGAACACGTTCGCCTGGAAGGCGAGGTGGAAAGCCTGCGCGGCGAGCTGGAAAGCCAGGGCGAAGCGCTGGCCCGGGCCCGCGCCGCGCTGTCGGAGATCAGCCAGCGCATCACCGAGACCCGCCAGGCCTTCCGGCGCGAGGCCCTGGAAAACGCCGGCGAGGTGGAAGCCGACATCGCCCGCCACCGCGAGATGCTCAAGCTGGCCTCCGATCAGGCGCGGCGCACGGTGATCGAAAGCCCGATCACCGGCGTGGTCAAGAACCTGCGCTTTTTCACCATCGGTGGCGTGGTCAGCCCCGGGGCGCCGATCATGGACATCGTGCCGTCGCGCGACCGACTGGTGGTCGAGGCCCGGCTGTCGCCGGTCGACCGCGGCTATGTGCGCGAGGGCCAGCCGGCGACGGTGAAGGTCTCCACCTACGATTTCGCCCGTTATGGCGGCCTGGAGGGGGAGGTGATCCATGTCGCCCCGGATTCCACCACGCCGGAGGGGCAGGCCCCCTTCTTCCGGGTGGTGGTCGCCACCGACCGCACCTGGCTGGGCGATGGACCGGGCGACCTGCCCATCTCGCCGGGGATGCAGGCCACGGTGGATATCCACACCGGCACCCGCACCGTGCTCGACTACCTGATCCGCCCGGTGCTGAAGCTGCGCCACGAGGCCTTCCGCGAGCGCTGAGCCCTTGGGCAAAGCCCGGGTTTGCCCCGACAATCCCTTGGTGCGCCTTGGCTTCTGGCCTGAAACGTGTATCTTGTGACAATGGCCGCAACATTTGGGGCCGGTTGGTGGAACAGCAGACCCGGAAGGCCAGGGGTCGGACCGCCGCCGGAGGGGTTGATCAGGGCGCCAGCCGATGTCCTTTGCCACCATTCTGGGAGTGATCATCGGTTTCGGGCTGTTCGTCAGCGCGGTGGTCCTCAAAACCGACAACATCCTGGTTTTCCTGGATGGGCCAAGCTTCATCATGGTCGCCGGTGGCACTTTCGCGGCGGCCTTCGTCTCCTTCGAGGCGCGCTATGTGGTGCAGGCCTTCCGGGGGCTGCTGTCGATCCTCTTCACCACCGAGGTCACCCGGGCCATCCTGACCAACGAGGTGGGCCGGGTCATCCGCTGGGGCTACATCATCCAGAAGAACGGCCTGCCGGGCCTGGAAACCGATGCCGGCAAGGTGCGTCGGCACGACCGTTTCCTGGGCTTCGGGGTGGATCTGGTGACCTCTGGCTACACCGGCCAGGAAGTGCGCGAGATCATGGCCAACACCATCGAAAGCAACTACGGCCGCAACACCGTGCAGGCCGACATTTTGCGCAACATGGGCAGCACGGCGCCGGCCTTCGGCATGATCGGCACCCTGGTCGGGTTGATCATCATGCTCGACAACATGGGCGAGGATCCCGCCATGCTGGGGCCGGGCATGGCGGTGGCCCTGGTGACCACGCTGTATGGCGTGCTGCTGTCGCGTCTGGTGCTGTTGCCGGCGGCGAGCAAGGTCCAGCAGCGCGAGGAAATCGTGCGCTTTCGCAACTACCTGCTGGCCGAGGGGCTGGCCCTGTTGGCCGAGCGCAAGTCGCCACGCTACATCCAGGACCGCATGAACAGCTATCTTGATCCCTCGGTCCACTTCAACATCGACAAGATGAAGCGCCGGCCGGGCTGACCCCTGGCGGTCAGACCCCGGGCAGGGGGGATGCATGTTCCATCAGAAAGACGGCAAGTTCACCTCGCGGCGTCGGAACGACGAAGGGGCCGAGGACTGGATGATCACCTATGGCGACATGGTGACCCTGCTGCTCGCCTTCTTCGTTCTTCTGGCCTCCATTTCCAAGGTCGATCTGGTGCTGTTCGAGCAGGTCCAGGCGGGGCTGGCCGAGGGGCTGGGCGCCGAGGCCAGGGAACGTCCCATCGAGACCCTGAAGAAGGAACTGGCCGATACCATCGAGACCATGCAGGTGGAGGACGTGGTCGGTCTGGGCGAGGACAGCCGGGGCATCACCATCGAGTTCGCCTCCACCGCCTTTTTCGCCCCCGGGTCGGCCGAGTTGAACCCGGCCGCCCTGCCCATTCTGACCCGGGTCGCCGCCACCCTGATGGGCGAACGCTACGTGGGTTTCCAGATCGAGGTCCAGGGCCACACCGACGACACCCCGATCAGCACCGAGAAGTATCCCTCGAACTGGGAGCTGTCGTCGGCCCGGGCCTCCTCGGTGGTCCGTTTCTTCGCCGACCAGGGCATCTACACGCCGCGCATGAGCGCCATCGGGTTGGCCGACGTGGCGCCCAAGGTGCCCAACCGAGATCCCTTCGGCGAGCCCCTGCCCAACAACCAGGAAATCAACCGCCGGGTGGTGGTCCGGGTGTCGCCGGCCCTGACCTATTGATACCAACCGGCGATGAGAGAAACTCATCCAAAGGTCCGTATCAGGGTCCGGGCGCCAAGTTTGGGGCGTTATTAAGTTGGGGGCTTTGCCCCCAAACCCCCACCGGGGAAGCAGGGCTTCCCCGGACCCCTCCATTCGTTGGTGAACAATCGTTGCCTCTGAGCGGAGCACGTCTTGGTTTTTGGTGGCCTGCCTGCGGAAATCCGTCCGACTGTTCGGCTCGCTCGGCGATCAATGAATGAATTAATGAATGGAGGGGGTTCGGGGGACCGCCTCGGTCCCCCGATGGGGGGTTGGGGGCAAAGCCCCCAATCAACCGCCTGAGCGGCCGAAGGGGCAAAGCCCCCAACTTGGCGCCCGGACCCTAAGGGCTTGACCACGCCGCGATGAGTCCTACTCATCGCGGGCCGGTGCTCAGGCCCCGGTGAAGGCCTGCAGGCCGGTCTGGGCGCGGCCCAGGATCAGGGCGTGGATGTCGTGGGTGCCCTCGTAGGTGTTCACCGTCTCCAGGTTCATCAGGTGGCGGATGACGTGGAATTCGTCGCTGATGCCGTTGCCGCCGTGCATGTCCCGGGCCATCCGGGCCACGTCCAGCGCCTTGCCGCAGTTGTTGCGCTTCATCAGGCTGATCGCTTCCGGCGCGCCCTGGCCGGCGTCGATCAGCCGGCCCAGGCGCAGCACCCCGGCCAGCCCCAGGGTGATTTCCGTCTGCATGTCGGCCAGCTTCTTCTGGATCAGCTGGTTGGCGGCCAGCGGCCGGCCGAACTGGCTGCGATCCAGGGTATAGGTGCGGGCGGCGTGCCAGCAGAACTCGGCGGCGCCCAGGGCCCCCCAGGCGATGCCGTAGCGCGCCTTGTTGAGGCAGCCGAAGGGCCCGCCGAGGCCGCTGCCCTCGGGCAGCAGGTTGGCTTCGGGCACTTCCACGTCATCCAGTACGATCTCGCCGGTGATCGAAGCCCTGAGCGAGAACTTGCCCTCGATCTTGGGGGTCGAGAAGCCGGCCATGCCGCGCTCGACGATGAAGCCGCGGATGCGCCCGTCATGGGCCGCCGACTTGGCCCACACCACCGCCAGATCGGCGATCGGGCTGTTGGTGATCCACATCTTCTGGCCGTTCAGGCGATAGCCGCCATCGATGGCCTCGGCGCGGGTTTTCATGCCGCCGGGGTCGGAGCCGTGGTCGGGTTCGGTCAGGCCGAAGCAGCCGACCCATTCGCCGGTGGCCAGCTTGGGCAGGTACTTCTGGCGCTGCTCCTCGCTGCCGTAGGCGTGGATGGGGTGCATGACCAGCGAGCTTTGCACGCTCATCGCCGAGCGGTAGCCCGAATCGACCCGCTCGATCTCGCGGGCGATCAGGCCATAGGCGACGTGGCTCACCCCGGTCCCGCCATAGGTTTCGGGCAGGGTCGGGCCGAGGAAGCCCATCTCGCCCATCTCGCTCATGATTTCGCGATCGAAACGTTCTTCGCGATGGGCCGACAGCACCCGGGGCATCAGCTTGTCGGCGCAATAGGCGCGGGCACTGTCGAGGATCAGGCGCTCCTCGTCGGACAGTTCCTCACGCAGCAGCAGGGGGTCTTCCCAGTCGAACGCGACGCGGCTCATGAACGGTTGAACTCCAAAATATATCAGGGGATTGCCAACCTCGATTAATCCACTACCGCAGGCGGGTCAAGGTCCTCGTCCCAACCCTCGCGGGGCGGCGGGTACTTCAGCAGCCATTGTTCGAGCAGCGCGATGTGCTCGGCTTCCTCGGCCGCGAACTCGCTGGCCAGCTTGCGGATTTCCGGGTCCTGGGTATCCCGCGCCACGCCGGCATAGAAGGCGTGGCCGGTGCGCTCGCTGCGCAGGGCGGCGCGCAGGGCGTGGTAGGCCGTCATCAGGTAGTGGCCTTCCTCGTGGGCCACCGTTTCCGGGGCCTCGTCATCCGGCCACTTCAGCTCCCAGGGGGGGATGTGGGGCAACTCCTTGCCCTCGGCCTGCCGCTTGATGTCGGCCAGGTGAAGGCGGGAGTAGTGGGCCATGCGCTGGAACAGGCCGGCCACCTCGCTGTTGTGGTGGACCTCCATCACGTCGGCCAACTCGTCGAAGCGCTGTGCCGACTCGTCCTCCAGGGTGATGGCGTGGACCAGGAACTCTCCCAGGGTATCCATGGGGCCGTCTCCTCCATGGGCTGCGTGGATACAGGGGGGCGTGAGGCCGACCCGGCGGGCGTCGGGCCAAGGGGCGGGCAGGGAGCTCAGCAGATGGCGAACTGGGCCGCCACTTCCTCGGGCGTGGCGCTGGGCGCCGGGGCGGGCTGATAGACCGGCTGCGACCCCTTGTAGAGCACGCCGAGGGAAAAGCCATCGTCGTCCATCAGGCGGGCAAAGGCCTCGCGGCGGTCGGTGGCCGGCTCGGGATGGCCGAAGTGCTGGTGCACCCGGTTCTTGTACGCGCGCTGTTCGGGCCGGTAGGTGATGCACGGGCTGAGCACCTGGACCAGCGAGAAGCCGGGATGGCGGATGGCCTGACAGATCAGGTGGGCCAGGGTGTTGGGATTGGCCGTGAAGCCCCGGGCGATGAACTGGGCGCCCGCCGACAGGGCCATTTCCAGCGGCTGGAAGGCGCTGATGCCGGGGCCGTCCGGGGTCAGCTTGCTGGCCGTCCAGTCGGGCTCGGTGGTCGGGCTGGCCTGGCCCTTGGTCATCCCGTAGACGGCGTTGTCCATGACGATGTAGGTCATGTCGACGTTGCGCCGGCAGGCGTGGATGAAGTGGTTGCCGCCGATGGAGAACCCGTCGCCGTCGCCGCCGGCGGCGAGGACGGTCAGCTCGGGCCGGGCCAGCTTGATGCCCGAGGCCACCGGCAGCGCCCGGCCGTGCACGGAATGGAAGCCATAGACCGTGGTGTAGGCCGGAATGCGCGACGAGCAGCCGATGCCCGAGGCAACCACCGCCTCGTGCGGCGGAATGCCCAGCTCGGCCAGCGCCTTGGTGATGGCGGAAAGGACCGAGAAGTCGCCACAGCCCGGGCACCACACGGGTTTGACGTCGGACTTGTAGTCGCTGGCCTTGAGGACGGGGGCGGCGGTGTCGGCGTCGATGGCGCTCATGGTCGGCTCTGTCTCGGCTCTGCTCGGGAGGGGACGGGGCTCAGGCGGCCAGGGTGGTCAGGGCGCTGACGATCTCGCCGGGGCGGATGGTCAGCGGGCCGGCCCGGTTGAGGCTGTCGACCACCGCCGGCAGGCGGATATGGCCGGCCAGCAGGTGGCGCAACTGGGCTTCGTGGTTCTGTTCCACGATCAGCAGCTTGGTCGCTCCGGCCAGGGCGGCCTCCAAACGCTCGACCTGGACCGGCAGCAGCAGGCGCGGGGCGATCAGGCGCACCGGCAGGCCGGCCTCCGCGCAACGGGTCACCGCGTCGCGGGCAGCCCCGGTCAGCGAGCCGAAGGTGATCAGGGCCAGCTCGGCCTCGGGGTCGCCGGCGCGGATCGCCCAGTGGTCGCCGTAGTCGAACCTGTCGAGCTTGCGGCGCCGCTTGTCGAGCTGTTCCTGGTGGTGGGCGGCCTGGGTCGAAGGGGTGCCGGAAGGGGCGTGTTCCAGTCCGTCGGCGGTGTGCTGGCCGCCGGGCATGCCGGGCAGGGCGACCGGCGAGATGCCATCGGCGGTGATGCGATAGCGCTGGTAGTTCTCCAGATCGGCCGGACGGGCCACCTTGCGCCGCCCGATGAAGGCCACCTCGGCGGGCTTCTCGATCACCGCCTGGGCCTGACCCATGGCCTGGTCGGAGAGCAGGATGGCCGGACATTGCAGGGCCTCGGCCAGATAGACCGTCCACTGGGCGGTGAACACACAGTCGGCGATCGAGGTCGGCGCGGTGACGATGTGCGGCGCGTCGCCGTGCAGGCCGTAACAGGCGATGTTGAGGTCGGACTGTTCCGACTTGGTGGGAATGCCGGTCGAGGGGCCGCCACGCATGACGTTGGCGATCACCACCGGGGTTTCGCTGGCCACGCCGAGGCCGATGGCCTCGGTCATCAAGGCCAGACCGGGGCCGGCGGTGGCGGTCATCGAGGGCACGCCGGCGTAGCTGCCGCCCAGCGCCATGCACACCGAGGCCAACTCGTCCTCGCACTGGACCAGGGCGCCGCCCACCTTGGGCAGGTTGACGGCCATCCATTCCAGGATCTCGGTGGCCGGGGTGATCGGATAGGCGGCGACGAAACGCACGCCGCCGCGCAGCGCGCCCAGGCCGACCGCATCGTTGCCGGAAATCTGCCAGCGGCTGCCCGGGGCGGCGGGGCTGGCCTGGTCGAGCCGGGGCAGGCCGTCGACGGTGGCGGCCTCGGCGCCGGCTTCCACCGCCTGCCACGAGGTGTCGACCGCCTCGGCTCCCTTGCGGCCCAGCCTCTCCTCGATCACCTGACGCAGCGAGGCGGCGTCCAGGCCAATCAGGGTGGTGATCAGGCCCAGGCCGACCATGTTCTCGCGGCCGCCGGGGATGCCCTTGGCGATCTCCTTCAGCGGCACCTGGACCAGACGCGGCCCCGGCTCGCGCACCACCTCGGGCACCGGGCCCTGGCCGGGGTCGTAGATGACCACGCTGTTTTCGTTCAGCGGCAGCTCGGCGGCGAAGCGGTCGATGTTGCCCCAGTCGAAGGCCAGCAGCAGGTCGAAGATGTCGTCCGGGCCATCGACCGGGGCGGTCGACAGGCGCAGCAGGGCGGCACTTTCGCCACCCCGGATCTGCGGCCCCAGCGAGCGGCTCATCAGGCCATAGCAGCCGGCTCGGGCGGCGGCGGTGAGCAGCATCTGGCCGGCGGTCATCACCCCGGCGCCGCCGCTGCCGGTCAGGGCAATCGACACGGACGGATTGGACATGGGCTTCTCACAACCTCGGGATCAATTCACAACCTCGGGATCAATCAGCGCCGGCATCTTTGCGGCGTCTTTAAAGGTCGTCGGGGCCGGCCCTTGGCCCAGCGGGCCGGGCAGGTCTGGAAGGGGCACCTTTTGAAGGTTGAAGGGCGCCTTTTGAAGGGAGGGTATACACCAAGCCGACACATATTGCCAATCAAGCCCGGGGCGGCGATCGGTGACTTGGCGCGGCGGTCGTCCGTGGGGGTTGATAAGTCTCAATTCATGGCGCCGCGTGATCGGCTAAACCGGCAGGAAATGCAGGGTGGATTCCACCGTCGGCATTCCCTATAACCGGCCCGCCGAGCGGTACTTTCCGCCACCGCTCGCCGGGCCTTGTGCCTTGAAACCTGGGCCCCGTCACCCCGATTGACGTCCGGACGGTTCGCCCCAGACGTATCGCCCCAGAAGTATCGCCGAGGAGCTTTCCCATGGCCCTTTACATCAACGAAGACTGCATCGCCTGCGGGGCTTGTCCCACCGAGTGTCCGAACGACGCCATCGAAGAGGGTGACCCGATCTTCACCATTGATCCGGACCGCTGCACCGAGTGCGTCGGTGCCTTCGACGAGCCGCAGTGCATCGTGGTCTGTCCGGTGGAGTGCATCCTGGTCGATCCCAACCACGAGGAAAGCCAGGAAGAGCTGACCGCCAAGTACGAGCGGCTGCACGGCTGATCCCGCTTCCGGCCGGCGCGGCTTGCATGGCCGCGCCGACCGCCTGTGTGAGGCGCGGTCAGCTGTTGGCGCCGCGCGCCGCCGCCACGAAGCGGCCCAGCATGTCCGACACCGCCCCCTTGGGCAGCATCACCTCGACCAGCTGGAAGCGGCCGTGGTCGGCGTGGGCCGCCTGCAGCGCGCTTTTCAGTTCGGCCCGGGTGCTCACCCGGTGGCCGCGCCCGCCCAGGGTCTCGGCGATGTCGGCGAAGCGGAAGGCCGATAGGTCGTTGTAGCCGCCCTCGGGCTGGAAGGTGCGCAGCATCTCCCAGCTGGCGTTGTTGAAGACGATGACCAGCGGCGCGAAGCCCAGGCGCTGGCAGTTGCCCAGCTCCCAGCCGGTCATCTGGAAGGCCCCGTCGCCGACCAGGATCAGCGGCCGCCCGGCGTCGGTGGCGCACAGCCCCAACCCGGCCGGCACCCCGAAGCCCATGGTCGCATAGTAGCCCGGCGCCACCAGATGGCTGGGGGCGATGTCCATGGCGGTGAACAGGCAGTCGCCCATGTCGGCGGCGATGGGCATCGGACCGTGGGCGGCGAACAGGTCGTTGACGGCGCGGGCGATGTCGGCCGGGGCAACCGGCGCCTCGTCGGCGATCAGCCCGTGCGGCGGTTCGGCGCGCGGCGGCACCGGCCGGCCGGCCGGCGTGGCCTCTGGCAGACGGGCCAGCAGGGCGTCGAGCAGGGCTCCCAGCGGCACTTCGGGATAGACCGCGAAGCCCAGATTGACGGTGCGATCCACGGCACGGATGGCCCGCCTCAGGTCGATCCGCCGGGCCGAGACGCCGAAGTTGGTGTCCGACAGCAGCACCCCGAGCATGAGCAGGGCGTCCGCCTCCTCGATCGGCTGGCTGACCTCGGGATGGCCGGCCGGGCCCAGGTAGATGCCGAGCAGCGGCGCCTCGGCCTCGGCCAGCAGGCCGCGCCCCATGAAGGTGCTGGCCACCGGCAGGCCAAGCCGGCGGGCCAACGTCGCCACCTTGTCCTCCAGCCCGAAGCGGCGCACCTCGACGCCGATGATCATGGCCGGGGCGCGGGCCTCGGCCAGGCGCGCCAGCACGGCGTCGGCGCAGGCGTCCACGACCTCGGTGTCGATCGGCGAGGCGGGCAGCACCGGCACCGGGGCGCAGGGGCGGTCCACCTGATCGCGCGGCAGTTCGATGTAGACCGGCCGCGACTCCTCGCGGCAGCGGCGCAGCACCCGGGCCAGACGGGCCGGGGCCTCGGCCGGGTCGTCGAGCACGCACTGGTCGCAGGTGATTTCCGAGAAGATGCGGAACTGGGAATCGACGGTGCGGGCCTGATGATGCAACAGCAGCCCCCGGTCGCGCTCGGCCAGCCCCGGGGCGCCGGAGATCACCACCAGTGGCGATTTCTCGGCATAGGCTCCGGCCACCGGATTGACCATGTTCAACGCCCCGGCGCCATAGGTGACGGCGGCCACCCCCGGTCCGCCGTGCCAGCGCGCCGCGGCATCGGCGGCGAAGCCGACCGCCGGCTCGTGACTGAGGGTGAACAGGGGCAGGATGCCGGCCTGTTCGACGTGGCGGAAGAAGGGCAGGGCGAAATCGCCCGGGATGCCGAAGATCTCACGCGCCCCGTGGGCGCGCAGGGCATCCAGCAGGACCCGTCCGAGAGGGGCGGTGCCGGCGGCGGAAGGCATGGACATGGTGGGGGATTCCTGGAGCCGGGGGCGAACAAGGGGGAACCACATGGTGGCTTCCGGTTGTCGCCCAAATCGGCCTCCCCATCAATTCAATGATGGTGGCAGGGTCGCGGCCCGGTGGCGTTGCCCGCCGCCCTCAACTGGCCGGGACGTGGCCTGGGTCCGGCAATCAAGGGCGCCTGGCGATCCCCGAACGGTGAATTCCCAGAGATCGCCCCGTCGCGGCGCGCTTCAGTCGGCGGGCGTTTCGCTGGCGGCTTCGGAGGGCGACGGCTCCGGTGCCTTGTCGGGAACGTCGGCAGCGTCGGCAGCGTCGGCGGTCTCGGCCTTGGCGGCCGGTTTGCGACGGGTGCGGGGCTTGCGGGCCGGTTTGGCGGCGGGGGGCTCGACGCTGTCGGCGCCGGTTCCTTCGCCACCCTCGGCCGGGCCGGCTGCGGCGCCGCTTTCGGCGCTCTTGCGGCTGCGACGCTTGCGCGGCGCGGGCTTGGCGGTCGGCGGAGTCTCCTCGGCCCCTTCGGCCGGGGATTCCGCCGTCGTCTCGGCCGCTGCCTCGGCGGGGTCCGCCGCCTCCGCCTTCTTGCGCGTGGTGCGGCGTCGGGTCGGCTTCTTGGCCGGCGGCGCGGCGTCGTCGCTGGCGGCAGCAGTCTCGGGAAGGGCCTCGGGAGCGGTTTCGGAAGCTGCCTCGGCAGCGTCCTCACCCTGTGGCTCACCCTGTGCCTCAACCGTTGGCGCCTCAACCGTTGGCGCCTCAACTTGCGCCTCAACGCTGTCGGGCTCTGGCGTCGGCTCGGCCTTCTTGCGGCTGCGGCGCGGCTTGCCCTCGCCGACCGGCGCGGCCTTCTTGCGGCGGCTCTTGGTGGCGGGCTTGGCGGCGGGCTTGGAGTCCTCGGGCGCAATCTCGCCGTCGTCGTCGTCGCTGCCGCCGGCCGGGCGGGGTTCGATCAGCATGAAGGCCGGGATCTGATCGCCGAAGGCAACCACCGGCCGGTCGCCGCCCTCACGCCCGGAGTCGCCCCGCGATCCGCGATCCCGCCCGCGCGCCGGCCGCTCGTCGGAGCGGATCGGGCGGCTGTCCCGCGGCTCTTCCCGCTGGGCGTTGCGCTCAGGACGTTCAGGGCGCTCGGGGCGTTCAGGGCGCTCTCCGCGCTCAGGATGTTCACCGCGTTCAGGACGCTCTCCGCGCTCGCCTCGGGGCGGCCGGGCGGCGGTGCGCTCCGTCTTGGACGAAGAACGCCGGTCGCCGCGTTCGCCGCCGGCCCGCTTGTGGCGGCTCTTGCCGCCTTCCTGGCGGTCCTGCTCGGTGATCTCGCAGCGGTCGATGCCTTCCAGGACGATTTCCGGAATGGCCCGGCCGATGAAGCGCTCGACGGCGTCGAGATGCTTGCCGTCCTCCGGCGTGGCCAGGGTGTAGGCCTTGCCCTCGCGCCCGGCCCGGCCGGTGCGGCCGATGCGGTGGACGTAGTCCTCCGGGTGGTTGGGGACGTCGAAATTGAACACATGGCTGACGTTGACCACATCCAGCCCGCGCGCCGCCACGTCGGAGCAGACCAGAAGCCTGATCTGGTCGGCCTTGAAGCGCTCCAGGGTCTGGGTGCGCACGTACTGGGGCATGTCGCCGTGCAGGGCGACGGCGTCGAAGCCGTGCTTGTGCAGCGAGCGTTGCAGCACGTCCACGTCGCGCTTCCGGTTGCAGAAGATGAAGGCGTTGCGCACCTCCTCCATGTTCAGGACGTGGCGCAGTGCCTCGCGCTTGTCGATCACGTTCACGCAGACCAGATGCTGGGTCACCGTCTCGGCGGTGGAGATCTTGGGCGCGATGCGGATTTCCTTGGGGTTCATCAGGAAGGCGTCGGCCAGACGCTGGATTTCCTTGTCCATGGTGGCCGAGAAGAACAGCGTCTGGCGGATCGGCGGCAGCAGGCCGACAATCCGTTCCACGTCCGGAATGAAGCCCATGTCGAGCATCCGGTCGGCTTCGTCGATGACCAGGATCTTGACGTCGGTGAGCAGCAGCAGCCCGCGCTCGAACATGTCGAGCAGGCGGCCCGGGGTGCAGATCAAGACGTCGACGCCGCGCATCAGCACGTTGCGCTGCTCGACCACCGATTCGCCGCCGATCAGAAGGGCGTGGGTCAGCCGGTGATAGCGCCCGTAGTTCTTGAAGCTGTCGGCGACCTGGGTCGCCAGCTCGCGGGTCGGGGCGAGGATCAGCGAGCGCGGCATGCGCGCCTTGGCCCGGCCCTTGGTCAGGATGTCGATCATCGGCAGGGTGAAACCGGCCGTCTTGCCGGTGCCGGTCTGGGCGATGCCCAGCACGTCGCGGCCCTGCAGGACCATCGGGATGGCCTGGCTCTGGATCGGGGTGGGGGTCTCATAGCCCGCTTCGGTAACGGCCTTGAGGGTGTCGGCACTGAGGCCGAGGTCGGCGAAACTCATCAACTCTGACCGACTGTCCTTGAAGTTCGGATACGGGGGAAGTTCGGATAGGGAAATTTCGGATACGGCAAACCGGGGGGCAAAAATCAACCGGCGGCACGATGGAGCCGCCAGCGGCGGGCTGGACCCGGGCGACCGGCCACGCAACGCGGGGCCATGGCTCGAGGTGGTCCCGCGCCTTGGGAGCGGCGGTGTGCCCGGTTGACGCCTTGGTCCGGCGCGGTTCCGGCCGTCACGCCCGGTGCTCCGGCACGCAGCCCGACGCTTTTCCCAAGAGCCGGTTTCCCAAGAGCCGGTTTCCCAAGAGCCGGCCCACGGGGTCCCTGGATCCTTCGGGCGCCCGCCGAATGGCGGCGGCGGAGGGTGTCGGAACCCCGACCGGCGGCGGACTATCCGCCCTTGACCGGGGGCTGTCAACCTCCGGCGGCGTGGTGCCGCCGGTTTCCGCGCTGGGCGTGTCCCGGGTGCCACGGCCGGACGGCCGGCGCGATCAAGGCCGGGCGGCCCGCGTGAGCGGGGGAAGATGGTTTCTCCACCTCGCAATCTGCGCTAGCTTCGCCACCCGTCATGGCGTCTTTGCCGTTGCCATTCAGTCAGGAGACGAACCAATGCTGATGGACCATGCACGCGACGTGCTGCTGATGGTCGATGTGCAGGAAAAGCTGGCCCCGGTGATGGACGACCCGCGCCGGGTGTTGGTCAACGGGCAGCGTCTGATGAAGGGGGCGGCGCTGGTCGGCGTGCCGGTGCTGGTCAGCGAACAGTACCCCAAGGGCCTGGGGCCGACCATGATCGACCTGCGCGAATTGGCCGAGCCCGACGCCTTCTTGGAAAAGACCACCTTCTCCTGCGCCGGCGAGCCGTCGATCCTGCGCCGCCTGGAGCAGCTGGGCCGGCCCGGGGTGGTCATCGCCGGCATCGAGGCCCACGTTTGCGTCACCCAGACGGCGCTCGACCTGCACCGCATGGGCTACGCCACCCGGGTGGTGCGCGATGCGGTGTCGTCGCGCCAGCCGGAGAGCCAGGCGGCGGCCCTGGAACGTCTGGCCCGGGCCGGGGTGGACCTGGTGACGGTGGAGATGGTGCTCTTCGAATGGCTGGGCGACGCGCGTCATCCGGCCTTCAAGGAAATGCAGAAGCTGATCAAATAACCTGTTGTCAAACAAGGAAACGTTCGCAATGGAAAAAACGCCGCTGGTGCTCGTTCCCGGGCTTTTGTGTGATCACGGGCTGTGGGCCCGGCAGGTCGAGCCGCTGGCCGAGGTGGCCGACATCACCATCGCCGATGCGGCCGCCGGCACGACGGTTGACGAGATCGCCGCCAACCTGCTGGCCGCCGCGCCGCCGCGCTTTGCCCTGGCTGGCCTGTCCATGGGCGGCTACATCGCCTTTGCGGTGCTGCGTCAGGCCCGCGAGCGGGTCAGCCGGCTGTGCCTGCTCGACACCAACGCCCGGGCCGACCGCGACGAACAGAAGGAGCAGCGCCGCCAGTTGATCGAGATGACCGAGGGCGGCGGCTTCGAGAAGGCGGTGCGCACCACCCGGCCATTCCTGATCCACCCGGACCGCATGGCCGACGCGGCCCTGAACGCCGAGGTCGACGCGATGGCCGAGCGGGTCGGCGCCGAAACCTTCGTGCGCCAGCAGCGGGCCCTGCTGGAGCGTCCGGACAGCCGCCCCGAACTGGGCGCCATCGACGTGCCGACCCTGGTCCTGTGCGGCCGCGAGGATGCCCTGACGCCGCCCAAGGTGCACCAGGAGATGGCCGACGGCATCCCCGGGGCCCGTCTGGCCATCATCGAGGCGTGCGGCCACCTGTCGCCGCTGGAGCAGCCGGTGGCGGTCACCGCCCTGATGCGCCTGTGGCTGACCGGGCCGTGATGCCGGTCGTTTGATGGCCGGCCTGTCTCTCCCGCCGGCCGGGCCTTGCAGAAGGGGCGTCGCCGATGTTCCGTGACCCGTTGCTCGAACGTCGCCCCTTCCCGGAGGGCGCCACCATCTTCCGCCAGAACGACCCCGGCGATGCCGCCTATCTGGTGGAAAGCGGCAAGGTGGCCATCTACAAGCAGGTGGACAGCCGCAAGGTTCATCTGGGCACCCTGCACAAGGGCTCGATCTTCGGCGAGATGGCGGTGGTCGATGGTTCGCCGCGCATGGCCTCGGCGGTGGCGCTGGAGGCCTCGGTCCTGGTGCGCATCCCGGGCCGGGTGGTGCAGGACAAGCTGGGTCGGGCCGACCCGTTCATCCGTGCCCTGATCGACATCCTGATGGAAAACCTGCGCAACGTGCACGCCGTCTACATGACCCGGCCGCGCAGCATCGCAGATTTCGTGAAGGTGCTTGAGGGGCACTCGGACAGCCTGCGCCAGTGTGTCAATCTGGTCGGCATGGACGAGCTGTCCAACGAGATGCTGCGCGAACTGGGCGAGCTGGACGCCACCGTCAGGCGCCTGACCGAGCTGTCCGCCCGCCACGTCGCGCGCAAACTGGAGCGGCGGGCCGACGTCATTCCCGATCCCGGGGCCCTGCCGGAATAGGGGCGCCGGCCCCGGGATTCCCCTGGGCGCGTGAAGCTCGTTGACAGGGCAGGCGGCGCTGACTAGGGTGCGCTCCTCATTTCGGCGCCGCCGGCCCCTTGGGTCGGCGGCCCCGGTTTTCTGTTGCCGTAACGAAGCAAGCAAGAAGGATCTCCCCGATGCGGGTCCGCAACTCCCTGAAATCGGCCAAGACCCGGGACAAGAACTGCCGCGTGGTGCGCCGCCGTGGCCGGGTTTTCGTGATCAACAAGAAGAACCCCCGGATGAAGGCCCGCCAGGGCTGAGCCGACTGGGTTGCACGCTCCGCGCGACGTGGCCCCGGCGGTTTGCCGGGCGCCAGCGCAAAGGGTGCCCTGATTTGAGAACCGCCGATGACGCGTTATAAGACCGAGCAGGAAGCCTTCTGGGCCGGCGAGTTCGGTGTGGCCTATACTGAGCGGTCGACCAAGTTCCGCAGTGCGAATGTGGCCTTCTGGTCACGCATTCTGGAACTGACCGGGGTGCCTGGCAGCGTTCTGGAATTGGGCGCCAACGTGGGTCAGAACCTGCGGGCGATCAACGTCCTGAGCCCCGAGTCCCGGATGACCGGGGTGGAGATTCAGGCCGGCGCGGCGGCCGAGTTGGGTCGGGTGCCGAATGTGCGCGCCATCAACCAGTCGGCTCTGGAGTGGGAGCCCGATGGCCTTTACGACCTGGTCATCACCAAAGGCTTTCTGATCCATGTCGATCCGTCGGCGCTGCCGGGGGTTTACGACACTCTTCACCAGGCCGCCGGTCGCTATGTCGTCATCGCCGAGTACTACAATCCCACCCCGGTTGAAGTGACCTACCGGGGCCACCGGGAGAAGCTGTTCAAGCGCGATTTTGCCGGCGAGTTTCTCGACCGTTTCGATGACATGGAACTGGTCGACTATGGGTTCGTTTGGAAACGCGATCCGGCCTTCCCGCAGGACGACCTGACCTGGTTCGTCCTGCGCCGGCACGACTGATATTCCCCCTGGGGTGACACGGGGCAGCCCGCCACTGGCCGGGACAGACTCTCCGGTCGTCCGGTAGGCGGGGCGACGATCCCGCTTCCAAGTTGCGACAGCCTGTTGTTGCTGCTGGATTTTCTGGCCATACTGGCGGCCTACTGGGTCGCACGGCGTTCCTTCAAGGCCGTTCGGCGAACCTCATCTTTGCCCGCCGAGGTCCCCCCATGCGCATGCCCGAGCCCGACGCCACCACCCTGGACCGCCGCCTGTCGGTGGTCCACGAGCTCAGGCGCATGGTGCCCGAGCCGGGCGGGGTGATCCATGACCCCGACGAACTGGCGGTCTATGAGTGCGACGGCCTGACAGCCTACCGCCAACTGCCGCTGGTGGTGGTGCTGCCCCAGACCACCCGGCAGGTGGCCCAGGTGCTGAAATACTGCCACGAGACCGGGGTCAAGGTGGTGCCGCGCGGGGCCGGCACCTCGCTGTCGGGCGGGGCGCTGCCGCTGGCTGATGGCATCACGCTGGGCCTGGGCAAGTTCAACCGCATCCTCGAGGTGGACCTCGAGAACCGCTGCGCCGTGGTTCAGCCGGGGGTGACCAATCTGGCCATTTCCACCGCCGTGGCCGGGCAGGGGTTCTATTACGCCCCCGATCCCTCGAGCCAGATCGCCTGCTCGATCGGCGGCAACGTGGCCGAGAACTCGGGCGGGGTGCATTGCCTGAAGTACGGCCTGACCACCAACAACCTGCTGGGCCTGGAGTTCGTCACCATCGAGGGCGAGGTGATCCGCCTGGGCGGCAAGCACCTGGACAGCCCGGGCTACGACCTGATGGGGGTGATCACCGGCTCGGAAGGGTTGCTGGGCGTGGTCACCGAGGTCACCGTGCGCCTGTTGCCCACGCCGGCCACGGCACGCGCCCTGCTGATGGGCTTCGAGTCGTCGGAGGCGGCCGGCGACACCGTCACCGCCATCATCGCCGGCGGCATCATTCCGGCCGGGCTGGAGATGATGGACCGCCCGGCCATCCACGCCGCCGAGGCGTTCTGCCATGCCGGCTATCCGCTGGACGCCGAGGCCCTGCTGATCTGCGAGCTGGACGGCCCCGAAGCCGAGGTCGAGCACCTGATCGAGCAGGTGGCCGCCATCGCCCGGGGCAAGGGGGCCAACTCGCTGCGCGTCTCGGCCGACGAGGCCGAACGCCAGGCTTTCTGGGCCGGGCGCAAGGCGGCCTTTCCGGCGGTCGGGCGGATCAGCCCCGACTATTACTGCATGGACGGCACCATCCCGCGCCACCAGTTGCCCCATGTGCTGGGCCGCATGCGCCAGATGTCGGCCGAATACGGCCTCGACGTGGCCAATGTCTTCCACGCCGGCGACGGCAACCTGCACCCCCTGATCCTGTTCGACGCCAACCGCCCGGGCGACCTGGAAAAGGCCGAGGCCTTCGGGGCCGAGATCCTGAAGCTGTGCGTCGAGGTGGGCGGCGTGCTGACCGGCGAACACGGCGTCGGGGTGGAAAAGCGCGACCTGATGCCGGTGATGTTCGAACCGGTCGATCTGGCCCACCAGCAACAGGTGAAATGCGCCTTCGACCCCCGGCACCGGCTCAACCCGGGCAAGATGTTCCCGGAATTGCACAATTGTGCCGAACTGGGCCGCCTGCATGTGTCGGGCGGACGGATGCCGTTCCCCGATTTGCCGCGTTTCTAGGAATAAGGCTTCCCGCATGTCCGAAACCCTGAAGCCCGCCACCGCCGACCAGGTGGTGGACGCCGTGGCCCAGGCCCTGGCCGCCGGAACGCCGCTCGAGGTGGTCGGCCAGGGCAGCAAACGGGCGATTGGCCGACCCATGGAAGCCGAGTCCAGGCTCGATCTTTCGAAGCTGACCGGCATCAGCCTGTACGAGCCGGCGGAACTGGTCTTAAGGGCCGCCGCCGGCACGCCCCGGGCCGAGATCGAGGCCGCCCTGGCCGCCGAGCGGCAGCGTCTGGCCTTCGATCCGCCCGACCTGGGTGCTTTGCTCGGCGGACCGGCGGGGCGGGGGACGCTGGCCGGGATGGTGGTGCCCAACCTGGGCGGGCCGCGCCGCCTGTCGGCCGGGGCGCCGCGCGACCACCTGCTGGGCTACAAGGCCGTCTCCGGGCGGGCCGAGGCCTACAAGGCCGGCGGTCGGGTGATGAAGAACGTCACCGGCTTTGATCTGTGCAAGCTGATGGCCGGCTCCTGGGGCACCCTGGGCGTGCTGACCGAGCTGACCCTGAAGGTCCAGCCGCTGCCCGAGACCAGTCGGACCGTGCTGCTGCTTGGCCTCACCGACGGCCTGGGCGTGCGCGCCCTGTCACGGGCCATGGGCGGACCGCATGAGGTGGCCGCCGCGGCCCACCTGCCGGCCGGGGTGGCGGCGCTGTCGAAGGTGGCGGCGGTGGCCCGGGCGGGGGCCGAGGGGCGGGCCGTCACCGCCCTCAAGGTGGAGGGCCCGGGGCCCTCGGTGGCCCATCGGGCCGGCGGCCTGAAGACCGATCTGGCCGACCTGTCGGCCGATGCCGAGGACATCCACGACGCCCAGGGGGCCACCCTGTGGCAGGAAATCCGCGACGCCACCCTGCTCGCCGAGCCGGCCGAGGGGCTCATCTGGCGGCTCTCGGTGACCCCCATGCGGGGCCCGGAGATCGCCCATGCCATTGTCCAGCGGCTGCCCGGCACCCGGGGGCTCTACGACTGGGCCGGCGGCCTCGTCTGGCTGGCCGTGCCGGGCGACACCGCGCAGGGCGATGGCGGCGCCGGACCGATCCGCCGGGCGCTGGCCGAGCACGGCGGCGGCCACGCCCTGCTGCTGCGCGGCCCGGAAGCCTTGCGGGCCCGGGTGGCGGTGTTCCAGCCCGAGGACCGGGTGACCGCCGCCCTGTCGCGGCGCCTGCGCCTGGGCTTCGATCCGCGCCTGATCCTCAATCGCGGGCGCCTGATCGCCGAGCAGCCGGAAGAGTGACCCCATGAAGACCGAGTTCCCCGACCACCGGCTGGCCCGCGAGCCGATGCTGCGCCAGGCCAACGACATCCTCCGGACCTGTGTGCACTGCGGCTTCTGCACCGCCACCTGTCCCACCTACCTGCTGCTGGGCGACGAGTTGGACAGCCCGCGCGGCCGCATCTACCTGTTGAAGCAGATGCTGGAGAAGGACACCGCGCCCAGCCCAAACGTGGTGCGCCACATCGACCGCTGCCTGACCTGCCTGTCGTGCATGACCACCTGCCCCTCGGGGGTCGATTACATGCACCTTCTGGAGCAGGGCCGGGCCTTCATCGCCCGCAATTACGAGCGGCCGCGGTCGGAACGCCTGCTGCGTCAGGCCCTGGTCCGCATCCTGCCCCACGAAAACCGCTTCCGCGCCGCGCTGGCCCTGTCGCGCGCCGCCGGCCCCGTGACCTCGGCCCTGAAGCCCCGGCTGCCCGAGCCGATGCAGGCCCTGATGGATCAGGCCCCGAAGACGGTGCCGGCGGCCGGCCCGGCCTCGCGGCCCGGAGTGTTCCCGGCCGAGGGTCAACGCACCCGGCGGGTCACCCTGCTCACCGGCTGCGTCCAGCCGGCCCTGAGGCCCGAGATCAACGAGGCCACGGTGCGCCTGTTGACCCGCCATGGCGTCGAGGTGGTGGTCGCCAAGGGGGCCGGCTGCTGCGGCGCCGTGGTCCAGCACATGGGCGAGATGGACAAGGCCCGCGCCCTGGCCCGGGCCAACGTCATTGCCTGGACCCGGGAACTGGAGGGTGGTGGCCTGGATGCCGTGGTCATCAACACCTCGGGCTGCGGGACCACGGTCAAGGACTATGGGCATCTGCTGGCCGACGATCCGGAACTGGCCGAGGCGGCCCGGCGCATCGCCGGGCTGGCCCGCGATGTGTCCGAGGTGCTGGCTGATATCCTGGGCGAGGGGGGCTTGAAGGCGCCGGTCATCGCGCCGGGAATGCCGGTGGCCTACCACGCCGCCTGCTCGCTGCAGCACGGCCAACAGATCAAGGCGCCACCGCGCGACCTGCTGAAGGCGGCCGGATTCGAGGTGCGCGAGGTGGCGGAGGGGCACATCTGCTGCGGCTCGGCCGGCACCTACAGCGTGCTCGAGCCCGAGTTGTCCGGCCGCCTCAAGGCCCGCAAGCTGGCCAACCTTCAGGCCACCGGGGCCCGCGTGGTGGCGGCTGGCAACATCGGCTGCCTGACCCATCTGGATCGGGACAGTGACCTGACCCTGGTTCACACCGTGGAGTTGCTCGACTGGGCGACCGGCGGTCCGCGCCCGGTCGGGGTGTAGCGGTTCTACTGCTCGCCGCTGGTGTCGCCGAAGCGGCCGACGTTGCCCAGCAACTGCTGGATCAGGCTCAGCTCGTTGCCATGGGTCGGGGTCTCCCGGTCGACCAGACCGACTTGCTGGCCGTCCTCCAGGCCCAGGGTGCGCACCTGGCTGACCACACCCTTCTCGTCGAAATCGATGGCGACCACCTGGCGATCCAACTCTTCCTGCTCCATGAAGGCCCACTGCGCGGTCTTGGAGCTGATGTAGTACCAGGTTTCCTGGCCGAAGGCGCTGCGCGTCGAGGGCGTGCCGAGCAGGGCCGCCACCTCGCGCCGGCCGACCTCGCCGGGCTTGATCTGGGTCAGCATGTCCGGGTTGGGCTCGTTGCCGCGCGGCACCACATCCTGGGCGCAGGCGCCCAGGGTCAGGCCGAGAGCCAGGACGACGGTGGCGACGGAAAGAACGGGCGGGCGAGACGGCATGGGCGGGTCCGCTGGCAGGGGGGTTGCAAGCCCCCTAGATAGCACTGCCCGGGTATCGCCACCAAGCCCCCTCGCGGATGCCGGGCGGCCGACGCTTGCCGGGCCCCCGGGCGATGGCGTATGTCAGGCCCATCGCTTTTCCGATTCCCTTGATGACAGGACCTTCCCGACGATGATCTGGCGACGCTGGCAGGAACGTCGACAAGCCCGCAGGGCGATCCGCGAGGCGGCCGACCGGCTTTACGCGGCGGTGGTCGCCCAGGCCCGCCAGCCCGGATTCTATACCGTCTGCGGGGTGGCCGACACCCTGGACGGCCGCTTCGACATGATCGCCCTGCACGCCACCCTGGTGATGCATCGCCTGAAGGGGCGCGGCGCGGCGGCGGGCGTGGTTTCCCAGGCGCTGTACGACCGCCTGTTCGTCGACATGGACCAGTCGCTGCGCGAGATGGGGGTCGGCGACATGAGCATCGCGCGCAAGGTGAAGCGCATGTCGGCCGCCTTTTCCGGCCGCCTTGCCGCCTATGACGCGGCGCTGTCGGAAACCATCGATGGCCCGCTGAGCGATGTCCTGTTCCGCAACCTGTACCGCAGCGCCGAGTCGGTGTCGGCCGAGCAGGTGGCCCGGGTGGCTGCCTATGCCCGCCAGTCGGTGCGTCACCTGGAAACCCAGCCGTTGGACGCCCTGCTGGCCGGCGAGGTGGATTTCCCCGCCGCGCCCGAGGCGTGAGATTGCCATGACCCGCTCCGCCGAAATCCCGCCACCGGTGCTTTGTCCGCCGGTCACGGTGACCGACCTGCCGGGCAACGGGCGCGTGGTGCGCCTGAAGGCCGATGCCGAGACCCGGGCCCGGGTCGCCGCCTTTCTCGATCTGCCGGCCATCGACCGGCTGAGCGTCGAGGCCGAGCTGAAGCCGCGTGGCCGGGGACTCACCGTCAGCGGCCGGGTGCAGGCCCGGGTGGTCCAGACCTGTGTGGTCAGTCTGGCTCCGGTCACCGGTCAGGTGGACGAGGCCTTCCGGGTGCGGTTCGTGCCGCCGGGGCGGGCCGACCGGGGAGGGGCGCCGGACATCGAGCCGACCGGCGACGACCCGCCGGAGACCCTGGTCGGCGACAGTGTCGATCTGTCGGCCATCGTGCTGGAGCATCTGTCGCTGGGCCTCGACCCCTTCCCGCGCGCCGCCGAGGCCGAGCCGCCGGCTCCCCTGGGCGACCCCGACCCCCCGGAAGAGGCGGACTCGGCGTCGGGCGGGAAGGGGCCATTCGCGGCCCTGGCCCGGCTTCGCTCCGACGGTTGAGTCCCGAGCCTTTTGGAATACACCCGATTGGCCCAGGGTTTGGCTTGCGGGGCGCCGGGCAATCCGTTAAATAAGCGGGCTCCGTCCACACCTTTCGTACCGACTCCTGTCACAGGACACATTTTGCGTCATGGCTGTCCCCAAGAAAAAAGTCTCCAAATCCAAGCGCAACATGCGCCGCGCCCACGATGCCCTGCCCGCCGCCAGCTATGGCGAGTGCGCCAATTGCGGGGAGCTGAAGCGGCCGCACCACGTCTGCCCGGCCTGCGGGCATTATGACGGTCGCGAGGTGGTTTCCACCGAGGAAGCCGCGTAAGGATCATCGCGGCATGGGGCGTCGTCGCAGTCTCGCCAGCCCTCTCAGCCGGGAGGGCGGGGGACTGCTCGCGCCATGCCTCGTCGTGTCTCCGCTGCCGGGAGCTGTGTTGTCGTGACCTCGGGCTTCACCCTGTCGCTGGACGCCATGGGCGGCGATCACGCCCCGACCATGGTGGTGGAAGGGCTGAAGAAGGCCCATGTCCGCTACCCGGCGGTGCGCTACCTGCTGTTCGGCGATCAGGCCCGGTTGAGTCCGCTGGTCGACAAGGCCGGCCTCGGCGAGGTGACCGAGATCGTCCACACCGATCAGGCGGTGAGCAACGACGACAAGCCCTCGCAGGTGCTGCGCCGGGGCCGTCAGACCAGCATGTGGCTGGCCATCGAGGCGGTCAAGGAAGGGCGCGCCGCCGGCGTTGTCTCGGCGGGCAACACCGGGGCCCTGATGGCCCTGGCCAAGTTCCAGTTGCGCACCCTGCCGGGCATTGACCGGCCGGCCATCGCCTCGCTGATGCCCAACATCCGCGGCGAAAGCGTGATGCTGGATCTGGGCGCCAACACCGAGTGCGACGCCAACAACCTGATCGAGTTCGCCATCATGGGCGAGGTCTTCGCGCGCGTCCTGCTCGGTCTGGAGCGGCCGACCATCGCCCTGCTGAACGTCGGCTCGGAAGACCTGAAAGGCACCGAGGCGCTGCGTCAGGCGGCCAACACCCTGCGCGAGGAAAGCGACCTGTCGCTTGACTTCAAGGGTTTTGTCGAAGGCGACGACCTGGGCAAGGGCACGGTCGACGTGGTGGTCACCGACGGCTTCACCGGCAACGTTGCCCTGAAGTCGGTCGAGGGCACGGCGCGCCTCTATTCGTCCTACCTGCGCGAGGCCTTCGCCAGTTCGCTGGTCGCCAAGCTGGGCTACCTGCTGGCCAGCCGGGCCCTGCACAAGGTGCGCATGCGGGCCGACCCCCGGCGCTACAACGGCGCCATGCTGCTGGGCCTCAACGGCATCGCCGTGAAAAGCCATGGCGGCACCGACGCGCTGGGCTTCGCCAACGCGGTCGGGGTGGCCATCGACCTGATCTCGCAGGGCCTGAACGACCGCATCCGCGAGGAGTTCAGGCATCTGCACGCCCCGCACGGCGAGGTGGGGCCGGAACTGGGCAACAGTTCCAAACTGGGCGAAAATTCCAAGGTGATTCCCGGGCCGGGGGCCGAGCCCAGGGTCGCTGCCGCCGGGAGCGAGCGTAAGGCGGCCGAACGCTGATGGTGCCAAGATCCCGGATGATCGGGGCGGGAGCGTATCTCCCGGCCCGGGTGATGACCAACGACGACCTCGCCAGACAGATCGAGACCAGCGACGACTGGATTCGGGAGCGCACCGGCATTCGCCAGCGCCACATCGCGGCCGAGGGCGAGACCACCGCCGACATGGCCGCCGCCGCCGCCCGCCAGGCCCTGGAGCAGGCCGGCCGCAAGGGCGAGGATGTCGATCTGATCATCGTCGCCACCGCGACCCCCAACCACACCTTTCCGGCCACCGCGGTGCGGGTCCAGGCCATGCTCGGGGCGACCGGGCCGCGGGCCTTCGCCTTCGATGTGCATGCGGTCTGTTCGGGCTTCGTCTATGCCCTGGCGATGGCCGACCGCTTCCTGGTCTCCGGTCAGGCGCGCACCGCCCTGGTCATCGGGGCGGAGACCTTCTCGCGCATCCTCAACTGGGAGGATCGGGGGACCTGCGTGCTGTTCGGCGACGGCGCCGGGGCGATGCTGCTGGAAGCCGGCGAGGGCACGGGCACCCCGGCCGACCGGGGTGTGCTGACCACCCACCTGCATTCCGACGGGCGCCACCACGACCTGCTGTACACCGATGGTGGTGTGTCGACCACCGGCACCGCCGGCACGGTGCAGATGGAGGGCCGCGAGGTTTTCCGCCATGCCGTGGTCAAGCTGGCCGAGGTGGCGCGCGAGGCGCTCGACAGCGCCGGCGTCGCGGCCGGCGAGGTGGACTGGGTGGTGCCCCATCAGGCCAACCTGAGGATCATCGAGGGGACCACCCGCAAGCTGGGTATTCCCGCCGAGCGGGTGGTGGTGACGGTGGATCGTCATGCCAACACCTCGGCCGCCTCGATTCCCCTGGCCTTCTCCGAGGCCGTGCGGGATGGCCGAATCCAGCCCGGGAACCTGGTTCTGTTCGAGGCCATGGGAGGCGGATTCACTTGGGCTTCGGCTCTGTTACGAGTCTGAAACGAGTCAATCGCGGCTCTCAAAAACCCCTCTTCAAGGCTCTGATATTGACGGGTTTCCTCCGTCAGGCTACGGTTCTCTCCCGACTCCAGTGGGAGGGAGGCGCGCTTGGCTGTGCCCGCGCCCTTGCACAACGCCGCGAGCGACGCCGCGAGCGGTGAGCCGCACGGCTGTTTTCGGGGCAACGCGGGTGGATCGAGGCAAACTGCCGCTGATCGAGCCTGACACAGGGGGAGATGCACAAAGCATGTCGGAGCGAACCATTACCCGGGCCCAGCTCAGCGAGGCCATCTATCAGGAGGTCGGCCTGTCACGCAACGAGTCGGCCGATTTGCTGGAAATGGTGCTGGATGAGATTTCCCAGGCCCTGGTCCAGGAAGAGGTGGTGAAAATCTCCTCCTTCGGCAGCTTTTCGGTGCGGCGCAAGGGCCAGCGGGTGGGGCGCAACCCCAAGACCGGCGAGGAAGTGCCCATCCTGCCCCGCCGCGTGTTGGTCTTTCGGCCTTCGCAGTTGCTGAAGGGGCGCATCAACGCCAAGGCATGACGGCGGGACCGCGCTCATCAGCCACGTGAGAAAGGCCGATCAACCCATTGGGCCGTAAAGGCTCTGAACCAGGCGTACGGTGAATGCCCGGCGATCGAAGTGCCCTGACCACCCCCCCTGAAACGCCCCGGGACACGACCGAGGAGGCGTCGCCGCCGCTCGTCAAGGTGACCCCGACGGTGGCCCCGACGGTGGCTGGCTCGGCCGATGACCCGTCCAACCTCCGCCACGAAAAGGCGGCACCGGAGAAGCCGGCCCGCGAGAAGGCGAGCCGGGAGAAGTCGGCCCGAGAGAAATCTGCCCGAGAGAAGTCAGCCAACGCCTTCTGGACCATCGGCGAGGTGGCCGACGACCTGGGGGTGCCGCAGCATGTCCTGCGCTTCTGGGAAACCAAGTTCACCCAGGTCAAGCCGCTGAAGCGGGGCGGCGGGCGGCGCTACTACCGGCCCGAGGATGTGGCCCTGCTGCGCCGCATCCAGACCCTGTTGCATGATGACGGCCTGACCATCCGCGGGGTTCAGAAGCTGCTTGCCGAACGGGGCGTGAAGGCCCTGCTCGAGCAGCCGGTCGATCCCATGGCCGGTGTCCCGGAAAGCCCATCCGAGGCGTCGGCGCCCCGTCAGGCCGCGCCGATGGACGCCGACACGCGCCGCATCCTGGCCGAGGTGGTGGCCGAACTGGAAGACCTGAAGGGTCTTCTTGGGCGAGCCGTGGCGCCTTGAACGGGGCCGCGTGAAAAGCCGCAAAAAGGCGCCAAATGGCGTGTTGCGTCGCCCCGGGACGGCGGCTATAGTGCGCCCCCTTGGCGCCGCCGCCAAGTCCACCGCTCCCCTGTTTGAGTGATCGAATGGGGCAGCCGGGGCGAGGTGGCGGGCACCATGAGGTCGGAGCGTGGCGCAGTCTGGTAGCGCACTTGACTGGGGGTCAAGGGGTCGCTGGTTCGAATCCAGTCGCTCCGACCATTTCCGCCTTGACGCCGATCAGCCGGGACCATCATCCTCTTGTGGTCTGGGGGCTTTCTGATCGGCGTTGAAGGTGGTTTCCGACGGCACGATACGGTGCCGCCGGCGGCGCCAGCGGCGCCTCGCCACGCTCGGGAGGGGCGCTGGACGATGGGCCGAAACCTCCTGATCAATCCTGCCGAAATGGCCGACAGGTTGGGCTCGCTGGTCGACGCGACGCCCACGGACGAGGCCGTGCCGCGTCTGGAGCGCTGGCTGGCCGATCTGATTGGCGGCGCCGGGTTCGACGGCTATGCGTGGTTCAGCGGGCGGGCCTTCAATCCCCGGCGCGGCGGGCACGACATGTGGGCCGTGCCGCCGCTGTTCCTGAACCGCTTTCCCCCCGACTGGGTCGCGACCTACCTGAGCGAGGACTTCGGCGCCATCGATCCGGTGGTGGTGGAAACCCTGCGCCGCCGGCTGCCCTACGCCTGGGACGCCGAGCAACTGGCCGAAACCCATGCCGACCCGACGCGCGGTTTCCTGAATGCCGCCTGCGATCATCAGGTGCGACGCGGGGTCACCCTGCCGGTCTACGGGCCGGGCGGGGAGTTCGCGCTGATGTCGGTCATCTCGCGCGCCGGGCCGGCGGATTTCAAGCGTCTGGTCGCCGAGCAGGCCCACGCCCTGCATCTGTTCAGCCTGCATCTTCAGCCGCTGTTGGCTGGCCTGGAGGGAACCCTGGCCCCGTCCAGCCCCTCTTTAAGCCCGCGCGAGCGCGAGGTCCTGACCTGGACCGCCGATGGCAAGACGGCCGCCGAAATCAGCCTGATCCTGGGCATCGGCGAACGCACGGTGCTGCATCACACCTACAAGGCGCTGCGCAAGCTGGACAGCTTCTCCAAGCCCCAGGCGGTGGCCAAGGCCCTGCGCCTGGGGCTGATCGAACCGTGAGGCGGGATGGCATCGTAACTTCTTACGACTTTGCCGCCCCGCCGAGGCACCGTCACCCTGTGGAGAAGGGGCCACGGATCCCCTGCGACGAGTGAACCGACATCGATTCCGTGTCCCATCTTGCGGGACACCCCTTTGTGTGCCGCGATTTCAACGTTGCCAGTGGAGAGTTCGACCCATGCCCTCGATGATGGACAACGAACCGCCGACAGGCGATTGCCGGGTCCTGGAAGATCTTGCCTTCATCCACGAGCACCTCAACTGTCTGCGCACCATGGCCCTGACCATGAATTGCCCATCGTGCCGGGAACTGGCGTTTCTCATCGAGTTGGCGATGACCGCCGCCCACGAAGCCCGTGCCGCCGGCACGGAAAGCGAGCCACCTCCACTCCACCCCGCGCCTCGGCAGGTACACTAGATGTCGGCGGCCCCCCCCGGCGAGCCGATCCGCGCCGACCTGCCGGCCTGCCAGGTCGATCTTCTGGTCGATCTGGCATCTCATCTGGTCGGCCGTTTCGGCGGTGGCGCCAGCACGGTGGTGCTGGCTTTCTGGCTGGCGACGCCGTCCGGCCTGCCGGAGGCACACCACCTCTATTGTCAGGAAGTGCTGCGTGCCGTCGGCGCCATCGCCCAGACCGGTTCCGAGTCGGGCTGAATTGGGTCGGGAACCGGGGGACGGTGCCGCCCGGCGATGGGTCATTCCCGCGCCGGATTGCGTATTGGCGTTGAAGAACAACGTGTCCGCCCCTTAGTCTATATCACGAAAACCGTGGAGACCTGTCGGGGGGCGGGCCACGGATGCCTGATCGGGTTTGCACGGCCTGAACGGGTCCGACACGTCCGCCGGCGCGCATTTGGAAGGAACCCGAAGCATGCGCATGTTCAACTGGCGGAGCGGCCTGGCGGCGGCCGTTGTGGGCACGGCATTGTGGTCCGGCGGAGCGGCCGTGGCCGAGGGCACCGGGGTCAACGTGGTCGGTTTGGCCTACGAGCCCCTGGACCTGTTTTCCTCGACCGACGAAATGGCCGATCCGGTGGGCACCGCCAGTGCCGGCGACTTTTCCTTCCCGACCCCGGTGCTGAAAGCCAGCGGCAACGGCATGGTGCTGCTCAAGGTGAATGGCGCCGAATACTGGGTCATCGCCGACGATGTGGAGACCGACCGCACCCTGTCGCTGGACATCGCCTGCGAGCCCGAGATGAAGGGCTCGACGGTGGAGTTCGGCTCGCGCGGCCTGGGCGAGGGGTGTGCGGAATGAGCCGTTTCGTCCTTGCCCTGACCCTTGGCGCCGGGCTCACCCTGGGCGGCTGCCAGACCCTGGACGAGGCCGGCGAGTCCCTCGGCCTGTCCGACGGCGGCCCGGAGGTGACCACCTCCCATTACGAGGAGATGACGGCCGACGCCCCGACCGGTCCCTGTGGCGGCGATGGCGCCGACGCGGTGCAGATGGCCCGGGTCGACTTCGGCCTGGGCGTGGTTCGCGAGCCGCGTCTGGAAGCCTACATGAACGGCATCCTGAAACGGCTGGTCGCCGCCTCGCCGCGGCCCGACTGTCAGGCCCGTGCCTTCGTGCTGCCCAACAACGACTTCACCACCGTGGCCACCAAGGGGGGCGGCATCCTGATCCCGCTTGGCCTGCTGCGCGAATTCAAGAGCGAGGACGAAATCGCCGCCGTGCTCGGCCACGAGCTGTCGCACATCCTCTATGGGCACCACGACAGCGACAGCTTCCTGGAAACCCAGGATGATCTGGCCAAGGGCCTGAATGCCTTGAACGGGGCGACCATGCTGCTCGGTCAGATGGCCGGTTCGGATGTGGTCAGCAGTCTGAACAGCACCACCCAGGCGGCGCGCGCCGTCTATCTGGTCAGCGAGACCGTGGTCGGCCCGGCCTGGACCCGCGACCAGGAGGATCAGGCCGACTTTCTGGGCACCGACCTGATGACCAAGGCGGGCTACAATCCCACCGGCATGAGCCGGGTGATGGACGTGCTGATCGCCTACGAAAAGTTGATCGAGGAGCGGGCCGAGGCGCAGAGCGTGCTCGACGACCCGGCCAACCAGGAGGCGCTGTCCAATTCGGTGATGAAGCTGGCCGAGGGTGGAGCCACCGGCTCGATGAGCACCGGCGATGCCATCGAGGCCGCCGCCGGGTTGATCCAGGTCGGCGCCGCCTGGATATCCACCTCGGATACCGCCCGCGAGCACCGCTCGGCCGAGGAGCGCAAGGAGCAGGTCAGCGAATACATCCGCCAGTTCCATCGCGACGACCGCCGCCGCCGCTTCACCGAGGATGCCTGGAAGGCGATCCACGGCGGCGGGGTGACCGGCACCGTGCTGGCCCATTACGAGGCCGCCTCCCAGGCCCGCAAGCAGATCTATGCCGGCGAGGTGGACCCGGCCCTGGCCGCCGCGCGCACCTCGGTCGGCAGCCCGACCGAGAACGCGCCCTATCCGCGGCTGGCCTTCTTCGAGGTGCGCAAGATGCAGGGGCGGCGCGACAAGGCGCGCCAGAACCTGGAGTTGGCCATGCGCGATCCCGAGGTGCCGTGGTCTGTCTATCGCAACATGGCCGAACTGGAACTGGAGCAGGGCCGCACCGACCGCGCCGTGGCCACCCTCGACAAGGCGCGACAGGTGTACGGCGACCCGGTGACCATTGTGCCCTACGCCATCACCGTGCACCGCCGGAGCGGACAGGCCGATCAGGTGGGCAAGCTGCTCAGGCGCTGCGAACAGGACGGCACTCGGGCCATGTTCCAGGCCTGCCTGACCTCGGCCCAGGTCAGCGAGGAACAATACCGCCAAGGCATGTTCCTGATCCCGTCAAGCTGATCCCCCACATCCCGCCGGGACGCGGCAGAGCCAAGGGGGCGCTGCCCCCTTGGAACCCCCGCCGGGGGGACCAGGGGCCCCCCCGGACCCCCGCCGCGACTTAAAGCCGTGAAGAGGGGGGTATCCGAGCGCGCGCGCTCGGATACCCCCCTCTTCACGGCTTTGACTCATGGTGGGGTCTGGGGAGGCCTCCCGGCCTCCCCAGCGGGGTTCAAAGGGGCAGCGCCCCTTTGCCTCTGCCTCGTCTCGCCGGGATGCGGCGGATCACTTCTCGGTGGCGCGGAAGGTGCCGTCCCAGTCGGTGCCGGGAGGGGTGGCGCGGAAGGCGGCGAGGCGGCCGGCCATCATGCCCAGGTAGCGGGCCACGGGGCCGGCGGCGGGGTGGTCCTTCAGGGCCTCCAGGTGGCTCTCGGCGGCGTCCCAGTCCTGGCTTCGGTAGGCGGTCAGGAAGGCGCCTTGCCGGTCGATCAGGCGGTCGAGGTCGGGCTCGGCGCCGGGCGGAGCCTCGGCGAGCAGGGTGAACACGGCGGCTGGGCGCTGCATGCCCTTGACCGCCACCCGGTCCAGTTCGAAGAAGCGGAAGGCGTCGCCGGCCAGCCGGGCGGTTTCCTCGCCCACCACCACGTCGACCAGATAGGTCTTGCACTGGCCCTCCAGGCGCGAGGCGAGGTTGACCGCGTTGCCGATCACCGAATAGTCGAAGCGCTGGTCGGCCCCCATGTTGCCGACAAAGCAGGTGCCGCTGTTCAGGCCGGTGCCGATGGCCAACCCGTCGAGCAGGCCGGTCAACCCGGGGTCCTGGCTCAGTTCGGCATTGATCCCGACCATGGCGCGGCGGAAGGCAAGGGCGGTGCGGCAGGCCGCCCGGGCGTGGTCGGCCACGTCCACCGGGGCGTTCCAGAAGGCCATGATGCAGTCGCCCATGTACTTGTCGACCGTGCCGCCCTCGGCCAGCACCGCCTCGGTCAGCGGGGTGAGCAGGCGGTTGATGAGCCGGGTCAGGTCTTCCGGGCGGTCGGAGAAGCGCTCGGAAATGGCGGTGAAACCGCGCACGTCGGCGAACATCACGGTCAGGTCGCGGCGGTCGCCGCCCAGGCGCAGCATGGAGGGGTCGGCCGACAGCCGGTCGACCAGGGCCGGGGCCAGATAGCGGGTGAAGGCGTTGCGGATGCGGCTGCGCTCGCGGTGCACCTCGGCCAGCAGAATCAGCCGCTCGACCAGCCCGGCCAGCAGCACGGTGCCGGCCGGCCACAGCGGGTCGACCAGCACGCCCCGGGTCTGGAAGGCCCACAGGGCGGTGGCGGTGACTCCCCCGGCGGCGATCACGGCGATCATCCACGGGGCGATGGGCACGCTCCGCCGCCCGCCCTGGGCGGCGCCGCCCTGGGTGGCGGCCAGCCCGAGCATGAGCAAGGAAACGGCGATCAGGCCGGCCAGCTCGGCCTGACGTACGCTGTCCGGCCGGGTCAGGAACTGGCCGGCGAGGATTTGCTCCAGCGCCTGGAGGTGGATTTCCACCCCCGGCACGGCGCCTTCCAGGGCGGTGATGCGGATGTCCTTGAGGCCGGCGGCGCTGGAGCCGACCACCACGATGGCGTTTTCCAGGGCGCCTTCGGGCAGGGTGCCGTCCAGCACGTCGGTCGCCGAGACATAGCGATCCGGCCGGCTGCCACTGTCATACAGCCGCATCCGTCCGAAGCGGTCGGTGGGAATGGTGTAGGCGCCGATGGAGACCGCCTCCAGCCCCCGATCCCGGCTGTGGGCGGCGATGGGAGCCTCGAGGGCCACGGCCAGGGCGGCCGAGGACAGGGTGGGGGCGTTGTCGGGCCCGGCCCGCACCAGCAGTGGCACCCAGCGCAACACGCCATCGGGGTCGGTGACCATGATCAGGGCGGCGTTCATGGCGGCGGCGGCCTGCAACTCGGGCAGGCTGGCCACGCTCCCCTCGTAGCGCGGCAGATAGCGCTGGTGGCGGCGATTGTCGAAGCGGATGCGCGGCAGGCTGTCCAGGCGGCCCTCGGTCGGGCTTTCGGTGACGCTGAAGCCAAGCACCGTGGGCATCCGCCGAAGGGCGCGGACCAGCACCTGATCGTTGTCCGGCAGGGCGGCCAGGGCGGTGGGTGGCAGCGGGCTTTGAAAGTCGGGCAGGTCGGCCGAGAGGTCGTCGATCACCCGGGCCAGGGTGGTGCGGTCGGGCTCGGCGAAGATGGTGTCCATCACCGCCACCCGCGCCCCGGCGGCGCGCAGCTCGTCGAGCAGGCGGGCGATGCGGGTGCGCGGCCAGGGCCACTGGCCGTGGCGGTCCAGGCTGCGCTCGTCGATGTCGATCACCCGCACCTGGAAGGGGAGGTTGGCCGGGGGCTGGCGGGGGGCCCGGGAGACCAGTTCATCCCAGACCTGTTCGCGGGTGAAATCAACCAGATAGGGCTGGCTCCAGGTGAGCCATGCGCCGCCGCCCAGCAGCCCGGCGGTAAGCAGCAGGCGCAGCGCCCGCAACGACAGCAGGGCGCGGCGCAGGCGACCCAGACGGGTCGGCGTTTCCGAGGCCATGGCGGCAGAGTCCCCCCCTTGAAGGCAGGCGGGCGGGTTGTCGGCGCCCTCCGGCCGCCTGATATTACCCTTGAACCCTCCGCCTGACCAAGGTCGGGAGGAAAGGCGATGGCCTATATCCTGCCGCTGGCCGCCGAGCCGATTCAACCGCCGCCGCCGGTGGCGCCGGTGGGGTCTCCGGTTGCGCCGAAGGTGGCGGACAACGTGGCGGCGCCGGGGCAGGGGGGCGGCCCCGGGGGAGCCGCCGGCCCGGCTCCCTTGAGCGGACCGTCGCGGGCCCGGCTGGCCGACGAGACGCTGGCCGAGGTGGACCGTCTGGCGCGGCAGGACGACTCCCCCGAGCCGGGCGGCACCGCCAATCCCTTCGAGCTGAGCCCCGAGGAAAAGGCCGAGGTGGCCCGCCTGCAACGCATCGACGCCAAGGTGCGGGCCCACGAGCAGGCCCATCAGGCGGCTGGCGGCCCCTATACCGGCCCGGCCTCCATCCAGACGGTGACCGGCCCGGACGGCCGGCAGTACGCGGTGGCCGGCGAGGTGTCGATCGATGTCAGTGCGGTCAACGGCGACCCCGAGGCGACCATCCGCAAGATGGAGGCGATCAAGCGGGCCGCCCTGGCCCCGGCCGAGCCCTCGCCCCAGGATCGCGCCGTGGCCGCCCAGGCCGAGGCCGTCGCCGCCCAGGCCGAGGCTGAGCTGGCCCGGATGAAGAACGAGGCACAGCGCGCCGAGCGGGAGGAGTCCGAGGCCACTCCCCAGCCCGGCCGCCTGGACGCGGTGCTGGCCGAGCAACGGCTGGCGATGCGGGGCAACGACGACGGCGCCAGCGGGCAGGGCTTGACCCGGCCGGGCAGCCTGCTCAATCTGCTGGCGTGATTCCGCCGCCCCGGCCGCCGCCTGCTCACGGACCCCAAAAGCCATGCCCCTGGAGCGCCTGTATTGCGCCGTCACCCCGCACGGCCTGGGGCATGGCGCCATCGCCTGTCAGGTGATCAATGCCCTGGCCCGCCGTCGTCCGGGGCTGGATGTGACCATCCAGGGCGACCTGCCGGCCGATTGGCTGGCCAGCCGGCTGGAGGTGCCCTTCCGCCTGATCCCCCAGGGCAGCGACTTCGGCATGATCATGGACAGCGCCACCCGGGTCCGGGTGGCGGCCAGCGCCGCCGCCTATCGCCATCAGGCGGCCGACTGGCGGCGCATCCTGGTCGCCGAGGCGCGGCGCATCCGGGCCGTGGCGCCGGACCTGGTGCTGGGCTGCATCCCGGCGCAGAGTCTGGCCGCCGCCCAGGCCCTGGGGGTGCCGGCGGTGGGGCTGGGGCCGTTCCACTGGGCCGACATCCTCGACGCCTACTGCGGCGACGAACCGGGGATGGACAGCCTGATCGCCCTGATGCGCGAGATCTACGCCGGTTGCGACGCCTTCTTCGCACCCCAGCCGGCGTTGCCCATGGCCGACCTGCCCAATCTGGTCCCGGTCGGCCCGGTGTGCCGGCGCGGCCGGCCCCGGGGGCCCGAACTGCGCGCCGCCCTGGGCATCGCCCACGAGGACCGGCTGGCCGTGGTTGCCTTCGGGGGCATGGCCTCGGGCATCGATGTGTGGTCCTGGCCGGAGCAACCGGGCTGGATCTACGCCGTTCCCCGGGGGCCGGAAACACCGCGCCGCTTGCCGCCGCACATGGTCGCCGTGGGTGACGACAAGGGCTGTCCGCTGCCCGACCTGATCGCCTCGGCCGACGCGGTGATCACCAAGCCGGGCTACGGCACGCTGACCGAGGCGGCGCTGGTCGGCACGCCGGTGCTTTGCCAGGAGCGCCCGGACTGGCCGGAAACCGAGGGCCTGCTGGCCTGGACGGCGCGCCATGTGCCGCTGGAGATGGTGTCGCTGGAGGCTCTGGGCCCGGGCCGGGTGGGGCGCCTGTTGCGCCGCCTGATGCGCCAGGATGCGCCATGGCCGCGCCCGGAACCGCCTGATGGCGCCGAGCAGATCGCCGAGGCGCTGGTCGCCCGCTACGGGGGGTAGGATCAGCGGGCAGGGTCAGCCTTGGCGGTCGGCGACGGCGCGCCGGCCGGCCTCGGTCAGGCGGCAGACCAGCCAGTCGGGCTTCACCGGGTTGGCGAACCACGGTTCGGCCCAGCCCTTGTCCAGGCAGGCCCGGATCATCCGCGCGTTGACCTTGCGCCCGTTGGTGTCGAACAGGGGCAGCTTGCCCCCGGGCTGGTCCAGGCCGCGGGCCAGCCACGCCGCCTGGGCCGGAGTCGGGCTCCCCGGGCGGCCGTTGCCGGCGGGCGGCGGGGCCTTGGACGGGGCGGCACGGGCGGTTGGGGACTGTGGGGTGGACGACATGGGGTCGGCGCGGCCAGTCTGTTGGGCGGGGATACGCACACCGAGGCGGCGCGCCAACCTTACGGATCGAGGAGGACGGAGTCCATGTCCTACTGCGTGGTCTACATGACCGCCGGCAGCCACGACGAGGCCAAGGAAGTGGCCCGCACCCTGGTCGAGGAACGCCTGGCCGCCTGTGTCAACATCCTGGGCGCCATGACCTCGGTCTACCGCTGGCAGGACCGGGTCACCGATGGCGAGGAAGTGGCCCTGATCGCCAAGACGCGCCAGGATCTGGTGGAACGGCTGACCGCTCGTCTGGCCGAGATCCACACCTACGACTGCCCGTGCGCCATCACCCTGCCCATCGAGGGCGGGCACCCGCCGTTCCTCGACTGGATCGGCGAGGAGACCGCCTGACCCCGGAGGGCTCAGCCGTCCAGCGCCGGCAGGGCGACGGTGACACTGGCCAGGGCGGCGATGCCTTCCTCGCGGCCGGTGAAGCCCAGGCGTTCGCTGGTGGTGGCCTTGACGCTGACCCGACCCGCCGGCAGCTCGAGAATCTCCGCCGTGCGGGCGATCATGGCCGGGCGGTGGGGGCCGACCTTGGGGGCCTCGCAGACCACCGTCAGGTCGGCGTTGACGATGCGCCCGCCCAGGGCACGGACCAGCCGGGCGGCGTGGGCCAGGAACTGGTCGGAGGCGGCGCCCTTCCACTGGGCGTCCGACGGCGGGAAGTGATGCCCGATGTCGCCCGCCCCGATAGCCCCCAAGAGGGCGTCGGTGAGGGCGTGCAGGGCGACGTCGGCATCGGAATGGCCGGCCAGCTTCCGGTCATGCGGAATCTTGATTCCACAAAGGAATACGCCGTCACCTTCTTCCAGCTTGTGAACATCGTAGCCGGTTCCGGTGCGCATTTCCTCGGCCCCGGTGAAGAGGCGCGACAGACGCCGCAGGTCGTCCGAGGTGGTGACCTTGGTGTTGCGCTCCGCCCCCAGCACCAGCTTGACCTTGCCGCCATTGGCCTCCAGCACCGCGGCATCGTCGGTCAGCTCACGGCCGGCGGCGGCCCGGTGGGCGGCCAGGATGGGAGCGAAGCGGAAGCCCTGCGGGGTCTGGGCCCGCCACAGGGCCTCGCGGGGAACTGTTTCGAGGCAGAAACCATCGCCGTCGGCGCGCTTCACGGTGTCGGCCATGGGCAGCGCCGGGATGGCTCCGTCGTGCTCGGTGAGCGCCGCGATGACCCGCGACACCAGCCCCGGATCGACCAGCGGCCGGGCGCCATCGTGGATCAGCACCACATCGGGCGCCGGGTCGAGGCCGGCCAGACTCTCCAGGCCCAGGCGCACCGACTCCTGGCGGCTGGCCCCGCCGGGCACCGGCTCGAGCAGCGGCAGATCGGCGCTGGCGTGATCGTACAACGGTCGGTCGTCGGGGTGGATGACGGCGCGCACCAGACGCACCTCGGGATGGGCGGCGAAGGTGGCCAGGCTGTGGCCCAGCACCGGGCGGCCGCCCAGGTCGCGGTACTGCTTGGGCAGGCCGCCGCCGAATCGCTGGCCGCGCCCGGCCGCCACCACCAGAACCGCGCATTTCAGAGCCATGGGGGAAGTGCTCCCGCTGCCGAGTGTTCGTGTCGGGGGTTCGCTTACCCGCCCCGGCGTCCCGACGCAAGGCCTCCGGCCTTGCCCATTGCCCGTCTCAAGGCCTCCCGGCCTTGCCCATTGTTCCGATTCAAGGCCGCCCGGCCTTGTGGGGGCCGCCGCGATGGGTTTCCATTCGTGGATTGAGTTTCGCCGCGCGCGTCGTATAGTCCGGGCCCATGGACACCCTTCTGACCCATTCCCTGACCGCCTTTCTCGGCCTGCTTCCGGCGACCATGGTCGGCTGGGTGGGCTACGTGCCCCTGCGCACCGGCAACCCGGCCCGCGCCGGGCAGGACCCGAAAACGCTGCGGGTCGGCGGCTGGGTTTTCTGGGCGGCGCTGGCCATGGCCCTGCTCTCGGCCCTCAGCCGGGGCAGCATGGCGCTGCTCGGGGGCTGGGATTCGGAACTCTCGGCCGCCCTGTGGGTGAGCATCGCGACCAGCCTGATCCTCTACGTGGCGGGCACGGTGGTGTCCGATGCCATGCGCCGGCTGTTGCCGCTGCTGATGCCCTATCTGGCGGCCCTGGCCCTGATGGCCATCCTGCTGCCCGGCGAGCCCCAGGGGCTGGTCCTGAGCGTGCGCGACAACCCCTGGGTGGCCCTGCACATCCTGGTCGGCGTGCTGACCTATGCCCTGCTCACCCTGGCCGCCGTGGCGGCTTTCGGCGCCTTCCTGCAGGAGCGCGCCCTGAAGCTGAAGCGGCCGACCCGGCTGTCCCGCCGGCTGCCCCCGGCGGCGGCCGGCGAATCCTTGAGTTTCAAGCTGCTGATGGGCAGCGAGCTGGTGCTTGGCGTGGGCCTGGGCACCGGTCTGGCGCTTGATCTGCTGCTCTATGACGAGATCAGGCTGCTCGACCACAAGACGCTGCTGTCTTTCGCCACCTTCGTCATCATTGGCGGGGTGCTGGCGGCGCACCAGTGGATCGGCGTGCGCGGCCGATTGGCGGCGCGCTGGATCCTGCTGGCCTATCTGCATCTCACCCTGGGCTACCTGGGGGTGAAGTTCGTCGCCGACGTGCTGCTGCCCTGACCTCGGCCGACCAGGGACGGGGGGCGGTGTTGCCCATTGCGCCCCGACCAACTGCCTAATTAATATGCACTGCTTCCTGGATGACATCCGGAACCCCGTGATGCCTGATTCCGCTGCCCTGCCGCCGGCCCTCGGGGTTGGCCCGCTGACCCTGGACCCGCCGGTCCTGCTGGCCCCCATGTCGGGGATCACCGACCGTCCCTTCCGTGCCCTGGCCCGGGAGTACGGGGCGGGGATCACCGTGTCGGAGATGATCGCCGGGGCCGAGCTGATGCACGCCCATCGCCGCCACAACTGGCTGCGCGCCGCGCCGCTGGACGAGGCGCCGCTGATCGTCCAACTGGCCGGCCGCGACCCCGCCCTGATGGCCGAGGCGGCCCGCTTCGCCGCCGACCAGGGCGCCGCCATGATCGACCTGAACATGGGCTGCCCGGCCAAGAAGGTGGTCAACGGGGCGAGCGGCGGCGCCGCCCTGATGCGCGACGAGACCCTGGCGGGAGACATCATGGCCCGCGTGGTGGCGGCGGTGACGGTGCCGGTATCGATGAAAATGCGTCTGGGGTGGGATCGCGACAGCCTGAACGCGCCGCGCCTCGCCGCCATCGCCGAGGAAGAGGGGATTTCCCTGCTCACCGTTCATGGGCGGACCCGCGACCAGTTCTACGGTGGCACGGTGGACCCCGAGGGCATTGCCGCCGTCAAGGCGGCCACCCGATTGCCGCTGATCGCCAACGGCGACGTCACCGACCCGGCCAGCGCCCGGCGTCTGCTGGCCGCCACCGGAGCCGACGGAGTGATGGTCGGCCGGGCCTGCCAGGGGGCGCCCTGGCTGCCCGGGCGGTTGGCCGAGGCGCTGCGCCGGGGGACGCCGCTGCGGCCGCCGGCGGCAGCCGAGGAGACGGCCCTGGTGGTCCGCCACTTCGACGCCCTGCTGGGTCATTACGGAACCGAAAACGGCCTGAAGGTGGCCCGCAAGCACATCGGCTGGTATACCCGAGGCAAGCCCGGCGGAGCCGTCTTCCGGGCCGCCTACTTCGCCATCGAGGACGCCGCCCGGGCCCGCGCCGCCATCGCCGACTTCCTGGCCCGCGCCGCCGAGGCGGGAATGGCTGCCTGATGCCCCCCTCCGAGACCGCACCCACCCCACCCTCGGGGACCATCGACGCCGTCACCGTGCTCAACTGTCTGGGCGCGGCGGTCCTGGTGCTGGCCGAGGAAAACCGCATCGCCTACGTGAACAGCGCGGCGGAACAGCTTTTCGAATCGAGCTTTTCCCACCTCACCTCCATGTCGCTGACCGACCTTTTGCCGGCCGACTCGCCGGTGGTCAATCTGGCCGAGCAGGCTCGCGGGGCGCAAATCCGCACCTCGGAATACGGCGTCATGCTGGACAGCATCCGCACCGGCCAGCGCATGGTCACGGTGCAGGTGGTGCCGATCGCCGAGCGGCCGCGCTGGGTGGTGCTGTCGCTGCTCGAACACACCCTGGCCATCAAGATCGGCCAGCAGCTGTCGCACCGCCATGCCGCCCGCTCGGTGACCGCCATGGCCGCCGTGCTGGCCCACGAGATCAAGAACCCACTGTCCGGCATTCGCGGGGCGGCCCAGTTGCTGGAGGAGGGCGTCTCGGCCGAGGACCGTCCCCTGACCCAGCTTATCCGCGACGAGGCCGACCGCATCGTCGCCCTGGTCGACCGCATGGAGGTGTTCGCCGACGACCGGCCGCTGGAGCGTCAGGCGGTGAACATCCACCTGGTGCTGGAACATGTCCGCCGGGTGGCCGAGAACGGCTTTGCCCGGGGGGTGCGCATCATCGAGCGCTACGACCCCTCGCTGCCGCCGGTGCTCGGCAACCGCGATCAGTTGGTCCAGGTCTTCCTGAACCTGATCAAGAACGCCGCCGAGGCGGTGGTGGCGGAAGGCGGCGAGGTGGTGCTGGCCACCGGCTATCGCCACGGGGTGCGGGTCTCGGTGCCGGGCTCGACCAGCCGGGTTAGCCTGCCCCTGGTGATCAGCGTGCAGGACAACGGCCCGGGCATCCCGGCCGATCTGCATCAGCACCTGTTCGATCCCTTCGTCACCACCAAGAAGAAGGGGACCGGCCTGGGGCTGGCCCTGGTCGCCAAGATCGTCTCCGACCACGGCGGTATCGTCGAGTTCGACAGCATGCCCCGGCGCACCGTGTTCCGCGTCATGCTGCCCATGTACAGCGAACCCCACCGGGAGCTGGGCAACCGGGAACTGGGCAACCAGCCCCCACAGGAAAAGGACAGGGGATGAGTCAGCCGTCGACCATTCTGATCGCCGACGACGACAACGGCATCCGCACCGTGCTCACCCAGGCCCTGGGCCGCAAGGGTTACGAGGTGCGCACCACCGGCCACGCCGCCACCCTGTGGAGCTGGGTCGCCGCCGGCGAGGGCGATCTCGTCATCACCGACGTGGTGATGCCCGATGAAAGCGGCCTCGACCTTATTCCGCGCATCAAGAAGATCCGCCCCGACCTGCGCATCATCGTGATGAGCGCCCAGAGCACCCTTCTGACCGCCGTCAAGGCGGCCGAGCGCGGCGCCTTCGAATACCTGCCCAAGCCGTTCGACCTGGGCGAGCTGGTCGGCGTGGTCGAGCGCGCCTTCGCCACCCCGCAGACCCCGGCCACCGGGGCCGGGCGCGACGCCGACGACGAGCGGCTGCCGCTGATCGGCCGCTCGCCGGCCATGCAGGAGATCTATCGGACCCTGGCCCGGCTCATCAACACCGACCTCACCGTGACCATCACCGGCGAGTCGGGGACCGGCAAGGAGTTGGTCGCCCGCGCCCTGCACGACTACGGCAAGCGGCGCAACGGGCCGTTCGTTGCCATCAACATGGCGGCGATCCCCCGCGAGTTGATCGAAAGCGAGCTGTTTGGCCACGAGAAGGGCGCCTTCACCGGCGCCAACGCCCGCGCCCTGGGCCGCTTCGAGCAGGCCGAGGGGGGCACCCTGTTCCTGGACGAGATCGGCGACATGCCGCCCGATGCCCAGACCCGCCTTTTGCGCGTCCTCCAGGAAGGCGAATACACCCGGGTCGGCGGGCGCACCGCGATGCGCGCCAACGTGCGCATCATCGCCGCCACCCACCGCGACCTGAGCCAGCTGATCCGCCAGGGCCTGTTCCGCGAGGACCTGTTCTACCGCCTGAACGTGGTGCCGATCCGCCTGCCCCCCCTGCGCGAGCGGGTCGAGGACATCGCCGAGTTGGTCCAGCACTTCCTCGATCAGGCGATGGAGGAGGGGCTGCCCCCCAAGACCATCGATCCGGCCGGCATGGCCGCCCTGTCGCGCCACCGCTGGCCGGGCAACGTGCGCGAGCTGGAGAACCTGGTGCGCCGGCTGGCCGCCCTCTACAACCAGGAAGTCCTGGGCCTGGAGGAGATCGAGGGCGAACTGGCCGCCGCCACCCCGCCACCACCGCCGACCCGGGGCGGCGAGGGCGAGGGGCTGGGGGATCTGGTCGAGCGCAACCTGCGCGACTATTTCTCCAGCCACGGCAACAGTCTGCCGCCACCCGGCCTCTACGACCGGGTGCTGCGCGAGATCGAACGTCCGCTCATCACCCTGACCCTGGAGGCGACACGCGGCAACCAGATCCGCGCCGCCCAGGTGCTGGGCCTCAACCGCAACACCCTGCGCAAGAAGATCCGCGACCTCGACATCAGTGTCGTGCGCGGCGCCCGCTGAGCCTTGGGGCCTGTTGCGTGCTTTGTGAAAAACGCGACATGCTCTAGACTCTTGATATTGCCGCAAATCGTCGTCGCGACCCGTTCTGGATCGCTGGGGGTTTGCTCTAACCGGACCCTGAGAAACCATGTCGGCCGGACTGCATCGCCGCCTCCTCAAGCTTGGCCTGTGGGCCCGCCGGGTTCGCCTCAGCCGGCGGCTGACCGTGGCGCTCGGCATTCTGGCGGTGCTCCTGGGCGCGGCCACCTACATCCTGCTCACGGGCCAGGGGCCGATCGCCCCGGAAGCCACCAACGTCCTGATCCTGTTGAATATCGACCTGCTGGTGCTGCTCGCCCTGGGGGCCATCGTGGCGCGCCGGCTGGTCCGCCTGTGGGCCGACCGACGGCGGGGCGGGGCGGGCTCGCGGCTGCATGTGCGGCTGGTCGTCCTGTTCTCGCTGGTCGCCGTCACGCCGGCCGGGCTGACCGCCCTGTTTTCCGCCCTGTTCTTCAATCAGGGGGTGACCAGCTGGTTCAACGACACGGTGCGCACGGCGGTCACCGAGTCCTATCACGTGGCCCAGGCCTATCTGCGCGAGCACCAGCAAACACTGTCCGGTGACGCCGCCGCCATGGCCAGCGATCTGGCCCGCCAGTGGGAGGGGCTGTCGCGCAATCCGGGCGCCCTGCAACGCTTCCTGTCCCAGCAGATCGGCTTTCGCGGGCTGTCCGAGGCGATGGTGGTGACCGGCAACGGCAACATCCTGGCCTACGCCGGCTATTCCTATTCCTTGCAGTTCGAGGAAGTGCCCATCTGGTCGAAGGAGCAGGCGGCCCAGGGCGAGGTGGTGATCCTGCCCTCGGACGAGGACGACCGGGTGCGGGCCCTGGTCCGGGTCGATCCCCTGGCCAACCTGTTCCTGTTCGTCGGCCGCTTTGTCGATGCCTCCGTGCTGGCCCACGTCGAGGAGGTGGAGCAGGCGGTCAACGACTACCAGAAACTGGAGGGCGAGCGCTCCGGCTTCGAGATCACCTTCACCCTGATCTTCATCGTGGTCACCCTGCTGGTGTTGCTGGCGGCGATCAGCTTCGGCCTGATCCTGGCCAACCGACTGGCCCGGCCGCTGGTCGCCCTGATCGATGCCTCGGAAAAGGTGCGTGGCGGCGATCTGGCGGTGCGCGTGCCGGAGATCGCCGCCGGCGACGAAATCTCGGTACTCAGCCGCGCCTTCAACCGCATGACCGCCCGCATTTCCGAGCAGCAACGCCACCTGCTGGAAACCAACCGGGCGCTGGACGAGCGCACCCGCTTCACCGAGACCGTGCTGTCCGGGGTGTCGGCCGGGGTCATCGGGCTGGACCGCGATGGCCGCATCACCCTGCCCAACCGCTCGGCGGCGGAACTGCTGGCCGCCGCTCCCGACGATCTGGTCGGTCGGGCGCTGGCCGAGGTGGCGCCCGACCTGGCCGGGTTGCTGTCGGCGGCCCAGGCGCGGGCCCAGGAGAAGGGTGACGAGCGGAGCGCCGGGGCGCCGGTCAGCGCCGAGGTGGCCTTGACCCGGGGCGGCCGGCGGCGCACCCTGCGCGCCGTCATCGCCGCCGAGCGCCTGGAGACGGATGGACGCGGCGAGACCATCGGTTTCGTCTTGACCTTCGATGACATCACCGACCTGCAATCGGCCCAGCGCATGGCCGCCTGGGCCGACGTGGCGCGGCGCATCGCGCACGAGATCAAGAACCCGCTGACCCCCATCCAGCTTTCCGCCGAACGGCTGAAACGGCGCTACCTGAAACAGATCGACGACGACGGCGAGGTTTTCGTGCAGTGCACCGACACCATCATCCGCCATGTCGGCGACATCGGCCAGATGGTGGACGAGTTCTCGGCCTTCGCCCGCATGCCCTCGCCGGTGATGAAGCCCGAAAACCTGAAGGATCTGGTGGCCCGGGCGGTGGTGTTCCAGCGCGAGGCCCATCCCCACATCCGCTTCACCACCGAATTGCCCGAGGCGCCGCTGACCCTGGCCTGCGACGCCCGCCAGATCGGCCAGGTGCTGACCAATCTGGTGAAGAACGCGGTGGAGGCCATCGAGGGCCGCGACGACACCGACCCGCCGCCCGGCTGGGTCGGCCTGTCGCTTGAGCGCGCCGATGGCGAGATCCATCTGACGGTGGCCGACAACGGCCGTGGCCTGCCCGAAAACGAGCGGTCCCGCCTGACCGAGCCCTATGTCACCACACGCAGCAAGGGCACCGGCCTGGGGCTGGCCATCGTCAAGAAAATCCTGGAAGACCATCGCGGCAGACTGATACTGGAAGACCGGCCCGGGGGCGGTGCCCGGGTGCGTGTGGTGTTGCCCGACAACCCGCCGGACAGCCGCGGAGAGTGAGCATGGCCAAGGAAATCCTGATCGTCGACGACGAGGCCGACATCCGGGCCATTCTCGCCGGCATCCTCGAGGACGAGGGCTACACCGTCCGTCAGGCCGCCGACAGCGAGGCGGCCCGCGCCGCCATCCTGGAACGGCCGCCCAGTCTGGTCGTTCTCGACATCTGGCTGGTCGGCAGCCGGCTCGACGGGCTGCAACTGCTCGACCTGATCGTCCGCGACCACCCGCAGGTGCCGGTGGTCATGATCAGCGGCCATGGCAACATCGAGACCGCCGTCTCGGCGATCAAGCGGGGCGCCTTCGACTTCATCGAAAAGCCGTTCCAGACCGACCGCCTGCTGTTGATTGTCGAGCGCGGCATCGAGATCGCCCGGCTGCGCCGCGAGCTGGCCGACCTGCGCCAGCGCACCGTGGCCGGCGACGAGTTCATCGGCGCCTCCGGCCATCACGGGCAGTTGCGTCAGATGGTCGAGAAACTGGGGCCGGCCAGTTCGCGGGTCTTCATCAACGGCCCCCAGGGGGCCGGCAAGGAAGTGGTGGCGCGGCAGATCCACGCCGCCTCGCCGCGCGCCGCCGGACCCTTCGTGGTCGTCACCTGCGCCGCGCTGGCCCCGGAGTCGATGGAACTGGAACTGTTCGGGACCGAGAACCCGCCGGCCGACAGCCCCAATGGTGCGCGCCGCATCGGCCTGTTCGAGCAGGCCCATGGCGGCACCCTGCTGCTCGACGAAGTGGCCGACATGCCCGAGGAAACCCAGGGCAAGATCGTCCGCGTGTTGCAGGAACAACGCTTCTGCCGGGTCGGCGGCTCGACCCGGGTCGAGGTGGATGTGCGGGTGATGGCCACCACCAGCCGCGACATGGAGGCCGCCATCGCCACCGGCCGCTTCCGCCAGGACCTGTTCTACCGCCTCAACGTGGTGTCGCTGGAGGTCCCCGCCCTGCGCCAGCGGCGCGAGGACATCACCGCCCTGGCCGAGTACTTCATGGCCCGCGCGGCGCGCCTCAACGGGGTCTCGCCCCGGCCGCTGGCCGCTGACGCCCTGGCCGCCCTGCAGGCCTACGACTGGCCGGGCAACGTGCGCCAGCTGCGCAACGTCATCGATTGGGTACTGATCATGGGCGGCGGGACGCCGGGCAGCCCGGTGAAGGCCGAGATGCTGCCCCCGGAGATCACCAGCGACGCCCCGCAGACCCTGCGCCTGGAGGGGGCCAGCGAGTTGCTTGGCCTGCCCCTGCGCGAGGCCCGCGAGATGTTCGAGCGCGAATACCTGTTGGCCCAGGTCACCCGCTTTGGCGGCAACATCTCGCGCACCGCCGAGTTCGTCGGCATGGAACGCTCGGCCCTGCACCGCAAGCTGAAGAGCCTGGGCGTGGTCGCCGAGGGTCGGGCGTGAGGCGGCGGACCGGCCGGGGAGGGGAATCATGAAGGTCATCGTCTGTGGCGCCGGTCAGGTGGGCTCGTCGATCGCCCGCTATCTGGCCAGCGAGAACAACGACATCACGGTGATCGACCAGCGCGCCGACCTGATCCGCAAGATCAGCGACTCGCTGGACGTCTCCGGGGTGGTCGGCCACGCCTCGCAGCCCGACGTGCTGGAAGGCGCCGGCATCCGTGATGCCGACATGATCATCGCGGTGACCTACACCGACGAGATCAACATGATCGCCTGTCAGGTCGCCCATTCGCTGTTCGCCGTGCCGACCAAGATCGCCCGGGTGCGCGACCAGAGCTATCTGCGCGGCGAGTGGGCCAACCTGTTCAGCCGCGAGAACATGCCCATCGACGTGGTCATCTCGCCGGAGATCGAGGTGGCCCGGGCCATCGACCGCCGCCTGCAGGTGCCGGGCACCATGGACGTCATCCCCCTGGTCGGTGACAAGGTGCGCCTGATCGGCGTGCGCTGCGGCGAGGAAACGCCGGTGGTCAACACGCCGCTTCGCCAGTTGACGGCGCTGTTTCCCGATCTTCAGTTGGTGGTGGTCGGCATCCTGCGCGGCGACCACCCCATGGTGCCGGCCGCCGAGGATCAGATCCTGCCCGGCGACCAGGTTTATTTCGTTGTCGCAACGGATCAGACGCGGCGGGCCCTGGCGGCCTTCGGCCACGAGGAGGCCAAGGCCCGGCGGGTGCTTATCCTGGGGGGCGGCAACATCGGGCTGTTCCTGGCCCAGAGCCTGGAAAAGAACCACCCGGAGATGAACGTCAAGGTGATCGAGGCCAAGCGCGAGCGGGCCGAGTTCGTGGCCAAGACGCTGGAGCGCACGGTGGTCCTGCACGGCGACGTGCTCGACCCCGACATCCTGGACGAGGCCGGGGTGCGCTCGGCCGGCACGGTGATCGCCCTGACCGACGACGACGAGACCAACATCCTGTCGTCGCTGCTGGCCAAGCGCTACGGCTGCCGGCGGGCCATCACCCTGACCAACAAGACCACCTTCAACCCGCTGGTCAACACCCTGGGGATCGACGCCATGGTCAATCCCCGCTCGATCACCGTGTCGACCATCCTGCAGCACGTGCGGCGGGGACGCATCCACTCGGTGCACAGCCTGCACGAGGGCTTCGGCGAGTTGATCGAGGCCGACGCCCTGGAAACCTCGCCCCTGGTCGGCGCGCCCCTGAAGGAGGTCAAGCTGCCGCCCGGGGTGCTGGTCGGCGCCGTGGTGCGCGGCGATCAGGTGATCAGCCCACGCGGCAGCACGGTCATCGAGGCCGGCGACCGGGTGGTGCTGTTCGCCGTCGCCGAGGCGGTGAAGAAGATCGAAAAGATGTTCCAGGTTCGCCTTGAGTTTTTCTGATCGAGGCCGTTAAACCAGATTCCTCATCCATTCCGCCAAGCTTCCAGGGAGCCCCGAACCCCATGTTCCGCCTTGCCTACGTCAACGGCCAGTACACCCGCCACGCCGAGTCCCTGGTTCACATCGAGGACCGGGGCTACCAGTTCGCCGACGGCGTCTACGAGGTGATCGCCATCCGCCACGGGGTGCCGGTCGACATGGCGGCCCACCTGCGCCGCCTGGAACACTCGCTGGGGGAAATCGACATCCCCATGCCGATGACGCCCAAGGCCATGGTCATGGTGATGCGCCGCGTGGTGCGGGCCAACCGGGTGTGGGATGGCATCGTCTATCTTCAGGTCAACCGGGGGGTGGCGCCCCGCTCACATCCGTTCCCCAACCCGGCCCCGGAACCCTCGGTGGTGATCACCGCCCGACCGCTGCCGCCGACCCCGGCGGCGGTGCTGGAGAAGGGCGTGACGGTGGTCACCACGCCGGACATCCGCTGGCTGCGCCGCGACATCAAGAGCGTTGCCCTGCTGCCCAACTGCATGGCCAAGGAAAAGGCGGCCCGGGCCGGCGCCTTCGAGTGCTGGCAGGTGGAGGACGACGGCACCATCAGCGAGGCGGCGGCCTCCAACGTGTGGATCGTCGATCAGGCCGGGCGGGCCATCACCCGGCCGCTGTCCAACCGCATCCTGGCCGGCATCACCCGCCTCAAGCTTTTGGAACTGGCCCGCGGCGAGGGGATCGAGGTGGAAGAGCGCATCTTCACCCTCAAGGAGGCCCTGGCGGCGCGCGAGGCCTTCGTCTCCGGCACCACGGCCTTTGCCATGCCGGTGGTCAAGGTGGACGAGGCGGTGATCGGCGATGGCCGCCCCGGTGCCGTCACCCGCCGCCTGCGCGAGCTGTACGAAGGCATGATCGGCCAGTTGACCGAGGCGGCCTGGTGGCAATGAACGGCGCCAACCTGCCGGCTCCCCGGGCGGTGCTGCTCGACTGGGACAACACCCTGATCGACAGTTGGCCGGTGATCCACGCCGCCTGGAACGAAACCCTGGCCGCCATGGGCCACCCGGTCTGGGACGTGGCCGACACCCGGCGCAACGTGGGGCGCTCGCTGCGCGACACCTTCCCGGAGCTGTTCAAGGAGCGTTGGGAAGAAGCCCGCGATGTTTTCTACGCCGCCTTCGGCCGTCTGCACATCGACCGCCTGAGCCCCTTTCCGGGGGCCGGCGAACTGCTGGCCGGGCTGGCCGGGGCGGGGGTGGCGTTGGGCGTGGTCAGCAACAAGACCACCTTCCTGCTGCTGCGCGAGGCCGAGGCCCTGGGCTGGAACAGCCATTTCCACCGTCTGGTCGGGGCCGGCGACGCGGCCCGCGACAAGCCCCATCCGGACGGCGCGCTGCTGGCCCTGGAAGGTTCCGGCATCGCCCCCGGGCCCGACGTCTGGTTCGTCGGCGACGCGGCGGTGGACATGGGGTGTGGCCGGCAGGCCGGCTGCACCACGGTGCTCATCGCCGACCCCGAGCGGGCCGCCGACGCCGCCTTTGCCGAGTGGCCGGCCGACCACCGGGTGGACGATTGGGCCGGATTCCGCGACCTGTGTCGGGTCAGCTTCGGAAGCCGGTTGAAATATCCATGACAGCGAATACCTTACGGAGAGTCGGTGGAGTCGCCGCCGGACCTTAACGGAGCGGCTCCGCCGTATCCGCCAGTGAGCTGTCAAGAACCAATAAAAAGAGAGAACCCATGCCTAACGATAAGAACCAGAACGTTCAGGATGTCTTCCTCAATCACATCCGCAAGAACAAGGTGGCGGTTACCATCTTCCTGATCAACGGGGTGAAACTCCAGGGCATCATCACCTGGTTCGACAACTTCACGCTTCTTTTGCGACGCGACGGTCATACCCAGCTGGTTTACAAGAACGCCATCTCCACCGTGATGCCGTCCGTGCCGGTCCAGCTGTTCGATCACGATCCGGCGCAGCCCAAGGAGGACGGCGCCGCGTAAGCGCCGGTCCGGTTCAGCCCCATGCCCGTTGGCGGCTTTGAATACGAACGCCCGGCTTCGACCCGGGCCCTGGTCGTTCATCCGGCCCTGAAGCACCCCGGCGTCCGCGACGCCCGCCGGGGGCGCAGCCCGGAAAATCGCCTCGAGGAAGCCGTCGGACTGGCCCGCGCCATCGATTTGGAGGTGGTGGGGGCCGAGGTGGTGCCGCTCGGCCGGCCGCGCCCGGCGACGCTGCTCGGGCAGGGGGTGTTGGACCGTCTGGCCGCCCAGGTGGCCGAGGACGAGATCGGCCTGCTGGTGCTCGACGGCCACCTGTCGCCCCTGCAACAGCGCAATCTGGAACGGGCGCTTCAAACCAAGGTCATCGACCGCACCGGCCTGATCCTGGAAATCTTCGGCCAGCGGGCGCGCACCCGCGAAGGCCAGTTGCAGGTCGAGTTGGCCCACCTGACCTACCAACGCTCGCGGCTGGTCCGAAGCTGGACCCACCTCGAGCGCCAGCGCGGCGGCGTGGGCTTCCTGGGCGGCCCCGGCGAAACCCAGATCGAGATCGACCGCCGCCTGATCGGCGAGCGCATCACCCGCCTGACCCGCGAACTGGAAGAGGTGCGCCGCACCCGTGGCCTGCATCGCCAGGCCCGGGCCCAGGTGCCGCACCCGGTGATCGCCCTGGTCGGCTACACCAACGCCGGCAAGTCGACCCTGTTCAACCGCCTGTCCGGGGCCTCGGTGTGGGCCGAGGATCAGGTCTTCGCCACCCTCGACCCGACCATGCGCGGCATCGACCTGCCGGGCGGCCGGCGGGTCATTCTGTCCGACACGGTGGGCTTCGTCTCCGACCTGCCGCACGAACTGGTGGCCGCCTTCCGGGCCACCCTGGAAGAGGTGCTGTCGGCCGATGTGGTGATCCACGTGCGCGACGTGGCGCACCCCGACAGCGCCGCCCAGAAGGCCGACGTGGACAGCGTGCTGGGCCAGATGGGTCTGGGGCCGGACGCCACGGTGCCGGTCATCGAGGCGCTGAACAAGGCCGACCAACTGGCCGGCGACGACGCCCGCCGCCACCCCCTGCCGGCGCCGCCGGAAGGGGCCGGGGAGGGGCCGCCGGTGCGCGCCACGGTGGCCCTGTCGGCGCTGACCGGCGAGGGCATCGCGGCGCTGGTCGCGGCGCTGGACGAGGTGTTCGACGAGAACCGGCTCAGCTATCGCCTGGAGCTGCCGACAGCCGACGGGAAGATCCTCGCCTGGCTGCATCGCCATGGCGAGGTGGTCGCGCAGAAAACCGAGGATGAGCGCCTGTTCGTCACCGTGCGCCTGGACGCGGCCAATGTCGGGCGTTTCAGCGCCACGTTTCCAGAGCATTCCCTGCGGCCGGTTTGACAGTCCGTCGGCTGGCATGATCTATTAACCGGCGCGGTCTACTAGTAGATATCCCGTATCTCGTTCCGACCCCGAAAGGACCCCGATGGCCGCCACCACGTCCCAGCAGCGCTGGCGGGCCAAGAACCGGCCGGTGAAAAGCCAGCTCAACGTCATGGCCCGGGCCCAGGTGCATGGCTTCCTGACCGAGGCGGCCCAGGCCTTCGACCTGAAGGGCAAGGCCGAGGCGGTCAGCTTCGCGGCCTACCTGACCCAGGGTCTGCGCCAACAGGCCGAACACAACCCCGAGGCCCGGCGTCTGCTCGATCTGCTGGCCGGGGCCTATCACCGCGACCGGGACATGTACGCCCCGTGAGCCATCCTCCCGCCACGCCCGCCGACCCCGCCGCCCCCCTGCCGGTCGACCCGGCAATGGTGGCCGAGATCATGGCCGAGGTGGCGCTGACCGAGGTGGTGTCGCGCTTCCGCCGTCTGGCGCCCGAGGACATCCGGGCCAAACGGCACGCCAGCGATCTGGTGACCGAGGCCGATCTGGCCGCCGAACGGGCCCTCGAGGCGCGGCTGACCGCGTTGCTGCCGGGCAGCCGCGTGCTGGGCGAGGAGGGAGCCTTCGCCGACCCCGGGCGGCTCGACTGGTGCGCCGATACCGGGGCCGGGGCGCCGCCGCTGTGGATCGTCGATCCGGTCGATGGCACCGGCAACTTCGCCCACGGCCGACCGGGCTTCGCCATGATCGTTGCCCTGGTCCTGGGTGGCGAGACCCGGGGCGGCTGGATCCTGGAGCCGATGAGCGGCCGCCGGGCGGTGGCCGTGGCCGGGCAGGGGGCTTACGATCACACCGGCCACCGGCTGCTGGTCGGCGACGCCGAGCGGCTGACCGCCAGTCTGGCCTGGCGCACCGCGCAGGGACCTCTGGGGCAGCGCATGCACGCCGCCCGCCGCCAGGGCAGTGCCGGGCTGGACTATCTCGATCTGGCCGGCGGGCGGCTTCAGGTGGCGTTGTTCGGCCGCATGATGCCATGGGACCATGCCGCCGGGGTGCTGATCCTGGAAGAGGCGGGCGGCCATGCCGAGGTGCATCACGCCGACGACCCGCCGGCCGCCTACCGTCCGGTGGCGTATCGCGGCAACAGTCGGCTGCTGCTCACCAACTCGGCCGCCCTGGCCGAGGACTTGCGCCCCGACCTGCCCAAACCCTGACCAAGCCCTTTAAGACTTCACGGCAACCCCTTGGCCGGGCGGCGGACGGCGGTCAGCTTGGGGCTGTCCATCAAGGCCGGATTGCCGGTCAGATGCCAGTCGAAGACATAGAATCCCGGGTAGCCCTGGGGGTAGGGGCCGGCCACCGGGGCGTTGTGCTTGATGACCTGGGCGTTGGTGGTGACACGGAAGCGGCCGATGGTGCTGAGGTCGAGGCGGTCCAGATCGCTCAGGCGCTCCGCCGGGATGGTGTTGGCACGCACCTCCAGCGTTCCGTCCTCCTTGGAAATCAGGCTCAGGATCAGGGCGTTGCGGCGCACGAAGGAGACCTGCTCGCTGGGTCCCAGGATGCCTTCGCGCTCGTAGTAGACGCGGAACTGGCCACGGCCCAGGGACTCGATGCTCTTGAAGTGGCTGTCGCGGGCCAGATCGTCGCGGATCTGGGCCACCTTCTCGCTGGCCTCGGCGGCGCTCAGCTTGCCATCAATGATGTCGGCATAAAGCGGCACCCAGGTCAGGATGCCCTTGTAGATCAGGCCATAGCCGCCGCTCCAGTTGAGGCGGATCTCGGCCAGGTAGTCGTCGGGCAGGTAGCAACTGTTCAGCCCGCCCACCAGAAGCAGGGCGGCAGCCAGTCTTTTCAGCACCTTGAAGGTCATGTCCTCAATCCCCGGAGGAGGAATTCCCGGCGGCCCGCGCGGCGGCTTTCACCGCCTGCCAGTGGGCCTCCATGTCCTCCAGTGTGGCGGTCTCGGGGGTCTGGCCGCAAGCCCGAAGGCGGGCCTCCACACCCTTGAAGCGGCGGCTGAACTTGTCGTTGGCGTGGCGCAGGGCGGCTTCCGGGTCGAGATCCAGCTTGCGGGCCAGATTGACGCAGACGAACAGAAGATCGCCCATTTCGTCGAGCAGGCGATCGGGGTTCGGGGTTTCGACGTCCAGTTCCTCGGCCAGTTCGCCCAATTCCTCGTGCAGCTTGTCGACCACCGGCCGCCAGTCGGGCCAGTCGAAGCCCACCCGGGCGGCGCGACGCTGAAGCTTGAGGGCCCGCAGCAGGGCCGGCAGGGCCAGCGCCACGCCGTCCAGGGCGCTGGGCTCGCCGGTTGCCTTGGCGGCGCGCTCGGCCGCCTTGTGTTCCTCCCAGGCTTGGGTCTGCGCCTCGGCATCGGCGATTTCGGCCTGACTGAAGACATGGGGGTGGCGGCGCTCCATCTTGGCGCAGCTTCCGGCGGCCACCTCGTCGAAGGTGAAGCGGCGCGCCGGATCGGGGGAGTCCTCGGCCATGCGGGCGTGAAACACCACCTGGAAGAGGAGGTCGCCCAACTCGTCGCGCAGATCGTCCATGTCGTCGCGCGCGATGGCGTCGGCCACCTCGTAGGCTTCCTCCAGGGTGTAGGGGGCAATGGTGGCGAAGGTCTGCTCCACGTCCCAGGGACACCCGGTATCGGGATCGCGCAGCCGGGCCATGATGGCCAGCAGTCGGTCCATGGGCCGTTGCGGGAGGTCGCCAGACATTGGGGGGCTCCGTGAGGCAGGGGGGCTTATTGCAAGCCCGAATTCAACTCAACCCGCATCGGCGGCCAAGCTGATATCCTGTCCGGCCATTTGGGTGAGGGTCGTGCCGTCAAGGACGTCCGTGTTGGCGCGGTGCGCTTCGGCGAAGACCCGGCGGATGCGGCAGGCGTCCTCGTTGCCGTCGCAGTCCTCGCAACGGCGGTAGGCCATGCGCGACAGGCAGGGCAGGGGGGCCAGCGGGCCGTCAACGATACGGACAACGTCTCCCACCGTGATCTGGTTGGGGTCGCGCAACAGCGCATAACCGCCGTTCTTTCCGCGCCGGCTGCTCAGCAGGCCGCGGTTTTTCAGGTCGAGCAGGATCTGTTCGAGGAACTTGCGCGGAATCCGTTGCCTCTCGGCGATGTCTGAAATCAGCACCGATTCACCGACGCCGACATCGGCCAGTGCCAGCAGGGCACGCAATGCATACTTTGCCTTCTGAGAGATCACGCTCCGGATCCGCGCGCTGGGGGTGGGCTGCCTTTGGTCGCCGATACGCCGGAGTGGGTCAAGGTCCATCACGAAGGTCACGGCGGGAGGCGAGGCCCAAAATCAATCTTGACTTTGTAGACCTACTAGATAGGGAATATAAAGAGTGTTCCGCCGCACCGGGCAATGCAAATCATGCGAACGACCCGTTTCATGCGCTTTGGCGCCATCGCCGCTCTCGCCGCGAGTCTCGCCTGGGGGAGCCCCGCCCGGGCGGAAAGCGTCCTCCTCAACGTGTCCTATGATCCGACGCGGGAGCTCTACAAGGCGTTCAACCAGGCCTTCGCCGCGCACTGGAAGGCCAAGACAGGCGAGGACGTGGTGGTCCGCATGTCGCACGGCGGATCCGGCAAGCAGGCCCGCGCGGTGATCGACGGCCTCGCCGCCGACGTGGTGACATTGGCGCTTGCCTACGACATCGACGCCATTGGTCAACGCACCGGCCTGATCAATGCCGACTGGCAGGCCGAATTGCCCAACGACAGCGCGCCCTACACCTCGACCATCGTGTTGCTGGTCCGCAAGGGCAACCCGAAGGACATCCAGGACTGGGACGATCTGGTGAGGGAGGGCGTGCAGGTCATCACGCCGAACCCCAAAACGTCCGGCGGAGCCCGATGGACCTTCCTCGCCGCTTGGGCCTGGGCGCTTGACCGGTTCGGTGGCGACGAGTCACGCGCCGCCGGCTACATGAGCACGCTGTACAAGAACGTGCCGGTCCTCGATACGGGAGCGCGCGGCTCGACGACCACCTTCGTTCAACGGGGGATCGGCGACGTGCTGCTCGCGTGGGAGAACGAGGCGTTCCTCGCCATTGAGGAACTGGGGCCCGATCGGTTCGAGATCGTGGTGCCGTCGCTCAGCATCCTGGCGCAGCCACCGGTAACCGTGGTCGATGGCAATGTTGACAGGCGCGGGGTTGACAGGCGCGGGACACGCGATGTCGCCGAATCCTACCTGGCCTACCTCTATTCGCCCGAGGGCCAGCGGTTGGCGGCAAGGCACTACTATCGCCCCGTGAGCCCCGAGCATGCCGCGCCGGAAGACCTTGCCCGCTTCGCCGACGCCAGGCTGGTGACGGTCAACGACACCTTTGGCGGGTGGCAGGCCGCGCAGCGGAAGTTCTTCGCCGAGGGCGGCATCTTCGATCAGATTTACCAGCCGAAGTGAGGGGGTCATGAGCGCCCGTGCCATCTGCTCCGGGTGGGTGCGTCCGAGCGTCATGCCAGGATTCGGCATGACGCTGGGGTTCACGCTCGCTTACCTGGGCCTCGTCGTGCTGATCCCACTGTCCGCTGTCATGTTTCGCGCCGCCGGGTTGGGGTGGCAGGACTTTCTCGCACTCGCCACCGACAGCCGGACCCTGGCGGCGGTACGCCTCAGCTTCTCAACCGCTCTGTTGGCGGCGGCCCTCAATGCCGTGTTCGGGTTGCTCGTGGCGTGGGTGCTGGTTCGCTACAGCTTTCCCGGTAAGCGGGTCCTCGACGCCATGGTGGATCTTCCCTTCGCCTTGCCGACGGCGGTCGCCGGCATCGCGCTGACGTCGCTCTACGCCGGCAACGGCTGGATTGGCCAGTTCCTCGAACCCTTGGGCATCAAGGTCGCCTATGCGCCACTTGGCATCATGGTGGCGCTCACCTTCATCGGTCTGCCCTTCGTGGTGCGTACCATCCAGCCGGTCCTTCACGATCTGGATGCGGAGATCGAGGAGGCCGCGGCCACCCTCGGCGCCGGCCGCGCCCGCACGTTTCGAAAGGTCATCCTGCCGGTTCTCAGTCCCTCCCTGTTGACCGGTTTCGCGCTCGCCTGTGCGCGCGGCGTCGGGGAGTACGGGTCGGTGATCTTCATCGCCGGCAACATCCCGCATGTTTCTGAAATCGCGCCCCTTCTAATCGTGATTCGGCTGGAGGAGTTCAATTATGCCGGGGCAACAGCCGTTGCCGCCATCATGCTGGCAATCAGCTTCATTCTGCTGCTGCTCATCAATCTGATCCAGGCCTGGAGCTCTCAACGGATGGGGAGGGCGTGACACCATGCGCCTTTCCGCCCCACCGCACCCGACCACACCGGGGCTTCGCCGGGTCTCGCCGGTAACGGAGAGGCCCGCCACCAGATGGCTCCTGGTCGTGACCGCGCTCGTCTTCCTTCTGTTCTTCCTCCTGATGCCGCTCGCGGCGGTTTTCGTGGAAGCGCTGCGGATGGGCATCGGCCCTTATTTTGCCGCGCTGGTTGATCCCGACGCGATCGCGGCCATCAAGCTGACGCTGCTGGTCGCGGCGATCTCGGTTCCGCTGAACCTGATCTTCGGCCTGTGCGCCGCCTGGTCCATCGCCAAGTTTCAGTTCAAGGGCAAGAGTCTGCTTGTCACGCTCATCGACCTGCCGTTTTCGGTGTCGCCGGTGATCGCGGGGCTGATCTACGTCCTGTTGTTCGGATCGTCGGGCTGGTTTGGCCCCTGGCTGGCCGGGCATGACATCCAGATCGTCTTCGCCGTGCCCGGAATCGTCCTCGCCACCATCTTCGTAACGCTGCCCTTCGTGGCTCGCGAACTCATCCCCGTGATGCAGCAGAGCGGTACCGACGACGAGGAGGCCGCCCTGTCGCTGGGGGCCAGCGGTTGGCGCACGTTTCTGAAGGTCACCCTTCCCAACATCAAGTGGGGCCTGTTGTACGGCGTTCTGCTGTGCAACGCGCGGGCCATGGGGGAATTCGGGGCCGTTTCGGTGGTGTCCGGCCATATCCGCAGCTTCACCAACACCATGCCGCTGCATGTGGAAATTCTCTACAACGAGTACAACTTCGCCGCTGCCTTCGCCGTCGCCTCGCTGCTCGCCGTTTTGGCGCTCGTCACCCTGGTCCTCAAGACCTGCCTCGAAGCGCGCGGCGGGCCCGGCGTGTCCTCGTCCGGCAGGCCGTAGGAGCCTTCCACCATGGAAATTCAGGTCCACGATATCCGCAAGACGTTCGACGGCACCGCCGCCGCATTGGACGGCATCAGCCTGACCATCCGCTCGGGCGAATTGCTGGCCCTGCTTGGGCCCTCGGGGTCGGGCAAGACGACCCTTCTGCGCGTCATCGCCGGCCTGGAATTCCCAACCGGCGGCTCAGTCCTGTTCGACGGCGATGACGCCTCCCACCGTACCGTGCAGGAGCGCAACGTCGGCTTTGTCTTCCAGCACTACGCCTTGTTCCGCCACATGACGGTGCTGGACAACGTCGGCTTTGGTCTGGCGGCGCGGCCGCGCGCAAATCGGCCCGCCAAGGCGGAAATCCGCAGACGCGCGGAGGAACTTCTGGCGCTGGTGCAGTTGCAGGGGCTGGAGCATCGCTCCCCGGCCCAGCTTTCGGGCGGCCAGCGGCAGCGCGTGGCGCTCGCCCGCGCACTCGCCATCGAGCCCACGGTCCTGCTGCTCGACGAGCCCTTCGGCGCCCTCGACGCCAAGGTACGCAAGGACTTGCGGCGGTGGTTGAGGCAGTTGCACGACCGTACTGGCCACACCACCGTGTTCGTGACCCACGATCAGGAAGAGGCCCTCGAACTGTCCGACCGCGTCGCCATCATCAACCAGGGACGCCTCGAACAGATCGGCACACCCAGCGAGGCCTACCTGCGGCCGGAGAGCGCGTTTGTCTTCGACTTCCTGGGTTCCACCAATGTGCTGCCGGTGGAGGTCCGCGACGGCCGGGCCTTCTTCGCGGGGTGCCCCGTTCCGGTGGCAGACGGCATCGAGGCCGGCGACGGCCACTACACCCTGCAAGCCAGGCCGTGCGACATGATGCTTGCCGTCGACAGGCAAGGCCCTGGGCTGGGGGGGATCGCCGAAATGGTGCGGGTTTCCCTTGGCCGTGTGCGCGTCGACATGAAAGTTGGGGGGCTGGCGCGACCCATCGAACTGGAACTGCCCATGAAGGGCGAAGGATGGCGTGAGCTGCAGCCAGGGCAGTCGTTGCGAGTCAGGATCGACCGCTATCATCTGTTCGCCGCGCCATAGAGCACGTGCTTCGTGAATCTTGCGGGATGGCCGGGGGCGGCCGGGGCGGGCTCACCGCCGCTTTCTGTGCGGTGAGTGTCTTCAGCGCCATCCGCCATGCCGGACCCGTCGCGGGCTTTGGCTCTGGCAGGATGCCGGCTGACGACCCAAGCGCTTCCAGCGGGCGTTGAGAGGTCGAGGTGAGGGGTATGACCTTGGGCTCAAGCGAGCCGTGTCTCGGCACAACAGCCCCGAACCAATTGTCGCATAATTTATATTATGAATACAAACCAGCCACCAGAGGCGGGCCAGGGCCTGGGGTTACGTGCCGTACAGCACCATTCCGTCGTGGCCCGGCTCCACGCCCTCGGGCAGTTCGCGGCTCAGGCGCCCGAAATCGAGCCCCGGCCCCATGTGGGTCAGCACGGTGCGCCGGGGCTTGAGGTCGTCGACCCAGGCCAGAACCTTGTCGACATGGGCATGGGTGTGATGCTCGCGGTTGATCAGGCAGCCGACCACCAACACCTCAAGGCCGCGCAGCGCATCGCGGGTCGAAGGCGGCAGTTCCCAGGCGTCGGTGCAGTACGCCATGTTGCCGATGCGGAAGCCCAGCGAGTGGCCGATGCCGTGATCCTGCCACAGCGCCGTCAGCGTCACCGCCGCCCCGCCATCCGCCGGCGCCACCTCGAAACGCACCGGGCCCGGCTTGGGGTCGGCAATCACCCTTGGGCGCAGCCAGGGCCGCCAGACTGGTTCCTTTTCCAGATCAAGCTCATCGAAGGCATAGGCAAAGCGATGCGTCAGGCTGTCCAGGGTCGACGCGTCGGCGTAGACCGGCAGGCCGTCGCGGATGACACGGTTCACCTCGCGCAGGTCGTCCAGGCCGTGGATGTGGTCGGCATGGGTATGGGTGAACAGCACGGCATCCAGCCGATTGACCCCGACGGTCAGCAATTGCTGGCGCAGATCGGGCGTGGTGTCGATCAGGATGCGCCGCCCGGCCGTCTCGATCAGCGCCGAGGAGCGCAGACGCCGGTTGCGCGGCTCGGCCGGGTCGCAGGCCCCCCAGCCGACGGAGACCATGGGCACCCCGCCGGCGCCGCCGGTGCCAAGCAGGGTCAGGCGGGTTCCTTGAGGGTGGGTTTCCAAACCACTCAAGGGCTTGGCCTCTGGACCTTGCCGAACAAGGTAAAGAAATTCTCGGTCGTTTGGGCGGCCAGATCGGCCACTTCCATGCCCAGCACCTCGGCCAGCCGGGTCGCCGTGTGGACGGTGAAGGCCGGCTCGTTGCGCTTGCCCCGTTTGGGCACCGGGGCCAGGTACGGGGCGTCGGTCTCGACCAGGATGCGCTCTGGCGGCACCGTTTTGGCCACCTCCCGCAAGGCCTCGGCCTTGGGGAAGGTGACAATGCCGGAGAAGGAAAGGTAAAGGCCCAGTTCCAGCGCCGTTTCAGCCAGTTCCGGTCCCGAGCTGAAGCAGTGCACAAGCCCCGGAAAGGCCCCCTGCCCGGCTTCCTCGCGCAGGATCGCGGCCATGTCGGCGTCGGCGTCGCGGCTGTGGATGATCAACGGCAGGCCGGTTTCGCGGGCCGCCTGGATGTGGGCCCGGAAGGCCCGCTGCTGGTCGGCGCGCGGGCTGTGCTCATAAAAGTACTCGAGCCCGGTTTCGCCGAAACCGACCACCTTGGGGTCGTCGGCCAGCTCGATCAGCCGGGCGGCATCGGTGGCCGGCTCGCGCCCGGCTTCGTGCGGGTGGATGCCGACAGAGCACCAGACAGCGTCAAACCGATGGGCCAACGCGCGCACCTGCTGAAAGCGGGTGACGTGGGTGCAGATGGTCAGCATGGTCCCGATGCCGGCCCGCCCGGCCCGGGCCACCACCTCGTCCAGTTCCTCGGCGAAGTCGGGGAAATCCAGGTGGCAGTGGCTGTCGACCAGGAAAGGCGTCTCGGACATCGCTTTTAAGGACCTATTCGTTCTCCGGTTCCACATAGCGCGGGAACACCCCTTCGGGCTTGGGCAGCGGGGTTTCCGGCACCAGCCGCCCGGCCTCGCCCAGGTCGGCGAAGGTGCGCCTGTCCTCGGGCACCGCCAACTGGTCGAGCAACCGGCCCATGGCCTGGGGCATGACCGGCTGCAGCAGGATGGCCACATGGCGCAACGCCTCGGCCAGCACGTACAGCACCGTGGCCATGCGCGCGGGGTCGCTCTTGCGCAGCACCCAGGGGGCCTGACGGTCTACGTAGACGTTGCCCTGGCGGATCACCGTGAAGACGCTCTCGATGGCCTCGTGGAAGGCCTGGCGGTCCATGGCCCGGCGCATCGCCTCCAGGGCCCCGGCGGCGGCGTCCAGCAGCTCGTGGTCGGCCGGCTCCAGCGAGCCCGGGGTCGGAACGGAGGCGTTACAATTCTTGGCGATCATGGAGAGCACGCGCTGGCCCAGGTTGCCCAGCTCGTTGGCCAACTCGCCGTTGATCCGCCCGACAATGGCCCGGTGCGCGAAATCGCCGTCATTGCCGAACGGCACCTCGCGCAGCATGAAGTAGCGCACCTGATCCAGGCCGTAGGTCTCGAACAGCTCGTAGGGGTCGATGACGTTGCCCAGCGACTTGGAGATCTTCTGCCCCTCGTTGGTCCACCAGCCGTGGGCGAACACCCGCTGCGCCGGCTCGATGCCGGCGGCCATCAGGAAGGCCGGCCAGTAGACGGTGTGGAAGCGCAGGATGTCCTTGCCGACCATGTGCAGGGCGGCCGGCCAGTAGCGCTGGAACAGGTCGCTGTCGGTATCGGGATAGCCGATGGCGGTGATGTAGTTGGTCAGCGCGTCCAGCCACACGTACATGATGTGGGCGTCGTCGCCCGGCACCGGCACCCCCCAGCGGAAGGTGGTGCGCGACACTGACAAATCCTGCAAGCCGCCCTCGACGAAGCGGATCACCTCGTTGCGCCGGCTTTCCGGCAGGATGAAGTCGGGCCGCCGGGCATAGAGGTCCAGCAACGGCTGCTGCCAGGCCGACAGGCGGAAGAAGTAGCTGGGCTCCTCGACCCACTCCACCGGGGCGCCGGAGGGCGCGCGGCGGGTGCCGTCGGGGTCCTTGGTCAGCTCGCTTTCGGCGTAGAAGGCCTCGTCGCGCACCGCGTACCAGCCGGCGTAGCTGTCCAGATAGATGTGGCCCTCGGCCATCAGCCGTTGCCACAAGGCCTGACAGGCGGTGCGGTGGCGATCCTCGGTGGTGCGGATGAAGTCGTCGGTGGTGGCGTTCAGGGCCTGGGCCAGATCGCGGAAATTGGCCGACACCCGGTCGGTGAAGGCCTGCGGCTCGATGCCCTGGGCCTGGGCCGACTTCTCCACCTTCTGGCCGTGCTCGTCGGTGCCGGTCAGGAAGCGCACGTCAAAGCCGTCCAGCCGCTTGAAGCGGGCCATCACGTCGCAGGCCAGGGTGGTGTAGGCGTGGCCGATGTGCGGCTTGTCGTTGACGTAATAGATCGGCGTGGTGAGGTAGTAGGGCTTGGGCCCGCTCATGGTCGTTGCTGCCCCTTGGCGCGGAAGGAAGGCTGGGGACGACGGGGGTCGGCGCCGGCGTCAGCCCGGGCGTCCGCCCCGGGCCACGGTGTCCAGATCAAGGAAGGCGTTGACCAGGCACTGCCGGGGGTCGAGATGAACCGCCCGGGCCCGCCCCAGAAGGTGGCTGATCTTTTCCCACACCCCGACCCAGCGATCAAGGGGCGCGGCGGCGAGCAGGCGGCGCGCCGCCTCGGCCTCGCCGGGGGCACCGGGAAAGCTGGCCGCCGGATCGGCGCCCCGCGCCCCGGTGCTGGCCAGCCGGGCGACCCAGCCTTCCAGCAGGTCGCCGGCGATGCGCAGGCCTTCCGGATGCCGGGTCACCTTCTCGGCGAAGGCGTAGGCCTGGCCCGGATCGAGCCCGGGCAAGGCGGCCAGCAGGTCGACCAGTTGGCGGTAGATGTCGACCCCGCCCAGGCGGGCCAGATCCAGCGCCCGGCCGACACTGCCCTCGCCCAGGCGGACCAGGAAGCGCAGATCGGCCGCCGCGATGCCACTGTCCGGCTGTTCGGCGCGGGCCGCCAGCAGGTGCTCCAGGATCGCCTCGGGCAGCGGCCTGAGGGTCAGGCCACGACAGCGCGAGCGGATGGTCGCCGGCAGCCGGGCCGGCCGGTGGGCGACGAGCAGCAGCAGGGCGCGCGGCGGCGGCTCCTCCAGCACCTTCAGCAGGGCGTTGGCGGCGTTGATGTTCATCTCGTCGGCGGCATCGACGATGACCACCCGCCAGCCGCCTTGCGCCGGCGTCATGGCCATGAAGTGGATGGCCTCGCGCACATCGTCGATGACGATCTCGTCGCGCTGCTTGTTGGTCTTGGGATTGACGCCCGGCGTGAGCAGGCGCAGGTCGGGGTGACTGCCCGCCGTCACCTGGGCCACCGCCGGGTGGTCCGGGTCGGGCTCGACCCGCCCCCCGGTCCCGCCCGGCCCGGCCCCGAGCAGACTCCCCTGCCCGGCCGGCCGGCCCAGCACCAGGGCGGCGATGCGCCGCGCCAGGGTCGCCTTGCCGATGCCCCGGGGCCCGGAGAGCAGCCAGGCGTGGGCCAGCCGCCCGCCCTCCCAGGCGGTCATGAACTGGGCCTCGGCGGCTTCCTGGCCGACCAGCTCGGGCAACCGGCTCATGGCGTCCGGACCGCCTGTGGCGAGGCCGCCAGCAGCGCCCTCACCTGCCCGGCGATCAGTGCCGCCACGCGCTCTTTCGGCTGGCTTGAGTCGATCAGCCGGCAGCGCCCGGGCTCGGCCTTGGCGATGGCATGGAAGCCTTCGCGGACGCGCTGATGGAAGGCGTCGGCCAAGGTTTCGTAGCGTGTCTCGGCGTCGCCCCGGCCGGCCGCGCGGGCCAGCCCCTGGGCCGGGTCGAGGTCGAGGATCAGGGTCAGGTCGGGGGCGAAGTCGCCGATCACCACGCTGGCCAGCCGATCAACCCAATCACGGCCCAGGCCATGGCCATACCCCTGGTAGGCCCGGGTGGAATCAAGAAAACGGTCGCACAGCACCACCTTGCCCTCGGCCAGGGCCGGCCAGACCACGCGGACCAGATGATCGCGCCGCGCCGCCATGTGCAGCAGGGCCTCGGTGCGGGCGTCCCAGCGTCCCGCCTCGCCGGTGACCAGCAGGCGGCGGATTTCCTCGGCCCCCGGACTGCCGCCGGGTTCGCGGGTGGTCAGCACCGCATGGCCGGCGGCGCGCAGGTCCTCGGCCAGACGGGCCAGTTGGGTGGTCTTGCCGCCGCCCTCGCCACCCTCGAAGGTGATGAAGCGTCCGGCCGCCGGGGCCATCACTGCAAGCGGCCCATCAGCAGATGTTCGGCGGCGGCGGCCATGCGGCCCAGAAAGCCCAGCCGGGCAACCGGTTCGGCGGCGACCAGCGGGTAGTGCACCGGGGCCAGATCGGGGGCCTCGATGACCAGGGTGGCGATTTCCTGGCCGGCCGCCACCGGGGCTGCCGCCGGACCGCCATAGACCGCCTTGACCACGGTGTCGTTCCAGGCGCTGCGCGGCAGGGTGACGGTGACCTTGGGTTCGATCATCACCGGCACCGCCTCGGCCTGACCCAGCCACACCGGCACCTGGGTCACCGTCTCGCCGGCCTGGAACAGGTGGTAGTTGGCGAACGACCTGAACCCCCAGTCGAGCAGCCGGGCGCTTTCCTGGCTGCGGCTTTCGGCGCTGTCCAGGCCGTTCAGCACCATGATCAGCCGCCGGTCGGCGCTTTTCGCCGAGGCGGTCAGGCCATACCCGGCGACCGAGGTGTGGCCGGTCTTCAGGCCATCGGCCGCGCTGTAGCCGTAGAGCAGCGGGTTGCGGTTGTACTGGCGGATGCCGTTGTAGGTGAACTCGGTCTCGGCGAAGATCGGGTAGAACTGCGGGAAATCGCTGATCAGGTGGCGGGTCAGCCGGGCCAGATCGCGGGCCGTGGTCAAATGATCGGGCTCGGGCAGGCCGGTGGCGTTGACGAAGGTGCTGTCGGTCAGGCCGAGTTCATGGGCCCGGCGGGTCATCAACTGGGCGAAGGCGGCCTCCGAGCCGGCCAGATTTTCGGCCACCACGATGCAGGCGTCGTTGCCCGACTGGATGATGATGCCGCGCACCAGATCCTCGACCCGGGCCGAGGTGTTGGGCTCGAGGAACATGGTCGAGCCGCCGCTCGCCGCCCCGCCCTTGCGCCACGCGTTCTCGCTGACCCGGAAGCTGTCGTCCAGCGACAGGCTGCCCTCCTTGAGCTGCTCGAAGAGCATGTAGAGGGTCATCAGCTTGCTCATCGAGGACGGCGGCATGGGAGCCCGGCCGTTCTTGTCGAGCAGCACGGCGCCGGTCTCGAAATCCTCCATCCAGGCATAGTCGGCCGAGGTGTCGATGGCCCGGGCCGACGGCGCCGCCGCCAGCAGCAGGGCGACCAGCGGCAGCAGGAGGAACAGCGGGCGGATGAGATGGCGCGCCGGGAGGCGCGGCGGGAGCGACGTGGGGCAGCGCAGCATGGAGGTCCTTCGCGGTGGCTTGGTCGGGGTCGGGGTCGAGGGATACGGGCGCATCAAGGCGATTCAGCGGCGGACGATCATGGCATCGGCATAACCGGCCCGGCGCGCCGCGTCGAGGGCCGCCTGGATCGCCGCCGCGTCGGCCAGCGGGCCCAATTGTACCCGGTACCACGTCTGGCCGCCCACCTCGGCCTCGGCCAGCAGACCGCTGGCCACCCCGCCCAAATCGGTCAGGACCTGGCTGGCGGCGCCGCGGCTGGAGAACGAGGCGACCTGGATGAAGGTGCCCTGGGGCAGCCCGGGCGGAGAGGCCGGAGCGGCGGTGGTCGCCCGCAGCGGTGGTCGGGGCGTCGATGGGGGCGCGGCGCGGGCGGAAGCCGTGGCGCTTGGCGGGGCGCTCGGGCTGGCCGTGGTCACGACGGGTGGCGGGCTTGGCTGCGTGATCTCGGACGCAACCTGGGGGGGAACTTGGGGGGCGGGCCGGGCCGCCGTCGGTTGGGGCGTCACGCTGGCGGTGGCCGCGACCGGTTGCGGCGCCGGCTGCGCGGCCGGAACCGACAGGGTGCCCTGGCTCACCGTGCCCGAGGGGGTGGCCGGCAGCGGGTCGGGCTGGCGACCGTGCAGGCCCAGGATGCGGTTCTTCAGGGCCAGGCTTTCATCGGCCATCATCTCGACCCGGACATGGGCCGTGCCCTGGTTCAGGTAGCCCAGCAACTGGGCGCAACGGCGCGAACAGTCGAGGATGCGGCGCTTGGAGAACGGCCCACGGTCGTTGATGCGCACCACCACCGAGCGTCCGTTGGCCAGATTGGTGACCCGGGCCAGACTGGGCATGGGCAGCGTGCGATGGGCGGCGGTCAGGCCGTTCTGGTCGTAGATCTCGCCGTTGGCGGTGGGCTTGCCGTGGAACTTGGGGCCATACCACGAGGCCACCCCCTCCTCGCGGTAGGTATAGTCCTCCTTGGGGTAGTACCACACCCCGGCCATCTGATAGGGCGCCCCAACCTTGTAGGTGCCGCCCCGGGTGTCCGGATTCACCTGTTCGCTGGGCACCGCCGATTTCACGGCGTGCGAGGCCAGCTTGGTTTCGGCGCAGCCGGCCAGGGCGACCCCCAGCACTCCCACCATCAGGGCAATGGTCCATGGGCTCGACGATCGGGCGACTCGGCTCATCCGGGGGTTCCTTGCTGGCGGCGACTGGGGGGCTGGGCCTCCTGGGGGGTCAGGCCTCCGCTTCGGCCACGATGCGGCCGATCATGGCCCGCGTCGGGTAGCCGTCGGCCGGCAGCCGGTGGGCCTGCTGCCAAGCCCTGAGCGCCCCTCGGGTGCGCGGGCCCAGCATACCATCGGCCGGCCCCGGATCGAAGCCGAGATCGGCCAACGCCGCCTGCAGGCGGGCGATGTCGCTGGGGCGCAGGGGCTGAAGGTCGGCCGGCCGCTCGACCGACAGCCCCGGCCGGCCGGCCAGACGGTCGGACAGGTGGCCGACCGCCAGGGCGTACAGCTCCGAACGGTTCCAGTCGAGGATGACCCGGAAATTGGGGTAGACCAGGAAGGCCGGCCCCTGGTGACCGGCCGGCACCAGCAGGGCGGCCTCCATCTCCGCCACCGGCAGCGGCCGACCATCGGCCCGCCGCACGCCCAGGGCCTGCCACGCGGCCAGCGGCTTTTCCACCTGCCCGTCGGCCAGCGCATAGTCGAAGCCTTCGGGCAGGCTGACCTCGCGGCCCCACAACTCGCCGGCCCGCCAACCCAGATTGCCGAGGAAGTTGCCGGCCGAGAGCACGGCATCGGGCAGACTGCCCCAGATGTCCCGCCGCCCGTCGCCATCGGCGTCCACGGCGTGGCGGGTGAAGGTCGAAGGCAGGAACTGGAAATGCCCCATCGCCCCGGCCCACGAGCCGACCATCCGCGGCGCCGGAATGTCGCCACGCTCCAGGATGTCCAGAGCCAACAACAGTTCCTGCCGAAAGAAGGCACTGCGCCGCCGGTCATGGGCCAGGGTGGCGAGTGCCTCGACCACCGGGAAGCCGCCGAAATGGCGGCCGAAATCGGTCTCCAGCCCCCAGAAGGCGACCAGCACGTGGGCCGGCACGCCGAAGCGGGCCTCGGCCCGGGCCAGCAGCCCGGCATGTTGCGCCAGCAGGTCCTGCCCGCGCGCGATCCGCGACGGATCGACGGCACGCCCGATGTAGTCCCAGAAGGTGCGGGTGAATTCGGGCTGTCGCTGGTCGTACTCCAGCACTTTTGGCAGCGGGGCAATGCCGGTCAGCGCGGCATCCAGGGTCGCCTCGGAGACCCCCCGCCCCCGTGCCTCGGCCCGCAGCCCGGCCAGCCAGACGTCGAACGGTGGCGCCGCTTCGGGGGGCGGAGCTGGGGTGACAGGTTCGGCGGCGGGGGGCGCCGTTGCCTGGGCGGGCGGTGTCGGCTCGGCGCCGACCGCGGCGGTTTCGCCGGGCTCGTTTTCCGCCCCCTGCCCCGGTGCCGCGCACCCGATCAGCAGCGCGCAGACGCCAACGACGATGGCGGGCAACGAGACATGGCGCATGACAAGGCTCTCCCCAAAGGGCTTGGCGATTTTTTTCAAGGGCTTCACGTCGGGTCGGGGCCCGGAACCAGGGTCGTCATGTAGCCCCGCGCCCGGTACCAGACAAGGCCGGCCCAGGCTTCCAGTGCCGTATTCACCCCGGGCAGCAGACTGTGTGGCAGGCGCGGCCAGCGTACCACCGCTGGCGGCCTAAAGGCGTGGTTATGATCCACCGGGTAAGGCAGCACCGTCCACCCCGCGGCGCGGAAACTGCCCACGGCGCGCGGCATGTGCAGGGCCGAGGTGACCAGAACCCAGTTTTCCCCCGGCTGGGGGGTCGCCATTCGGTGGCTGAACAGCGCGTTCTCGCGGGTATTGCGCGACTCCCGCTCAATCACCAGTCGCCCGCCCAGGTCGGGCGTGTCGGGATACAGCCGGGCGATCACGCCGGCCGCCAGGTCGGCCTCGCGCCGGCTCTGGTCGAATGGGTCGCCGGCGCCACCGGAGAGAACCACCCGGGCCTGTGGGTGCTGTTGGGCCAGCGTCAGGCCGACCAGCAGGCGGTCGATCGCGCCGTCGGCCTGCGGCTGGCCGCTGAGCTCTGTCGCGGCCAGGTTCATGTAGCCGCCCAGGACGACAATGCCATCGATCCGTTCCGGCAGGCGCTCGGGGATGGGGAACCGGGTTTCCAGCGGCAACGCCAGCCACGGCCCAAGCGGCAGCGCGTTGCCAAGCAGGCCGACTCCCATCAGGCAGGCCAGGACCCGCCGCGCCACACGCTGGAAGCGGCCGATGAACAGGCCAATCACCGCCAGCACCAGAAGCAGGGAAAGCAGGCCTTCCAGATCGGTCAGGGGGCGCGCCAGTTTGGCCAAAAGGTAGGTCGGGTCCAGGTCCACTGTCGTTCAGGCTCCGGGGGGGGCAGGATGGGGAGGATGGGGGCACGGGATGGGGCGGGCCGGATGGGTCAGTTGTTCGCCGCCTCGGCACGCAGGCGGACATCCACGCAGTCGTTGAGGCGAAAGATCACCTGCCGCAGGTCCTTTACCTGAAAGCGCGCGGTGCGCCCGGCCGCATGCACCTCAAGCGCGCGCATGGCGGCCACCGCCTGCATCAGGTCGAGGTCGTCCATGGGCAGCGGCAGGACCAGGAAATGGGGATCGGGCACCGAGGCCTGCACCACCGTGTGGGTGATCCGGCCATCGATGGTCAGCCCAACCTCGGGCGGTGCCGCCGCCTTCAGGTGCCAATCGGGGCGATGGACGCCCAGGGCCGGAACACGGTTGCGCGACAGGAAAAACGACAACTCGCCCAGCGCCTCATCGATCTGGCCGGCCGCGCAGTAGGTGAAGGCGCCGCTGTCGTGGTCGAAGAATGCCTGCCCTTTCCAGGCCCCGAAGCGGAAGACATCCTGTTGCGCCAGGGCCGGCGGGGTGGCCCACAGCGCCACGAGCAGGGCAGCAAGCCGGACGGACAGGAGGTGTGGGCGCATCGGACGGGGGGTCTCGCAAGCCGGGCGGGGTGGATCGGTGCTTCACACTATCAGGAATAACCGGCGGCGGAAGTGACCTCTGCCTCTTGCCAGTCGATGTCGAGGCGCCTGAAAGGGGGGTGCCGAGATGGGCGTTGACCTGCCCCCGGCCGAATGCCTAAAGGAAGGCCCATGCGGGAGGAGTGGCCGAGCGGTTTAAGGCACTGGTCTTGAAAACCAGCAACCCCTCACCGGGTTCGTGGGTTCGAATCCCACCTCCTCCGCCACCCTGGAACAAAAGTGTAAACGCCGTTTGCAGTTTCCACGCATCTTGTGGCGCGCAGATACGGCCAGGCGCCGGAGGACGTTTGTCCGGATCATTGGCGGCACGTTCAAAAACCGGCTGACGATCGGCCTCGACCCGCGCGGCAACACCGAGCTGCGGCACGACGCCTGGTTCAGGCGCCATGAGGTGACCGCATGCTCCGCGCGCAAAACTCTCATCACAACGGGCGCGGCAAGCGCGTAGTGTTGGCGCGGTCGTGCGTGACTGGCCGGTGGAGGAAGCGATTTGAGATGGTCGAAATAGTCCGCCTTCGTCCCGGCGACGCCGTTCTCTTCCACGGCATGCTGACGATCTTCGCCGATGCGTTTGAGGAACACGAAACCTATCTCGGCGCATCGCCGGGCGCGGCTTACCGCGATGGTCTTCTCGCCGAAGAGAATTTCATCGCCTTGGTCGCCGTCGAAGCGGAGAACGTCATAGGTGCGCTTGCCGGCTACGAGCTTCGCAAGTTCGAGCGTGAGCGGAGCGAATTCTACATCTACGACCTCGCCGTTTCCGGGCCTTACCGTCGGCGCGGTGTTGCGACGGCGATGATAGGCACCTTCTCCGCCATAGCAAAGAAGCGCGGCGCCTGGGTGGTCTTCGTCCAGGCCGATCACGGCGACGATGCGGCCATCGCGCTCTACTCCAAACTCGGGCAGCGCGAAGAGGCGCTTCACTTCGACATTGATCCGCAGCGGGCTGAGTAGAAACGCCACTGAGGGATCCGTTGGAAAGTTCGGTTTCCTCACCGAAGACTGCCGTTCGTGCCAAAGGCAGAAAGAATGGAAAGGCCCATCCCCGTCGTCATATAAAGGCTCGCTCAGACGGACAGCTCAACAATTCTCCCGATTTTTCCTGATTACGGCAACGTCCTATTCTGAGGGCCATGGCGAACGAATATTTCGCATTTTCGTCGGGCATGCCCCGCCATATTTCTGTATAGGCGGTTCGCGGCCCGCTGCCGCCAGCCCCCAACGCAAAAAGCCGCCCGTTGTGGGCGGCTTTTTGTATTACAGGCCGGATTGGCGTCCCCTAGGGGATTCGAACCCCTGTTGCCGCCGTGAGAGGGCGGTGTCCTAGGCCTCTAGACGAAGGGGACAGCGCGGTGGCCGTCGGCCTGTGGAGGACGCGTTACCTACCGGACATCGCCGCGGCTGGCAACACCTTTTTTGACCGAAGGCGCGGGTTTCGCCCGAGGGCACGGGCCCGCTCAGCCCAGCCGCAGGGTCAGGCGGCGGAAGCTCGGGCGGCCCGCCTCGTCCGGCTCGGCCAGCCAGGCGCCCAGATGTCCCTCGGCGCCGATGATCAGCCACACCAGCCCGCTTTCCTCGGCCCGCTGACGGTCGGTCTCCGAGGGCTCGGCGGCGCCCGCCGGATGGCTGTGATAGTGGCCGAGCAGACGCGGCCCCCGCAGGGAACGCTCGGCGCGCGCGCCACTGTCGCCGTCCAACTGGCCAAGGCGGCGCATCACGGCCAGCCGGATGGCCGGATCGATCTCGAAACGATCCTGTCGATGGGAGGCTTCCAGGTTGGCCGCCGGGACCACCTCCTCCACCCGGGCGCCGTCCGCCGCCGAGGGGTCTCCGGTGCCGATCAGCAGGCCGCAGCACTCCGCCGGATGGGCCGCCCGGGCCTCGGCGCGCATCGTCTCGGCCAGGGCCTTGGGCAGCCACAGGCGGCTCACTCGGTGGCGGCCTCGAAGCGCAGGCGGCCGACCACGCGGCCGCGCTGGGTATCGACCACCACCACGCCATCGCCGCCGGTGCCGGCCCGCTGGTGGTGCAGGTAGAGCATGTCGTCGGCGGCCTCCATGTCGGTCACCCGGGCCCCGGCCGGCAGCTCGACCACCACCTCGCCCCAGCCGTCGCCGCTGGCACTCTCTTGCAAGCGCTGCATGTTGGCGTATATGCCGTAGGCCACACCCCCCATGCCGAGGACGATCAACACCCCCATGCCGATGACCAGGGTCTTCAACAGGGCGCTCATGCGGGGTCTCCCGGGGGCTGGACGATGATGGCTGAAGAAGCGAACGACGGCGTGACGCCCGGCGCGACGACACAACACCTAATCGCCGGCGCCGAGGCGGCCGGGGCACGGCTCGACAAGTGGCTGGCCGAGGCCTGCCCGGAGCTGTCGCGGGCCCGGCTGGCCGGGCTGATCCGCGACGGTCGGGTGAGCGTCGGCGGGCAGACCATAACCGAGCCCAAACACCGAATCAAACCGGGTCTGCCGGTCAGCCTGGAGGTTCCTCCGCCGGCCCCGGCCGAGGCCGCCCCCCAGGCCCTGCCGCTGAGCGTGGTCTACGAGGACGAGGCGCTGATCATCATCGACAAGCCGGCCGGGCTGGTCGTCCATCCCGCCCCTGGCAACCCGGACCACACCCTGGTCAACGCCCTGCTGGCCCATTGCGGCGACAGTCTGTCGGGCATCGGTGGCACCCGCCGGCCGGGCATCGTGCACCGGCTGGACAAGGAGACCAGCGGCCTGCTGGTCGTCGCCAAGACCGACCGCGCCCACCTGCACCTGGCCGAGCAGTTCGCCGCCCACAGCGCCGGGCGCACCTACCAGGCCCTGGTCTGGGGGGTGCCCAAGGCGCCATCCGGCCGGCTCGACACCCTGATCGGGCGCAGTCCCAGCAACCGCACGAAGATGGCCGTGGTTCGCTTGAACGGCCGCCGCGCCGTCACCAATTGGACTGTGGAACGCACCTGGCCCTTGGTCAGCCTGCTGACCTGTCGGCTGGAAACCGGGCGGACCCATCAGATCCGGGTCCATCTGGCCCACCTGGGCCACCCGGTGGTCGGCGACCCGCTGTACGGCCGGGGCCACGCCAGCAAGGCGCGTGGGCTGCCCGAGGATGCGCGGCTCATGCCTTTGAGCCGCCAGCTACTCCATGCGTGGCGCCTGGAAATTACCCATCCGTATAGTCAGGAAAGAATGGTTTTCCAGTCGGAAACTCCGCCTGATTTCAAGCAGTTTCAGGGCGCTCTTGGCCCGTCATCTGAGCCTTGGGGGCTCTCGGAGGGCGGTTCAAGGGTATGATTGTCGGGGCCGCCGGCCCTGCTCTACCATCATCTCCAGCGCACAACTCCCAGGCGCGGCGGATGGTCCGCCGGTCGCCCATGGGGGCCCTTCCCGACGGCGCGGAGATCGACCATGACGACCCAGCGCTCCCCCGCTTCCACGCCCTCCCCGTCCCCACGTCCGACGCCCCCGCGTCCGACGCCCCTGCGCCCGACCTTGGCGCCGGACCTCACGCCGGAACGCAACCTGTCGCGCTATCTGCGCGTCATTCGGGGCTTTCCCATGCTGACGGTGGAGGAAGAGCAGTCCCTGGCCTATCGCTTCCGCGACGGCGGCGAGTTGGCCGCCGCCCATGCCCTGGCCAACAGTCACCTGCGGCTGGTCGCCAAGATCGGCATGGGCTACTCGGGCTACGGCCTGCCGCTGGGCGAGATCATTTCCGAGGGCAACCTGGGCCTGATGCAGGCCATCGAGCGCTATGACCCGGATCGCGGCTTCCGGCTGGCCACCTATGCCATGTGGTGGATCCGGGCCGCCATCCAGGAGTACATCCTGCACTCCTGGTCGCTGGTCAAGATGGGCACCACGGCGGCCCAGAAGAAGCTGTTCTTCAACCTCAGGCGCATGAAGGCGCAGATGCGGGCGGTCGAGGAAGGCGATCTGGCGCCGGAACAGATCCGCGTCATCGCCGACAAGCTGGGCGTGCCCGATGCCGAGGTGCTGCACATGAACCGCCGCATGGCGGCCCCCGACCACAGCCTGAACACCCCACTCAGCATGGATGGCGAGGGCGAGTGGCAGGACTGGCTGGTCGACGAGGAGCAGGACCAGGAGTCGGCCCTGGGCGACCGGCAGGAACAGGGGCTGCGGCGCCGTCTGCTCAATCAGGCCATGGGCACCCTGAACCCGCGCGAGCGTCATATCCTGGTCGAGCGCCGCCTGCGCGAGGCGCCGCTGACCCTGGAAGACCTCAGCCAGCAGTACGGCATCAGCCGCGAGCGGGTGCGCCAGATCGAGGTGCGCGCCTTCGAGAAGCTGCAAAAGGTGGTGCGCGACCATCGCGAGGCCGCCGAGGCCCAGGCCACCGCCCGCCTGGAGGCCTGATCCACCGGCGCGGGGGCTGGTCGTCCGGGGGACCAGCCCTACCCGCCGTCCCGGCCCACGGTGGCGGCCACCAGATGCTGCACCACCCGCTTCAGGGCGACCTCCTCGGCGCATCCCTCGGCCAGGGCCTGGCGGTAGACCCGGCGCTGCATGTGGGCCGAGGTGCCGCGGCTCAGGATATCGCGCGCCGCCGCCACTTCCTGCTCGGCGCCCAGGGCCTCGGCGTCCTCGGCGACCAGATCGAGCAGTTCCTCCAGCAGGTCGCCATAGGGCACGATCTCGCCGCGCCCGAAATCGATCATCCCCTCGTCCAGACCGTAGCGCTGGGCCCGCCAGCGGTTCTCGTTGATCAGCATGCCGCCGTACATGCGCCAGCGCTGGTTGGTGACGCGCAGCCGGTACAACATGCGCAGCACGCAGACGTAGAGGGCGGCGATGGCGATGGCGTCCTCGACCCGGGTGCAGACATCGGTGATGCGCATCTCCAGGGTCGGGAACTTCACCGAGGGGCGCGCATCCCACCAGATGCGGCTGGCATCCTCGATCACCCCGCAGTGGGTCAGAACCTCGATGTGGCGTTCGTATTCGCCATAGGAGTCGAAAACCTGGGGCAGGCCGGTGCGCGGCAACTCGTCGAACACCGACAGCCGGTAGCTCATCAGCCCGGTGTCGCGGCCGCGCCAGAACGGTGAGCTGGTCGACAAGGCCAGCAGATGGGGCAGGAAATAGGTGATCTGGTTCATCAGATCGATGCGCAGCTCGCTGTCCTCGAGCCCCACATGCACATGCATGCCGTTGATCAGCAGCCGGCGCGCCACGCCCTGCAGGTCGTTGGCCAGGAAGTTGTAGCGTTCCTTGTCGGTGTGCTGTTGCTGGTCCCAGGCCGCCACCGGGTGGGTCGAGGCGGCCACCGGAGCCAGACCGTAACGCCCGGTGACCTCGCCGACCATGCCCCGGAGGTCGGTCAGGGCCCGCTTCAACTCGCCCACCGAGCCACAGACCGGGGTGGCGATCTCAAGCTGGCAGCGCAGGAACTCCGGCCCGACCACGCCGACGGCGCTGCCCTCCAGGGCCTTCATCATCTCTTCGGGGGGATCGGTGGCCAGATCGCCGGTCGCCGGATCGACCAGGTAATATTCCTCCTCCACGCCGATGGTGAAGGCCGGCTGGTGGAGGTTGGCCATTGTCCTCTCCCTTGCTCGCCAGAACGCCGCCGGCGGGCCCGGCGGCGGCTCAGTAGTGGCGTACCCGGTAGAGTGTGCTATCGGCCAACACGCCTGACAAGGCGTTGTGAAGACGCTCGACCCAGCGCTGCTGGTCGGCCGGGGTGGCGAGGCCGTCCTGGCGCACCTCCAGGCCCAGGCAGGGCAGCCCGGCGGATTCGCCATGGGCATCCACGGTGTAGCCCAACTCGGCCCCGGCATAGGGCTGGTTGTCGCCGATGCACAGCTCGGGGTTGGCCTCGGCCAGCCGCGACATGAACGGCCCGGCGAGGCGCGGGTCGTGGTGCCACAGGGTGCCGATGTGCCAGGGCCGAGGCGGCCCGCCCCTCAGGCTGGGCGTGAAGCTGTGTAGCGAGATCAGCGCCGGGGCATGGCCGTGGACCCGCCACAGATGGGCCAGGGTCCGGGTGATGGCCTCGTGATAGGGATCGAACAGCGCCTTCTGGCGGGCGATGCGCTCGGCCTCGGGCAGGGCCCGGTTGCCGGGAACCTCCGTGCCGTCGCTCACCTCGGGGATGGATTCGGGGTCGCCCGGCTGGCGATTGAGGTCGATCACCAGACGCGAATAGCCGGCCAGCAGGGCCGGCGCGTCCAGCCGCTCGGCCAGACCACGCGCCACCGGGGCGATGCCCAGGTCCCAGCCGATGTGGCGCCGCAACTCGTCGGGCGGCAGCCCCAGGCCGTTCAGCCGGCGCGGCACGCGGCAACTGGCGTGGTCGCAGATCAGCAGGACCGGCCGGGCGCCCTCGGCGTTGATGATTTCCAGGGGCGCCGGCTCATCGGCCTCGAGCAGTGGGGTGGTCTCGGCCTCGTCGGGGGCCGGATCGGTCAGCGGGGGTGACATCATGTCCGCCACTATACCCCATGCGTCGGGGCCGCCAAGGGGGGAGGTCAAGGGGGGAGGTCAAGGGGGGAGGCCGCTTGGCTGGTCGATTGACGGACCCCGCCCCCTTTTCTACCATGCCCTGCTTACACCGCTGTTTTTCCTCATATACAGGTTCCCGACATGCTCTCCGACCAGACCTTTCCCCGCCGCCGGGGCGGCGTGGGCCGATGACCGGGCGCGCCGACACGACCCGTGGCGCCGGCTGGCTGCCCTGGGTGATGTGGGGGCTGGGCGCGGCCTTCTACTTCTACGCCTTCTTCCAGCGGGTGGCGCCGAGCGTCATGGTCGAGGACCTGATGCGCGACTTCGCCGCCGCCGGCGCCATCACCGGCATGCTTTCGGCGCTCTACTTCTACACCTACGCCGGATTGCAGCTGCCGGTCGGCGTGCTGCTCGACGGCTGGGGGCCGCGCAAGCTGTTGACCTCGGCGGCCCTGGTCAGCGCCCTGGGCAGCCTGCTCTTCGCCACCGCCGATGGCCTGTGGATGGCCTATCTGGGCCGCGCCCTGATCGGCGTCGGCGCCGCGGTGACCTGGGTCGGCGGGTTGACCATCGCCGCCGCCTGGTTCCCGCCGCAGCGCTTCGCCATGATCAGCGGCATGACCATGGCCCTGGGGATGATCGGCGCGGTCGGCGGACAGGCCCCCCTGGCCGCCGCCGTCGATACCCTGGGCTGGCGGACCACCATGACCGGGGCCGCCGGCTTCGCCCTGCTGCTCGGCGGGGCGCTGTGGCTGATCGTGCGCGACCGGGGCCCCTACTCGCCCCCCGAGCGGGCCGCCGACGAGCCGGCCCGCCCCGGCATCCTGTACGGCGTCGGCCAGGCCCTGCGCCGGCCACAGACCTGGGTCGCCTGCCTTTACGGGCCGATGATGGCGGCGCCCATCCTGGCCTTCGCCGGCCTGTGGGGCGTGCCTTACATGATGAGCACCTACGGCCTGCCCCGCACCGATGCCGCCATGGCCACCTCGGCCATGCTGCTGGGCTGGGGCGTCGCCTCGCCCATCGTCGGCTGGATGTCGGATCATTTCCGGCGCCGCAAGCCGTTCATGCTGATGGCCTCGGGGGGTAATCTCGTGGTCTCGCTGGTCTGGCTGTATGCCGGCCTGCCGTTGTGGGCGGTGATCGCACTGTTCTTCGTCACCGGGCTGTTCAACGGCGGCATGGTGCTGGTGTTCGCCTTCGCCCGCGAGCACAACCGCCTGCGCCACGCCGGGGCGACGCTGGGCTTCGTCAACATGTCGGTGATGGGCTCGGGGGCGGTTTTCCAGCCCCTGCTCGGCTGGTTGCTTGATCTTGGCTGGCAAGGCGGCATGATGGACGGGGCCCGGGTCTATTCGCCGGAAACCTATGGTCTGGCCCTGGCCGTGCTGCCGGGCTGTTGGGGGCTGGCCCTGCTCGCCGCCCTGTTGGCCCGCGAGACCCGCTGCCGGCAGGTCGACAGCGAGGATCGCGCGGTGTGAGCGCCATCGATGTCCGCCGCGCCGGTGGGCGTCGGGGGAAGCCCCAGGTTCGAGGACCCGTCAAGTCGAGGACCCCGTGAATGAGCCCGCCGCCCAACCAAGGCCCGGCCGATCCGCGCATCTTCCTCAGCACCCTGTTCGGGGCGGTGCTCAACGCCGTCGATCCGTTCGAGCGGCTGATGGCCAACCTGCCTCATCCGCCGCGCGGCCGCACCGTGGTGGTCGGCGCCGGCAAGGCGGCCGGGGCCATGGCCGAGGCCCTGGAAGGTGTGCTGGCCGAGCGCTGGCTGCCCTCGGCGGTGAACGCGGTTTCCGGGCTGGTGGTGACGCGGCGCGGCCACGCCCGCCCGACCCAGCGCATCGAGGTGGTGGAGGCAGCCCATCCGGTGCCCGATCAGGCCGGCCTCGAGGCCACCGCGCGGATGCTCGCCCGGCTCGAGTCGCTGTCGGCCGATGATCTGGTCATCGGCCTCTTCTCCGGCGGCGGCTCGGCCCTGCTCAGCCAGCCCCTGCCGGGCATTGATCTGGCCGACAAGCAGGCGCTGACCGAGGCCCTGCTGGCCAGCGGGGCCGACATCCGCGCCTTCAACACGGTGCGCAAGCACATCTCGGCGGTCAAGGGCGGCCGGCTGGCCCGCGCCGCCGCGCCGGCCCGGGTGGTCTCGATGATCGTCTCCGACGTGCCGGGCGACGACATCTCGGTGATCGCCTCCGGGCCGACGGTGGCCGACCCCTCGACCTGCGCCGACGCCCTGGCCGTGCTCGCCCGGATCGGGGTGACGCCGCCACCGAGCATCACCCGGGTCCTGGAAAGCGGCGAGGCCGAAACCCCCAAGCCGGACGACCCTTGCTTCGAGAAGGTCGAGAACCGGCTGATCATCACCCCCATGGAAGCCCTGAGGGCGGCCGCCGAGGCAGCCCGCGAGGCCGGCGTGAAGCCGGTCATCCTGGGCGACGCGCTGGAAGGCGAAGCGGCCCAGGTGGCCCGCGCCCTGGCCCCCATGGCCCTCTCGGCGGCGATCCACGAGATGCCGCTGGCGCCGCCCTGCGTGCTGCTTTCGGGCGGCGAGCTGACCGTCACCCTGCCCCCGCCCGAAGCCCGCACGGCGCCCATCAACGGCGGCCCCAACGGCGAATTCCTGCTCGCCGCCGCGCTGGCCCTCAAAGGGCATCCGCGCATCTGGGGCATGGCCTGCGACACCGACGGCAAGGACGGCAGCGGCCACAACGCCGGGGCCATCCTGACCCCCGACACCCTGGCCCGGGCCCGGGCCCAGGCGCTGGACCCGGAAGGCATGCTCGACCATCATCAATCCTGTTGGTTTTTCGAGCGTCTGGACGATCTGGTGGTGACCGGTCCCACCCTGACCAACGTCAACGACTTCCGGGCCTTCCTGGTGATGGGCTGAGCCCTGGCCCGCGGGCGGTCGGAAAACCTTCACCGCGGCGGCCTCTTTTCCCTCTGGCGAAGCAGGGTTTTCCTGCCTACTCTTGTCGTCATGCGCCGACAACGATACGCCAAGATCATCGCCACCCTGGGCCCCCCCACCTCCGGGACGGACGCCATCGAGCGTCTGTTCCTGGCCGGTGCCGACGTGTTCCGACTGAACATGTCGCACGGCGAGCACGAGGATCACCGCCGCCGCTACAAGGCGATCCGCGAGGTGGAAAGCCGCCTCAAGCGGCCCATCGGCGTGCTGGTTGATCTCCAGGGACCCAAGATGCGGGTCGGCCGCTTCACCTCGGGCAAGGTGCTGCTGAAGGCCGGGGCCCGCTTCACCCTCGATCTGGACAGCCGGCAGGGCTCGGAAAGCCGCGCCCCCCTGCCCCACCCGGAAATCTTTCAGGCCATCGAGGACGGCACCGACCTGCTGCTCGATGACGGCAAGCTGCGCCTGAAGGTTCTGGCCCACGGCGAGGACTGGGCCGAGACCGAGGTGGTCACCGGCGGCATGCTGTCCGACCACAAGGGGGTCAACGTGCCGGGCGTCACCCTGCCCATCTCGGCGCTGACCGCCAAGGACCGCGAGGATCTGACCTTCGCGCTCGATCTGGGGGCCGACTGGATCGCCCTCTCCTTCGTCCAGCGGCCGGAGGACGTGGCCGAGGCGCGCCGCCTGATCAACGGCCGGGCGCGCATCATCTCGAAGCTGGAGAAACCCTCGGCCATCACCCATCTCGACGACATCGTCGGCCTGTCCGACGCGGTGATGATCGCGCGCGGCGACCTCGGCGTGGAAACCCCGCCCGAGGCGGTGCCCATCCTGCAAAAACGCATCACCACCACGGCCCGGCGCGCCGGGCGTCCGGTGGTGGTCGCCACCCAGATGCTGGAAAGCATGATCACCAGCCCGTCACCGACCCGGGCCGAGGCCTCGGACGTGGCCACCGCGGTGCTGGATGGGGCCGACGCGGTGATGCTGTCGGCCGAGACCGCGGTCGGCGAGTACCCGTTCGAGGCGGTGGCGATGATGAACAAGATCATCGACCGCACCGAAAAGGACGAGCACTACGAGGACGTGGTCCGCAATCGGGGCCACGCCCCGGTGCGCACCTCGGCCGGGGCGCTGTCGGCGGCGGCCAGCCAGGTCGCCCGCACCATCGAGGCGGCGGCCATCGTCACCTTCACCTCGTCCGGCTCGACCGCCTTGCGGGCGGCCCGCGAGCGGCCCACCGTGCCCATCCTGTGCGTCACCACCAACGTCGGCACGGCGCGCGCCATGGCCCTGGTCTGGGGCCTGCACAACGTGCACACCAAGGGCGAGGTGGCGAGCTTCCACCACATGGTCATCCAGGGCTGCGAGGTGGCCCGGAGCGAGGAGTTCGCTCCCCCCGGCGAGCAGATCGTGTTGATCGCCGGGGTCCCCTTCGGCACCCCGGGGACCACCAACATCCTGCGCATCGCCCGGGTCGAGGGCGAGGCGGACCACACCCCGCGTATGTAGGTTTCCCCGCCCGGGTGGGGATGGCCGGTCTCGAGGGGCGAAAATCCGACCACGAAAAAGGCCCCGGGGGTTTCCCCGGGGCCTTTGGTTTCGGTGATCTGCCGGCGCCCGATCAGGCGGCCAGCAGGGCCAGCAGCAGGATGGCCACGATGTTGGTGATCTTGATCATCGGGTTGACCGCCGGGCCGGCGGTGTCCTTGTACGGATCGCCGACGGTGTCGCCGGTCACCGCGGCCTTGTGGGCTTCCGAGCCCTTGCCGCCGTGGTTGCCGTCCTCGATGTACTTCTTGGCGTTGTCCCAGGCGCCACCGCCGGAGGTCATGGAGATGGCGACGAACAGCCCGGTGACGATGGTGCCCAGCAGCATGGCGCCGAGCGCCGCGAAGGCGGCGGCCTGATCGGCGATGGCCGAGATCACGAAGTAGAGCACGATCGGCGACAGCACCGGCAGCATCGAGGGGATGATCATCTCCTTGATGGCCGCCTTGGTCAGCATGTCGACGCAGGTGCCGTACTCGGGCTTGCCGGTGCCCTCCATGATACCGGGGATTTCCTTGAACTGGCGGCGCACCTCGACGACCACCGCGCCGGCCGCCCGGCCCACCGCCTGCATGCCCAGGGCCCCGAACAGGTAGGGCATCAGGCCGCCGATGAACAGACCCACCACCACGTAGGGATTCTGCAGCTCGAAGCTGACATCGACGTTGGGGAAGTAGTGCTTGAGGTCCTCGGTATAGGCGGCGAACAGAACCAGGGCAGCCAGACCGGCCGAGCCGATGGCGTAGCCCTTGGTCACCGCCTTGGTGGTGTTGCCGACGGCGTCCAGGGCGTCGGTGGTCTTGCGCACGTCCTCCGGCAGGTCGGCCATTTCGGCGATGCCGCCGGCGTTGTCGGTGACCGGACCGTAGGCGTCCAGCGCCACCACCATGCCGGCCAGGGCGAGCATGGTGGTCGCCGCCACCGAGATGCCGTAGAGGCCGCCCAGCATGTAGGCGACGATGATGCCGGCGCAGATGACCAGCACCGGCAGGGCGCAGGCCTCCATGGAGACGGCCAGACCCTGGATGACGTTGGTGCCGTGGCCGGTGGTCGAGGCCTGGGCCACCGAGCGCACCGGGCGGTACTCGGTCGAGGTGTAGAACTCGGTGATCCAGACGATCAGGCCGGTGGCGACCAGACCGGTGACGGCGCAGCCGATCAGGCCCATGGTGCTGATCGACACCCCGTTGCTGGCGGTGGCGGTGAAGTCACCCCCCAGCAGATAGTAGGCACAGCCGACGATGAGCAGCGCCGAGAGCACGGCGGTGACGATGAAGCCCTTGTACAGGGCGGCCATGATGTTGTTCGACGGCCCCAGCTTGACGAAGAAGGTGCCGACCACCGAGGCGGCGATGCACACCCCGCCGACCAGCAGCGGGAAGGTCATCAGCAGGTCCTGGGCCTCGCCGGTGAAGAAGATGGCGCCCAGCAGCATGGTGGCGACGATGGTCACCGCGTAGGTCTCGAACAGGTCGGCCGCCATGCCGGCGCAGTCGCCCACGTTGTCGCCCACGTTGTCGGCGATCACCGCCGGGTTGCGGGGGTCGTCCTCGGGGATGCCGGCCTCGACCTTGCCCACCAGATCGGCGCCGACGTCGGCCCCCTTGGTGAAGATGCCGCCACCCAGACGGGCGAAGATGGAGATCAGCGAGGCGCCGAAGCTCAGGGCAACCAGGGCTTCCAGGATGCCGCGCTGCTCGATCCCCATGCTCTGCAGGACCACGTAGTAGACAGCCACACCCAGCAGGCCCAGGCCGACCACCAGCAGGCCGGTGATGGCGCCCGACTTGAAGGCCACGTCAAGCGCCGGCTGCAGGCCGCCGGAGCGGGCCGCCTCGGTGGTCCGGACGTTGGCCCGCACCGACACCAGCATGCCGATGTAGCCGGCCACGCCGGAGAACACGGCGCCGATGAAGTAGCCGACGGCCACATGCATGCCCAGCCTCAGGCCAAGCAGGATGCCGACCACCACGCCGACCATGGCAATGGTGCGGTACTGACGGTTGAGGTAGGCCTGGGCCCCCTCCTGAACGGCGGCGGCGATCTCCTGCATGCGCTCGGTGCCGGCATCCTGGGCCAGCACCGCGCGTATGGAATAGGCCCCGTAGGCCAGGGCCAACAGGCCGCAGGCAATGATCACGAAATATGTCTCAGTCATGGACGGTTCCATCGCGTCAAGGGTTCGAGTGCGCGGGATCTAAAAGGGCAGCGACGTGAAGTGCTCAGTCGTGCCACCGTCCGACGAGGGCGTGTGGGATACGGCGGGCGCGAACAGCGTGTCCCGCCGCGACCCTGTCGGTCGGTGATGGGAACGGTGTTCCGGTGCGAGCCCCCCTCCTTGGTGCGCCGGGCCCGGGCCGCGAAGAGGCGACGGGCGGGGCGCCATCCCCCGTGGGCGCCCCGACGCCGGTCCCCCCCAAGGGAGCCGGGCCGAAGGCGGCAAGAACTTGCCAGACTCCCCCCCGTCAGGCAACCGTCATGATCCACAATGTGGGGGCGGCGTCAGCGGGTGTAGACGGAGATGATCAGAACCTCGTTCACCGGCGTCTCGACGGTGCGCCGGACCACCGTCAGCAGGCGCGACTTCAATACCTCGAGGTCGGGCTGGACCCGGCCGTCAGCCATGTGGCGGGGCAGGAAATCGTACAGATGGCGGAAGAAAACATCCTGAATCCGGGCCTTTTCCGGTGCCAAGGCGGCCTGACCGCCGGCCGGCACCTTCAGGCGCACGGTCAGGTACAGGGTGCGTTGGGGTCCGCCGCCGCCGATGACGGGGATGATCAGGTCGTCCAGTTGCACGAACTCGGCGGCCGGGGGCGGCGGCTCTTCCTTGACTTCGGGCTCGGCGGCTTGCTGTTCGGCCGGCGGCGGCCCGATGCCCAGGCCCAGGGAGTCGGGGACCAGACCGAGGGCGGTCAGCCCGAACCATGCGGCGGCGGCGACCACGATCAGGGCCAGGGCGATGGGGATCAGCTTTTTCATGACCGGGGAGTGCCCTCTTCCGCCGCCTCGCGATGCAGCCAGCCGGTGCGGTGCACGGCCAGCCGGCGGCCGCCGCTGTCCAACAGGTCGACCCCCGGCCGGCCGGCGGTGCCGGCGCCCGCCGCCTCGACCCGCCCGATGACGGTCAGCGGCACCTCGGCCTGGACGGCGGCGGCCAGGGCCGGCAGGCGGTCCTCGGGCAGGGTGAAGGCCAGTTCGTAGTCATCACCGCCCGACAACACCGGGGCCCAGGCGCTGTCGTCGTCCCCGGCCGCCGCGATCAGCCGGCGCACCGGCCCGGACAGCGGCAGGCGGGAGCGTTCAACGATCAGCCGTGCTTCGGAGGCGCGCGCGATGTGTCCCAGGTCGGCCAACAGGCCATCGGAGACGTCGATGCAGGCGGTGGCCCGGCCGACCAGTTGCTGGCCCAGGCCGCAGCGTGGCCGAGGCAGCCGGTAGCGCTCGGCGAGGCTGACGCACTCGGCCGCCTCCAGACGTCCGTCCAACTCGCCGCGCGCCGCCATCAGGCCGAAGGCACCATCGCCGATGGTCCCGCTGACCACCACCAGATCGCCCGGCAGCGCCCCGTTGCGCCGAAGGGCGGCGCCGCGCGCCACCTCGCCAACGGCGGTCACCGCCAGGGTGGTCGGCCCCGGGGTGGAGACGGTATCGCCGCCGGCCAGGGCGACGTCGAAGGCCGCCAGGTCCTCGCCCAGGCCGGCCGCGAAGCGGTCGATCCAGGCGTCCGACAGGTCGCGGTTGAGGCAGGCGGCGACGAACAGCGCCCGCGGGCGGGCGCCCATGGCGGCGAGATCAGAGAGGTTGACCCGCACCGCCTTCTTGGCCACCAACTCGGGCGGATCGTCGGCCAGGAAGTGGATCCCGGCGACCACCGCGTCGAGGGTCGTCACCTGATCGTGGCCGGCGGTCGGGGTCAGCACCGCGGCGTCGTCGGTCAGCGAGAAGGCGCCGGGCAGCGTCTTGGCCAGGGGCGCGAAGACCTGGCCGATCAGGTCGAACTCGCTGCGGGTGCGGGATGTCATCGACCCTATCCGGCGCTTGGTGGCGGGGCGGCGGCAAGGCCGCCTTCGCGCACGGTGCGGGCCAGCCGGTCGAGCACCGCGTTGACCATGGCCGGCTCGGGACCGGCGTAGAAGGCCCGGGCCAGCTCCACGTACTCGGTGATGACCACCTTGGATGGCACCTCGGCGTGGGCCAGCAGTTCCCACACCCCGGCCTGGAGCAGGCAGAGCACGGTCAACTCCAGGCGGGCCAGGGTCCAGTCGCCGGTCAGGGCGCCGCCGATCAGGCGATCCAGGTCGTCGCGCCGCTCACAAACCCCGCGCACCAGCCGGATCAGCAGGGCGCTGTCCGGCTCGCCCAGGGAAACGTCGGTTTCGTCGCCGGTGTCCGGGTCCTCCTCGATGGAGGCGCCGCCCAGCCGCTCGTCGCCCAGGCGCTGGGGCAGGAACTGGAGCAGCACGTCATCGACGGCGGCCTCGCTGACGGCCAGCCCATACAGCGCCTGTACGGCGTTGAGGCGGGCCATGGAGCGCGGATCGGCCGGGGTTTCGGCCAGCGGCGTTGGAGGGGTGTCGGCGGTCATTCTTCTATCGAAACGAAAGGGTGGCGGGGCTTGGCGGCGCGGGATGGGAGGCGTTACAGGCCGACTTCCCGCTTCACCTCAAGCAGGCGCAGGCAGGCCTTGGCGGCCCGGCCGCCAACGTCATAGTCGCCGTCGACCCGGGCTCTCTCCTCGGCCTGCTGGCGGGTCTGGCAGGTCAGGATGCCGTTGCCCAGGGCCAGCGAGTACTGCACGGCCAGCGCCTGGACGCCGGAAATGGCCTCGCGGCAGACGTGCTCGTAGTGGTCGGTGGCGCCCTTGATGGCGCAGCCCAGAACCACGTAGCCGCTGTAGCGATAGTCGGTGGCGCGCAGTTCCATGGCCCGGATGGCATAGCGGATGACCGGCGGAATCTCCATGATTCCCGGCACGAAAACCCGCTTGTAGCCGACCCCGGCCTCGCTCAGGGCGTTCACCGCGCCGGCTGCCAGATGGTCGGAGATGTCCTCGTAGAAACGCGATTCAACGATCAGAACGCGGGGTCCGTTGGCCATGATGTGTCTTGCCCCTGATTGAGGTTGTCGCGCCGGGAGGAGGTCGCGGCGCGAACCAGCCGCCGCCCCGCCGCCCCGGCGGGTCGGTCAGGCCATCCGGCCGATGGGTCGCTGTTCGACCACGGTCAGGCCGTACCCCTCCAGGCCGATGATGTGCTTGGCGTGGTTGGTCAAGAGGATCATGTCCCGAACCCCGAGGTCCAGCAGGATTTGCGCCCCGACGCCATAGTCGATCAGTTTCGGCCCCTCGCCCTCGCCGGCCAGTTGGGCCCGGATGCGGTCGCTGAGCGCCGTCGGCGAGGGTTCGCGGATCAGCACCACGGCGCCCCGCCCGTGCTCGGCGATGGCCTGCATGGCGCCGCGCAGGTCGGTGCCACAGGGGCCATCGCCGTCGCAGGCACCCAGCACGTCGTCGAGCACGTTGACGGCATGCACGCGAACCATCGCCGGCCCCTCGGTGGGGTCGCCCTTGACCAGGGCGATGTGCTCGGCGTGCTGCACGGTGTTGGTGTAGATCATCATCCGCCAGTCGCCGCCGTGGGTCGAGCGGAAAGCGGTTTCCAGCTCCCGGCTGACCAGGGTCTCGGTGCGCCGGCGGTGGGCGATCAAATCGGCGATGGTGGCGATCTTCAGGCCATGGTGCTGGGCGAAGCGGACCAGATCCGGCATGCGGGCCATGGAGCCGTCGTCGTTCATGATCTCGCAGATCACCCCGGCCGGGTTGAGCCCGGCCATGCGGGCCACGTCGACCGCCGCCTCGGTGTGGCCGGCGCGGGCCAGCACGCCCCCTTCGCGGGCCATCAGCGGAAAGACATGGCCCGGGGTGGCCAGATCGCGGCGCTGTTTGTCCGGATCAATGGCCACGGCGATGGTGCGCGCCCGGTCCGAGGCGGAAATGCCGGTGGTCACCCCTTCCCGCGCCTCGATGCTGATGGTGAAGGCGGTGGACAGCCGCGACTGGTTGTGCTGCGGCATCAGCGGCAGCTCCAGCTCGTGGCAGCGCTTCGGGGTCAGGGCCAGACAGATCAGGCCGCGCCCGAAGCGGGCCATGAAGTTGATCGCCTCCGGGGTCGCCATCTGGGCCGGGATGACCAGATCCCCCTCGTTCTCCCGGTCCTCGTCATCAACCAGGATGAACATGCGGCCGTTGCGGGCGTCCTCGATGATCTCCTCGACCGAGGACAGATACTCGCCGAAGCCGGCGTGGGCGGCGACCTCGGCGGGAGAAGCCCGGGAAACGGAAAGCGGCTCGGCCATGGGGACGACAGTCTTTCGATGACGGATAACGGGGGCGAATAACGGGGCCGGATGACGGGGCGCGTTGGCTCAGCCGGCCTCGCGGCACTCCAGAAGGCGCGCAACATAGCGTGCCAGCATATCGATTTCCATATTCACCTGCGCCCCCACCTGAAGCCCGCCAAAGGTGGTGGCCTCAAGGGTGTGCGGGATGATGTTGATGCCAAAACGGGTGCCGTCGCCGTTGCCCTCGACCTCGTTGACGGTCAGCGACACGCCGTTCAGCGCCACCGAGCCCTTGGGCGCCACGAAAGGCGCCAGATCGGCCGGGACCTCGAAGGAAAAGCGCACCGATTCCCCGTCCGGCCGGCGGTCGACCACCCGGGCCAGACCATCGACGTGGCCGGAAACGATGTGCCCGCCCAACTCGTCGCCCATGGCCAGGGCACGCTCCAGGTTGACCCGGGTGCCGACCTGCCAGTGACCCAGGTTGGTCTTGGACAGGGTTTCGGCCGAGGCCTCGACGGCGTGCCAGTCGGGGCCGGTCTCGATCACCGTCAGGCAGCAGCCGTCATGGGCGATGGAAGCGCCGAGGGGAATCTCGGCGGTGGGGTAGGACGAGGCGATGGTGAAGCGGGTCTCGCCGTCGGTGCGGATCTCGCGCACGCTGCCGATGTCGGTGATGATGCCGGTGAACATAGGGATGGAAAGCCTTGTTTTTCTTGGAATGAAGGGCGTTGCCCCGGCTCAGGTGGGGCGCCGCGCCGGGCGGGTCAACAGGGTCGCCTCATCCTCGCCCAAGCGGCGCCGGGCGACAAGCCGAAAGCCGGGCGCGGCGGCCAGCCCGGCCGCCCCGGCCAGGCCCAGCGCGGCGACCGCCGGCCGGGCATCGCCGCCCAGCACCCGGGGGGCCCGGTAGATCATCAGATCATCGACCAGATCGTCGATCAGGAAGGCGGCGGCCAGCCGCCCCCCGCCCTCGACCAGCACACGGGTCAACCCGGCCCCGGCCAGGGCCGACAACAGGGCCGCCGGTGCCGGCGAGCCGCTGCCGTCCGGCGCCACCTCAAGCAGGCGCACCCCGGCCGCCTCCAGGTGGGCCCGGTGGGCCGGGTCGGCGGCCGGCGTGGTGACCACCCAGGTCGGCCCTTCCCGGGCGGTGCGCGCCAGACGGCTGTCCCTGGACAGGCGCAGGCGGCCATCGGCGACCACCCGCACCGGCCCCGGCTCGGCGGCGCCGGGCAGCCGGCAGGTCAGCGCCGGGTCGTCGGCCAGGGCGGTGCCGCTGCCGACCAGCACCGCGTCGTGGGTGGCCCGCAGGCGGTGGCCGTCGGCCCGTGCCTCGGGGCCGGTGATCCACTGGCTGGTGCCGTCGTGCAGGGCGATGCGGCCATCCAGCGAGGTGGCCAGCTTCAGGGTGACCAGCGGCCGGGCGGCCTGCAGGCGCAGGAAAAAGCCGCGATTGAGGTGCCATGCCTCCTCGGCCAGCAGGCCTTCGACCACCTCGATGCCGGCTTCCCTCAGGCGGGCCAGCCCGCGCCCACAGACCCGGGGATCGGGATCGGCGCAGGCAACCACCACCCGGGCCACCCCGGCGGCGATCAGGGCATCGGCGCAGGGCGGGGTCTTGCCGTGGTGGCTGCACGGCTCCAGGGTGACGTAGGCGGTGGCCCCCCGGGCCCGTTCGCCGGCCCGGGCCAGGGCCTCGGTCTCGGCGTGGGGGCGGCCGCCGGGCTGGGTCCAGCCGCGCCCGACCACCCGCCCGGCGGGGTCGACCAGCACACAGCCGACCGCCGGGTTGGGCGCCACCCGACCGAGCCCCCGGGCAGCCAGCCCGAGGGCGGCAACCATGTGGGCGCGGTCGGTTTCCGGGGTCATTCGAGGTTGGCGGGGGTTGTCGGGACGGAGAGCCTAGGGCTCGCCGTCGCCGCCCAGGGTTTCGACGAAGGTGCCGAAGTCCTGCACCTCGCGGAAGTTCTTGTAGACCGAGGCGAAGCGCACATAGGCCACCGGATCGAGCCCGTGCAGCACCTCCATGACCAGCTCGCCGATCATGGAGGACGGGATTTCGCTCTCACCCGAGCTTTCAAGACGGCGCTGTATACCATTGACAACATGCTCGATCCGCTCCGGCTCGATGGGCCGCTTGCGGCAGGCGATGGCAATCGAGCGGGTCAGCTTGTCGCGGTCGAAGGGCGAGCGTTTGCCGTTCTTCTTGACCACCACCAGATCACGCAACTGGACCCGTTCGAAGGTGGTGAAGCGGGACTGGCACTTCGGGCAATAACGCCGCCGACGGATGGCGGCGTTATCCTCGGTGGGACGGGAGTCCTTCACCTGGGTATCCTCGTGACCACAGAACGGACAGCGCATGCCCGGCTCCCTCCCCTTGCGCCCCGCCCCGGGGCCTCGTTACGGTGTCGGAATGAAGGTTCTCAAAGCCCCGGATAGATGGGGAAGCGGCGGCACAACTCGACCACCCGGCCGCGCACCGCCTGCTCCACGGCGCCGTTGCCATCCGGGCCGTTGGCGGCCAGACCGTCCAGCACCTCGACGATCATCCGTCCCACTTGCGCGAACTCGGCGGTGCCGAAGCCGCGCGTGGTGCCGGCCGGGGTGCCCAGCCGCACGCCGGAGGTCACCGTCGGCTTTTCCGGGTCGAAGGGAATGCCGTTCTTGTTGCAGGTCATGCCGGCCCGCTCCAGGCTTTCCTGGGCGATGTTGCCGGTCACCCCCTTGGGCCGCAGGTCGACCAGCATCAGGTGGGTGTCGGTGCCACCGGAGACGATGTCGAGCCCGCCCTCGACCAGGCTGGCGGCCAAAGCCGTGGCGTTGTCGGCCACCTGCCGGGCGTAGGTCTTGAAGTCGTCGGACAGAGCCTCGCCGAAAGCCACCGCCTTGGCGGCGATGATGTGCATCAGCGGGCCGCCCTGCAGGCCCGGGAAGACGGCCGAATTGATCTTCTTGCCGATGTCGGGGTGGTTGGACAGCACCATGCCGCCGCGCGGGCCGCGCAGGGTCTTGTGGGTGGTGGTGGTGACCACATGGGCATGGGGCAGCGGGCTGGGGTGGACCCCGGCGGCGACCAGCCCGGCGAAGTGGGCCATGTCGACCATCAGATAGGCGCCGACCCGGTCGGCGATCTCGCGGAAGGCGGCGAAGTCGATCACCCGGGGATAGGCCGAGCCGCCGCAGATGATCAGCTTCGGCTTGTGCTCCTCGGCAAGCCGGGCCACCTCGTCCATGTCGATGCGCGCATCCTCGCGCCGCACGCCGTACTGCACGGCGTTGAACCACTTGCCGGACAACGCCGGCGGGGCGCCGTGGGTCAGGTGGCCGCCGGCGGCCAGCGACATGCCCATCACGGTGTCGCCCGGCTTGACCAGAGCCAGCATGACGGCGCCGTTGGCCTGCGCCCCGGAGTGCGGCTGGACATTGGCGAAGGTGCAGTCGAACAGCTTGCAGGCCCGTTCGATGGCCAGCTTCTCGGCGATGTCCACCTCGTCGCAGCCGCCGTAGTAGCGCTTGCCGGGATAACCCTCGGCGTACTTGTTGGTGAGCACCGTGCCGGCTGCCTCGAGCACGGCGCGCGAGACGATGTTCTCCGAGGCGATCAGTTCGATCTGGTCCTGCTGGCGGGTCAGCTCCTGGCCCACGGCGGCGGCGATGGCGGGGTCACGGGTGGCGAGGTCGGCGGTGAAGAAGTCGTTCACGGAAAGGGTCCGATCCTAGAGGGATGAGGTTGTGGGGATGGGCAAGCGGCGGTTCGGGCGGCGCGCCCGGTTGTTGAGCTGGGTCGCTGGAATGGGGCGCTGAGCTCAGTCACCGAACTCAGTCACCGAACTCAAGCACTGAACTCAATCACTGAACATGGCGACGCGCCGGGTGTGCCGCCCCCCCTCAAAGGCGGTTTCAAGAAACACCTTCAGACAGTCGCGGGCGGTTTCCACGCCGGTGGTCCGGCCACCGAAGCAGATCACGTTGGCATCGTTGTGCTCGCGGCACAGGCGGGCCCCCAGGGCGTCGTGGATCAGCGCGGCGCGCACATGGCGGTGCCGGTTGGCGGCGATGCTGATGCCGATGCCGGTGCCACAGACCAGCACCCCGGCTTCGGCCCGACCCTCGGCCAGGGCCTCGGCCAGACGGTCGGCGAACACCGGATAGTCGACCGACTCCGGTCCCTCGGTGCCCAAGTCCAACACCTTCAAACCGCGCTCGCTGGCCCAGGCGGCCAGGGCGGCTTTCAACTCGACCCCGCCGTGGTCACCAGCCAGGGCCAGGGTCTGGGCGGGAAAGGGAGTGGGCGCGCTCATGGTCAAGGATCGCTCACGCTCGGTCGTTGTCCGCGGGGGGCCGCCACATGCGGCGGCAGGCGGTCACGGTGTTACCATATGTCGGGGCGCTTTGCCAATGGAGCACCCCACGGCCCACCCCGCCATCGGCTGCCCCGGTCGCGCCGCGCGCCATCCCAGAACGCAGCCAATGGGTGCATGCACAAAACACCCCAGTAGAAAGAACCGCCTTCGGTTGTGGCTGGCTGCCGGTTTCAATTGACCTTGCCAGCGGACCGTGCAATGAATGCTACACCCGCTGATAAGTGTATTTACCGATTGTCTCGGTTGTACACACCCATCAAAAATAATGGACACAGGAATGAGTAATACAATTTCCAATGCCGCCCACGACGACCACCCGCCAACCACCGGGCGGGCTGATCTGATCCGCCTGACCGGCACCCTGGTCGAAGCCTACCTGAGCCACAACCCGGTGCCCGGGGCCGAGATTCCCGGCCTGATCCGACAGGTTTTCAGCACCCTGAACGAGGTCCGTCAGGCCGCCGAGGCGCCGCCGCCCCAGCCGGCCGTACCCGTCAAGCGCTCGGTGACCGACGACTATCTGGTCTGTCTGGAGGACGGCAAGAAGCTGAAAATGCTGAAGCGTTACCTGCGCACCACCTATGGTCTGTCGCCCGACGAGTACCGGGCCAAGTGGGGGCTGCCGGCCGACTATCCCATGGTCGCTCCCAGCTACGCCCGCCAGCGGGCCGACTTCGCGCGCCGCATCGGTCTGGGCAAGGCCGGCAAGGGGTCCTCCGATCAGGGATAAAGCGATGGCGCGGCCGCCGCGAGGTCAACGCGTCGCGCCGCCCCCCTTTGCGCCACCGCGCTTCAACACATAGGCCAACTTGTTGGCGGCGACCCACTTCAGCGCCTCCCTGCCGCGCGTCGGGTCGCCGACGATCGACACCTCGGTGCCGGTTTCGGGGTCGATGGCCGACACCTTCACGTAGGCCCCCTGGTAGACGAACTCGAAGAGGACCTGCCGCCCGGTCGGCGAATACCCTGGGTGCCGGCTCATCGCCCGCCCGGTCAGCTCTCGCCATCCAGCATGCGGATGATGCCGGAGAAATCCTTGCCGCCCTGTCCGGCGTTGACGAACAGCGCATACAGCGATTCCGCCGAGGCGCCGAGCGGCGTCGCCGCGCCGGCCCGCGCCGCCGCCTCTTGCGCCAGCTTCAGATCCTTCAGCATCATCGCCGCCGAGAACCCGGGCTGATAGTCGCGGTTGGCCGGCGAGGTGGGCACCGGGCCGGGGACCGGGCAATAGGTGGTCAGCGACCAGCACTGGCCCGACGCCTTGCTGGAAATGTCGAACAGCGCCTGATCGGACAGCCCCAGCCGGCGGGCCAGGGTGAACGCCTCGCCCACCGCGATCATCGAGATGCCGAGGATCATGTTGTTGCAGATCTTGGCGGCCTGACCGTTGCCCGGGCCGCCGGCATGAACCACCGCCTTGCCCATCACCTCGAGCAAGGGGCGGGCCCGCTCCAGCGCCGCTTGCGGACCGCCGACCATGAAGGTCAGGGTGCCCGCCTCGGCCCCCCCGACACCGCCCGACACCGGCGCGTCGAGCATGGCGAAGCCGGCTGTCTCGGCCGCCTCGGCGACGGCGCGGGCGCTGTCCACGTCGATGGTCGAACAGTCGATGAACAGGGCGCCCGGCGCCGCCGCGCCGATCACCCCGCCCTCGCCGCTGTAGACCTCGCGCACATGTTGGCCGGCCGGCAGCATGCTCACCACCACCTCGGCGCCATGCACCGCCTCGGCCACGGTGGCGGCCATCGTGCCCCCCTGCCCGACCAGCCGGTCGCCGGCCTCGCGCGACAAGTCGAAGCCGCGCACCGCGTGGCCGGCCTTGAGCAGATTGGCGGCCATCGGCCCGCCCATGTTGCCGAGACCGATGAAGGCGATGGTGCTCATGACGGAACCCCTCCCAGATGTGTGTTCGGTGATTTGTATGGTTGGTGATTGGTCGGCCGGACCGCTTGCCGGCCCGGTTGCCGGTTCGCCTCAGCCGTTCAGTCGAAGGCCAGATCGCCTTCCGGCAAGGGGGCGAAGCAGCCATCCACGGCCGCCGCGTCGACCGTGTCGAGCCCGGCCGGCGACCACTCCGGGGTGGTGCCGCGCTCGATGATGGTGGCCCGGATGCCTTCCGGAAAGTCGTGTCCCTGACAGAAGCGCTGCGACAGCCGGTATTCGATCTGCATGGCGCGGTCGAAGTCCACGTGGCGGCCAACCTGCAACTGGCGGCAGGCCACCTTGAGGGCCATCGGCGACTTCTCGGCCAGGACGGCGTACTGCTCGGCCGCCCACACCGCGTCCTCATCCTTCAGGGCGTCGAGGATCTCCTCGACGCTGGCCTGCCCGAAGCAGCGGTCGATCATCTCCTGGCGCTCTTCCAGGGCCGAGTGGCCGGGGTCCTCGTGGTACATGTCGAGCACCGTGGTCATCGCCGAGTGATAGTCGCCGACGTCCGACAGATCGCGCTCCGCCTCGCCCAGGGCCTGCAACAGCGAGGGGATGGCGTGGCTCGGCACGTGGTGGGTGACCACCCCGGCATAGAGCGCGTCGGCGGCGTTGAGCCGCGCCCCGCTCAGGCCCAGGAAGGTGCCCAGCGCCCCCGGACAGCGGGGCAGGAAGTAGGTGCCGCCGACGTCGGGAAAGAAGCCGATGCCGGTCTCCGGCATGGCGAACACGGTGTTTTCGGTGGCCACCCGATAGGTGCCGTGCACCGAAACCCCGACCCCGCCGCCCATGGTGATGCCATCCATGATCGCCACGTAGGGCTTGGGATAGGTCTTGATGCGCCGGTTGAGGCGGTATTCCTCGGCAAAGAAGGCGGCCAGGAAGGCGCTGTCGCCGCCCCGGATGGCGTCGTGGATGGCCCGGATGTCGCCGCCGGCGCAGAACGCCTTGGTGCCCTCGCCGGTGATGGCCACCGCGTGCACCGCGTCGTCGGCCGCCCAGGCGTCCAGTTGCGGGGCGATCAGGCGGATCTTGGACAGGGTCAGGGCGTTCAGCGCCTTCGGTCGGTTGAGATGGATGCGCCCGACACCGTTGCTGACCGAGAATTCGACTTCCGCGTCACTCATTGACCGCCTTGTGCCTCCCATCTGGAGCCTGGGGGAATCCCGCCCCTGGTTGTACCATCGGCCCGGACGGCCGCGCCACCTCGCTTGGGGTGGTGGCCGACCCCACCCGGTCAGCCCGCCTCGAGCACCCGGCGGGCGACGATCAGGCGCATGATCTCGTTGGTGCCTTCCAGGATCTGGTGAACCCGAAGGTCGCGCAACAGCCGCTCGATGGGATATTCGCGCACATAGCCGTAGCCGCCGAACAGTTGCAGCGCGTCGTTGCAGACGGCAAAGCCGGTGTCGGTGGCCAGTCGCTTGGCCATGGCGCAGTACTGGGTGGCATCGGGGCTTTTGGCATCCAGCTTAAGGGCCGCCTTGTGCAACAGCAGGCGGGCCGCCTCCAGCTCGGTCACCATGTCGGCGATCTTGAACTGCAGGGCCTGGAAGGCGGCCAGCGGCTTGCCGAACTGCCTGCGCTCGCCCAGGTGGTCGCGCGCCGCATGCAGCGCCGTCCGCGCCCCGCCCAGCGAGCAGGCGCCGATGTTCAGGCGCCCGCCATCCAGCCCCATCATGGCGATCCTGAAGCCGTCCCCCTCCTCGCCCAGGCGGTTGGCCACCGGCACCCGGCAATCCTCGAAGATCACGGCGGCGGTGGGCTGGCTGTTCCAGCCCATCTTCTCCTCCTGGCGGCCGAACGACAGCCCCGGCGCGTCCTTGGGCACGACCAGGGTCGAGATGCCCTTGGGCCCGTCCTCGCCGGTGCGGCACATGACCACGTAGATGTCGCTGCGCCCGCCCCCCGAGATGAAGGCCTTGGAACCATTCAGCACGTAGTGGTCGCCATCGCGCACGGCCCGGGTCTTGAGGGCGGCGGCGTCCGATCCCGCGCCCGGCTCGGTCAGGCAATAGCTGGCGAAGTGCGCCATGGTGCACAGCGAAGGCAGAAAGGCCTGGCGTTGCTCCGGGTTGCCGAAGCGGTCGATCATCCAGGCGGCCATGTTGTGGATCGAGATGTAGGCCGCGGTGGAGGGGCAGGCGCTGGCCAGCTCCTCGAAGATCAAGGCCGCCTCGATGCGGCCCAGGCCGGTGCCGCCCACGTCCTCGCCCACATAGATGCCGGCGAAGCCCAGCTCGGCGGCGTGGCGCAGCACGTCCTCGGGGAAGATCTTCCCGGCATCCCAGCGAGCCGCCTCGGGAGCCATCTCGCCCTGGGCGAACTGGCTGGCCATGTCCTGGATCAGGCGCTGATCCTCGGTGAGTTCGAAATCCATCTCAGGGTGCCTTCGGATTGTGGAGAAGGCCGCCGGGCGGCCCTCGGTGACGGCGAGTTTAGCCGCCCGCCGAGCCGCTTGCCAAGCGTTGTATACAATTTCCCCGTGGTCCGTTCCAGGGCCGTCGGCCCGCCTTGTCGAGCCGGCGGCGCTTGGGTAAGGTGCCGACGGACCCCGGCGGGGCCCCCCTGTCACCTCGACCCCTCCAGCACGAAAGAGCCAAGGCCTTGGGCACCCACAGCAACTTCGCCGCCTTCCCCGGCCGTTATCCGGCCACCCGGCTGCGCCGCAACCGCCATGACGACTGGACCCGCCGCCTGGTCGCCGAGAACACCCTGACCGTGAACGACCTGATCTGGCCGGTGTTCGTGGTGGAGGGCACCGATCAGACCCAGGAGGTGGCCTCCATGCCCGGGGTCCGCCGCTTCAGCGTCGACCGGCTGAGCGAGGCGGTCGGCCGGGCCGTCGAGCTTGGCATTCCAGCCATTTCCCTGTTCCCCTCCATCGATCCGGCCCTGAAGACGCCTGACGGTCGCGAGGCCAGCAACCCCGACAACCTGGTCTGCCGGGCGGTGCGCGAGATCAAGGCGGCGCACCCGCAGATCGGCATCATGTGCGACGTGGCGCTCGACCCGTTCAACTCCGACGGCCACGACGGCGTGGTGGTCGATGGCTACGTGGCCAACGACCTGACGGTGGAAATGCTGATCCGCCAGGCGGTCAACCAGGCCCGGGCCGGCTGCGACCTGCTCGGCCCCTCGGACATGATGGACGGCCGCATCGGGGCCATCCGCCAGGGCCTGGACGAGGCCGGCTTCCAGCACGTGCGGCTGATCTCCTATGCCGCCAAGTACGCCTCGGCCTTCTACGGTCCGTTCCGTGACGCGATCGGCTCGGGCGGCGCGCTCAAGGGCGACAAGAAGACCTATCAGATGAACCCGGCCAACTCCGACGAGGCGCTGCGCGAATGCGCGCTGGACGTCGCCGAGGGAGCCGACATGCTGATGGTCAAGCCCGGCCTGCCCTATCTCGACATCATCCGGCGGGTGAAGGAAACCTTCGGCCTGCCCACCACCGCCTATCAGGTGAGCGGCGAATACGCCATGATCCGCGCCGCCGCCGACAACGGCTGGCTGGACGGCGAGGCCGCCGCCATGGAGTCGCTGATGGCCTTCAAGCGGGCCGGCGCCGACGCCGTGCTGACCTACTTCGCGCTGGACGTGGCGCAGCGCCTGAAGACCGGCTGAGCACGGCCGCTCAACGGGACCCAGCCTTGCCAGGAACAACGCCGCCCCGGGAGACTATCCCCGGGCGGCGGCCAGCCTGCTTTCCGGATCCACCGGGCGCGAGCCCTGGCGCAGCTCGAAATGAAGCTGCGGGGTGTCCACGTTGCCGCTCTGCCCGACCCGGGCGATGATCTCGCCGCGCTGCACCGTCGCCCCCTTGGCGACCAGCACCTGCCGGGCGTGGGCGTAGGCGCTCATCCACCCGTCGGCGTGCTTCAGCAGCACCAGATTGCCGAACCCTTTCAACTCGTTGCCGGCGTAGACCACGGTCGCGTTCTCGATCGCGCGGATCGGCGTGCCGGCCGGGGCGGCGATGTTGATGCCGTCGTTGAACAGCCCCCCCCCCACCGAGCCGAAGCGCGAGATCACCTCGCCGCCCTCGATGGGCCACAGGAAACGCCCGCCCTGGCGGGGTGGCGGCGGCGGCGGGGTGGCGGCGGCCACCGGATCGGAGGGGGCCGCGAAGGCGGGCTCGGCCGGTCTCTGGGCGGGGGGATTGTCCGGGGTGGTGGCGGGCGGCGGCAGGGAGGTGCTGGCCACCGGCTCGGGCGCGGCGGCCGCGCCGGCGACGCTGCCGGCGGCCCGGTCGGAGAGGATCAGGTCGCGGCCGACGCGGATCACGTAAGGCGGCGTGATGTCGTTCAGGCGGGCCAGGGCGTGCATCTCCACCCCGAAGTCGCGGGCGATGGCGAACAGGGTGTCGCCAGCCTGCACCCGGTAGAGCCGCAGCCGGGGCAGTTCCAGCCGCTGCCCCACCGTCAGCAGATAGGGCGGATCGAGGCGGTTGGCCTCGATCAGCGCCCGCGAGGGCACGTCATGGGCCCCGGCCAACCCATAAAGGGTGTCGCCGGGGCCGACCGTGACCGTGCCGCCACCGGAAAGCCGTGCGGTGCGCTGAAGGCTGGCGGCGCGGGCCGCCGGTGCCGCCACCTGGCCGGCCGAGGCGCCATCGTCGGCCGACCGGTAATAGGGCGTGCAGCCGGTCGCCAGCAGCAACGGCAGCAGGATCATCATCGGGCGCGGTGGTGGCAGGCGAAGCATCATGGAGGGGACTATACCACGCCCGGCGGACCTGCAAACCGGCCGGCGCACGGTGCGTCACGCGAGATTGTCCAGATTGGAGAGGGTTGATTCTTCCTGCGCCTAGACAGTCCAGACGGTTGCCGTGTCACACCACTGAAACATGGACAATTGATGCCGTCTTGGACACACAGTCGCATCGCATCGCTTCGTGGACATGGCGCAAGGAACGGAAAAACATGCACGTTTCCCTTTGACTGTCTATGAATTGTCTTGTACATTCGGCCCCGTTCCCGGCCGCGACCTTCCATTGCCCGGGCCGCCCGCCGACGGAGGCACGCCATGCCCCCCTCACCCGCAGGTTCCTTGGCCGCCACGGCCCACGCCGCACCATCCACGCCGGTTTCGGCACCTCCCGAGGTCAGCAGCAAGGACCTGATGGCGGCGACCGGCATCTCCCGCGCCACCCTCAACAACTATGTCGCCCTCGGCCTGCTGCCGCAGCCGGCTGTCAAGGTGCTGACCGGCAGCGGGCGAACCCGGCGCCTGGGCTTCTTCCCCAAGACCGCCATCGAGACCGTGCGGCGGGTCCAGGCGCTGAAAAGCCAGGGCCGCACCCTGGACAGCATCGTGCAGGAAGTGGCGCGGCCCGACGCCGGCCCACAAACGCCCCCTCCCGCTCCCGAGGTCGCCGCGCCGCCGCCCCCCGCCGCCGGCCCGGCCAAGCCACGGACGTCGCCCCCCGGCGCCGCCGGCTGGGGCGGGCTTGATCTGGATGCCATCGAACACCCGGCCTACATGATCAACAACCGGTTGGAATTGGAGTGGTGGAATCCGGCGGCCGAGCATCAACTGTTGCAGCGCCCGGCCAGCGACATGCCCTCGGACATCACCGAGCGTGGACTGTTCGGCCTGCTCGACCGGCGCTCCGACCTGCCCGGCGCCGAGGACTGGGAGGAACTGGTTCGCTTCCACCTGTCCTGCGCCAAGAGCCGGCTGCCGCAATCGATTGTCTACACCCTCTGCGCCCATCTGTCCAAGCGCAACGCCGGTTTGGTGTTCGAGGCCTATAACCGGGTCGGGGCGGCCAACCGCAGCGGGCTGGCCCACACCGACGTCAATCTGGCGGTGGCCGACGAGGAGCCGCGCTGGTTTCGCATCTATGCCGCCTTCTTCCGGGAAGGCATTTTTTTCGTCTACGTGCCGGCGCGCGATCCCAGCGACCAGTGGCTGGGCCTGCTGGGGCGCCGCGATCAGGTGATCCGCGAGCTGTTGCGCCGACGCCGCCCCTACCTGACCCCCTTGGCGGTGGTGGTGGCCGACCTCGAGGATTCGTCACGCATCTGCGTCGAGTTGCCGCCGGAAGAATATTTCGAGATGGTCAACGGCATCTGGCGGGCCATGGAGCCCTTGTTGCGCAAGTACCACGCCACCCACGGCAAGCATGTCGGCGATGGCATGTTGTACTATTTCTTCCCGCAGCCGGACAGCAACTACGTGGACAACGCCATCCGCTGCGCCCAGGAAATGCGCGAGGTGATCCGCAAGGTGGACATCTCCTGGCGGGCCCGCAAGAACTGGAACAACGATCTGGTGCTGAACATCGGGCTTGATGAAGGCCAGGAGTGGTTCGGCGCCTATCAGACGCCAACCCACCTGGAATTCGCCGCCCTTGGCGACACCATCAACCGCGCCTCCAGACTGTCCGACTTTGCCCAGGGCGGCGCCATCTGGTGCACCAAGAACCTCCTGAACAAACTGTCGCACGAGGAACGGCGCGAGATCCGCTTCGGCATCAATCGCCACCAGCAGGGCGAATCGACCCTGATCCCTGGCACCTTCGCCCGCCTCGGCAACCTGCTCGATCTGGACGACCCGCGCAATTTCAAGCTGCGCGACCTGTCCACCGTGGCGGTGACCGAGATCATGCTCAGTTAAAACATGCCATCAGAGTGTCCATTTAGACGGTCTATTTAATGCCTGCGGCCTCCCCTCCTCCCTCTCCCGCCGAAACCACCAGCGGGATCCACTTCGCCCTTGCCCTGGATGGCAAGGGGGGCGTGGCGCCAGGCCCGGCCGGCGGCAGGTCATGGATCCATCTGGACTGGCATGCCTGCACCGACTGGCTGTCCACCCAACCCGACCTGGACCCCCTGGTCGTCGCCGCCCTGATGGCCGACGACACCAGCCCGCGTTTCCACACTTTCGATGACGGCGCCATCCTCATCCTGCGCGGCGCCAATCACAACCCGGGCCAGGACCCGGACGACATGGTCTCGCTGCGGCTGTGGATGTCGCCCGAGCGGCTGATCTCGGTCAGCCTGCGCCGCGTGCTGGCGGTCGATCAGGTCCACGAGCGGCTGATCGGCGGACGCGGCCCCGCCGCCCCGGTCGAGGTGGCGCTGGCCCTGGCCGGCGCCCTGGCCGACAACCTGAAACCCGTGGTGCGCGCCATCTCCGAACGTCTGGAAGACCTGGAAGACAGCGCCCTGGACACCGCCCCCGCCCCCCTGCGCGGCGACCTGGTCGCCCTCAAGCGCCAGGTCATCTGGCTGCACCGCTTCGTCCGCCCGCAGGCCGAGGCCCTGGACGAGCTGGCCGCCGCCCCGCCCCCCTGGTTCCCCGGGACCGCGCCGGAACGGGCCATCGAGATCGCCCACGCCACCGAGCGACTGGCCGCCACCCTGGACACCCAGCGCGAACACAGCGGCCTGATCCTGGACCAGTTGCGCGACCGCCAGGCCGAGGCGGTGGCGACCAGCGGCCTGTGGCTGACCCGGCTGGCCGCCGTCTTCCTGCCACTCAATCTGCTGGCCGCCCTGTTCGGGGCCAACGTGGGGGGCATTCCGGGCGACGGCCACCCCCTCGGCTTCTGGCTGCTTGGCCTGGGCTGCCTGATCGTCGGCGGGCTGGCCGGCACGTGGTTCCTGGTCCGTCGCGGCGACGACTGAGCCTTCTTCCGCCAAAGGGGGGTTGGTCTCGCCGCCGCCAGCTTGTAGCATCGCCTCAAGTCGAGGCCGGCTGCCCGGTCAATCGCGCACCTTTTAGCCCAACGGCACCTTTTAGCCCAACGGCCCCTTTTAGCCCAACGGAAGGATCCCCCATGGCGACCAATGCGGAACTGGCGGCCAAACTGCTGCGCAGCGCGGCCACGTTCTTTCGCAGCATCGGCCAGGCCAACAATTCCCTGAGCGATCAAATGACCAACAACGCCGAAACCTTCGACCGCGTCGCCGAGATGGTGGAAAACGATCCGCTGGGCGAGAACCCGGTGGTGCTGGAAGGCGACGACCAGGCCGACAACGAGAACAATTGACCCCGTCCGGTTCCGGGGCGTTCCGCGCCCGGATGGACTCGTGGGCGTCCATGAACCGGTTTTGCGCAACGCCCTCAAATCATGGGTTTAGAGCGCAACCTCGCGGCCATGCGGCGGCCCCTGCCCCGACTGGCCGCGAGGTGCTCTGGCTCCAGGCCACCCCGGAGGCCCAGCCGATGGATGTGGATATCGTTTTCGACATCTGCTGCCCGTGGTGCTACGTCGGCTGCCGGCGCCTGGACCAGGCCCTGGCGCACCGCCCCGGCATCACGCCCCGGCGCGCCTGGCGGCCCTTCCTGCTCAACCCGGACATGCCCGCCGAGGGCATCTCGCGCCACGACTATCTGGCCCGCAAGTTCGGCAACCCGAGCCGCGTCGAACGCATGGAATCGGCGGTCAGCGCTGCGGCCCACGGCGCCGGCCTGGAGATCGATCTGGCGGCCATCGAGCGCACCCCCAATACCGTGCTGGCCCACCGGCTGATCCGCCTGGCCCCGGAGGGGGCGCCGCGCGATTCCCTGGTCGGGGCGCTGTTCACCGCCTACTTCGCCCGAGGGGTCGATCTGGGCGACCGCCAACGCCTGCTAAAGGTGGCCGAGGAGGTCGGGCTCGATCCCGCCCCCCTGGCCCAGGGGCTGGACGGCGAGGCCGAGTTGGCCCAGGTGTTCAGCGAAAACGCCCGGGCCCACCGCCTGGGGGTCAACGGCGTGCCCTGCTTCGTGTTCAACCAGGGGCTGGCCATCTCCGGGGCCCAGGAGCCGGAAGTCCTGGGCTGCCTGATCGACACCGCGCTTGAGGCGGAAACCGAGGCCACCCTCTCCCTGCGCCAGACCTGATCCTGGCACCCTTGTCCTTTTGCCCCAGGACCATCGCCAGGACCATCGCCACGACGGCTGTCTCGCCTACGGGGCTCAGTCGCGCTCGATCAGCTCCACCTTGTAGCCGTCCGGGTCCTCGAGGAAGGCAATCACGGTGCTGCCGTGTTTCATCGGACCGGGCGGCCGGGGGATCGAGACGCCGGCCTCGGCCAGCCGCTCGCACAGGCCGTAAATGTCCTGCACGGCGATGGCGATGTGCCCGTAGCCCTCGCCCAGCTCATAGGGCTTGTCCTGATCCCAGTTGTGGGTCAGTTCCAGCACCGTGTTGTCGGCTTCCTCGCCGTAGCCGACGAAGGCCAGGGTGAAGCGGCCGCCCGGATAGTCCTGGCGGCGCAGCAGGCGCATGCCCAGGTGGCGCTGGTAGAAATCCAGCGAGGCCTCGAGGTCGCGCACCCGCAGCATGGTGTGAAGAAGGCGGAAGCTCATGCGGTCTCCTTGGCGTTGATCAACTGAAGCACGGCGCGGGCGGCGCGTCGGCTGGGTGGAGCCCCCGCGCCGCCGAGGCGGGCCATCACCGCGTCGGCCCCCTGGCGTTGCGCCGCCAGCGCCGCCGGGTCGGCCAGCAGGGCCTCCAGGGCAGCGGCCAGACGGGGGCCGGTGCAGGCCTCCTGCAACAGTTCGGGCACCACCACCCGGCCCAGCAGGATGTTGATCAGATTGACCAACTCGGTCTGGCGCAGGCGCCGGTAAAGGAAGGCGCTGGGCGGCGACACCTTGTAGCCCACGATGTGCGGCAGCCCGGCGCGGGCCAACTCCAGGGCCACCGTGCCAGAGGCGGCGATGGCCGCGAACGATGCCGCGAACGCCCCGTGGCGAGCCTCGGCCCCGCTCACCACATGGACCGGCCACGGCCACGCCGCAACCCGCTGCTTCAGGGAATCAGCCACCGTGGCGACGGTGGGGATGACCACCTGAAGCCCCGGCCGACTGGCGGCCAGCCGTTCGGTGGCGGCGCGGAAGGGGTCCAGCAGGCGGCCCACCTCCATGCGCCGGCTGCCCGGCAGCAGACACAGCAACGGCGCCTCGAGGGGGATGCCATGGCTCTGGCGGAAGGCGGCGCCATCGCCCTGCCCGGCCCCGCCCTCGACCACCGGGTGGCCGACCTGGGTGACGGCCAACCCGTGCCGGGTGAAAGCCTCGGCCTCGTCGGGCAGCAGGGTCAGCAGATGGTCCACCCGCTGGGCCACGGTGGCCGCCCGCTTGGCCTTCCAGGCCCAGACCATGGGCGCCACGTAGTGCACCCGGGGGAACGGGACGTCGGCCAGCCGGCCGTGCAGGCGGCCGGTGAAGCCCCAGGAATCGATGGTCACCAGGGCCGCCGGACGGGCGGCGCGAGCCGCCGCCTCGACCCGCTTGAGATGGCGCAGGATGACCGGCGCCTTGGGCAACACCTCGAAAAAGCCCATCACGGCGAGATCGGCAAGATCGACCAGCGAGGTCAACCCCTCGGCCGCCATGGCCTCGCCGCCGACCCCGGCAAAGCGGACGTGGCCACCGGTTTCGGCCTTCAGCGCCGCCATCAGACGGGCCCCCAGGAAGTCGCCGGAGGGCTCGCCGGCGACCACGAAAATGAGTGGCGGCTCGGGGGGTGGGTTGGTCATGGTCGTTCCCAGCCAAGCAGGAACAGGCCGGCTGCCTCCGCCTCGGCGATCAGGCGGGGGCGCTCCAGGGCCAGGGCGCGGCCGGCCTCCACCGCCACCCCGGCCAGCCCGGCGCGGGCCGCCTGGGCCACCGTGTCGGGACCGATGGTCGGCAGGTCAACGCGGCTCTCCTGACCCGGCTTGGCCAGCTTGACCAGCACCCCGCCCCCGCCGGCCCGGCGCAGTCCGGCGCAACGTTCGAGCAGGGCGGCGGTCCCCTCGATGGCCTCGACGCCGAGCACCAGCCCCTGCTGGACGACGCAGGCCTGGCCCACGTCGAGCGGCCCCAGGGCATCGAGCACGGCGGCGGCGCGGGTGATGTCGGCGCTGTCCTGGGGGTCGGGCTTGCGGGTGGTCCAGACACCGGGCGGGGCCAGCAGGTCGGCCAGCACCTGGGCGGCGCCGACCACCTTGAAGCCACGCCCCTCGAACTCGGCGATCAGCACCCTGAGCAGGCCGTCATCGCCCAGCGCCTTCAACTTCAGGGCATGGCGGGCCAGGAAGCGCACCCCTTCCAGGTCGGGCCGCAGTTCGGCCAGACTGGGGCGGCGCACCGGGCCGGCCATCACCACCTCGCCAATACCGTCGGCCTTGAAACGGGCCAGCGCGGCGCCCAGCGCCCCCAGACGCAGACGCGCCACCGGCGAGCCCGGGTAGGCCGTCGGATCGGCCTGGCCTTCGAGGGCAATCACCGTGTGCGGCCGGCCCCGGGCGCGGCAGGCCTCGGCCAGTTGCACCGGCAGCACACCGCCGCCGGCGATGATGCCAAGGCCGACCTCGACCGCCTCAGGCGACATCTTCCGGGTAGGGCTGGCAGACGGCGCGCGAGGAATCGACGCGGATGAAGTCCACGATGTCGCGCACCGCCGTGTGGTCGGCGAACATCTTGGCCACGTCCTCCAGACGCTCCGCCAACGTGCCTTCCTGGGCGAACAGCATGCGGTAGGCGGCGCGCAGGGTGTGAATGTCGTCGCGCGAGAAGCCGCGCCGCTTGAGACCGACGATGTTGAGGCCCGACAGGCGGGCCCGGTTGCCGGTCACCGAGCCGTAGGGGATGACATCGTTCTCCACCCCCGACATGCCGCCGATCATGGCATGCTTGCCGATGCGCACGAACTGGTGCACGGCCGACAAGCCGCCGACGATGGCGAACTCGCCGACCTCCACATGCCCGGCCAGGGTGGCGTTGTTGACCAGGATGACATGGTCCGCCACCTGACAGTCGTGGGCCACGTGGGCGCCAACCATCAGCAGGCAGTGATCGCCGACCCGGGTCAGCATGCCGCCGCCCTCGGTGCCCGGGTTGATGGTGACATGCTCGCGGATGGTGGTGTGCGCCCCGATTTCCAGGCGCGAGTCCTCGCCCCGGTACTTCAGGTCCTGGGGCGCGTGGCCGATCGAGGCGAACGGGTAGACGTGGCAGCCCGGACCGATCGAGGTGCGGCCCTCGACCACCACGTGCGACATCAGGCGCACCCCGGCGGCCAGACGGACCTCGGGGCCAACCACGCAATAGGGACCGACGGTCACATCCGGGGCCAGCTCGGCCGCCGGGTCGACCAGGGCGGTGGCATGAATGTCGGGCATCAGTTGTCGAGGATCATGGCGGCGTAGGTGGCCTCGGCAACCAGGGTGTCGCCGACCTTGCCCTCGGCGGAGAACTTCCACACCGAGCCGCGCGAGCGTTCCTTCTTGACGTGCAGCTCAAGCCGGTCGCCCGGCTCCACCGGCTTGCGGAAGCGGGCGCTGTCGACGCTCATGAAATAGACCAGCTTGCCCTCGGCGTCCGGGCCCAGGGTCTCGACCACCAGCACGGCGGCGGTCTGGGCCATGGCTTCGACGATCAGCACGCCGGGCATCACCGGGCGCTGCGGAAAGTGGCCCTGGAAGAACGGCTCGTTGGCGCTGACGTTCTTGATGCCCACGGCCGAGGCCCCCGGCATCACGTCGATCACCCGATCAACCATCAGGATCGGGTAGCGGTGCGGGATCATCTGCATGATCCGGTTGATGTCGATGACCTTGTTGACCGCCTCGGTCGCTGCGTCCATTGCCTTAGAACCCCGATCCTGCGCGGCCGGCGGGCTCCCATCGGCCCACGCGACCCTCCACCATCGCCCCCCCGCCCCGCTTCACGGCGTGGGGGACGCCCTTCAGGTGCTGTCCCGGGAGCCCCGGGCCAGCCGTTTCAGCACCGCGATCTGGCGCCACATTTCTTTCAGGGGCTGGGCGGGGAAACCGCCCACCCGCACCCCGGGAGGGATGTCCGCCATCACGCCCGATTGCGCCGCGACCTGGGCCCCGGCGCCGATGGAAAGATGCCCGGCCACCCCCACCTGTCCCCCCAGCACGGCAAAGTCGCCGACCCGGGTGCTGCCAGAAAGGCCCACCTGGGCGACCACCACGCAGCCGCGCCCGAGGCTTACGTTGTGCCCGATCTGGACCAGATTATCAATCCTGCACCCCGGACCGATCACCGTGTCGGGGCCGCTGCCCCGGTCGATGGTGGTGTTGGCGCCGATCTCCACGTCGTCGCCGACCAGCACCCGGCCGAGCTGGGGCACCGCCAGGTGTCCCTCGGCCGACATGGCGAAGCCGAAGCCGTCCTGGCCAATGCGCACGCCCGGATGCAGCACCACCTTGTCGCCCAGCCGGCAGGCCATCAGGGTGACCTGCGGCCCGATGCGGCAGGCGGCGCCGATGACAACGCCCCGGGCGATCACCGTCCCGGCGCCGATGCGGCTGTGCGGGCCGATCTCCACCTCGGGACCGATCACCGCCAGCGGGCCGACCTCGACCCCCTCGCCCAGGCGGGCCGTGGGATCGACCACCGCCGAGGCATCGACCCCGGGGTGCGGCGCGGGCGGCGGGAACAGGGCCGCCGCCATGCGGGCATAGGCGCGGTAGGGATCGGCGGCGACCAGCCCCACGCAGCCTTGCGGAAGGCGCTCCGCCTCCTCGGCCTTGAGCACCACGGCGCCGGCCCGGGTGGTGGCCAGGGCGGCGCGGTACTTGGCATTGTCGAGGAACGACAGGTCATCCGGACCGGCCTGATCGAGCGGCGCCACCGAGCCGAACCGGCGCTCGGCCACCTCGGCCGGCGGCGCCTCGCAGCCGGCCAGCGCGGCCAGTTCGCCCAGGCTCAGCGGCGGGCCGGGAGGGAAAAACCGGGGATCGGGCATCGGCGGCTCAGTTGCCGCCCGGGGCCATGGTTGCCGGATCGGGGAAGGCCACCGAGGGAAGCTGGCGGTTCACCTTTTCCAGCACCGTCGGGGTAAGGTCCATCTGGTCGGAAAACATGAACACCTGCGAGCGGTAGAGCACCAGATTGACCCCCCGCTGGGTGGCCGCCTCGTCGGTGGCGGTGACCACGGCCCGCTGGATCTCGCTCATCGCCTCGGCCATGGCGCGCTCCAGGTTGCGGCGGCGGGCCTGGACGTCACGCTGGAACTGGGCCAGACGCTGCTGGAACTCCTTGCGCTTCTCGTTGAAGGCCTCCGGGGCCAGCACGGTGCGCTGGCGGGCCAACTCCTGGTCGGCGGCGCGCAGGCTCTTTTCCTGCTCGCTGACCTCGGCCTTGTACTGGCTGGCATAGCGCTCGCGGTCGGCCCGCGCCTGCTTGGCGGCGCCGGCCTCGCGCAGGACCCGCTGCATGTCGAGCACGCCGACCACCGGCCCGGGGGGCTGGCTGGCCTGCTGGGCGGTGGCGCCCTGGGCAGCCAGGAGCAGCGGCAACGCGATCAGCGCCGCCACAAGAGCGCGGGAAACGGACGTCCGACGCCCCGGACGGGACGACGCGGGGACCATCAAAGTCATGTTGAAACCCTAGAATCTGGTGCCGAAGTTGAAGCGGAAGTACTCGGTCTCGTCGAAATCCTCTTTCACCAGAGGATAGGCGAAATCCATGCTGAGCGGGCCCATGGGCGAGCGCCAGATCAGGCCCACACCGGCCGCCACCCGGGGCGTGGTGGCGTAGGACAGGCCGGCCTTGCTGCTCTCGTCGGGTGCCCCGATGGCCCCGACGTCGACGAAGCCCTTGCCGAGCAGCCCCAGTTCCTCGGGCAGCCCGAGGGGGAAGCGCACCTCGGCGGTGGCGGTGCCGATCCAGTTGCCGCCGACCACGTCGTTGGTGCCGGTGTCGCGCGGGCTGGCCCCGGCCACCGCGAAGCCGCGCAGATTGCTGCCGCCCAGGGTGAAGCGGCGGTGGATCTTGGTATCCTCGTCGCCCCAGGCGTTGATGGTGCCGGCCATGGCCTTGAGGGCCAGGATCCAGTCGTCGGTGAGGGGGAAGTACTGCTGCCCGGAAACGATGGTGCGCACGAACTGCTCGTCGCCGCCCAGGCCCGCGAAATCGTTGGAGAAGGCGATCAGATAGCCCTCGGTCGGCTCGACGATGCTGTCGCGCTTGTCGTAGGTCAGCGTGTGGCTGACCTGCGACAGCATCGATTCCCCAGCCTGGTCCTTGATGTAGCGGGAGGCATCGGAGGCGATGTTCTCGACCTCGGTCTGCTCCAGGGTATAGGCCACGGCGTGGCTCAGGGCCTCGTTGTACTGCCACCCCATGCGCAGCCGGCCGCCGATCACCGCGCGATCGTGCGAGGCCTCTTCCTGAACGTCGGTTTCGGTCATGTAGAGATCGAAACCGGCGGACAGCGGGCGGTCCAGGAAGTACGGCTCGGTGAAACCGAGGTCGATGTTCTGCTGGTACTGGCCGATTTCCAGGTTGGCCTTCAGGTCCTGGCCGCGGCCCAGCAGGTTGCGCTCGCGCAGGCCGATGTTGAACAGCGCCCCGGCCAGGGTCGACCAGCCGACGCCGAGCGACAGCTCGCCGGTCGAGCGCTCTTCCACGTCGACCTGGATCACCGTGCGGTCGGGCGCCTCTTCCGAGGGCACGTTGTTCACCTCGACCTTGTCGAAGAAGCCCAGCGCCCGGATGCGCTCGCGCGAGCGGCGCAGCTTGGCGGCGTTGAAGGCGTCGCCCTCGACCAGACGGAACTCGCGGCGGATGACCTCGTCCAGGGTGCGCACGTTGCCGGTGATGTCGATCCGCTCGACGAACACGCGCGGCCCTTCCTGGACGTCGAAGGTGACGTCGATGCGCCGGCTCTCGCGGTCGCGGCGCACCCGGGGGCGCACGTCGACGAAGGCGTAGCCCAGGTTGCCCACTTCCTCGGTCAGCGCCTGGATGGTCTCTTCCACCTCGTCGGCGTTGTACCAGCCGCCGCTTTCCGGCACCACGTGGGGCATCAGGGTCTCGGCCGTCAGGTCGGGCAGCGCGACCTCGACCGCCAGTTCGCCGAAGGTGTAGCGCTCGCCCTCGTCCACCGCGATGGTGATGAAGAAGCTGTCGCGGTCCGGGGTCAGCTCGGCCACCGCCGAGCGCACCCGGAAGTCGGCATAGCCCTTGCGCAGGTAGAAGCGGCGCAGCAGTTCGCGGTCGTAGGTCAGGCGGTCCGGGTCGTAGGTGTCGTTGGCCGACAGGAAGCGGTACCAGCGCTCTTCCTTGGTCGCCAGTTCCTCGCGCAGGCTGGAATCGCTGTAGTGCTGGTTGCCGACAAAGGTGATGCGGCGCACGTAGGTGGGCGGGCCCTCGTTGATCTCGAAGGCCAGATCGACCCGGTTCTGGTCAAGCTGGATGATCTTGGGATCGACGATCACCGCGAAACGGCCGCGCCGGCGGTAGAGGTCGAGGATGCGCTTGACGTCGTCCTGCACCTTGGTCCGCGTGTAGACGACGCGGGGCCGGAGCTGCACCTCGCCGGACAACTCCTCGTCATCGATGCGCTTGTTGCCCTCGAAGGCGATGCGGTTGATGATCGGGTTTTCGACCACCCGCACCACCAGATCGTTGCCCTGGCGGCCGATCGCCACGTCGGCGAACAGGCCGGTGCGGAACAGGCTCTTGAGGGAACGGTTGACGCGCTCGGCATCGAACGGGTCGCCGGCCTGGATGACCATGTAGGAGCGGACGGTCTCCGCCTCGATGCGCTGGTTACCCTCGATCACCACCTGATCGACGATGCCGCCCGACTGGCCGCCCGACTGGCCAAAAACCTGGGCCAATTGCGGCGCCGACGCGGCGGCGGGGAGGCCCGCCTCGGCCAGCGCCGGCAGGCTGCCCAGGGCCAGGGTCGGCGCCAGACACCACACCAGCGCCCGCCGGGCCCAGATTTCCCAAGCCCGGGTGCGCCTTTCCGTCATCGTGCCGCCTGACCGCCCCGTGGGTCGCAAGATGCCCAATCCCCTGCAAGAAAACGCCGCCACCCTGGCAAGTGCCAGCCTCAGCCGCCCACCAGTTGGACGATGTCGTTCCAGGTGGCGAAGACCATCAGTCCCAATACCACCGCAAGGCCGATGCGAAAACTGATTTCCTGGGCCGCCTCCCCCAGGGGGCGCCCCATAACCGCCTCGATTCCGTACATTAGCAGATGGCCGCCGTCGAGAACAGGGATCGGGAACAGGTTGATCAGCCCCAGATTGACCGACAGCAGGGCAATCGACAGAAGGAAGGTGACCACCCCGGCCTCGGCCGCCTGACCGAAGAACTGGGCGATGCGGATCGGTCCGCCCAGGTCCTCGGTGCCGCGGTCGCCGGCGATCATCTGGCCGAGCGCGGTGAAGGTGTGCTCGACCACCCGCACCGTCTCGCCGACACCCCGCCATGCCGCCTCGAAGGGGCCATAGGCGATATGGGTGCGGTCGCCCAGGCTGAAGGTCACGCCGATGCGGGCGACGCTCTCGGTCGGGCCGTTCTCGTCATAGGTCTCGATGACCGGGTCGAGGGTCCGCTCGAAGCGCTGGTCGCCGCGCTCGATGGTCAGCCGCAGCGGCCCCTGGGCCGGGTCGAAACCCTCCAGGACCTCGCGGAAATCGGCGAACACCTGCACCGGCACCCCTTGCGCGGCGACGATCCGATCCTCCGGCTCAAGGCCGGCCCGTTCGGCCGGGCTGTCCGGGCTGATCGTGTGGATCAGCGTCGGATAGGGCGGATTGACGCCCAGGGTGTAGCCGTCGCGCACCGTGCCCTGGTCGTCGATAGTCTCCAGCCGGGTCGGGGTGACGGTGATGGTGCGCTCGATGCCGCCGCGCTCGAAGCGGATATCAAGCGGCGTGCCGTCGACCAGCAGGGCGACGGCCTGCACCTCCTCGTAGCGCTCGATGGGCTCGCCATCGATGGCCAGGATGCGGTCGCCGGCCTGGATTCCGGCCTCGGCGGCGGCGCTGCCGCTCACCACCGAGCCGATCACCGGCGGCGTGGCCGGCTGACCAAACGACATGAAGACAAAGGCGTAAACGATTACGGCAAAAATGAAATTCGCCGCCGGGCCGGCGAACACGATGGCCGCCTTCTGGCCCAGGGACTTGAACGGGAAGGCGACCGCCTTATCCTCGTCCGACATCTCCTCGGCCGCCTCGGCATCCGGCTTGCTGCTGGCGTCCTCGTCGCCGAACATCTTGACGTAGCCGCCCAGCGGCACGGCCGCGAACTTCCAGCGGGTGCCGTGGCGGTCGTTGAAGCCGAACAGCTCGGGCCCGAAGCCGATCGAGAACACCTCGACCCGCACGCCGTTGCGCCGGGCCACCCAGAAGTGACCCATCTCGTGGACGAAGACGACAATGGTCAGGCCGACCAGGAACGCGACCACGGTGGCGGTGTTGTCGGCAAGAAACTCGATCATTCAGGGCATCCGGTAAAAGGGTCGGGGCGGATCTACTGGGCGGCGACCACCGAGCCCAGCAGGTCCTCGGCGGTGCGTCGCGCCGCCGCGTCGAGCCCGATAACCTCGTCGATGCTGGCCGGTGCCTTGGGGTCGAGGCGCGCCAGGGTGGCATCGACCACCGCGGCGATGTCGAGGAAACCGATCCGGCGCCCCAGGAAGGCGGCCACCGCCACTTCGTTGGCGGCATTCAGAATGGTAGGTGCGCCCCCGCCCTGGCGCAAGGCCTCGCGGGCCAGCCGCAGGGCCGGGAAGCGCACCAGATCGGGCGCCTCGAAGCTCAAGGTGGCGATCTTGCCGAGGTCCAGGCGTTCCACCGGGGCCTTCATGCGGGCCGGCCAGGCCAGGGCGTAGGCGATCGGCGTGCGCATGTCCGGGCAGCCGAGTTGGGCCAGCACCGAGCCGTCCACGTAGGCGACCATGGAGTGGATCACCGACTGCGGATGGACCAGGATGTCGATCCGGGATTCCGGCATGGCGAACAGGTGGTGGGCCTCGATCAGCTCCAGGCCCTTGTTCATCATGGAGGCGGAATCGACCGAGATCTTGGCCCCCATCGACCAGTTGGGATGGGCCACCGCCTGCTCCGGGGTGACGGCGCGCATGTCCTCCAGCGCGGTGCGCCGGAAGGGGCCGCCCGAGGCGGTGAGGATGATCTTCTCGATGCCCTCGCGCCGCTCGTCGTCGAAAACCTGGAAGATGGCGTTGTGCTCGCTGTCCACCGGCAGCAGCACGGCGCCGCTGTCGGCCACGGCGGCGGTCATCAGGTCGCCGGCGCAGACCAGACATTCCTTGTTGGCCAGGGCGACGCGGGCCCCACGGGCGACGGCGGCCAGGGTCGGGGCGAGGCCGGCGGCGCCGACAATGGCCGCCATGACGGTGCGCGCGCTGGGGCGGCGGGCCGCCTCGACCACCGCCTCGGGGCCGGCGGCGACCTCGATGCCGCTGCCCTCCAGCGCCGCTTTCAGGTCCTGATAGCGCGCCGGGTCGCTGGTCACCGCCAGTTCGGCGTTGAACTCGCGGGCCGCCTCGGCCAGCTCCAGGATGCGGCTGTGAGCGGTCAGGGCGACCACCTTGAAGGTGTCCGGGTTGCGCCGCACCAGATCCAGGGTGCTGGTGCCGATGGAGCCGGTGGCCCCAAGCACGGTCAACCCATGCCGCCCGTCTGCCTCAGTCATGTCCTGCCGCTCCCGATAAAAACACAGAAACTTATGGCCAGATGCCCAATCCAGGCCCCTTCAGCCAGATCAACCCGGCGACCACCGGGGCCGCCGCGAGCAGACCGTCGAAACGGTCCAGCAGACCGCCATGGCCAGGGATCAGCGCACTGGAATCCTTCACCCCGAAGCGCCGCTTGACGAAGGACTCGAAGAGGTCCCCGCCCTGGGCCAGCACCGCCAGCAGGCCACCCAGCGCCGCCGCCTCGACCCAGCGCTCGGCGCCCAGTCCGAGCGCCACCCCGGCCCCCGCCCCGGCCGCCGTCAGCATGCCGCCGAGCAGCCCGGCCCAGGTCTTGTTGGGGCTGACCCGGGGGGCCAGTTTGGGTCCGCCGATGCCCCGGCCGGCGGCATAGGCCCCCACATCGGTGGCCCACACCACGGCCAGCAACCAGAAGATCGGCTCGGCCCCGCCGATCTGGCGCGACCATACCAGAGCCGCCGCCGGCAGGGCCAGATAAAGGGCGCCCAGCCCCATCCACGGCGCCTTGCCGCGCCCGGTCAGCAGGTGGACCAGGAGCGGCCCCAGGGCGACCACCAGGGCGGCCAGCCGGACATCCAGCCCGACCGCCAGCGTCGCCGCCGCGGCCACCCCGGCCAGCACCATGCCGGCGCTGTCGAAACGGCCCATGACCAGCTTCTGCCACTCCCAGGCCATCAGCGCGGCGACCAGGGCCCACAGCAGATCGAACCACGGTGGGCCCAGCCACACCGCGCCCAGGGCCACCGGCACCAGGACAAGAGCTGACAGAAGGCGGGTTCTGAACACCGCGGCCGACCCCCTACCCGGCCACGCCGCCGAAGCGCCGTTCGCGCTGGGCGAACGCCGCCACGGCCTGGGCCAGATGCTGGCGGGTGAAGTCGGGCCACAGCGCCTCGACGAAGACCAGCTCGGCATAGGCCGACTGCCACAAAAGGAAGTTGCTGATGCGCTGTTCGCCGCTGGTGCGGATCAACAGGTCGGGGTCGGGCAACTCGGCGGTCCACAGGCGGCTTTCCAGCAGGGCCTCGTCGATCACCGCCGGGTCGAGCCGCCCGGCCGCCACCTCGTGGGCCAGTTCGCGGGCCGCCCGGGCGATTTCCTGGCGTCCGCCGTAGCTCAGGGCAATGGTCAGGCCGAGCCGGGTGTTGGCCCGGGTCAGGGCCTCGCTGTCGGCTATCAGTTGCTGGATGTCCGGGGCCAGACGGTCGCGCTCACCGATCACCGACAGGCGCACCCCGTTCTTGTCCAGGGCCTTGATTTCCTTCTTCAGATACAGACGAAGCAGGCCCATCAGGTCGCTCACCTCGCCGGACGGGCGGCGCCAGTTCTCGGAACTGAAGCCGAACAGGGTGAGATGGGCGATGCCCAACTCGGCGGCCCCCTCCACGGCCTCGCGCACCGCCTCCACGCCGCGCCGGTGACCGGCCGTGCGGGACAGTCCGCGGGCCTCGGCCCAGCGTCCGTTGCCGTCCATGATGATGGCCACGTGGCGGGGCGGCATGGAGCCGTCGCCGTGCCGGATGAGCGCCTCGGACACCATCAGACCTGCATGATCTCCTGTTCCTTGTGGGCCAGCATCTCGTCCAGGTGCTTGATCGACTGGTCGGTCAGCTTCTGCACCTCGTCGGCGTGACGGTGGTGCTCGTCTTCCGAGATGTGGCCGTCCTTTTCCATCTTCTTCAGGCTGTCCATGCCGTGCCGGCGCACGTTGCGGATGGCCACCCGGGCCTCCTCGGTGTACTTGCCGGCGACCTTGGTCAGCTCCTGGCGGCGCTCTTCGTTGAGGGCCGGGATGGGAATGCGCAGGGTCGTGCCGTCGACCGCCGGGTTGAGCCCCAACCCACTGTCGCGGATGGCCTTTTCCACCGCCTTCACCATGCCCTTGTCCCACACCGTGGCGGTCAGCATGCGCGGCTCGGGGACGCCGATGGTGGCCACCTGGTTGAGCGGCATGGGCTGGCCGTAGGCCTCGACGGTGACCGGGTCGAGCAGGCTGGCATGGGCCCGCCCGGTGCGCAGGCCGGCGAACTCCTTGCGCAGCACCTCGGCCGCCTGGTCCATGCGGTGCTTGATGTCCTTCTTGAGGGCGGGAAAATCTTCCGGGGTGGACATGACGATCAGCTCTCCTCAGAGACAAGGGTGAAGCGGCCCCGGCCCTCGACCACCGCCCGCGCCCCGCCCGTCGAGCCGAGGGCGAAGACCAGGATCGGGATGCGGTTCTCGCGGGCCAGGGCAATGGCCGCGGCGTCCATCACCTTCAGGTCGCGGGCCAGAACCTCGGTATAGCTCAGACGCTCGAAGCGCTCGGCGTCGGGATTGGTCTTGGGGTCGGCGGCATAGACCCCGTCCACCTGGGTCGCCTTCAACAGGGCGTCGCAATTCATTTCCACCGCCCGCAGGGCGGCGGCGGTGTCGGTGGTGAAGAAGGGATTGCCGGTGCCGGCGGCGAAGATCACCACCCGCCCCTTCTCCAGGTGGCGGATGGCCCGACGGCGGATGTAGGGCTCGCAGACGGCGTCCATGGGAATGGCCGACTGGACCCGGGTATGCAGGCCCTGGGCCTCGAGCGCGCTTTGCACGGCCAGGGCGTTCATCACCGTGGCCAGCATGCCCATGTAGTCGGCGCTGGTGCGGTCCATCCCCTCGGCGGCGCCCTTGACGCCACGGAAGATGTTGCCGCCGCCGATGACCAGACAGACCTCGTGCCCGCCCTCGACCAGCAGCGCCACGTCCTCGGCCACCTCCCGGATGCGCTCGGGATCGATGCCGTAGCCGGCCGTTCCCATCAATCCCTCGCCGGAGAGTTTGAGCAGGACGCGGCGATAGGGACTCTCGGCGGACATGGAACCACTTCTCGATCAGACGGGGAGCAAATTCGGAGTCGGTCAACGGGGCGTCGCCCGGGCGGCCCAACCCCGGTTGTGCCAAATCAGGGTGGCCGGATGGTGGCGCCGGCGGGACAATTCGCGGGCACCCTCGGCACGGGTCGGCGGATCATACACCAACCCCGCCGGCTGTCGCCCCTGCTTTTTCAACAGTCCGGGTGGGGACAAGCCCGCGGGCAAACCCGCGGACAAACCTGGGGGGGGGGGCGTGGGGCAACCTGGGCTCAAGGAAAAGGGCGGCGCCGAGGCCCGGCCACCGCCCTTTCCCGAAGGTGTCGGCGAGAGGATCAGGCGCCGCCGGCGGCCTTGGCCACCTCGGCGGCGAAGTCCTCTTCCTTCTTCTCCACGCCCTCGCCCAGGGCGAAGCGCACGAAGCCGGTCAGGGCGACCGGGGCCCCGGCGGCGCCGGCGGCTTCCTCGACCACCTTGGCGATCTTCTTGTCGGGGTCCATGACGAAGCCCTGATCGAGCAGGCAGACTTCCTCGTAGTACTTGCGCAGGCGGCCCTCGACCATCTTCTCGATGATCTCCTCGGGCTTGCCGGAGGCGCGGGCCTGATCGGCCAGCACGTCGCGCTCGCGGTCAAGGGCCGCGGTGTCCACCGACTCCCGGTTCAGGAACAGGGGGTTGGCGGCGGCCACGTGCATGGCCAGCTGCTTGCCCAGATCGGCCAGCGCGGCGGCATCACCGGCGCTTTCCAGGGCGACCAGCACGCCGATCTTGCCCAGGCCCGGCTTGGTGGCGTTGTGCACGTAGCCGGCGACCACGCCCTGCCCGACGGCAAGGCCGGCCGAGCGGCGCAGCTGGATGTTCTCGCCGATGGTGGCCACCATGTCCGGCACCGCGTCGGCGACGCTCTTGCCGGTGCCCGGCATGTCGGCGGCCGACAGCGCCGCGAAGTCGCCGCCGGTGGCCAGGGCCACCCCGGCCACCTGCTCGACAAAGCCCTGGAACTGCTCGTTGCGGGCCACGAAGTCGGTCTCGGCGTTGACCTCGACGACCACCCCCTTGGGGCCCTCGGTGCTGACCGCGACCAGCCCCTCGGCGGCGACCCGGCCGGCCTTCTTGGCGGCGGCGGCGAGGCCCTTCTTGCGCAGCCAGTCAACGGCGGCGTCGATGTCGCCGTCGGTCTCGGCCAGCGCCTTCTTGCAGTCCATCATGCCGGCGCCACTCTTCTCGCGCAGCGCCTTGACCATTCCGGCAGTGATTTCGGCCATAACGTCAACAACCCTCTCGTTTGGGCCCGGCGCCGGAAGGGTCGGCCGGGCCCCGATGAAACCTCGCCCCATGCTGCCACGGTCGGGCGGCGCCGGGGGGTGACAGATTGATGGCGCCCGACCCGGCGAAACCCGGGCCGGGCGATCAGGAAACAGGGCCTATCAGGAGGCCGCCGGGGCCTGCTCGGCGGCCGGCGCGGCCTCGGCCGGGGCTTCCTCGGCGGCCAGCGCCGGTTCCTCGGGGGCGGTCTGCTCGCCCAGATCAACGCCGGCGGCGGTCATCTCGGCCTGGATGCCCTCGAGCACGGCGCCGGCCATCAGCTCGCAATACAGCTTGATGGCGCGGATGGCGTCGTCGTTGCCCGGGATGGGGAAGGCGATGCCCGACGGATCGGCGTTGGAATCGAGCACCGCAATCACCGGAATGCCCAGCTTGCGGGCTTCGTTCACGGCCAGGTTCTCGCGCACCACGTCGATCACGAACAGGATGTCGGGCAGGCCGCCCATCTCCTTGATGCCGCCCAGGGTGCGGTCCAACTTTTCCTTCTCGCGCGAGAGGTTGAGCTGTTCCTTCTTGGTCAGGCCGGCCAGACCGCCCTCGCTGGAGAAGGTCTCCTCCAGCTCGCGCAGGCGGCGGATGGAGTGATTGATGGTCTTCCAGTTGGTCAACATGCCGCCCAGCCAGCGGTGGTTGACGTAGTACTGACCGCAGCGGGTGGCCGCCTCGGCGACGATGTCCTGGGCCTGACGCTTGGTGCCGATGAACAGCACCCGGCCGCCGGCGGCGGTGACGTCGCGCACCGCTTCCATGGCGCGGTGCATCATCGGCACGGTCTGCTGCAGGTCGATGATGTGCACGCCGTCGCGCACCCCGAACAGGTACTCCTGCATGCGGGGGTTCCAGCGCCGGGTGTTGTGGCCGAAGTGGCAGCCAGACTCGATCATCTGGCGCATGGTGAAGGTGGGCAGGGTCATGGTCGTGGAACTTCCTTGCTTTTCCGGTTGACCGCCGCGGGGTGTGGTCGCTGCCCCGGCCCGCCCTGAAAGACGCGCCGTGAAGGGACACCAACACCGGAAGGACCGCCGCCCGGCTCCGGCTTTGACCGGAGATCCAAGCGTCGCGGCCCGGCTGGTCGAGCCCCGCGTGTGGATTTCGCGCCCCCAGCCCGCGCCCTGTGACAACACGGAGACGGCGGAGAGTCGCGATGGGGCCGGGTTCTACTCCCTGGCGGGGGGGAAATCAAGCCGTTTCCAGTCGGCGCGGCGGGCCGACCAAGCCCCCTCCCCCTCAGAACTCCGCCACCTCGAGCACCCCCGGGGTGACGCGCAGGGTGTCCAGGGCACCGGGTGGCGGGCTGTAGGTGCCCTCCAGGGTGAGCTCCATGTCAAAGCGCGGCGAGCTTGGCACCAGCACCACCCGGGCCCCGCCCCCCTGGCGGACCGGACCCAGCGCCACCTTCAGAGGCTCGATGGCCTCCGGCGTTTCCAGGCGCACGCGGATCTTGGTCGCCGCCTTGGCCATCGCCTCGTCGAGCGCGCGCACCGCCTGCACGGTCAGGCGCAGATCGTCGGGGTCGTCGGGCCGCGGCTCGGCGGCGGCCGACAGCAGCACCCGGCGGCCCACCGAGATCAGCTCGCCGGCACTGGCCAGCACCTCGGAGAACAGGGTCACCTCGTAGATGCCGGAGGTGTCGGACAGGGTGACGAAGGCATAGCGGTTGTTGTTCTTCTTCGAGCGCTGGATGCGCACCGCGGTGACGATGCCGGCCAGCCGCACCGCCCCGCCGCCGGTGCGCCCCTTGGCGAAGCGGCTCTTGAGGTCGCCGAAGGGGATCACATCCAGCCGTTCCAGCCGCTCGCCGAACTCGTCCAGCGGGTGGGCCGAGAGGAAGAAGCCGATCGCCTCGCACTCCTTCTCGGGCTTTTCCTGGCGGTTCCAGTCGACCACCTTGGGCAGCACCATGCGCGGCGCCTCGTCACCCCCGCCGAACAGGTTGACCTGGTTGCTGGCCCGCTCCTCGGCGGCGCTCTGGGCGTGGCGCAGGATGCTCTCGATGGCCTCGAAGGTCTGCGCCCGGTTGGCGTTCAGGCTGTCCAGGGCGCCCGCCTTGATGAGACTTTCCAGAAGCCGCCGGTTGACCTGCCGGGCGTCCATGCGTTGGGCGAAGTCGGTCAGGTCGGCGAACGGGCCGTTGGCCTCGCGTTCGGCGACCAGGGCCTCCATGGCCGCCGTGCCGACGTTGCGCACCGCCGACAGGGCATAGCGGATGGCCCAGGGGCCATCGCTGCCGTCGGCCATCTTCTCAGGGCGGAAATCCACCCCGGAGACGTTCACGTCGGGCGGCAACAGGGGAATCCCCAGGCGCTTCAGTTCGCCCTTGAAGGCCCCCAGCTTGTCGGTGTTGTGCTTATCAAAAGTCATGGTCGCGGCCATGAAGGCGACCGGGTGGTTGGCCTTCATGTAGCCGGTCTGGTAGGCGACCAGGGCATAGGCGGCGGCGTGGCTTTTGTTGAAGCCGTAACCGGCGAACTTGGCGATGGTGTCGAACACCTGGCTGGCCTGGCTGGACGGAATGCCGCGCGCCGTGGCGCCTTCCACGAAGGTCTGGCGCTGCTTGTCCATCTCCGCCTGGATCTTCTTGCCCATGGCGCGGCGCAGAAGGTCGGCGTTGCCCAGGCTGTAGCCGGCCATCACCTGGGCCGCCTGCATCACCTGCTCCTGATAGATCATGATGCCGTAGGTTTCCTTGAGCACCGTCTCCAGACTGGGATGCAGGTAGTGGACCGGCTCCTCGCCGTGCTTGCGGCGGATGTAGCTGGGGATGTTGTCCATCGGTCCGGGGCGGTAGAGCGCCACCACGGCGATGATGTCCTCCAGGGTGTCCGGCTTCATGCCCTTCAGCACGTCGCGCATGCCGGCGCTTTCCAACTGGAACACCCCGGCCGTCTCGCCCCGGCTCAGCATGTCGAAGGTCTTGCGGTCGTCCAGCGGCAGGGCCGACAGGTCGATCTCGATCTCCTGCTCGGCCAGCAGGTCGACCGCCGTCTTGAGCACGGTCAGGGTCTTGAGGCCGAGGAAGTCGAACTTCACCAGACCGGCCTGCTCGACCCACTTCATGTTGAACTGGGTGACCGGGGTCTCGGCGTTGGGATCGCGGTAGAGCGGCACCAGCTCGTCCAGCGGCCGGTCGCCGATGACCACCCCGGCGGCGTGGGTCGAGGCGTGGGAGTAGAGCCCCTCGAGCTGCATCCCGATGCCCAGCAGGCGGGCCACGTCGGGGTCGCCGTCGCGCAACTCCTGAAGCTGCGGCTCGCCGTCCACCGCCTGCTTCAGGGTGACCGGGTTGGCCGGGTTGTTGGGGATCATCTTGCAGATGCGATCCACATAGCCCAGCGGCATTTCCAGCACCCGGCCCACCGAGCGCACCACGGCGCGGGCCTGGAGTTTCCCGAAGGTGATGATCTGGGCCACCCGGTCGGTGCCGTACTCCTTTTGCACGTAGCGGATCACCTCTTCCCGCCGGTGCTGGCAGAAGTCGATGTCGAAGTCGGGCATGGACACCCGCTCCGGGTTGAGGAAGCGCTCGAACAGCAGGGTGAAGCGGATCGGGTCGAGGTCGGTGATGGTCAGCGCCCAGGCGACCACCGAGCCGGCCCCCGAGCCGCGCCCCGGCCCGACCGGGATGTCGTGGTCCTTGGCCCACTGGATGAAGTCGGCGACGATCAGGAAATAGCCCGGAAAGCCCATGCCGCCGATGATCGTCAGCTCGTGTTCCAGCCGCTCGCGGTAGGGCTTGGCCGCCTGGGCGCGGTCCTGGTCGGTCATCCCCTCGCGGTAGACATGGCGCCACAGCCGCCGCTCCAGCCCGGCCCGGGCCATTTCGCCCAACGCCTCCTCGACGCTGCGCTCGCCCAGCTTGGTGTAGGTGGGCAGGATGGGCTTCTTCACCTCGGCCATGACGGCGCAGCGCCGGGCGATGACCAGGGTGTTGTCCACCGCCTCCGGCAGATCGGCGAACAGCTCGCGCATCGCCTGGGGCGGCTTGAACCAGTGCTCGGGGGTCAGGCGGCGGCGCTCGGCGGTGTTGATGGTCGCCTTCTGGGACATGCACAGCAAGGCGTCGGCCGCCTCGTGCAGCGTGGGGTCCGGGAAGTGGCAGTCGTTGGTGGCGACCAGCGGCAGGTCGAGGGCGTAGGCCAACTCGATCAGAGCCGGCTCGACACGGTCCTGGTCGGCTAGGCCGTGGCGCTGGATCTCCACATAGGTCCGCCCGGGGAAGGCCGTGGCCAGGGTTTGAAGCATCTGGCGGGCCTCGTCCGGGCGGCCCTCCAGCAGGCGCCGCGCCACCGGCCCGTCGATGCCGCCCGACAGCACGATCAGCCCCTCGGCGCGGGCGGCCAGGGTGTCCATGGCGATGCTGGCCAGGGCGCCCGGCGGGCTGTCGAGAAAACTGGTCGAGACCAGCGACAGAAGGTTGCGGTAGCCGGTCGGGGTCTGGGCGAGCAGGACCACGTACTCGGGCTCGGCCGGGCGCAGCGGCTCGCGGCTGGGCTCGGCGGGGGCCGGCCGGGCGAGCGCCATCTGGCAGCCGACAATGGGCTGGATGCCGGCCTTGGACAGCGCCGTGGAGGCTTCCAGCGCGCCGAACAGGTTGCGGGTGTCGGTCAGCCCGACCGCCGGCATGCCGGCCTTGGCACACAGGTCGGGCAGCGCCTTCACGGGGATGGCGCCCTCGGACAGGGAATAGGCGGTGTGAACCCTGAGGTGAACGAAGCCGTCGGTCATGGAAGAAAGAATGCCACGCGGCGCGGCGGAATGGCAAAGGGCGGCTGAAAGATCAGGCGGCGACCAGCCGGCCGTCGCTGAGCCGCACCGTGCGGTCCATGCGCGCCGCCAGATCGGGGTTGTGGGTGGCGACCAGGGCAGCCAGCCCCTCGGCCCGGACCAGTTCGACCAGCAGGGTGAACACCGTGTCGGCGGTGCCCGGATCGAGGTTGCCGGTCGGCTCGTCGGCCAGCAGCAGGCGCGGCCGGTTGGCCAGCGCGCGGGCAATGGCGGTGCGCTGCTGCTCGCCGCCGGAAAGCTGTCCCGGGCGATGATCCAGGCGCTCGCCCAGCCCCAGCCGGCCCAGCAGGTCGCCGGCCCGCGCCGCCGCCTGCCCCCGGCCGACCCCGGCGATCATCTGCGGAATGACCACGTTCTCCCGGGCCGAGAACTCGGGCAGCAGGTGGTGGTACTGGTAGACGAACCCCAGGTCGCTGCGCCGCACCGCGGTGCGCGCCGCGTCGCCGGCCCGCGACAGGTCGCGTCCGCCCAGGCTGACCGTCCCCGCGTCGGGTTTTTCCAGCAGCCCGGCGATCTGCAACAGGGTCGACTTGCCGGCCCCGGAGGGGGCGACCAGGGCCACCATCTCGCCCGGGGCGACGCTGAGATCGGCGCCCTTCAGCACCTCCAGCCAGGCCTCGCCCTGGCGGAAGCGTCGGCGAACACCGGAAAGCGCAAGCGCCGCCTCACGCGCCGTCTCACGCGCCGTCTCACTCATAGCGCAGGGCCTCCACCGGATCGAGCCGGGCCGCCCGCCACGCCGGATAGAGGGTGGCGAGCAGCGACAGGCCGAGCGACATGCCGACCACCATCACCACCTCGGCCGGGTCGACCTCGGCCGGCATGCGCGACAGGAAGTAGATCTCGGCCGAGAACAGCTCGGCCCCGGTGACCGATTGCAGGAACTGGCGGATGGCCTCGATGTTGTTGCAGAACAGCAGGCCGAGGGTCACCCCGAAGGCGGTGCCGATCAGCCCCACCGAGGCCCCGGCCAGGAAGAAGATGCGCATCACCGCGCCCCGTCCCGCCCCCATGGTGCGCAGGATGGCGATGTCGCGCCCCTTGTCCTTCACCAGCATGATCAGCCCGGAGATGATGTTGAAGGCGGCGACCAGGATGATCAGCGTCAGGATCAGGAACATCACGTTGCGCTCCACCTTGAGCGCGTTGAAAAAGCTGAAGTTGGAATCCTTCCAGGTGAACACCCGCTGCCCGGCGACCTGGGCGATGGCCTCGGCCAGCCGTTCGATGTGCATGGGGTTGTCGCTCACCACCTCCAGATGGCCGACCGTGTCGGGCGCGAACCGGAAGTAGGTGCGCGCCGAGTCCAGCGGCAGGTAGATGAAGCTGCTGTCGTACTCGTACATGCCGACGTTGAAGATCGCCCCCACCCGGTAGGCCTTCATGCGCGGCACCGTGCCAAAGGCGGTGACCGTGCCCTTGGGCGAGATCAGGGTGATCGGCGAATCGATGCCCAGGCGCAGCTTGCGGGCCAGCCGCTGGCCGATCAGCACGCTTTCCGGGTCGGCCTTCAGGTGTTCCAGGCTGCCGGCCACGATGTTGTCGGCGATCAGGTCGCGGGCCGCCATGTCCTCGACCGCCATGCCATGGACCAGCGCCCCGGTGGCCTCGCCGCCGCCGGTCGCCATGACCTGGCGCTGGATCGCCGGGATGACCAGCTTGACCCCGTCGATCTCGGCGATGCGCTGGCGCAGCGGGTCGTAGTCGGCGATCGGACCGGGGACGTTGATGTGACCGTTCAGACCCAGGATGCGGCCCAGCATGTCCTGCCGGAAGCCGTTCATGACGCTCATCACGATGATCAGCGTGGCCACCCCCAGCCCGATGCCGAGCAGCGAGAAACCGGCGATCACCGAGACGAACCCCTCCTTGCGCCGGGCCCTCAGGTAGCGCAGGGCCATCATCCGCTCGAAGGGGCCGAACATGGCGTCTGTTCCCCGCGCTGTTCTGCTAGTGGCTGCTGGCGAAGCGGGCGACGACGCCGGCCAGCGGCATTTCCTCGCGCTCGCCGGTGCGGCGGTTCTTGACCTCCACCTGACCGGCCGCCACCCCCTTGGGCCCGACGATGACCTGCCAGGGCAGGCCGATCAGGTCCATGTCGGCGAACTTCACGCCGGCCCGCTCGTCGCGGTCGTCATAGAGCACCGTCACCCCGGCCGCCTGAAGGCGCCGGTAGAGGTCCCCGGCGGCGTTGTCGGTGGCGGCGTCGCCGACCTTGAGGTTGATCAGCCCGACCCGGAACGGGGCCACGCTCTCCGGCCAGATGATGCCGGCCTCGTCGTGGCTGGCCTCGATGATGGCCCCGACCAGACGCGACACCCCGATCCCATAGCTGCCCATGTAGAGCGGTCCGGTGGCGCCGTCGGGGCCCACCACCTCGGCCTTCATGGGGGCCGAGTACTTGGTGTTGAAGAAGAAGATGTGCCCCACCTCGATGCCCCGGGCGGTGATCAGATCGTCACCCAGCTCGGCCTCCTTGGCCGCGTCGTGCATCTCGTCGGTGGCGGCATAGACGCCGGTCCAGTCGGCGACCACCGGTTCCAGGTCGGCGTCGTAGTCGACGTCCTCGGGGATGCTCTTTTCCAGCAGCGAGCGGTGACAGAAGACCTGGCTTTCGCCGGTCTCGGCCAGGATCAGGAACTCGTGCGACAGGTTGCCGCCGATCGGCCCGGTTTCGGCGCGCATCGGGATGGCCTTCAGGCCCAGGCGCTGGAAGGTCTTGAGGTAGCTGACGAACATCTTGTGGTAGGCGCGCCGCCCGGCCTCTTCGTCGAGGTCGAAGGAGTAGCCGTCCTTCATCAGGAACTCGCGGCCGCGCATGACGCCGAAGCGCGGGCGCACCTCGTCGCGGAACTTCCACTGGATGTGGTAGAGGTTGAGCGGCAGGTCCTTGTAGCTCTTCACCGTCTGGCGAACGATGTCGGTCACCGCCTCCTCGTTGGTCGGGCCGTAGAGCATCTCGCGCTCGTGGCGGTCGGTGATGCGCAGCATCTCGCGGCCATAGTCCTCGTAGCGGCCGCTTTCCTTCCAGAACTCGGCGCTTTGGATGGTCGGCATCAGGATCTCGATGGCCCCGGTGCGGTCCTGCTCCTGCTCGACGATGCGCTTGATGTTGTCGAGCACCCGATAGCCCATGGGCAGCCAGTTGTAGATGCCGGCGGCGTGCTGGCGAACCAGCCCGGCGCGCAACATCAGGCGGTGCGAGACGATCTGGGCCTCGGCCGGGGTTTCCTTCAGGGTGGGCAGGAAGTAGCGCGAGCGGCGCATGGGGCGGGGTCCTCTGGGAGCTGGGAAAGTGCGGCCGGGAATTGGCCGACTCGGCATGGGAGACGCCGGCGGAAGGCCCGCCGGGCGGTGGCCGCACTGTACGGGAGTGCGCCCCGGCTGGCAACGACGCCCATCGGTCCCGGCCCCTACTCGGGCCCGGGCGCGTCCCCCTTGCGGCAGGCGGCCAACAGGCGCTGCCGGGCCGCCGCGTTGAGCGGCTCCCCGTTCAGGGTCAGCGCCCCGTCGGTGGGGTCGAGAACCAGGGTGCCGAGGGCCAATTGCCCCTCGAGCCCCGGCGGAATGGTCGCCCCCAGCGCCGCCTGCCAGGCCAGCGGATCGACGGTCAGGGGAAAGCGCAAGGGGCCGCTCAGGGACTCGGTCAGCGGGTCGGCGCCGCCCGGCCCCTCGGCCGGCACCACCGCGCGCCCGTAGGCATCCACCCCCGGCCGGTAGGTGGCGTCGGGCACCGTCTCGGCGGGGACGGTTGCCGTTTCCGGAAAGCGGGCCCGCAGCACCCGGCAGGTCTCGGCGTCGGGCTGGAAGACCGGCGGCTCGGCCAGCACCGGGGGCGCCCCCAGTAGCAGCGTGGCAAGACTCATCGACGTGGCCAGACTCGACGTCGTCAGGGCACTCAACGGATGTCGCATCATGGGCATGGAGGGGGCTCCCGGCTCGCCAGCGTGCCGGAGCAGTCTGCCAAACCCCAGGTTAACAAAGGCTTGGAGCCACTCCGCGTGTGGTAACAAAGCCCTGCAAAAAATGCGTGACAGACTTGCCATGAATGCGTAGCTTACCGGGCAGGGAAACCCGGCTCGGGTCGAACAGGGAGGAAGCCCCCGCGACAAGACCGCGCGAACGGTCGATGACGGGGATGGTCCAGAAAGCAAAGGCGCGGCGCCGCCGGGGGGCAGGCGCCACGCCGCGGCGAGCCCGCCCGCGGGCCCGCCCGAGCAGCCGCCGAAGCCCAGCGCTTCGGCGGCTGTTTCACGTTCCAGGACCGATTTTCCGGCCCAGACCGGTTTTCAGAAGCAGGGTGGCGGGATCAGACCGCGATCAGGGCGGCGGCGGCCGGCCGCCCCTCGCCCAGCAGCACATTGAAGGTGCGCGCCGCCGCGGCGCTGTCCATCACCTCCAGGCCACAGCCCAGGGCCGCCTTGAGCTCGGCGGTCACCCCGGGCGCCGGGCGGACCAGACGCGGCCCGGTGCCAAGCAACAGCACATCCAGCACACCGCCGGTTTTCAGAAGGCCGGTTTTCAGAAGGGAGACCAGCTCGGCCGCCCGAATGGCATCGGGGGCGATCACCGGCCAGGCCAGGGTGCGCTCGGCCAGCACCACCACCGAGCCCACGTGGTCGGTGCCGGCGATGCGGAAGCCGCCGTCACCATAGGCCTGGATGACCTGCCGGCCGCTCGGGGCAACGGGGGTGATCTCCATCGGTCGACCCCTTTTTGGTGTCGGGTCAGCGCCGCCCCTTGCCACGGTCCTTGGGGGGCGGTGCCTTACCCTCGGCGCGGGCCTGCTCCTTGGCCTGGGCGAGGCGTTCGGCGGCCAGCTTCTGGGCCGGCTTGTTGGCATCCATGCCGGCCCCGAAATCCCCTGGCGCGGCCGAGCTTCCGGCCCGCCCGCTGTCGGTGAAGCGGGCCGGCACGTCGCCTTCCTCTTCCTCGTCGGTGCCGCGCCGCAGGTTGAACTGGATGAGCAGCGGCGTCGCCACATAGATCGACGAATAGGTGCCGACGACCACCCCCCAGATCAGGGCGAAGGCGAAGCCGCGCAACACGTCGCCGCCGAAAATGAAGATGGCGAGCACGGCGAGCAGGGTGGTGCCGGAGGTCAGGATGGTGCGCGACAGCACCCGGTTCATGGCCATGTTGACCAGATCGGGCAGATCCATCGCCTTGTAGCGGCGCAATTCCTCGCGCACCCGGTCGTAGACGATGACGGTGTCATTGACCGAATAGCCGGCGATGGTCAGCAGCGCGGCGACGGTGGTCAGGTTGAACTCGACCTGCAGCAGCGAGAACAGGCCCAGGGTGGCGATGACGTCGTGAATCAAGGCGATCAGGGCGCCCAGGGCGAACTGCCATTCGAAGCGGAACCAGATGTAGGCGGCGATGGCCAGCAGGGCGAAGCCGATGGCCATCGCCCCGTCTTCCTTCAGCTCGTCGCCCACCTTGGGGCCGACCAGCTCGGTGCGGCGGTACTCCACCTCCTCGCCCAGGGCCTGGCGGACCAGCTCGAGCGCCGCCGTCTGGGCGCCGTCGCCGCCGCCCTGGCGGGCGACCCGGATCAGCACGTCGCGCCCGCTGTCGCCAACGCTGCTGATCGCCACGTCGCCCAGGCCCAGGCCACCCAGCTTGTCGCGCAGTTGGCCGACGTCGGCCGGGCCTTCGGTGCGCACCTCCAGCAGCAGGCCGCCGGCGAAGTCCACCCCCAGGTTCAGCCCCTGCGTGAACAGGGAGCCCACCGAGGCGAGCAGAAAGATCGCCGAGGCAATGGCGGCGATGCGCCGCTTGCCGACGAAGTCCAGCTTGGTGTCATGGGGCAGAATGTTGAAGCCGCGCCACATGGGTCAGGGTCTCGCTTACGCTCGGTTCGAAAAAGGGGCTCAGCCGATGGGCAGGATCTTCGGCTTGCGCCGCTTCAGCCACACCACGACCATCAGACGGGTCAGCATGATGGCGGTGAACATCGAGGTCAGCACGCCGACCCCCAGGGTCACCGCGAAGCCGCGCACCGGGCCGCTGCCGAACTGGAACAGCAGCAGGGCCGCCACCAGGGTGGTGATGTTGGCGTCGATGATCGCCTTGAAGGCATGTCGGAAGCCGGCGTCGACGGCGCTCATCACGCTGCGCCCGCCGCGCATCTCCTCCTTCATGCGCTCGAAGATCAGCACGTTGGCATCGACCGCCATGCCCACGGTAAGCACGATGCCGGCGATGCCGGGCAGGGTCAGGGTGGCCCCCAGACCGGACAGCACGCCAAGCAGGATCGACAGGTTGCCGGCCAGGGCCAGGGTGGCGAAGGCGCCGAACATGCCGTAGGCGCCAAGCATGAAGACCACCACCAGCAGCAGCCCCAGGGCGCTGGCGAAGGCGCCGGCGCGGATCGAATCCTCGCCCAGCCCGGGGCCCACGGTGCGCTCCTCAAGGATGGTCAGCGGCGCCGGCAGGGCGCCGGCGCGCAGCAGCAGGGCCAACTGGTTGGCCGACTGCACGGTGAAGCCGCCCTCGATCACCCCGTTGCCGCCGCAGATGGCGCCCTTGATCTCGGGCGCGCTGATCACCTCGTCGTCCAGCACGATGGCCAGATTGCGCCCCACGTTCTGCTGGGTGGTGGTGCAGAAGCGCCGGCCGCCGGCGGTGTCGAAGCGGAACGAGACGACCGGCAGGTTGTCCTGGAAGGTCGGCTGGCTGTCCACCAGATGGTCGCCCGAAACCTCCACCTTGCGCCGCACGGCGTACTGGAAGGGGCGCCCCGGCTCCGGATTGGCGGCCGGCAGCAGCATGGTGCCCGGGGGCACCCGCCCGGCCGCCAGATCGGCCGGCCCGACGTTGGGGTCGAGCAGATGGAAGGCCATCTTGGCGGTCTTGCCCAGGGTGCGTTTCAACTGGGCCGGATCGTCGATGCCCGGGACCTCGACGATGATCCGGGAATCGCCCTGGCGCTGGATGGTCGGCTCGCGGGTGCCCAACTCGTCGATGCGTCGGCGGACGATCTCGATCGACTGATCGACCACCTGGCTGCGCCGTTCCTCGATCGCCTCGGGGCGCATGGTCAGGGTGAAGCGGCCCTCGGCCCCCTCTTCCACCTCGAGCGCCGGATCGATCTCCTCGATCACCTGGCGCGCCGCCGGCAGTTGGGCCGGCTCGATGATGCGCACCGAGACCACCCCGTCGCGCACCCCCAGGTCGCGGTACATGATGCGCTCGTCGCCGGCCTGGATGCGCTCGCGGCCGAGGCCGGCCCGCAGGCCTTCCACCGCCGCCTCGAGCTGCTCCTCGACCACCGAGCCGATCTCCACCTCGAGCAGCAGGTAGGAGCCGCCCTGCAGGTCGAGCCCCAGGTTCACCGGCTGCCACCACGCGGGCGCCGCATCAAGGGTCGAGCGGGGCATCAGGTTGGGCAGGGCGAAGACCACCCCAAGCCCTGTCACCGCCAGAACGAGGACGACCTTCCAGAGTGGGAAATCGAGCGTTTTCATATCATTGACCTGGGTTGTTCAGAGCCGGGCCTAAGCAGGAGGGGGCGCCCCGGCCTACTTCTTGCCCGACAGCATGCCCTTCAGCCCCTCGGCCTTGCCGCCTTCGGCCGGCTTGTCGCCGGACTTGTCGCCGGCCACGGGCTCGGTCTTGGAGACCACGGTGGCGATCATCTCGCGCACCACCTTGACCTTGACGTTCTCGGCGATCTCCACCTCAAGCTCGTCATCGGCCGCCTTGACCACCTTGCCGATCAGGCCGCCGTTGGTGACGATCTTGTCGCCGCGCCGAACCTGGGACAACATCTCCTTGTGCTGCTTCATCTTTTTCTGCTGCGGGCGGATCAGCAGGAAGTAGAAGACGATGAAGATCAGGATCAGGGGAATGAACGCCTCAAGCCCGCCGGCCGCCGGAGCGGCACCGGCGGCCTGGGCGTGGGCCGCGGAAACCAGCATGTCTCTAACCTCGCCGAGTTTGGATGGGAAATGGCGTGTGGGAAAAGTGGGGCGGACTATAGCGACCTTGGCGTCAGTTGCAAACGCAATCCGGCCCGGCTACCGTCGCCGCCCCGACCACCCCCACCACTCCGAGCCGTGACAGAGCCATGCCCGATCCCACCCCCCTGCTCCCTGTCCTGACCCGCATCGCCGAGGCGTTGGAGCGTCTGGCCCCGCCGCCGCCGCCGACCAACGACCTCGAGGCCGCCGACGCCTTCGTCTGGCAGGCCGACAGCGGCCGGCTCGACCCGGTGGCCGAGGTCAACCGGGTCGACCTCGCCCTGCTCAAGGGGATCGAGGCGCAGCGGGTCCGCCTGCTCGACAACACCCGGCGCTTCGTCGCGGGGCGGCCGGCCAACAACGCCCTGCTGTGGGGGGCGCGCGGCACCGGCAAGAGCTCGCTGGTCAAGGCGGTGCACGCCAGCCTCAACGCCGAGCGCCCGGAGCAGCGGCCGGGCGCCCTGGCCCTGGTCGAGATCCACCGCGAGGACATTCCCGCCCTGCCCCGCCTGTTGAAGGTGCTAAAGGCCAGCCGGCGGCGTTTCGTGGTGTTCTGCGACGATCTGTCGTTCGACGCCGACGACACCAGCTACAAGTCGCTCAAGGCGATCCTTGAGGGCGGCATCGAGGGACGGCCGGAGAACGTGCTGTTCTACGCCACCTCCAACCGCCGCCACCTGCTGTCGCGCGAGATGATCGAGAACGAGCGCTCGACCGCCCTGCACGCCGGCGAGGCGGTGGAGGAGAAGGTCAGCCTGTCCGACCGCTTCGGGCTGTGGCTGGGCTTCCACAACATCGATCAGGCCACCTTCCTTGACATCGTCGACGCCTACGCCGACGACCTCAAGCTTGGCATCGACCGCGACACCCTGCACCGCCAGGCCAACGAATGGGCGATCACCCGGGGCTCGCGCTCGGGCCGTGTCGCCTGGCAGTTCATCCAGGACGTGGCCGGCACGGCCGGCGGCTGAGGCCCCGAGGGGGCTCAGGCCAGGAAGTCGACGATGGGCTGGATCTGGTCCGCCGAGGCCAGCCACGGGGCGTGCCCGACACCGGGGATTTCCAGCAGTTTGGCCTGGGGACCGCTGTGGGTCATGCGCTGCGCCGTGGCGGCGGTCAGAAGGTCGCTTTCGGCGCCGCGCACGACCAGGGTCGGCACCCGGATGGCCTCCCAGACCGGCCACAGGTCGACATCCTCCAGGGTCTCCAGCTGGGCGATCGAGGCGGCGATGCGGCGGTCGTAGTGCATGGCGATGCGCCCGTTCTCATCGATCCGGTGGGAGTGCTCGGCGACCCGCGCCCAGGCGGCGTCGGACAGCGGGCCGAAGCTGCGGTGGATGTCGCGCAGGTAGGCCTCCAGGTCCTTCAGGTCGTCGAACACCGGCGGCCGGCTGACGTACTCGGAAATGCGCTCCAGCGCCGCCTTGGGGATGAAGGCCCCGACGTCGTTGAGCACCAGACGGCGGATCGGCGTGCCCGGGCTGGCGGCGATCAGCATGCCGATCAGGCCGCCCATGGAAGTGCCCACCCAATCCACCTCCTCGGCCCCGGAGCGGGCGATCAGGGTGGCCATGTCGGCGGCGTAGGCGGCCAGATCGTAGCCCGTCGAATCGACCAGCCAGTCGCTCTTGCCGCGCCCCAGGACATCCGGGCAGAGGACCCGGCGCGGCACCTCGGGGTCGCCGGACAGGGCGGCGGCGAGGTCGTCGAAGTCGCGCCCGTTGCGGGTCAGCCCGTGAACGCACAGGCAGACCCGTTTGCCGTGGGGGTCGCCCCACTGGGTATAGGCCATGTCGCGGAATCCCTCGGGGCGCAGCACCTTGACCCAGCGCTGGCTGAAGGGGGCGGATTGGCTGTCGGGACTGGTCACCATGACGGCACTCCCTGGCTCGCTGTCCATGGCTCGCTGTCCATGGGCGGACTGTCGGGATTGGGCATGGCCCGGCGCCACCTCGGCGGGTTGGGGGCGCGGACCCTCCCGGCATGGTGCGCCAGGTCTCGGGCGCTGACAAGGGTCGAGGCGAGGAAAACCGGAGTTGTTCCACCCTTTGGCGCGGGCTGACGTCGCGCGGCGTGCAAACGCAGCGCGGGACTCGGTGCGACAAAGCGCCTTGGCGCGTCCCTGTCGGCTATTGTATACAAGAAAGATGCCCAGGTGCCGGGCTCGGCCTTTCCGTCGGCCCCAAGGCGCTTCGGCGGCCCGTCCCTTCTTCATGAGCAGGCTGATCCGACCGCCCGTGAGTGCCCGCACCCCCCCACCCCCAGCCGACGCCTCCGATGCCGTGGTACCCGCCACCACGCCGGCCGTCGCGGCTGCCCGGGAAACGGGCGGCGAGGCGGCGAAGTCCGGGGCCGGCCCGGGGCGCCCGGCGCGCAGCCGCCCGACCCGGGCCGAACGCCTGCGCCGGTCCCTGGAGGAAGAGATCTTCCAGGGCCGGCTGAAACCCGGCGACCGCCTGGACGAAATCTCGCTGGCCCGCCGTTTCAATGTGTCGCGCACCCCGGTGCGCGAGGCGCTGCGCCAGTTGTCGTCCTCCGGGCTGGTCGAGGTGCGGCCGCGCCTGGGCGCCGTGGTGCGGGTGATCACCGTCGACCGGCTGGCCGAGATGTTCGAGGTGATGGCCGAACTGGAAGCCCTGTGCGCCCGCCTCGCCGCCCAGCGCATGGGCCCCGACGAACACGCGGCGCTGGAACAGGCCCTGGCGGCCTGCGCCGTGGAGCACACCCAGGCCAACCGCGAAGCCTACTACGAGGCCAACAAGGTGTTTCACGACATCATCTATGCCGGGGCCCACAACGCCTATCTGGCCGGCATGGCGGTGTCGCTGCGCAACCAGACCGCCCCCTACCGGCGCTACCAGCTGTATGCCCGCGAGGATCGCATCGACAGTTCGCTGGCCGAGCACCGCTCGGTGGTGATGGCGATCCTCGAAGGGCGGGCCGAGGACGCCGAAAAGGCCATGCGGGCCCATGTCACCGTCCAGGGCGACGTGTTCGCCGCCTTCCTCGCCACCTTGCCAGAAGAGGCGGCGCAATAACCCCAACAACAGGCTGGAAACACACCCGCCCCCAACGGGACGAAACGTCCGCCCACCAAGCACTTCCGCCACCCCATCCACGAGAGGCCGATCCATGTCCATTACCCCCAACACCGACCCCTATGCCCTGGCCGACGAGATTTCCGGCCGGCACATGATCGATGGCGCGCTCAGGCCGGCCGCCTCGGGGGCGGTGTTCAACGTGGTCAACCCGGCCACCGGCAGCGTCATCGGCAGCGCCGCCGAGGGTGACGCCGACGACGTCGATGCCGCCGTCAAGGCCGCCAAAAGGGCCCAGAAGGAGTGGGCCGCCCTGCCCGCCCGCGAGCGCGGCAAGCTGATCACCGAGTGCGGCCGCCGGCTGTCCGATCATGTCGAGGAACTGGGCCGGCTGATCGCCCTGGAAACCGGCAAGGCGCTGCGCACGGAAAGCCGGGTCGAGGCCTCGGTGCTGGCCGACATGTTCCTGTTCTACGGCGGCCTGGCCTCGGAGTTGAAGGGCGAGACCGTGCCCTTCCGCCCCGACATGCTGACCATGACCATCCGCCAGCCGATCGGCGTGGTCGGCGCCATCATCCCCTGGAACGTGCCGATGCTGCTGATGGCGCTGAAGATCGCCCCGGCCCTGGTGGCCGGCAACGCGGTGGTGGTCAAGTCGGCCGAGGAAGCGCCGCTGACCGTGCTGCGCGTGGTGCAGATCATGAACCAGGTTCTGCCGGCCGGCATCCTCAACATCCTGTCGGGCTACGGGCCGGAGTGTGGCGGTCCGCTGGTCGCCCACCCGGATGTCGGCAAGGTGACCTTCACCGGCTCGGTGGAGACCGGGCGCATCGTCACCCGCACCGCGGCCGACAAGCTGATCCCGGTGACCCTGGAGTTGGGCGGCAAGAGCCCGATGATCGTCATGGCCGACGCCGACATGGACAAGGCCATCGCCGGCGCCCTGGGCGGCATGCGCTTCACCCGCCAGGGGCAGAGCTGCACCGCGGCCAGCCGCATCTTCGTCCACGCCGACATCCACGATGCCTTCGTCGCGCGCCTGAAGGCGGCGGTCAACGACATGGTGATGGGCGACCCGCTGGACGAGAAGACCGACATCGGCACCATCATCAGCCCGCAGCAGTTGGAGAAGGTGAAGGCCTACATCGAGGCCGGCGAGAAGGCCGGCGGCACGGCCAACCGCTGCGCCAAGCTGCCCGACGATCCGGCCCTGAAGAAGGGTCTGTTCGTGCAGCCGGTGATCTTCACCGACATCGCCCCCGACGCCCCCCCGGCGCGCGAGGAAATCTTCGGCCCAGTCACCTGCATCTTCCGCTTCACCGACTATGAGGACGCCCTGGCCCGGGCCAACGACAGCGAGTACGGCCTGGCCGCCACCATCTGGACCCGCGACCTGAAGACGGCGCTCGACGCCAGCCACCGGCTGGAGGCCGGCTTCGTGCAGGTCAACCAGAACCTGGTGGTGCAGGCCAACCTGTCCTACGGCGGCATCAAGAGCAGCGGGGTCGGCAAGGAAGCCTCGCTGGAAGCCATGCTGGAGCACTACACCCACAAGAAGACCATCATCCTCAACATGGGCTGAGGATGATCGGCCGACCCGGGGGGCCCATCCGTGCCCCCCGGTGATGCCGATACGGTTGATTTTTCGGGCCAGGGGTTGTCTAAGTGGGGGGTGCCCTTCCCCCTTTGGGTGGGGCCGCGCGGGTCGCCCTTTTCGGGAGTTGCAGTTTCGGTGCGCGCCTTTCCTTCACAGCGATGTGTCGAGGCCGCCGGCCGGCCTTGGTTGCCGGCTGGCCGTGACGGGGAGGCCGCCCGATGCTGATCATCATTGGCATGCTGGTCGTCATCGCCTCGGTGATCGGCGGCTACCTGGGGGCCGGCGGCCACCTTGACGTCCTGTGGCAGCCCTTCGAGTTCGTCATCATCTTCGGCGCGGCCATCGGCAGCTTCATCATTGGCTCGCCGACCTCGGTGATCAAGGGCACCATGAAGGCCATCGGCCCGATGATGAAGGGCCCCAGGCACAACAAGAAAAGCTATCTCGAGCTTCTGTCGTGCCTCTACTCGCTGTTCAAGCTGGCCAAGACCAAGGGCGACCTGGCCCTTGAAAGCCATGTGGAAAAGCCCGACGAAAGCCCGCTGTTCCAGAAGTTCCCGGGCTTCGCCAAGGACCACCACACCCTGACCTTCCTGTGCGATTACCTCAGGCTTCTCACCCTGGGCACCAACAACGCCCACGAAATGGAAGCCATCATCGACGAGGAAATCGAGGCCCACCACAAGGAACACCACGCCGTGGCGGAGGCCGTCAGCACCGTGGCCGACGCCATGCCGGCGCTGGGTATCGTGGCTGCCGTGCTGGGCATCATCCACACCATGGGCGCCATCACCGAGCCGCCGGAAGTGCTGGGCCACCTGATCGGCGCCGCCCTGGTCGGCACCTTCTCGGGCGTGCTGTTCTCCTACGCCTTCTTCGCCCCCTTCGCGCGGGCAATCGCCGTCGCCTACGACGCCGAAACCGAATACCTGCGCTGCATCAAAGCCGCCCTCCTGGCCCACATGCAGGGCTACGCGCCCCAGGTTTCCATCGAGTTCGCCCGCAAGATCCTGCCCGGCACGGTGCGCCCCTCCTTCCAGGAAGTGGAAGAGACGGTGACCAACCTGACCGCCGACTGAGGACTGGACGGGAGAGGCTGCCATGGCCGAGGAAGAAAACGGCGAAGCCCATGGCGCCGAGGGTGGCGTCACCATCATCAAGCGGGTCAAGAAGGGCGGCCACGCCCACCATGGCGGCGCCTGGAAGGTGGCCTACGCCGACTTCGTGACCGCCATGATGGCCTTCTTCCTGCTCTTGTGGCTGCTCAACTCGGTGACCGAGGAACAGCTCCAGGGCATTTCGGACTATTTCGCGCCGACCGCGCTTTCCAGCTCGACCAGTGGGGCCGGCGGCATGCTGGGCGGTCAGGTGGTCGGGGAAGGCGCCGCCTCGTCCGACAGCTCCTCGCCGGCCATCCCGATGTCGCTGCCGCCGCCGTCCATCGGCCAGGGCGGGGCCGATGTCACCGATCCCAACGAGGCGCCGGGGGAGGATCAGGTGGAGCCGAGCGAGGAAGACCTCGCCATGGCCGCCGCCGAGGCCGCCGCCAAGCGCGAGCAGGAGCAGTTCGAGGAAGCCGCCGAGACCCTGCGTCAGGCCATGCAGAGCGCCCCGGACCTTCAGGAGCTTCAAGAGTCGCTGCTGATCGACAACACCCCGGAAGGCCTGCGCATCCAGATCGTCGACCAGGACGGCAAGTCGATGTTCCCGCCGGGCAGCGCGGCGATGTACCCGCACACCCGCAAGCTGCTGGAGATCGTCGGGCGCATCGTCTCCAACCTGAACAAGAACCTGGCCATCTCCGGACACACCGACTCGGCGGGATTTGGCGCCCCCGGTGGCTATTCCAACTGGGAGCTGTCGGCCGACCGGGCCCTGGCCAGCCGGCGCGTGCTGGTCGAAAGCGGGGTCGAGGACGGCCGGATCAACCGGGTCGGCGGGCAGGCCGCCAACGACCCGCTGTTCCCCGACAACCCCAACGATCCCCGCAACCGGCGGGTGAGCATCATCCTGCTGCGCGATCCCCCGCCGACCGCCGCCAGCGCCGCCCCGGACGAAGGTCCCATGCCCAGCATCCTGGAATAGGCTGTGTGGAACCATTCCAGTCAGCCCACTTTTAGGGGTGCCGGGCCCCCTCACCCTGTGTTAGACAGGACCGAGCAGGGATAGATCACGCAAGACCCGTCCCCGGCCCGTTTTCAACAAAACAGGCTCCAAGCTTGGCGGCAAGCCAACGCCGGTCGCCGGGGTGGTCTTCGGGGAGACCGTTCGCAGCCATGGATCAACGCCAACCGGCCCGGCCGCGGTTCTTTTTCAGCACCGCGCCCATGCCTTGCCCGTACCTGCCCGGACGGCTGGAGCGCAAGGTGCTGACCGAGCTGACCGGCACCCAGGCCGAGCCGCTGCACAACCAGCTTTCCCGGGCCGGCTTCCGGCGCAGCCACGGCATTGCCTATGCCCCGGCCTGCCCGACCTGCCGGGCCTGCGTCCCGGTGCGCGTGGTGGTCGATGCGTTCGCCCGCCGGCGCACCCTTGCCCGCACCTTCAAGCGCAACGCCGATTTGACCGTGCGCCGCCTGCCGGCGCGCGCCCAGGCCGAGCACTACCGGCTGTTCACCGAGTACCAGCGGCGGCGCCACGCCGGCAGCGACATGGCCCTGATGGGCTACTACGAATACCGCTCGATGATCGAGGACAGCCCCATCGAGACCTGCCTCTACGAGTTCCGCGATCCGGCCGAACGGCTGATCGCGGTCTGTCTGGCCGACCACATGGACGACGGACTGTCCGCCGTCTACAGCTTCTACGACCCGGAGCAGACCGAGCGCAGCCTGGGCACCCACACCGTGCTGTGGCTGATCGAGCACGCCCGGGCCCTGGGCCTGCCCTACGTCTACCTGGGCTTCTGGATCGCCCAGAGCCCGAAGATGTCCTACAAGGAGCGCTTCCAGCCGCTTGAGGCCTACCGGCCGGCGGTCGGCTGGGGCCGGCTCGACGCGACGGCCGAACGGAGCTCCCTCAACGAAGCGGACCATCTCACCCGAAGCTCGCGCCAGAACCTGGAGGATGCCTCCGCCGGCATGGTCAAGCCCTTCATGGGCCAAGGCATTTGTTGATTCCGGACTGAAAGGCTCTATGCTTTCCCTTCACTCATAATCGGCCCGGACGGCCCGGGCCGTGATGGGGTCCATCTGATTGCGTTCCAAACAAAACCATGACCGACCCGGGAGGTAGAGGATGAAACGTCGTGATTTCCTGAAGGGCAGCGCTTTCGCCGGTGCCGGCGCGGTGGCCGCGGCCAGCGCCTTCCCCGCTCCGGCCATCGCCCAGGGCATGCGCGAGTTGAAGATGGTCACCACCTGGCCGAAGAACTTCCCCGGCCTGGGCACCGGCGCCGAGCGCGTGGCCAAGCGGATCACCGACGCCAGCGGCGGCAAGCTGACCGTGAAGGTGTTCGCCGCCGGCGAGCTGGTGCCGCCTTTTGAGTCCTTCGACGCCGTTTCCAACGGCACCGCCGACCTCTACCACGGGGCCGAGTACTACTGGCAGGGCAAGTCGAAGGCCTTCAACTTCTTCGCCGCCGTGCCCTTCGGCCTGACCGCCACCGAGCTGAACGCCTGGGTCTACTACGGCGGGGGTCAGGAGCTGTGGGACGAGTTGGCCGCCGACTTCAAGCTGAAGCCCTTCCTGTCGGGCAACACCGGGGTCCAGATGGGCGGTTGGTTCAACAAGGAAATCAACAGCCTGGAAGACTACAAGGGCTTGAAGATCCGGATGCCCGGCCTGGGGGGCGAGGTGCTGCGCCGGATCGGTGCCGCCGCCGTCAGCCTGCCCGGCGGCGAGATCTTCCCGGCCCTGCAGTCGGGCGCCATCGATGCCACCGAGTGGGTCGGCCCGTGGAACGATCTGGCCTTCGGCTTCTACAAGGTGGCCAAGTTCTACTACTACCCCGGCTTCCACGAGCCCGGCACCGGCCTGTCCTGCGGCATCAACCTCGACGTCTGGAACAGCTTCAGCGCCGACGAGAAGGCCCTGGTCGAGGACGCCATGATCGCCGAGAACAACTTCACCCTGGCCGAGTTCACGGCCCGCAACGGTGATGCGCTGAACACCCTGATCAACCAGCACGGGGTTGAGCTGCGCAAGTTCTCCGACGACGTCATGAAGGCGATCGGCCAGGCCTCGGGCGAGGTGGTCGCCGAGGCCGCCGCCGGCGACGCCATGACCGGGCGCGTCTACGACAGCTTCGTGAAGTTCCGCAAGATGGCCATCAGCTGGTCCAAGCTGGCCGACCAGGCCTACTGGAACGCCCGCCTGCTGCCCTTCAACTACGGCGGCTGAGGCCCCCAGGCCTTGGCCGGAACGGCCCCGGAGCCCGTGACGCTCCGGGGCCTGTTCCCGTTTCACGAAGCCTTTCCCGCCTGATCCGCCTGTGAAGGACGGCCCCCGTGACCCCCCTTTCCCGCTTCGCGCTTGCCGTTGACCGGACCAACCTCTGGATTGGCCGCACCGTCGCCTGGTTGGCCCTGATCATGGTCCTGGTCCAGTTCGCCGTGGTCGTGCTGCGCTACATCTTCGGCCTGGGCTTCATCTGGGCCCAGGAGTCCATCGTCTACATGCACGGCCTGATCTTCATGGTCGGCGCCGGCTTCACCCTTTTGACCGAGGGTCACGTCCGGGTCGACGTGTTCTATCGAACCGCCTCGCCGCGCTTCAAGGCGATGGTGGACCTGTTCGGCGCGCTGGCCTTCCTCATTCCCTTCTGCGCCCTCATCGCCTGGGTCAGCTACCCCTATGTGGCCAATAGCTGGCGGGTCTTCGAGGGGTCGAAGGAAACCAGCGGCATCCAGGCGGTATTCCTGTTGAAAACGGTGATCCTGGTGTTCGCCGGGTTGGTCGTTTTGCAGGCCCTGTCGATGGTCGCGCGCGCCGGCCTCCGGCTGGCCGGGGTGACGGTGCCCTCGGTGACCGGCGACGACGACGGCAACGACGACGGGGAGGACGACCGATGAGCCCCTCCCTGCTCGCCGAGGTGATGGCCCTGTTGATGTTCGCCGGCACCTGCGGCTTCCTGCTGCTGGGCTTCCCGGTGGCCTTCACCCTGGGTGGCTCGGCCTTTCTGTTCGGCATCGTTGGCTGGTTCCTCGGCGTTTTCGACATGGCCTTCGTGGCCGCCATGCCGCAGCGCATCTTCGGCACCATGACCAACGAGGTGCTGATCGCGGTGCCGCTGTTCGTGTTCATGGGGGTGATGCTCGAGCGCTCCAAGGTGGCCGAGGAGTTGCTGGAGAACATGGGCCGGCTGTTCGGCCCGCTGCGCGGCGGCCTGGGCATTTCGGTGTGCGTGGTGGGGGCGCTGCTCGCCGCCTCCACCGGCATTGTCGGCGCCACCGTGGTCACCATGGGCCTGCTCAGCCTGCCGACCATGCTGCGCCGGGGCTATTCGCCGTCGCTGACCTGCGGCACCATCTGCGCCTCGGGCACCCTGGGGCAGATCATCCCGCCGTCGATCGTCCTGGTCCTGCTCGGCGACCAGATTTCCAACGCCTATACCGATGCCCAGCGGGCGTTGGGCAACTGGTCGCCCGAGCCGGTCAGCGTCGGCGACCTGTTCGCCGGGGCCCTGATCCCCGGCCTGGGGCTGGTCGGCCTGTACATCCTTTACGTCATCGGGGTGGCCATCTTCCGCCCCAAGGCCGCGCCGCCCATCCCGGCCGAGGAAACCGGCCATCTGTCCTTCGGCGAAACCGCGGCGATGATCAGCAAGGCGCTGATCCCGCCGGTGGTGCTGATCGTCGCCGTGCTGGGCTCGATCCTGACCGGCGTGGCCACTCCCACCGAGGCGGCGGCGGTGGGGGCCGTCGGCTCCATCCTGCTGGCCGGGGTGCGCCTCGCCGAGCCGGGCCAGAAGCCGTGGCCGACCATCACCGCCTTCGCCTCGCTGGCCTTGATGCTGGTCCTCATCCGCATCTTCGATCTGCGGGTCCTGCGCCAGGAAATCCCGACCGGCGACATGGTCGCCATCGTCGTGGCCGGGCTGGCCTGCCTGGGGCTGGCCTGGGGCCTGTTGGTCAGCCTGCTGCGGGTGCACCGGGCCGGGGTGCTGGTCGAGGTCAACCGGGCGACCACCCAGATTTCCTCGATGGTCTTCATCATCATCGTCGGCGCCGGATTGTTCTCGCTGGTCTTTCGGGGCTTCGGCGGCGACGACATGGTGCACGAGTTCCTGACCAGCCTGCCCGGCGGCACTTTCGCCGCCATGCTGCTGGTCATGGTGGTGATGTTCGTGCTGGGCTTCTTCCTCGACTTCATCGAGATCGTCTTCGTGGTGGTGCCCATCGTCGGGCCGATCCTGCTCAAGATGGACGTCGACCCGGTGTGGCTGGGGGTGATGATGGCGATGAACCTGCAGACCAGCTTCCTCACCCCGCCCTTCGGCTTTGCCCTGTTCTATCTGCGCGGGGTGGCGCCGAGGGCGATCAGCACCATGCACATCTATCGTGGTGTGCTGCCCTTCGTGATCATCCAGTTGATTGGCCTTGGCATCCTGGCCGCCTTCCCGGAGTTGGCCACCTGGCTGCCCGGGGTGATCTTCGGCTGATCGGCCCCAAGGGTGCCGCAGCCGGTCGGCGTGACGAACCGGCTGCGGCGTGACCTTCGGACTCCAGGGTTCTGAAGAAGGTCCTGAAGCGGGCCCCGCGATCAGTCCGCGGCGTTCGGCGCCGTGGACTGGTCAGCCTCGGCCGGCTTGTGGAACGACAGCGTCACCGAGCCGATCTCGAAGCCCCACTTGCTGACCTTGGCCCGGTTCAGCATCACCCCGCCGGGCTGCAACAGCATCCAGTCGTTGAAGTGCACCCGCCAGGTGGAGTCGCCGACCGGCAGATCCAGGTCGTATTGCCAGTTCAGGGCATTGCCCATGGCCCGGCCCTGGGCCACCCCGATGATGTCGCCGGCCCGGCCTTCGTAGGTGTTCTCGCCGGTCTTGGTGATCCGCCAGATGCGCTGGTCGGTCTCGCCGTCGGCGTACTGGAAGTCCTCGGTCAGGACCAGGGTGTCGCCGTCCATTTCACCCTGGATGTCCACGGTGAACTGGCGGCGGATGGTGCCGAAGCGGTCCTCGAACAGGCCGTGGGCCACGGTTTGGCCGGCGAAGTAGTCGGCCAGCTCGAGCTTCGGGGTTCCGTTCCTGAAGTCTTCGATCTTCATGTCGCTGCACCCCGCGATAAAGGGAATGAGGAGGATGAGGGCAAGCAGGCTGCGGGCCGGACGGGCCCCAGGCAGACGTCTCATGGCAAGCGGCTCTCCGCGTGTCGGTTGGAAGGTTCTCTGGGATCACCCCATGGCCCGCGCGAAACGGCGGACCAAAAGGGCGGTGATGCCCTTCAGTACGATGGGGGCGCCGGCGTAGATCACCGCCAGGGCGAGCAGCGCCCGGGGCGGGTTGTCGGCCGCCTCGGCGTTGAAGCCGAACAGCCCCACCCCGCCCAGCGCGATTCCGGCGGCCAGCCCCAGGCTGAGCTTGGTGCCCAGGTTCCACAGGGCAAAGGCGCTGGCCGCCCGGGTGCCGCCGGGGTCGGCCTCGGCGGCGCGCTGGATGACCTCGGCCTGCATGGCCGGCGGCAGGGCCAGATCGGCCCCCAGGGCCAGCCCGGTGACGACGCAGACGCCGATGAACGGGGCCACGTCGCCGGGCCCCAGCAGGGGCGCCCAGACAAAGGCGGCGGCAGCCAGCAGCATGGCGGCGATCCAGGCAAAGCCCGCGCCCCGGCGGTGGCTCAAGGCCACCCACAGCGGCATCCCGAGCACCCCGCAGGCGAAGTAGAGCAGCACCAGCCAGGCGTTGGTCAGCCCGTCGGCAGCCAGCACATGGCTCACGTACAGCGAGAACAGGCTGGCCGGAATGCCGGTCGCCAGCCCGTTGACCATCCAGGCGGCGAGCAGCAGGCGGAACGGTCGGTCGGCGAGCAGGCGGCCGAAGACCCGGCGTGGCGACAGGGCCAGCGGGGTGGCATGGCTGGCCGGTGCCGGCTCGCGGGCGGCAAAAAGCAGCCCTCCCAGGGCCAGTGCCCCCGCCCCCACCGCCACCCAGGCGGTAACGGCCAGGGCGGCGGGGCGGTCCAGGCCATAGCTTTCCACCGCCACCGGCAAGGCGGCGGCGGCGACCATGCCGACCAGGGTCAGGGTCTCGCGGGCCGCCGTCACCCGGGTGCGGTCGCGCGCCGTGGTCGCCATCTCCGCCCCCCAGGCCAGATAGGGCACCTGGACCAGGGTCCAGCCGATGAACAGCAGGCTGGCCCACAGGGCGAGATGCCCGGCCCCAGCCCCCGCCGGCGGGTCCAGCAGGTGGACCAGGGCGATGCCGGCGATGATCCCACCCAGGGCCATCCACGGCTTGCGGCGGCCGAAACGGGTGGTCAGGCGGTCGCTCAGGAAGCCGGCGACGGGATCGCTCAGCGCGTCGAGCACCCGGGCCAGCAGCAGGGCGCCGCCGATGGCGCCCACCGCCACCCCCAGGTTCTGACCATACAGCGCCGGCAGCATGACCAGCACCGGAATGGTCGGCAGGGCCAGCGGCGCCGCCGGCAGGGCATAGGCGATTAGGGCGCGGCGGCTTAAGCTCATCAGTCGGCCGGTCGGGTGAAACGCCACAGGCCGACGTCGATGGTGCCTTCGCTGAAGCCGGCGATGCAGTAAGCGAAATAGTACTCCCACAGCCGCTTGAAAGCGGTGTCCAACGGCCGGCCGCGCCCGTTGCGCGGGGCCAGGCCGTCGAGCTTGGGCCAGGCGGCCTGGAAGCGGCGGTCCCAGTCGGCCAGGGTGCGGGCGTAGGAGGGGCCGAACAGCAAGGGCTCCGCCACGCCCAGCCCGGCCGCCTCGGCCTGGGCCTTGAGGATGCCGGGGCTGGGCAACATGCCGCCGGGGAAGACGTGGCGCTGGATGAAATCGGGGCTGGAGCGATAGGCCTCGAACTCGTCGTCGCGGATGGTGATCGCCTGGATCAGGGCGCTGGCCCCGGGTTTCAGGCGCTCGGCCAGGACCCGGAAGTAGGTCGGCCAGTGTTCCTCGCCCACTGCCTCGATCATTTCGATGGACACGATGGCGTCGTACTGGCCGTCCGCGTCCCGGTAGTCCTGAAGCCTCAAGTCGGCCCGTCCGGCCAGTCCGGCCCGCTCAAGGCGCTGGCGGGCGAAGGCCAACTGCTCCCTCGAAAGGGTCAGGCCGACCACCTCGGCGCCGTCGCGGGTCAGCGCCTCGGCCACCGCCCCCCAGCCGCAACCGATTTCCAGCACCTTGGCCCCGGGAGAGACATCGAGACGGCGCCGGATCTCGGCCAGCTTGGCCGCCTGGGCGGTTTCCAGGTCGTCCTCCTGGTGGCGATACAAGGCCGAGGAATACTGCATCCCGGCGTCCAGCCAGGGGCGGTAGAAGTCGTTGCCCAGGTCGTAGTGGGCGGCGATGTTGCGCCGGCTGCCGGTCTTCGAGTTGGCGTTCAGGCGATGGCGGATCAGCCGCCACAGGCGCAAGGGCGCCGGCGGCTCCAGGGCGCCGTCCAGGGCGTTGCGGTTGGCCAGCCCCAGGGTCAGCATGCCGGCCAGATCGGGGCTCGACCAGTCGCCATCGATGTAGGCCTCGGCCAGCCCCAGGTCGCCGCCCAGAACCAGCCGGCGGATGGCCCGCCAGCGGTGGATGTCGAGATGGGCGTGCCGCTGTGGATGCACCGCGCCGCGCACGCTCAGGGTGCGGCCGCCGGGGGTGGTGACACTCAGGGAACCGACCCGCCAGCGGCGCAACAGACCACCCAGCAGGCGGCCTGTGAGCCCGCCATCGGTCAACTCGGGCGGCAGGGCGGCCTCGAGCGCGGCGGCTTCCAGGGAGGGCGCGGTCAACGAACGGGAGGAAGTCTCGGTCATGGCAGCTACGCTCTTCGACTGGTCTAAAGGGAGAGGAGAACGGAACGAGCGCGGGTCAGCCGGCGCCAGCCGGGCCGACCACGGTGATCAGGGGGGGCGGCTTGGGGCGGTCGCGCAGTTTCAGGCCCTTGCGCCACAGGTGCAGGGCCTCCCAGTGGATGCCGGCGATCACCTTCAAGGTGACCAGGGGATGGCGCAGCAGGGCCAGGGCCAGGGTGCGGTCGGTCAGCGGCTGGCGCTCGCCGACCAGCGAGGCATGGAGGATCGGCCCCTCGGGGTCGGTCTGGTGGATGGCCACCACCACCGTCTCGCCCTCGGCCCCGGTCGGCGGGCGGATGCGGAAGTGGTAGCGCATCTGCATGTCCATGAACGGCGAGACGAAGAAATCCTTGTCGCAGCTTTGGCGGATGATCCCCTTGGCATCGGGCTCCGGGGCCGGGATCAGGTAGGCGTGGCGCTCGCCGAAGGTGTTGTGGACCTCGTGCAGAAGGGCTTTCAGGGTGCCGTCACGGTGGTAGCAGAACCACACACTCAAGGGATTGAAGGCGTAGCCCATGACCCGGGGCAGGCACAGGATGCGCACCGGCCCGCCGTCGATGCCCAGGCCCACCTCGTCCAGCCGGGCCTCGATCCATTCCCGCAAGGGGGTCTGGCCGTCGGCCTGATCGGCGCTCCTGAAGCTGACCACACCGGGGCGATCGAAGCCGAACAGGCGCATCCGGCGGTCCAGTTCGGGCAGCTCGTCGAGGTCGAGCAGAAAGGTGACCATGCGGTAGTCCAGGCGATGGCGGGCCGGCTTCAGGCGGCGGTGCATCACCTTGGCCTCGTACAGGCCGCTGACCAGGGGGGCGTCGTTCATGGGGTGGTCTCCGCGGCAAGGGGGGTGGCGCTCATGGTGCCATGGGGAGCCAGATGGATGCGTCCTGAGGGGTTGTCCACCGTCCACGGGCGGGGCCGGCCGCCCAGCGCCTCGGCCACCGCGAGGCCCGATTGCAGGCCGTCCTCGTGGAAACCGGCCCCGAACCAGGCGCCGCAGAACCAGGTCCGCCGTGCCCCCTGAAGGCGCCACAACTCCGATTGGGCGGCGACCGCCGGGCCATCCAGCAACGGATGGGCATAATTGAAGGTTTGCAAGGTCTTGTCGGCGGCCGGCGGAGAGGGCGGATTAAGCGTCACCATCAGCGGCGTCGGATCGGGCAGCGGCTGCAGCGAGTTCATCCAGTAGCTGACCGCCAGATCGCGCTTGTTCAGGCCGCTTGCGTTCCCACTCACCTCGCCCAGATAGACCCAGCTCGCCCAGGCCCGGCGGCGCTTGGGCATCAGCGAGACATCCCGATGCAGGTAGGCCACGTTGGGCTGGTAGGCGAAGTGGCCGAGCAGCCGGGTTTCCGCGTCGCTGGGATCGGCCAGCATGGCCAGCGCCTGATCGCCATGGGCGGCGATCACCACGTGGTCGTGGCGGGCCTGGTGGCCCTTGGCGTCGGTCAGGGTGACGCCCTCATCATCACGCCGGATGGCCTGGATGGCGGCCCCGACGCGCACCGCCGCCAGATCGCCGGTCAACCGCTCGACATAGTTGCGCGCCCCGCCGACCACGGTGCGCCAGACCGGCCGGTTGTTGACCTGAAGCAGCCCGTGATTGTCGCAGAAACGGATGAAGGCGACCGCCGGGTGGCGGGCCATTTCCTCCATCGGGCACGACCAGATGGCCGCCCCCATGGGCAGCAGGTGGTCCTCGACAAAGGCGGCCGAGTAGTTTTCCCGCTTCAGGTAGTCGCCCAGCGACAGGGTACCCTGGGGATCACTTTCCAGAAGCTTGGGCGCCTCGCGGTAGAAGCGCAGCAGGTCGACGATCATGCGCCAGAAGCGGGGTTTCAGGGCGTTGGTCGGCTGGGCGAACAGATCGAGCAGGCTGTCGCCGCCCTTGTACTCCAGCCCACCGCCGTTGAGCGACACGGCGAAGCTCATGTCGGTGGCGGTGGTCTCCACCCCCAGATGGTCGAACAGGGCGACCAGATTGGGATAGCTGCGCATGTTGTAGACGATGAACCCGGTATCCACGGCGAAGCTTTTCGCCGGGTCGCGGCCGTCGGGCACCTCGACCGTGTTGGTGTGGCCGCCGAGGCGGGGCTCGGCCTCGTACAGGGTCACCCGATGGCCTTGCGACAGAAGCCAGGCGGCGGACAGCCCGCCGATCCCCGAGCCGACCACGGCAATGTCCAGGCCGCCCCCCGGGTGTGCGCTGATGTGACTCATCCCTTGTCTTTCGTCCCTCTGTCTGGCCGGCGCGCGGTCGAGCCGCCGCGTCGCCGCGATCCCTGACAATCCCTACGCCCATTGGCGCCGGCTGGATCACTCCCCCCGATTGCGCCACCCCGGGCAAAAGGCGTTAAATGGGCCGCGAACGGACCCTGGTGGAGCGCAATGGTAACATCGAGCGTGGGGATATGAACCAAACGGTGAGGAAAATTCGTCCAACCCCAGTGTGCGGGGTGATCCACCCGCACACCCGCAGCGTAGGGGAGGCTTGAGACGTGAGCCAGCCTGACCCGGCCGGTGATGCCGGAAGCGACTGGTCGGCCCTTTTGGTGGCCGTCGGGCAGCGGCGTGACCGCGCCGCCTTCGCCCGGCTGTTCGCCCATTTCGGGCCACGCCTGAAAAGCTACCTGATGCGGCTGGGAGCCCAGCCCAACCAGGCGGAGGATGTGGTGCAGGAAGCCATGCTGATGGTCTGGCGCAAGGCCCATCTGTTCGACCCCCAGCGGGCCGAGGCGGCGACTTGGCTGTTCACCATCGCCCGCAACCGGCGCATCGACCTGTTGCGGCGCGACGGCCGGGGCGGCCCGGCGGCCTCGCTGCCCTGGGAGGACAACCTGCCCGACCCGGTGGACGAGACCCCGCTGCCCGACGAGCGGCTGGACCAGACCCGGCAGGCCGAGCAGGTGCGCCGGGCCATCGCCACCCTGCCGCCGGAACAGGCCCAGGTGGTGCACCTGTCGTTCTTCCAGGAGATGGCCCACGGCGCCATCGCCGACCACCTGGATGTGCCCCTGGGCACCGTCAAGTCGCGCCTGAGGCTGGCCATGAAACGCATCCGCCAAGGGTTGGGCAAGGATACGTTTGGCAAGGATACGTTGGCCGAGGAGACCCTGCCCGACCCCCCGCCAACCGGCGCCTGATCCTTGTCGTTGCCTCACTTTTCGGAAACGCCACCATGACCGACACCCGCCACCACCCCAGCGAAGCCACCCTGATGGCCTTTGCCGCCGGCGCCCTGGACGAGGGGCTGGCCCTGGTCGTCTCCTGCCATCTGGTCAGTTGCCCGGCCTGCCGGGCCCTGGTCGCCGAGGGCGAGATGATCGGCGGCGCCCTGCTCGATTCCAGCCAACCGGCGCCGCTGGCCGATGATGCCCTGAGCCGCATGATGGCCCGCCTCGACGAGCCGGAACCGCCCCCGCCGCCGGCCACCGACGGTAACGCCCCGGCCTGGATGCCGGCCCCGCTGGCCCGTCAGATGAATGCCCTGCATGGCCCCTCCTGGGCGGCCCAGGCGCGGCGTTCCCTGGGTTGGCGCTGGCTCGCCCCGGGGGTGCGTCAGTTGTCGGTCATGCGGCGCACCCGGGGCGGCGGCACGGCGCGCCTGCTCAGCATCGCCCCCGGCACCACCCTGCCCCACCACGACCACGGCGGCCTGGAGCTGACCTGCGTGCTGGACGGCGCCTTCCATGACGAACGCGCCCTCTACCAGACCGGCGACGTGGCCGAGTTGGAGCCGGACACCCCGCACCAGCCGGTGGCCGAGGGCAACCACCCCTGCCTGTGCCTGATCGCCAACGAGCAACCGACCCGCTTCTCCGGGCTGGTCGGCCGCCTGACCCAGCCGCTGATCGGCTTCTGAGCGCCGGCCCCGCGCGCCGGGCCCGGTTTCACCCCGGGGTGCTTGTGTCCCGGGGTGCGCCTGCCTACAGTCGGGGGGTGTGAGTTCCCGAGCAACAGAGTCGGCGCGCCCGTGGCAATCCCCCTTCGCCCTTCCCTCTGGCTGGCCTGCCTCGCGGTGGGTCTGTTGTTGTCCGTCGCCGCTCCGGCGGCGGCCGACGCCGACTATGAAACCCGCATCTCCCTGAGCGGTGAAAGCGAGGTGGAGGGGCTGGAAAGCGCCCTGGTCGGCAGTTCCACCCTGAAGGCCATGCAGGACAAGCCTCCGGCCACCCTGGCCGGGCTGCGGCGGCGCGCCGAGGGCGATCTCGAAACCCTCGACAAGGTGCTGCGCGCCCAGGGCTATTACGCCGCCGAGTTGGCCCTCGACATCACGCCCGAGGGCGAGGACAAACATCAGGTCAGCATCGCCGTCACCCCGGGGCCACGCTATTTCCTGGCCGGCGCCGACGTGGTCTACGAGACGCCCGATGGCGGCGCCCTGGGGGTGCCCCAGGGCCTGCCCGCCAACGCCGCCGAGGTGGGGCTGGTCAGCGGCCGCCCGGCCCTGGCCCAGACGGTGCTCGATGCCGAGGCGGCGCTGGTCGAAATGGCCCGGAACGCCGGCTACCCCCACGCCGAGGCCGGCCAGCGCACGGTCCGGGTCGATCACGCCCGGCGCGAGATGATGGTCCGTCTGGTGCTGCACCCGGCCGGGCAGGCCGGCTTCGGGCAGCTCAGGGTGCGCGGCCTCGAACGCACCGCGCCCGACTTCCTGCGCATCCTCGCCCCCTGGCGCGAGGGCATGACCTATGACCAGCGCCGGGTCGACACCTGGCGCCGCCGCCTGCGGGAAAGCGGGCTGTTCGATTCGGTCCAGGTGGCGGTCGGCCAGCCCGGGCCGGACGGCCGGGTGGCCATCACCGGCGCCGTCAAGGAGGCCAAGCAGCGCACCATCGGCACCGGGGCCAGCTATTCCTCCAGCCAGGGGCCGGGGGTGAAGGCCTACTGGGAGGACCGCAACCTGTTCGGCTGGGGCGAGACCTTCCGCATCACCGGCACCGCCGCCCTGGCCCGCCAGGGCATCGACCTCAACCTGCGCAAACCCTGGCTGCTGGCCCAGGACCAGGACCTGCTGGCCGGCCTCACCCTGGAGCGGGTCGACTACGAGGCCTATCGGGAAACCCGCCTGGGCAGCTCCCTGGGGGTCGAGCGTCGCTTCAACGATACCTGGAGCGGCGCCCTGGGGGTGTCGCTGGATATTACCGACACCACCGGCAAGGACGGCATCTCCGAGATGACCTACCTCGCCGGCCTGCCAGCGCGGCTGAAACGCGACACCACCGACAGCCTGCTCGACCCGACCGAGGGGTCGCGGCTGGAAATCGAGGCCACCCCCTATGCCGGCTTCCTGGATGGCCCCACCGCCTTTGTCGTGGGCAGCGTGTCGGGCTCGATCTACCAGCGGCTGGACGAGAACGGCCGCTTCGTCGCCGCGGCGCGCAGCCGGCTGGGCAGCATCGTCGGCGCCTCGACCCGGGGTGTTCCGCATTCGAAACGACTCTACGCGGGCGGCGGCGGCTCGGTGCGCGGTTACGGCCACCAGCTGATCGGGCCGCTCGACCGGGAGAACGACCCCACCGGCGGCCGCGGGCTGGCCGAGGTGGGCCTGGAAATGCGCATCAAGATCACCGAATCGATCGGCATCGTGCCCTTCCTCGAAGGCGGCGCCCTGAGCGACGAAGCCACCCCGCCGTTCGACGAGACGTGGTACTGGGGGGCCGGCCTGGGGGCCCGCTACTACACCCCGATCGGCCCCTTGCGGCTCGACGTGGCGATGCCGCTGGACCGCCGCAAGGACATCGACGACGCCTATCAGATCTACATCAGCCTGGGTCAGGCATTCTGACATGGCCTCGCCGCCAAATTTCCTGCGCAGCCTGGAAGGGCTGAAAAAACTGGCGCCGCTGAAGGCCGAGCGCCGGGGACGGCGCCTGCTGCTCGCCGGCGGCGTCGCCGTGGCCGGGCTGGCTGGCCTGCTGGTGCTCATCCTCGTCCTGGTCATGGCCGGCCTCAACACCCGGGCCGGGCGCGACTGGGTGATGGACCAGGTGGTGGCGGCGGTCGACGATCCGGCCCTGTCGTCCATTCGCATCGGCGCCGTGGACGGCCTGCTGCCGATCGATTTCACCCTGCGCGACATCGCCCTGGCCGATGCCGACGGCCCGTGGTTCGAGGCCGACGGCCTGACCCTGGCCTGGCGACCGCTGGCCCTGCTCGGCGGCCGCCTGCATGTGGCCACCCTGGCCGCCGACCAGCCGCGCCTGCACCGCCTGCCCGCCTTCGCGCCGGCGCCGCCGTCGGCCGAGCCCGAGCCGGTCGACCTGCCGGCCGGCCCGCCGTCACCGCCGCCCCTCACCCTGCGCCTGGACAGGCTGGCCATCGACCGTCTGGAACTGGGCGAGGCGGTGGCCGGGCTGGCCCTCGTCCTGGGCGCCGAGGGGCACCTGAGCGTGGACGGCGCCGGCGTGCTGCGCGGTCATCTGATGGTCCGGCGCACCGACGCCCCGGGGGATTCGCTGAGCGCCGATCTGGCCCTGCCGGCCGACGCCAGCCGGCTCGACCTTGATCTGGCCTTCAGCGGCCCGGCCGGCGGTCTGGCGGCGCGGCTGTCCGGCCTGCCCGGCGCCCCGGCGCTGGCCCTGTCGCTGAAGGGCAGCGGCCCGGCGGCCGACTGGCGGGGGCGCCTGGAAGCCTCGGCGGAGGGCTTTGCCGCCCTGGCCGCCGACCTCTCCGCCGCCTGGGCCGAGGGGCCCGAGATCGGCCTTGATGGGCGTATCGTTCCGGGACCGGAACTGGCCGCCCTCGGTCCGCCGCTGCTCGCCAACCCCATCGATCTGGGGCTGTCGGCGGGGCTGGCCGGCGGCGACCTTTTGGCCTCGCTGGCCGTGGCCGGCGACGGACTGGCGGTCGATGCCGATGCCGCGCTGGCCGAGGGCGGCGGCCTGTCGGCCCGTCTCGGCGCCCGACTGGCCGACGCCGCCCCGCTGGGCCTGGGGGATGCCGTGGAGCTGCGCCAAGTGGTGCTGGAGGCCGGGTTGTCCGGCGACCCGGCCCAGGGGGCCCCGCTGTCCGTGAACCTCGGCGCCGCCCGGGCGGCCGGCGGCGGCATCGGCGCCGGGCCGCTGCACCTGGCCTTCGACGGCACCCTGAACAGCGGCGGCGGACCGTTGCTGGCCGGCGCCCTGGACTTGAGGGCCCAGGGACCGCACGGCCTGCCCTCGCTGGACGGCCTGCTCGGCCCGCAAACCGCCCTGACCGCCGACCTCGCCCTCGATGACGCCGCCCAGGGCCTGACCGTGGACAATCTCAGGATCGGCAGCGGCGCCGTGGCCGCTGGCGGCCACCTCGAGGTGGACCTCGCCAGCCTGACGGCGCGCGGCCGTCTGGGCGCGGCGGTGGTCGATCTGGCGGCCCTGAAAGGGCTGACCGGGCTGCCCCTGGCCGGCCGGCTGGACGCCGACCTGTCGCACCTTGAGGCCAGCCTGGAGGGGGCCACGGCCGACCTCACCCTGTGGGGCCAGGGGGTGCGCGGCCTGCCCGCCCCGGGCCCGGCACTGCTCGGCCCGACCCCCCACCTGACCAGCCGGGTGAGCGCCGACCTTGCCACCGGAACGGCCCGCCTGGAGGGCCTGAAACTGGCCGCCGCCGGGCTCTCCGGCCACGGGGCGGTGACCCTGGACAATGGCTTTTCCCGAGTTGATGGGGCGCTCGGGCTCAAGATTCCCGCCCTCGCCCCGCTCGGCCCCGGCCTGGGGATGGAGATGGCCGGCGCCCTTGGCCTCGACCTGATGGCCCAGGGGCCGCTGGCCGAACCGGCCATCGCCGCCAACCTGAGCGGCCAGCGGGTGGCCCTGGCCGGGACGCCGCTGGGCGATCCCCGACTTGACCTGTCGGCGGTCCTCGGCGCCGCCATCGAGGCCCGGCTGGAAGCCCGCGCGGCGCCCCGGGGGCAAGCGGTCAACCTGTCGAGCGACATAAGGTTCGCTGGCCAGAAGCTTGACATGAATGACTTCATCCTTGAAGGCGCCGGCAGTCGTCTGGCCGGGAACGTGGCCGCCGACCTGTCCGGGCCGCGCCTTTCCGGCCGCCTCGACGGGGGCCTCGACATGGCCGCCCTGGCGCCGCTGGCCGGCCGCCGGGGCGGTGGCCGCCTCGATCTCGACCTCACCCTGTCGCCGGACAACGGCCAGACCGCCGAACTGACCCTGGCCGGCGACCTCGCCCTGCCCGACGATGGGGTGAGCGTGAACGACCTGCGCCTCGACGCCCGGGCCGCCAGCCTGTTCGCCACCCCCAGCCTGAACGCCGAGCTGGCCCTGGGGCCCGGCCAAGGCCCGGGGGTGGGCTGGCAGGCGGTCCGCGCCGGGGCCAGCGGCAGTCTGGCCGATCTGGCCTGGACCCTGGGGCTGACCGACGTGGCCGCCGACGGCCGCCGGCTGGCCAGCCTGAAGGCCGGGGGTCGGGCCGAGTTGGCCGGCCCGCCGACCCGCCTCGTGCTGTCCGACCTTTCCGGCGATCTGGCCCAGGCGGCGCTGGCCCTGAACGGCCCGGCGACGGTGACCCTGGATGGCGGCGAAACCACGGTCAGCGGCCTCGACCTGGGCCTGGGCCCGGCCCGCCTGACCCTGGATGCCGCGCTCGGCGACCAGGAAACGCGGGCCGATGTGGCCCTGTCCGGCCTCGATCTGGCCTGGGTCGACCGGCTGGCCGGCCTCAACCGGCTGGCCGGCGGCACCCTCAACGCCCAGGCCCACGTGGAACCCACAAGCGCCCGGGCCAGCATTTCCGCCGACAGCGTCACCCTGGCCGAGATCGACAACAGCCCCAGCCTGGGCCTGACCGGCGAGGCCACCTGGAACGGGCAGCGCCTGTCCGGGCGGGCCGATCTCGGCGGCCTGGGCGAGGAACCGCTGGCCGCCACCTTTGCCCTGCCGCTGAGCGGCCGCGCCCCGGCCCTTTCGGTGCCGGGCGACGGGCCGCTGGCCGCCACCGCCCGTTGGCAGGGCCCCCTTCAGGCGCTGACCGCCCTGGTCCCGCTGCCCGAGCACCGGATGTCCGGCGCGGTTGATGTGAACCTGTCGGTGGATGGCTCGGTCGGCCAACCGCGCCCCTCGGGGCAGGTGACGCTGAGCGAGTTCGCCTACGAGAACCTGATGACCGGCACCGTGCTGACCAACGGCGCCTTCACCCTGGCCGCCCGCGCCGGCCGCCAGTTCACCCTGGAGGGCAACGCCCAGGATGGCGGCGATGGTCGCCTGGCCCTGACCGGCCGGGTCGATCTGCCCGAGGGCGGCGCGCCGGCCATCGATGCCAAGGTCACCCTGGATCAGGCCACCCTGATCCGCCGCGACGAGATCGAGGCCACCGTGGCCGGCCATGTGGCCTTCGGGGGGGCCCCCACCGATGGTCAGGTGACCGGCGATCTGACCGTCACCCCGGTCGAGGTGCGGCTGATCGCCCCGCCGGCCGGCAGCCCGCCAGAGCTGGACGTGATCGAGGTCAACCACCCGGACCGCCGCGACAGCGCCCCGGCGCGGACGGCCGCCGCCAGCCAGGACCCGGGCATCGGGCTCGATGTGCGGGTCCACCTGCCGCGCCGGATCATGGTGCGCGGGCGGGGGCTGGAGTCGGAATGGGCCGGCGACCTGCACGTCACCGGCAGCGCCGCCGCACCCCGGGTGACCGGCGCCATCAACGTGGTGCGCGGCGAGTTCGTGCTGGCCGGCAAACGCTTCGAGCTGGCCAAGGGGTTGATCGAGTTCCACGGCGGCCAGCCCATCGACCCGCTGCTCGACGTGCGGGCCGAGCATCCGGCGGGCAGTTTCACCGGCATCGTGGCGGTCTCCGGCCCGGCCTCGGACTTCGATCTGGCGCTGACCGCCAACCCGCCCCTGCCCCAGGACGAGGTGCTGGCGCGCATCCTGTTCGGCAAGAAAGTCAGCCAGTTGTCGCAGGCCGAGGCGATCCAGGTGGCGACCGCCATTTCGGAGCTGACCGACGACGGCACCGGCGGCGGCCTGGATGTGATCGGCGGCCTGAGGGGAGCGCTGGGCCTGGACCGCCTGTCGGTCGGCGGCGGCGCCGACGGCCCCACCGTGGAGGCCGGCACCTACCTGTCGGACAGCGTCTATGTGGGGGTCGCCCAGGGAGCCGACGCCACGAGCAGCGAGGCCACCGTGGAGGTCGAGTTGACCGACACCCTGTCGGTGGAGACCAAGGCCGGCGCCGACGCCAGCGGTGAGGTGGGCATCAACTGGAGCTATGACTATTAAGCTCGGGACCCATTGTTCTGGCAGGCGCCAATCACCATCACGATTCCGCATCCAAAAAATCATGAGCATGCCGTCATGACCCCAATCACATCCGGTTCCTGTTTATGTGGCACCGTTAAATTTCAGATCTCAGGTGATTTTGAGGGGTTTTTTCTTTGCCACTGCAAGCGCTGTCGAAAAGACACGGGGTCCGCGCATGCGGCAAATTTGTTTTCATCGACAGCCACGGTTGATTGGCTGTCTGGCATTGACAGTATCCAGACCTATCGGCTTCCGGAGACCCGACACCAGAAAAGCTTTTGCATAAAATGCGGGTCCGCTCTTCCGAGTGTTCAATCAGAAGGCAGCCTGCTGGTCGTCCCGGCCGGGAGTATTGATGGGGTGATCGACACCCCACCAAGCGCGCATATCTGTTTTGCAAGCAGAGCGGCGTGGTACGAGGGCCTGGAAGACATTCCGAAACTGGATGGTCTTCCAGGCTAGATTATCCGTGTTGATCAAGCGTGTCTTGGCATCCAGGCACGCCCGGCCTTGACGCGTGCGTTTGCCAGGACGATGGGCTTTCCCATGATCGCGGTGATGGCGACCCTTGGGGGGAGCCGGCTTCGACGAACTGGCCCCCACCAATCTGGCCGGCCTTTTTTGGCGGCGGCCAAAGCACATACGGCCGACGTGCGATCACGTCGGCCGTAACAGGTCAGGGGGCCAGGCTCCCGGCCTTGGCGCGAGGTTTCCAGTCGGCGTTCAGTCGGCGCTCAGGCGGCGGGCCTCGACGGTCAGCGGCAGCGGGGTGTCGGCCGGCATCTCGGGCATCTGGAAGCGCCAGCCGTTGCCGATCTCGATCCAACCGCCCCACGGCGCCTCGTTTTCCATGGCCACCACGGGCTCTTCCAGGTCCTTCTTGGGGACGTAGATCTCATAGCCCTTGGCAGTCTTGCGCAGGGTCACTTTCATGAAGCGGGGGTCTCCTCGGGTTGGGCGGGGTCGACGGCGGCCAGTTCGTGGGCCCGCATGCCGACCACCCGGCCGCTGTCGATGAAGTCCACCCCATAGACATAGGCCGTCTGCAGGAAGGTGCCGAGCGAACGCACGTACCCTTCCTCGCCGGCCTCGACCAGCACCTGCCCGCGATCAGCACCGGGAAAGGTGCCGTCGTTGCGGATCTGGGTCAGGGCCCGCACCCGGGTCCCGTACTCGAAGGCCGGCGGCTGGTAGATTTCGATGTCGTCCATGGGGTGGGGTTTCCGATCACTCAGGCGGGGACGATGACGCCGGGCACCGGGCAGGCGGTTTCGCACTGCGGCACGTCGGAGACGCCCTCGCACTCGTTGCAAGCCGCGGCGTCGATGACGTAGCTGTCGCCCTTCATCGAGATGGCGCCGTTGGGGCATTCGAACTCGCAGGCACCGCAGACGGTGCACTCGTCAACCAGGATCTGATAGGCCATGATGGGCTTCGCTCTCCGTTAGCTTGGATGGGACAGGATCAGGCCGGACGGACGGCCTGGGAGGACAGGGCTTCGGCCTGCTCCACATACCAGGCGGTGATGGCCGCCTCGATGTGGTGATAGGCCCGGCTGTCGTCGGCGGCAATGCCGTTTTCGGCCAGCACGGCGCGCGGCCGCTCACCGATCCGCCCGCACAGCACCACGTCCACCCCCTGAAGGGCACCGAGAATCCCCGGCCAGGCGTCGCCGTCGCCGGAGCCGCCCAGGCAGTAGTTGTCGGCCCGGGTCAGGCCCTTGAAGCGCACCCCGTCGCCGTCGACGCGGTAGATGTGGAACTCGCGGGCGTGACCGAAGTGCTGGTTGACCCGCCCGCCGCCGCGCGTGCAGACGGCCACCGTGCGCGGCACGCCGTCGGCCAGGGCAGCCACCTTGGCCACCTGGCGGTCGGCATCGGCGGCGGCGGCGCTCTGCTCGGCGCGCTCCTCGGCGACCACCGCGCGGTACGCCTCGGCCGGCGACGGGTCGAAGGTTTCCGGCGTCTCGGGCAGGCTGTCGAGGGCGAACTCGGCCCCCCGGTCCTCGCCCAGACGGCCCACCGCGTCGGCCCGGCACTGGCGGCAATGGCGCATCAGCCGGGCGTCCTCGCCCAGACGATCGCGCACCTCGGCCAACTCGGCGTTGGTCGGGCCGCGCTGGCCGGTCAGCCCGAAGTGGGTGCCATGGGCCGGGTCGCTGATCAGCGGCATGACGTTGTGCAGGAAGGCGCCGCGCCCGCGCACCTCGGCGTTGACGGCGCTCAGGTGCTGATCGTTGATCCCCGGCACCAGCACCGAGTTGACCTTGACCAGCGCCCCCTGGGCAACCAGGGCATCAAGCCCGGCCAACTGGCGCTCGATCAGGATCTCGGCCCCGGCCCGCCCGCTGTGGCGGCGTCCGCCGAAGGCCACCCAGGGGTGGATGGCGGCGCCCACCTCGGGGTCGATGGCGTTGATGGTGATGGTGACGTGCTTGACCCCCAGCTCGATCAGCCCGTCCACATGATCCGGCAGGCTGAGGCCGTTGGTGGCCAGACACAGGGTGAGATGGGGCAGCTCCTGCCTGATCAGCTCCAGGGTGCGGAAGGTGCGCCGCCAGTCGTGCAGGGCGTCGCCCGGCCCGGCGATGCCGAGCACCGACAGTTCCGGCACCCGGTTGGCCACCGCCACCGCCTTGCGCAGACCCTGCTCCGGGGTCAGGCGTTCGGAGACCACGCCGGGGCGGCTTTCGTTGGCGCAGTCGTATTTGCGGTTGCAGTAGTTGCACTGGATGTTGCACCCCGGCGCCACGGCCAGATGCAGGCGGGCGAAGTGGTGGTGCGCCTCGGCACTGTAGCAGGGGTGATCCCGGGTTTCCGGGTTGCTGGGCTGGCTGGGACGCGCCTTGGCCGACGTGGTCAGGCTGGCCAGCGACAGGCGGCGGGGCGAGATGTCGGACACGGGGCAACTCCCTGGGCCATCGAGGAAGGGTCCCCGACCAATCAGCAAGCCCCGTGCCAGATTTAAAAACTTTCTATTTCAACAGCTTGTCGCCCATTTGCGATGTCGCATCCCCGACACCCATGGTCGCTTCCCGACATATTCCCACAGCCGCGGGCCTCCGTTGTCGGGCGCCAGTTGTCGGCCGCCAGTTGTCGTCCGACAGTTGCCGTCCGACAGGAGGCAGCCGGCCGTCGCTGGACTACAGCCGCTTGATCTCGATGTTGTGCTTGCGCAGGGCGTATCCGATCTGGCGCGGCGTCAGGCCAAGCAGGCGGGCTGCCTTGGCCTGCACCCAGCCGGCCCGCTCCATGGCGGCAATCAGGCCCTCGCGGCTGTCCGGATCGAGCGCCGCGCCGCTTTCCACCGCCGGATCGGCGGCCGGAGTTGTCGGCCCCACCTGCTTGGGCTGGCGGGGCATGGCCGGCGGGGCCATCGGTGCTCCCGAGTGGGGGGTCGGGTGGGGGGTCGGGTGGGAGGGCGGATGGGAAGGCGGGTGGGCAGCCGACTGGCAGGGTGATGGGCAGGTCGGCTGGGGAAGCAGGTCGGCCGGCCCCTCGGGCAGACGGGGCCACAGCATGGAGGACAGGCAGGCCCCGCTGGTGCAGGCCAGATCCTCGGCCCCGATGGTCTCGCCCTTGGCCAGGGTGGCCACCCGGTGCACACAGTTTTCCAGCTCGCGCACGTTGCCCGGGAAGTAGCAGCGCTCCAGGGTGCTCAGGGCATCCTCGCCGAAAGCCAGGGATTCCCCGTTCTCGACATTGAAGCGTTCGAGCAGGGCGCGGGCGATCAGGCGGATGTCGCCGCCCCGGTCGCGCAGGGCCGGCATGAAGATGGGAATGACGTTGATGCGGTAGTAGAGGTCAGCCCGGAACGAGCCCTCGGCCACCGCTTCTTCCAGGTTGCGGTTGGTGGCGCAGACCAGACGCACGTCCACCTTCAGGGTCTTGTTGCCACCGACCCGCTCGAACTCCCGCTCCTGCAGCACGCGCAGAAGCTTGGCCTGGAAGGCCGGGGTGATCTCGCCGATCTCGTCGAGGAACAGGGTGCCGCCGTGGGCCTGCTCGAAACGCCCCTTGCGCTCCTGGGTGGCGCCGGTGAAGGCGCCCTTCTCGTGGCCGAACAGCTCGCTTTCCAGCAGCGTCTCGGGCAGCGCGGCGCAGTTGACGCGGATGAAGGGCCGCCCGACCCGGGGGCTCTGGTTGTGGATGGCGCGTGCGATCAGCTCCTTGCCGGTGCCGCTTTCGCCACGGATCAGGACGGTGGTGGCGGTGCCGGCCACCTCGGCCACCTGCCCCATCACCTCGACCATGGCCGGGCTCTGGCCGATGATCTCCTCGGGCGCCGGAACCGCATCGACCGGCCGGCTGGCCCGGGCCTTCAGGGTCTTCTCGCGGCGCGCCGTTTCGGCCATCAGGGCCTTGCGGTCCTCGGCGATGCGCTGGTGCAGATGCAGGGCCTGGCTGATCAGGTTGCCGACCATGCTGAGGAACTGCAGGTCGCTGCCAAAGCGGTAGCGCCCGCCGGGGCGGCGCGTGCGGGCCACCGACAGGCAGCCCAGGGTCTTCTCGGCCGCCTTCAGGGGCACGGCCAGGAAGGCCATGGCCTCTTCCTCGTCGAGCACGCCCAGGGCCAGGTCGCTGCCCTCGAACATGGGGTCCTGGGCGATGTCGGGCACCACCATGGGCAACGCCTGATCGATCACCTGGCGCGCCGCCTCCAGCGGATAGCGCAACTCGCCGCGCCCGACCGCCTCCATGGACAGGCCGGAGACCGCCACCACCCGGGGCGCGTCGCCCCCTTCCGCCGCCAGCACCACGGTGCCGCGCCGCATCTCGAGGTACGACGACAACAGGTTCAGCACGTCGTGCAGCGAGGCATCCAGGCTGCGCGACGAGGTCAGGATCTTGCTGATCTCGTAGATGCAGATCAGCGGCGCGGAGGTCATTTCATGACTGTCGGCGGCCAGCGTCATGGGAGCACTGGGTGAACCGGATGAACTGGACAAATTGGACGACCTGGGCAAATTGGACGACCTGGGCAAATTGGACGACCTGGGCAACTGGGGCCGACTGTCGGGGGTCTTCTGATCCATATTCGGAATGCCGTTCAAGCAGGGCCAGTGGATGATTTCGGCACGGCCGCAAAGCCGGGGGCGATCAATCGAACCACGTCATGGGTCCCGGTTTCCCGCCCTTGACCCACCCATTTCGGGTGGAACGGCCTGACCTGCCAAGTCTGAAACGCGGCGCGATTTCCAGGTTTGGCACGATCCGCTCACGGGCGGCCACCCCGCTAAGGTAGGACAGGGGATCGGTGCCGGCAACGCCAACCGAAACATACCTGCCCTGAAAATTGGCATCTGAAATGAGATTGCGCAGATTGCCCATATGATGTGCAGAAAATGCCGCCGATGTGGTCTGGCGCGCCGGCGGGCCGCTCCGCCGGGCGGTCGACTCGGGAGATGATCCACCGCCCGCCCCCTTGCGTATACGCTCACAAGCCCCACCTCTCGCCCGTCTTCCAACGGAGCCGACACCACCATGCGCCCCATCCCGATCCTTCTGGCGGCCGCCCTTCTGCTGCCCGCCTTGCCCGCCGCCGCCGAGCCGCAACTGGCCGCCGCCCGCGATCCGCTGGGCACCTATGGTGATCGCGCCGTCTATCAGGTGGTGCGCGAAGGAACCCCCATCGGCCGCCATGTGGTTCACTTCAGCCGGGTCGAGGATGGCGGCCTTCGGGTAAAGGCGGAAACCGACATCGACGTCGGGGTGTTCGGCCTGACCCTGTACCGCTTCCAGTATGTGTCCAACGCCCTGTGGCGCGACGGCCAGTTGATCGAGATGATGAGCCGCACCGACGACGACGGCGACCTCCGCCAGGTGGAGGCCCGCCGCGACAGCGACGGCCAACTGGAGGTGCGCGGCCCGAACGGCGTCTGGCGGGCCGGCGACCCGGCCTATCCGACCAACCACTGGAACCCCCAGGTGGTCGCCGACTCCCCGCCGGCGCTGATCAACACCCTGAACGGCAAGCGCGCCGAGATCACCCTGACCCGCCTCGGCGAGGCCAGCGTCCCCTGTGGTGGCACCACCTGCCCCGCCGAGGCATGGCGCTACGAGGGCGATTTCGCCGCCAAGGTGTTCTACGACCGGGCCGGTCGCTGGCTGGGCATGAGCTTCTCGGCCCGCGACGGCTCGCGCATCGACTATGTCTGCCAGTCCTGTCGCCCGGACAGTCTGGCCACCCTGCCCCCTGATCCCCCCCTGCCCCCCGAACCCCCGGAGGCCCGACCTTGACCCAACACCGCCCCTCCCTGGCCTGGATCACCGGCGCCAGCACCGGCATCGGCCGCGCCGTCGCCCGACGGCTGGCCGCCCAGGGCTGGACCGTGATCGCCTCGGCACGCGGCGCCGAGGGGCTCGAAAAACTGGCCGCCGAGACCCCGAACGTGGTGCCCTGGCGGCTCGACGTCACCGACCCCGAGGCCTGCGCCCGGGCAGTGGCCGGCATCGAGGAGGCGCACGGCCCGATCGAGCTGGCCATCCTCAACGCCGGCACCCACCAGCCGATGGGCGCCGCCGACTACGACCCCGCCGTGGCGGCCCGGGTGATGGGCCTCAACTACCAAGGCACGGCCAACTCGCTGGCCCCGGTGATGGCCGCCATGCGCAAGCGCGGACGGGGACGCATCGGGCTGGTCGCCTCGGTGGCCGGCTATCGCGGCCTGCCCACGGCGGCCGCCTACGCCCCCAGCAAGGCCGCCGTGATCGCGCTCGCCGAAAGCCTCGCCCCGGAGCTGGCGGCCGATGGGGTCGGCCTGTCGGTGATCAACCCGGGTTTCGTGAAGACGCCGCTGACCGACCGCAACGACTTCCCCATGCCCTTCCTGATCGAGGCCGAGGCGGCGGCGCGGCACATCGTCGACGGCTTGGACAAGGGGCGCTTCGAGATCGTCTTCCCGTGGCCCATGCTGGCCGTCTTCGCCATCGCCCAGGTGCTGCCCCGGCGCTGGTTCCTGTTCCTGGTCCGCAAGGGAATCGTGAAAAGATGAGCCAACCCGACAGCGCCGAGGCGCGCCGCCGCGCCGGCCTCGAGGCCTGGTGCGCCTTCTTCACCCGCTTCCCCGAGGTCGCGCCCGAGGGGGCCGACGCGCTGGTCAGCGACGATGTGCGCTTCGTCGATCCGTTCAACGACCTCAGGGGCAAGGCGGCCCTGCGGGCCCTGGTCGCGCACACCCTGAAGACCGTGCGCGAGCCGCGCTTCACGGTCACCCACAAGGCGCTGGATGGCGATCTGGGCCTGATCCGCTGGACCTTCGAGGGGCGCATTCCGGTGCTCGGCCACTGGGCCATCACCGGCATGAGCGAGGTTCACCTGAACGATCAGGGGCAGGTCACCGCCCACATCGACCACTGGGACGCCAGCCAGCATTTCCACGGCCGTCTGCCCGGCCTGGGGCTGCTCATCCGCCGCCTCAACAAGGCCGCCGGGGTGCGTCAGCCGGCTCGTTGAGCCCCCGCTCAGTCGTCGTCCCGCGCCTTGGCCAGGGCCCGGGCCAGCGGCCCGAGCAGGGTCGCCGAGGGGGTGGTGGTGGCCCCCGGGTGCCGGCCGGCGAAGCGGCTGACCTCCCGCGCCAGACTTTCCGAGTCTCCCATCGGGCCGGGGGCGTAGCCCAGTTCCGTCAGCCACTGGCGGATGGTCGCCTCGGGCGCCCGCCCGCCGGCCTGATCGCCGCGCTCGGTGGCCCCGGCCTTACGGGCGGCGGCGAAGAAGCGGCTGCCAGGGACGGCCCCGCCGCGCACCCCACCGCCCGAGTCGTCGTGCCAGCGCAAGGTACTGACATGGATTGCCGCCACCTGCGGCCCCTGGCCGTTCCAGACCAGGATCGGCGAGCCGGAATCGCCCCGGGTGGCGTCGCACTGATGGATCAGCAGACCTTCCTTGATGAAACCGTCCACCGGGCAGCCGACATGGGCCGTCTGCACGTGTCGGCGGTCGGCGCTGTAGCCCACCTGGACCATCACCGGCGGCTGGGCGAAGTTGGTGGTGGCCTTAAGGGCCAGCACGCCCAGCCAGCCGACCTGCTGGCCGATCGGCTCGGCCAGGGTCAGCACCGCCCAGTCATGCGCGCTGTTGTCCACCCCGCGCGGCGGCCCGGCCGGGTCGGGCGGCCGGTAGTCGGGGGCCACCGTGACCCTGGTGGCCGGGCTGAAGGTCAGCCATTCCCCGCGCTGGTAGCCGGCGACGAACTTCAGGGCCTCGGCCGGCATCCAGTCGCGGGTGCGCGTGTTGTAGACGCAGTGGGCCGCGGTCAGCACGGTGGCCGGGCCGATCAGGGCGCCGGTGCAGTGGGACCCCTGGCTGTTGTTGACCCGCCCGATGGCGCTGAACGGGTAGTCGGCGGCCTCCAGCATCAGGCGGTCGTCGCTGCCCTTGATGCCGCGCTTGGGGGTGTAGAGGGGATAGCTCGGCGCCTCGGCCAACAGCGGCGATGCGGCCAGCATGAGGGCCGGCAGCGCCACCAGGGCCAGGGCGCGCAGCCGTCGCCTCACCGTCCGCCGTCCGCGTAGGGGTTGCGACGGCGGCGCAGCCACAGCCGGATGGGCACGCCGACCAGCCCGAAATCCTCGCGCAGGCCGTTGATCAGGAAGCGGCTGTAGGAATCGGGTAGGTCCTCGGGCCGCGAGGTGAACAGGGCGAAGGTGGGCGGGCGCGCCTTGGGCTGGGTGATGAAGCGCAGCCGCACCCGGCGCCCGAGCCGCCCCATGGGCGGCGGATGGTGCGACAACATGCCCTCCAGCCAGCGGTTCAGGCGCCCCGTGGGCAGGCGGCGGTTCCACTGGGCATGGATGTCCAGCACCCGGCGCATCAGCTTGTCCAGCCCCTTGCCGGTGAGCGCCGAGACACTGACCGTGGGGATGCCCTTGACCTGGGTCAGCGAGGTTTCCAGACGGTCGGACAGGCGCCGGAGGACGGTTTCCCGATCATCGGCGATGTCCCACTTGTTGACCGCGATGACCAGGGCCCGGCCTTCCTCGATGACCCGGCGGGCGATGGTCAGCTCCTGCTTGTCGAGCACCCCGCCCACCCCTTGCGAGCCGTCGAGCAGAAGCACCACCACCTCGGCCAGACGGATGGCGTTCAGGGTGTCGGCGGCGGAGAGCTTCTCGACCGGGTCCTCGATGCGCGCCTTGCGGCGCAGCCCGGCGGTGTCGACCAGCCGGAAGCGGCGTCCCTCGAAGCTCCAGTCGACCTCGATGGCGTCCCGGGTCACCCCGGCCTCGGGCCCGGTCAGCATGCGCTCGCGGCCAAGCAGGCTGTTGACCAGGGTCGACTTGCCGGTGTTGGGGCGCCCGACGATGGCCAACTGGATCGGCCGTTCGGGGTCGATCACCGGGGCGATTTCGTCTTCCTCGAGATCGACCTCGAGGCTTTCCAGTTCCTCCTCGTCCCATTCCGGGTCGAGATCGCCGGCTGCCTCGGCGGTGATGCTCTCGGCGGCCTCGGTCAGGCGGCCGTCGGCATCGAGCACCCCGGCGGCCTCGAAGTGGGGCCTCAAGGCGTCGAACAGGTCGCCCAGTCCCTCGCCGTGCTCGGCCGAGACGGGGACCGGGTCGCCGAGGCCCATGGAATAGGACTCATAAAGGCCCGGCCGCCCGGCGTTGCCCTCGCACTTGTTGGCGACCAGGATGACCGGCGTCGGCCCCTTGCGCAGAAGGTCGGCGAACTGGGCGTCGAGCGGCGTCACCCCGGCGCGGGCGTCGATCAGCATCAGGGCGACGTCGCAGCCGGCCAGGGCGGCCTCGGTCTGGCGGCGCATGCGCCCGGGCAGGCTGTCGTCGCTGGCATCCTCCAGGCCGGCCGTGTCGAGCAGCCGGAAGGGCACCCCGGCCAGACTGGCCGGCGCCTCGCGGATGTCGCGGGTGACCCCGGGCAGGTCATGAACGATGGCCAGCCGGCGCCCGGCCAGCCGGTTGAAGAGGGTCGATTTGCCCACATTGGGGCGGCCAATGATGGCCACGGTCAGGGTCATGACGCCACGCTCAGCGATAGGCGACGAGGTCGGCGTCGTCGGTCAGGAAGTACAAGGTGCCGCCGGCCACTGCCGGGGGAATGGTCACCCCGGCCGGCATCTTCTGGCGCCCCAAAAGGGCCCCGGTGTAGGGTGAAACCGCATAGGCCCAGCCGTGCGAGGCGGCGACGATCAGGCGATCACCCCCCAGCAGCGGCCCCGACCAGACCAGCCGTCCGGTGCGGTCCTCGGGGTCGTCCCACTGCTGCAAGGGGCGGATCCACAGCACCCGGCCGTCGCGCCCGTCGATGGCCACCAGTTCCGCCTCGATGGTCAGCACGAACAGGTAGTTGCCGGCCACCCAGGGGGGCTGCAGGCCAGCCACCTCGACCTCCCACAGGCGGCGCCCGGTGCGCAGATCGATGGCCACCATCAGCCCCGAATGGCCAACCGCGAAGACCTTGCCCTGGTCGATCACCGGCCAGGCGGCGATGTCGGCCAGACTGGCCGCGGCGTCGGTGCGCCTGAGGGCGACCACCTGATCGGACCACAGCTCGGCCCCGGTATCGACCCGAAGGGCGACCAACTCGCCGGTCGAGTAGGCCGAGACCACCACCCCGGCATCGACCGCCGGCGCGGCGCCGCCCAGGAAGGCGGTGCCTTCCGGCGGCCCGGCGTGGGTCCACAACAGGCGGCCGTCGCTGGCCGCCAGGGCCAGGGTCTTGTTGTCCACCGTCAACAGGAACAGGCGGCCGCCGTTGACCGTTGGCGCGGCGCGCATGGGTGCGCCCACGGTCTGCTTCCACAGCCCCTGGCCGGTGGCGGCGTCCAGCGCCATCACCGCCGCAAAGCCGGTGGTGACGAACAGGCGGCCATTCTCGTAGGCCAGACCGCCACCCAGAACGGCGCCGTCTTCCTCGTACTCGTCGGGCAGATCGACTTCCCACAGCCGCTCGCCGGAGGCGGTGTCATAGGCGCTGACCACTGCCTCGGCGTCGATGGCGAAGACCCGGCCGTCGGCCACCACCGGTTGGGCGAGCAGGCGCTCGCGCTTGCCGCTGCCCTCGCCGATGTCGCGCGACCATGCTTCGTGGAGCTGATCCGGCAAAACCATGTGATGCATGGCGTGATGGGCCAGCCCGCCGGCCTGCGGCCACGTCCCGTTGGGCTCGGGCGGCGGCAGCAGGATCGGCTCGTCGGCCGAGGCGGCGGGATTCAACTGTTGCTCATGGGCCAGCACCGAGATGCGCTTGCCGGGCAGCGGTGGCGCCTCGTCGCCGCCCAGCCAATCATCGATGCCCAGACTCTCGCAGCCACCGAGCAGCAACAGGGCGAGCAGCGGCAGCACGCGCAAGTTGGAAAGGTGCAAGCCAGCCATCGGCCCTACCCCTGGTCGGCCGGGGCGTCGTCCCCGGCCGGCGTGGCGCCGGCATCGGGGTCGCCGCCCAGGGCATCGAGCAGGGCCCGGGCCCGCTCGCGCACGCCGCTCGGGGTTTCGCTGTCGCGGGTCAGATCGGCGAAGCGGCGGGCCGCTTCCTCGGGCTCTCCGGCTTTCAGCTTGAGCAGGGCCTGAAGTTCCAGCGCGCTGTGGCGCCACGCGCCGGCCGGGTCGGTCAGGGGGTCGAGCTGGGCCGAGAGGGCCTCCGGCGGGCCATCGTCCACCTGATGCAGGACCAGCAGCACCTGGGCCAGATCGCGCAGCGCCGGATCGGCCGCATCGTCGTCGGCCAGATCGCGGTAGACGCCGAGGGCGGCCTGCCGGTCGCCGGCCTCGATCAGCGCCGCCGCGCGTTGCAGGTCAGCCAGTTCGGGATAGCCCGAACCGCCCTGCCCCTCCAATTCGGCGAAGCGGGTCGCCGCCAGGGCCGGGTCGCCGGGCAGCGCCTCGAGCCCGGCCTCGTAGGCCTCGGCCTGGGCGATGGCCTGGTTGCGCTCGTAGGCCGAATAGCCCTGCCAGCCGGCCACCCCGACCACCAGCAGCACCGCCGCGCCAATGGCATGGCGGCCGTAGCGCTGCCACAGGCGGTGCAGTTGGTCGTGCCGCAGGTCCTCGTCGACCTCGCGGAACAGGGCTTCCTGGGCGGCGTCACGGGGATCGTCGGCGGGGGCCGGCGGGGCGTTTTTCGCGGCCTTGCCTTTCGGCGCTTTGCTCACGGGCGGGGGCTCCTTGCGGGGCGTGGGAAATCCGGGCCTCACCATATCGTCGCCGCCCGGGCAAGGCAATGTGCGGCGGCAGCCGCCATGCTCAAGGTGATTTGCGGCGGCAGCCGCCCTGCCCAAGGTAATTTGCGGCAGCGGCCGCCATGGCCGTATCTTCAGGCCGCCTTCCACTTGATGGAACAGCCCATGGAAGCCACCTGATCGGGCGGCCCCTCGCCGGTTTCCGCCACCTGCTGCATGGCCTCGAACAACTCGCGCCTGAGGTCGGGCGGCCCGGCCTCCTTGCGCGAGGCATCCAGGCGGCCCCGGTACTGGAGCCCCAGGTCCTTGTCGAAGCCGAAGAAATCGGGCGTGCAGACGGCCCCGTAGGCGCGCGCCACCTGCTGCGTCGCGTCGTACAGATAGGGGAAGGTGAAGCCGCGCTGGCGGGCGAATTCCTTCATGTTGTCGAAGGAATCTTCCGGGTACTGGTCCACATCGTTGGCGCTGATCGCCGCCACCCCGATGCCCAGCTCCTGCAACTCCCCGGCGTCGCGCACCAGCCGGTCGATCACCGCCTTCACGTAGGGGCAGTGGTTGCAGATGAAGACGATCAGGGTGCCACGGCTGCCGCGCACCGACTGAAGGGTGTGGGTTTCGCCATCGACACCGGGCAACGAGAAATCCGGCGCCGGCCAGCCGAAGTCGCAGATCGGGGTTTCGACCGCCATTCGGGTTCTCCTTCGCAAGAGGCAACGGAAGGCTCGCCGGTCGGCAAGCGGATGACTATAGGTCGGGGCCGCGAACCGGCCCGTCAAGCCGTGCACCCGCCTGGATTGGCCCGCCTGGATTGGTAAGCGTTTGTTTACCGCCGCCGGCGATGATCAGCCTGACCCGGACTGCCGGCCCTTCCCCTGCCTTGCGGATGCCCTCCATGTCCCCGCCGTCCCTGTTGCCCCGGATCGCCTGCGCCCTGGCCCTGATGACGCCGCTGGCCGGTTGCGTCGATGGTGGCATGACACCCACCCTGCTGGCCTGGGACACGGTGTCGCTGATCAACACCGACAAGACCATGGGCGACCACGCCATGTCGTTCTACCGGGGCAAGGACTGCTCGACCGTGCGCGCCTACTACGGCGGGCCCTACTGCATCGAGCACGACCGCTACACCCCGCCGCCGCCGCAGGAAATGTACTGCTACCGATCGCTCGGCGACGTCACCTGCTTCGAACGGCCGGACCCCTACGTGTCCTCGCGCCAACTGGTCGGCACCCCGGTCTACACCCCGGCCAGTGGCCAGCGGTAGGGCTGGCAAGGGGGCGCCGCCCCCTTGACCCCCGCCGGGGAAGCAGGGCTTCCCCGGACCCCTCCACGACTTAAAACCACCCGGAGGGGGGCTTGCCCCCCTCCGGGTGGTTTTGACTCATGGCGGGGGTCTGGGGGACCCCCTGGGTCCCCCAGCGGGGTTCAAAGGGGCAGCGCCCCTTTGGCTCAGCCCTCCGCGGCCACGCGGGCCAGGGTTTCCAGCACCCGGCGGGCGCCGGCCAGGCGGTCGGCCGGGCTTTCCCACAGGCGCATCACCACCAGGGAATGGTCGGGCCGCACCTTCACGCTGCCCGCCTGCTGCGAGATGTAGGCGACCAGCCCGGCCGGGTTGGGGAAGCGCCGCTCGCGGAAGGTCAGCACGGCGCCCTTGGGCCCGGCCTCGACCTTCTCCACGTTGGCCTTGCGGCACAGGGCCTTCAGGCCAACCACGGCCAGCAGGTTGTCGACCTCCGGCGGCCGGGGGCCGAAGCGATCTTCCAACTCGCCGGCAAGGTCCTCGATTTCCGCCTCCTCGGTGAGGTCGGCCAGCCGGCGGTACAGGGACAGCCGCAGCGACAGGTCGGGCACGTAGGTTTCCGGAATCAGCACCGGCGCCCCCAGGCCGATCTGCGGCGAGAAGGTCTCCTCCTCCACCTCCATGCCCTCGCCCCGGCGGGCGGCGGCCACCGCCTCTTCCAGCAGGTGCTGGTAAAGCTCGATGCCGACCTCCTTGATGTGGCCGGACTGCTCGTCGCCCAGAAGGTTGCCGGCGCCCCGGATGTCCAGATCGTGGCTGGCCAGCGAGAAGCCGGCGCCCAGGCTGTCCAGGGTCTGCATCACCTGAAGCCGGCGCTCGGCGGTGCCGCTCAGCTTGCGGTCCGGGGGCACGGTCAGATAGGCGTAGCCGCGCGCCTTGCCACGCCCCACCCGGCCCCGCAACTGGTAAAGCTGGGCCAGCCCGAACATATCGGCGCGGTAGACCAGGATGGTGTTCACCCCAGGCATGTCCAGGCCCGACTCGATGATGTTGGTGGCCAGCAACACGTCGGCCTCGCCCTCGGTGAAGGCGGCCATGACGGTTTCCAGACGGCTTGGCGTCAACTGGCCGTGGGCGATGGCAAGGCGCACCTCGGGGATCAGCTTTTCCAGCCGCTCGGCCACCTTGGGGATGTCGGCGACCCGCGGGCAGACGACGAAAGTCTGGCCGCTCCGGTTGCGCTCGCGCAGGATGGCCTCGCGCACCACCACCGGATCGAACGGCGAGATGAAGGTGCGCACCGCCAGCCGATCGACCGGCGGGGTGGCGATGATCGACAGCTCGCGCACCCCGGTCAGGGCCATTTGCAGGGTGCGGGGAATGGGGGTGGCGGTCAGGGTGAGCACGTGCAGGTCGGCCTTCAGGCGCTTCAGGCGCTCCTTGTGGGCGACGCCGAAGTGCTGCTCCTCGTCGACCACCACCAGTCCCAGGCGCTTGAAGCGCACGCTGTCGGCGAGCAGGGCGTGGGTGCCGATGACGATGTCGATGGTCCCCTCGGCCAGCCCCTCCTTGACCTTCTTCACCTCGCGCGCGCCGACCATGCGCGACACCTGGGCCACCCTCACCGGCAGGCCGGCGAAGCGCTCCTGGAAGGTGCGGAAATGCTGCCGGGCGAGCAGCGTGGTCGGCACCACCACCGCCACCTGGGCCCCCGAGAAGGCGGCCACGAAGGCGGCGCGCAGGGCGACCTCGGTCTTGCCGAAGCCGACGTCGCCGCAGATCAGGCGGTCCATGGGCTGGCCCGAGGCCATGTCCGACAAGGTATCGGAAATGGCCTTCAACTGATCGTCGGTTTCCTCGAACGGGAAGCGGGCGGCGAATTCCTCGTACAGTCCCTCCGGCGGGCTGAGGCGCTGCCCCGGGCGCAGATGGCGGGCGGCGGCGATGCGGATCAGCTCGTCGGCCATCTCGCGGATGCGCTGCTTGAGGCGCGCCTTGCGGGCCTGCCAGGCCACCCCGCCCAGCTTGTCGAGCTGCGCCCCGGCCTGTTCGGAGCCGTAGCGCGACAAGGTCTCGATGTTCTCCACCGGCACGAACAGCTTGTCCCCGCCGTCGTAGCGCAGGCGCAGACAATCGTGCGGCGCGCCGCCGGCGCGCACCGTCTCCAGCCCTTCGTAGCAGCCGATGCCATGATCCACATGGACCACCAGATCGCCTTCCGAGAGGGTCGAGACATCGGCGATGAAGCGCTCGGCCTGGCGCTTGCGGCGCGGCTGGCGGGCCAGCCGGTCGCCCAGGATGTCCTGCTCGGTGATGACGGCCAGCCCGTGGGCCACGAAGCCCCGGGCGAAAGGCGCCACCACCACCGGCCAGGCCCCATCCTCGGCGGCAACCAGGGCGGCCGGCCAATCGTCCACCTTGGGCGCCGCCTCGGCCCCGTGGTCGGCCAGCAGGGTGGCCAGACGATGGCGCCCCGGCTTGCTGGCGGCGGTCAGGACCACCGCATACCCATCGCGGCCCAGCCGCTTCAGGTGGTCGAGCACCGCCTCGAACAGGTTGTCGTCGGGCCGCGCCCGGATGTCGGCGAAGTCGCGCCCCGGGCGGCCGCCGGCATCCAGCGCCGCGTCGCCCAGGTCGGTGGCCCCGAAGGGCGAGGCGATCAGTACCGGCCGGGTGGCCAGCACCCGGTTCCATTCGGCGGCATCGAGGAACAGGCGGTCCGGCGGTACCGGGCGGTAGGGGCGCTCCGGGTCCAGCTTCTGGGCCAGGGCGTCGAGCCGGGCCTGATGATACTCGGCGATCTGCTCCAGACGGCTGTCGCGCACCTCCTCGGCCTGATGGTCGAGGATCACCGGGCGCTCTGGTGGCACATAGTCGAACAGGGTGTCGAGGCCGTCGTGAAACAGCGGCAGCCAGTGTTCCAGGCCGGGCGGGCGGGCCCCTTCGCTCAGCGCCTCGTAGAGCGGATCGCCGGCCAGGGCGCCGCCGAACAGCTCGCGGTAGGCCGAGCGGAAGCGCGATATCGCCGCCTTGTCGAGCATCACCTCGCTGGACGGGCCGAGGTGGATTTCCGTGAGCTTGCCGCTGGTCCGCTGGGAGACGGCGTCGAAGCGGCGGATGCTTTCGATCTCGTCGCCGAACAGGTCGAGCCGCACCGGGCTTTCCGCACCGGGCGGGAAAAGGTCGATCAGGCCGCCGCGCACCGCCACCTCGCCCGGCTCCATGACCTGATCGGTGCGCAGATAGCCGGCATCGGTCAGACGGGCCAGCAGATCGTCCACCGCCACCGTGTCGCCCACCTTCAGCACCTGCCCCAGGGTGGCCATCAGGTCGCGGCGCGGCACCCGTTGCAGGGCCGCGTTGACGGTGGCGATGACCAGCCGGGCCGGGCCGTCGCCGGCCGGGCGGGCCAGCCGGGCCAGGGTGTCGAGCCGGCTGGCGACGATCTCCGGATGCGGCCCGGCGCGGTCGTAGGGCAGGCAGTCCCAGGCCGGGAAGGGCAGCACCGGGACCTCCGGGGCGACCACCGCCAACCCGTCGGAGAGCGCCGCCAGACGCACGTCATCGCGCACCAGCACCAGGATGTCCTGGCCCGCCTTCGCGGCGCGGGCCAGGGCGGCGAGCACCGCCACGTCATGCCCGACCGGCAATCCGGCCAGGGTCTGCCGCCCGGGGGCGGCGGCGCGGCTCAGCAGATGGGCGGCGTCAAGACCGCTCACCGGGTCACCCGATGCGCCTTCAGGCGGGCGAACAGGGGGGTGTCCAGATGGGCCGGCGGCGAGCGGTGGCCGAGCACCCAGTCCAGGATGTCGGCGTCCAGCTCGTCGAGCAGGGTTTCCAGCGTGTCCAGTTCGGCCGCGCCGAGGCTGTCCAGGTGGGCGGTGACGAAGCCGCCGATCAGCAGGTCGGCCTCGCGGCTGCCCCGGTGCAGGGCGCGGTAACGCAGACGGCGGCGGCGGGTGTCGGGATCGGCGTCGGGCATCGGGCAGTGGCGGTTGGATAAAGAGGTGCGGGGGCGGCTGGCCGGCCCCGGGGCGCTGAGATATAAAACCTGGAGCGCCTCCAGGCCAGCCCCGATCACACGCCCGGTTCCCCATCCATGCGCCCCGAGGTCCTCAACCCCCTGTTCGCCCCCATCGACTCCCTGCCCGGGGTGGGGCCACGCCTGAAGCCGGCCTTTGTCCGTCTGACCGGGGAGACGGTGCGCGACCTTCTGTGGCACCTGCCGCACGGGGTGGTCGACCGGCGCCTGTCGCCGGCCCTGACCGACGCCGTGCCGGGGACCGTGGTGACCGTCGAGGTGAAGGTGGAAAGCCATCATTCGCCGGCCCCCAACAGCCCGCGCAGCCCGTGGCGGGTGAAGGTGGCCGACGACACCGCGAGCCTCGATCTGGTGTTCTTCCGGGCGTCGCGCAAATGGATCACCGAGACCCTGCCGGTGGGCCGCCAGGTGGTGGTCAGCGGGCGGGTCGATGTCTATCAGGGGCGGGCCCAGATGACCCACCCCGACCACATCGTGGCGCCCGACCAGGCCGACAGCGTGCGCCGCATCGAGCCGATCTATGGCCTGGGCGGTGGAATTACCCCGAAAGTGCTGGGCAAGGCCCTGGCCGGGGCCCTGAAACGCTGCCCGGAGCTGCCCGAGTGGCTCGATCCGACAAGCCGGGAACGCCTCGGCTGGCCGGCCTGGGAGGCGGCGGTGCGGGCGGTCCATGCCCCGGTCGTGCCCGAAGACCTGGAGCCCACCACCCCGGCCCGCCAGCGGCTGGCCTATGACGAGCTTCTGGCCAACCAACTGGCCCTGATGCTGGTCCGGCGCAACCTGCGCCGCCGGGCCGGGCGCGCCCTCGCGGGCGGCGACGCGGCGGTGGACAAGGTGCTGGCCGCCCTGCCCTTCCCGCTGACCTCGGCCCAGCAGCGGGTGGGTGCCGAGATCGCCGCCGACATGGCCAGCCCGGAGCGCATGTTGCGCCTGCTTCAGGGCGACGTGGGCAGCGGCAAGACGGTGGTCGCCTTCCTGGCCCTGGTGCGGGCGGTGGCCTGCGGCACCCAGGGCGCCCTGATGGCGCCGACCGAGATCCTGGCCCGCCAGCATCTGGCCACCCTGGAGCCGCTGGCCAAGGCGGCCGGGGTGCGTCTGGGGCTGCTCACCGGGCGGGCCACGGCGGCCGACCGCGAGGCCACCCTGGCCGCCCTGGCGGCCGGCGACATCGACATCATCCTGGGCACCCACGCCCTGTTCCAGCCCGGGGTCACCTTCCGCGACCTGGGGTTGGCGGTGATCGACGAGCAGCACCGCTTCGGGGTCCATCAACGGGTTCAGTTGTCGGCCAAGGGGACGGCGGCCAGCGGCCATCATCCCGACGTGCTGGTGATGACCGCCACCCCCATCCCGCGCACCCTGACCCTGACCGCCTACGGCGACATGGATGTTTCAAGACTCGACGAGAAGCCGCCCGGGCGCCAGAAGGTGGATACCCGGATCATCGGCGCCCGCCGCCTGGGCGAGGTGGTCGCCGCCATCGGCCGGGCGGTCAATCGCGGCGACAAGGTCTATTGGGTGTGTCCGGCGATCGACGGCGACGGGCTTTCCGGCACCGCCGCCGTCGAGCAGCGGGCGGCCGACCTCAAGGCGCGCAGCGGGCTTCGGGTCGGGCTGGTCCACGGCCAGATGAAGGGCGAGGACAAGGACCGGGTGATGGCCGACTTCGCCGGCGACGGACTCGACGTGCTGGTCGCCACCACGGTGATCGAGGTCGGGGTCAACGTGCCCACCGCCACGGTGATGGTGGTCGAGCAGGCGGAGCGCTTCGGGCTGGCCCAGTTGCACCAGTTGCGCGGCCGGGTCGGGCGCGGCAAGCGGGCCGCCACCTGCCTTCTGGTCTACGGCGACAGCCTGACCGACAGCGGCCGGGTGCGTCTGGAAACCCTGCGCCGCAGCGACGACGGCTTCGAGATCGCCGAAACCGACCTTGCCCTGCGCGGCGGCGGCGAGGTGCTGGGCACCCGCCAGAGCGGCCTGCCGGCCTTCCGGCTGGCCGACCTGGGCCGGGACACCGCCCTGCTCGATCAGGCCCGGCGCGAGGCCAGCTATCTGGTGGAAGTTGACCCACAGCTTGAAGGACCGCGCGGCAAGGCCTTGCGGGTACTGCTTTATCTGTTCGACCGCGACAGCGCCACCCGAACCCTGCGCGGCGGCTGAGCCCCCCATCGGGAACCCGCCCCGGCGGGCCGGTTCAGTTCACCGCCGCGCCGTCATCCACGCCGCCGCCACAGCCGCCCAGCCCTTCCGGCACGTCGCCGGGGGCGTGATCGACGATGCCGCTGGTGCCCAGCACCTTGCGCTTGCACACGTCATCCAGGGTGACCGAGCTGAGATAGAGATAGATCTGATTGCCCAACTCCTCCCACAGGTCGTGGGTCAGGCAGCGGCCCTTGTTGTTGTGGCAGCCGGCCGGCGAGCCGGGGGAACAGCGGGTGGTCTGGATCGGTTCGTCGACCGCCAGGATGATGTCGGAAATGCGCATCTCGCCGGCATCGCGCGACAGCAGGTAGCCGCCGCCGGGGCCGCGCACACTGCGCACCAGCCCGCCCTTGCGCAGCTTGCCGAACAGTTGTTCCAGGTAGGACAGCGAAATCTCCTGGCGCTGGGCAATGTCGGCCAGGGCGACCGGGCGATTGACCGAGGCATGGGCCAGATCGGCCATGGCCATCACCGCGTAACGTCCCTTGGTGCTCAACCTCACGGCAGTTCCTCCCTAGCCGGCTGTTGGGTGGCTGATTGATATCCCTTCAGTGCGTCCCGGCCCATGGAAAGCAGCCGCGTGGTTTCGTGTTCTCCGGGGTCTGCCGCCCCGTTTTGCTGAACGTCGGGGTCTTGGGCCCCGTTTGCGTGAACGCCGTATCTCATCGTTCCCCCGCCGCGTGGCGGGGGGCGTCCGAGGTTCCGGTGGCCATCAGGCGGGGCCGCTGGGGGGCCTCGTCGCCCGCCCTGGCGGCCGGGTCCTCGTAGGTGGCAAGCCGCGACTCCAGATGGTCGATGCGTTCCAGCATCTCGCGCATCTGATGGTGCAGGGTGCGCACGGTGCGGGCCACCGGGTCCTTGATCCCCTCCACCGGCGTGCCATAGGCGCAGAAGTCCTCGTCGCTGGCCTTCTTGCGCATGACCACCCGGGCCGGGATGCCGACCACCGTCATGCCCGCCGGCACATCGGCCAGGACCACCGCGTTGGCGCCCACCCGGGCCCCCTCGCCGATCACGTGCGGGCCCAGGATCTGCGCCCCGGAGCCGACGATCACCCCGTTCTCAAGGGTCGGGTGGCGCTTGCCCTTGTCGAGCGAGGTGCCACCCAGGGTGACCCCCTGATAGAGGGTGACATCGTCACCCACCACGGCTGTCTCGCCGATCACCACGCCGGTGGCGTGGTCGATGAAGACCCGCCGGCCGACCCGCGCCGCCGGGTGAATCTCGACCGCGGTCAGCATCTTGCCGATGTGCGCCACCAGGCGGGCGGCCAGCCGGAAACCGCGCCGCCACAGCCCATGGGCCAGACGGTGATAGATGATGGCGTGCAACCCGGGATAACACAAAAGCACCTCGAGCCACGTCCGGGCCGCCGGGTCGTGGTCGAGGATGGTGCGGATGTCTTCGTTCAGGCGCTTGAACATGATAGGCCGACCTGTGCTACACTGCCGCGCCCCGTCGTCACCGGGCTTCTTCACCTCTCGGCCACACCCCGCCAGGGCCGCCGATACGGCGCCTACCTGGAAAGGTCTGGCCGGGTCCGAAGGGCCCCGGACCATGGGCCGGGCCCTGATCCGGAGGTCCCCCGCTCCGCACCGTGTCCGGCGCTTGACGTCCGGTTCCGTGGCGGTTCGGGAGCCGCCCTTCAACGGTCACGGCCCACCCCTGGACTGGCGTGTCCAACCTGGGCTGTCGTGTCCACAAGGTCTGCCGGAACCCCTTCCGGAAACCTTACGGACGCCCCAGGCGATCACGGCCCGACTGGCGGGCGCGGGCGGAAGCGACTATACGGGGTCCGCCTCGGGGGGTCAATAAAACTGACCCATTCGGTCGGACACTCCCGGTTGAATTGACCGGTTGAATTGAAAGAGCAAACCGCCCTCGGAAGCCACCTCGCCACGGACCCCCAAAACACCCGTTTCGACCCGCACCAGTTTCGACCCGCACCAGCTTCGACCCAGAAAACGAAAGCCCGCCACCGCATCATGCCCGAAGTGATTTTCAACGGCCCGGAAGGCCGCCTGGAAGGCCGCTATCATCACGGCCCCACCGACAACGCCCCGCTCGCCCTGATCCTGCACCCGGATCCCAACCGCGGCGGCACCATGAACAACAAGGTGGCCTACAACCTGTACCACCTGTTCGTGCGCCGGGGTTTCTCGGTGCTGCGCTTCAATTTCCGGGGGGTGGGACGCTCCCAGGGCAGCTACGACCAGGGCCAGGGCGAGTTGTCCGACGCCGCCTCGGCGCTCGACTGGATGCAGACCATCAACCCCAACGCCAGCGCCTGCTGGATCGCCGGCTTCTCGTTCGGGGCCTGGATCGGCATGCAGCTCCTGATGCGCCGCCCGGAGATCAACGGCTTCATTTCGATCGCCCCGCCGGCCAGCCAGCACGACTTCAGCTTCCTCGCCCCCTGCCCGTCCTCGGGGCTGATCATCCACGGCGACCGCGACACCCTGGTGCCCGAGGCGGCGGTCGCCAAGCTGGCCGCCAAGCTGGCCAGCCAGAAGAACATCGCCGTGGACTACAGCGTGATCGAGGGCGCCAACCACTTCTTCGCCGAGCACATGGAGATCCTGACCGGGCGCATCGACGCCTATCTCGATCAGGCCCTGGCCGACGACCTCAGCCCGGCGGCGGCCGGCTGATCCGCCCCCCGGGCAGCGGCCGGGCCACCCCGGTGGTGCCGGGAAAGGACAGCGCCAGCCCGGCCAGCGCGCGCGCCGCCAGATAGGCGAAGGCCTGGGCCTCCAGGGCGTCGCCATCCCAGCCCACCACCTCCACCGGCTCGACCGGCACGGCCAGCCGCGCCGCCAGCTCGGCCATCAGGGCCGGGTTGTGCCGCCCGCCGCCAGTGATCAGCCAGCGCCGTGGCGCCTGAGGCAACAGGAGCACCGCCCGGGCCACCGCCTGGGCGGTGAAGGCGGCCAGGGTGGCGGCCCCGTCGGCAAGCTCCATCCCCGCCAAGGGCGCCAGGGAAAAGGCGTTGCGGTCCAGCGACTTGGGCCACGGGCGGGCGAAATAGGGGTGATCCATCAGCGCCCCCAGCACGGCCCCCTCGACCCGCCCGGCGCGGGCCAGGGCGCCATCCCGGTCGCACGGCTGCCCGGTGGCGGCGCGCACCCAGTCGTCGAGCAGCGCGTTGCCCGGCCCGGTGTCGAAGGCGATCAGGTCGTCGTCGCCGGGGCCGATCCAGGTGACGTTGCCCACCCCGCCCAGATTGAGCACCGCCAGCGGGCGTTCCAGGTCAGCCGCCAGGGCGCGATGCCAGGCCGGGGCCAGCGGCGCCCCCTCGCCGCCGGCGGCCACGTCGGCGTCGCGGAAGCGACTGACCACCGGCACCCCCAGGCGGGCGGCCATCAGGGCGCCATCGCCCAACTGCCAGGTCCAGCCGTCCTGCGGGCGGTGGTTGACGGTCTGGCCGTGGAAACCGACCACCTCGACCGGCCCGGCCTGATCGATCAGCCCGCTCGCCACCGCCGCCTGGAACAGGGTCAGCCGGCGCTCCACATCGGCCAGGGAGTCATCGGGCGGGCCGCTGCCCAGGGCGGCCCGCAGGTCGTCGGCCAGATCGGCCGGATAGGGTTGGGTCAGGCTGGGGCCGAGGGCCAGCACCCGTGTCCCGTCGGTTTCAACGATGGCGGCATCGACCCCGTCGAGCGAGGTGCCGCTCATCAGGCCGAGGGCTTTCAGCGGCGGGCATGGGGGCATGGCGGGGGCTCCGCGAAAGGGAAGATGGAACGGGCACGGCCTTCCTGCTTGGCGCGCCCTCCCCGGCCGGTCAAGCCCCCGCAAGGCCCACAACGTTGCCGCCGCCCGGCGGCTGTGCTACCTCCCCTGCTCCGAATCCCCCCAGCCCAACGGACCGCCCCGATGACCGAGCCCGCCTTCACCCCCGCCTCCGCCTTCCTCGGACGCCTGGTCGAGCGCGGCTATCTCAATCAGGGGACCGACCTGACCGCCCTGGACGCCCGTCTGGTCGAGGTGGAAAAGGGCCAGCGGGCACCGCTGATCGCCTACATCGGCTTCGATTGCACGGCCGAAAGCCTGCACGTCGGCAGCCTGATCCAGATCATGCTGCTGCGCCACTGGCAGCAGTGCGGGCAGAAGCCCATCGTGCTGATGGGCGGCGGCACCACCCGCATCGGCGACCCGTCGTTCCGCGACGACAGCCGGCCGCTGCTCGACGACGCCACCATCGAGCGCAACATGGCCGGCATCCGGCGGGTCTTCGAGCGTTTCCTGACCTTCGGCGACGGCCCAACCGACGCGATCATGGTCAACAACGCCGACTGGCTGGACGAGCTGGCCTACATCCCCTTCCTGCGCGATTACGGCCGCCATTTCACCATCAACCGCATGCTCAGCTTCGACTCGGTACGCCTGCGCCTGGAGCGCGAACAGCCGCTGACCTTCCTTGAGTTCAACTACATGATCCTCCAGGCCTACGACTTCGTCGAGCTGGCCCGGCGCCATGGCTGCTCGGTGCAGATGGGCGGCTCGGACCAGTGGGGGAACATCGTCAACGGGGTCGAGCTGGGGCGCCGCACCCAGGGGTTGGAGCTGTTCGGCGTCACCTCGCCGCTGCTCACCACCGCCTCGGGCGCCAAGATGGGCAAGACCGCCCAGGGCGCCGTCTGGCTGAACCCCGAGAGCCTTTCGCCCTACGACTACTGGCAGTACTGGCGCAACACCGAGGACGCCGACGTGGGCCGCTTCCTGCGCCTGTTCACCGACCTGCCGGAGGACGAGATCGGCCGCCTGGAAAGCCTGCCCGGGGCCGAGATCAATCAGGCCAAGAAGCTGCTGGCCGACCACGCCACCACCCTGTGCCACGGCGCCGAGGCGGCCGCCGAGGCGCGCCACACCGCCGAAACCACCTTCGAGCAGGGGGGCAGCGGCGAGGCCCTGCCCACCGTGCCGGTGCCGCGCGCCGAACTGGGCGCCGGCATCCCGGCCTATGCGCTGATGGTCACCGCCGGACTGGCCGGCTCGAACAAGGAGGCCCGGCGGCTGATCGCCGGCGGCGGCGGGCGCCTGAACGGCGCCCTGATCGAGGACGCCAACCGGCCGATCACCATCGAGGACCTGGACGCGGCCGGCCAGATCAAGCTGTCGGCCGGCAAGAAGCGCCACGCCCTGGTGATTCCGGCGTAGTCCCGGCGGCGAATCCTTAAGAGCGTGTTGCGTGATTTGTGAATCACCCAACACGCTCCAGACTCTTGATATTGAAGCAAATCGTCGTCGCAATCCGGTTTGGCCGATCAGCTCCGGATCGCTCGGGATTTGCTCTATCGCTTCAGCTGGGCCGCTTCCTGGACCATTTCGTCGCTCGTCCGGAACACCGTGGCGTTCGACGAATAGGCGTTCTGGGTCAGGATCATGCGGCTGAACTCGTCGGCCAGATCGACGTTCGACTGCTCCAGCGAGGCCGGCTCGATGGAGGCCAGCCGGCCGGTGCCGCCGGGCTGGAACAGCTCGGCCTCGCCCGACCATTCGCTTTCCAGGAACATGTTGCCGTTGGTCGCTTCCAGGCCGTCCGGATTGGTGAAGTTGGCGGCCGCCAACTGGGCGATGGGAATGGCCTGGTTGTTGCTGTAGATGCCGTACAGCACGCCGTCGTTGTCGAACCGGGTCTGGCGCAGCAGACCGGTGGCGTAGCCGTCCGATTCGATGACGTCGATGACCGTCTTGCCCGAGTACTGGGTCATGTCGTCCAGATCCACCGCGATGGAACTGGACCCGCCCCCGGCCCAGGTGATGGACACCGTCACCGGGGCGGTCGTGTCGGGCAACTGGGCGTTGCCGTCGAAGGTGAGCACCGGCAGGCTCGGTGCCGTCGGCGCGCTGACCGTGCCGTTGGCGGCGCTGAACTCCAGCGTCCATTCGTTGGGCACGTCGGGGGTTGGGGTCCAGGTCAGGGTGAGCGACTGTTCGTTGCCCTGGTCGTCGTAGACCCCGAAGCTGAAGTTCTGGGCCTTGGTCGCCCCGGAATCGATGTTGGCCTGCAGGCGCACGTTGGAGGTCGCCTGGCCGGGCAACTGATCGAAGGTGTTGGTGCGGATGGCCCCCAGGTTGCCGGTGGCGTCGATCACCCCGTCGGCGTCGGCGCTCCAGCCCATGACGTACAGGCCGTTGCCCTGCATCAGGTAGGAATCGCCGTCGATTTCCTGTTCGTAGAAGGCCCCGTCGCGGGTGTAGTAGGTCTGTCCGCTGCCGTCGAAGGCGTCGTTGACGACCAGCATGCCGCGCCCGTTGAGGGCCACGTCCTTGGCGCTGTTGGTGGCCAGGATCTGCCCCTGGTAGCTGACCCGGCGATAGTCCTTGGTCTGCGCCGAGTAGATGTCGAACCGACCACCCCCGGTGCTTTCCGAGAGCACCGTCTGGAAGTGGGTCTCGGTCTTCTTGTAGCCGGTGGTGTTCATGTTGGCCACGTTGGTGCTGATCTGCCCCAGGGCGTGGCTCTGGGCCTGCATCCCCATGGAGGCGTTGGCAAAGGCACCCCAGATGGTCATGGCGGTGGGCTCCGACTGAACGGGACAAGGTTATCCGCCAGAGCGGGCAGCAAACCCCATGCCAGCCCCCACCACCCTTTCGGATCAATGGGTTAGGACTGGCGCGGAAGGCCCGACCCGGCCATCCTTGCCGCCCCATCCGGCGCCGCCCGGCAGTTTGTGCCGGCCCCACGGCGGAACCACCAGAGGCCGCGACAAATCCCCACGACACGGTGTAGGATCGCCGCCATGGCGAACATCACCCTGGCCATCGCGCCGGTCTTCCTGGTCATTCTGCTCGGCTTCGTGTTGCGCAAGGCCGCCCTGGTCGAGGCCGCCCTGTGGTCGCCCATGGAGCGGCTGACCTACATCGTGACCTTCCCGGCCCTGCTGATCTCCAACCTGGCCGGGGCCGATCTGGCCGGCCTGCCGTGGCAGCGGGTCGGCCTGGCGGTCGCCCTGACCACCCTGGCCATCGCCGCCCTGGCCTGGATTCTGGGCCGCCGCTGGGGGGAACCGCCGCTGCCCGGCCGACGGCTCGACGGACCGGCCCGGGGGGCGCTGTTCCAGGCTGCCATCCGGCCCAACACCTTTGTCGGGCTGGCCGCCGCCGGGGGCCTGCTGGGCCCCGCCGGCATTACCCTGACCGCCCTCTGCGTGGCGGTGGTGGTGCCCATGGTCAACGTGCTGTGCGTCGCCGTGCTGTCGCTCACCCGACCCGGCCCGGGCGGCGACCGCCGGGCCGCCCTGCGCCGCACCCTGGTCGGCATCGTCACCAACCCGCTGATCCTGGCCTGTATCGTCGGCATTGCCCTCAACGTGTCCGGGCTGGGCCTGCCGCCGGTGATCGGGCCAACGCTGGAGGTGATCGGCCGGGCCGCCCTGCCGCTGGGCCTGATGGCGGTCGGCGCCGGGCTGGCGGTGGCCCCCGAGGAACCTCGCCCGGACTCCGCGCTGCTGCCCGCCCTGGGCCTGTCGGCGACCCTGAAGCTGATCCTCAGCCCGCTGATCGCGCTGCTCCTGGCCCTGATCCTGGGACTTCGGGGCGAGGCGCTGGTCGCCGTCGCCATCTATGGCGGCCTGCCCTGCGCCGCCTCGGCCTACATCCTGGCCCGCCAGATGGGCGGCAACGGGCCGCTGACGGCGCGCCTGATCTCGGCCCAGACCCTGCTGGCGGCGCTCTCCATGCCGCTGGTGGCCGGTTTGGTCCTGGCCCTGGCCGGCTAGAGCAGATCGTGCGAAATGTGAATCGCGGAGCGCTTCAGATTTCGCACGATCTGCTCTAGATTTTAGGTGTAGAGCCGATCTAAACGAGAAAATCGGGAACCCCCAAGTGGTTCCCGATTTTTCGCTCTCGGTCCTAGCTGGCCAGGGCCCCGACCACCCGGTCGCGGCCGTCCTGCTTGGCCCGATAGAGCGCGCGGTCGGCCTCGGCCAGCAGCGCGTCGAGGTTCGGCTCGGCCGGGTTCAGCGTTGCCTGCCCGATGCTGACGGTCATCGGCACCGGGCGGCGGTCGGCGCCCCTCAAGTCGATCCTCGAAACCGCGGCGCGCAGCCGCTCGCCCAGGACCAGGGCACCGGCGGCATCGGTTTCCGGCAGCAGGGCGGCGAACTCCTCGCCCCCCATGCGGCCCAGCGCATCGCCGCCGCGCAGGGTCTCCTCGCAGGCCGCCACGAAGGCCTTGAGGGCCAGATCGCCGGTGGCGTGGCCATGGGTGTCGTTGATCTGCTTGAAGTGGTCGATGTCCATGGTCAGCACGCTCAAGGGGCGGCCATGGCGCCGCGCCCGTTCGATCTCAAGGCCGGCGATCTCAAGGAAGCGGCGCCGGTTGCAGGCCCCGGTCAGGAAATCGGTGGTGGCCATGCGGCGCAACTCGTTCTCCAGACGCTTCTGCCCGGTGATGTCGGAAATCACCCCGATGATGCCGCAGGGGGTGCCGAAGGCATCGCGGACCAGGGCCTGACGCACCACCACGTGGTGCATCTGGCCGTCGGCGAACAGGGTTTCCCCGCCAAAGCTGACCACCCGGTCGTCACCGGCAGCGATCAGCCGGCAGTCGGTCTTGATGGCCACCGTCTTCAGATCGTCCGACAGGAGATCGACCAGCCGTCGTTCACCCAGCTCACCGGGCTGATTGATGGCGTCGCCGAGGAAAGCCTCCTCGAAGGCCTGGTTGACCAGCTTCAGGCGCCCGTCGGGGTCCTGATAGAAGACGGGACTGGGCAGGGTATCAAGCAGGCGGTGCTGGAACTGGCGCTGGGCCTCGGCCTCCAGGCGGGCCAACTCCAGCGAGTCGGCCAGACCGGCCAGCTCGGTGGCGTGGGCCTCCATGGTGGCGCGGCTCGACTCAAGTTCCTGGTGATGCAACTCCTGGGCGGTGACGTCGATCATCGTCGCCTGCACTGCCCAGGCGCCGTTCCAAGGCACCAGGCGCACGGCGGCATCGATGATGACCAGGTCGCCGCTGCGTTTGCTGGTTTCCAGACGCAGGGAAAGCTCGTCGACCTCCCCGTTCAGCAGGCTTTGGCGCGCCTGTCGTGCCTGATCGCGTTGACCCGGCGCGATCAGGTGTTCAAGCGTTGGTTCGGCCAGCAGTTCGGCGGCCGACTCATAGCCGTACATGCGGGCCAGCGAGCGATTGACGAACAGCGGCCTGAGGTCACCGTCGTGGATCAGCAGCCCCTGGATCGAGCCCTCGATGACCGTCATCAGGCGCTGTTCACTGTCCGCCAACTCAGCGCTTTGGCGTTCAGCCTGACGGACCACCCGGTTGAGGCGAAGCACCAACGCCCCGGTCAACACCACGGCGATCAGGCTCAGGGGGATCAGCCAGGGCAGGCTGCCGAACAGGCGCTGGCCCAGGGTCAGGGTGCGGCCGACCGAGATCCGGGTGGCGGCCATCTCGCCGGCGATCACCCGGGCCAGATCATCGAGCGCCGCCACCGCCGCCGCGTCATCCACCGTGACCAGGGGGTCAAGCAGGGTGCCCAGGGTTCCGGCGCGGGTCTGGTCATAGGCCACGTCGAGCATGCCCCGATAGCGCTCGACGGTGCTTTCCAGGGTGTCCAGCGCGGCCGTCTCGGCCTCGGTCAGCGGCAGCGCGCGGTAAAGGTGGATGTTCTGGTCCAGGCGATGCATGTGGTGCGCCGCCGTGAAGTAGTACATCAGGTCGCCGCGCAGGATCAGGTTCTTGAAGGCATGGATGAACCCGCCGTAGCCGAAGGCGGCCCGGATGTCGGCGTAAAGGATCAGCTTGCGGTCGGTGTGCTCGGCAACCGTCGACCAGGCCTGCTCGGCCTGCCCGATCACCCGCCCCCCGCGCAGGGCGATCAACGAACCGGCGGCGGTGACCGTCACCATCAGCAGCACGACCAGGGCGCTGAACCAGATCAGGCGCCGATCCTGGCGGGGTTGCCGAGGAGTCGGCGAAGGGGCGGACGGCGGCAAGGCGGAAAACCTGACGGCAGGAGAGGTGCACGAACCCTTCAAACGGTGCGGGCATTATTATACCAGGACAAAAGCAACCCACCAGCCCCAGCCGCCGCCTCAGCGCCGCTTCCGCGCCCCCTTGTCGTGCTTGCCGCGCCGCCCCTTGCCGGCCGCCACCGACCCGGCGGTGGCCCCCCAGGCGCGCCCGGCCTCGCCGGCCGGCAGTTCCAGTTCGCGCGATTCCAGGCGTCGGATCTCGTCGCGCAGGCGGGCCGCCTCCTCGAACTCCAGGTCGGCGGCGGCCGCCTTCATGCGCTTTTCCAGCTCGGCCACGTGGGCCCGCAGGTTGTGCCCGACCAGATGGGCCGGGTCGTCCGCGCCGCCACCGATGGAAACGGTGACGTAGTCGTGCTCGGCCACCTCGCCCAGGATGTCGGCGATGCGGCCCTTGATGCTTTGCGGGGTGATGCCGTTGGCGGCGTTGTAGGCCTGCTGTTTCTCGCGCCGGCGGTTGGTCTCGTCGATGGCGTAGGTCAGGCTTTCGGTCATCCGGTCGGCGTAGAGCAGGACCCGGCCATCGATGTTGCGGGCGGCGCGGCCGATGGTCTGGACCAGCGAGGTCTTGGAGCGCAGGAAGCCCTCCTTGTCGGCATCGAGGATGGCGACCAGGGCGCATTCGGGAATATCCAGCCCCTCGCGCAACAGGTTGATGCCGACCAGCACGTCGAACACCCCGGTCCTCAGGTCGCGGATGATCTCGATGCGCTCCAGGGTGTCGATGTCCGAATGCATGTAGCGCACCTTCAGGCCGTGCTCGCCCAGGTACTCGGTCAAATCCTCGGCCATCCGCTTGGTGAGCACGGTGACCAGCACCCGCTGCCCCTTGGCGGCGCAGTCGCGGGCCTCGGCCAGCAGGTCGTCGACCTGATGCTCGACCGGGCGCACGATGCATACCGGGTCGATCAGACCGGTGGGGCGGATCACCTGCTCGGCGAACACGCCCTGGGTGCGCTCCATCTCCCAGTCGCCGGGGGTGGCCGAGACGAAGACGCTCAAGGGGCGCATGGCCTCCCATTCCTCGAACCGCAAGGGGCGGTTGTCGACGCACGAGGGCAGGCGGAAGCCGAACTCGGCCAGGGTGCTCTTGCGGTTGTAGTCGCCCTTGAACATGCCGCCGATCTGCGGCACCGCGACGTGGCTCTCGTCGACGATCAAAAGGGCGTCCTCGGGCAGGTACTCGAACAGGGTGGGCGGCGCCTCGCCGGGGCGACGGCCGGTCAGGTAGCGCGAGTAGTTCTCGATGCCCTTGCAGAAGCCGGTGGTCTCCAGCATCTCCAGATCGAAGCGGGTGCGCTCCTCCAGGCGCTGTGCCTCGAGCAGGCGGCCGTTGGCCTGAAGATCTTCAAGCCTTGCCTTAAGTTCGACCTTGATGTCCTTGATGGCCTGGGACAGGGCGGGCTTGGGGGTGACGTAGTGGCTGTTCGGGTAAAGGGTGATCTGGCGGTAGGACAGGGTGCGCTCGCCGGTCAGCGGGTCGAACTCGTCGATGCGCTCGATCTCGTCGCCGAACAGGCTGACCCGCCAGGCGCGGTCCTCCAGGTGGGCCGGGAAGATTTCCACCACGTCGCCGCGCACCCGGAAGGCGCCGCGCACGAAATTGTTGTCGTTGCGGGCGTATTGCAGTTCCACCAGCCCCTTCAACAGGACCTTGCGGTCGATCTCCTGGCCGACCTCCAAGGCGATGGTCATGCGGGCGTAGCTCTCCACGGCGCCGATGCCGTAGATGCAGCTGACCGAGGCGACGATGATGGTGTCGCGGCGCTCCAGCAGCGAGCGCGTGGCGGCGTGGCGCATGCGGTCGATCTGCTCGTTGATCGCCGAGTCCTTCTCGATGTAGGTGTCCGAGCGCGGGATGTAGGCCTCGGGCTGGTAGTAGTCGTAGAAGGAAACGAAGTACTCCACCGCGTTGTCGGGGAAGAAGGACTTCATCTCGCCGTAAAGCTGGGCCGCCAGCGTCTTGTTGGGGGCCATGATCAGGGTCGGCCGGCCGCTGTTGGCGATGACGTGCGCCATGGTGAAGGTCTTGCCCGAGCCGGTGACGCCGAGCAGCACCTGATCGCGCGTGTTCTCGGCCACCCCGGCGGTCAGCTCGGCGATGGCGGCGGGCTGGTCGCCGGCCGGCTGGTAGTCGCTGGCCAGCCGAAACGGCGCCGGCGGCCCGGCGGGGGGCCGGGCCACATCGGGCAGCAACAACGGGGCGGTGGTCGGGGCGGCGCTCATGGGGCCAAGGATAGGGCGCTGGGGGCGTCGGCGCCAGGGGGGCGCCAGGGGGGCGCCAGGGGGGCGCCAGGGGGGTGGCCCTCAAAGCAAAACCCCTCGCCGGGTCGCGGCGAGGGGTTTTCCCGGAAATCTGGTGGAGCTGAGGGGAATCGAACCCCTGACCTCATCATTGCGAACGATGCGCTCTCCCAACTGAGCTACAGCCCCATGGCAACGCCGCCCCTTCCCCGGGGCGGCGCGGGAGGGGGATATTGCTCACCGGCCGTGCCCCTGTCAAGGCCGGCGGCACCCCCCTTCTGCCCCCCGGCCGGCTCTTGCCAGCCCGGGCACCGCGCCGTAAGTTGCGGGGCTTCTCGCCTGACCCGGTTTTCCCTTCGCGGAGGCTTCCCCATGGACATCGTCGTCGGCCCGCTTTTCATGGTGCTCGACATCGCCCTGAACCTTCTGATGTGGGCGGTGATCATCTCGGCCATCCTGAGCTGGCTGGTCGCCTTCAACGTGATCAACCCGCGCAACCAGTTCGTGGCCAGCGTGGGCAACGTGCTGTGGCGCATCACCGAGCCGCTGCTCCGGCCGATCCGCCGGGTGGTGCCGGTCATGGGCGGGGTGGACCTGTCGCCCATCGTGCTGCTGCTGGCCATCGTCTTCGTGCGCGGCATCCTGGCCAACATCCACTACGCGATGATGTAAGACGACCTCTGGTGGACGATCTGCCGATCAGCCCGGCCGGGGACGGCGTCCGGCTGCGCGTCAAGCTGGCCCCGCGGGCCTCGCGCAACGCCCTGGGCGCCATCGCCGCCGACGCCGACGGCCGGGCCCTGCTGAAATGCAGCGTCACCGCGCCGCCGGCCGATGGCGCCGCCAACGCCGCCCTGGTCCGCCTGCTGGCCAAGAGCCTTGATCTGCCCAAGTCGGCGATCACCATCACCGCCGGGCAGAGCGACCGCCTGAAGACCCTGCATCTGGCCGGCGCGCCAGAGGAGTTGATGCGCCGCCTGCCCCCCCTGCTTGGAAAGGACCGCCGATGAGCCAGGCCGACACCCCGGACGACACCGGCAAGCGCATCGATGGCAAGGCCTTCGCCGCCGCCTTGCGAACCCGGGTCGGCGCCGCCACGGCCGACCTGGAACGCCGGCACGGCGTGCGCCCCGGCCTTGCCGTGGTGCTGGTCGGCGAGGACCCGGCGAGCCAGGTCTATGTACGCAACAAGCGCAAGCAGGCCGAGGAAGCGGGCATGGCCTCGTTCCACCACACCCTGCCCGAGGCGACCACCGAGGCCGACCTGCTGGCCCTGGTCGAGCGTCTGAACCAGGACCCGGCGGTGCATGGCATCCTGGTCCAGCTTCCCCTGCCCGGCCACATCCGGGCCGAGCGCATCCTGCTGGCCATCGACCCGGCCAAGGACGTGGACGGCTTCCACCCGGTCAACGCCGGCCGGCTGGCCAGTGGCATGGAGGCCCTGGTGCCGTGCACGCCGCTCGGCTGCCTGATGCTGCTGAAGGACCGCCTGGGCAAGCTGGACGGCCTGGAGGCCGTGGTCCTGGGACGTTCCAACATCGTCGGCAAACCGATGGCCCAGTTGCTGCTGGGGGCCAACGCCACCGTCACCGTGGCCCATTCGCGGACCCGCGACCTGCCGGCGGTGGCCCGCCGCGCCGACATCCTGGTCGCCGCCGTGGGCCGTCCGCGCATGGTCGGCGCCGAGTGGCTCAAGCCCGGGGCGACGGTGATCGATGTCGGCATCAACCGCATCCCCGACGACCGCCCGGACGCCGAGCCGGGCAAGACCCGGCTGGTCGGCGACGTGGACTACGAGAGCGCCCTGCCGGTGGTCGGCGCCATCACCCCGGTGCCCGGCGGCGTCGGCCCGATGACCATCGCCGTGCTGTTGCGCAACACCCTGATCGCCTGCGCCCGCCAGCGCGGCCTGACGCTGGACCTCGACGACGTTTAGGGCATCCCCCCTGACGGCTTGCGCAAAAAAGGCCCGGTCGGCGCGACCGGGCCTTTTCCTTGTTTTCCGCCGCCCGGCGCCGGCGCGCGGTGGGGCGATCAGCCCAGCAGGCCCTGCTCCAGGGCCTTGGACAGGCGCCGAGCGAAGGCCGCCGGGTCGGGCACCGCCTCCCCCTCGACGATGCGCGCCTGATCGAGCAGCAGGTGGGCCACCTCGCCCACCTCGGCGTCGTTGGCGGTGGCCTCGGCGCGCTCGGCCAGGGCCTTGATGATCGGGTGGCGGGGGTTGATCTCGAGCACCCGCGGGGTCTCCGGGGCGTCGGCATTGTGGGCCTTGAGCAGGCGTTGCAGGTGCAGGCTCATGCCGTCCATGTCGCTGCTCAGGCAGACCGGGCTTTCGCGCAGCCGCTCGGAGGCGCGGACCTCCTTCACCGCCTCGCCGAGGGCCGTCTTCATCACCCCGATGAGACCGGCGATCTTGTCCTCGGGCGCTTCCTCGGCCTTCTCCTCGGCCTCGTCGGCCGCCTCGCCCTTGATCTCCGAGAGGTCCTTGCCGGCCTGGGCGACCGACTTGATGGGATGCTCCTTATAGGTCCCGACCGAGCTGACCCAGAACTCGTCGATCGGGTCGGTGAGCAGCAGCACCTCGATGCCCTTGGCCTTGAAGCCCTCGATCTGCGGGCTCTGCATCAGCGCCTCGGGGTCGTCGCCGGTCAGGTAGTAGATGGCCTTCTGGCCTTCCTTCAGGCGCCCGGCCACCTCGGCCAGACTGGCCAGCCCGGACCCGTTGGTGGTGCGGAAACGGCACAGGTCGAGAATCTCGTCGCGCTTGGCGAAGTCCTCGTAGAGGCCCTCCTTGAGCACCGCGCCGAAGGCGGCCCAGAAGGTGGCGTAGGCCTCCTTGTCCTCGGCCCGCTTCTTGAGGTCGGAGAGGATGCGCCCGACCAACCCGGTGCGGATCTTGGCCAGCACCGGATTGTTCTGCAGCATCTCGCGGCTGATGTTCAGCGGCAGGTCGGGGCTGTCGACCACGCCGCGCATGAAGCGCAGGTAGGGCGGCAGCAGGCCTTCGCAGTCGTCGGTGATGAACACCCGGTTGACGTACAGCTTGACGTGCGGCTTGCGCTCCGGCTGGAACAGATCGAACGGCTTGGTGCCCGGCACGAAGAGCAGCGCCGTGTACTCGATCGCCCCTTCCGCCTTCAGGTGCAGGGTGTGCCAGGGGTCGTCGAAGCCGTGGGCGACGTGGTGATAGAACTCCTTGTACTGCTCCTCGGTGATCTCGCTCTTGGGCCGGGTCCACAGGGCCGAGGCGGTGTTGAGGGTCTCGTCGGTGGGCGCGTCCTCGCCCTCCCTGGGCGGTTCGGCGGCGGCTTTCAGGACCACCGGAATGGCGATATGGTCGCTGTAGGTCTTGACGATGTGGCGCAGGCGCTGGGCTTCCAGGAACTCGTCCTCGCCCTCTTTCAGGTGCAGCGTGATCTCGGTGCCGCGCGCCGGCTTGCCGGCCGGGCCGACGGTGAAGCGCCCGTCGCCCTGGCTGGCCCACTGCCAGGCCTGATCCTCGCCGGCCTTCCTGGTCAGCACCTCGATCCGGCCGGCGACCATGAAGGCCGAGTAGAAGCCCACGCCGAACTGGCCGATCAGGCTGATGTCGGCCTTGGAATCGCCGCTCAGCCGCTTCAGGAACTCGCCGGTGCCGGAGCGCGCGATGGTGCCCAGGTTGGCGATCAAATCATCGCGGTTCATGCCAATGCCGTTGTCGCGCACGGTCAGGGTGCGGGCCGCCTTGTCGATTTCAAGCTCGACCCGAAAGTCGGCGTCGCCCTCGGTCAGGTGGGGCTCGGTCAGGGCCTGGTAGCGCAGCCGGTCGCAGGCGTCGGAGGCGTTGGAGATCAGCTCGCGCAGGAAGATCTCCTTCTCCGAATAAAGGGCGTTGACCACGATATCCAGGATGCGGGTCACTTCGGCTTCGAAGCGCAGATCCTCGGGGGCCTCCGGGGTGGTGCTGCTCATGGCCGGGCTGGGTCCTTTCGTCTCGACGTGGGTCGGGGGGTGGCGAAAAACGGCGGCACATATGGCCCCTGAACGGCCCGATGACAAGCCCCCGCCGGCCCACCAAGTTCCTTTGCATCACCCGGAATCGAGGGTTACACTGATATTTCGCGTCCCAAGGATCGGGCCACCGGGGCGCGGCAGCACCGGCCCGATGATGTTTTTGACCGAGGACCGGCGGGTTGTCCGTTCGGATCGCGACACGGCAAACGGCCGCTCCCGGCCACGCCGCATCGACCCGCCCCCCGCACGATGGAGAGACTTATGCAGATCCCCTTGCAGATCGCCTTTCATGGCCTCGACAAGTCGGACGCCATCGAAGAGCGCGTGCGCGAGAAGGTGGCCAAGCTGGAGCAGTTCAGTGACCGCATCACTGGCTGCCGGGTGGTCATCGAGGTGCACCACAAGAATACCTCGCACCTGCACAAGAAGGGGGAGCCCTACCACATCAGCATTTTCATCTCGGTGCCCGGCGACGAGCTGGTGGTCAAGCGCGACCCCAAGGACGTGAACGTCAACGAGGACATCCTGATCGCCCTGCGCGACGCCTTCCAGACCATGGAACGCCAGGTCCGCGACTGGACCACCCGCCAGCGCGACCGCCAGCAGAAGCAGGCCGCGGTGTCGTAAGACAGAGGATGCGGTGTCGTAAGACCGGCCGCGACGTTGTGGTGACAGCCGGGGCGAGAGACCTCCGCCTCAGCCGGTCCGGCTGACCAGGGAGGGAGGGTCCGCCCTGGTCGGATCGGCGGCCGGCGACAGGCCGCCGGCCAGCGCGGTTTCTTCCTCGGCCAGACGGATGAAGGCCCGCACGCCGGGCAGCCGGGCGCGCCGCGTCACCCAGACCAGACGCTCGGTGACCGTTTCCTCCACATCAGCCAGCCGCCTGAGGTACAGGCGGCTGTCCGGCGGGCAGTCGCGGTGCAGCACCAGGGCCAGCCCCAGGCCGGCGGCAACCGCCTCGTAGACCGCCTCCCGGGTGCTCAGCCACAGCGAGGTGCGGGTTCGTAAGCCCCGCCCCTTCAGCACCTTGTCGACCAGCCGCTGGGTCGCCGAGGGCCCCAGGCGCTGGATCAGCGGGTGGGCGGTGACCATCTCCAGGGTCACCCGCGAGGCCAGGGCCAGCCTGTGCTCGATCGGCATGACCACGCACAGGTGCTGATGGTCGAGGATGAGACTGGACAGCCGCTCATCCTGATGCAGCACCGGGGCGATGGCCACATCGGCGGCACTGTCCAGCAGACGGGCCACCGCCTCGCCACTGTTGCCCAGGGTCACTTCCATCTTGGTGCGGGGATGGCGCGCCGCGAAGGCGGCGACCAGGGGCATGCAGAGCTGGGGGGTGGCGGTGGAAATCTTCACAACCTGCCCGGCCAGCACCTCCTGGCCTTTCAGCAGGCTGTCGGCGGCCTCCTCCAGGTCGGCCACCTGGCCGGTCAGACGGTAGAGCTGTTCGCCGACGGCGGTCAGGCGCACCTCGCGCCCCAGGCGCTCAAACAGGCTGACCCCATAGGCCTCTTCCAACTGACGCACCTGCGCCGTCACCGCCGGCTGGCTGATTTCCAGGGCGGTGGCGGCGGCGGTGAAGCCGCCGTGGTGAACCACCGCGTTGAAGGCGCGTATCTGGGCCTGGCTCAAGGTCATGCCGGTCTCCGTCGACAGGGCGGAGAGTCAACCTATAACCTGAAGTTATGCCCCACGATAGCCCCGGCAACGCATTGTAAAATAAGCTTCATTGCGCAGCCGAACAGGACCTTGGAGAGCCGCCGCTCAGGCTGCCTCGGGCAGGTGTTGCATGGCATCGAGCAGCCAGTGGGCCAGATAGCGCCCCAGGCTGGCCCGGGTCAGCAGGCGGAAGCCGCCGGGCGCACCGTCAAGCGCGATCAGCAGCACCGGGGCCTGGGCGAGCAGGGTCCGGGCGGCGGCGCCCGGGGCGAAGACCCGGGGATGCAGGTCCAGGCCACAGCCCTTGGCCAGCACGTCGGCCGCCTGCGGCCCGGTGAGGTCCAGGCAGACCTGGGCGTCGGTCAGGTCGAGCACCTGGGTCGCCGCCTTGACCCCGGCCAGGGCCGGCCCGAGGGCTTCGAGCAACGCCGCCTGGGCGCCGTCGGGGCCGATCAGCAGCCACTCGTCGGGCGCCAGCCAGACCGCCGTCACCCCGTCCTTGAAGGCGGCGGTGGTGTTGGGGGTGGTCGGCAGATCAGCGCCCAGGGCTTTCCTCACCGCCGACAGGAAGGCCGTGTCGGTGGGCTTGCCGCGCACCCCGACCAGGGCCGGAAACGGGACCTCGGCCAGCTTGACCGTCGGACCGCCGGCGGCGGCGATGTCGCCGGCCAGGGCCGACAGCGGGCTTTCCCGAAGCGCCGCCGGCAGGGTCGGGACCGGCGTGGCGGCGACCTTGGGAGACTCCGCCGGGCTTGACTTGGCCGGGGCCGCCTTGGCCGGACCGGCTTGGGCAGGCGCCGGTTTGCTTGCGGCCGGTTTACTCGCGGCCGGCTTGGCGCCCCCCGCCTTGGCCGTTGGGCTGTCGGCGGCGGCCCGCTTGGCCGGAGCCTTGGCGGCCGGCTTGCTGGCGGTGCCGGTCTTGCGGCTGCCCGTGCCCTTGGCGCCGCCCCCGGCCTGCGATTTACCGGCTTGGCGTTTGCTGGCCGGCTTCTTCTGGTCAGCCATCGCGGCGCTTCCCTTCCTTGTCGTAGAACACCGGGTCGACGATGGTCGCCTTGACCACCCGCCCATCGGCCAGCGGCGCATGCACCGTCTGGCCCATCCGCTGGCGGCCGCGCGCCACCAGGGCCAGGGCGATGGAGCGCTCCAGGGTGGGGCTCATGTAGCTCGAGGTGACGTGGCCGACCATGGTCATGGGCGGCGCCTGATCGGGGTCATCGACCAGTTGCGCCCCCTCCTCCAGCACCTCGCCCGGGTCCTCGGTGAGCAGGCCGACCAGGTGCTTGCGGTCGTCGCGGGCCAGATCGGCCCGGGCCAGCGAGCGGCGCCCGATGTAATCACCCTTCTTTTTGCCCAGGGCCCAGTCCAGCCCCAGGTCGAGCGGCGTCACCGAGCCGTCGGTTTCCTGGCCGACGATGATGAAGCCCTTCTCGGCCCTCAAGACATGCATCGCCTCGGTGCCGAAGGGGGTCAGGCCGTGTTTCCCGCCGGCCTTGAACAGGGCGTCCCACAGCGCCCCACCGACCGACCACGGCACCGCCACCTCGAAGCTCAGCTCGCCGGTGAAGCTGATCCGGAAGACCCGGGCCGGCAGCCCGGCCACCGTGCCCTCGACGAAGCGCATGAAGGGCAGCGCCTGGGCCGACAGGTCCATGTCGGGGGCCAGCTCGGCCAGCAGATCGCGCGCCTTGGGGCCGGCCACCTGGGCCACCGCCCAGCGGTCGGTGACCGAGGTCAGGTGCAGGTCAAGCTCCGGCCATTCGGTCTGGTGCAGCTCCTCCAGCCAGTCCATCACGGTGGCCGCGCCGCCGGTGGTGGTGGTCAGAAGGTAGCGATCCTCGCCCAGACGGGTCACCGTGCCGTCGTCCATCAGCCGCCCGTCGTCGTTCAGCATCAGGCCATAGCGGATGCGTCCCACGCCCAGGGTGGACAGGGTGTTGGTGTAGACCCGGTCGAGGAAGGCGGCGGCATCCGGCCCTTCCACCTCGATCTTGCCCAGGGTCGAGGCATCGAGCACCGCCACCGCCTGTCGCGCCGCCCGGCATTCGCGGGCCACGGCGGCGTCCATGTCCTCGCCGCCTTCGGGATAGTAGCGGGCCCGCTTCCACGGGCCGACGTCCTCGAACACCGCGCCCCGGGCCCGGTGGCGGTCGTGCATCGGGGTGACGCGCTCCGGCGCGAACAGCGCCCCCACCTGACGCCCGGCCATGGCGCCGAAGGTGAGCGGCGTGTAGGGCGGCCGGAAGGTGGTCGTGCCGACCTCGGGAATGGGCTTGCCCAGTTCGTGAGCCAGAATCGCCAAGGCATTGATGTTGCCGGTCTTGCCCTGGTCGGTGCCGAAGCCGGCCAGGGTGTAGCGCTTCATCAGCTCGACCGAGGTCATGCCCTCGCGCGCCGCCAGGGCGATGTCGGCCGCCGTGGTGTCGTTCTGGAGATCGACGAAGTGCTTGCCCACCCCCTCGCCGGGCGGCTTGTCGGAGGGCACCAGCCAGATCGGGGCCGGCGGGGTGGCCGGCGGCGCCTCGACCCCCGGGGGGGTGGTCGCCTTGGCGGTGAACCCGGCGGCGCGCGCCGCCTCGGCCCCGGCGTTGGCGCCCTGGGCCAGGATCTCGGCCAGCTCGAAACAGCCGTTGGCGGCGCCGGCGACGCTGATCGGCTCCACCGCCGGGCGGGCCGGGTCGGGCACGAAGCAGGCCTGACGGTCGTCCCAGGCCAACTTGCCCTGGCCCTGGCTCCACAGATGAACCACCGGCGAGAAGCCGCCGGAGACCGCCACCAGATCGCAGTCCAGGGTAGTTTCGGCGATGCGCGGCGAGAGGTCCTCGGCGAGCGGGGAAATCCACACCCGCTTCACCCGGCCGCGTCCGGTGGTGCCGGTGATGCCGTAGCCGGCGCGGATCGGCACGCCGCGCGCCCGCACCGCCTCGACCAGGGGCCCCGAGGGCTCGCGCCGGGTGTCGAGCACCGCCACCACCGAGCCGCCACCATCGAGCAGGGCCAGCGCCGTCTCGTAGGCGCTGTCGTTGTTGGTCAGGATCACCGCCCGGCGCCCGGGGAGCACCCCGTAACGGTGGACATAGGTGCCGACCGCGCCGGCCAGCATGATCCCGGGGCGGTCGTTGTCGGCGAAGACCAGGGGCCGCTCGTGGGCCCCGCTGGCCAGCACGATGCGCCCGGCCCGGATGTGCCACAGCCGCTGGCGCGGCCCCGGGGCGCCCGGGCCCAGGTGGTCGGTCAGCCGCTCCACGGCGGTGACATGGGCGGTGGCGTAGACTCCCAACGCGGTGGTCCGGGTGAGCAGCCGCACCTCGGGATGGGCGGCCAGGGCGGCCGCCGTCTCGGCGGCCCACTGGTGGCCGGGCCTGCCGTCGACGCGGCGCGGCCGGGCCAGCAGATGGCCACCCGGGCGGGCGTCATCCTCCAGCACCATCACCCGCGCCCCGCTCTCGGCGGCGGCCTTGGCGGCGCTGAGCCCGGCCGGGCCGGCGCCGATGACGAGCACGTCGCAATGGGCATGGGTGTGCTCGTAGGTGTCCGGGTCGGGCCCCGGCGGCGCCTTGCCCCAGCCGGCGGCGCGGCGGATCAGCGGTTCATAGACGCGGTCCCACCAGCTTGCCGGGCCTTCCTTGAAGGTCTTGTAGTAGAAGCCGGCGACCATCAGCGGCGACAGCAGCTCGTTGGCGGCCAGGGCGTCGAACTTCAGCGACGGCCAGACGTTCACCGGCGCGGCGCTCAGGTTGTCGAAGAGCGCCACCTGGGTGGCCTTCAGGTTGGGCTCGCCGCGCGTTCCCTGGCCCACCTGGACCAGGGCGTTGGGCTCCTCGGCCCCGGCCGCCACGATGCCCCGGGGACGGTGGTACTTGATGCCCCGGCCGACCAGATGCACCCCGTTGGCGAGCAGCGCCGAGGCCAGGGTGTCGCCGGCCCGCCCGCGAAGGCGCTTGCCGTCGAAGCGGAAGGCCACCGGATGGGCGCGGTCGATGTCCTCCAGCGGGCTGGCCAACTCGGGGGGGATGCGGAACAGATCGGTGCTCATCGGCCGCCCTCCTGGCCCTTGAGGACCATTTTGGCCGCCTCGGGCGGCGTCTCGTCGGGGCGGTAGGTGGCGATGACGCGGTCGGTCTTGGTGTCGCGCACGGCGTTGAACCAGCGCCGGCAGCCGTGGCTGTGCACCCAGCGCTCAACGAACGGGCCTTCCGGGTTGTCGCGCAGGAACAGGAACTCGGCCCAGGCGGCATCATCCAGCGCCTCGGGATTGTCGGGCCGCTTCAGGTGGGCCTGTCCGCCGTAGCCGAACTCGGTCTCATCGCGCGGGCCGCACCAGGGGCAGGAAATACGCAGCATGGGAGGGGTTCCTGGGTCAGTGGACGAGACGCCGGCGGCGTCAGTGGGCAAGACGCCGGCGGCGTCAGTGGGCGAGACGCCGGCGGCGTCAGTGGGCGACTCCGGCGGCGCCGTGTTCGTCGATCAGCGCCCCGCTGGTGAAGCGGTCCAGCGAGAACGGGGCGTTCAGCGGGTGGGGCTGGCCGGTGGCCAGGGTGTGGGCAAACACCCAGCCCGAGCCCGGGGTGCTCTTGAAGCCGCCGGTGCCCCAGCCGCAGTTGATGAACAGGTTGTCGATGGGGGTCCTGCCGATGATCGGCGAGGCATCGGGGCAGGTATCCACCGTGCCGCCCCAACTGCGCATCAGGCGCAGACGGCTGAAGGCGGGGAACAACTCAAGGAGGGCCGCCGCCTCCTGCTCCAGCACCGGGAAGCTGCCCCGCTGGCCGTAGCCGTTGCGCCGGTCGATGCCGGCCCCAAGGACCAACTCACCCTTGTCCGACTGGCTGACGTAGGCATGCACCTGCCCCGACATGACGACACAGGGCACCACCGGCTTGATCGGCTCGCTGACCATGGCCTGCAGGGGGTGGCTGGTCACCGGCAGGCGGAAGCCGGCCATCCCGGCCAGCACCGAGGACTGCCCGGCAACCACGATGCCCACCTTGTCGGCGGTGATCTCGCCCTTGCCGGTGCGCACCCCCTTGCACACCCCGTTGTCGATCAGGAAGCCCTCGACCGGGCAGTTCTCGATGACGTCCACGCCGAGCCGGCTGGCGGCGCGGGCAAAGCCCCAGGCCACCGCGTCGTGCCGGGCCACCCCGCCGCGCTTCTGCCAGGTCGCCCCGAGGATGGGAAACCGCCGCGTCGGGCTGACATCAAGCCCCGGGCAGACCGCCTTGACCCCGTCGCGATCAAGAAACTCGGCGTCGATGCCGTTCAGCCGGTTGGCGTTGACCCGGCGTTTGGCCTCGCGCACATCGTGCACGGTGTGGGCCAGATTGAGCACCCCGCGCTGGCTGAACATCACGTTGTAGTCCAGCTCGCGGGTCAGGCCCTCCCACAGCTTCAGGGAGTGCTCGTAGAGGTGGGCGCTTTCATCCCACAGATAGTTGGAGCGCACGATGGTGGTGTTGCGGCCGGTGTTGCCGCCGCCCACCCAGCCACGCTCGATCACCGCCACGTCGCTCAGGCCGTGCTCGCGGACCAGATAGTAGGCGGTCGCCAGACCATGCCCGCCGGCCCCGATGATGATCGCCTGATAGTGCCGCCTGGGCTCGGCGGCGGCCCACAGACGGGGCCAGTTGCGGTGGTGCGACAACGCCTGGCGGGCCAGGCTGAAAAGGTTGGTGGCGCGCTGTGCCATGGGCCGCGGGAACTCCCAAAGAACCGAGCGTCCTTGAAAAGGACCTTTCGGATGCGCACCTTAGCGGCCGGCCGGGGGACCACGCAACCCCGCCGACCCGCCTCCTTTTCAAGCTCTCGGAGCATCATGACCGACAGCGCCGCCCTGATCACCCTGCCCTCGCCCTGCATCGGCGTCTGCGAACTCGACCCCACGGATCGTCTGTGCAAGGGCTGCCAACGCAGCGGGTCGGAGATCGGCGCCTGGCGTGACGGCGACGCCCAAACCCGCGCCGCCATCTGGGCCCACATCCGCCAGCGCCGCGCCGAGCGCGATCTGCCGCCCCACCCGCGCGATCCGGCCAGCCAGCCCTGAGCCCGTTCCCCGGTCCCTTCTGGCCAATCCGGGGCAGTGGCCTGACCAACCCGGCGTGATAGGATCAGGCCCAGAACAACGGCCCAGAACAACGGCGGGGAGGCGAATCATGGCGGTGGTGACGGTGGCCCAGCAGAAGGGCGGGGCCGGCAAGACCACGCTGGTCGCCCAGTTGGCGGTCGCCCTGGCGGCCGATGGCCGGCGCCGGGTGGCGCTGCTCGACATCGACCCCCAGGGCAGCCTCGCCGCGTGGTTCGCCGTGCGCCGCCAACGCCTGGGCGAGGCCGCCGGCGGTCTGGCCCTGTCGGCGGTCGCCGGCTGGCGGGTCGGCACCGAGCTTGATCGCCTGCGCCGGGGGGCCGACCTGATCCTGATCGACACCCCGCCCCATGCCGAGACCGAGGCCCGGGCCGCCATCCGGGCCGCCGACCTGGTGCTGATCCCCCTGCAACCCAGCCCGATGGACCTGTGGGCCACCGCCCCCACCCTTGAGGCAGCGCGCAGTGAGCGCCGCGCGGCCCGGCTGGTGGCCAACCGCATGCCGGCCCGGGGCACCCTGCGCGACCGCGTGCTGGCCGATCTGGCCGAGAAGGAGATGCCGCTGGCTGGGGCCATGCTGGGCAGCCGGGTGGCCTTCGCCCACAGCATGATGGAGGGCCTGGGCGTGCTGGAAAGCGCCCCCCGCGACCGCGCGGCCGAGGAAGTCTCCGCCCTGGCCGACGAGGTCCTGGGGGTGCTCGCCGGGCGGTCCTGAGCGCCCCCTCAGCCCCGGCGCCAGAACATCACCGCGTTGCCCAGACTGATCACCACCACCCCGGCCAGGGCGGTGGGGGTCCAGACATAGCCCTCGAACAGAGTCGACAGCAGCAAGGCGACGACCGGAAAGAGGACCGTCGCATAGCCCGCCCGGACCGGGCCGACCCGCGCCACCAGGACAAGATAGGTGGTGAACCCGACCACCGAGCCGATGGCCGCCAGATAGCCGGTCGCCAGCCAGTAGTCGGGCACCGTCGGCACTGTCAGCGGCTGACCGCCGGCCAGACAAACCCCCAGCAGGGCCAGGGCCCCGATCCCCATGCCCCAGGCGTTGGCGGTGAGCGGGGTGATGCCAAGCGCGCCGTTGCGCCGCGAGGCCATGTTGCCCCAGGAGAAGAACAGCGTGCCCAGCGCCGCCCAGGCGACGCCGCGCAGGGTTGCCGGATCGAGGCTCACCACCACGTCGCGCCAGAACAGCAGGGCCAGGCCGCCCGACCCGATCAGACCGGCGAGCAGCGAGCGGGCGCCGATCCGATCCCCGAAGAACAGCCGGGCATTGAGCGCGTTGAAGATCGAGGCCAGCGAGAAGATGACCGCGACCAGACCCGACGGGATCAACGTGGTCGCGGTATAGAGCCCGATGAAGTTGAGGCAGAACAGGCACAGCCCCTGAACCACCACGAAGGACCACACCGCCGGCACCTTCAGCCGCCCCGCCAGGGCCAGCCCGGCGACCATCAGCAGGGCGGCCAGGGCGAAGCGGTGGAACACGGAAACCACCACCGGGGCGCTCTCCACCTGCACCGCGATGGCGATCCAGGTGGTGCCCCAGATGAGCACGGTGAGGACAAACAGCAGGGAACCGCTCATCGGCGAGCCTCCACAAAGGGGGCCTCTTCCCTAGCCCACCCGCCGACTCCTGCCTTGCACCATCTTGCGCAATTCGGCGCCCGGCGCTTTCCCGACCGCCGGCGGCGGGATACAAGGAGTCATGAGCCAAACCGTTCCCGACTTTCTCGGCCGCGCGCCGGCGGCCCGCGTCGCCGCCAGGCTCGACCTGGGCGCCGGCCGGGCGGTGGCCATCTGGGAGAACCGCGACGCCCGGGTGAGCTACGACGCCCCCCGGGGCCACACCTTCAGCCTCTACCTGAAGGACGGTACCGGCACCCAGCGGCTGGACGCCGGCGGCCTTCGGGGCTGGCCGGGCGCCGTTTGCGTGATGCCGGAGGGGCACCGCTCATCCTGGCGCATCACCACGCCGTTCCGCTTCGTCCATCTGTACCTGCCGGATGACGAGCTCAGGGCCAGCTTCGCCCTGACCCACGAGTGCGATGCCCGCCGGCTCGATCTGGCCGAGGCCACCTTCGTCCAGCACCCCGGGCTGGCCTCGGCGCTGGCCACCCTGGCCCGGGCGGCCGAGGGCGGCGACCTCCTTTTGGCCGACGGCGCCATGACCGAGCTGGTCGGCCAGCTTGCCAGCCGCCCGGTGGCCCTGCGCGGCGGCCTGCCGGGGCACCTTCTGCGGCGCCTCGACGGGTGGATCGAGGCACACCTCGGCGATCCCATCCGGCTGGCCGATCTGGCCGGCGTGGCCAACCTGTCGGAGTTCCATTTCCAGCGCATGTTCCGCCTGTCGCGCGGCCTGTCGCCCCACGCCTGGATTGCCCGGCGGCGCATTGCCCGGGCCCGCCTTCTGCTGGGCGGCGACCAGCCCATCGCCGAAATCGCCCTGGCCTGCGGTTTTTCCAGCCAGAGCCACCTGACGCGCGTCTTCCGCCAGCACACCGGACGCACCCCGGCCGGCTTCCGCGACGAGGTCGCGCCGGCCGACCGGGCGCGCCGCCGTCAGGGCTGATCGCTGCCCAGCACCGGCTGGTTGCGCAGGTGCTCGGGGCGGCGGTCGGGCGGGGTGACGATGCCGCCGGAGACCACCATCTTGATCCCCTCCTCGACCGACATGTTCAGCACCACCATGTCCTTGCGCGGCACGAACAGAAGGAAGCCGGAGGTCGGGTTGGGGGTGGTCGGCAGGAAGACATTGACCGTCTGGTCCTCGGTCAGGTTCTGCACCTCGCCCTCGGTGGTGCCGGAGACGAAGCCGATGGCCCAGATACCGCGCCGCGGATACTCGATCAGCACCACCTGGCGGAAGGCGGTGGACTTCTGGGCCAGCACCGTCTCGAAGATCTGCTTCACCGCGCTGTAGACGTTGCGGATGACCGGCATGCGGTCGAGCACCCGCTCGCTGGTGCGCACGATCAGGCGGCCGACCAGACCGGCGGTCAGCGCCCCGGTCAGGGTCAGCCCGACCATCACCACCATCAGGCCCAGGCCGGGGATGGAGAACGGCAGGTAGGTGTTGGGGTTGTATTTGAGCGGGATGGCCTCGGCCACCGTGCGGTCGAAGAAGTCGACCACGAACCAGGCGGCGCCGAAGGTGATGGCCAACGGCGCGGTGATCAGGATGCCGGCCAGGAAATAGGCCCTGAGGCGACCCCCGAAGGACAGCCCGGGCGGTCCGTGGGGATGGTGGTCATGCGGCGGCTCGGCGGGTGTCATGGGCGGCATCTCCGGGCACGGGACGGATCACGGCGGGGCATGATATAACGCCGGATGCCCCCCGCCGCCAAGCGACCCCTGTCACGCTAGGGATTTTCCCGCCCATGCCCGAAGCCACCGATCCCGACCGTCGCCTGCCGCAAATCGGCGTCGGCGCCGTGGTCCTGTCGGCCGGGCGGGTGCTGCTGATCGAGCGCGGCAAGGCGCCGGCCGAGGGCACCTGGAGCCTGCCCGGCGGCCTGCAGGAGCTGGGCGAAACGGTGGCCCAGGCGGTGGCCCGCGAGGTGGCCGAGGAAACCGGCCTTGAGGTCGAGGTGGGTCCACTGGTCGAGGTGGTCGACTGGATCGAGCGCCATGCCGATGGCGGGGTGGGCTGCCATTTCACCATCCTCGACCATTTGGCCCGCCCGCGCGACCCGGCCGCCCTGCCGGTCGCCGGCTCGGACGCCCGGCAGGCGCGGTGGGTGGACCTGGGCGCGTTGGCCGACCACGCCCTGCATCCGGTCATCCTGCGGGTGATCAACGCGGCCCTGGCCCACCCGGCCGCGGCGACCGCCCGATGAGCCCGCCGCCCACCCTGCTGGTCTGCACCAACCGGCGCTTCGGCGCCGACCGCCCCTCGTGCGCCGGGCGGGGCAGTGAGAAGCTGTTGAAACGGCTGCGCCGGCGCCTCGCCGAGCTGGGCCGCGACGAGGTGGTGGTCGAGGAAAGCCCCTGCTTCGGCCACTGCCGGCACGGCCCCAACGCCCGCCTCCTGGGCGGCGCCTTCTCCCACCGGCTGAGCGCCGACGATCCGGACGCCGTGATCGCCAGCCTGGACAGTCCGCCAAGCCAGGAGGACCCGCCATGAAGACCTACCAGGGATGGCGTGGCCCGGAAGGCACCCTGGTCACCGTCGACGGTCAGCCGCTGGAGCCACGCCTCGACCTTCTGTCGCTGGCCGCCGAGGGCTTCGAGTGGGGCTACCAGGGCAACGGCCCCGGGCAACTGGCCCTGGCCCTGCTGGCCGACGCGCTGGGCGACGATGCCCGCGCCCTGGCCCTCCATCGGGCCTTCCGCGACGAGGTGGTGGTGTTCCTCTCCGGCGATGAGTGGGCGCTGTCGGAGGCCCAGGTGCGGCGCGCGGTGGCCGACCTGGAACGCTCGGCCCAGGCCCGCGCCGATGACGGCGTGGTCGAGGTGCCGATGACCCTGGAAGAGCTGCTCAACAAGGTGCGCGGCCGCTGAGCCGTCTCGCCGGTGGGTCGCCTCAGGCCGGGCTTTCCATGACCAGCAGGACCACCGAGTCGTCGCTCAGGCCCTGATAAAGATGCACCCTGTCGGCCGCGTAGCGGTAGTAGTCGCCGCGCGCCAACTCCTCCAGCGCCTCCAGCGGCCCCAGACGCACCCGCCCCTGGCAGACCACGGCGTGCTCCACGGTCCCCGCCGGATGCGGCTCGGCCTGGCGCCGCGCCGCGCCGGCCAGATCGAGACGATAGAGGTCGCGCCGCCGGCCCGGCCCGCCGGCGGCCAGCAGGGTGGCCGCGAAGGGCGTTGCCTGGGCGCTCAGGGGGGTTCCCTCGCCGGCCCGGATCAAGGCCGCCTCGGGGTTCGGGGACTGGAACAACTGGCTGAACGGCACGCCGAGCGCCGTGGCCAGGGCCCACAGGGTCTCCACACTGGGGTTGCCCTGGCCGGCCTCCAGTTGCGACAGGGTCGACTTGGCCAGCCCGGCGCGGGCGGCCAGGGCCGACAGGCTGAGCCCGGCGTGCTGACGCTCGCGGCGCAGGGCCCGGGCGATCAGGGCGTTGGGGGTCATGGGCCGGTCCTTTTTCGGAAACACGGGGGGCATCGCGGCGGGGCGGGTGCGGAGCAGGATCGTTCGACATGATAGACCATCGTTCGATTTGACGGAACACCGGGGGCACGGCATGATGCCACCGTCACCGCCACCAAGGACCCACCATGACCGCCCCATCGCCCCTGCCGCCGCGCCGCGAATTCCTGCTCGGCGTGCGGGAAATCATCCCGCTGGCCATCGGCGTGGCCACCTACGGGCTGGCCTTCGGGCTGCTCGCCGCCCAGGCCGGCATGGCGGAGCTTCAAACCGGCCTGATGGGCGCCACGGTGTTCGCCGGGGCCTCGCAGATCGTCGCCGTCGAGCGGCTGGTGGCCGGGGCCGGCGCCGGGGCGGCCCTGCTCGCCGGCCTGGGCCTGAACCTGCGCCTGCTGCTCATCACCGCCTCGCTGCGCCACGAGCTGGCCGGCCGGCCGTGGAGCCAGAAGCTGCTCGCCCTGCATCTGGCGGCCGACGAGAACTGGGCCCTGATGCACGGCGCCCAGGCGCGCGGGCGGGCCGTCGGCTACTGGTATCTGGTCGGCGGCGGAGCCTGCCTGCTGGCGGTGTGGCTGCTCAGCACCGTGGCCGGGGTGACCTTCGCCCGGGCCCTGCCCGAGCCGCGCGCCATCGGCATGGACTTCGCCTTCATCGCCGCCTTCATCGCCATCCTGCGCGGCCTGTGGCGCGGCCGTCCGGACCTTTTGCCGTGGGTCGCCTCGGCCGCCCTCACCCTGGGGCTGATCGGCGGGGCCGGCCTTGCCCCGGCCTGGGCCCTGCTGGCCGGCGGCCTGGGCGGCGCGGCGCTGGCCGGGGTGCGGCGCCATGGCTGACCCGGCGGGCACCGCCCCCTGGCTGCTCATCGCCGGTCTGGCCGGCGGCACCTTCGCCCTGCGCCTGGGGGGATACCTGATCGGCGCCCGACTGCCCCGCGAGGGCCGCTGGGCGCGGGCCTTCACCGCCCTGCCCGGCTGCCTGCTGAGCGCCCTGGTGGCGACCAGCCTGGCCCAGGGCGGCCCGCCCGAGTGGCTGGCCGCCGGGGCTGCCCTGCTGGTCGCCATGTTGACCCGCAACCTGCCGCTGACCATGCTGGCCGGGGTCGGCGCGGTGTGGCTGCTGCGCGGTCTCTTTTAGGCTATCGCTTAGGCTCCCTGGCCAAGCCTCTTGGCCCCTACTCCAGTTGCAGCAGGGGCGCCAGGGGCGGACCGTCGCCGCGCCCCAGGGGCAGCACCACGTGACGGTAGCCGTAGACGTTCTCGACCAGCAGCAGCACCTCGGCTCCCCCGGCCGCCCGCGCCGCGTCCAGCCGGTCGGCCAGCGCCGCCACCGTCACCACCGGATGCTGGTTGACGGCGACCACCGTATCGCCGGGCAGCAGGCGACCGGAGGCCGGCCCCTGGGCCGCCACCCCCTGCACCGCCACCCCGGCCACCCCCCAGCGCAAGCCCAGGCTGGTTATCACCGCGTCGCTCCGGTTGGCGACCACCAGACCGACCCCGGGCAGATCCCGCCGCTCGGCCGAGGGTGGCAACGGCGCGGCGGCCGGATCGAGGCGCACCTCGCGCGCCTCTCCGTCCACTTTCAGGGTCAGGGTCAACGGCCGGTCAGCCTGCTGAAGTGCCGCCACGGTCGGTGGCACGCCATCGATGCCGACGATGATCGCGCCGCGTGGCACGCTCGGGGCCAGCGCCGTTCCGCTCGTCACGTCGACCACCAGCAGGCCCAACCCCGGCAATTCGCCCAACCGCAGGCCCAGGGCCTGGAACAGGGGCCGCGGGCCGGCCGGCGCCTGACGGCTCAGGGGCAGGGCCAGCAGGTGGAAGCCGCCGCCATCCTGAACCAGCAGGGGGGCCCAGCCATCCCCCTGGTGGCTGTCCAGACGCCGCCACAGACTGGCCGCGTCAACGATCAGATGGCCCGCCACGCGCTGGATGATCATGCCCTTGGCCAGCCCGGCCCGGGCCGCCGGACGCCCCGGCACAAGCTCGCTGACCATCACCCCGCGCGCCCCCCAGCGCACGGTCAGGCGGTGCCGCAGGGCATCGTCGAGATTACTGACGGCAAGACCGAGGCGCGGATCTTCGGCGACCGCCTCCGCCACCCCCCGCCATCCGGGTGGCCAGGAGGTCAAGGCAAGACCGAGGCGATGGACCTCGCCCTGACGCGTCACCATCAGATCAACCGTCTGGCCGGGCGTGGTGGCATCCGCCAAGGCAACGATCCGCTCCAGACCGTCGACCGGCTGGTCATTCAGGGCGTGCACCAGATCGCCACGCCGCACGCCGCCCAGGCCGGCGGGGCCCCAGGGCAGCAGATCGATCACCAGGACACCGGCCGGGACCTTCCGTGGCGACGCCTCGTCCACGCCCAGCGCGGTTCGCATGGCCGGCAGGGTCGGCTGCACCTGCATGCCGAGAAATCCCGACTCCGCACGCACCTCGGAGAGCGTCCCGCCCACCAGCCCGGCGATCAGGAACCACACCGACAGCCGGCCAAACCGGCTCCGACGGGCGCCCGTCGGCTGACGGCGGGGCGCCGGCCGATACCCAGCCAAGAACCAACACCTACCCATCAGGCCCCCTTGCCGTGTGCTGTTGCGTCGAATCAGGTTCAGGATGTCGATCTCGGGATGTTGCGGTGGGGAGCATCCGCTCCGGTAAAGCACTCTTGCGCATAAGGTTCGCACGATCTTGACCGTTTCACCGCATCGGAACAAGCGCCAAGGGTTGTCAGCCGACCGCGGCGCGATCACATAGAGGGGGCAATCAGGACATTCTCCGCCTCGGCTGCCGATTGACGACCCCCCCACCCCTCCAGTAAACTGGCGGTGGGCGTAGAATGCGCCTTGGGCATGGTGACACGCGCCAACTGGATCGGGAATGACGATCCTGCGGCTCTGGTGGCCGAGCCCGGACTGTCGAAGTAGGCTGCAACGTCACCCGGCATGAAATCCGCCGGTGTCTGTAGTCTGGCGACCCCTTAGGAGAGCAGCGCCCGCCCCTCTGAAGCGACGCTTGCTCAGGGCTGGTGCCCGGGGATCAACCCAGACCTGGCACCCCTTTTCACACCGGAAGCACGTTGACTGCGGTGGTTGCCGGTTCTTCCGGCGCGTTGCTCCTGGAAGCGCGGCCCGCCCGGCCTCGGATGCCTTGCCCTGGGCCCCGGGTCGGAAGCCAGCCAGCACCAGCGGGAAGCGCGACAGGAATCACGTCCCCGCGTCGCCGATTCGCTGAACGTCTCAACCTCCGGTCCAGAAGGAGACCTAGGGATGAGTGACCAAGTTGGCTTCGGCGCCGCCACCAGCGCGGCCCACGTTGCCGCAACCGTCAACAACCGGGATGCCCAGCAGGCCCCCCAGGGCCAGCAGACGGCCGACCTCGCCCGGACCGAAGCCACCCCCAACTGGCGCGACCCCGCCGTGGTCCAAGGCGCCGACGAAAGCGCGCGTCAGGAAAGCCGGCGCAGCCGCGACCAGAACCAGCAGCAATCCAGCCAGCGCCAGGACACGCCGGCCGACACCCTGCGCGCGGCCGAACAGGCGCGCCAGCAGAACAAGCCGGCGGCGACCAGCAACAAGGGTCCGGCCACCGTCCAGGACAGCCTGCAACGCGACGCCGGCGAACGGCAGAAAGAGGTGCGCCGCCAGGAAGCCCGCGACCGGGTGATCCTGACCCCGACCGCCGCCGAGTTGATCGGCACGCCCGATCTCAAGGCGCGCTTTGACATGAACACCGACGGCCGGGTCGATCAGGTGGAACTCAAGCACGCCATCCGGGCCCGCGACGACAGCAACTCCTACGGCGGGCTTGCCTACCACAAGCGCGGCACCACCGAAGTCGATCCGACCACCGGCGAGGTGGTGATCGGCAAGGAGGCAAGCTACCCCCTGCCCGGCGAGGAACAGGCCGAGGATGGCGCCGCCGACCAGGAACCCGCTTTCCCGCTGCCCGGCGAGGCCGGCGGCGAGCAGGAGCAGGGCCGCTTCTATGACGAGGTGGTGAGCGAGCGGCAGACCTACGAGGAACTGGTCGCCGCCGGGGTGATCCGCGATCCGGCCGAGCAGAGCCAGGAAGAACCGCTGCCAGCGCCGCCCGAGGCGCCCCTGCCGAACCAGGAGGACGGCCCCAGCGCCTACGAGGAGTTGGTCGAAAGCCAGCAGCGGGAAACCGCGCCACTGGTCACCGATGAGCCCGAACCCTACCTGCCGGGCCCGACGCCCGAGGACGGCGAGGGCAACGATGAGGAACAGACCCCTCCGCGCAGCGGCGGCGTCTCCATCCTGGCCTGAGCCGTTCCCACCGGCATCACACACCCCCGGTCGGAGATCCACCTCCGGCCGGGGGTTTGTCTTGCCTGAAGCCGCCGCCCGAAGCCGCCCCTGAAGCCGATTGACATCGGCGCGCCAGTGGCCATGCTGCCGCGCCATGAACGACACTCCCACGCCCCCTCCCTCCGCCCCGGTCGCCGATTGGGCCATCGCCACCTGGGACCTGCCCACCGACACCCGGGCCACACTGATCAACCTGTCGGAGAACGCCACCTATCGCCTGGACGATGGCCGGGGGCAGCCGCGCGGGGCGCTGCGCCTGCACCGCCCGGGGTATCAGGACCCGGCGGCCATCCGCTCCGAGCTGGCCTGGGTGCGGGCCATCCAGACCGAGGGCGATGTCCACCCCCCACGCCCCCTCGCCGGCCGCGACGGCGCCCTGATCCAGAGCTGGCCGGGCACGGCCGGGCACGGCGCCCGCCAGGCGGTGCTGTTCGCCTGGGAGCCGGGCGAGGAACCCCGGGAAGACTCGCCCGAACTGAAGCACCATTTCGTCGAACTGGGCGCCGTGGCCGCCCGGCTGCATCGTCAGGTCGCCGGATGGACCCCGCCGGCCGACTTCACCCGGCAGACCTGGGACCTCGACACCACCCTGGGGGATCGCCCGCTGTGGGGGGACTGGCGCCAGGGTATCGGCATGGACGGCGAGACCGAACGCCTGTTCGGCCGGACCATCGAACGCCTGGCCCGCCGCCTCGACAGCCTGGGGCGTGCGGCGGAACACTTCAGCCTGTGCCACGCCGACCTCAGGCTGGCCAACCTGCTGGTCGCCGGGCCCCGGCTGACCGTGCTCGACTTCGACGACTGCGGCTTCACCTGGCACCTCTATGACGCCGCCACCACGGTGAGCTTTTTCGAGCACCACCCGGAGGTGCCCGAGCTGCTCGCCGCCTGGGTGCGCGGCTACCGCCAAGTGCGCCCGCTGAGCGACGACGAAGTGGGCGAAATCCCCAGCTTCGTGCTGCTGCGCCGCCTGCTGCTGGTGGCCTGGATCGGCTCGCACCAGGAGGCCCCCCTGGCCCGCCAGTTGGGCGCTGCCTACACCGCCGGCAGCGCCGAGCTGTGCCGCGCCTATCTGGCCCGCCACTGAGCCTGAAGGACGGCCCATGGGGCGGCCACCCGCCGGAGTACCGCCCCAAACGGCTGCCGACGGACTTACCCCCACCAGCCCATGAAAAAGCCCTCGACAAAAAGCCCTCGACACCCGCCGGACGCTTTGCTATATCCGGCCCTCCCCGCCGCGACGGGCCTCTTTTCTGGCCCTGGGCGACCGGGAAACCTCCCCATCGGGGGCGCATAGCTCAGTTGGTAGAGCAGCTGACTCTTAATCAGCGGGTCCAAGGTTCGAGTCCTTGTGCGCCCACCAATTAAAACCCCGCCAAGTCAGTGACTTGGCGGGGTTTTGCGTTGGGAGTGAAGATAGAACATTCGCCGGCCGTTCAACTCCATTTCAGTTGAACGTTCAACTCTTCGTTCCGGTTTTCGCTCTCGGCTCTACATCTTGAATCGAGAGCAGCTCGCGGCGTAACCACGGTCGCGCTGGCAGCGGGCCCGTTCCCGACGATCTGACAGGGGAGCGTTTGAGACGCCTCCAGCCGCAGCCACAATAGCCTGGCCCCCTTCGGAAAGCGGAGCGCCCGGGGGAGAACGGACCGCGTGTTGAAGGAAATGGATACGGGCCATTCCTGGCGGGTCACCCCATCAAAACACGTCCTGGGCAGTTCTGGCTTGGGAGGACTGACGCTCCGGGGCGCGGCGGGGCAGGGTCAGGGTGAAGAGCGTGCCGGTCTGCCCCTCGCCGCTGGTGACCGTGATCTGGCCGCCGAGCGCACCGGTCACCAGACTGTAGACGATGTAAAGGCCGAGCCCGCTGCCACCCTGGCCGAGCCGCGTGGTGAAGAAGGGGTCGAACACCCGGGTCCGCACATCGGGCGGAATGCCGACGCCGTCATCGGCATGGGAGAAGCGGATGAATTCGTCATCAAGGGCATGCGCCTCGATCCGGATCAGCCCCGACTGAATGCCGGCGAAACCGTGCGTCAGGGAGTTCGAGACGAGGTTGGTGATGATCTGCTCCAAGGGACCCGGGTAGCTGTCCATTTCCAGGTTCGGGGGAATGTCGATCTCGATCCGGTGCTCGGTGCGCTTCAGCGTCGGACTCAGCGTGGACAGGACCTCCTCGGTGGTGTGCAGCAGGTTGAAAACGCGGCGGCGGACACTGGTCTGGTCGATGGCGACCTCCTTGACATGGCTGATCAGGTCGGCCGCGCGCACGGTGTTGCGTTCGAGCAGATCGACGGACTCAAGACCGGTCTCCAGAAAGGCCATCAGCTGTGCCCGACTGAGCGCCCCACGCTCGATGGCGCCAGCCAGATCGTTGATGTGCTCGGCCAGCGTGCTGGCCACCATGCGGGCGTTGCCCAGCGGCGTGTTCAGCTCGTGAGCCAGACCGGCGACCAGATTGCCCAGCGCGGCGAGCTTCTCGGCCTGCATCAGCTGGCTCATGGCCTGTTGCAGGGCGGCGGTGCGTTCCGACACCAGTTCCTCGAGATGGCTCCTGTAGCTTTCGAGCTCGCTTTCCGTGCGTTTGCGCGCGGTGATGTCCATGGTCAGTTCGACAATGCCGCGGACGCCGTCTCCATCCTTGACCGGCGCCAGCACGTTCCGAAAGAAGAGCTCTTCGCCGTCCACGTTGACCTCGAGTTCCGCGTCAACGATCTCCCCGCCCCGCACCGCGTCCAGCTTCGCCCCCCACGACGCGTCCTGTCCCTGGTGGACGGTCGCGGTGGCCGCATCCCGGCCGACGACATCGCCCCATCGCCGCCGCGACGCGGTGTTCTGCAAAACGTACTGGCCGTTGATGTCGAGCAGGAAGAAGTCGAAAGGGATACTTTCGATGGCGGCACTCAGGCGGGCCTCGCTTTCGCGCAGGGCGTGTTCCGCGCGCTTCTGCTCCGTGAGGTCATTGACCAGGGACAGGAACACCTTCTCATCGCCAACGGTGATGGTTTCGGCGGACCAGAGGATGTCCAGGGGCACGCCGGCGCGGGTGAAGAAGACCATCGGAACATCACGGACCTGGCCATCGCGGCGAAACTGCTCGATCGCCTCGGCGCGCACATCGGAACGCTGCCAGACGCCGACCTCGGTGGTGGTTCGGCCGATCAGTTCCTGGCGCGTGCCGCCGAACAGGCTCTGCCAGCGATCATTGACGTCGATGATGCGGCCTTCCTCGATGGTCGAGATCAGCATGGCCGCCGGGTTGGCCCGGAACGCTTTCGCGAAGCGCTCCTCGCTCTGCCGCAGGGCTTCCTCGGCCCGCGTGCGCTCGGTGATGTCGCGGACATTGGCCAGGATGGCCTGCCGGTCGCCGAAAGGAATGGCCCGCAGGATGACCTCGACCGGAAACACCTGACCGTCCTTGGGACGCCGGCAGACCATCTCGAAGCGCGCCATGTCGCCGGTCATCACGCCGTTCCACAGGTGTAATCGCAGGCGGCTTTCCTGGTAGGGTCCCGGACCGCAAAGGTCGGCAACGGTGCAGGTGGCGATGTCCTGTGCATCGAGACCGAAGATGTCCAGCATGGACTTGTTGACGGCCATGATATGACCCTCGGCGTCGTGGATGATGACCGCGTCGAGGGTGTTGTCGAACACGGCGCGGTAGCGCCCTTCGCTTTCCGTGAGTTGCCGCAGCAGAAGGTGGCCCGAAAGCGCGTCCCCGATCCGCTCGGCGATGGTCTGGAACAGCCGTTGCTCGTTGCCGGTCCAGTCGCGCGGTGCATCGCACTGGTGGAGACCGAGTTGCCAGGGTTGATGCGCCTCGGGACGCAGGGCGATGGCCATGCGGCTGCGCGTCCCGTACTGCCGGAAGTCCTCGGAGTCCGGCTCGAAGCCGGTCAGCACCGGGCCCTTGCTGGCCAACGCCTGCCGAAAGACGGCCCGCAGCGTGGCGTTCGGCTCGATGACCCGGGTCTCTGGCAAGGTTCCGGAATACTCGGTCCGGGCCGCCTCCACGGTGACCTCGACGGTTTCGGCGTCGGGATCGCAGGGGTGCAGCAGGTAGGCCCGGTCCGCCTGGAAGATGTCGCGAATCTCCCGGGTGAGGTCGGTCATGATGTTGGCATCGCGCCGGGAGCGGGTGAGGATCCGGGAAATGCGATCCAGGCTCTCCAGGAACCAGGTATGCTCGCCCTGGGCCCGGTAGGATTGAAGGTGCTGCTGGGTGTGGGCGACGATCTCCGCCACCAGACGCAGGAACCGGACATCGATCTGCGACCAGGCACGTTGCCGCTTGATGGCCTCCAGACCCAGGAAGCCGAGAAGACGGTTGCCGCCAACCACGGGAATGCAGATCAGGGAATGCAGCCCGGGCTCGGGCAGCCTGGGCTTGAAGCGCAGCGGGTAGTCCGGGTCATCGGCCCGGGCCGTGACCGCCTGGCCATCGCGCAGGCTTTCGAAGAAAGGTGAATGGTCCGCGGTCCGGATATCCTGGAGATCCAGAATCTGCGGCGTGATGCCGGGCGCGCACCATTCATGCGTGTTGGTCGCGGTCAGCCCATCGGCGGTGATCGCGAACAGGAACGTCCGATCCGCCTGGGTCAGCTCGCCGATGCGTTCGAGCATCCAGTTCAGGCGGGCGTCAAGGTCGTCCCACCCGGGCTTGATCATCAGGGCGGAAATGTCGGCCAGCGCCTGTTCCGAATCCAGGTGATAGCGCAGCCTGGCCTCGGCCGCCTTGAGCTCCGTGATGTCGACATGCGTCAGGGCGAAGTGCGTGATGTCGCCGTTGGCATTGCGGATCGGGAAGAGGGTTGTATCCAGCTCCAGCACCGGGTTGCCGTTTGCCTGCCGCAACTCGAAACGGTTCTGGAAGCGGATGGTCCGGCCTTCCGAGAGGACCTTCGGAAGCTCCTCGAGGTGGCCGCCCCCACGGACCCGGTCGTCCTCGAACAGGTTGTAGTCCTCAAGACGCTCGGGCGCGCCCGTCGCCCGGAACAGCTCGATGGCGGCCTGGTTGTGGCGCACCACATCGCCCTTCCCATCGAAAATGATCAAGGGCATGGGGTTTTGCTTGATGATGCTGTCGAGGAACGCCTCCGAGGAGCGAAGGGACTGCTCCGCCGCTTTCCGCTCGCTGATGTCGCGGACGAACGACAGGCTGAATTCCTTCTCATCGGTTGCGATGTGGGTGGCCGTTATCTCGACCGGAAAGCTGCGCCCGTCCTTGGTGACGTGTCGCGACTCAAAGACATGAAGGCCTTTTCTTTTCAGGCGCTCCCACGCGGCGTCGTGGTCCTCGATGGGAAACTCGGGGTCGAACTTGTCGACGCGGCAGCCGATCAACTCGTCCCGCGGGTAGCCGAGCGAGCGGCACCCTTTCTCATTGATGTAGATGATCCGGCCCTCACGGTCGTGCCACGCGATGGCGATGGACGCCCGGTCGATGGAGGCCTGGGTCAGTTGCAGCGCCTCTTCGGCCCGCTTGCTGGCGGTGATGTCCAGATGGGTGCCCAGCATCCGCGAGGGGCGGCCCATCTCGTCCCACTGCACCACGCGCGCGATGGTTCGGAGCCAGACCCAATGGCCGGCCGCGTGCCGCATCCGGAAATCGACCTTCAACTCCTTGATCTGGCCGGAAACGGCCTGCTCGAACAGGCGGACGATCTGGTTTTGATCCGCCGGATGCACCCAGCCCAGCCACGTCTCGCGGTCCGCGAGCCGTTCCGTGGGACCGCGCCCCAACAGGGCGGCATGCGCCTGGCCGAGCATGGCCTGACCGGTGATCAGGTCGAGCTCCCACGGGGCCTGCCCGGAAACATCAAGGGCCAGCGCCAGACGCGCCTCGCTATCGCGCAAGGTTACGTAGTCTTTCCGGCCTTCCGTCAGGGGGGTGACGACGGCGCAGATGTGCGGCGGCCCGCCGAGGTCGACCCAATGGGCGACAACCTCCACCTCGCAGCGTGACCCGTCCCGTCGCCAATGCGCACCTTGAAAGCGGAACTGGCGGGCCTCCTGCAAGGAGGCCCAATGATCCAGCCACCGCTCGGCGGGAAAGGCCCGGTTGATATCCCAGATGGACAAGGTGACAAGCTGGTCGCGGGGATACCCGAGGAACGCGCACACCGGCTCGCTGATGTCGAGGATGCGGCCATCCCGGCCGATCCAGTACACCAACGCATCGCCGCTGTCCGGACCCAACCGGGCGTTCACGGTTGCTCTCTCCTCTGCCAGTCGGTCGTCGGCGCCCGGCAGGCCCCCGGCAAGGCCGGAGCGCGGGCCGGCATGCCGAATTGTCCGGCAGCCGCTATCCCTGTGCCGCCATCCAGGCCTCGAACTCTTTTGCCGGCATGGGGCGTCCGAACAGATAGCCCTGCCCTTCGTGACATCCCATTTTCAGCAGTTGTCGCCGCTGTTCCTCGCTCTCGACGCCCTCGGCAATGGTCACCAGACGCAACTGCCGGCCCAGGGCGATGACCAGTTCGGCGATGCCCGTGGCATCGCCATCCTCGCCGATCTCCATGACGAAGCTGCGGTCGACCTTCAGGCGGTCGACGTTGAGCTGTTTGAGGACGCTCAGCGACGAATAGCCGGTGCCAAAGTCGTCCATCGCCACCGTGATGCCCATGTTGCGGATTTCCTGGATCTTGGCCGAGGTGGACTCGATATGGCCGATGGCCACCGATTCGGTCAGCTCCAGTTCAAGCTGGCTGGGATCGACCCGGCAGTCCTGCAGCGCCCAGCCAAGGGCGGGGACAAAGCTCGGCTCGCGGAACTGGGTGTGGGAGACATTGATGGCCATGCGGAAGTTGGCGTGACCGCCCTCCGTAAGGCGCTTCAACTGATGGCAGGCCGTGCGCAGAACCCACTCGCCGATCGGCACCGTCAAGCCGGACTGCTCGGCCAGCGGGATGAACTGGTCGGGGGGGATGGAGCGGCCATCCTCCGTCTTCCAGCGCAGCAGGGCTTCGGCGCCCAGGACCTTGCCGCTCGGCAGATCGACCTGCGGCTGGTAGGCCAGGAACAGGCGTTCCGCGGAAAACGCGGCCCGCAAATCGGTCAGCATGTGGATGCGTTCCCGCGCCCTCGCGCTGAGGTCCTCTGAAAACAGCGTTGCCCGCCCGCGCTTGAGGATCTTGGCCTGCTTCAAGGCAATGCTGGCATCCTTGAGCACGTTGGCGCTCACCTGATGGTCGACCTTGATCAGGCTGCTGGTGGCCGACACCCGCAGCATCTCGCCGTTCAGGTCAAAGGGAGCGGCGAAGACGGCCTCGATCCGGTTGGGCGTGACCAACTCCGCCGATCCAAGCAGGCCGAACGTATCGCCGCCGACCCGCGCCAGGACGGCGGGCGGACCAAAAATACTGGCCAGGCGCCTGGCCACGACGCTCAGAACCTGATCGCCGAAATGATGATCAAGCACCGTATTCATCTCGGCGAAGTCGTCCAGGTCGATCAGCGCAAGGACCATCTCCCCATCGCCGGTCTGCCGGTCGACAATATCAATCAGTCCCTTCCGGTTCGGGACATTGAGAAGCTGGTCGGTGTACGCGTAGTCATAAAGACGCTCCTGAAGGAGAACGTTCTCGAATCCAACGGTGGCATTGGCACAGAAAACGTCGATCAGGTTCCTGTTGACCGGGTCGATTTCCTCCCGGGTATCCACGAATGCTGCAATCCCGGACATGTCACTTACGCCGAAATAAAGGCATATGCCGCCGCCGAGAACGTGCTGCCGCTTGTCCAGACAGGCGTGCAGAATGGCGCGCGCGTCGTCGTCGGGCAGGTCGTCCAGGGGACATTGGATCAGGTCCCGGTATCGGCCGGCGGCCGCGATCACCCGCGCCGGCTCGCCATCGATCCTGGAGGCGGCGCACACCAAGCCTTCCGGCGCCAGACCCAGCAGGGAGCACAACTGCGTAACGACGCCTTCCGCGTACAGTCGCAAGGCCCGCAGTTTGCCAAGACCGGTGCTGGCGGCAATGATCAGTTCAAGCCCCCTGCGGCTCATCTCCAGTTGATGGATCTGGTGATAGGAGCGCAACGCCACCGCCAGGGTGGTGAACAGACGAATGCGGGTCAGCTCGGACTTGGTCTTGTAATCGTTGATGTCATACGTGCGGATGGTGTCGATTTCCGGCGCGTACCCCGGCTGGCCGGTCCGCAGGACGATGCGAACCGAGCTGTTTCCCAGGTCGTTGCGAATCCGGCGGACAAGCTGAAGCCCCGCATCCTCGGTTTCCATCACCACGTCGAGCAGAACGACCGCGATGTCGGCTTCATCGGCCAGAATCTGGTAGGCTTCCTCCGCCGAGAACGCATGAAAGAGCCGAAGCTTCCGCCCTTCGATGAGCAGACCACGCAAGGCAATGCGCGTGGCGTCATGGACATCGCCCTCATCATCGACGACGAGGATAGACCATGACTTGCTTTCTTTTGATGAGGCTTCCACGTTGTCATCCGCGAACGTGAATGGCCCATCGTCGTCCATAAAGCGATTTTCTGGCATTTGTCGACTACCAGCTGAGCATTGGACCATATTCCGTGGATTTTGAATTACCGAACATGGCCTAGATTCTTGATATTGCCGCAAATCATTCGTCGCGGTCCGCTCTGGATCTTCTCCAGTGTGCCAGATTTCATAGTGCTTCAACCATGAGGGAATGACAACCTGGATAACCCCCAGCCAAGCCCCACGCCACAAAAGCCCTGGATGCCGGAGCTCGCACTCGGTTGATTTCGCCGGGCCCCGGGCCGACCTCCCCCGGGCAAACTCCTTGAGCCCGTGGGGAAGACGCGCTAGAGCAGGTCCTGCAAAATCCGGTCGCCAGACGTTTCGGGTCTGGCATGTGAAATTGCTCTGCTTTCTGGTGGTGGCGCCGATTGATGTTGACGCCAGCCAGGGTGGAAAATCGGCGACCAGGACATTCGACGACCAGGACATTCGACGACCAGGCGCCGCCTTTCTCCTTCGGCCTGGAAGCCGCCGGCCTGTCCACGCGGGGAAGAACACCCATGACGCACGCGAACGCCGTGACCTGCCTCGGCGGCGAGCAAACGACGCTCCAGCCGTTCGACACACCAGCCCCCGGCCCCGGCGAACTGCTGCTTGATCTCCGGGTGGTCGGGTTCTGCGGCACCGACATGTTCAAGCTTGTCACCGGGGCCGCCGCGCCGGGCACGGTGCTCGGCCACGAGATCGTTGGCGAGGTCGCGGCCATCGGGCCGGGGGTCGAGGGCTTCGCCCCGGGCGACCGGGTCGCCGTGCCGCACCACGTGCCGTGCGGGGAATGCGCGCTGTGCCGGCGTGGTGCCGAAACCATGTGCGACACCTTCCGCGAGAACCTGCTGTTCCCGGGCGGTTTCGCCGACCGCATCCTGGTCCGTCCCCGGGCCACCGCCCAGGCGGCCCAGAAGCTCCCCGACCATGTTTCCGACGAGGCCGCCGTGTTCCTGGAACCCGGGGCCTGCGTGCTGCGCAGCGTCCACAAGGGCGAGCTGCCGCGGGAGGGCGGCCTGGCGGTGGTCCAGGGCGGCGGCAGCATGGGCCTGTTGCACCTTCTGATAATCCGCGCCGCCCTGCCCGGCACCAAGGTGCTGGTGGTCGATCCGGTCGCCGAGCGCATGGAACTGGCGGTCAGCCTGGGAGCGGCGGCGGCCGCGCCGCCCGGCGAGGCGGCGCAGGCGGCGGTGGGCGAGCTTTCCGAGGGCCTGGGCGCCGACGCGGTGTTCGACACGGTGGGCGGCGCCGGCCCCCTGCGCGCCGCCCTCACCCTCAGCCGCCAGGGCGGCACGGTGGTGCTGTTCGCCCACGCCGGACCGGACGAGCCGGCCGACTTCCCGATCAACGACCTGTTCAAGTTCGAACGGCGCATCGTCGGCGCCTATTCCGGCGCCCTCGGCGAGCAGCGGGAGGTTTTCGACCTGCTCCGCAGCGGCGCCCTGGACCCCACGCCGCTGGTCACCCATCGCCTGCCGCTGGACCGCTTTGCCGAGGGGGTCGAGCTGGTGCGCCAGCGCAAGGCGCTGAAGGTGCTCTACACGCCCAGCAACGGGAAGGATCGGGACTGATGGCGGAGACCATGAAAGGCGCCCTGCTGCTGGGGCCGGAACAGGTCGAGGTGCGGGAGTTGCCGATCCCCCGCCCCGGCCCCGGCGAGGTGGTGCTGCGGGTCGACGCGGCGACCACCTGCGGCACCGACGTCAAGGTGTTCCGGCGCGGCGGGCATCCGCGCATGTTGAAGGTGCCCACCCTGTTCGGGCACGAGATGGCCGGCACCGTGGCCATGACCGGCAGCGGCGTCACCATCTTGACCGAAGGCGACCGGGTGGTGGTCGGCAACTCCGCGCCCTGCCTGGAATGCAGCTATTGCAAGGTGGGCCGGGAAAACCTGTGCCAGGACCTGCACTACCTGAACGGCGCCTTCGCCGAATACATCCTGGTCCCGGCCCGCTTCGTCGAACGCAACACCCACCGTGTGCCCGACGGCATGGCCATGGAACGGGCCGCCCTGACCGAACCCCTGGCCTGCGTGCTGCACGGCCTGGATGCCTGCGAGATGGACCGTTATGCCCGCTCCGGCCCGGTCGAGGCGGTGGTCTTCGGCGGCGGGCCGATCGGCCTTCTGTTCATCGGCGCCCTGGCGGTGGGCGGCCATCGGCCGATCCTGGCCGACCCCAACCCGCCGCGTCTCGAGGCCGGGCGCGCCATGGGCGCGGTGGGCACCGTGCTCATCGGACGCGAGGCCGGTCAGGCCGAGAAGGTGCGCGCCGCCACCAGCGGCGGGGCCGGCGCCTGGGTCGCCGTGGACGCCACCGGCGCGCCCCAGGTCTGGGTCGAGGCGGTGAGCAGCGTGCGCCCAGGCGGGCTGGTCAACTTCTTCGGCGGCTGCGCCCAGGGGACCAGCATCGAGCTGGACACCCACCTCGTCCACTACAGCGAGCTGACCCTGAAAGGGGTCTATCACCACCGCCCGGAGACCATCCGGCGGGCCCTGGACATGCTCGCCGACCCGGCCTTCCCGGCCGACGTGCTGATCAGCGCCCGCCGCCCCATCGAGCAGACCGAGGAGGCCCTGCGCAGCATGATCCGCCGCGAAACCCTGAAGGTGGTGATCAGCGGCACCGAGGGCGGCTGACCGACGGCGCGCAAGGATCGCGCCGGGCAGGCCCGCCCGCGACCTGACAGGCGGCGTCGGAAGGCCAGGAGAGCCTGCCCCAGGAATTATCCCAGATCGCCAAATGGGACGCTGGTCTGGATTTGGGCAATTCAGGGTTGCCCCACCTTTATTATAAAGCGCACACACCATCCAGCGACACCTTGGCGCGATCCCTTCCGGGGAAGCAGGGCCCCGCAGCCCTAAAAAAAGCCTCTAAACACCTTAATCAGATTGGCCTTTTGCCCCCGAGGCGAGCCACGCCCAACCTTCGGGCGGCTTGCGATCCAAGCCGGCAGTGCGCCGAGCCAGCCATTCGTCCATATCCAAATTGTGGGCTATACCCCAAATGAGGGATGATGCGCCCACAAGCCTGATCGCATAATCGACACATGGACAGCCGGGTCAAGCCAGGGCCGCGCCGGATGGACCAGATGCTTCGATGCAGCCATTTGCGACAGGACTTCGAGACCATGACCGCGACCTCCCTCACCTCCCCCTCGCCAACCGGCGACAGCCCGGCCAGCAGCTCACCGCTCCAGCAGCTCGCCCAGGCCAGCCCGGCCAATCTGGAAGCCATCGCCGACGGCGGGCTCAACGTCAGCCAGGGCGTCGCCCTGCCGGGCGCCGGCCTGCGCAGCGTCGTCCCGGCCAGCCTCGGCACCACCTATGCCTTCCCCACCGCCGACGTCGCCTTCAGCCAGGAAGGTCCCAGTCTGGTGGTGTCCAGCGATCAGGGCGAGGTGGTGCTCGAGGACTTCTTCGTGCTCGCCGACAGCGGCCTGCCGCCGGCCCTCAGCCTGGCCGACGGAACCGTGGTCACGGTCGAGGACGCCATCGCCGCCATTCCCGGCTTTGATGCCGATGCCATCGCCACGGCGGCCGGCGGCGGTGCCGGTGGCGGGGGCGGCGGCGCCGCCTTCGGGGCCTATGATCCGGGCAGCCTGGGCGACGGGCTGGACCAGTCCGACCTGGGCGGCGATCTTGACCTGGGCTTGGCCGGCCCCGCCGCCACCGCCGACGAATTCACCGACACCACGCCGGTCGAGGAAGCCGAGCCCGAGATCGTCGGCAGCGGCGCCTTCATCGACGGCGAGTTCAACGCCGCGCTGGTTTTCGGCGACGCCGCCCCGTGGAGCCAGCAGTACAGCTACGACGCCTCGATGAACACCGCCTTCGGACAGGGCAACTGGGATCAGGTCTATCAGGCCCGGAACGGCGAGAACGTCTTCAACATGGGCTACGACTTCCTGTGGATCGACGGCGGCAATGGCCAGACGGCTTGGTTCGACAGCTTTGTCGAGCAATTCCGGGACGAGATGGAAACCTACGTCGAGTCCGGCGGCACCCTGCTGCTCAACGCCGGGCGCTGGTATGGCGAAAGCCCGCTCGACCTCGGGTTCGGGGCGCAACTCGCCTACGAGTTCTACGAATACGACGTCCGTTTGACCGAGGCCGGCCAGGACCTGATCGGCGACGGGCTGGCAAGCACCTACAGCGGCACTTACTTCAGCCACGACGGCATCCTCGATCAGGACGGCGACCTGAGCGCGCTGATCGTCGGCCTGAGCGAACAGCAAAGCCTGGTGCTGGCCGAACAGGACTACGGCGCCGGCCATGTGGTGCTGGGGGGCATGACCGCCGCCCACTTCCACCAGCCCAGCGGCGATGCCTTCGAGTTGGAAGCCAACATCCTGGAACACGCGGCCAGCCACGCCGCCGACTATCCGGTGGTCTGAGCCGGAGGGACATTCCCACACCGCGCTGGCCGGCCCCGGAGCAGCTCCGGGGCCGGCCTTGGCCGTTCGTGTCAGGCAGCCCGGCGCCGCACCGCGCCCCCGCACTGCGGGTCTGGGCCTTGGCCAATTCCGAGTGATCCCAAGCGGATCGCGAGGACGGCTTGCGGGCGGATCACACGCCCCGGGCGCCCTCGGCAGCCCATCATCGGGCGCAAGGCCTTGGCGCGCATTGCGTTCCGACAGATTGGCGGACCTCACGCCCCCGGCTCGCGGAGCGCGCCCGTTTGATGGCGCTGGCGCATGGCATGGCAATCATCCAGGGCGCTTCGTGCCCCTGTTTGGCCACCACGGAGCTTGGCCACCACGGAGCTTGGCCGCGACGGGGAGACTGGCCGCGACGGGTCGCGACTGCTCAAGATCCGATGAAAGGGCCCCGGTGCGGACCTGTCACCCGCCCGGTGATCCGGTCGGTCGGCCCGGCGGGGGAGCAGGCCGGCCCTGCTCGGGGCGGTCGGGGCGGATCGGTGTCGGCGCGTCTCGCCGGTCAGCCGCCAATGCGGGCGCCGTGCGGGCTTCAGGCCGAAAACGCGGCGCAACGACAAAGCCCGATCAGGAACACCGTCGCGTGGCGGTCCGTCGCCCGTTGGCAGGCCGTCCCGCCGCCGGCAGCGACCCACGAACTCTCCCGAGCCCGCAAGGCAGGTCGGGCCGGCGACGGTGCCGGGCGGCAATCAGCGCACGTAGAGGTGCACCTCGTTGGCCGCCGCCTGACGCGAGCGCATGGCGGTCAGGCGCACCCGATCCGGCGACAGCCCCATGTTGCTCAGCGAGCGCAGCACGTTCTCGGCGCTGCGCCGGGCCTGATTGGCCGACAGCGCCTGCTGGCCCGGGGTGCCCTGGGCCGGGCTGACGGCGACCAGCTCGTAGTCGGCCTGCGGATAGCGCTGGGTGGCCTGACTGACCGCCTGATAAAGGGCGTCCTCGTAGTTCACGTTGGGCTGGTCGAAGCGGATCACCACCAGCGGCCGCTGGCCGCTGACCCCGGCCATGGGCAGGCCGGCCAGCCCGGAGGTGGTCTGCGGCGCCCGGGTCGGCTGCAGGGTGGCGCTGGCCGCCTGATTGGCCAGACTGTTGCCGTACAGGCTGCCGTTCTTCACCGCCACCGCCAGGGTGTTGAGGTTGCTCTTCTCGCTGGCGATGTACTGGCGCTGGCGGCCGACATCGCGCGACAGCTCGCCGAGCAGGCGCTCGATGAGGACCACGGTCTGGTTGGTCTCGTCCTCCAGCACCCGCAGTTGGCGGTGGTCTTCCTCCACCGCGCCGGTCAGGTTGCGGGCCGCCCGCACGCTGTCCAGCAGGTAGGCGGCCATCGCCGAATCCGAGGCCACCTGGGTGGCCAGATCGTTCATCCGGGCGGTGTCCTGCTCCAGCCGGCCCAGGCTGTCCTGGGCCTGCCGCCAACGCTCGACCAGCACCGGGTTGCCCGGGGTGGTGCCCACCTGCAGGCGGGCGTTGATGGTCGCCACCGCCTCGTGATAGGCGCGGCTGTCCTGCTCGGTCTGGCCGCGGATGGCCTGCAGGGCCCCGTTGCGCTGGCTGATGGTGCCCTGAAGCTGGCTCAGCTCGTTGCGCAGGGTGACCACCTTCTGGCCGACGAAGGTGCCGGTGGCCGGACCGGTGGAGATGGGCGGCGGATCAAAGGTGGTGCTGCCCAACTGCGGCGGCGGGGCGGCGCCATAGGCCCCCGCGCCACCGCTGGCGCTTGCCTGGGCTGCGCCTTGGGTCCCCCCCTGGGACGCGGACTGGCCGGCCGGTTGGGCGGTGCCCTCGGCCCCGCCCTCGCTCTCGACGGTGGAGGGGAAGAGAGCCTCGGAAGCGAACGAGCACCCGGACAGGGCCGCCACAAGGCTGACAACCAGACTACGTTTCATCGACAGCGCCATCGAACACACCTTCTTTGGTTCCTGGCCGACACCGCCGGGCGCCGGCCGGTAAGAGCGGGAGCAACCCTTGAGCCGTCGCACACGGCAGAGGCGAACCTCCTGCTCCTGATCCTGGTGAACTTGATCCCAGTGAACTTGATTTCCGGTGAACTTGCTTCCGGTGAACTTGTTTCCGGTGAACCCGCCCAACAAACCGCCCGTCTCGCCCCCGTTCCCCCGAGGCATACGCCGAATGGCCGCCCGGGCGCAACGCCTGTCCTTTCCCACCCGTGGGAAAGGGCGGCGCCGGCGCCCCGGCCGCCCGAAGTCCATCGCCTGTCCGGGAAAGCCCCTTTGCCCTGCCTCGTCGCCCGCACCATCCCGACACGTCATCCCGACCGGGCGACCGGCATCCGAGCGACCGGCATCCAAGCGTGACCGGCGCGGCGCGGTGCCGCCTCCGGCCTTGACCAGGATGGCCGGCGGAACCACCCGTGGCGACCGACCCGAAGCCCCCTCAGCCGACGCGCCGTCAATCACACGCCGTGAATCAGGTGACGTCAATCAGGTGACGATCCCACCATCGAAAGACCACCCCACCTTGTCGGCACCCGTGCCCGTTTCAAGGGCAGTGCGTGGGTGCGTTCCCGGGCATGGCCCCGTCATGCGGCGCGGACCCCCTTCAAAACAGGCGAAAAGCTCCCCCTTTGGGCGCGCCGCCGAGTGTACTCAAAGGCCCGCGACCCGACAAGCGGCATTTGGTCGCCCCGCCCCCCACCCGTGGCCGCCCCGCCCCCCACCCGTGGCCGCGCCACCCCGCGCCCGTGGCCGCGCCACCCCGCCGCCCCGCCCCGATCCACTGGCGTGCCGTTGGCCCGCGAAAAAAAGAGTGCAGTTTGCTCTTGTCAGGGCGCCGCCCATCCTTTAAGTAACCGCCCTCCGGTCGGCGGCGACGCACCGCCCGCCGCACCAGGCGCCCGTAGCTCAACTGGATAGAGCATCTGACTACGGATCAGAAGGTTAGGAGTTCGAATCTTCTCGGGCGCGCCATTCAAAACCCCGTCAAGTCAATGACTTGGCGGGGTTTTGCGTTGGGGGTGAAGCGGCCCGGCCACCCCACCGGGCGGGATCACACGATGCGGTCCTGGCGGTGCAACCGGACCTGGTTGCGTCCCTTTTCCTTGGCGACATAAAGCGCCGCGTCGACCCGCTGAAACAGGCCGTCCTGATCCTCGATCGGGTCCAGCGTCGCCACCCCCACACTGGCGGTCAGGGAGTCCGCGACATCGGGCAGGCTGGTCGCGGCAATCGCCGCGCGGATGTCCTCCATCAGCCTCAGCGCCCCCTCCAGATCGGTTTCCGGCATCAGGACGCAGAATTCCTCGCCCCCCCACCTGGCCACCGTGTCGGCGGTTCGGACCCGCGCCGTCAACACCCCGGCCACCGTTTCCAGCACCCGGTCGCCACAGGCATGGCCATGGCGGTCGTTGAACCGCTTGAAATGGTCGATATCGACAATCGCCATGCTGAGGGCCTTGCCATAGCGCCTGGCGCGCTCCAGCTCCTTGGCCAGGGTGTGATCGAAATGGCGCCGGTTGCACAGGCCGGTCAGGGCGTCGGTGGAGGCCATGCGCTGGATGAGGGCGTTCTTCTCCACCAGTTCCCGGTTGGCCGCCTCGGTGATGTCGTTGGCCCGCATCAGCTCGACCGCCTGGGCCTCCAGCTCGACCTGGATCTTGCTGACCGATTCGTAGGCTTCGGACAACTCCGACATCTTGTCCTGCAACTCCCGGGTCCGTTCGGCCACCCGCGCCTCGAGCTCCTCGTACAGCCGAGCATTCTCCAACGACACCGCGATCTGACCGGCGAGCAGGTCGAGCACCCTGACCCGTTGGTGGGTGAAGACGTTGGGCGTCACCCGGTTTTCCAGGTACAGCAGCACGATGGCCTGATCCCGCACGCGGATCGGCAGGCACAGGGCGGAGCGGATGGCGTGGCGCTCCAGGGACAGATCAAGGTCGCCCCGCCCGTCCGACGCGGTGCCGGGAACGATCATCGTCTGGCCCGAGGCCAGCACCCGGTTGACCAGGGCCAGGGGCAGCAATTGCTCGGTCGCCGGATCGCTGGCCTCGGGCAGCACCCGGGTCGGCTCGCCCACCCGTTTCTCGGCCCACAGCCTGAGCCCGCCACCGGCCCCGACCCTGAGCAGCACGCCGCGATCAGCTCCGGCGGTTTCCAACACGGTCTGCATCATGCGGTCGAGCAGGCGCCCCAGCACGATTTCGGCGCCAATCGCCTGGGAGGCCTTCAGCACCGCCCCCAGATCCAGCTCCTGGTGGGTAATCGCCTCGGCGCTGTCGGCCTCGCCACCGCCGTCGCCCCCCGGGGCAAGCCCACTGCCGCTCAGCAGGGCGCCGTGACGGGCGACCATTTGGGCGACCTTGGCCCCGCCCCCCCAGGTCGCGTAGCCGCGCAACGCCTCGCGCAGGGTCATGGCCCCCAGTTGGGGACGGTCCTGCTCCCGGCAGACCCGGCCCAGCCATTCCTGGATGATCGCCTGATCCCACAGGTAGCCATGGCGCCGGGCGCCGTCGATGGCGGCCTCGAAGTGACCCAGGGCGCCGTCAAGGTCGCCGTCGAGCCAGGCCAGCAGGGCGGCCATGAGGGCATGTTTGTGGGCGAAATTCATCGGCCCGTGCTCGGCCCACTGGCGCATCTCCTCGGCCTGGACCTCGAGGGCGGCGCGGATGTCCCGGGCCGCCTGCGGGGTCGGCGGGGCCTCGGGATGGCGCAGCAGCAGCACCCGGCCGAGGAAGCCGAAGAACTGGAACACCGGCACGATGACGATGCCGTTGCAGGCCGGCAGGAAGTCGAGGCCCGCCGCCAGATGGCGGGAAATGCGCGCCCGGTCCTCGAAGGTCACGGCCAGGATCAGCTTGCACAGGTGATAGAGCAGCACAAACGTCTGGTCGGGCTCGTCGGCGGCCGGCGCGCCGACCCGCTCGTCGAAGATGTCGCCCTCAAGCGCCACCGGGTCCGGGGTGTCGGCGCGCAGGTTGCGGACGGTCTGCCGGAACAGGCGGGTCCAGCGGGCGACCTCGTGGTGGCCGTAGGCGTCCTGGATCACCGCGTGACGCTCGGCCATGATGGCCTCGACCTCGGGCAGTCGGGTGCCGATCCACCATGTGTGGTGGCAGTAGACCACCGAGTTCAGGGAGGCGTACAGCAAGTCGCCATGGCTGTATGCCTGACGGTAGCCCTCCATCAGGGGGGCCAGGGTTTCGCCCAGGTGGTGGCGCCAGTGATGGACGAACAGATAGACGTTGAGGTGCAGCCGCCCCTTGAGATGCCCGGCCTTGTAGCGTTCGGCCAGCCGGAAGGCCAACTCGCCGAAGGCCTGTCCCTCGCGGTATTGGCGGGGCACCACGCACAAGGCCATGGCATAGGTGGAATAGCCGGCCACCGCGTCGGCGCAGTTGCCGTAGCGGACGAACCATTCCACCTGCTTGAACACCATGCACAGGAACAGGGCCGGTTCCGCATTGTAGGTCGGGCCGGCCATGGCGTTGCACAGACGCATGAAGGCGTGGGCGACGGGGTCGGTCATCTCGGGCAGGTCGGCCAGATCCTCGGCGCCGCGCCCGGCCAGCACCGCCTGGACCTGGGCCAGTCCGGCGCCGATGTCCTCGCCCGTCGGATGGCGCGGGAAGGACACCCCCAACTCTTCCAGAAAGGCCAGACCGAGGTCGATGGACTCGGCCATGGCGCCGTCGGCGTTGGCCTTGAGGACCTGGTATTCGACGACCAGGGTCTTGTCCAAGGGCGTGGCGGCGTGATCCAGCACCGCCTGGGTCATGGCTGCGAGGTAATCGTGCTGGTGGGTGATGAAGGCCCCGGCCACGCACTGCCCATGCAGGCCCAGGGTCAACTCGTAGGCGGCGGCCCAGGGCTGCGGCGGCAGCAGCGCCAGCCCCAGCCGCGCATGGTCGAGCATCGGCCCGAAGCCCCCGGTGGCGGCGGCCTTGCGGCTGGCGGCCAGGGCCAGCCCGGCCACCGCCAGACGCTCCGCCGGATCGTCCAGCAGCGCACGCGCCCACTGGAAGTGATAGATCACCTGGAAGAGGCGCTCCTCGAGCCCGCCGGCATCCAGGGTGTCACGCAGGGTGCGCCCGATGCGCAGGTGGACGGCGGGCCGCTCGTCGGGACGCAGCAGGGCCAGCGCCGCTTCCTGGATGCGGTCATGGACGAAGCGGCAGGTGGCCTGCGGGTGGTCCGCCGAGGGGCGACCCGGCGTCCCGTCGCCGCCGTGCGGTCCGCTGACCTGCACCAGCCCGGCATCCACCGCATGGGCCATGGCCCGCGCCGTCTGGGCCAGCGGCTGGTCGCACAGGGCGGCCAGGGTGGCCAGATCGACGGCGGCATCGGCGCAGGCGTTCAGCACCAGGACCCGTTGGGTCGCCGCCGGCAGGGTGTGCAGCCGCTCGACCATCAGGCCGGCCACGTTGTCGGCGGCGGCCATCCGGCCGACGGCCTCGGGCTGCCACTCCCAGCGGCCCCGCCGGTGATCGAAAGCCAGACAGCCGCCGCGGACCAGGGTGTGCAGGAACTGGCTCAGGAAGAACGGATTGCCCAGGGTCTTGGCGGCGCAGACCTGGGCCAGGTCGGCGACGTCCTCGACCGGCCGGTGCAGGCAGTCGGCCACCAGGGCAGCCACCGCCCCGCCATCGAGCCTTGAGAGGTGGAACTCGGACACCGCCACCGGGGCCTCGCGCAGGGTGGCCAGGGTCTCGCGCAGCGGATGCCCCTCCCCCACCTCGTTGTCGCGATAGGCCCCGAGGATGAGCAGGTCGTGCAGCTCCCGGTCGCGGCCCAGGGCGGCCAGGGCCTGCAACGAGGCGGCGTCGGCCCATTGCAGGTCGTCGAAAAACAGCACCAGCGCCCGCCCCTGGGCGGTGAAGGCGTCGATCAGATCCCGCAGGATGTGCAGGGCGCGGCTCTGGGCCTCCTGGGTGGGAACGGCCGGCGCCGAAGCGGCCGGCCGCAGCACGCCGCCAAGCCCGGGAACCAGCTCCACCGCCAAGGCGGCGTTCTCCTCCAGGTGCTCCGGCAGGGCGTCGCGGAAGGCCTCGACCGCCCCCTCGCCCCGGGCCAGCAGGTCGGCGACCAGTTGCCCCAGCGCCGCGCTGAGCGGCAGATGGGGCATGGCGCTGGCGGAGGGGTCCAGCTTGACCGCCACGAACCGCTCGCCCGCCGCCGCCACCGCGCGTTCCAGCTCCTGCACCAGCCGGGTCTTGCCGCAGCCCGACTCCCCGCCCACCATGACCATCTCGAAGGCGCCCTGCCGGGCCCGGCCATGGGCCGCCCGCAGGGCCGCGACTTCGCGGTTGCGCCCGTGCAGCCGCTGCGGCGCCTTGAGGTTGCTGGGCGGGTCCACGGCATGCAGGGACACCGTGTCGAGGGGCGCGCCGGCCCGCCCCTGGGCCAGCAGGCTCTCCACATCGACCCGCAGGCCGAAGGCGCTCTGGTAGCGCTCCCCGGGGTCCTTGGCCAGCAGGCGGGCGACCACCGCCGCCACCGGCGGCGGAACATCGGGGTTGCGGGCGCTCGCATCGGGGACGGGGCGGGTCAGATGGGCGTGGATCACCTCCATCGGCTCGGCCGCCGGAAACGGCACCTCGCCGGTCAGCGCCTCGAACAGCAAGGCGCCCAGGGAATACAGATCGCCGCGGTGGTCGATCGGCGAGCCGGTGCGCCCGGTCTGTTCCGGCGACAGGTAGGCCAGCGCCCCCACCAGCCCCTCGGAGTCGACACTGTACGGCATGCCGGGATCGCGTTTCACCGCCCACGCCGCGTCCATCAGGCGCAGCTGATCGGTTTCCGGGTTCCAGAGGAAACTTGCCGGGTTGATGGTGCGATGGACGATCCAGCCGTCGTGCAGGTCCTGCAGCGCATCGGCGATGTCGGCCGCCCAGGCCAGGGCCCGGCGCCAGGGAACCGGGCCGCCCTTCAGGGCCTCGGAAAGGACGACGCCGGGGGCATCGGCGAAGCGGATGGCCCGTCCGCCGTTGAACAGGTCGAGCGAAACCGGCCGCAGGATACGTTGCCCGCCACCCAGCGACAGAACCCCGAATTCCTGCTCCAGAACCGCCGGCCATGCCGTGTCGTTGGCCGCCTTCGGGTCGTCGGTGTTGGCCGCCTTGAGGATGACGCGCGCCCCACGCTCGTGATCCAGCGCCCGCACATACCTGAAAACGGGCCCCTGGTGCACCACACCCAGGACAGCATACTGAGGCATCACCTTGCACCCGAGGCTATGGCCGGATTGACGGACCCGTGCACGAACCGACCCTTGCCGAAAAACCTACCGCCGTATCAGGTCCAGATCAATTATGCGCCCTGGCGGGCCCTGCCCGGGAAACAAAAAACCCAGAATTTTCAATTGCCTCAAATCATTCCTAAAAAGCCGATCACTGGCAGGAAGCGTTGCATGGCGTCGGCGCCGCAACCGGGGCCCGAACGCCGCCGAATCACCGCCCCATCCTCAGCCCGGGATCGGCCGGTTTCCCTCCGGGGCCAAATGCTCTAATGTGCTTGCCCTATTTCCGACTCCCCCTCTAGGACTTCCCCGATACCGCCATGGCCGTACCCCTCATCCAGCAGTTCCGCGTTGGCGCCTACATTCTCAGGAAGAAGCTTGGCGGGCAGCGGCGCTACCCCCTGGTGCTGATGCTGGAACCCCTGTTCCGCTGCAACCTGGCCTGTCAGGGCTGCGGCAAGATCGCCCACCCGGACCACATCCTGAACCAGCGCCTGTCGGTCGAGGAGTGCCTGGAGGCGGCCCGCTCCTGCGGCGCGCCCATCGTCTCCATCCCCGGCGGCGAGCCGTTGCTGCACAAGGACATCGAGGACATCGTGGCCGGGCTGATCGCGCAGCGCCGCTTTGTCTACCTGTGCACCAACGCCCTGCTGCTGGAGAAGCGGCTGGAGCGCTTCACGCCCAGCCCCTACCTGACCTTCTCGGTCCACCTGGACGGCGACCGCGAACACCACGACCAGGCGGTCGACCAGGAAGGCGTCTTCGACCGCGCCGTGTCGGCCATCCGCGCCGCCCGGGCCAAGGGCTTCCGGGTCACCGTCAACTGCACGGTGTTCGACAACGCCGATGTGGAACGCCTGAGCGCCTTCCTCGACTTCGTCTGCCACGACCTGAAGGTGGAAGGGGTGACCGTGTCGCCCGGCTTCGCCTACGAGGACGCCCCGGAGCAATCCATGTTCCTCGGCCGCGAGCGCACCAAGGCCCTGTTCCGCAAGCTGTTCCGGATGGGCAAGGGGCGCGGCTGGCGGTTCAGCCAGTCCTCGCTGTTCCTCGACTTCCTGGCCGGCAACCAGCCCTACCAGTGCACCCCCTGGGGCAACCCGACGCGCAACGTGTTCGGCTGGCAGCAACCCTGCTACCTGATCGGCGAAGGCCACGTGCCGACCTTCCAGGAGCTGATGGAGAACACCGACTGGGAAGCCTGGGGCACCGGCAACAACCCCAAGTGCGACAACTGCATGATGCACTGTGGCTACGAGCCGACCGCCGTCGACGACACGGTCGGCAACCCCCTCAAGGCGCTGAAGGTCAGCCTGCTCGGCCCGGGTCGGTAGGCGGTGCCGCCGGCCGGGGCAGCGGCAGCCGGGCGAGGTGGCGCAGGGTGGCCATGGCGGCGTCGGCGTCCTTTTTCAGCCGCCCCATCTGACCCAGTTCCCAGGGCCGCCGGGCCAGGCCGAGCAACAGCCCACCCGGGCGCAACTCGCCCTGGCGGGTGAAGGCCTGGCCCAAGGCGGCGGGAAGCTGGCGATCCACCGTGTCGGTGACCACCCTCAGGGCCAGGAAGGGCACCCCGGCCTGGGCCGCGACGGCGCCCACGGCGTGGCTTTCCATGTCCACGGCCAGACAGTCCATCTCCCGCCCCAGACGGCGCTTCTCGGCCTCGGTGAGAATCGGCAGATCACTACCCAGCAGGCGCCCCGGGTCGGGGTCGAGGGGGGCCAGCGCGTCCAGCACGGCGGCGTGCCACTCGGCATCGGCATCCAGGCGCACCCCCTCGGTGGAAACCACGGCGGCGGGCACCATCAGATGCCCGGGGGCGGTGGTGTCGGTCAGTCCGCCGGCGGTGCCGGCACTGATCAGCGCCGTCGCCCCCTCGGCCAGCAGGCGCTCGGCGGCGGCCCGGGCGCGGCGCGGGCCGATGCCCGAGCAGGTGACGACAACGCCCTGGCCGCGCAGGCGTTTCAGGGCCCGGCGTTCCATGGACAATCCGGTGATCAGACCAATCGGGGGCAGAGTGCTCATCAGCGCTGGCGGGCCATCTTTTCCTTGAGGTTCTCGGCCTCGGCCTCGGCGTCTTCCAGGCGGAACCAGAAGGGGGTGCCCTTCTCGGTTTCCGACATCGCCCTACGCACGTGGTACAGGGCCTCTTCGGGCTTGCCGAGCAGGATCGCCCGCTCGGCCTCGGCATAGGCGGCCATGGGGATCTTGCCGTCCTTGCCATAGGCGTTGGCGACCAGCCACCAGGCAAAGGGATTGTCGGTCTCGTGGCTGACCGCCGGGGAAAGCACCTCCTGGGCCTCGGCCAGATCCTCCGGCCGGCCGCTTTCGACCAGGGCGTGGGCCAGGCCGAGGATGATCAGGGTGCGCCCCGGCGCCAGCTCCACGGCCCGCCGATAGCTGGCCACGGCCGGTTCCAGGCGGCCGTTCTCGAACAGCATCTGGCCCTTCAGCTCGTGGAAGTAGGGGTCGTCCGGGTGATCGGCCAGCAGGCCGTCGATCTCGACCAACGCCTCCTTGAGGTCGTTGTGCCGATAGTAGGCGATGGCCCGGGCGTAGCGCGCCGGCAGCGAGGTGTCTTCCGGCGGGTACTGACGCATGGTCAGCCCGAAGCTTTTCAGGAACGAGGTCAGCTTGGCGACCATCCGGGCGTGCCGCGCCTGTTCGTCCGGGCCGGCCGGGCGCACCTCGGCGCTGGTCGTCTCCACATGGTGGCGCACGGCGGCGATGCGGTCGCCGGTCAGCGGATGGGTGCGGGCCCACAGGGCCTGGGACGAGGTCGGCAGCAGGTCCTGGTCGCCCAGGCGTTCGAAGAAGGTCAAAAGGCCCTGCGCCGATTGCCCGGTGTCGTCGAGCACCCGCAGGGCAAAGGAATCGGCCATCGCCTCCTGGGTGCGGCTGAAGCCGAAGAACTGGCCCATGGCGACGCCCTGCCCGCCCAGCATGATGCCGCTAGCCACGTCGCCGCGCCCGGTGGCGGCGCCGGCCGCCGCGCCCAGCAGCGCCGTGATCAGCGAGGTCACCTGGGCCTGCTCGATCTGATCCTTCAGCTTGATCACGTCGCCGCCGGCCATGTGGCCCACCTCGTGGGCGATGACGCCGATGATCTCGTCCGGTGTCTCGGCGGCGGCCAGGGTCCCGGTGTTCAGGAACAGGCGCCCCTGGCCGGTGGTGAAGGCGTTCAGTTGGTCGTCGGCGATGATGCGCAGGCGCAGGGTTTCCGGGGCCAGTCCGGCGGCGCGGAACAGTGGCACGGTCCAATCGCGGATGATACCTTCCACCTCCGCGTCGCGGATGATGGTGGTTTCCGCCCCGGCCGGCCGGGCGGCCAAAGGCCCGCCCAACAGGCCGGCCACGGCCAGGCCCAACACAACCAGGCCGCAGGGCAGACCGCGCAGTCCGCCGCGACGCCCCAGGATCAGGAGAATACCGGTGCCGAGACCGTGGATGAGCCGCACGCCGACCCCCTTTGCCGCCGGACCCCGGCTGGATGCCGCCCAGGTGGCGCCCCGGAGCCCGTCACCCCGGCAAGTTAGGGCGCCCGGCGGCGGGCGTCAACGCGCCGCCCGGCGTCCCCTGCCCCGGCTCGGCGCGCTGCTGATGGCGCTGTTGCTGCCCGCCGCCTGTGGCCTGGAGGAACCGGCGGTCGGCCAGTTGAACTATGAAAGCGCCTTCGCCGGCATGATCGTGGCCGATGAACCGGGGGCGGTGATCGCCTCGGAAGGCGTGCTGTCGGCCGGCGGCAGCGCCGCCGACGCGGCGGTCGCCATGGCCCTCAACCTGGCGGTCAGCTATCCCGGCTCGGCCGGCATCGGTGGTGGCGGGCTGTGTCTGGTCTACGATGGCGAGGCGGAACGGGTCCAGGCCCTGGACTTCCTGCCCGGCGCGCCGACCCAGGCCCTGGCCGAGGGCGGCCCCGGTCAGGCGGTGGCGGTGCCCGGTCTGTTGCGCGGCCTGTTCGCCCTGCACGCCCGCCACGGCCGACTGCGCTTCGAAAGCCTGCTCATCGGCCCGGAGCGGGCGGCCCGCTTCGGCTCCCCCATCTCGCGCGCCCTGGCCAGCGACCTCAAGGCGGCGCCGGCCGGGCTGGCCGACGATCCCGCCACCGCCAACCTGTTCGAGGGCCGGGGCGAGCCGCGCGCGGTCGGCGGCTCGGCGGCCAACCTGGAGCTGGCCTCGCTGTTCGGGCGGGTGCGCGGGCGCGGTGTCGGCGACTTCTACAACGGCGCCCTGGCCCGCGATCTGGCCGCCGCCGCCGGGCGGGCCGGCCTGAAGCTGAACCTCGCCGACCTGCGCGACTACCGCCCCACCTGGCACGACACCACGACGGTCGAGGAAGGGTATGCCACCCTGCACCTGCCGCCGGCGCCCTATGCCGGCCACGCCCTGGCAGACCTGTGGCCGCGGCTGTCCGACGACACCGACGCCGACGACGCGGTGAGCCAACTGGCGGCCACCGCCCGCCGTCTGGCCGAGGAACGCGGCGGCACCGCCCTGGTCGGCACCACCTCGCTGATCGCCGTCGATTCCCGGGGCGATGCGGTGGCCTGCACGCTGACCCTGAACGCGCCCTTCGGCATCGGCCGCGGCCTGCCCGGCTTCGGCTTCCTGCCCGCCCCCTGGCCGGGCGACGGCGAAACCCCGCCGATGGCCCTGGGGCTGGCGGTGAACGAGAACAGCAACGAGTTCCGGCTGGCCATCGCCGGGGCCCACGGCAGCGACCCCAGCGCCGGCGTCGGCGCGCTGGCCCTGGCCGCCCTGCGCGGTGACACCAAGCTGGTCAGTGGCGCGCAGACCGTGGGCTGGACCTCGGAATCGGCGCCGGCTTTGGTCAATCTGGCCCGCTGCCCGAAAAGCATCTCGTCGCACCCGGAAAGCTGCCGGGTCGGCAGCGACCCCCGGGGCAACAGCCTGGGCCGGCTGCTGCTGGCCGACGATTGAGGCCGCCCAAGCCAATGGGCCGGCCCTTGGGGGTCGGCCCATCACGGGACGGACACGGGCCGGCCCCTGGGGGTCGGCCCATCAGGGGACGGACACGGGCCGGCCCCGGGGTCGACCCATAACGGGACGGACACACCAAGGAAACAAAGGAACCCATGAGTCTCAAGATCGCCCGTCGGGGGCGCATCCCCCCGTTCATCGTGATGGATGTCATGCAGGCCGCCGCCCAGCGCGAGGCGGCCGGCGAATCGGTGCTGCACCTGGAGGTCGGCCAGCCGGCGACCGGCGTGCCGGCGCCCCTGCTGGCCCGTCTGGCCGAGGAAGGCGCCGGCCAGGCCATGGGCTACACGGTGGCGCGCGGCCTGCCCGGGCTGCGCCGGCGCATCGCCCGGCACTACCAGGAAACCCAGGGGGTGGCGGTCGATCCCGAGCGCATCTTCGCCACCGCCGGCTCCTCGGGCGGTTTCGTGCTGGCCTTCCTGGCCGCCTTCGAGCCGGGCGACAAGGTCGGTCTGGCCGCCCCCGGCTATCCCGCCTACCGCCACATCCTGACCGCCCTGGGGGTGGAGCCGGTGGCCATCCCGGTCGGCCCCGAGACCCGCTACCAGCCGACCGTCGAGGTGTTGGAGAACCTGGGGGCGCGGCTGGACGGACTGATCGTCGCCAGTCCGGCCAATCCCACCGGCACGGTCATCCCGCCGGCCGAGTTCGAGGCCCTGATCGGCTGGTGCGAGGCCAACGGCGTGCGCCTGATCAGCGACGAGATCTACCACGGCATCACCTACGACGGGGTGCGGGCCCCGACCGCCGCCGGGCGGGCCGACGACGCGGTGGTGGTCAACAGCTTCTCCAAGTACTTCTGCATGACCGGCTGGCGCCTGGGCTGGCTGGTCCTGCCCGAGGACATGGTGCGGCCGGTGGAATGCCTGGCCCAGAACCTGTTCATCTCGCCGCCCACCCTGTCGCAGAAGGCGGGCGAGCTGATCTTCGAGGAAACCGACTACCTCGAGGCCAACGTCAAACGCTACGCGGCCAACCGAAAGGTGCTGCTGGAGGGCCTGCCGAAGGCCGGTTTCGGGGCCATGGCGCCGGCCGACGGGGCCTTCTACATCTACACCGAGGTGGCCCACCTGACCGACGACAGCGTTGCCTTCTGCCAGCGCATGCTGGCCGAGACCGGGGTCGCCGCCACCCCGGGGCTGGACTTCGACGGCGCCCGCGGGCATCGCTTCGTGCGTTTCTCCTTCGCCGGCCAGACGGCCGACATGGAACAGGCGGTGGCCCGCCTGACCGACTGGCTGCCCAAGCGCTGACCAACAATTGCCTGTTGCCTTGACGGGCGGATGCCCGAACACTGGGTCCATCGCCGGGGCTGAACGGCCCTGCCCACCCTCTTTCCGACGGAGACCAAGCCCATGACCCGCGAGGTTCTTTTTGTCAGCGGTGTGCGCACCGCCATTGGCGACTACGGCGGCGGCCTGAAGGATCAGCCGCCCACCGCCCTGGGCGCCCAGGTGATCGCCGAGGCGGTGCGCCGCGCCGGGCTGGCCGGCGAGGACGTGCATCAGGTGGTGATGGGCAACGTGCTGCACACCGAGCCGCGCGACATGTACCTGTCGCGGGTGGCGGCGCTGGACGCCGGCCTGCCCAGCCGGGTCCCGGCGCTGACCCTGAACCGGCTGTGCGGCTCGGGCGCCCAGGCCATCCTGAGCGCCGCCCAGATGCTGCTGCTGGGCGACGGTCAGGTGGCGGTGGCCGGCGGCGCCGAGGTGATGAGCCGCGGCCTCTACGCCCTGCCCGGGCTGCGCTGGGGCCAGCGCATGGGCGACGGCGCGGCGCTCGACATGATGGTCGGCGCGCTGACCGATCCCTTCGGCCACGGCCACATGGGGGTGACCGCCGAGAACATCGCCCGCGAGCGCTCGATCAGCCGCGAGGATCAGGACGCCCTGGCCGTGGAAAGCCACAAGCGGGCCGCCAAGGCGATCGCCGAAGGGCGCTTCAAGGAGCAGATCCTGCCCATCGAGATCAAGACCCGCAAGGGCGCCACCATCGTCGACACCGACGAGCACGTGCGCGCCGACGCCTCGCCCGAGGGCATGGCCAAGCTGAAGACGGTGTTCCAGAAGGACGGCACGGTGACTGCCGGCAACGCCTCGGGCATCAACGACGGCGCCGCCGCCCTGGTTCTGATGGAGCGCAGCGAGGCCGAGCGGCGCGGCATCGCCCCGATGGGCCGGCTGGCCGGCTGGGGCCTGGGTGGCGTGGCCCCCGAGGTGATGGGCCTCGGCCCCATCGAGGCGGTGCCCCAGGCCCTGGAGCGGGCCGGCATCTCGGTCGGCGATCTCGACGTCATCGAAAGCAACGAGGCCTTCGCCGCCCAGGCCTGCGCGGTGGCCCGGGCGCTCGACTTCCCAGCCGAGAAGACCAACATCAACGGCGGCGCGGTGGCGCTGGGCCACCCCATCGGGGCGACCGGCGCCATCCTCACCGTGAAGTGCCTTTACGAGCTGAAGCGCAGCGGCGGCCGCTGGGGGCTGGTCACCATGTGCATCGGCGGCGGGCAGGGCATCGCCCTGGTTGTCGAGGCCCAGTAGCTCCCCTTCCCTCGACAGAACGGCGCCGCCCCGCCCCGGGGGCGGCGCCGCTGCCCTGGCCGGAAAGCCATCCATGACCGTCGCCGATCTGATCGCCCGCTGGGTGGGCTTTGCCTCGCGGCGGGCCGGCTGGGTGCTGACCCTGGCCGTGCTGCTGACCCTGGCCGCCGGCTGGACGGTGGCCGAGCGCTTCGCCATCGACACCGACACCTCGGCGATGATCGATCCCGACCTGCCCTTCCAGCAGCGGCAGCGGGAAAAGGCCGAGGCCTTCCCGGTCCTCGACAACACCCTGGTGGTGGTCATCGACGCCCCCACCCCGGAGGCGGCCGAGAGCGCCGCCACCCGGCTGGGCCAGCGGCTGGCCGAGAACCCGGCCCTGTTCGGCCCGGTGTTCGATCCGCAAGGCATGGCCTTCTTCCGCCGGAACGGCCTGCTCTACGCCGACCGTGAGGACCTCGAAGGGTTGGCCGACAGCCTGATCCGGGCCCAGCCGTTCCTGGCCCGGCTGGCGACCCGGCCCGATCTGGTCAGCCTGTCGGAGTTGCTGACCCAGGCCCTGGCCCATGGCCCGCAGAGCGGCCTCGACCTCGCCCCCACCCTGGACGCCATGGCCCACAGCCTTGAGGACGCCGCCGCCGGCCGTCCCGGCGCCCTGTCGTGGCAGAACCTGATGCGCGGCGCCGAGCCCGGCACGCCCGGGCGGCGCACCCTGGTCCTCAACCCGCGCCTCGACTTCGACACCCTGTCGCCGGGCCGCCGGCCGATGGACGGGGTGCTGGCCGCCGCCGCCGATCTGGGCCTGGACGACAGCGCCGGCATCCGGGTCCGCCTGACCGGCTCGGTGGCCCTGGAGAGCGAGGAGTTGGCCAGCGTCGAGCAGGGCATGGGGTGGGCCGGCGTGGTCTCCCTGACCCTGGTCGTCGGGCTGCTGGTGTGGGGCCTGAAAAGCCCGCGCCTGTTCGTGGCGGTGCTCGCCGCCCTGTTGATGGGGCTGGTGTGGACCGCTGCCTACGGCCTGCTGGCGGTGGGCCGGCTGAACATGATGTCGGTCGCCTTCGCGGTGCTGTTCCTTGGCCTGTCGGTGGATTTCGGCATCCATTTCGCGTTGCGCTACCGGCAGGCCCGGGCCGAGGCCGCCGCCCACGCCGAGGGGCTGGCGGTGGCCGGGCGCGAGGTCGGCCCGGCTCTGCTGCTCAGCGCCCTGGCGGCGGCGCTGGGCTTTCTCTCCTTCCTGCCCACCGACTACCTGGGTTTCGCCGAGTTGGGCCTGATCGCCGGCGGCGGCATGATCATCGCCCTGGTCGCCAACCTGACCCTGGTCCCGGCGATCAGCCGCCTGCTACCCCCGGCCATCGCCCCCCGGGCCGCCGCCGACCCGGCCGGCCGCCTGGGCCAGGGCGTGCAGAAACGCCTGATGGCCCGGCCGCATGTGGTGCTGGGGGGCGCCCTGGGGCTGGCCGTCGCCGCCGCCGCCGTGGCGCCGGGAGTGCGCTTCGACTTCGATCCCCTGAACCTGAAGGACCAGAACGCCCCCTCGGTGCGCACCCTCAAGGATCTGGCCGCCGACGGCCGCGATCTGTACCGCATCTCGGTGCTGGCCGGGGACCTGCCCGCCGCCCAGGCCCTGGCCGGCCGGCTCGGCGACCTGCCCGAGGTGGCCGAGGCGACCACCCTGGCCGATCAGGTGCCAACCGACCAGGACGCCAAGCTGGCGGTGCTCGACCGGCTGGCCTTCATCCTGCTGCCGGCGCTCAGCCTGCCACCGGGCGAGGCCGCCCCGCCGACGCCGGAGGCCAGCCGCGCCGCCCTGGCCGAGTTGAAGGCGGCGCTGGCCGCCACCGGTGGCGAGCTGGCCGGACCGGCCCACCGCCTGCACGACGCCCTGCGGGCGCTGGGCGATGACGCGGCGGCGCTCCAGGTCATCCGTCAACGTCTGCTGGGTACCCTGCCGGCCCAGATCGACGGCCTGAAGACGGCGCTGGAAGCCCAGGCGTTCGGCCTGGGTGATCTGCCGGCGGACCTGAAGGCCCGCTTCGTGGCCCCTGACGGGCGCGCCCTGGTCAGCGTCAGCCCGCGCGACGATCTCCGCGATCCCAAGGCATTGGCACAGTTTGTTGAGTCCGTGCGCGAAGTGGCGCCGGAGGCCACCGGGGCTCCGGTGTCGATCCACGAGTCGGGCCGCGCGGTGATCGGCGCCCTGTTCGAGGCCGGGCTGATCACCTTCCTCGGCCTCGGCCTGATGCTGCTGGTGGTCCTGCGCAGCCTGAAGGACACCCTGCTGGTCTTCGTCCCGGTGGGGCTGGCCGGGCTTTACGCGGTGGGCGCCATGGCGCCGCTGGGGCTGGCCTTCAACTTCGCCAACGTGATCGTCCTGCCGCTGCTGTTCGGGCTCGGGGTGGCCGGGGCGATCCATCTGGTCAGCCGGGCGCGGCGCGACGGGGCCGGCCATCTGGCCGAGGGCTCGACGCCCCGCGCCGTGGTCTTCTCAGCCCTGACCACGCTGGGCTCCTTCGGCGCCATTGCCCTGTCGCCGCACGCCGGCACGGCCAGCATGGGCCAGTTGCTGAGCCTCGTCATCGCCATGCTGCTGGTCGCCACCCTGGGCGTGCTGCCGGCCCTGCTGGCCCTGCTCGGGCGGCGCTGACGGGCGCCCTACTCGGCCGGCGTGGCGGCCTGGGCGGGCGGCGCGGCGTCCAGCAAGGCCCGGGTCTGGGCCTTGAGGGCCTCGGCCAGGGTCTCCAGGCCGCCTTCCTTCAGGCTCCTGTCGAATTCCGAGCGGCGGGTCGCCACCTCGCTGATACCGCCATCGACCAGCACGTCCTGGATCGCCGGGGCACCCTCCCCGGCGCCAGGGCGCAGGACGTAGTCCAGCGACACCGGCTCGATCCCCGGGGCCAGCAGATGGGTGCGCACCACCACCGTGCCGCGCGGCCCCTGGAAGGCGCCCTGGGTCTTGAAGCGCACCCCCTCGCCACCCTCGAAGCGGCTGGCATAGAGCGCCGCGCTGTAGTCGGCGAAGGCGGCCGCCGCCGCCGCCCGGGCCCGCGGCGTGGCGGTGGTCCAATGGGTCCCGGCGATCAGCCGCAGCATGGCCTCGAAATCGTAGGCCCGGGCCAGTTCCGGAGCCAGGGCGGCGGCCCGCGCGGCGGTGTCGGTCGGGTGGGCCCGACCGGCCGCCAGCAGCGCCTGATGCAGGTTCTCGACCACCGCGATCATCCGCTGGCCGGTCAAGACCGCGTCGGCCGGCCCGGTATCCGGCGAAGCAACATCCGCCGAAGAAGCCGGCTTTGGGGAAGCAACCGGATCGGCCGCCGCCAGGGGGGCGTTGACCAACCCAAAAACCAGCACCGCCCCCATCATTACACGCAAAAGGTACATACGAGTCCGCTTTCGGTTTTGTGTCGGAGGCCCCCGTCAGGGCGGCACCCCTGTGTCAAAATTGCCATACCCGGCGACAAACCGCCTTGGCCACGGTATCGTCCGAATCGGGCGACCTTGTGGCCGAGCCACCCGCCGGGGTCAATGGCCAACCGCGCCGGCCTTCGGAAAGGGCGCGGAATCCTCGGGGATGTCAGGGGCCTGGGCAGCGCGATCAGGCCCTTTCCATGGCGCCACGCCGGCCCCGGCGCCGCCCTCGGACGGGGGCACCCTGGCGCATCGATATATGGACAACGCCCGCGCTTTGCGAGATGTTCACTCGGGTATGGCCGGCGCACTCGAGGAGCCGACTGGAACCCCGTGGGAAGCGCCTGGAGCCTTGGCGATCTCCCCGAACTTGACCGGGGTTGAGAGCTAACCGGGGTTGAAACCTGACCGGGGTTGACCTTGGTCACCGCCTCGGGAAGATTGTGCCGCCGATGCACGAGGGCAGAATGGGCCCCGCCGCGTCGGCGGTTCTTCTGAAGTGATTGACGTCCAGGGACGGGAGTGGATTGGGCGATGCGTTTCTTGACCCACCTTGACACGGGATCGGCCGCTGGCCGTCTGAGCCGGCTTGCCGTGGTGCTGGTGGTCGGCCTGGGCCTTGGGGCCTGCGCCGATGTGACCGCCAACCCCGATGCCCCGGCCACGCTGGCCCGCCTCAGCGCCCCGTCGGTGCCCCAGACCACCGCCGTGCAGCTGGCCGCCGATCCCTCGGTGGCCACCGACGCGCCGCAGCTGGCGGCGCTGGAGGACACCCCGGACTACGCCCACGACCCGCTTGAGCCGTTCAACAAGACCATGTTCGGCATCAACGAGTTCGCCCTGTTCTTCCTGCAGCCGGTGACGCGCAACTACGACGCCCTGACCCCGCCCTGGGTCAAGGACCGGGTGTCCAGCGTGTTCGACAACGCCGCCGCCCCGGTGACCCTGGCCAACGACCTGCTGCAGCAGGAATGGGACCGCGCCTTCGTCACCTTCCAGCGCTTTTTGATCAACAGCTCGTTCGGCATCCTGGGCCTGTTCGACATGGCCGATGCCCACTTCGGCCTGCCGCCCCACAAGGAAGACTTCGGCCAGACCCTGGGCACCTACGGGGTGGGCGACGAAATCTATCTGGTCCTGCCGCTGATCGGCCCGACCAACCCGCGCGACATGGTCGGCCGCTTTGTCGACGGCTACTTCGACCCCTTCACCTATCTCGCCCACAGCGATGTGCGCACCGGCCGCTCGGTGGCCTCCGGCGTGCTCAGCGCGTCCGACGCCCAGCCCAAGCTGGACGAGGTGCGCAAGTCCTCGGTCGACTACTACGCCGCCATCCGCGCCCTGTATCGCCAGCGCCGCCAGTCGGAGATCGACAACGGCACCGCGAGCAGCCTGCAGAACCTGCCGGCCATGACCCTGATCGACGATGGCGAGTGGAACGATCCCGGGGTGGCCGAGGAAGGCCCGACCGCCGCCGGCCAGCAGTCGATGAGCGTCGGCACCAACTGACCCCGCCCCATCGCGGGCACCCGATGACGGCCGGCGGAGACCTCTCCGCCGGCCGTTGGCGTTTCCAGGGCCGGCCCGCGCGCGGCGATGTGACTTGCCCCGCCGACAACCCGGGGTCATGGTGACCGCTCACCGAAACCACTTCCAGGGTCAGCCCATGTCGGCCTCACCCGCCCCGCTCCCCTTGGCTTCCCCCTCGGCTTCCCCCTTGGCGCCCCCCTTGGCGCCCAGCCTTGACCACGTCCCGCTCGGCTGGCGGATCACCCTGCATCTGGTGCCCCTGCTGGCGGTCGCCTTTCTGGCCTTCTACGGGCAGGTGGTTTGCCCCTTCATCAGCGGCCTGCCGCCGGCCCGGCTGCTCGCCGGGCTGCTGCTGGCCTTCGCCTTCCAGGTGGTGCTGCGCGAAACCCTGTGGCGGGTCCATGCCCGGCCCGCGCCCGGCCAGTGGATCGCCCGCCATGGCTGGTGGCTGTCGGTGATCGGCTGGGGGATCACCGGGCTGGTCGGCATGATGCTCTACTACATCGCCTACCCCGGCTACCCCTGGCACACCTTCTTCAAGCTGGGCAGCGGCTACTGGGCGCTGGGCGCCGGCATTCTGGCCCAGGCCGATTATCTGGTGCTGGAAGCCCTGTTCCGGCGCCGCGCCGCCACCGGCGACGCCCCCCGGGCAACCCCACTGGAGCGCATCGCACAGCGGCTGATGGAGGGCTACGCCCTGTTCACCGTGGTCCCCGGCGTGGTCATGGTGCTGATGGCCTGGCGTTTTCATTTCGATGGCCTGACCTCGCTCCGGGTGGCCCTCGAGGTGCTTTTCCTGGCCCTGGTCTTCGCCGTCGCGGCGCTGCTGGTGGCCGGGCTTTACGGGCGCGCCCTGAAACGCGACTGCGCCAACCTGCTCGGCGGCCTGTCCGAGGTCGGCGCCGGCCGCTTCGATCTGCGCCTCGACACCAGCCGGCCCGACGAGCTGGGGCAGGTCGCCGCCGGCCTCAACCGCATGGCCGCCGGCCTGGCCCAGCGCGAGCGCATCCGCGAGGCCTTCGGCCGCTTCGTCAACCCGGAGGTGGCGGCGGCCTTCCTGGCCCGCGAGGGCACCGCCGAGGGCGCCCTGAGCCAGGGCGGCGAACGCCGCGAGGTGGCCGTGCTGATGGCCGACATCCGGGGCTTCACCGCCCTTTCGGAAAGCCTGGAGCCGGAGGTTCTGACCGGCCTTCTGAACGGCTGCTTCGCCGAGCTGGTGGCCGCCGTGCAGGCCCATGAGGGCATGGTCGACAAGTTCATCGGCGACGGCATGATGGCGGTGTTCGGGCTGGCCGGGCGGAGCTGTCTGGCCACCTGCGCGGTCGAGGCGGCGCTTGAGATCGACTCCCGCATGGCCGCCTTCAACGCCCGCGGCGCGGCGCTCGGCCGGCCCGCCCTCACCCTTGGCCTGGGCCTGCACAAGGGGCCGGTGGTGGCCGGCTACATGGGCGCCCCGGAGCGCCTGGAGTTCACCGTCACCGGCCTGACGGTGAACGTCGCCGCCCGCCTGCAGGACGCCGCCCGCGCCCCCCGCCCGGGCCTTCTGATGAGCCGCCAGTTGGCCGACGCCCTGCCCCCGGAGATCCCCACCCGGCCGGTGGCCAGCCTGGATCTGCCCGGCCTGACCCGGCCGGTGGAGGCCTACACCACCGCCACCACCAGCGCCCTCCCCACCCGTGGGCCCGCCGGATGAAAAGCCGGTCATCTTCCGGTTTGGCCGTTGACCCGCCCCGGGTGGGGCCCTAAGAACGGAGCGGGCCACGGTCCCCCAACGGGCCGCGACCCTTCTGCAAGGAAGGGAGACATATTCCATGACAGAAAGCAGCAAGCCGACCACCCGGCCGGCCAATCCCAACTTTTCCTCCGGCCCCTGCGCCAAGCGCCCGGGGTGGACCCCGGCGGTGCTCGAGCCGGCCCTCACCGGCCGCTCGCACCGCGCCAAGCCGGCCAAGGCGCGCATCGCCGAGGTGCTGGACAAGAGCCGCGCCCTGCTCGGCCTGCCCGACGACTACCGCATCGGCATCGTCGCCGCCTCCGACACCGGGGCGGTGGAAATGGCCCTGTGGTCCCTGCTTGGGCCGCGCGGGGTGGACATGCTGGCCTGGGAAAGCTTCGGCTCGGGCTGGGTCACCGACGTGGTCAAGCAGCTCAAGCTGGCCGACGTGCGCAAGCTGGAAGCCGGCTACGGCGACCTGCCCGACCTCGCCCAGGTGGATTTCTCGCGCGACGTGGTGTTCACCTGGAATGGCACCACCTCGGGCGTCTGCGTGCCGGACGGCGACTGGATCGCCGCCGACCGCGAAGGCCTGACCATCTGCGACGCCACCTCGGCCGCCTTCGCCATGGAGCTGCCCTGGGACAAGCTCGACGTGGTCACCTACTCCTGGCAGAAGGTGCTCGGTGGCGAGGCCCAGCACGGCATCCTGATCCTTTCGCCGCGCGCCGTCGCCCGCCTGGAGAGCTTCACCCCCGACCGCCCGCTGCCCAAGATCTTCCGCCTGACCAAGGGGGGCAAGCTGATCGAGGGGGTGTTCAAGGGCGAGACCATCAACACCCCCTCCATGCTGGCCGTGGAAGACATCCGCGACGCCCTCGACTGGGCCCAGGGCCTGGGCGGCCTGTCCGCCCTGATCGGGCGCAGCCAGGCCAACCTCAAGGTGATCGCCGATTGGGTGGCGGCCACCGACTGGGTCGACTTCCTGGCCACCGATCCGGCGGTTCGCTCCTCCACCTCGATCTGCCTCAAGGTGGTGTCGGGCTGGTTCACCGCCCTTTCGGACGAGGATCAGGCCAAGGCCGCCAAGCGCATGGTCGCCCTGCTCGATGCCGAGGGCGTGGCCTACGACATCGGCGCCTACCGCGACGCCCCGCCGGGCCTCAGGCTGTGGGGCGGTGCCACCGTCGAGGCGGCCGACCTTCAGGCCCTCACCGCCTGGCTCGACTGGGCCCACGCCACCGTGCGCGCCGAGTTCGCCGCCTGATCCGGGGGCGCCTCCCGACCCGGGGGCGCCCCCTTCCCTTTTTCCGCCTGACTGCAAGGATCCGTCGCCATGCCCAAGGTGCTGGTGAGCGACAAGCTCAGCCCCTCCGCCGTTGCCGTGTTCAAGGAGCGCGGCGTTGATGTGGACGTCAAGACCGGCCTTACGCCGGAAGAGTTGCTGGAAGTGATCGGGGCCTACGACGGCCTGGCCATCCGTTCGGCGACCAAGGTCACCGCCCAGGTGCTGGAAAAGGCGCACCGCCTGAAGGTGGTCGGTCGGGCCGGCATCGGGGTCGACAACGTCGATGTCCCCGAGGCCACCCAGCGCGGCGTGGTGGTGATGAACACCCCCTACGGCAACGCCATCACCACCGCCGAGCATGCCATTGCCATGATGTTTGCCCTGGCCCGGCAGATCCCCGAGGCCAACGCCTCGACCCACGCCGGCAAGTGGGAGAAGAGCCGCTTCATGGGGGTCGAGCTGACCGGCAAGGTGCTGGGCGTCATCGGCTGCGGCAACATCGGCTCGATCGTCGCCGAGCGCGCCGTCGGCCTGCGCATGCGGGTGATCGCCTTCGATCCCTTCCTGTCGGCCGAACGCGCCGTCGACCTGGGGGTCGAGAAGGTGGAGCTGGACGAGCTGATCGGGCGCGCCGACATCATCACCCTGCACACCCCGCTGACCGACAAGACCCGGGGCATCCTGGATGCCGACGCCATCTCGCGCATGAAGCCCGGGGTGCGCATCGTCAACTGCGCCCGCGGCGGTCTGGTCGACGAGGCGGCCTTGAAGGCGGCCCTGGAAAGCGGCCATGTGGCCGGCGCGGCGCTGGACGTGTTCGCCGAGGAGCCGGCCAAGGACAACCCGCTGTTCGGCATGGCCAACGTGGTCTGCACGCCGCACCTCGGCGCCTCGACCAGCGAGGCCCAGGAGAACGTGGCCATCCAGGTGGCCGAGCAGATCAGCGACTTCCTGACCTCCGGCGCCGTCACCAACGCGCTCAACATGCCGGCCCTGAGCGCCGAGGACGCGCCGCGCCTCAGGCCCTACATGAAGCTGTGCGAGCAGCTCGGCAGCTTCGCCGGGCAGATCACCGAGACCAGCCTCAAGGGCGTGCGCATCGAGTACCAGGGCGACGTGGCCAACCTCAACACCACGCCGCTGACCGCCGTCATCCTGCAGGGCCTGCTGTCGCCGCTGCTCGATTCGGTGAACATGGTCAACGCCCCGGTGATCGCCAAGAGCCGCGACATCGAGGTCAAGCAGACCAAGAGCGAAAGCTGCGAGAACTACCACAGCCTGATCCGCCTGGAGGTGATCACCGAGCGCCAGACCCGGAGCGTCGAAGGCTCGCTGTTCGGCGGCACCTTGCCGCGTCTGGTGCGCATCAACGACATCCCGGTCGAGGCCGAGTTGGCCCCCAACATGATCTACATGGTCAACGAGGACACCCCGGGCATCATCGGCCGCCTGGGCAGCGCCCTGGCCGAGGCCGGCATCAACATCGCCTCGTTCCACCTCGGCCGCCAGACGGTGGGCGGGCAGGCGATCTGTCTGGTCCAGGTGGATGGCCCGGTGTCGGCGCCGGTGATCGAAAGCCTGAACGCCATGCCGCATGTCCTGATGGCGCGGCCCCTGACGTTCAACTGATTGATCGCCGCCTTATCGGCGCCAGAGCCGAGAGCGAAAAATCGGAACCACTTGGTGGTTCCCGATTTTTCGCTCAGATCGGCCCTGCATCCAGATCCCAGGGCAGATCGTGCGAAACCTGAAGCGCTCCGCGATTCACATTTGGCACGATCCGCTCTGGATTGAACAGTTCAGGAAAAACGCAACCAGCCAGGTTTTTTTTCTGGGCACTGACCAAAAAATGAGCGGCGGAGTCTTTCCACCGCTCATTGGCTGATGTACGATGAAACATCTTTTGACCTAGATGTTTCAACAGGTGGGTGATGCGCTTTTTCAGGAAATCCGACCCCGCCCAGTCACCCGTCGAGATTGATCCTCCCCCCACCCTCGACCTTTCCGACAGCGTCAATCCGCTGCTTGAGGGCCGCTACACGGCCGTCCCGGCGGGCCAGGAAGAGGTCGGCCGCGCCCTCAAGAAACTGGCCGTCGGGCTGGAGAAGCGGGGTTCGGAAGGACTGCGCGGCCTGGTTCAGGTGGCCATCGAAACCACCGAGGCGATGAGCGCCCTGGCCAGCCTGAACCGCGACGTGGGCGAGGTCGGGCGGGCCAGCCAGGCAATCGCCACGGCGGCCGAGGAAATGGTCGTCGGGGTGCGCGAGATCGCCAGCAGTTCCGAGGCCGCCGCCGGCGAGGCCAGCGAGGTCTCCGCCATCGCCCGCGAGGGCATGGGCGCCGCCGGGCGGGCCGAGGCCAGCATGGAGGAGATCGCCAAGGCCGTCTCCACCGCCGCCGCCCGGGTCGACACCCTGGCCGATGCCAGCGCCCAGATCGGCGCCATCGTCGCGCAGATCGAGGCGATCGCCCAGCAGACCAACCTTCTGGCGCTGAACGCCACCATCGAGGCGGCCCGCGCCGGCGAGGCCGGCAAGGGCTTCGCGGTGGTCGCCGGCGAGGTGAAGACCCTGGCCAACCAGACCGCCAAGGCGACCGAGGACATCCGCACCCGGATCAACAACCTGCGCCAGGAAATGGAGGCCATCGTCGAGTCCATGCAGACCGGCGCCCAGGCCGTCGACCAGGGCCGCGCGGTGATCGGCGAGGCCGGCGAGACCATGCGCCGCATCGGCGGTCAGGTCGATCTGGTGACCCAGCGCATGGAGGACATCGCCGGCATCCTGCAACAGCAGTCGGCGGCCTCGGCCGAGGTTTCGGAAAGCGTCCACAAGGTGGCCGCCATGGCCGAGAACAGCGTCACCGCGGTGGGCTCGGTGTGCGACGCCATGGACCGGGCCGGGAAGGTCATCAACCGCGAGGTGGACACCACCATGGCGCTCGGCATCGAGGCCAAGGTGGTGCAGGTGGCCAAGGCCGACCACGCCGCCTACAAGCGCAACATTATGGAAACCCTGGTCGGCCGCGCCAACGCCACGGCCGAGGGCCTGTCCGACTGCCATTCCTGCCGCCTCGGCCGCTGGTACGACAGCCAGAAGGATCCGGCGGTCACCAACGACCCCGCCTTCCGCGCCCTGGCCCAGCCGCACCAGCGCTTCCACGACCTGGGCAAGGCAACGCTGCGCGACTTCGAGGCCGGCGACCTGGACGGCGCCCTGTCGCGGCTGGAGGAATTGGACGAGTTGTCCCGCGTCATTTTGCAGCACCTCGACGCCCTGCACACCCACCTGCGCAAGAAACACGCCGGGTAAGGCCGCCGCCCCCTTCGCGGCCCGGAATCATGAATCTTTAATCACCACAATCTGTGCCCCGAACGCGACGGCGGGGGCGATTGGCGGGCTTCGAGCCCCATCTCCGGGTCTCTTCGGGGAATCCTGCCCCGCCGTCGAGAAGCCTGGATTTCAAGCCTTTTCCCGCTTCTTGCCCGCCCCCAAGTGAAGCGGCGACCGCAGCCAATAGGTGGCGGCCCTCTGCCACACACGCATCACGGCAGGTCCCCTTGAACATCAGGCGACCCATGATGTATCATCTGCCGGGTCAAGGGGGGGAACAGGCCGCATCGGCCCGCCTGTCATACAGGCCATTTTTCACCAACCTCTCCCCACCCCAGCCGGCACCGCCAGGAGCGGAGGGTCGGCAAGTTCGGCGTGGGTTCAATCCATCCTCGCGTGCCGCTTCCCTGACGGCACGCCGCGAACGCAGGTGCGCATCGTCACCGCGGGCGTCGGGGGTCACCCCTTGAGCGCCTGATCGTTCCACAAGGCTCGCGACCGACGGATCAACAGGACCGGGTTCCCCGTGCCCGACCGACCTCGACAGTCGGCCGCCGGCGCGCGCCCCGGCGCGACCAGGAGAAAGGGACAAACGTGACCGAAAGCTATCTGTTCACTTCCGAATCCGTGGGGGCCGGTCATCCGGACAAGCTGGCCGACAGCATTTCCGACGCCATTCTCGACGCCATCCTGAGCCAGGACCCGCTGGCCCGCGTCGCCTGCGAGACCATGGTCAACACCGGCATGTGCATCCTGTCGGGCGAGATCACCACCCGGGCCCAGGTCGACCATGCCGAGGTGGCCCGCCAGACCATCCTCGACATCGGCTACGACGATCCGCGCCATGGCTATGATGGCCGCTCCTGCGCCGTGCTGGTGGCGCTCGACAAGCAGTCGCCGGACATCGCCCAGGGGGTCAACGAGGGCGACGGCCTGGACCTGGAACAGGGGGCCGGCGACCAGGGCCTGATGTTCGGCTTCGCCTGCCGCGAAACCGAGGAACTGATGCCCCTGCCCATCCAGTTGGCCCACCGCCTGACCGCCCGCCAGGCCGAGGTGCGCCAGGCCGGCACCCTGCCCTGGCTGCGCCCGGACGTGAAAAGCCAGGTCAGCGTGCGCTACGAGGGCAGCCGACCAGCCGGCATCGATGCCGTGGTGCTGTCCACCCAGCACGACGAGGAGGTGAGCCATGAAACCCTGCGCGAGGCGGTGATCGAGGAAATCGTCCGCCCCTGCCTGCCGACCTCCTTCCTGTCCGCCGACACCGCCTATCACATCAACCCCACCGGACGCTTCGTCATCGGCGGGCCGGTCGGCGACTGCGGCCTGACCGGGCGCAAGATCATCGTCGACACCTACGGCGGCATGGGCCGCCATGGTGGCGGCGCCTTCTCCGGCAAGGACCCCTCGAAGGTCGACCGTTCGGCGGCCTATGCGGCGCGCTACGTGGCCAAGAACATCGTCGCCGCCGGGCTGGCCGAGCGCTGCGAGTTGCAACTGGCCTACGCCATCGGCGTCGCCCGCCCGGTGTCGATCCGGGTCGACACCTTCGGCACCGCCGCCCTGCCCGAGGCCCGCATCGAGGCGCTGGTGCGCGAGCACTTCGATCTTCGGCCCAAGGGCATCATCGCCATGCTCGACCTGCTGCGGCCGATCTACCGCCAGACCGCCGCCTACGGCCACTTCGGGCGGGCCGGCCTGCCGTGGGAGGAAACCGACCGCGCCGCCGGGCTGGCCGCCGATGCCGGCACCAGCAGCGCCGCCGAATGACAAGGGGGAAAACCACCATGGAAAAGATCGATTTTCGCGAGCGCAACACCGATCTGGTCACCGAGCATCAGGACTACGGCGAGGATCCCACCGCGGTGCGCGACAGCGACCACTACCGCGCCGAGTACGTCCACACCTTCGTCGAGAAGTGGGACGAGTTGATCGACTGGGAGGCCCGGGCCGAAAGCGAGGGCCGCTTCTTCATCGACGTGCTGAAGGCGCGCGGCAAGACCCGCATCCTGGACGCCGCCTGCGGCACCGGCTTCCACTCGGTGCAGCTGATCCGCGCCGGCTTCGACGTCACCTCGGTCGATGGCTCGGCGGCCATGCTTGCGCGGGCCTTCGAGAACGCCAAGGACCACCACATCATCCTGCGCACCTGTCAGGCCGACTGGCGCTTCCTGAACAAGGACCTGCACGGCAAGTACGACGCCATCATCTGCCTGGGCAACAGCTTCACCCACCTGTTCGACGAACAGGACCGGCGCCGCGCCCTGGCCGAGTTCTATGCCGCGCTGAAGCATGACGGCGTGCTGATCATCGACCAGCGCAACTACGACGCCATCCTCGACCACGGTTACAGCAGCCACCACAAGTTCTACTACTGCGGCGACCGGGTGGTGGCCGAGCCCGAGCACATGGACGACGGGCTGGCCCGCTTCCGCTACTCCTTCCCCGACGGGTCGGAGTACAAGCTCAACATGTTCCCGCTGCGCAAGAACTACATGCGCCGCCTGCTCACCGAGGCCGGCTTCCAGCACATCCGCACCTTCGGCGACTTCCAGGAAACCTACCAGGAGGACGACCCGGACTTCTTCATCCACGTCGCCGCCAAGAGTTACGATCCGGAGCGCGGCGCCCGCGACCTGAAGCAGATCGCCTCGGTGGCCGAAACCTATTACGACAGCGGCGATGCGGACAATTTCTACTACCATATCTGGGGTGGCGAGGACATTCACATCGGCCTGTACGAGAACACCCCGGGCGAAACCATCAAGGACGCCAGCCGGCGCACGGTCGATACCATGGCCGAGCAGGTCGAGTTGGGACCGGAGAGCCGGGTGCTCGACATCGGGGCCGGTTACGGCGGCGCGGCGCGCCGTCTGGCCGCCACCCGGGGCTGCCGGGTGCACTGCCTCAACATCTCCGAAACCCAGAACGGGAAGAACCGCCGCCTGAGCGCCGAACAGGGCCTGGACGACAGGATCACCGTGGTCCACGGCAGCTTCGAGGACGTGCCGGAGCCCTCCGGGCGCTTCGACGTGGTGTGGTCGCAGGATGCCATCCTGCACGCCGGCGACCGCGAGCTGGTGCTGGAAGAGGCGTTCCGGGTGCTGAAGCCCGGCGGCCACCTGATCTTCACCGACCCGATGGAGATCGACCACGTGGAACCCGGGGTGCTGAAGCCGGTCTATGACCGCATCCATCTGGAAAACCTGGGTTCCATCGGCTTCTACACCGAGGCGGCCAGGCGCGTCGGGTTCGCGCCGGTGTCGGTGACCGATCTTGGCCACCACCTGCCGCGCCACTACGGCCGCGTCGCCGAGGTGCTGCGCGAGCAGTACAACGAGCTGGCCCGGGTGTGCAGCCGCGGCTATCTGGACCGCATGCTGGTCGGCCTCGACAACTGGGTGAAGGCTGGCGAGGCCGGGCATCTGGCCTGGGGCATCCTGCACTTCCGCAAGCCGGAAGCCTGATCTCCCTCTCCCACGCCGACGCCGCGCCCCGGGGGGTGGCGCCGGTTTCCACCTGCGAACCGGCGCCACCCCCGGGCGGCGCCGGATCAGGGGCGGCCGGGCTTGCGCCCTGCCTCGTCGTGGCGGGCGATGGCCTGGGTCAGGGTACGCAGCAGCTCGCGGCCGACCTCGCCGCCGTCGCCGGCGATGCGGTCGCGGATCACGGCCCGCATGGCGTCGATGTGCGCCTCGACGACGCCCAGGTGGCTGTCGTGCTCCGAACAGCCCGACCGGGTCGCCTCGTACAGCGACTTGGCGAACACGGTGATCAGGGGATAGCCGAAGGTGCCGCCCTGGCCGCGCAACTCGTGGGCGACCAGATTGATCTCGTCCAGATCCTGGCGCCGGTGGGCCGGAAAGCGGCGCGTCTGCTCGACCAGATCGGCCAGCCGGCTGAGGTAGTTGACCGCCCACTCGTGGAAATCGAGGGCGGAGCGCTCAAGCTGCTGCTCGGCCTCCTCCAGCAGTTCCCGGGGCAGGGCGAAGGCGGCCCGAAGGTTGCCGCCCAGCTTTTCCTTCAGTGTGTTGGGCAGCCGGAACACCCAGACATCGGACGGATTCCTGGGCCGTTTCACGTTGTCGGCCGAGTAGACCTGGGTGATGTGGTCGTCGCCCTGGCGGCGACGGTCGGGCAGCCCTTCCGGCGTCGGCAGGTGACGCCGCCGGCGATCCGGGCCGAAGTAGCTCTGGCAGGCGATGAACGGGCGCGGATGGTCGATCACCCACTGGATGCGCTCGTACACCGAGTTGACCGAGAACGGCTTGGCCAGGAACTCGGTGGTGCCCAGGTCGCGGGCCGCCTCGACGTACTCCCGGTCGGCCGCCCCGGAGACCATGATGAAGGGCACGAAGCGGTTGGGGCTGTCCTTCTGCTGGCGGATCCATTTCAACAGCAGCACGCCGTTGATCGGCGACATGACCAGATCGGACATGATCAGGTCCACGTTCAGCACGCCGGCCCCCGGGTTGCCCGAGTGGTTCAACAGCTTCAGGAGCTTCACCGCGTCCTCGCCGTTGCGGGCCAGGACGATCTTCTCGAATCCCAGGTGGCGCAACGTCTGCTCGAGGATGTCGCGGATATAGAGGTTGTCCTCGACCAAAAGGACGGAAAGGTTTTGCAGGGGCGTGGTTGGCACGGGCGGTCTCGGGCTCGTCGGTTTCGCGTTGACCCGCCTTTCAACATAGGGCAAGAGGGCCGACAAGGCCACCAGCCCGGCTCCCGCGTCCGCCCTGGCGAGACTCTGCCCCCGGGCTTTTGCCTTTCCCCCGTTTTGTCTTGCCCGCGCCCCCGGCGGCGCCAGGAGGAACCCATGTCCGACGACTCCCCCACCTTCGATGAACCCGTGGATGGGCAGGTGGCCCGCCCGACCAACGTCGGCGGCGTGGCGGGCGACCAGTTGCGCAGTCTGGTCGAGCGCATCGAGCGGCTGGAGGAAGAGAAGAAAAACCTGATGGCCGACATCAAGGACGTCTATGCCGAGGCCAAGGGCAACGGCTTCGACACCAAGATCATCCGCAAGATCGTCAGCTTGCGGAAAAAGGAAGACCACGAGCGGCGCGAGGAAGAAGAGCTGCTGGCGGTCTATCAGGCCGCCCTGGGCATGGACTGAGCTTGAGCATGAACAGAACAGGGCACGGATAAGGCGCCACCGTCATGAGCCCCTCTGCCTCCGATACCGGCTGGGCCGCCCGCCTCGGCCGCTTTGCCGAGAGCGCCCCGGCGCAGCGCACGATCACCGCCCTGATCATCGCCAACGCCGTCTCCCTGGGCCTGGAGACGGTGCCCTGGGTGGTCGAGCGGGCCGGCCTGTGGCTGTACGCCTTCGACCGTCTGGTGCTTGCCGTCTTCGTGGCCGAGATCGCCGCCAAGCTGGCCTGGCGCCGCTTCGGGTTCTTCCGCAACGGTTGGAACGTCTTCGATTTCGTGATCGTCGGCTTCGCCCTGCTGCCGGCGGCCGGGCCGCTGGCCGTGCTGCGCGCCCTGCGCATCTTAAGGGTGCTGCGCCTGCTGTCGGTGGTGCCGCAGATGCGCCGGGTGGTCGGGGCGCTGTTGCAGGCGGTGCCCGGACTACTCAGCGTCGGCGCCATCATCCTGCTGTTCTTCTATGTCGGGGCGGTGCTGGCGACCAAGCTGTTCGGAGCCACCTTTCCCGACTGGTTCGGCTCCATCGGGGCCAGCATGTACACCCTGTTCCAGGTGATGACCCTGGAAAGCTGGTCGATGGGCATCGTGCGCCCGGTGATGGACGTCTACCCGCTGGCCTGGATGTTCTTCGTGCCGTTCATCGTGGTGACCAGCTTCGCCATCCTCAACCTGTTCATCGGCATCATCGTCGACGCCACCCAGACGGTGCACCAGCAGGAGGACGAGGCGGCGGCGGCGCGCAGCGGCGAGCTGCACCCGGCCGAGGCGGCCCTGGTCGAGCTCCGCGCCCTGCGCGCCGAGGTGGCCGAGTTGAAGGATCTGCTGGGCCAGGGACGAAACTGACCGCCCCCGGCGACGCCTTATTCCTTGACAGGCGGCCGGGGAAAGGGTTTTGCCCAGACGGTCATCCCCATTCCGCTCCCCGCTCGCCTGGAAAGGCCGTATCCCGTGCCCCGCTGGCTTCCCTGGCTGCTGAAAGGCGGCCTCTCCCTTGGCCTGATCGCCCTGGTCCTGTCGCGCGTCGACCTTGAGAGCGCGTTGAGCCGCATCGCCGGGGTCGATCCGGCGTGGCTGGCCGCCGCCGCCGGGCTGGTGCTGGCGCAGATCGTGCTGGGCTCCGTGCGCTGGCGGCTGGTCCTGCTGGCCCTGGACGGTGGCCTGGATTTCCTGACCACCCTGCGCCTCTATGTCATCGGCGTGTTCTTCAACGTCTGCCTGCCCGGCGCCGTGGGCGGCGACGCGGTGCGCATGTGGAAGGTGCGGCAGGCCGGCCTGTCGCTGGACCGGGCGGTGAACTCGGTGCTGCTGGAGCGGGTGGCCACGGTGTTCGCCCTGTTGCTGCTGGTCACCGCGCTCGAGCCGCTGCTGTTCGACCGTCTGGCCGGTGACCCGGTGCTTTATGTCTTCCCCGCCCTTGCCGTGGCCGGACTGCTCGGCATCGCCCTGCTGACCCAGCTCGACCGCCTGCCCACCGACTGGCGCCGCTGGCGGCTGGTGCGTGGCCTTCAGGCGGTGGCCCGCGACGCCCGGCTGTTGTTCCTCAAGGCCGGGCGGGCGGTGCCGGTGCTGCTGATCGCCGCCCTCGGCCACCTGCTGCTCAGCCTGTCGGCCTGGGCCCTGGCCCGGGGGCTGGACATCGAGCTGGCGGCGGGCGACGCCCTGGTGCTCATCCCGCCGGTCATCCTGGCCATGACCGTGCCCATCTCGATCGCCGGCTGGGGGGTGCGCGAAGGCGCCATGGTGGTCGCCCTGGCCACCGTCGGGGTGGCCGCCGGGCCGGCGGTGGCGCTGTCGATCCTGTGGGGCCTGCTGATGACCGCCGTCAGCCTGCCCGGCGGCGTGGTCTTCCTGCTCTCGGCGGAGCGCCACCAGCCCCCCCCCGTCTGAGCGCCCCCGCGCCCCCTCTCCCTCCCCCGCCCCAGATGGGGGCTTAAAATCGCCCGCGTCGATGGGCTAAGCTGGGGAACAAACTGGGGGATAAGGTTCCCAACACGCTGGCATCGATCCACGATCGACCAAATATGGTAAGCGCTCGACCCCATCCGATTGCTGTATGCGCAAGGAGTTCTTTCGATGAAGCTTGGTTTTTCCAAACGCGCCCTGCCGGAAACCGGCGCCCTGGCCGTTGGCGTGCTGGACGGCGGCACCCTGACCCCGCTGGCCGAGGAGCTGGACGCGCTGACCGAAGGCGCCCTGACCCGCGCCATCAAGGGCGGCCTGTTCACCGGCAAGCGCGACCAGACCCTGGTCCTGCCGGCGCCGGCCGGAACCAAGCTGAGCCATGTCCTGCTGCTCGGCCTCGGCCCGGCGGCCGAATTGACCGCCGTGCACTGCCAGAACCTGGGCGGCACGGCCTATGGCCGGCTGGCCGCGGTGGGTGCCGAGAGCGTCGCCATCGTGGTCGATGATCTGGCCGGCCTGCCGGTGGCCCCGGCCGAGGCGGCGGCCGAGGTGGCCTTCGGGGCGCGGCTGGCGGCCTACCGCTTCGACCGCTACCGGACCTCCGAGAAGAAGGAGGACAAGCCCCGGGTCAAGAAGATCACCATCCTGACCGACGCCGCCCGCCCGGCCAAGACCGCCTGGGCCGCCCGCGAGGCACTGGCCGAGGGCGTCATCCTGGCCCGCGATCTGGTCAGCGAGCCGGCCAACATCCTGAGCCCGGAAGAGTTCGCCAAGCGGGCCCAGGAACTGGAAGCGGTCGGCCTGACCGTCAAGGTGCTCGACGAGAAGGAGATGGCCCGCCTGGGCATGGGCGCCCTGCTCGGCGTCGGCCAGGGCAGCGCCCAGGACAGCCGGCTGGTCACCCTGGAATGGGCCGGCGGCAAGAAGAAGGCCGATCCGGTGGCCTTCGTCGGCAAGGGCGTGTGCTTCGATTCCGGCGGCATCTCCATCAAGCCGGCCGGCGGCATGGAGGACATGAAGTGGGACATGGGCGGGGCCGCCGTGGTCACCGGCCTGATGAAGACCCTGGCCCTGCGCAAGGCCAAGCTGAACGCCGTGGGCATCCTGGGGCTGGTCGAGAACATGCCTTCGGGCACCGCCCAGCGGCCGGGCGACGTGGTCACCTCGCTGTCCGGGCAGACCATCGAGGTCATCAACACCGACGCCGAGGGCCGCCTCGTCCTGGCCGACGCCCTGACCTACGTGCAGGACACCTTCAACCCCAAGGCGATCATCGATCTGGCCACCCTGACCGGGGCCATCATCATCAGCCTGGGCAGCGAGCACGCCGGCCTGTTCAGCAACGACGACACCCTGGCCGGGGCGCTTGCCGAGGCCGGGCTGGCCAGCGGCGAAAAACTGTGGCGCCTGCCGCTGGACGCCGCCTACGACAAGCAGCTCAAGTCCGAGATCGCCGACATGAAGAACGTCGGCGGTCGCGAGGCCGGCAGCATCACCGCCGCCCAGTTCCTGAAGCGCTTCATCAAGAACGACACCCCCTGGGCCCACCTGGACATCGCCGGCGTCACCTGGTCGAAGAAGGATTCCCCCACCGTGCCCAAGGGCGGCACCGGCTTCGGGGTGCGCCTGCTCGACCGGCTGGTCAGCGAAACCTGGGAAAGCTGAGGCGGGCCGGGGGGGGCGCCGTGGTGGCAAGGGGGGCCGCGCCGTGATCGAGGTCGAGTTCGCCCGCCGGGGCGACGCCGATGGAGCCGCCCTGATTCTCGGGGTGGGCCGCGACCGCAAGCTGACCACCATGGCCCGGGCCTTCGATGCCCGGGGCCAGTTGCAGCGGGCCGTCAAGAAGACCAAGGCGTTCCGCGGCAAGATCGGCCAAAGCCTGGAGGTGCCGGCCCCGGCCGGCGGGGCCAGCGGCGCCGGGCGGGTGATCCTGCTCGGTCTCGGCCAGCCGGCCACCCAGGCCCCCACCCCCGGTCCCCGTCAGGCCCTGGCCCTGGGCGGCGTCGCCGCCGGGGCGCTGGCCGGGCGGCCGGAAAACCGGGTGGTGGTCGACCTGGGCCTGGATGCCGAGGGGGCGGCGCGCTTCGCCCTCGGCCTGGCCTTGCGGGCCGCCGGGCGGGTCGATCTGGCCTCGCGCCCGCGCGAGGCGGGCGACATGGCCCCGGTGCCGATCACCCGGGCCACCCTGCTCACCCCCTTCCCCCGGGTCGCGGCCGAACTTTGGGAGAGCCTCAAGGAAGTCGCCGCCGGAGTGCTGCTGGCCCGCCGCCTGACCGATCTGCCGGCCAACCTGATGGACCCGGCGGCGATGGTCGATCAGGCCCGCCGGCTGACCGAAATGGGCGTCGGGCTCGAGGTGATCGAGGGCCCGGCGGTGGCGGCGGCCGGGCTTGGCCTGCTGGCCGCCGTCGGCCAGGGCAGCGCTCGGCCGCCGGCCCTGGCGGTGCTCTCCTGGCGCCCGCGTCCGGACGACCCACGGCCGCCCGTGATGCTGGTCGGCAAGGGACTGTGCTTCGACAGCGGCGGCCTGTCCATCAAGCCGGCCGGCGGCATGGCGACCATGAAGGACGACATGGCCGGCGCCGCCACCGTGCTCGGCACCCTGCGCGCGGTGGCCGGGGCCAGGCTTGACGTGCCGGTGGTCGGGCTGCTGGCGCTGGCCGAAAACATGCCCTCGGGCAGCGCCTTTCGTCCCGGCGACGTGCTGACCTCGGTGAGTGGCACCACCGTCGAGGTGATCGACACCGACGCCGAGGGTCGCCTCGTCCTGGCCGATGCCCTGGGCTGGGGCATCCGGACCCTGAAACCCCGGGCGGTGATCGATCTGGCCACCCTGACCGGCTCGGTGGTGGCGACGCTGGGCCGCCACAAGGGCGGCCTGTTCAGCCGCCACGACGATCTGGCCGCCGCTTTGTCGGCCCACGGCGAGGCCACCGCCGAGGATCTGTGGCGCCTCCCCCTGCCCGAGGACGAGGTGGAGGAGCTTCAGTCGCCGATCGCCGACATTCGCCAATGCGCGCCGGCCGGCGGCCTGCTGCCCGACGCCCTGCACGCCGCCGCCTTCCTGTCGCGCTTCGTGCCCGAGGATGTGCCCTGGGCGCACCTTGACATCGCCGGCGTCGGCTGCGGCACCGACCCGGAGGCCGAGGACGCCCCCTCCCCGCGCCCGGTCCCCTGGCTGGACGACGGCGGCGCCCCGGGCTTTGGCGTGCGCCTGCTGTTCGAGTGGCTGAGGAGCGGTCAGGAAACCGCGTAGCCCCCCTTTGCAGCGGCGGAAGCGGGTCAAAAAGGCGGTTTTCCCGCGCCCCGTTTTGCTATAGGGTGCGCCTCCCGCGTCGGGCCCGTAGCTCAGTTGGTAGAGCATCTGACTTTTAATCAGGCGGTCACAGGTTCGAATCCTGTCGGGCTCACCAGAGATATCCCTTGAAATCAAGGCACTGAAGGGCGCCCTTGGTGGGGAAGAAAGGGAACATCTGAAAACCGTTCAACTCAGTTTCGGTTGAACGTTCAACTTTCCGTTCCAGCTTCACCCCTGTTCCCCGGGGCGCCCCTCATCGACAGCGTCGCCCTCCCCGACGCCGCTGGCTTACACCCCTCCGAACCGCCCCACCGTATGGGCGTGGTTGAGGGGGCCGTGGCCGCGGCCGAAGCCGGGGGCGGTGGCGATGGCCTGGGCGACGTAGGCGCGGGCGCGGCCGGTGGCGCGGGCCAGGTCCAGGCCCTGGGCCAGACTGGCCGCCAGGGCCGAGGCCAGCGTGCACCCCGTGCCGTGGGTCGAGGTGGTGGCCAGACGCGGCCCCTCGAAGCGGTGCAACCCACCCTCGGCATCAATCAGGAGATCGACCAGCGGCCCCTCGCCAACCAGATGGCCGCCCTTCAGCAGCACCGCGTCGGGCCCCAGGGCCTTCAGTTCACGGGCCGCCTCTTCCATGCGCTCGACGGTGTCGATGGTGCCGCCGCCGAGCAGCGCCTCGGCCTCCGGCAGGTTGGGGGTGATCACCGTGGCCCGGGGCAAAAGCACGCTGCGCATGGCCTCGACGGCCTCCTCGGCGAGCAGCCGGTGCCCCCCCTTGGCGACCATCACCGGATCGACCACCAGGGGCAGTCGGCCCTCGGGATCGGCCTCGGCCAGTGCCTCGGCCACGGCGGTGATGACCTCGGCGGTGGCCAGCATGCCGGTCTTCACCACGTCGGCGCCCAGATCGTCCAGCACCAGATGGATTTGCTGACGGACGAAGTCCAACGGCACGGCGTGGACCCCGAACACCCCTTCGGTGTTCTGCGCGGTCAGGGCGGTGATGGCGGTCATGGCGTAGGCGCGCAGGCAGGTGACCGCCTTGATGTCGGCCTGGATGCCGGCGCCGCCCCCGGAATCGGAGCCGGCAACAATCAGCACACGTCCCTTCACGGCGCCCCCGCCCCGGCGCGGATGGCGCCGCACAGATCATCCACCACGCTGCCCAGCAGCCCTTCATCCTCGCCCTCGGCCATGACGCGGATCAAGGGCTCGGTGCCCGACTTGCGGACCAGCAGCCGGCCGCAGCCGTTGAGCCGTGCCTCGGCATCGCGGATGGCCGCCCCCACCGGGGCGCCGGCGAGCACCCCGGCGGCGTCCACCCCGGCCTCCAGGCGCACGTTCTTCAGCACCTGGGGCAGGGTTTCCACCTGGCGCATGACGGCGCTGGCCGGGCCGCCGGCGCGGACCACCTCGGCCAGCACCTGAAGGGCGGCCACCAGCCCGTCGCCGGTGGTGGCGTGGTCGCCCAGAACCACGTGGCCCGACTGCTCGCCGCCCACGTTGAAGCCGCCGGCGCGCATCTCCTCGACCACGTAGCGGTCGCCCACCTTGGTGCGCACCAGCTCCAGCCCGTGGCTCAGCAGGAAGCGCTCCAGGCCCAGGTTGCTCATCACGGTGGCCACGATGCCCGGCCCCTTGAGGCGCCCGTCGCGCTTCCAGGCGGCGGCGATCAGGCCCAGCACCTGGTCGCCATCGACCACGCGGCCGGCCTCGTCGCACAGCACCACCCGGTCGGCGTCGCCATCCAGGGCGAGGCCCAGGTCGGCGCCGTGGCGAAGCACTTCCTCGGCCATCAGCTCAGGGTGCAACGAGCCGCAGTCGCGGTTGATGTTGAAGCCGTCCGGAGCCACCGCCACCGGCACCACCTCGGCCCCCAACTCCCACAGCACCTGGGGCGCGGTGCGATAGGCCGCCCCGTTGGCGCAATCAACGACAATCTTCAGATCGTCCAGACGCAGGCCGCGCGGGAAGGTGGCCTTGGCGTGCTCGATGTAGCGCCCGGAGGCGTCTTCCAGCCGGCGCGCCCGGCCCAGCTTGTGGGGTGGGGCGTGGTGGGCGGCCAGCCCGTTGTGGAACAGCCGCTCGATCTCCGCCTCCACGGCGTCGGACAGCTTGTAGCCGTCCGGCCCGAACAGCTTGATGCCGTTGTCCTGATAGGGGTTGTGCGAGGCCGAGATCATCACCCCCAGGTCGGCCCGCATGGAGCGGGTCAGCATGGCCACCGCCGGGGTCGGCAGCGGCCCGACCAGGGCGACGTCCATGCCCATGGCGATGAAACCGGCGGTCAGCGCGGGCTCGATCAGGTAGCCGGAGAGCCGGGTATCCTTGGCGATGACCACGGTGTGGCGGTGCTCGCCTCGGGTGAAGTAATGACCGGCCGCCATGCCCAGCCGCATGGCGGTCTCGGCGGTCATCGGTTCCTGGTTGGCGGTGCCCCGCACCCCATCGGTGCCGAACAGCTTGCGCGCGCTCATGAACTCGTCCAGCTCCAATCCTTGGTGGATATCCGGGTATGGTAGCGCAAAATGTGGCGCCGTGACGACCCTGTTGTGGCGACCCTCACGCAGCCTCGTTGAGCCCCCGCCAGACCGCCACCGCCTGCGCCGTCTCGGCCACGTCGTGGACTCGCAGAATCCGCGCCCCCTGGTCAAGCCCGGCCAGGGCGGCGGTGAGCGAGCCGGCGAGGCGCGCCTTGGGCGGCGGCTCGGCCGGGTCGAGACGGGCGATGAAGCTCTTGCGCGACACCCCGAGCAGCAGCCCCGCCCCCAGGCCCAGCAACAGCCCGAGATGGGAGAGCAGTTCCATGTTGTGGGCCACCGTCTTGCCGAAGCCGATGCCGGGGTCGAGCAGCAGCCGCTCGGCCGGAATGCCAGCCTCGGCGCAGGCGGCGAGGCGCCCGGCCAGCCAGTCGTACACATCGAGCGGGGCGCAGGCATAGCGCGGGTCGGCCTGCATGGTCTGCGGCCGGCCCTGGATGTGCATCAGCACCACCGGCGCCCGGTGTTCCGCCACCAGCGGCAGGGCCAGCGGATCGTGGGTCAGGGCGGTGACGTCGTTGACCAGGGCCGCCCCGGCCTCCAGCGCCGCGCCCATGGTGGCGGCGTTGCGGCTGTCGATGGAGACCACCGCGCCGGCCTCGGCCAGGGCGCGCACCACCGGCACGACGCGCGCCGTCTCCGCTTCCGGCGGCACCGTCTCGGCGCCGGGGCGGGTCGATTCGCCGCCCACGTCGATGAGATCCGCCCCGGCCGCCAGCATGGCCCGGCCGTGGGCGATGGCGGCCTCGGCGGTGGCATGGTCGCCGCCATCGGAAAAGCTGTCCGGGGTGACGTTGAGGATGCCCATGACCAGCGGCCGGTCGAGCGCCATCCCGTCAAGCGGCGCCGGCACCTGCTGGAAGGCGGACAACCGATCGGCCAGGAAGCGCCCCACCGCCGGCCCCTCGGCGCGGGCCCAGGCGGCCAGTTCGGGCAGCCCGCCGTGGCTCACCTTGATCCCGCTCCCCGCCTCCGCGCCCGTCCTCAGGAAAACGTCGCAGCCCGAGAAGGCCAGCGGCCCGCCGACCAGCCAGCGGGCCCGCCCGGCGGCCACCGCCGCCGCGGCCGGCGCCCCGCGCAGCAGCCCGGAAGGCGCCACATAGAGCCGGCCCTCCAGGGCGGCGGGATCATCGCCCAGGGACTGGCCCAGCGTTTCGGCCAGACCCCGGGGCAGCGGGCCATGAGTCAAGGGGGCGGTCGTCGGGAGGGCGGCGGAGGTCATCGGGGCATGCCTTATTGGAACGCGATCACAACTGGGGACCCAACAGGCGACGGCCGGGCGGCAGACCCGCCCGGCCGTCGATCAGGGTAGAGGGGGAACCGGGCCGGATCAGGCGCCGGTCGGCTCCGGACCCAGGCCGCCGCCCATGCCGGGCCGGCGACCACCGGCGCTGGGGACCGAGGCACGCCGCCCCTTGTCCCGGTCGTTGCGTGACGAGGGACCGGACTCGCGGCGGATTTCCTCGCCCCTGAGCAGGGCGTCCACCTCGTCGCGGCTCAGCGTCTCGTACTCGAGCAGCGCCTGACCGATGATCTCCAGGCCCTCGCGGTGCTCTTCCAGGACCTGCCGGGCGGTCGTCTCGCCCTCCTCGACCAGACGGCGGATTTCCTCGTCGATCTTGCGCGCCGTCTCCTCGGAGATGTTCTGGTGCTGGGTCACCGAGTGGCCGAGGAAGACCTCCTCCTGGTTGTCCATGTAGCGCAGCGGCCCGAGGACTTCCGAGAAGCCGAACTCCATCACCATGCGCCGGGCGATGTTGGTCGCCTGCTTGATGTCGTTGGAGGCGCCGGTGGTCACCTTGGCCTTGCCGAAGATCATCTCCTCGGCCACCCGGCCGCCGAACAGGCTGGCCAACTGGGCCTTGAGCTCGGTCAGGTTCATGCTCAGGCGGTCGCGCTCGGGCAGCGCCATGGTGACGCCCAGGGCCCGGCCGCGCGGGATGATGGTCACCTTGTGCAGCGGCTCGTGCCCCTCGGCGTGGAGCATGACCAGGGCGTGGCCGGCCTCGTGATAGGCGGTCAGCTTCTTCTCGTCCTCGGTCATCACCATGGAGCGGCGCTCCGAGCCCATCATCACCTTGTCCTTGGCCTCCTCGAACTCGGTCATGGTGACCACCCGCTTGCCCTTGCGGGCGGCCAGCAGGGCGGCCTCGTTGACCAGATTGGCGAGGTCGGCGCCGGAGAAGCCGGGGGTGCCCCGGGCGATGGTGCGCGGGTCCACGTCGGGGCCCAGCGGGCTCTTGCGCATGTGCACCTTGAGGATCTTCTCGCGGCCCAGGATGTCCGGGTTGGGCACCACCACCTGCCGGTCGAAGCGGCCCGGGCGCAGCAGCGCCGGATCGAGCACGTCGGGCCGGTTGGTGGCGGCGATCAGGATGACGCCCTCGTTGGACTCGAAGCCGTCCATCTCGACCAGCAGCTGGTTCAGGGTCTGCTCGCGCTCGTCGTTGCCGCCGCCCAGGCCGGCCCCGCGATGGCGGCCGACGGCGTCGATCTCGTCGATGAAGATCAGGCAGGGGGCGTTCTTCTTGCCCTGCTCGAACATGTCGCGCACCCGGCTGGCGCCGACGCCGACGAACATCTCGACGAAGTCCGAGCCCGAGATGGTGAAGAAGGGCACGTTGGCCTCGCCGGCGATGGCCCGGGCGAGCAGCGTCTTACCGGTGCCCGGCGGGCCGACCAGCAGCACGCCCTTGGGGATCTTGCCGCCCAGACGGGTGAACTTCTGGGGATCGCGCAGGAACTCGACGATCTCCTCCAGCTCCTGCTTGGCCTCGTCGATGCCGGCCACGTCGTCGAAGGTGACGCGCCCGGTGCGCTCGGTCAAAAGCTTGGCCCGGCTCTTGCCGAAGCCCATGGCGCCCCGGCCGCCGCCCTGCATCTGGCGCATGAAGAAGATCCACACGGCGATCAGCAGCAGGAAGGGGAACCAGCTGACCACCACGCTCCAGAAGGTGGGCACGTCCTCGTCGGACGGCTTGGCCTCGATGGTCACCCCCTGGTCGCGCAGCTTGGGCACCATGTCGGTGTTGTCCGGGGCGTAGGTGGCGAACGGCTCGCCGCTGGCCAACTCGCCGGTGACGTCGTTGCCCTTGATGGTCACCTGTCGCACCTCGCCCTGGTCGACCCGGGTCATGAACTCCGAGAAGGGCAGTTGGGTGCGCGACGTATCCTGCTGCGGCGAAACGAAAACCTGGAACAGCGCCATGAGCAGGATGGCAATGACGAACCAGAGGAGCAGGTTCTTGCTGAGATTCAAGGTCGGAACCTTTCCAGATGGTGGCCGAGGCCCGAGGCCGGGCCGGCCTTGTGCCGGCGGGACGGCGCCCCGCCGGCGGTGTCGAAGCGATGAAGCTTAGATAATATGAGCCAACGGCCCCGCAAGTACAAACGGCGCGTCGAACAGGCGCCGCATGGGAGAGGGAGTCACCACCGCCAGGGGGGGCGCGTCAAGGGCCCGCCACAGACCAACCACGGCAACCACGGTGCCACCGGCCCGCAGCGCCGCCAGGGTCGGCCGGGCCGGACCGGGCACGGCGGCCAGGGCGGCCCGCGCGGCGGCCGGGCGATCCTCGCCCAGGGCGCCCAGGGTCAGGTTGCCCGGAACGGCCCCCTCGACCCGCCAGCGGCCGTCCCACGACGCCGGCCCGGCCAAGCCATCGAGGGCCAGCGGCGGCGGCAGGTGGCGGGCCTCGCGGGCGACCAGCACCCGGCCGTCGCCCAGTCGGGCGAGACGGCAGCGGCCCAGACAGCGCCCCCGGAAAGCGGGCCCGGCCAACGCTCCGGCCAGGGCGTCCAGGGCGGCCCGGGGGGGCGGATGCTCCCGCCCCCCCACGGCACACAGCAGGCGACCGAGCAGACGACGCCGGCCGTCCCGGTCGGCCCGGTCCAGTGGCGCCGGATTGAGGCAGGCAAAGCCGGCTGGATGGAAGGCAACCGCCGGGGCCAGGGAGGCCAAGGCCGCCTCGGCGGCGACGCGCGCCCGGCCGGCGGCGGCGATGGCGTCGGGATCGGTGCCCGGCGGCGTCGCCCCGGCGGCCCGGGCCGCGCGCACCCGCACCCGGGCGAAGCGGCGGTCGTGGTTGCTGGGATCGTCGCACCCCTGAAGCCCCTGCCCGGCCAGCCACGCGGCCAAAGCGGCCCGGGGCACGGCCAGCAGCGGGCGCAACAGGCGACAGGCGGCCAGCTCGCGCAGCGCGCTGATGCCGGCCGCGCCGTCGCCCGGGGAGTCGGCCACGGCGTGGCGCAGGGCCACCGTCTCGGCCTGATCGTCGGTCTGATGGCCGAGCAGCAGGTGCAGGATGCCGGCCTCGCGGCAGGCCTCTTCCAGCAACCCCAGACGGGCCGCGCGGGCCCGTTCCTGAAGCCCGCCGCGCCCGCCCTCCCAAGTCTCGCCCTCCCAAGTCCCGCCCTCCCAGGTCCCACCCTCCCAGGTCAGGGTGCGATGGGCGATCCCGCGTTCGGCCAGACGCGCCGCCACCCAGGCCGCCTCGTCGGTCGAGCCGGGACGCAGGCGATGATCGACGGTCAGGGCCAGCACGGCCCCGCCCCGTGCCCGGGCCCAGGCCTCGGCGAGCAGGGTCAGGGCCAGACTGTCGGCCCCGCCGGAGACGGCGACGGCCAGTCGGGGCGCCGGCTCGAACGGGCCAAGGCGCCCCATTGCCGCCGCGAAGGCGGCGGGCAGGTCAAGCGATGGCGGTGGTTCCGGGGTCAGGAGCACCCCAGGCGCTGGCGCTCGGCCTCGGCGCGCCGCAGGATCGACGGCGAGGCCCCGGGGAAGCGGCGCGGCACCTGGATGAAGGCGGCGCAGGCCTGATCGGTGCGCCCCAACTGGGCCATGGACAGACCCAGCTTGAGCAGGTTGTCCGGCGCCTTGGGCGAATCGGGATAGGTCTTGAAGCCCTTGGCGAAGGACACCGCGGCGGCTTCGAAATCGCCGCGCACGTAGTGGGTCTCGCCCAACCAGTACTGGGCGTTGCCGGCCAGGGGGTCGTCGGGATTGGCCTCGAGGAAGGCGCCCATGGCCTGCTCGGCGGCGGCGTAGTCCCCGCCCTGGAGGACCGAAAAGGCGTGGTCGTACTGCTCGCGCGGCGTGCCCTGGGGCAGCCCGGCGGCGGTCGCCTGATCGGCCGGCATGGCGCCCGGCGTGCCCGGCTCGGCGGGCAGGGTGCCCAGCGTGCCCGGCTCGGCGGGCAAGGCGCCCAACGTGCCCGGCCCGGCGGCCCGGGCTTCGGGCCCGGTCACCGGCTGCGGACCGCCGGCGGGGGTACCCTCCCCGCCCTCCCCCGGGGCCGAGGCGGCGGCGCCCGGCACGGCGCCCTGTTCCAGGGCCTTCAGGCGGAACTCCAGGTCTTCCTGGAGGCGGGTCAGGCGCTGGTCGAGTTGGCGGTTCTCATGGTCCAGACGCTCCACCTGCCCGGTCAGCTCGCGAACCAGTCGTTCGAGTTGATCCATCCGGGTCTGCAGGCGGCCGAGCGCGTCGCCATCGACCGCGTCCCTGGCCGGCGCCGGGGCGCCGGCGGTGCTGGACGGCGTCTCGCCCCGGTAGACCTGCCGCTGGAGCACCGTCAGGTCACGCTCCAGCCGATCAAGCCGATCGACCAGGGCGTTGACGCTCTGCGCCGCCGCCGGCAGCGGGGCGACCGGAGCCAGGGCGACGAGCAGACAGAAGACCAACAGACTGCGCACCAGAAGACACTCCAACGCGGTTTGGCCACCCCGTTCAGGGGCGCACACCGGGCTCACCGCGCCCGGCAGGGTGACGGCCGGGTAGAATGGACGCCAAATGCGGCGTTTTCATGAAAATCGGGGCGGCCGACCTTGGCCGGCCGCCCCGGTTGTTCCGCTCCCGGTTGGTCCGTTCCCCGGCCAGGGGAACGTCCCCCGGCTCAGCGCAGGGCGCTGGTGGCGTTGCGATTGCGGGCCCAGCACGATTCGGTGCTTTCCACGCAGACCGGACGCTCCTTGCCGTAGGAGACGGTCTCGACGCGGTTGGGATCGACACCCTGGGCGATCAGATACTCGCGGGCCGAGTTGGCGCGGCGCTCGCCGAGCGCCAGGTTGTACTCGCGGGTGCCGCGCTCGTCGCAATTGCCTTCGACGCGGATGGTGAAGCCCGGATAGCGCTTCAGCCACTCGGCCTGGGCGCGCAAGGTAGCCATGCCATCGGGCTTCAGGCTCGACTGGTCGAGATCGAAGTAGACGGTGCTGCCCACCCGCTGCACGAACTCCTCGACCGAACCGGCCACCGGGCCGCTCGGCTGGGCCGGCTGCTGGGTGGTGGTCTGCTGGGTCTGGGTCGGCTGCTGGGTGCCGCCGGTGGTGGTCTCGGTGCCCTCTTCCGGCCCGGTGGAGCAGGCGGCGAGCAGGGTGGCGGCGGCAACGACGCTGACGAAACGCAGTTTCATAATTTCATTCCCTTGCGTTGGCGGGCCCCTGGGGGCAACGGCGAACCCAGGTCACGGGCGACACGTTCAGAAGAACAGGACTGGCCATTCGGCGTTGGAGCCGCTCGGCGTTGGAACCGGGGCGGCACTTGGACAACACCAGGGCGGCACTGGGTAACACCAGTGGCGCGCCTCGGCAGTCCTCCAGCCGGGAGCCAGACTCCGGTCCTTAGGTACTTAGCGAAAAAGGGGCTTTGCGTACAGTCCTTGTTGGTGCCGAAGGTCACGGTTTGGGCGGCTTTCCCCTGCCCTGTTGCGGCCCGGTCACGCCGGACCGCACACCCCGGGGGCGGGTCGGTCAGCCCTGCGCCAGGACCGGGCGGCGGGGGCATGTTGCGTGATTCTCAACTCACGCAACATGCCCTAAAGTCCTGATATTGAAGAAAACCGCCGCCGCGATCCGGTCCAGATCACGCAAGGATTTGCTCTACGGCAGCAGCGGCGACCAGGCCGGGTCGGACCCTTCCTGAGGGGTGGACACGGCGCGGTCGTTGTGGCCGGTCAGATCGACTGAACGCAACAAATAGGCACCCTTGCTGTTGCCGCGCGAGGGGGTCTGCTCGAAGTACATCAAAACCCGGCCGTTGGGGGCCCAGGTCGGCGCCTCGACCAGGAAGCCCGAGGCGAGCAGGCGCTCGCCGGAGCCATCCGGGCGCATCACGCCGATGTAGAAGGTGCCGCCCAGCATCTTGGTGAAGGCGATCAGGTCACCGCGCGGCGACCACACCGGGGTGGCGTAGCGCCCGTCGCCGAAGCTGATCCGCCGCACGTCCGAGCCATCGGCGTTCATGACATAGATCTGCTGGCCACCGGAACGGTCGGAGTTGAAGGTCACCCGCCGCCCGTCCGGGGCATAGGAGGGCGAGGTGTCGATCGCCGGATGGTCGGTCAGGCGCACCGTGCGCCGGGTCCTCAGGTCCATCTCGTAGATCTCGGAGTTGCCGGCCCGGGCCATCGACATGATCACCTTGTCGCCATCGGGCGAGAACCGGGGGGCGAAGGTCATGCCCGGAAAGTCGCCCAAAAGCTCGCGCCGCCCGGTGTCGATGTTCAGAAGATACACCCGGGGCACCCCGTCGTTGTACGACAGATAGGTGATCTCCTGGGCGGTGGGCGAGAAGCGCGGGGTCAGCACCATGGCCCGACCGTCGGTCAGGAACTTATGGTTGGCCCCGTCCTGGTCCATGATGGCGAGGCGCTTGGTGCGGTCGGTCAGCGGACCGCTTTCCGCCACATAGACGATGCGGGTGTCGAAATAGCCGTCCTCGCCGGTGATCCGCTGATAGATCTCGTCGGCGATGATGTGGGCGACGCGGCGCCAGTTGTCGGGCTGGGTCAGGTAGACCTTGCCCACCATCTGCTGGCCGCCGAACACGTCCCACAGCCGGAAGGCGACGCGCAGCCGGCCATCCGGCTGGCGCTCCACCGCGCCCTGGACCAGGGCCTGGGCGTTGAGCACCCGCCAGTCGGCGAAGCGCGGCGGGGTGTCGAGGCTGGGCAGGTCCTGGACGAAGGCCGCCGGGTCGATGGCCTGGAACAGGCCGGACCGTTCCAGGTCGGCGCGCACCACGTCAGCCACCGGGGCGATCCGGGAGTCGGCCCCCGCGCCGCCGGGGTCGCCGGCGAAATCGACGATGGCGATGGGCATCGGCTCCACCTTGCCGGCGGTGATGTCGATGTGCACCTGGGCCCGGGCCGGGGCCACCGGCAGGGCAAAGGCCGAGACAACGAGCAGCCCCAGCCCGACCAGGGCAAGGCGTCGCCCGGCGGCGACGAGAGAGGTCGGCTTGCGTGGCATGAAGTCGAAACTCCTTGGCGGTTGGGTTGGTGCTTCCCGGTATCGGTTGGCTTCGGCCTGCCAGGCCCCTGTTCAGAGGAGCCACGGGGGCAAGGTCGGCCGGGGTGGGCGGGCTGTCAAGGCGCCCCCCCCCTTTCAACGCAGTCTGTCGCGCGGCGAGAAGGTCATGGTGAAGTCGCGGCGGAAGCTTTCGTAGCGGTCGCGCGGAATGGGCAGCGGGCTGGCCCGGCGCACCGCGCGCACGGCGCTTTCGGCGACCGAGCGGAAGAACGGATCGCCAGCCATGCGGGCCCGGTCGACCACCGTGACATCGAGCACCTCGCCATTGGGCAGCACCTTGATCTCCAGCTCGACGCTCATCTCGGTGGCGTCGCGCGCCCCGGCCGGGATGTTCCAGTGGCGCTGCACGTGGGCCCGGATGGCGTCAATCTCGCTCATCGTCGGCTTGTCGGCGGCGAGCGGGCTGCGATTGAGGCTTGGCGCGGCAGCCCCCTGCTGGCGCGGCTGCGCGGTGTCGGCGCGGCGCTCCACCTTGTCCTCCAGTTCCTCCACCGAGGCGAGCAGCGAGGCCAGCGGGTCTTCCGGCGGCGCCGGCTTCTTCTCCGCCTTGGGCTCGGGTTCCGGCTTGGGCGGCGGCGCGGGCTTGCTCTTGGGGCGCGGCGGCGGCGCCGGTTCGGGCTCCGGCTCAGGTTCCGGTTCAGGCTGCGGCTCGGGTTCCGGCTCCGGGGGCGCCGGTTCCGGCTCGGGTGGCGGCGGCTCCGGTTCGGGTTCGGGCTCCGGGGGCACCGGTTCCGGCTCGGGTTCGGGCGCGGGTTCCGGGGGCGGCGTGGGCTGGGGCTGCGGCGGCTCGGGGGCCGGCGGCTCGGGCTTTTCCTCGGGCTTGGGCTCGGGGGCCGGCGGCGGGGCCTGGGTGATCTCGGCCAGCTCCACCATCTCGACCACGATCGGCTGGTCGCGCGGCGGCAGCGGGTCGATGAAATGGGGCATCCCGACCAGCGCGAAAAGCACCACCAACAGGTGGAGCGCCGCCGACAGGAGCACACCCTGGGTCATCGATGGTCCTCCCTGACCGCCCTACTGGCCTTCCGGCCGCGAGCCGGGCGGATCGGTGATCAACGCCACCTGAGCGATGCCGGCCTGATAGATCGCCCCCATCACCGCCATCACCCGACCATAGCTGTTGGCCTGATCGCCGCTGACGTAGACCCGGGCCTCCGGGTTTTCCTGAAGGATGGCGTTGAGCAGCGGCCCCACCTGTTCCAGCTCGACCGCGCGCTCCTGCACGAAGATCGAGCCGTCGGCGCGGATCGACACGGTCAGCGCCTTGTCGTCGTGGCCCAGGGCCGGGGTCCTGGCCTGCGGACGGTTGACCTCGACCCCGGTGGTCAGCAGCGGCGCGGTGACCATGAAGATGACCAAGAGGACCAGCATCACGTCGACCATCGGCGTGACGTTGATCTCGGCCATCGGCTGGTAGGCCCGGCGGTGCCCGACCCGGCCCTTGGTGACGAAGCCACCCATGGCGTTAGCCTCTCTCTTCCAACTGGCGCGACAGGATGGCCCCGAACTCGCCGGCGAAGGCCTCCAGGCGCTTGGCGTAGCGGTCCAGATCGTTGCTGATCTTGTTGTAGGCAACCACCGCCGGGATGGCGGCGACCAGCCCCAGGGCGGTGGCGAAGAGGGCCTCGGCGATGCCCGGGGCGACGGTGGCGAGGCTGGTGTCCTTCGACATCCCAATGGCGTGGAAGCTGTTCATGATCCCCCACACCGTGCCGAACAGGCCAACGAAGGGGGCCACCGAGCCGGTCGAGGCCAGGAAGCTCATGGAGCGTTCCAGGGCTTCCATCTCGCGGCCCAGGGTGATGGTCATCACCCGGTCGAGACGCGCCGCCAGCCCGGCCCGCACCGCCTTGCCATCGCCGCCATGGCTGGAGGAGCGCCGCCACTCGCGCATGGCGGCGGCGAAGATGGCGGTCATCGGGTCGAGCGGCCGGCCGTTCAGGCGGTCGTAAAGGTCCTCCAGCGAGCCGCCGGACCAGAAGCTCTCCTCGAACTGCTCGGCCCGCCGGAACAGCCGCTTGATGCGCAGCACCTTGTCGAAAATGATCGCCCAGCTCCAGAAGGAGGCGAGGATGAGCAGGATCATCACCGCCTTGACCACCAGGTCGGCCTGCAGGAACAGGGCCCACATCGACAGGTCGGTGGCGCTCTGGGCGCCCATGGCGATTGTTTCCACCGCTGCCTGTTCCATCGTCGTGCGTCTTTCCCGTTGTCTTTCAAGTGTTCGGTTGGGTGAGCGGCGCGGCGGCCGCGAAGTCCCGCAGTCGCCGCCTGAGGTCCGCCGGCAGGCGGGCCGGGCGGCCGTCGGCCAGGGTCATGCAGGCCAGGGTCAGCGAAAAGCGGGCCAGGGTGGCCGGCCCGTCCGGCCCCGGGCGGACCACCGCCTGGGCCATGATCAGGCTGGCCCCCTTGATGGCCCGCACCTCGGAGTGGATGTCCAGGGCGTCGTCGAGCCGCGCCGGGCTGAGGTAGTCGCCCTCGATCCGGCGCACCGCGAAGGCGATGCCATCCTGGCCGGCCATGGCGGTGTGGTCCAGGCCGAAACGGCGCATCATCTCGGTCCGCGCCCGCTCGATGAAGCGCAGGTAGTTGGCGTAGTAGACGATGCCGGCGGCGTCGGTGTCCTCGTAATAGACACGCACCGGCAGCACATGCAAGGGGCCCTCGAAGCGGCCGGAGGGGGGTGTCATGGCGCTCATGCCCCCTCCCCTTGCGGCGCCGTGCCGGGCAGCTCGGGTTGCGCCCCGGCCGGCGGGGCGAGGCCCAGGTGGCGCCAGCCGGGCGCGGTCAGCACGCGGCCGCGCGGGGTGCGCTGGAGCAACCCCTGTTGGATGAGAAACGGTTCGATGACTTCCTCCAGGGTGTCGCGTTCTTCCGACAGGGCGGCGGCCAGGGTCTCCACCCCGGCCGGACCGCCGGCGTAGCTGGCGGCCAGACAGCCGAGATAGCGCCGGTCCATGGCATCGAGCCCCCGGGCGTCCACGTCGAGGCGGGCCAGGGCGGCGTCGGCGACCAGCTTGTCGACCGGGCTGCGCTTGGCCACGGTGGCGAAGTCGCGCACCCGGCGCAACAGCCGGCCGGCCACCCGGGGGGTGCCGCGCGAGCGGCGGGCAATTTCCATTGCGCCGTCCTCGGTCAGCTCCAGGTCGAGCAGCCGGGCCCCCCGGCGGACGATGGTCACCAGGTCTTCCGGAGCATAGAAGTCAAGCCGCAGCGGAATGCCGAAGCGGTCCCGCAAGGGGCGGGTGAGCAGGCCCGAACGGGTGGTCGCGCCGACCAGGGTGAAGGGCGCAAGGTCGATCCGCACGCTGCGCGCCGCCGGCCCCTGGCCGATGATCAGGTCGAGCTGGAAGTCCTCCATGGCCGGGTAGAGGACCTCTTCGACCGGGGCGGCGAGGCGGTGGATCTCGTCGATGAAGAGGACGTCGCGCGGCTCCAGGTTGGTCAGGATGGCGGCCAGATCGCCGGCCCGCGCGATCATCGGCCCGGAGGTGGCGCGAAAGCCCACCCCCAGCTCGCGGGCGACGATCTGGGCCAGCGTCGTCTTGCCCAGGCCCGGGGGCCCGTGCAGCAGCACATGGTCGAGCGCCTCGCCACGGCCCCGGGCGGCGCCGACGAAAACCTCCAGGTTGGTGCACACCGCCGGCTGGCCGATGAACTCGGCCAGGGTCTGCGGCCTCAGCGCCGCATCGGCGTCGCCGGTTTGCGGCGCCGGGGCGACCAGCCGGGGTTCACTGTCGGGCGGGGCGACGGGACGGGACATCAGGCGCGCCCCTTGCCCAGGGTCTTCAGGGCGCGGGCGATGAGCAGGCCTTCCTCGGCCCGCTCACCCAGCTCGGCCGCCGCCCGGGCGACGGCGCCGGCCGCCTCGGCCCGACCATAGCCCAGGTTGGCCAGCGCCGAGATGGCGCCTTCCACCCCGCTTTCGGCGGCCCCTCCAACCGGCGGCGCGACCGCCCCCGGCGCGGCGCCGGCCAGCCCGGCCAGCAACCCGGCGGCGGTGTCCTTCAACTCGGCGACGATGCGCCCGGCCAGCTTGGGGCCGACCCCGCTGGCCCGGGTCAGCGGCGCCTTGTCGCCGGCGGCCAGGGCCTGGGCCAGGGCATCGGGCTCGAGCACCGAGAGGATGGCCAGCGCCACCCGGCTGCCCACCCCCTGCACGGTGGTCAGGCGGTGGAACCAGTCGCGCTCGGCGGCATCGGCAAAGCCATAGAGGCGCAAATGGTCCTGCCCCACGTCCAGTTCGGTCATCAGGGCGACGGCGCCGCCCGGGTCGGGCAGCCGGGCCAGGGTGCGGCCGGAGGCGAACACCCGGTAGCCGACGCCGCCGACGTCGATCACCGCGCCGTCGCTCTCGACGGCGAACAGCCGGCCGGCCAGACGGGCGATCATCGGCCGCCTCCCGCCGCCGCGCGCCCGGCGGCGCCGCGATGGTGGGCGTGGCAGATGGCCACCGCCAGGGCATCGGTGGCATCCGCCGGCACGTCGCGCCGCGCCTCGGGCAGCAGGGTCGAGACCATCATCGCCACCTGCTCCTTGGCCGCGTGGCCGGTGCCGACCACCGACTTCTTGATCAGGTTGGGGGCGTACTCGAACACCGGCAGCCCGGCCCGCGCCGGGGCCAGCAGCACCACGCCACGGGCCTGGCCCAGCTTCAGGGTCGAGGTGGGGTTACGATTGACGAACACTTCCTCGATGGCCACCTCGTGCGGCGCCTGACCGTCGATCAGGTCGCTCACCTGTTCGAACAGGTCGGCCAGCCGGGCCGCCATGGGTGCGGCCTCGGCAATGCGCAGCACCCCGGCGCCGCGATGCGCCAGACGGTTGCCCTCGGCCTCGATCAGGCCCCAGCCGGTAACCCGAAGCCCCGGGTCCAGGCCCAGGATGCGCACCGCCAAGATCGCTGTCTCCCTTCGTTGGGCGTCGCCCGGCGATCAGTCCTGAAGGCGTTCCAGGACGTCGTCGGCAATGTCGTAGTTGGCGCACACCCGCTGCACGTCGTCGCTGTCTTCCAGCAGGTCGATGAACTTCAGCAGGCTCGGCGCCTGCTCCTCGCCCACCTCGATGGTGTTCAGGGCGCGCCAGTCAAGGCGCGCCGTGTCGGGCTCGCCCAGGCTTTCCTCCAGGGCGGCGCGCACGGCCGAGAAGTCGTCCGGCTCGGTATAGACGTCGTGCCCCTCGTCGCCCGATTCCACGTCGCTGGCCCCGGCCAGGATGGCCGCCTCCAGCACCGCCTCGGCGTCGCCCGCCTCGGCCGGGTAATGGATGTAGCCGACCCGCTCGAAGTTGAAGGCCACCGTGCTCAGGGCGCCGCCGAACTTGGTGAAGGTCGAGCGCACCTCGGCCGCCGTGCGGTTGCGGTTGTCGGTCAGCGCCTCGACGATCACCGCCACGTTGCCCGGGCCCATGCCCTCGTAGCGCACCGCCTCGTACTCGGTGGCGTCGCCGCCGGTGGCCCGCTTCAGGGCGCGCTCGATGTTGTCCTTGGGCATGGAGTTCTTGCGCGCCTCGGCGAGCGCGGCACGCAGGCGCGGGTTGGACGAGGGATCGTCGCCCCCCTCCTTGGCCGACACCTGGATTTCCTTGGCCAGCTTGGTGAACAGCTTGGCCCGACGGGCATCCTGGGCGCCCTTGCGATACATGATGTTCTTGAATTTTGAATGACCGGCCATGGCCCTTTTCGCAGTGCTCCGTTGAGTGACGAGAGATCCCGTTCCGGCGGCCGGCTGGCCTTCGAAGGCGCCGATGGCCGTCACGGTAGGGCGGCAATATGGCAGCTTTGCGGCCTACCCTCCAGGGGGTGTTTGGCGCCTCGGGCGGCGCCACCCTGCCCAAATAATCACCACACCTATCAATTGCTCCTTTTTTGCCCTTACTACTGCCACACCTCGACAAACATCAGTATTTTAAAGACATCCCATCGCCTCCATCGCCTTAAACTTGAGATAGGGATGGAGATTGACTATTATTCAGGGACGCATTTTTGTTGGAGCCTCGCATCCGAGAGAAGGCCAAGGGAGGGGATCATGCGCCTGCGCATATCGGTCAAACTGCCAGCAGTGATCGTCGGGGCCGTCCTGGCCGCCGTCCTGATCACCGGCGCTCTGGCCTACGTGAGAAGCGCCAACGAGTTGCTGGCCAGCGCCGAGCAGAAGCTGCTGGCCCTCAAGGAAGGGCGCACCGCCGCCATCGACACCTATCTGGACAGCATCGTCCAGGATCTGGAGGTCATCGCCGCCAGCCCGCAGGTGGGCAGCAGCCTGATCTCGTTCAACGCCGCCTTTCAGCAACTGGAAAATCCCCAGGTCGCCCTTCAGGCCGCCTACATCAGCAACAATCCCCACCCGACCGGGGAGAAGGACAAGCTCGACGCGGCCGACACCGGCTCGGCCTATGATCGCCTCCACGGGCGCCTCCACCCGTGGTTCCGCAGGCTTCAGCAGGCCCGGGGCTATTACGACGTGTTCCTCATCAATGCCGCCGGCGACGTGGTCTACAGCGTCTTCAAGGAGCTGGACTACGCCACCAACCTGGCCGAAGGGGAATGGCAGGACACGGATCTGGCCCGGGTCTGGCGCCGCGTGGTCGAGGATGGCCAGCCCACCGCCTTCACCGATTTCTCTCCTTACGCGCCCAGCAACGGCGCGCCGGCCAGCTTCATCGCCGCCCCGCTGAAAGGCCCCGACGGAAGCACCCAGGGCGCGCTGGTCTTCCAGATGCCCATCGGCGAGATCAACCGCACCATGCAGATCACCGCCGGCCTGGGCGACAGCGGCGAGATGTATCTGGTCGGCCCGGACAAACTGATGCGCAGCGACTCCCGCTTCGCCAAGCAGGGCGAGACCACCATCCTGCAGCGCGAGGTGGACACCGAGAGCGTCCGCGCCGCCCTCAAGGGGGAGAATGGGGTGCGCGAGGTGCGCGACTACCGGGGGGTCGAGGTGGTTTCGGCGTTCGGCACGGTGGAGTTCCAGGGGGTCACCTGGGCGGTCATCGGCGAGGTGGACGTGGCCGAGGTGCTCGAGCCGGTGGTCGCCATGCGCACCTACCTGATCCTTGCCGCCAGCGCCGTGCTGGCGGTACTCGGCCTGCTCGGCTGGATTTTCGCCCGCGGCCTGACCCGCCCCCTGGCCCGCATGACCGGGGCCATGCACAAGCTGGCCGGCGGCGACCTCAACACGGAAATCCCGGCCCAGAACCGCGGCGACGAGATCGGCGACATGGCCGCCGCCATGCTCGTCTTCCGCGACAACTTCGCGCAGATGGAAGAGCTGAAACAGCAGCAGGAGGCTGAAAAGACCAAGGCCGAAGCCGACCGCAAGCGGTTGATGCTGAAAATGGCCGATGACTTCGAGCGCGACGTGGGGGGCGTGGTCGGCGCCGTCTCCTCGGCCGCCAACGAGATGGAGGCCACCGCCCAGTCGATGACCGCCATCGCCGACCAGACCAGCCATCAGGCAACCACCGTCGCCGCCGCCGCCGAGGAAGCCTCGGCCAACGTGCAGACCGTGGCCTCGGCGGCCGAGGAACTCTCCTCCTCCATCGGCGAGATCAGCCGCCAGGTCTCACAGGCCAGCCAGGTGGCAAACACCGCCCTGGAGCGGGTCCACGAAACCGACCGTCAGGTGGCCGGGCTGGCCGAGTCCGCCAACCGCATCGGCGAGGTGGTCGACCTGATCACCGACATCGCCAACCAGACCAACCTTCTGGCCCTCAACGCCACGATCGAGGCGGCGCGCGCCGGCGAGGCCGGCAAGGGCTTCGCGGTGGTCGCCAGCGAGGTCAAGACCCTGGCCACCCAGACCGCCAAGGCGACCGAGGAGATCGGCCAGCAGATCAGCACCGTGCAGGGCCAGACCCGGGAGGCGGTGGCCGCCATCAAGTCGATCGGCGAGGTGGTCCGGCAGGTCAGCGAGATCAGCCAGTCCATCGCCAGCGCGGTCGAGGAGCAGAACGCCGCCACCGGGGAAATCGCCCGCAACGTGGAGCAGGCCTCGGCCGGTACCGGCGAGGTGACCGGCAACATCCACGGGGTCACCCAGGCCGCCGGCGAGGCCGGCACCGCCGCCACCCAGGTGCTTTCGGCGGCCAAGGAACTGTCGCAGAACGCGACCACCCTGAAGGCGCGGATGGATGCCTTCCTGGCCCAGATCCGCGGCGGCTGAAGCAGGTGGCGGGCAGGAATCAGCGGGCCGCCTGCTGGGCCTCGTCGGGGTAGATATCGTCGGGGTAGATGAAGCCCAGCGCCGGATAGACCTTGCCGAACCCGCCGGCGGTGTTCATCAGGCGAACCCGGGTCCAGTCGTTGTCCGGGCTGACGTCGATCACCGGCTGGTCGTGGTGGATCACCCCCCGGGTCGCCTTGGTCGAGCCCCAGTTGGCGTGGGTGACCGTCAGCTCCCGCGCGCCGACCAGCCGCGACACCACCGCCACGTGGCCCAGCCTGAGCACCCGCGACTTGCCGAAGGCCAGCACCGCGCCGACCCGGGGCTGGCTGCCCCGGGGGTAGGCGCCTTCGGCCTTGTCCCACCAGGTCCAGGCATCGCCGAAGATGCGCACCCCGGACACCTCGCGGGCGTAGGGGACGCATTGCAGGAAACCGCCGTCGTGATGGAACGGCCTGAGCGGCGAGGCAACCGGCCCCGGCACGGCGACGGGCGCCGGCGGCGCCTTGGCCGTCGACGTGGCGGGGGGTGGCGGGGGGCTGGCGCAACCGGCCAGCAGACCCCCGACCAGGAGCCATGAAAATGCCTTCCACATGCCGCCATTGAATCACGCGACTCGGCGGATTCAAAGCGTTTTTCGCACAGGGCCGGGGGCGATTACCCGGCCCGGGCCGGCGTCGCCTAGAGCAGATCGCGCCCAATCTGAATCGCCAAGCGATTCAGATTGGGCGCGATCTGCTCTCGATTTCAGGTGTAGAGCCGATCTGAGCGAAAAATCGGGAACCACCAAGTGGTTCCGATTTTTCGCTCTCGGCTCTAGTCGCGGCGTACGGTGTGGTGGTCGGCGTCGGTGGTCAGGCCGGCCTGGGCCAGCGCCTCGGCCTGGCGTTGGGCCAGCACCTCGACATCGAAGTCCTTGACCAGCTCCCAGAACATCTGGTGCCAGTTGATGTTGGCCGACAGGTGCAAAAAGACGCTGCCCAGCCCCAAGGCGGCGCGGTCCATCAGCACGAACTCGCGCGGGATGCGCACCCCGCCCACCTCGCGCAGGCGCTGGTGGACCTGGCGCGCCACCTCGCGGCCGTAGGTGCCGCCGTGGGTCTCGTTGATCAGGCGCGGCCGGTCCTCGAGCAGCGGCGCGTAGAGGAAGCCGGCCCACAGGTTCAGGACATCGACCACCTCGTGGGTCAGGTTGGTGAAGCCCCAGCTTTCGTAGGCATGCACGGCCCGGTCGCGGTCGTCATCGTTCAGCGCGTGGTAAAGCTCCAGCACCCCGTGGACGAAGGTGGGCCGGAAGACGCGGATCGCCCCGAAGTCCAGAAGGTTGATCGAGGTCCCGTCGGCCCGCACCTGATAATTGCCGAGGTGCGGATCGCCGTGGATCACCCCGTAATTGTAGAAGGGCACGTACCAGGCCCGGAACATGCTGTGGGCCAGGGCGTTGCGCTGTTCCTGCGGGGCGCCCTTCTGGTCGAGCAGCGGCGTGCCGTCGAGCCAGGTCATGGCCAGCAGGCGGCGGGTGGACAGCTCGGGCACCGGCTCGGGCAGGTGCACGCCGCCTTCCTCGCGCAGCATGTAGCGATACAGGCGCATGTTGCGCGCCTCGCGGTCGTAGTCCAACTCCTCGCGCAGGCGGTCGGCGATCTCGCCGTGCAGGTCGGAGCTGTCGATGCTGGGGTCGTAGCGCCGCTGCAACGAGAAGATCAGCTTGAGCTGCTTGAGGTCCGCCTCGACCACCGAGGCCATGTCCGGATACTGGAGCTTCAAGGCCAGCCGGCGCCCATCGACGGCGACCGCCCGGTGCACCTGCCCCAGCGAGGCGGCGGCGGCGGCCTCGCGCTCGAAGCTTTCGAAGCGGCGCTCCCAGTCGGGGCCCAGCTCGGCGCTCATGCGGCGCTTGACGAAGGGCCAGCCCATGTGCGGCGCGTTGGCCTGAAGCTGGCCCAGCTCGGCGGCGTACTCCTCGGGCACCGCGTCGGGGATGGTGGAGAGGATCTGGGCCACCTTCATCAAAGGCCCCTTGAGGCCGCCCAGCGCCGCCTTCAGCTCGCCGGCCTGGCGCGACTTGTCGCCCTTCAGGCCAAGGTAGCGCTCGCCGGCCATGCGCGCGGCAACGCCGGACATGCTGGTGCCCACCTGGGCATAGCGCTTGAAGCGTCCGCCGAGGCTGTTGCGCTCGCTGTCGCGGGGCGGGCGGGAGGTGTTCGCGGGATCGGCCATGGCGCTTGCTCAGGCAACCTCTTCCAGTTCGTCGATGAAGCCCTCCAGAACCGTCAGGCCGCGCTTCCAGAAGTCCGGATCGGCGGCATCCAGGCCGAAGGGGGCGAGCAGCGCGCCATGGCGCAGGGTGCCGCCGGCGCGCAGCATGTCCATGTACTTGTCCTGGAACCCGGACACCTCGCCGCGCTGATAAACGTCGTACAGGCTGTTCACCAGACAATCGCCGAAGGCATAGGCGTAGACATAGAACGGCGAGTGGATGAAGTGCGGGATATAAGCCCAGAAAAAGCGGTAGTCATTGTCGAAACGCAAGGCCGGGCCGAGGCTTTCCTCCTGCACCTGCATCCAGATGTCGCACAACCGGCCCACCTCGACCTCGCCGCCGCGACGCGCCTCGTGGACCCGCTTCTCGAACTGGCAGAAGGCGACCTGACGGACCACCGTGTTCAGCATGTCCTCGACCTTGCCGGCCAGCATGGTGCGCCGCTGCCTGGGGTCGGTGGCCTGATCGAGCATGGCGCGGAAGGTCATCATCTCGCCGAACACGCTGGCCGTCTCGGCCAGGGTCAGCGGGGTGTCGGCCATCAACGCGCCCTGCCCGGCGGCCAGCACCTGATGCACCCCGTGGCCCAGCTCGTGGGCCAGGGTCATCACGTCGCGGGTGCGGCCCATGTAGTTGAGCAGCAGGTAGGGATGGGCCCCGGGCACCGTGGGATGGGCGAAGGCCCCGCCCGCCTTGCCGGCCCGCGCCGGGGCATCGATCCAGGCGTTGTCGAAGAAGCGCCGGCCGATCGCCGCCAGATCGGGCGAGAAGGCGTGATAGGCCGAAAGCACGGTGTCGCGCGCCTCGTCCCAGGAAAAGCGGCGGTCATCGTCGTCGGGCAGCGGGGCGTTGCGGTCCCACCAGTCGAGCCTGCCGCCCTGGCCCATCCAGCCGGCCTTGATGGCGTAATAGCGGTGCGACAGCCGGCCATAGCTGTCCTGGACCGCCGAAAGCAGGGCATCCACCACCTCGTCCTCGACCAGATTGGACAGGTTGCGCGAGGCCATCGGGTGGGCGTAGTTGCGCCAGCGGTCCTCGATCTCCTTGTCCTTGGCCAGGGTGTTGGTGACCAGGGCGAACAGCCGGCCGCGCTCGGCCAGGGTCTCGCCGATGGCCTTGCCGGCGGCCCGCCGCTGGGCCGGCTCGGGGTCGGACAGGCGGTCCAGCGCCTCGGTCAGGGTGGCCGGCTCGCCGCCATCGAGCGGGATGCGCAAATCGGCCATGGTCTCGTCGAACAGGCGGATCCAGGCGTTGCGCCCGCTGACCGCCTTTTCGTGCAGCAGCCGCTCCTGATCGTCGGAGAGCTGGTGCTCCTTGAACAGGCGCAGGTCCTCAAGCCACGGCCGGTAGCGGGCGGCCACCGAATCGACCAGCTTGGCCGCCAGGTCCACGTCCTCCAGCCGGTTGATTTCCAGGGTGAAGAACAGGATGCGGCTGGAAATGTCGGTCGCCCGTTCCTGGGCGTCCTGATAGAAGCGCCCCACCGCCGGGTCGGAGACGCTGGCCGCGTGCACCAACTGGGCGTAGCTCATAATCCGTTGCAGGCGTTCCGACAGGGTTTCGTAGGCAACCAGGGCCTGCCCGAAGGCGACCCCGGAGAGCGCCGCGATGCGCCCCTGATAGGCCTCGGCGAAGGCCTCGGCTTCCTCGGCGGCGCGCTGGAAGTCGGCCGCCAGTTGCGGCGAATCCGGGGCCGGATAGAGGTCCGAAAGGTCCCATTCGGGCAGCCCGCCCGCACCGGCCACGGCGGCGGTCTCGGCGGTTTCGCGGAGGGGGACGGGGGAAAAGCCTGGCATTGCGGGTCGGGTCCTGATGTGGTTCCGGTTCGGGTCGGCGGCTGATATGGGGGCCGGGCCGGCGCCTCACAAGCCGGCCGTACGTTGTCCCGGCGCCAGCCTATGGCCGGCGGCCGGGATAAACCATAAATTAGGTCGGACGGGATGCCCCGACCGGTCCCCTATCCATCCAGGAGCCCGCGCATGACCGCCACCCCCCCCGCCGCGCTGCCGGAACACGCCGTCGACTGCCGCGCCTGCGACAGCCTGCTCGACCTGTTCCGCCGCCAGGTGGCGCGCCACCCCGAGCGCCCGCTGATCAGCCAACGCCGCCAGGGCCGCTGGCAGGCCCAGAGCTGGGGCGCGGTGGCCGAGCAGGTGGACCATCTGGCCGCCGGGCTGGTGGCGCAGGGAGCGCGGCCCGGCCAGCGCGTCCTTTTGCTGTCGGAAAACCGCCCGGAATGGCTGATCGCCGATCTCGCCATCATGAGCGCCGGCGGCATCACCACCCCGGCCTATGTCACCCACACGGTGGACGATCTGGTCCACCTGCTGAGCGACAGCGGGGCCGAGATCGCCATCGCCTCGACCGCCGCCCTGGGGGCCCGGTTGCTCGCCGCCCTGCCCCGGGCCACCGCCTGCCGCACGGTGATCCTCATCGAACCGGTCGACGACACGCCTCCAGAGGGGGTGCGCGCCCTGTCCTGGGAGGCCGTGCTCAAGGCCGGCGAAGGGCAGCCCAGGCCGGCCAGCGAGGCCGGGCTGAAACGCACCGACACCGCCTGCATCATCTACACCTCGGGCACCGGCGGGGCCCCCAAGGGAGTGATGACCAGCCACGGCGCCATCCTGCACAACTGCCACGGAGCCCAGCAGGTGCTCAATGACCTGGGCCTGGACGACGAAATCTTCCTCTCCTTCCTGCCCCTGTCGCACGCCTACGAGCACACCGCCGGCCAGTTCTTCCCGATGTCGGTGGCGGCCCACATCCATTACGCCGAAAGCGTCGAGAAACTGGCCGGCAACATGCTGGAGGTGCGCCCCACCATCATGACCGCCGTGCCCCGGCTGTATGAATTGCTGCGCCAGCGCACCCTGTCGGCGATGGCCCAGCAGGGCCGGGTGAAACGTTGGCTGTTCCAACTGGCCCTGGCCCTGGGCCGGCGGCGCCTCGCCGGGCCGCTGCCGCCCTACCTGATCCCCCTTGACCGACTGCTCGACCGGCTGGTGCGGGCCAAGGTGGCGGCCCGCTTCGGCGGCCGCCTGAAGGCCCTGGTCAGCGGCGGCGCCCCGCTCACCCCGGAAGTCGGCGAATTCTTCACCGCCCTCGGGATGCGCCTGTTGCAGGGCTACGGGCAGACCGAGACCGGGCCGGTGGTCAGCGTCAACCCGCCCGGCCGGGTGCGCCTGGACGCGGTCGGCCCGCCGCTGGTCGACACCCGGGTGCGCATTGCCGAGGACGGGGAAATCCTGGTCGCCGGCGAGCTGGTCATGCAGGGCTACTGGAACAACCCCGAGGCCACCCGGGCCGCGCTGGACGCCGAGGGCTGGGTGCACACCGGCGACATCGGCCGCCTGGAGGCCGACGGCCATCTGGCCATCACCGACCGCAAGAAGGACATCATCGTCAACTCGGGCGGCGACAACATCGCCCCGCAGCGGGTCGAATCGGCGCTCACCCTGGAACGCGAGATCGGCCAGGCGATGGTCGACGGCGACCGCCGGCCGCATCTGGTCGCCCTGCTGGTGCCCGATCCCGGCTGGCTGGCCGAGCTGTTTGGCGACGACCTCCCCGAGGACCCCGAGGAAGTGGCCGCCGACCCCACCGTGCGGGCCGGCCTCGAGGCGGCCGTCAAACGGGCCAACGGACGCCTGCAGAGCATCGAGAAGGTGCGCCGCTTCGCGATCATCGGCGACCCCTTCTCGGTCGACAACGGATTGCTGACCCCGACCATGAAAATCCGCCGCCACGCCATCCGCGCCGCGCATGGGCCGCGCATCGAGGCCCTCTACCGCTGAGCCCGAAACCCTTTGCGCCGCCCGCCGCGACGGGTTAGGAACAGCGGCGCGCCTTTTTGGCGCCTCCCTTTCCCTCTTTCTCCTGTCAGCGCCCGCCCCGCCGATGACCACGCTTGCCGACAAGGCCCTGCTGCCAACCGGACTGGAAGACCTGGTGCCGCCCCGCGCCGAGATCGAGGGGCGCGCGGTCGAGGCGGCGGTCGGCTTCGTCGCCGCCAACGGTTATCGGCGCATCAAGCCGCCGCTGATCGAGTTCGAGGAAACCCTGCTCGGCGGCCCGGGCGCCGCCACCGGGCCGGCCACCTTCCGGGTCATGGACCCGCTGTCGCAGCGCATGATGGGCCTGCGCGCCGACATGACCATCCAGGCGGCCCGCATCGCCGCCACCCGCCTCAACGGCGAACCCCGCCCCCTCAGGCTGGCCTACGCCGGGCAGGTGCTGCGCGTCAAAGGCACCCAGCTTCGGCCGCGCCGCCAGTTCACCCAGGCCGGCATCGAGCTGATCGGCACCGACACCCCGGCCGCCGACGCCGAGGTCATCATGCTCGCCGCCGGGGCGCTGGAGCACCTGGGCATCGGCGGCGTCTCGGTCGATCTGTCGCTGCCCACCCTGGTCCCCGCCGTGTGCCGGGGCCTGGGGCTCGATGACGCCACCACCGAAAGCCTGATCCTGGCCCTGGACCACAAGGACGCCGGCACCGTGGCCGCCCTGGCCGGGCCGCACGGCGCCCTGCTCGGCGGCCTGATGGAAGCCCTGGGGCCGGCCGAACGGGCCGTCGCCGCCCTGGCCGGACTCGACCTGCCGGCCGAGGCGGCCACCCTGCGCGACCGCCTGCTCGCCGTGCTCGATTGCCTGAACGCCCAGGACCCGACCCTGCGCCTGACCGTCGATCCCACGGAAAGCCGGGGCTTCGAGTACCACAGCGGGGTTGCCTTCACCGTCTTCGCCGATGGCGGACGCGGCGAGCTGGCCCGTGGCGGCCGCTACCGGGCCACCCTGGAGCCGCCCGCCCCGCTGGGCATCCCGGCCACCTCGGGCGAGCCGGCGACCGGCATGACCCTGTCCATGGACGCCATCACCGAACTGCTGCCCGAGCCGCCGGCCCGCCCCCGAGTGCTGGTCCCGGCGGCCACCGACCCGGCCCTGCGCCGGCGCCTGCACGGCCAGGGCTTCGTCACCCTGGGCGCCCTCGACGGCGCCGCCGACCTGAAGGCCGAGGCCCGGCGCCTGGGCTGCGATCATGTGCTGGAGGGTGACCACCCGGTCGCCCTTTAGCACTCCCTTTTCTTTTCTGCATCAAGGCGAGGTTTGTCATGTCCAACGTGGCCGTCGTGGGCGCCCAGTGGGGCGACGAGGGCAAGGGCAAGGTGGTCGACTGGCTGTCCGAGCGGGCCGACATGGTGGTGCGCTATCAAGGCGGCCACAACGCCGGCCATACCCTGGTCGTCGGCGACAAGACCTACAAGCTCTCCCTGCTTCCCTCGGGCGTGGTGCGGGGCAAGAAAAGCCTGATCGGCAACGGCGTGGTGGTCGATCCCTGGGCCCTGCTCGACGAGATCGACCGCATCGCCACCCAGGGCGTGACCATCACCCCCGAGGTGCTGCGTCTGGCCGACAACGCCAGCCTGATCCTGCCCATCCACCGCAACCTGGATCAGGCCCGCGAAGTGGCCGCCGGACCGGCCCGCATCGGCACCACCGGACGCGGCATCGGCCCGGCCTACGAGGACAAGGTGGCGCGCCGCGCCATCCGGGTCTGCGATCTGGCCGAGCCCGATACCCTGCCGGCCAAGGTCGAACGCCTGCTTGCCCACCACAATCCCCTGCGCCGCGGCCTGGGCTCGGACGAGCTGACCGCCGAGGAGGTGATGGCCCCCCTGCAGGAACTGGCCCCGCGCCTTTTGCCCTACGCCGCCCCGGTGTGGCGCGACCTGGACGCCGCCCGCCGGGCCGGCAAGCGCATCCTGTTCGAGGGCGCGCAAGGGACCATGCTCGACGTCGATCACGGCACCTATCCCTTCGTCACCAGCTCCAACACCCTGGCCGGACAGGCCGCCGTGGGCAGCGGCATCGGCCCCGGCGCCATCCAGTACGTGCTGGGCATCACCAAGGCCTACACCACCCGCGTCGGCTCCGGCCCCTTCCCCACCGAACTGGAAGACGCCATCGGCCAACGCCTGGGTGAGCGGGGCCGCGAATTCGGCACCGTTACCGGCCGCGCCCGACGCTGCGGCTGGTTCGACGCCGTGATGGTCCGCCAGGCGGTGAAGGTCGGCGGCATCGACGGCATCGCGCTGACCAAACTCGACGTGCTCGACGGCTTCGACGAATTGAAAATCTGCACCGGATACCGACTGGACGGCGACACCCTCGACCACTTCCCGGCCGGCATGGGCGCCCAGGCGCGGGTCGAACCGATCTACGAAACCATCCCCGGATGGCAGGAAAGCACCCAGGGCGCCCGCTCCTGGGCCGACCTGCCGGCCGCCGCCGTGAAATACGTGCGCCGCCTGGAAGAACTGATCGAAGCCCCGGTCGCCCTGCTCTCCACCAGCCCCCAACGCGACGATACCATCCTCGTCCACGACCCCTTCGCCGACTAGCAACACCCCCAACCCCAGGACGGACCCACCCACCGCCCGGGGTGCCGGCAATGCCAAGGGGGCGCTGCCCCCTTGGAACCCCCGCCGGGGGGACCAGGGGTCCCCCCGGACCCCCGCCGCGACTTAAAGCCGTGAAGAGGGGGGTATCCGAGCGCGCGCGCTCGGATACCGCCCTCTTCACGGCTTTGACTCATGGTGGGGTCTGGGGAGGCCCCCGGCCTCCCCAGCGGGGTTCAAAGGGGCGGCGCCCCTTTGCGTTTCCGACACTCCCGGGCGGTGGGTGGGGTCGCCCTGGGGTTGGGGTGTTACGAGTGGGCGAAGATGTCCTGGTCGAGCCAGCCGGCGAGGTCGAGTCTGGCTCGGGTGGGGAGGAATTTGAAGCAGTTGTCGGCCAGCTCGGCGCGATTTTCGCGGCTCAGCAGGTGTTCCAGTTTTTCTTTCAGGGCGTGCAGGTGGAGCACGTCGTTTGCCGCGTAGGCCTGTTGTTCCGGGGTCAGGCTGGGGGCGCCCCAGTCGGAGGTTTGCTGTTCCTTGCTGACCTCGACGCCGATCAGGTCGCGGCACAGGTCGCGCAGGCCGTGGCGGTCGGTATTGGTGCGGCACAGGCGCGAGGCGAGTTTGGTGCAGAACACCGGGCCGGGATCGAGGTCCAGGTTCTGGATCAGCATCATCAGATCGAAGCGGGCGTAGTGGAAGATCAGTCCCTTGCCGTTCAGCGCCCGGCGCAGGTTGGGGGCGGCGAAGTCGGGAGTCGGGAAGTGGACCAGGTGGGCGTCGCCGTCGCCGGCCGAGATCTGGACCACGCACAGGCGGTCGCGGTGTGGGTTGAGACCCATGGTTTCCGTATCGACGGCCAGCAGGTCGCCGAGATCGAGATCGCCGGGCAGGTCGCCGACGTGGAGGTGGATGGTCATGTCGGGGGGGCTCTGGATGTCTGGTGGGATGGGCCGGGGCAGCCTACCCAAGGCGCCCCGGGCGGACAACGGCAAATGGGGGGTCGCCGTGCCCCGCCCGGACGCGCCCCTCTGGACAGAAAGTTGCGGGGACAGTAGAACCGCCCGGATGTTTCTTCCCATTCGGGGCCGCCCGCACGGCACTGACCGAGGTCACCGCCCGGTCCTTGCCGGCACTGTCCCGTTTTCCCGTGTCGTGCATGGAGGGCCCTGGCCCGTGCCTGTCCAGACCCTGAGCCTGGCCCTGACCATGGCCGCCCTGTGGCTGTTGCTGTCCGGACATACCGAGTGGCTGATCCTGGCCTTCGGCGCGGGCTCGGTGGCTTTGGTGGTGTGGCTGGCCCGACGCCTTGAGGTGCTCGACCAGGAGGGGCACCCGATCCACCTGACCGGGCGCGGCATCCTCTTCTTCTGGAGCTGGCTGCTGTGGGAGATCGCCAAGGCCAACATCGCGGTGGCGCGGCTGATCCTGTCGCCGAAAATGCCCATCACGCCGTCGGTGATCGAGGTCGAGGCGCATGAGAAGAGCGAGCTGGGTCAGGTGATCTATGCCAACGCCATCACCCTGACCCCGGGCACCGTGTCGATGGTGGTGGAGGGCAACCGGATCGTCGTCCACGCCCTGAGCCGCGACGCCGCCGAGGACCTGCTGGCCGGCGAGATGGACCGCCGCATCGTTGCCCTGGAAAGCTGAAGGGTCGCCCTAGATGTTCACCGCCGGAACCCTTGCCGTATTGGTCACCATGGCCATGACCCTGGCCCGCGCCCTGGTCGGGCCGACGGTGTGGGACCGCATTCTGGCGGTCAACAGCTTCGGCACCAAGATCGTGCTGCTGATCGGCCTGCTGGGGTTCCTCGACGGGCGGCCGGAATTCCTCGACATCGCCCTGGTCTATGCCCTGATCAATTTCATCGGGACCATCGCGGTGCTGAAGTTCTTCAAGTTCTCCACCCTCGGCGACACCGCCGGCGGTGGCGACATCGGCGACGTCTAGGGGGAAGCCGAATGCTTGACCTTGTCCTGGACGTGCTGAGCTGGACCCTGATCCTGGGCGGCGGGGCCTTCATCCTGATCGGCGGCATCGGCATCGTGCGCCTGCCCGACTTCTACACCCGCCTGCACGCCGCCGGCATGATCGACACCCTGGGGGCCGATCTGATGCTGGTCGGCATGGCCGTGCAGGCCGGCCCCACCCTGGTCGCGGTGAAGCTTCTGCTGATCGCCGTCTTCCTGCTGTTCACCAGCCCGGTGGCCACCCACGCGCTGGCCAACGCCGCCTTCACCGAGGGCCTCAAGCCGCTCGGCGAGGGCGACCTTGAAAACGGCCGGCCGCGTCCGGGCGTGACCCACCACCTGGATCCGGAGCAGCACTGAGCGCCATGTCCGCCTTCATCGACCTTGTGCTGCTGGTTTTTCTGATGGTCACCGCGCTGGCCATCGTGCGGCTGAACAACCTGTTCGCCGTGGTCATGCTGAGCGGCATCTACAGCCTGACCTCGGCCGCCCTGTTCGTGGTGCTGGACGCGGTCGACGTGGCCTTCACCGAGGCCGCCGTGGGGGCCGGCGTCTCCACCGTGCTGGCGCTCGGCACCCTGGCCCTGATCGGCCGCACCAGCCAGACCCCGTCGCGACGCTCGCGGCTTGCCCTGGTCGCCGTGGTGGTGACCGGAGCGGCGTTGCTCTATGGCACCGCCGACATGCCGGCCTTCGGCGACGGGCAGGCGCCGATCCACAAGCATGTGGCCAACCGCTACCTGGAGGAATCGGGGCGCGAGGTGGGGCTGCCCAACGTGGTGACCTCGGTGCTGGCCTCCTATCGCGGCTACGACACCCTGGGCGAGACGACGGTCATCTTCACCGCCGGCATGGCGGTGCTGATCCTGCTGGGGGTGGTCGGCCGGGACCGTCGGCGCGACCTTGAGGACCCCGGGCCGGAGGCGGAGGACGGGCGATGAAACGCCATTCGATTCTGCGGGTTACCGCCAAGTTCTTCATTCCGCCCATCATGTTGTTCGCGCTTTATGTGCAGTTCCATGGCGACTTCGGACCGGGCGGTGGGTTCCAGGCCGGGGTGATCTTCGCCGCCGCGGTGATCCTCTACGCCCTGCTGTTCGGCCGGGCGCGGACCGAAAAGGTGCTGCCCCTGCCGGTGCTGCGCGCCCTGGCCGCCAGCGGGGTGCTGCTGTACGCCGGCGTCGGCGTGGTCGACATGCTGCTGGGCGGCGCCTTCCTCGACTATTCGGTGATGGCCCACGACCCGCACCACGGCCAGCATTACGGCATCCTGCTGGTCGAGCTGGGCGTCGGGATGACCGTGTTCGCCATCATGAGCCTGATCTTCCTCTCCTTCGCCGGTCGCAAGCGGTAGGCCCCGATGAGCATCGAGACTTTAAGCGGGGCGCTGTTGGCCCATGGCAACTACTGGATCGTCATCGGGCTGATGATGACCGGGCTTTACGTGGTCATCGACCGCGGCAATCTGGTCAAGAAGATCATCGGCCTGAACATCTTCCAGACCTCGGTCTTCATGCTCTACATCTCGATGGGCAAGATCGACGGCGGCACCGCGCCGATCCTCGATCAGGCGCTGGGCCGGACCTACTCCAACCCGCTGCCGCACGTGCTGATCCTGACCGCCATCGTGGTCGGGGTGGCGACCACGGCGCTCGGGCTGGCCCTGGTGGTGCGCATCAAGGAAGCCTACGGGACCATCGAGGAGGATGAGATCCTGGCCATCGAGCACGGCGAGGACGACCGATGAGCCAGTTGTTGAAGGTTGCCGAAGCCGCCGCCCACGGCGTCACCGAAAGCGCCACCCACACGGCCCAACACGCGGCCCACGCCGCAACCCCCTCGCTCAGCCTGTTGGGCGACAACCTGCCGGCCCTGGCCATCGTGGTGCCGCTGCTTGCCGCGCCACTGGTCGCCCTGATGATCCGCCCCGCCCTGGCCTGGAGCCTTGCCGCCCTGGCCGGGCTGACCACCCTGGCCGTCACCGGCGGCCTGCTGGCCCGGGTGCTGGACAGCGGGCCGATCGTCTATGCCGTCGGCGGCTGGGCCGGGCCGTGGGGCATCGAGTACCGCATCGACACTTTGAGCGCCGGCATGCTGGTCCTGGTCGCCGGCATCGGCGCGGTGAGCCTGCTTTATGCCCGGGCCAGCGTGGCGCGCGAGATCCCGCCCGCCCGGGCCAGCCTGTTCTATTCCCTGATGCTGCTGTGCCTGACCGGCCTGCTTGGCATGTGCATCAGCGGGGACGTGTTCAACGTCTTCGTGTTCCTGGAGATCAGCTCGCTCAGCTCCTACGCGCTGATTGGTCTGGGCAGCACCCGGCGGGCCTTCACCGCCGCCTTCAACTACCTGATCCTGGGCACCATCGGCGCCACCTTCTACGTCATCGGCATCGGCCTTCTGTACATGATGACGGGCAGCCTCAACATGGCCGATCTGGCGACCCTGGTGCCGGCCCAGATGGACACCACGACGGTGCAGATGGCGATCGCCTTCCTGGCCGTCGGGCTGTCGCTGAAGGCCGCCCTGTTCCCGCTGCACCTGTGGCTGCCCAACGCCTATGCCTATGCGCCCTCGGTGGTCACCGCGTTCCTTGCCGCGACCGCCACCAAGGTGTCGATCTATGTGCTGGTGCGCTTCGTGTTCACCGTCTTCGGGGGCACCGGGCTGCTGGTTCTCGAAGGGCCGCTGGGCCTGAGCGCCGGCACCCTGATCTGCGTGCTGGCCCTGGCCGGGGTGGTGGTCGCCTCGCTGTCGGCGATCTACCAGGAGGACGCCAAGCGCCTGCTGGCCTATTCCTCGGTGGCCCAGGTGGGCTACATGCTGCTCGGCGTCGGGCTGGCCAGTCCGGCCGGCTTGAGCGCCGGGCTGATCCACGTCTTCAACCACGCGCTGATCAAGTTCGCCCTGTTCCTGGCCGTCGGCGCCGTGGTCTGGCGCACCGGCAGCGCCCACATGGCGGCCCTGGCCGGGGCCGGCAAGCGCATGCCGTGGACCATGGCCGCCTTCGTCATCGCCGGCCTGAGCCTGATCGGCGTGCCGGGCACGGTCGGCTTCGTCTCCAAGTGGATGCTGCTCCAGGCCGCCCTGGCCCAGCAATTGTGGCTGGTCGCCGGCCTCATCCTGTTCACCTCGCTGCTCGCCGTGGTCTATGTCTGGAAGATGATCGAGGCGGCCTACTTCCGCCCCGTCCCCGAGGGCGGCCCGGAAATCGCCGAGGCCCCGCTGTCGCTGCGCCTGCCGCTGTGGCTGGTCGCCCTGGCCTGCATCTACTTCGGCCTTGACGCCTCGGGCCCGGTGGGGATCGCCGAGACCGCCACCCGCACCCTGCTGGAGGGCGGGGCATGATCATCCATCCGCTGCTGCTGATCGTCGCCACCCCGCTGGCCGGCGCCCTGCTCATCGCGCTCAGCGCCGGCAAGCCCACCCAGCGCGAGACGGTGACCTTGGTCACCGCCGGCCTGCTGTTCTGGCAGGTTTTGCGCCTGTTGGCCCACAGCCTGGGCGGCGGAACCGTCTCGCCGGTCGAGCTTGCGGTCATGCCCGGAGTGCCGCTGGCCCTGTCGGTGGAGCCCCTGGGGCTGATCTTCGCCCTGGTCGCCAGTGGCCTGTGGATCGTCAACAGCGTCTATTCCATCGGCTACATGCGGGGCAACAACGAGGCCCACCAGACCCGCTTCTACGTCTGCTTCGGGCTGGCCATCAGCTTCGCCATGGGCATCGCGCTGGCCGACAACCTGTTCACCCTGTTCCTGTTCTACGAGGCGCTGACCCTGTCCACCTACCCCCTGGTCACCCACAAGGGCGGGGCCGAGGCGCGCGAGGCGGGGCGGGTCTACCTGGGCATCCTGATGTCCACCTCGATCGGCTTTCTGCTGCTGGCCATCGTCTGGACGTGGCAGGCCACCGGGCGCATGGACTTCACCCCCGGCGGCATCCTGGCCGGCCACGTGGACGAGCCCGAGGTCGGGCTTTTGCTGTTCCTGTTCATGTACGGCATCGGCAAGGCCGCCTTGATGCCGATCCACCGCTGGCTGCCGGCGGCGATGGTCGCGCCGACCCCGGTCTCGGCCCTGCTGCACGCCGTGGCGGTGGTCAAGGCAGGCGTGTTCAGCGTGGTCAAGGTGATCGTCTACATCTTCGGCCTCGACCTGCTGAACGCCTCGCCCAGTGCCGACTGGCTGCTTTATGCCGCCGGGGCGACCATCCTGATCGCCTCGCTGATCGCCCTCAAACAGGATAACCTGAAGCGCCGGCTGGCCTACTCGACCATCAGCCAGCTCTCCTACGTGATCCTGGCGGCGGCCATCCTGGCCCCCTTGAGCGTCGCTGGCGCGGCCCTGCACATCGCCGCCCACGCGGTGGGCAAGATCACCCTGTTCTTCGCCGCCGGCTCGATCTACACCGCCGCCCACAAGACCCAGGTCAGCCAGCTTGACGGCATCGGCCGGCGCATGCCGTGGACCATGGGCGCCTTCGCCATCGGGGCGCTGTCCATGGTCGGGGTGCCGCCAACCGCCGGCTTCCTCTCCAAGTGGTTCATGCTGAGCGGCGCCTGGGCGACCGAACAGTGGGTCGCGGTGGGGGTGATCGTGCTCTCCACCCTGCTCAACGCGGCCTACTTCCTGCCCATCGTCTACGCCGCCTTCTTCCGCGCCCCACCACCGGACGACGCCCACCACCCGCCGCATGGCGAGGCCCCGTGGCCGATCGTCGCCGCGCTGACCACCACCGCCGGCCTGACGGTGCTGCTGTTCCTGTTCCCGCGCCCGGTGCTCGATCTCGCCCTGGCCCTGGTCGGAGCCACCCCATGAGCCAGACGCCCGCAACCACCCCCCTGCCCGAGTGCGGCCAGCCGCCGCCCACCGTCACCCCCGACCACGAGCGCCCGGAAGCCGAGCGCCACTGGCTGGTCCGCCCGACGACCATCCGCCGCCTGTGGTGGGGCAGCGGGATCGGCCTCGCCCTGCTGGTGCTGCTCGACCTCACCGTCCACGGCCACCCGCATTTCGGCATCGACGGCACCTTCGGCTTCTACGGCTGGTACGGGTTCATCAGCTGTGTCGCCATGGTGCTGTTCGCCAAGGGCCTGGGCTACGCCCTGAAGCGCAAGGACACCTACTATGACGCCTGAGGTGGCCCTCCCCCTGCCCCCGGCCCTGGGCCTGATCGCGCTGGGCCTGCTGCTGCCGCTGATCCCGCGCCCGGCCCGCCCGCTGTGGCTGGTCGGCGGGCCGGCCCTGGTCCTCGGCTGGGTGTGGCTGATCCCCGAGGGCAGCCACCTCGCCCTGCCCTTCCTGGGGCACGTGCTGGAACCCTTGCGGGCCACCGACCTGACCCGGGTCTTCGCCACCGTCTTTTCGCTCATGGCCCTGGTCGGCAACCTGTTCGCCTTGCGGCAGAAAAGCACCTGGGAGCTGGCCGCCGCCAACGTCTATGCCGGCGGCGCCATCGGCGTCACCTTCGCCGGCGACCTGATCAGCCTGTTCGTCTTCTGGGAGGTGATGGCCGTCGCCTCGGCCACCGTGATCTGGTCGGCCGCCCGCCCGGCCGCCTACCGGGCCGGCCTGCGCTACCTGCAGGTCCACCTGCTGGGCGGGGTGATCCTGATGGCCGGCATCATCGGCCACATCATGGACACCGGCAGCATCGCCTTCACCGCCATGCAGCCGGAAACCGTCGCCACCTGGCTGATCCTGATCGGCGTGCTGATCAACGCCGGCGCCCCGCCGCTCACCGCCTGGCTGCCCGACGCCTACCCGGAGGCCAGCTTCTCCGGCACCGTGTTCCTCTCGGCCTTCACCACCAAGACCGCCGTCTATGTGCTGATCGCCGGCTTCCCGGGCACCCAGATCCTAATCTGGGTGGGCATGTACATGGTCTTCTACGGGATCATCTACGCCCTGCTCGAAAACGACATGCGGCGCATCCTGGCCTACTCGATCATCAACCAGGTCGGCTTCATGGTCTGCGGCGTGGGCATTGGCACCGAAATGGCGCTCAATGGCGCGGCCAGCCACGCCTTCACCCACATCATCTACAAGGCCCTGCTGTTGATGAGCGCCGGCTCGGTGTTCTACATGACCGGGCGCACCAAGTGCACCGAGCTGGGCGGCCTGTTCCGCTCCATGCCGCTGACCTGCACCGCCGGCATCATCGGGGCGCTGGCCATCTCCTCGTTCCCGCTGACCTCGGGCTTCATCTCCAAATCGATGATCGCCCAGGGCGCCGCCGACCAGCACATGGCCTGGGTGTGGATGGGCCTGGAAGCGGCCAGCGCCGGGGTCTTCCTGCACGCCGGCATCAAGTTCCCGTGGTTCGTCTTCTTCCAGAAGGACCGCGGCCTGAGGCCCAAGGACCCGCCGCTGAACATGAAGGTGGCGATGGTCATCTTCTCGGCCTTCTGCCTGGGCCTGGGCCTGTTCCCGCAGCCGCTGTACGCCATCCTGCCCTTCCCCGTGGACTACGTGCCCTACACCACGGCCCATGTGGTCAAGCAGTTGCAGTTGCTGCTGTTCGCCGGGCTGGCCTTCTTCGTGCTGCTGCCGCTGATGAAGCGCACCGAAACCCTCAGCCTGGACTGGGACTGGCTGTACCGCCGCCCCGGCCCCTGGCTGGCCGGCCGTGCCCTGGCCCTGATCGGCGCCCTTTACGACAGCCTGACCGGGGCCGGCCGCCACCTGCTGGCCCGCCTGTTCACCACCCTGGAACGCGGCCACGGCCCGACCGGCACCCTGGCCCGCACCTGGCGGGTCGGCAACGCGGCGGTGGCGGTGATGGTGCTGCTCTGCCTCTACCTTGCCATCTACTATCGCTGACACGATCTTTGGGGGCATTCGACCCAATCACCTGAAACGAGGCCCCATGCCCGCAGTGTTGCCGCGCCCCGCCCTGGCCCTGATCCTGCTCATGGGATGGCTGATGACTTCATCCATGGCCCCCTCCGCCCAGGCCAACCCCTTCGACGGCCGCCTGTCCGGCCCGTGGACCGACTGGCAAACCGAACTGGATGCCGACGACCCGCTGGTCGGCACCATCTGGGACCCGGCGGCAGGCCACGCCATCTCGCCCGAGGCCCTGGTCAGCCGCCTGCTGGCGGCCGATCTGGCCCTGCTCGGCGAGGTCCACGACAACCCCGACCACCACCGCCTGCAAGCCTGGATGCTGGCCCAACTGGTCGAGCGCGGGCGCCACCCCGGGCTGGCGGTGGAAATGATCCGCCCCGACCAGACCCTGCCCGACCCACTGCCCGAAAGCCCCGACGCCCTGGCCCAGGCGCTCGACTGGGCCAACACCGGCTGGCCCGAGTTCGCCCTCTACCGCCCCCTCTTCGCCACCGCCCTCGAGGCCCGCCTGCCCCTGCTGCCGGCCAACCTCGCCGCCGAGCAACTGCGCACCACCGCCCGCCAGGGCGTCGTCGCCGGCCTCGGCGAAGCCCGCGCCCAAAACCTCGGCCTGACCGAGCCCATGCCGGCCGACCTGGCAGCACATCTGGCCGAAGCCGTGCGACGCGGCCACTGCGGCCTGATGCCCGAAAAAGCCATCCCCGCCATGGCCCAGACCCAGCGCGCCCGCGACGCCGTCATGGCCGAGGCCCTCATCGCCGCCCGCGAACACAGCCCCAGCCGCCAAGGCGTCCTGATCGCCGGCACCGGCCACCTGCGCAGCGACGTCGCCGTGCCCTACCACGCCCGCCGGTTCCGACCCGATCTGGCCACCTTCAGCATCGGCCTGCTCGAAGTCAGCCCCGACAAACCCACCCTCGAACACTACGCCGAACGCTTCAATACCCCCACCCTGCCCTTCGACGTGGTCTGGTTCACCCCCCGCCTCGACGATACCGACCACTGCGCCGAACTGCGCGCCCACATGAAACGCAAATCCACCGAATGACCCCACAGCGGCGGGCGCCTGCAGGCAAGCTGCTGCGCAGCAAAGGGGCTCCGCCCCTTTGAACCCCGCTGGGGAGGCCGGGAGGCCTCCCCAGACCCCACCATGAGTCAAAGCCGTGAAGAGGGGGGTATCCGAGCGCGTGCGCTCGGATACCCCCCTCTTCACGGCTTTAAGTCGCGGCGGGGGTCCGGGGGGGCCCCTGGTCCCCCCGGCGGGGGTCAAGGGGGCAGCGCCCCCTTGGTGCGCGGCACCTGCCCGCCGGCATCCGCCGCTGTGGGGTCATTTGGTGGATTTGTGGGATTTGGGCATCCATTGGGTGACGTTGACGGGTTTGCCGGTATGGCTGCGCATGACGCGGGGTCGGACCACGTCTTCGACGGCTGGGGCGCCGGCGGGGCGGGTACCGCCGGGGGTTTGTTTGCGGCCGTAGAAGAGGACCATGGCTTTCAGGGTGATTTCGCTGCGCGGGCCTTGGGCGGCGGCTTCCTGGAAGGGGGGGTGGGATTTCAGCAGGCGGGTCAGGTGGTCGGCCGAGTGGGCCCCGAACTTGCGCCAGATGCTGTCCAGGAAGTGGCTGATCGGTTCGGCCAGGGGTTTGGGTTCCAGGGGCGGGCGGCCGTTTTCGAAGGCGCGGAACAGGGTCGGTTCCAGCGGTCCCGAGGGATCGGCGACGAAGACCCCGGGGATCAGGCGGCGCCCTCGGTTGGCCACCGCGTAGTAGGCCTGGGCCAGGAACAGCAGGCGGTGCAGTTTCTGGGGCTGGAGGTATTCGGCGTCGTCCATCGCCTTGTCGATCAGGCGGAAGGCGACATCGAACCCGCTGTCCACCGGTATCGGCAGCATGATGCACGGGTCTCCTTAAGCGTTGGGGGCAAGGTGGGCTAGAGCACGTCGCGTTTATCCGGGGTCATGAAGTGACCCCGGATAAACGCGAGGCCGTGCTCTAAATTATTGAATCGAGAGCAGATTCACGCGCCCAATCTGAATTGCTTGGCGATTCAGATTGGGCGCGATCTGCTCTAGTATAACGGTCCGCCCGTTGACCGGACAATCCGGGGAGAACCCGTGCGCCTGACCCGTTCCCGCCTGATGCTTCTGGTGGCCGCCGTGGTGGTTGGCCTGCCCCTGCTGGGCGGGTTGGGCCTGTGGGCGGCCTGGCCGGTCGTGCTCGAGCGGCTGGTCGCGCCGGCGGTGGTCCGCCAGTTGGAGGCCCGGGGGCTGGGCCCGGCCGGGCTGGACGGGCTGGCGGTGACGGTGAGGCGCCAGGGCGAGGACTGGCGGGCCACGGTGCGCCTGGCTCGCCTGAGCCTGTTCGGCGGCGCGATCACGGCGGACGGAGGGATTGTCCGGCTCGATCCGTGGGTGGCCTGGGAAGAGCGCCGCATCGAGTCGCTACATCTGAAGGCGGTGACCGTGGCCGCCGACTGGGATGGCAGCCGGCTGGCGGTCGGTGGGCGCGAGGTGTGGCGGCCGGGCGGCGGCGACGGTGATTCGGTGCTGCCTGAGTTGCCGCTGGCGCGGGGGGCGGTGGAAGCCCTGGCCGCCACCCTGACCACCCCCCGGGGCACCTTCAGCGCCGACCTTGCGGCCAGCCTGGAGACCGCCGAGACGCTTTCCCTTGAGCTTTCCGGCACTGCCCGGGGCCCCGGCCTGAGTGCCCGGGTGGCGACCACGGCGCGGCTCGCCGGGCGTGTCCTGCCGCCGGCCGACCCAGGCGATCTGACCGCCCAGGCGGCGTTGACCCTGACCGCCGAGGCGGTGCCGGTTCCCGGCCTCAGCGACGCCCTGTCCGGCCAGCTCGACCTCAAGGTGGCCATGGTCGATGGCGCCCTGCGGCTAGAGATGGCGCCCGGCCGGCTGGCGGTGGCGCCGCTGGCTCCCGCCCTGGCCGCCCGGCTGGCCACGGCGCTGCCCGGACTGCCAGCGCCGGCCGCCGTCTCGCTGGAGCTGGCGCCGATCCGCCTGACCGTCTCCCCGGCCGCCGACGGCTGGCGGGCCGAGGGAGACGGCGCCGTTCGCCTTAAGGCCGGCGACTGGTCGGCCGAGGCGGTGCTGGCCGGCCAGGGTCGGTTGACCGGGCAGCCGGGCCTCGACCTCGCGCCGGACAGCCGGCTGACCCTCAGCGGCCTGCCCTGGCGGCGGCTGGTCGGGGCCTGGGTCCCGGTGCCGGCCCCGGCGCGCCCCCTGCTCGATGGCGTGGCGCGGGTCGAGGTGGGGTTGACCGAGCCGCTTGCCGCCGGGCTGGACGATGACGGCCCGTGGGCCGAGGGGGCTCTGTCGCTGGACCTTGTGGACCGCGCCGGCGCCCCTCTGGTCGCCGCCCGGGCGGCGGGCCGAATGCTGGCCGGCGGCCGCTGGGCCCTGGGCCGCGCCGAGGTGGCCCTGAGCCCGGGCGCCGTCGCCCCGGACCTTCCCCGGGGCACCCTGACCCTGGCCGAGGCGGCCTGGGCCGAGGGCCGGCTGAGCGGCGACCTCACGGCCGATCTGGCCCTGACCCGGCTCGATCTGGCCGGGGGCCGGATCACCGAACCCCGTCTCACCCTGGCCGCCGGCCTGAACGACGTCACTCCGTCCGGCACCGGCCGGCTGCGCCTGGAGCGCCTGGAGGTGGCGGCCGACAGCGCCCGCCTGGAGGACATCGTCCTCGCCGCCCCCCGCCTGTCCCTGCGCGGCGAGGTCGGCCGCGCCGATCCCGATGGCCCACTGGAGATGATCGCGGAGGCCCTGCGCGGCGAGGTCGCCGGGCTGACCCGGGGCGACATCGCCGGCGGGCCGCTGGTCGTCACCGCGCGCGGGCGCGGCACCGACGACGCCCTGACCCTGTCCCGGGCGCGGCTGGAGAGCGGCGCCCTGACCCTGCCCGGCGCGCGGCGTCTGGCCCCCTTCGCCGTGGCCCTGGCCGGGCCGGCCCGGCTGTCGCCGGATCGGCTCCGCCTGCCGCTGGGCGCCTTCGACCTCAAGCTCGACGACCCGGCCGGCGCCATCACCCTGGGCGGCGCCGGCCTTGATGTGGACTGGCGACCAAAGGGCTGGCAGGTCTCGGGCGACGGGCTGGCCGTCGCCCACCCGATGCTGGCCGCCGAGGCGCTGGCCCTGGAAGCCAGCGGCGATGCGCGGGGCCTGGACCTCCGGCTGGCCGGCCGTCTGCCCCGCCTGCCCCTGGAACCGCCCGGGCTGGCCGACAGCGCCAACCAGCGCAGCCCGCGCCGACCCTACCACATCACCCTGTCGGCCGAGCGCCGCGCCGGCCAGGCGGACCGGATCGACCTGACGCTGGCCGATGCCACCGACCAGCCGTTGGCCCGCGTCGCCGGCACGGTGGTCGATCTGGGGGGCGCCTTCGAGCTTGATCTGGAGGTCCCGCCACTGCCCCTGGGCCGCCAGCCGGGGCAGTTCCCGGCCCCCGATTTGCATACCCTGATTCCGCGCTATGTCTCGGCCCTGAGCGGCACCCTGGGGCTTAGCGGCACCCTCCGCGGTGGCCTGGGCGAGGACGGTCTTGACTTGGTGCCCGACCTCATCGTCACCCTGGCCGATGTCGAGGTGCGGCGCGGTTTCCTGGCCCTCTCCGGGGTCGATGGCGCGGTCTCGCTGGACGGTCTGCTGCCGCCCACCACGCCGCCCGGGCAGATGGTCACCGCGCAGGTCATCGAGGCCGGCATTCCCCTGCCCGAGGCCCGGCTGACCTTCCATCTGGCCGCCCCGGACAGCCCGGGGAGCCCGCCCCGGCTGGCCCTGGAGGGAGCCACCGTGGGGCTGGCCGGGGGCAGCCTGACCCTGGCCGAGCCGACCACCATTCCGCTCGATCTGTCGGCCGGGGCGGTCGATCTGGACGTCGTCTCGGTGGACCTCGGCGAGCTCAGCCGGTTGAGCCAGCTCGACGGGTTGATCGCCAGCGGTGCGCTGACCGGCCAGTTGCATTTGCGACTCGAGCGGGGCGATGTCTACCTCGCTCCCTCGCACCTCAAGGCGACGGAGCCGGGTATCCTGCGCTACCGCCCCGACGGCCCCAACCCGCTGGCCCTGCGCGGCGAAAGCCTGGCTCTGCTGGCCCGCGCCCTGGACAACTTCCACTATCAAAGCCTGGGCCTGGAGGTGGCCGGCGGGGTGGGCCGGAACAGTCGGGTGGCGTTGCACGTCAACGGGGCCAACCCGGATCTTTATGACGGCTATCCCTTCGAATACAACCTGAGCGTGGAGGGCGAGTTGATCGACATCGCGCGCGGCGGCTTCGCCAGCTACGACGCCACCGAACGGGTGCGCCGGGCGCTGGGAGAAGGCACGCCGCCCGTGGCCCCGGAGTCCGAGCCGGTTGCCGCCCCAGGTGCCGCCCCAGGTGCCGCCCCAGTCTCGCCATGATCGCGGCCCATCATCGGTTCCATCGAGAACGGGTCGGCGCTATGCTGCGTCGTCCCGCCCGTGTCCGGAGCCTGACCGACCATGACCGCCGCCTTGCCTTCCCGGCCGCCTTCATCGCCCCGCCGCCCGGCCCTGCTGGCCGGTCTTCTGATGGCGGCCCTGCTGGTCGGCCCGGCCTGCTCGCCGACGGTCAAGGTGGAGGCGCCGGACAAGCCGATCGTCATCAACATGAACATCAAGATCGAGCAGGACGTGCGCGTCCGGCTTGAACGCGACGTGGAGCAGGTTCTCCAAGAGAACCCCGAAATCTTCTGATCCCCGCCCGAGCGAGGCCCACCGCCATGCCCAGCCGCCGTCTTTCCCGCCGCCGCCTCCCCCTGCTTGCCGGGGCCGCCCTGGCCGCCTTGCTGCTGGCCAGCGACCCAGCCTTTGCCGTCGGCCTCGATCAGGCCCGGGCCCAGGGCATGGTCTGCGAGGGGCGCGACGGGTTGATCCACAAGGCCGCCGGCGGGCCCGGGGTGGATGGCCTGATCGCCGACGTCAACGCCAAGCGCATGGCCACCTACCGCGACATCGCGGCCAAGGACAACGTGCCCCTGGCCCAGGTCCAGGCCTTCTACGGCCAGACCCTGCAGGGCAAGCACGGCGGCTGCCGGTAAGCCGCCCCGCCTCAGCCAGCCGGGCGCCCCTTCTTCTTGGGCGGCTTGGGCAAGGTGGTCACCTCCGGCCCCCACAGCTCGACCAATTGCTTCTGCTCGGCCTTGAAGCGGGCCAGCCGCTGGGTCGAGGTCAGCGCCATGTAGGTGCCGACCACCGCCGGGGCGCTGAAGTGCAGCACCCAGCCCAGGGCCGACGCCCCATAGATGACGATCAGCGCCACCAGGTCGCTCAGCGTATCCAGCGCCACGGTGACGTTGTGCTCGCCGAACCACAGGTCGAGCAGGTAGGGCGCCACCCCGGCGAAGTTGAAGCCGCCGATGGTGAAGGCCGACAGCTTGTCCGGCGAGCGGTCGACGACCACCGCCACCATGGTCGGCAGCATGGCGAAGGCCAGCAGCACCACGGTCGGCATGAAGAACAGGAACATCACCGCGATGATCAGCACAAAGGCCAGCCGCATGCCCAGCCCGCCGCCCTTGGATTTGCCGGCGGCCGGCTTGGCGGGAGCCTTGGGAGCTTTCTTGGGGGCGGGCTTGGCGGCCATCGGGGCGACATACCTGGATACAAGGGAACTGGGGGACAAGGGAACTGGGGGACAAGGAAATTGAGAGCGACCCGGGAGCGCCCGGGACCACGGTGACTAGAACATGTGGGCCAACAGGCTGAGGGTAACCGTGATCAGGGTGATGGAAAAGCCGATCAACGCGGCCGCCTGCTGACCGTTGCGGGTGGCCCGCTCGTCGCGCCCGATGCGGCCCTGCTCGATGTCGTTGATGCGCCGCGCCAACCCCTGGTACTCAGCCCGGGCGATGGCGAACTCCTCCTCGTCGCGGGCCCGCTCCTCGCGGTTGTCGAGCAGGTTGAACAGCTCGGTCAGGCTGCCCTTGCGGACCACCCGGGGGATGTCCTTCTCCAGCTTCCGGCGCCGTTCGCGGCTGTGGTAGCTCTCCAGCACCGGGCCCATCAGGTTGCCCAGCCAACTGAGCAGGCCGGGCAACTGCTCCGGCCCCAGGCGCCATTGCAGGACGGCCAGGACGGAGAGCATGGACAGGGTGGCCAGCGCCGGGTCGGGGTCGTTGAGGGCGCTGATCTGGGCATGGGTGTCGCGGCCGTAGCGGGCCGCCACGAAGGCCGCCACGTGGCGGTCGACCGGCCAGGTCTTGCTGTCGGCGCGCCGCGCCGCGTTGTCCAGCGCCGGCAGAAGCTCGCGGATCTCGTAGACGAAATCGTGTTCGAAGAAGGGCGACAGGCAGGCCTGGTCGTCGCTCATCTCGTACAGGCAGCGCTCGATGCCGTTGCCGGCGCCGGCCTGGCGCAGATAGTTCTCAAGCTCGCGGAAACGGCTCTCAAGCTGGCTCGAGGTGGCGTCGTAGGTCTCCTGGGCGGCCAGGAAACGGCGCACCACCTCGCCCTTGATCATGTCGATGAAGGGCGCCGTGTCGCCCTTGTTGGACATGGTCACCGCCAGCGCCGTGCCGAAGCCCTCCGGCATCAGGGTCAGCTTGCCGTGGCGCAGCGGCGCCCCGGGCAGCAGCAGGGCCGACATGTACGACAGCAGGGCATCGGTGGTCTGGGTCTTGGTGCCGGCGGCGTGCTGGGCCATGGCGCTGCCCACCAGATCGGCCCGATGGATGTCCTCCAGGCCGCGCCTGAGCCAGGTCTCCAGCCGCCCTTCGAGCAGGATCGGCAAGGCGTCCGTCCACAGTTCGCTGAGCGCCAGCCCGACCTCGGGCAGCGAGTAGCACTCGTACTTGCCGACCTTGAGGGAGCGCTGGGCGCGCTTCTGGGGCCGCGGCATGAGCGGCGTGGTGCGCCGGCCATTGAACCACAGCTCCAGCTTCTCCACCCCCCAGCGGTCCGACTCGTCGTCGCTGAGCAGGCCGCGCAACACCTCGATCAGCGGCAGCGGCACGCGGTTGTCGCCAATCAGGGTGGCGTAGCTGCCGAGCAGCACCTTGCCCCGGATCATCTCCTGATGGGACATGTTGCGCACCGGGCTGCGGCCCAGCAGCAGGACCAGCAGGGTCACCCCCAGGGCATAGCAGTCGTCGCGCACCGAGCCCGGGCCCCGCCCCTCCGGGTTGCACATGGCCGAGGCGATGGGCTCGTAGATGGCCGGCTGGTCGTAGGCCGGGGGCACCGAGCAGCAGTCGCCGAGCACCAGATGCTGGCGCTCCTTGTCCATGAAATAGAGGTTGTCGACCCGGATCGCCCGGTGCGACACGCCCATCACGGCGATCTCGGTCAGGGCGCTGGTCAGCGGCTTCAAGACGCGCTTGGTGAATTCGCGGTCGTTGATCAGCTCGAAGGTGTCATCAAGGCCGTTCATCACCCGCCCGCCCATCGGCTGGTCGTAGACCAGCCCGATGACCCGGCCACCGCCCGGCCAGGGTACCCCGCCCCACTCGTGCAGGGTCAGGATGTCGTTGCCGCCAGCCCCGCGCATGGCCCGCATCAGACTGATGCGGGGCGTCAGGTTGCGCTGGCAGATCAGGGCATAAAGCTTGCGCGCCGCGTCGCGCTTGTCCTCGCAGACGTAGGCCTTGGCATGGGGCATGTCGAGCCCGGGCAGCGGCTTGTCGGGATGGATCAGATAGCGGTCGCGCAGGGTCACCGGACCCTTGGTCGCCGCCTCCGGGCCGCGCGGGGCCGAGGGCGCCTGTGCCTGAGCCTGAGCCGGTTGCTGCGCCGCCTGCGGGGGCGACTGTTGCGGCGGCGGGGTTTGGGCCTGGGGAGCCTGGGCCATGGCGGGTCGCGGTTGCGCTTTCTGTCAGGGGGCCGGGGCACCATCCCGGGATCGGTGGCGCACCGCCCGGGGCGCGCGGCGTTCGCGGGGTCCGCGCCGTTCCGCCGTACCTCGCCAGCCGAACCACGCGGGCATGCGCCCCCTACAATGCCCGCCCGGCCGGCAGACCACAAGGCCAAGCACCGCCAAGGGCGCGCCGCCACCGCCCGGCGGTGCGATGGGTCCCGGCGATGGGGTCCGGCGATGGGTCCCGGTGTGATCGGCCCTTGACAGCCGGCGGCGGGCGCGTATTGTGCGCCCTTCCTTATCGCCTTTCACGCGCTCCCTTCCCCGGACCGAGCCGGTCGGGAACGGGCGGCGCATCCCCTAAAGACGAGCGAACGGTTCAAACCGCCATGGCCAAGCCCAACACCATCCAGATCAAGCTGGAGAGCACCGCCGGCACCGGATTCTTCTACATCGCCAAGAAGAACCCGCGGACCCATACCCAGAAGATGGAGTTCCGCAAGTACGACCCGGTGGCCCGCAAGCACGTGGTCTTCCGCGAGACCAAGATGAAGTAGCGGCAACGCCGCCTACCGCCTGACAAAAAGGCCGCCCTTTCCAGGGCGGCCTTTTTCGTCTGCCCTCGCCAAGCCAAGGAGGCGACTGGCGGAGACTGATATCAGGAAACTGGCGGACTATTCCAGAAAGCTGGCCACTGTTTGCAGGAAGTTGGCCACCGAGATGGGCTTGGCGATGTAGCCCTCGCAGCCGCCCTGGCGAATCTTTTCCTCGTCGCCCTTCATGGCGAAGGCGGTCACGGCGACGATGGGGATCGACTTCAGGTCGTCGTCCTCCTTCAGCATGCGGGTGATCTCCAGGCCGGAAATCTCGGGCAGCTGAATGTCCATCAGGATCAGGTCGGGACGATTCTGGCGGGCGATGTCCATGACCTCGCGGCCATCACGGGTTTGCAGGGTCTCGTACCCATGGGCTTTCAACAGATCGTTGAAAAGCTTCATATTCAGCTCGTTGTCTTCAACGATCAGAATGGTCTTGGCCATCTTTCGGTCACCCTGGGAAAGAACTCTTGCCGAGCCCGGAATTGGCGGACAGATGTCTGAATTTACCGGACGGGCCGGCAGCGATGCTCCACATCATGGGAGAAAGCGGCCGGCAAGTCAAACGCCCGGCACATATCCTGATCCCCCTCTTGAATAAGCCCCAGACGAGGATCAATCACCGCGCACGTCCTCGACCATCTTGTGCAGGCGGGCGGCATCGACGATCACCAGGGCATCGCGCTCGCGCCGCACGATGTCGCGCCGGGCCAGGTCGTTCAGCACCCGGGCCACCGTCTCGCGGGTTGTCGAGACGCGGCTGGCCAGATCGCTGTGCACCGGGATGGGGCGGATCACCGGCGGCCCCTCGCCGCCATCGCCCAGCCGGGCCAGGCGCAGAAGCTCGCCATGCACCCGGTTGTTGGCGCCCAGGGTCGACAGATCCATGATGCGGTCGGTGGAATTGCGGATGATGCCGACCATGCGGGCCATCACCGCCAGGGCCAGGGCTGGCCGGCCGAGCACCAGATCAAGGAAGGTGGAACCGCCGACCACCGCCAGCCGGGTTTCCTCCAGCGCCATCACGCTGGCCGAGCGCGGATTGCCGTCGATGGCCGCCAACTCGCCGAAAAAGTCGCCGGCCAGCAGGTCGTCCAGGGTGACCTCGCGCCCGGCCACCGAATAGATGATCACCCGCACCCGCCCGGAAACGACGAAGAACACGTCGCGGCTTTCGCTTTGGCGGTCGATGATCTGCTCGCCGGCGGCGAAGCGGCGCCAGCGGCACTGGCGGGCAATGGCCGCGCGCTCGGCCGGGGCCAGCCCGGCGAACAGCGGAATCCGCCCAAGTTCGTCGTTGCCGCCGCCCTGGGCACCCCCGCCCGGGTTGGAATGCACCTCGATCACTCGATCCCCCACCAACGCCGGCGCCAAGCAGGCGGCCCGGTCACCCGGCATGCCCCTTTCCGGGCCAGGGTTTCCCCTTTCACGACCCCGGTCAAGTCTCTCTTGCCCGGGAGCCGGGGGCGACGATCCGCTGTCGCTGTCGGGGCACCCGATCCACCAGCCGCGATTCGAGGCCGAGTCCCCGGGGGTTGCGCAGTCGCCGCCGGGTCCGCACAATGGACCGGCCCCAATCCGGTACACGCAACACCGCCAACTGGTTACCGGAGCAGCACCAGGGGGCTGGGAACGGCAAGGGAGGGCCCCCCCCGTGAGCGACGCGACGGTGGAGGAAGCGACGGTGGAAACGGAACTGGAGGCGCGGGTCGTTCCCGCCGGGACCATCCTGTTCCATGAAGGCGACCCGGGCGATGCGGCTTTCATCGTCGAGGCCGGGGTGGTCGAGCTGACCCGCAACCTGAAGGGCTCGACGGTGGTCATCGCCAGCGTCCCCATCGGCCAGGTGATCGGCGAGATGGCGCTGATCGACAACATGCCGCGCAGCGCCACCGCCCGCTGCCTGACCGAAACCTGCATCCGCATCATTCCCAAGGACGACTTCCAGACCCGCCTGGCGGCCGCCGACCCGGTGTTGCGCAAGGTGCTGATGCGCTTTTCCCGGCTGGTGCGCGCCATCACCGACGAGAAGGTGCGCACCGTGCTCGGCATTCGCTGAGACACCCGGTCGGCCGGCCCTCTGAAGAAGTAAGCCACCGCCGCCCCCTTGTCCGGCCGGCGGGCCATCCCCATACCCTGTTGTGGGACCACAGGGAGCGACAAGACTCCCGTCAGGCGATCAGGGTGTGTGTGAACCATCACCGGTCCCGTTGTGTGCCAGACCTGGGGAGGTAACGTGATCGAGATCCGCATCCATGGCCGGGGCGGCCAGGGCAACGTGGTCGCCGCCTATCTGCTGGCCAGCGCCGCCTTCGCCGAGGGCGCCCACTGCCAGGCCTTCCCCAGCTTCGGGGCGGAGCGTCGGGGCGCCCCGGTGACCGCCTTCGTGCGCATCGCCCCGGGGCCCATCCTGGCCCGCTCGCAGGTGCGCAATCCGGCCGCCCTGATCGTTCAGGACGACAGCCTGCTGCACATCCCGGGCACCGCCGCCGGACTGCTGAAGGGCGGCGGGGTGCTGGTCAACGCACCAGAGGACGCGGCCACCCTGTCGGCCCGCCATGGCCTCGACATCCTCAGCCTGCCGGCCACCGCCCTGGCCCTGGAATACCTCGGCCGCCCGACCCCCAACGTGGCCCTTTTGGCCGCCTTCCTCACCGTTACCGGGCTGTTCCCGTTGAGCGCCCTGTCCAAGGCCCTGGGCGAGCGTTTCTCGGGCGAAGTTCTGCGCCGCAACGAGAAACTGGTCGCCCGCGCCGCCGAGGCGGTGCCCGAAGGGGCCTGGGCCAACCGTCTGGTGCTGGAACAGCCGACCAAGGAGGCACGCCGTGCTGAAAGCGCTTGAAGGCAGCCAGGCCCTGGCCCGGGCGGTCGCCCTGTGCCGGCCGGGGGTGGTTGCCGCCTACCCCATCACCCCGCAGACCCACATCGTGGAGAACATCTCCAAGCTGGTCGCCGACGGCGAGATGGGCTGCGAGCTGGTCAGCGTGGAAAGCGAGTTCTCGGCCGCCTCGGTGGTGCTCGGCGCGGCGGCGGCCGGGGCGCGGGCCTACACCGCCTCCAGCTCGCAAGGCATCATGCTGATGAGCGAGGTGCTCTACAACATGGCCGGGTTGCGCATTCCGGCGGTCATCACCTGCGCCAACCGCAGCGTCGGGGCGCCGCTCAACATCTGGAACGATCAGGCCGACAGCATGGCCATTCGCGACAGCGGCTGCATCCAGCTTTACTGCGCCGACAACCAGGAAGGGGTCGACAGCACCATCCAGGCCTTCCGCATCGCCGAGGCAACCGAGCTGCCGGTGATGGTTTGCGTCGACGGGTTCGTGCTGACCCACACCCTGGAGCCCATCGACCTGCCCAGCCAGACCAAGGTCGACCGCTTCCTGCCCGAGTTCGACTTCGCCCGCAGGCTCGACCCCAAGGCGCCGAAAAGCTTCGGCACCCTGGTCGACCCGGGCTGGTTCACCGAGGTCCGCCACAGCCACCACCGGGCCATGCAGAAGGCCCTGCCGGTGATCGAGGAGATCGACGCGGCCTACGAGAAGGCCATCGGCCGCGCGGCGGGCGGGCTGCTCAAGACCCACGGACCCAAGGGCGCCAAGACCGCCGTGCTGGCCCTGGGCTCGGTGGTCTCCACCCTGCGCCAGGGGCTCAACGACGGGCTGGCCAAGACGCCGGTGAAGATCATCCAGTTGCGCTGCTTCCGCCCCTTCCCGACCGAGGCGCTGATCGAGGCGGTCGACGGCGTGGACGACCTGATCGTGCTGGAGCGCGCCTTCTCGCCGGGCCTTGGCGGCATCGTCGGCACCGAGGTCACCGCCGCCCTGGCCCACCTCAAGAAGCGGCCGCGCATCCACAACTTCGCGGTCGGCCTGGGTGGCCGCGACGTGCCGGTGGAGTTGCTGCCCGAGCTGATCGCCGCCACCCGGGGCACGACCCCGGAGCCGTTCCGCATCTTCGACGTGGAGCTCGACAAGCTGCCCGCCGAGGATCGTTGATTCCGTCCGTCGAAAGAGACCGCATCGCCATGGCGAAAACCCCTGAAACGGCCAAGAAAGCGCCCTCCAAGGCGGCCAGCAAGCCGGCCAAGGCGAAGACCGCCAAAGCTGGTGACGCCAAATCTGGTGGCGCCAAAGGCAAGTCCGCCGCGCCGGCCGAAACCCCGTCGCGCAAGGTGGCGGCCGGGGTGGGGACCGCCCCCGGGGTCGATGCCCAGGCCCTGGGCGGCGAGCTGGCCGAACTGCGCCGCCGCCAGCCCCGCTTCCGCGGCCTGGAGGCCGGCCACCGGGCCTGCCAGGGCTGCGGCGAGGCCCTGGGCGCCCGGCTGGTCATGGAAGCCGCCGGGCCCGACGTGATGGTGGCCAACGCCACCGGCTGCCTGGAGGTGTTCACCACCCCGTGGCCCCAGTCGGCGTGGCGGGTGCCGTGGATCCACTCGCTGTTCGAGAACGCCGCCGCCGTCGCCTCGGGCATGGAGGCGGCCTTGAAGGCACGCGGCCACCGGACCAAGGTGATGGCCTTCGGCGGCGACGGCTCGACCTTCGACATCGGCTTCCAGGCCCTGTCGGGCATGCTCGAGCGGACCCACAACGTGCTTTACGTGTGCTTCGACAACGAAGCCTACATGAACACCGGCATCCAGCGGTCCTCCAGCACCCCGCACGCCGCCGCCACCACGACCAGCCCGGCGGGCAGCCAGCGCATGGGCAAGCGGCACCTGAAAAAGGACCTGTTGCAGATCATCGCCGCCCACCATGTGCCCTATGCCGCCTCGGCCTCGGTGGCCTACGCGGCCGACCTTCGGCGCAAGGTGCGCCGGGCCATCGAGATCGAGGGGCCGACCTTCCTTCTGCTCCACGTCCCCTGCCCGCTGGGCTGGGGGCACGACGGCGCCAAGACCATCGAGATCGCCCGCCTCGCCGTGCAGACCGGCCTGTTCCCGGTGGTCGAGCTGGAGCGCAACGAGCTGGCCGGGGTGATGCCCATCCGCCAGCCCCGCCCGGTCAGCGACTACCTCAAGCTCCAGAACCGCTTCCGCCACCTGTTCGGGAACGACCACCGGGCCCGCCAGGAGCGCGAACACCTGCAGGCCCTGGCCGACCACAACATCGCCACCTACCACCTGCTCGGCGAGGAGCCCGACCCGCTCGACACCGAGGGCGCCGACACCGTGCGCCGGGGCGGCCTGATCGCCTGAGTTGGCTCACCCGCCACCCCGACCCGGCCCACCCGCCACCCCGACCCGGCTCACCCGCCACCCCGACCCGATCCGCCCGCCACCCCGTTTCGCGTTCACACCTGAAGGAGACTCCCGATCATGCCGGTGCTCACCCGTGGGGCCTATGCCGAGCCGGGAACCTCGCTCGCCTTCAAGACCGGCGACTGGCGCACCATGCGCCCGGTCCACAAGCACTGGGCCGCACCCTGCCACGGCGCCTGCCCGGCCGGCGAGGACGCCCAGGAGTGGTTGGCCCGCTTCCAGGAAGGCCACCCGCGCGAGGCCTGGGAAACCATCGCCCACATCAACCCCCTGCCGGCGGTGACCGGGCGCATCTGCCCGCACCCCTGCGAGACCGCCTGCAACCGGACCCACTACGACAGCCCCATCGCCATCCACGCCCTGGAGCGCTGGCTGGGCGATCAGGCGATCCTCAACAACTGGTCCTTCCCCGGCGCCCAGGGGGTGGCCGAGCCGGCGGCGGTGGCCGTGGTCGGGGCCGGGCCGGGCGGCCTGTCGTGTGCCTACCAATTGGCCCGGCGCGGCCACAAGGTGACCCTGATCGACGCCTTGCCCGAACCGGGCGGCCTGTTGCGCTCGGCGATCCCCATGACCCGCCTGCCGCGCGATGTGCTGGACGCCGAGATCGGCCGGATTCTCGACCTCGGCATCACCTTCAAGCCGCACACCCGGCTCGGCGACGAGGCCGATCTGGCCCGCCTGCGCCAGGAACACCGCGCCGTCTTCCTGGCGCCGGGCATCGGGCTGGCCAAGAACTGGAGCGTCGGCGGCCAGGTACCCACCGACCACCGCCCGGCCCTGGAACTGCTGAAGGAGTTCATCGCCCACGGCAAGGTGCCCACCCCGGCCTCGGTGATCATCCACGGCGGCGGCAACACCGCGGTCGATCTGGCCCGGGTGATGAAGCGGGCCGGCGTGGCCGAGGTCCATCTGGTCACCGCCTCCGGCCTGCCCGGCCCGGACACCGAGCCCGGCGACATCCTCAACGTGGTGCCGCGCGAACTGCACGAGGCGATCGAGGAAGGCATCATCTTCCACCCCCATCGCACCATCCAGCGCCTTCTGATGCGTGGCTCCAAGCTGATGGGCATCGAGATGGTCAGCCTGCGCAAGCTGCCCGGGGCCAGCGGACGCAAGTCGCGCGTTGCCTTCGAGGGCACCGAAACCATCCTGCACGCCGACATGGTGATCCCGGCGATTGGCGAGAACGTCGACCCCACCGGCTTCGAAGCCCTGCTCGGCGGGGCGCCCTATTTCCGCCCGGCCGACGAGTGGGGCCGCCTGCCCGGCCACCCGGACCTGTTCGTCGGCGGCGACGCGCGGGGCGACCGGGGCACCGCCGCCGGGGCCATCGGCGACGGGCGCAAGGCGGCCGAGGCCATCGATCTGTTCCTGGCCGGCCAGGAGCCGGTGCACCAGCGCCGCCCCACCCTGCCCTACGACCACCTCAACATGGCCTACTACGAGCCGGCGCCGCGCCGCGAACCACCGGTGCTGCCGGTCGAGCAGCGCACCGACAGCGACGAGATCGAAGGCCCCCTGCCCGACGCCGAGGCCCGCGCCGAGGCCAACCGCTGCCTGTCCTGCGGCAGTTGCCTGGCCTGCGACAACTGCTGGACCTATTGCCCGGACAACGCCGTCATCAAGACCATCGAGCAGGCCCAGGACGGCAGCCACTACGTCTTCGACTACGAGTACTGCAAGGGCTGCGGCATGTGCGCCACCGAATGCCCCTGCGGCTACATCGTCATGGAAGAGGATCACTAAGGGCGCATCAGCGCCGCCTGATGGAAGGAACCGGGGCGCGTCAGCGCCGCCTGATGGAAAAACCGGGGCGCGTCAGCGCCCCTGGCGGAAGGGGCCGGCGGTGGTGCGGATGTGGATCTCGGCGTGCACCGCTTGGCGCTCCTGCTCGACGAAATCGGCCACCGCTTCGCGGAACCCGGGGTGGGCGATCCAGTGCAGCGAATGGGTGGCCCGAGGCAGATAGCCGCGCTGCACCTTGTGGCCGCCCTGGGCCCCGGCCTCGACCCAGGTCAGGCCGTGGTCGATGGCGTACTCGATGGCCCGGTAGTAGCAGACCTCGAAGTGCAGGCAGGGCAACTCGGCCAGGGTCCCCCAGTTGCGCCCGAACAGGCTGTCGCCGCCCCGCAGGTTCAGCGCCCCGCAGACCGCCGGGGCCTCGGGCCCGTCGCCGTCAAAACCCATCACCAGCACCACCTGGTCGCCCAGGGTCTGGCCCAGGCGATGGAAGAAATCGCGACTGAGGTAGGGCTCGCCCCATTTCTTGTCGGTGGTGGCCAGATAGAAGCGGTGAAAGGCGTCCCAGTGGCGCGGCTTGATGTCCTCGCCACTCAGGGTGCGGATGGTCAGGCCGTGGCTGTTGGCCGTCTGGCGCTCCTTGCGGATCGCCTTGCGCTTGCGCGAGGCCAACTCGGCCAGGAAATCGTCGAAGCTGCCATAGCCCTCGTTGCGCCAGTGGAACTGCTGGCCCAGGCGGTGGATGAAGCCCAGCGGCGCCAACTCCTCGGCCTCCTCCCCGGTGCAGAAGGTGAGGTGCAGCGAACTGACCTCAAGCCGCCCGGCCAGTTCCACCATGCCGGCGGCCAGGGCCTGGCGGTGAAACGCCGCCCGCGCCCCCGGGCGGACCAGCAGGCGCGGCCCGGTCACCGGCGAAAAGGGCACCGCCCCCTGAAGCTTGGGATAATAGCGCCCGCCGGCGCGCTCCCAGGCATCGGCCCAGCCCCAGTCGAAGACGTATTCGCCGAAGGAATGGCTTTTCAGGTACAGCGGCGCCGCCCCGAGCATCCCTCCGGCCGGGTCCTCGAGCACCAGATGCTGGGGCCGCCAACCGGCCTCGGCGCCGACCGAGCCCGAGTCCTCCAACGCCTTCAGGAAGGCATGGCTGACAAACGGATTGTCGGCCCCGGCGCAGGCATCCCAGTCGGCGGCCGCAACCGCCGACAGCGAGGACAGGACACGGATGGTCAGGTTGTCGGGATCGGACATGGTCCGCCCAAGGTGGGGCGCGCGGCGCACCGCCTCAAGAGCCGACGCCGCGCCAAGCTGCTGCTATACTGAACCGGTCGCCCCCGGACCCAAGACGGAGCCCAAGCATGTACGCCACCGCCATCTCCCTGCACGTGCTGGCCACCCTGGTCTGGGTCGGCGGCATGTTCTTCGCCCTGATCGCCCTGAAACCCGGTCTGGCCGAGATCAGCCCCGATGACCGCCTGTTCCTGTGGCACGGCACCCTGCCCCGCTTCTTCGCCTGGGTGTGGGGCGCCATCGCCATCCTGTGGGGCACCGGCTGGTACATCATCGAAAAACTCTACGGCGGCCTCTACGCCGCCCCCGGACACGTCCACCTGATGATGACCCTGGCCGGCCTGATGACCATCCTGTTCGCCCTGATCCAGGCCGGCCCCATGCGCCGCTTCATGAAAGCCCTGGAAAACGGCCAACCCGCCGCCGCCACCAACGAACACCAGCGCATGAAAACCCTGATCACCATCAACTTCACCCTGGGCATCGCCACCACCATCATCGGCACCGCCGGCGCCTACATGGGCTGACCCCGCCAACCACCGGGGACCCGCTGGCGCGGCCAAGGGGCGCCGCCCCTTGGAACCCCGCTGGGGAGGCCGGGGGCCTCCCCAGACCCCACCATGAGTCAAAAACCCGCCAGGGGGTTTATCCCCCTGGCGGGTTTTTAAGTCACGGCGGGGGTCCGGGGGGGCCCCTGGTCCCCCCGGCGGGGGTTCCAAGGGGGCAGCGCCCCCTTGGCGGTTGTAGCGCGCCACTTGCTTTTGGAGTGGTCGCCACTTGGTTCTGGAGCATGGTAGCCCGCCTCTGAGAGGGGTCTCAAGGTGCCCTGACGGGGGC
>NZ_FNCV01000004.1 GCF_900100455.1 Roseospirillum parvum | reverse complement strand
CTTACCCCGAAGCGTCGCGCCGCGGAGCGCCGGGAGCTCCCTTCCGCGATATCCGATTGGATCCGCTCCCGAAGGTCCACGGAATAGCTCCTGCCCATGATCCACCTCCCAAAAAGAAAAGTGAATCACGGACGCAGAGTCTTGGGAATCCCTCGATTCAGGTTTGGAGCTCCACGCTCTAAAGCCGGGACAGAGGGGGGTATCCGAGCGCGCGCGCTCGGATACCCCCCTCTGTCCCGGCTTTGACTCATGGTGGGGTCTGGGGAGGCCCCTGGCCTCCCCAGCGGGGTTCAAAGGGGCAGCGCCCCTTTGCCATGGGCCACGGCACCCTGGCCGGCGCGGGGCATCCTCAGGGGCGGTTGAGGATGTGGTGGATGCCGCATTCGGTTTTCGGGTGGTGGGACCATCGGCCATCGCGGATGCCGCCGTCTGGGGCGGGTCGGGCGGTGCAGGGGAAGCAGCCGATGGATGGGTATCCCTGGGCGACCAGCGGGTGGCGGGGCAGGTCGCGGTCCTTGAAGGTCTGTTCCACCTGTTCGGTGGTCCAGGTGGCCAGGGGGTTGAGGCGCACCATGTCGTCGGCTGTTTCGATGGTCGGCAGGGTCGAGCGCACGTCGCCATGGTAGCGTTTGCGGCCGGTGACGATGGCATCGAAGCCGCCGATGGCGGTGGCGTAGGGCTCGACCTTGCGCAGGCGGCAGCAGGCGTCGGGATCGCGTCGCCACAGATCGCCTTCCGCGTCGAGAGAGGCGACGGCGCGGCGTTCCGGGCGCAGCACGCGCAGATCGACCAGCCCCAGGTGTTTCACCAGATCGTCGCGGTAGGCCAGGGTTTCCGGAAAGTGCTTGCCGGTATCGACGAACAGCACCGGGGTGGTGCGGTCAACCTCGGCGATCAGGGCCAGCAGCACCGCCGCCTCTGCCCCGAACGACGAGGACACCGCCACCCGGCCGGCCAGCGGCAGGGCGCGGGCCAGCAGCGCGCCGCCGTCGAGCCCCTCGGCCTCGGCCTTCAGGCGGGCCGCCAGGACCTCGGCGCGGGCGGCGCGGGACAGGGTATGGGCGGTCATCTCGGGGGGGACTCCGCAGCAACCAAGACTTTCGGGTGTAGCATGGACCGGAGTCACCGGACCAGAGGGCACAATGGGGGATGAGTCAAAGCAAATTGATCGGATATGGGCCGCTGTCAAGACCAAGCCGCTCCGCCTCCTCCGCCCGTCCCCGACCGCACGGGATGAAACGTTGAATCTGAACGGCTTCCGGGCTTCCGGGACGCTTCCCCGGCGACCTCGGATGCACTACAGTCGGGCCTTGTCGCCGGCCGCCCCAGGTTCCCGCCATGCCCCCGTCATCCTCTCCGCCCCTCCACCCGAGGGTCGCCATCATCCCCGCCCGGGGCGGCTCGAAACGGCTGCCCCGCAAGAACATCCTGCCCCTGGGCGGACGCCCGGTGCTGGCCCATGTGGTCGGGACGGCCCTGGCCTCGGGGGTGTTCGACCGCGTTCTGGTGTCGACCGAGGACTCCGAGATCGCCGACGTCGCCGCCGCCGCCGGGGCCGAGGTCCATCAGCGTCCGGCCGCCCTGGCCGATGATCTCACCGGGGTGGTCGAGGTCTGCCTGGAGGTGCTTGACATCCTGGCGCGGACCGGCGCCGAGCCGGCGGCTTTCTGCTGCATCTATGCCACCGCCTTTGGGCTGCGCCCGGCCGACCTTCAGGGCGGCGCCCGCTGCCTGGCCGAGGGACCACCGGACCGGCCGGATGGGGTGATGTGCGTCTCGCCGTACAACTTCTATCCGCATGTGGCGCTGCACCGGACCGAAGACGGCCTGCAACCTTTCTTCCCCGACCTTCTGGAGCGGCCGCGCACCAGCCTGCCCGAGATGGTGGCCAGCAACGGCACCTTCTACATCGCCCGCACGGCGGCCTTCCGGGCCCATCGCACCTTCTATCTGCCCCGGCTGGCGGCCTTCGAGCTGCCGGCCGAGCGGGTGGTCGACCTGGACACCCCGGCCGACTACGCCCGGGCGCAACTGCTCTACCCGCTGCTGAGCCGTGGGGCGACGCCGGCATGAAGCTGCTGGTGCGGGCCGACGGCGACGGCACGATGGGCGCCGGGCATGTGCTGCGCTGTCTGGCCGTGGCCCAGGCGTGGATGGGGCGCGGCGGCACCGTGGCCTGGGCCGCCGCCGCGCTGAGCCCGGGGCTGGCCGACCGTCTGGCCGCCGAGGGGTTGGCCGTGCATGCCCTCGCCGCCGCCACCGACCCGGCGCTTCTGCGCGCCCTGGCCGAGGCCGAACGGCCCGAGGTGTTGCTGGTCGACGGCTACCACCTGGGCGGCGACCATCTGGCGCGGCTGGTTGGCGCGACACCCCGGCTGGCGGTGATCGACGATGACGGGCGGCTGGCCGGGCCGGCGCCCGATGTGCTGATCAACCCCAACGTCGACGCCGCCGAGCGCGACTACGCGACCCTCAGGCCCACCGCCCAGCGGCTGTGCGGCCCCGATTTCGCCCTGCTGCGAGCCGAGTTCACCAGCCCCGCGCCGACCCCGGCGGTGTGGCCGCCGCGCCGCGTGCTGGTCACCCTGGGCGGGGCCGATGCCCGGGGCCTGGGGCCAACCGTGGCCACCGCCGCCGCCGCCCGCTGGCCGGCCGCCGAGGTGCGCCTGCTCCAGGGCCCGGCGGCGCCCCCGCCGCCCCCTCTCGCGGCCGGCATCACCGCCCTGCCCCCCACCGACCGCATGGCCGAGGAGTTGGCCCGGGCCGATCTGGTGCTGGCGGCGGCCGGCGGCACCACCTGGGAGGTCTGCCACCTGGGTCGCCCGGCACTGCTGCTGATCGCCGCCGACAACCAGGCCGGGTTGGCCGGCTGGCTGGCCGGGCGTGACCTGGCCTTGGTGGTTGACGCCCGCCGGGGGGACTGGCACACCAGCCTTGAGGAAGCCCTGGCCGACCTCGATGCCACGCCGGCCGTGGAGACGGCCCGCGCCGCCGCCCGGGCCCAGTTGATCGACGGCCAGGGGGCCGGGCGCGTCGCCGAGGCGCTGATGAGCCGGGCGGCCCTCCACATCGGCGGAAAATGATTACCCTATTGTTGTTGCAGCCTCCCTTTCGAGAGCCCCATCCATGAGCGCCGAACTGTGCATTGAAGACCGCCCGATTGGTGATGATCACCCCACCTTCATCATCGCCGAGGTCGGCGTGAACCATAACGGCGACCCGGACACCGCCCATCGCATGGTCGACATGGTGGCCGACGCCGGGGCCGACTGCGTCAAGTTCCAGACCTTCCGGGCCGAGGAATTCTGCAACGCGCCGGAAGACGTCTACGAGTATGTCTCCCAGGGGGAGACGCGCCGCGAGTCGATGCTGGAGATGTTCCGCCGCCTGGAGCTGAAGCACGACGAATTCCGCGGCCTGTTCGAGCACGCCCGGGCGCGCGGCCTGGTTCCGTTGTCCACCCCGACCGATCGCGCCGCCGCCGATCTGCTGATGGAACTGGGGGCCGGGGCCTTCAAGATCGGCTCGGACGACCTGGTCCACACGCCGCTGCTTGACCATGTTGGCGCCAAGGGCCGCCCGGTGCTGATCAGCACCGGCATGGCCCACCTGGGCGACGTCGAACGGGCGGTCGATCGCCTGCACGCCGCCGGCAGCGGCCCGCTTGCCATCCTGCACTGCATCTCCCTTTATCCGACGCCCGATGATGGGGTGCACCTGCGTCGGCTGGCCACCCTGAGGCACGCCTTCCCCGAGTGCGTTGTCGGCTTCTCGGACCACAGTTGGGGCATCACCGCCGCCCTCGGCGCGGTGGCGCTGGGCGCCCGGGTGATCGAAAAGCACGTCACGCTGGACAACGACATGCCCGGCCCGGACCACAGGTTCTCGGCCAACCCGGCGCAGCTGAAGGATCTGGTGCAAGGGGTCCGGACCCTGGAGGCACAGTTGGGGTCCTCGGCCTTCCGCCTGTCGCCGGCCGAGCAGGAGATGGCCCAGCTTTGCCACCGGGCGATCTATGCGGCGCGCGACCTGCCGGCCGGCCATGTCCTGAGCAGCGACGACCTGACCTACCAGCGCCCCGGCAACGGCCTGCCGCCCTACGAAACCGACCGGTTGCTCGGGCGCCGCCTGTCCCGGGCCGTTCCATCGAACAAGGCCATCACTTTCGAGCATCTGGAATCAGTCGATGACCACTAATTCATCGCAACGCAAGGCTGAAGAAGTAGAGTTCTGGGACAAGGTGGGGCGGAAGCGCCTGTACGCCGCCTTTGACCGGCAAGAATACATCGATGTCATCGACAGCACAGTCGGAGTTGATCTTGACGGCATGTTCGTCGTCGACATCGGCTGTGCGGCCGGGCTGACATCGGCCCTGTTCGCCGCGCGCGGCGCAACCGTGCATGGCGTTGACATCTCACCGGAACTCATTGCCCGCGCCGCCGAGAGTTGGCCGGAGTTCAAGTCACGACTGACCTTTGGGGTCGGCGATGCCGAAGCCCTGGGCTTCGACGACAACACAGTGGATGCCTGCTTTTTCGGTGGCGTCCTGCACCATTTCCCGGATCTCCAAAAGACACTCGAAGAAGCGCTGAGGGTGCTTCGCCCGGGCGGACGGTTGATCGCGGTTGAGCCCAATCGCCTTGACCTGTTGGAGCGTATCGAGTGGGCCGTGGCCGATTTGCGAGGGCTGTTGAGCCCGAACGAATACCCGATCGATCCGCGAGTGATGCGCCAGGAGTTGAAGGAGGCGGGCTTCTCGCAGGTTCGTTTCTGGACCATACGCCGCGATATCCCGGTTCTTGCCCAGATCCCGCTCCTGGGACGGGCGTTCAACCGTCAGAAAGGCTTCTGGCTCAAGCGACCCTTGCTGCGCTTCGTTGATGCGTGGCGGGCGCCCGAGGCCCGAGGCACCTTTTTCGTTATCGAAGCCATCAAGGCTTGAGGCTGGCGCCTCGGGGCCTCGTCGGGCCACGCGTGCCGCCCGATGCCCAGCGAGGCAACATGCCTGGCGCACCACAAGCTTGGGACGATTTGATGGGATCCGAATTTTGGACTGATTTCTGGAGCCAGAAAGCCCAACTGCAAAGCGACTTCGCCGCCACGGGCCGTGGACGCATGGACATCGTGGCGTTCCTCTACACGATCAACGAGGCGGCCCGCCTGCTCGACCTGTCGCCGACCGACCGGCTGCTTGATATCGGTTGCGGCACCGGCATCCTGACGCTGGCCCTGGCGTCCCGCGCAGGTGCCGTGACGGCCATTGATGTGAGCCCCGTCGCCGTTGAGCGGGCCCGGCAAACCCTTTCCGACGTCGACGGGGCCGAGGTCCGGGTCGGCTCCATCACGTGCATCGAGGAGCAGGCATCCAGTTTCGACAAGGTGCTCGCCTACAGCGTCCTGCAATACCTGGACAGCATTGAGTCCATCACCAAGGCCTTTCTTGAGATCCGCCGGGTTCTGCGCCCGGGCGGGCGGGCCCTGCTGGCGGCCAATCCCGACCCGGCAGCCCGCGCCAAGCTTGAGGCGCGCCTTCGCGCCACCATGTCGCCCGAGGACGCAAGCGCCGAAATCAGCCTGCTGGCCAAGACGCTTTGGCTGCCCCCCTCGACCATGAGCGCCCTGGGAAAAGAGGTCGGCCTGGCCATTGAGGCCCGGCCAATCCACGCCCGCATTCCCCAGCACACCTATATGTTCGATCTGCTCGCCTGTCGCCCGATGGAGGACACATGGAACAACTCCGATTCCGGGAAATGTTCCTAGAACTGATAGAGAACCAGGACAACCGCTTTCACCCTCTTGTCTGGATCAATGGCACGCCGGAAATCGGCGAAGGAACCTACATTGGCGGCATGTCCGAGGTGAATGCCAAGGGCGCCCGGGTGAAAATCGGTTCCTGGTGCGATATCGCCTCTTTCGTCGCCATCAACTGCGCCGACTCTCACCTGCTGGCGATTGGCGTTGAAGGGAAGGCGACCAAGCGGGACATCGTGATTGGCGATCGGGTGTTCGTTGGATCCCATTGCGCCATCCTGGGCGGCTCGGTCATCGGCGAGCGCTCGGTGATCGCCGCCGGCACCGTGCTGCGCGGCGAGACGGTGCCGCCTGCCTCGTTGGCCATTGGCAACCCCGCCGTGATCAAGCCCGGGTACTACAAGGAGCGCTTGGCTGCCCAGGGAATCAACCTATGAAAACCGCGCCCATCCCCCACAACCGGCCGCAGATCACCGACGCGGATCAGGCCGCCGTGGCATCGGTTCTAGACTCGGGTTGGCTTGCCCAGGGACCCCGCACCCTGGCCCTGGAGGAAACATTCTCCAACCTGATGGGAGGCGGTGAAGCCTGTGCCCTGTCCTCTGGCACCGCGGCGCTTTTCCTGGCCCTCAAGGGACTGGACCTGCAACCAAGGGAGGTTGTCGCCGTCCCGACGTATGCCTGCTCGGCCCTCCTCAACGCAATCCACATGGCCGGCGGCACGCCGCTGCCGGTCGATGTTCGAGGGACGGATTTCTGCCTGGACCCGGAAAGACTGGAGGAGACGGCCGGCACGGCACGGCTGGCCATCGCGGTGCATACCTTCGGGGCCTCGGCGCCGATTTCCAGCCTGGCCAGAGGCGGTCGCCAGATCATCGAGGACTGCTGCCAGTCCCTGGGGGGGCCGCAAGGCCACGCGGGGGCGGCGGCCGTCTTTTCATTCTACGCCACCAAGATCGTCACCGGGGGACAGGGGGGCCTGGTCTGGGATGCCAAGGGCCAAGTGGCCGACGCCGCCCGGGACTATCGCCAGTTCGATTGTCGCCCCACATATCGGCCCCGTTTCAACCTTCAGATGACCGATATCCAGGCGGCAATGATCCTCAGCCAACTGGATCGCCTGGACGCCATCCGCCAGCGGCGCCGTGAAACCGCAGCCTTTTATGACGCGGCCGCGAGTGAACTGTGGAACACGGGGTGGCGGCGCCAGCAGGGAATCGACCACGCCGGCCATCTGCCCTACCGATACGTTCTGGTCGCCCCGGACTGGACCCAGCGCAAGGCGCTGGCCGCCGCCTTCGCCAAGGCCGGGATATCAACCATCGTGCCGATGGAAACCCATGAACTTCTTCACCGATACCTTGGGCTGCCCCCGGAAACATGCCCGGTTGCGGAAGACCTGTCGACCCGGACCCTGTCACTGCCCCTCTACCCCGCCCTGACGTGCGAGGAGGTGAAACGGATTTCCGCTGTTCTGGAGAGCTTTAAATGATACTCACGGCGCATCAACCGGTCTATCTACCGTGGCTCGGATTGTTCCATAAGATCGCGCTGGCCGATTCTTTCGTGTCCTTCAATCAGGTCCAGTATCAATCCAAGGACTGGAACAATCGCAACAAAATCAAAACGCCACAGGGCGCCCTTTGGCTTTCCGTTCCCGTCAAGAAAAAGGGGAGGCTTGAGCGCCTATACACAGATATCGAGATCGACAACGAAACCCCCTGGAGTCGGAAACACTGGGGAAGCCTCAAAGGAGCCTACTCGAAATCCAGGCACTTCAAAAAATATGCAGATTTTTTCGAGGATACATATAATAATCGTGAATTCAGGACGCTTGTTGAGCTGAACGAATACATGCTTGAATGGTTTATCGATCAGCTTGGAATAAAAGTAAAAACCACAACAATGGATAAACATTGCTTCTCAGGAAAAAAGAGCGGGCTGGTCCTCGACATGTGCCAGAAAATGGGCGCAAACCACTATATTTTTGGAGAACAAGGTCGAGACTACGCAAACATAGATGAATTCAAGGCATCCGGCGTCGTGCCGCATTTCCAGTCTTACAGCCATCCGACATACCCTCAACTTCACGGCCCGTTCATCAGCCACTTGAGTATCGTGGACCTGCTCTTCAATCATGGTGAAGACAGCCTGGATATTCTGATGTCGGGCAACATCGACCGCAGCCAGTTGCTACAGGATATCCAAGCATGACCAAGTCAAAGACCCTCGTCATTGGCGACCGCTCCATCGGCCCCGGCCACCCCTGCTACCTGATCGTCGAGGTGGGCACCACCTGCCTGGGCGACATCGACCACGCCCTGGCCCTGGTCGAGGCCGGCGCGGCGGCCGGGGTGGACGCGGTGAAGTTCCAGGTCATCGACCCCGACCAGATATCCGACCCCGCCGTCACCTATACCTATCGCAGTGGTGGCGAGACATTCGAGGCCAACATGAAGGAGATGTTCAGCCGCCTGGCCTTCAGCGAAGCCGAGTGGCAGCGCATCGCCGATCACTGCGCCGCCCACGGCGTGCACTTCTTCGCCACCGTGGACTACCCGGCCGGGGTCGATCTGCTGGACCGCCTGGGCGCTCCGGCCCACAAGCTGGGCGCCTGGGACGCCACCTACAAGGAGTTGATCGAGAAGGTGGGAGCCACCGGCAAGCCGACCTTCGTCGACCTCGGCCCGGCCACCGAGCAGGAAGTGGCGCAGATGGCCCAGTGGTTCCAGGAGGCCGGCGGCTCGTCGCTGATCTTCCTGCACGACTACCATACCAGCGAGCCCAGCCAGATGAACATGCGGGCGGTCCAGTTCCTTGATCAGACCTACCCGTGGCCGGTCGGCTACTCGTCGCCGGGGCTCGATCACGACCTCGATTTCCTGGCCCTCGGCCTGGGCGCCACCTGCCTGGAGAAGCGCCTCATCCTGTCGCGCCAGCAGCGTGCCTTCCACGCTGATGAATCGCTCGAACCGGACGAGTTGAAGGACTGGGTGGCGCGCATCCGCCGCGCCGAGGCCAGCCTGGGCACGGTGGCCATCCGGCCGTCGGACAAGGACCTGGCCGACGCCCGCAAGTACTACCGCAGCCTGTGCACGCTGACCGAGGTCAAGGCCGGCGAGGCGTTCACCGCCGACAACCTGGGCGCCAAGCGCCCGGCCGATGGCCTGGCCCCGGCCCGGCTGACGGAATTCCTGGGCCGGCGGGCGGCGCGCGATCTGCCGCTCAACACCCTGATCGGGGAAACCGATGCCGAGTGACGGCGCCCCGTCGATCCCGGCGTCCTACCGCGATCAGGTGGCGCTGTGCCGGGCGGTCGGTCAGTGGACCATCGAGGCCGTCGGCGCCCTGCTCGCCGACGGCCATGGGGAGACGGCCCGGCTGAGCGGGCCGATCCTGTATGGCGCCATCTACCGGCTGTTGCGCAGCGTGCAGATGCCGGGCGTGCCGATCACCGGCATCGGCGCCCCGCCCCCCACGCCCGAGGTCCTGCACCGATGGGTCGGCGCCGCCATGCGCCTGCCCTCCCCCAGCGCCCCGCCGGTCGAGCGGCTGGCCCGGCGGCTGGCCCGGCAAGCCACCCTGGGCGGTCTGCCGGGGCTGATGCGCCAGCTTCCGGGCAGTCGGCCGCAGATCACGCTGACCTCGCACAACACGGTGGCCCGCCGCTTGGTCACCGCGACCGGGGCGCGGGTCCGCTTCCAGCCGGCCGAGGGGCTGGTGGCGCCGCGGCGCGCGCCGCTCAACCGGGCGGCCGAGGGCGCGCCGACCACAGCCACCCCCCGGAGCCGCTCGCTGGCCGCCGGCCTGGGACCGCTGCTGGCCCGCCACCTGCCCCAGGCGCCGGACGACCTTGAGGCCCGCGCCGCCGCCCTGATCGCCCAGGTGCTGGCCATCGCCGAGGCACAGGTCGAGGTGATGGCCGGCCTCGCCCTGCCCGAGCGCCCGCTGTGGTCGACCGGCATCGGCGGCTGGGGCGGCCGGCTGATCGACCTGGAAGCCAGCCGGCGCGGCCTGCCGGTGACCCGATTCTCGCACGGCGGGGGCTATGGCATGGTCAACGAGGACGTGGCCCTGGCGCTGAGCGAACTGGCCGTCGCCGAACGCTTCGTGCTGGCCACCCCCGGCCTGGCCCGAAGCGCCGGGCAGGATCTGGAAACCGCCGCCCCGTGGTGCCTGCGGGGCCGCCCGATCGATCAGGTGCTGGTCGGCGGCCAGGGCGATCCGGTGTTCGAGCAGATCCCCTTCAGGCCCCGCCGGGCCGGCCAGCGGCCGCGCGTCCTGCTCATGCTCAGTGGCCTGTTCGAGGGCTTTCTGCACATGCCGCCGGTCCTGCCAGCGGACCTTGCCCGAGCCTGGCGGGCCCGGCTGATCGCGCTGTTGGAAAGCCTCGACATCGAGCTTCTGATCCGCCCCCACCCGGAGGACCGCGCCGCCTTCGAGGAGATGCGCCAGGGCCAACCCGGACGGGTCCTCGACGGGCCGTTCATCGAGTGCCTGGACAAGGCCGACGTGCTGCTGTTCGAGTGGTCCATGTCGACCGCCTTCTGGCAGGCGCTGTGCCTGGGCCGGCCGGTGGTCCTGATCGATCTGCCGGGGACGCCCTTCCTGCCCGCCCGGCGGGACGATCTGGCCCAGGTGTGCCGGGTGCTGGAGCCGGGGTTCGATGCCCGGGGCCTGCCGACCATCGACGCCGAGGCCCTGGACGATGCCCTGCGCCGCCCCCTGGACGGCGATCCGGCCCGCCCCCGGGCCCTGTTCGTTCCGTCCAGCTGAAGAAGCCGGCTGAAGAAGCCGGCTGAAGAAAAAGGAGCGCCCGTTCCATGTCGATCCTGGCCATCGCCGCCCATCCCGACGACGAGGCGCTGGGCTGTGCCGCCACCCTGGCCCGCCATGCCCGGCTCGGCGAGACGGTGCGCATCCTCTTCGTGGCCGATGGCGTGGCGGCGCGCCCCGACGCCGGCGCGGCGGCGCGCCCGGCGCGCGAGGCGATGGCCGAGGCGGCGGCCCGGGCCCTGGGCGCCGAGCCGCCGGTTTTCCTGCGCCTGCCCGACAACCGGCTGGATTCCCTGCCGCTGCTCGACCTCACCCAGGCCATCGAGGCGGCAACCCGGGACTGGGCGCCGCGCGTCATCTACACCCACGCCGCCGGTGACATGAACCTCGACCATCGCCGGGTCCATCAGGCGGTGCGCACCGCCTTCCGTCCGCTGCCGGGCAGCCCGGTCGAGCAGGTCCTGGGCTTCGAGGTGGCCTCGAGCAGCGAGTGGGGGGGCCCGGGCTTCGGGCCGGCCTTCCAGCCCACCCTGGCGGTCGCCGCCGAGGCCACCGAGGTGGCCGCCAAATGGGCCGCGCTCGATGCCTACGCGGCGGAGATGCGGCCCGCCCCGCACCCGCGCTCGCGCCCCGCCATCGAGGCCCTGATGCGCTGGCGCGGCGCCAGCTTCGGCCTGGAGATGGCCGAAACCTTCGAGGTGATCCGGCAGGTGGTGCGCTGAGGCAACGGCCTACACCCGCTCCGCCCCGTAGTACAGGGTGGCGGCGTGGCGGGCCTCGGCGAAGAACAGCCAGCGCTCCAGGCCCATGCCCAGGGTGCCGGCAAGGGCCGCCAGCAGGGCCGCGCCGCCGCCCGCCGCGCCGGCCAGCACCAGCAGGCTCAAGGCCAACGGCAGGGCGAAGGCCAGGGCGTGGGTGGCGAGGCGCAGGGTCCGGGCGTGCTGGCGCGCCACCTGATAGCCCATCTCCTTCAGCACATAGTTGGCCTGGCTGTGCGGCCAGTCGATCACCCGCACCCGACCCTCGGGCAGGCCCAGGGCGCGGTTGGCGGTGAGCCGTTCGGGGCGGCTGTCGAGGTGGCGCCAGCAGGCGGCCTTCAGCCCCCAGGCGGCGGCCACCAGGACCACCGGCAGCAGCCTGACCGCCCAGCCGGCGGCGTTGAAGGGATGGGCCAGGGCGGACAGCCAGAGGGCCCCGGTCATCAGCCCGAACAGCAGATAGCCGGGCAGGGTGAAGACGTTGTGCCAGTGCGGGATGGGTTTCAGGCTGGCGTAGATCATGGCGGTGGCGGCCACGGTCAGCCCGGCCCCGGCGGCGCTCAGCACCCCGAAGGCGGCCATCGCGCCGTCGGTCCGGCCCAGCCCGACCCAGCCCAGGGCGAACAGTCCGGCGGGAACGAAGGTGGCCACCGCCGCCACCGCCTCGCGCGAGAGCCACGAGGAGCGCCACTGGGAAAAGGCGAAGCGGGCCCGCTCGGGGCGTCCCAGGTGGGCGCTGGAACTCATCAGCCCGCCGCCGATCAGCCCCAGGGCCAGGCCCAGGCCAAGCAGACCCAGCCAGCGGTCGGCGGGCAGCGCCTGGGCGGCGCCGAGCAGCCCCATCAGGGCGAGCAGACCATAGCCGGCCCCCGAGGCGGTGGTGAAAAAGATGACCGAAAAGGCGGGATGCATGGGCGGCCTCGGGCGGAAATCAGCGGGGAACCGGCCGGTCGAGCCAGGCCAGGGGATCGTCGGCCGGGCCGGCCGGGGTCAGCTCGCGGGGGCCATCGGGTGGCGGTCCCTTGCGGCGCGGCGGCAGGTAGACGTTGACCGGCCCGTAGCCCAGCTCGGCCAGCAGGGCCTGCCCGCCGCGCTCGGCGACCAGCCGCGAGACCGCCGAGTCAGGATCGCCCAGGTCGCCGAAGTGGCGGGCCCGCGAGGGACAGGTCAGCACGCAGGCGGGCTGGCGCTCGGCCTCGGGCAGGGTTTCGTTGTAGATGCGGTCGACGCACAGGGTGCATTTCTTCATGGTCCCGGCGTCGGGATCGTACTCCCGGGCCCCGTAGGGACAGGCCCAACTGCACAGCTTGCAGCCGATGCAGCGCTCCTGGTCGATGAGCACGATGCCGTCCTCGGCCCGCTTGTAGCTGGCCCCGGTGGGGCACACGGTGACGCAGTCGGGCTGGGCACAGTGCAGGCAGGAGCGCGGGAAGTGCACCGTGCGCGCCGTCTCGGGATCACCCTCGGCGCCGGGATTGATCTCGAAGCTGTGGACCCGGTTGAACCACACCCCGTCCACCTTGGGGCCGTAGGGGTCGAGGTCGGTCAGCGGCCCCATGTGGCCGCCGGTGTTCCATTCCTTGCAGTTGGTCACACAGCCCTGGCAGCCGACGCAGGTGTCGAGATCGATGACCAGCCCCAGACGGCGCGGGGTGGGCGGCGGCAGGGTGGTCATGGCGCCTCTCCCTCTTGCGGCTGGAATTCGGCCCCGAAGCGCGACACCTCGGGGCGCGGCCCGGTCACCGAGGGGGGCACCGCCAGGGGCGGGAAGCGGGGCTCGGTGAGCGGCGCCTCGGCGGGGTCGGCCTTGCTGACCTCCACCTTGAGGTCGAACCACGCCGCCTGCCCGGTCACCGGATCGCTGTTGGCGTAGCGCGGGGCGCCGTCGCGCGGCGGCAGCAGCTCCGAAATCAGATGGTTGAGCAGGAAGCCCTTGGTCGCCTCCGGCGCATCGGGCTTGAGGTTCCAGGCCCCGGCCCGCTTGCCGATGGCGTTCCAGGTCCACACCGTTTCGGGGTTCACCCCGTCGATCAGCCGCACCTGGCACTTGATGCGCCCGTGGTGGCTTTCCACCCACACCCAGTCGTCGTCGGCGATGCCCCGGGCCGCCGCCGTGGCCCGGTTGATGTACAGCCGGTTGTGGTTGGTGATCTGCCGCAGCCAGGCGTTCTGCGAGCCCCAGGAGTGGTACATGTGCATCGGCCGCTGGGTCAGCGCGTGCAGCGGAAAGCGGCCGGGCTGGCTGGCCTCCAGGGCGGCTTCCTCGAAGGGCGGATACCAGATGGGCAGGGGGTCGAAATAGGTCTCGACGCGCGCCCGATGGGCCTCGGGCACCTCGACCGAGCCCAGCCCCCGGGCGGCGTTGCGGAATTTCTGGAGGATCTCGGAGTAGATTTCGAGGGTGATCGGCGCCGCCTTGCCGAGAAGGCCGAGCTCGGCCGCCCAGTCGAGGTAGCTCTGGTTGGCGAACTTGAAGTAGCGCCCGTCCTCGGGGATTTCGAGGCGCCAGAAGCCGCCGTTGGCCTTGTAGGCCTCGAGTTGGTCGGGGTTGGGGTCGCCCTTGCCGTGGCTTTGGCCGTCGGCGCCGCGCCAGCCGGCCAGCGGGCCGATGCCGGGGCTGCGCTGGTGGTTGACCAGATAGTCGGCATAACCTCCGGGGTAGGTCGGCGAGCCATCGGGGTTGGTCATCCCGGGCAGGCCGAGGCGGGCCCCGAGATCGAGCAGCACGCCCTGGAAGTTGCGCACGTCGCGGTCCGGCGCCACCACCGGATGGCGGATGGCGTCGGCCGCCGCCTCGGCGTCGCAGATCGGGCGGTCCAGCAGCGAGATGCAGTCGTGGCGTTCGAGGTAGGTGGTGTCGGGCAGGATCAGGTCGGCGTAGGCGACCATCTCGGAATAATAGGCGTCGGAGTAGATGATCCGGGGGATGCGGTAGGCGCCGGTCTCGGGGTCGGTGTCGGTCAACATGTCGATCACCCCGGCCGAGTTCATCGACGAGTTCCAGCCCATGTTGGCCATGAACAGGAACAGGGTGTCGATGGGGTAGGGATCGCCCGCCCAGGCGTTGTGGATGACCATGTGCATCAGGCCGTGGGAGGCCAGCGGGTGCTCCCAGGAATAGGCCTTGTCGAGGCGCTGGGGATTGCCGTCGTCGTCGACCAGCAGGTCGGCCGGGTCGGTGACGAAACCCAGCGGCGGCCCGCCCAGCGGCTGGCCCGGCCCCTTGGCCCCGGTCGGCTTCACGGGCGGCGGGATGGGCTTGGGGAAGGGCGGCTTGTAGCGGAAGCCGCCGGGGGTGTCGACGCTGCCCAAAAGCATCTGCAACAGGTGGATCGCCCGGCAGGTGTGAAAGCCGTTGCTGTGCGAGGAGATGCCGCGCATGGCGTGCATGGCCACCGGCCGGCCGACCATGCCTTGGTGGCGCCGCCCGGCGGCGTCGGTCCAGGCGACGGGCAGGGTGACGGGATGCTCGAAGGCCGCCTCGGCCAGTTCGGCGGCGATGCGGCGGATCACCTGGGGGCGGAGGCCGCACACCGGGCCGGCCACCTCGGGGGCGTGCTCGGGGTCGAGATAGCGCTCGGCCATCAACTGGAAGGCCGGCACCACCGGGCGGCCCTTGATCTCGAAGCGGCCCTTGAGCAGCGGCGTGATGCCAACCGCGTCGGCCGGCACCGGGGCGTTCTTCCCGGCGTCCCAGGCCAACGGGCGGCCCTCGGCGTCGCGGGCGATCAGGCCGTCCTCGGCGTCGCCGCCCTGCCACACCAGATGGTGGGCGTTGGTGTAGCGGACCAGATAGTCCACATCCACCTTGCCGGCCTTCAAGAGTTCGTGGATCAGGCTCATCACGAAGCGGCCATCGGTGCCCGGGCGGATGCCGATCCACTCGTCGGCCACCGCCGAGTAGCCGGTCTTGGCCGGGTTGACCGAAACGAACCGCGCCCCGCGCTTCTTGAGCTGGTCGATGCCCATCTTGATGGGGTTGCTGTCGTGGTCCTCGGCCACCCCGAACATCAGGAAGTAGCGGGTGTGGTGCCAGTCGGGCTCGCCGAACTCCCAGAAACTGCCGCCGATGGAATAAAGCCCGGCGGCGGCCATGTTGACCGAGCAGAAGCCGCCATGGGCCGCATAGTTGGGAGTGCCGAACTGGCTCGCCCACCAGCCGGTCAGGGCCTGGCTCTGGTCGCGGCCGGTGAAGAAGGCGAGCTTCCGGGGGTCGCTCTCGCGCAGCGGCCTGAGCCAGCCGGTGGCCGTTTCCAGCGCCTCGTCCCAGGAGATTTCCTCGAACTCCCCGCTGCCCCGTGGCCCCACCCGGCGCAGCGGCCGGGACAGCCGGGCCGGCGAATAGTGCTGCATGATGCCGGCCGAACCCTTGCCGCACAGCACCCCCTTGTTCACCGGATGATCCGGGTTGCCCTGGATGTAGCGCACCCGGCCGTCCTTCAGGTGGACCCGGATGCCGCAGCGGCAGGCGCACATGTAGCAGGTGGTGTGTTCGACCCGGTCGCCGACCGGCCGCGAGGTCTCGACGCGCGCCTCGGGCGCGCCAGACGGGTTCGGCGCCATGGCCTTCTCGCTCCTCCCCTGGCCGCCCGGGTGGGGCGGCGGACTCCCTGGTCGCGATCGGGGAGAGCGGCGGGCCGTGCGGCGCCGCGCGGTATCTGTCTCGCCTCCCCAGCGGACCCCGGCGCCTGTTGGTTGGTTTTGTGGCTGGGCCGGTCCCGGTGTGGGGAGAATATTAGACCAGACTGATTTAAGTCAAACCGTCAATCTGTTCGTCGGTCAGGGTGCCCGGCACGATGGTCACCGGCACCCGCAACTGCCCGGCGTGCTTGCCGGTGACCGCCTTGACCAGCGGCCCGGGGCCGTCCTTGCCGCTGCCGGCGGCGAGCACCAGCACCGAGATGCGCTGATCCTCCTCGATCAGGCTGAACAGTTCCTCGCGGGTGTCGCCCTCGCGGACGATCAGTTCGGGCATGTCGGAGACACAGGTGTGGATCAGCGCGGCGTGGGCCTGCAGGCGTTCCTCGGCGATCTGGCGGGCCTCGTCCTCCATCGCCCGGCCGACGAACATCCAGTGCTGGAACTCGGGCGGCTCGACGACGGTCAGAAGGGCGACCCGGCCGTGGGTGTTGCGGGCCCGTCGGCAGGCGAAGCGCAGGGCGGCACCCACTTCCTCCGAGCCGTCGATGACGACCAGGAACAGGCGCGGGTTGTTGTCGTTGTCGGCATCGACGTCCGGGTCGGGGGCCGGGTCGGGCAGCGAGTCGGGGGGCGGCGTTGCCGGCGGCAGCCCGGCCCCGGGATCGAAGGGGGTGCCATGGCTGACGGGGCCGACGCCAGGGTCGGTCAGGATGGATGGCATGACGGTCTCTCCTCCCCAGCGGAACGCGGATTTTCGTTCAAGGACCGGGGGACCCCCCGCCCTTCTGTTCCGACCGCGCCGTTGCCGGGCGGTCAGCCGCGTTCATCCACCGACCGGATCACCTTGTTCGTCGGGCGGTCCGCCGGGCGCTCGATACAGAGGCCCGCCACAGAGGTCCGCCACAGAGTCCCGCCGGGCGGGCGACGCCCGGGGCGATCCGGCGGGCCCGCCACGACTTGTGCGGCACAACTTGCGGCGCAACTTGCGGCACAACTGGCGGCAGGCCCAGACCGGTAGTTTGGCAGTCTCCGGGGGCGGAAACAAACCAATCCAGCAAATGGCTGATTTAACGAAAGTTTCTCGATCAGCTCAGGACACGCCGGGGAGCCCCGAGGCAAGCGGCAGGCCGGCCTTGTACCAGGCCCCGATGCCGCCTTCCATGCGGTTGATTTCGCCCTGCAATCCGGCCTGGCGCAGCTTGCCCGCGGCCATCCCGCAGCGGATCCCCGAACGGCAGTGCAAAACCAGGCGTTTGTCCGGAGTCGCGGCCAGGGTTCGGCGCACCCGCTCGGGCTCGAAGCGCGACAGGGGCAAAAGGATGGTGCCCGGAATGTGGGCCTCCATGTACTCGTTGGCCTCGCGCACGTCGAAGACCACGGCCTGATCCGCGTCCATCCAGGCCTTCACCTGGTCGGCCGGAACCATGCGCACCTGATCTCCCAGCGCGGAAGTCGGATTTGCGGCGGCGGCAAACATGGGCGGGGACTCCCTCACGGCAAACGGACCTTGGATGCAAAGCAGGAAGCCGCCGCAAAACCGGCGGTCGGGCTGATATGGCGCCCCCCACCCCCAAGTCAAGCTTTGGGCTGCGATATTTCGGACCGGGATGGTCTGGCGCCCCCGGGCGCCGGGCGGACCGGCCGGCTCAGCCGCGCAGCAGGTCGGTCAGCGGCTGGAACAGGCGGTCGTTGGCGGCCAGGATGTCGCCATCGGCCAGCGGATCGGCCTCAGGGTCGATGGCCGGGCCGGTGAAGCCGCCGGCCTCGCGCACCACGGCCATCCCGGCGCACACATCCCACGGCTTTAGCCCGGTCTCCCAGAAGCCCTCGTAACGTCCGGCCGCCACATAGGCCAGATCGAGCGAGGCCACCCCGAAGCGGCGCACCCCGGCGGTGGCCCCCATGACACGGGCCAACTGGGGCAGATAGGCGGCATGGTCGCCGCGCCCCAGATGGGGAATGCCGGAGGCGACCACCGCCTCGCCCAGACGGCGCCGGGCCGACACCCGCAGCCGGCGGTCGTTGAGGAAGGCGCCGCGCCCCTTCTCGGCGATGTACATCTCGTCGCTGATCGGGTTGTAGATCACCCCGGCGATGGGCTGGCCGTCCTGCTCGACGCCGATGGAAATGGCGAAGTGCGGGATGCCGTGCAGGAAGTTGGTGGTGCCGTCCAGGGGATCGACCACGAAGCGCGGCTCGCCGGGCGCCCCCTCGGCCACCGTGCCTTCCTCCATCAAAAGGCCGAAGCGCGGCCGGGCCCGCGACAGCTCCTGCTTCAGGGTCTTCTCGGCCTTGAGGTCGGCGGTGGAGACGAAGTCGGAGACCCCCTTCTCGGAGACCTGCAACTGCTCCACTTCGCCGAAATCCCGGATCAGCCCGCGGCCGGCCTTGCGGGCGGCGCCGATCATCACGTTGAGCAGGGCACTGGTGGGGGGCATCCGGGGTATCCGGTCAGGGGAACGGGAGAGGCGGAAGAACGGCGCGGGAGGCGGCCGGCGGCTCAGTCCTTGGCACGCTCGACATAGGTCCCGTCGGCGGTGCTGACGACGATCCGCGTGCCGGCCTCGATGAAGGGCGGGATCATCACCCGCACGCCGTTTTCCAGCACCCCGGGCTTGTAGGAGCTGGTCGCCGTCTGGCCCTTCACCACGGCGTCGCACTCGGTCACCTCCAGGGTCACCTGGCCCGGCAGGTTCATCGACACCGGGCGGCCCTCGATGAAGTCCACCGTCACGTCCATGCCGTCCTGCAGGTACAGCGCCTGATCGCCCAACTCGTCGCGGCTCATCGGGAACTGGTCGAAGGTTTCCTTGTCCATGAAGGTGAAGGAATCCCCATCAGCGAACAGGTACTGGCAGTCGTGCTGCCGCACGTCCAGCTTTTCCACCGTGTCCTGGGTGCGCCAGCGCTCGTTGGTCTTGTTGCCGGAATCGATGTCGCGCATCTCCACCTGGATGAAGGCGCCGCCCTTGCCCGGCTGGATCAGCTGAATCTTCAACACCGACCACTGCTTGCCCTGGTGGGACAAGACGTTGCCGGGACGAATGGTGTTGGCCTGGATCTTCATGGACGCACCGTTGGCGGGTTTCGGACGGGTTTCAGAAAGCACGGCCGGCGACAGCCCACCACCGGCGCGCACCGGACGGCGGCACCGGGCGGAAAACGGGCTGACACTTGCGCATGGCGGCGGTTTCTAGCAGGTTGCCCGGCCGCTGGCAACCATGCCCCCATCCCCACGTCCCCACCCAAAGGACACCCGCCATGTCGCCCCAGCCCTGGTGGCACCCCGACGCCCTCGCCGCCCGCCGCCCCTTCCTTCAGCGCCGGGCCGAAATGGAGGCGGCGATCAAAGGCTGGTTCGCCAAGGCCGGCTTCATCGAGGTGGCAACCCCGGCGCTCCAGCTCTCGCCGGGCAACGAAACCCACCTCAAGGCCTTCCCGACCCGCCTCACCGACCCCTTCGGCGGACCGGACAGCCCGCTCCACCTCCACACCTCGCCCGAATTCGCCATGAAGAAGCTGCTCGCCGGCGGCATGCAGCGCATCCACCAGATGGCCCGGGTGTTCCGCGACGGCGAGGCCGGCCCCCTGCACAGCCCCGAATTCACCATGCTGGAATGGTACCGCGCCCCAGGCACCCTGGCCGAGATCATGGCCGATACCGACGCCCTGCTCGCCGCCGCCGCCGACGGCGGGCCGCTCTCCTGGCAGGGTCACCAGGTGCCCGCCGACGGCCCGGCCGAGCGCCTGTCGGTGGACGACGCCTTCCAACGCCACTGCGGATTCTCGCTGCTCGACACCATCGCCGACCCCTTCAACCCCGATCCCGACCCCACCCCGCTGGCCGACCACGCGGCCAGCCTGGGCATCGAATGCGCCCCCACCGACCGCTTCGAGGACATCTTCTTCCGCCTCTTCCTGGCCCGCATCGAACCCCACCTGGGCCGCCAGCGCCCGACCTTCCTCCACGCCTACCCGGCCGCCCTCGGCGCCCTGGCCCGCCGCGACCCCACCGACCCCCGGGTGGTCGAACGCTTCGAGGTCTACGTCGCCGGCATGGAACTGGCCAACGCCTTCGGCGAACTCACCGACCCGGCCGAACAACGCCAACGCTTCGAACACGACATGGCGCTGAAGGAAAAACTCTACGGAACCCGCTACCCGATCGACGAAGACTTCCTCGCCGCCCTCCCCCACCTGCCAGACTGCGCCGGCATCGCCCTGGGCATCGACCGCCTCGCCATGCTCACCAGCGGCGCCAACCATATCCACCAGGTGCTGTGGGCCCCGGTGACACCGCAGGCGTAAACCCGCAAACAAATCAAGGGGCTCCGCCCCTTGAACCCCGCCGGGGGGACAGGGTCCCCCCGGACCCCGCCAAGTCGTTGGTGCCAACCCGCGCCGGTGGATGGACGATCCGCCGCTTTTTTTGATTACGCGGGCCAGCTTTGCTGGCCCGCAACCAGAAACCGACTGACGGCGTTGACGCACCGACCGAGCACAGAGCCTTGGGTCCATGGTTTTTGGTTGCAGGCCGGCGAAGCCGGCCTGCTTGAACAACCAAAACGCCTCGGCACTCGTTGCGGGTTCCTGGAACCTATGGCCCTGCTTGTTTCAGCAGGCCAGCAAAGCTGGCCTGCAACCAAAAACCACCCGAGCCCGGCTCCGAACCGGCGTTTCGCGCCAAGGATTGGAGGGGGTCCGGGGGACCGCCTTCGGTCCCCCGGCGGGGTTAAGGGGCAGCGCCCCTTATGCGGCGCTCTTATGCGGCGCCCTTATGCGGGGGTCAGTGTCAGCACCTTGAACAGGTGTCCCATGTGGGCGGGATCGGTCAGGCGTTGGAGGGCGCTTGAGATGTGGTCGCGTTGGCGGGGGGTGGCGTTGCGGGCCAGCATCTGGGCGCGGGTGGTGATGCCGAGGGCTTGCAGCCACTCGCCTTGCGGGGTTGGGCCATCGACGGTGAGGCCGGCGGCGCGGGCGGTATCGGCGAGGGCTTCGAAATCGACGTGGGCGGTGAGGTCGGCTTCGCCCAGGTGGTCGAGGGGATCGACGGCGGCGTGGCGTTTCACGGCTTGCAGGGAGTCGCCGGGGGCGCTGGTGGCCGGGCCGTAGTCGATGATCAGGGCGGCGCCACCTTGGGCGCTGAGGCGCCGGGCCAGATCGGCGACCACCGCCTGGGCGGCGGGGCAGGTTTCGGCGATGACGCCGGAGGGGGCGCCGGAGGGGGCGTCACGGTGGGCCGGGCGCAGGGTGGCCGGGTCGATCAGGGGGCCATCGACCAGGGTCAGGCGCTCGCCGTCGAGGCCCACCCGGCGTTCGTGCCAACCGTCGGGGCGGCGGATGGCCTGGCGGATGGGCAGGGCGTCGAGGAATTCGTTGGCGACGACGATCAGCGGCGCGTCGCCGGGCAGGGTGGCGAGATCGGCGTGCCAGGTGGGGGTCGCTTCCAGGCCGGCCAGGGCGGCGGCCTGGGCTTGGTGCAGGCGGGGGCTGGTCTCGACCAGATGGACCCGGGCCTGTTGGGTCGCCGTGCCGACCTTGCCCAGGGCCCGCCAGGCGTCGGCCATCAGGGTGCCGCGCCCGGGGCCCAGCTCGACCAGATGGAAGGGCCCACCGCCGGTGGCCTGCCACGCCACACCGACCCACAGGCCGATCAGTTCGCCGAACATCTGGCTGATCTCGGGGGCGGTGATGAAGTCGCCGCCCCGGCCCAGGGCCTGGTTGTCGGCGTAGTAGGCGGCGGCGGCCTCGGCCATCACCGTCTCCAGGGGCAGCGGGCCGTGGGCGGCGATGCGGCGGGCCAGATCGCGGGCCAGCGGGGTCATGGGGTGACGGGTGGCCGACGGCGGGCCCACAGGATCAGCCCCACCCCGAGGACGATCATGGGCAGGCACAGCAACTGTCCCATGGTGGCGCCGGCGAACAGGAAGCCCAGGTGGGCATCGGGCTCGCGGAAGAACTCGGCGCTGCCCCGGGCCAGCCCGTAGCCGAGCAGGAACACCCCGGCCAGGGTTCCCGGCCGGCGGCGCACCGCCTTCAGGCGCCACAACAGGTGCAGCACCAGCAGCAGGAGAAGCCCCTCCAGGGCGGCTTCGTAAAGCTGGCTGGGGTGGCGGGGGAGCGGCCCGGCGTGCGGGAAGACCATGGCCCAGGGCACGTCGGGGGCGGGGCGGCCCCACAGCTCGCCGTTGATGAAGTTGGCGAGGCGGCCCAGGCCCAGGCCGATGGGCACCACCGCGCAGACCAGATCGCCGACCGCCGTGAAGGACAGCCCGCGCCGCCGGCAGAACAGCCACAGGGCCAGCACCACGCCGATCACCCCGCCGTGGAAGGCCATGCCGCCCTGCCACACCTGGACAATGTCCAGCGGGTTGGAGAGATAGTAGCCCGGCTTGTAGAACAGCACGTAGCCCAGCCGCCCGCCGAGCACCACGCCGAGGGTGGCCCAGACCACCAGATCGTCGATCTCGACGCCGCCGATCACCGGGGCGCCGCCCGGCCCGGGGGTGCGGGCGGCCAGCCAGCGCAGGTAGGCCCAGCCGGCCAGGATGCCGGTGACGTAGGCCAGAGCGTACCAACGGATGACCAGGGGGCCGAGTTCGACCGCCACCGGATCGATGGCCGGGAAGGCGATCGCCAGACTCATGGCAGGGGGCTCCGGGAAAGGCGGGGGCTCAGACGAAACGGTCGCCGCTGTCCAGATAGCGGGTGACGTAGGTGGAGATGCCCTCTTCCAGGCTGGTGAAGGGCTTGTCGTAGCCGGCGGCGCGCAGGCGGCCCATCTCGGCCTGGGTGAAGTACTGGTACTTGTCGCGCAGGCTCAGCGGGGTGTCCTTGAAGCGGATCATCGGGGTCATGTCCATGGCCTTGTAGACCGCCGCCGCCAGATCGTAGAAGGTGCGCGCCTGCCCGGTGCCCATGTTGAACAGCCCGCTGACCGAGGGGTTGTCGAGCAGCCACAGGATGACGTCGACGCAGTCGCCGACCCACACGAAGTCGCGCAGTTGGCCGCCGTCCGGGTAGTCCGGGTGGTGCGACTTGAAAAGGTCGAAGTGGGCCTTGCTGGCGGCGTGCGGGTAGACCTGGCTGACCACGCTGGCCTGACCGCCCTTGTGGTACTCGTTGGGCCCGTAGACGTTGAAGAACTTCAGCCCCACCCACTGCGGCGGGGTCGGCCGCCCGGCCTCCATGCGCCGGGCGATGCGGCGGTCGAACAGGTGCTTGCTCCAGCCATAGGCGTTGAGCGGCTCGAGCCGGGCCAGGGCCTCGGGGGTGAAGGTGTCGTCGAAGCCGGCCGAGCCGTCGCCATAGGTCGCCGCCGAACTGGCGTAGATCAGCCGCACGCTGTTCACCGTGCACCATTTCCACAGCGCGATGGACAGGTTGAAGTTGTTGGTGACGATGCGGTCGGCGTCGGTCTCGGTGGTCGAGGACACCGCCCCCATGTGGATCAGGGCGGTGATCTTCTTCTTGTGGGTCTCGAGAAAATCGAAGACGTGCTCGGGCGCCACGACGTCGGTGATCTCGCGTTTGGCGATGTTGCGCCATTTCTCGCCCGAGCGCAGGCGGTCGACCACCACCAACTCGTCGCCGCCCCGGGCCTCCAGGGCGGCCAGCACGTTGGAGCCGATGAACCCGGCCCCGCCGGTGACCACGTACATGCCTTGCCTCCCGTCGCTGCCGGTCGGATCAGGAAAGCCGACCGTTTCATTGTTGTTTGTTATAGGCCCGCCGGGCCCGCCGGGGCAAGGCAACCGGCACCCTTTACAGCGGCCCGGCGGCTCGCCATAGTGCGCCCGCAAAGACCCGACAACAGACCTTGAAGAGACACCCAATGCAAACCCGCCACCGCCTGTTCGACGAGGTTTCCCGCCTGGCTGGGGGTGCCATGGGCGCGGCGCGCGGCGTCAAGGAAGAGATCGACGTCCTGGTCCGTCAGGCGGTGGAACGCCTGCTGCCCGACCTCGACATGGTCAGCCGCGAGGAGTTCGAGGCCACCCAGGCCATGGCCGCCAAGGCGCGCCAGGAACAGGCCGCCCTGCTGGCCCGCATCGAGGCCCTGGAGGCCCGGCTCGGCGAGACCGGCAAGACCGAATAAGCCGGCGAAACGGCGATAGTTCGATGACATCCTGCACAGGCCTTGCGTCGACGCGGGGCTTTTGGCAGGCTACCCATAGTGTGGCCGTGGCGGGCCGATGACAAAATATGCCGCAGCCGGGACGGCACGCGCCCCCCGGCCGGCCCCGGAAGCGTCCCCGACGCCCCCCGGATCGCCCGCCCGACAGGGAGGAACCGCCTGATGACCGCCTCTCTCGCCGGCGATTTCGACGCCGCCCCCACCGCCAACCCGATCGATCACGTGGAACAGGTGGCGACCCACCGCGAGTGGGCCTTTGATCGCCGCAGCGACCAGGAAGTGGCCATCGAGGTCCCCGGCCAGTGGTGCGACCTGGGCCTCTTCTTCGCCTATTCGGAGGACCTTTCGGCGCTGCACTTCTCGGCCGCCTTCGACCTTCGGGTGCCCAAGGGGCGCCGGCAGGCGGTCTACGAGCTGCTGGCCCACCTCAACGAGAAACTGTGGATGGGCCACTTCGCCATCTGGATCGAGGAAGGCATCCCGATGTTCCGCCACACCGTGAACCTGATCCCCGGGGCGGTGGTCGGGGCCCAGCCGGACGGCATCGGCCAGGGGCTGCCGCTGGAGGATCTGGTCGACGTGGCGATCAGCGAGTGCGAGCGTTTCTACCCGGCCTTCCAGTTCGTCATCTGGGGCGGCAAGACGGCCGAGGACGCCATCGCCGCGGCCATGCTCGACACCGTTGGCGAGGCCTGAGTCGCCCCCTTTGAGAACCGGAAAACTGACGCGATGAGCCTGGAAAGTCTCTCCCTGCTGCTGGTCGGCGGCGGCAAGATGGGCGGTGCCCTGCTCGATGGCTGGCGGGCCATGGGCCTGGACCCGGCCCGCGCCCGGGTGGTCGAGCCCGACCCCGCCACCGCCCGCGCCCTGTCGGCGCGCGGCGGGGTGGCCGCCGTGCCAAGCCCCGAGCATCTGCCCACCGACTTCGCCCCGGAAGTGATCATCCTGGCCGTCAAGCCGCAGATGATGGCCAAGGTCGCCCCAGACTACGGCGGCATGGCCCGGCCCGGCACCCTGGTCGTTTCGGTGGCCGCCGGCATCCCGCGGGCCAGCCTCGCCGGCTGGCTGGGCGATCGGGCCCACATCGTGCGCGCCATGCCCAACACCCCGGCCGCCGTCGGCCGGGGCATCACCGTGGCCTGCTGCCCGGGGCTTGAGGACAAAAGCCGGGCCCTGGTCCAACAGTTGCTGGAAGCGGTGGGCGAGGTGGCCTGGGTCGAGGACGAGGGGCTGATGGATGCCGTCACCGCCGTCTCGGGCAGCGGCCCGGCCTATGTCTTCCACCTTGCCGAGGCGTTGGCCGAGGCCGGCGCCAAGGCCGGCCTGCCGGCCGAGGTGGCGGCCCGGCTGGCCCGGGTCACCGTCGCCGGGGCCGGCGAGTTGCTGCACCAGAGCCCGGACAGCCCGGCCACCCTGCGCACCAACGTCACCTCGCCGGGCGGCACCACGGCGGCCGGCCTCGAGGTGCTGATGGACGCCGAGCGCGGCCTCGCCCGGCTGCTCGAGGACACGGTGGCCGCCGCCGCCCGCCGCTCGCGCGAATTGGCCGGCTGAAAACCGGCCCACCGGGCCACTCAGCGACGACACCCCCCACCCAGGGGTTGTCTTGGCGCCAAGGCGACCTAGATTCACCCATGGACTGTCCGGTTTCCCCGGGAAGCCGACAGGATGCCGCTTGCCCCCACTCCGAGCCCAGGAGGTGCTCCGCGCCATGGCCGATACCCCCGCCGCGCCGCAGGACGATCAGGCCCGCCGCGACCGTCTGGTCGAGGCCGCCCTCGAGCTGGCCGCCGACCGTGGCTGGGCCGATCTGCCGCTGGCCGAGATCGCCGCCCGGGCCGAGGTGCCGCTGGAGGTGGCGCTCGGCCTCTATCCCTGTCGGGGCCGCCTGCTCGACGACTTCATGCGCTGGGTCGACCATCGGGTGCTGACCTCGGGCAGCCCGATCGACTTCTCGGAAGGCCCGCGCGACCGCCTGTTCGACATCCTGATGCGCCGCTTCGATGTGCTGCAAACCCACCGCGAGGGGGTGCGCGCCATCGCCCACGACGTGGCCGGCGACCCGGCCATCTGTCTGACCAGCTCGCGCCGCGTCGCCCGCTCCATGGTGGCCATGCTGGAAGCCGCCGGCATCAGCACCTCGGGGCTGCGCGGTCTGGCCCGCCTCAAGGGCGCCTCGCTGGTTTATGCCTGGGCCGCCAAGGCCTGGATGAAGGACGACAGCGAGGACATGGCCAAGACCATGGCGGCGCTGGACAAGGCCCTCGACCGGGCCGAGATGTTCGCCGGCTCGTTCGAGAAGACCTGCCGCCGCCTGCGCCGGCGCGACGAGGCCTGGACCCGCGCCCCGGCCGACGAGCCCCCCGCCGCCCCCTCCGAAGCGCCCACCGCCCCGGCCTGATCCAACCCCCAGGCCGCGGCACGTTCCCGCCCCGTCACTTCCAAGGAGAGTCTCCGTCATGGCCGGTACGTCCTCGCGCAACCCCTTCGACTTCGACCTCGGCAAGATGCTGGGCGACCTCCAGGTCCCCGGGGTCGACATGGAAACCCTGCTGACCAGCCAGCGCCGCAACCTGGAAGCGGTCGCCGACGCCAACCGTCTGGCCTACGAGGGCATGCAGGCGGTCATGCAGCGGCAGACCGAGATTCTGCGTCAGGCCATCGAGCAGGCCAACGACGCCGCCTCCAGTCTGGTCGACAGCAACGACCCCCAGGAACGCGCCGCCCGTCAGGCGCAGATCACCAAGGAGGCCTTCGAGCGCGCCCTGTCCAGCGTGCGCGAGTTGGCCGAGCTGTCGGCCAAGTCCAACAACGAGGTGATGAACGTGCTCAACGCCCGCTTCAGCCAGGTGATGGACGAGATTTCCCACGCCATCGCCACCCCGGCCGCCGGCGGCGCCAAGGGCGGCGCCAAGAAGTAGGCGGCCCGACATCCCCTTCCGAAGCCCCGGATGACCTCCTTCAAGGAGCCCCCATCCGGGGCTTTCGCATGAGAAGAGCAAACACCATGACCATCAGCTTCGACGATTTCCTCAAGGTCGACATCCGCCTGGGCACGGTGAGGCAGGCCGAGCCCTTCCCCGAGGCCCGCAAGCCGGCGCTGAAGCTGTGGATCGACTTCGGGCCCGAGATCGGCGTCCTCAAGTCCTCGGCCCAGATCACCGAGCACTACCGCCCGGAGGATCTGGTCGGCCGGCAGGTGATGGCGGTGGTCAACTTCCCGGAAAAGCAGATCGGCCCCCTGAAGAGCCAGTGCCTGACCCTGGGCGTGGCCGATGCCAACGGCGCCATCACCCTGGTCGCCCCGGACCACCCGGCCCCCAACGGCGCCCGCCTGCACTGAAGGAGAGGGGGCGGACTGGCCCGCCCCTCCCTCAGGCCCGGCGGGCGACGAAGCGGGTCACCGCGCCCTGCCCGCTGTGGGCATGACCGGCATCCAGCTCGATCAGCGCTTCCTCGGCCTCCACCTCCTTGAGGGCGGCGAAGTCCTGGCGCAGGGTGGCGAGGTCGTAGAGCATGGCCGGATCGCCCGGGCCGCCGGTGCGGTGGATGGTCTGGTCCGGGTGGAAGGCCTCCAGAATCAGCCAGCCGCCCGGCTTCAGGCTGTCGGCGAGGCGGCCATGGACCATCCGCCGGGCTTCCGGCGGCAGGTGCAGGTAGAACAGCACGGCGGCATCGAAGCGCCCTTGCGGCCAGTCCCAGGTGGTCAGGTCGGCGCATTCGGTCTTCAGGCTGACCCCGCGATCCAGGGCCAGCCGCAAGGCCTTGGCCAGCCCCACCGCCGAGGCATCGACCGAGGTCACCCGCATCCCCTGCTGGGCCAGCCAGACCCCGTTGCGCCCCTCGCCGTCGCCCGGGGCGAGCACCGCCATGCCCGGCTCCAGGCGGTGGCGCTGGCGGACCAGGAAGGCGTTGGGCTCGGCGCCATAGACCAGCTTGGCGCCGGTAAAGCGCTGGTCCCAGAAATCGGCGACAGAGGACATGGGGAACTCCGGAGGGTCAGGCCGCCCGCCACTCGACCGACCACGGATCGCCGGGCCGGCCGTCCCGCCAGAAGGGGGGGCCGGGCCAAGGGTCGGGGGGTGCGGCCGGATGGGAAGAGAGGTTGGCCGTCACCGATATATGGGCCCCCTCCTCGGCCCGCCAGAGCACCGACAGACCGGCCGCGCCGAAGCGGCGCCACGACCCGGCCCGGGTCAAACGGTCGATCAGCGGCACCACGTGGCGGCGGCGGGCGGCCAGCAGGGCCCGGGTGCGGGCCAGCCGGGCGGCGCCATCCGGCGTTTCGGCCTCGGCCCAGTCCAGGCGGCTGGCGGCGAAGGTCTCGGGGTCCTGCGGGTCGGGCGGCGGGGTGCGCCGGGGATCGGCCGGAAAGCCGGGCAGGCGGACCAGCTCGCCGAGGCGGCCCTGGCGCACGGCCTCCCCCAGGGCGGGCTCGAAATCGGTGAAGAACAGGAACGGCGTGCGCGCCCCCCATTCCTCGCCCATGAACAGCATGGGAATCTGTGGGGCCAACCGGAACAGCGCCTCCAGCGCCGCCACCGCCGGCGCCGGGGCCAAGCTGTCGAGGCGGTCGCCGAAGGCCCGGTTGCCGACCTGATCGTGGCTTTGCAGGTAGCCGACCAGGGCCGCCGGGGGCAGATGGCGGCTGGGGGTGCCCCGGGGAGCGCCACCCCGGTGCGGGCTGGCCTCGCCCTGGTAGGCAAAGCCCTCGGCCAGGGCGCGGGCCAGATGGGTCGCCGGGTCGTCCTGGAAGTCGCCGTAGTAGGCGCCGCGCTCCCCGGTGGCCAGCACGTGGGCGGCGTGGTGCCCGTCGTCGCCCCACTGGGCGGTGTGGAAACGGGGCGCGCCCCGAGCGTCGCGGGCCAGCCAGTGGGCCTGGTTGGCGTCGTTTTCCAGGATCAGGTGACGGGGCCGGCCGGGCAGCTCGGCGACCCGGGCCGCCAACTCGGCGAGCAGCGGGGTGGGGCCGTCGGCGATGATGCGGTCCACGGCGTCCAGGCGCAGGCCATCCAGGTTCATCGTTTCCAGCCAGTGGAGGGCGTTGTCGATGACCAGCCGGCGGGCCAGGGGCCGGGAAAAGTCGGGGGCCGGGCCCCAGGGGGTGGCCAGCCTGGGGTGGAACAGCCCGGGCCATGGGTCGGGGAAGGGATTCCCGGCCGGCCCCAGGTGGTTGTAGACCACGTCGAGAAACACCATCAGGCCCCGGGCGTGGGCCGCCGCAACCAGCCGGGCGAGGTCCTCCGGCCGGCCATAGGGCTGCACGGTGGCGAACGGCAGCACGCCGTCATAGCCCCAGTTGCGCCCCCCGGCCCAGGCCGCCACCGGCATCAGTTGCAGGGCCGTCAGGCCCAGGCCGGCGTAATGATCGAGCCGCTTTTCCAACCCGGCGAAGGTGCCTTCCGGGGTGGCGGTGCCAACGTGAATCTCGGCGATCACCGCCTCGGCCCAGGGGCGGCCGGGCCAGTCCGGCGGCCGACAGGCGGCGGGCACCCGGCTCGGCCCGTCCACCCCGAATGGCTGATGGCGGCTGGCCGGATCGGGGATGGCGCCGTTGGGTCCGGCAAAGCGATACAGGGTGTGCGGCCCCGCCTCGGGATCGTCCACCCAAAACACCCCGGCCCCATCGCGCGCCATGGCAAGGCGGCGGTGCACCGTCCCGGCCGGGTCCACCCCCTCCAGCCAGGCCGCGTCCCAGGCCGGGGCGACCAGGGCAAAGCGAACCCCGCCTCCGGGCAGGAGGCGGGGTCCGAACGGGCTGTCGTCCGGGCCCACGTCCCGGACCCCGATCAGTAGCGGTAGTGCTCGGGCTTGTAGGGCCCGTTCACGTCGACGCCGATGTAGGCGGCCTGCTCGGCGCTGAGCTGCTCCAGCATCACGCCCAGCTTTTCCAGATGCAGGGCGGCCACCTTCTCGTCCAGGTGCTTGGGCAGCACGTAGACCTTGTTTTCGTACTTGCCGTCGGCGTTGTTGGCGAACAGCTCGATCTGGGCCAGGGTCTGGTTGGTGAAGCTGGCCGACATGACGAAGCTGGGGTGACCGGTGGCGCAGCCCAGGTTGACCAGCCGCCCCTCGGCGAGAAGGATGATGCGGTGGCCGTCGGGGAAGGTGATCTCGTCCACCTGCGGCTTGATGTTGGACCACTGGAGGTTCTTCAGGCCGGCGACCTGGATCTCGTTGTCGAAGTGGCCGATGTTGCAGACGATGGCGCGGTCCTTCATGCCGCGCATGTGCTCGACCGTCAGGACGTCCTTGTTGCCGGTGCAGGTGACGTAGATGTCCCCGCGCGACAGGGCGCCGTCCATGGTCACCACCTCGTAGCCGTCCATGGCCGCCTGCAGGGCGCAGATGGGGTCGATCTCGGTGACCAGCACGCGGCACCCGGCGTTGCGCAGCGACTCGGCGCTGCCCTTGCCGACGTCGCCGTAGCCGGCGACCACGGCCACCTTGCCGGCCATCATCACGTCGGTGGCCCGGCGGATGCCGTCAACCAGCGATTCGCGGCAGCCGTACTTGTTGTCGAACTTGGACTTGGTCACCGAGTCGTTGACGTTGATGGCGGGGAACGGCAGCACCCCGGCCTTTTCCATCTCATAGAGGCGATGGACGCCGGTGGTGGTCTCCTCGGTGACGCCCTTGATGCCGGCCAGCACCTTGGAATACCAGCCCGGCTGCTCGGCCAGGCGCTGCTTGATGGCGGCGAACAGCACCTCTTCCTCTTCCGAGGTCGGCTTGGCGATCACCGAGGGGTCCTTCTCGGCCCGCGCGCCGAGGTGGATCAAAAGGGTGGCGTCGCCGCCGTCATCGAGGATCATGTTGGGGCTGCCGCCGTCGGCCCACTCGAAGATGCGGTGGGTGAAGGCCCAGTATTCCTCCAGGCTCTCGCCCTTGAAGGCGAACACCGGGGTGCCGGCCTCGGCGATGGCGGCCGCCGCGTGGTCCTGGGTCGAGTAGATGTTGCACGAGGCCCAGCGCACGTCGGCGCCGAGCGCCTTCAGGGTCTCGATCAGCACCGCCGTCTGGATGGTCATGTGCAGCGAGCCGGCGATGCGCGCCCCCTTCAGGGGCTGGGCCGGGCCGTATTCGGCGCGGGTGGCCATCAGGCCGGGCATCTCGCTTTCGGCGATGTCGATCTCCTTGCGGCCCCAGGCGGCCAGGGAGAGGTCGGCGACGTGATAATCGGGGGCGCTCATGGCTTGGGCGAATCCTTCGCGTTGGGTGGGTCGACGGACGCGGGCGGCGACACCGCGCGCGGGCGCCTCGGGGGGCGCTTGGTTGTCGGCGACTATATAAAGGTATCTTTATATGTTTATCAAGAGATGCCTGTCAGGGGAGCCGGCCGGCCGCCGTCCCCGAGCTCGTCCAGCAGGTCGGCGATGCGTCCGCTGTCGCTTTGGCTCATCACCTGGGCGGCCAGGGCCAGGGCGTCGCTGGCGGTCAGGCGGCGGATGCGCTGCTTGACCCGGGGCAGGGTGGTCGACGACATCGACAACTCGCGCAGGCCCAGGCCGACCAGCAGCGGCACCAGACGCGGATCGCCGGCCATCTCGCCACACACCGAAACCGGAATCCGCGCCCGAAGCGCCGCCCGGGTGGTGAACTGGATCAGCCGCAGCACCGCCGGGTGCAGCGGGTTGTAAAGGTCGGCCACGGTCTCGTCGGCGCGGTCGATGGCCAGGGTGTACTGGGTCAAATCGTTGGTCCCGATGGCGAAGAAGTCGGCCTGCTCGGCCAGCGCGTCGGCGGCCAGGGCGGCGCCCGGAATCTCGATCATGCAGCCGACCGGGGGCAGCGGGTCGGGCACCGCCTCGCCGCGTTTTTCCAGCCGCCGGGCGGCGGCGGCCAGAACCCTGCGCGCCGCGACGATCTCTCCCGGCTCGGTGACCATGGGCAAAAGGATGCGCACCGGGCCCAGGGTGGCGGCCGAGAGGATGGCCGCCATCTGGTCCTCCAGCACCTCGGGATGGCGCAGCGACAGGCGGATGGCGCGCAGGCCCAGCGCCGGATTGGCCGCCGGCTCGGCGGTCAGCCGGGGGCCCAGGGCGCCGCCCAGCTTGTCGCCGCCGGCGTCCAGGGTGCGCACGGTGACCGGCCGGCCCTGCATGCCGACCACGATGCCGCGCAGCAGCTCGGCCTGTTCCGCCTCGCCGGGCAGGGCGTCGCGGTTCATGAACAGGAACTCGCTGCGCAACAGGCCGATGCCCTCGGCCCCGGCCTGGCGGGCGCTGTCCACCTCGCCGGGCAGCTCGATGTTGGCCATCAGCGACAGCTCGACCCCGTCGCGGGTACAGGCCGGCAGGTGGCGCAACCGGTTGAGGCCACGCCGGGCGCGCAGGTACTCGGCCCGCTGGCGGCGGTAGTCGGCCAGACAATCCGAATCGGGGCAGACGATCACCTTGCCCTCGGCGCCGTCGATCACCGCCTGGGTGCCGGCCGGAGCCAGGGTCAACAGGTCGGCCACGCCGACCACCGCCGGCAGACCCAGCGAGCGGGCCATGATGGCGGTGTGGCTCTCGGTGCCGCCGACCATGGTGGCCAGCCCGGCGACCCGCTGCGGGTCGAGCAGGGCGGTGTCGGCCGGGGTCAGTTCGCGGGCCACGATCAGGGCCCGGGCGGGCAGGTCGGAAAAGGCCCGGAAGGGAGTCTTGGTCAGGTTGCGGATGAGCCGCTGGCCGACCTCCTGGATGTCCTTGATGCGCCCGGCCAGATAGCTGTCGTCGATGCTGGCGAAGGCTTGGCAGAGATCGGCGATCTCGCGCTCCACCGCCGCCTCGGCGTTGATCAGGTCGCTCTCGATGCGCCGCTCGACGCCACGGATCAGCCGCGAGCCACGCAGCATCTGCTGGTAGGCCTCCAGCAGGTAGCCCATTTCCTCGCGCACCGTCGCCGGCAGCCGTTCCGTGCGGGCCTGGATCTTGTCCATCTGGCGCTCGGCCTTGGCCACCGCCTGGGCCAGCCGGCGGCGCTCGGAGGCCACCCGACCGGGCACGATGGCCCGGACCGGCGGGCGCACGGTGCCCGGGTCGTGGACATAAAGGGTGCCCACGGCCACCCCGGGGCTGACCGCCAACCCCTCCAGCACCTGTTGCCGCGCCCCGCCCGTGGCCGGGCCGCTGGGCCGCTCAGTCTTCATGGAAGCGGTCCGCGATCAGCTTGCACAGGGCATCCAGCGCCGCCTTGGCATCGGGTCCGCTGGCGCTCAGGCCGATGGTGGTGCCCGGCGAGGCGGCCAGCATCATCAACCCCATGATCGAGCGCCCGGACACCTCCTGGCCCCGGTTGGAGACCGTCACCTCGGCCTCGAAGGTCTCGGCCAGCTTGACGAAGCGGGCCGCCGCCCGGGCGTGCAGGCCACGGCTGTTGACGATGGTGGCGCTGCGCTCCAGGGCCCCGTCGGGGGCCGGGTCGGCCGCCGGCTGGTCGGGACTCATCGCTTCTCCCCTTCCTGGGTGAGCAGCCGCGAGGCGACATTGATGTACTTGCGCCCGGCTTCCTGGGCCTGGGCCACGGCGCCCTCCAGATCGGAGTCGGCGCGCACCGTGGCCAGCTTGATCATCATCGGCAGGTTGGCCCCGGCGATCACCTCCACCTTGGCCTTGTCCATGATCGAGATGGCCAGATTGGAGGGCGTGCCGCCGAACATGTCGGTCAGCACCACCACCCCGGCCCCGCCGTCCATGTCGGACACCCGGGCCAGGATTTCCGAGCGGCGCTGCTCCATGTCGTCGTCCGGACCGATGCAGACGGCGGCGATGTGATCCTGCGGGCCGACCACGTGTTCCAGGGCGGCGATCAGTTCCTCGGCCAGGCGCCCGTGGGTGACAACTACCATGCCGATCATCGGCCGTTCCTCTTGTTGATGCGTCGAAAGGTCAGGGGGTGGGCAGGTCGCGGTGCCTCAGGCGGATGTCGTGCCCCGCCTCGGCCAGCCGGCGGCCCAGCGTCTCGGCGACGAACACCGAGCGGTGCCGGCCCCCGGTGCAGCCCACCGCGATGGTCAGATAGCTTTTCCCCTCGGCCCGGTAGCGCGGCAGCAGCGGCTCGACGAAGCCGACCAGACGCTCCAGGAAGGGGGCGAAGTCGGGATCGGCGGCGACGAAGGCGCCAACCGCCGGGTCGTGCCCGGTGAGCGGCTTGAGGGCCGGATCATAGTGCGGGTTGTTCAGAAAACGCACGTCGAACACCAGATCGGCTTCCCGGGGCGGCCCCACCTTGAAGCCGAAGGAGGTGACGAAGGTGGTCATCCGCCCCTCCGGACCGCGTCCGAAGCGGCTTTCCAGCATCCGCTTCAGTTCGCCCGGGGGCAGGTCCGAGGTATCGAACACCACATCGGCCCGTTCCTTCAAGGGGGCCATCAACTGGCGCTCCAGCTTGATGCCGTCGGCCAGCGGCCGGCCGGCGGCCAGCGGGTGGCGGCGCCGGGTCTCGGTGAAGCGGCGGGCCAGCTCGGCGTCGTCGCAGTCGAGGAACAAAAGATCGAGATCAAGCTCCGGCGAGGTGGCCAGGGCGGCCAGACTGTTCAGCACCAGGGCCACGTCGAAGCCCCGGGTGCGCACGTCCACCCCCACCGCCAGCGGCCGGTGCAGGCCGCCCTCGGCGACGATCAGACCACCGAGCAGCGACAGCGGCAGGTTGTCGACGCATTCGAAGCCCAGGTCCTCCAGCGCCTTCAGCGAACTGGTCATGCCGGCCCCGGAGAGCCCGGTCAGCATGACCACCCGGCGGGCGGCGGTGTCCTCGGTCGGCGGCGAGTCGCTCACGAGGCCAACTCCAGGCGCCCGACCGCCACCCCCAGGGCGAGGCGCAGACGGGCCGGCGCCGAGGCCTGGAAGGGGGCCAGGGCGAGGCGCGGCAGGCTGAGCCCGGCGACCTGGCGCGCGCTCGGCTCGGGCAGGCGTTCGACGGCGGCCGGCGGCACCAGATCGACCCACAGGTGGAGCGGCACGCCGGTGGCCAGCCGCTCGGCCGGCAGGGCGACCACGCCCAGGCCGCGCACCTCGATCAGCCCGGCCAGGGCGGCCGGCGGGGTGGCCACCGGCCGGCCATTCTCGGCCACCACCTCGGTCCAGTCGTCGGCGACCAGCCGCGCCCCGTGATCCAGCACCAGACGCAACGCCAAGTCCGACTTGCCGGCCCCGGATGGCCCGGCCAGCAGAACCCCCTGGCCGTCGATCTCGATACAGGTGGCGTTCACCCGTGGCATGGCTTCCCCCACACGTTCCGCCCCAGGGGCGACTCGCCGACCGGCCCGGGGCCGGTTCCCCGGGGAAGCCTGCGGCCCCCGGGCCCGGGTGTCAACGCCCGCGAACCGGCCACCGACTCCCCCGATGGCCGCAAATCGGGCAGACTGAGATGGTCAGGGCCCGGCGGGCCGGGGGAAGGCCCATGGACGCGGTGTCCAGGCTGAGGGGGCGGCGGAGGGGTCGCGGGCGCGGGGCGCCCTGGGGCCGCGGGGCGGTGCCGGAGCTGGGCGACGGCGGCCGCTTCGACGGGGATAGCGGGGATCGCCCCCAACCCGAGGAGACAGTGATGGGCGCGGCGATCGAGATGGTTCTGACCCAATGGTCGGTCGGCCCCGGCCTGTTCGCCGGCGCCGCCGGCCTGCTGCTGTTGATGGCCGCCAGCCACGCCCTGGCCCGCCGCCGCCCGGCGCTGAGCCGGGTCATGCTGTGCCTGCTGGTCGGCGCCACCCTGGGGGCCGCCGCCGAGGTGCTGATCGGCCCGGTCACGGGGTGCTTCGGCGATGGCACGGAAACCCACGACGGCCGATGCCCCGGCGGTCTGGCGCGGGGCTGGTTCGTGCTGGTGGAGACGCTTCTGCCGGCCACCCTGATCGGGCTGGCCTGCGCCCTGCCGGGCAGCGCCCGGGGCGACCTCCACGCCGGCTTCGACAGCGACGGGGGAGATGGGGGCGGCGACGGCGGCGACTGAAAAGCCGCCGCCGCCACGCGGTCAGAAAGGCGGCGTCGCGCCTACTGGCTGATTTCCACGGCCCGCTCGTTGAGCGCCTGGGCCGGGCGGGCGTTGGCGCCCAGCACCCCGGAAAGCGTGGCCAACTGCTTGGCCGAGGCGGTGGCCGGCCTGGTGAAGACGTACCAGTTCACCCCCTCGCTGCACGGCGGCGTGGTCAGCGAGCCCGAATAGTGGAACAGCCCGCTGTCGGCCGGGATCAGGCCGTTGGCATCGATGGTGGTGTCGGCGAAGGTCTGGGCCTCGGCCTCCTCCGCCGGCAGGTGCTCGAACAGGCTGGCCAGGGTCGGGTTGGCCTTGCCTTCCTTGACCAGCACGCCGACCACGGCCAGCGAGCCATCCTCGGCCTGATGCACGAAGTGGGCCTCGGCGTTGAACGGCTTGCCCTTGGCGACGTGTTCGCTGGGCGTGTGGAAGTGGACCTGGAGCAGATTGTAGGTCACCCCCTCGGCGGTCAGGGTGCTGCCGTTGTCCATGTTGAACTGCACGGTGTGGCCGTTGTTGAGCACGCTCAGCGGGGCCGGCAGCACGTTCAGCTCGAAGTCGATCGGCTCGCCGACGCTGGCCGCCGCCAGATCGACCGGCGACTGGGCCTGGCCCTCGGCGCAGGCGGCGAACTGGGGCGCCAGACCGCCCCAGTGGGCCGGGCCGGCGTCGCCGTGGTAACCCCAGTGGGGGGCCTCGTCAGCGTGTTCAACAACCTCCTGGACGGCCGGCTCGGCCTGCCAGAAGGTGAAGTCGAAGTTGTCGCGGGCCTGATAGACGCCCGCCCCGACCAGGGCGATGACGGCCACCGCGGCGGCGGCGTTCTGCTTGAAGGCGGGGTCGGACGGACAGAAGGGATTGCTCATGGGGGGTGGGCTCCTTGGACAGGGACTGGGGTGACGTCGACCCGGGACATGGGGGCCCGTCAGGCGCCGATCAAGCGGTCCAGTTCGGCCAGCACGGCATCGCCCATGCCCGAGGTGGAGACCACCGTCGCGCCGGGGCCGGCGATATCGCCGGTGCGGATGCCGGCGGCCAGCACGTTTTCCACCGCCTTGTCGAGCAGGTCGGCATCGGCCCCCCGGTCCAGCGAATAGCGCAGCGCCATGCCGAAGCTGAGCAGCATGGCCAGCGGGTTGGCCTTGCCCTGGCCGGCGATGTCCGGGGCCGAGCCGTGCACCGGTTCGTACATGGCGCGGCGGCGGCCCGAGGCGTCGGGCGCCCCCAGGCTGGCCGAGGGCAGCATGCCGAGCGAGCCGGTGAGCATGGCCGCGCAGTCGGACAGCAGGTCGCCGAACAGGTTGTCGGTGACGATCACATCGAACTGCTTGGGGTTGCGCACCAGTTGCATGGCGCAGTTGTCGGCGTACATGTGCTGCAGCTCGATGGCCGAGAATTCCGGGTTGGCGGCGTGCAGGCCGCTCACCACGCGGCGCCAGAAGGCGCCGGTTTCCATGACGTTGGCCTTTTCCACCGAGTGCACCTTGTGGCCCCGCTTGGCGGCCAGATCGAAGGCGACCCGGGCCACCCGCTCCACCTCGGCCTGGCTGTAGGCCTGGGTGTCGACGCAGCGTTCCTCCCCCTCGAAGGTCTGCATGCCGCGCGGCCGGCCGAAGTAGACGCCGCCGGTCAGCTCGCGGACGATCAGGATGTCCAGCCCCTCGATCACCTCGGGCTTCAGGGTCGAGGCGTCGAGCAGCGCCTTGAAGGTGAGCGCCGGGCGCAGGTTGGCGAACAGGTCCATTTCCTTGCGCAGGCGCAGAAGGCCGGCCTCGGGGCGGACCTCGCGCGGCACGTTGTCGTACTTGGGACCACCGACGGCGCCGAGCAGCACGGCGTCGGCCTCCATCGCCTCGGCCAGCGTCTCGTCGGTCAGCGCCACCCCGTGGCGGTCGTAGCAGGCGCCGCCGACCAATCCGTCGCGGGTGGTCACGTCCAGGCCACGGTGGCGGGCCAGCCAGTCGATCAGCTTGAGGACCTCGGCGAAGACCTCGGGGCCGATGCCGTCGCCGGGCAACAGAAGAAGGGTCGGGGTGGACACCTCGGACAAACTCCATCAAAGCGGTGGTGGAAAAGGACCGGCGCGCGGAGGGCGCGATCCCGGCTGAGATTAGGTGCTCCGGCGGCCCGGGCCAAGCCGTCTCTTGCCTGATCTTGAGCCGACCCGGCCGGAACGGGCCGAGCGGCGGAGATCTATTGGGCCGGCGCCTCTTGGCTTGGCTGCTCTTGGCCTGGCTGCTCTTGGCCTGGCTGCTCTTGGCCTGGCTGCTCTTGAGCCGGTGCCAGACCGCGTTCCCGCAACTCGTCGGCGTTCAGGCAGTCGAGCACCCAGACGTCATAGACCGGATGCTCCATGGCCGACAGGGCGGGGCTGGAGGCGAACATCCAGCCCCGGAAGACCTCGCGCGGGGTGTCGCCGGGGCGCATTTCGCTGATGTCGAGGAAGGCGGCGCTTTCCGGGGTTTCGGTCGGCGGGCGGCGGCGGCAGGTGCGCACGATCACCTCCAGGGTGCCGATGCGCACCGAATCGCCAACCGTCACCGGAATGGTGTTCAGGCGCGCCGTCACCTTGTCCAGCCAGCGCAGCACGGCGGTGTCGGTCTCCACCGTGGGCGGCGCCTCGTCGGCCGCCCGGGCCCCGGGCGTGGACAGCAGCAGGGCGGCCAGCGGCAGAAGGGCGAGACACCGGGCGATCACCGGCCGGGCCCATCGGTGGTGGCCAGGAAGATGATCTCGCTGACCATGTCCTCCAGCGACTGGAAGTCCACCGTCTGCGCCAACGCGTCGCCGTCGGCCAGCTTCTCGCCGGCCCGCCCCGGGGCGATGTTGACGTACTTGCCGCCGAGCAGCCCGTCGGAGGCGATGGCGGCCGTGGAGTCGGCCGGCAGGGCGATTTCCGAATCGATGCGCATGGCGACCACCGCCTGATAGGTGGTGGGGTCGATGCGCTGGTCGAGCACACTGCCGATGCGGATGCCGGACATGCGCACCTCGGCCCCCGGCTTGAGGCCGCCGACCTTGCTGAAGGTGGCGGTGACATCGAAGCTGTCGGCCTCCGAGCGCGTGCCCAGGTCGGCCGAGCCGTAGGCGAAAACCAGGAAATAGGCGGCCACCAGCAGGACCACCGCGCCCATCACCGTTTCGATCGCGTGCCGTCCCATGGTCGTCTCGTGTCGTCCTTGGCGATGCGGGTGGGGCGCGACGGTTATTCGTCGTCGCCCGGCTGGTCGAGGCCGCGACGGGCCTTGGCCATGGCGATGATCTTGCCCAACAACTCTTCCAGCTTGACCGAGCCCTGGGTGTAGCCGATGCGTCCCCCGGCCTCAAGCATGGCCTCGGCGCCACCCGGCTGGATCTCGATGTACTTGCCGCCGAGCAGCCCGTCGGTCTCGATCACCGCCGAACTGTCCTCGGGAATCGGCGGCTCGGCGGCCAGGGCCAGGGTGAGCAGCGAGCGGAAGCGGTCGTCCACCTGCATGTCGACCACCCGGCCGATGGCCACCCCGGCCAGCCGCACCTCGGCCCCGCTGGCCAGTCCGTCGATGCGCGGAAAGGCGGCCTGGACCTGATAGACCCCGCCGGCGCCCCCGTCACTCAACTCGGGACCGCGCTCGGCGGTGGCGTTGAGCAGCGCCAGCAGAACGGCCACCGCGACCACCGCCATGCCGATGACGATCTCGCGGATCTCGCTGTCACGCAGGCGGGCGGTGACGGCCACGGATGAACTCTCCTGATCGGGGGGCGGGGCGCCACCCCAGGTCTGGGCGGCAACAGGTATGGGCGGCGACAGGTATGGGCGGCAACGGTGGCGCTTTTGGGGCGCCTATTCGGGCTTCCAGGCCTCGTAGTCGCCGGTCGCCCGGGCCCGCCGGCCGCCCCGGGCGTCGTGCCCCTGCGGCAGGTAGGCCCCGGGTCCGCCGGTCGGGTTGGGCACATGGGGCTTCATCCACGGGCGCGGCGGAGTCTTGATCGGGTCGTCGGTGGTGTGGTGCAGCCAGGCATGCCACTCGGGCGGCACGCGGGAGGCCTCGTTCGTCCCGTTGAAGATCACCCAGCGCTTCTCGGCATGGCCGATCGGCGAGTGGCGCGAGCGGTAGTAGCGGTTGCCGTCGGCGTCCTCGCCAACCAACTCGCCCTTCAGCCAGGTATGAATGCGCAAACCCCAGGTCATGCCGGATCGATCCGTTGCCGTGCTCGGGAAGACGGGTGGCCGGGCGCCGCCCCGCGAAAGAGGGCGCCGCACGGCCGGCCGCGCATTCTGACCCAGGTTCGCGCGCGCCGTCCAGGGGTCTGCGCGCCGCCCCGACAAGCCCCCACTCCCCGCACGAGATATGGTGTTCCGAGGGCGGAACGACACAAAATTTGGTTGCCCACTCCGAAAACCTGCCGTACCCTTTTTCTCCAACGTCGAGGGTCGGGGGGCCGCCGTCGCGCCGTGTAACGCCCCGGCCGCGCGCTTTTCGCGCCGACCAACAGAGCCGCGCGCTTGCCGCGCCAACCTTCAAAAGCGCCCAGGCATTACAAGGATCAGCGACCCATGCGGATTTCCCGTCGTTTCACCCAGGCCGACGCCGACCCCTACGCGGGGATCGCCTTCCGCACCACCAGCAGCGAGATCCGCAACCCGGACGGCAGCACCGTCTTCGCGGCCAAGGACATCGAGGTTCCGGCCCACTTCTCGCAGGTGGCGGCCGACGTGCTGGCCCAGAAGTACTTCCGCAAGGCCGGGGTGGCGGCGCGCCTGAAGCCGGTGGTCGAGGACGACGTGCCGCAGTGGCTGTGGCGCCGCGAGCCCGACCACGCGGCCCTGGCCGAGCTGCCCGAGGATGAGCGATTCGGCCCCGAGACCAACGCCCGCCAGGTCTTCAACCGGCTGGCCGGCACCTGGACCTACTGGGGCTGGAAAGGCGGCTACTTCGACCAGGAGGAAGACGCCCGCGCCTTCCACGACGAACTGGCCCACATGCTGTGCCGCCAGATGGCCGCCCCCAACAGCCCGCAGTGGTTCAACACCGGCCTGTTCTGGGCCTATGGCATCGACGGCCCGGGCCAGGGCCATTTCTACGTCGACCATGAGACCGGCGAGGTCAATCCCTCCACCTCGGCCTACGAGCGTCCGCAGCCGCACGCCTGCTTCATCCAGTCGATCGCCGACGATCTGGTCAACGAGGGCGGCATCATGGACCTGTGGCTGCGCGAGGCCCGGCTGTTCAAGTACGGCAGCGGCACCGGCACCAACTTCTCGGCCCTGCGCAGCGAGGGCGAATCGCTCTCCGGCGGCGGCAAGAGCAGCGGCCTGATGAGCTTCCTCAAGATCGGCGACCGCGCCGCCGGGGCCATCAAGTCGGGCGGCACCACCCGGCGCGCCGCCAAGATGGTGATCGTCGACGCCGACCACCCGGACATCGAAACCTTCATCGACTGGAAGATGCGCGAGGAGCAGAAGGTGGCCGCCCTGGTCACCGGCTCGAAGCAGCTCCAGCACCACCTGAACGCCGTCATGGCGGCCTGCAAGACCTTCGACGGCAGCGACCAGGCGCGCCTCGACCCCAAGCGCAATCCCGGCCTGAAAAAGGCGGTGATCGCGGCGCGCCGGGCGATGATCCCGGAGAACAGCATCCAGCGCACCATCCAGCTGGCCGGCCAGGGCATCGAGCGCATCGACGTGCCGCTGCTCGACACCGACTGGGACAGCGAGGCCTACCTGACCGTCGCCGGGCAGAACGCCAACAACTCGGTGCGCCTGTCCAACGCCTTCTTCGCGGCGGTCGAGCAGGACGGCGACTGGGACCTGATCCGGCGCACCGACGGCAAGGTGGCGCGCACCATCAAGGCGCGCGACCTGTGGGAGAAGATCGGCCACGCCGCGTGGTCGTGCGCCGATCCGGGGTTGCAGTTCGACGGCACCATCAACGAGTGGCACACCTGCCCCGAGGCGGGGCGCATCAACGCCTCCAACCCCTGCTCGGAGTACATGTTCCTCGATGACACGGCGTGCAATCTGGCCTCGCTGAACCTCTACCAGTTCCGCGACCAGGACGGCGGCTTCGACATCGACGGCTTCGCCCACGCCGCCCGCCTGTGGACCGTGGTGCTGGAAATCTCGGTCCTCATGGCCCAGTTCCCGAGCCGCGAGATCGCCCGCGGCTCCTACGACTACCGCACCCTGGGTCTGGGCTACGCCAACATCGGCGGCCTTCTGATGAGCCTCGGGCTGCCCTACGACAGCCGCGAGGGCCGCGCCCTGGCCGGCGCCATCACCGCCCTGATGACCGGCACCGCCTACGCCACCAGCGCCGAAATGGCCGAGGAACTGGGCCCCTTCCCCGGCTATCCGGCCAACGACGGCCACATGCTGCGGGTCATCCGCAACCACCGCCGGGCCGCCCACGGCCACGCCAAGGGCTATGAGGGACTGACCATCGCCCCGCTGCCGCTGGACATCAAGGCCTGCCCCGACCCGGCCCTGGCCGAGGCCGCCGGCGCCGCCTGGGACAAGGCGCTGGAACTGGGCCAGGCGCACGGCTTCCGCAACGCCCAGGTCTCGGTGATCGCCCCGACCGGCACCATCGGCCTGGTCATGGACTGCGACACCACCGGCATCGAGCCCGATTTCGCCCTGGTCAAGTTCAAGAAGCTGGCCGGCGGCGGCTACTTCAAGATCATCAACCGCATGGTCCCGGTGGCCCTCAAGACCCTGGGCTACGAGGCCGAGCAGATCGCCGCCATGGAAGCCTACGCGGTGGGCCACGGCAGCCTTCAGGGCGCCCCCGGCATCGACCACGACAAGCTCATCGCCAAGGGCTTCACCGCCGACATGCTGAACCGCGTGGAAGAGGCCCTGGGCAGCGCCTTCGACATCCGCTTCGTGTTCAACAAGTGGACCCTGGGCGAGGCCGAGGTGAGCCAACACCTGAAGCTGTCGGCCGAGCAGATGGACGACCCCGCCTTCGACATGCTGGCCGCGCTCGGCTTCGGCAAGGACGAGATCGAGGCCGCCAACATCCACGCCTGCGGCGCCATGACCCTGGAAGGCGCCCCGCACCTTCAGCCCGAGCACCTGCCGGTGTTCGACTGCGCCACCCCGTGCGGGCGCACCGGGCGGCGCTTCCTGTCGGTCGATGCCCACATCCGCATGATGGCCGGGGCGCAGAGCTTCATCTCCGGCGCCATCTCGAAAACCATCAACATGCCGGCCAGCGCCACCGTGGACGACGTCAAGGCGGCCTACCTCGCCTCCTGGCGCCTGGGCACCAAGGCCAACGCCCTCTACCGCGACGGCTCCAAGCTCAGCCAGCCGCTGGCCACCGCCCTGGTCGATGACGCGGACCTGGAAGAGGCCGACGAGCCGCTGGTCGAAAAGGTGGCCGAGAAGCCGGCCCAGGTGCAGGCCGCCATGGTCGCCGAGCGGGTCGTCGAGCGCATCGCCGCCCAGCGCCGCCGCCTGCCCGACCGGCGCAAGGGCTACACCCAGAAGGCCACCGTCGGCGGCCACAAGGTGTACCTGCGCACCGGCGAATACGAGGACGGCAAGGTCGGCGAAATCTTCATCGACATGCACAAGGAAGGCGCCGCCTTCCGCTCGCTGATGAACAACTTCGCCATCGCCATCTCGATCGGCCTGCAATACGGCGTGCCGCTGGAGGAATTCGTCGAGGCCTACACCTTCACCCGCTTCGAACCCTCCGGCATGGTCGAAGGCAATCAGGCGATCAAGATGTCGACCTCGATCCTCGACTACATCTTCCGCGAACTGGCGGTCAGCTACCTGGGGCGCAACGATCTGGCCCACGTCGAACCCGACGACATCACCCCCGATGCCATCGGACGCGGCGAAAACCAGGGCGACCTCGCCGACTGGCAGGAAGACCCGCTGGAGCGCACCATCTCCAAGGGCTACGTGCGCAACAACCTGTATATCCTGAAGGGTGCCGCCTCGCAGCCGGCCACCACCGCCCTCGAAGCCGCCCCCCAGACCCTGGAAGCGGTGGGCGCCGAAACCGTTGCCGTCAGCACCACCATCACCGCCGGCGGCGGCGGCAGCGGCCGCAAAGCCCGCATCGCCCAGGCCCGCATGCAAGGCTACGAAGGCGACAGCTGCCCCGAATGCGGCAACTTCACCCTGGTCCGCAACGGCACCTGCCTGAAATGCGACACCTGCGGCGCAACCACCGGGTGCTCGTGAAGCAGAAAACCGCTTGAGGACGCAGACCTTCGTCTGCCTCCAGCCACAGAATAACTATTCCGGGCGCTTCGGCGCCCGGAAGTCCAAGCTGGAACGAAACGGTAACGAAGCCCATGAGAGTCAAGAAGGCACAGGTCCAGAATTACCGCAGCGTCATGGACAGCGGCGAATTCGAAATCGACCGGGACAAGACTATCCTTGTCGGGATCAACGAGGCGGGGAAGTCGGCCATCCTGGCGGCGCTCCAGCACATCAACCCTCCGAAGGACGTGAAACCGCTCCACCCGCTCCGGGACTATCCAAGAAGCCGCTACAACGAGGACATCAAAAGCGGCGCGCGAGAGCCCAGCGAAATCCCTATCGCAACAGCGGTGTTCGAACTAGAGGATGCAGATCGCGAAGTGCTCCCAGAACACATCCGCTCTGCGGTAACTGGACTCAAGGTTACGGCCTTCCTCGATAACCACCGCAACTGCGATCTCCTGGGCGAGTTCGACAGGCTGACCCACAAGGACATCAAGAACGACCTCAGGCGGATTGCAGCCCACGCGGACAAGACTGCGGAAGCAGCCGATCCGCCCCGGACCCCGAGCGCAAGCGCGCAACTCGACAAGATCGAAGAGTCCATCCCGAGCGACGGATCGCTCAGAGCGGTCGACCGCGACGCGATCAAGAAGTGGCTCAAGGTTGTCGTTCCTGATATCGCCGAACAATCTGAAGATGAGCAGCGGCTCGAAAGGGTCGAGGATAAACTGAAAGCGGACGATGCGATTGAATCCGCAGTCGAGCCTCTTGAGAAGCAGGTGCCGCGGTTCGTGCTTTTCAACAACTATTTCAGGGTCAGGGCCCGTCTCCATCTCGAGTCTCTCGCACGGAAGCAAGGGGGCCCGGAGCCCATCGAGCGGGAGGACTACGGCAACCTATGCCTCCTCAACCTTCTCGGCTACGAAGCCAAGGAGCTCGCGGACCTCGGCCGCATCAGTGACGCTCAGCGGAAGGACCACGACCCTAAGATCCAAGAGCGCATCGACGAGCGCCGCGCGGGCCTTGACTCAGCCGAGGAACGCCTGACCCGGGAAATCCGGCGGATATGGAATCCGGACCCAGGAAGGGATGAAGCCAAGACGATGCGCATCCAGGCTGATGGCCCGTACCTCAATGTCACGGTTCAGGATTCGATCGGCACGAACATCGATCTCGATCAGCGCTCGGAAGGTTTCCAGTGGCTCGTGTCGTTTTTCGTGGTCTTCTTCTCGGAGGCCAAGGGGCAACTCCAGAATGCCGTGCTCTTGCTCGACGAGCCAGGCGTCAGCCTGCATGCGCTCAAGCAACGCGAGTTCCAGAAGACCATTTCGCGACTGGCGGAGTCCAACCAGACGATCTTCACGACGCACTCCCCTTTCCTCGTGGGCTCCGGGGAACTCGACCTCGTTCGTGTGGTCGAGATGACGGACCGTTCAAAGGGGACGAAGGTCAACACCTCGGTTACCTCCGAGGACCCGGCTTCCCTGCTCCCGCTTCAGGAGGCTCTCGGCTACGACATGGCCCACAGCCTTTTCTCCCAAGAGCGCAACCTCGTTGCAGAAGGGCTCACCGACTACTTCTACCTCTCAGCGATGGCCGAACTGCTGAGGGCAGGGGAAATCGCCGATATGAACGAGAAGATCGCGGTTATTCCGGCCGGCACCGCCGGACGGGTCACGTACTTTGCCACCATACTTCACGCTCACAAACTGAAGGTGGCAGCGCTCCTCGATTCCGACACCGCAGGCGACAACGAAGCCAATCGGGAGGAACTCATTCACGCCCTAAAGCAGCGGGCGATCCTGCGCACAAAAGATCATCTCAAGACGCCTATCGCCAAGGCTGAAATCGAAGACATGCTCAGGGAAACGTTGGTTGCTGTGGCAAAGGATGATCTAGGCTGGGATGTCGAAGCGAAGGCAAAGGAGCAACCGAACCGCCCAATCATCAGCCTGTTCGAGAATGAGGTGCCTGACTTTGGGAAGTACAAGCTGGCCAAGGCTTTTCTGCGATGGGCACGCACTCACGAGGCCTCCGACCTCACGGAGGATGAGCGGGAGCAATGGAAGGGCTTGGTAGAGGCGATCAACAGGGCCCTCAAGTAGCGCTCTTTTCATTCCGGAGGACTTCGTACGTAGCCGCGCCGCCCTCCAGAACAGGTGAAAAGGAGCTTGAGGAGAGCCGTCAGGTCCCCAAACCCCTTTTGAGGGGGCGCGGCGCCAAGCACCCTGAGTGCCCCGCTCTGCCTTGCGCGTTCCACACCCACGAATTGGCGGGGTCCGGGGGGACCCTGTCCCCCCGGCGGGGGTTTGGGGGCGGAGCCCCCGAGTTCCCCTGTTCCCTTAGAACGGAAAGAACACGGGCACGGTGGCGATGGTCAGGATCAGGGCGGCGGTTTGCAGGGGGATGCCGACTTTGACGAAGTCGTTGAAGCGGTATCCGCCGGGTCCCAGGACCAGGGTGTTGACGGGCGAGGCGACTGGGGTGGCGAAGGCGGTGGAGGCGGCCAGGGCTACGCCCATCAGCAGCGGGTAGGGGGAGATGCCGAGCGACTGGGCGGCGCCGATGGCCATCGGGGCGACCAGCACGGTGGTGGCGGTATTGCTGATGACCTGGCTGAACACCGAGGTGAGGACGACCAGTCCGGCGAGCAGGGCGGTTGGTCCGATGCTGCCCAGGCTGCCGACCAGGGTATCGACGATCAGGGCCATGGCACCGCTGTTTTCGAGGGCGGTGGCCATTGGGAGCATGCCGGCAATGAGGACCAGGCTGGGCCAGTTGATGGCCCGGTAGAGTCCGCTGGTGGCGACCGCGCCGGAGAGCACCATGGCGACGGCGGCGGCGAGCACGGCGACCACGGTGGGCATCAGTTCCAGGCTGATCAGGCCGAGCATGGCGAGGGCGATGATAAGGGCGTGGGGGGCCTTGTCGGGGGCTTCGGCGACGTCGTTCATTTCCTCGGGGAAGCGCAGCACCACCAGGTCCTGGCGGGCTTCGCGCAGGTTGGCGATTTCCTTCCAGCCGCCGCCCAGCAGCAGGGCGTCGCCGAAGCGCAGGGGCTGGGTGGCGAAGTTGCCGCTGACCGGGCGCCCCTTGCGCTGCACGGCCAGCACGCCGAGGCCGGTGCGGTGGCGGAAGCGGGTTTCCTTGAGGGTTTTGCCGATCAGGTTGCTGTCCGGGGTGAGCAGCACGTCGGCCAGACCGAGTTGTCGGGCCATGATGCGTTCGGCCGCCTCGTCCAGCGGGTGGGCGGTCATTTCCAGGGTGGCGGCGATGTGGGCCAACTCGTCGTCGTTCTGGGCGCTGTGCACGGCGAGCACGGTCTGGCCGGCCTCGAAGCGGCTGTGGGCCAGGGCCGGGGAGACGCGGCGCCCGAACGAGCCGGCCTCCTCGAAGCCGAGCACGGTGATGCCGTATTCGCTGCGCAGGGCGGCTTCGGCCACGGTCAGGCCGTCCAGCGCCGAGCCGGGGCCGATGTCGAGGCGCACCAGCTTGTCGGCGATGCCGTAGTGGGCGGCGAGGTCGCGCAGGCTGCGCCGCTCGCGGCCGCCCGCCGGACCGGGTCGGCCGCCGGGCAGCAGGCGGCGGCCGATGGTCAGCATGTAGCCCAGGCCGAGCAGCAGGATCAGGAAGGCGGGGCCGGTGAAATCGAAGAAGTCGAAGGGGGCGAGGCCGGCCCGCTGAAGCTGGGTGCTGACCACCAGGTTGGGCGGCGTGCCGATCAGGGTGAGCATGCCGCCGATCAGCGAGCCGAAGGCCAGCGGCATCATCAGGCGCCCGGGCGGCAGGCCGGCCTTGACGGCCAGCCGGAGGGCGACCGGGATGAAGATGGCGACGGCGCCGGTCGAGCTCATGAAGGCCGACAGCACCGCCACCACGCCCATCAGAAGGAAGGTCAGGCGGGCCTCGCCGGTGCCTGCGGTGTCGACCAGCCAGTCGCCGACCCGGAAGGCGACGCCGGTGCGGAACAGTCCCTCGCCGACCACGAACAGGCCGCCGATGATGACCACCACGGTGGCCCCGAAGCCGGCCACCGCCTGCTGGGGGCTGACCAGCCCGGTCAGGGCCAGGGCGAGCACGGCCAGCATGGCCACCACGTCGAGCCGGATGCGGTCGCTGACGAACAGGGCGATGGTGGCGCCAAGGATGGCGAAAACGGTGATCATGTCGGCGGTCATGTCCCCTCCCCGGGAGCTGGCGTTGGCGGCGTTTCCAGCCCCACATGGGGACGTTCCACGGCAAGGCCCAGCCCCGGCCGGCGCGAGGATTTGATGACACCCCGCCCGGCTGGGTTATTTCGCGACCTGTGACGACGATCACAGGAGGGGCCCCGGGAGAGGCCTAGAATGGCTCTCAACAGCGCAGAACCGAGAAAGTCGATCAGGTTCCGGGTGTGGCGTCCCTCGATCCCCCCAGCATCGGCACCCGGAATGGGCCCGCTTCCCCAACCAGGGAAGCGGGCCTTTTCTTGTGGATTTCAGGGCGCCGTTACAGCCCCAGGGCTTGTTCGGCCGGGGTGTACGCCAGCCCCTGGGCCTTGGCCACGCCCTCGCAGGTGATCCGGCCGTCGAGCACGTTCAGGCCGTTCCTCAGGTTGGCGTCGTCGGCCAGGGCCTGCTTCCAGCCCTTGCCGGCCAGGGCCAGGGTGAAGGGCAGGGTGGCGTTGTTCAGGGCCAGGGTGGAGGTGCGGGCCACGCCGCCCGGCATGTTGGCGACGCAGTAGTGCACCACCTCGTCGACCAGATAGGTCGGCTCGGCGTGGGTGGTCGGCTTGGAGGTTTCGAAGCAACCGCCCTGGTCGATGGCCACGTCGACCGCCACCGCGCCGCGCTGCATGTTGGCGACCATCTCGCGGCTGACCAGCCTGGGCGCCGAGTCGCCGGGCACCAGCACGGCGCCGACCACCAGATCGGCGGCCAGGACGTTTTCCTCGATGGCGTCGACGGTGGCGTAGATGGTGTTCAGCATGGGGCCGAACTGCATATCCAGCTCTTTCAGCCGGTCCAGGTTCTTGTCGATCACGGTGACGTGGGCCTCCAGCCCCATGGCCATGCGCGCCGCGTTGGTGCCGACCACACCGCCACCGAGGATCACCACCTTGGCCGCCGGCACCCCGGGCACGCCACCGAGCAGCACGCCGCGCCCGCCCTGGGCGCGCTCCAGGCAGTGGGCGCCGGCCTGGATGGCCATGCGCCCGGCGACCTCGCTCATCGGAGCCAGCAGGGGCAGGCCGCCGCGCCGGTCGGTGACCGTCTCGTAGGCGATGGCGATGGCGCCCGACTCCTGAAGCAGGCGGGTCTGCTCGGGGTCGGGGGCGAGGTGCAGGTAGGTGAACAGCACCTGGCCCGGTTTCAGCATGCGGCACTCGGCGGGCTGCGGCTCCTTCACCTTGACGATCATCTCGGCCTCGGCGAACACCGCCTGGGCGCTGTCGGCGATGCGCGCCCCGGCCTGGGTGTAGGCCTCGTCGGGCAGGCCGATGGCGGCGGCGGCGTCGGTTTCCACCACCACCTCGTGGCCGTGATGGGTCAACTCGCGCACACTGGCCGGGGTCAAACCGACCCGATACTCGTGGTTCTTGATTTCCTTGGGAACACCGATCCGCATGGCATGAGCCTCCTTGCCGGTTGAATTTCTTGGAACTTGCGAATTTAAACTTGTGAAGCCTCTTTGAACTTGCGGACTTCTTGAATCGTCAAAGGGTCGACTGGACGTTGAATGGTTAAAGAGTAGGCTGGACGGGCGGCGCATGTCCTTGCAAAATGGCGCTCCAAAGGACATCCTGACGCAATCTTTCACCGCTTTTTGGCCGTCCCATCGAAGGAACTTCCACGGCATGCCCACCCCCCCGGCCCGCCTCGATCAGATCGACCGGCGCCTGCTCGGGCTGCTGCAGAGCGACGGCCGGATGACCAACGCCGCCCTGGCCGAGGCGGTGGGGCTGTCGGCCTCGGCCTGTCACCGGCGGGTGGCGCGGCTGGAGGCGGCGGGCATCATCGAGGGCTACGGGGCCAGGCTCGACCCGGCGCGGCTGGGCCGGCCGACCAGCGTCTTCGTCGAGGTCCGCCTGACCAGCCAGCACGAAAGCGTGCTCGACGCCTTCGAGGCGGCGGTGCTCGACGGCCCGGAAGTCATCGAATGCTATCTGATGGGCGGCGAGGCCGACTACCAGCTACGCATCGCCGTCGCCGACATGGCCGACTACGAGCGCCTGCACCGCCAGTTCCTGGCCCGTCTGCCCGGGGTGGCCACGCTGCGCTCCAGCTTCGCCATCCGCACGGTGTGCCGGCGCACCCAAATGGCGATTCCCGAAACATCGTAACTTTCAGGCTGCTGTGGTCTTTCCCCCGGCAAGTCGGCATTATGGCGGATCGACCAATCGGGGCACGCCCCCCCGCGACATGGTGATGGAGGAGAGAACCGGCATGGACAGCGATACCCCGCCACGGGGCGACAAGGGCTTCGACCTGGGCGCCCGGCTGAGGGCCATCCGCGACGGGCGTGGGCTGTCGCAGCGCGAGTTGGCCAAGCGGGCCGGGGTGACCAACTCGACCATCTCGCTGATCGAGCAGAACCGGGTGTCGCCGTCGGTGTCGTCGCTGAAGAAGGTGCTGGATGGGATCCCGATGACCCTGGCCGAGTTCTTCACCCCGCCCTCGGGCGGACCGACCCAGCTCTTCTTCCCGGCCGACGAGATGGCCCAGATGAGCTTCGGCGACCTTTCGCTGACCAGCATCGGCGGGCGCGGCGAGGGGCGCGACATCCACCTGATGCTGGAACACTACCAGCCGGGCGGCGACACCGGTCAGGACATGATCACCTATCCGGGCGAGGAAGCCGGGCTGGTCCTGGAGGGCGAGATCGAGGTGACGGTGGGCGATCAGGTGCGCCGTCTGGTCGCCGGCGACGGCTATCACATCGACACCGGCGTGCCGCACCGCTTCCGCAACCCGTCCCAGGGCCCGGCCCGGGTCGTCAGCGCCAGCACCAACGCCCTGATCCTGAAAGGCAACCGCCGCCCCTGACGGTCTCGGCAGCGCTTTGTCGGCGGTCCCGGAAACGCTGCCCACTGGACGCGTTGAACCCCAGGGATTATTGAGGGATGCTGGATGGTGGGACAGGGCCACCCCCCGACCGGCCGCTGACGGGCGCCTGTCGCCCTGTTCCCCGTGATCCTGTCCCGTTCCCGAGGTTGAGCGTCATGAGCCCCCTTTCGCCGCCCCGTAAACGCTTCACCGCAGAGGTGCGCCGCGACCAGCAGCGCAAGGACGACGGCACCCGCCCCTCCGCCGCCCCGGGCGAGGTGCTGGAGGCGCTGACCGCGCTGCATCAGGAGCTCGCCGCCCTGCGCCAGGAAGTACGCCAGAGCAGGTCGGAGCAACCGGAGCAGACCGCCGCCGGCTGTCATGCGCCACACTGCATCACGCCCGACGAACAGGCCGACATCAAGCGCGAGCGCGAGGAGATCGCCATCCTCAAGACCGAGATCCGCGCCCTGGCCCAGAGCATCCAGGACACCAAGCGGGAAATCGCCGCCCTGCGCTACCGCGACTCCGAGCAGGACCGCATCGTGGCGGCGACCAGCGAACTCGACACCATCGTCGAGTCGACCGAGGAGGCCACCCACACCATCCTGGAGCAGGCCGAGAAGATCGACGGCCTGATGCAGACCATCAAGGCGCAAAGCGGGGACGCCAACATCAACCATCTGGCCGAGGACGCCGCCGACTGCGTGGTCGCCATCTTCGAGGCCTGCAACTTCCAGGACCTGACCGGGCAGCGGGTCTCCAAGGTGGTCACCACCTTGCAGTATGTCGAGGATCGGGTTGACCGCATGATCGCCATCTGGGGCAGCGACCAGATCGAGGAGCTGGCCGCCGAGCCCCCCCAAACCGCGGCCCAGGCGGACGACGAGGCCCACCTTCTGAACGGCCCCGGCGACAAGGCCAGCGCCATCAGTCAGGCCGACATCGACGCCCTGTTCGACTGACCGACCGCAAGTCGACCCGCCAAGGCGCCATCGGCCGGGCCCCGGCCGCCCACCGGGCATCACCTTCAGGTCTTCCGGGGGCGACGACGGCGGTGCTATAGTCGTGTTGCAAAAGCGAAATGGATTGCCCGGCAAAGGGCACCCCGGGGACGAGACCGACGAAAGCCGAAAGGCAACAGCCGCCATGACCGCCACGCTGCAAACCGCCATGCAGGCCGTGATCCAGGCCACCGAAACCCCCGGCGAGGGAGGCCCGCTGGGCATCGCCCGGCCGGTGGTGGCGGTGTCGCGCGACCACGGCAGCGGCGGCGACGAGATCGCCCGCAAACTGGCCGAGCGTCTGGGCGTGCCGTGCTACGACCAGGAACTGGTCACCCACGTCGCGGCGCGCCTGGAAACCGATGCCACGGTGGCCCGCATGATCGACGAAAGCGTCGGCAAGGCGCGCGACATGTGGCTGACCGGGCTGGTCACCGGGCGCGACCTGGGCCTGGGCACCACCAAGCGCCATCTGGTCAACGTCATCCTGTCGCTGGCCAAGGCCGGCGGGGTTTTGGTCGGCCGGGGCTCGCACGTGGTGCTGTCCTCCGGGGCGGCGCTTCGGGTGCGCATCACCGGCAGCCCCGAGGTCTGCGCCCGCCGGCTGGCCAAGGCCGAGGGCCTGACCCCAGACGCGGCGCTGAAGCAGGTCAAGGACATCAACCACAACCGTGGCAAGTTCGTGTGGGACCTGTTCCACGTGCGGACCAGCGAGGCCAGCGCCTTCGATCTGGTCCTCAACACCGACCGGCTCAACGACTGGGAGTCGCTGGTCGACACCCTGGTCGCCGCCACCCAGGCCATTCAGACCGCCCAGGGCGGTCAGGGCGGCCACTGACCGGCCCGCCGGCGACCGCCCACCCAGCAACCACCGCCCATCCAGCAACACCGCCCATCCAGACAGTATCGCGCGGGTCCGCCGCCTTGCCGACCCGCCGCCGGAACAAAGGGGAACCGCTACCGTGAACGTGATCGCCGAGGCGCCGGCCCTGAGCCGGCTTCTGATGTCGGGCAACGAGGCCGTCGCCCGGGGGGTGTGGGAGGCCGGGGCCCGCGTCGCCACCGCCTACCCCGGCACGCCCTCGACCGAGATCCTGGAAAGCCTGGCCGACTACCCGGACATCAACGTCCAGTGGTCGGTCAACGAGAAGGTGGCGCTGGAAGTGGCCATCGGTGCCTCGATCGCCGGCGGGCGGGCCTTCTGCGCCATGAAGCACGTCGGCCTCAATGTGGCCGCCGACCCGCTGCTCAGCCAGACCCTGCCCGGGGCCAACGGCGGGCTGGTCATCGGGGTGGCCGATGATGTCGGCCTGTCGTCGTCGCAGAACGAGCAGGACAGCCGCTACTGGGGCCGCTTCGGCCACATGCCGGTGTTCGAGCCGGGCGACTCGCAAGAGGCCCGCGACATGGTGATGGAGGCCTTCGAGGTTTCCGAGCGCCACGGCGTGGCCGCCATCCTGCGCCTGACCACCCGGGTCTGCCACGTCAAGGCGATGGCCGAGGTGGGCGAGCGCCTGGACCCGCCCCTCAAGCCGTTCGAGATCAACCCGCGCCGCTGGGTGGTGGTGCCGGTCAACGCCAAGGCCCTGCTGCCCAACATGTTCGCCCGCGATGGCCGGCTGACCGAGGAGTCGACCAACAGCCCGCTGAACCAGGAATGGAGCGGCAGCGACAGCCGGCTGGGCATCATCGCCTCCGGCCCGGCGGCGATGAACGCGCGCGAAGCCTGCCCCGACGCCCCGCTGTTCAAGCTGGGCATGAGCCACCCCATGCCGCTGGAGCGGCTGAAGGCCTTCGCCGCCAAGGTCGACAAGGTGCTGGTGGTGGAAGAGGTCGAGCCCTTGATCGAGACCGAGCTCAAGGCGGCCGGGGTCGCGGTCCACGGCAAGGACGTGCTGCCCCAGTACGGCGAGTTGACCGCCCCCATCGTGCGCCAGACGGTGGCCGGCCTGCTGGGCGAAACCGTGCCCGCCCCGGCGCTGGCCGAAACGGCGCCCGAGGTGTTCCCCCGGCCGCCCACCCTGTGTGCCGGCTGCCCCCACCTGACGCCCTTCTACTGCCTCTCCAAGCTGCGCAAGAAGGTGGTCATCACCGGCGACATCGGCTGCTACACCCTGGGCGTCGGCCACCCCTGGAACGCCGTCGACACCTGCACCTGCATGGGCGCCTCGATCACCATGGCCCACGGCCTGGAGGCGGTCCTCAAGGAAACCGATCCGAGCAAGCGGCTGGTCGCCACCATCGGCGATTCCACCTTCCTGCACATGGGCATGCAGGGGCTGGTCAACATGGTCTACAACCGGGCCAACGTGACCCTGCTGCTGCTCGACAACGCCACCGTGGCGATGACCGGCGGCCAGGACCACCCGGGCACCGGGCGCGACATCCACGGCATGGAAACCCCCAAGGTGGACTATCGCACCCTGTGTCTGGCCCTGGGCGTGGACGAGAACCACTACCACGACGTCGACCCCTACGACCTGCCGCGCCTGTTCAAGATCCTGCGCACCGAGGTCGAGGCGCCCGGCGTCTCGGTGATCCGCACCAACCGGCCGTGCGTGCTGACCGACAAGTTCTGCAACAACCCGCCGCTCAAGGTGGTCGACGAGGACTGCACCGGCTGCGGCAACTGTCTGGCCGTCGGCTGCCCGGCGATCATGGTCACCCGGCGCGAAACCACCACCGACAACCGGGGCCGCGAGAAGGAGCTGACCTTCGTTAAGATCGACAGCGAGTTCTGCACCGGGTGCGACACCTGTGTCGCCACCTGCGGTCCCAAGTGCATCGTTCCCGCCACCGCCGAGGCCACCCCATGAGCTCCCACACCGATACCCCCGCGACCGGCCCCGAGGTCGGCCCGGTCACCAACATCCTGGTCTGCGGCATCGGCGGCCAGGGCGTGATGACGGCCGCCGAGCTGCTCGCCCAGGCGGCCATCTCGCTGGGCCACGACGTGAAGAAGACCGAGGTCGCCGGCATGGCCCAGCGCGGCGGCGTGGTCACCTCGCACGTGCGTTTCGGGCCCAAGGTGGTCGCCCCGGCCATCGCCCCCGGGGAGGCCGACCTTCTGATCGGCTTCGAGGTGGCCGAGGCGCTGCGCTGGACCACCCACCTGAAGCCCGACGGCTGCGCCATGGTCAACGTCATGCGCATTCCGCCGCTGGTCGTCTCCGGGGGCCTGTTCCCCTACCCCGACGACCCGGTGGCGCAGATGCAGGCCAGCGGCCGTCAGGTCATCGCCTTCGACGCCGAGGCCATCGCCCGCCAGTTGGGCACCGTGCGGCTGGTCAACACCATCCTGCTCGGCGCCATCGCCGACCACCTGCCGTTCCCGGCCGAGGTCTTGCGCGACACCGTGCTGGCCGGCTTCCGGGCCAGGAAGCCGGCCCTGGTCGAGCTCAACGCCCAGGCCTTCGACACCGGCCGCGCCACCGCCCGCGAGCGCGAGATGGCCAAGGCCGTGTAAGGGTTCGTCGCCCCGTTCGCCGCGCGGCGGGGGCGACGGCGGGACCATTGCCGGAACCGGTTCGCGGAGTCCGCGCCTCCGGCCAGCGGCCCCGCCCTGTCCGCCGCGCCCGAAAGGGGGGACCGGAACCATGCGCATGTGGACACCCACCGTCCGCCGGCTGGCCCTGGCCGTCGGCCTGCTGCTGCTGCCGTGTGTCGCCAACGCCGGCCAGGTGGTGGTCGAGTATCCCAGGAACACCAACGGCGTGGTCATCGACCACTGCTACCACTGGGCCAAGGACTGCGACCAGTACGCCGCCGACAAGGTGTGTCAGGCCCTGGGCCACAGCCACGCCGTGGACTTCCGCTGGCAGCTGATGGAACCCACCTACGTGCTGGGCACCGGGCAGACCTGCACCGGCCATTGCGGCGGCTTCACCCGCGTCATCTGCGAGACCGGACGCGGCGGCGGGGGCGGCGGCGGCGCCCGTTCCTGCGCCACCGACAACGACTGCCCGGGTTCGATCTGCCTGCTCGGCGTGTGCGCCAATTAGGCCCCGAACTGAGCCCCTGAACAGGGAGGCTGGCCAGCCCCCCTTGCCGAGCCCCGGCGCCCCCGCCGGGGAGGGCATGGACGGGACCCGCCAGCCAGCGGGCCAGCAAACTCGTGGCCGCAGTAGCGGCACGCGCCCTAAAACTCGTGGCCGCAGTAGCGGCACATATGGGCCGCAGCCTTGACGTCCTCGGCGCAGCGCGGGCATGTCTTGAGGCTGGCGGCGGTGGCCAGGAGATCGCGGCGACGCGGCGCGGCCTCGCCGGTGAGGGCCCAGGCGAGGACAAACAAATAGCCGATGACGGTCCAGCCGAGCACAAGGTTGATGACGAAAACCGCGTCGCGGGAACACTGCCGCCGCCCGAGCGCCACCAGCGACGGCAGCAGGTAGGCGATGGCGGCGGCGACCACAAAGACGGCGCTCCGTTCGTGCTCGCTCATGGTCTCCTCCCGTGCGCCATGAAGAGAGACAACCGCGAAAGTTGCTGAAAGGATAACTGACCCGATGACCGACACGCAAACCCTCGATGGCCGGGTGGCCGTGGTGACCGGCGCCGCCCAGGGCATCGGTCTGGCCTGTGCCCGCGCCCTGGCCCAGGCCGGGGCGGCGGTGGTGCTGGCCGACCGCGACGCCGAGGCCCTGGCCCAGGCGGTGGCCGGGCTCACCCAGGCCGGCCACCGGGCCCTGGCCGCCACCGTCGACCTGAGCCAGCCCGAGCGCGCCGCCGAGCCGGTGGCCGCCGCCGTCGATGCCTTCGGGCGGATCGACGTGCTGGTCAACAACGCCGGCATCCTGATCACCGGCGACGTGCTGGACATCACCCTGGAGCAGCTCGACCAGGTGCTGTCGGTCAACCTCAAGGCCGCCTTCGTGGCCAGCCAGGCGGCCGCCCGGCACATGGTCGAGGCGGGCATTCAGGGCAGCATCGTCAACATGAGCAGCATCAACGCCAAGGTGGCCATCCCGGCCGCCCTGCCCTACTGCGTCAGCAAGGGCGGACTGGCCCAGTTGACCACCACCATGGCCCTGGGGCTGGCCCCGCACGGCATCCGCGTCAACGCGGTCGGCCCGGGCTCCATCGACACGTCCATGCTGGGCGGCCTGACCGACAACCCGGCGGCCCTCAAGGCCACCCTGTCGCGCACCCCGCTGGGCCGCGTCGGGCGGCCCGAGGAGATCGCCCAGGTGGTGCTGTTCCTGGCCAGCGCGGCGGCCAGCTACGTCACCGGGCAGACCATCTACGCCGACGGCGGCCGGCTGGCCCTCAACGGCGTGGTCCCGGTGCCCGGCGACTGAGCGCCATGGACATCCTGCTGTTCCTCATCCCGATGGCCCTGTTCCTGGGCCTGCTCGGCCTGGGGGCCTTCCTGTGGGCCCTCAGGAGCGGCCAGTTCGACGACCTCGACGGGGCCGCCCAACGCATCCTGTTCGACGACGACGAACCGCCCCCCGGGGATGACCGCCCGTGAAACCGTCCATGAAAGCGCGCCCCGACCTTGGCCGCGAAAGCGCCCTGGGCGGCGTCGTCTGCGGTATCGACGAGGCCGGGCGCGGCCCCTGGGCGGGACCGGTGATGGCCGCCGCCGTGGTCCTGACGCCGGCCGCCGCCGCCCACCCCGGGCTGGCCGGCCTGGATGATTCCAAGCGCCTGTCGGAAGCCCGCCGCACCGCCCTGGCCGACACCCTGACCACCCTTGACGGCATCTTCCTGGGCCTGGGGCAGGCCAGCGTCGCGGAGATCGACCGCCTCAACATCCTGGCCGCCACCCACCTCGCCATGGCCCGCGCCTACGAGACCCTCTGTGCGGCCCTGGGCAACTCCCTGGGCGCCCCCTGCGCCCACGCCCTGATCGACGGCAACCGCCCGCCCGCCCTGCCCGCCCCGGTCCAGGTCCACCCCCTGGTCGGCGGCGACGGCAAAAGCCTCTCCATCGCCGCCGCCTCGATCCTCGCCAAGGTGACCCGCGACCGCCTGATGGTCGATCTCGACGCCACCCACCCCGGCTACGGCTTCGCCCGCCACAAGGGCTACGGCACCGCCGTCCATCAGGCCGCCCTGGCCCGCCTCGGCCCCTGCCCGGCCCATCGGCGCAGCTTCAAACCGGTGCGCGACCTGTTGCAGATGGGTGACACCCCCACCATCCCTTGAGTCCCCGCGACCAACGGGACTCCATATCCTGTGGTTCATGCCCAACCTCAGGCGACTCCGGCCAACATACTGATATGGCTTGATTCTTGACGCCGAGTCGGGCCTGCGTCATACCGGTCGGCAACGGGCCGATCCGGGATCGTCCCCATGGCTTCCACCACTCCAGGGACACCCCATGAGCCCGCTTGAAACCGACCGCGTGATCCTCGGCGACTGCGTCGAGGCGATGAATGCCCTGCCCGCGAACTCGGTGGACGTCATCTTCGCCGACCCGCCCTACAACCTGTGCCTGGGTGGCGAGTTGCACCGCCCCGACAACAGCCGGGTCGACGGCGTCGACGACGCCTGGGACCGCTTCGACGACCGCGCCGCCTACGACCGCTTCACCCACGCCTGGCTGACCGCCGCCCGTCGCGTGCTGAAGGACACCGGCACCATCTGGGTGATCGGCAGCTACCACAACATCTATCGGGTGGGCTCGGCGCTTCAGGACCTCGACTTCTGGCTCCTGAACGACATCGTCTGGCGCAAGTCCAACCCGATGCCCAACTTCCGCGGCACCCGCTTCACCAACGCCCACGAAACCCTGCTTTGGTGCAGCAAGGCCAAGGACGCCCGCTACACCTTCAACTACGACGCCATGAAGGCCCTGAACGACGGCACCCAGATGCGCAGCGACTGGACCCTGCCCCTGTGCACCGGCCAGGAACGCCTGAAAACCGAAGGCGGCGACAAGCTGCACCCGACCCAGAAACCGGCCGGGCTGCTGTACCGCGTCATCCTCGCCTCATCCCAGCCCGGCGACGTCATCCTCGACCCCTTCTTCGGCACCGGCACCACCGGCGCCGTGGCCAAGGCCCTGGGCCGCCACTGGCTGGGCATCGAACAGGACCAGGACTACGCCAAGGCCGCCACCGCCCGCATCGCCCGCATCGAGGCCGGCACCGATCCCGCCCTGCTGCACAACCCCGGGCGCAAGGCCGAACCGCGCATCCCCTTCGGCAGCCTGCTCGAACGCGGCCTGCTCAAACCCGGCACCGTGCTGTTCGACGCCCAGCGCCGCCACACCGCCCGGGTGCGCGCCGACGGCAGCCTGATCGCCGCCGACGTCAAGGGCTCGATCCATCAGGTCGGCGCCACCCTGCAAGGGGCGCCGAGCTGCAACGGCTGGACCTTCTGGCACTTCGAGCTGAAAGGCGCCCCGGTGCCGCTCGACGTGCTGCGCCAGAAGGTGCGCGCCGAACTGGCCGAGCGCATGAACTGATGGATTTCGACCTCCATCCCCGGCTGACCGCCGATACCGTCCTGGTCACCGACTGGCCGCTGTGTCAGGTGCGGCTGATGAACGACCGCACCTACCCGTGGCTGGTCCTGATCCCCCGGCTGGCCGAGATCCGCGAGCTGTGGGACCTCTCGGCCCACGACCGCGGCCGCCTGATGGAGGAAACCAGCCACGCCGCCCAATGCCTGCGCGACCTCACCCAGGCCGACAAGATGAACGTCGCCAGCCTGGGCAACCAGGTGCCCCAACTGCACGTCCACGTCATCGCCCGCTTCACCAACGATCCCGCCTGGCCCAACCCGGTCTGGGGCGCCCGGCCCAGCGAAGCCTACGATCACCCCACCCTGGCCCACACCCTGACCAACCTGCGCGAAACCCTGAAACGCCCCCCACGCAACCTCCAGGTCGTCAGCCAACCCGTCTGACAGGGCACCAGCCGGCGCGGCGTGATCAACGCAAAGGGGGCGCCGCCCCCTTGGAACCCCCGCCGGGGGGACCAGGGGCCCCCCCGGACCCCCGCCGTGACTTAAAACCCCACCGAGGGGGGCAAGCCCCCCTCGGTGGGGTTTTGATTCATGGTGGGGTCTGGGGAGGCCCCCGGCCTCCCCAGCGGGGTTCAAAGGGGCAGCGCCCCTTTGCGTGGATCGCGCGGCGCCGGTTGGTGCCATGTCCGGCGGGCAGTGCTTGACGGCGGGGTGGCGGTCGTTTAAACAGCCGTTCTTCTGGTGATGGCGGGTATAGCTCAGTCGGTTAGAGCGCCTGGTTGTGGTCCAGGAGGTCGTCGGTTCGAATCCGTCTACTCGCCCCATCCCCAGACAAAAAACCCCCGGACGTGATGTCCGGGGGTTTTTTGTGTGCTCTCAGCCCCGTTCCTTGGGCATGGGGGCGGGCGAGGCGTCCTTGTCCAGGGTTTCCTGGACCGTCTCGTTGGCCGCCCGGGGTGGGCCCTTGCGCATCCGGGCGCGGTCGGCGTCGGGGCGGTTGAAGCGGTCGGGCTGGGGCTTGTCGCCGGCCGGGGCATCATCGGCCCGCTTGCGCTTGACCTGCCGGGGGTCGGCGGTGATGGGGCGATAGATTTCCACCCGGTCGCCATCGTTCACGGTGTCGGTCAGGTTGGCCAGACGGCCGAAGATGCCAACCTTCTGGGTGGCCAGATCGATGTCGCGGAACTGCTTGAGCACGCCCGAGGTTTCGATGGCCTGCTTGATGGTGGTCCCGGCCGGCACGGTGACTTCCAGCCACACCTGACGGGCGGCGGTGGCGTAGGCGACCCCGATCTTCAGCGGAGCCGGCGCGTCGGCGGTGGCGGTGTCGCTCATGGGGCGCGTCCTTGAATTCGGGGGTGGTGTCGATCTCAGGCCGGGGCCGCCTGGGGGTCATCCTCGTCCTCTTCCGGGGCCAGCAGGTCTGGCTTGTGGCCCAGCCAGCCGTCGAGCAGCCGCTTGCCGGCCAGGATGAAACCGAGCGCGATGAAGCCGCCCGGCGGCAGGATGAACAGAAGGAAGCCCCGGTAATCGGGGATCAGGGTGGTTTCCAGGAACGAGAAGCTCTCGCCCAGCAGCAGCGAGGCATTGGCGAACAGGGTGCCCGAGCCGATGATCTCGCGCACCCCGCCCAGCACCACCAGGGCGAAGGTGAAGCCGATGCCCATCATCAGCCCGTCGACCACCGAGGGGCCGACCCGTTCCTTGGAGGCGAAGGCCTCGGCCCGGCCCAGGATGGCGCAGTTGGTGACGATCAGCGGGATGAATAGGCCGAGGATCTTGTACAGCTCGTGCATCCAGGCGTTCATCGCCATGTCGACCAGGGTGACCAGGGCGGCGATGACCAGGATGAAGGCGGGGATGCGCACCTGTTCGGTGATCACCCCGCGCAGCAGGCTGATGGCCAGCCCCGAGGCGACCATGACCACGGTGCTGGCCAGTCCCATGCCCAGGCCGTTGGTCGCCGTGCCGGTGACCGCCAGCAGCGGGCACAGGGCCAGCATCTGGCCGAAGACGACGTTGTTGTCCCACAGGCCGTCGCGGGTGATGGTGCGATAGCTGGACATGGCGGCGTTAGCTTTCCTGGTTTTCGGGATCGGGCGCGGCGTCGGGGATGGTCAGAAGCTCGTCGCGCCGGGCGTGGAAGAAGTCGAGCCCGCCCTTCACCGCCTGGACCACGGCGCGCGGGGTGATGGTGGCGCCGCTGAACTGGTCGAACACGCCGCCGTCCTTTTTCACCTTCCAGCGACCTTCGGGCAGGGTGTCGAAGCTCTGGCCGGCGAAGGAGTCGATCCAGTCGTCCTTGGCCCGTTCGATCTTGTCGCCCAGGCCCGGGGTTTCGGCGTGGGCCAGCACCCGGGCGCCGAGCACGGTGCCGCTCTCGTCGACCCCCATCAGCACCTCGACCGGCCCGGCGTAGCCCTGGCCGACCACCATGTAGGCCACGGCGACCACGCGCTCGGCGCGGATGGCCTGATAGACGGTGCGGGTGTCGCCGTCCCCGGTGGTCACGCTCAGGGTGTCGGCGAGCAGGTTGTTGTCGTGCGATTCGGGGGGGATCACCTGGCTCAGCGAGGCGACCAGATCCTCGGCCTTGCGGGCCTTGATGTCCTCGCGGGTGGCCTCGTCGCCGCCGGCCAGCAGGACCGCCGCCAGACAGGCGAACAGACCGAGCAGGACAGCCTGGAACCAGGGGGCGCTGCGGTAGGGGGCGCTCATTGGCCGGCCTCCCGGTCGGCCGGCTGATAGGTCAGCGGCGCCCCCTTGGCGGTGCGCCCGAAGACGCGCGGCCGGACGTAGTGGTCGATCAGCGGGGTCAGGGCGTTCATCAAGAGGATGGCGAAGGCCACCCCTTCCGGATAGTTGGCCCAGGTGCGGATGACGTAGACCAGCAGTCCGCACCCGGCCCCGAAGATGATCTGCCCCCGGCGGGTGATCGGCGAGGTGACCAGATCGGTGGCGATGAAGAAGGCGCCCAGCATGGCGCTGCCGGCCAACAGGTGGAACAGCGGGTCGGCGTAGCGGCTGGGGTCGATCAGGTGGAAGACGCCGGCCAGGGCGCCCAGGGTGCCCAGCATGGCCAGCGGAATGTGCCAGCTGATGACCCGCATGAAGATCAGGAACAGGCCGCCAAGCAGGATCAAAAGGGCCGCCGTCTCGCCCATCGCCCCGGGCACCGTGCCCACCGCCAGGGCCCACGGGTCATAAAGGCCGGAGAGGCTTTCGGTCAGCGGCACGCCCCGGCTCAACTCGGTCTTGGCGTGGCTGAGCAGCGAGGCGCTGGACAGGGCATCGAGGTTGGCGCCGCCGCCGAAGGTGATGGCCAAACCGTCGAGGAAGCCGGGAGCGTCGGGGTCGGTGAGGCGCATCGGGCCGGCGTTGCGGGTCATCTCCAGCGGGAAGGAGATGAGCAGCACGACGCGCGCCACCATGGCCGGGTTGAACAGGTTCTGCCCCACCCCGCCGAAGACGTGCTTGCCGATGGCCATCGCCACCACGCCGCCGACCACCCCGGTCCACCAGGGGGCGACCGGAGGCAGGCTGAGGGCCAACAGCCAGCCGGTGAGCAGGGCCGAGCCGTCGGTCAGGAAGGGCAGGATGGGCCGCCGGGCGAGGGCCAGACAGGCCGCCTCGGCGAGCAGGGTGCTGAGCAGGGTGACGGTCAGCAGGTTGATGGCCGGCCAGCCGAACAGCCACAGCTCGTAAAGGGTGACCGGCAGCAGGGCGGCGGCGACCAGCAGCATGATGCGCCGCACGCTGGCCTCCTGGTGGGCGTGCGGGGCGGCCGACAAAGGCTGGGAACTCATTGGGCGGCGGCCTCCCGCGGGGGCTCGACGGCGGTATCCTGGTTGGCCGCGTCCTGGTTGGCCGCCGGCTGGTTGGGGGGCGGCTCGGGCGCCGGTTTGTCCGGCGCCGCCTTGGCCGCCGGAGCCTGGGCGGCCGGAGCCTTGGCGCCCGGCTTGGGCTGCCCCTCGGCCTCGGCCTTCTCCTCGGCCGCCTTGCGGGCCGCCTGTTCGGCCTTGCGCTTGGCCAGCATGGCCTTCTTCTCGGCGGCCAGCCGCTCCATGCGCTCGGTGCGCTTCTCGGCCAGCCGGCGGGTCACCTCCTGCTGGCGCTTCTCGAAGGCCTGGGCCTTCAGGCGCCCCTTGCCGTAGTTGAAGTACTGGACCAGCGGGATGTGCGACGGGCAGACATAGCTGCACGAGCCGCACGACAGGCAGTCGTTGAGGCCGATCTTGGCCGCCGCGTCGAGGTTCTCGGCCCGCACCCGGGTCATCATCTCGGTCGGCACCAGGCCGCACGGGCAGACCTCGACGCACTGGCCGCAGCGGATGCAGGGCATGGGCTGGCGCTTGCGGGTCTCGGCCCGGGTCAGGGCGAGCACGCCGGAGGCCCCCTTGACCACCGGCACCTCGGTCGACGGCGCCGGGATGCCCATCATCGGGCCGCCGATGAGCAGCTTGTCGGCCGGCGCGGAAAGGCCGCCGCAGGCATCGAGCAGCTCGTTGACCGGGGTGCCAATCATCACTTCCAGATTGCGCGGCTCGCGCACCGCGCCGCCGGACACCGTGACGACCCGCGAGATCAGCGGCCGGGCCTCGCGGATGGCCTGATCGATGGCGTGCGCCGTGGCCACGTTGTGGACCACGCAGCCGACGTCGGCGGGCAGCCGGCCGGCCGGGGTCTCGCGCCCGGTGACGGCGAGGATCAGGTGCTTTTCCGAGCCCATGGGGTAGCGCGTCGGCACGCGGACCACGCGCAGGCCCGAGTCGCCCAGCTCGCCGATGCGCCGGGTCATCTCGGCCAGGGCCTTGGGCTTGTTGCTTTCGATGGCGATCAGGGCGCGCCCGACGCCAAGCGCCTTCTTCAGCGCCCGGATGCCGGAGAGCACCGAGTCGGTGCGCTCGCGCATCAGCCGGTCGTCGCAGGTCAGGTAGGGCTCGCACTCGGCGCCGTTGATGATCAGCGTGTCGAGCCGGTGCGAATTGCGCAGGTTGAGCTTGGCGGCCGAGGGGAAGACCGCCCCGCCCATGCCGACGATGCCGGCCCAGGCCACCCGCTGGGCGATCTCGTCGGGGCTCAGGCTGTCCACCTCGGCCGGTTCGGGGCGGCCCTGTTCGGGGCCGGCCCACTGGTCCAGGCCATCGGGGCGAAGGGCGATGGTGCGCACCGGCAGGCCCGAGGGATGGGGCGCCGTCTGGCGGCTGATGCCCAGCACCAGCCCCGAGGTGGGGGCGTGCACGGGGGCCGAGACCGGGCCATCGGCGGCGGCCAGCAACTGACCTTTCAGCACCGTCTGGCCGCGTTCGACCACCGGCTCGGCGGGGACGCCGATGTGTTGCAGCAACGGAATCTGCAACAGGGCCGGAATCGGCAACGGCTCGATGGCGCGCTCGGCGCTCAGGTCCTTGCGCTCGTCCGGGTGAACCCCGCCACGCACCTTGAACAGTTTCATCACGCTCATTTCACTACCTCACCACCCGATCTCGACGGGGTTCAGGCGGCCCGCCCGGCCTCGGGGCCTTCCGCGTTGGCGGCGGCCGGCGGCCGGCCGGGGACGATTTCGGGCTTGGGCCAGTACCAGTTGCGCAGGTCCGGGGTGACCGGAACCATATGGATGCACTCGGTGGGACAGATGTTCATGCACAATTCGCAGCCGGTGCAGACATCGCTGATCACCTGGTGGAGTTGCTTGGGCGCCCCGATCAGGGCATCCACCGGGCAGCGCTGGAAGCAGCGCGTGCAGCCGATGCACAGGTCCTCGTTGATGAAGGCGATGCGCGGCTCCTTGTCGGCCATCGCCGACAGGTCGGCCTCGACCCCGAGCAGCTCGGCCAACTGCTTGGCCACCGCCCGGCCGCCCGGCGGGCACAGGGTGACCGGGGCCTCGCCATCGACCAGGGCGCGCGCCCCGGCCGGACAGCCGGGCAGGCCGCACTGGCCACAGTTGGTGCCAGGCAGGATCGCCTCGACCTGCGCCAGCAGCGGATTCTCCTCCACCTTCAGGCGCCGCGCCGCGATGCCGAGAAGAGCGCCCAGGATGACCCCGAGAGCGGTCAGACTGACGATTGCCGCCACCATCGTTCAACTGGCCTCCCTGGCCCACTGTCACAACGAAATCCAACGCGAAACCGAAAAACCACCCACCTCGCCCGGACGGCGACCCTGCAAGGCGCCGGCCACCCACGATGAGTCACCGTGGATCACCGTGGCTCACCGTCACCGTCGCCAACGACGGCTCCGCGGCGCCTCTAGGCCGGGGCCAACCCGGCGAATCCCATGAAGGCCAGCGACAGAAGGCCGGCCACCACAAAGCCGACGGGCGCCCCGGCAAAGGCCTCGGGCACCTCGCTGACGGCAAGGCGCTCGCGCAGCCCGGCCATCATCACCATGACCAGGGTGAAGCCGAGCGCCGCGCCCAGACCGAACAGCACGCTTTGCAGGAAATCGTGCCCCTCCTGAAGGTTCAGCAGGGCCACCCCGAGCACCGCGCAGTTGGTGGTGATCAGGGGCAGGAAGATGCCCAGCACCTGATAGAGCGCCGGCGACATCTTGCGCACCGCCATCTCGGTGAACTGGACCACCGCCGCGATGACCAGGATGAAGGTCAGGATGCGCAGGAAGCCGAGGCCGAGCGGCGCCAGCACGTAGGCCTCGAGCAGCCAGCTCAGGGCCGCCGACAGGGTCAGCACGAAGGTGGTCGCAAAGCCCATCCCCAGCGCCGAGTCCAGCTTGTTGGACACCCCCATGAACGGGCACAGACCAAGGAACTTGACCAGCACCACGTTGTTGACCAGGGCGGTCCCCAGAATGATCAGGGCATACTCGCTCATACCGTCGGTTCGATCCCTTGAAACCAGATCCATCACGGACCGGCGGCGCCCGGTTCGACGCCACACCAACCCCGCGACCGCCCGAAGCAGCCCGGCAAACCGTTCTATGGGGTCCATGAAACGGCCTTTTCCGGGTACTCCCCTCAACGCACGGACCCGCCGCCCGCCCCCGCCGTTCTGCCGCGCGGTGGGGGGCGATCTTCCTCCCTGGTGTCAGCCATTATGACGGTTTCTTGTGCGCCGCACAACGCGGGCGTTACGCCTGTGCGACGCAACACCGGCGCGCGGGGGCGCCGGGCGGCCCATAAGTTCCACAGCTTGGCCCCAAGGTCAAAGCTTTGTTGCCCTTTGCCCTACCCCCGCGCAACAAAATGAGGACCATGGCCGACCGGCCACACTTCGCCTGGGCAGCATTTCGGTTTTTGCATATGCTCGTGTTGCATACGCTGCCCGACGGAGCGCGCGCCGCCCCGTTTCCCCCAGCCGGGAGTCCCGCCAATGCCCCGCCGCCTGCTGCCCTGCCTGCTCGCCGCCGCCTGCTTGGCGCTGGCCACCGCCCCCCGGCCCGCCAGCGCCGAGGGCTCCGCGCCGGACCGCCTGCGGGCGATCGAGGCGCGGGGCAGTGTGCGGGTCTGCATCTGGCCCGACTACTACTCGATCACCTACCGCAACCCGCGCACCGGCCAGCTGGAAGGCATCGACATCGACATGGCCCGCGCCCTGGCCGACGACCTCGGGGTCGCGGTCGACTTCGTCGACAGCTCGTTCGCCGAACTCGTCGCCAACCTGACCGGCGACCTCTGCGATGTCGCCATGCACGCCGTCGGGGTGCGGGCCGACCGCGCCCGCCACATGGACTTCACGGCGCCGCATCTGGTCAGCGGCATGTACGCGGTGGCCGACCGCCGCCACCCGACCATCACCGACTGGGCCGACATCGACCAACCCGGCCATGTGGTGGTGGTGATGAAAGGCACCTACATGGAGCCGGAGATGCGCGGCCGCCTGAAACAGGCCGAACTGATGGTGGTCGACGACTTCAAGGCCCGCGAACAGGAAGTGCAAAGCGGCCGGGCCGACGTCTTCATGACCGATTTCCCCTATGGCAAGCGGATGGCCGACCTGACCGACTGGGCGCGCCTGATCGCCCCGCCGCAGCCGGTCGCCCCGACCCCTTATGCCTACGCCGTGCCCAAGGACGAGCCGGCCTGGCTGGCCCGGGTCGATGCCTTCGTGCGTCAGGTCAAGGCCGACGGCCGCCTCGCCGCCGCCGGCGAGAAGCATGGCCTGACCCCGATCCTGGCCCCCTGAGCCCACCCCGGCGGCCACCCGGGGGCGGAGCGACTCCGCGGCGGCCGGACGCCGACTCGGAGCGCCCCCGGGGCCGCCCCGGGGGCGCTCCGCCCCCTGGTCCGGAAACAGGGATTTCCCTCGGTCGGGGAAGCGGTTTGCGGTAGTCTTCATTGAACATGTCCAACCCCATGTCCGATCCTGCCCCTCTGTCGGAGGGGCGCTCTCCTCTCCCCTTCCGTCTGGGCAGGGCAAGCTGGATCATTGCCGGTTTCGGGCTGGCCGTGGCGGCCCTGTTCGCCCTCGCCGTGGGCACCCACTACCAGGCCAACCTGGCGCAACAGACACGGATCGCCCGGGTGGTGGCGGAAATGGCCGAGGCCGGGGTGACCCGGACCATCGAGTCGGCCGAGACCCTGCTCGTCGCCGCCGCCGAGGAAGTGGAGCGGCGACCCGCCGACGGCCCGTCGGCCGAGCTCTCGGTGCGCCTTGCCGCCCTGCTGCGCTTCGCCCCCCACCTGCGGCAGATCGCCATCGCCGACGCCGACGGCGTCATCCTGGCCGACAGCGCCGGCCGTCAGGTCGGCGAAAGACTGGACCTGCACGCCCTCGGCCTGGCCGCCGACGACTCCACCCTGGACGGCGCCAACCGGCGCTTCGACCGGGGCCTGAGGATCGGGCGGCTGAGCGATGGCCGCTATCTGCCGACGCACGGCGGTGCTCCCCCCTCGCCGCGCCAGGTGCTGCCGGTGGCCCTGCCCATCGATCCGCCCGGGCGGCCGTCGCGGCTGATCATCGGCGCCCTCAACCCGGCCCACCTGCGCGACCTTCTGACCGACGCCAACCTGGGCCCCTCGAGCCCGGTCTGTCTGGCTCGCCTGGACGGGCGGCCGATCCTGCACGCCAGCCCGGACAGCGCCCCGGACTGCGGCCCCTTCGACCTCAACCGGCTGATCAAGGAGGGACGGGGCACCGCCCTGCTGCCCCTGCCCGACAGCCACGGCAGCGGACAGGTGGCGGTGCAACTGTCCAGCCGCTACCCGCTGGCCGCCATCGCCGCGGTCAACGAACGCGACGCCCGCGCCGCCTGGTTGACCACCGATGGCACGGTGCTCGGCTTTGCCGCCGCCGCGCTGATCGCCCTGCTCACCGGCGGCGGCCTGCTGCTGCGCGAAACCCTGAGCCGGACCAGCCTGGAAAACCGCCTGCGCACGGTGTCGATCACCCGCTCGGTGTTCGCCAACGCCTCGGACGCCATGGCCATCCTCGACGCCGACGGGCGCATCCAGGCCATCAACCCGGCCTTCACGCGCATCACCGGTCGGCCACCGGATGACGTGGTCGGCCAGCGTCTGGGCGGATTGCCGTGGGCCCATCCTGAAGGCGCGGCCAGCGGCGCCGGCCACGTCGAGGAAGGCCTGTGGCGGCTGCACGACCCGGACACCCGCACCCGCATCGTCGACCTGAAGCGGGGTCGGCTCGACGCCGACACCTCGGTCATCACCCTGACCGACCTGACCGAACGCCTGACCAACGAGCGCCTGCTGGAACAGGCCCTGGAAGAGGCCGAGTTCGCCAACCGGGCGAAAAGCGAGTTCCTGGCCAACGTCAGCCACGAGTTGCGCACCCCGCTCAACTCGATCATCGGCTTTTCCGACCTGATGGCCCGGGGCACCTTCGGTCCGCTGCCGGAAACCTACGCCGAATACGCCGAGCTGGTCCTGAAAAGCGGCCACCACCTGCTGGAAACCATCAACCACATCCTCGATCTGGCCAAGATCGAGGCCGGCAAGTTCGACCTGTATCCGGAAACCGTCTGCCTGATCGACCTGCTCGACGAGGTGGTGTCGATCCTGCGCCTGCAGGCCCAGGACAAGGGCCTGACCCTGACCAACCACGCCGACTGCCGCGGCCCGGTGACCGCCGACGCCCTGCGCATGAAGCAGGTCTTCCTCAACATCATCGGCAACGCCATCAAATACACCGAACGCGGCACCATCACCGTGCGTACCCAGTGCGACCCCAGGACCCACCGCATCATCGTCACCGACACCGGGCTGGGCATGACCCCCGAGCAGATCACCCTGGCCCTCGAACCCTTCGAGCGGGTGCACGGCGACAGCATGACCCGGCGCCAGCAGGGCACCGGCCTCGGCCTGTCGCTGTCGCAGCGCATCATGGCCCTGCACGGCGGCCGCCTGACGGTGGAAAGCCGCCCCGGCGCCGGGACCACGGTCACCCTGGAGCTGCCCGGCCACGCTTCCTGAACCTCCGCGGCGCCTTGGCGGGGGCGGCGAAATCGCCTATTCAGGGGGCCCCCGCGCCGCCCCCGTCAGGCCAGGAGCCCATGCCCGACACCGCCCCCGCAACCGCGCCCGAAACCGCGCCCGAAACGCCGCCGCTGGCCCCGCCGGTGGCCCGCGACCTGTGCACCGACTGTGGCCTGTCGCGCACCGCCGAGCCGCGCCGCTGCGGCCGCGCCTGCCAGTTCATGGCCCCCGACTACCCGGCTCTGGAGGCCCGCGTCCACGGCCGGGCGCGCGACCCCGGGCGCGGCGACGAGCGCTTTTTCGGCCCCTACCGGGCGATGCACCGGGCCCGCCTGGAGCCGCCCCGTCCGGGCGCCCAGTGGAGCGGCCTGACCACCCGCCTGGGCCAGCGGCTGCTCGAGTCGGGGCGGGTCGAGGCGGTGCTCGCCACCGCCCCCGACCCGGCCGACCCATGGCGCCCGCGCCCGGTGCTGATCACCGAGCCGGCGCAGCTGGCCGGCTGCCGGGGGATGCGCATGGGGGTGGCGCCGCTGCTCGCCCTGCTCGAGACGGCGCGCCAGCGGGGCATCCGCCGGCTGGGGGTGATCGGCATTCCCTGCCAGATCTACCCCCTGCGCGCCCTCGAGGCCGAGCTCGGCTTCGACGAGATCACGGTGATCGGCATCCCCTGCTCGGACAACACCTCGACCGAGAACTTCCACCACTTCCTGGGCCTGCTGACCGACGCCCCGGAGCGCGTGACCTACCTTGAGTTCATGCCCGACTACCATGTGGAGCTGCGCTTTTCCGACCGTGCGACGCGGCGCATCCCCTTCCTCAAGCTGCCCCTGTCGAAGCTGCCGGCCGACTTCTTCCCGCTCACCTGCAAGACCTGTGTGGACTATGTGAACGTGCTGGCCGACCTCACCGTGGGCTACATGGCCGGCCAGGGCGAGCAGTGGCTGATCGTGCGCAACGAGAAGGGGGCCGGGCTGCTCGAGTTGCTGGGCGACGAGGTGGTGCTCTCCGAGCTGGGCGACGCCGGCAAGCGCACCGGCTCGGTCAAGGGCTTCCTGGCCAACACCGAACGCGCCGCCGGCGGCCTGCCGACCCGCGCCATGCCCGACTGGGCGCGCCCCATCGTCGCCTGGCTGATGCCGCGCACCGGGCCGCGCGGCCTGGAACTGGCCCGCGCCCGGCTGGAGATGAAGGCGCTGGAGACCATCGTCCACCTGCGCCACGCCCACCCCAAACGGCTCCAGCGCATGGTCCCCGAGCACGTCTGGCGCCTGGCCGAGCCCTATGGCCTGACCCCGACGCCCGACGAACGGGGCGGCGGAGAACGGCTCTCCGACGGGACTTGACGCCTCCCGGGGGCGGGTATATAAGGCGTCCCTCCGGCCAGGGGGCAGTCTGTCTTCGGCCGGGTTTGTTTTTTCGACCCCGTGGGTTCCTCACCCAGCAGATTGTTGAGAGATCAGTCGGACATGGCCAATCACAAGTCGGCGAAAACCCGGATCCGTCGCAACGAGCGTCGTCGGGTGATCAACCACGCCCGGATGATGCGCATTCGGTCGTTCATCAAGCGGGTGCACGGGGCCATCGCCTCGGGGGACCCGGCGGCCGCCCTGACGGCCTTCCGCGAGGCCGAGACCGAGATCATGCGCGGCGCCAACAAGGGCGTGCTGCACAAGAACACCGCCTCGCGCACGGTGTCGCGCCTCAGCGCGCGGGTGCGCGATCTGGCCGGCGCCCAGTAAGCCCGCCGAGCGTCGACGATCCATCCGCCGGCGGGCCCCCTGAAGGGCCTTTCCGCCGGCTGATCGGGCTGCACGCCGCGCCAACGCCGCCCTCTCCGGGGGCGGCGTTTTTGTTTGCCGGATCGGCTTGGTGGATTGGTTTGGCGGATTGGCTTGACGGACTGGCTTGACGACGAGTCGACAGGCCGCCACCGGCACGGCGCGACAGGGGGGCGGCACCAAGGCGACTGCCACCCGCGATGCACCACCCGGGCGTGTTTTGCGCCATTCACGCTTGGCATGAAGGCGGCCCGGAAAAGCGTTTGAGCCGGCACGCTTTCCTTTGAGTCAAGGGGACGGACGGCGAAATTTTTTCGCTGCCCCGTCTTTGTTCTCGTGGACAAGGCGCCGACCCGTTGGCTAGCCTTCGAGGCGTCGATGGCGTTGGGAGGCGTCTCGACCCCCGTCATTTTGTGATTGCCATCCAATCCCGCAGGGAAAGGCTCATCTCCGCCATATATTGGTGGAGCGCTTTACTTTGCGGCGGCAAATAAAATTTGTGTTATATTGGCAACTGTCGCACCAGCACTTTCCGAAGCCGATCATTTGATCTTGCCGACCGCCCACCCGGCCGGTATACACTTGTCTTCCGGGCGCCGGGAGCGCACCCTCCCGCCCCCTCCCAAAGATCGCCGATACCGGCCGGCGCGCCATGGCGTGATCCGGCCCCACCCGGCCACCGCCGCACCGTGCCCCTGGGGCCGGGCACGGCACATCGACCACACTTTTTGGCTGCAATGACAACGGATCAGGAGATCATGGCAGAGGCTGGCGAGAGCACGGGCAGAGCCATCCACAGGGCCGACGACGCCCCGGGGGCGCGCGGCGAGGCCGCGTCCCTCGCCCCGCTGGACAGCGCCGCCCAACCGTCCGCCGCCGGACAGCCGAATTGGGAGCGGGTTCGCGCCCGCCTGCGCCAGGAAGTGGGCGACGCCGTCTTTGCCACCTGGCTCAACCCGCTGCGCCTCAACCGCCTGGAGGCCGACGAGGTGCGTCTGGCCGTGCCCACCCGCTTCATGCGCGACTGGGTCGCCACCCACTACGGCGAGCGGCTGCGCACCCTGTGGCAGGGCGAGGTGCCCTCGCTGCGCAGCATCGGCTTTGACGTGACCAGCGGCGACGCGCCGCCGGCTCCCCCGACACACCGCAACGGCGCCACCGCCGCTCCGCCGGCGGCCGCCCTGGCCAGGGCGACGCCGGCCCAGCCGGCGGCCCCGCTGCCGGCCGAGGACGACCTGTCGGCCGGCCTCGACGTGACCTACACCTTCGACAATTTCGTGGTCGGCAAGCCCAACGAGTTCGCCCACGCCGCCGCCCTGCGGGTGGCCGATTCGGGGGTCGTCTCGTTCAACCCGCTGTTCCTCTATGGCGGTGTCGGCCTGGGCAAGACGCACCTGATGCACGCCGTCGCCTGGCGCATCCGCGAGCGCTTCCCGGAGCGCCGGGTGGCCTATCTGTCGGCCGAGAAGTTCATGTACAGCTTCGTGCGGGCGCTGCGCTACAAGGACACCATCAACTTCAAGGAGCAGTTCCGCTCGGTCGACGTGCTGATGATCGACGACGTCCAGTTCATCAGCGGCAAGGACTCGACCCAGGAGGAATTCTTCCACACCTTCAACGCCCTGGTCGACCAGGGGCGGCAGATCATCATCTCCGCCGACAAGTCGCCCAACCAGCTCGAGGACATCGGCGAGCGGCTGCGCTCGCGTCTGGCCAGCGGGCTGGTGGCCGACATCCACCCCACCACCTACGAGCTGCGTTTGGGCATTCTGCAGTCCAAGGCCGACCAGTTGGGGGCCCGCGTGCCGCCCAAGGTGATGGAGTTCCTGGCCCACAAGATGAACACCAACGGCCGGGAGCTGGAAGGCGCGCTGACCCGCCTGTGGGCCCATGCCCAGTTGATCGGCCGGCCGCTCAACCTGGAAACCGCGCAGGACGTGCTGGGCGACCTGCTGCGCGCCTACGACCGCCGGGTGACCATCGAGGAAATCCAGAAGAAGGTCGCCGAGTATCACCAGATCAAGGTGGCCGACATGTCCTCGGCGCGGCGCGCCCGGGCCATCGCCCGGCCCCGTCAGGTGGCCATGTACCTGGCCAAGCAGCTGACCAGCCGCTCGCTGCCGGAGATCGGCCGCAAGTTCGGCGGCCGCGACCACACCACGGTGATGCACGCCGTGAAGACCATCGAGAACCTGATCCAGACCGACCCCAACTTCGCCGAGGACGTCGACCTGCTGCGCCGCATGCTGGAGACGTGAGCGGCCGCGCCAAGGGGGCGCTGCCCCCTTGACCCCCGCCGGGGGGACCAGGGGCCCCCCCGGACCCCCGCCGTGACTTAAAACCCCACCGAGGGGGGCAAGCCCCCTCGGTGGGGTTTTGATTCAGGGTGGGGTCTGGGGAGGCCTCCCGGCCTCCCCAGCGGGGTTCAAAGGGGCGGCGCCCCTTTGGTGCCGTCGATCACGCCGCCGGCACGCGGCGGGGGATTTTCCTTGGGTCGGGGGGCTCATCTGCTATACTTTCCAGCCCTTTTCGCGGCGGCCTTGCAGGCCGCCCGTTTCGTCCCTCGCCCTTTTGTTAGCGGACTCCCTCACGGCCATGAAGCTGACCATCGAACGCACCGCGCTGCTCAAGTCCCTGGGTCATGTCCAGAGTGTGGTCGAACGCCGCAACACCCTGGCCATCCTGTCCAACGTGCTGCTGACGGCGGGCCCCGAGGGGCTGTCGCTGAACGCCACCGACATGGACCTGGAGATCGTCGAGACGGCCCCCGCCGAGGTGGTTGGCGAAGGGGCGACCACGGCCCCCGCCCACACCCTTTACGACATCGTCCGCAAGCTGCCCGACGGGGCCCAGGTGGAACTGTCGTTCGAGCCCGAGGACGGTCAGCTCACCCTGCGTTCGGGGCGCTCGCGCTTCGCCCTGGCCGCCCTGCCGGCCGGCGAGTTCCCGGCCATGAGCAGCGGCGCGTACGGCCACACCTTCAGCCTCGCCGCCGGCGAGCTGCGCAGCCTGATCGACCGCACCCGCTTCGCCATCTCGACCGAGGAAACCCGCTACTACCTGAACGGCATCTTCCTGCACGCGGCCGACAACGGCGGGGTGGCGGTGCTGCGCGCCGTGGCCACCGACGGCCACCGGCTGGCCCGGGTGGAAATGCCGCTGCCCGAGGGGGCGGCCGGGATGCCCTCGGTGATCGTGCCGAGGAAGGCGGTGGCCGAGCTGCGCAAGCTGATCGACGAGGCCGACGACGACATCACCGTGTCGCTGTCGGAAAGCCGCATCCGCTTCGCCTTCGGCTCCGCCACCCTGACCAGCAAGCTGATCGACGGCACCTTCCCCGACTATGAGCGGGTCATCCCGACCGACAACGACAAACTGCTCGAGGCCGACTGCAAGCTTCTGCATCAGGCGGTCGACCGGGTCTCGGCGATCAGCAGCGAGAAATCGCGGGCCATCAAGGTGAGCCTGGAAAAGGGCAGCCTGACCCTGTCCGCCTCCAGCCCCGAGGCGGGCAGCGCGGTCGAGGAGATCGAGGCCGGCTACGAGGGCCCGCCGCTGGAGATCGGCTTCAACTCGCGCTACCTGCTGGACATCCTGCAGCAGGTGGACGGCGACGCGGCGCGCTTCGCCATCGCCGACAACGCCTCGCCGACGGTGGTCCAGGACGTCGCCGACCAGACCGCGGTCTATGTCCTGATGCCGATGCGGGTCTGAGCCCGACGGCCCACCGCCCGCCCTTTCCGTTGTTTCTCCCCGCCCCGGCTTGAAGGAGGCCCGTGGTCACGTTCGCCGCGCCCGAGATCGCTCCCGGCAGCCCCGTCGCCGGCCGCCCGGCCCCCGCCGGCGCGGCGGCGTCCGGTTGTGCCGAGGGCGGCGTGGCCCGCCTCGGGCTGACCACCTTCCGCAACTACGCGGCCCTCATCCTGCCCCTCGACGCGGCCCGCCCGGTGGTCCTGGTGGGCGCCAACGGGGCCGGCAAGACCAACCTGCTGGAGGCCCTGTCCCTGCTCGGCCCGGGGCGCGGCCTGCGCGGCGCCCGGCTGGAGGAGATGGTGCCGGCAAACAGCCCGCCGGGCACCGGCTGGGCGGTGGCGGCGCGGCTGGCCGGGCCGGACGGCCCGCTCGACCTGGGCACCGGCCTGACCCCGCCCGACAGCCGCCGGCAGGTGCGCCTCGATGGCCTGACGGCGCGCGGCCCGGCCGCCCTGGCCAACCACCTCGCCCTGCTCTGGCTGACCCCGGCCATGGACCGCCTGCTGGCCGAGGCCCCGGCCGACCGGCGGCGCTTCGTCGACCGTCTGGCCCTGGGCGCCCGGCCCGACCACGCGGCCAGTCTGGCCGCCTTCGAACAGGCCCACCGGCGGCGCCTGCGGCTGCTGCGCGACGGCCCCGCCGACCCCGCCTGGCTGGACGGCCTGGAAGATGCCATGGCCCGCCACGGGGTGGCCGTCGCCGCCACCCGGCGGGCCACCGTGGGGCGGCTGGCCGGGGTGCTGGCCGAGCGCGCCGACGGCCCCTTCCCGGCTCCCCGGCTGGCCCTGGCCGGGCTGGTCGAGGGCTGGCTGGACACCATGCCGGCGCTGGCCGCCGAGGACGCCTTGCGCGAGCATCTGGCGGCCCACCGCGACCCGGACAGCCCCGGCGACGGCCCGCAGCGCAGCGATCTGGTGGTCCACGACGCGGCCACCGGCCAGCCGGCCCGGCTGTGTTCCACCGGCGAGCAGAAGGCCCTGCTGATCGCCATCGTGCTGGCCCAGGCGCGGCTGCTGAGGCGGCTCAACGGCCGGCCGCCGCTGCTCCTGCTCGACGAGGTGGTGGCCCACCTCGACCCCGGGCGGCGCCGCGCCCTGTTCGACGAGTTGGCCGACCTCGGCGGCCAGCCCTGGCTGAGCGGCACCGACCCCGGGCTGTTCGACGGCCTGGCCGACCGGGCCCAGGTGCTGTCGGTCGGCCAGGGCACCGCCCACCCGCTGACCTGACACCGCGTTTCCTTCGTTTCCTTCGCTTTCCCCCTTCCCGATCCCACGGAATCCGTCCATGACCGCCCATGACCGCCCCGAAACCGATGCCGGAACCGCCGCCCCGGAGGCCGGGAACGGGATCTACGATTCGTCCGCCATCCGCGTCCTCAAGGGGCTGGAGGCGGTGCGCATCCGCCCCGGCATGTACATCGGCGACACCGACGACGGCTCGGGCCTGCACCACATGGTCTACGAGGTGGTGGACAACGCCATCGACGAGGCCCTGGCCGGCCACTGCGACCGCATCCTGGTCTGCCTGAACAGTGACGGCAGCGTCACCGTGCGCGACAACGGGCGCGGCATCCCGGTCGACATCCACCCGGAGGAAGGGGTCTCCGCCGCCCAGGTCATCATGACCCAGCTCCACGCCGGGGGGAAATTCAACCAGAACAGCTACAAGGTCTCGGGCGGCCTGCACGGGGTCGGGGTGTCGGTGGTCAACGCCCTGTCGGCGCGGCTCGAGCTGACCATCTGGCGCGACGGCATCGAATACCGCCAGGGCTACGCCCACGGCGAACCCGACGGCCCGCTGGCCGAGGCCGGCCCGGCCCCCACCGACGAGGTCACCGGCCGGCCGCTGACCGGCACCGAGATCAGCTTCACGGTGTCGGACAAGACCTTCACCATGACCGAGTTCGACTTCCCCACCCTGGAACACCGCCTGCGCGAGCTGGCCTTCCTCAATTCCGGGGTGGCCATCCGCCTGGAGGACAACCGCCACCCCGAACGCCAGGCCATCGATTTGCACTACGAGGGCGGCATCCAGGCCTTCGTGCACTATCTGGACCGCGCCAAGACCGCCCTGCACAGCCCGCCGGTGGTGATCGAGGGCGGGCGCGACGGGATCACCGTGGAAGTGGCCCTGGAGTGGACCGACGCCTTCCACGAAAACACCCTGTGCTTCACCAACAACATCCCACAGCGCGACGGCGGCACCCATCTGGCCGGCCTGCGCGGCGCCCTGACCCGCACCGTGAACGCCTACATCCAGGGCTCCGGCCTGGCCCGGCGCGAGAAGGTGACGTTCCTCGGCGAGGACATGCGCGAAGGGCTGACCTGCGTCCTGTCGGTCAAGGTGCCGGACCCCAAGTTCTCCAGCCAGACCAAGGACAAGCTGGTCTCCAGCGAGGTCCGCCCGGTGGTCGAGCAGGTGGTCGGCGACCGCCTCGGCCAGTGGTTCGAGGAGCACCCCAAGGAAGCCAAGGACATCGTCGGCAAGATCATCAGCGCCGCGGTGGCCCGCGAGGCGGCGCGCAAGGCCCGCGACCTGTCGCGCGAGAAGGGGGGGCTCGATATCACCACCCTGCCCGGCAAGCTGGCCGACTGCCAGAACCGCGACCCGGCCCTGCGCGAGCTGTTCATCGTCGAGGGCGATTCGGCCGGCGGCTCGGCCAAGCAGGGGCGCGACCGCAAGATGCAGGCCATCCTTCCCCTGCGCGGCAAGATCCTCAACGTCGAGCGGGCGCGGCGCGACAAGATGCTCTCCTCGGCCGAGATCGGCACCCTGATCGCCGCCCTGGGCACCGGCATCGGGCCCGAGGAGTTCGACATCGCCAAGATCCGCTACCACAAGATCATCATCATGACCGACGCCGATGTGGACGGCAGCCACATCCGCACCCTGCTGCTCACCTTCTTCTTCCGCCAGATGCCGGAGGTGATCGAGAAGGGCTACCTGTACATCGCCCAGCCGCCGCTCTACCGGGCCAAGCGCGGCAGCTCGGAGGTCTACCTGAAGGACGACCGGGCGATGGAGACCTACCTGCTCGACAACGGCCTGACCGACGCCGTGCTGACCCTGGCCGACGGCCAGACCCTGGCCGGCCCCGACCTGCTGGCCCGCATCGAGGCGGCCCAGGCGGCGCGCGGACGCATCCTTCAGGTCAGCCGGCGGGTGCCCGCCTTCCTGGTCGAGCAGATGGCGGTGGCCGGTGCCTTCGACCCCGAGACCCTGGCCGACCGCACGACCGCCACGACGGTGGCCCAGGCAGTGGCGGGCCGACTCGACGCCCTCTATCCGATCGAGGAGCAGGGCTGGCAGGGCCACGCCCTGGCCGACGGCGGCCTGCTGTTCGAACGCACCCTGCGCGGCGTGCGCGAGACCCACACCGTCGATGCCGCCGCCCTGCATTCGGCCGAGGCGCGCAGCCTCAACGCCATGGCGAAGACCCTGGCCGCCACCTACGCCGAGCCGGCCAGCCTCGCCTTCAAGGATCGTCAGGCGCCGGTGTACGGCCCGATGATGCTGGTCGAGGCGGTGATGGACAACGGCCGCAAGGGCATCTCGGTGCAGCGCTACAAGGGCCTGGGCGAGATGAACCCCGACCAGTTGTGGGAAACCACCCTCGACCCCGAGGCCCGCACCCTGCTTCAGGTGCGCATCAGCCAGGCCGACGAGGCCCAGGACGTGTTCACCACCCTGATGGGCGATCTGGTCGAGCCGCGCCGCGCCTTCATCCAGGACAACGCCCTCAAGGTGGCCAACCTGGATATCTGAGCCACGCCCCCGGGGAGGGGGCCCGATGACCCGGCCGACCACCCAGTTGACCACCCGGTTGACCAGCCAGTTGACCATTTGGCTGATCCCGCCGGTGGCCTTTGCCCTGGCGGCGGGGCTGATGGCGGCGCTGCACCTTGGGGCGCCGCTGGCCGCCTTCGGGGAGGCGCCGTGGCGGCTCGGGCTGCTGGTCGGGGCGGCGGGGATGGGGCTGGCCGGGCTGGGGCGGCGGACCTTCGAGACGGCACGCGCCAACCTGCACCCCTTCAAGGACCCCCATTGTCTGGTCGAGAACGGCCCCTACCGCCTGACCCGCAACCCCATGTACCTGGGGCTGGCCATCGCCCTGGCCGGCTGGGGGCTGATGCTGGGGTCGGCCACCCCCTGGCTGGCCTGGGCCGGCTTCGTCGCCGCCTGCCAGTGGTGGTACATCCCGGAGGAGGAAAAGCGCCTGCGCGCCGCCCTCGGCGAGCCCTATCTCGCCTATTGCCGCAAGGTGCGGCGCTGGCTGTAAGGCCGCCCCCGGCTTAGAGCCGAGAGCGAAAAATCGGAACCACTTGGTGGTTCCCGATTTTTCGCTCAGATCGGCTCTACACCTGAAATCGAGAGCAGATCGTGCGAAATCTGAAGCGCTCCGCGATTCACATTTCACACGATCTGCTCTAGCCGGCCTTCAGCCCGGCGGCGGTCAGGGTCTTGTAGAAGCTGACCAGGGCTTCCTGCTTGGCCGCCGGGGACTCGAAGTTGGCGGTGAAGGCCTCGACGAAGTCCGGCTGGCGCAGCAACTCGACCACCCGTTGGCGGGCCAGGGCCAGGGCGCGCCCCTCCAGCAGCGGACCCTCGGCGCAGAACGACACCAGCATGCCGGCCCGCTCGTGGAGTGGCCGCGTGGGGTCGTCCAGCCCCTCCATGATCCCCTTGCGGCCCAGGAAATCGGTCAGCAGGCCATCGATGTGCTCGACCAGGGGACGGGTCAGCTCGTCGCCCAGCGACGAGGCCTCCAGGCAGCGTTGCAGGTTGCTCAGACGTTCCAGCACCTCCAGCACCGGCATCGGGCGGGGCAGGAAGTCGGCCACCGTCTGGCAGGCCAGGATCAAATCGCTCAGGGTGGCGTGGATTTCCCCCCGCGCCTGGGCGCCGCGCGGCCCCTCGGCCAGGATCAGCAGGTAGTCCATGCGCAACAGCGGATCGCGCAGTTGCAGGGCCAGCGAGCGCAGGGCGGCGGTCCAGCCGACCAGCCCACCCTCGCGGTAGCGCAGGGCGCAGCGCTGGGTCAGCGCCTCGGCCATGGGCGGCCCGCCGAGGAAGCGCCCGCCCTCGGTCAGTCGCACCACCAGGTCGGCGAAGCTGTCTTCCTCGCGGCTCGGATCGTTGCGGGCCAGCGGCTGTTCGCCGCCCACCTCGCGCACCACGCGCTCCAGGATGGCGGCCTGGGCGAGCGGCAATTCGCCACTCGACAGGCGCCGGCGCAGCGCCTCGCCCAGTTCGCTGTCGCCGCGCATCCTGGGGTCGGGGCGGCCCTGCATCAGGTCGAGCAGGGCATGCATGGCCATGGCCAGGTTGGGTCGCGGGCCGAGCAGGTCCTGGATCAGTTCGGGCACGCCCAGGGCATCGGCCACGAAGGCGTCGATCAGACAGCGGTCGTGGTCGGCCAGTTCGACCTCGAGCGCCCCCACCAGCGCCTCCAGCTTGCCCAGCCAGCCGCGCCGGCCCATCAGGTCGCGGGCGATGGCGGTCTGCACATAAAGGTCGCGCAGCTCGCCCGGCATGGACAGCCGGTCGGCGGCGGCGATCAGCTTGGCCGGATTGTCCAGGGTGGCCTTGCGCATCAGCTTTTCGCGCTCGGCGTCGCGGGCCTTGAAGCCGGCCTCCTCGACCAGACGGAACAGCTCGTCGCGCCGCGCCTTCACCTCGACCTCGAGCAGCGGCGCCTGCAGGGTGGCGACGCGATCCACCGCCGAGGGGTAGAGCGCCGCCTCGTGGTCCATGAAGCGCTTGAGGGCATGGTAGCTGAAGATCAACTCGCCGGGCAGCAGGCCGGCGGCATCCAGATAGCGCCGAAGCAGCCGGTTGAGGATGGCCCGGGCCGGCGGTCGGGCCAGATCGCCGGCCGTGCGGCAGGGCTCCGGGGCCTCGGCCAGGGGGCTGATGGTGAGCTGTTTTTCCGGCCGGGGCGGGCAGCGTTCCTCGAAGATCACCTTCTCGGTGGATCGGCCGCTGGGCCCCTTGGTTTCCTTGATCACCTTGACGGCGGCGAAGCGGCGGGCGGCGAGCAGGCTGGCGGCCACCCTCAGGGCTTCCTGCTCGTCCTCGCACACGCCTTCGAGGATCCAGCGCTTGTCGGACTTGACCTGAACCTCGAAGCTCGCCACCGCCCGGCTTTCCCGCTGCGCCGGCCCCGCCAAGGCGCGGACCCGAACCCCTCGACCATCAGGCGGCCACCACACCGGCGGCCGCTTGCGTGGCTCCCCGGGACTGGCGCGACAGCCCGCGCTGGGACCGCGCCGACAGCCTTCCAGTTGACCTGGGCCCGCACCCCGAAACCATCCAAGGCCGAAGCTTGGCGGGGGCGCGGTTATGGGCTTCGTTCGGTCCTTATGTCATCAGGCGACTTTAGCGAGACGATGACAAGACCATCAAGGGGGATCATCAGGCGGTCGGCGCGTGGCGGGCCTTTTCGACCCAGCCGCCGGAGTCGCTCTGCTGCCAGTAGTATAGGGCGTGACCTTGTTCGCGGGCTGATACCCAGCGCTCGCGGGCGGCGGCAACCGCGTCGGCGTCGCCGCCGTCGAACAGGTCGAGGCAGCGCCCCCAATCGGCCAGCGACTCGGCGCCGGTGCCATCGACCAGCACCAGCACCGTGGCCCGGTTGGGGTTCTCGTCGCGCTCGGTCAGCCACACCGGCTGTTCGGCCGGGCTGCCGTCGCGGGCGGTGCCGTGGGGCAGCCAGGCGGCCGGGTCGAAGGACCACAGATGGGCCGCCAGATCCTCCACCCGCTCGCGCGAGCCGGCGCGCACCACCGCCCGCTGGCCGCCGTCGAGCACCTTCATCAGCAGCGGGGGCAGGGCCCGGTCCAGGCCCCACCGGGTGAGGTGATAGAAGTCGACCCGCATGGCGCGGGGCTCCGCCGCCGCCGGCTACTCGGCCGGGGCGATGGGCAGGGCGGCGAAACGGGCCTCGCCGCCGCTTTCCAGGACCAGGGCGAGCACCGTCTTGCGGCCGGCCTTGGCCGCCTGCTCGACCTCGCGCCTCAGATCGTCGACCGTGCGCAGACGCTCCTGGTTGACCTCGGCCAGCACGGCGCCGGGGCGAATGCCCTTGGCCAGGGCGCCGCTGTCGGGATCGACGTCGGTCACCACCAGCCCCTCGATGCCCTCGTCCAGACCGAACTGCTCGCTGAGGGCGCGGCTCGGCGGCTGCACGGTCAGGCCCAACTCGGCCACGCGATCACCGCTGACATCGGCCTGGGGGGCCGGGCCGGAGTCGCCGGGATCGGCGCTGGCCTGCTGTTCCTCGTCCAGCTCGGCGACCACCACCTCGACCGTCTGCTCGCGGCCGTCACGCCACACCACGGCCTTCACCTTCTGACCGATCTCGGTCTCGGCGACGATGCGCGGCAGGCGGCGCATCTCGGGCACCGGCTGACCGTTGAAGGCCAGGATCACGTCGCCCGGGCGGATGCCGGCGCTCGCCGCCGGGCTGTCCTCGGTCAGGCTGGCGACCAGGGCACCGCGCGGCTTGTCCAGGCCCAGGCTTTCGGCGAACTCGGGGGTCACCGTCTGGATGCGCACACCGAGCCAGCCCCGACGGGTGCGGCCGTATTCCTGCAGGTCGTCCAGCACCCCCTGGGCCAGATTGGACGGGGTGGCGAAACCAATGCCAACACTGCCCCCGGAGGGTGAGAAAATGGCCGTGTTGATGCCGATCACCTGGCCCTTCATGTTGAACAGCGGGCCGCCCGAGTTGCCCCGGTTGATGGCGGCGTCGGTCTGGATGAAGTTGTCGTAGCGGCCGGCATTGATGTCGCGCGTCTTGGCCGAGATGATGCCCGAGGTGACGGTGCCGCCCAGCCCGAACGGGTTGCCGATGGCGATCACCCAGTCACCGACCCGGGCGGCGTCGGAATCGCCCCACTTCAAGGCCGGCAGCTTGCGATCGGTGTCGAGGCGCAGCAGGGCGACGTCGGTATCGGCGTCGCTGCCCACCAGTTCGGCCTTCAGCACGGTGTCGTCGTTGAGGATGACGCTGATCTCGTCGGCCCCATCGATGACGTGGTTGTTGGTCACCACCAGACCGCTCGCATCGATGATGAAGCCCGAGCCCAGCGAGGTGACGTTGCGTTGCCCGCGCGGCGGATGATGGCGCTCGAAGAAGTCGCGGAACAGGTCCTCCAGCGGCGAGCCGGGCGGGAACTGGGGCATCTGCGGGCCCTGGCCGGTTTCCACGGTCTGCGTGGTGGAGATGTTGACCACCGACGGCAGCAGCTTCTCGGCCAGATCGGCGAACCCTTCGGGGACCGGCTTGGCCTGGGCCGGGCCGGCCCAGGCCAGGGCCCACAACAGGGTGGCGAGCAGGGCGGTCAGGGCCAGCGGGGCGAAGTTTCCGGACGGGCGGCCGGCAATGGCGGCACGGGCCGCCGGACGACGGACAGGGACGACAGGCGTGGTCACGGGTTTACCTCCGGTGGAACCAAGGGGCTGCTCCCGCCGGCGCCAGGGCCGACCGGGTGGGCGGGCAATCGCCGCCTCCCTTGATGCCCGGTCAATGCGGCAGCCTTGTGGCGCCGCAACGCGGTGGGGCGGCACCCGTGTGGCGCCGCCCGGCGGTGGGCGGAGCAATCAAACTGGGTGGGGATTTAGGTGCGCTGCCGGTGGCGGCGCAAGCGGGCGCGGCATGAACAATCGGTAAGCCGGTGGCATCCGCCGTTCCCCTGGGCCCCGGCGGTTGATCCCGCGCGCCGGGCCCGAGGCGCGGGCCTCGTGACGCGCCCCCCTTTGGGCGGGGCAGGGGCGCCGCCGCTCAGGCGGCGCTTACCTTGGCCTGGGGATCGCCGTTCGCCGGGCCGGCCGGCGTCTCGGTCGCCTCGGGCCGGGCCTCGTCGGCCTTGCGGGCCGGCGGCGGCGTGCCCTTGCCGCGCCGCCCCTTGGCGGAACCAGCCCCACCACTCTGGGGAGGGGTCGGCGGCTGGGGCCGGCCGGGGGTGGGGCGCGGCGCCTCGGCGGGCGGCGTTTCCCAGGCCATTTCCACGTAGGCGCCGGTGGTCGGACAGCGCGGGAAGGGTTCGCGGCCCCAGACGATGCCGGCCCCATCGGCGGCGGCGCGATCCAGGTCGGGAGCCCGTTCGATGGCGCTGGCCGCCCGGTCGAGCCACTTCACGGCCTCGTCCAGATGCCCGGCCTTTTCCTCCAGGCGGGCCATCAGGCGGGCCACCCGGGGGTCGGGAGTCTCGGTCTGGGCCAGCGGCCCCAGCGTGGCGCGCGCCTTGTCCCACTGGCCGGCCTCGGCCGCCGCCTGGGCCAGGGCGACGCGGCTTTCCGGGTGGCTGGGGTTGGCCGCCGCCAGCCGCTCGAAGCGGGCCACGCGGCGGGCCGCCGGCTCGCCCTCGGCCAGATTGGCCCACAGGGTGGCCAGACGCGGATGCGGCGCCGTGCGCCACGCCGTCTCGACCACGCTGGTGGCGCGGCGGCGCTTGTTCTGGCGGATCAGGTTGCGCACCAACACCTCGACGGCGGGCACGAAGCGGCCATCGATGCCGACCGCCTCGCGGGCCAGTCGCACCCCGTCGCCAGGGACCTCGGCGCCGTGCGCCATCTCGGTGAGCAGGGCGGCGCGCAGGCGCGGCACCCCCTTGGACGGGAAGACGCCGGTCGAGCGCCCCTCGCGCAGGATGCCGAGGGCCTCGCGCCAGGCGCCGTTGCGCACCTCGAGGGCCAGCGTGGCGCGCGCCGCCCAGGCCGCCTGGGGGTGCTGCCGGAAGGCCTTCAGGGCATGCTGGCGGGCCGCGGTCAGGTCGCCGCGCGCCGTCGCCTGATCGAACAGGGTGCGCAGGCCAAGCAACTGGCTGGCCGGATCGGCGGGCAGGCCCTTGAAGGAGTCCGGCCGCCCCATCAGGGCGTCGGCGTGGGCCCGGAGCAGCCGGGTGGCCGGCTTGTTCTCGAGCAGCCCGGCCGCCTTGCCGGCCGCCTTCTGGGCCCGCGGGCCGTCGCCGGCGGCGACCGCGCTGAAGCCGTCGACCAGCGCCTTCAGGCCGCGCGTCAGGCGGCGCCGGCGGCGCCACTGGCCGAAGCCGGCGGGCAGCCCGGCGACACCTTGCAGGAAGCGGCCGAGCAGCCAGAAGACGGCGGTCATCAAGGCACCCAGGAAGATGATCACCGGGACCGTGGTCTCGACCCGCCAGCCGAGCCAGTCGACGGTGACCGCCCCCGGGCGGTTGGCCAGCCAGACGGCGCCGGCGATGAACAGCCCGAGGCCGAGGATGTAGGCGATCACCCGCATCATGGCATCAGTTCCCGTGGTCCGGGGTGGTGGCGCTGGCTGCCGCGACGGTCTTCAGGGCGGCAATGCGGGCCAGCGCCTCGGCGGTCATGTCGGCGATCCCCTGGTCGGCGGCAACCCGGGCCTGGGCGGCGGCCAGCCAGTCGGCGGCGCGGTCGGCGGGTGGGCCTTCAAGGCTTTCCACCTCGGCCACGGCGCCGGCCAGATCGCCCACCTCGAGCAGGGCCTCGGTGCGGGCGACGATGGCCGCCACCGATTCGCGGCCGACCTCGGCGCCATCCTCGATCTGGCGCACGGTGACCACCTCGAGCGCCCGCTCCATGGTTTTCTGCACCCAGTCGGGGGCCTCGCCGGGCAGGGCGGCGGCGCGCACCAGCGAGCCGGCCAGGGCGGCGAATTCCTGGCGCAGGGCGACCCGGGTCGGCACCCCGACGGCGGCCCGTCCGGCGAAGCCCTCGGCGGCGGCGATCAGGCTCGGCGCGTCCTCGCCCAGAGCGACCACGGTGCGCAGCTGGGCATCGAACGGAGCGCCGCGATCCAGCGTCTCGCGCAGTTGGCCGACGGCCAGCAGCAGGGCCAGCGCGGTGTCCTTGCGGGCCACCACCTGACGGGTGGTGTGTTCCAGCTCGGCCATGCGCTCGGACAGGGTCAGGAAGTCGGCCGGCTTGACCCGGTTGGCCCTGAGGTCCTCCATCCAGCCGCGCAACTCGCCCAGGCGGTCATGCACCTCGGCGATGCGGTCGAACATGTTGCGGTTCTGCTCGGCGATCTTCAGCACCTCGGCCGGGTCGAGGCCGACCATGCCGGCCAGCTCGCGCTCAAGCTGGCGCAGGCGGCTCAGCGCGGCGGCCAGTTGGGCGGCGTTGATCTCCGGCTTGTCGGCGACCAGTTCGGCCACCACCGCCTGCATTTCCTCCACCTCGCCGGCCAGCACGGCGGTCGCCTCGGCCTGGGCGGTGAGGGTGGCGATCTGGGCCTCGGCCTCGACCAGGCTGTCCTCCAGCCAGGCCACCTTGCCCGGCAGTTCGGCCAGCGGGCGAGCCGGCTGGGGCAGACCGTCGGCGGTTTGCTGCCAACTGTCGGGCAGCGCCCCCTGCCACCACGGCAGGGCCAGATAGCCGGCGCCGAGCACGATCAACAGAAGCAGCCAGAACAGGCCCCGGCCCCCGCCGCGTTGCTTGGGCGGCTTGGGCGGCTTCGGGGGTTTCGGCGGCTTGGGCGGTTTCGGTGGCTTGCCAGCGGGCGTGGCCTGACCCGGCTTGTCGGCCCGGGACTCGGCCCCACCGGTGGCACCGCCAGCCGGCGGCGGGGTCCCGGCGGGCGCGCCCGGCGCGTCGGCGGCGGCCTTGGCCGCCCCGTTGCCTCCGGCGCCGTTTCCGCCATTGCCGGTGCCGTTACCGTTCCCGTTAACCTGGGCGGTCCAACTGCCGTTGCCATTGCCATTGCTGCTGGTCGAGACCCAGGGTTGGCCGGCCGGCTTGGCCGGGGAGGCGTCGCCGCCCTGCCCGGAGGTGCCCTCACGCCCGCCGCTGGCTGCGGGAGTCTCGATCATACCCATGCTCTCCTTGTTTGCTCCCATCAACCCCGAGGGGGTCGGGCTTGCTCCCAGCGCCCCCGCGGGGGTCCGCCCGTTCCCCAGGCCCTTGAGGGCGGCGATCAGGGCCTCCTCGGAGGGCTCCTCGGCCACCGCCACCCGGGCCAGACCGAGGTCCTTCAACTCCGCCGCCACCGCCGGGGACAAGGCGACCGCCGCGAGAGACCCCATCGCCGGTAGGAGTTTATCGCTTTTCACCAGATCGGCGAAAGTCCTCGCCGAGCGCGGCGAGTACAACAGCACCGCGTCGATGCCGCCCTGGCGCAGGGTGTTGGCGATGCCCGGGGTGAACCCGCCGGCCGTCACCGAGTCGTAAAGCGTCACCCGGCGCACCTCGAAGCCGACCTTCTCCAGCGCCCCCTTGAGGTCGCCGGCCAGGCTGGAGCCGGCGGCATGGAACAGCGGCCCGCGCTGCGGCGACAGGGCGGCGGCCACCAACTGGGCCAGCGACTCGACGTCGCCGGCGGCGCTGTGCACCGTCTGATAGCCCAGGTCGCGGCACACCTTGGCCGAGCCCTCGCCCACCGCGTAGACCGGCAGGGCCCGTTCCGGGCGCCGCTCGGCCAGGGCGCGGGCCCCGTTGGCGCTGGTGATCAGGATCGCCTGCACCCCGGCCAGATCCACCTCGGCCTCTTCGGGGGGGCGGGTCCGGATACTGAGCAGGGGCTCGATGAGCGGCTCGGCGCCGACCGCGCGCACCACCTCGGCGGTGCGCGCGGCGTCGTCGGCCGGACGGGTGATCAGGACACGGGGCCGCTCGTCGGGAACCATGGGCTCACCCTGCCAGCATCCGGGCGTAGAAGTCCTCGCCGGCGCGGGCCCGGAGCTCCTCGCCGGCAAGCTTGCCCAGGGCGCGGGCCCGATGACGCGGCGCCCGCCAAGTGCAGCGGTGCGCCTCCGATCCATCGGGCAGGGCCACCAGGCCGTTGAAGACAATCTCCCGGCGGTCGCCGGAAAGCCGGGCGTAGCCGGCGATGGGGGTACGGCACGAGCCGTCGAGCACTTCCAGGAAGGCGCGCTCGCAGGCCACGCAGTCGGCGGTGTCGAGGCAGTTGAGGGCGGCCACCCGGGCCTGGGTCTCGGCGTCGTCGGCCCGGCAGGTGACGCCCACCGCGCCCTGGGCGACGGCCGGCAGCATTTCCTCGAGCGACAGCGGGGCGGTGGCCACCTGGGCCATGTCCAGGCGGTTGAGGCCGGCCATGGCCAGCATGGTGGCGTCGGCCACGCCGTCCTTCAGCTTGGTCAGACGGGTCTGCACGTTGCCACGGAACATCACCACCTCGAGATCGGGCCGGGCGGCGCGCACCAGGGCGCCGCGCCTGAGGCTGGCGGTGCCCACCTTGGCGCCGGCCGGCATCTCGGCGAAACTCTTGTACTTCAGGCTGATGAAGGCGTCGCGCGGGTCCTCGCGGGGCAGGATGGCGGCCAGCACGATGCCCTCGGGCAGCACCGTCTGCACGTCCTTCATGGAGTGCACGGCCAGATCCACCGTGCCGCCCAGCTGGGCCTCGTCGATTTCCTTGGTGAACAGACCCTTGCCGCCGATCTCGGAAAGCGGGCGGTCGAGCACCGCGTCGCCGGTGGTCTTGATGACCTCGACCGAGGTGGCGCCGGGTTCGGCCAGGGCGGGGTCGCGGGCAACCAGAAGGTCGCGCACCTGATGGGTCTGGGCGAGGGCGAGGGGACTGCCGCGGGTTCCGATCTTCAGGGTCATGGAGGGACGGTCGACTCTTCGAATGACGGGGACGGGCACGAACGGCGCGCGTCCGGGCCGGATGAACCGGCGCGATCGGGCCGCCGTGGACGGGTCGGGTTCACGGGAGTCCGCCCGGCGGGCGAGAGTCCCGGCAGTCGGTTGGGTGTCAGTCGGTGGCGGGGCCCCCCCAGGGCGGAGTTCCGGACACGTTGATTTTCAGCGATGTCAGCACGTTGGTCGGCACGTTGACGATCAGGCAACCCGCTTCCCCGGCCAGCCTCGTGAAGCGGCTTGGAAAACAGACTCCCACACGGGCCTCGCCGACAGCGGGGGTCGGCAAGACCCGGGTTGGCCCGGTCCGGCGGGCGGACGCTCCCCCGATGCCGCCTCGACCGTTCCCATGGGCCGCCCCCGTTGTAAGCGCTGAGGCGCCGATTGAAAAGGGAAATGCGGCCAAACGGCCGGACGACGCCCGTCCCGCCCCTGGGCCCGGCGGCCCATCGGCGGCTCGCCAAGCCGCGCGGCGTGGTGCCCATCGGCGGCTCGCCAAGCCGCCCGGCGTGGTGTATGTCCGGGATCATGTGCGCCCCCGCTCCCGCCCCCCGAGACGCCCCCGCCTGGCCGCTGGTCCTGGGCATCGAGACCAGTTGCGACGAAACCGCCTGCGCGGTGGTCGACGGAACCGGCACGGTGCGCGCCGAGGCGGTGCTGTCGCAGCTCGACGAGCACGCCCCGTTCGGCGGAGTCGTCCCGGAGATCGCGGCGCGCAGCCACCTCGAGCACGTCGACCGCCTGATGACCCGGGTGATGACCCAGGCCGGCGCGACCTACGGCGAACTGGACGGCGTTGCCGCCACCGCCGGCCCGGGGCTGATCGGCGGCGTCATGGTCGGCCTGATGACCGCCAAGGCGGTGGCCCTGGCCCACGGCAAGCCGCTGCTGGCGGTCAACCATCTGGCCGCCCACGCGCTGACCGCCCGGCTGACCGACACGGTGCCCTTTCCCTACCTTCTGCTGCTGGTTTCCGGCGGCCACTGCCAGATCCTGGTGGTCGAGGCGGTGGACCGCTTCCGCCGACTCGGCACCACCATCGACGACGCCGCCGGCGAGGCCTTCGACAAGGTGGCCAAGATGCTCGGCCTGGGCTACCCCGGCGGCCCGGCGGTGGAGCGCTGGGCGGCCCGGGGCAATGCCGGCCGCTTCGCCTTTCCGCGCCCGCTGAAGGGCCGGCCGGGCTGCGACTTCTCCTTCTCCGGCCTCAAGACGGCGGTCCGTCAGGCGGCGGAAAGCCTGCCCCCCGGCCCCTTCGCCGAGGCCGATCTGGCCGATCTGGCGGCCGGCTTCCAGGCCGCCCTGATCGACTCGCTGGGCGACCGCCTGGAGCACGGCCTTCAGGCCTTCACGGCAAGCCATCCCGAGGGCCGGCATCTGGTGGTCGCCGGCGGGGTGGCGGCCAACAGCGCCCTGCGCGCCGCCCTGCTGGCCCGCGCCGAGGCCCATGGCCTGGCGCTGGTCGCCCCGCCCCCCCGGCTGTGCACCGACAACGCGGTGATGGTCGCCTGGGCCGGCATCGAACGCCTGCGCCAGGGCCTGATCGATCCGCTGGACGTCGCCCCCCGGCCGCGCTGGCCGCTCGATCCACATGCCCCGCCGGCCGGCGGGACTCGCCCTCCAGCCCCGCCGGCCGGCGAGGCCGGGACCAAGGCATGAGCCGGCCGCCCCTGACCCACCGCCTGACCCACCGCTGGCTCGACCGCTGGGCCAGCCTGCCGAGCAACCTCAAGGGCGCCCTGTGGATGGTCGGCGCCACCCTGGCCTTCGCGGTGATGGCGGCCCTGATCAAGCATCTGGGCCAGGGCGGCGGCGGCCCGGCGCTGCACGGCTTCGAGATCGCCTTCTTCCGCGCCCTGTTCGGGCTGGCCGTGCTGCTGCCCTTCCTGGTCCCCCAGGTGGCCGGCCACCGCCTGCGCATCGGCCAGTGGCGGCTGCACGGCCTGCGCGCGGTGCTGGGCAGTGGCGCCATGCTGCTGTTCTTCCACGCCATCACCGCCACCGAGCTGGCCCTGGCCATTTCCCTGTCCTACGCCCGCACCCTGTTCCTGATCCTGCTGGCCGCCGTCTTCCTGGGCGAGGTGGTGCGCTGGCGACGCGCCACGGCGACGGTGGTCGGCTTCGTCGGCGTGCTGATCGTGCTCGACCCGAGCGGCGACACCGACCCGGCGGCGCTCGCCGCGCTGGCCTCGGCGGCCCTGGTCGCCGGGGCGATGGCCTGCATCAAGCGCCTGAGCGACAGCCAGGCGCCGCTGGTCATCCTGACCCTGTTCGCGGTGCCGGCGGTGATTGTCTCGGCCGGCCCGGCGGCCCTGGTCTGGGCCTGGCCGAGCCCCGCCCAGTGGCCGCTGCTGGGGCTGGTCGGCGGGCTTGGCAGCCTGGGCCAGTACGCCGTCATCCGGGCCATGCAGAGCGGCGAGGCGACCGCCGTCGCCCCCTTCGACTACACCCAGATCCTGTTCGTCACCGTTCTTGGCCTGCTCTTCTTCGACGAGACGCCGAGCGCCAACATGCTGCTCGGCACCGCCGTCATCATCGGCGCCACCCTGTACATCGCCCTGCGCGAGGCCCGCCTGAAGCGCCACGCCCGGCCGCCGGCGTCACCCCCGGCGCCACCACCAACGCCTTGAAGGGGGGGGGCGATTCCCAGCCGGGCCGACCACCAAAGGATTTTGCATACATCTTGATTTTCGCCCGCCGATGGTCTCCTTTGAGGGCCGTCCTTGAGGACCGGGAACGCGCCCGGGGGCCGATGTTCGATCACCGCCGCGCCGACTGTTCCCGAACCAATCCCAGTTCTTGAAACCAATCCAGGTTTTTGAAACCAATCCCAAGGGAGGCTATCGGTATGGATGTGAAGGATGTGGCGGCGGTGGTCACCGGCGGCGCCTCGGGCCTGGGCCAGGCGACCGCCCGGCGGCTGGCCAAGGACGGCGCCAAGGTGACGGTGCTCGACATGAACGCGGACAAGCTGGCCGAGGTGGCCGGGGAGATCGGTGGCCTCGCCGCCCCCTGTGACGTCACCGACCCCGATTCGGTGCGCGCCGCCCTGGACGCCGGCAAGGAGGCCCACGGCCCGGCGCGCATCGTCGTCAACTGCGCCGGGGTGGTGCACGGCGGCCGCGTGGTGGGCAAGAACGGGCCGATGGATCTGGCCGCCTTCAACCGCGTCGTGGCCATCAACCTGTCGGGCACCTTCAACGTGATGAGCCAGGCGGCCTGGGACATGAAGGGCCTGGAGCCGATGAACGACGCCGGCGAGGTGGGGGTGGTCATCAACACCACCTCGGTCGCCGCCTTCGAGGGCCAGTTCGGCCAGTGCGCCTATGCCGCCTCGAAGGGCGGCGTGGCGGCGCTGACCCTGCCGGCGACCCGCGAGCTGTGCGGCATGGGGGTGCGCGTCATGTGCATCGCCCCGGGCATCTTCCACACCCCGATGTTCGGCGCCCTGCCGCAGGAGGTGATGGACGGCCTGCTGGCCAAGACCATCTTCCCCAAGCGCCTGGGCAACGCCGAGGAGTACGCCGATCTGGTCGCCGCCATCGTCGGCAACCCGATGCTCAACGGCGAGGTCATCCGGCTTGACGGCGGCATCCGCCTGGAGCCGCGCTGATCCGGCGCCGGCCGCGGGGCTCCCGCCGGGAGCCCCGCTCTGCTATGGTGTGGCGCCCCGCCCCGCCCCGACCCATCGGCCCGACCATGACCCCTGACGCCCCCCTCCTTCCGGCCCGCCGCGCCGCGCCGCTGCTGGTCCTCCTGCTGGTGCTGCTGGCCGGGCCGCTGGGCTGCCGGCTGGACAAGGTCGAGGTGCTGGGGGTCACCCTGGCCACCGAGCAGGCCCGCCAGGCCGAGGCGGCCGAAGCGACGAAAACACCCCAGGAAAGCCAGGAAACCGGGGAAACCGGAGAGGCTCCCGAGGCACCACCGGAAGCCGAGCGCGACGGGGCCGACCAGCCGGCGGCCGAAACCACCGCCGCCCCCACCGAGACTCCACCGGACCCCGAGCCCGCCGAGCCCGCCGGCAGCGACCAGCCGGCGCCCGCCGTCGAACCGCCCACCGAGAGCGCCGGCCCCCGGGTCGCCGTGGCCGACCGCCGGGCCGCCGAGGCGGCGCTGGAAATGCTCGCCGCCGGGGGCTCGGCGGTCGACGCCACCATCGCCGCGGCCATGGTGCTGACCCTGGTCGAGCCCCAGTCCTCGGGCCTGGGCGGCGGCGCCTTCCTGCTCCACTGGGACGCCGCCAGCCAGTCGCTGAGCGCCTGGGACGGCCGCGAGACCGCCCCCGCCGCCGCCACCCCGAAGCGCTTCCTGGGCCCCGACGGCGACCCCCTGCCCTTCCCGGAAGCCATGGTCGGCGGCCTGTCGGTCGGCGTGCCCGGGCAGCTCGCCATGCTGGAGGCGCTGCACCGCGAGTCCGGCCGGCTGCCCTGGGCCGACCTGTTCGCCCCGGCCATCCATCTGGCCGAAAACGGCTTCGAAGTCTCGCCCCGGCTGGCCGCGATGATCGCCGGCGACCGCCATCTGGCCAGCCAGCCCCGGGCCCGGCGCTATTTCTTCCAGCGCGGCGCCGACGGCACCCTGATCCCCCACCCGGCCGGCAGCGTGCTGACCAACCGCGATCTGGCGACCACCTTCCGGCTGATCGCCCGCCACGGCGCCAAGGCGTTCTATGAAGGCGAGATCGCCACCAGCATGGTCGCCACGGTGGCCGAGGCGGCGCGCCCGGGCGACCTGTCGCTGGTCGATCTGGCCACCTACAAGCCCAAGCGGCGCGATCCCCTGTGCCGGGGCTACCGCACGGTGATGGTCTGCACCATGCCGCCGCCTACCTCGGGCGGCGTGGCGACGCTCCAGATGCTGGGCATCCTGAGCCACTTCGACGTGCCCGCCATGCGCCCCGATTCGGTGCTGGCGGCGCATCTGCTGGTCGAGGCCGGGCACCTCGCCTTCGCCGACCGCAACCGCTACCTGGGCGACCCGGAATTCGTCGAGGTGCCGGTCGAGACCCTGCTCGATTCGGGCTACCTGGAAACCCGGGCGGCGCGCATCCGCCTCAACCGCAGCCTGGGCCGCGCCGCGCCCGGCGAGCTGGCCGCCCTGCCACCGCGCGGCGCCGGGCTCGACCGCGAATTGCCCTCGACCAGCCATCTGTCGATCGTCGATCAGGCCGGCAACGTGGTTTCGATGACGGCCAGCGTCGAGACCGCCTTCGGCTCGCGCCTGATGACCCGCGGCTTCCTGCTCAACAACCAGTTGACCGACTTCAGCTTCCGCCCCACCGACGCCGCCGGCCGGCCGCTGGCCAACGCGGTGGCCGGCGGCAAGCGGCCGCGCAGCTCGATGGCGCCGACCATCGTGCTGGGGCCCGACCGTCAGCCGATGATGGTCCTTGGCTCGCCGGGGGGCAGCCGCATCATCGCCTACGTGGCGCAGACCCTGGTCGGCCTGATCGACTGGCGGCTCGATGCCCAGGCCGCCGTTGCCCTGCCCCATGTCGCCGGGCGCAACCGCGATCTGGCCGAGATCGAGGACGAGCGCCTGCGCCGCCCGCTGGAAGCCATCGGCCACCGGGTCGAACGGGTCGAGATGACCAGCGGCCTCAACATCCTGCTGCGCGACGAAACCGGCTGGCACGGCGCCGCCGACCCGCGCCGCGAGGGCGTGGTCCTGCCGCCCATCGAGCGGGAGGACAGCCCCCGGTGACCGCCGCTCCCAAGACCGCCGGCGCCAACACCGCCGCGCCGGCCGCGCCGACCGCCAAGGCACCGGCGGCAACGGCCCCCGGCCCGGCCCCCGGGCGGCTGCTGTTCAGCCTCGGCCTGCCGTTGCTGCTGGTTGGTCTGGCCGCCGCCCTGGCCCGGGGCCTGTTGCCCGACGGTGGATTGAGCGCCGGGCCGCTGCCGGTCACCGTCTCGGTGCTGCTCGGCATCAGCCCTTACGCCCTGGTCCTGCTCGGCGTGCCGCTGTGCGCCCAGTTCCACCGCAGCCGGCTGGTCTTCGCCCTGCTGGCGCTGGGGCTGGCCAGTTGGGTGTGCCTCGCTCTGGTGCCCGACAGCGGCGGCCCACCGGGGCGCCATGGCCAGTTCACCTTCGCCGCCCTGGCCCTGCTGCTGCCGCTCAACCTGACCGCCCTGGCCTGGCTCGACGAGCGCGGCGTGCTGACCCGACCCGGCCTGATCGTGCTCGCCGTCGGCGCCGCCCAGGTGCTGGTGATCGGCTTTTTCGCCAGCGGCCTGTTCGGGCTGCTCGACGCCGCCGCCGCCGACGCCCTGGCCGGGCACCTGGGGGCGGCGCTCCGGGTGCGCCTGTTCGACCCCCGCCTCGACGCCTGGACGTGGCTGCCCCAACCCGCCCTGCTGGCCTTCGCCGGGGCCGCCGTCGCCCTGCTGACCCGCGCCGTGATCAGCCGCAGGATGACCGATGGCGCCCTGCTCGGCGCCCTGCTCGGGGCGGCGCTCGGCCTGCACCATCTGGCCCACCCGCCGGCCGCCGCGGTGGGCCTGGCCTCGGCCGCCCTGGCCATGGTCGCGGCCACCGTCCAGGAGTCCTATCGCATGGCTTTCCACGACGAGTTGACCGGCATCCCGTCGCGCCGCGCCCTGATGACCGACCTTGGCAAGCTGTCCGGCAGCTACACCATCGCCATGGCCGACGTGGACCACTTCAAGGCCTTCAACGACACCCACGGGCACGATGTGGGCGATCAGGTGCTGCGCATGGTCGCCGCCTGTCTGGCCCGGGTCGGCGGCGGCGGCAAGGCCTACCGCTACGGCGGCGAGGAGTTCACCCTGCTGTTTCCCGGGCGCGCCCCGCGCGAGGCCGGGCCGCACCTGGAATCGGTGCGCACCCTGGTCGAGAGCAGCGGCTTCGTGATCCGTGGTCCCGACCGCCCGCCCGAGCCGCCGGAAACCCCGCCGTCGGGCCACCAGACCACCCGGGTCAAGGTGACGATCAGCCTGGGCGCCGCCGGGGGCGAGGCCAAGAGCGACCCCCTCGAGGTCATCCAGAGGGCCGACAAGGCGCTCTACAAGGCCAAGGAGGCGGGGCGCAACCGGGTCATGCTGGTCCGCCCGCGCGACGAGGCCTGAGGCCCCCATGCACATCGACCGGCTCGACCATCTGGTGCTGACCGTGGCCTCGATCGAGGCCAGCGTCGACTTCTACACCCGGGTGCTGGGCTTTCGGCGCATCACCTTCGGCGGCGGCCGCACCGCCCTGGCCTTTGGCGACAGCCGCATCAACCTGCATCAGGCCGGCGCCGAGCTGTCGCCCCACGCCTTCCGACCGACCCCGGGCAGCGCCGACCTGTGCCTGCTGACCGCGACCCCGATCGATCAGGTGCGGGCCGAGCTGGAGCAGCACGGGGTGGCGGTGGAACTGGGGCCGGTGCCGCGCCAGGGCGCCGCCGGGCCGTTGCGCTCGGTCTACCTGCGCGACCCCGACCACAACCTGATCGAGATCGCCAACCGGGCGGAGTGATACCGGCGCGCCAGCGCACTGATACCAGACGGCGATGAGAGAAACTCACCGCCGGTTGGTATGAATGAAAGGGGCTTTGCCCCTTTAGAGCGCGTTGCGTGCTTTGTGAATCACGCAACGCGCTCTAAGCGCTTGATGTTGCCGCAAATCGTCGTCGCGATCCGTTCCGGATCGCTCGGGATTTGCTCTAAAACCCCACCGGGGGAGCCAGGGGCTCCCCCGGACCCCCTCCATTCATTCATTGATCGCCGAGCGAGCGGCCACTCCCTGGTTGTTTTCGAAAGGCCAGCGAAGCTGGCCTGCAACCAAAAACCCCGGGCGTTCCGCTCGGAGGTAGCGTTTGTTCACCAACGAATGGAGGGGTCCGGGGAAGCCCTGCTTCCCCGGTGGGGGTTTGGGGGCAAAGCCCCCAACTCAAAGGCGCCCGGACCCCCAAGGGCTTGACCAAGCCGCGATGAGTCCTGCTCATCGCCGGCTGGTATGACTTGCCAGACACATTCGGCAGGTGCCTAGAGCCGAGAGCGAAAAATCGGAACCACTTGGTGGTTCCGATTTTTCGCTCAGATCGGCTCTACACCTGAAATCGAGAGCAGATCGTGCGGCGCCTGAGCGTCACCACCTGTCCCTTGAAGGGACCGAAGGTCACTTCATAAGGGCGGTGGTATGAGGACTGAAAAAACCACGCCCGAAACAACAAACCCCCGGGCGCTGGCCCGGGGGTTTGGATGGTGGAGCCGAGGGGAATCGAACCCCTGACCTCTTGAATGCCATTCAAGCGCTCTCCCAACTGAGCTACGGCCCCATGGTGGTGGGTGGTGTTTCGCTCTCCGGCGCCGCGACCGGCTGCCGGAAGCGGCGGCCAGTCCCTTGAAAACCCCCGTTGGGAGTGGGGGTCGGCGGCGTTGAGGCGCGGAACATACTGCCTTGATCCGAGGGCCGCAAGGGGAAAATCACCCCCTTTTTCGAGCCGCCCCCCAGGACCCCGCCGGCGGGGTCAGATGTCCTCGTTCTCGTTCTCCACGTGCTCCATCACCTCGGCCATGTCGTCGTCGTCCTCGCCGAGGTCGGAGGCGTCTTCCATCAGTTCGTCGGAGGCGCGCTTCTTAAGGGGCCGGTCGTCATCGTCCAGATCATCGTCGAGGTCGTCGTCGTCATCGATCAGGTCGTCCTCGTCGTCATCCAGCGGCGCGTCGACATCGTCGACCACCGGCTCGGCCACCGGCGCCGCCTTGCGGGCCGGCTTGGCGGCCGGCGCGCGGGTCTTCACCGGCGCCGGTTCGAAGACGGCGTCGCACTTGGGACAGACGATGGGGTCCTTGTTGAGATCATAGAACTTGGCGGCGCAACTGAGGCACTGGCGTTTGACGCCCAATTCCGCTTTGGACAAGGTCCCGTCCTCCCGGGCGATGCAGATACTTGACGTTCGATCCGGCGGGTCGAGTGCCGGCCGGGAGGCGCTATTGCCATTACCGCCGAGGCCTTGTCAAAGGGGAAATCGCGCCCGAGGCGGACGAAGGGCCAACAAATCCTTCCAGGCGCCGCGAGGGGCGGCGTTTCAAGGCTCCCCTTGCCCGGCCCATCCGGCTGTATTTGTCCCCTGGGGCGTGATACAAGCGCCGCCCCGAGGTCGTCCCCCAGGGCCGTCCCCCAGGACCGTGCCCCAAGGCTGTCCCACGTCCACATCCCACGTCCACATCCCACGTCCACATCCCACGTCCACATCCCACGTCCACGTCCCGCATCCAGTCCGAAGACCCCGCCATGACCGCGCCCTCCCTCTCCCTTGTCGCCCGTCGGGGCGGCCGGCTGGCCGGCAGCATCGCCGTGCCGGGCGACAAGTCGATCAGCCACCGGGCCCTGATGCTGGGCGCCCTGGCGGTCGGCGAAACCCGGGTCAGCGGCCTGCTCGAGGGCGAGGACGTGCTGCGCACCGCCGCCGCCATGCGCGCCCTGGGCGCCTCGGTCGCCCGCGCCGAGACCGCCGAGGGCCCCCTGTGGACGCTCCACGGGCGCGGCGTCGGCGGCCTGAGGGAGCCCGACGAGGTGCTCGACATGGGCAACGCCGGGACCGGGGCGCGGCTGCTGATGGGGCTGCTCGCCACCCATCCCCTGTTCGCCGTGCTGACCGGCGATGCCTCGCTGCGGCGCCGCCCGATGGCCCGGGTGACCGAGCCGCTGGGCCGCTTCGGCGCCACCTTCCACGGCCGCGCCGGGGGCCGTCTGCCGATCGCCGTGCTGGGCACCGGGCAGGCGCTGCCGGTGCGCTACCGGCTGCCGGTCGCCTCGGCCCAGGTCAAGTCGGCGCTGCTGCTGGCCGGCCTCAACACCGCCGGCACCACCACGGTGATCGAGCCGGTGCCGACCCGCGACCATTCCGAACGCATGCTGACCCACTTCGGGGCCCACCTGGACGCGGTGAGCGACGACGACGGCGCCCCGGGCATCGCCCTCGCCGGCCAGCCGGAGCTGGTCGGGGCCGACGTGGTGGTGCCGGGCGATCCGTCCTCGGCCGCCTTTCCGCTGGTCGCCGGGCTGCTGGTCCCGGACTCGCGGCTGACCGTGCGCGGGGTCGGCCTCAACCCCCGGCGGACCGGGCTGCTCGCCACCCTGGCCGAGATGGGGGCCGACCTTGAGGCGACCAACCAGCGCACCGAGGGCGGCGAGCCGGTGGCCGACCTGACCGTCACCCACGGCCCCCTGAAAGGCATCGACGTGCCGGCCGACCGGGCCCCCGACATGATCGACGAATACCCCATCCTGGCCGTCGCCGCCGCCGGCGCCGAGGGGACCACCCGGATGCGCGGGCTGGGCGAGCTTCGGGTCAAGGAAAGCGACCGCCTGGGCGGCACGGCGCGCGGCCTGGCCGCCTGCGGGGTGGCGGTGGAGATCGAGGGCGACGACCTGATCGTCCACGGCAGCGGCCGCCCGCCGGCCGGCGGGGCGACCATCGCGGTCGAACTCGACCACCGCATGGCGATGGCCTTCCTGGTCCTCGGCCTGATCGCCGACAGCCCGGTGGCGATCGACGACGGGCGGGCCATCGACACCAGCTTCCCCGGCTTCGTCGACCTGATGACGGGCCTTGGCGCGACCATTTCGGAGGTTCCATGATCATCGCCATCGACGGCCCGGCCGCCGCCGGCAAGGGCACCCTGGGCCGCGCCCTGGCGGCGCGCTTCGAGCTGGCCTACCTGGACACCGGGCGGCTCTACCGGGCGACCGGTCTGGCCGTGCTGAACAGCGGCGGCGACCCGACCGACCCCAAGGCCGCCGAGGCCGCCGCCCGGGCCCTCGACCCGGCCACCCTGGGCGACCCCGATCTGCGCCGCGAGGCGGCCGGGGTGGCGGCCTCGCAGGTCGCCGCCCAGCCGGCGGTGCGGGCCGCCCTGCTCGACTTCCAGCGCCACTTCGCCCACCACCCGCCGGACGGCGCCAAGGGCGCCGTGCTGGACGGCCGCGACATCGGCACCGTGGTCTGCCCCGACGCCCCGATCAAGCTGTTCGTGACGGCCAGTGTGGAGGCCCGCGCCCGGCGGCGCTTCAAGGAGTTGCTTGACTCGGGGCAGGAAGTTGTGGAATCGACCATACTGGCTGACCTCAAGGCACGCGACGCTCGCGACGCCGAGCGTGACACCGCGCCCATGAAGCCGGCCGAGGATGCCCTGGTCATCGACACCACCGAGCTTGGCGCCGACGAGGTGCTGGCCCGGGTGGTGTCGCATGTGTTGGCCGCCCGCCCCCCAGCCGGGGGCGCGGAGGCCTGAAGTCTCTATCCGGCCCTTGCAAGGGGCCGGGCCCTGGCGGGCAGGGTGCGCCCGCAACCTCAAAGCCCCGGTGGAAGGGGTGCTTCCACGTTCCGGGAGACATGGGTGCCCTTCGTGTTTGGGGCGTCGGTGATCCCACCAGACCGCCGGAGTCAACCGGCCGGCCGGAAAACGTCGAAGTCAATCGAAAGGAACAGCCATCCAATGGCCGAAGCCGCTATGGAGAGTTTCGAGGAGCTGTTGAAGGAGTCGCTCGGCGAGAGCGACAGCATTGAGGGCACCGTGCTGCGCGGCACCGTGCTGACCGCCGACGGCGACCACATCCTGGTCGATGTCGGGCTGAAGTCCGAGGGCCGGGTGCCCAAGAAGGAATTCGGCCGCGCCGGCGAGGGCGAGCTGCGCGTCGGCGACACCGTCGATGTCTACGTCGAACGCTACGAGGACCGCGACGGCCTGATCGTCCTGTCGCGCGACAAGGCGCGGCGCGAGGAAGCCTGGAACGAGCTGGAGAAGGCCTTCGCCGACAGCCAGCGGGTGCGCGGTGCCATCTACGGCCGGGTCAAGGGCGGCTTCACGGTCGACCTCAACGGCGCCATGGCCTTCCTGCCGGGCAGCCAGGTGGACATCCGCCCGGTGCGCGACATCACGCCGCTGCTCGGCCAGCCGGAAGTCTTCCAGATCCTCAAGATGGACCGCTCGCGCGGCAACATCGTGGTTTCGCGCCGCGCCGTGCTGGAAGAGACCCGGGCCGAGGAACGCGCCAAGCTGATGCAGACCCTGGAAGAGGGCATGATCCTCGACGGGGTGGTCAAGAACGTCACCGATTACGGCGCCTTCGTCGATCTGGGCGGCGTCGATGGCCTGCTGCACGTCACCGACATTTCGTGGAAGCGCGTCAACCACCCGACCGACGCCCTGTCCATCGGCCAGACGGTGAAGGTCCAGGTGATCCGCTTCAACCGCGAAACCCAGCGCATCAGCCTGGGCATGAAGCAGCTCGAGGCCGATCCCTGGGAGGGCGTGGACCTCAAGTACCCGAAGAACGCCAAGTTCGCCGGCCGGGTCACCAACATCACCGACTACGGCGCCTTCGTCGAGCTGGAGCCGGGTGTGGAAGGTCTGGTTCACGTCTCGGAGATGAGCTGGACCAAGAAGAACATCCACCCGGGCAAGATCGTCTCGACCAGCCAGGAAGTCGAGGTGATGATCCTCGACGTCGATCCCGACAAGCGGCGCATCTCGCTGGGCCTCAAGCAGTGCCTGGGCAACCCCTGGGTGGACTTCAAGGAGAGCCACCCGATCGGCACCGAGGTCGAGGGCGAGATCAAGAACATCACCGAGTTCGGCCTGTTCGTCGGCCTGCCCGGCGAGATCGACGGCATGGTCCACCTGTCCGACCTGGACTGGACCCTGTCCGGCGACGAGGCGGTGAAGGACTACCAGAAGGGCCAGGTGGTGCGCGCCAAGGTGCTCGACGTCGACGTGGACAAGGAGCGCATCAGCCTGGGCATCAAGCAGCTCGGCGACGATCCGCTGGCCTCGGCCTCGGGCGACGTGCGCAAGGGCCAGGTGGTCACCTGTGTCGTCTCGCAGGTCACCGACGGCGGCCTTGAGGTCACCGTCAACGATGTCCTGCCGGGCTTCATCCGCAAGGCCGAGCTGGCCCGCGACCGCGCCGAGCAGCGCCCCGAGCGCTTCGCCGTGGGCGAGAAGGTCGACGCCAAGGTGACCAACGTCGACAGCAAGACGCGCAAGCTGAGCCTGTCCATCAAGGCCCGCGAAGTGGCCGAGGAGAAGCAGGCGATGGCCGAGTTCGGCTCCACCGACTCGGGCGCCTCGCTGGGCGACATCCTCGGCGCCAGCCTCAAGCAGGCGATGGAAAAGAAGGCCGCCGAGGCCGACAAGGACGAGGGCTGAGCCCCGGGCCGGCGGGTGGGGCGAAATCCCCACCCCCGCGCCACCACCGTTATGGCCAGGGCCGCCCCCATCGGGGCGGCCCCGGTTCGTTTTACCCGCCCCAATGGGGCGGCCCCGGTTCGTTTTACCCGCCCCCCATCGGGCCGGCCCTGGTTCGTTTTGCCGCACCATCGGGGCGGCTCTGGTTCATTTCACCCGCCCCATTGGGCCGCCCCTTGTGCATTACGGGACCTGTCAAGAATCTGGAAAATCCTGGAAACCTAGGACCTTACATCCAGCTTGACCTTGACCTGCCCAACCACCTCTGGCACCCTTTCATACATGTCGGCGTTCGTCCGTTGGTGGCAATGATCCAACCAAGCGGCCCGCCATGAAGGTCGCGTTGCCGGACGTTCCCGTGCCCTGACCGGCCGCCCGCCGGCGCCGGGGATGGGGCATTGCGGACACGCCGAGGGGGAGGGCTGTTGCAAACGCCAGGATGGCGCCCGGGCCTGATGGACGCCCAGGTGCCCCCGGCCATCGGGGCCGCCGAACCGCGGCGGGCGAAGCCGCGGACAGCGGGTTCGGTCGAATTGCTGCACCGTCAGGTACCACCGCCAAGTACCACCGCCACGTACCATCGCCACGTACTCGCCGCGTACCATCGCCACACACTACCGCCATGATCGGCAGGGGGAGAGGGGTTACCACCCGATGACCAAATCGGAACTCATCCAGCGTCTCGCCGAGCGCAATCCGCACCTGTACCAACGCGACGTGGAGCGCATCGTCTCCACCATCTTCGACGAAATCGCCGCCGCCCTGGCGCGCGGCGACCGGGTCGAGCTGCGTGGTTTCGGGGCTTTCTCGGTGAAACAGCGCGACGCCCGCACCGGCCGCAACCCGCGCACCGGCGATTCCGTCTCGGTCGCCGCCAAGGCCGTGCCCTACTTCAAGACCGGCAAGCAGTTGCGCGACCTGCTCAACGCCGGTTAAAGTCCGCATCGGGCCGCGGGGCTTGGCATCACCCGTTCCGCGGCCGCCATCGGACCACAACCCCGAAAGACCATCCCCCGGAAGAAGGTGAGGCACGTCGTGCGCAACGTCCTGTTCTGGCTGGTCGCCGGCCCCGTCGGACTGATCTGCATCATCTTCGCGGTCTCCAACCGCACCCTGGTGGGCATCGAGATCTGGCCGCTGCCATGGGTGGTCGAGATGCCGCTGTTCCTGCCCATCTATGGGGTGCTGCTGCTGGGCGTGCTGTTCGGCGCCGTGCTCGCCTGGATCGGCGGTGGCCGCACCCGCGAGCGCCTGCGCAAGGTGGGCAGCCGCGCCTACGCCCTGGACCGCGACCTCAACCAGGCCCGCCGCCGGATCGAGGAGCTGGAAACCCAGACCGGGCAGGCCAACCCCGGCCGCGCCCTGCCGCCGGCCGCCTGATCCCTTCCCCCGCCGCCGCCCAGCCGCCGCGCGCCGTCACCGGTGCGCGGGCCTGATCCCTTGGCCGGAAAGGACCGCCCCCCATGCTGTTTCTGGATCGTCCCGGCGTCGAGCGGGTGCTGTCTCCGCAAGCCGCCATCGAGGCCCTGCGGCAGGGCTTCGCCGGGGCGGTGGAGGCTCCCTTGCGCCATCACCACCCGCTGCCGGCCAGCCCGGCCAGCCCGGCCGGCGGCACCCTGCTGCTGATGCCGGCGTGGCCGGCCGCGCCGGGCGACTCCGCGCCCCTGATGGGGGTCAAGGTGGTTGGCGTGTTCCCGGACAATCCGACCCGCGCGGAGTCGGTGGTGCCCGGGCCGGCCGAGACGGTGTCCGGCATCTACTATCTGGCCGACGCGCGCAGCGGCGCCCCCCGGGCGGTGCTCGACGGCGGCGCCCTGACCCGCATCCGCACCGCCGCCGCCAGCGCGCTGGCGGCCGATTATCTGGCCCCCCGGGCGCCCGAGACCCTGCTCGTGGTCGGCACCGGCGCCCTCGCCCCGTGGCTGATCCGCTGCCATCGGGCGGTTCGTCCCTACGCCCGGGTGCGGCTGTATGGCCGCGACCCGGCCAAGGCCCAGGCCCTGTGCGACCAGCTGGCCGGGGAGGTCGGCGACCTCGCCCCGGCCGGCGATCTTCAGGCGGCGGTGGGCGCGGCGGACGTCATCTCGGTGGCCACCACCGCCACCCGGCCGGTGGTCCTGGGGGACTGGCTGCGCCCGGGGCAACACCTGGATCTGGTCGGCGCCTTCCGGCCCGACATGCGCGAGACCGACGATCAGGCCATGCGCCGGGCCCGGGTGTTCATCGACACCGACGGGGCGCTGAAGGAATCGGGCGAGATGATCGAGCCCCTGGCCAGCGGCGCCCTGAGCCGCGAGGCGATCCAGGGCAACCTGTTCGGGCTATGCCGGGGCGCGGTGGCCGGCCGGGGCGGGGACGAGGAGATCACCCTGTTCAAGTCGGTGGGCACGGCGCTGGAGGATCTGGCCGCCGCCGCCGAGGCCTACCGCCTGGCGACGAGCCAGGAATAGAAGGCCCAGTTGATCCACACGGTGATGATCCCGGCGAAGACCACGTCGGAGAAGAAGTGCCCGCCCTGGGCCATGCGCACCAGCCCCACGGCGGCGCCGAAGACCAGGGCGGCGGCCAGCGCCCGGCCGCGCCAGGGGGGCGGGGCGAGGAAGGCGAACGCCGTCACCCAGAAGCCCAGCGCTCCGTGGCCGGAGACGAAGCTGCAATTCTTGTCGCAGGCGTCGGCGATCCACCACGCCGGGGTGAAGGGGGCATCGCCGCCGAAGGCCTCGATCTGCGAGGGGCGGGCGCGCCCCCAGTTGTCCTTCAGCAGGGTGTTGACCACCAGCCCCGGGCCGACCGCCAGCGAGCCCAGCAGGTAGGCGGCGCGCCGCCCGTCGAGGCCGGGGATCAGGCGCTCCTTCAGGGCCAGTCCGGCCAGCCACATGAATTCCAGATAGAGCACGACGCCGAACAGCAGCGGCGGCAGGCCCTTGCGCACGAAGTCGAGCAGCGGGTGCTGGCCGGGCTGGAAGAAGGTGCCGCTGGCCGGGTCGTAGAACCAGCCGGCGACCCAGACATCGACCGGCGCGGCGACCAGGAAGAAGGCGGCCAGCCCCAGGGTGATGGCCCAGCGGCGGCGGACCACCGTGCCGGCAAGCTCGGCGGCGCGGGTTTCCAGGCGGTGGCAGGCGGCGGCGATCATGCGGTGTCTCCCGGGCGCGAACCGCTTTCCCCCCTGGAGCCGATGATCGGCAAGGTTCCGCCTTGCCAGCCGGGGTCAAGGGGTTTACCCGGCGGAGCCGGCGCTGCGCGCCCTTGACCCCGGCTGGCAAGGCGGTTCTCGGTCATCATCGGCTCCAGGGGGGAAAGCGGTTCATGCTCGCCCATCGCGGTCCCCGCCGCCCCATAGCCCTTGAAGCCGCGCGCCAGATAGGCCCGCACGGTCAGCGTATGGCCGGTCGGATAGACCAGCCGCATCACCCCCAGCCCGGCAACCGAGTCGAAGGCCCCGGCCACCGCCGAGGCATCGTCGCGCCGCGTCAGGTAGAGGAAATCCTCGCCCACCGCCTGGGCGATGTCGGCGGTCAGTTCGTAGTGGTTCTCCGGGTGGCCGTCCGGGTTCCACATGCCGGCGTCCAGCGGATGGGGCCGCACGTAGTAGAGCAGCGGCGTCATCACCTTGCGGCTGTCGAACAGCAGGCGCACCCCGGGGTGTCGTTGGCTGAGGTCGGTGGCCCAGGCGCCCACCTCGTCCCAGCCGCGCAGGCGCTTCTGGATGTCGGTGCGTTGGGTCATCTCGATGCCCAGCAGCTTCAAGGTGGCCTCGTAGTTGGCCAGCACCCCGGCGGCCACAAGGTGGATCACCAGGGCCGCCCACAGCCACGCCCGGCGGCGGGGCGAAGCACTCAGCGCCCCGGCCACCCACACCGCCGCCGCCACGAAGGCCGGCGCCGCCCAGTTGGCGTTGGCCCGGCTGAGCAGGGCGAGCAGGGCGACCAGGGCCAGGATGGGCAGGCTGAAGCTGACCAGCAGCCGCCCGGCGGGCAGCCCCGGCGGGTCGGCCGGGCGACTGCCGGGGCGAACCAGCAGCCACAGGAAGGCGAGGAAGGGGATGGGCCCGAAGACCCCGGCCTGGGCGCCGATGAACTCGGCCAGATGGTCGGGATGGAACAGCGGCCCGCCCAGGTTGGCGTTGGCCTGGGTGTGGGCCAGGGTGACGAAGCCGTGGGCCGCGTTCCAGGCCATATTGGGGGCCAGCAGCAGCAGCCCCAGCCCCAGGGCCAGCCACGGCCCGGGCCGCCGGAGCAGGGGCCGATGGGCCGGGCTCACGGCCAGGAAGACCAGGAAACAGGGCACGAAATAAGCCATCGCGTACTTGGCCAGCAATCCGACCCCAAGCGCCAGCCCGAGGGCCGCCCAGGCGCCCAGGCGGTCCTCTTCCAGGGCCACCACCAGGGCCAGCAGCGCCCCGGCCCAGCAGGTGAGCAGGAAGGGATCGGTGCTGACCAGCAGCGAGGAGAAGGTCACACCCGGCATGAGCAGGAACAGAAGGCCGGCCCACAGCCCGGCCAGCGGCCCGTAAAGCCGGCGCCCGAGCAGAAAGACCAGCACCGAGGTCACCCCATGGGCCACCGGCACGGCGCCCCGGATGGCCACCTCGCCCTCGCCGAACAGGGCGGTCGCCAGACCGATGATCCAGGCGACCAGGGGCGGCTTGGAGAAGTAGCCGAAATCGAAATCCAGCGACCAGTGCCAGTACTGGGCCTCGTCGAAGGACAGGTTGTGGCCGCTCTGCTGCAACACCACCAGCCGCCACAAGGTGACCGCCAGGGCCAGCACCAGCATGCCGCCGGGGCGGGTCCAGCGCTCGGCGCGGGTGCGGACAACAGGGGTGCTCATGGGGTGGCCTCCGCCAGTCGGGTCAGGGCGGCCACCATGGCCGGCGAATCCCACGCCGCCTCGCCCCGCACCACCGCCGCCACCTGGCCGTCGGGACGCACCACCAGGGTGGTCGGCAGCCCGGACAGCCCCAGGATATGGGCCAACTGACCGCCAGGGTCGGTGTGGCCGGGCAGGTGATCCAGGCCGTTGGCGGCCAGGAACGGCGCCACCTTGCCCGGGTCGCGGGTGCTGATGGTCAGCACGCGGATGGGCAGGCCCTCGGCCTCGGCCCGCCCGGCCAGGGCATCGAGGGCCGGCATCTCGCGCACGCAGGGCGGGCACCAGGTGGCCCAGAAGTTGACCACCAGCAGGGCCCCGTCGCGCCCCACCTCGTCGGCCAGATCGCGCGCCCGGCCGTCGCCGTCGCGGAAGGGGGTGGGCTCGGGCAGGCGGGGCCAGGGCTCGGGCAACAGGGGCAGGGCGGCTTGATCCCAGGCCGCCGAGCCTGTATCGAGAGCCGAGGCAGGCGCATCGTCGGCCCGCCACACCGCCCAGCCGACGGCGGCCACCAGCAGCACCCCAAGCAGCGGGATGGCCCAGCGCGCAAACTTCGACAGGCTCAACCGATGTCCTCCTCTTCCCGGTCCAGTTCGGCAACCAGTTCGGCAAATACCATGTGGGGCGGCCGCTTCGCCAGCGGCCCGTCGGCCCTGATGGAGGAGATCAACGCCTCCATCGACATCGACCGCCGGCTGGCCGACGAGGATATCCGGGGTTCCAAGGCGCACGCCGAGATGCTGGTCGCCACCGGCATCCTGTCGGCCGAGGACGGCGCCGCCATCGCCCAGGGCCTGGACCGGGTGGCGGCCGAGATCGCCGAGGGGAGCTTCCCCTTCAGCCGCGCCCTGGAAGACATCCACATGAACATCGAGGCCCGGCTCAGCGAGCTGATCGGCCCGGCCGCCGGACGCCTGCACACGGCGCGCTCGCGCAACGATCAGGTGGCCACCGACTTCCGGCTGTGGACGCGCGCCGCCGTCGCGCGCCTGGACGGACAGGTGCGCGACCTGCAAGGCGCGCTGATCGATCAGGCCGAGCGCCACGCCGCCACCATCCTGCCCGGCTTCACCCACCTCCAGGCGGCCCAGCCGGTGACCTTCGGCCACCACCTTCTGGCCTATGTCGAGATGCTGGGCCGTGACCGGGGGCGCCTCGCCGACGCCGGCCGGCGCTTGAACGAATGCCCGCTGGGGGCCGGCGCCCTGGCCGGCACCACCTGGCCCATCGACCGCCACATGACCGCCGCCGCGCTGGGCTTCGATCGCCCCTGCGCCAACTCGCTGGACGCCGTCTCGTCGCGCGATTTCGTGCTCGAGGTGCTGGCCGCCGGGACCATCCTGGCCCTTACCCTGAGCCGGCTGGCCGAGGAGATCGTGCTCTGGGTGTCGGCCCAGTTCCGCTTCGTCGACCTGCCCCACGACCTGACCACCGGCAGCTCGATGATGCCCCAAAAGCGCAACCCGGACGCCGCCGAGCTGGTGCGCGCCAAGGTGGGCCGGGTGCTCGGCGCCCTGACCACCCTGGCCACCGTCATGAAGGGCCTGCCGCTGGCCTATTCCAAGGACATGCAGGAGGACAAGGAACCCCTGTTCGGAGCCGTCGACACCCTGGACCTGTGCCTGACCGCGATGACCGGCATGATCGCCGGGATGACGGTCAACGAAACCGCCTGCCGGGCCGCCGCCGGGATCGGCCACACCACCGCCACCGATCTGGCCGACCACTGCGCCCGGGTGCTCGGCATGCCCTTCCGCCAGGCCCACGAGGTGGCCGGCAAGCTGGTCGCCCGGGCCGAGGGGCTGGGGGTGGATGTCAGCCAACTGGCCCTGGACGACCTCAAGGCGGTCGCCCCAGACCTCGACGAGAGCGCCCTGGCGGTGCTCGACGTGACCCACGCCGTGGAAGCGCGGACCAGCTTCGGGGGCACCGCGCCGGCCAACGTCGCCGCCCAGGTGGCCGAGGCGCGGGCCCGCTTCCTCGGCTGACGCCCCTTCCCCCGCGCCAAAGGAGGGCGCCGCCATGCCCACCGCGTCGTTGCGTCTGTTGCTGGTTGCCCTGCTCGCCGTCACCCTGACCGGCGGCCTCGCCGCCTGCGGCAAGAAGGCCCGCCCGGAAACCCCGGCGGACGCCACCTATCCGCGCCAGTACCCGGACCCCCAATCGGTCGACTGACCGCCCCGACCCGATCCTTTTCGCTCCCCCGCCCCCCTTTTTGGCCCCGCCCCGCCGCGAAAGCCCGCCCCATGCACCACTTCACCTATCGCGACGGCGTGCTGCACGCCGAGGACGTTGCCCTGCCGCGCCTCGCCGAGGCTGTGGGCACGCCGTTCTACGTCTACGCCACCGCCACCCTGGAGCGCCACTACCGGGTCTTCCGCCAGGCCTTCGAAGGGCTGCCCCACGAGCTGTGCTTCGCCATGAAGGCCAACGGCAATCTGGCCGTGGTGCGCACCCTGGCCAACCTGGGGGCGGGCGCCGACGTGGTTTCGGCCGGCGAAATGGAAATGGCCCTGATGGCCGGGGTGCCGGCCGGGCGCATCGTCTTTTCCGGGGTCGGCAAGACGGCCGAGGAGATGGCCCGGGCGCTGAAGGCGGGCATTCTTCAGATCAACGTGGAAAGCGAGCCGGAACTGGAAACCCTGGCCGGGGTGGCCGCCGAACTGGGCCTTACGGCCCCGGTGGCCTTGCGGGTCAACCCCGACGTCGCCGCCGACACCCACCACAAGATCGCCACCGGCAAGGCCGAGGACAAGTTCGGCATCGATCTCGATCGCGCCCCGGCGGTGTTCGCCCGGGCCGCCGCCCTGCCGTCGCTCGAGGTCACCGGGGTGGCCCTGCACATCGGCAGCCAGATCACCGACATGGCCCCCTTCGCCGCCGCCTTCGGGCGCATCGCCGGGCTGGTCGAGGGGCTGAAGGGGCAGGGCATCGCGCTCAAGCACATCGACATCGGCGGCGGCCTGGGCATTCCCTACATCGAGGGCACGACGCCCCCCGGCCCGGCCGAGTATGCCGCCGTGGTGCGCCAGACCCTGGGTCATCTGGGGGCCACCATCGTGCTCGAACCGGGGCGCCTGATCGCCGGCAACGCCGGCCTGCTGGTCAGCCGGGTGGTGCGGGTGAAGGAGGGCACCAGCCGCCGCTTCCTGATCCTCGACGCCGGCATGAACGACCTGCTGCGCCCGGCCATGTACGAGGCCCACCACCACATCCACCCGGTGCAGGCGGTGCCCGGCGAGGCCCCCTTGCGCCCCATCGACGTGGTCGGCCCGGTCTGCGAGAGCGGCGACACCTTCGCCCGGGGGCGCCTGCTGCCGGAACTCAAGGAAGGCGATCTGGTCGCCCTGGGCAGCGCCGGCGCCTATGGCGCGGTGATGGCCTCGACCTACAACGGCCGGCCGCTGGTGCCCGAGGTGCTGGTCAACGGGGGGCGTTTCCACATCGTGCGCCGCCGCCCGGACCTTAAGGAAATGCTGGCCCTGGAAAGCCTGCCCGACTGGCTGTGATCGCGGCGGGGCCTCACACCGCCAGGGTGCCCAGCACGGCGACGCCGCACAGCATCAAGAGGATGCCCGAGGCGTGGTTGAGGCGGTTGAGCCAGTTCTCGTTGAAACGGTCGCGGGCCGCCCCGGCGAGCGCCGAGAGCAGAAGCCACCACAGCGCCGAACCGGTGAAAACCCCGGCGATAAGGGCCCACGAGGCCAGATTGATCCCCTCGAAGCGCACCCCGCCAAGGGCCGCGAAGACGGCCACGAAGGCCAGGATGGTGGCCGGGTTGGTGAGGGTGATGGCGAAGGTGGAGAAGAAGTCCCGCAGCAGCCCCAGGTGAACATCGGAGGTCTGCGAATAATCGGGATGGGCCCGCAGGGTGCGCCAGCCCAGGCCGAGCAGGAACAGGCCCCCGACCACGCTGAGCAAGGCCTTGTGGTCGAGCAGGAAGTCGGAGACCAGGGTCAGCCCCAGCCCGGCCACGGCGCCATAAAAGGTGTCGGCCACCGCCGCGCCCAGCCCGGCCACGAAGGCGGCCAGACGGCCATCGGCCAATGCCCGGCGGATGCACAGGATGCCCACCGGACCGACCGGCGCCGCGATCAGGAAGCCGATCAGAAGGCCTTTCAGGAAAATCACGCCGCCGGTCTCCCGACGCCGGAAACAGACATATCGGCCGCACCCCTTGATATTATGCCGTGGCGGCCCTCACTGTTGCCCAGGAAGCCCCCGGGCGCAAGCCGCAAACCCCGGGGCGGGGCTCATACCAACCAGCGATGAGGAGGACTCATCGCGGTTTGGTATTAGTTGGGGGCTTTGCCCCCAAACCCCCACCGGGGAAGCAGGGCTTCCCCGGACCCCTCCATTCGTTGGTGAACAAACGCTACCTCCGGGCGGAACACGTCGGGGTTTTCCGTCCGAGCGTTCGGCTCGCTCAGCGATCCATCAATGAATGGAGGGGGTCCGGGGGAGCCCCTGGCTCCCCCGGTGGGGTTTCAAAGGGGCAAAGCCCCTTTCATGCCAACCGGCGATGAGTTCCTCTCATCGTCGGTTGGTATCAAACCCCGGGGCGGGGATCAAACCACCCCGCCGGAGGCGGGAATCAAACCACCCCGCCGGAGGCGGGAATCAAACCACCGCGCCGGAGGCGGGAATCAAACCACCGCGCCGGGGCGGATCAGGTTTTCCACGTGGCGGCCCTGGAACAGGCCGATGCCCAGTTGCTGGCCCAGGCGGATCGCCTCGGCGCTGTCGCAATGGCCGAGGATCAGGCGCCGCCGCCGCGCCTTCTGGAGCATGGCGGCGATGCCGTGCCCGTCGGGGCCGGACAGCCGGCGGGCCAGTTCGGGCTCCCAATAGATCTTGGCCAGATCGACCCCCAGCCGGTCGACGTCGATCACCGGCAGGGTGCGCCAGGTCAGGCCATCGACGCACACCCGGTAGCCGCGCTGGCGCGCGAAGTCGCGGGCGAACAGGAAGGCGTTGACGTCGGCGCAGATGTCCTCGACGCCGATTTCCAGCACCACCGTGGTGTGCTGGCCGCTGGCCACGCTGTCGTCGAACCGCAGGAAGGCTTCGGAGAGCAGGGTGCGGACGTTGAGGTTGATGCTGAACCCGGCCTCCAGCGAGCGGTCGTCGTTGCGCGCCAGCACGGCCAGCACGCGCTGGTCCAGGGTGTGGGTCAGGCGGCGGAAGAGCCACGGGTTGGCGGCCAGATCGACCGTCGGCAGGATGGTCCGGCGCAACTCCTCGATCGACACATAGATCTCGGAGAACACCGGGTCGGGGCGCTCGCCGCCGAGGATGGCGGCCACCGACTGGCGCCTGAGATAGGCGCTGAGGTCGGCCTTCTCGAGGATCGCCTCGGTACGCGCCAGAAGGTCCGGGGTCAGCGGGCTGCCCCGGTCGCGGCGCACGCTGGCCGCCACCGGCAGGGTGCCCTCCACCGCCAGCTCTTCCGGTGGCGCGGCCTCGGCCGAGGTCGCCGGAGCGCGGTCCGGGGTCGCCGGGGCGATATCGGGGCCCACCTGGGGAACCACCTGGGGAACCACCTGGGACTCCATCCGGGGGTCCGTCCGGGAAGATGACGCGCGGCTTTCGTTCAGCCGTTCGGCGCGGCTCGCCGCTTGCCGGCCGAGGCTTGCCTTCTCCTCGTTCACCGCCACCGCCAGATTGGCCAGATGGCGCTCCACGGCGCCCTGCTGGCGGTCGAGCAGGAACAGGCTGGCCAGAGGGTCGTCGCCGTCCTCGGGCATCGATTCGAGGGTCCCGCCCGCCGCCCCGGGCAGCCCGAACCCGGGCGAGATCAGGGCGTCGTCGGCGAACAGGCAGCGCACCTCGAGCAGCGCCGTGGCCACCGCCTCGCGCTGGCGACCGGCGTAGAGCACCACCAGATCGCCGTTGGGCAGCGGGTGAACCTCCAGATCCTGGCCATCGGCCCGCGACTCGAAGGCCTCCAGGGCCACCGCCAGCAACAGCGGCTGACGGTGCTCGGCGGCAAGGCGCGACAGGTGGACGATCAGCGCCATGCGCCCGGGGTGGGCGGCGAAACGGGCCACCCGGCGGCCGACGCGGTCGAAGGAATCGGCACCGGCGGGCTCGTTTCGCCGCCCTTCGCTTCTGGTCTCGCGCGGCGGCGGCAGGCGGATCGGCGCGCCGGCCTCGACCGGGTCGGCCTGGGCAAAGGCCGCCACGTCATCGAGGTGGGGCTCGCGGCGCCCCTTGGCGCGCCGTCCGGGCAGACGGGGGGCCATCAGCCGGCCTCCTTGGTGGCGCCGCTCCTGGCGCCGCTTCTGGCGCCGCTCCTGGCGCCGGCCCGGAAATAGGTCACGGCATGCAGGCGCGGCGGGTTGGGGCAGGTCAGCGGCACCGGCCCGGCCACCCCCCGGCGGCGGGTGACGCATTGGGTCAGGGTGCACTGTTCGCGGGCCGGGCAGCCGTCCATGGTGGCGGCGCCGAGCATGGCTTCCGGGTAGCGCCCCTGGAACATGGTGATGCCCAGCGACAGCCCCCAGGCGACCGCCCGCTCGCTGTCGCAGCGGGCCAGGATGACCCGCGCCGGGCCCAGGCGCTCGATCTCGGCGCGGGCCGCGTCGGCCATCCGGGGGTTGCCCGAGATGTCCAGCGTCTGCGACCACATCACCTTGAGATAGTCGGGGTCGAGCAGGGAGAGGTCGAGCAGGCGCAGCGCCGAGTGGGTGATGCCGTCGAGAATCACCGCGTGGCCCTTGGCGCGCAGGTGGTCGCGCGCCGTCAGGTAGCTGGCCACGTTGTTGAACAGGTCGATGCTCTGCACCTCGACCAGGATGCGCTGGTCGGCCTCCAGCGAGGCGGAGAAGTCGGCGAAGGTGGGGCTGGCCAGGCTTTCCAGGTTGAGGTTGAGGCTGATGTCCCACGGCCCGCGCACCGAGATGGTGCGGGCCAGACGCATCAGCACCAGACGGTCCAGCCGCCGGCTCAGGTCCTGGAACAGCCAGCGGTCGCCGCCCAGCAGCACGTCCGGGCTGATCGCCGCCTGCAACTCTTCGATGCCGACGAAGATCTCCTCGAAGACCAGACTGGCCTGACGCGTCCCCTCGATGGCCAGCACCGGCTGGCGGACCAGGAAGGGCCCCAGGTCGATGGTGTTCAGGCGCTCCTGCAGGGCGGCCAGCCGGCGCGGGTCGAGGGGCTCGGGCCGGCTCTCCCGGCTCTCCCCGCCGGTGCCCAGGACGCGCGGTCGGCGGCGCCGGGTCTGGGTGCGCTCGAACAGGGTGCCGACCACCTGTTCGACCTGGCTCAACTGGGTGGTCAGGTCGAACACCGTGGCCAGCGGGTCGCGCCCGTCCTCGGGCAGGTCGTAGGTCAGCGGGTCGTCCTCGAACAGACCGCGCACCCGGCCGACCATGCGCCGCACCTCGGCCGGGGTGATGTCGAAGGTCAGCACCATGATGTCGCCGTTGGCGAGCAGGAAGATCTGGCAGCGGTGCCCAACCTCCAGCGGCCGGAACAACTGCACCACCAGACGCAGGCGCTCCGGCTGGCGGTTGGCCGGCTGCAACTGCGACAGGTGCAGGTGAATGGCGTAGCGGCCTTCGGGATTGCGGCGCAGGCGGTCCAGGGTATCGAGCAGGGTACGCTCGATGTTGCTGGCGCCGGCGTCCGCGCTCATGCCCATCATGCGCGGCGGTCCGGATCAGACGGCGGGAGCCTCAGTGTGCCCCGGCCAGGGTTAAGGAAGCGTTGGCTCCCACAGGGGACCCGCACAGGCTGCCGGCCCCCGGGGGCACCCCCAGGAACCCCGACATTTTCCCCAGTACCTTGGAAAACCCTGGCTTTGCAGGAAGCCCCCGGGTGGCGTATGGTTCCTGGGAAAGGTGCGATGCAGCACACGGTCGGATGGCCGCGCCTCGCCACCCACGCCAGGAAGAGACGCGAGGTCGCGCCCGGCGACCGGCCCCCCCGCCGCCGGTCACCGTGGGTCACCGTCCATGGCGTGGACGCACCCAAGCAGGATGGTCCCGGCAAGGCAGCACAGGCAAGGCCGCGCAAGCAAGGGAGAACGGCGCCCGATGAACAGGCAGGCGGCAAGCGAACGAACCGCCGGCGACATGCTGAGCGATCTGGTGGCCGCCGCCGGCCGGTCGGGCACCGGAGACCCCGCGTTCGGCGCCCTGCTCGATGCCCTGCCGGCCCCGGTGTCGTTCTACGACCCCGACCTTCTGTACCGTTTCGCCAACCGCGCCTACGGCGACTGGTTCGGCCACCCGCCGGCCGACCTGATCGGCCGCCCGCTGCCGGACATCCTTGGTCCGGACACCTTCCACCGCCTGGAACCGCGCATTCAGGCGGCGCTGGCCGGCCGGCCGATGACCTACGACGCCCGCCTCAACGACGCCGAGGGCATCGCCCGCTGGGTGCGCATCCACCATGTGCCGCACTTCGACGCCAGCGGCGCGGTGGAGGGCGTGCTCAGCCTGATCATCGACGTCAGCGCCGAGAAGGACACCGCCTCGGCCCACGCCGCGGCGCGCCAGGAAGCCGACTGGATCAACGACAACAAGACCCGCTTCCTGATCGGCCTGGGCCAGGACCTGAGCCGCGAGTTGGACGGCATCCTGGGCTTTTCGGAGATGTTCGTCTCCGAGGTCTTCGGCCCGCTGTCGCCGCCCGACGCGGCCGACGACGACGCCCCCGGCGGCGCCGGCGGCGCCGGCGGCTACGTGGCGGCGGCGCGGGACCTGCACGCCGCCGCTCTGCGCCTGAAAGAGCTGGCCGAGCGGGTCAGCACCCTGGGCACCCTGGAGCACCAGAGCATCGCCCTGAGCGAGGCCCGCTTCCATCTGCGCGACGCCTTCTCCGGGGCGCTCAGGCAGGTCCGCGTCAGGGCCCGCGAGGGCCGGGTGGAGATCGGCATCGACCTGCCGCCCAGCCTGCCCCGGCTGTTCGCCGACGAACGGCTGATCCGCACCATGCTCGGCAACCTTTTGACCAACGCCCTGGACCACACGCCGCCCGGTGGGCGCATCAAGATCGCCGCCCGGCTCGATCAGGCCGGCAACATGGTGCTGTCGGTCAGCGATACCGGGGTGGGCATCCCGCCGCAGGCGCTGGATCGGGTGACGGTGGCCTTCGCCGCCTTCAGCGACGACGGCGGCGGCGGCCGGCGCTCCGGCCTCGGCCTGCCGCTGGCCCGGCGCTTCGCCGAGCTGCACGACGGGCACCTTGATCTGACCAGCACCGAGGGCCGGGGAACCACGGTATCGGTCACCCTGCCCCGGGCCCGGCTGGTGCTGTAACCGGGGCGCGCCCCCGGGATCAGGGATCGCCGCCCCGGCGCAGCGATTCGAAGATGCCCTTGCAGACCATCGACAGGTTGTCGTAGTTGCGCAACAGGCCCGAATCGGCCGGGGCATCGCGCTGATAACGATAGTTGTTGTTGAACTTGGCCGGCAGGCTGGACCAGATGGGCTCCAGCCCGGGGTCGTTGAACAGCTTGACCAGCTCCGGGTCGGGGATGTGCTCGCGCGCCGCGACCAGGATGTCCTTGGCGATCTCGGGATCGTTGATCTGCTCGAAAATGCGCGACATCCCGGGCGTGAACGAGGCCATCAGCGGGCCCAGCACCTTGCGCAGGTGGTCCGGGGTGTCGATGACGTTCTGCAGACTCTTGGCATCGGCGAACAGGCTCCAGGTGCGGCTGCCGAAGATCGGGGTCAGGCGGCGCACCAGGGTGGGCGCCTGGGTGCCGGCGTTGCGCAGCCCGTCAAGGGCGTTCATGTGGTGCAGGATGAGGTCGACGAACACCTCGCCGGCCTTGGATTCCAGCACCCGGGCCTCCTCCTCGGTCAGCTCGGGGGCCTGTTTCTGCGGCCGCGCCCCCGGCTTGGCCGAGGCCCGCTGCTTGGTCACCCGGTTGTCCAGCTTCAGGAGCACCGCCGCGTGGGCCCGGGCGATGCCCATCAGCTGCGAGATGTCCTCGGGCTTGAGCTGGGCCAGCCGCTCGACCGCCGCCTGATCCTCCAGGGCGGTGATCAGCGGCCCCAGACGCTCCGCCTGACCGCGCGACAGACGGGCATACTCGGTGATGAACTTGAACTGGCTGGGCCGCTTCAGGTGGGGCTTCAGTTGCTGGTACAGGCCATGCCCGGGGTACTGGGCGCGGAACTCCTGCGGGTCGAACTCCGGCTGGCCGCCGAGCAGCTCCTTCATGCCGGTCCTGAGGCGCCCCCCCAGCGAGCCCTTGGCCTTGGCCCGGTCCTTGGCGTGGCGCTGCCGGGCTTGCCGGGCCCGGCGCTCGGCCCAGGCGATTTCGCAACGTTCGAAGTACAGCCGCGCGGCGCCCTGCAGGTGGGCGATCTCGATCTGATGGAAGGTGCGCCCGCAGGGGGCCAGCGGCTGGCTCTTGGTCTCCACCACCTGACCGGTCTCGGCGGACAGGAAGAACGGCTCGAAGGCCTTGTTGGTGCGCAGGCCCCAGGCCAACTCGAGCAGCGAGCCGACCATCTCCGGGCGCTGGGCCATGACGTCGTTGACCGTCGGCAGGGCGGCGATGTCGGCCGCCATGCCCTGGCTGCCGGCCCGGCTGAGCAGGGCGACCAGCAACTCGTAGGCGCCCTGGGCCTGCTCGCGCAGTCTGGGGACCCGCTTTTCCCGCACATCACTTGGGGCGCGCTCGGCCATGGTCTGTCGTGTCGTTCGGCTGACGGGGTTACTTGAGGGTGGCGTGGTTTGAACTGGAACGGCTTGAACTGGAACAGCGTGATGCCGGCCGGGAGTTATGCGGTCGCTCGGTAGCCCAGCATAGCGCGGGTTTTCCGCCGCTGTCACCCCGTGCACCAAGGTCCCCCGGGCGGATCGCGTCTTTAATCCCGGCACGCGCGGCGCCAAGCCGAACGACCGCGGGCCTCCACCTGCCCATGGTCAGGAAGAACGGCGCGACACGGTCACGGCGCGGCGCGTCGCCAAGTCGGATTGATCGCGATCCGCTGTGGAGCATCGGGAGAAAAATGGTAAAACGGAAACAGCGGCGCAACAAGGCGCCGTGGTTTTTCCGACCGGCGGACACACCAGGGAAGGCGTCCATGCTGAAATACGACCGCCGACTGAGCGACAAGATCGTCATCGCCCACCTGATGTCGATCGAGGAAGACAAGCCCCGGGTGGCCGACCTGCTGATCCAGGCCCTGGAGCTGGACCTGTCCGGCATCGGCGGCGCCGTTCTGGAAAAGCGCAAGTCCCTGAAGGACATCGAGGACGCCTTCGAGCGCCACGAGGAGTTCCGCCAGCGCCACGCCGAGAACAACGGCTGATCCCCGGCCCCACCCGGTCAGCGGGTGAGGCGTTCGAGGATGGCCGGCAGGTGGACCTGATCGGCCTTGTAGGTGCCGGTCAGGGCGTACATCACCAGATTGACCCCGACCCGGGTCGCCATCTCGCGCTGTTCGGGTCCGCCCTGGTCCGGCCCGCCGGGGACCAGGGGCCGCAGCGGCCGACCCTCGGCATCGCTCGCCCAGGCGCCGGCCCAGTCGGCGTGGCCGACCACCACGGCGCTCACCGCGCCGCCGCTCTCGTCGACCGCGCGGGCCTCGATCCACGGCCGCCCGGCGCCGCCCAGACGGCCGGGAAAATCGTCCAACAGGTAGAAGGTGCGGCCGAGCAGATGGCCCCTGGGCACCTGGGCCAGCGGCGGCAGGGCCAGGGCCCGGCCGATCCTCCCCAGGCTGGCCCGGCCGGCCGCCGGATCGTCGGCCGCCCCGGCATCGAGGATCAGCAGACCGCCCCGCCTCAGATAGTCGTCGAGCCGCGCCCGGGCCGGCGGCGGCGGAGTCGGCGTGGCCTCCAGGATGGGCCAGTAGAGCAGCGGAAACAGCGACAGCGGATCGGCCGCCGGATCGAGCAGTTCCGGCTCGGCCAACTCGACCGCCGTGCGCCGGGCCAGCACCCGGGTCAGGCCGGCCAGCCCGGCCTGGCACAGGCGGTCGGTCGGCGCCGCGCCGCTGGGCAGGCAGCCCAGGCGCGGGGCCAGGGCCAGGTCCACCGCGCGCGGCGACAATCCGGCGCCGTCCTCGGCCACGGCGGGGCCAGCGGGAGCCGCCAACAGCAGCAGGACAGCCACGGCGACCCGCCGCCCCGGCCGGACCAGCACCAGCGCCCCATCGAGCAGCAAACCGGCCACGGCGGCGAGCAACAGCCACGGCCCCAGCGCCCGCCCGGCCGGCCGATCGGGCCAGGGGAGCAGGGACAGCCCGCCCAGATGCGCCTCGGTCAGGGCCTGCGGCGGGTCACCGCCCGGAGGCAGCACCTGGACCACCCGCCCGGCGCCGGGCGGGCCATACAGGCCGGGGGGCCGCCCCGGCGCGGCGCCCAGCCCGACCGCCCCGGCAGTCAGCGGGGCGAGGGAAGCCGGCGGCGCCGCCAGCCGTCCCTCGGCGGTGAGGATCAGACGCGGCGCCAGCCGCCCCCCCGGCGGCTCGACCGCGCCGCCGGGGGGGCGGCTGTCGGGCAGGCGGACCAGCCGCTCGAGAAGCTGCGGGAAAAGGCCGGACAGGGGCAGGTCGCTCCACCCCGGATCGGCCGCCGTGTGGACCAGGACCAGCCACCCGGCGCCCCGCCGGCGGGCGGTGATGAGCGGCGTGCCGTCGCTCAGGCGGGCCCACACCCGGGCCCCGTCCAGACCCTCCGGGCGGGCCAGAAGCTGGGTCCGCACCCGCACCTCGGGATCGACCTCGAGCCCGGCCAGCGGGCCGTCCTCGGGAAAGGCGGCCAGCCCCGGCGCGGCGCCCCAGGTCAGCGGCCCGCCGGCCTGCCGGGTGGTGGCGGCCAGCGGCACCGGCAGCAGGGGGTCGGGGCGCCCGGGCAGCAGACGCGGCCCGGCGAAGCGGATCAGGCTGCCGCCCTCGGCCATCCAGTCTTCCAGCCGGCTCGCCAGCGGCTCGGCCAGATGGCCGACGCCGGCCAGGATGAGCACGTCCGGCGCCGTCTCGAGCAGCCCGGCGAGGTCGCCCGAGCGCACCTCGGCCGACCCGGCCAGGGCGCGCTCCAGGTAGTAGGTCTCGCCGAGCAGCGGGATGGCCGCCCGGTCCAGCTCGGCGGCGACCAGCCCGACCCGGGGCGGCCGGGCCGAGGGGTCGCGCAGCAGCGGCGGGGCGGCCGGGCCGGCGGCGCCGGGTCGGGCCACCGCCAGGGTGGCCAGATGGGCCGCCACCGGGGGCGACGGCGCCACCTCGACGTCCAGCCGGCGCTGCTCGCTGTCGAGGGCCAGCGGCCGCCGGTCGAGGGTGCGCCCGGCCGAGTCGGCGAGGCGCAGCTCCAGGCGCTCCGCCGGGCCGCCCCGGGGCCGCAGCAGAACCACCGCGTCGCCCTCGCCGGCCAGCAGGGCCAGCGGCCGGCCGGGCGGCGGGGCGATCACCGAGACCGGACCAAGGGCCGCCAGGGCGCCGGCCAGCGGCGCCGCCTGCCCGGCCAGACCGTCGGAGAGCCAGATCACCGCCATATCAGCCGGCAAATCGGTCGGCGACTGGCCGCCAGCCAGCAGGTCGGCGGCCCGGGCCCGCTCGGTGGGCCAGGGGTGGGCGACCAGCCGGTCCAGCGCCCGGGCCGGCGCCAGCGGCCCGGCCAAGGCCAGCCGGCCTTGGCCGTCGGGGGCCGTGGGCAGCACCCACAGCGGCCCCTCCGGGGCCCGTTCGGCGATCAGCCGGGCCACCATGCGGCGCCGCTCGGGCCAGTCGGCGAGCGCCGCCCAGCCGTTGTCGACCACCAGCAGCAACCCGCCCCCGGCCCGGGGCGGCGGCCCGCCGGCATCGAGGCGCGGCCCGGCCAGACCGACCACGATCAGGCTCAGCACCAGCAGGCGGAGAACGATCAGCCACCACGGGGCGCGCCGGGCCGGGGCCTCGGCCGAGCTCAGGCCGCGCAGCAGGGCCAGCGGCGCGAAGACCACCCGGCGCGGCGCCGGCGGCAGGCGACGGACCAACCACCACAGCAGGGGCAGCCCGGCCAGGGCGAGCAGCAGCCAGGGATGGGCGAAGCCGAGCGTGCCGAGGCTGGCCAGCGGGCCGGGCAGGGTCATCGCCGGGCCTCCCCGGGCGCCGCCTCGCCGGCCAAGGCAGCGGCCAGGGCGAGCAGGCCCGGACGCGGCGCCCGGTCGGTGCGATGGACGACCAGCCGCCCGCCACCGCCGGCGACCAGCCCGGCCAGGGCCTGTTGGCGGGCGGCCAGCCGGCGCCGGTAGTCGGCGCGCACCGACTCGACGCGCGGCACCTCCAGGCTGGCCGCGCCGTCCGGGCTTTCGAAGTGGACCCGGCCGCGCCACGGCAGATCGACCTCGGCCGGGTCGAGCACCTGGAGCAGGTGGACCGGCCCCCGGCTGGCCCGGGCCAGCCGGGCCAAGGGGTCGAGGTCGCCCAGGAAGTCGCCGGCCAGCAGCAGCGCCGCGCCGCCCGGGCCGGGGGCCGCCGGCAGGTCGCCCGAGGCGGTCGCCAGATGCCCGGCCAGGGGAGCCAGGGCGGGGCGGCCGCCGGGTGGCGGGGCGCCCGCCCCCAGGCCGCCGACCCGCTCGCCGCCGCGCACCAGCAGCACCGCCAGGGCCAGCAGCAGCAGGCTGGCGCGCCCGTGCTTGGTGGGCAGGGAGCGCGCCGAGGCGTGGGCCATGCCGGGCCCGCCGGCGGCCCACAGCAGCACCCGGCGGGCGCTCAGCCACTCGCGCTGACGGACCAGCAGATCATCGCCCCGGGCCGAGCGCCGCCAGTCGATGCCCGGCGCCGGGTCGCCCGGCTGGTGCGGCCGGTACTGCCAGAAGGCCTCGCCCGGCCCGGCCCGGCGGCGGCCATGGGCCCCGGAGTCGAGCGGCGTCTGAAGGCCGGCGGCCAGCCGCTCGGCGGCGGCGAGCAGCGGCGGCAGGCCGGCGGCCAGCGCCTCGGCGCCCGGGATTTCGGCGGCCGGCCGGCTCACGCGATCAAGTCGGTGAGTTGATCGATCACCGCCTCCAGACTGGCCCCCTCGGCGCGGGCCGCGTAGTCGAGCGCCATGCGGTGGCGCAGCACCGGCCCGGCCAGCGCCCGCACGTCGTCCACCGACGGGGCCAGCCGGCCGGCCAGCAGGGCGCGGGCCCGCACCGCCAGCATCAGGGCCTGACTGGCCCGCGGGCCGGGCCCCCAGGCCAGATCGCGGTTGACCGCCTCAAGCGGGCTGTCGCCCGGCCGCCCGGCGCGGACCAGGGTGAGGATGGCCTCGACCACCTGCTCGCCGACCGGCAGCCGGCGGACCAGGGCCTGGGCCCGGGCCAGCTCGCCGGCGGCCAGACAGGGCCGGGGCTGGGGCGGCGCCGGGCCGGTGGTGGCGATCAGCATGTCGCGTTCGGCGGCGCGGTCCGGGTAGTCGACGCGGATCATCAAAAGGAAGCGGTCGAGCTGCGCCTCGGGCAGCGGATAGGTGCCCTCCTGCTCGATCGGGTTCTGGGTCGCCAGCACATGGAAGGGATGGGGCAACGGGTGGGCCTGGCCGGCCACCGAGACCCGCCCCTCCTGCATGGCCTGCAACAGGGCCGACTGGGTGCGCGGGCTGGCCCGGTTGATCTCGTCGGCCATCAGCAACTGGCAGAACACCGGCCCGGGCAGGAAGCGGAAGCGGCGCCGCCCGTCCGCCCCCTCCTCCAGCACTTCCGAGCCCAGGATGTCGGCCGGCATCAGGTCGGGCGTGAACTGCACCCGCCGGTCATCCAGCCCCAGCACCACGCCCAGGGCGTGGACCAGCCGCGTCTTGGCCAGCCCCGGCACACCGACCAGAAGACCATGGCCACCGGCCAGCAGCGCCGTCAGCGCCTGCTCGACCACCGCCGACTGACCGAGGATCACATCCTCGACGGCGGCACGCGCCCCCTGGATCGCGGCCTGGGCGATTTCTATATCCTTCAGGGACGGGACACCGTCGGGCGGGGTGGCTGCGGGCTCGGACACGGGGCTGCGGGCCTTTCGGGCCGGGAGGAAACGGGGAACGGACAAGCTCGGGAGCCGGGTCGGCGACCCTCTCCCGCCATTTAGGATGACACGGCCGGAGCGCCAGATGCCAGAGTATGCCAACAGCCGCGCCGACGCCCTGCTGCCCGACCCGCCGATGGGCGCCGGGCAGCCCCTGTGCGGCGATGTGGACATCCGCATCGCCGCCGATGGGCGCTGGTACCACGAAGGCAGCCCGATCGGCCGCCACGAACTGGTGTGCCTGTTCGCCAGCGTGCTGAAACGCGACGCCGCCGGCGACTACTGGCTGGAAACCCCGTCCGAGAAGGCGCGCATCACGGTCGAGGACGCGCCCTTCCTGGCCGTCGAGATGTTCCGCGCCGGGGCCGGCCGCGAGCAGGTGCTGAGCTTCCGCACCAACGTCGACGAGGTGGTCAGCCTGGACGCCGAACACCCCCTGCGGCTGGCCGAGGAACCCATGAGCGGCAGCGCCGCGCCCTATATCGAAGTCCGCCCGGGGCTGGAGGCGCGGCTCACCCGGGCCGTCTACTACCATCTGGTCGGGCTGGCCGTGTTCGAGCCCGATCAGGCCAGCGGCGACGATGGCGATGGCGATGGCGATGGCAAGGTGCCCTTCGGGGTGTGGAGCGACGGGCACTTTTTCGTCCTCGGCCGGCTCGACCCCGAGGACGCCGAGTTGCCGCCCGCATGAGCCCCCTGCCCTCGCCGAGCCACATCGCCCGCGCCCTGGCGGCGCGCCGCGCCAACCCGGCCCGGGGGCCGGCGGTGGCGGGCGACCCGGGGATCGACCCGGTTGCCGAGTCGGACCCCATCCCGGCCGCCGTGCTGGTGCCGCTGATCGCCCACCCGGACGGCCTCGGCGTGCTGCTGACCCGGCGCACCGCCCATCTGGCCCGCCACGCCGGGCAGATCAGTTTTCCCGGCGGGCGCATCGAGCCCTTCGATGCCGACCCGGTGGCCGCCGCGCTGCGCGAGACGACCGAGGAAACCGGCCTTCAGCCCGACACCATCCGCATCCTCGGCCGGCTCGACGACTACCTGACCGGCACCGGCTTCCTGGTCAGCCCGGTGGTCGGCCTGCTCACCCCGCCGCTGCTCCTGAAGCCCGACCCGCAGGAAGTGGCCGAGGTGTTCGAGGTGCCGCTGGCCCATTTCCTGGACCCCGCCAACCACCGCCACGGCACCTGGACCGACCGGGGCCGGCGCAAGCCCTATGTGGCCATGCCCTATGGCGAGCACAACATCTGGGGCGCCACCGCCGGCATCCTGCTTGATCTGTGGCGCTGCCTGGGCCACCCCGCCCCCCTTCGCGAAAAGAGTCTCCCATGACCCGCCTGTTGCTCACCTGGCTGCTGCCCCTGCTCGCCCCGACCCTGGCCTACCTGGCCTGGTTCTGGTGGCGCGCCCGGGTGGTGCGGGCCAACGGCGGCACCCCGCCGGCCATCGAGCGCGGCCCCTGGGTGTGGCTGATCGGGGCCGGGGCGGTGCTCACCCTGGCCGTGCTCGGGGTCGGGGCGCTGACCCGGGGCGCCCCGTCGGACGCGGTCTACGTGCCGCCGGTCAAGGTGGACGGCCGGATCGTCCCCGGCCACTTCGAGTAGACCCCACCCATGGCGCGCCGCCCCACCCCTCCCGCGCCGGTGGTCCGGGTCGGCGACGGCCACGGCCCGGTCGGCCAACTGGCCCCCCAGCCGTGGACCACCGATGCGGCGACCCGGCGCCTGCTCGCCGCGCTCCGGGCCGGCGGGCGGCCAGTGCGCTTTGTCGGCGGCTGCGTGCGCGACGGCCTGCTGAACCGCCCGGTGGCCGACATCGACCTGGCCACCCCGGAGCCGCCGGAGCGGGTCATGGCGCTGCTCGAAAAGGCCGGCCTGAAGGCGGTGCCGACCGGTCTTCAGCACGGCACCGTCACCCACCCGGCGCCGCCGCTGACCTTCGAGATCACCACCCTGCGCCGCGACGTGGCCTGCGACGGGCGCCACGCCGTGGTCGCCTACACCGAGGACTGGCGGGCCGACGCGGCGCGCCGCGACTTCACCATCAACGCCCTGTCGGCCGATCCTTCAAGCGGCGCCGTGTGGGACTACTTCAACGGCCTCGACGATCTGGCCCAGGGCCGGGTGCGCTTCGTCGGCCGGGCCACCCGGCGGATCGAGGAAGACCACCTGCGCATCCTGCGCTTCTTCCGCTTTTTCGCCCGCTACGGCCGCCCGCCGGCCGACCGCGACGCCCTGGCCGCCTGCACCGCCCGGCGGGCCGGGCTGGCCGCGCTGTCCGGCGAGCGGGTGCGCGCGGAAATGCTGAAGATCATCGGCGGGCCCGAGGCCACCGACACCCTGCTGTTGATGCGCGGCCACCGGGTGCTGGCCGAGGTGCTGCCCGAGGCGGCCCACTTCGACCGCCTGCGCCAGGTCACCTTCCTGGTCGAACGCGGGGTGGTGCGCGACGGCCTGAAGGCCGACCCGCTGCGCCGCCTGGCCTGCCTGATCGGCCCCGACCCCAAGGCGGCCCGCGCCATCGCCACCCGCTGGCGGCTGTCGGGCGCCGAGGCGGCACGTCTGCTGACCCTGTGCGGGCCCTTGGAGGAGGCCGAACCGAGCCTCGGCCCGCCGGCCCTGCGCGCCCTGGCCGAACGCCTGGGCACGGCCACCGCCGCCGACCGCCTGCTGCTCGCCTGGGCCGCCCAGCGGGCCGCCAGCGGGCGCACCGACGCCGCCCTCAGCCAGCGCTGGCGGGCGGCCCTCGACGGGGTGCTCGACTGGACGGTGCCGGACTTTCCGCTGAAAGGGCAGGACCTGCTCGACCTCGGCATGGCGCCCGGCCCCGGCGTCGGCATGCTGCTCGGCGAGTTGAAGGCCCTGTGGCGGGCCGAGGACTACGCACCCGATTACCAGGACCTGCTCGCCGAGGCCCGCCGGCGGCTCGACCCCGATCAGCCGTAGCGGCTCTGGATCAGGTCGGCCAGGGCGCGCAGCCCCTGGTCGGCGCCGCCTTCCGGGTAGCCGGGACGGGCGCACGGGCTCCAGGCGAACAGGTCGAGGTGCAGCCAGGGCGTCTTGGGGCCGACGAACTCGGCCAGGAACAGGGCGGCGGTCAGGCTGCCGGCGAAGGGGCTGTCCGGGGCGTTGGTCAAATCGGCGCTGCGGCTGTCGAGCAGCTTACGGTAGCCCGGCCACAGCGGCATCCGCCACAGCGGATCGTGGGTCGCCCGGGCGTGGCCGGCCAGGGCCTCGGCCAGATCGTCGTCCGGGGTGTAGAAGGGCACCACCTCCGGCCCCAGGGCGACCCGGGCGGCCCCGGTCAGGGTGGCCAGATCGATCAAAAGGTGCGGATCGTCGGCCGCCGCCTCGGCCAGGGCGTCGGCCAGGATGACCCGGCCCTCGGCGTCGGTGTTGCCGATCTCCACCGTCTTGCCGGCCCGTGTCGGGACCACGTCGCCGGGGCGCAGGGCGTTGCCGGCCACCGCGTTGTCGACCGCCGGAATGAGCACCCTAAGGCGCACCGGCAGGCCGGCCTCGACGATCATCAGGGCCAGGCCCAGGGCGTGGGCGGCGCCGCCCATGTCCTTTTTCATCCAGCGCATGCCGGCGGCCGGCTTCAGGTTGAGGCCGCCGGTGTCGAAGCACACCCCCTTGCCGACCAGGGTCAGGTGGGGATGGCGCGGATCGCCCCAGGCCAGATCGAGCAGCCGGGGCGGGCGCGAACTGGCCCGCCCGACGGCGTGGATGGCCGGGTAGCCGGCGGCCAGCAGGTCGTCGCCGACCGTCTCGTGAACCCCGACGCCCAGTGGTTCGAGCACCGCCCGGGCGACCGCCGTCAGCTCGGCCGGGCCCAACTCCTCGGCCGGCAGGTTGACCAGATCGCGGACCAGGGTGGCGGCCCGTAGAACGCGGCAGACACGCCCCCGGTCGGCCGCCGCCGGCCACACCAGACGCGGCGCCGCGCCCCCACCGCCGGTCCCTTCGGCGGCGGCCGGACGGTAGCTGCCCAGGGCCCAGGCGATGGCCGACCACGTGGCCCCCGCCCCGGTCGACCCGAAGCGGGCGCCCAGGCGGCGCTCGGTGTCCGGATCGAGGGCATGCAGCCCGCCCCCCAGGCGCCCCGGCAGGGCGGCCAGCAGCCACGGATCGTCGCCCTCGCCGAGGCCGAACAGGCGGCCGGCGAGGCGACCCTCGCCATCGGGCAGGGCGAGCAGTTGGCCGGCCTCGGCGGTGAAGCCGTTGGCCTCGATCCAGGTGCGCTGGCGCGGCGTCTGGCCGATCAGCCAGCGCCCCAACTCGTCGGTCGCGACGCCGCTCAGGGGCAGCGGCGGAGCGTCCTCGGCCTCGCTCAGGGGCAGGGCGCCGAGGCGGCGGGTGAGAGTCTCCAGGAAGGCGGGGTGGGCGGTCATTGGGACGCGTTTCCGGACTCGGTCGGCGCGGCTTTCGGCGCGGCTTTCGATTTGGGGGCCGGTTTGGGGGCCGGCTTGGGAGCCGGATCGGCGACCACCGTGGGCAGCCCATCCGCCGGCAGGTCGGGCAGCGGCGCCGGGGCCCCGGGATCGACCGGTGGCGAATCGCTGGTCGGGCGGGCGACCGGCGGCACGCCCTCGGCGCCGCCCTGTTCGAAGTAGTAGCGGGCCGCCCCGGCGTGCAGCGGGATGCCCAGCCCCTGGGTGGCGTCGACGATGTTCATCATGCCCGCCGCCGGATGGCCGCGCTCGAACAGGGCGCGCTGGTTGGGATGCCACAGGGCACGGGCGATGCCGTAGGCCAGATCCTCGTCCATGCTGGCCGAGGCGACCAGCACCGCGCCGACGGTCAGCGTGTCGACCCCGGGCACCCCCTCGTAGGCGCTGTCCGGGATGCGGCCCGGGCGCAGGAAGGGGAAGCTTTCGTTGACCTGACGCGCCACCTCGCCGCCCACCGGCAGCAGGCGCACCGGGGTGTGCCGGGCCAACTGGGTGACCGTGTCGACCGGCGGCGCGGCGACGAAGAAGAAGGCGTCCAGCTCGCCGCGGGCCAGCCGGTCGGCCGACGGTCCGGGGCGCAGGAAGTGGGGCTCGAGATCGGCCTCGGTCAGGCCGTGGGCGGCCAGGATGATGCGCGCGTCAACCTGGGTGCCCGAGCCGTCCTCGCCCACCGAAACCGCCTTGCCGGCCAGATCGCCGATGCCCTGGATGTCGGAATCGGCGCGCACCACCACGTGCAGCGCCTCGGGGAACAGCATGGCGATGGCCCGAAGGTCGGCCACCGCCCCCTTGTCGCCATAGATGCCGGTGCCGTGATAGGCCCAATAGGCCACGTCGGCCTGGGCCAGGCCGAGGTCCAGCGTATGGGTGGCGATGGCGTCCACGTTGGCCACCGCCCCGGCGGTCGACTGGGCCACCGCGATCAGCCCCGGCACGCCGCAACTGCCGCCCTTGTCGCAGGGGCGCGAGCCCGGCGGGTGGGAGATGACGTTGGCGATCAGCCCGCCGATGGGAAAATAGGTGCCGCCGGTCGAGCCGGTGCCGATGCGCAGGAAGCGCATCCGCGTCTCGGCCTCGTCGCTCCCGTTGGCCCCGCCGGCGCCATCCTGGGCCCGCGCCGGGTTGCCGGCCAACCCGCCAACCAGCAGGGCCAGCGCCAACACCGCCAGCCCGGACAGCCCGAGCCGCTTGATCCCCCCCATCGTTCCGGTCACTGTGACGGCCACGGTTGTCTCTCCCTTTCGCTCCCTTGGTCCCTAACCTAGCAAGAAGCTGGCGCAAAACCATGGCGATTTCCGGGCCACGCCCGCCCCGGGGCGCGCCGCGCCGCGACCCGCCGCCACGCGATCCCGCCCCGGGCAGCGATCTGGGCCCCTGCCCGCTGTGCGGCCGGCCGATGATCGCCGGCCCCTCGGTCGACCGCCACCACTGGCGGCCCCGGCGCCACGGCGGGCGCGACTGGGACTGGCTGCACGTGGTCTGCCACCGCAAGATCCACGCCGAGTTGTCCGAGGCGGCGCTGGCCACCAGCCACCACACCCCGGCCGCCCTGAAGGCCGAACCGGCGATCACCGCCTTCCTCAAATGGGTAGCCGGCAAGCCGGCGGAATTCATCGACCACCACCACCGCCCGGCTGGCCGGCGGCGGCGCGGATAGGGAGCAACATCATGGAACTGGCCTGCCGAATCCAGGGACACGGAACCCCGGTGGTCATCCTGCACGGGCTGTTCGGCAACGGCCGCAACTGGGCCGGCATCGCCAAGCGGCTGTCGGCGCATCACCGGGTGTGCCTGCCCGACCTGCCCCACCACGGGGACTCGCCGTGGCGCGGCGGCCTCGCCTACCCGGCCCAGGCCGAGGCGGTGGCCGGCTTCCTGACCTCCCACCGCCTGGACGGCGCCGCCCTGATCGGCCACTCCATGGGCGGCAAGGTGGCGATGACCCTGGCCCTGACCCGCCCCGCCCTGGTCGGCCGGCTGGCCGTGGTCGACGTTGCCCCGGTCGCCTACCCGCCGCCCCACGGCGACGACCACCGGGCCGCCGCCCAGGCCATGCGCGACCTGGCCGCCGACGGCACCCTGGCCGCCACCAGCCGCCGCGCCGATCTGGCCGAACGGCTGGCCGAGGCGGTGCCCGAGCCGGCGGTGCGCGCCTTCCTGACCGGCAACACGCGGCGCGACGGCGACGGTCTGGCCTGGGGGGTGGACGTCGATCAGGTGCTGGCCGACCTGCCCGATCTGGTCGGCTTTCCCGAGTTGCCCGGGCACACCGCCTTCAGCGGCCCGACCCTGTTCCTGGCCGGCGGCCGCTCGCCCTACCTGAAGACGGCCCATCACGCGGCGATCCATGCCCGCTTTCCCCACGCCCGGCGCGAGACCATCCCCGAGGCCGGCCACTGGCCGCACAGCGAACAGCCCGACGCCGTGCTCGGCCATCTGGCGCCGTTCCTGGCCACCTCATGACCCGATGAGTCGGCCAACCCGTAAGGCGAAGGGGACAATGGCCCTTTCGCCCCTGGGGTAATTGGACCCGGTTGGTCTTTTTTTGTTGCACCGCCCCCAAAGCCCCGGCTCAAATGGTGGCTTGCGGTATCCATCCGCCGAAGATTCGTCAAACGGGTCGGAAAACGAAAGATTCGAAAACCGAATCGCCAAACGACTCGCACAAGCGGCACCGAAAACAAGGGCCGCGCCGGTCCCGAAACGCAGGGGGGCGTCCATGCTGTACCAGATGCACGAGTTCCAACAGGCGGCGATCACCCCGATGCGGGTGATGGCCCAGGCCATGTACCAGTTCTACAGCCACCCGCTGTTGCCCACCTCGTACACCCGCCTGGCCCGTTCGATGGCCGCCGGGGCCGATGTGTTCGAGCGGGTCACCCGGCGCTACATCAAGCCCACCTTCGGCCTGAAGACGACCCCCGTGAACGGCGCCCAGGCCGAGGTCCACGAGGCCACCCAACTGTGCCTGCCGTTCTGCAACCTCGTGCACTTCGAGCGCCGGGTGGACGGCGAGGAGGTGGGCACCGATCAGCCCAAGGTGCTGGTGGTGGCGCCGCTGTCGGGCCACTACGCCACCCTGCTGCGCGGCACCGTGGAGGCCCTGCTGCCGGACCATCGGGTGTACATCACCGACTGGGCCAACGCGCGCGACGTCAGCTATTTCCACGGGCCCTTCGGGCTCTCGGACTACGTCGACTATGTGCGCCTCCTGGTCCAGTTCCTGGGCCTGAACGTGCACGTGCTGGGAGTCTGCCAGCCCTCGGTGCCGGTGCTGGCGGCGGCCGCCCTGATGGCCGAGGACGGCGACCCGCTGCGCCCCGCCTCGATGACCCTGATGGGCGGCCCCATCGACACCCGCATCAACCCGACCACGGTCAACCAGTACGCCGAGTCCAAGCCCATCTCGTGGTTCGAGGAAAACGTCGTCCACACCGTGCCGGTGACCTATCACGGGCGCGGGCGGCGGGTTTATCCGGGCTTTTTGCAACTCTCCGGGTTCATGAGCATGAACATGGACCGCCACATGGACGCCCACCTGCGCTACTACCGCCACCTGATCCAGGGCGACGGCGACAGCGCCGAGGCGCACCGCCAGTTCTATGACGAGTACCTCTCGGTGATGGACCTGCCGGCCGAGTTCTACCTGGAAACCGTCCATCAGGTGTTCCAGGAACACCGCCTGCCGGAAGGCCGCCTTGAGGTCCACGGGCGGCGCGTCCGCCCCGGGGCGATCCGCGACATCGCCCTCTTGACCGTCGAGGGCGAACGCGACGACATTACCGGCCTCGGCCAGACGAAAGCCGCCCACACCCTGTGCGCCAACCTGCCGGACGCCCTGCGCCAGCACTACGTGCAGCCCAAGGTGGGGCACTACGGCATCTTCAACGGCCGACGCTGGCGCGAGCACATCCTGCCCCGGGTGCGTGCCTTCATTCTCGAACACAACAACCGGGCCTATGATGGTCAGTTGGCTGAAGCGCCGCGCAAGGCAGGTTAAGGCAGCATCCCACCAGGATCAGGACACACCGCCGGCCGTCCTCGGGCGCGGCGTGCGCTCGCTGGCCGAGGGGGGCGCGCCGTTCTGGCGCACCACCCCGCTCGCCGCCCTGTCGCCGGAGCAGTGGGAGGCCCTGTGCGACGGCTGCGGCAAGTGCTGCCTGTTGAAGCTTCAGGACGACGACGAGGACGGCCAGCCGGGCGAGGTGCACGCCACCAACGTCGCCTGCCGGCTGCTCGACCGGCACAGTTGCCGCTGCTCCGACTACGCCGAGCGCTGGGACAGCGTGCCCGACTGCGTGCAACTGTTCCCCGCCGCCATCCGCCGCACCCCCTGGCTGCCCCCGACCTGCGCCTACCGGCTGCTCGACGAAGGCCACGACCTGCCCGAGTGGCACCCGCTGGTCACCGGCGATCCCGAATCGATTCACCGCGCCGGCAAGAGCGTGCGTGGCCGCTGCATCGACGAGCGCAAGGCCGGCCCCCTGGACCACCATCTGGTCGACTGGGATGATCTTTGAGCCGCTCGTCATCGACGGCCACACCCTGCCGGTCCGCCTGCGCACCCACCCGAAAAGCCGCCGCCTGACCCTGCGTCTGGCGGCCGACGGGGCGAGCCTCAACGTGGTCGCCCCGCCGGGCCTGAAAGCAGCCGAAATCCGCCGCTTCCTCGACACCCACCGGCCGTGGATCGCCGAGCGCCTGGGCCGCCTCGCCCCCCGCGTGCCATTCGCCGAGGGCAGCCTGATCCCCCTGCTCGGCGTCCCCCACCGGGTGGTCCACGCCCCCACCGCGCGGCGCGGCGTGTGGACCGCGGACGGGCAAATCCACATCAGCGGCCACCCCGAACACCTGCCCCGCCGCCTCGCCGACTGGCTGCGCGCCCAGGCCCGGGCCGAGATCACCCCACGGGTCCACCAGATGGCCGCCCGACTCGGCAAGACCCCCGGCCGCATCACCCTGCGCGACCCGACCAGCCGCTGGGGAAGCTGCGCCGCCAACGGCAACCTGGCCTTCTCCTGGCGCCTGATCCTGGCCCCCGACTACGTGCTGGCCTACGTGGTCGCCCACGAAGTGGCCCACCTCGCCCACCTCAACCACGGCCCCCGGTTCCACACCACCGTGCGCCAACTGATCGCCAACCCCACGCCGGCCAGACAGTGGCTGAAAACCCACGGCCCCACCCTCCACCGCTTCGGCTGAGACACACCCCGGAGCCACGTCAAAGGGGCGCCGCCCCTTTGAAATCCCCGCTGGGGAGGCCGGGGGCCTCCCCAGACCCCACCATGAGTCAAAACCCCACCGAGGGGGGCTTGCCCCCCTCGGTGGGGTTTTAAGTCACGGCGGGGGTCCGGGGGGGCCCCTGGTCCCCCCGGCGGGGGTTCCAAGGGGGCAGCGCCCCCTTGGCGCGGCCTCGGGTGTGTCTCAGCCGGGGCGGCGGGCGGTGACGAAGGCGCCGGCGGTGGTCAAGTCGTCGTCGGGCAGGGAGCGCCAGGGTTCCTGGAGGTTGTGGCGTGGGGTGCCGGGGTCGGGGGCGGGGCTGCGGTCGATGGCGATCAGTTCCAGGCCGGCCTGCTCGAGGGCTTTCAGGTGGGCCGACAGGGGTTGGCGGTTGAGCAGATAGGGGCGGCGGCCGCGCATCAGTTTCCAGGTGGTCGGCGGGATTGCCCAGTGGCCGTTCCAGGTGGTGGCGGTGCCGTGGCTGCGCAGGTCGATCTGGTGGCTGGTGACGCCGCCGGGAGCCAGCCAGCGGGCGATGGCGGCCCAGGTGGCGGGCACGTCGTCGACGTGTTCCAGCACCGCCTGGGAGAACAGCCAGTCGATGGTGCCGGCCTCGGCGTCGGCGCGGGTCCAGGGGGCGGTGTAGTGGATCGGCGGCGTGCCGGGGGCGGCCAGCGCCGGGGCCAGGGTTCGGGCGCGGGCCCGCACGGTGTCGGGATCGAGGGGCAGCCAGTCGGGGAAGCGGTGGTCGGCCAGGGTGGGACGGATGCGGGCGAAGTCGCCGCCGTGGGGAATCCCGGCCCGGTCGGCGACCAGCCCGGCCAACTGGTCGAGCAGGGCGCGGTTGGCCTCGGCGTCGCCGGCGTAGGGGGCGATGTCGAGGCCGCGATAGCTCTCGGCGCCGAGCAGCAGGGCAGTCAGGCCCATGCCCAGGGCGGCGCCGGGACCCAGCTCCGCCACCGCGCCCAGGCGAGGCCGGGCGCCGTGGGCGTCGAGCCGCACCAGATGGCGCATCAGGGCCGAATAGAAGTAGGCCGCCGAGCGTTTGTCGTGGCGGATGTGGGTCGCCCCGGGGGCGACCAGGGAGATCAGCCCCTTGGCCAGGGCGCGCGGGTTGGCGGTCATCGGCGGGGCTCCGGGGTGGGGCCGCCGGCCAGGATCAACTCGATGGCGGCGGGCAGGTCATCGACGATCGCATCGGGGGCATCGGGGTGGGCGATGCCGGCGGCCTCGGTTTCGGCACCGTAGCCGGTGCGCACCAGGATGGTGCGCGCCCCCACCGCCCGGCCCAACCCGATGTCGGCCGGCTTGTCGCCGATGACAATGGCGGCCCCGGGGTCGAAGCCCAGGCGGGCGGCGGCGCGCAGCACCATGCCGGGGCGCGGCTTGCGGCAGTCGCAATCGTCGTCCGGGCCGTGCGGGCAGACCTCGATGGCGTCCAGGCGCACCCCATGGGCGGCCAGCAGCTCACCGAGCCGGGCGTGCACCGCCTCCAGGTCGGCCGGGGTGAAGTAGCCGCGAGCCAGCCCCGACTGGTTGGTCACCACGACCACCCCGTAACCGGCAGCCTGAAGGCGGGCCAGGGCCGGCCCGGCGCCGGGGATGAGGGCCAGGTCATCGGGCCGCGACAGGTAGTTGACCTCGACGTTCAAGGTGCCGTCGCGGTCGATCAGGACGAAGGGGCGGGAAGGGCTGAGCATGGCCTTCAGCTTATGGCAGTCCACGGCGGGTCGGGCAAGGGTGCGCGCCGCCAGCCGAGGCTTGCCAAGCGCCGCGGCGGAGCGTACTTTCGCCGCCCACTCCGGCCGGCTATGATGCCCCCGGAGCCCGGCGCCGCAGTAGCTCAGCTGGTAGAGCACGTCATTCGTAATGATGGGGTCGGGGGTTCGAATCCCTCCTGCGGCACCACCTTTTCCCGGCATCTTGTCCCCCGCACCAGCCCGACGGAGCCGCCCATGCTGTTCGCCATCGTCTGCACCGACAAGCCGGGTCATGGCGAGGTGCGCCAGGCCACCCGGCAGGCCCATCTGGACTACGCCGCCTCCTTCGGGCCGCGCATCCGGGTCGGCGGGCCGATGCTGGGGCCGGACGGGCAGACCATGGTCGGCTCCCTGCTGCTGCTGGAGGCCGAGACCATCGACGAGGCCCGCGCCTTCACCGAGAACGACCCCTACGCCAAGGCGGGGCTGTTCGAATCGGTGGTGGTGCGGCCCTTCAAGCAGGTGATGGGCAGCCTGTAGCGCGGCCTCCCTCCCGGCCAGCCCTCGCCCACAGGCAATGGACGGCGCGCCCGCCAGCCCGTAAATTGCCGGCTGAACCCGGCGGGCCCCTGCCCGTCACCGTCATCGGGGGAGGGAGGTCCGCACATGCCATCGTACTGGCTGGTCAAGTCGGAGCCCGGCTGCTGGTCGTGGGAGGACCACGTGGCGGCCGGCGTCGAACCCTGGGACGGGGTGCGCAACCATCAGGCGGCCAAGAACCTGAAGGCCATGCGGGTGGGCGATCAGGCCTTCTTCTATCACTCGGTGAACGAGAAGCGCATCGTCGGCATCGTCGAGGTGGTGGGCGAGGCGCGACCCGACCCTTCAGACGAGTCGGGGCGCTTCGTGATGGTCGACCTGAAGGCCGTCGAGCCCCTGCCCGAGCCGGTCACCCTGAACCAGATCAAGACCGATCCGCGTCTTGAGAACCTGCCCCTGGTTCGCCAGTCGCGCCTCTCGGTGATGCCCATCGACCCCGACAGTTGGGCCCTGATCCGCAGCCTGGGTGGTCTTGAGGCGTGAGCCTGTAAGCGCGGCCCCAGGGCCAACCCGTGGCGCCTGATGGAACCACGGGGAGCGGCCCGCTCGTTCTCGATGATCCTTTCCAGAACAGACACCTGAGCCACCGGCCGGCGCCCTTCCCGGGGGTGACTTGAGGCCGGCGATCCCCTACCATGCGGCCCAATAATCAATAAGGGAGGCCGACCCCCGATCCCCCGCGCCCGACCGCGCCGCCGCCGCCCGCCTGCGGGCCGGCGTCGGTGGTGTCGCGTGCACCGCCTTGGTCCCTCCCGCCGCACCCCCGCGGCCCGCCCCGGCGGGGCGGTCGTGGACTTCAATGAAAAGACCGACAGGAGAGATGCCAGATGTCCGAGACCCACCTCTACCCCGTGAGCGAGGAAACCGCCAAGGCCGCCTGGGTAGACAATGCCAAGTACCTGGAGATGTACGAGAAGTCGGTCTCCGACCCGGAAGGCTTCTGGGCCGAGCACGGTAAACGCATCGACTGGATGAAGCCCTTCACCCAGGTCAAGGACGTCACCTTCACGGTCCCCGGGGTGTCCATCAAGTGGTTCCACGACGGCACGCTGAATGCCTCGGTCAACTGCCTCGACCGGCACCTTGAGACGCGGGGCGATCAGACCGCCATCATCTGGGAGGGCGACGACCCGGCGGACGATGCCCACATCACCTACCGCGACCTCTACATCCGCACCTGCAAGCTGGCCAACGCGCTGCGCGCCAAGGGGGTGAAGAAGGGCGATCGGGTGTGCATCTACATGCCGATGATCCCCGAGGCGGCGGTGGCCATGCTGGCCTGCGCGCGCATCGGCGCCATCCACTCGGTGGTCTTCGGCGGCTTCTCGCCGGACAGCCTGGCGGGCCGCATCCAGGACAGCGAGTGCTGTGCCGTCATCACCGCCGACGAGGGCCTGCGCGGCGGCCGCAAGGTGCCGCTGAAGGCCAACACCGACAAGGCGCTGGAGACCTGCCCCTCGGTCAGCACGGTGTTGGTGGTCCGGCGCACCGGCGGCGACGTGGCGATGAAGGACGGCCGCGACGTGTGGTACCACGAGGCGGTCGAGGGCCAGCCCGAGACCTGCGAGCCCGAGGAGATGAACGCCGAGGACCCGCTGTTCATCCTCTACACCTCGGGCTCGACCGGCAAGCCCAAGGGCGTGCTGCACTCGACCGGCGGCTACATGGTCTACACCTCGATGACCCACCAGTACGTCTTCGACTACAAGGACGGCGAGGTCTACTGGTGCACCGCCGACGTCGGCTGGGTGACCGGGCACAGCTACATCGTCTACGGGCCGCTGGCCAATGGCGCCGTCACCCTGATGTTCGAGGGCGTGCCCAACTACCCGACCACCAGCCGCTTCTGGGAAGTCTGCGACAAGCACAAGGTGTCGATCTTCTACACCGCGCCGACCGCCATCCGCGCCCTGATGCGCGACGGCGAGGAGCCGGTGAAGAAAACCTCGCGGGCCAGCCTCAGGCTGCTCGGCTCGGTCGGCGAGCCGATCAATCCGGAAGCCTGGGAATGGTACCACCGGGTGGTCGGCGAGCACCGCTGCCCGATCGTCGACACCTGGTGGCAGACCGAGACCGGCGGCATCCTGATCACCCCGCTGCCCGGGGCGACCGACTTGAAGCCCGGCTCGGCGACGCGGCCCTTCTTCGGGGTCAAGCCGCTGATCGTCGACAGCGAGGGCGGGCCGCTGGAAGGCGCCTGCGAGGGCAACCTGTGCATCGCCGAAAGCTGGCCCGGCCAGATGCGCACCGTCTACGGCGACCACGCCCGCTTCGAGCAGACCTACTTCAGCACCTACAAGGGCCTGTACTTCACCGGCGACGGCTGCCGGCGCGACGCCGACGGCTACTACTGGATCACCGGCCGGGTCGATGACGTGATCAACGTCTCCGGCCACCGCATGGGCACGGCCGAGGTGGAAAGCGCCCTGGTCGCCCACTCCAAGGTCGCCGAGGCCGCCGTGGTCGGCTACCCGCACGACATCAAGGGGCAGGGCATCTATGCCTACGTCACCCTGGTCGCCGGCGAGGAGCCGACCGAGGAGTTGCGCAAGGAGCTGGTGCAGTGGGTGCGTAAGGAGATCGGCCCGATCGCCTCGCCCGATGTCATCCAGTGGGCCCCCGGCCTGCCCAAGACCCGCTCCGGCAAGATCATGCGCCGCATCCTGCGCAAGATCGCCGAGAACGACTTCGGCGCCCTGGGCGACACCTCGACCCTGGCCGACCCCGGCGTGGTCGACGACCTGATCGACAACCGCCCGGCCACCTGAAGCCGACCCGACACCTTGATCGCCGGGGGGCGCACGCCCCCCGGTGAGGACCCTCAACCGGACCCCACGATGAGCGACGACGAGACCCCCAAGGCCGAGCCCGAGACGCCGGCCACCGAGTTGGTGGAAACTGAGCAGACGGCCGCTGACGAGCCGACCGGGCAGCCCCCGGCCGGCCGCGAGATCGGCGGCCCCAAGGGCCCCGAGCCGACCCGCTACGGCGACTGGGAACAGAAAGGCCGCTGCACCGATTTCTGAGCGGGGCGCGGCGGCTCTGGCCCATGTGGCAGGCGTCGTGACCCACGCCGCATGCCTCTGGGCGCCTGAACCGGCCGCAAATCGTCGCCTCGATCCGTTCTGGCTCGCTCGGGCCGGCGCGTTCGGGGGTTTTCTCTACCCGGCCGCCTTTTCCTTCTGGCGCTTCAGCTTGGTCAGCTTGCGCAGGATCAGGTTGCGGCGCAGGCTGGAGACGTGGTCGACGAACAGCACGCCGTCCAGATGGTCGATCTCGTGCTGGATGGCCACCGCCAGCAGGCCGTCGGCGGTCAGCTCCTGGCGCTCGCCGTTCTCGTCCAGGTAGCGCACGGTGACCTCGGCCGGCCGCTCCACCCCGGCGTACTGCTCGGGCAGCGACAGGCAGCCTTCGTCGAAGCTCTTGGTCTGCTCGCTTTCCCAGACGATCTCCGGGTTGATGATCTTCAGCGGCCGTGGCTCCTCGTCCTGGCCGGCGACGTCGATGACCAGCATGCGCCGCGAGTCGCCCACCTGCGGGGCGGCGAGACCGACGCCCGGAGCGTCGTACATGGTTTCCAGCATGTCGGACAGGCGCTGGCGCACCGCGTCGTCCACCTCTGCCACCGGCTTGGCGACCAGTTTCAGGCGGGGATCGGGGGCAACGATGATGGGCAGCAGGGCCATGGGAGCCTCGGATGGCGGCGATCTTGCGGGGAATGGCCTCAGATAATCCCGCCCCGCCCCCCGGTCAAGCGGCGCGCGATCCGGGGTCGAGTTCGGCGAAACGCTGAAGGAACAGGCTTTCCGCCGCTTCCGGGGGCAGCGGATCGAGGCTGGCCCCCTCGGCCAGCGGCGTGCGGATGCCGAACAGCGGGTCGGCCTCGGCCCGGCTGAAACCGGCGATGAGCACGCTTTCGGCATAGGCGCTGGCCCGGTCGGCCGCCTTGATCAGGGTCTTGAGGCGCCCCGGCAGGGTGGCCGGCAGGGCGAAGCGCAGGTTGATCGCCCGTTGCAGGCGGTCCTCCATGGCCTTGTAGCCGTCGGCCTCCAGGTGGGCCTTGGCCGGGCTGGCCAGATCGCCGCCCAGGTAGGCCTCGGCGCCGTCGTGCAGCAGGCCGGCCAGCCGCCAGCCGCGCACCCCCAGCTTGGAGTGGGCGGCCAGGGCCCGAAGGTCGCCGTCCTCGCGCAGCATCCAGTCCATCAGGTCGAGCACCAGCACCGAGTGCTGGGCCACCGAGAAGCCGTAGCGGGTGCGGGTCATGCCGGCCCAGCGGCAGATGCGGCTCAGGGCCAGCGCGATGTCGCCGATCTCCACATCGGTCGGCGCCGGGTCGAGCAGGTCGAGGCGGCGCCCGGAGGGGCAGCGAATCCAGGCCCGACTCAAGCCTTTGTGGCGGCGGGTTTCACGCGGCTGGCCGACGCGGATGGGGCCGGAGAACAACTGACGGGGGTCCATGGGGTGGGGGCAAGCCCTTGACGCGGGAGAAGGAACGATCCGGCGAGCCAAGCCGCTTTCCCGCCCCCGGTCAAGAGGCGCAATCCCCTTCCGCGCCGCCGTCGCGGCTCTTATGATGGGGACCTTCCCAGCCTGCTCCGCGCCGTGGCCGCCGACGCGAGCCGCCGGTCACAGTCCTTGCGGAGCGGTTTTCCCATGCCCACCGACACCGCCGACCCGGCCCCCACCGCCGCCACCACCAACACCAACGACGCGCGTGACGACGCCTGCCCCCTCGCCGCCGCCGGCAGCACTCGGCCGGTGCGTCTGAAGGTCGCCTTCCTGGTCCCCTTGGGTCTGGCGGTGGTGGTGCTGATCGGCCTGTTCACCCATCAGACCAACAGCCACGTCACCGCCCACATCGAGGACGAGGCCCGCACCACCCTGCGCCTGACCGCCGGCCTGTATGCCACCGGCATCGATCAGGCGGTCGACAAGCTGGGCACGGCGATCCAGGCGATCAGCCGCGACGAGGTCCTGCGCGACGGTCTTGAGGCGGGCGACCGGGCGGCCCTGCTGGCGCGCGCCGCGCCGCTCTTCCACGAGCTGCGCAGCCGCCACCAGATCACCCATTTCTACTTCCTGCTGCCCGACCGCGAATGCCTGCTTCGGGTCCACCAGCCGGACCGTTTCGGCGACCGCATCGACCGCTTCACCGCCCTGGAGGCGGAGCGCACCGGGGGCATCGCCCATGGCCTGGAGTTGGGGCCGCTGGGCACCTTCACCCTGCGTCTGGTCATGCCGTGGTACGACCCCGCCGAGCAGAACCGGCGCCTTGGCTATGTCGAGGTGGGGATGGAAATCGAGAGCCTGCTCGACGAAATCCGCCAACTGACCGGGGCGCAGTTGCTGGTCGCCATCGACAAGGCCCTGCTCAACCGCACCGACTGGGAAACCGGGATGCGGATGCTCGGCCGCACCCCCGAGTGGACCGCCTTTCCCGACGCCATCCTCAGCCTCGACACCACCGCCGGCCTGGCCCCGACCATCGCCGAGGCGCTGGCGGCGCGGGGCCAGGGGCTGCTCAGCCCGGATGACGTCACCCTCGGCGACGGCCTGGTGCTCGACCACGGCGGGCGTCACCTCCGGGCCCTGTTCCTGCCCCTGCTCGACGCCCCGGGGCGCACCGTCGGCGAGATGATCCCGGTGCTCGACGTGACCGAGGACAAGAATCTCGCCGACCGCCTGGTGTACGGCTCGGGCGGCGGGGCGCTGCTCATCGGGCTCGGCCTGATGGCCTTCTTCCACCGCCGGGTCGGGCGCATCGAGACGGAGCTGGAGGACAACCGGCGCTCGCTGGCCCATCTGGCCGCGCGCGATGCCCTGACCGGGCTGCTCAACCGCCGCGCCTTCATGCCCCTGCTCGATCAGGAGATCGCCCGCTGCCGGCGCTACGGCCGGAGCTTCGTCCTGCTGATGATCGATCTCGACCACTTCAAGCAGGTCAACGACCGGCACGGCCACCCGGCCGGCGACCATGTGCTGGCCCGGGCCGCCGACCGCCTGGCCCGCGAGGCCCGTGGCACCGACAGACTGGCCCGCTACGGCGGCGAGGAGTTCATCCTGCTGCTGGTCGAGACCGAGGGCCCGGAAGGCCTGGACATCGCCGAGCGGGTGCGCGCGGCCATCAACGAGCGCCCCTTCGTGCTCGATCAGGCGGTGCAACTGGACCTGACCGCCAGCATCGGCCTGGCCCACTTCCCCGGCGACGCCACCACCGCCGACGAGGTGATCGCCGCCGCCGATCAGGCGCTCTATCAGGCCAAGACCGGCGGTCGCGACCGGGTGGTGGCCTTCCGGCCGGCCGCCGAGCCGGGCGGGGACGGTGCGCCGCCGCCCGCCGCCGGGTAGGCGGCCCTCGGACACGCCGCCGAATAGGCGGCCCTCGGATACGCCGCCGAATAGGCGGCCTCCGGACACGCCGCCGAGTAGACGGCCCTCAGAAGCGCCACCGGCGCCCGGAAACCGGAATGCTGCTGCGCCGCCGGGTCGCCCCGGGCAGCGGCGCCGGCCCCGCCGAGCGGCCGGCGAAGAACGGCACCCGGGACGACTTGAACAGCCCGATCAGCACCATCCCGGCGACAAAGCCGCCAAGATGGGCCCCATAGGCCACACCACCGCCCTCGACACTGGCCCCGAGGCCGGCGAACTGCATCAGGAACCACACCCCCAGCACCACCACCGCCGGCAGGCGCAGGACCAGAAAACCGGCCCAGAACAGCACCCGGGCCCGGGGATAGAGCAGAATGTAGGCCCCCAGCACGCCGGAGACGGCCCCGCTGGCGCCGATCATCGGCACCGTGCTGTCGACGTCCAGCGCCGTGTGGGCCAACCCCGCCGCCACCCCGCACAGGGCGTAGAAGACGACGAAGCGGCCATGCCCCATGCTGTCCTCGACGTTGTTGCCGAACACCCACAGGTACAGCATGTTGCCGATCAGGTGCATGGTGTTGCCGTGCAGGAAGGCGGCGCTGAGCGGCGTCGCCCAGGCCGGCAACAGGACCAGCTCGGGCGGCAGGTGGTTGCTGCCGACGATCACCGAGGGGATCGCCCCCAGGGCCAGCACATAGCGGAACTCCAGCCCCGGCGGCAGGGTGGACTGCCACAGGAAGATGGCCACGCAGGCGCCGATCAGGCCCCAGGTGACCCAGGGCCGAAGGCGCGTCGGGTTGTCGTCGTGCAAGGGAAGCAAGGGCAGCCTGCGGCGGAGGGTAAGCCGGAACGACCCGGCGGGCACCCCGACAAGGTCGGCCCTGACACGACGCCGGTCAAGCCCGCCCGCCCCGCCGCTCAGACGTTCTGGCGCAACCCGGGCATCACCGAGGCGGCGGCCAGACGGTCCGGCGACTGCTTGGCCGCCTTCTTCAGGTCGGCGATGACGCTGGCGATGTCGTCCAGGCTGGCCGGGGCGTGGCCGGCCGGGATCTCGATCAGCGCGGCGCTGGCCGAAAGCAGCGGGAAGCGGCGCATCTGGCCCTCGCGGTCCTTGGCGTCGATGTAGCCGCGCTGGCGGGTTTCCTCGTCGTAGAAGCTTTCCACGTCGCGCCGGAAGCGTTCGATCAGGTGGCGCACCCGCCCCTGTGCCTCAAGGAAGCTCATGCCCCGGAAGGCGGCGAAGAAGTCGTCGCCGCCGACGTGGCCGAGGAAGCAGACATCGCCCGGCAGGTTCTTGCGCATCAGCTCGGCGAACAGGGTGATCGCCCGGTCGCCCTGGCGGAAGCCGTAGGCGTCGTTGAACGGCTTGAAGTTGTCGAAGTCGATGTAGGCCACCGTGTGCTCGGTGCCCTTGCGGTCCAGCGCCTCGGTCAGATAGGTGTTGATCAGGTGGTTGCCGGGCAGCTTGGTCAGCGGGTTCTGGTCGCGCGCCAGGGCCAGGTTCTTGTCGTTGATGACGCGCAGCAGCGAGCGGGCCGACAGGAAGCCCTCGTACTTGCCGTCGCGCACCATGATGATGCCGAGCGACGTCTCGTCGGCCGAGAAGACCTCCAGCACCCGCTCGGCGGTGGCCGAGATGTCGGCCACCGGGCAGCTCCAGATGAAGTCCTTCAGCTTGCGGCCCAGGGTCTTGTTGGACAGCAGGTCCTTGCCGTACAGCGAGTAGGTGTATTCCTTCAGGTCGCGCTCGCGCACGATGCCCATGGGCTCGTTCAGGCTGTCGACCACGGGGAAGAAGGTGGCCGACTTGTCGGCCCGGAAGCGCTCGAACACGCGGGCCATGTCCTCGCCGTAGATGATCGGGGTCAACTGCTCGATCTGCGCGGCGATCAGCCTCTGGTCGCCTTCCGGGGCCTGCCGGCGGTCCGAGCCGACCAGCTCGGCGACCCGCTGGTAGCTCAGCGACAGGGCCTCGATGCGCACCTGCGGCGGCTGGACCAGATAGCCCTGAATGAAGTCGCAGCCCAGCTCGCGGCAGACGTGGAACTGCTTGTCGGTCTCCACCCCCTCGCCGATCACCTTGACGCCCATCAGGTGGGCCATGTTCACCATGTGGCCGACGAACATCTTCTTGCGCGCGTCCGAGCCCAGCTCGTCGATGAAGAAGCGGTCGATCTTGATGTAGTCGGGCTCGGCGAAGTACATCAGCCGCAGGTCGGAGAAGCCGGCCCCGAAGTCGTCCAGGGCCAGCCGGCCGACGGCGCGGCGCAGGTGCTTGACGGCGGCGCGGGCCTGCTCGGTCGAGGTCAGCGGCAGGCGCTCGGAGATTTCCAGCACCAGGTTGTCGTGGCTCAGGCCGGCGCGGCGCAGCAGCACGTCGATGCCCCGGCTCAGGCGCTGGTTGTCGACCACCGAGAGCTGGCCCAGGGTGCGGCAGTCCATGTTCAGGAACAGCTTGAGGTCGACCGCCCCGGGCACGGTGGCGAACTTGGCCAGCGACTTCTCGTACAGCGCCACTTCCAGTTCGGGCAGGATGCCGTCCATGGCGGCGGCGTCGAGCAGGCCGTGCGGGTCGTCGAAGCCGCAGGCGGTGAAGCCCCGGATCAGCGCCTCGAAGCCCTGGGTCTGGCCGCCGTGGGCGCCGACGATGGGTTGCAGGGCGATGTCCAGGTCCTGGACGATGCGGTGCCAGCGCGGCGGCAGGGTGGCCACCGAGTTGCGCAACGAGAAGGCCGGCTGATAGGGTCCGGCCGGGCGCTCCATCAGGTGGGCCCGGGCCCGGCTGGCCGGACCGACCGCCGGCTGGGCAGCGCCCAGCGCCCCCTGGTCGGCCAGGGCGGTGCGGCCGCCGTTGGCGGGGATCAGATCCTGGAGTTCCGGAAACACGGCGCGTGGGCCTCCCGATATGGAACATGGCGCGACGCCTTCTTCCACACCCGCGCCGTTCGGGAATCAAGCTGACCGAATGGCTTACACGGAATCTTCATTGATTGAGGCTTCAAGCGTGGAACATCTAGTGGGTCCTTGCGTGTCTCCGGCGAGTTGCCCGGGGCGCCGTAACCGGAAGAGTCGACGATGAGCCGCCGCCCCCGCCCCCGGGGCGCCGCCGCTGGCTCGCCGAAACGCCGAGTCGCCACCGAGTCGGCGGCGATCGACGTCATCATCGACTCGCTGGGGGCCCGCGGCGACGGCCTCGCCCGGTTGGGCGACGCGCCGCTGTACGTGGCCGGCGCCCTGCCCGGCGAGCGGGTCTCGGTGCGCCCCGGGGCGCGGCGCGGCGACGGTCGGGTGGGGCGGCTCGAGGCGGTGCTGGAGGCCAGTGCGGATCGCGTCGCCCCGCCCTGTCCGCTGGCCCATCCGGGGGGCTGCGGCGGCTGCACCCTGCAACACCTGGCGCCGGCGGCGGTGCAAACCGAGAAGCGCCGTCTGGTCGCCACCGCCCTGACCCGGGCCGGCCTCGACCCGGCGCTGGTCGCCGCCCCCCTGGCCGTGCCGCCGGGGCGACGCCAGCGGGCCAGCCTGAGCGGCAAGCGCATCGGCAAGGGGGTGGTGCTGGGCTTCCAGGCGGCGGCCAGCCATGACGTGATCGCCGTCGGGCACTGCCCGGCCCTGCACCCCGACCTCGACCGCCTGCTCGGGCCGCTGGCCGAATTGCTGGCCGGGCTGACCACTTTCCGCGCCGGCGGCGTGCGCCTGCAACGGGCCAACCCGGGGCCGGAGGTGCTGATCGATCTGGCCGCCCCGCCCGACCTCAAGGCCCGTCAGGAGCTGGCTGCCTTCGCTGAAACCCAGCGGCTGGGCCGGCTGGCCGTGAACAGCCCCGAGGGCCTGGAGCCGGTGGCCGACCACGCCCCGTGGATCGAGCTGGGCGGGGTGCCGGTGGGGCTGCCGCCGGGCAGCTTTCTTCAGCCCTCGGCCGAGGGGGCGGCGCTGCTCGGCGGGCTGGCGGTGGCCGCCCTGGCCCCGCTGGACGGCCGGCTGGCCGATCTCTTCGCCGGCCTTGGCACCCTGACCCTGCCGCTGGCCGCCGCCGGCCGCGCGGTGCACGCGGTGGAGGCCGAGGCGGCGCCACTGAAGGCCCTGGCCGGCGCCGCCGGGCGGGCCGGACTGGCCGTCACCACCGAGGCCCGCGACCTGTTCCGGCGCCCACTGGCCGGGGCCGAGTTGGCCGGTCTGGCGGGCCTGGTCTTCGATCCGCCGCGGGCCGGCGCCCTGGCCCAGGCCGAAGCCCTGGCCGAGGCGGCGCGGCGGCCCCTCCGCCTGCTCGCCGTGTCCTGCAACCCGGCCACCCTGGCCCGCGATCTGGCCCGGCTGGTCGACGGCGGCCACCGGGTGCGCACGGTGCTGCCGATTGATCAGTTTCCCTGGACCGCCCACGTGGAAGCCATGGCCATCGTCGATCAGGCGCCCGGATTGCCCCTGCCCGACCTGGAACGGTTCCGAAATTGACCCGGTGGGCGACTGGAATACCCTTGAAGACTCGGTCCCTTTCCCAGTATCAGTCTTCCTCTCGGCTTATAGCTGGAGGTCCTCCATGTCCCAGGGAACGCCCCCGCCGTTCTCCCCCTTTCTGATTCTCGGCATCGTGCTCAAGCCGCTGCCCTTCGCGCTGGCCCGCCGGGCCGCCCGACCGCTGCTCGACAACGTGGCCCGCGATCTGGCGCCCCGTCTGGCCGGCCGGCTGGCCGGGCTGACCGGTCGCGTCGCCGTGATGCCCACCGACCTGCCCTATGGCACACTGTTCTATGTCGGCACCGGCAGCGACGGGCAGACCGCGCTGTCGATCGACCTGATCGACACCCGCCACCCGGTGGAGGCCGAGGCCCGCGTGCGCGCCCCGACCTCGGTGCTGCTCGAGCTGACCCACGCCCAGGGCCACGACGGCGACGCCAGCTTCTTCTCGCGCAGCCTGATCATGGAGGGCGACACCTCGCTGTCCATGGCCTTCCGCTACGGCCTGGAAGAGGCCGAGTTGACCTCGGGCGAGTTGGCCGCCATGGCCGCCCCGCTGCCGGGTGACCTGGGGCGCCGTCTGGGTCAGGCCCTGGAAGGGCTGATCGACGCCGCCTCGGCCGATGCCTCCCGGGTCCAGGAAGCCCTTCTGGCGCCCCTGTCCGGGCGTCTCAACCGCCTGGAAAAGGCCGCCAACCGGCTGCGCGAGGACGTCGATCAGGTGCTGAAGTCCAGCCCCCGCCGACGCCCCGCCTCGCAGGCCTCGGGCGCCTGACCGTTCGACCATAAGGGGGCGCCCCGCCCCCTTGCCCCAAGGGGAACGCCATCACCATGTCCCTCGCCCCCACCGCCCCCCCGGCCAACGACACCGAGCCCACCGGCCCCGACACCGGCCCGACCACCGGCAAGACGCCGCGCAAGATGGAGCTGGTCTGCCCGGCCGGCACCATGACGGCGCTCAAAACCGCCGCCGAGGCGGGGGCCGACGCCATCTACTTCGGCTTCCGCGACCGCACCAACGCGCGCAACTTCCCGGGCCTCAACTTCACCGCCGCCGAGGCCGAGGAAGCGGTCGCCCTGTGCAAGGCCAAGGGTGTCAACCCCATGGTGGCGGTCAACACCTACCCCGTCGCCGGGCACGAGAAGCTGTGGCACGACGCGGTGGACACGGTGGCCCGCATCGGGGCCCACGCCATCATCGTGGCCGACATCGGGCTGGCCGCCTACGTGGCCGAGAAGCATCCCGACCTGCGCCTGCACCTGTCGGTCCAGGCCTCGGCCTCCAACCCGGAGGCGGTGGCCTACTACGCCGAGACCTTCGGGGTGCAGCGGGTGGTCCTGCCCCGGGTCTTCTCGCTGGAGGAGATCCGCGACATCACCGCCGCCGTCGCGCCGGTCGAGACCGAGGTCTTCGTCTTCGGCGGCCTGTGCGTGATGGCCGAGGGGCGCTGCTCGCTGTCGGCCTATGTCACCGGCTGCTCGCCCAACAAGGACGGCGCCTGCTCGCCGGCCTCCTCGGTGCGCTACGTGCAGCAGGACGACGTGCTGATCTCCAAGCTGGGCGACTACACCATCAACCGCTTCGAGGCCGACGAGGACGCCGGCTATCCCACCCTGTGCAAGGGCCGCTACGTGGTCAACGGCGAGGAGATGTACCTCTTCGAGGACCCGGCCAGCCTGGACGCCACGCCGATCCTGGGCGAGCTGGCCGAGGCCGGCGTCGCGGCGCTGAAGGTGGAGGGCCGTCAGCGCGGCAAGGCCTACGTCCAGGCCGTGGTCGGCAGCCTGCGCCAGAGCATCGACTCGCTGGCCAGCGGCGCCGCCACCCCCAGCGACGACAAGGCCACCGCCTTCATGGAAGGCCTGAAGCGCACCCAGGGCGTCTACCGCCGCGATTGGCGCTGACGCCTCCAGGCCCCTTCCCCCCTCCCCCTGGCCGTTCGAGAGACCCCATGACCGCCGACCGCCGCCTTGTTCTCGGCCCCCTGCTCTACCACTGGCCGACCGAGACCCGGCTCGACTACTACCGCCGCATTGCCGAGGAAAGCCCGGTCGACGAGGTGGTGCTGGGCGAGGTGATCTGCGAGCGCCGCCTGCCGCTGGTCCGCGAGGCCAACGCCAAGGCCGCCGAGATGCTTGAAAAGGCCGGCAAGACGGTGGTCCAGGCCACCTTGGCCCTGCCGGTCGGCCCCAAGGAGCGGGCCGCCCTGTCGGAGGTGTGCGCCACCCCGGGCCCGGTCGAGGCGGCCGAGGCCGGGGCCCTCAAACACCTGAAGGGCCGGCCGCACCGGGTCGGGCCGTTCGTCAACACCTACAACGAAAGCACCCTCAAGGTGCTGGTCGCCAATGGCGCCGAGGTGGTCTGCCTGCCCTGGGAGCTGGGGGCGGAGGCCATCGCCACCCTCTCCGGCGCGGCGCGGGCGGGGGGTGCCGAGGTCGAGGTGCAGGCCTTCGGCCATGTGCCGCTGGCCATCTCGGCCCGCTGCTACACCGCCCGGGCCCAGGGCCTGAGCCGCGACGCCTGCCAGTTCGTCTGCGGCAACGACCCCGAGGGCATGTACGTCAAGACCATCGACGACCAGCCGATCCTGCGCGTCAACGGGGTGCAGACCCTGTCGGTGGGCCTGCAGGTGCTGGTCGACGAGGTGCCGGCCCTCCTCAAGGCCGAGGTCAGGCGCCTGCGGCTGGCCGCCGAGCCGATGGACATGGTGGCCGTGGCCCAGGTCTACCGCGGCCTGCTGGACGGCGCCATTGAGCCCGCCGAGGCCCATCAGCGCCTGAAACCGCTGCTCGCCGACCGCGAGGTGTGCAACGGTTTTTATCACGAAACGGCCGGCGTCAACTGGATCGAGGCCGCGTCTTAAGGCATCCTGCGTGATTATGGAATCACGCAGGAGACACCGCCCCCGCAGTTCCACCGCATATCATCGCCGTGATCCCCCGTGGATCGCGCGGAAGCGACGCTGACCGGGGCGGATCGGCTGGTGTTCAGGTTGGCTGATCGGATGGCGCGACACTCCGCTTCCTGGCGGCCGTTCTGGTTCGCCTTTCCCGTGCTCGCCCTGGTCCTGCTGGCGGGACTGGCCGGCTATGCCGTCTGGGCGGCCTCGGCCGAGCTGGCGGAACTGCGCCGCGACGAGCGCTTCGCCGTCAACCTTCAGGCCGAGGCGGTGTCGCGCGGCCTGACCGAGGTGGCCGACGACATCTGCTGGCTGTCCCACCAGAACGAGCTGTCGGCCTTCCTGGCCGATGGCCTGCCCGAAACGGCGGCCCGCATGGCCGTCGAGTACCAGGTGCTGGCCGCCAACGTGGGGGTCTACGACCAGATCCGCTTCATCAACGCCGGTGGCTGGGAAGCGGTGCGGGTCGACATGAAGAACACCTTCGCCTACCGGGTGCCCGACCGCGACCTGCAGGACAAGTCCGGGCGCTACTACGTGGGCGAAATCCTGGCCCTGCAGCCGGGTCAGATCTATGTCTCGCCGCTCGACCTCAACATCGAGCATGGCGAGATCGAACTGCCCCACAAGCCGATGATCCGCGTTGGCACCCCGGTCGCCGATGACAGCGGGCGGGTGCGCGGCCTGGTGCTCATCAACTACCGGGCCCAGGCCATGCTGGACGCGGTCAAGGCGGCCGGCGCCGTCTCGCCGGGCGATGCCATGATGCTGAACGACGCCGGCTACTGGCTGGTCACCCCCAATCCGCCGCCCGGCTGGGGCTTCATGTTCCCCGAACTGGCCCAGGATCGCATGGCCGACCTCCACCCCGAGGCGTGGGCCGCCATGCGGGCCGAGGGCAGCGGCGCGGTGCGCACCCCGGACGGCCTGTTCACCTTCCGCACCCTCTACCCGCTGGTCGGCCTGGGCGACTGCGCCGGGGCCGTGGAAAGCACCGCCATGCCCGAGCAGCGGGCCGGCTATGCCTGGATCATGGCCTCGCACGTGCCGGCCGAAACCCTGGACCGCATGGTCCGCGAGGCCGCCCTGGGCGCCCTGTGGGTCGGCCTGCCGGTGCTGCTGCTGCTCGCCGTGCTGACCCGGACCATCGGTCTGATGATCGCCGAGCGTCAGCGCCACCGGGCCTATCTGGAATCGCTGGCCCGCGTCGACGGCCTGACCGGGCTGGCCAACCGGATGACCTTCGATGAGCGCATGGAAACCGAGGTCACCCGCGGCGCCCGCTCCGGGCGCGGCTTCGCCCTGCTCTACCTCGACCTGGACGGCTTCAAGGCGATCAACGACAGCGCCGGCCACGCCGCCGGCGACATCGTGCTGAGGGACGTGGCCGAGGCGCTGAAGGGCTGCTGCCGGGCCGCCGACCTGCCGGCCCGGGTGGGCGGCGACGAGTTCGTCGTCCTGCTGCCCGAGGTGCCCGACGCCGACGCCGCCCGCACGGTGGCCGAAAAGGTGCTGGCCCGCATCGAGGCCCTGACCTGGCCGCACGGCATGACGGTGGGGGTGAGCGTCGGCGTTGCCCTTTGGCCCGACCACGGGCGCACCGCCACCGACCTGATGCGCCGCGCCGACGAGGCCATGTACGCCGCCAAGAAGGCCGGCAAGGCTCAGGTGCGGCTGGCCGGGAAAGAGGACGAAGGCGCGGCGGGGTGAGGCGCCTCCCTCACGCCCCCCACAACAGCGTTTCACGCGCATAGAGGCGGGCGCACAGCCACAGCAGCAGGGCCGAGACCGCCATCGTCGCCCCGCCGGCGACCAGCACGTTGAGCGTCGAGACCGGATCGCCGCGCACCAGTTGGCCCATCAGAAGGGTCTGCCCGTAGGTCGGGATGGCCATCATCCACAGCTCGGGATTGACCGGCACGAAGACCATGGCCAGCCCCGGCATGGCCGGCACCAGGGGCATCAGGCCCAGCCACGTCTGGGCTTCCTTGAAGCTTCGGGTGATGGTGGCGATGATGATCTGGATGGCGGTGGCGAACATGATCAGCGGCAGGCACACCGCGACCAGCCCCAACAGGGCCATCGGCTCCAGCCGCCCGGCCAGCGAGTAGGGCCCCGCCCCGGCCAGCGAAAAGCTGATCTTGAACGCCGCCAACTGCACGAAAAGCGCCATCAGGGTGAAGATCAGGGCGGCCGCGAACTTACCCAGCATGACCTGCCAGCGCGACACCGGGTTGGCCAGCAGGGGCTCCAGCGAGCCCCGCTCGCGCTCGCCCGAGGTGGTGTCGATGGCCAGATAGACGCCGCCGATAAAGACCGTGAAGATGATGAACGGCGGCACCATGAACAGGAAGAAGTCGTTGATCCGGGCCTCGCGCATGGAGACGTTGACCGTCTCCACCTCAAGCGGGCTGAGGTCGTCCAGGGTCAGGCCGACCGAGCGCAGGGTGTCGCGGGCGTGGCGGTTGTTGAAGTCGCGGACCAGCCGGGTCACCGTGCCCGAGGCGACCACGGCGGTCAGTTGCGCCGCGTTGAGAATCACCTCGACCCGGGCCCGCCCCTCGCCGGCCATCCGTTCGCCATAGTCGGGCGGGATGTGCAGCACCACCTTGGCTTCGCCGTCGCGCACCACCGCCTGGGGGTCGCCGCCGACCGCCTCGATGCGCGCCCCCTGATCGGCGATGAAGGCGATCAGCTCGGGCGCCCGTTCGCCCCCGGCCACCTTCACCGTGATGTCCGACTGCTGGGTGCGATCAATGCTCATCATCGCCGAGACGGCGGTGACCAGCAGGCCGAGCAGGATCGGCCCCAACAGCGGATAAACGAAGGCCACCGTCAGGCTGCGCCGGTCGCGCAGGTTGTCGAGCAGTTCCTTCAGGCAGATGACGCGGATCGGGGCCAGCATGGGGGTCCTCACCATGGCACGTCTCACGAGGCGGCGGTGGCCGGGGCAACGGCCGGCGGGGTGGGGGCGTCCAGGCTCTGCCCGGTCAGGCTCAGGAAGACCTCTTCCAGGTCCTGAAGGCCGGTGCGGGCGCGCAATTCGTCCACCGCCCCCTCGGCGACCACCCGGCCGTCGGCGATGACCACCAGATGGTCGCACAGGGCGGCCACCTCGCTCATGATGTGGCTGCAGAAGACAACACAGCGCCCCTGGTCGCGAAACCCCCGGATGAGCTCGCGCATGGCCCGGCTGGAGGCGATGTCGAGCCCGTTGGTCGGCTCGTCGAGCAGCAGGTTGGGTGGTTCGTGGACCAGGGCGCGGGCCAGCGCCACTTTCAGGGTCTGGCCCTTGGAGAACCCCTTGGCCCGGCGGTCGAGCACGTCGTCCATGCCCAGCCGCTCGGCCAGCACGCCGATGCGCCGCTCAAGCTCCGCCCCCTTGAGGCCGTGCAAGCGGCCGAAGTAGCGCACATGCTCGCGCGCCGTCAGGCGGGGATAGAGCCCCCGGTTGTCGGGCAGCACGCCGAGGCGGGCCTGGGCGGCGCGGGTCTCGGCGACCACGTCCAGGCCGTCGATGGTGGCCCGTCCGGCGTCCGGCTTCATCAGCCCGCAGAGGATGCGCAGGGTGGTCGTCTTGCCCGCCCCGTTGGGGCCGATCAGCCCGGTGATGCGGCCGTCGCGGGCGGTGAAGCCGACCTCGCGCACCGCCTCGACCACCCGTCCGCCGGGTCCCTTGAAGCGCTTGGCCAGAGCCTCGACCTCGATCATCGGCATCCTCCTCCCGGCTGCCCGGGGCAGCATACCCGTCCCGGCCGTGGCGGCAACCCACCCGGCTGATGTGAGAGCCCGGCGTGGTGATTGCCAGAGCCCCGCCCGCCTGCCTATAGTGAAGTCCGTGAGCCAGTCGTATCAAACCATCGTCGGCATGATCGAGCGTCTGCACCGCCATTTCCTGGACGTGCTGCGGGTCGAGTTGCGCCGTCTGGGGATCACCGACATCAACCCGGTGCAGGCCCTGCTTCTGGCCAACATCGGCGACGACGACGTGGTCATGCGCGACCTCAAGGATCGCGGCTACTACCATGGCTCCAACGTCAGCTACACCATCCGCAAGCTGGCCGAGGCCGGCTACCTGACCCAGGCCCGCGACCCCTTCGACCGGCGCGCCGTGCGCCTGGAGATCACCGCCAAGGGCCGCGAGTTGTGCCAGCACATCAGCCAGTTGCAGGGCCACCTGATGGAGACCATGGAGCGCCACGGCCTCTGTGAACCCAAGCTGGCCGAGGCGGTGGACAGCCTGGAGCGCCTGGAGCGCCTGTGGGCCGACTACGTGCGCTACGGCCGGCTGTAGGGCCGGCGGCGGTCACACACGGTTACACTTTTCCCCGCATCGCGACACATCGGCGTTACCGCCGGTGGGCAGATTGGGCGGCGTCGCGACGATCACGTCGCAAGCCCCCAACCCCCTCTGCCGTCGAGGAACCAACGCCATGACCACCCTTGCCGTCGCTCGCCCGAACAACCGCAATCGCACCCGTGCCCTGCTCACCCTGATCGTCGCGGTCGGCTTTCTGATCCTGGCCGCCACCGGCCTGCTCATGCTGTTCGGCCCGGAGCGCGGCGAGACCACCCTGCTCACCCCGCTGATGCGCCCGGCCCACGAGATCCACGAGATCGCCAGCATCGCCTTCCTGGCTGTCGGCGTGTGGCACGTGGCGCGCCACTGGCGCACCCTGATGCGCCACGTGCGTACCCTGATCGACGCCTGAGCGGACGGCAAAGGGGCGCCGCCCCCTTGACCCCCGCCGGGGGGACCTGGGGCCCCCCCGGACCCCCGCCATGAGTCAAAACCCCACCGAGGGGGGCAAGCCCCCTCGGTGGGGTTTTAAGTCATGGTGGGGTCTGGGGAGGCCCCACGGCCTCCCCAGCGGGGATCAAAGGGGCAGCGCCCCTTTGTGCGTCCCGCTCAGGGGCGCGTCTGACCGCTGCCGCGCACCTGATACTTGTAGGTCGTCAGTTGTTCCACGCCGACCGGACCACGGGCGTGCAGTTTGCCGGTGGCGATGCCGATCTCCGCCCCCATGCCGAACTCGCCGCCGTCGGCGAACTGGGTCGAGGCGTTGAGCATGACAATGGCGCTGTCCACCTCGTTCAGGAAGCGTTCGGCGGTCGGGGCATCCTCGGTGACGATGGACTCGGTGTGGGACGAGGAATGGGCCCGGATGTGCTCGATGGCCTGATCGATCCCATCGACCACCCGCACGCTGAGGATGGCGTCCAGATACTCGGTGTCCCAGTCGATCTCCTCGGCGGCCGCCATGGGCGTTTCGCCGGCCAGCTCGCGGGCCTCGGCGTCGCCGCGCAGGGCGCAGCCGGCCCGGGCCAGATCGGCCGCCAGCAGGGGCAGCAGCGACGCGGCCACGGCGCGGTCGATGAGCAGGGTCTCGGTGGCCCCGCAGATGCCGGTGCGCCGCATCTTGGCATTGAGCACGATGTCACGCGCCTTGGCCGGATCGGCGGCGGCGTGGACGTAGGTGTGGCAGATGCCTTCCAGGTGCTTGAACATGGGAATGCGGCTTTCCGCCGACAGCCGGGCGATCAGGCTCTTGCCGCCGCGCGGCACGATGACGTCGACGAACGCTTCCATGGTGATCAGGTGGCCGACGGCGGCGCGGTCGGTGGTCGGCACCATCTGGATGGCGTCGGCGGGCAGGCCGGCGGCCTCCAGGCCGCGGGTCAGGGCGGCCAGGATGGCGCGCGCCGAATGGAAGCTTTCCGAGCCGCCGCGCAGGATCACCGCGTTGCCCGATTTCAGGCACAGCCCGCCGGCATCGGCGGTGACGTTGGGGCGGCTTTCGTAGATCACCCCGATCACCCCCAGGGGCACCGCGATTCGGGCGATGTCGAGCCCGTTGGGGCGCTGCCAGCGGGCCAGCTCGCGGCCCACCGGATCGGGCAGGGCGGCGATCTCGCGCAGGCCCTTGGCCATGGCGGCGATGCGCTCCGGGGTCAAAAGCAGGCGGTCGAGCAGAGCCTTGGAAAGGCCCTTTTCCTCGCCGGCGGCCATGTCCAGGGCGTTGGCGGCGACGATCTCCTCCTCGGCCCGCACCAGCTCGTCGGCGGCGGCGATCAGGGCGCGGTCCTTGTCGGCCCCGGCGGTGGTGGCCAGCAGGGCAGCGGCGGCGCGGGCCCGGCGGCCCAAATCGTCCATGGTCTGCTTGAGGTCGGGCGAGGCGGTCATCTCTCTCGGTCTTCCCACACCAGATCGTCGCGGTGGATCATTTCACTGCGCCCACGGTAGCCCAGCAGGGCCTCGATGTCGCGGCTGTTGTGGCCCATCAGGCGCCGCGCGTCGGCGCTGTTGTAGGCGCTGAGGCCGCGCCCCAGCAGGTGGCCGGCGGCATCGGCGACCAGCACCGCGTCGCCCCGGTCGAAGGTGCCGTCGACCTCGATCACGCCGGCCGGCAGCAGGCTCTTGCCGGCGGCCAGGGCGCGGACGGCGCCGGCGTCGACGACCAGCCGGCCCATCGGCTTGAGCGACCCGGCGATCCACTGCTTGCGGGCCTGGCGGGGCTCGCTGGCCGGCAGGAACCAGGTCGCCCGGCCGCCGCCCTCAAGAGCCTTCAGGGGGTGGAGGTCCTTGCCCGGAGCGATCGCCATGCGACACCCCGCCCCCATGGCGATGCGCGCCGCCAGAAGTTTGGTGACCATGCCACCGCTGCCGTAGCCGGAGCGCGCCTCACCGGCCATCGCCTCGATCTCCGGGGTCAGGGCGCGGACCTCGGGGATCAGGCGGGCCTCGGGATTCTGGCGCGGGTCGCACTCGTAAAGGCCATCGATGTCCGACAGCAGGATCAACCCGTCGGCCGAGGCCATGGCGGCCACCCGGGCCCCCAGGCGGTCGTTGTCGCCGTAGCGGATTTCCTGGGTCGCCACCGTGTCGTTCTCGTTGATCACCGGAATGGCGCCGAGGCGCAGCAGGGTTTCCATGGTGGTCCGGGCGTTCAGGTAGCGGCGCCGGTTCTCGGTATCGTCGATGGTCAGCAGGACCTGGGCGGCGGTGATCCCGTGCTCTCCCAGCACCTCCTGATAGGCGTGGGCCAGACGCACCTGACCGGCGGCGGCGGCGGCCTGCTTTTCCTCCAGCCGCAAGAGCCCGGAAGGCAGGCCGAGCAGCCGCCGGCCGACCGCGATGGAGCCCGAGGAGACGATCAGCACCTGCCGTCCGGCGGCCCGCCAGTCGGCGATGTCCTCGGCCAGGGCGGCCAGCCAGCGGCGGTGCAGGTGGCCGCTGGCCTGATCGACCAGGAGGGCCGAGCCGATCTTGACCACCACCCGGTGGAGGTCGGCGAGGGGCGAGTCGGTCATGGCGTCCAGCCCGTGGGCGGTGGGGTGTCGGCCGACTCGACGGCGTGCTCGCGGACCCGGCGGGCGCGAATCGGCCCGAGCAGGGCGCGGGCGATCTCGCTCAGCCCCTGGCCGGCCACCGCCGACAGGCTCATCACCGGGCCGACCCCCAGCTCCTCCAGCTCGGCCCGGGCCGCCTCCAGGTCCTCCGGGGTCAGGGCATCGGCCTTGGACAGGGCGACCAGTTCGGGCTTGTCGGCCAGGCCGTGGCCATAGGCGTCCAGCTCGGCGCGGACCACCCGATAGGCCTCGACCACGTCTTCCTGGGTGGCGTCGATCAGGTGCAACAGCACCGGGCAGCGTTCCACATGGCCGAGAAAGCGGGTGCCCAGGCCGGCCCCCTCGTGGGCCCCCTCGATCAGGCCCGGGATGTCGGCCAGGATGAACTCCTCGTCGTCCACATGGGCCACCCCCAGGTTGGGATTGAGGGTGGTGAAGGGATAGTCGGCGATCTTCGGCCGGGCCCGGGTGAGCACCGAAAGCAGGGTCGACTTGCCGGCGTTGGGCAGGCCGACCAGCCCGGCGTCGGCGATCAGCTTCAGGCGCAGCCAGACCGAGATTTCCTCGCCCGGCAGGCCGGGGTTGGCGTGGCGCGGGGCCTGCTTCACGCTGCTCTTGAAGCGGGCGTTGCCGAAGCCGCCGTTGCCGCCCTCGAGCACCGTCACCCGCATCCCGGGGCGGGTCATGTCGGCCAGCACCCGGTCGCGCTCGTCGGTGAGGATTTCCGTGCCCACCGGCACCTTGATGACGCAGTCGCGCCCGCCCCGGCCGGTGCGGTTCTTGCCCATGCCGTCGATGCCGCGCTCGGCCTTGAAGTGCTGCTGGTAGCGGAAGTCGATCAGGGTGTTGAGGTTGGCCACCGATTCGAAGATGACGTCGCCGCCGCGCCCGCCATCGCCGCCGTCCGGGCCGCCGAACTCGATGTACTTCTCGCGCCGGAAGCTGACGCAGCCGTTGCCGCCGTCGCCGCTTTTCAGATGAATCTTGGCCTGATCGAGGAACTTCATCGACGGGGGGTCCAGACAGCAAAAAAGGGAACGGCCGGGGCCGCTCCCTCTGAACATCGCATGGTCAGGGTGCCGGCCGCCGGAGCGGGGCCGGCGGAATGCCTACTCGGCCGGCTCGACCGGGTCCACCGAAACGAAGGTGCGGCCCTTGAAGCCCTTGCGGAAGGACACCTTGCCCTCGGCGGTGGCGAAGATGGTGTAGTCCTTGCCCAGACCAACGCCGGTGCCGGGGTGCCACTTGGTGCCCCGCTGACGGATGATGATGTTGCCGGGGATCACGGCCTCGCCCCCGAACTTCTTGACGCCGAGGCGCTTGCCTTCGGTATCGCGGCCGTTGCGCGAACTGCCGCCTGCCTTTTTGTGAGCCATGGGGACGAACCTCCTGGAACTTGAACCCTCTGCCCGGGGCCGGATGCGGCCCGCCGGTCAGATGACGATCAGGCGCCGGCCTGGATGTCGGTGATGCGGACCAGGGTCAGCTGCTGGCGATGACCCTTCTTGCGGCGATAGTTCTGGCGACGCTTCTTCTTGAAGACGATCACCTTGTCGTCCTTGAACTGGCGCACCACCTGGGCCGCGACGGCGGCGCCGTCCACGGTCGGGGCGCCGACCTTGTCGCCGACCATCAGCACCTGGTCGAACATGACATCGGCCCCGTCCTCGCCCTCGATCTTCTCGATGGCCAGAACGTCGTCCTTGGCGACCTTGTACTGCTTGCCGCCGGTCTTGATGACTGCGAACATGATCCCTGCCGGATGTATCGTTTTGGAAACACTGAAGCGCCCCCGGACCCCGGCCCAGTCGGCCCGGCGAACCCGGTGGCGGCGAGAGGGCGCACTATAGTCCTCGCGCCGGCCCTGTCAACGGGGTTGTTGGAGCCTTCGCCGGCGCTGGCGGACGGCCCTGGCGAAAGGGCTTAACCAAAAGGGCTCCCAGGCCCCACAGAGACGGTTGATCCCGGCCCCGCCGGGCGCTATGTTCCGCGCCTTGCCGACGACCAGTCTGTCAGGGCCGCCCCGCCGGGCCCCCTGACCGCCGCGGAGAGGTGCCGGAGTGGTCGAACGGGGCGGTCTCGAAAACCGTTGATCCCGCGAGGGATCCGTGGGTTCGAATCCCACCCTCTCCGCCACTATCTTGTAGCGAACCCGAGATGAGGCTCCCGTTGGGGGCCTTTTCTTTATTATTTCATAAGGCGTTTAGCCGAGACGCCCGAACCTCGGAGACTGGCGCCGGGCCGAATTTCCTTCTCTGAACGGCCCTCCGTCTCTAACCGAGCGAACCTCGTCCGGCCCGCTTCGGCTTCGCGAGGGCGAGCGTTTTCAACGGGTTCCGCAGGTTGCTCAACGATGCCTTCAGCGGGCGTCGTTCCGGCTGGCGTGGCCGCCTAGAAACGCGAGGTAGGCATAGCGGCAGGGGCAAAAGCGTAATTGGCTAGATTGATGTCTGCGGGGTCTGTTAAACATCAATAGATAGTGGGGGACGCGCATCACGAGTCGCGAGCTTGGAGGGTAGCAGGGGGAATGGCGGACTGGTCGCAATTGCTCTTCGCGGAACGCTTTGGGGATCTGCTTGATCGCCGGAAGCCTGATGGCAAGCCGAAGGGGCCAGACTTTGCCGAAGGACAGTTCCGTCTGCCTCAGGAGCGCGATCACGACCGCATCCTGTTCTCCACACCCTTTCGCCGGATGGGCGACAAGACTCAAGTGTTCCCGCTTGAAAGCATCGAGAGCATCAGAACCCGATTAACCCATTCTTATGAAGTCGCGAACCTTGCAAGGTCGTTGGGAGTTGAAATTGCGGTTTTGCTAAACGATAAGCTGCCTGAAGATGCGATCAGGTCGATCCCCGCAACTCTTGCTGCCGTTGGTCTCGCGCACGATATTGGCAACCCACCCTTTGGGCATCAAGGGGAGAATGCCATTCGCGCATGGTTCAAACGGAATTCGGACGTTCTTTTCAAGCGAACGAATTCCGATGGACCGGAAATTGAGGAAGATGTTTCTCGGCTGACAGAGCAGCACAGGAATGACTTCCTGCAATTTGAAGGCAACGCCCAAACACTTCGTGTGCTCACAAAGCTTCAGGTCATTGGTGACGACCTGGGTCTTAATCTGACGCTGGGCACGCTGGCCGCCATTATGAAATACGTCGCGTCGTCCGACAAGATCGACAAGGGCAAACAGACGCACAAAAAAGTTGGATTTTTCGCTTCTGAACGCAGTTTGGTTGATCAAATCCGGAGGGAAGTCGGCTTGGAGGGCGACGCTCGTCACCCGCTCGCACTGGTGATGGAGGCATGCGATGACATCGCGTACTCCGTGCTTGACGCGGAGGACGCGATCAAGAAGGGGCTGGCGTCCCTCAACGATCTTTTAGCTTCCCTCGGCTACCACCCGGGTGGAGAAGACCAGCTTGACCCGGTTGTAAGCCATCTCTGCAAACTATCGCGCTGGGAGTATGATGTGCTCCGAAGGCAGAAGCTGCACCCCAGAGAGTTGCAGGACGTGGCGACGCAAAAGTTCAGAGTGCATGCAATCCATCTAATGGTTTCCGCTGTCGCGCAGGCGTTCAAGGACAACTATCATGACATCGTCAACGGAAACTTTGACGGAGAACTGATCAAAGCGTCCCAGGCGGCGGCTCTGTGCGATGCACTGAAAGACTTCGACCGACAGAATGCGTTTAGCCACAAGACAGTTCTCGAGATTGAACTGAATGGATACAATACGCTCAACCGCCTGATGGATTTTCTGTGGATCGGAATAAGTGACCGCAAAGACTACAAGAATCTCGACAGCAAGCGGAACTCGCCATTCTCCGCCTATGTGTATAGCCGGATTTCCAAGAATTATCGCCGAATTTTTGAGGGTAAGGTCAAACAATATCACTCTGACGCTGGCCTGCCGATCCGGTACAAGGAAATGCAACTCCTGACTGACATGGTGTCAGGTATGACGGATCAGTTCTGCATCGATCTGCATGATGACTTTTTGAAACACTATCGTAGAATGTACCCGGTCAATGGAACACCTTCTTGAAAAAAGAGTTCGATACTTTCTGAACTCGCCATATCGCGGGCGCGAGGATGTGCGACGCACGCTGAGGGAGCTTCGCGCTCACGGTCATCTTGTGCTCATCGGTGGCATGCTGCGCGATGTCGCTATGTTTGGGAACGCCGGGTTCAAATCCGATCTCGATTTCGTCATCGATCCATACGATTTGGCGGCATTCGAAAAGCAAATGCATGCAATCGGTGCGCGCGTAAATCGTTTTGGTGGCTATGCTCTTCCATCAAAGAGATGGCAAATAGATGTATGGCCCCTGCAGCGCACTTGGGCACATCTACAAGGACATGTTCGGGTCCGTACGGTAGTAGATTTGCGAGAGGTCACGTTCTTTAGTTGTGACGCCATCATCTATGACCTTGCTCATAAAAGGTTGTATGCAAGGCCCGGTTACTTTGATGACCTGAATCGGAAGATTTTGGAGATCAATCTCCGACCCAATCCAAACCCCAAGGGAAATGCCGTTCGAGCATTTCGGTATGCCTTGATCAAAGGCTTCCAATGGGGGCCAAACCTTTCGCGGTTCGTGGCTGAGACAATTGACGAAATCGGATGGAATGCACTCCGGGAAAACGAGATCCGCTCATTCAAGACCCGGTACCTTGACACGCTTGAGATAGGCGCGTTGAAGCGAGAGTTGAATCATCATCTGTCGGCGAGCGATGGCCTGTTCGACCCATCGGCTTTCCAGCGGAATGTTCAGTTGCAACTGCCCTACGCGCAATAACATAGCTGTTGCGGATTACTTCTTGGTATACGTGTCGATATTCCTCGGATAGTGAGGCATTGTTTTTTGAAATGACGGCGAGGCAAACCTAGTTAGTACAACTAGGGATCGGTGCCGAAGAGATCAGTCAAACACGATACCCACCTGCTCCGCCCACGGCCGATCGGCAACTGCAACGAGGTCGTTCAGCGACAGATTCACGCGCCCAATCTGCTCTAGCCCACGTCCGAGGGCGGCATGGCCACACCTTGACCCGGAACCCCGGCCCCGAAGCTCCAGGCCAAAGTGCAGCGCAAACTCTCAGGCGAATACCGTCACATCACAGCAGAGCTGGTTTTCAGCCCCCCGCCTCAGGCGGCGCGGCCACTCTCCTGGGCCTCGATGTGGGCCTCGAACTGGGCCCACACGCCATCGGCGCCCTCCCAGCGGCCGCGCGAGGCGCCCTTCGAGTACTCGGTGGCCCGCTGCTCGAAGAAATTGGCGTGCTCGACGCCGTTCAGCACCTCGACCAGCCAGGGCAGCGGGTGGGGCTGGAGCTGCCGATAGGCGTTGCCCTCGGTCGCCTCGAAGTAGCCGAACACAGCGGGGACACCCCGCCCGACGCACGGCCACATTGTCCCGGCGGGTTTCCTGGCTCGCGGGGCGGGGCGGCTTCGGTCTTGCCGCCGTGAGCGGTGCGCCGAACTCCCTCCTGGCCCCAGATTTCGACATCCGGAGATGTCAAACGGTTTCCACCCGTGGGGGACGCCGGCCCCCACAGGCGGCCCCCACGGGTGACGGGAAACGGCCGGAAACGGCCGCTTCCCGGGATGTTATACCAACCGGCGATGAGAGGAACCCATCGCCGGTTGGCATGAAAGGTTGGCATGAAAGGGGCTTTGCCCCTTTGAAACCCCACCGGGGGACCAAGGTGGTCCCCCGGCCCCCCTCCATTCATTCATGGATCGCCGAGCGAGCCGGGATTTCCGCACCCAGGCCAAGGCCGGCCTGCAAGCGAACCATTGGGAAGGCGATCTGAGGCTGCGCGCCCATTCCCCCGTTGTTTTCGCAGGCCAGCAAAGCTGGCCTGCAACCAAAAACCACGACGCGCTCCGCTCGGAGGGAACGATTGTTCACCAACGAATGGAGGGGGTTCGGGGGACCGCCTCGGTCCCCCGATGGGGGTTTGGGGGCAAAGCCCCCAATCAGCCCCCCGGTCCCTAAAGGCTTGACCAAACCGCGATGAGTCTTACTCATCGCCGGTTGGTATTACGCCGCCTTTTCGCGCAGGGTCCTGGCGGCGCCGACAAGGTGGGTGATCGAGCGTTCGACCTCGGGCCAGCCCCGGGTCTTCAGGCCGCAGTCGGGATTGACCCACAGGCGGTCGGCCGGGATCAACGCGGTGGCGCTCTTCAGCAGCGAGACCATGGCCGACTGTTCGGGCACGCGGGGGCTGTGGATGTCCCACACCCCGGGGCCGATGTCGTTGGGGTATTCGAAGTCGCGGAACGCCTCCAGCAGTTCCATGTCCGAGCGCGAGGCCTCGATCGAGATCACGTCGGCATCCATGGCCGCGATGGCGGGCATGATGTCGTTGAACTCCGAGTAGCACATGTGGGTATGGATCTGCGTCTCGTCGGCGACGGCGGAAGCCGTCAGCCGGAAGGCCGCCACCGCCCAGTCCAGGTATTCCTGCCGCTCGGCCTGGCGCAGGGGCAGGCCCTCGCGCAGCGCCGCCTCGTCGATCTGGATGATCGGCAGGCCGGCCCGTTCCAGGTCGGCCACCTCGTCGCGGATGGCCAGCGCGACCTGCCTGCAAGTCTCGGCGCGCGGCTGGTCGTCGCGCACGAAGGACCATTGCAGGATGGTCACCGGGCCGGTCAGCATGCCCTTCATCGGCCGCGTGGTCTGGGCGGCGGCGAACTTGGCCCAGTCCACGGTCATCGCCCGGGGCCGCGAGACGTCGCCGAAGATCACCGGCGGCTTCACGCAGCGCGAGCCGTAGGACTGCACCCAGCCGTTCTTGGTGAAGGTGAACCCGGACAGCTGCTCGCCGAAATACTCCACCATGTCGTTGCGCTCGAACTCGCCATGCACCAGCACGTCGAGCCCCAGCTCCTCCTGGCGGCGGATGCACTGGCGGGTCTGCTCTTCCAGGAAGGCGCGGTAGTCGGCGTCGTTCATCTCGCCCCGGCGGTGGGCGGCGCGGGCCTTGCGGATTTCCGGGGTCTGCGGGAACGAGCCGATGGTCGTCGTGGGGTAGGCCGGAAGACCCAGTCGGGCCTGCTGCTTGGCGATGCGGACGGCATAGGGGCTGGGCCGTTCAAGATCGGCCGCCGTCACCGCGGCGGCGCGCGCCTTCACCGCCGGGTCGTGGATGCGGGCCGAGGCGGCGCGCGCGGCCATGGCGGCGTCGGCGGCGGCGAAGGCGTCGGCGGCGGCCTCGCGCCCCGAGCCGGCGGCACGGGCCAGGGCGGCCACCTCGTCCAGCTTCTGCCGGGCGAAGGCCAGCCAGCCCTTCAGCTCGTCATCCAGCGCCGTCTCGTGGGCCAGATCCACGGGGACATGCAGCAGCGAGCACGACGGCGCGATCTCGACGCGCTCCCCGCCCAGCGCGGCGGTCGCCTTCTGGGCCAGGCCGAGGGCCCGCGAAAGGTCGCTGCGCCAGATGTTGCGGCCGTCGATCAGGCCCAGCGACAGGGACTTGTCGCCGACCTTGGCCAGCACCGCGTCGAGCTGCCCCGGGGCGCGCACCAGATCGATGTGCAGGCCATCCACCGGCAGGCCACAGGCCAGCTCGAGGTTGTCGCCCAGGGCCCCGAAGTAGGTCGCCAGCAGGATCCTCGGCCCACCCTTCGACAACGCCGCCGACAGCGTGTCATAGGCGCCGCGCAGCGCCTCGGCCTCGGCGGGGCTCAGGTCGCGGACCAGGATCGGCTCGTCGATCTGCACCCAATCAGCCCCCGCCTCGGCCAGCCGGCCCAGCAGCTCGGCATAGACGGCGACCACCTGGGGCAGCAGCGACAGCGGCTCCAGTCCCTCGGTCTTGGCCTTGGCCAGGGCCAGCCAGGTGACCGGGCCGACCAGCACCGGGCGGGTGTGCACCCCGCGCGCCTTGGCCTCCTTGAAGCGCTCGACCGGGATCTGGTTGGCCAGACGGAAGGTCATGCCCGCGGTCAGCTCCGGCACGATGTAGTGATAGTTGGTGTCGAACCACTTGGTCATCTCCATGGCCGGCGCGGCGTCGGTGCCGCGGGCCATGGCGAAGTAGGCATCAAGACCGTCAAGGCCGGCGAAGCGCGGCGGCACGGCGCCCAGCATGGCGGTGGTGTCGAGCACCTGGTCATAGAACGAGAAGTCGTTCGACGGAATCCGCGCCATGCCGGCCTCGGCCTGCGCCGCCCAGTTGGCGGCCCGCAGCCCGGCGGCGGTGGCCTCGAGCGCGGCGGCGTCGAGGTCGCCCTTCCAGTAGCTTTCCAGGGCCTTCTTGAGCTCGCGCTTGGCGCCGATGCGCGGGTAGCCGAGATTTGCTGCCTTGACCATGTCATTCCTCCTGATCGTGGGGTCGAGCCAAGGCTTACCCGTCCTTGCGCATGACGAAAAATGGGAATATTTCAGAGAAGAATGACTGGGAGTCATGTGACATGATCGACCTTCAGCCCCTGGCCATCCTGCGCGAGATCGAGCGCAGCGGCAGCCTGACCCAGGCCGCCGACAAGCTGTGCCTGACCCAGTCGGCGGTCAGCCACGCCATCCGCCGCTTCGAGGCGCGCCACGGCGTGCGCCTGTGGGAGCGCGAGGGCCGCCGCCTGCGCCTGACCCCCTCCGGCGACTATCTGCTGGGGCTGGCCAACCGGGTGCTGCCGCAGCTCGAACACGGGGCCAGCGTGCTCGAGGACTATGCGCGCGGGCGGCGCGGGGCGATCCGCATCGGCATGGAATGCCACCCCTGCCAGGACTGGCTGATGCGCGTCATCGACCCCTTCCTGGCCGCCTGGCCGGACGTCGACATCGACGTCACCTCGGCTTTCCAGTTCGGCGGGCTGGCCGCCCTGCTGGGCCATGAAATCGACGTGCTGGTGACCCCCGACCCCATCGCCCGGCCGCGCCTCGACTACCTGCCGGTGTTCGACTACGAGCTGGTGCTGGCCGTCGCCGAGGCCCACCCGCTGGCCGGCAAGGCGCGGGTCGAGCCGGCCGATCTGGCCGGCGAAACCCTGGTCACCTACCCGGTGGCGCCGGAGCGGCTGGACATCTACACCCGCTTCCTGGTGCCCGCCGGGGCGTTGCCCCGCCGCCACCGCACCGTCGAGACCACCGACCTGATGCTGCGTCTGGTCGCCTCGGGCCGGGCGGTCAGCGCGACGCCCGACTGGCTGGTCGGCGAGGTGGCCGGGGTGCGGGCGGTGCGGCTTGGCGAGGGGATCGCCAAGAGCATCCATCTGGGCATCCGCACCGGACCACGCCCCGACTACTTCACGGGCTTCGTCGACCTGGCCCGGGCGGTGGCGCTCTGAGCCGCCGCGAGACTCCCGTCTCATGCGTCCTGTCTGGGCACCACCTCCGCCTGTCCGTCGCACCAGATGCGCACACCCCGGGGAGAGAGCCTGAACTCGGCCGAACAGCCTTGCGCACAGCCATCGAGGTGGGCCCGCCCGGTGATCTCGAGATGCGGCGAGACGGGCCGCGACACGCGGTCCGCCGCCTCCAGGCAGCGGGCGAGCCGATGCAGGGCAAGGCAGGTGCAGCCAAGGCGCGGGCAGACGCCAGGATCGCGCTGCGGGGTTGGTGACTCACGCAACACGGTCTTGGCTCTTGATATGGCCGCAAAGCATCGCCGCGATCCGTTCCCGATGGCTGGGAATCTGCGCAAGGCCTGACCGGGTGGCGGATGTGCGGTCGGACATGCCCGGGCTCCCTTCCCTGACGGTCGCCTGTTTGCGGCCGGCCCACGTCTTCCGGGAGCCCCGGGGTGGCTCAGACCTTCCAATCCGGCGTCACCGAGGCGGCGATCGACTGGTCCAGCGCCTCGAAGGTGCCCAGGCCGATGGTGTCGTACAGCTCCTGGCGCGTCTGCATGCGCGCGAGCAGGGCGGTGGTCGCCCCATCGCGGGCCAGGGCGTCGTAGAGCTCGGCCTGCGCCTTGTTGGCCACGCGCAGCGAGGAGACCGGCCAGATCACCATGTCGTAGCCCAGCTCCTCGAACTCGGCGGCGGTCAGCGCCGGCGTGCGGCCGAACTCGGTCATGTTGGCGAGCAGCCTGACCCCGGGCAGGGCGGCGCGCACCTGGCGGAACATCTCGACGCTGGTCAGCGCCTCGGGAAAGATGGCGTCCGCCCCGGCCTCGACATAGAGCCTGGCCCGGGCGACGGCGCCCTCGACCCCCTCCGAGGCGGCCGCGTCGGTGCGGGCAACGATCATCAGATCGCGCCGCGCCCTGACCGCCGCCGCCACCTTGGTCGCCATGTCGGCGGGGTCGGCCAGCTTCTTGTCGTTCAGATGGCCGCACTTCTTGGGCAGCAGTTGGTCTTCCAGGTGCACCGCGGCGGCGCCGGCCTCATCGAACACGCGGACCATGTGCATGACGTTCAACGCCTCGCCATACCCGGTGTCGCCATCGACCAGCACCGGCAGGCCGCTGGCGCGGGCGATCTGGCGGATGAAAAAGGCCACCTCGTCGACCGTGATGATGCCCAGGTCGGGCAGCCCCATGGAGGCGGTCATGGCGGCGCCCGACAGATACAGCGCCTGAAAGCCGGCCGCCTTGGCCTGCAGGGCCGCCATGCCGTTGTGGGCGCCGGGCAGGCGCAGGATGCCGGGCGCCTCGAGCAGGGCGCGCAGGCGCGCGCCGGCCGCACCGTCGGGCAGATCGTTGGCCACCAGATAGGGCATCGGGCCCTCCTATGCCGCGCGATGCGACGGGCGTTGCCCGCGCTCGGCCAGGGGAACGAACCGCCGGGCCTCGGGACCGGTATAGATGGCCGAGGGGCGGACGATCTTGCCATCGGCCCGCTGCTCGATGACATGCGCCCCCCACCCGGAAGTCCGGGAGATCACGAACAGCGGCGTGAACATGGCGGTGGGCACGCCCATCAGGTGATAGGACACGGCGCTGAACCAGTCGAGGTTGGGGAACATCCGGCGTTCCTCGGCCATCACCGACTCGATCCGCTCAGCGATCTCGAACAGGCGGCTGTCCCCCGACTGGTCCGACAGCGCCTTGGCCACCCGCTTGATGACCACGTTGCGCGGATCGGAGACGGTGTAGACCGGGTGCCCGAAACCGATCACGATCTCCTTGGCCCGCACCCGGGTGCGGATGTCCTCGCCGGCCGCGTCGGAGCTGTCGTAGCGCGACTGGATTTCGTACGCCGCCTCGTTGGCGCCACCGTGCTTGGGCCCGCGCAGGGCGCCGATGGCCCCGGTGATCGCCGAGTACATGTCGGACCCGGTCGAGGCGATGGAACGCGCCACGAAGGTCGAGGCATTGAACTCGTGCTCGGCATACAGAACCAGCGAGGTCTGCATGGCGCGGATGTGCGCCTCGGACGGCGCGCACCCGTGCAGCAGCCGCAGGAAGTGCGCGGCGATCGAGGTTTCGTCGCCCTCCACGTCGATGCGGCGGCCGTTGTGGGCGAAGTGATGCCAGTAGAGCAGCATCGAGCCGAGCGAGGCCATCAGCCGGTCGACGATGTCGCGCGCCCCGATGGGGTTGTGGTCGTGGACCTCGGGCAGCGCGCAGCCCAGCGCCGAGACACCGCTGCGCAGGACGTCCATGGGGTGCGTCGCGGCGGGCAGGGTCTCCAGCGTCTGGCGCACCATCGCCGGCAGGCCACGCAGGCGGGCCAGGCGCTTCTGATAGGCCTGGAGCTGCACCACGTCGGGCAGCTCGCCATGGACCAGCAGATGGGCGATTTCCTCGAAGGTGCAGGTCTCGGCGATGTCGAGGATGTCGTAGCCCCGGTAGTGCAGGTCATTGCCGCTGCGTCCAACCGTGCACAGCGCCGTGGTGCCGGCCTCGATCCCGGACAGGGCGACGGATTTCTTGGGCTTGGGTTTGGGTTTGGGTGTCGTCATGTCCACCTCCCTCAGGCCGTGACGTCGAAGATGCCGGTGGGGCGCGCGGCGCCCAGTTTCCCGGGGGCGACGGCGATGTTGAGGGCGCCCAGATCGCCGGCCTTCAGCTCGGCCAGCCCCTCGGCCGCGGCCAGGAAGCGCTGCTGCTCGGCGGCCGCCAGGATGCCGTCGGAAAGGGTCAGGAACTTCTGCCGGTAGTTCTCGCGCCGGAAGGGCCGCGCGCCGTCGGGGTGGGCATCGGCCAGGGCCAGTTCGTCCTCGATCACCCGACCGTCCTTCAGGGTGACCACGACCCGCCCGCCGAACGCCTTCTCCCTGGGATCGCGGGCGTGGTAGCGCCGCGTCCACTCGGGGTCCTCGGTGGTCGAGATCTTGTGCCACAGGGCAACGGTGGCGGGGCGCCCGGCGCGCTCCGGCGTGTAGCTGTCGACGTGGTGCCAGCCGCCGTCCTCCAGGGCCACGGCGAAGATGTACATGATCGAGTGGTCGAGGGTTTCCCGGCTGGCCTTGGGGTCCAGCTTCTGCGGATCGCCGGCCCCGGTGCCGATCACGTAGTGGGTGTGGTGGCTGGTGTGGATCACGATGCTCTCGACCGCCGCCAGATCGCCGATCCGCGGGCCCATGCGGCGGGCCAGATCGATCAGCGCCTGCGACTGGTACTCGGCCGAGTGCTCCTTGGTGTAGGTGTCGAGGATCGCCCGCTTGGCCTCGCCCGGCTCGGGCAGCGGCACCTGATAGGTGGTCCCCGGCCCCGAGAGCAGGTAGGCGATGAAGCCGTCCTCGCCTTCCCAGGCCGGGCTCGGTGCCCCTTCGCCGCGCATCGCCCGGTCCACCGCCTCGATCGCCATCTTGCCGGCGAAGGCCGGGGCGTAGGCCTTCCAGGACGAGATTTCGCCCTTGCGGCTCTGGCGGGTGGTGGTGGTGGTGTGCAGCGCCTGCTGGACCGCCTGATAAACGGTCTCGGTGTCCAGCCCCAGCAGGGTCCCGATGCCGGCCGCCGCCGAGGGGCCGAGATGGGCGATGTGGTCGATCTTGTGCTCATGCAGGCAGATGCCGCGCACCAGGTTGACCTGGATCTCGTAGCCGGTGGCCAGGCCCCGGATCAGCTCGGCGCCCGACCTGCCGGTGTGCTGGGCCACCGCCAGGAGGGGCGGGATGTTGTCCGCCGGGTGCGAATAGTCGGCCGCCAGGAAGGTGTCGTGGAAGTCGAGCTCGCGCACCGCCACGCCGTTGGCCCAGGCGGCCCATTCGGGGCTGATCCGGGTTTCCGGGCCCATTCCGAAGACCGTCGCGCCGGGGCCGTGGGGATGGCACAGCGCCTGCGCCCTGGCCGAGGCGACCGGCCGGCGGGCCAGCGAGGCGGCGGCGACGGCGGCGTTGTCGATGATCCGGTTGATGATCATCTCCGCCACCTCGTCCTCGACCGCGACCGGATCGACGGCGACCCGGGAAATCTTCCAGGCGAGCTGTTCTTCTCGCGGCAGATGCTCGGCCGACTTCCAGGTTCTGACGGTATGGGTTTTCATGCGGCGTCTGCTTCCAGCGGGGGGACGGGAACCGGCCGGCCGGCGGCATCGACGGCGACCATGGTGAAGGTGGCTTGCGAAACCTGCCGGCGGGTGCCCGCCTCGGGGCGTTCGCACACCCCCTCGACGTGGACCCGCATCGAGCTGCGGCCCACCCCGACGACGGTCGCGCCCAGCACGAACAGGCTGCCCATGGGCACCGGCTCGTCGAAGCGGGCGTCGTGGCAGGCGACCAGAACCACCTTCTCCCGGGCATGACGGCTGGCCGCCACGAAGGCCGCCCGGGTCATCAGCGACAGGCCGCGGCCCCCGAACAGGGTTCCGTAGTGGTTCGCCTGATCGGGCAGGATCATTTCGGTGAGGATGGTGGGGTCCGGCATGATGGCTCTTTTGCAAATTTCACAAATCCTCCTTCTCATGATCGCCAGAGCGCGATAAAGTCCTAAAGAGGCGTCGAATTGCGAACGCCTCTCTGTGGATTTGCGAATTTTGCGAAGGTCTGGGCCGTGAGCAAAACCTTCATGGGCGTCCGCCTCAGGGTGCTGCGCGAGGAGCGCGGCCTGACCCAGAGCGGGCTGGCCAGGATGCTCGACATCTCGCCCAGCTACCTGAACCAGATCGAGCGCAACCAGCGCCCGCTGACCGTGCCCGTGCTGCTGCGCCTGAACGAGGTGCTGGGCCTCGACGTGCAGTTGTTCGCCGAAGGCGACGAGGGACGCCTGATCAGCGACCTGCGGGCCGCCCTCGGCGATCAGGGAGAACGGACCAGCACCGCCGAGCTGCGCGAGCTTGCCGCCAACATGCCGGGCATCGCGCGCGCCATCGTCGGCATGCAGCGCCGCCTGCGCGAGGCCACCGAACGCGCCGACCTGTTGGCCGAGCGGGTTTCCGGCGGGACAGGCGCGCCGCTGCCGCCGACCGCCTTCGAGGCGGTGCGCGACTGGTTCTACGAGCGGCGCAACTACGTGCCCCTGCTGGACGAGGCCGGCGAAACGGTCGGCGATGGCCTGCCGGTCGGGGCAATGGCCGAGGGACTGGCCGCGCGGCTGGCCGGACGGCACGGGGTGCGCCTCCGGATGGTGGCCGATGCCGGCCCGCTGCGCCGCTACGACGAGGCGACCCGGGTGCTGCATCTGGCCGAGCACCTGTCGATGGGACAGCGCGCCTTCCAGATGGCGGTGCAACTGGGCTTGCTGGAACAGGACAGCGTCATCGGCCGGCTGGTCGCCGACGCCGGCCTCGATGCCGAGGCCTCGGTGCTGTTGCGCATCGGCCTGGCCAGCTACTTCGCCGGCGCCGTCATCCTGCCCTACCGCGCCTTCCTCGAAACCGCCGAGGCCGAAGGCTACGACATCGAGCTGGTCGGCCGGCGCTTCGACGTCGGGTTCGAGACCGCCTGCCACCGGCTGTCCACCCTGCAACGGCCGGGCGCCCAGGGCGTTCCCTTCTTCTTCATCCGCGTCGACCGGGCGGGCAACATCTCCAAGCGCCAGTCGGCCACCGACTTCCACTTCTCGCGCTTCGGCGGTTCCTGCCCGCTGTGGAAGATCTACCAGGCCTTCGCCCACCCGGGCGAGGTGTTGACCCAGGCCGCCGAAATGCCCGACGGGCGACGCTACCTGTGGGTGGCGCGCACCGTCGATCAGGGCCCGCCCGGCTACGGCGCGGCGCGCAAGCAGTTCGCCGTGGCGCTGGGCTGCGACCTCTCCCACGCCGGGCGACTGGTCTACGGACGCGGCCTCGACACCGCGAACCCCGATGCGGTGACTCCCATCGGCCCGGGCTGCAAGCTCTGCGAACGGCCCAGTTGCCGCCAGCGCGCCTTCCCGATGATCGGCCGCCCCCTCGATGCCGACCCGGCCCAACGCCACTTCGAGCCCTACGCCACCAAGTCGACCGAATGAGCGGGCCTCCCGGCCAAGGGACTGGCCAAGGCACCGACCAAAACATGACCGCCGTCACAGACCGGCGCCGGCGCGGCCGTTAGCGTGGCCAGTTGTCACAACCAAAACCGCCAACGGGCCCGGCCGAAGCCGCGCCCGCCCGTGCCGCGACAGAATGTCGGAGCCCCCCATGAGCCGCCACGCCCCCTTCGCCCTCCTGCCACAGCCGCCCGCCGCCGACGGCAGCGAGCCCGTGTCCCGCCGCTTCCGCATGTCGCCCACCGCCCCCTGCCTGCGGCGCGGCCCCGGTCCCGCCGGAAGCGGCCGGACCGACCTTGAACTGGCCGCCCTCAAACGGGTGCTCGGCCTGCCCATCGCCCACGCCGATACCCGCTTGGCCCTGCTGCGCCAGTCGCCGAACGGCCGACAGAACCTGCGTCAAACCGTGCGCGCCGCCCTGGCGCTGGCCGCCCGCGACGGCGACGTCGCGGCCGAACACGCCTTCCGTCAGGCGCTGTCGGCCTGAGCCCCGCCGTGCCCATTCCGGGCGGCCAGCGCCCCATTGTTTGCGCAAACCGTCGTCGGGAAGCTTCGCTTCCCTCGGGGTTTGCGCGGGCCGCCCGCGACGGCGACGTCGCCGCCGAACACGCCTTCCGCCAAGCCCTCGCCACCCCGGTCTGAGCACCCCCGCCAACCTCCGGGGCGTGGCTGGCCATGCAAAGGGGCGCTGCCCCTTTGAACCCCGCTGGGGAGGCCGGGGGCCTCCCCAGACCCCACCATGAATCAAAACCCCACCAAGGGGGGCTTGCCCCCCTTGGTGGGGTTTTAAGTCGCGGCGGGGGTCCGGGGGGACCCCTGGTCCCCCCGGCGGGGGTTCCAAGGGGGCAGCGCCCCCTTGGCGTTGCCCGCTATGCCCCGGAAGTTGGCAGGTGGTGTTCAAGCCAGGTGGTGAGGGGTTGGTAGAGGCTGGTGGTGGCGTGGGAGCCGGCCATCATGCCGATGTGTCCGGCCGACAGGGGCAGAGCGTCGGCTTCCTTCCAGGTGTCGCCGAGGGCCTTGGCCGAGGCGTCGGGGACGATGCGGTCGCTGGTCGAGCGCACGATCAGGGCCGGGCAGCGGGCTTTGGTCGGGTCGACGGTGTGGCCGTTCAGGGTCCATTGGTTGCGGGCGGGTTGGTTGGCGCCGTACCAGTCTTCCAGGCATTGGCGGGCCAGCGGGCCGGCCAGGGCGACGCCGTCGTTCAGCCAGTCTTCCAGGCGGATGAACCAGATGGCCCGGGGGTCGTCCTCGGCCCAGCCGGCGAAGCGGCGGAACTTGGCCGGCACCAGCCCGGGATCGAGGGCGGCGAAGAGCATCTGGATCAGGTCCACCGGCAGCTCGCCCAGGGCCTGGACCACCGGTTCGAGCAGCGGCCACAGGCTGTCCGGGGGCAGGCCGCCGGAGGCGGCGGCGTGGAAGTCCCAGGGGGCGGCCAGGGTGATCAGGGCGGCCGGCGGCTGGGGCGTGGTCAGGGCCAGTCCGGCGGCCAGGGTGCCGCCCATGCAGTAGCCGAGCAGCACCGGCGCCCGGCCGCCGTTGAGCTGGCGGGCCACGCCGAGGGCCCGCTCCAGGCGGCCGCTGACGTAGTCATCGAGGGTGAAGGCGCGCTCGGTCTCGCCCGGGGCATCCCAGTCGAGCAGCAGGGGACGCAGGCCGCTGGCCGCCAGATGGGCGATGAACGAGCGCTGTGGGGCCAGATCGAGGATGTAGGCCCGGTTGACCAGCGAAGGCACGATCAGCACCACCGGGCCGTCGGACGGCGCCGGCGGGGCGCGCAGGGTGGTGGTTCCCTCGCGCCAGACGGCCGGGGCCGGGGGCGGACGCGGCGGGCGGGGCCGGCGGCGGTAGGCCAGCACGCCATCCAGGAAGGCGACCAGCCGGCGGTCCGCTTCGTGCTCCAGGGCGTTCAGGAGGAGGGTGGGATCAGTCCCCGCCGCCAGCAGGCTGTGCGGGTCCGGCGTCCCGGGCGGCTTCCAGGGCGGCAACCCGCTCCTCCAGCCGACGCAGGCGAGCCGCAAGCTGAGCCACGCCGTCGCCGCCGTGCTCAGGTGCAGGGGCAGCGGGCGCGGACCGAGAAGCGGCGTCGGGGGCGGCGTCGGCGTCGGCATGGGCGGAGCTTCCGGCGGTGGCGCCCTGACCGGCCTCGAAGCCGCGCCGGGCGGCCTCGGCAAAGGCGCCGGCGCCGCTGGTCAGGGCCTGGAAGGTGCGGCCCATCGCCTCGGCCAGGGCGGGATCGCTGGCCGCCCGGCTGATCTGGTCCTGCCACAGGTCCAGGTAGCGGCGGGCCAGGGCGGACAGATCGTCGGCACCCTCGCCGGTCGAGTCGCCGGTCGAGTCGCCCGTCGAGTGGTCGTGGCCATCGCGGGGCCCCTGGCCGGCGCCGCCGGTCCCGGGTCGGTTGTCGTCGCGTGTGCTCATGGCGGCAGCATATCGCAGCCGGCCGGGGGCTGTCACGGGTGGGCAGCGAGCCAACGACAGATGGGGGACGGCGAACCGCTGGCGGGAGAATTCTGTTGCGCGCCCTGGCCGCCCCTGGGAAACTTGTTGCACCGCGCCACCGCTGGTTTCACCGCGCGCGCCGTCCCACCCATTCCTCGGAAGACCCCGGCCGCCCGATGTCCATGCACGAGAGCAGTTCCCCGAAGGCCCCCGCCAAGCCCGGCCGCTCCACCAAGCCCGAGGCCAAGCCGGACGCCAAACCGGACGCCAAGCCGGACGCCAAGCCGGACGCCAAATCCGAGACCCCCGCCGAGGCCAAACCCGAGGCGCCGGCGCGTCCGGTGACCATCAAGAAGTACGCCAACCGGCGGCTCTACAACACCGCGACCAGCAGCTATGTGACGCTCGATCACCTGGCGACCATGGTCAAGGAGAACGTCGACTTCGTGGTCTATGACGCCAAGAGTGGGGAGGACATCACCCGCTCGGTGCTGACCCAGATCATCGTCGAGGAAGAGAACAAGGGCCAGAACCTGCTGCCGATCAGCTTCCTGCGTCAGGTGATCAGCTTCTATGACGATTCCCTGGGCGGTCTGGTGCCGCGCTATCTGGAGCACTCCATGGCCACCTTCGCGCGCCAGGAAGAGCAGATGCGCGGCGCCATGCAGAACGCGCTGGAGGGCATGTTCCCGCTCCAGCAGTTCGAGGAAATGAGCAAGCAGAACATGGCGCTGTTCGAGAACACCCTGCGCATGTTCTCGCCCTTCTATGGCGAGGCCCGCCCCGGCCAGGAGGCCCCCTCCAAGGCCGACGCCCAGGGCCAGGGCCCGGCGGGCCAGGGCGCCAGCCTCGACACCGCCCAGGTGAGCGAGTTGCGCGACCGCCTGAACCGCATGCAGGCCGACCTCGACGCCCTGCTGGCCGAGAAGGGCGACAAGAGCGGCGCCTGACGCCGCCCGGGAATCATCCCGGCGGGCGCCGGACGGCGCTCCATCTGTGCCCCAACGGCAACACTCAAGGCGCGATATTCCCCGCAACCGCCCTTCACCTTGATGGCGGGAGTCCGGCGACGTATACCCGTATGCGTGTTGCGGCCCCACCCCTGCCCGGGTGCCGGCCGTCCCGATCCGCCCCGCCGCCCGGAGACCCCAGAGATGCCCAACCGGACCCTGCCTGTCGCCGCCCTCTGTCTGGTCACCGCCCTGAGCACCACCCTGGCCACCACCGTGGCCACCACCCTGGCCACCACCACCCCGGCGCGGGCCGGCGAGATGACCTTCGCCGAGGGTCGGGCCTACGTGGGGCTGGAGGGCGGCGCCGCGCTGCCGGCCGACATCGGGGTGTCGGCGGCGACCACCTCCGGCGGCGTCACCGTCACCGGCAGCGGCGAGATCAGCCTCGACACCGGGCTGGCCATCGGCCTGATCGGCGGCTACCAGATCACCGAGTGGCTGGTCGGCGAGGCCGAGCTGGCCTATGCCCAGTTCGACTACGAGAGCATCTCCGGCAGCGTCACCTTCAACGACGGCACCAGCGCCGTGGTGGTCAACGGCAGCGCCCCGGTGGATGGCGACATCACCACCGTGATCGGCATGGCCAACCTGCTGTTCACCCCGCTGGTCGACACCTCGGGCCACATCCAGCCGTTCATCGGCGGCGGCATCGGCTTTGCCAGCTACGACGACACGGTGACCAGCATCGGCGGCACGACGCTGACCGGCGCCTCGAGCAGCGACACCGTGTTCGCGTGGCAGTTCAAGACCGGGATCGAGGTGGCGGTCGGCGACGACATCACGGTGGGCGGCCGCTACGGCTACCTGACCGCCCTCAGCGGCACCGACTACACCGATGATCTGGCCGCCCACACCCTGATGGTGGACGCCACCTGGCGCTTCTGAGGGCGCGGGCGCCCGGGCGGCCGGTTCAGCCCAGGCCCCAGTTCAGGTCCCGGTTCAGGTCCCAGTTCAGCCCAACCCCGGTTCAGCCCAACCCCCAGTCGCGGCCCCAGGCCAGCCCGGTCCGGGTGTCGCCCCGGGGGTGGTATTCGCAGCCCACCCAGCCGCCGTAGCCGTGGGAATCGAGCAGCCCGAACAGGTACGGCCAGTTGACCTCGCCCAGCCGGTCGGGCTCGTGGCGGCCCGGCACGCCGGCGATCTGCACATGGGCGATGTGCTCGATGTGGCTGTCCAGGAAGTCGCTCAGGCCGCCCTGCATGATCTGGGCGTGATAAAGGTCGTACTGGATGCGCAGGTTCCTCGCCCCGACCATCTCGACCACCCGGGCCGCGTCCTCGGGCCGGGAGAGGAAGTAGTCGGGCATGTCCTGGGTGTTGATCGCCTCCACCGTCAGCACGGTGTCGAGGTCGGAGAACAGGTCGGCGGCCCGGGCCAGATTCTCGAGGTAGGTCTCAAGGGCCTCCTCCCAGTCCGCCTCGGGGACGATGCCGGCCATCACGTGAACCCGCTTGAGGTCCAGGAACTCGGCCCAGTCGTAGGCCACCTCCATGTTCTCCATGAATTCCTGGCGCCGCCCGGGCACGGCGGCAAGACCGCGCTCGCCGGCCGCCCAGTCGCCCGGCGGGGCGTTGATGAGGGCCAGCTCCAGGCCGTTCATGGCGACCAGATCGCCCACCCGCTCGGCCGTCAGGTGATAGGGGAAGGCGATCTCCACCCCCTTGAAACCGGCCTTGGCGGCGGCCGCGAAGCGCTCTTCAAGCGGCAACTCGCAGAACAGAAAACCCAGGTTGGCGGCGAAGCGGGGCATGGCGACTCGATGCGGCGGGAGGGACACGAGCCGGCAGTATACCCGCACCCGGACTTGGGCCAAGCACCGAACCCGGGCGGACAGGGGGTCGATTTCCATGGACGGCGCGCCCACCTGTGCGCTATCGACAGGCGGACGGACGTTGGCCCCGACCCCGGAGACGGAGCCGCCCGGCGCCCGACGGCATGACGAACCGGATAGGTGAGCGACCTCACGCCATGAGACGGGACCTGATCGACAAATACGACCTGCGCCTGCCGCGCTACACCAGCTACCCCACGGCGCCCCACTTCGGGCCGCAGGTGGGGGCCGAAACCTTCGGCGACTGGCTGTCGAACCTCGATTCGTCGCTGCCCTTGTCGCTGTACCTGCACATCGCCTATTGCGCCGAGATGTGCTGGTTCTGCGGCTGCCACACCAAGATCACCAAGCAGTACGCCCCGGTGGCCGACTACCTGGACGCCCTGCTGGCCGAGATCGACACGGTGGCCGAGGCGATTCCCGCCGGCATGACCACCCAGCACATCCACTTCGGCGGCGGCAGCCCGACCATCCTCAAGGCCGAGGATTTGAGCCGCCTGATCGGCCACCTGAAAAGCCGCTTCCCGCTGCGCGACAAGGCCGAGATCGCCGTCGAGCTGGACCCGCGCACGGCCGACGAGGCCTATGTGAAGGCGATGGCCGAGGCCGGCGTCACCCGGGCCAGCGTCGGCGTGCAGGACTTCAAGCCCGACGTCCAGGAAGCCATCCACCGCGTGCAGCCGCACGATCTGGTGGTCAACGTGATCGACTGGCTGCGCCGCTACGGCATCACCGACCTCAACATGGATCTGGTCTACGGCCTGCCCCACCAGACGGTGGACAGCGTGCGCGAGACCATCGACCGGGCGGTGGAACTGGGGCCCAAGCGGGTCTCGCTGTTCGGCTACGCCCACGTGCCGTGGATGCGCCGCCACCAGAAGATGATCCCCGAGGACACCCTGCCCGACATGGAAGAGCGCTGGCTGCAATACGAAGCCGCCCACCAGCGCTTCGCCGACCACGGCTACGTGGCCATCGGGCTCGACCACTTCGCCGCCCCGGATGACGAAATGGCCGTCGCCCTGAAGGAAGAGCGCCTGAACCGCAACTTCCAGGGCTACACCACCGACAGCGCCCCGGTGCTGATCGGCCTGGGCGCCTCGGGCATTTCCAGCCTGCCCCAGGGCTATGCCGTCAACGAGATGGACATCAACGCCTACAAGGCGACGGTGCGCGAGGGCAAGCTGGCCACCACCCGGGGCTTCGCCACCGACGACAACGACCGCCTGCGCCGCGACATCATCGAGCGGCTGATGTGCGATCTGTCGGTCGACCTCAATCAGGTCGGCGCGCCCTACGGCGTCTCGGCGGCCGACTTCGACAAGGAAGTGGCGGCGCTCAGCGATCTGGCGGCCGATGGCGTGGTGTCCATCGAGGACGGTCGCATCTCGGTCACCCACGACGGCCGCCCCCTGGTGCGCGCCGCGGCGGCGGTGTTCGACACCTATCTGGTCAAGGGCGAGCAGCGCCACTCCAAGGCCGTCTGAGGACACCGACCCAACGGACACGGATCAAGAGGGGGGCGCGTTGGCCCCCCTTTTTGTTGCCAGCTTTTTGCTGCCAACCTTTTCTCCGAACTGGACTCACCCCCCGGCGCTGCCGTGGCGGATGGCGGTGGCGGTGGCGTGGTGGCGGCGGATGGGCAGGAAGGCCCAGGCCGGGGCCGCCCGGTCGATCAACTGGCCGGCCCGGTGCGGCGGCAGGCGGCGGGCGGCGTAGGCCTGACCGGCCCGGCTGAGCAGGGCACGATGGGCGTGCGGGCCGCGATCGAAGACGGCCACCGGCAAGGTCTCGAGAATGTTCCGCCAGCGGTGCCAGCGGTGGAACTGGGCCAGGTTGTCGGCCCCCATCAGCCACACGAAGCGGGCCCGGGGAAAGCGCCGGGTCAGGGCCTTCAGGGTTTCCGCCGTCTGCACCGTGCCCAGGTGGGTTTCCAGGTCGGTGACCACCAGCCGCGGATGATCGGCCACCGCCCGCGCGGCGGCCAGACGGTGGTCCAGCGGCAGGGTGCCATCGGGCGCCTTCAGCGGATTCTGCGGCGTGACCAGCCACCACACGGCGTCCAGACGCAGGCGCTTCAGGGCGATCAGGCTGATGTGCCGGTGGCCGTCGTGGGCCGGATTGAACGAGCCGCCGAGAATGCCGATGCGCCCCTGGCGGCCATCGCCGAACGGCGCCGGCCGGGCCACGCCCCGGCGGCCGGACAAGGTGTGCTGCGACATGGATGGGAACTACCCGAAACAGAGCCGACTGGACCCAACCTAAACGCCGCCACGGCCGGGGGGAAGGGCCTCATACCAACCGGCGATGAGGAGGACTCATCGCGGTTTGGTATTAGTTGGGGGCTTTGCCCCCAAACCCCCACCGGGGAATCAGGGCTTCCCCGGACCCCTCCATTCGTTGGTGATCAAACGCTACCTCCGAGCGGAACGCCCGGGGTTTTTGGTTGCAGGCCAGCTTCGCTGGCCTTTCGAAAACAACCAGGGAGTGGCCGCGCGGTCGGAGATCAATGAATGAATGGAGGGGGGCCGGGGGAGCCCCTGGCTCCCCCGGTTGGTATCAATCCTCGCCCGCTGGCACCTCGCCGGCCTCGCGGGCCAGCAGGGCCCGCTTGCGCGCCATCCCCCAGCGGTAGCCGGCCAGGGCCCCGGAGCCCCGGATCACCCGGTGGCAGGGCACCACCACGGCCAGCCGGTTGTCGGCCACCGCCCCGGCCACGGCGCGGGCGGCGCCGGGATGGTCGAGGGCGGCGGCCAGCTCGCCATAGCTGACGGTCCGCCCGGGCGGCAGGGCGCGCAGGGCCTGCCAGACCTTTTCCTGGAAGACGGTGCCCCGGATGTCCAGCGGCAGCTCGACGGCCGGCCCGGGCGCCCCCTCGACGCAGGCGACCACGGCGGCCAGCCAGTCGTCCAGCGCCGCGCCCAGTTCGGAGCCGGGGTCGGAGCCGGGGTCGGAGCCGGTGCCGGGGCCGGGAGCGGGGCGGGCATCGGGAAAACGGGCCGCGAGCACCGCCGCCGGGTCCCGTCCGTCGAGGAACTCGACCAGACAGACCCCGGCCGGGCTGGCCGCCACCACGATCTCGCCCAGGCTGGTCGGGGCGGTGGCCAGGGACAGCGTCTCGCCGGCCATCCCGGCGCGCTGGCGACGTGGTGGCGGGCCGTGGTGCTCGGCATAGGCCCGCGCGGCGCTGCCATAGCCGGCCTGATGGATGGCCTCGGTCACCGTGCGCGCCGTCCCCAGGCCGTCGCGCAGGCGCTGCTTGCGCACCGCCATGGCGAAGCGTTTCGGGGTCAGCCCGACCTGGGCCTTGAAGACCCGCCGGAAGCGCTCGGGACTGAGCCCGGCGGCGGCGGCCAGCTCGGCCAGCGGCGGCTCGACCTCGGCGGCGCGGATGGTGGCGCAGGCGGCGGCGATGGCGGCGGCGTGGGGCAAGGCCTCGCCCAGCTCCGGCCGGCAGCGCTTGCAGGGCCTGAAGCCGGCCGCCTCGGCCGCCGCCGGGGTGTCGAAAAAGCGCACGTTCTCCCGCCGGGCCCGCCGGGCCGAGCAACTGGGCCGGCAATAGACCCCGGTGGTGACGACGGCGAAGACAAACCGCCCGTCGGCCGCCGGGTCGCGCGCACACATCGCCCGCCAACGATCCTCGGGGGTGTCGGTTGTGACCGGAGGCGGGCTCATCGGGCGGCTCCCGGGCGCGACAGACGGCCGAGCAGGCGGCCCGGCAGGCGCCCGTCGAGGATTATCAGGCCGCCGCCGATCAGCGCCATGCCGGCCAGATGGCGGCCCAGCACCACCTCGCCCAGCACCCCGACGCCGAGCAGCAGGGCGCTGACCGGGATCAGCAGGGTGACCAGCAGCAGGTTGGTCGCCCCGGCGGTGGCCAGCAGGCGGAAGTAGAGAAGATAGGCCAGCGCCGTCGACAGGCTGGCCAGCCCGACCAGGGCCCCCCAGGTGGCCGGCCCGGGCAGGGCCAGGGTCCACGGCCGGTCGACCACCAGCATGACCGGCAACAGCAGGGCGCTGGAGGCGACCACCTGCCCGGTCGCGGTGACCAGGGGGCTGATCCCCAGGGTGCGGAAGCGGCGCCCGAAAACCCCGGCGCAGGCGTAGGACAGGGCGCCCCCCAGCACCGCCAGGGCGGCCAGCGCCGCCCCCTCGCCGCCGGCGCCGGAGGCCCCACCGACCAGCACGGCAACGCCCCCCAGGCCGACCGCGACGCCGAGCAGACGGCCCGGGGTCGCCTTCTCGTCGGCGGTGAACAGATGGGCCACCAGCACCGTGAACAGCGGCGTGGTGGCGTTGAGGATGGCGGCAACACCGGAAGCCAGACTGGTCTGCCCCCAGACAATCAGGCTGAACGGCAGCGCGTTGTTGAGCAGCCCCATGATCAGGAAGGCGCCCCACAGGCGGGCCTCGCCGGGCAGCCGCACCCCGCGCAGGCGCAGCACGGCGAGCAGGATCAGGGCGGCCAGCAGGACCCGCCCGACCACCACGCTGAACGGCGGCAATTCGCGCACCGCCACCTCGTTGAAGAAAAACGAGCCGCCCCACAGCAGCGACAGGCCGAACAGCAGGGCCCATTGGGCCGGGGTCATGTGGCGGTCGATGGCGGCGGGGCGGGGCATGGGGGCGTCACCTGATGATTGATCCGATGACCGTCAGCGTGGCACCGCCGGGCGCCGGGTTCATCCCGTTTCCGGTCGCGCAATTCGCTTTCGGCGGGGCAGCAGTTCGGCCACCGCCACGCTGGCCACCGCCACCGCGATGATCGCCGCGCCCGAGGTCAGATCAAGCCAGAAGGCCAGCCCCAGACCGATCAGACAGAAGGCGAAGGCCCACAGGCTGGCCAGCACCATCATGCCGGCCAGCGAGCCGGCGTGGCGCTCGGCCAGATGGGCCGGGGTGGTCAACAGGGCAATCACCAGGACCAGCCCGATGGCCGGCACGGCGGTCATCACCGCCAGCGCGATCAGCCCCAGCAGCAACAGGTGCAGGGCGCCCACCGGCAGGCCCCGGGTGTGGGCGAACTCGCGGTCCAGCGACAGGGCCAGCAGCGGGCGGTAGAACAGCCCGACCAGTCCGACCAGCAGGGCGACCAGCAGGGCCATGGTCGACAGGGTGTCCGGCCCGACGGTCAGGATGGAGCCGAACAGATAGCTCATCAGATCGACGTTGTAGCCCTCTGTAAGGTCGAGCAGCAGCACCCCGAAGGCCATGCCGCCGGCCCACAGCAGGCCGACCGTGACATCCATCCGCTCGTCACGCCGCCGGCTGAGCAGCCCGGCGGCCAGCGCCGCCAGCACCGAGAAACCGGCCGCCGTGGGCAGCACCGGCCAGCCAGCGAAGAAGGCCAGCCCGACCCCGCCATAGCCGGCATGGGCGACGCCGCCGGCCAGGAAGGTCATGCGGTTGACCACCACCAGGGCGCCCATCACCCCGCAGGCGATGCTGACCAGAAAGGCCGCCGCCAGGGCTCGCTGGACGAAGGGATAGGCTAGCAGGTCAAGCACCGGCGGAGTCCCCGTGTCGCCGCCCCAGGGTCGGCTGGCGCTCGACCAGATGGTGGATGAAACTGTCCATCGGGCAGTCGTGGCGGTGCAGGCCGTAGATCAACTCCAGCATCTCCTGGTCGAGCCGCGGCTCGGGGCGGAACAGCACCCGCCGGTTGACCGCCGCCACCGCCGTGATGTGGGGCACGGTCACCGTCAGGTCGTGCGAGATGAGAACCACCGTGCGCCGCTCGGCCAGACCGTCGAGCAGGTCGACGATGCAGCTCTTGCCGGCCGGATCGATGTTGGCGGTCGGCTCGTCGAGGATCAGAAGCTCGGGATCGCCGACCAGGGCGCGGGCAATCAGCACCCGCTGGCGCTGGCCGCCGGACAGCTCGGCCACCGGACGGTCGGCCAGATCGGCCAGCTCCACCGCCTCCAGGGCCTCAAGCGCCCGCCGCCGCCGCCCGGCCGCATCGCCCCCCTTAAGCCAGCCGGCCAGCCCGGCCGGCAGGGCGCCCAGGGCAACCAGATCGACCACCTTGACCGGAAAGCCCTGGGTCAGGGTCATGAACTGGGGCACGTAGCCGATCCGCCCGGCCGCCTTCCTGGGGTCGCGCCCGGCCACCAGGACCCGGCCCGAGGTCGGGGTCAGGCGGCCCATGGCGAGGCGGGCCAGGGTGGTCTTGCCGGCGCCGTTGGGCCCCAGCACGCCGAGCAGGGCGCCGGCCGGCAGGGAGAAGCTCACCCCCTCCAGCACCGGCGCCCCGTTGTAGGCGAAGCAGACGTCCTCGAACTGGAGCGCTGGCGGGCTCATTGCGCCGGGCCGAGCGCCTTGGCGAAGGCATCGCCGGCGGCCTTCAGCGTCGCCGGCCAGTCGGGGTCGAGCGGGTCCAGGGCGACCACCGAGATCCCCAGGTCGCCGGCAATGGCCTCGGCGGCGCGTTGCGAGAACTGGGCCTGCACGAAGACCGCCGACACCCGGTGGTCGCGCGCCGTGTCGATCACCTGGGCCAGCTCGCGCGGGCTGGGCTCGTTGCCGTGCACCTCGATCGGCAGCTGGTGCAGGCCGTAAAGGTCGGCGAAGTAGCCCCAGGCGGGGTGGAAGACCATGAAGGTGGGCCGCTCGATGCCGGCCAGCGACTCGGCCACCGCCTGATCGACCGCCCCGATGGTCGCCACCGCCTCGGTCAGATTGGCCCTGAGGGCGGGCGCGGCCTGGGGACGGGCGGTGCTCAGCGACTCGAACACCGTGGCCGCCATCAGCCGCATGGCCGCCGGCGACAGCCAGACGTGGGGGTCGGGCTGGCCGACCACATGCTGGTGGTCGCCATGGTCGATGACGGTGCCCTGGTCGTGGTCCGCGTGGTCCTCGTGCTCGTGATCACCCTCGTGTTCGTCCGCATGCTCGTCGTGATCGTGCGCGTCGTGATCGTGCTCGTCATGCGCCGCCGGCAGGCCGTCGATGGGCCGGCGCTTGACGTCCCTGGCCATGTCGATCACCGCCAGACCGGGCGCCGCGTCGTGCAGGCGGGGCAGCCATGCCGCCTCGAACGGCACACCGATGGAGAAGTAGAGGTCGGCCGCCTCAAGGGCGCGCATCTGACCCGGCTTGGGCTCGTAGGTGGCCGGCGAGGCGCCGGGCGGCACCATCACCGTGACCGTCACCGCATCACCCCCCACCGCCTCGACCAGCCACTTCTGGGGCAGGATCGACACCACCACCGACAGCGGCTCGGCGGCCCGCGCCGGCAGCGCCAGCAGGCTGAACGACAGAAACAGGGCAAGGGCGGCGAAACGCCCCAACGCCCGGCGCGAAAAAGATGTCATGGCTTGGCTTCCCTGCGCGTGAAAGGGGAGAAGAACAGCAGATGTGCCAGATATAGGTCGCCCCACCGGCCGCTCAAGCAATCCCCTGCTCAACCGCCCGCCAGATCAGCCTCCAGCCGGTCGCACAGGACATGGTACAGCACCAGATGAACCTGCTGGATGGCCGCCGTGTCACGCGCCGGCACGGCCAACAGCACATCAGCCAACGACGCCAGTCGGCCACCGCCTTCGCCGGTCAACGCCACCGTCGCCAGCCCCCCAGCCCGCGCCGCCTCGAAAGCCGCCACCACGTTGGCCGAATTGCCACTGGTCGACAACCCGATCACCACCCCACCCGGACGCCCATAGGCCTCCACCTCACGCGCCAGGGCCGAGGCATAGCCCACGTCATTGGACCACGCCGTCAGGGTCGCCGGGTTGGCCCCCAAGGCGATCACCGGCAGCCCCTGACGGTCGCGCCGGAAACGAGCCGTCAACTCACCGGCCAGATGCAGCGCATCAGCCATCGATCCACCATTGCCACAGACCAGCACCGGCAGACGCTGCCCCAAGGCCACGTTGCACAGCGCATGCGCCTTCTCCATCGCCGCCAACAACGCCCCGTCCTCGCGGCAACGGGTCAGCAACTGCGCGGCGGCGGCAAAAGCCTGGTCAAGAGTCGACATGAAACAACGCCCCTGGAGTAAATCCCTCCCGCCTGTCTAAACGCCGCCCCACCCTCCGGCAAGCACCGCCTGCGCACGCCGTCGATGAACGGGAGCGTTGTCCCCGCCCCCCCCGCGCCAGCAGACGGGGGCTTTGCCCCCGAACCCCCACCGGGGGACCGAAGGCGGCCCCCCGGACCCCCGCCATTTCATTGGCGCGGAACGCAAACGCCGAAACAGGCTCGGATGGTGGTTGGGTGCAGGCCAGCTTCGCTGGCCTGCGAAACAACCAATAAAAGGGGGCGCTGTCGGCGCGACACGCTCCTCGGTGAAGGGCTTTTGGTTACGCGGGCCAGCAGACGGGGGCTTTGCCCCCAAACCCCCACCGGGGGACCGAAGGCGGTCCCCCGGACCCCCGCCATTTCGTTGGCGCGGGACGCAAACGCCGAAACAAGCTCGGATGGTGGTTGGGTGCAGGCCAGCTTCGCTGGTCTGCGAAACAACCAAAAGCAGGGGACGCTGTCGGTGCAACGCGCTCCTCGGTGGAGGGTTTTTTTGTTTTCGCGGGCCAGCGAAGCTGGCCCGCAACCAACCCCACTCGCTTCCAACTCAGTTGCCGGCGTTCAACACCAACGAAATGGCGGGGTCCGGGGAGGCCCAGCCTCCCCGGCGGGGTATGGGGCAGCGCCCCATCCAGCGGCCGCCACGCGGCTACGCCGTCAACAGTTGCGCAAGGTGGCGGCGCAGGGCTGGCAGCAGGTCGGTTTCAAACCAGGGGTGGTGTTTCAGCCAGGCATTGTTGCGCCAGCTTGGGTGGGGCAGCGGCCACAGGGTGGGGGCGAGGTCGGCGAAGGCGCGCACGGTGTCGGTCATGGAGCTTCTGGAGTGGAGATGGAAGCGTTGGGCGTGGCTGCCGACCAGCAGGGTGGTGTCGAGGTTGGGCAGGGCGGCGCGGGCCCTGGCCTGCCACAGGGGCGCGCATTCGGGGCGTGGCGGGGCGTCGGCGCGGCCCTGGGTGCCGGGGTAACACAGGCCCATGGGGACGATGGCGACGCGGCTTTCATCGTAGAAGGTTTGTGGGCTCAGGCCGAGCCAGGCGCGCAGGCGTTGGCCGGAGGGGTCGTTCCACGGGATGCCGGTCTCGTGCACCCGCCGCCCCGGGGCCTGGCCGACGATCAGCAGGCGGGCGCTGGACGAGCCCTTGAGCACCGGGCGCGGCGCGTGGGGCAGATGGGGCGCGCAGGCGGTGCAGGCCCGGGCCTCGGCGGCGAGGCGGGCGAAGGGGTCGTCAGCCGGGGGCATCCGAAAGCCCGGCGAGCAGGCGTTCGACGTAGGCCGGCACCACCTGGCTGGCCGGGCCGTGGATGGTTTCGGCGAACAGGCTGGCTCCCTGGCTGGGTTCCAGGTTCAGCTCCACGCTGTGGGCCCGGCCCAGGCTGCGCACCATGTGCACGAAGCCGGCCGCCGGATAGACGTTGCCCGAGGTGCCGATGGACAGGAACAGGCTGCAGGCCGACAGGGCGGCGTCGATCTCTTCCATGTGAAGGGGGATCTCGCCGAACCAGACGATATGCGGGCGCAGGGTGCCGACCCGGGCGCAGGCCGGGCAGGCGGTGCTCACCTCGAGGTCGCCGGGCCATTCGAGCACCGCGTCACAGGCGGTGCAGCGGACCTTGGTCAACTCGCCGTGCATGTGCAGAAGGTGGGTGGTGCCGGCCCGTTCGTGCAGGTTGTCGATGTTCTGGGTGACCACCAGCACCGGGTGGGGCCATTCCGCCTCCAGTTTGGCCAGGGCCAGATGGCCGGGGTTGGGGGCAAGGTCGGGCTCGGCCAGTTGCCGGCGCCGGGCGTTGTAGAAGGCGTGCACCTTGGCCGGGTCGCGGGCGAAGCCTTCCGGTGTGGCCACCTCTTCCAGGCTGTGGCGGGCCCAGATGCCGTCCTTGTCGCGGAAGGTGTCGAGCCCCGACTCCTTGCTGATGCCGGCGCCGGTGAGGATGACGATGGGTCCGGGGGTGGGCAGCTCAGAGGACACGCCGGGCGGCTCCTGGTCAGGTGGGGAGGATGGGGGGGCAGGATAGGTCGGGGAGGCGGGCCAGTTCAAACCCCCAATCGGGCGCCGGCCTTTCGGGGGCCGGGGCGGGGTGCTATAACCGGGCGCAGTCCGTCCGTTGCGCCGCCGGGGCCATGATCCGCGTTCTTTTCGTCTGCACCGGGAACATCTGCCGCTCGCCGACCGCCGAGGGGGTGTTCCGTCACCAGTTGGCGGCCGCCGGGCGGACCGACGAAATCGCGTGCGATTCGGCCGGCACCACCGCCTTCCATGTCGGCGAACCGCCCGACCCACGGACCCGCGCCGCCGCCGCCCGGCGCGGCTACCGGCTGGACGACATCCGGGCGCGGCGGCTGGAGGCGGCCGATTTCAGCCGCTTCGATGTGATGCTGGCGATGGATCGCGGCCACCTTCGGGAGATGCGCGCCATGGCCCCGCCCGGCGCCACCGCCCGCCTGGGGCTGTTCCTGGACCACGCGCGCCGCCATTCGGGCGACGTCGGCGACCCCTACTACGGCGGGCCGGACGGCTTCGAAACGGTGCTCGACATGATCGAGGACGGCGCCCAGGGTCTGCTCGCCGACCTGCTGGCCGCCCCCCCGACATCATGACCGCGCGCCACGCGCTCCTGGACCAACTGGTCGAGGCCAGCACCGGGGCCCGGGTGGTCCGCCAGTGGCCGCTGGCCGACGGCTGCGTGGGCCGCGTGGTCGGCCTGGAGTTGTCGGACGGCGAACGGCTGGTCGCCAAGACCGCCGACGGCCCGGCCGGCGGCCTGAAGCTGGAAGGTTTCATGCTGGGCTACCTCAAGCGCCATTCGCGCCTGCCGGTGCCCCGGGTGCTGCACGCCGACGACCATCTGCTGCTGATGGAAATGCTGCACGGCGGCGGCCGGCTGGACGGCGAGAGCCAGCGTCAGGCGGCGGAGATCGTGGCCCATCTGCACGGCGTGACCGGCCCGGCCTACGGCTTCGAGCGCGACACGGTGATCGGCGGCCTGCCCCAGCCCAACCCGTGGAGCGACGACTGGGTGGGCTTCTTCGCCGACCATCGCCTGCGCCACATGGCCGAGGCAGCGCGCCGCGAAGGGCAACTGCCGGGTCACCTGGCCGACCGGGTGGACAAACTGGCCGCCACCCTGGGCCGCTGGATCGACGCCCCGGCCGCCCCGGCGCTGATCCACGGCGATTTGTGGACCGGCAACGTGCTGGTCGACCAGGGGCGGATCAGCGGCTTCGTCGACCCGGCCATCTATTACGCCGACCCGGAGATCGAGCTGGCCTTTTCCACCCTGTTCGGCACCTTCGGCCAGCCCTTCTTCGAGCGCTACCAGGAAATCCGCCCGCTTTCGCCGGGCTTTTTCGAGGCCCGCCGCGACCTCTATAATCTCTATCCCCTGCTGGTCCACGTCCGCCTGTTCGGCGGCGGCTATGTGAACAGCGTCGCCCGCCTGCTTGAGCGCTTCGGCGCCTAGAGCCGAGAGCAGATCGTGCGAAATCTGAAGCGCTCCGCGATTCACATTTCGCACGATCTGCTCTAAGCCCCCCACCAGTGAACCCCGGACCGTGACCCAGAGCCCCGAGACTCCCGAAGCGACCAAACCCCGCGATCCCCTGGGCCCGGTGGCCCGCATCTTCGACAACGGCGCGCGCATGAAAGGCGCCCGCCCCGAGGGTTGCGGCTGGACCTCGACCGAGGCGGTGCACACCCGCTTCGAGCAACTGGCCCGGCTGTTCGAGGCGGCGCCCCAGGGCCGCGCCATCACCGTCAACGACCTGGGCTGTGGCTACGGCGCCCTGTTCAACTGGCTGGAGCGGCGGCTCGACCCGCCGCTGGCCGGCTATCGGGGCTACGACATCTCCGACGGCATGATCGCCCTGGCCCGCCAGTCAATCCACGACCCCCGGGCCACCTTCGTGCAGGCCGACCGCCCCGACCGGCCGGCCGACTTCGGGCTGGTCAGCGGCACCTTCAACCTGATGGGCGACACCCCGCGCGGCGAGTGGGAGGCGATGATCCGCCACAGCCTGACCCAACTGGCCCAGAGCAGCCGTTACGGCATCGCCTTCAACCTGCTGCGCGCCGACGGGCCGAAGCTGACCGGCCGCCTGTACACCGCCGACCCCGCCGACTGGGTGCGCTTCGCCACCCGCCTGGGGCGGAAGGTGCATCTGCTCACCGACTACCTGCCCGAGGATTTCACGGTGCTGGTCAGGCGCTGAGGCGGTCCGCAAGCGCCGCCAGCAGGAGCACCACCACCGCCAGCGCCAGGGCGCCGGCGGCGACGGCGAACAGGGGCAGCGAACTGCCCGCCGCCACATAGAGGGTGGCCATGGCGTAGGCCGCCAGCGCCTGACAGAGGGCGAAGCCGGCGGTGGCCAGCCCCCAGGCCCGGCGGTGCGGGCCCAGGCCGACCACCTCGGCCAGCCGCCCGGAGACCAGGGCCACCACCCCCGGGACCAGCGCCCCGACCAGGAACGACGAAGCCCCAAGCCCCCACGGCGTGGCAACCAGCAGGGGCAGCCCGACGGCCAGCGCCTTGACCGAAAGGGCGAGCACCAGGGCCCGTTGCCAGCCCACCGTCTGGGCGGCCAGCCCGGCGGCGAAGGGGCCGACGATGCCGCCCACCCCGAACAGCGCCCAGTAGACGCCGGCGGCCGCACCCTGCCCGGCCTCGCGGGCCAGATAGTCGACCCAGAACACGGTGTGCGGCACGAAGCCCACGGCATCCAGCCCATAGGCCAGCAGCACCGCGCCGAAGGCCAGCCCGTGGCCCGGCGGGATCAGCCTGTCGACGTCCTGGCGCGGCGCGGCGGCGGTCTCCGGCGGCACCAGATGGCGCCAGCACAGATAGGCCGGGATCAGGCCGAGCAGGCTCATGGCCAGCCAGCCGGCGGACAGGCTCCATTGCACCAGGGGCGGCACGATCAACGCCGAGGCGACGATGCCGACGCCGATGCTGCTGAAGATCAGGGTCGAGCCGAAGCGCCGCCGCTCGGCCGGCAGCCCGGCCAGCACCGCCGAGGGCGCGACGACCATCAGAAGCGCCCCGGCCACCCCGGCGACCAACCGCCAGCCGGAGACCCACAGGGCCGGCGCCGGGCCGGCGCAACAGGCGAAGCTGAGCAGCACGGCGAGCAGGCTGAGCCGCACCACCCGCCGCGCCCCGAAGCGCCGCGCCGCCCAGGGGGCGGTCAGCGCGCCGATCAGGTAGCCCAACAGGTTGGCGGCGCCGATGTAGGCGCCTTCGGCCTCGCTGACCCAGCCGGCCTCGATGATCGCCGGCAGCAGGGCGGCATAGGCGAAACGCCCCAGGCCGATGGCGACCAGGGTCGCCCCGGCCCCGCCGGCGATCAGCCGCCAGGGCGCGGGGATGGCGGCGGGCGCCGGGCTCAGTCGGTCAGCTCCAGCAGCAGGTCCTTGGCGTCGACCTGGGTGCCGGCCGGGGTGACCACACGGGCCACCGTGCCGTCGCGCTCGGCATTGAGGGCGGTTTCCATCTTCATCGCCTCGATGGTCAGCAACAGATCACCGGCCCGCACCTTCTGCCCCTCCTTGACCGCCACCGAGGCGATCAGCCCCGGCATGGGGGCGGCCACGTGGCCCGGATTGGCGGGATCGGCCTTGGGATGCTTGGGGGCGTGCTCGACCGCCTTGCGGTCCGCCACCTTGGCGGTGCGCGGCTGGCCGTTGAGCTCGAAGAAGACCTTCACGTGGCCGGCCTCGTCGGCCGCCCCGAAGGCCTGGCAGCGGATGTTCAGGGTCTTGCCCGGCTCCAGCTCGACGGCGATCTCCTGGCCCGGCTCCATGCCGTAGAAGAAGACCGGGGTGGGCAACACCTCGACCGGTCCGTTGTCGCGGTGGTGGGCGGCGTAGTCGAGGAACACCTTGGGGTACATCAGGTAGCTCTCGAACTCGACGTCGCTGATCGCCCGCTCGGCCTTGGTCTCGGCCTCGGCGCGCAGGGCGGCGAGATCGGCCGGCGGCACCACCGAACCGGGGCGCACGGTGATCGGCGGCTGATCCTTCAGCACCTTCTTCTGCAGCGCCTTGGGCCAGCCGCCGGGGGGTTGGCCGAGATCGCCGCGCATCATCTGGACCACCGAATCGGGGAAGCTGATGTCGCGCTCGGGGTCTTCCACGTCGGCCCGGGTCAGGCCGGCCGAGATCATCGACAGCGCCATGTCGCCGACCACCTTGGAGGACGGCGTCACCTTCACGATGTCGCCGAACATCTGGTTGACCTCGGCATAGGCCCGGGCCACCTCGTGCCAGCGTTCCTCCAGGCCCATGGCGCGGGCCTGTTCGCGCAGGTTGGTGAACTGGCCGCCCGGCATCTCGTGCAGATAGACCTCGGAAGCGCCGAACCTCAGGTCGGCCTCGAAGGCGGCGTACTGCTTGCGGACCATCTCCCAGTAGTCGGAGAAGCGGCGGATGGTCGCCGGATCGAGCCCGCTGTCGCGCGGCCCGCCGCGCAGGGCCTCGACCAGCGAGCCCAGGTTGGGCTGGCTGGTCAGCCCGGACAGGCTGTCCATGGCGGCGTCGAAGGCATCGACCCCGGACTCCACGGCGGCCAGCACGGTGGCGGCGGCGATGCCGCTGGTGTCGTGGGTGTGGAAGTGCACCGGCAGCCCGGTCTCGGCCTTCAGCGCCGGGATCAACTGGCGCGCCGCCGCCGGCTTGAGCAGGCCGGCCATGTCCTTGAGGCCGATGATGTGCACCCCGGCCGCCTTCAGCTCGCCGGCCATGCGCACGTAGTAGTCGAGGTCGTACTTGGGCCGCCGGGGGTCCAGCATGTCGCCGGTGTAGCAGATGGTGCCCTCCAGCAGCTTGCCCGAGGCGAGCACGGCGTCCATGGCGACGCGCATGTTCTCGACCCAGTTCAGGCTGTCGAAGACGCGGAAGACGTCCACCCCCTCGGCGGCGGCGCGGGCGACGAAGCCTTGCACCACGTTGTCGGCGTAGTTGGTGTAGCCCACCCCGTTGGCGCCGCGCAGCAGCATCTGGAACAGCACGTTGGGAATGCGCCGGCGCAGCTCGGCCAGCCGCCCCCAGGGGCATTCCTTCAAGAAGCGCATGGCCACGTCGAAGGTGGCGCCGCCCCAGCACTCCAGGCTGAACAGCCCGGGCATGTGGTGGGCGTAGGCGTCGGCCACCTGGACCATGTCGAAGCCGCGCATGCGGGTGGCGAGCAGCGACTGGTGGGCGTCGCGCATGGTGGTGTCGGTGACGAGCACCTTGTCCTGGGCCAGCATCCAGTCGCGCAGGCCCTCGGGCCCCAGACGATCGAGCAGGGTGCGGGTGCCCTGCGGCGGGGTGCCGGCGGGAACCTCGGGCGCCTTGGGGGTGGGGTGGGGCGCCGGGCGGGCGCGGCCGGCGACCTCCGGATTGCCGTTGATCGACACATCGGCGATGAAGTTCAGAAGGCGGGTCGCCCGGTCGCGCCGCTTGGTCACCTGGAACAGCTCGGGCGTCTGGTCGATGAAGCGGGTCGAATAGTCGGCCGCCTGGAAGGCCGGGTGGTTGATCAGGTTCTCGACGAAGACCAGGTTGGTCGCCACGCCGCGGATGCGGAACTCGCGCAGCGCCCGGTCCATGCGGGCGATGGCCTCTTCCGGGGTCGGCGCCCAGGCGGTGACCTTTTCCAGCAGGCTGTCATAGTAGCGGGTGATGACGGCGCCCGAATAGGCGGTGCCGCCGTCCAGCCGGATGCCGAAGCCGGTCGCCCCGCGATAGGCGGTGATGCGCCCGTAGTCGGGGATGAAGTTGGCCTCCGGGTCCTCGGTGGTGATGCGGCACTGAAGGGCGTGGCCATTGAGGCGGATGTCCGGCTGGGCGGGCACCCCGGTCTCCGCCACCTCGCCGATGCGCCCGCCGGCGGCGATGCGGATCTGCGCCTTGACGATGTCGATGCCGGTCACTTCCTCGCTGACCGTGTGCTCGACCTGGATGCGCGGGTTGACCTCGATGAAGTAGAAGGCGCCGCTGTCGCGGTCCATCAGGAACTCGGCCGTGCCGGCGTTCACGTAGGCGGCGGCGCGGGCCAGCTTGAGGGCGCTGTCGCACAGCTCGGCCCGGGCGGCGGCGTCCAGGTAGGGCGCCGGGGCGCGCTCGACCACCTTCTGGTTGCGCCGCTGCACGGTGCAGTCCCGCTCGTACAGATGCACCACGGTGCCGTGGTGGTCGCCCAGAAGCTGGACCTCCACGTGGCGGGCCCGGCGGACCAGCTTTTCCAGATAGACCTCGCCGTTGCCGAAGGCGGCCTCGGCCTCGCGGCGCCCGGCGGTGACCTCGCGGGCCAGCGCGTCCGGCCCCTCGATGATGCGCATGCCGCGCCCGCCGCCACCCCACGAGGCCTTCAGCATCAAGGGGTAGCCCACGTCCTCGGCGAGGCGCGCCACCTCGTCCATGTCCTCGGGCAGGGGGCCGGTGGCCGGCATCACCGGGGTGCCGGCCTGCTCGGCCAATCGGCGGGCCGAGACCTTGTTGCCCAGCGCCCGCATGACCTCCGGCGGCGGCCCGATGAAGACCAGCCCGGCGGCGGCGCAGGCCTCGGCGAACTCGGGATTTTCCGACAGGAAGCCATAGCCCGGATGAACCGCCTGACAGCCCGATTCGGTGGCCACGCGGATCATTTCCTCAACCGACAGGTAGGCCTTCACCGGCCCCAGGTGGGCCCCGATCAGATAGCTCTCGTCGGCCTTGAAGCGGTGCAGGGAGAGCTTGTCCTCCTCCGCGTAGACGGCAACCGTGCGGATGCCCAGCTCGTTGGCGGCGCGCATCACCCGGATGGCGATCTCGCCCCGGTTGGCGACCAGGATCTTGGAAAAATGCTGCATGGCTGTCTCAAGGTCTCTCGGAAGGGGCCAAGGGAAAGGGCCAGGGGAAAGGTTTTGCTGGCTTTTCTTGGGACGCCGTCAGGGAGCGGCACCCGCGTTACGTGTCTTGGGCGCTGTCAGGGAGCGGCACCCGCGTTACGGGCGGCGGCGCAGCAGGCGGTCCACCTCCTGCTGGCTGAGGCCGGGCCTGGGCTTGCCGGAAGCGCCGTCGGCGTCGGCCGGCGGCGGGGGGATGGTGACGTCAAGCTCGCGGGCCAGATGTTTCAGAAGGTTGCCCACCTTGCGCAGGCGCTGGCCCGTGATGTCCTGGAAGCCGCAGGCCTCCATGATGCCTTCGACGCGCAGCCGCTCGGCCTCGCCGGGCTGGCGCTCGACCAGCAACTCGGCCAGACCGAGGATGCGGTTGGCCGCCCGCTCCTGTTCCGCCACCGCCTGCTCAAGCTGGCGGATGGCGGCGGTCAGGGCGACGTCGGCCGGAATGCGCGGTGGCATGGCGGTGACCCCGTGGCGAACCGGGTGGCGAACCGGGTGGCGAACCGGAAACGGGCCGACTGACGACAGGCGCACGGCTCCCCTTGGTGGGTGCGCCAGCCGTCGGCGTCTCGGCCAGGAACAGCCGGCCGCGCCGGGCCTTGACCCTTAACGCGGAGCCATGACCATGACCATCTGGCGCCCCTCCATCTTGGGGTGCTGCTCGACCTTGGCGCTTTCGACGAACTGCTCCTGAACCTTCATCAGAAGCTGGAAGCCCAGGTCCTGGTGGGCCATTTCGCGGCCCCGGAAGCGCAGCGTCACCTTCACCTTGTCGCCGTCCTCGAGGAAGCGCTGAAGACTGCGCATCTTCACCTCGTAGTCGTGACGCTCGATGTTGGGCCTGAGCTTGACTTCCTTGACCTCGATTACCTTCTGCTTCTTCTTGGCTTCGTTCTTCTTCTTCTGCTGTTCGTATTTGAACTTGCCGAAGTCGAGAATCTTGCAGACGGGCGGATCGGCATTGGGCGCCACTTCCACCAGATCGAGTCCGACCTGATCGGCCCGCTCCAGGGCCTGGGAAATGGACACCACACCCAACTGTTCGCCGTCCTCGGCGACGAGACGAACCTGGGGGACCGAAATCTGGTCGTTGACGCGCGGTCCATCTTTGGACGGCGGCGTCTGCATCGGTGGCCTAGCTATGAACACCCTCCTTTGACTGCATTTTCAGGGATGACGCGGGAAAGCACAGCGCCCACCCCGCCTCTGACCGCACGCGGGCGCGGCGGCGTTGACGGATGGGCGACCCCCTCCCCACGACGACATGGGCCGGCCTCCCCCGAGGCCAACCCGACCGCGTCCGGGCCTTGGCCGAGTCCCCGCTTGGATCTGCGGGTTGTCTCGACTCAGGCGGGAGGCGCGGCCTCGTCCGACAGTGTAGCGACGGCCTTGTCCAGCGCAAGAATTTCCTGGTCCTTGCCGCCCAGGCGGCGGATCGCCACCGTGCCTTCCTCGGCCTCGCGCTTGCCGACCACCAGGATCACCGGCACCTTGGCGTCGCTGTGCTCGCGGATCTTGTAGTTGATCTTCTCGTTGCGCAGGTCGGCCTCGGCCTTCAGGCCAGCCGCCTGCAGGGCCTTCAAGACGGCGCGGGCGTGGTCGTCGGCGTCCGAGGTGATGGTCGCCACCACCGCCTGGCGGGGCGCCAGCCACAGCGGGAAGCGCCCGGCGTAGTGCTCGGTGAGGATGCCGATGAAGCGCTCCAGCGAGCCGAACAGGGCGCGGTGCAGCATGACCGGCGGCTTGCGGGTGTCGTCCTTGTCCACATAAACCGCCTGGAAGCGGGCCGGCAGGTTCATGTCCACCTGGAGCGTACCGCACTGCCAGTCGCGGCCGATGGCGTCGCGCAGCACGAACTCGAGCTTGGGGCCGTAGAAGGCGCCCTCGCCCGGGTTGTGGCTGTAGGGCAGGCCCATGTGATCGAGCGCCCCTTTGAGCGCCGATTCCAGCTTGTCCCAGGTGGCATCGTCGCCGATCCGCTTGTCCGGGCGGTCGGAGAACTTGATGCGCACGTCGGTGAAGCCGAAGTCCTTGTAGATGTCCATGATCAGCTCGACCACGGTGCGGCACTCGTCCTCCATCTGCTCGGGCGTGCAGAAGATGTGGGCGTCGTCCTGGGTGAACTCGCGCACCCGCATCAGCCCGTGCAGGGCGCCGGAGGGCTCGTAGCGGTTGACCTTGCCGAACTCGGCGATGCGCAGCGGAAGGTCGCGGTAGCTGCGGGTCGCCGAGCGGTACACCGACAGACAGCCCGGGCAGTTCATGGGCTTCAGCGCGAAGATGCGCTCGTCCTCGGTCTGGGTGGTGTACATGTGCTCGCGGAAGGTCTGCCAGTGGCCGGAGGTCTCCCACATCGCCCGGTCCATCACCGAGGGCGTGTTGATCTCCACATAGCCGGCCGCCTCCTGGCGGCGGCGCATGTAGTCGATCAGGGCGCGGAACAGGGCCCAGCCGTTGGGATGCCAGAAGACGGCGCCGGGCGCCTCCTCCTGCATGTGGAAAAGGTCCATCTCGCGGCCCAGCCGGCGGTGGTCGCGCTTCTCGGCCTCCTCCAGCATGGTCAGGTAGGCCTTGAGCTGCTTGTCGTTGGCCCAGGCGGTGCCGTAGATGCGCTGAAGCATCTCGTTGTTGGAATCGCCGCGCCAATAGGCCCCGGCCAGCTTGGTCAGCTTGAAGGCGGTGCCCAGCTTGCCGGTCGAGGGCAGGTGCGGCCCCTTGCACAGGTCGAACCAGTCGCCCTGGCGGTAGACGCTGATCGGCGCCTCCTCGGGCAGGGCCTCGATGATCTCGGCCTTGTAGGCCTCGCCCATGTCGCGGAAGGTCTTGATGGCGGTGTCGCGGTCCCACTCCTCGCGGATCAGCGGCAGGTCGGCGGCGACGATCTCCTTCATGCGCGCCTCGATCTTCTCCAGATCGTCGGGCGTGAAGGGGGTTTCGCGGGCGAAGTCGTAGTAGAAGCCGTTGTCGATCGCCGGGCCGATGGTCACCTGGGTGCCGGGATAGAGGTCCTGCACCGCCTGCGCCATGACATGCGCCGCGTCGTGGCGGATCAGGGGCAGGGCGATGTCCTCGTCGGCGGCGGTGATGACGCGCACCTCGGCGTCGGTGTCGATGGTCCGGGTGAGATCGCGCAGCTCGCCATTGACGGTGACGGCCAGGGCCTTCTTGGCCAGGCTTTTCGAGATGTCGGCGGCCAGCTCGGCCCCGGAGATCGGGGCCTCGAACTGGCGCACGCTGCCGTCGGGCAGGGACAGGGCGATCATGATGGCACGCATTCCGGCTTGGTGGACGGGACAGGGAGCCGCCATATGGGGCACCGGCCAGTCTCCAGCCAGCCCCTTCAAGCGGCCCTGCGACTTATAGACCCTGCCGGAAGTGAGTCAAGGAAGGGGCCACGGGAGGGGGGGGGGCTACCCCAGCCCCGCCACCTCGCCGATGGCCTCGCGCACCTCGCTGAGGCGCACGTCGGCGGCGATCGGCTGGCGCAGGATCTTCACCGCCGCGCCGCGCTGGCCGCACAGGGCGGGGTCGGAGGCGTACGAGTAGACCACCACCGAGGGGCAGTCCGACAGCGCGATCAGGTGCATCGGTCCGGTGTCGTTGCCCACCGCCAGGGCGGCCCCGCGGGCCAGCGGGGCGATGTCGAACAGGCTGGTCTTTTCCAGAAGGTTCACCGCCTCCGGGCAGATCGCCTCGATGACCCAGGCCTCGGGCTGCTCGCTCTTGGTGCCGAGGATCACCGGGGTCACCCCGCGCTCGACCAGCCAGCGGCCGATCTCGCCATAGAACTGGGCCGGCCAGCGCTTTTCCGGGCGGTGCGGGGCGCCGCCGGGAACCAGCAGGGCATAGCGTTCGGGCAGCCCCAGGCGGCCGACATCGGACTGGATCCACGACAGATCGGGCAGCCCCACCTCGAAGATGCCGGCCATGGCCAGTTGGCTGGCCTGGCGCTCGATGGTGTGCATTTTGTCGCGCCGGGGGTTGGTGTGCGGGTGCGAGCAGCCCTTGGCGATGCCCGACCACTCCGGCCCGCCCTTGGGCCCGCCCATCAGCTGGAAATAGCGCGACGAGCGGTCCGAGGTCTGCAGGTCGTAGACCCGGTCGAAGTTCTGGTTGAGCAGCCGGATCAGCCGCTTCAGCGCCTTGAGCTCCCAGATCTTCGGGCGGGTGTCGATCTCCACGGCGTCGAAGTAGGGGCTGGCCTCGGCCAGATCGACGAAGGGCGGCGTGGTCAGAAGGGTGATGTGGTCGTCCGGGTGATAGTCGCGGATCGCCGCGCACGGCCCCAGGGCCTGCACGAAATCGCCCAGCGCCGACAGCTTGATGACCAGGATGCGCCGCTGCCCCGGCGCCGGCGGCCGGGTGCCCAGCGTCTTGTGGTCTCTTTCCTCCGGGGGCGGCGCCGCGGGGCGTCTGCGACCGGGCATCGAGGTCTCCTGAAAAAAACTAGCGCGGCGTCGGCCCGGCGGCCAACACCTCGCGGTAAACATCCAGCGTGCGCGCCGCCATCAGGGCGCTGTCGAAGTGGGTCCGGGCGTGCTCGATGGCGGCCCGGGCCATCTCGTGGCGCCGCTCGGTGGACAGATCGAGCGCCGTGGCCAGCCGTTCGGCCAGCGCCTCGGGGTCGCCCGGCGGGGTCAGCCAGCCGGTTTCGCCGGGGCGCACCAACTCGGGCGCCGCGCCGTGGTCGGGGGCGATCACCGGGCGGCCCATGGCCTGGCCCTCGACCACCACCCGGCCAAAGGCCTCCGGGTCGGTCGAGGCGCTGACCACCACGTCGGTCAGCATGTAGGCGGCCGGCAGGTCGTCGCAATCCTGGATGATGTGGACCCGGTCGCCCAGCCCGGCCTCGGCGGCCAGCTTCTCCAGCTCGCGGGTGTAGGCGCTGCGGCCCTGATCGGAGCCGACCAGCAGGCAATGGACCTCGGGCCGGGCCAGTTTGGCCAGCGCCCGGATCAACACCGCCTGCCCCTTCCAGCGGGTCAGCCGGCCGGGCAGCATGACGACGCGCGCCCCGTCGGGCAGGCGCCAGCGCTGGGCCAGGCGGATCATCCGCCCGGGGCTGACCGCCTCGGGATCGAACAGCGTCGGGTCGACACCGCGATGGACCACCCGCAGGCGCGCCTCCGGCACCTGATAGGTCTCCAGGATGTGGCGCTTGATGAACTCGCTGATGGCGATGACCAGCCGCCCCTTGGTCATCACCGCGTTGTAGGGCTTCTTCAGACCGAACGGACCCAGGTTGTAGGTGCCGTGGAAGGTGGTCATGAAGGGCACCCCCTGGCGCCGGGCGGCGACCACGGCGCTCAAGGCCGGGGCGCGCGAGCGGGCATGGACCAGGGCCACCTTTTTCTGCGCGATCACCCGGCGCAGGCGGTTGACGTTGAAGTGCATGGTCACCGGGTCCTTGGCGTGGACCGGCAGGGTGACATGCTCGCCGCCGGCCCGGCCGACCTGATGCACCATCGGCCCGCCGGCGCTGACCACCAGGGGCCGCCAGCCGGCCTCGGCCAGGGCGCGGGTGATCTCGATGGTGCCGCGCTCCACCCCGCCGGTGACCAGACGGGGCAGAACCTGCAGGACGACGGGGCTATCGGGCGTGGACATCAGGGCTTGTCGGCGCGGCTGGGGAAACAGGGTCAGGCGGGCGGGGTTGAAGATACGAGCCTCGAACCCCAAAACGGAGGCGATCCTACAAGGGGAGCCCCGAAAAATCATCAGGAATGGGGCGCCCCCCTCGAACCCCTTGCCCAACCTTGGAAAGGAGCCGCCATGACCGAGGCGGAATGCGCATTTCTCGACCGTGGCGACGGTCACCAGGTGGCCTATGTGCGCCATTCCGGGGCGTCGCCCGGGGTGGTTTTCCTGCACGGCCTGAAAAGCGACATGGAGGGCGGCAAGGCGCTGGCCCTGGAGGCCCACTGCCGGGCCCGGGGGCAGGCCTTCCTGCGTCTGGACACCTTCGGCCACGGGCGCTCCAGCGGCACCTTCGAGGAGGGCACCATCGGCCGCTGGCGGGCCGACGTCACCGCCGCCCTGGACCATCTGACCGAGGGCCCGCAGGTCATCGTCGGCTCGTCCATGGGCGGCTGGCTGATGCTGCTCGCCCTGCTCGACCGGCCCGAGAAGGCGGTCGCCGGGCTCGGCCTGGCCGCCGCCCCCGACTTCACCGAGGACCTGCTGGAACCCGGCCTGAGCGCCGACCAGCGGGCCGAGCTGAAGCGCGACGGACTGGTCCATCTGCCCAACTGCTACGGCGCCGACCCCTACCCCATCGCCCTCAAGCTGATCGAGGAAGGGCGCGACCACCTGTTGCTGCGCGGCCCGCTGCCGATCACCCAGCCGCTGCGCCTGATCCACGGCATGAAGGACGCCGACGTGCCCTGGCGCACCGCCCTGCGCATCATGGAGCAGGTCAGCGGCGACGACGTGGAATGCCTGTTCGCCAAGAACGGCGAACACCGGCTGTCCGAACCGGCCGACCTGAAGCGCCTGTGTCACCTGCTCGACACCCTGCTCGACCACGTCGCCCCCCATGCCCCCGGCGAGGACTCCGAGGGGTGAGCCACGACGCCGCCCGGCGGGCCCTGGACATCCTCAACCAGGCCCTGGAACGGGACCCCGAGGCGATCACCGCCCTGGTCAACCTGCGCGTGCCGTGCAACGAGAAGCTGGCCCGGCACGCCACCATCCAGACCTACCTGCTGGACGACAGCCCCCGCCTCGGCCCGCTCGGCCTGATCAACGGGGTGCTCGGCCTGGGTCGCGGCGGCCTGGGCGCGGAAGGCGAGGTCGATCCGCGCACCGGCCGCCTGCTGCGCATCAGGCGCTTCGTCCTCACCCTGCCCCCGGGCCTCGACACGGAAGTGTAGCCCCCCCGGCGCCTCAGGCCGCCGGGGCGGTGGCCTCGGCCCGGATATGGGCGCAGCCGTAGAACTCCCGGCCGCCGGTCAGCAGGCGGTGCAGCGCCCCGATGGCCGCCGGCAGCCGCCCGGCGCCGGAGATCGGCGCGTTGGTCTGGTCGACGACCCGCCAGCGGGGGTCGTGGTCGGCGATGTTCTCGGGGCGCAACAGGGCCCACTGGAAGACCACGCTGCTGTCGCGGATGCGGGCCAGGGCCGGGTGCCGGCGGCTGCGCCGCACCATCGCCGGCGAGCACCAGTCGAACACCGCCTCGGCGCCGGGGTGGTCGGCCAGACGGCTGAACAGGGCGTGGATGGCGGGCGGCGGCAGGTACATCAGCACCCCCTCGGCCAGCATCAGCAGCGGCCCGTCGATGCCCGACAGAAGCTGCGCCAGGGCGGTCGCGTCGGTGGCGTCCAGAACCCGGCTGGCGCGCCGCGCGTCATCGTCGAAAACCGTCTCGCGCAGGGCCATGACCGAGGCCACGTCGCTGTCGATCCAGCGCCAGCCTCCGTCGGGCACGCGGGCCGCCACCCGTTCGTAGGCGGTGTTGAGGCCGGCCCCCACATTGAGCACCGTGCCCTCGGGGTGGCGGCTCAGGAAGTCGATGCAGCGCGCATCACACCAGGCGCCGCGCAACAGGGTGCCGCGTACCGTCGGCCAGTGGGCGGCGTAGCGGATCATGTCCACCTGGAAGCGGCGGCACAGCATCTCGGCCGTGGGGTCGGTGAAGTCCGCCACCGAGCGCGCCGCCGAGCCCCTGGCCCGCGCCGCGAGGGGGATCAACAGCGTTTCCGAAACGCCATTGAGAGCGGCCACGCCGGGCGCTTCGACCGGCACGTCCGCGGGGGTTGGGGTGATCTGGTTCATTGGGGAGCCCTCCTGGAAGAGCCGGGACCATATCGCTAATGCATCTCACTCGCAATATTTGTTTCTCCCCTTCGCACTCCCTAACTTTCCGGGCAGCCGCTTCCCGGGCGGGGCGGCGGGCGGTTGCCGGGCGGGGCGGCGGGCGGTTGCCGGGCGGGGCGGCGGGCGGTTGCCGGGCGGGGCGGCAGGCGATTGCCGGGCGGCGCGGCGGGCCTTGGGGCGCCGACTGTGTTACCTTTTCGTGTCGGGGCGGTTTCGGCCGGTTCCGGTGGTTGCCTCGTCGGGGTGGGCGTGGCAATACCTCGTCGCTTGAAGAAGGGAGATTGATCGACATGTCCAAGCCCGTTCGCAAGGCGGTGTTTCCGGTCGCCGGTCTGGGGACGCGCTTCCTGCCGGCGACCAAGGTGATCGCCAAGGAAATGCTGCCGGTGGTCGACAAGCCGCTGATCCAGTACGCGGTGGAGGAGGCCAAGGCGGCCGGCATCGAGTTCTTCATTTTCGTCACCGGACGCGGCAAGGCGACCCTGGTCGAGCATTTCGACCACGCGCCGGAGCTGGAGGCCCAGCTCAAGGCCAAGGGCAAGGACGAGGCCCTCAACCAGTTGCTGGGCTCGATGCCCGAGCCGGGGCGGGTGATGGCGACCCGCCAGCAGGACCCGCTGGGCCTGGGCCACGCGGTGTGGTGCGCCCGCGCCTTTGTCGGCGACGAGCCCTTCGCGGTGATCCTGCCCGACGACCTGATCCTGTCCGAGAAGCCCTGCATCGGCCAGTTGATCGAGGCCCACGAGAAGACCGGCGGCAACGTGGTGGCGGTGGAGGACGTGCCGCGCGAGCACACCAACCGCTACGGCATCCTGGATGTGAAAAGCGACGACGGGCGGCTGGCCGAGGCGGCCGGGCTGGTCGAGAAGCCCAGGCCCGAGGTGGCGCCCTCGACCCTGGCCATCATCGGCCGCTACGTGCTGACCCCGGACATCTTCCCCATGCTGGAAAGGCAGGAGCCCGGGGCCGGCAACGAGATCCAGTTGACCGACGCCATGGCCGCCACGCTGGGCACGATTCCCTTCCACGGCACCCGCTTCGACGGCACCCGCTTCGACTGCGGCGACAAGACCGGCTTCATCAAGGCCACCGTGTCGTTCGCGCTGGATCGGCCCGATCTGCGCGACGGTGTCGCCGCCTATCTGAAGGAGATCGCCGCCAAGCTTTAGGGCACGGTGGCCTTCCCCTTCGTCCCCGCCCGCACCACCATAGGGTTTCCCACACATGCGCATTGCGATGATCGGCACCGGGTATGTCGGCCTGGTTTCCGGGACCTGTTTTTCCGAATTCGGCATCGAGGTGGTCTGCGTCGACAAGGACGCCGCCAAGATCGACATGCTGAAGGGCGGCGAGATCCCGATCTACGAGCCGGGGCTCGATGCCCTGGTGGCGAGCAACGTGAAGGCCGGGCGGCTGTCCTTCACCACCGACCTGGCCGAGGCCATGAAAGGCGCCCAGGCGGTGTTCATCGCGGTCGGCACGCCCTCGCGGCGCGGCGACGGCCATGCCGACCTTTCCTACGTCTACGGCGCGGCGCGCGAGATCGCCGAAACCATGAGCGGCTACACGGTGGTGGTCACCAAGTCGACGGTGCCGGTGGGCACCGGGCGCGAGGTGGCGCGCATCATCAAGGAAACCCGCCCCGACGCCGACTTCGACGTGTGCTCGAACCCCGAGTTCCTGCGCGAGGGCAGCGCCATCAACGACTTCATGCGCCCCGACCGGGTGGTCATCGGGGCCGAGAGCGAGCGCGCCCAGGAGGTGATGCGCCAACTCTACCGGGTGCTCTACCTGATCGAGACGCCGATCGTCTTCACCAGCCTGGAAAGCTCGGAGCTGATCAAGTACGCGGCCAACACCTTCCTGGCCACCAAGATCACCTTCATCAACGAGATCGCCGATCTGTGCGAGAAGGTGGGGGCCGACGTGCACGATGTCTCGCGCGGCATCGGCCTCGATGGACGCATCGGCAAGAAGTTCCTGCATCCGGGTCCGGGCTACGGCGGCTCGTGCTTCCCCAAGGACACCGTGGCCCTGGTCAAGACGGCCCAGGATTCGGGCAGCCCGCTGCGCATCGTGGAAACCGTGGTCGACATCAACGACAAGCGCAAGAAGGCGATGGCCGACAAGATCATCGCCGCCTGTGGCGGCTCGGTGGCCGGCAAGACCATCGCCGTGCTCGGCCTGACCTTCAAGCCCAACACCGACGACATGCGCGACGCCGCCAGCCTGTCCATTCTGCCGGCGCTGAAGGCCGCCGGGGCCACCGTGCGGGCCTACGACCCGGAGGGCATGGACGAGGCCAAAAAGCTGATGCCCGACCTCGACTATCGGGACGACGCCTACGCCACCCTCGAAGGGGCCGACGCCCTGGTCATCCTGACCGAGTGGAACCAGTTCCGCAGCCTCGACCTCGGCCGCGTGAAAAGCCTGCTCAAGGCGCCGGTGATGGTTGACCTGCGCAACATCTACGAACCCGCCGAGATGGCCCGCGCCGGCTTCGCCTATTCCTGCGTCGGCCGGCCCTCGGTGGCGGCGGAGACGGCCTGATGGACATCCTGAGCGTCCCCACCACCCCCTTCGAGGGGCAGAAGCCGGGCACCTCGGGCCTGCGCAAGAAGGTCAAGGTGTTCCAGCAGCCGCACTACCTGGAGAACTTCGTCCAGGCGGTGTTCGACGTCATCGACGGCCTGGACGATCTGCCCCTGGCCGGCGCCGCGCTGGCCCTGGGCGGCGACGGACGCTTCTTCAACCGCACCGCCATCCAGACCATCCTCAGGATGGCCGCCGCCAACGGGGTGGGCCGCATGGTGGTCGGCCAGGGCGGTCTGCTGTCGACCCCGGCCGCCTCGTGCGTGATCCGCAAGCACGGCCTGAAGGGCGGGCTGATCCTGTCGGCCAGCCACAACCCGGGCGGGCCGGACGAGGACTTCGGCATCAAGTACAACATCAGGAACGGCGGCCCGGCGCCGGAGGCGGTGACCAACGCCATCCACGCCCGAACCCTTGAGATCGAAAGCTACCGGACCCTTGAGGCCGAAGCGGTCGATCTCGACCGTCTGGGCACCCAGACCCTGGGCGGCATGACGGTCGAGGTCATCGACCCGGTGGCCGACTACGCCGCGCTGATGGAAAGCCTGTTCGATTTCGACGCCATGCGCGCCGCCCTGGCCCAAGGGCGCCGGGTGGTGTTCGACGCCATGCACGCCATCACCGGCCCCTATGCCCGGGAGATCCTGGAAAACCGCCTGGGCGCCCCGGCCGGCAGCGTGCTCAACGCCACCCCGCTGGAAGACTTCGGCGGCCACCATCCGGACCCCAACCTGGCCCACGCCAAGGAGCTGGTGGCGATCATGAACCGCCCCGACGCCCCCGACCTGGGGGCGGCCAGCGACGGCGACGGCGACCGCAACATGATCCTCGGGCCCAAGGCCTTCGTCACCCCCTCGGACAGCCTCGCGGTGCTCGCCGCCAACGCTCCCCTGGCCCCCGGCTACGCCAAGGGCATCGCCGGCATCGCCCGCTCCATGCCGACCAGCCGGGCCGCCGACCGGGTGGCCGAGGCGCTCGGCGTGCCCTGCTTCGAGACCCCCACCGGCTGGAAGTTCTTCGGCACCCTGCTCGATGCCGGCAAGGCCACCCTGTGCGGCGAGGAAAGCTTCGGCACCGGCAGCGACCACGTGCGCGAGAAGGACGGCCTGTGGGCGGTGTTGTTCTGGCTCAACATCCTGGCCCGCCGGCCGGGCGAGAGCGTCGGCGACCTGCTGGCCGCCCACTGGGCCCGCTTCGGGCGCGACGTCTACGCGCGCCACGACTACGAGGGCCTCGACAGCGCCGCCGCCCAGGGCCTGATGGACGCCCTCAAGGCCCGCCTGCCCGGGCTGCCCGGGCAGACCATCGGCGGCTTCACCGTGGCCCAGGCGGACGACTTCGCCTACACCGATCCGGTCGACGGCTCGACGGCCAGCGGCCAAGGGCTGCGGGTGATGTTCAAGGGCGGCGCCCGGATGGTCTTCCGCCTCTCCGGCACCGGCACCTCGGGGGCCACCCTGCGCGTCTATCTGGAGCGCTACGAGGCCGACCCCGAGGCCCAGCGGGGCGACGCCCAGGACCTGCTGGCCGACCTCATCCAGGCGGCCCGCGAACTGGCCGACATCCCCGGGCGCACCGGCCGCGCGGCGCCGGACGTGATCACCTGATGGCGGCGGCCGAGGCGGTCGATTGCGTGGTCGTCGGGGCCGGCGTGGTCGGCCTGGCTGTGGCCGCCGAGCTGGCCCAAAGGGGCCGCGAGGTGCTGCTGCTGGAGGCCCTGGAGACCTTCGGCACGGTAACCAGCTCGCGCAACAGCGAGGTCATCCACGCCGGGGTCTACTACCCCGAGGGCAGCCTGAAGGCGCGGCTGTGCGTGGCCGGCAAGGCCCTGCTTTACGCCTACCTCGCCGAGCGCGGCATCGACCACGAGCCCTGCGGCAAGCTGATCGTCGCCGCCGACGAAAGCGAGATCGCCGGCTTGAAGGCGGTGCAGGCCAAGGCGGCCGCCGCCGGGGTCGAACTGCCGCTGATCTCCGGGGCCGAGGCCCGGGCCCGCGAACCCGATCTGGCCTGCGTGGCGGCGCTGCACTCGCCGACCACCGGCATTCTCGACAGCCACGGCCTGATGCTGTCGCTGCTCGGCGACCTGGAGGCGGCGGGCGGCCTGTTCGTCGCCCACGCGCCCGTTGTCGGCGGGGCGGTCGGCGCGGCGGGGATCACCCTGGAGGTCGGCGGCGCCGAGCCGATGACCCTACAGGCCCGCAGCGTGGTCAACTGCGCCGGCCACGGGGCGCAGACCCTGACCCGGGCCCTGAGCGGCGCCCCCGGCGCCCCCATCCCGCCCCAGCACTCCGCCAAGGGGCGCTATTTCAGCCTGCTCGGCCGGGCGCCCTTCAGTCACCTGATCTACCCCTTGCCCCAGGCGGCCAGCCTGGGGTTGCACTACACCCGCGACCTGGGCGGCCAGGGCCGCTTCGGGCCGGACGTTGAGTGGATCGAGCCGCGGGCCGACGGCAGCTTCGACTACACCGTGCCGGCCGAGGACGCGGCCGGCTTCGCGGAGGCCATCCGGCGCTACTGGCCGGGACTGCCGGACAACGCCCTGAGCCCGGCCTACGCCGGGGTGCGGCCGAAGATCCAGGCCCCCGGCGAGCCGGCGGCCGATTTCGCCCTTCAGGACCCCAAGACCACCGGAGTTAACGGATACGTAGCCCTTTACGGCATAGAGTCGCCCGGTCTGACCGCCTGTCTGGCGATCGCCCGTACCGTGGCGGAGATGCGGCTTCTTGGCTGACCCCAATGCTCCCCGTTCCCTGCTGACAGCCGCCGGCCTCGGGCTGGCCGGGCTGCTGCTGCTGGCCGCCCCGGCGGTCGCCCAGCGGGCCCAGGGCGACCGCCCGCCCGAGGGGCAGGTGCGGGTTGACGGCCGGGTGCTGGCCGAGCCCGAGGACGAGCCGCTGCCGCTCGACATTCCCCGGATCGAAATTCCCAACTACGCCGAACGCCTGCGCGACATGATCGCGGTGTTGGCCGACTACGCCCACAACCGCGACCCGGGCCTGCTGGTGCTGACCCGCAACGGCCTGCAACTGACCGTGCAGACGGTGCGCGAACAGCAACTGTTCGAGCTGAAAACCCCGCCCAACGCCCTGCCCACCCCCGACGCCGCCCCCCGTCCCGGCGACCTGCACCGCAACTACGTGCGGCGTCTGGATGGCGTGGTCATCGACACCCTGTTCTGCGACCCGACCAACGCCCCGCCCGACCCCGAGGACCTCAAGGGCATCATCACCGACGAGGAGCCGGAGGTGCCGGTCAGCCCCTTCCGGGGCAGTCTGGTCAACCAGGACCTGGAGCTGATCGCCGAGGTGCGCGGGTTGGGCATGGGGGTGATGGTGGTCGAGCAGTGCCCCGACCGCGAGACCGCCAACCAGGCCCTGCGCCGCGCGGCGGACGAAAAGATGCCGATCCATCTTTTGATCCAGCCGGGGCCGCTGGTCTCCTTCGCAAGCATCCCGCCGGGCGATCCGCCGTTCCTCAATTCGGACAACGTGGAGGCCCTGGCCGAGGCGCGCAACCTGTTGGTCCTGCTCGACGGCGCCGCCTGGGCCAGCCCGCGCGAATGGGCCCTGGCGGTGGCCGAGACCAATTACGACGCGGTCATCGTCGATCCCATGTGGCGCAAGAGCCGGGCCCTGGGCGCCGACGAGGTGCTGGACATGAAGTTCAAGCGCCTGGGCGCCCGGCGCCTGCTGCTGGCCCAGCTCGACGTGGCCATCGCCGACGATTCCCGGCCCTACTGGAACAAGGACTGGGGGATCGGCAATCCGTCCTGGCTGATCGGCCGGGTGCCCGGCTTCCCCGGGCGCTACTACACCGACTTCACCCATCCCGACTGGCAGGAGCTGGTCGGGCGCTATTTCGCCACCCTGCTCGACCTGGGCTACGATGGCGTGGTGCTGGAAGGGGTGGACGCGGCGCTGAAGCGACACGAGATCATGACCCCGCTCGATTGAGCCGCCCTTGCCCTCCTTGCCTGAGGTTTTCCCGTGCACATCCTGGTCATCCTGAACGACGAGCTGGACCCCCCGGGGTTGATCGGCCAGGCCATCTTCGAGCGCGAGGGCTATTACGACAGCCTCAACCCGCACCAGGGCTACCACTCCACGGCGCCGCACCAGCCGGCCGCCCTGCCCGACAGCCCCGGCCCCTACGATGCCCTGGTGGTGATGGGCGGGCCGCAGGATTCGTGGGACGACGCCGGCCATCCCGCTTTTCCGCCCATCCGCGCCCTGATCGCTGCCTTCCACGCCGCCGGGCGGCCGGTGCTCGGGGTCTGCCTGGGGGCGCAGCTGATGGCCCAGGCCTTCGGCGCCGAGGCCCGGCGCATGGAGCGCCTTGAGGTGGGCATGGTGCCGCTGGTCCGCACCCCGGCCGGGCGGGCCGACCCGCTGCTCGGCCGCCTCGCCGCCGAGCCGGTGTTCATGCAGTGGCACCAGGACACCTTCGACCTGCCGCCCGGCGCCGAGTTGCTGCTGAGCGGCGACGACTGCCCCAACCAGGCCTTCCGGCTGGGCGACACCGCCTATGGCTTCCAGTGCCATTTCGAGGTCACGGCCGACATCGTCCGCGAGTGGCTGCGGTACAACCACCAGGACCTGGGGCGGCGCCGCCCCGACGTGCTGGCCGCCTTCGAAAGCCAGCTCAGGAGCCACCTCAGGCAGTCCCGACGCGACGCGGAAGCGTTGATCGACGGCTGGCTCGACCTGGTGGAGGCGCGCCGTGCCGGCGGGCACTGACCCACGGGCAAGGGGGGCGTGGCTGGCCGGCCTCGCGCCGGTGCTCTTCGTGCTGCTGTGGAGCACCGGCTTCATCGGCGCCAAGTTCGGCCTGCCCCACGCCGAGCCGCTGACCTTCCTGGCCGTGCGCTTCGCCGTGGTGCTGCTCCTGCTGGTCCCGCTGGCGCTGCTGTGGCGCGCCCCGTGGCCCGGCTCGGGCGCCCAGGCGGGGCATCAGATGGTGGTCGGGGCGCTGGTCCACGGGCTGTATCTGGGCGGCGTGTTCATGGCCATCGACCGCGGCATCCCGGCCGGTCTGGCCGCCCTCATCGTCGGCCTGCAACCGCTGCTCACCGCCCTGGTCGCCGGGCCGCTGCTCGGCGAGCGGGTGGGGCCGCGCCAGTGGCTGGGCCTCGCCCTGGGCCTCGGCGGGGTGATCCTGGTGGTGCTCGACAAGGCGGGCGGCAACCTTGGCTCGGGGCTCGATCCGCTGGGCCTGGGCACGGCGGTGGGGGCGCTGGTCGGCATCACCGCCGGCACCCTCTACCAGAAACGCTTCGCCGCCGGCATGGACCTGCGCACCGGCACCGCCATGCAGTTCCTGGGCGCGCTGATCGTCACCTCGGCCCTGGCCCTGGGGCTGGAGGAGGGGCGCATCGACTGGACCTGGGAGTTCATCGGCGCCCTGGCCTGGCTGGTCGTGGTGCTCTCGGTGGGTGCCATCAGCCTGTTGATGTTCCTCATCAAACGCGGCGAGGTGTCGCGGGTGGCCAGCCTGTTCTATCTGGTCCCCCCGGTCACCGCGACCATCGCCTGGGCCCTGTTCGACGAACGCATGGGGCCGCTGGCCCTGGTCGGCATGGCGGTGGCGGTGGTCGGGGTCGGACTGGCGGTGGTCCAGCCCGGGCGGCGCGGCGCGAAACGCTTATGAGGAAGCCCCCGGAAGCGGCCCGGATTATCCGAATTCAGGCAATTTAATGTAGCTTTTAGAGCATTGTCGCCTTAACCTCTGGTGGTGGTTTCCTGGGGTTCTTCCGGCTTGCAGAGGGCGCGGATATCGGGCCTCGACGGCGGACCGGTGGCCCGCATACCGGGTGCCCCAAGGGATATTCCAGGGGATATTCCAGGGGATGTCCCAGGAAGTGACCCGCGGGGTGGCCGCTGGCATCGGCGGAAATCCTTCTGGTGACGTTTGTTTGAACGGGCCGTCGCGCCGTCATCCGACCCCAACGGGCGGCAGTTGAAGCGGGCGGCACGGGGTCGGTGATCGAGGGTGGCGGCGCGGGGGCGGCACGCCACGGGAACAGGGAAGCACTCCATGAAATTCCTCAATAACATTCGCATCGGCATGAAGATCGGTGGCGGCTTCGGCGTCGCCGTCCTGCTGCTCGTCCTGATCGGCGTGGTGGCCGGCTTGGCCCTCACCTCGGTGGGGTCCTCCTTCAACGAATACCGGGGCCTCGCCCGCGCCGCCAACGAGGTGGGCCGGGTCCAGGCCAACATGCTGCTGACCCGCATGGGGGTCATCAACTTCCTGCGCACCCAGGATCAGGCCACCATCAAGACGGTGCAGGAGCGCGGCGACGCCACCCTCGAGTTCGCCAAGGAAACCCGGGGCATGGTCGATGACCCGCAGCGCCTGAAGCTGCTCGATGAGGTGGTGGCCAACATCGACAAATACCGCGCCGGCTTCGCCCAGGTGGTCCAGAGGCAGGGCGAACGCGACGCCCAGGTCAAGGTGATGGACGAGGCCGGGCCGAGGATCGAGCAGAACCTCACCGAGGTGATGCGCTCGGCCTACCGCGACGCCGACGCCGAGGCGGCCTATCTGGCCGGGCTGGTGCTGCGCGACCTGCTGCTGGCCCGGCTCTACGCCTTCCGTTACCTGGACAGCAACAGCCAGGCCGACCACGACCGCGCGATCCGTGAGCTGGACAGCGCCGAGCAGGGTCAGGGCACCCTTCTGGCCTCGCTGCAGAACCCCGAGCGGCGCCGGCTGGCCACCGAGGCCGGCCAGTTGATCGACACCTACCGGACCGCCTTCGGGGCCGCCTTTTCCGCCATCAGCGCGCGCAACGCCATTGTCAGCGGCGAACTGGATCGCCTCGGCCCCCTGGTCGCCAGCCAGATCGAGGACTTCAAGCTCGACGTCATCAAGCGCCAGGACCAACTGGGGCCCGAGGCCGAGGCGGCCATCGCGGCGGCCATCACCACCACCATCATCGTCGCCGTGGTGGCGGCCGTCTTCGCCATCGCCGCTGCCTTCCTGATCGGCTCGGGCATCGCGCGACCGGTGGGGGCGATGACCGCCGCCATGCGCCGGCTGGCCGAAAACGACCTCTCGGTCGACATCCCGGCCACCGACCACAAGGACGAGGTGGGCGAGATGGCCAAGTCGATGCTGGTCTTCAAGGAGAACATGCAGAAGAACCGGGAGATGGCCGCCGCCCAGGAAGCCGAGCGACAGGCCCGCGAAACCCGGGCCCGGCGCATGGAGGAGTTGACCAAGGAATTCGACGCCAACGTTTCCGGCGTGCTGGAAATGGTCAGCTCGGCCTCGACCGAGTTGCGCGCCACCGCCGAAAGCCTCTCGGCCACCGCCGAGCAGTCCAACCGGCAGGCCACCGCGGTGGCGGCGGCCACCGAGGAAGCCTCGACCAACGTGCAGACGGTGGCCTCCGGGGCGGAAGAGCTGTCGAGCTCGATCAGCGAGATCAGCCGTCAGGTGGTCCATTCCTCGAAGATCAGCCAGAACGCCGCCGACGAGGCCCAGCGCACCAACGACATCGTGCGCGGGCTGGCCACCTCGGCCAGCCGCATCGGCGAGGTGGTCGCCCTGATCACCGACATCGCCGACCAGACCAACCTTCTGGCCCTCAACGCCACCATCGAGGCGGCGCGGGCCGGCGAGGCCGGCAAGGGCTTCGCCGTGGTCGCCAACGAGGTGAAAAGCCTGGCCAACCAGACCGCCAAGGCGACCGAGGAGATCAGCCAGCAGATCAACGCGGTGCAGAACGAAACCAACGCCGCCGTCGATGCCATCGAGCACATCGTCAAGGTGATCGGCGAGATCAACGAGATCAGCTCGGCGATCGCCAGCGCGGTCGAGGAACAGAACGCGGCGACCCAGGAAATCGCCAGCAACACCCAACAGGCCGCCGCCGGCACCAACGAGGTGGCCGAGAACATCCTGGGCGTCACCCAGGCGGCCCAGGAAACCGGCAGCGGCGCCGAACAGGTGCTGGAAGCCTCCGGTCAGTTGTCCGAGCAGGCGACCAGCATGCGCCGGGTGGTCGAGGGCTTCCTCAACGGGGTGCGTTCGCTGTAGACTGTCTTCCGGTCCCTCCGACCAGGGCGCGGCGCCGGCCTTCCATGGGCCGGCGCCGTTGCCGTTCCAGGCCCTTGAAACCCCGCCCCCCCTTCCCGCATGACCACCGCCGCCCCCTGGACCCCGCTGCTTGACTCCACCCCGGGCTGGACGCACCACCGGCACGGAGAGCTGACCCTGTGGTGGGCCGGCGCCGAGCTGAGGCGCGATCCAGCCACCCTGGCCGCCGAGCTGGTCGCCCTGGGCGGCACGCAGGCCCCCGACCCGGACCGCCTGACCGCGTGGCTGGCCGGTCTCGACGGCTTCTTCGCCCTGGTCGCGCAAGGCCCCGGCTGGCTGCTGGCGGCGGTGGACCGGGTGCGCAGCCGCCCCCTGCTGTGGGCCGAGGCCCAGGGGCACTTCTGGCTCTCCCAGGAGGGGCCGCCGCTGGCCGAGCGCCTCGGCCTGGGTCCCGGGGATGCCGACCCCGATCAGGTCATCGCCTTCGCCCTGGCCGGCTACACGGTGGGCGAGGCGACCCTTTATCCGGCCATCCGGGCGCTCACCCCCGGTCAGGCCCTGCTGCTCGACGCCGGCCCGGAGGGCCGCGTCACCGCTCGTCCGTTGACCCATCACCGCTGGCGGCCCTTCGCCCCCGACGCGGTCGACCCCGACGACCTGCGCCGCCCCCTGGCCGAGGTGCACGAACGTCTGATCCAGCGGCTGATCGGCCACGCCGCCGGACGGCCCATCCTGGTTCCCCTGTCGGCCGGACTTGATTCGCGGATGATCGCCTCCGGGCTGGTTGCCGCCGGCTACCCCCACGTGCGCACCTTCGCCTACGGCCGGGCCGGCAACCGCGAGGCCGTCATCAGCCGCCGGATCGCCCACCGCCTGGGTCTGCCCTGGACCTTCGTGCCCTACACCAACCGCGGCATCCGCCGGATCATGTCCAGCCCCGGGCACCGCCGCTACTGGGCCCAGGCCGACAGTCTGACCGCCATCCCCTTCCCCCAGGACTTCGCCGCCCTCAGCACCCTCAAACAGGCCGGCGAGGTGCCCGATGACGCGGTGGTGGTCAACGGCCAGACGGGCGACTTCATTTCCGGCAACCACATCCCGGCCAGCCTGTTCGCGCCGGGCCATGGGCTGTCGCCCGAGGCCCGGCTGAGGCGCATCGTCGACGGCCTGCTGGCCAAGCACTTCAAGCACTGGCGCTGCCTGCTCGACGCCCCCCGCCTGGATGCCGTGCGCGCCCTGCTGGACGCCGAGGTGCGCCGCCTCGGTGACCTGCCCGACAGCCCGCTGGGCGACCACGGCCTGCTCGAGGCGACCGAGTTCCACAACCGTCAGGCCAAGTACGTGATCAACGGCCAGCGCTGCTACGAGGCCCTGGGACTCGACTGGTGGCTGCCCCTGTGGGACCGCCCGGCCCTCGACTTCTGGGCCGCCGCGCCACTGGCCGCCAAACGCGACCAGACCCTTTACCGGGAGGTCCTGACCGAAACCAACTGGGGCGGGGTGTGGCGCGACCTGCCGATCAACCCGTTGCGCATCCAACCGGCCTGGATGCGCCCGGTGCGCTGGCTGGCCAAGGCGGCCCACGCCCCGCTGCCCGACGGCCGGGCCCGCTGGCGGACCTTCGAAACCCGCTACCTGACCTGGTTCACCGACCCCTTGTGCAGCTACGCCACATGGCCCTGGTGGCAGGTCGCCACCGAGCCGCGCGGCGCGGCCAGCCCGCTGGCCTTCTTCCACGCCGCCTACCTGGAGGCCCGAGGCATCGACTGGGCGGGGATGCCCCCTTGCCCGCGAACGGCGTCTGAAGGATGATCCCGAGCCATCAAAGCCTCCCCTTTCCTGGACTGCGCCCCCCGCTCATGACCCAACTTCCGCGCACCGCCGTCATCGGCACCGGCCACTGGGGCAAGAACCTGGCCCGCAACTTCCACGCCCTGGGGGCGCTGGCCGCCCTGTGCGAGGCCGACCAGTCAGCCCGCGCCGCCCAGTCGGCCCTCTACCCCGAGGCCGCCGCCCACGCCGAGGTGGCCGACATCTGGGCCGACCCGGCCATCGAGGCGGTGGCCATCGCCACCCCGGCGGCCACCCACGGCGCCCTGGTCGCCCAGGCCCTGGCGGCCGGCAAGCATGTCTTCGTGGAAAAACCCCTGTGCCTGGACGTCGCCGAGGGCGCCCGCCTGAAGGATCAGGCCGAGGCGACCGGGCTGACCCTGATGGTCGGCCACCTTCTGCTCTACCACCCGGCCTTCCAGGCATTGAGCGCCGCCGTCGCCGAGGGCCGCCTGGGCGAGCTGCGCTATGTGGTCTCCAACCGCCTGAGCCTGGGCAAGATAAGGCGCGAGGAAAACGCCCTGTGGTCGTTCGCCCCGCACGACATTTCGATGATCCTCAAGCTGGCCGGCCGCCTGCCCAGCCGGGTGGTCAGCAACGGCGGCACCTACCTCGCCCCGCCGGTGGCCGACACCACCCTGTCGCACCTGAGCTTCGGCGAGGGGTTGCAGGCCCACCTCTTCGTCTCCTGGCTGCACCCCTACAAGGACCAGGAACTGGTGGTGGTCGGCAGCCAGGCCATGGCGGTCTTCGACGACGTCGCCAAGGGACCCGACAAGCTGCGCCTGTACCGCCACCGGGTGGGCTGGGACGGCGCCCTGCCGGCCATCGACAAAGCCAACGCCGAGCCCCTGCCCTACGCCGAGGCCGAACCCCTGCGCAACGAATGCGCCCACTTCCTCGAGTGCGTCGCCCATCGCCGCCGCCCGCTGTCCGACGCCGCCGAGGGCCTGGGCGTGCTCAAGGTGCTCGACGCCTGCCAGCGCTCGCTGGCCAGCGGCCAGCCGGTCGAGCTGAACGGAGCCACCCCATGAGCGCCGACTTCTTCGCCCACCCCACGGCGGTGATCGATGACGGCGTGGAGGTCGGCCCCGGAGCCCGCATCTGGCACTTCGCCCACCTGCTGTCCGGGACCCGCCTGGGGGCCGGCTCGGTGGTCGGCCAGAACGTCATGATCGGGCCCGATGTCACGGTCGGCGCCGGCTGCAAGATCCAGAACAACGTCGCCCTGTACAAGGGCGTCACCCTGGAGAACGATGTCTTCTGCGGTCCCAGTTGCGTCTTCACCAACGTGCGCACGCCGCGCGCCTTCATCGAACGCAAGAGCGAGTTCGCCCCCACCCTGGTGCGCACCGGCGCCACCATCGGGGCCAACGCCACCATCGTCTGCGGGGTGACCATCGGGGCCTATGCCCTGATCGGGGCCGGCGCCGTGATCACCCGCGACGTGCCCGCCCACGCCCTGATGCTGGGCACCCCGGCCCGTCAGGCCGGCTGGGTCGGGCGGGCCGGCGAACGGCTGACCGAAAGCACCGACGGCACCCTGGTCTGCCCGCGCACCGGCGACCGCTACCGCGACGACAACGGCACCCTGACCCCCCTTGATCCCCCCCCGCAAGGAGACCGCGCGTGAGCCTGCCCTTCATCGATCTGGCCGCCCAGCAGGCCCGCCTGAAGCCCGAGCTCGACCGCGCCATCGCCGAGGTGCTGGCCCACGGCCGCTACATCATGGGCCCCGAGGTGGAAGCCTTCGAGGAGGAGCTGGCCGCCTTCGCCGGGGCCGGCCAGGCCGTCTCGCTGGCCAGCGGCACCGACGCCCTGATGGTCGTCCTGATGGCCTGGAACATCGGCCCGGGAGACGCCGTCTTCGTGCCCTCCTTCACCTTCACCGCCACCGCCGAGGCGGTGCTGCTGCTGGGCGCCCGGCCGGTCTTCGTCGAGGTCGACGACAGCTTCAACCTCGACCCCGCCGATCTGGAAGCCAAGATCGCCCAGACCCGCGCCGCCGGACGCCTCACGCCGCGCGCCATCATCGCCGTCGACCTGTTCGGCCTGCCCGCCGACTATCCCCGGATCAACGCCATCGCCCGCGCCGAGGGCCTGAAAGTGCTGGCCGACGCGGCGCAAAGCTTCGGCGGCAGCCTGGACGGCAAGAAGGTCGGCACCCTGGCCGACGCCACCGCCACCAGCTTCTTCCCGGCCAAGCCCCTGGGCTGCTACGGCGACGGCGGCGCCGTGCTGACCGACGACGCCGAATTGGCCCAAGCCCTCGCCTCGATCCGCCAGCACGGCAAGGGAGGGGCCAAGTACGACATCGTCCGGGTCGGCGTGAACAGCCGCCTCGACACCCTCCAGGCGGCCATCCTGCGGGTCAAGCTGGCCGCCTTCCCGGGCGAGCTCGAGGTCCGCGAAGCCGCCGCCCGGGCCTACGACACAGGCCTCGCCAACGCCCCCAACGTCACCCCGCCACCGCGCCGCCCCGGCGCCACCTCGGCCTGGGCCCAGTACACCATCCGCCTGCCCGAGCGCGACGCCACCGCCGCCCGCCTGAAAGAAGCCGGCATCCCCAGCGCCGTCTACTACCCGCTGCCCATGCACCTGCAATCCGCCTACCGCGACCACGGCGACGGACCCGGCAGCCTGCCACTCAGCGAACACCTCTCCGGCGAAGTCCTCAGCCTGCCCATGCACGGCGACCTGGAAACCGAAACCGCCTCCTGGATCGCCTCCCAAATCGCCGGGTGACGTAAGCGCGGGGGCCTTGCCCCCGCCCCCCCACCGGGGGGACAGGGTCCCCCCGGACCCCGCCAATTCGTGGGAGAGGAACGCCGGCAGCGAGCCGGGGCCGATTGAGGCTGATTACAGGCCAGCTTCGCTGGCCCGCGACAACAACAAGGGGCGCCAGGGCGCGATGCACCGACGGTGTTCCCTGTCCTTGGTTGTTTCGCAGGCCAGCAAAGCTGGCCTGCACCCAAACACCGTCTGAATTTGGCCCTGCCCCTGCGTTCCGCTCCAACGAAACGGAGGGGGTCCGGGGGATCGCCTTCGATCCCCCGGCGGGGTCCAAAGGGGCAGCGCCCCTTTGCCGGTGCAAACCGCCTGCGGCGACCTGGAAAGGGAAACCGCCTCCTGGATCGTCTCGCAAATCGCCGGGTGGCGCAAACGCGGGGGCCTTGCCCCCGCACACCCCCACCGGGGGGACAGGGTCCCCCCGGACCCCGCCAATTCGTTGGAGGGGAACGCCGGCAGCGAGCCGGAAACGATTGGGGTTGGTTGCGGGCCAGCTTCGCTGGCCCGCGACAACAAAAAGGGGCGCCAGGGCGCGTCGCCCCCACTGCGCCCCCTGCGTTTCGCTCCAACGAAATGGAGGGGGTCCGGGGGATCGCCTTCGATCCCCCGGCGGGGTTCAAAGGGGCAGCGCCCCTTTGCCTTCGCCCCTGGTGTCGGCTCGGAAGCGGCGCAGCAGCAGGGCGTTGCTGACCACGCTGACCGAGGAGAAGGCCATGGCGGCGCCGGCGATCATCGGGCTGAGGTAGCCGGCGGCGGCGGCGGGCACGGCCAGCACGTTGTAGCCGAAGGCCCAGAACAGGTTCTGGGCGATCTTGCGGTGGATGGCCCGGGCCAGGTCGAGGCTGGTGGCCACCGCCTGTGGCTCGCCGTGCATCAGGGTCAGGGCGGCGCTTTCAAGGGCCACGTCGCTGCCCTGGCCGATGGCGATGGACAGATCGGCGGCGGCCAGGGCGGGGGCGTCGTTGACGCCGTCGCCGACCATGGCCACCGGGCCGCCCACCTGGTGGCGCAGGCGGGCGATCTCGTCGGCCTTGTCGGCTGGCAGGATGTGGGCTCGGATGAGGTCGACGGGCAGCCCTTTCAGGGTCGCGGCGACGGCGTCCGGGCTGTCGCCGGAGAGCACCGCCACCTTCAGGCCGCGCGCTTTCAGCGCCTGAAGCGCCTGGGCGGCGCCGGGCTTCAGGGGGTCGTGGGCGGTGAGCAGGCCGAGCAGGCGGGCCCCGCCGGTGTTTTCCTCGGCGATCCACAGCAGGCTGTGGCCCTGGTGGCGGGCGTGGTCGGCGGTGGTGTCCAGGGGGGTGGTGTCGATGGCCTTTTCGGTCATCAGCCGGTCGCCACCGATGAGCAGCCGGCGCCCCTCGACGGTGGCCGACAGGCCGCGCCCGGGCAGCGCCTCGAAACTCTCCGGCTGGGGTAGCGGGCTGCCTTGGTGCGCCGCCAGCACGGCGCGGGCCAGGGGGTGCTCGCTGCCTTGTTGGGCGGCGGCGGCGAGGCGCAGAAGCTCGGCCGGGTCGACCCCGGGGGCGGCGTGGCGGCCGGCCAGGGTCGGCTTGCCCTCGGTCAGGGTGCCGGTCTTGTCGAAGGCGACGGCGGCCAGCCCGCGGGCCCGCGACAGCCCGTCCGGGTCGCGGATCAAAAGGCCGTGCCGCGCCGCCACTCCGGTGCCGACCATCAGGGCGGTCGGCGTGGCCAGCCCCAGGGCGCACGGGCAGGCCACCACCAGCACCGCGACGGCGGCGGCGAAGCCGGCCTGGGGCTGGCCCAGGCCGAGGCTCCACACGGCCAGGGTGAGCAGCGACACGGCAACGATGGTCGGCACGAAGATGGTGCTGATGCGGTCGACCAGGGCCTGCACCCGGGGCCGCGCCGCCTGGGCCTCGGCGACGGCGCGCACGATGCCGGCCAGCGCCGAGTCGGTGCCCAGCGCGGTGACTTCCACCTTGAGCCGGCCCGAGCCGTTGACCGCCCCGCCGATGATGGCGTCGCCGGGCCCCTTCTCCAGCGGCCGGCTTTCCCCGGTGAGCAGCGATTCATCGGCCTGGGAGTGACCGTCGAGCACGCGGCCGTCGGCGGCGAAGCGTTCGCCCGGGCGGACCACCATGACGTCGCCCAGGTCGAGCAGGTCGGCGGCGATCTCCACCACCCCGTCGCCGCGCTCGATGCGGGCGGTCGCCGGGCGCAGGTTCATCAGGGCGCGGATGGCCCCGGCGGCGCTGCGCTTGGCCCGCGCCTCCAGCAGCTTGCCGAGCAGAACCAGGGTGATGACCACCGCCGCCGATTCGAAGTACAGCGGCCCCGAGCCGCCCGACAGCACGGTGAAGGCGCTCGCCCCCCAGGCGGCCGAGGTGCCCAGGGCGACCAGCACGTCCATGTTGGCGCCGCCCCCTTTCAGCGAGCGCCAGGCGCTTACGTAGAAGCGGCCGCCGATGCCGAACTGCACGGCGCTGGCCAGCAGCAGGGCCAGCCAGCCGGGCAGGGCGATCTCAAGGCCCAGCGGCGCGGCCAGCATGGGCGCCACCAGCGGCGCGGCGAGCAGGGCGGCAAGGGCCAGGATGGCGCGGTCGCGGCGCAGGCGATAGGCGGCCTTTCGGTCCTCCTCGATCAGCCGGCTTTCCTCGTCGGCCACCGGGACGGCGGTGAAACCGGCCTTCTCCACCGCCCGGAACAGGGCGCCTTCCTCGGCCGGCGGATCGGCGAGGTCGATTCGCGCCCGCTCGCTGGCCAGATCGACCCGTGCCGCCGCCACCCCTTCAACGCGGCCCAGCACCTTCTCCAGGCGGGCCGAGCAGGCGGCGCAGTGCATCCCCTCGATGCCCAGCACGAGGCGGGCGCCGGCCGGGGTGTCGCGCGGGGCGCTGGCCGGTGGGGGGGTATCCGAACCGGCGAGGCCGGCGGTGGCGGGGGTGAAATTGGCGGATGTCATGGCACTTTCATGTCTGGTCGATCAGGCTGGCAGGCAAGGGGAAAGCGACTTTCCCGGGGCTTTTGGCGGTGCACAAAAAACCCGAAATTTGGTGTTCCCTTTCGCAGGTGCGGCAATTATAAGGATGTGTCGCGCGAAGCGCCCATCGTGTACAAAAAGAACCCGCCGGACCCGTCAAGGGTCCGTTTTCGAGTTTGGAGGAAAGCATGTCCAGGCCGACCATGATCACCGTTGACGGCAACGAGGCCTGCGCCTCGGTGGCCTATCGCCTGAGCGAGGTGGCGGCGATCTATCCCATCACCCCGTCGTCCAACATGGGCGAATGGTCCGACGAATGGTCGGCCCAGGGCCGCACCAACCTGTGGGGCGACGTCCCCCAGGTGGTCGAGATGCAGTCCGAGGCCGGGGCCGCCGGGGCCTGCCACGGGGCCATCCAGGCCGGCTCGCTGGGCACCACCTTCACGGCCTCGCAGGGCCTGCTGTTGATGATCCCGAACATGTACAAGATCGCCGGCGAGCTGACGCCGTTCGTGATCCATGTCTCGGCGCGCACGGTGGCGACCCACGCCCTGTCCATCTTCGGCGACCATTCCGACGTCATGGCCTGCCGGCAGACCGGCTTTGCCATGCTCGCCGCCGGCTCGGTGCAGGAAGCCCACGACATGGCGGCGGTGGCCCACAGCGCCAGCCTGAAGAGCCGCCTGCCCTTCCTGCACTTCTTCGACGGCTTCCGCACCTCGCACGAGGTGAACAAGGTGGCCGAGTTGTCCGACGACGACCTCAAGGCCCTGGTCAGCGACGATCTGGTGCGCGCCCACCGGGCCCGCGCCATGACCCCGGACGCCCCGGTGCTGCGCGGCACCTCGCAGAACCCGGACGCCTTCTTCCAGGGTCAGGAGGCGCGCAACCCGTTCTACGACGCCACCCCGGAGATCGTGCAGCAGACCATGGACGATCTGGCGGCGCGGACCGGGCGGCGCTACTCGCTGTTCGACTACAGCGGCGCGCCGGATGCCGAGCGGGTGATCGTCATCATGGGCTCGGGCGGCGAGACGGTGGAGGAAACGGTCAACTTCCTGGCCGAGCGCGGCGAGAAGGTGGGCGTCATCCGGGTCCGCCTGTTCCGCCCCTTCTCGGTCGATGCCTTCGTCTCCGCCCTGCCGGTCAGCACCCGGTCGATCGCCGTCATGGACCGCACCAAGGAAAGCGGCACGGTGGGCGAACCGCTGTTCCTCGACGTGGTCGGCGCCCTGCACCGAGCCCGCGCCAAGGGCCTGCCCACGGTCACCGCGCCGGTGGTGGTCGGCGGCCGCTACGGGCTGTCCTCGAAGGAATTCACCCCGGCCATGGTCAAGGCGGTGTTCGACGAGTTGGCCAAGCCCGAGCCGATGCCCGTCTTCACGGTCGGCATCACCGATGACGTCACCCACCTGTCGCTGGACGTGGACAGCGGCTTCTCCATCGAGCCGGCCGACGTCGAGCGCTGCCTGTTCTTCGGCCTGGGCGCCGACGGCACGGTGGGCGCCAACAAGAACTCGATCAAGATCATCTGCGAGGGCTCGGACCTTCACGGCCAGGGCTACTTCGTCTACGACTCGAAGAAGTCGGGCGGCAACACCATCTCGCACCTGCGCTTCGGGCCGCGCCCCATCCGCGCCCCCTATCTGGTCAGCGAGGCCGGCTTCATCGCCTGCCACCACTTCGAGTTCCTGGACAAGCAGGACGTTTTGGCCCAGGCGGCCAACGGCGCCACCTTCCTGCTCAACAGCCCGTTCAACAAGGACGAGGTGTGGGACGAGCTGCCGGCCGAGGTGCAGAAGGTCATCGTCGAGCGCAATCTGCGCTTCTACGTGATCGACGCCAACTCGGTGGCCGGCGAGGTGGGCATGGGCCGGCGCATCAACACCATCATGCAGGCCTGCTTCTTCGCGCTCTCTGGCGTGCTGCCGCGCGACGAGGCGATCACGCGCATCAAGGACGCCATCGCCAAGACCTACGCCCGCAAGAGCCAGGCGGTGATCGAGGCCAACTTCGCGGCCGTCGATCAGGCCCTCAACCACCTGGAAGAGGTGAGCGTCCCAAGCGCCATCACCGGCCACCCCCGCCCGCCGGCCATCTCGCCCCGGGCCCCGGAGTTCGTGCAGAAGGTCTGCGGCGAGCTGATCGCCGGGCGCGGCGACGATCTGCCGGTCAGCGCCTTCCCCATCGACGGCACCTGGCCCACCGGCACCGCCAAGTGGGAGAAGCGCAACATCGCCCTTGAGGTGTGCGCCTGGGACGCGGCCCTGTGCACCCAGTGCAACAAGTGCGTGATGATCTGCCCGCACGGCGCCCTGCGCGCCGCCACGGTGGATGACGAAACCGCCCAGGCCCTGCCCGAGACCATGCAGTACAAGCCGATGCTGAAGGGCGGCGGCCAGTACGTCTTCCAGATCTCGGCCGAGGACTGCACCGGCTGCACCCTGTGCGTCGAGGTCTGCCCCGGCGTGGACAAGGAAAACCCCGAGCGCCGCGCCCTGGTCATGCAGCCCAAGACCGAGCAGGTGGTGGAAACGGCGCGCGCCAACTGGGAAGCCTTCGAGACCCTGCCCGCCGAGGACCGCAGCAAGCTGCGCGCCGACGTGCGCTCGACCCAGTTGATGACCCCGCTGTTCGAGTTCTCCGGGGCCTGCGCCGGCTGCGGCGAAACGCCCTACCTCAAGCTGATCACCCAGTTGTGGGGCGACCGCCTGCTGATCGCCAACGCCACCGGCTGTTCGTCGATCTACGGCGGCAACCTGCCGACCACCCCCTTCACCACCAATGCCGACGGGCGTGGCCCCACCTGGTCCAACTCGCTGTTCGAGGACAACGCCGAGTTCGGCCTGGGCTTCCGCGTCGCCATCGACCAGCACCGCACCGAGGCGTTGCGCCTCCTCGGCGTGCTGGCCGGCGACATCCCCGGCGAGCTGGTCGAGGGCCTGATGGCCCACGCCCGCAGCCTGGGCGAGGTCGAGGTGGCCGAACAGCGCCGCCGCGTGGTCGCCCTGCGCCAGCGGCTGGCCGAGATCAGGAAGCCCGAGGCGCGGCTGCTCGAATCGCTGGCCGACTACCTGGTGGAAAAGGTGGTGTGGGCCGTGGGCGGCGACGGCTGGGCCTACGACATCGGCTACGGCGGCCTGGATCACGTGCTCAGTTCCGGGCGCAACGTGAACCTGCTGGTGATGGACACCGAGGTCTACTCCAACACCGGCGGCCAGCAGTCCAAGGCCACGCCGATCGCCGCCTCGGCCAAGTTCGCCGTGGCCGGCAAGGCGCTGCCCAAGAAGGACCTGGGCATGATCGCCATCTCCAACGGGCACGTCTACGTGGCCTCCATCGCCTCGGCGGCCAACGACGCCCAGACGGTGAAGGCCCTGAACGAGGCGGTGTCCTACGATGGCCCCAGCGTCATCATCGCCTACAGCCACTGCATCGCCCACGGCTACGACCTGTCGTGCGGCATCGGCCAGCAGAAGCTGGCGGTGCAGAGCGGCTACTGGCCGATGTACCGCTACGACCCGCGCAAGCTGGCCACCGGCAAGGCCCCGCTGACGCTCGACAGCAAGCCGCGCTCGCGCCCGCTGGCCGACTACATGGCCGGGGAAGGCCGCTTCCAGGTGACCGCCAAGGCCGACCCCGAGGGCTACAAGAAGCTGCTCGAAAAGGCCGAGCGGGAAGTGGACCAGCGCTACAACCTGCTGCGCCACCTGGCCGGCCTGCCGCCGCTGGACGCCGAGGCCAACAAGGGCAAGGACACCGGCTCGGCCCAGGCGGCGGAGTAACGGCGCACCGCGGGCGTATGATCGGGGGCGTCGCCCCCGAACCCCCGCGCCATCACCTCGGGGGCCTTGCCCCCGAACCCCCACCGGGGGACCGAAGGCGGTCCCCCGGACCCCCGCCGGGACATTTCCGAAAATGGTTCACCGCCCGTGCCATGCGCCCGGGCGGTTTTTTCACACCAGCCAACCGATCCCCTGTTGGTTTTCCGTTTCCGCAGGCCAGCAAAGCTGGCCTGCAACCAAACCCCGCCTGCGTTCACCTCATCGCCTTCGTCCCACACCTACGAGATGGCGGGGGGCCGGGGGACACCCGGTGTCCCCCGGTGGGGGTACGGGGGCAAAGCCCCCGTTCTGATAAGGCGGTCCCCCGGACCCCCGCCGGGACATTTCCAAAAACGATTCACCGCCCGTGCCATGCGCCCGGGCGGTTTTTTCACACCGGCCAACCGATTCCCTGTTGGTTTTCCGTTTCCGCAGGCCAGCAAAGCTGGCCTGCAACCAAACCCCGCCTGCATTCACCTCGTCGCCTTCGTCCCACACCTACGAGATGGCGGGGGTCCGGGGGACACCCGGTGTCCCCCGGTGGGGGTTCGGGGGCAACGCCCCCGTTTTTTCTGGCGTGGGGTTCGGGGGCAAAGCCTCCGAGTACGCGTATCCGAGGCGCCCGCTGCCCTCGCCCCCTACCGGTGCGCCACGTCGGGGAAGGGGCTGTCGTCGCGGATCAGGCGTTCGACCCGGTCGATGTCGGCGGGGGTGCCGACGTGGTACCACTCGCCGTCGTGCGACAGGCCGCGCAGGCGGCCCGCTTCCAGCGCCCGGTTCCACAGCCGGTTGACGGAGAACGGCTCCTCCGGCGCGTCATCGAGCAGCCGGGGATGGATGATCTGCACCCCGGCGAAGACGTAGGGCGCCACTTCTTTCTCGCGCCGTCGCCGGGGGGTTCCCCAGGGGTCGAGGAAGAAGTCGCCCAGGCCGTCGTAGCCGTGGGCCCGGGGGGTGGAGTGCAGCATCAACAGGGCGTCGATCTCGGCGCCGCGCCGGGTGGTTTGCTCCCAGGCGTGGGCGAGGCGGGCCAGGGCCGGGCTGCCGCCGTCGAACCACAGCACGTCGCCGTTGATGACGTACAGCGGATCGTCGCCGAGCAGCGGGCGGGCCTGGACCAGTCCGCCGCCGGTTTCCATCAGTCGGGCGCGCTCGTCGGAGAACACCACGCGGGGCGCCACCTTGCCCTCGGCGTATTCGGACAGGTGGTCTTCCAGGCGCCCGGCCAGATGGTGCAGGTTGACCACCGCCTGTTCGACCTGGGCCGCCTTCAGGTGGTCGAGGATGCGCTGGATCAGGCTGATGCCCTCGATCTCGACCATCGGCTTGGGGGTATGCTCGGTGATCGGCCGCATGCGGGTGCCAAGGCCGGCGGCCAGCACCATGGCCCGCCGGGGGGCGGTGTCGGGGAAGCGGGATTCATTGACCGGCATGGGGCAGGGTTCTCCGCGCGGCGGGCAGGTGGCGGTCGAGCCAGGCGGCGAGCCCGGCGAGCGCCGGATCGGCCTCGGCGCCCCGGGCCAGGGCGGCCGAGAGCAGGCGCCAGACCCGGGGGATGTGGGCGAGGTAGCCCGGCTTGCCGTCGCGCCGGGCGAGCCGGGTGAAAATGCCGATCACCTTGGCGTGGCGCTGGGCGGCGAGCACGGTGAAGGCGCGGCGGAAGGCGGCGGCGTCGGCCTCCGGGCGGGCCTTGAGGTAGCGCTCCAGCAGCGCCCCGGGCAGGCCGGGGGCCAGGTCGCGGCGGGCGTCCTCGAGCAGCGACATCACGTCGTAGGCCGGGTGGCCGGCCAGGGCGTCCTGGAAGTCGAGCAGGCCGCAGGCGGCGATGCCCTGGCGTCCCGCCACCACCATCAGGTTGTCCACATGGAAGTCGCGCAGGACCAGGGTCGGCGGGTGGTCGGCCAGCACCGGGGCCAGCGCCTCGGCCCACAGGGCGTGCCACGCGGCGCGGGCCGCCGGGGTGGGCCGCGCCCCCATCACCGCCGGCAGGTACCAGTCGATGAGCAGGTCGGCCTCGGCCTGATGGCGGGCCAGATCGTAGGCCGGCAGGCCGTCGGCCGGCACGGCGTCCAGGCGGTGCAGGTGGGCCAGCAGGTCGATGGCGCTTTCATAGAGCGCCGCCTCGTCGGCGCCGGCGGCCAGTTGGCGAGTGAAGGTGGCGTCGCCCAGGTCGTCGAGCAGCAGCAGGCCGGCCGTTTCGTCGGCGGCGCGGACCCGGGGCACGGTGAAGCCCAGGCTGTCGAGATGGGCCGCCAGACGGGCGAAGGGGCGCACGTCCTCCATCGGCGGCGGGGCGTCCATCAACACGGCGCGGGCGCCATCGGCCCCGACCAGCCGGAAGTAGCGGCGGAACGAGGCATCGTCGGCCAGCAGGCGGGGCGCCACCCCGGCCCAGCCGGCGCTTTCCAGAAAGCGGGCGATCAGCGTCTGCCTGGGCGGCGTCTCAGTGGCCGAGATTTCAATGGCAGACATGGCGGGCGATCTCGTCCAGCCGGTCGCCCCACTCGCCGAAGGCGCCGATCTCGGCCCGGCGGCTGTCATCGGGGTTGACCGACAGGCTGACCTCCAGGCGCTGCCAGGGCAGGTAGGGGCCCAGGCGCTCCGCCCACTCGACCACCGAGACACCGGCCGCGAAGGCGTCCTCGATGTCCAGCTCCAGCACCTCCTCCGGGTTTTCCAGGCGGTAGAGGTCGAAGTGCCAGAGGGTCGGCGGCGGCTCGCCGGGATCAGCGTGGGTGCCGTCGTCGTCGTAGGTCTGGACCAGGGTGAAGGTGGGGCTGGGCACCTCCTCCTCGTCGTCGCCGGTGCGCTCGCGGATGAAGGCGCGGGCCAGCACGCTCTTGCCGGCGCCCAGCGGACCGCTCAGGCAGACCGCCTCGCCGGGGCGCATCAGGCGGGCCAGGGCGCGGCCCAGACGCTCGGTGGCCGCCTCGTCGGGCAGCTCCAGCGCCAGGTCGACATAGGCGTCGTCGGCATAGTGGTTGGGGTCGCTGGGGAACAGCGGATCGTCCTCGTCGGTCATGGGCCGAGTTGTAGCCCGAGCCGGGCGGGTTGAAAAGACCAGCCCGGCTTGATCGGGCCCGCGGGCGGCGCTACACCTTGCCCACCCCGCAGACGAGCCCCAGGAAAGGACCCGCCATGAGCCAGCCCCAGACAACCGACGTGGTGGTGGTGGGGGCCGGCCCGGTCGGCCTGTTCACCGTTTTCCAGTGCGGCATGGTCGGCCTGTCCTGCCATGTGGTCGACGCCCTGGACACGGTGGGCGGCCAGTGCGCCGCCCTCTATCCCGAAAAGCCGATCTTCGACGTGCCCGGCCATCCGCGCATCCTGGCCGGCGAACTGGTCGACAAACTGGTCGAGCAGGCCGCCCCCTTCACGCCCACCCTCCACCTGGGCCAGACCGCCAGCGGCCTGACCCGGCTCGACGACGCCTTCGACGGGGCCGGCGGCTGGCGCCTGGAAACCTCGGCCGGCACGGTGATCGAGGCGCCGGTGGTCGTCCTCGCCGCCGGGGCCGGCGCCTTCGGCCCCAACCGCCCGCCGCTGGACGGCATCGAGAGCTTCGAGCGCCAGGGCCCCGGAGTCGGCGTGCACTACTACGTGACCCGCCAGGAAGACTTCCGAGGCCGCAAGGTGGTCATCGCCGGGGGCGGCGATTCGGCGGTCGACTGGGCCCTGGCCCTGGCCGAGGTGGCCGCCTCGGTGGCCGTGGTCCACCGCCGCGACCGCTTCCGCGCCGCCCCGGACAGCGCCCGGCGCCTGAAGGAAAAGGCCGCCGAAGGGGCCATCGACCTGGTCATCCCCTACCAACTGGCCGGCCTGGAAGGCACCAACGGCCACCTGGACGCGGTGGTGGTGGCCGACCTCGACGGCAACCAACGCACCCTGCCCGCCGATACCCTGCTGCCCTTCTTCGGACTGGCGGGCGATCTGGGCCCGATCACCCAGTGGGGGGTCGACTTGCATCTGCACCACATTCCGGTCACTCCCGGCACCTCGGCGACCAACCTGCCCGGCGTGTTCGCCGTCGGCGACGTCTGCACCTACCCCGGCAAGCTGAAACTGATCCTCACCGGCTTCGCCGAAGCCGCCCACGCCGCCCACGCCGCCTTCCCCCTGGCCCGCCCGGGTCAGGCACTGCACATGGAACACTCCACAACCTCCGGCGTGCCCGGGCGGTAACCGAGGGGCGCTGCCCTCAAGGTCCACGCCACACCGGATCGGGGGCGTTGCCCCCGAACCCCCACCGGGGGATCGAAGGCGATCCCCCGGACCCCCTCCATTTCGTTGGTGCGCAACGCGCAGACCAAGCCACGCGCAATCGGTGTTTGGGTGCAGGCCAGCTTTGCTGGCCTGCGAAACAACCGAAAACGGGGGGTGCCGCCGGCGCAACGCGCACCGGCGCCCCTTTTTAGTTTCGCGGGCCAGCGAAGCTGGCCCGCAACCAACCTCACCCGCTTCCAGCTCAGTTGCCAGCCTTCGGCTCCAACGACATGGCGGGGTCCGGGGAGGCCCAGCCTCCCCGGCGGGGTTCAAAGGGGCAGCGCCCCTTTGCGGTCGCCGAGGCACCACCCCGGCTGCCATGGAATAGGCATGGTTTCGGCCGTTTTTGGTCGTTTCGGCCGGTCATTCTGTCGCTGTCTGGCAATCGGCGGAATGGAGGACCCGATCATGATGACCCGTCCCTTGATGTTGGCCTGTGGCCTGGCGGTGCTGATGCTGCTGGCCTGGGGCTGGGCCCTGGTGCCGACCGATCCGTTGCCGTCTCGGGTGGCGGCTCGGGTGGCACTGGCGCCGCTGCCGGGGCCCGAGGTGGTGCTGGTTGGCGGCCCCGGCCGGCAGGCGCCGTTGTACGAGGAGACGTTGGGCGAGGTGGCCGATCTGCGCCATCGCCTGGACGCCCTGCTCGACAGCCCGCTGGCCGAGACGCACCCTGGCCTGCTGCTCTATGCGCGGGACCGTTTCCAGTGCTGGGCGGCGGGTGACGCGGGGCGCTTCGCCACCTGCCGGGCGCAGACCCTGGCCGCGCTGGCCCGCCTGGAACGTCTGGAGGACGCGGCAACGCCCCTGGTGCTGGCCGGCGGCCTTTGACGGCGCCGGCGGGCGGCCTATGTTGGGGGACGTTGTTGCACCTCCCCTGACGAGCCCCGGCGAGCATGTACCAGGCGACCACCCGCGAGATCACCGTCACCGTCCAGCCGTTCTATCTGGAGGATCAGAGCGCCCCGGACGAGTCCCACTTCGTCTGGGCCTACCGGGTGACCATCGCCAACGACGGCCAGGACACGGTGCAACTGATGGCCCGCCACTGGCGCATCACCGATGCCCTGGGCCGCCTGCAGGAGGTGGACGGCCCGGGCGTGGTCGGCGAGCAGCCGGTGCTCGGGCCGGGCGATACCTTCGAGTACACCAGCGGCTGTCCGCTCTCCACGCCCTCGGGAATCATGGTCGGCAGCTACACCATGAGCCTTGCGGGCGGAGACGACTTCGAGGTGGACATTCCCGCCTTTTCGCTCGACAGCCCGCACGACGCCTCGGCGGTCAACTGACCCGGCGGTGGAGAAACGCCCCCCGGTGATCCAGCCCGGGCCGGCCGGCGTAGGAACTCCCGTGCCCCTGGACGCGCCACCGGCGCGACCCCAAGTGAGCCGTCAGGCCCGACCCATCGGGCTCAACCATAAGTTCGGGGCCCGCCGCCCCGCCGCCGCGAAGGAGACGCCGCCGTGTTCGACCCCGCCCGCCCCGCCCGGCTCGACCCCGCCCACATCGCCCCGGCCCGCGATTACCGCGACCCCGCCGCGGCCCAGCCGGCCACCATCACCGGCGAGCCGCGCCCCAGCCGGGCCGAGGCCGAGGCGGCGGTGCGCACCCTGCTGCGCTGGGCCGGCGACGACCCGGACCGCGAGGGGCTGGTCGGCACACCGGACCGCGTGGTGCGGGCCTACGAGGAGTTCTTCGCCGGCTACCAGGAAGACCCGGCCGACATCCTGCGCCGCACCTTCGAGGAGACCGACGGCTACGACGAGATGGTCCTGCTGAAGGACATCCGCCTGGAAAGCCACTGCGAGCACCACATGGTGCCGATCATCGGGGTGGCCCACATCGCCTATCTGCCGGACCATCGGGTGGTCGGCATCTCGAAGCTGGCGCGGATTGTCGAGGTGTTCGCCAAGCGCCTGCAGATCCAGGAAAAGATGACCGCCCAGATCGCCAACACCATCAACGAGGTGCTGGAGCCCAAGGGGGTGGCCGTGGTCATCGAGGCGGCCCACCAGTGCATGACCACGCGCGGCGTCAAGAAGCCCGGGGTCAACATGGTGACCAGCCGCATGCTGGGCGCCTTCCGCGACGACCCGACGACGCGCAAGGAGTTCCTGCACATGATCGGCCCGCGCTGACCCCCTTCGGGGCGGCCGGACGACAGCAAGTCCCGGGCGATCCGTTGCGGGTCGCCCGGGTTTTTTTACACGTTGAACAGGAAGTGGAAGACGTCGCCGTCGACCACCACGTACTCCTTGCCCTCGGCGCGCAGCTTGCCGGCGTCGCGGGCCCCGGTCTCGCCGCCAAGGGACACGTAGTCGTCATAGGCCACCGTCTCGGCGCGGATGAAGCCGCGCTCGAAATCGGTGTGGATGACCCCCGCCGCCTCCGGGGCGCGGGCGCCGTGGCGCACCGTCCAGGCGCGGGCCTCCTTGGGGCCCACGGTGAAGAAGGTGATCAGGTCGAGCAGCGCGTAGCCCTCGCGGATGACCCGGGCCAGACCGGTCTCGGCCAGCCCCAGGCTGTCCAGGAACTCGGCCTTCTCCTCGGCCTCTTCAAGCTGCGCCACCTCGGCCTCGATGGCCGCCGAGATGACCACCGCCCGCGCCCCTTCCTCGGCCGCCCGGGCGAACACCTTCTCGGACAGTGCGTTGCCCTCGGCCGCCGCGCCTTCCTCCACGTTGGCCACGTAGAGCACCGGCTTGGCGGTGAGCAGTTGCAGGGCGTTGAAGCGGCGCCGATCGTCCGGGTCGGCGGGCCTCAGGGCACGGGCCGGGCGGCCCTCGCGCAGGGCCTCGACGATGGGCTCCATCAGGGCGGCCTGCTCCTTGGCCTCCTTCTCGCCGCTGCGCGCCTTCTTGAGGATGGGAGCCAGGCGCCGCTCCAGGCTCTCCAGGTCGGCCAGCATCAGCTCGGTGTCCACCGTCTCGGCGTCGCGGATGGGGTCGACCCCGCCCTCGACGTGGGTCACGTTGTCGTCCTCGAAACAGCGCAGCACGTGGACCACCGCGTCGACCTCGCGGATGTTGGCCAGGAACTGGTTGCCCAACCCCTCGCCCTTCGACGCCCCGCGGACCAGCCCGGCGATGTCGGTGAAGCCGAGCTGGGTCGGGATCACCGCCTTCGAGCCGGCGATCCGGGCCAGCTTCTCCAGCCGATCATCGGGCACCGCCACCCGGCCGCTGTTGGGCTCGATGGTGCAGAAGGGAAAGTTGGCCGCCTGGGCCGCGATGGTCGCGGTCAGCGCGTTGAACAGGGTCGACTTGCCGACGTTGGGCAGGCCGACGATGCCGCAGGTGAAACCCATCGGGGACGCTCTCCTCGGGGGATGATCGGGACGAAAACAGGGGCTACTTGAACAGTCGCTTCAGGGCTTCGGCCATGGGGCCTTCGGAGGACTTTTCCGCCGGCCCGGAAGCAGCCGGAGGGGGCGTTGGCGCGCCAGGGGTCAGAGCGCCGGCGGTGGGAGCAGCGGTGGGTTTGTCGGGCCGGGGCGGCTTTTCGGGCCTGGCCGGGCCGAGGCCGGCCAGGGCATTGAGAAACTGGGCCTCGTCGCCATCCAGCAGGCGCCCCATGTGATCGGCCACCGCGTCGAGCAGGGGGTCGAGCCAGTCCCGCTCGGCCTTGGCGAAATCCGACAACACCCAGTTGGTCACCTGGCTTTTGTCGGCCGGGCGGCCGACCCCCAGGCGCAGCCGCCGATAGTCGCGGCCCAGGTGGCCGTCGATGTCCTTCAGGCCGTTGTGGCCGGCGTTGCCGCCGCCCACCTTCACCCGCACCTTGCCCGGGGCCAGTTCGATCTCGTCGTGGCAGACCAGGACCTGCGCCGGCTCCAGCTTGAAGAAGCGCACCGCGGCGCCGACCGAGCGCCCCGAGAGGTTCATGAAGGTCTTGGGCTTCAGGGCCAGCACCTTGTGCGACCCGATGCGCCCCTCGGCGCACTCGCCCTCGAAACGGGCCCGCCAGGGGCCAAAGCCATGGCGCTGGGCCAGACGGTCCAGCGCCATGAAGCCGATGTTGTGGCGGTTGCCGGCGTAGCGGCCCCCGGGATTGCCCAGGCCGACCAACAGATGCATGGCGCATGCCTCCATGGATCGCCCGGGCTCCCGGGCAAGCAGGCCTTGACGGCCTACTCCTCGTCCTCCGCCTCCACGTCGTCGGCGGCTTCCGACTTCATGCCGCTGGGCGCGGCGATGGTGGCGATGGTGAAGTCGCGGTCGGTGATTTCCGGACGCACCCCGTCGGGCACCGTGATGGCGCTGAAGTGGATGGTCTCGTTCACGTCCAGGCCAGTCAGGTCGACCTCGAGCTGTTCCGGCAGGTTGGCCGGCTTGCCGATCATCACCACCTCGTGGCGGACCACGTTCAGCACGCCCCCGCGCTTGATGCCCGGCGACTGGTCCTCGTTGAGGAAGTGGACCGGCACGTGCACGGTCACCTCGGTGTCGGCCCCGATGCGCAGGAAGTCGATGTGGATGGGCTGATCGGTCACCGGGTGCATCTGCACGTCCTGGGCCATCACGCGGTGCTTCTTGCCGGCCAGATCGAGCTCGAAGACCTGGGTGTTGAAGCCCGGCCGGTGCATGGCGGCGATCAGGTACTTGGGCTCCATGCTGATCAACTGAGGCGGCTTCTTGTCACCATAGATGACACCGGGCACCAGGCCTTCACGGCGCGTCGCCCGGGCTGCCCCCTTACCGGCCCGGTCCCGTTCCTGAACGGGAAGCTTGGATACGTCCTTCGACATGTTCGGTCATTCTCTCGTTTGGAGATATGGGAATAGCCACCCGACCCGCCGCCGGAGCGAAGCCAAGAGCCTCCAGGGGTGCCCTTCGCAACCACGCCCCAACGCCAGCCAACCACGCCTCACATGGAATTCGCGGAAGACCTCGCCGAGTAGACCGCGCGTGCTACCACACCCACCCGGCGTTGACAAGCCAAGCGGCCGGGCACCAAGGGGGCGCCGCCCCCTTGGAACCCCCGCCGGGGAAGCCAGGGGCTCCCCCGGACCCCCGCCGTGACTTAAAACCCCACAAGGGGGGGCACCCCCCCTTGTGGGGTTTTGACTCAATGGTGGGGTCTGGGGAGGCCCCCGGCCTCCCCAGCGGGGTCCCAAGGGGCGGCGCCCCTTGGCGGTCAGCCGGTTGGCGTGTCGTCGCGGGTGAACAGGAACTCGCGGCCCACCTTGACGCGGCGTTCGCCGTTGTAGGCGATGACGTCGGCGGTGGCGTAGGTTTCGCTCCAGCTGTCGGGCAGGTAGGAGCCGGTGCCGATGACGTCGATCGGCGTCCGGGCATAGGCCATCACCTTGCACTTGGCCGGCGAGAAGCCGGAGGAGGCGATGATCCTGGCCTTCGGATAGCCGGCCCGGTCCAGCGCCTCGCGCAGGTGCCAGATGGCGGCGGCCGAGACGCCGGTGCCGATCAGGTAGCGCAGTTCCGTTTCGGTGCGGTAGCCGCGCAGTGCCCTGGGGGCGTGGCGCTCCAGTTTCTCGTAGGACTTGGGGGTGTCCAGTCCCTCGATGAAGCGACCGCCGTGGGTGTCCAGGCGCAGACCCAGGCGCCCCTCGGCGGCCAGTTCGGGGAAGCGGGCGCAGACGGCCAGACTGTCGGTGATCTCCTGCCCGAAGTAGTCGACCAGCACGATCAGGTCGGTGTCGGGGAAGGTCTCGTGGAACATCTCGGCGGCGCGCACGGTCGAGCCGGCGTAGCCGATCAGGGCATGGGGCATGGTGCCCCGGCCCTCGGTCTGGCCGAAGAAGTGGGCGGTGGCGTCGGTGGCGTTGCCGATGAAGCCCTTGGCGTTGTTCGACTTCTGCGCGGCGTGCGAGCCCACGGCGGCGGCGTAGGCCATCAGCTCGGCCATTTCGGTGCCGGCGCAGTGGCGGGCATCCATGGCCAGGAAGGCGACCCGGGGCAGGTCCTCGCACATGGTGAAGGCGTTGTAGGCGGCGACGCAGGTGGCGCCCAGCTTCTGCAGGAAGACGGTTTCCAGGTCGACCAGCCGGGCGAACCGGCCGGTGATGTACATCAAGGGTTCGCCGGCCCCAACCCAGTCGCCTTCCTGGTAGCGCTGGCGGATGTCGAAGCGGTCGCCGCGTTCCCGGCTGACCGTGTCGAGCCAGTCCAGCGCCAGACGGGCGGCGTAGAGCACCGGGCGGCGCATGAACACGGCGTAGGTGACCTGACAGTCGCCGAACTTCTCGACCACCTGGCGGGTGCGGGCGAAGTACTTGTCGGCCCAGGCGTCCACCGCCCCGGCGTCGGGCCACACGGCGGCCCGGGTTGGCATGTCGGCAGACTGGCTCATCGCAAGCGGCTTCGCGGGTTGGAGGACGATCAGGCGCCGCCGGCGACCCGACGCTGCTCGGCCCGTTCGGCTTTCAGCGCCTCGGCGATCAGGAAGGCCATTTCCAGCGACTGGTCGGCGTTCAGGCGCGGATCGCACAGGGTGTCGTAGTGGTCGCCCAGGCGGGCCTCGGAAATCGCCTGGGCGCCGCCCAGGCATTCGGTGACCTGCTGGCCGGTCAGCTCCAGGTGAACGCCGCCGGCGTGGGTGCCCTCGGCCCGGTGCACGGCAAAGAAGCCCTTCAGCTCATCGAGGATGGCGTCGAAGCTGCGCGTCTTGTAGCCGTTGGCCGTCTTGTGGGTGTTGGCGTGCATGGGATCGCAGGCCCAGACCACCGAAAGGCCCTCGCGCTCGATGGCGCGGATCAGGCGGGGCAGTTTGCTTTCGATCTTCTCCGCCCCGATGCGGGTGATCAGGGTCATCCGCCCCGGCTCGTTGGCCGGGTTGAGGGTGGCGCACAGGCGGAGCAGGTCGTCGGTATCCATCTCCGGGCCGCACTTGACGCCGATCGGATTCTCGACGCCGCGCAGGAACTCCACATGGGCGTGATCGGGCTGGCGGGTGCGCTCGCCGATCCACAGCATGTGGGCCGAGCAGCAGTACCACTTGCCGGTTGTCGAATCGATCCGGGTCAGGGCTTCCTCGTAGTTCAGCAACAACGCCTCGTGCGAGGTGTAGAAGTCGGTTTCGCGCAGCTGCGGCACGTTGGCCGGGGTCAGCCCGCAGGCCGCCATGAAGGACAGCGACTCGCTCATCCGCTCGGCCAGATCGCGGTACTTCTCGGCCTGCTTCGAGCCCTGCACGAAGCCCAGGTTCCAGCGGTGCATCTTGTGCAGGTCGGCGTAGCCACCCTGGGACAGGGCACGCAGCAGGTTGTGGGTGGCGGCGGCCTGGTTGTAGGCGCGGATCATGCGCTCGGGATCGGGGGTCCGGGCGGCCTCGGTGAACTCCGGGGCGTTGATGATGTCGCCCCGGTAGCTGGGCAGGCTGACCCCGTCGATGGTTTCCATGTCGGCGCTGCGCGGCTTGGCGAACTGGCCGGCCATGCGGGCCACCTTGAGCACCGGCAGGGCGGCGCCGAAGGTCAGCACCACGGCCATCTGGAGCAGCACCCGGAAGGTGTCGCGGATGTAGTCGGCGTGGAAGTCGGCGAAGCTTTCGGCGCAGTCGCCGCCCTGGAGCAGGAAACCCTCGCCCTGGGCGACCCGGCCCAGCGACGCCTTCAGGCTGCGCGCCTCGCCGGCGAAGACCAGCGGTGGCAACCGGGCCAGCTCGGCCTCGACCCGGCCCAGGGCCTGGGGATCGGGATAGGCCGGGATCTGACACACCGGCTTGTGGCGCCAGCCGGCGGGGTTCCAGTCGGTCAGGGTCGGTTTGTTGGTGGCCATGGCGATCTTCGGCACGCTGCTTGGGCTGCTGGTTAGGTCAGGCACGGAGCCCGTCCAGGTGTCAAGCCAGGAGATATACGGTCTTGGCGGCGTCGAAACCAGCCCCGATTGCCGCCGTCTTGCGCCCCGGCGGGAAAAAGACGGCGCGGCGGCGGGCTTGCCGGTCGGCCTGTCGATGCTATCATGCCTGCCAGCACAGGGGCTGGGGGGCTCCGGCAGGGAGAGCGACAATCGTGTCTTTCCATCCCAACAACGTCGTGATCGACACCTACGTCGAGCGCCTGCGCGACTCCTACACCGCCGTCTACGGCCGGCTCGAACCGGACTATCCCGGGATTCTCTCCTTTTGCGGGCGCATCGCGTTGGAGAACATCGCGACCAGCGACGCCGCCTATCACGACGTCAACCACACCATCATGGTGACCGAGGTCGGCCAGGTGATCCTGAAGGGCCGCCAGTTGAAGGAGGGCGGCGTCGGCCCGCGCGACTGGGTGCACTTCGTGATCGCCCTGTTGTGCCACGACATCGGCTATGTGCGCGGCGTCTGCCGGGGCGACACGGTGGGCCACTACGTGATCGATTCGGACGGCACCACCACCCGGTTGCCGGTCGGCAGCACCGATGCCGCGCTGACCCCGCACCACGTCACCCGCTCGAAGATCTTCGTGCGCGAGCGCTTCGGCAGCGTGCCGGCGCTCGACCCCGACCGCATCGAGGCCAACATCGAGCACACCCGCTTTCCGGTCCCCGCCGGCGACGACCACGCCCGCACCGACGACTACCCGGGCCTGCTCCGGGCGGCCGACCTGATCGGCCAGATGGCCGACATCGACTATCTGCGCAAGACCGCCTTCCTGTTCCACGAGTTCCAGGAGACCGGCGCCGCCCAGGCCATGGGCTACGCCTCGCCGGCCGACCTTCGGGCCGGCTACCCGCGCTTCTTCTGGAACATGGTGCGCCCCTACCTGGGGCCGGCGCTGGAGTACCTGGGGGTGACCCAGGAAGGCAAACAGTGGATCAACAACCTGTACGCCAACGTGTTCATCCAGGAGCACCAGGACCAGATGGTCGGCGCCCGCCCCGGCGGCCGCTGACGCCAACCGACCGCCCCGGCTGACACCAACCGGCCGCCCCGGCGCCCCGTGACCCCGCCAAGGAGACCCGCCATGCGCCCGCGTTCCCTGCCCTTCCCGTTGGCCGTGCTGGCCGCCCTGCTGCTCGCCGCCGGGCCGGCCCCGGCCGCCGAGCCGGCGGCCCCGGTGGGCTACGTCAAGACCGTCGAGGGCGCGGCCAGCGTGCTGTCGGCCGGCACCGAGACGGCCGCCCAGCCGGGTCAGCCGGTGTTCACCGGCGACACCCTGAAGACCGCCCCCGAGGGCAGCCTGGGGGTGACCTTCAAGGACGACAGCGTGATCACCCTGGGCGGCGACACCGAGCTGGTCGTCGACCGCTTCCTGTACGACCCGCGGGCCGGCGAGCTGGGCTTCAAGGCCTCGATGAGCAAGGGGCGGGCGCAGTTCCTGTCCGGCGTCATCGCCAAGCTGGCGCCCGAGCAGGTGGCGGTGGCCACCCCGGACGCGCTGATCGGGGTGCGCGGCACCCGCTTCCTGGTCAAGGTGGGGAACTGACGCCATGACTCGCGTGATGCACGGTATGATGACCCGTTTCGCCGCCCTCGCCGTGGCCGCCCTGCTGGCCGGCTGCGCCAGCGAGAGTTACGTCGTGCTGCTCGACAATCCCGACGGCAGCACCGGGCAGGTCACGGTCAGCGGCCGCGAGGGCGGCACCGCCACCCTGACCAAGACCGGCCAGGGGGCCGACCTGACCCCCACCGCCGGCGAACCCTATCTGGTCGATGACGACCGGATCGAGCAGGATTTCGGCACCGCCCTGGCCGCCACGCCCGAGTTGCCGACCCGCTTCCTGCTCTATTTCGAGACCGGCACCACCACCCTCCAGCCCCCCTCGGAGGCCCAGTTCCCCGAGGTGCTGGCCGCCATCCGGGCGCGCCCGGCGGTGGACATCGGGATCATCGGCCACTCCGACACCCAGGGCGACGCCGAGCTCAACGCGCGGCTGGCCCTGGAGCGGGCCGAGGTGATCGCCGAGCGCATCCGGGCCGCCAACCTGGACGTGGTGGAGATCACCGTCACCTCGCACGGCGAGCGCAACCTGCTGGTCCCCACCCCGGACGACACCGCCGAGCCGCGCAACCGCCGGGTCGAGGTGTCGATCCGCTGAGCGGATCGGCCGCCGGGAGAGCCTGTCGCGTGGTCCCTGGATCTCGCGACAGGCTTCAGATCATTGATCGTATCGCCAATCGCCGTCACGAGCCGCCTTGCGGATCGGCTCAGTCCAGCCCCCGGGCCAGTTCGGTCAGGCGGGCGACCACCTTGAGCGAGGCGGTGTGCATGGCCTCGGCCGCCGCCATGGCCCCGTCGAGGTCGCCCTGGGCGGCCAGACGCACCGCCTCCTTGCCCTTGTCATGCACGGCGCGGTGCGGCTCGACCAGTTGGGTGAAGGCCGGGTTGCCCTTGATGCGCGGGTCGTCGACGGCGGCGTACCACTTGCCGAAGCGGCAGGTCAGGTGGCTTGGCATGTCGGCCTCGCGCCAGCTCTGACGGCCGATCACCGTCTCCACCACATGGCGGGCGAAGACCATGTGGTCGTTCTTGGCCACCTCGACGATGGCCCGCGCCGTGCCCACCTTGGCGAACTCGGCGACCCGCGCCTCGAGCACCGCGTTGGCCTTGTCCATGGCGGCCAGCACCTCGTCCACCTCGTCGCTGTTGCGGCGCACCATCTGGGCGATGCTGCCGGTGCCGGCCGAGACCTCGTTGGCCGCCGCCGTCTGCTGGCCGAGGATGGCGGCGATTTCCTGCATCCGCCCGGTGACGTCGTTGATCGCCCCGGAGATGCCGGTCAACTGGTCGCCCAGGCCGTTGACCACCTCGCGCCCCTGATCGACCGCCGTGGCGCCCTGGTTCATGGCCCCGACGATGGTTTCCATCTCGCGGCGCAGGTGGTCGATGCGGCCGCGGATGTCGTCGGTCGCCTTGGCGGTCTGCCCGGCGAGCGCCTTGACCTCGCCGGCGACCACCGCGAAGCCCTTGCCGGCATCGCCGGCGCGCGCCGCCTCGATGGTGGCGTTCAAGGCCAGAAGGTTGGTCTGGCTGGCGATGTCCTCGATCTCCTGGATGATCACCCCGATCTCGGCGCTGGCCCGCGACAGGGCATCCACGGTGGCGGCGGCCTGGCTGACCGCCCGGTGGATGGCGGCCATGCTGTCGACCGCCCGGCGCGCCCCGGCCAGCCCCTCGCCGGCCTGACCACCGGCCTCCTGGGCGGCCCCGGCGGCGGTGTCCGAATTGCCGGCGATCTCCTTGACGCTGGCCACCAGTTCCTCGACCGCCGAGGCCATCGACTGGCTGCGGGCGTTGGTGGCGCGCAACTCGCGGGTCATGCGGGCCAGCACGGTGATCGCCTGGTTGGCTTCCACGGCGGCCGCCACCACGCCTTCCAGGTGGGCCTGGGTTTCCGCCTTGACCTGGGCCTCGCGGGTTTCCAGTTCGGCCACCCGCTGGCCCATCCGGCGCTCGCTGGCGTCCATCTCGATGGCGGCGTCCTTGAACACGGACAGGGCGCGGGCCATCAGGCCGATCTCGTCGCGCCGCTGCTGGCCGGCGATGTCGACCGCGAAGTCGCGCCGGGTCAGGCGTTCCATGCCCTGGGTCATGGCCCGGATGGGACGGCTGATGCCGCGCGCGATGAGCAGCCCGAGCAGCGAGGCGACCAGCACCGCCACCGCCCCGAACAGCAGGGCGTTGCGGTTGCCGGCGGCGGCCTGGGCGGCGTAGGCGGAACTGTCGAGCACCAGCTCGACGACCCCGATGGGCTGGCCGGCGAAATCGCGGATCGACCGGGCCAACACCGCCTGCCGCCCGTGCTCGACGAGGCTCGGCGTGCCGGCCAGGGCGGCGGCCAGGGCCTCGCCACTCAGTTGGCTGGGGCCATCAAGGGTCGAGGCGAAGACCGAGAAGCCCTCCTCGCCGGCCAGATGCAGCGCCACGTCGACCCCGAAATCGGCCTTGAAGCTGTCGAGGAAGGGCTGCCCGAAAGACATCCCGAACTCGACCGTGCCGACATGCGCCCCGTCGTGGGCCACCGGGACCATGCCGCGCACGCCCAGCCCGGCCACCCCCTTCTCGATGCCCGAGCGCGGGGCCTGCTCACGGTTGGCCTCGAGCACGGTGAGCCGGAAGCCGGACAGGTCGTCGCCGAACTTCTCCGGCTTGTGGACGCGCAGGAACGAGGTCGCCGGGGGCACGTGGAACTGGAACTGGACCACCGCGTGATCGGCCTTGAGCGCGGCGAAACCGGGGACGAACAACGCGCCCAGCCGGTCGCGGTCGCCGGCGGCGAAGGCGGCCCGCACCTCGGGGATGCCGGCGACCAGGGCCGACAGCGTGCGCGCCTTGTCGGCCTCGGCCCGGATGGCGGCGATCAGGTTCTCGTAGTGGCCGTTCAGCTCGCGGCTGAGGGCGCCGCGAATGATCTCGCCGCGCACCCAGGCCCCGGGAACCGCCTGCACCACGGCGGTCAACGCCGACAGGACCACCATGGCCAGACCGATGCGCCACAGGATGGGAAGGTTGCGCAGCATGTCGATTCTCCCGCCATCCTCTATATGGCGAACAGAATACCACGCCCCGGCAATCTTAACGAGATGAATCGGCGCGACTTTTCCCGTCCGCCCACCCCGGCGGCGGGGCCCCGAAGTCGGCCCCGACCAGGGCCGCGTCGGGGTACAGGGCGCCGGCGAAGTAGAGCCCCTCGGGCGGCGCCGTGGGGCCGGCGCGGGCCCGGTCGCGGGCCGCCAGGATGATCGCCACCTCGCCCGGGGCCAGCTTGCCCTGACCGACCAGCTTCAGGGTGCCGACCATGTTGCGCACCTGATGGTGCAGGAACGAGCGCGCCCAGGCGCGGATTTCCAGCCCACCTTCCACGGCCCTCACGCTCAGCCCGTCGAGGGTCCTCAGCGGGCTGTCGGCCTGGCACTGGCTGGCCCGGAAGCTGGTGAAGTCGTGCCGGCCGAGCAGATGGGTGGCGGCCTCGGCCATGGCCTCGGCATCCAGCCGGCCGCCCCGCCCCGGCGGCACCCACCAGGCCCGGCCGCGCGCCAGCACCAGCGGCGCCGGGCGTTCCAGGATGCGGTACAGGTAGCACCGCCCGAGGCAGGAGAAGCGGGCGTGGAAGTCGTCGGCCACCGGCTGGCAGTCGAGCACCGCCACCGGGGCCGGCTTCAAGTGCGCGTTGAGGGCGTTGCGGACGGTTTGCGGCGGATCGTCGCGGGGCAGGTCCAGGTGGGCCACCTGGGCCAGGGCATGAACCCCGGAATCGGTGCGCCCCGAGGCCAGCACCTGGACCGCGCCGCCGCTGTAGGCCAGGGCCGCCGCCTCCAGCGCCGCCTGCACGCTGTCGCCATTGTCCTGGCGCTGCCAGCCCACGAAGGCGGCGCCATCGTATTCCAGAATCAGACGAAAACGCGGCATTCGGGTATCACTTCCGCTCGGGTGTCTCTGCTCAGGGGTCTGTGATAGGCTGCGCCCGTCGGCGCCAAACGGCGCCACCATACACCACCAAAGGATCAGGGAAACGCCGCCGACCATGGCTTCCTCCCCGTCGCCCGACATCGTCGCCCCGCCGGCTGATGGCCCCACCGGTGGCCCCACCGCCGGCCCCAAGGTCGCGGTGCGCGATTCCGACATGGACGCGCTGCACATCCTGCCGCTGGCCATCATGCCGATCCAAACCCCGGCCCTGCGCCCGGCCCGGCTGATCAAGAACGTGCGCCTGGAATCGGTGATCGAGCTGTTCTCGGAAGAGCGCACCGGCTCGGGCCAGTTGGCGGTGGAGGACCTGCCCAAGGCGTTCGACTGGCCGGAGGGCAAGCCCCACCCGGACCTGATCATGCTGCGCCGGCTGGCCCTGCTGCCGACCTACGACGTCTACTCGCTGCGCATCTTCCTGCGCGAGCTGGAGCTGCCGACGAGCGCCGAGTTGAAGCTCTCCCAGGCCAAGAACCGCGAGCTGACCGAGTACATGAAGGCCTTCACCGGGCCGCTGATCATGCAGATCTACGGCGACGACGACATCAGCGTGCAGAACTTCGACGACATCGTCGGCCTGTTCCGCGACCCCGATGTGAAAAAGGCCCGTGAGAAGCTGCAACGCATGGCCGACCGCCTGGAAATCAACCTGAGCGACGTGCCCAAGTTCCTCGAGGACTACGGCGACATCTTCCTGTCGCTGAGCTACTTCCGCCAGTGCCTGGACAAGGTGGAGCCGCTGATCGACGAGTTCCTGGACGGCCTGAGCATCCTGCGCACCAACTACCAGATGAAGAACGACGCCGGCCTGATGGCCACCTGCGACCGCATCCAGAGCACCATCAACGAGGTGGCGGCCGACATCACCGGCCGCTTCGAGAACTTCGACCGCTCGACCACCGCCATGTGGGACAGCATCTCGGCCGAGCGCTTCCGCAAGGTGCAGGACCTGATCGCCAGCTATCACACCCACATCGGCAGCGTGCTGTGCAGCCTGACCGTGAAGATGGACACCTACCGCCGCATGTTCCCGACCAAGGACGCCGGCGGCCCGGTGCGCCGGGCCGAGTTCCTGATGAGCGAAATGCGCCAGGGCATCGAGAAGATCAAGGCCATGGAGGACCGGGGCCCCATGCTGGCCGCCCTGCAATAGGCGCGCGACAGGGACGCGCGGAAAAAACCACGCCCACATAAATAAAGAGACGGCCGGCGCGGGGAAGCGGATCGCGCCGACCGTCTCGGTCACCAAACTAGGCGGCAGCCGCCTGGGGTACACGGATGGGGGAGCGGCTGCCTGGCCGGCACCTCGGGGACGTGGACCGCGCCAGGAGAGGGGATGGGCGGCCCGGTGCCGGACCCTCTCCTTGTCGCCGCCAATTGTGGCGCCCAGCGGCGCCACATTGTGGCAATCTCGTGGTGGCGCCGGTTCTCGGCGACCCAGTTTGCGGCGAACTGGTTCTCAGCGACCCAGTTCTCAGCGATCCAGCGCGGCCATCAGTTCGCGCCATTCGCGGGCCGACAGGCCGCTGTCGGGCTGCTCGACCGCCTCGCCGGCCAGCAGGCGGCGGACCACCTGCATGTCCTTGGCCGACAGGCTGGTGCCGCCCAGGCGATAGTCGCGGAAGGCCTCCACGGTCAGCGGCACCCACTTTTCCACCAGATCGAGGATCGTCTCGGCGTAGAGGCGGATTTCCAACTGGGCGTGGTGGTCGGCGCGCAGGGCCAGGAAGTGCAGCAGGTTGTGCAGGTCCACCTTCCAGTACCACTGGGTATAGGTGTTGAGGGTCAGGTTCATGCGGGCCAGCTCGCGCGCCAGCCCCTGGCGGTCGGGATCAAGGGGGGCGCCGTCCGAATCGACGTTCAGCATGTCCTCGTAGTTGGCGTAGGTGCGCGCCGCGTCGTCCTTCAGGATGGCCAGCACGCGCTCGGCCTCGGCGCCGGCCAGGGCCTCGCCGCGCCCCTGGTGGTTGGCGCTCGACTGGGCCGCCAGGTGATCCGGGTGGGGGATGTAGACCTCGCGGTCGAGCACCGAATAGCGGGCCGAGATTTCGTTCAGGCTGGCCGTGCGGTGGCGCACCCACTGGCGGGCGATGAAAATGGGCAGCTTCACGTGCAGCTTGATCTCGCACATCTCGAACGGCGAGGTGTGGCGGTGGCGCATCAGGTAGCGGATCAGCCCGCGGTCCTGGCTGACCTGCCGCGTGCCCTTGCCGTAGGAGACCCGGGCCGCCTGCACGATGGCGGCGTCGTCGCCCATGTAGTCGATGACCCGCACGAAGCCGTGGTCGAGCACCGGATGGGCCTCGTAGAGCACCTCTTCAAGGGCCGGCACGGTGGCCCGGCGGGTCGGCGTGCTGGCGGCTTTCAGGCGGGCGATCTCGTCCTGCTGCTCGGGCGTCAGGGAAGGGTGCGGGGGCATCGGCGGGCGGGTCCGGCTGGCTCTGGGAAACGGGGCCCGACACCATAAGCCCTTTGCGCCGGACCGGGAAGGCTCCTATATTGTTGGGGTCGGCTTGCCGACTATGGCGCTAAACCCCTTGCGGAATAAGCGTAGTGGACCCGGGGGCAGTGCCCGGCGCCTCCACCAATTCCCGCCCCGGCCCGGCAGTGCCGGCGGGGCGGGCTCATGGGGGCGAAACAGGATCGACACGCGTGGTAAAGGCTTGGGCTGTTCCCGGCATGGTTCCGCCGTTATCGGGCCGTTACTACAAGTGCCAACGACAATGACATGGCGCTCGCTGCCGCCTAAACATCGGTAAGCGCGGTTCGGAGGGCACCGGGCAACAGAAGCCCTCCACTTATCCCATCCGCGTTCGGGGCCGGTTGATCGCAGATAAGGCGGTTGCCCAGAGCAAGGCGGTCGCCCATAGCAAGACGGTTGCCCATTGCCGCCGCTTGCGCCATCATCGGGACGGCCGCGACGGGGCGACCGGCATAAGATTGCGGGCACCCGCGACACCCCTGTTTCGCCCTCTGATCCATCCCACGGCGGGGACTTTTCAGCGTGTTGAGCGACCACATCGACGGTTTCTCCTACGAACGCATGGTCGAGGACGCCTTGCGTGGTGTGCTGCGCGAGGCCCTGATGGTCACCGCGCGCCAGGGGCTGCCCGGCCAGCATCACTTCTACATCACCTTCCTGACCGGCCATTCGGACGTGGACATCCCGCCCGAGCTCAAGGCCGGCCATCCGGAAGAGATGACCATCGTGCTCCAGAACAAGTTCTGGGACCTTGATGTGAACGAGCTGGGCTTCGCCGTCACCTTGAGCTTCAACCAGCTCAACAAGCGTCTGGTGGTGCCCTTCGCGGCGGTCACCGCGTTCGCCGACCCGCACGCCAAGTTCGGCCTGCAGTTCCACGCCGAGGGCGCCGAGGGCTGGGACGACGAGGACGACGACGCCACCGCCGACGCCACCGCCGGCGCCACCGCCGACCTGGGCGACGACGAGGCGATGCGCGCCATCTCGCAGGAAGACATCAACCAGCTTTTGGCCTTCGACCGCCCGGCCGCCCCGCGCCGCGAGCGCGCCGCCGCCACCCCGGGCGCGGGAGAGGCGGACGCCGACTCCGCCGACTCCGAGGGCAGCAACGTGGTCACCCTGGACGCCTTCCGCCACCACGGCAACTCCGGCAAGAAGTAGCGCCAGAGCGGGCGCCGACCCCGCCCGAGGGCAGACCAATCCTTGAACCCGGGACGCGGTTGCGCAGGGAACGGCTTGACGGCCGGCCGGGCGGCGGCGATGCTTGTATCGCTTCTGATACTCACTCGCAAGATCGCGCCGCCCCCTCCCCATGACCGATGACATCGCCATCCGCGTCGATGGCCTGACCCACCGCTACGGCCGCCGGGTCATCCACCACAACCTCAGCTTCGACGTCCACCGGGGCGGCATTTTCGGGCTGCTCGGCAAGAACGGCGTCGGCAAGACCACGCTGATCAAGCTGCTGATGGGCTTCCTGCGCCCCAGCGCCGGGCGCTGTTCGGTGCTGGGGGCGCCCTCGCACGCCCTGCCGCCCGACACCCGGCGGCGCATCGGCCTGGTCTTCGAGGGCCATCTGGCCTACGAGTTCATGACCATCCGCCAGACCGAGCGGTTCTTCAGCGGCTTCTACCCGGCCTGGCGGGGCGACGTCTTCCACGACCTGATCGAGCGCCTGGGCCTGTCGCCCGATCACCGCATCGGCCGCATGTCGGAGGGCCAGCGCTCGCAGGTGGTGCTGGCCGTGGTCATGGCCCAGGACCCCGAGCTGCTCATCCTGGACGACTACACCATGGGTCTGGACGCCGGCTATCGCCGCCTGTTCCTGGACTATCTGGTCCACTACGCGCGCCAGGGCGGCAAGACCGTGCTGGTCACCTCGCACGTGGTCCAGGACATGGAACGGCTGGTCGACGAGGTGATCTTCCTGCGGCGCGGCGGCGAGGTACTGGCCACCTCGCTGTCGGCCTTCATGGGCGACTTCCGGCACTACCGCCTGCCGCCCACCCCCGGCGCCCCGCCGCCGGCCGCCGACGGGGTGCTGCACAACGTCGAGGCGGCGCCCGATGGCACCCTCATGGTCTACGCCTTCCACGGGCCCGAGCGGGTGGCCCAGGCGCTGGGCGCCCAGGGCCAGCGGGTGGCCGGCCTGACCGCCTGCCCGATGAGCCTGGAAGACGCCTTCGTCGGCTACACGGGAACCTACTGAATGGTGCTGTTCAAGGAATGGATCAAGCTCAGGGGTTGGCTGCTTCTGCTGCTGCTCGGCCATGCGGTGTTTGCCGCCTATCTGTTCCTGTCGCTCAGGCACCAGTTCCGGGTTGAGCATCCGGAAATGCTGTTCTATCAGGCCGGGCGCATCGGCCGCCTGTTCTACGACGATCTGCGCTACCTGCCGCTGGCCAGCGGGCTGCTGCTGGGGCTGGCCCAGTTCCTGCCGGAGATGACCAAGGGCCGGCTGCGCCTGGCCCTGCACCTGCCGGTCGGGCTGGGCCGCATGATCCTGAGCCATCTGGCGGTCGGGCTGGGGGCGCTGGGGCTGCTGTTGGGGCTCGACCTGGTGGCCCTGGGGCTGAGTGTGGGCACCTTCTTCCCCGCCCCCTTCGTGAGCAGCGCCCTGACCACCGCCCTGCCCTGGATGCTGGCCGGGGTGGCCGGCTATCTGGGCATGGCCCTGATCCTGCTGGAGCCGGAGCGGCGCTTCCAGGTGGTCAACGCGCTGGTCGCCGGCGGGGTGGTCTGGCTGTGCCATCTGTCGCCGCGCTTCGGGGCCTATGACCACGCCCTGCCCGGGCTCGCCCTGCTGGTCGCCCTGATGGTGCCGGCCGCCCTGCTGCCGGCCCGCCGCTTCCGCGACGGCGGGGTGTGAGATGACGACCGCGTTCGCCCGCCTGTCCCTGGCCCTGCTGGTCACCGTCCTGGCCGCCATCGCCCTGCCCCGCCTGACCGAGATGGTGGTGGGCGTCGAGACGGCCCGCACCCACCTGCTGTACAGCCCGGTGCGGCGCGACTTCATCCACCGCGAGCATCGCGGCGAGCACAACTTCACCTACGGCCTGGAGAGCGGCGAAACCTTCGACCGCCAGACCTACGAAACCCTGCTGCCCTTCATCTACTACCGCAACATGGAGATCCGGGGCCGCCTGCCGGTGGAGCTGGAGGGCCAGAGCTTCGACAAGGCGGCCATCCGGGCGGCCTTGCAGGTGTTCGAGCTGAAGCCCCGCGAGCTGCCCGGGCAGGCGCCCCAAATCCCGGTCTATCCGCTGATCGAGGCCAACCCCGGCGAGGCCCGGCTGACCTTCCCCGAGGATGTCTTCGTGCCCACGGAAAGCGGGCTGCGCTTCCTAAACGTGGACACCAACCGCCCGCTGCCCGCCCTGGGCGCCGCCGTCACCCGGGCGCTGACCGATGCCGGGCTGCGCTTTCCCCTGAAGCTGATCGAGGGCAAGCCGACCATCCTCAAGCCGCGCGACGAGGGCTATTTCCTGGTCGGCGCCGAGGGCACGGTGGTCCACCTGAAGCGGCTCGACGGGGCGCCGGTGGCGGTGCGCACCGGCATCGGCGCGGCGCTGAAGGCCCGGGGCACGGCGGTGCGCGCCCTCAAGCTCTCCGAGACCACCGATCCCGATTACTACGGCCTGCTGCTGGCCGAGGACGGCGGCATGTTCCTGGTCGGCTACCCGGACTACCGGCTGACCGCCCTGCCCCACCAGGGTTATGAGCCGGCGCGCATGGACTACAAGGTGGTCCTGCGGCCGCTCTACCCGACCGTGGTGTGGAGCGACGACGCCACGGTGACCGCCGTGGCGCTCGACAGCGCTTGGCGCGAGGTGGCGCGCACCACCCGGACCATGCCCGATGCCGCCGAGATCGGGCTGGCCGGGCTGGCGGCGTGGCTGTTCCCCTTGCGCCTGGAGCTGGGCATGGCCGACAGCGGCTATCTCTCCTGGCGGCTGGCGACCCCGGACCGCCGCGCCCTGGCCGGCAGCGCCGGATCACTGGTCGGGCTGCTCGCCCTGTGGGCCTGGCGCTGGCGCCGCCGGGGCGAGCCGGTACACCCGAGGCGCGACGGCCTCGACCTCGCCCTGACCCTGCTCGCCGGCCCCCCCGGCCTGCTCGCCGCCGCCACCGTGCCCAAGCCGGCGGCGCGGGAAGGGTGACGAACGCCCCCCATTGACTCCCCGCCCCCCCAGGCGCACAGTGCCCCCGTTCGCACCCCGGGAATGGTCCCCGGGGGCGACCGAGCCTGGGTGTTTTATGTCAGAGCTTGCGGGCTAGCCGCCGAGGGCCTCGTGTCCCCATGAGGCCGCGCTTTCGCACCGGAATGAGAGAATGATCGCCCCCAGGGGCGTGACCGTTCCCGTGCGCGTCGGGCCGGATCGCGGCGCGATCCGACCGCCCCCTGGTTGCCGAGCAGAGCCCCGCCATCAAGCTGAAGCGCCGCGCGCGCCGGTCTGATCGCGCCCTGCCCTGGCAACCTGTGACGCAGGTTCCGATCCTCCGATGAACATCTCCAAGCCGGAGCAGCGCGTCCTGCACGTGCTGGCTCAGGGCGGGTGCATCCGCCATCTGCGCGGCCCCGGCGGCCGCGTCTTCCACGTCCAATGCATCACCCGCGACGGCCTCACCCTGGCCGATTGCGACCTCACCGTTTTCAAACGGCTGAAAGCCAAGCGGCTGATCGGCTCGCAGGAGGGCCGGCCCTACCGCATTTCGCGGCAGGGGCGGCTGGCCGTGCGCGCCCAGCCCGACAATCGCTGAAAAGGACTTTTCCCATGATCATCCGCGAGATGACCGATTCCGACCTTGGGGCCGTGCTCGAGGTGGAACGCCGCGCCTTCGAGTCCAAGACCGAAGCCGACCTGACCCGCGACCTGCTGGCCGATCCCTCGGCGGCGCCCCGCCTGTCGCTGGTCGCCCTCGAAGGCGGCCGGATCGTCGGCCACGCCCTGTTCACCCAGGCCTCGGTGAGCGGCAGCCCGCCGCGCCCGCGGGCCTCGGTGCTGGCCCCGCTGGCCGTGGTGCCGGAGGCCCAGCGCCAGGGCATCGGCGCGGCCCTGATGCACAGCGGCCTGCGCCGGCTGGCCGAGCAGGGGATCGAGCTGGTCTTCCTGGTCGGCCATGTGGCCTACTATCCGCGCTTCGGCTTCCGCCCGGCGGCGCCGCTGGGCTTCGTCGCCCCGCTGGCGATCCCGCCCGAGCACGCCGACGCCTGGATGGTCTGCCCCCTGCGCCCCGGAGCGGCCGACGCCGCCTCGGGCCCGGTCGCCTGGGCCGACACCTTCCACCGCCCCGAATACGCCGCCGGCTGAGGCCGCCGGGCATTCCGTGGTGTAGTCCGTGGCATGGCACGAAAATGGGGTTGGCCAAAATTGGCCAACCCCTTGATTTCACTGGTGGGCGCGGCTGGATTGAACCGGCGCCCCCTACGATGTCAACGTCGTGCTCTCCGGCCGACCATCGGCCAGATCGTCGCGCCCCCGACCACTGCCCCCTTCCCCCGCCGAGGCAGGACACTCATGTCCTTCTTCCTTGCGAAAAGGACAGATGTGTCCTACGCTCTCCTTGTCGACAACCCGGGAGAAGGAGATGAACACAAGCCAGTTTCTGCGATGGCTCCGCAGCCAGGGGATCATCGTCCACCCCAGCCACGGCAAAGGCGGACACAGGACCCTGGAGAACCCCGCCAATGGACGGACCTCGATGATCCCCACCCACGGCGGTCGCAAGCAACTCGGCACCGGGTTGATGGCGAAGATAAAGAAGGACCTGGGGCTCGATTGAGCCCCGGGTTCACCCGGAGCCCCACGGAAACCCGACCTGATGTTGATCCCGACTCCCGCAGACAAATCGCCAAGGAGAGAGAATGGATCATGACCGAATTTCCAGCGTGGCCGGTCCGCCCCACGGCGGACGATAACGGCACCTGGCTCATCACCAGCCGGGACCTGCCCGAGGTGACCAGCTTCGTGGAAACCCCCACCCCCCTCGATGGAGCCGAGGGAACCGAGGCCCTGGTGGCGGTGGCGCGCGACGCCATCGCCACCGCCCTGGCCTTCCGCCTGGATCGGGGCGAGGACATTCCCGTCCCGTCGCCGATCCAGGACGGGGAAGTGGCCGTCCGGATGCCCCTGTTGGCCGACATGAAACTGGCGATCCGCCGGGAGATGAAGGCACAGGGGTTGACCCAGACGGCCCTGGCCGAGCGCATGAAGGCCGACCCGCGTCAGGTGCGCCGACTGCTTGATCTCCACCACGCCACCCCGGTGGCCGGGCTGGAGGCGGCGGCCGACGCCCTGGACATGGCCCGACGCTCACCCTTCGTGCCCAGGCGCGAAGCCGAGGCGGCCTGAGTCACCACCGACACCACCCTCGAAGGAGAGGCCGGGGCCAACACCCCGGCCTCTTTGCTGTCGGCGCGTCATCCCGCCGCTCTTCCGACCCGCGCCGCCTGGACACGACCAGGAGCCGACCAAACAAAACGGCGACCAACGCCATCGCGTTGATCGCCGCTCGTAAAATCCGAGCCTTGGCAGGCTCTTGAATGGTGGGCGCGGCTGGGATTGAACCAGCGACCCCTACGATGTCAACGTAGTGCTCTCCCGCTGAGCTACGCGCCCTTTTGGAAGGGTTCCCGGCGGCCGTTTCCGGGAAGGTGTCGGCCGCCGAGGGGTGACCTTTTATCGCCGGCGCCGGGCTTTGGCAAGAGCCGATCGCACCCGGTTGGCCGGCTGATGTTCAGCGCTTCAGCAGCTTCCAGGCCAGCGGCAGGCAGGCGGCGGCCAGCGCGATCTTCAGCGCCGCGCCGGGCAGGAAGGGCACCACGCCGGCGGTGAAGGCGCTCTCGGCGCCGATCAGGGCGCTCAGCCACAGGAAGCCGCAGCCGAAGATCACCGCCGTGCCCAGGGCGTTGGCGGCCAGCGTGGTCAGCACGCCGCGATCCCAGCCGGCCTCACCCAGGCGGCCGACCAGCCCGGCGGCCAGCACGAAGCCGACCAGATAACCGCCGGTCGGCCCGGCCATGTAGGCCAGACCCAGGCCGCGCTCCGGGGTGCCGGCGAAGATCGGCAGGCCCAGCGCGCCCTCGGCCAGATAAAGCAGCACGGTGGCCATGCCCAGGCGCCAGCCCAGGCTCATGCCCAGCACCAGCACGGCGAAGGTCTGCATGGTCATCGGCACCGGCCAGAAGGGCACCTGCACCTTGGCCGACAGGGTCAAGAGCAGCGAGCCGGCGAAGGCCAGCAGCAGGGCCCGGCCCAGACGGGCGGCACGGGTTTCGGCGACCGGCCACAGGGTGCCGGCCAGGGTGGGGGCCAGGGTGGGCGCCAGGGCGGAAGCGGAGGTCATCGGGCGGTCTCTCCAGGATTCTTGGTCAAACGAGGACTGGCGGCCCGGCAGGCCGCTCTCGGCGGCAGAATACCGAGCCACCCGACCGCTGGCGAGGGAAAATCGCCGGTCCCGCCAGGAGGATGGCGCACCCCCCTTTGAACCGTCGCCCCGCCCTTCCCACGTTGAGGGAAGAGCATCCGCTGCCCGTCACCCGACCGCCACCACCCGATCCGGGGAGGGTTTCCCATGCGCCTGCGCCCTGTTTCGCTTGCCTCGGCCGTGGTCGCCGGGCTGATCGCCGCTCCCCCGTCCGCCACCGCCCAGAATCCCGGCGAGAATCCCGGCGAGAATCCCGGCCAGCCGGTCGGCACCGCCACCCTGTCGGTCAACCGGGTCGAGCAAGACAGCGCCGGCCAAAGCGCCCCGCTGCCCGAGGGTGCCCCGGTGTTGTTCCAGGCCCGGCTGCGCACCGGCCCGGCCAGCGCCAACCAGGACGCCCTGGCCGACGGCACCACCCTGACCCTGGGGCCCGAGGCCGAGGTGCGGCTCGACAGCTTCGTCTTCGATCCCGACACCAACGCCGGCGGCGCCACCCTGACCCTGGTCTCCGGCGCCCTGCGCTGGGCCTCCGGCAGCATGGCGGCGGGCAGCTACCATCTGGGCACGGCCAACGCCGCGATCGGCATTCGCGGCACCAGTCTGGTCCTTGCCCGCACCCCGGCCGGGCAGACGGTGGCCTTTGTCGAGGACGGCGCCATCGCGCTGGCCGGCACCGAGGGGCCGCCGGTCGAGGTGCCGGCCGGTCAGGCGGGGCTGGTCGAGACCGACGGGCGGGCGCGGCTGGTCGGGGCCTTGTCCGGTCCGGCGGCGGCGACGGTCAGCGGTCTGTATGGCGCCCTGGCCACCCTGACCCCGACCGCCGCCACCCTGCCGGCGCCGCTGGCCAGCGCCCTGGCCGCCCGGGCGGAAACGGTGCGGGCCCGCGCCAGGACCACGCCGGCGGCCAGCGATCCGGCCGACTTCGGCGGCGACGGCCGCTACTGATCGAAAGAGCCACCACCATGATGCCCACCCCCACCCTGCTGCGCCACGCCCTGGCCGGCCTTGTCGTCCTCGCCCTCGCCGCCTGCCAGACCACCCCGGCCAGCCAGGACCCGGCGCCGGCCACCCCCCTCACCGGCCCCTCGGTCAGCCTGCTGGGCGAGTCCTTCCCCCTGCCCCCGGGGAGTTGGGAAGACGTGGCGCGCGGCGAGATCCGGGTTCCCGGCAGGCACACCGCGCCCCAGCACTATCGGGTGCTGGTCAGCCGGGTGGGCGGGGTGATCGACCGCGCCGTGGTGGTCTGGGGGCAGGTCAAGACCGGCCGGTGGGCCCGCCACTGGTCCGGCTTCCAGGGCTGCCTGACCACCGACGATCCGGCGGTCCATCGGGCCGAGGTGGGCGAGAACTACACCGGCGGCGCCTACATCACCGGGGTGCGGCTGGACTGCTGGCACCTGCGCACGCTCAGCCTGGGACTGGCCGGCGATCCCCACCCCATGATCGCCGATCTGGCCGCCTGGGCCGAGGCCGAGGGGGCCTACCTGCCGCTGGCCATGCTCGGGGCGCGCTACGCCGTGAAGCGCCACGAGGACCGCCGGGCCTACGTGGAATACCTGTTCAACCCGGACCTGCTGTACCCCCACGCCACCGCCTGGACGGCCGCCGACTGGACTCGGGCCGAGGTCGCCGACGACCCCGGCAAACAGGCCCTGGTCGAGACCCTGGGCGCGTGGGCCGCAGCCTGGCACGCCCGCATCCACGCCCCGGGGGCCTGAAGCCGCGCGGCGAATCGCATAGGTTGAAAGCGCCCGCCGACTGCCCCACCTCGAGAATCGATGGCAGGCAGCCCGGCTTGCGCCCGCTGGAGCGCCCTTCCCGGCCGAGACACCGGGCGGGCCGTGAGTCCGGGGCTGGCCTGCCCGACAGGCTGACGCTGAACGGCGTGCAGATGCGCGTGGCGAGCGCTCGCCTTGCGCGCAAAAGGCTTCGCGCCCCGCAGAAATCCCGAGAAGCGCGCACTTCTGGGCAGGCAGGCAATTTTCTGCAATAATCGACCGCACCATAAGGCCGTTGAGCATAATGAACACCAACAAGCCCCAGCGCCGGGAGGACCCATGCCAGAAACGAGCAAATCGGGCAGAAGAGCAGAATCCGCCGCCTGGGCACGACTGTCCCGAGTGATCTTTCTCCGCGGCATGGTTCTCTGCGCCATGGTCTTCGCCCTGGGGGGCATGCTGCCCCCAACAGCGGCGGCCCAGGCCCCAGAGTCCAGCCCCTCCGGCGCCCCCGACCCGCAGCGCCTTATCAACCAGGAACTGATCGCCGAAGTCCGCGACTGGCTGAGCGCCGAAACCGTGTTCCTGGTGCTGGAGGCGCGGAACGCCGAACACGCCAACATCGGACAGGCGGAAATCGACGCCCTCGACCAGCAATGGCGGGCCGAGCGGGAAAGCGACGACCAGCCGCTGATCGCCGCCGTGCTCAACGGCCCGCTATCCACCTACCTGACCCAGATCCAGGCCGCCTCGCTGGGCCTGTTCTCGGAAATCTTCGTGGTCGACACGAAGGGCCTGAACGCCGGGCAAAGCGCCATCACCTCGGACTACTGGCAGGGTGACGAGGCCAAGTTCCAGAACACCTTCCCGGTCGGCCCGGACGCCGTGTTCATCGACGAGGCCGAACTTCACGAAGGCTCGCGGACCTGGCGGGCCCAGCTCAACCTGACCATCGCGCGCGACCAGCAGGCGGTCGGCGCGGCCACCGTCGAGATCAACCTGACCGAGCTGGCGCGGCGGCGCGCGCTGGGCCTGTAGGGCGGGGTGGGTCAGTCGCGTGACCCACGCAAAGCGCCTCGGATTCTGGATGTTGCCGCAAATCGTCGTCGCGATCCGGTCCGGATCGCTCGGGATTTGAGACTTTGATAGTGCCGCAAATCGTCGTCGCGATCCGGTCCGGATCGCTCGGGATTTGCTCTTGATGTTGCCGCAAATCGTCGTCGCGATCCGTTCCGGATCGCTCGGGATTTGCTCCAGCGGCAAAGGGAAGTCAGCATGTCGTTTCTCAACAACCTTCAGATCTCCCGCAAGATCGCGCTGGCCTTTGCCGCCGTTCTGCTGACCATCGCCCTGGCCGGCGCCGCCATCCTGTCGGCCGTCACCATGATGCGCGACGCCGACCGCCGATTCGCCCGCATCGAGGCCTTCGACGCCGCAAGCAGCGAATATCACGCACGGCTGAGCGACGCCCAGGAGTCGCTGCAACTTTTCATCTCCACCGCCGATCGACAGAACCTCGCCGACTACGAACAGGCGATCGCCGGGTTGGACGGCATGGGCCCCGACCTGCAAACCCTGACCACCGGAGAGCCCGAACTGAAGAGCGGCGTCGAGGCCGTGCTGCAGGCCCAGGCGGCGTGGCGCGGCGATGTGGCGGCGGTCGAGATCGAGCTGATGCGCCACTACCTGACGGTCAACCAGGCGCGGGCCTTCAGCGTTTCCCCGCTGCCCCAGCAGCGCAAGACCGCCCTCAAGGACGCCTTCGCGGGTCTGGCCGAGGTCCGCGACCGGCTGGTCAAGCAGGTCTCCGCCCGGCGCGGCGAGGCCATGGACACCCTGTTCATCGCCGTCATCTCCAGCAGCGCCGTGGCGCTGGCGCTGGCCCTGGTCTTCGGCTTCCTGTTGACGCGCGCCATCGCCGGACCGATCCGGCTGATGAACAGCCGCATGCTGAGCCTGGCCGACGGCGACTTGACCGTCGACATCCCCGGCGGCGAGCGGCGCGACGAGATCGGCGCCATGGCCAAGGCGGTCGAGGTCTTCAAGCAGGGCATGATCCAGGCCCGCCAACTGTCCGAGGCCCAGGAGTTGGCGCAGGCCGAGAAGGAGCGCGAGCAGGCCGCCCTGCGCGGCTACATCCAGAGCTTCGAGGGCACCGTGCTCGGCGTGCTCGATGGCCTGACCCACGCCGAACAGATGCTGGGCGACATCGCCGAGCAGGTCGACCACTCGGCCGGCGACGTCAAGGGCAAGGCGCGCGCCGCCGCCGGGTCGGCCGAGGGCGCCTCGCAGAACGTGGAAACCATGGCCGCCACGTCCGAGGAATTGTCCTCCTCGATCCAGGAAATCAGCCGCCGGGTGGCCGAAGCCAATTCGGTGGCCAGTCAGGCGGTGACCGAGACCAACCAGACCACCGGCGACATCCGCACCCTGGAGCAGGCGGTGATCAAGATCGGCGAGATCGTCAGCCTGATCACCGGCATCGCCGACCAGACCAACCTTCTGGCCCTGAACGCCACCATCGAGGCGGCGCGGGCCGGCGACGCCGGCAAGGGCTTCGCCGTGGTCGCCGGCGAGGTGAAGAACCTGGCCAACCAGACGGCCAAGGCAACCGGCGAGATCGCCGCCCAGATCGGTCAGGTGCAGGATGCCACCACCGGCGCCGTCGAGGCCATGGAGCGCATCGCCAAGGTGATCGAGAACGTCAACGAGATCAGCTCCAGCATCGCCGCCGCGGTGGAGGAACAAAGCGCCGCCACCGGCGAGATCGCCCGCAGCGCCGACGAAGCCGCCCGCAGCACCCAGGAGGTGACCAGCGTCATGTCCGACCTGACCGCGGCGGCCGACGCCTCCGGCGCCTCGGCCACCGACATCGCCAACTCCTCGGCTGAGTTGTCACGCCAGTCGGCGTTGCTGAAGGACGAGGTGCGCACCTTCCTGCAACGGGTGCGGGCCGACCAGCAGGGTCAGGGCAGCGACACCCTGGTGGCCTGGGACAAGAAGCTGGCCTCCGGCATCTCCAGCATCGACCGGGAGCACAAGAACATCCTGAAGCTGACCAACGAGGTCTATCGTCAGGTGAGATCGGGCAAGGAGCGCGGCAAGCTGGAAGCCGCGTTCACGGAACTGCGGCGCTACACCGCCGAGCACTTCGACGACGAGCAGATGTACATGGAACGCTATGGCTATCCTGGCCTCAAGGAGCACAAGCGCCAGCACCAGGCCTTCATCCAGCGCCTGGACAGCCTCTATCAGACCTATCAGGAAGGCGGCGAGAGCGCCGGCGTGGATCTGATGGCGCTGCTCGGTTCCTGGTGGCGCCGCCACATCGCCGGCGAGGACGCCAAGATGGCCGAGTTCCTGAAGAAGCAGGGGGTCGACTGACCCCCCGCCGCCCGGCTCTCCCCGCCGGAAAAACCAGGGCCCGGCCGCGCCAACGACGCGACCGGGCCCTGCGTGTCTCATGCCGGGTCGGGGCCGGAAGCCGACCTCAGATGCCGCCCATGCACAGGTACTTGATCTCGACGAAGTCCTCGATGCCGTACTTCGAGCCCTCGCGGCCGATGCCGCTTTCCTTGACCCCGCCGAAGGGCGCCACCTCGGTCGAGATGATGCCCTCGTTGATGCCGACGATGCCGTACTCCAGCCCCTCCGAGACCCGCCACACGCGGCCCACGTCGCGGGCGTAGAAGTAGGCGGCCAGCCCGAACTCGGTGTCGTTGGCCAGACGGATCGCCTCGGCCTCGTCGGTGAAGCGGTAGAGCGGCGCCACCGGGCCGAAAATCTCCTCGCGCGAGACCCGCATCTCGGGCGTCACCCCGGTCAGGATGGTCGGCTCGTAGAAGGTGCCGCCCAGGGCGTGGCGCTGGCCGCCGCAGGCCACCTTGGCGCCCTTGCCAACGGCGTCGCCGACCAGCTCCTCGACCTTGGCCAGGGCGCTTTCATCGATCAGCGGACCCTGCTGGGTGTCGCCGCCCAGGCCGGGGCCGACCTTGAGCTGGCCCACCGCCTGGGCCAGCTTGGCGGCGAAGGCGTCGTAGACCCCGTCCTGGATCAGCAGACGGTTGGCGCAGACGCAGGTCTGCCCGGTGTTGCGGTACTTGCTGGCGATGGCGCCGGCCACCGCGGCATCCAGGTCGGCGTCGTCGAAGACGATGAACGGCGCGTTGCCGCCCAACTCCATGCTGGTCTTCTTCACCGTGCCGGCGCACTGCTCCAGCAGCACCTTGCCGATCTCGGTGGAGCCGGTGAAGGTCAGCTTGCGCACCGTGGGGTTCGAGGTCATCTCGCCGCCGATGGCGCTGGCCGAGCCGGTCAGCACGTTGATCACCCCCTTGGGCACGCCGGCCCGCTCGGCCAGCACGGCGAGCGCCAGGGCCGACAGCGGGGTCTGGCTGGCCGGCTTGATGACCACCGGGCAGCCGGCGGCCAGGGCCGGGGCGCACTTTCTGGTGATCATGGCGTTGGGGAAGTTCCACGGGGTGATCGCCGCGACCACGCCGATCGGCTGCTTGATGACCACGATCCGCTTGTCCGGGGCGTGGCCGGGGATGGTGTCGCCGTAAAGGCGCTTGGCCTCCTCGGCGAACCATTCGATGAAGTTGGCGCCGTAGGCCACCTCGCCGCGGGCCTCGGCCAGCGGCTTGCCCTGCTCGGCGGTCATGATGGTGGCCAGATCTTCCTGTGCCGCCATCACCAGATCGAACCAGCGGCGCAGGATGTTGGCCCGCTCCTTGGCCGTCTTGGCGCGCCAGGCCGGCCAGGCGGCATCGGCGGCGGCGATGGCCCGCGCGGTCTCGGCGGCGCCCATCTTGGGCACCTGGGCCAGTACCGAGCCATCGGCCGGGTTGGTCACCTCGATGGTGGCCCCGCTGTCGGCCCCCACCCAGGCGCCATCGATCAGGCAGCGGGTTTCGAGCAGCGCGGGATCGTTCAGCGGCAGCGCGGCGGTCATGGTGGGCCTCCTTGAATTCCAGGGTCGATGGCTGGGACTATAGGGCCCCGCCCCCGGCCCTGCCAACCCGCGCCCCGGCCTCCATACCCACATTCATCGCCCGGACATACCGCCATGCCCCGCCTGACCACTTCCCTGCGCGTCGCCGCCGCCGTCCGTCAGGCCACCGCCTGGGGCGCCTGGGCCGGCGTGGTGCGCAAGGGCGACGCCGACGCCGGGGCGATCCTGCTCTGCCTCAACCGCCTGGACGGCAGCCACGCCCTGCTCGCCGAAAGCCGCGACGCCGAGGGCACCCTGGGCTGGCACCCGCTGGGCGCCGGAACGCCGCTGGACGCCCAGGGCCTGGCCGCCGCCATCGAGCGCCAACTGTCCTACGACCCCGACCTGTGGGTGGTCGAGATGGAGGACAAACAGGGCCGGAACCCGTTTTGTGGGGAGGGGTGAGGTTGGGCCAACGATGAATAGATGCTTGCTGATAGAACCACGCTTTTATCGCGATTCGAAAAATGCTACAAACTGAGCACTACATATTGTACCCTTAGCCGATGGGGAACTGAATATGCCGCAGGTGGCCAAGCCGCAACGCATCCGCGACCCCCTGCATGACCTTATCACGTTCGGCAGCGACCAATTCCAGCAGACGCTTTGGTCAGTGATCCAGACGGAGCCATTCCAAAGGCTGCGCAGGGTCCGACAACTGGGATTCTCGGAGTTCACATTTCCCGGCGCCACTCACACCCGGTTCGCGCACAGCCTGGGTGCCTTCCACACGGCCCGCAGGTTGATGGAAATCATTAAGGCGCACCTTGAGAGCACCCATCGACAAGTCAAGAACCACCAAGCCGATGTCGCCGTGGCGGCGGCCCTGGTCCACGATGTGGGACATGGCATGATGAGCCACGCGTTCGAGAAAATCGGAAAGCGCTTCGACCTCGCCCTGGCGGATCACGAGGAGGTGGGGCGTCGTGTCATCCAGGAAACCGAAATCGCCAAAGCCTTTGAGGAAATGGGCAGCGGATTTGCCAATGATGTTGCGGAATTGATCGGGCGAAAGGGGCCTGGAAATCTCTACGACGCGGTTGTCTCAAGCCAGTTCGACGCGGATCGGTTGGACTACATGCGCCGCGACAGCCTGATGACCGGGGTGCGCAACAGCCTGATCGATTTTGAGTGGCTGATGGCCAACCTCGAGGTCAACGAGGTGAAAGCGGTCGAGGATGAGGTGCCCGTTGGGGAGATCGAAACCTTCGTGCTGGGTCCGAAAGCCACGCAAGCAGCAGAGAATTACGTTCTCTCTTTGTTTCACCTTTACACCAGTGTATACTTCCACAAGGCGACACGCGGGGCCGAAGCGGTGTTCACCGAGTTAATGGCCCGTCTGATGACGTTGATCCAGGCCGATCACACGACAAAAACCGGTCTGCATGAGGCGCACCCGTTTGTCCGCTTCGCCCAGGAACCAACCTGCCTGGACCGGGCCCTGAAGCTTGACGACACGGTGTTCTGGGGTGCCCTGCCGATGCTGCGCAGTGCAACTGACGAGGAGGTAGCCCGGCTCGCTGAAATGCTGCTACACCGCCGCTTGCCGTGTTGCCGCGACGTGCGGCTGGAATTGGAGCGCAAAAAGCCACCGCACATGGCCATGACCAAACAGGAGCGGGATGACCAGCGGCGTTGGCTGACCGCCAGACAGGCACACATCAGTGAACGGATCGAAGAGTGGAATGCCGAGGATGGGGCAAAGGTTCCCCGCTTGATGGTCGATAAGGACAAGCGCGATTGCTATACCCTCTTCAAACAATCGAAAGGCCCTCTCAATCAGATTCACATGCGCTCACCAGATGGCAGTGTCGTTGACATGGCCCACTACTCACCCATTGTGGCAGCTGCGGAAACATTTGAGTTTTTCCGGGTGTACGTGGACAGGGACGACCAGGAAGCCCGGGATGCCCTTGAGGCGATCATCAAGGAAGCAGTGGAAGACAGGTTTGGGGAGAAGGAGTCATGAGCGGGTCCACCAAGAAGGCTCTTAAGAACAGGACAAAGGCCGTAGCCATTGTCCGCTGCGCGGGGGGCCGTCTGGTCGGCCGCACCCGGCTGCAGAAAACCGCCTATCTGATGGAGTTGGCCGGTTACGGAGAAGGCTTCGACTTCGAATACCGCCACTACGGTCCCTACAGCGAGGACCTTTCCCAGGCCATGGAGCTGGCCGAGGCGTTCGAAATGGTTAAGGAAGAGGAAAAGCCCACCGAGTGGGGCGGCTGGTATTCCATCTATACCGTCGAGGGCGAAACGGAAACGGAAACCGAAACGGGCAAAACAAAATTCGTTCGGACTGTGTCCCAATACAACGCCATCGAGTTGGAACTGGCCGCCACCGCCGCCTACCTCAAGAAGGAAGAGGGCATCGCCGACCCGTGGGAGGAAACCCGGCGCCGAAAGCCGGAGAAGGCCACCCCCGAGCGACTGCAAGGGGCCAAGCGCATCTACCAGGAAATCCGTAGGCTGCCCGCCCCCGTGCCTTTGCCTGAAATCGCCTAATACCGACATGCGATGAGTGGACCTCATCGCATGTCGGTTTCGCTCGGGCGCCGCCAAGGACTGGCCACCGCGCCTTGCCCGCCAAGCGTTCTCTGCCAGTCAATTCATTAGCGCCCCCCCGGAATCGCCGCTCCTCAGCCCCGGCGGAAGAGGTTCTTGCACCAGCTTTCCATGGCGGTGTTGGCCACTTCCATGGGGGCTTCGAGGAAGGCGATGTGGAAGTGGTCGCCCATGTCGCAGACCCCGATGGAGCGCGGCCGCACGGCCAGCACGTGCGGGTTGGGCAGCATGCGACCGAAGCAGAACACCACATTGCGGGCGGCCTTGATCTTGGAGTCGATCTGGCCGCCGGTGTCGCGGGTGTGGGCGTAGTGGTCGAAGTCGGCGATGAAGACGACGCCCTCGGTTTCCTCGATGCGCGCCTTCAGCTCGGCGACAATGGCTTCGACGCTGTCGAAGTCGGTTTCGGCCTTCGGCAGTTCCATGTCGAAGACCGGGTACTTTTCCATCAGCAGGCTTTGCTTCACGGGCGACTCTCCGCAAGAAGGTTGGAAGGAAATCCCCCCAACCTTCCACGGCCTGCCCGAGGGCCGGCGATGAGAATGCGCAATCGCCGGCCCACATGCCTTTGGGTTGCCCTTGTGTCGCCTTTGTATCGTCAGAGGAACGAGATGACGATGATCACGGCGGCCACCCCGGCCAGGATCTTGCCGGCCAGCGGCAGCGGGGCGAAGTGGAGCTTGGCGGCCTCTTCCTTGAGGTCGAGGCGGCTCACCTTCTTCATGCCGGTCATCATCGGGTGCACCAGATCGTCCTTCTTGACCAGCAGGTAGAAGAAGGTCGAGGCGACGTGCAGGGCGATGATGAGCAGCAGCAGGTTGAACGACGTCTTGTGCCAGCTGGTCAGGCTCTCGCTGGTGCCGGTGGAGACCCAGTCGGCCAGCGGCCCCTCGAAGAACAGGAAGGTGTTCTCGCTGGCGAACAGGCCAGTGATGCCCTGGAACAGGACCAGCAGGATCATCGCCGTGGCCGACAGGGCGCCGATCGGGTTGTGGCCAATGTGGCCCACCTTGCCGGCCTTGGTTTCCTCCAGGTAGCGTTTGATGGCGGCCGGCCCGGTCAGGAAGGTGGCGAAGCGGGCAGTGGTCGAGCCGACGAAGCCCCACACCACGCGGAACACGACCAGGGTCAGGGCGCCGTAGCCGGCCCACTGGTGGATGCCCATCTCACCGTTCTCGCCGGACCACCAGAGGACGGCGATGAGGACGACCAGGGTCCAGTGAAAGAGGCGGGTGGGCAGGTCCCAGACGCGGACCTTCTCCACCACGGAACTTGCGGTATCGGACATGGCGAACGGTCACTCCTTCGGCTTCGGTCGGGGGGGGCACCGGGCGGCGGTTGCACCCGGCGACTCTTCGGGGGTAAGAAAACGGGGTGAAACGTCAAGCTGGGGGATGCCAAGCTGGGGGATGCAACGTCACCGTGGCTGGGTCACCGTGGCTGGGTCACCGTGGCTGGCGCCGGCGCTCCCTGGTGGCCCGGGGCGGCGCGGCCTGTCATTGCGAATTCGCCAGCCCGCCGTCGGGGACGGCCGGCCGGCACACCGGCATCACTTTAGCCCACGGACCGCACCCGTCTCAACCAGCCCCGCGCGGCTTACCCGCATCTCTCCAACGCCCTCACTGATCGCGCTTCGATGAGCCTTCCCGGCACCTCCCCTGGCGACCTTGTGGCCCTGCTGCCGGCGGCGGTGGTCCTGCCGCTGGGCGCCGCCATGACCGGCACCGCGCTGGCCGGGCTGGGCCTGGCCCGACTCGGCGAGCGCCTGAGCCCCGCCCGCCGCGACTGCCTGGCCGCCGGGATCGGGGTGGCGGTGGGCCTGATCGTCGGCTGGCTGGTGGCCAGCGGCGGCACTTGGCCGGCCGATCCGGCGGCGCCGCCCAAACCGCTCGACCTGACCCTGCCGCTGGGCCTGCTGGCCTGCCTCGCCGGGCTGGGTGGAGGCGTTTTCGGCCCGACGCCCTGGGGCGGGCGGCTGGCGGTCGGCGTGGTCGCCCTGGCCGGCGGCGGCGCGGCCCTGCTGGGGGGCGCCGGGGCACTGGTCGGGGGACTCCTGGTGGCCGTCTGGGCCCTGATGCTGGGCGGCGTGAGTGGCACCGCCCGCCCCCAGACACCGCCGCGCACCGGCCGCCTGACCGGTCTGCTGATCGGCCTCGGCCTGATCGCCCTGGTGCTTGCCCCGGCCGGCATCGGGGCCCACGCCGCGCTGCCCCTGGCGGCCAGCCTGCCCGCCATCCTGGGTGGTGCCCTGGGCGGCCTGCTGCCGGCCCTGGGCCGCAAGACCCCACGCCACGGCGGCGGCCTCGCCGTCCCGCTGGCCCTGGGCGCGGCGGGTCTGGCCCTGGCCCAGGCCCTGGCCCTGGAAATGCCCGCCCTGACCCCGGCCCTGGCGGTGCTCGCCTTCAGCGCCCTCGGCCCCCCGACAGCCGCCCCCAACCACCGCCTGTCCCGCCTGCTGCCCGCCCTGCCCCCCACCCTGGCCCTGCTGCTCGCCCTGATCGCCCTGGGCGGATGAGCCCGAAACGGCAAAAGCCCGGCGTGCCGTGATCGACAGCAAAGGGGCGCTGCCCCTTTGAACCCCGCTGGGGAGGCCGGGAGGCCTCCCCAGACCCCACCATGAGTCAAAACCCCACCCAGGGGGGCTTGCCCCCCTGGGTGGGGTTTTAAGTCACGGCGGGGGTCCGGGGGGGCCCCTGGTCCCCCCGGCGGGGGTCAAGGGGGCAGCGCCCCCTTGGGGCCGATCACGGCACGCCGGGCCCCTGCCGCTCCGGGCTCATTCGCCCAGGTCGAGCAGTTGGCCGCGGCGGCGGGCCGAGGTGACCATGGCCAGGAAGAAGGCGGCCGCCGCGCCCAGGTAGAGCAGGTTGAGGCCGAAGGCGGCGGCCATGTGGTGGGTGTCCACGCGGCCCTCGAACAGCACCGCGCGCATGCCTTCGAAGACGTGGGCCGGGGGGGCGGCCAGGGCGATGGCTTGCAGCCATTCGGGCAGCACCGAGATGGGGTAGTAGATGCCGCTGATCGGTCCGAAGGCGAAGACGAAGGCCCAGGCCAGGCTTTCCGCCCCCAGGCCGAAGCGCAGCAGGATGCCGGAGATGAACACGCCGATGGCCCAGCCGAACATCATCAGGCTGGCAAAGAAGGTGGCCAGCGGCCAGCCCAGGCCGAAGACGTTGAAATCATAGAAGGGGATGGCCAGCAGGGCGGCCGGCAGCACGCCGACGGTGGTGCGGACCAGGCTCATGGTCATGGTGCCGACCAGGAACTCGTAGGGCCGCAAGGGGCTGACGAACAGGTGCCCCAGGTTGCGGGACCACATTTCCTCCATGAAGCCGACCGCCTGCCCGATGTTGGCGCGGAACAGCACGTCCCACAGCAGCACCCCGGCGATCAGCACCCCGGCGGCCTGGGCCACCCACTCGGAATGGCCGACGAAGAACTTGCTGATGAAGCCCCACAGGATCATCTGCACGGTCGGCCAGTAGGCCATTTCCAGGATGCGCGGCGGCGAGCCGCGCAGCACGTAGATGTGGCGCAGGACGATGGCCAGCACGCGGCGCACCGGCAGCGGGAAGCGCTCGTTCATCGGGCGTCCTCCGGGCGGGCGGGCGGGTGCGGGTGGGCGTCTTCCTGGTCGGCCGAGCTTTCGTCGATGGCCCCGCCGGTGGCCCGGGCGATGTCGAGGAAGACCTGCTCCAGGTCGGGGCGGCGGTAGCGGGTTTTCAGCTCGGCCGGGCTGCCCCGGTCGTGGACCCGGCCACGGCGCATGATCAGCACGTCGTCGCACAGCCGCTCGACCTCGGCCATGTTGTGCGAGGCCAGGAAAATGGCCGCCCCGGTGCGCGCCCGGTAGGCCTCCAGGTGGCCCCGGATGCGATCCCCGGTATCCGGGTCGAGCGAGGCGGTGGGCTCGTCCAGCATCAGCACCTCGGGGTCGTTGATCAGCGCCTTGGCCAGGGCGACGCGGGTCTTCTGGCCAGCCGACAGGCGCCCGGTGGGACGCTTCAGCAGGTGGGCGAAGTCGAGGTCCTCGGCCAGCCGGGCGATCCGCCCGGGGATGTCCCGAAGGCCGTAGAGGTGGGCGTAGACGGTCAGGTTCTCGCGCACCGTCAGGCGGTGCGGCAGGTCGACGTAGGGCGAGGAGAAGTTCATCCGCGGCAGGGCGGCGAAACGGTCGCTCAGCATGTCGTGGCCCAGCACCTCGATGCCGCCGCTGGTCGGCAGCAAAAGGCCGAGGATGAGCGAGATGGTGGTCGTCTTGCCGGCCCCGTTGCCGCCCAGCAGGCCGACCACCGCCCCCCGGGGGACGGTGAACGAGACCCCGTCGACCGCCGTCACCGGGCCGTAGCGCTTGACCAGATCGCGCACGGCGATGGCGGCCGGGCCGGGCGGGGCCGAGGCGTCCGGGTGTGTGGGAGGGGCGCTCGGGGGAGTGTGGGGGGCGCTCATGGTTGGTCTTGGTACGCCCGCCGGGCGGGGCTTGGCAAGAGCGCCGAAGGCTCCCGGTCCCCTACCCGACCAGCCACAACGCCACGCCGGGGAAGGCGATCAGCACCAGCAGGCGGACCACGTCGGCCAGCACGAAGGGCAGCACCCCCAGGTACAGGGTGCCCATGCGGGCCTGCGGCAGCAAGGTCTTGATGACGAACACGTTCATGCCCACCGGCGGGGTGATCAGCCCCATTTCCACCGCCACCACGGTCAGGATGCCGAACCACACCGGATCGAAGCCGGCGCTTTCGATCAGCGGAAAGACCACCGGCACGGTGAGCAGCATCATGGCCATGCTGTCCATCACACAGCCGAGCACGATGAACAGCAGCAGGACCCCGGCCAGCACCGCGTAGGGACCCAGGCCAAGCTCGGCGACCAGTTGCACCAGCTCGTTGGAAATCCGGCTGACCGACAGGAAGCGGCCCAGGATCTGGGCCCCGACGATCATGAAGAAGACCATCGCCGACAGGCTCAGGGCCTCGCGCAGGGCATCCTTGAAGCCGGCCCAGCCGAGGCCCCGCAGCAGGGCCACGCACAGCGTCCCGAAGGCCCCCACGGCGGCCGCCTCGGTGGGCGTGAAAAGGCCGCCGTAGATGCCCCCCAGGACCACCGCGAAGATCACCACCAGCGGCAGCAGGCCCTTCAGGCCGGCCAGCTTCTCGGCCCAGCCGGTGGCCGTGCCGGGGCGGGCCAGGGTCGGATTGCGGCCGACCATCAGGACAATCGCCGCGCCGTACAGGGCCAGCCCGAGCAGCCCCGGGCCGATGCCGGCGATGAACATGTCGCCCACCGACTGCTCGGTGATCAGGGCGTACAACAGCAGGGCGATGGAGGGCGGGATCATGATGCCCAGGGTGCCCCCGGCGGCCACCGTGCCGGCAGCCAGCCCCGGGGCGTAGCCGTGGCGGGCCATCTCTGGCAGGGCGACCCGGCCCATCCCGGCGGCGGTGGCCAGCGAGGAGCCGGAGATGGCCGAAAAGGCCCCGCACGAGGCGACGGCGGCCAGCGCCACGCCGCCCGGCCAGGCGCCGAACAGCCGCCGGGCGCCCTCGAACAGCTCGCCGGAGAGGCGCGCCTTGGCGGCGAAGACGCCCATCAGGATGAACATGGGGATGGGGCTGAAGCCGTACTCGGCGAGGCTTTCGAAGGGGGTGGCGCCGAGCATGGCGACCGCCGGCCCGGCCGCCACCACCAGCCCGAAGCCGACCACGCCGGTCAGCGCCATGGCCAGGGCGACCGGGCAGCCCAGGGCGATCAGGACCAGCATGGCGGCCAGACACAGCCCACCGATCAGCGGCGAACTCACCGTGGGCTCTCCTCAGCCTCGGGCCGCCCGGCCAGGGCGCGCACGGCGACCCGCAGGGCGGCCAGGGTCAGCACGCCGGCCGCCACCGCCTCGGCGGCGTGGATCGGGGCCAGCGGGATGAGCAGGTCCTGGGTGGTTTCCTGGGCCCGCGCGGCGGCCGACACATCGAGCCCGGCGTGGCGCGCCATCACCGCGCCCAGACCGGCATAGCCCAGGGCGAAGAATCCCTGCAGCCGGCGACGGCCGAGCGGCGACAGGCGATGGGTGGTCAGATCGACCACCACCTGACCGCTTTCCACGGCCCGTGGCATGGCGCACAGCAGGGTGAACAGCAGGCCCAGGCTGACCAACTCGACGCCGCCCGGAAAGGTCAGGTCAAGGCCGCCGCCGGTCAGCTTGAACAGGGTGCGGCTCATGATGTCGGCCAGCACCACCCCGACCATGGCCATCAAGAGCACCGCGGCGAGCCGGCCGAGCCATCCCGACAGGCCGGCGATGGCCCGGTCGAGCAGAGCCGACAGGCGCCCCGCGACGCTCACTGGCAGCGGCCGGCGGCCAACTCGAGGGCCCGGGCATGGACCGCGCGGGCCGGCTTGCCGTCGGCCTCGAGGTGGGCCAGGTAGCCCTCGGTGGTGCCCTCGAGCACCGGCTTCCAGGCCGGGTCGTTGGCCGCGCCGTCGATGGTGACGATGGTGTGCCCGGCCTTTTCGGCGGTCGCCCGGCCGGCGATGTCGCGGCGGTCGAACACGGCGGCGGCGCGGGCCGACCAGTCGGCGCCCGAGTGGGCGTCGATGACCGCCTTCAGGTCGTCGGGCAGGGCGGCGTAGACGTCCTTGTTCATGGTCACCATGAAGGCCAGCGAGTAGAGCCCGCCGACCTCGGTGTGGCTGCCCGCCAGCTCGTTCAGGCGGAACGACTCCATGGCCTCCCAGGGCAGCGCCACCCCGTCGATGACGCCACGTTCCATGGCCTGGAAGGACTGCGGCGCCGGCATCGCCACCGGCTGGGCGCCCAGGCCCTCGAGCAGGCTGGCCACGACCAGGGTCGGGCGGCGGATGCGCAGGCCGGCGAAGTCCTCCGGCGCGCGGATCACCGTGTCGCGGGTGTGGATGTGCCCGGGGCCGTGGGTGAACAGGAACAGGGGGTGGGTCTCGGCGTATTCGTCGGCCACCAGACCCTCGTCGTACAGGGCCTGGAGGATGCACGAGCCCTGCGCCGCCGTGTGCACCAGACCGGGCAGCTCGACCACCTGGCTCAAGGGAAAGCGGCCGGCGGTGTAGCCCTGCACGGTGGCCGTCATGTCGGCGATGCGGTCGATCACCGCGTCGTACTGGGCCGGCGCCTTGGCCAGGGTCGAGGAGGGGTAGATCTCGACCTCGATGCGCCCCTGGCTGGCCGTCTGCACACTGTCGGCCCAGACCTGGAACATCTCCTTGTGCATGCCCGTCACGGCCGGCCAGAAGTGGCTGAAGCGCAGGGTCACCTCGGCGGCGCGGGCGGGGCCGGCGGCGAGCGGACCCAGGAGCAGCGTGACGGCAAACAGAAGACCGGCCAGCAACCGGACAGGCGGATGGACCATGGGACGCTCCCCTCCGACGGTTTGTTGGTTATGGGTTGGCCGCACCATGCCCCATCAAGGGGGGCATTTCCAGTCCCCTGACCCGGGGCTTCGCGCGGTGCAGTTTGGCGCAAAACCAGCCTGGCTATCGATATGCGTGTCATTCTGCATCGCCTGGGGGCGGGAAGCGCCGGGCCGCCGACCCGGCCCCGGCACACGAAGGACGCGAAATCAGACCCTTGGCGCCCGTCATCCTCGGCTGGCCCGGTTTGGCACGATGGTTGCGGGGATGTGGGCGGCAACGGTCGGATCAACGGCTCTCTCCCTCCCCCTCGCGGCCGCCGGCCTTGCCATCCTCCCTCGGGCGCTCCTCCCCGCCCCCCCCTCGCGGAGCGTCCGACACCCGGCGGTGGCGATCCAGAATCGCCGCCGCCGGGTTTATTTTCGTCTCCCCCCAACCATCGCCGTGGCCCCGGCGCCCCCGGTCAATCGACCGGATGGGCCCACAGGTCGTAGGCGTCGGCCGCCTCGACGGTGGCCCGGATCAACTGCCCGGGCTGAAGGCCGGTGGCGTCCTCCAGGATCACCGCGCCGTCGATCTCCGGGGCGTCGGCGGTGGTGCGGCCGCGGGCCCCGTCGGCGTCCACCTCGTCGATCAGCACGCTCAGGGTGCGGCCGATGCGCCGCTGGTTGAGCTCGGCGCCGATCGCCTGCTGATGGGCCATCAGGCGGTGGAAGCGCTCTTCCTTGACCTCTTCCGGCACCGCGCCGGGCAGCTCGTTGGCGGCGGCGCCGGCGACGTTCTCGTACTTGAAGCAGGCGACGCGCTCCAGCCGGGCCTCGGTGAGCCAGTCGAGCAGGACCTGGAAATCGGCCTCGGTTTCGCCCGGGAAGCCGACGATGAAGGTGGCGCGGATGGCCAGATCGGGGCACTGGCGGCGCCACTCGGCGAGGCGCGCCAGGGCCTGCCCCTCGGCGGCCGGACGCCCCATGGCCTTGAGCACCGCCGGGCTGGCGTGCTGGAAGGGGATGTCGAGATAGGGCACCAGCCGGCCGTCCGCCATCAGCGGCACCAGTTGGTCGAGCTGCGGGTAGGGGTAGAGGTAGTGCAGCCGCACCCAGATGCCGTGTTCGGCGGCCAACTCGCCCAGCGCCTGGGCCAGATCGACCACGTGGGCGCGCCGCGAGCGGCCGCGCCACGGGCTGGCGGCGTGGTCGAGATCGCGGCCATAGGCCGCCGTGTCCTGGCTGACCACCAGGATTTCCCGCACCCCGGCCCGGGCCAGGGCCTCGGCCTCGCGCATCACCTCGTCGAGGGGCCGGCTGACCAGCCGCCCGCGCAGCCTGGGGATGATGCAGAAGCGGCAGTGATGGTCGCAGCCCTCGGAGATTTTCAGATAGGCGTAGTGGCGCGGCGTCAGGCGCAGGCCCTGGGGCGGGATCAGGGCGACGCGGGGATCGTCGGGCGGCGGCAGCGCGGCGTGCACGGCGGCCATCACCTTCTCGTACTGGTGCGGCCCGGTGACGGCCAGCACGCCGGGCACCCGCTCGGCGATCAGCCCGGCCTCCACCCCCAGGCAGCCGGTGACGATGACCCGGCCGTTGGCGGCCATGGCCTCCTCGATGGCGGCCAGGGACTCCGCCTTGGCCGAGTCGAGGAAGCCGCAGGTGTTGACGATCACCACATCGGCCCCGGCGTAGTCGCCGACGATGGCATAGCCCTCGGCCCGAAGGCGGGTCAGGATGCGTTCGCTGTCGACCAGGGCCTTGGGGCAGCCCAGGCTGACCAGACCGATGGCGGGGGCGGAAGCGGACATGCGGGGGGACTTTCGGGGTTGGCCGGGCGGGAAACCGGCGGACGACAAAGGGGGGTCAGCCGGCCTGCGGCTCACCCCCCCTGATTGATCTGGCGGCGCCGCCCTGGTGGCGGGGCCGGTGGTGTCGGCGCTCAGGACCGTTGGCCGGAACCGCTGGTCAGAACCGTATGCCGAAGCTTTGTCGAAACTTGGCGCCGAAACTCTGCGCCAAAACTTGGCGCCGAAACTTGGCGCCGAAACTTGCGCCGAAACTTGCGCTCAGCCCTGGCGCAGCAGGACCAGTTGGCCGACCGGCCGGGGCGCCCCCTTCTTGAGCAGGGTGCCGATGATCCGCTCGGGCAGGAAGTGGCCGATCATGCGCACGCTGACGCTGTCGCCCGCCTCCAGGCCGAGCCAGTCCACCTCGCCCTTGATCTTGGCATCGATGGTGGCGACCCACTGCTGGGCGGCGATGTCATAGGCGCCATCGATGCTCATCAGCGCACCGTCGCCCTTCAGGCTGCCGCCCAGGGTGGTCACACTGCCCACCCTGAGGCCGGTGCAGCCGCGCACCAGGAAGACCACCCAGGTGCCTTCCTCGGGTCCGCCGGTGGCCTTGGGGGCCGCCGGCTCGGCCGGGGCGGCGCTGGCCGCCGGCTCGGCGGGCGCCGGGCTCGGAGCGGCCGGCGCCGGGCTCGGGGCGGCGGGAGCGGCAGGCGCCGGCGCCGGGCTGGCCGGGGCCGCCGGCTTGGGAGCCACGGGCGCGGCAGCGGGCGACGCCGGCGGCTGGCTGCCCGACGTGGCCGGGCTCGGGGAGGAGGGGGGCTTGGGCGTTTCGGGAGTATCCGCCATGGAGTTGGCCTCGCGCTTGGATTTGATCGGGGATTTTGCCTGGGAACGGGTCCGTGCGGTGGACCGGGAGGCGGCCGGCGCGGAGGTGGACGCGGGGGAACTCCGCGTCGTCTTGCCGCTCGTGGATTTGCCGGCCGTGGACTTGGTGGCCGTGGACTTGGTGGCAGTCGACGGGGCGGCGGTCGATTTGCTGGCCTTGCTCCCCGCTGCCTTTTTCGGAGCCGTCTTGGCAGGCTCTGCCTTGGTGGACGTGGCCTTCGGCGCCGCCGTCTTGGTGGATGGCGTCTTGGTGGATGGCGCCTTGGTGGACGGCGCCTTGGCCGGGTCAGCACCCTTGGCCGGCTCCACCTTGGCCGGCTCCACCTTGGCCGGCTCCACCTTGGCCGGCTCGGACTTGGCCGGCTCGGACTTGGCCGGCTCGGGCTTGGTGGCCGGGGACGGCGCGGAAGCCTTTACCGGATCCGTCTTGCCCGACCCAGTTTTGCCCGACCCAGCTTTGGTCGGCCCAGTTTTGGCCGACTCCACCTTGGCGGGCACCTTCGGCGGCACCGACTTGACCGGCAGTGACCTGTCCGGGGCCTTGGCGGCGGTGGGCCCCGGGGACGGCGGGCTCGCCGCGCTTGCCTTGGCCGGGGTGGACTTGCTATCAGCCGAGGCGGTCGCCGACCCGGATGCCGGCTTGTCGGGGGCCTTGGCCGGCGCTGCCGGACCGGGCGTGGCGGGCGGCGCCTTCCCGGCCTCAGGTTTGTCCAGCGCCTTGTCCGGTGCCTTGTCCGCCGGTTTGTTTTCCGCCTTGGTCGCTGGCTGGCTCGCCGTTTTGCTCGCTGGCTGGCTGGCCGGCTTGTCGGCCGGCTTGTCGGCCGGCTTGTCGGCCGCTTTGGCCCCGGCCTTTTTGGCCCCGGCCTTTTTGGCCCCGGCCTTTTTGGCCACGGGCCGCTTTCCGGTGTTCCCGGATGTCATCGCGCCTCGCCCCCCAAACTCTCAGATCACCGAGGGTTTTTCTCCAGGGCCGATTGTATCGCCCCGCGACGGTCAGGAAAAGGTATTCTCTGGCCCGCTGCCCCCCTCTCTTTCCAAACCACCGGACACCCCGTCGAATGAGCCCTTCCCCGTCCCAATTCGCCCCCCAGGTCCTGGCCGCCGTGGCGGTCGGCGGGGCCGGCGGCGCGGTCTGCCGCTATGTGCTGTCGGTGCTGGTCACCCGGCTGTTCGGCCACGGTTTTCCCTGGGGCACGCTGGCCGTCAACCTGCTCGGCGCCCTGCTCATGGGGATGCTGATCGAGGCCGCCGCCCTGCGCTGGTCGCTGGGCCCGCTGCCCCGGGCCCTGCTGGTGGTCGGCTTCCTGGGCGGCTTCACCACCTTCTCCACCCTGAGCCTCGACATGGTCACCCTGATCGAGCGCCAGCAGGTGGTGCTGGCCGTGGTCTATGCCACCGTCTCGGTCGGTTTGGGGGTGGCCGCCCTGTTCGGCGGCCTGTCCCTGGTCCGCTGGCTGCTCGGCTGAAGGAGGCGCGTCATGGCCGTGAAGAACGTCACCGTTGCCGCCGAGGAGGCCGAGATCCGGCTGGATCGCTGGTTCCGTCGCCACTACCCGGAGCTGCCCCACGGGCGGCTGGAAAAGATGCTGCGCAAGGGCGAGGTGCGGGTCGACGGCGGCCGCGCCAAGGCCGGCCAGCGGCTGCTTGCCGGACAGGTGGTCCGCGTGCCGCCGCTGCCCGCCGCCACCCCGGCCGAGGCCCGGCCGGCCCCGCCTCCCCGCGTCTCCAGCGCCGACCTCGACGCCCTGGAGGGCGCCGTGCTGCTGAAGGATCGCCGGCTGGTGGCGCTCAACAAGCCGGCCGGGCTGGCCGTGCAGGGGGGCACCAACACCCACCGCCACCTGGATGGCCTGCTCGGCCCGCTGGCCGAGCGCCTGTTCGGCCCCGGCGCCCCGCCCCTGTCGCTGGTCCACCGCCTGGACCGCGACACCTCCGGGGTGCTGGTGCTGGCCCGCGATGCCAATTCGGCCGCCGCCCTGGCCCGCGCCTTCAAGAGCCGCGAGGCGGAAAAGGTCTACTGGGCCCTGGTGGTCGGCCGGCCGCGCCCGGCCCAGGGCACCATCAAGGGCCGACTCGACAAGACCCCCGGCGGGCGCGGCGAGCGGGTCAGCGTCACCGAGGAGGGCGGCAAGAGCGCCCTCACCGACTACACCACCCTGGCCACCACCGGGCAGAAGCTGGCCTGGCTGGCCCTGCGGCCGCGCACCGGGCGCACCCACCAGTTGCGCGCCCACACCGCCCAGGTGCTGGGCACCCCGATCCTCGGCGACGGCAAGTACGGCGGCGCCGACGCCCACCCCGGCGGCATCGTGCCCGGCAAGCGGCTGCACCTGCACGCCCGCGCCCTGAGGCTGCCCCACCCGGACGGCGGCACCCTGACCCTGACCGCTCCCCTGCCCGGGCACATGGCCGAAACCTTCGCCCTGCTCGGCCTGGAAGCCCCGGGCGACGATCCCTTCGAACCCTTCGCGGCGGCCGATGGTTGAAGAGTCGCCCCAGCCCTTTGACATCGGTCGCCCAGGGGGGAGTATGACCCCCGGTTGGCGCGGCACGGGGCATCGGTCCATGAGATGGCTTTTCGGAGGAGGGCGTTTCGGGGGGTGGCTTTCCGGGGTTGGCTTCGCGCTGGTGGCGAGCCTGCTGCTGGCCGGCTGCACGCCGACCGGGATCGCCATCGGGGCCGGCGCGCGGGTGGCCACGGCGGCGGCCGAGGAGCGCGGTCTTCGGGGCTCGGCCGAGGACACCTGGGTGACCACGGAGATCAACCGCCGCTGGTTCGAGTTCGACCACCGCCTGCCGCTCCAGGCGACGGTGACGGTGCGCGACGGCGTCGCCCTGCTGACCGGGGTGGTGGACACCGCCGACCTCCGGCTGGCGGCGGTCCGTCTGGCCTGGAGCGAGGAAGCCATCCACCGGGTCATCAACGAGCTTCGGGTGGCCGGCCAGGACAGCCGCACCCAGGGCGACACCGCCGACGCCGGACGCGACCTGTGGATCGCCAAGACCCTGGAAGCCCGCCTCCTGTTCGACGGCGAGATTTTATCCATCAACTATGCCGTCGACGTGGCCGACCGCGTGGTCTATCTGATGGGCACCGCCCAGTCGGCGGCCGAGCGGGACCGGGTGATCGCCCACGCCCGCGACATCGCCCACGTGCGCCGGGTGGTCTCCTACGTCGGGATCAAGGGCGCCCCCGGCGACTGATTGCCCCCCCGTAACGACTTACCGGACCCGCCGCCATGCCGCTCACCGTCGCCTTCCAGATGGACCCCGTCGAGGGCATCGACATCAACGCCGACTCCACCTTCGTGCTGGCGCTCGAGGCCCAGCGGCGCGGCCACCGCCTGTTCCACTACCCGCCGGCGGCCTTGAGCGCCCGCGCGCGGACCGATGGCCGGCTGCGCGTCAGCGCCCGGGCGCGGCCCCTTTCGGTGCGCCGCGAGGCCGGCAACCATGCCACCCTGGGAGCCGAGGAAACGCTGGACCTGGCAGCCGACGTGGACGTGGTGATGATGCGCCAGGACCCGCCGTTCGACATGGCCTACATCACCGCCACCCACCTGCTGGAGGCGATCGAGCCCGAAACCCTGGTGGTCAACCGCCCGGGCTCGGTGCGCAACGCGCCGGAAAAGCTGTTCGCCCTGGCCTTTCCCGAGTTCGTGCCGCCCACCCTGATCAGCGCCGATGCCAAGGCCATCGCCGACTTCCGGGCCGAGCACGGCGACATCATCGTCAAGCCGCTGTACGGCAACGGCGGGGCCGGGGTGTTCCACCTCAGGCCCGAGGACACCAACCTCAACAGCCTGCTTGAGATGTTCGCCGCGGCCAGCCGCGAGCCGGTGATGGTGCAGCGCTACCTGCCCGAGGTGCGCCAGGGCGACAAGCGCATCATCCTGATCGACGGCGCGGTGGCGGGGGCGGTCAACCGCATCCCGCGCGATGGCGAGACGCGCTCCAATCTGCACGTCGGCGGGCGCGCCGCCAAATCCACCCTGACGCCGCGCGAGCGCGACATCTGCGCCGCCCTGGGCCCGGTGCTGAAGGAACAGGGGCTGCTGTTCGTCGGCATCGACGTGATCGGCGACTGCCTGACCGAGATCAACGTCACCTCGCCCACCGGCCTGCAGGAGATCGACCGTTTCGATGGCTCCAACCTGCCCGGGATGATCTGGGACGCCATCGAAACATATCTGCCGCGCTGAGCGCCCCGCGACCGCCCCACGACCGCCCCATTGCCCCCCCATTGCCCCCCTGGAGGGCCCGCCGATTTGACCTTCCCCGCCGCCTGGGGTAAATCGGTACGGGTGTGGAACGTTTAGCGGGAGGCGGGTCGTGGCAGACACCCTGGAGCCGGCCCAGGCGTTGGCCTTGTGGCATCGGGCGGTGGTCGACAGCGTGCGCCGCGAGGGGCCCGACCTGTCGGCCCGCCAGATGGCCCTGCTGCTGTGCGTCTACCTGGAGGAGCCGCCGCACACCGTGCGCGGTCTGGCCGAGCGGCTGAACGTTTCCAAGCCGGCCATCACGCGGGCGGTGGACCGCCTTTCGGCGCTCGGCCTGGCCAAACGCAAGCCCGACGAGGCGGACCGCCGCAACGTGTTCATCCAGCGCACGGTGAAGGGCTCGGTGTTCCTGCGTGAGTTCGCCGATCTGGTGGTGGCGGCGTCGCGGACGGAAGGCTGATCAGCCCCGCTGGTCGTAGATCGAGCGGACCAGTTCGGTCAGGGTGACGCCGATGCGGTCGCCCTCGACGATGACCACCTCGCCGCGCGCGATGAGGATGTCGTTGGCGTAGATTTCCACCGGCTGGTTGGTCTTCTGGTCCAGCTCGACCACCGCCCCACGGCCCAGCTTCAGAAGCTGGTTGACCCTCAGCGTGGATTTGCCGAGGACCACGATGACCTCGACGGTGACGTTGTAGACCGCCGTGTCGGTGCGCCGCCCGGCGCTGCCGGGCAGGGCGGCGGCGGCCACCTGGGCGAGCACCGTGTCGGCCGGCGGGCCGTTGCCGTTGCCGCCACCGTTGCTGGTTTGGGTGTGGCTGCCGTCTTCCTCGGCCATTGGGGTCCCCGAAGCGCCATGGATCGAGGCTCAAGGCTACCCCTCTCCGGTTACCGAAGGCTTTACGAAGCGAGGCCGCGATCCGACTCGAGAGCGACACCGGACGCGGACGGATCGACGACCAGCCGATCACGGCCGCCGGCCTTGGCCTTGTAGAGGGCCGCGTCGGCGCGGCGCAGGCACTCCTCGACGGTGTCCTCGGCCCCGACCCGGCAGGCCAGCCCCAGACTGACCGTGAAGCGCAGCGGTCCGTTGTCGGTGGCCACGCTCAACTCGGCCAGCGCCTGACGCAGGCGTTCGGCGGTCTGCGCGGCGGCGGCGGCCGGGGTCTGCGGCAACAGGACGGCGAACTCCTCGCCCCCCAGGCGGCCCAGCAGGTCGGTGCCGCGCAGCCGGGCGATACACTCCATGACCATCGCCTTCAGCACCTTGTCGCCGATGGCATGGCCGTGGGTGTCGTTGATCGACTTGAAGTGGTCGATGTCGATCATCAGCAGGCTCAGCGGGCTGTCGTAGCGTTGGCTGCGCTCCCACTCCACCTGGGCCTGTTTCATGAACCGGCGGCGGTTGCTGGCCCCGGTCAGCGGATCGGTGCTGGCCAGTTGCTCGAGCTGGCGTTCCATGGCCCGGCGGACGGTGATGTCGCGGCTGAACACCGAGGCGCCGATCACCTCGCCCTCGCGCATCATCGGGGCGAAGGCAAACGTCTGGTGGCGGCCGTCGGACAACTCAAGCTCGATGATCGGCCGCTCGCCGGACAGGGTGCGCCGGTACAACTCCTCCCACTCGGCGGCCTTGTCGGCCGGCAGCATGTCGGCGGCGGTGATGCCGCGCCGCACCGGCCCCTTGCCGCGCTGGGCCCGATAGTCGCTGACCGCCGAGTTCCACAGCACCAGCCTGCCCTCGCGATCAACGAACCAGATGAAGTCGTCGGTGCTTTCGATCAGGGTGTTGAGCTCGATCTCGCTTTCCAGGGCGCGGTGGGCCTGGGCGGCCATGTCGGCCTCGGCCTTCTGGCGCACCGCGATCTCGGCGGTGAGGGCGTGGTAGCTGTCCCGCAGACGGTCGCTCATCAGGTTGAAGGCGGCGGCCAGATCGCCGATCTCGTCGTCGCGTTTCAAGTCGACCCGCTGTTCCAGGTCGCCCTCGGCGATCTTGCTGGCGGCATCGCGGATCCTGAGCACCGGCCGGGCCAGCGAGCGGGCGAGCAGCCCGGCGGCGAACAGCCCGGCCAGCAGCACCACCGCGTAGGCAACGCTGATCCGCAGTTCCAGGGCTTCCGCCGGAGCCAGCACCTGCCGGGCGTCGCGGCCGACGAACAGGGTCCAGCCGAGATGGCCGAGGGCCGGTGCCGAGCGGCTGCTGGCAAAGGCGTAGACGCGCGCCCGGCCGCCCTCGGTGACCTGCACGAAATCGTCGCCCCCGGCGCCGTTGCCGGTCGCCGCCCGACTGGCCCTGACGTAGCGGCGGTCGTCGACGTGCTCGAGAAAGCGGAAGGGCCGGGTGGAGAAGATCTGACGGGTGTCGGCGGTGACCAGATGGATGTCGGTGTTGCCGGCCAGTTGGGCCGCCTGGGCCGCCTCGCGGATGATCCAGCCGGCCGACAGCAGCGCCTTGGCCACCCCCAGCGGCTGGCCGCGGGCATCGTCCAGGCGCACCGCCACCACCAGCCCATGGGCATCGAGCAGGGGATCGTAGGCCAGGCCACCGACATGGCGGCCCCGGGCCATGGCGCCGCGCCACCAGGTGCGGTCGGCGAGCAACGGACGGGCCGGCGGATCGGTGGCCGCGACGACCAGCCCGCGGCGGTCGATCAGCACCACCTGGGCGAACACGCTGCGCCCGAAGCGGCGCCGCTCGGCATCGATGAAGGCATCGCGCAGCAGTTCCGAGAGCACCGTGTCGGGGCCGGCGTCAAGCGGCCGGCGGTTGGCGGCCCGCATCCGTGCGGTGACCTCGGCGCGATCACTCAGCCGCTCCAACTGGTCGAGCCGGGCGACCACGCTGCCGCCGATCTGGCCCAGCATGGCCTGGGCGGTTTCCGCCATGCTTTGCCCGTAGGCCACCTCCAGCGCCCGGTAGGCGCCACGCACCGTGAAAAGCCCCAGTCCGCCGAGCACCACCAGCCCGGCCAGGGTGATGATGGCCAGCCGGGCGCGGATGGTCAGGCGGGGCTGAAAGCGGGCAGGCATCGTGGCGGCGGCCCTCCCGTTCTCAGCGGTAGACCAGCCGGCCGCCCTCGACGCGGGCCGCCAGCAGGGGGAATTCGATGTCGTGGCCGCCGGCCGACAGGCTGACGTTGCCGAACAGCCCGGCATAGGCAAAGCCGTCGGCCAGCCGGGCCTTCAGCGACACGGCGGAGACCTCGCGATCAACCAGCAGGCCATCCAGCAGACGGATGAAATCGACCCCGTTGGCGGCGTACTGGTCGAAGGGCTTGCCGGTGCGCGCCTCGTAGGTCTGCCGGGTCTGCTCGGACACCAGGAAACTGGGATTGTAGATGGCCGGGGCCGCCACATACAGCCCCTCGGCGGCGGGATGATCGAACATCGCGGGCAGGGCGCCGGAGCTGCTGGCCAGCCGCCGGCCCCGGTAGTTGGCGGCCTCCAGCGCCTCGAGCACCGCCCGGATGTGGGCGTCGAAGGCCACGATGGCCACCGCGTCGGTGTCGCCCAGGGTTTGGGCCAGGTCGGAATAGTCGGTGGTGGTCAGGGCGAAGGGGATCATCAGACCGCGCCCGCCGCGCCGGCGGACATGCTCGGCCAGCCCCTCGGCCACCGAGCGTCCATAGGCGTCGTCGAGGAAGGCCACCCCCAGGCTCAGGTTCTCGTCCGGCGGCAGGCCGGCCAGCATGGCCGGCACCTCGGCCGCCGCCAGCGGCCAGTAGCGATAGCTCCAGGTGGCGTTCTCGGTCAGCGCCGGGGCGGTGGCGACCAGCCCGAACAGCAGCCGACGGTCGGCCTCGGCCAGCGGCTTCAGGGCCACCGCCACATTGCTGGTGCCGGCGATGATCAGCAGCGGGTCGGTCGCGACCACCTCGTGGTAGGCCGCCTCCAGGCCGCCGGGGGCGGCGGTGCTGTCGACCACCGTCAGTTCGATCGGCCGGGCGTTCAGACCACCCCGCTGGTTGATCTCGTCGACCGCCAGTTCCAGCCCCTCGCGCAGGCTTTGGCCGACCGAGGCCGCCGGCCCGCCGAGCGGCATCAGGGCGGCCAGTCGCACCGGCTCGACGCGCTCACAGCCGGCCAGGGCAAGGCCGAGGCAGAGAAGCATCAACAGGCGCGCGAAAGGCACCATCAGCAACATCGCCCTCCTCCCCGACGGCCGGGGAAACAACCCGCAATGGCGAAGAGTTGATCGAAATCCCGTGCCAGGACAGTGAACCACGCCCCCGCCATGCCGTAAAGCACGGCGCCGCGCCCGGGCCCGGTCAGACCGAAGATCGCTGCACGAAGGCGGGCTCGGCGGGGGACGTTCCGGGGCTGGTCAGCACCTCGCGCACCCGCGCGGCGGGGGGGCCCTGGTGGCAGGCGGCGACCATCTCCGAGACGGCGTCGGCCGGGCCGTGGAACAGGGCCTCCACCGAGCCGTCGGCGCGGTTGCGCACCCAGCCCGAAAGGCCCCGGCGGGTCGCCTCCTCGACCGTCCAGCCACGATACCAGACGCCCTGAACGCGGCCGGTGATGCGCACCGACAGGCTGATCGGGGGGTCGCTCATGGCTCCTCCAGCAGATCGAGAAAGCGGCCGGCGGCGGCGATGTCGGCCTCGGCCCGGGCGAGGCGGTCCAGGGCCTCGGCGTCCTCGCCCCAGTCGGCCATCTGGTGGCGCTCGTCGAGGTGGGCGGCGGCGCAGACGCCGGCCACATCGAGGTGGCGGTGGGCCAGGGCCAGGGCGAGGACCAGCGAGCCGGTGATCCCGGCGACCTCCTGCACGGCGGTCAGCCGCCAGCCGTCGAGGCGCTTGAGGGCGGCCCCGAAGGCCTGCCCCACGGCCGGCGGCTGGGCCACCGGCATCACCCCGCCGGCCACCGCGAGCGGCGCGTCCAGGGCCTGCATGGCCCAGTCGCGCAGGGGCTGCCAGTGGGCCGTCTGGGCGGCGGCCAGGGCGGCCGGGCGTTCGGCCGGGTAGCAGATCTGATCGCCGTCCACATGGGACAGCAGGCTGGCCTCCACCTGATCGCGCCCCGGGCCCACCCGGTCGACGGCGGTGAAGGCCAGCCGGGTCAGGGGCATGGTGGCCGGGGCCGGGCGCGGCCCCTGGGCCTGCCACTCCTCGGCCAGCGCCCCGGCCAGGGCGGCCGAGGGCAGAACCAGCGCCGCGCGGGCCGGCGTGGACAGCGGGCGGCGGTCCAGCATCACCGCGTGGCCACCCTCGGTCGGGCCGGCGCTGGCGGTGGTGTAGGCCCGCTTGGCGGAGGGTTTCAGGGTGGGCTCGGCGGCCCGGGCGCCATCGCCCGGGCCGGTGGTGGTGGTGGAAGTGTTGCTCATCAGTTGCCGAACAGTCCGCCAAGGCCTTCCTCGACGCCCTTCAGGGCGTCCTCGGCCGCCTTGCCGGCCCCGCTGGCCGCGTCGCCGACCGCGTCGGTGGGCGAGCCCGAGGCACTGTTGTCCGACTCGGCGGCGGGCCGGGTCGAGGCCACCCCCTTGGCGGTGGCGCAGGGGTCGGGATCGGCGCTCGAGCGCTCCATCAGCCCCTGGGCGAGCAGCGAGATGCCACCGGTGGCCACCGCGGCGCCGACCGAGGCGGCGGTCTTGGCCGCCCCGGCCACGTCCAGGCCGACCCCGGGGTTGGCCAGGGTGCCGTTGAGGCGCACCATCTCGGCCAGCTTGCCGGCCCCGATGCCGGTGCCCGACTTGGCCTTGGGCCGCACCGCCATGTCCAACTGCTCGGTCCCCAGGTTGATCTTGCCCGAGCTGACCACGGTCATCTTGTCGGTCTCGAAGGCGATGCCCTGGTCGGTCACCGCCACCCCGTCGGTCACCTTGAAGTTGACCACGGTGCACATCATCGGGGTGTACTCGCGCTTCTCGGTGAAGGGGTTGAGCTCCTCGGCCAACTGGTTGAAGACGTCCGCCCCGGCCCAGTTGAGCAGCCGGTTGTGGACCCTGCCCTCGCCGGTGTCGATGAGCAGGTTGCCGTTCAGGCTGCCCATCAGCGCCGCCACCGAGGCCCCGCCGCCCTTCAGCTTGACGGTGACGTCGGTCAGCCCCTCGGTGAGCAGCTTCTCGCCCGACATCGCCTGGACCAGCTTGCCGGCGTTGATCTGCTTACCGATCACATCCACCGCCAGCCCGGCGTTGCTGCCCGAGGAGGCATCGAGCACCACGTTGCTGGTCAGCCGGCCGTCGCCCAGGGTGGCCTCGGCCGGCGCGATGGCCAGCCGCCCGTTGTCCAGGGCAAGATCGACCGACAGGTCATGGATCGGCATCTTGTTGGGCAGGATCAACTGCCCGGCCGCCAGCTTGACCTTGGCGTCGGCCATTTTCAGCAGGTCGAAAGGCAGCGGGTCGGAGGGGAACACCTTGTCCTTCCTGGCCGCCGGCTCGGCCGCCGCGCCGTCCTCGGCCGGCGGCATCAGGGTGGCCAGATCGAGCACCTCCGAGGTCAGGTCCACCTCGGCCTTGGGCCGGGCGCCGCTGACATCGACCAGGGCGGTGCCGGCCAGATCGCTGCCCGCCCCCTTGAAGACGATGTCCGACAGGGCCCAGGCCGGCCCCTGATCCTTGACCGTGGCCGCCATCTCGAACGGCGGCACCGCCGACAGGTCGCCGCCCATCTGCTCCAGCGCCGAGAGGTCCTCGGCCTTCACGGCGAGCGCCACGTTGATGCCGGACGGGCCCATCGGGTTCTTCACGTCGCCCTTGGCGGTGATGAACAGCGCCCCGTCCTCGCCCAGTTCCACGTCCAGGCCCATGATCGACAGGTTGGGCAGGTCGCCCTTGGCGGCCAGCTTGATGTCGTAGGGGCCGAGCGCCGGCACCGGCACCGCCATGCCGGCCGCCTGGGGCAGCTCGGCGAGGCGGGCGATCTGCTCGCCGGACAGGGCGATGGCCAGATCGATGCCCTTCTGCTGCAAGGCGTCGGCGATGCTGCCGCTGACCTTGAGGGTGGCCCCGGCCGTCTCGATGGTCACGTCCATCGGCAGCGGGCCGCCCGAGCGCAGCGCCTGAACCGAGGGCAGATCGCCGACCACGGTCACCGGAAGCTGGTTGAACACCGCCTTGAGGTCGACCGCCAGCGGCCCGGACAGGCCATCGGCCTCGGCGTCCAGGCTTTCGATCAGAAGCTCGGTGCCCGGCCCGCCGGTACCGTCGATGTAGGTCAGCCTGGCGTTCTTGATGGTCACGGCGCGGATCGCCGGCAGGCCGGACATGCCGCCCTCGCCGCTGTCCGCCGGCGCCGCCTCGGTTTCGGCGGGCGCCGCCTCGGCCGGGCCCATGGCCCAGTTGCCGCTGCCGTCGGCCTTGGTCTCAAGCAGGATGTCGGCGTCTTCCAGCACCAGCCGGTTGACCGTGATGCCGCCGCCGAGCAGCGAGAACAGGTCCACCTCGGCGGCGAAGTGGCCGACCTTGACCATTTCCGGGCGGCTGCCCCAGTCGGCGTTGGCGAAGGTCACGCCATCGACGCCGATGGCCGGGCTGAGGCCGATGGACAGGCCGAGGTCGCCGTCGATGGTCAACTGGCGGCCGGTGGCCTTCTCCACCTCGGCGACGATCTCGGGCTTGTACTGGTTGACGTCGATGGTCATCAGCACGACGACCACGGCGATCACGGCGACGACCACAAGGGCCCCCAGGCCGGCCGCGATCTTGATCGGGGTTCCCAGACGCATGACAGGCTCTCTCCTTTGGCATTCTGGCTAGAGCAAATCCCGGGCGATCCGAACCGGACCGCGACGACGATCTGCGTCAAGACTTAAAGAAACTGGATCGTTTCGCGCGACTCGAAACAGAGCCCGCGAAACGATCTAGGCGGGATGCGTTTCCCCCAGCATCCGCCGCCCGGCGGGCAGGTCGTCGAATGACAATTCCTCGAAACGGTCGATCACCCGGCCGGCCCCGGCCGCCGCCAGCGCCTGCGGGGCATGGTAGCCCCACGACACGCCAACGGCGGGCACGCCAGCCCGAACGGCCATCTCCATATCGTATGTGGTGTCGCCGACCATCAGGGTGAAGGCCGGATCGACACCCACGTCGGCCATCGCCTTTCTGAGCAGGAAGGGATCGGGCTTGCCGGGGCCATCGTCGGCGGTGGCGATGGCGTCGATGGACACCCCCAGGGCCTGCACGTCCGGGCGCTCCAGCAGGGCCGTCACGCCGCGCCGCGACTTGCCGGTGACCAGGGCCAGCAGATGCCCGGCCCGGGCCGCCCGGACCAGGGCCTGGGCGGCGCCGGGGAACAGGGGGTCGGGCGCCCCGGCCTGGCGCAGCTCGAAAAACGCCGCCCGGTAGTCGGCCGACAGCGCCTCGGCCAGGGCCGGCGGCGCGTCCTCGGGCAACAGGCGCCCGATGGCCTCGGGCAGCGACAGGCCGATCACCCCGCGCACCGCCGCCGGGGGCGGCACCGCAAGGCCGTGCCCCTCGAAGGCCCGTTCCATGGCCAGGACGATGGTCCCCTGGCTGTCGATCAGGGTTCCGTCCACGTCGAAGGCGACCAGGGTCAAGCTGCCCATGTTGTTTCCTGTTTGCGGTTGGCGCGCCGGTCCGGCGGCGGAATGGCTTGAGGACCGACACACGGCATGTCAGTCGCCGACCCGCCACGCGTCGGCCAGATGGTGCGGCGGCGCGGCGGGGGCCAGGGTGATCAGATCGAAGCGGATGTCGAGGCCGGCCAGCTCGGGATGCCCGGCCAGGAACGCCTCGGCCGCCGTTTCGATGCGGCGCCGCTGGCGCGCCGTCAGGCTGAGCAGGGCCTGCTCGGGGGAGGGCCGGCGCTTGACCTCGACAAAGGCCAGGGTGCTGTCGGTGCGGGCGATCAGATCGAGCTCGCCGGCCCCGCTGCCGCGCTGGCCGCGATGGCGCCGGGCGAGGATGATCCAGCCCTGATCTTCCAGGTGGGCGGCGGCGCTGTCCTCGGCGGCGCGGCCCTGGGCCTCGGCCTGTTGGCGCCGGTTCATGGATCCTCTCATGGCGCGTCTTCTTCGCCATTCTTAAGGGCCAGGGCGCGGGCGTAGACGGTGTGGCGCGCGGTGTCGGTCCGCTCGCTGACCCGGCGCGCCGCGTCGCGCACCGACAGCCCCTCGTCCAGGGCCTGGCGCAGGGCCGCGTCGATGTCGCCCTGGCTGGCCGCCGCCGGAGCCTCGGGCGGGGCGATGACCAGCACCACCTCGCCCTTGGGCGGCCCCTCGGCCGCGTAGTGCCCGGCCAGCTCGGCCAGGGAGCCGTGGCGCACCTCTTCGTACAACTTGGTCAGCTCGCGGCAGACGCTGGCCAGACGCCCGCCGTCCAACCCCTCGGCCAGATCGGCCAGGGTCTCGGGCAGACGGCGCGGCGACTCGAACAGCACCAGGGTTGCCGGCACCGGGGCCAGCTCGGCGATGGCGCGCCGGCGCGGCCCACCCTTGGGGGGCAGGAAGCCGGCGAACAGGAAACGGTCGGTGGGCAAGCCGGCGACGGTCAACGCGGCCATCACCGCCGAGGCCCCGGGCACCGTGCGCACCGCGTGGCCGGCGGCGCGGGCCTCGGCGACCAGCCGGTAGCCGGGGTCGGAGATCAGCGGCGTGCCGGCGTCGCTGACCAGGGCGATGCGCTCGCCGGCGGCCAGCCGGGCCAACAGGCGCGGCCGTTCGCGCGCCGCGTTGTGCTCGTGGTAGGCTTGGCGCGGGGTGGTGATGCCGAAGTGGCCGCACAGGCGGCCGGTCACCCGGGTATCCTCGCAGGCGATCAGATCGACCCCGGCGAGCACCGCGCGGGCCCGCTCGGTGAAGTCGCCGAGGTTGCCGATGGGGGTGGCCACGACATATAACCCTGCCAGGGAAGCGTCGCCCAAAGCTCGTGTTCTCCGTCGGTCCCGGGGCGGCCGGCGGGGCGCCGGTCGACCCGGGAGGTACCATGCCTGAGCCACGCCACGCCACGCCGAAGCCACTGCGGCGGGTCCTCATCGGGGCCCTGATGCTGGGGCTGGCCGGTTGCCAGACCATCCAACAGGTAGCACCTGAAGCGCCGCCGGCGGAAGAGCCGCCGCCCCCGGTGGCGGCGGCGCCGGCCCCGGCCGTGGTGGCGCCCGAGCCCGAACCCGCCCCCCTGCCGCCGCCCGAGCCGCAACCCGAGTTGCCCTGGCAGACCGGGGTGGTGCCGCCCGACCGCCAGGACGGGCTGGTCCGCGTCGGCCTGCTGCTGCCGCTCTCCGGGCGCGCCGCGCCGGTCGGCCAGGCCATCCTCAACGCCGCCCAGATGGCCCTGTTCGACGTCGCCCAGCCGGCCTTCGTGCTGCAACCCTACGACACCGCCGGCACCCCCCAGGGCGCCGCCGCGGCCAGCCATCAGGCCCTGGAGGAAGGGGCGCAACTGCTGCTCGGACCGCTGTTCGCCCAATCGGTGACGGCGGCCAGCCCGCCGGCCCAGGCGGCGGGGGTCGAGATGGTCGCCTTCTCCTCGGTCCCCGGGGTGGCGGCGCCGGGCGTTCACCTGATGGGCTTCCTGATGAAGGACCAGGTGCGCCGGGTGATGGAGGAAGCCTACGCCCAGCAGCATGACACCGTCGCCGTGCTCGCCCCGGCCGGCGCCGAGGGGGATCTGGTGGTCGACGCGGCGCGCCGGGTGGCGGCCGACCACCGTCGCCCGCTGGGCCGCATCGCCCGCTTCGACCCGGCGACCGAGGACATGGCCGGCGTGGTCAAGAGCCTGGCCGACTACGCCAGCCGCCAGGGAGCGCTGCAGGCCCAGGTCTCGGCGCTCAAGGCGCGCGGCGATGCGGTCGGCACCGCCGCCGCCGCCCGGCTGGCCGAGATGGACACCCTGGGCGCGCCCAACTTCGACGCCCTGCTGGTGGTGGCCAGCGGCGACCGGCTGATCGAGATCGCCGCCCTTCTGCCCTATTACGACGTCGATCCGGCGGCGGTGAAACTGCTCGGCACCATGCGCTGGGCCGAGGAAAGCAACCTGGGCCGCGAACCGGGCATGGTCGGGGCGTGGTTCCCGGCCCCGGCGGCGGGGCCCAAGGACGCCTTCACCGAGCGCTACCGCCGGGCCTTCGGCAGCGCCCCGCCGACCATCGCCAGCCTGGGCTACGACGCCACCGCCCTGGCCGCCGTGCTGGCCCGCCAGGGCGGCGCCGCCGCCTTCTCGGCCCGCGCCCTGACCCAGCCGACCGGCTTCGCCGGGGTCAACGGCATCTTCCGCCTGACCCCGGACGGCCTGAACGAGCGCGGTCTGGCGGTGATGGCGGTCACCCCGCAGGGCCGCGAGCTGGTCAGCCCGGCGCCGACCAGCTTCCCCGAGCCAGCCGGCATCGGCACCGTGCCCCAGGGGTAGGCTGCGATGGCGACTCCCCTTTCCGGCGCCGCCCGGGTGGCGACTCCCCTTTCCGGCGCCGCCCGGGTGGCGACTCCCCTTTCCGGCGCCGCCCGGGTGGCGGCGGTGCTCGGCTGGCCGGTCAAGCACAGCCTGTCGCCCCGGCTGCACGGGTTCTGGCTGGCCCGCCATGGCATCGACGGGGCCTACGTCCCGCTGCCGGTGCGCCCCGAGGACCTGGGGGCAACGCTCGACCTGCTGCCCCGCCTGGGGCTGGCCGGGGTCAACCTGACGGTGCCCCACAAGGAAGCCGCGCTGCCCCTGTGCCACCGGCTGAGCCCGGCCGCCTCGCGCATCGGCGCCGTCAACACCCTGGTCTTTTCGGCCGACGGCACCATCTCCGGCGACAATTCCGACGGCCAGGGTTTCCTGGCCGGCCTCGCCGAGGCCGCCCCCGCCTTCACCCCCAGCGCCGGCCCGGCGGTGCTGCTGGGGGCCGGCGGCGCGGCGCGATCCATCGCCGTCGCCCTGCTCGATGCCGGGGCGCCGCGCCTGTGGCTGGTCAACCGCACCCGGGCCAAGGCGGAACTGCTGGCCGAGCATCTGGACGACGACCGGGTCCGGGTTGCCGACTGGGCCGACCGGGCCGGCACCCTCAAGGGCGCCAACCTGCTGGTCAACACCACCGTGCTCGGGATGACCGGCCAGCCGCCGCTTGACCTCGATCTCTCTGCCCTGCCAACCGCCGCCGTGGTCGCCGACATCGTCTACAGCCCGCTGGAAACGCCCCTGCTGGCCGCCGCCCGGGAGCGCGGCAACCCGACCTCGGACGGACTGGGGATGCTGCTCCATCAGGCCGCCGTGGGCTTTGCCGCGTGGTTCGGGGTGGCCCCCACGGTCGATGCCGCGCTCAGGGCCCACGTCCTCGAAGGACTGGCATGATCGTCCTGGGCCTGACCGGCTCCATCGCCATGGGCAAGTCCACCGCCGCCCACATGCTGGCCGAGATGGGCCTGCCGGTGCACGACGCCGACGCCACCGTGCACGCCCTGCTCGGCCCCGGCGGAGCCGCCGTGCCGGCGATCGCCCGGGCCTTCCCCGGGGTGGTCGAGAACGGCGCCGTCGACCGTCCCAGGCTGGGCGGGCAGGTGTTCGGCCGGCCGGCCGCCCTGAAGCGCCTGGAGGCCATCGTGCATCCGCTGGTGCGGGCCGAGGAGCGCCGCTTCCTTACGCACCACCGCCGCCGCCGCACGCCGCTGGTGGTGCTCAACGTGCCGCTGCTTCTGGAAAGCCCCAGGGCCCGGCGGCGCTGCGACCACATCGCCGTGGTCAGCGCGCCGGTCTTCCTGCAACGCCGCCGCGCCCTGGCCCGCCCCGGCATGACACCGCAACGCCTGAACGGCATCCTGAGACGCCAGATGCCCGACGCCGCCAAACGCCGGCTGGCCGACAGCGTCATCCCCGCCACTTCCCGGGTTGCCACCCGGCGGGCGCTGCGGCGGCTGCTCGGAGAGATCGGGGGGCGGTGAGAGCAAGGGGGCGCTGCCCCCTTGACCCCCGCCGGGGGGACCAGGGGCCCCCCCGGACCCCCGCCGTGACTTAAAACCCCACCAAGGGGGGCAAGCCCCCCTTGGTGGGGTTTTGATTCATGGTGGGGTCTGGGGAGGCCTCCCGGCCTCCCCAGCGGGGTTCAAAGGGGCAGCGCCCCTTTGCTATCATCCCCACCCCGACCCCACGAGGCGACCAATGCGCGAAATCGTCCTGGACACCGAAACCACCGGCCTCGACCCCCTGAGCGGCGATCGGGTGGTCGAGATCGGCTGCCTGGAGCTGGTCAACCACGTCCCCACCGGCGGCAAGTATCACGTCTACCTCAATCCCGAACGCGACATGCCGGCCGAGGCCGAACGGGTGCACGGCCTGAGCGCCGCCTTCCTGGCCGACAAGCCGACCTTCGCCCAGGAAGTGGACGCCTTCCTCGCCTTCCTCGGCGAGGACTCCAAACTGGTCATCCACAACGCCGCCTTCGACATGGGGTTCCTCAACGCCGAGCTGGCCCGCCTCGGCCGGCCCGCCCTGTCCGGCGAGCGGGCCATCGACACCGTGGGCATGGCGCGGCGCCGCTTTCCCGGCGCCCCGGCCAGCCTGGACGCCCTGTGCCGCCGCTTCGGCATCGACAACACGGCGCGCACCCTGCACGGCGCCCTGCTCGACGCCGAACTGCTGGCCGAGGTCTACCTGGAGCTGATCGGCGGCCGCCAGCCAGGCCTCGCCCTGGGCCGCGTCGGCGGCGGCGCCGAGGCCGGCGACGCCCCGCCCCCGCCCCCCGAACGCCCCTACCGCGAGCCCCGGCCGCACACCCCGACGGACGAGGAACTGGCCGCCCACGCCGCCTTCCTGGCACGCCTCAAAGACCCCCTGTGGACCCGCGCCTGACCCTTATACCAGACGGCGATGAGAGTAACTCACCGCCGGTTGGTATGAATGAAAGGGGCTTTGCCCCTTTAAAACCCCACCGGGGGAGCCAGGGGCTCCCCCGGACCCCCTCCATTCATTCATTGATCGCCGAGCGAGCCCGGATTTCCGCACGCAGGCCAAGGCCGGCCTGCAAGCGAACCATTGGGAGGGCGATCTGAGGCCGCGCGCCCATTCCCACGTTGTTTTCGCAGGCCAGCAAAGCTGGCCTGCAACCAAAAAACCACGACGCGTTCCGCTCGGAGGGAACAATTGTTCACCAACGACTGGAGGGGTCCGGGGAAGCCCTGCTTCCCCGGTGGGGGTTTGGGGGCAAAGCCCCCAACTCAAAGCTTGACCAAGCCGCGATGAGTCCTGCTCATCGCCGGCTGGTATTACAGACCGAACACGGGACCATGGCGGGCCAGCCACTGGTCGAGGCAGATCAGGCTCCACAGATGCCAGCTCGGATCATGGCCGGGGCGGCCCAGGCGGTCCCGCCAGAGGGCCGGCAGGGTGGGGTCGATCAGGCCCCGGGCTGTCAGGCGCGCGGCGTCGGTGGCCTCGGCCAGCGGCCCGGCCAGCGGGCCCTGAAGCCACTGGGCCAAGGGAATCTCGAAGCCTTTCTTGGGGCGCGCGAAGACCTCCGCCGGCAGGCGGTCGGCGAAGGCGTGGCGCAGGATCCACTTGCCCGCCCCGGGCCGGATCTTGAGCTCGCCGGGCAGGGCGGCGGCAAGGTCGACCACCGCCGGGTCGAGGAAGGGTGAGCGCACCTCCAGCGCATGGGCCATGGAAAAGCGGTCCACCTTGACCAGCATGTCGCCGGCCAGGACCAGGGCCATGTCGGCCGCCAGCAGGGCGTTCAGGGGGTCGGCGATGTCTCCCCGGGCGGCCGCGACGGCGCTTTCGATGTCGGCCTCGGGCAGGCCCAGGGCGGCCAGCTCGGCCGCCGACAGGCGGCGCATCCAGCCGGCCTGGCGGGCCACCGGGTCGGCCCCGGCGTGGGCCAGGAAGCGCCGCGCCTTGCGCGAGGCATCCATCAGCGCCGAGTCCTTGCCCTCCGGCAGGCGGCGGGCCAGGGGCTCGATCAGGCGTCGGCGCAGGGCGGCGGGCAGGCGCTGGTAGCGCGCCGCGTGCAACTCGCCCTGATACTTGCGGTAGCCGCCGAACACCTCGTCGGCCCCGTCGCCGGACAGGGCGACGGTCAAGTGGCGGCGCATTTCGCGGGCCAGCAGGAAGGTGGGAATGGCCGAGCTGTCGGCGAAGGGAGCGTCCATGGCCTCGAAGAAGGGCTCGACCCAGGCGGTGTCGCCGGCCGGGTCGATCTCGATCTCGGTATGGGCCAGCCCCAGGTGCGCGGCGATCCGGCGGGCGGCGGGGCGTTCCTCGTAGTAGTCGGCGGCCCCGGCGCTGCCGATGGTGTAGCTGTTGACCGTGTGCCCGCCGGCGACCAGGGCCGCGCAGACGACGGCCGAATCGATGCCGCCGGACAGGAAGGCGCCGACCGGCACGTCGGCGACCAGACGGGCGGCGGCGGCCCCGTCGACGGCGGCGCGCAGGCGCCCGGCGGCCTCCCCGGGGTCAGTGACGGAGTCGGTGATGGGCGCCGGGGGGACGGGGTGGTGCCAGCGCCGCACCTCAAGCCCCCGGGCCGAGAAACGGGCCATGTGGCCGGCCGGCAGGGTCTTGGCCTCGCTGAGCACGGTTTGGGGATCGAGGCTGTAGCCAAGGGCGAAATAGGTGGCCAACCCGGCCCGATCCAGCGACCAGCCACCGGGCCACACATGCCCCAGGGCAACCAGGTCGGAGGCCACCGCCAGCCGCCCCCCCTCGGTGCGCAGATAGAGCGGCTTCTTGCCCATGCGGTCGCGGGCCAGGATCAACTCGCGGGCCCGCCCGTCCCACAGGGCGAAGGCGAACATGCCGTTCAGCCGGGGCAGCAACCCCGCGCCCCAGTGGGCCCAGCCGGCCAGCAGCACGGCGCTGTCGCTGTCGCCGGCCACCGCCACCCCGGCCTGCTCAAGCTCGGCCCGAAGCTGCCGGTAGTTGTAGATTTCGCCGTTGTAGGTGAGGACCAGCCCGTGGCCGGCCATCGGCTGGGCGCCGCCCGGCGACAGGTCGATCACCGCCAGCCGCCGGTGGCCCAGCCGGCAGTGGGCATCGGCCCACACCCCGCCGCCGTCGGGGCCGCGCGGGGTGAGCCGCTCAAGGGCCCGCGCCATCCCCCCGGCGGCCTCGGCGGGCAGGCCGGCGGCGGCGAGGTCGACCACTGCGGCCAGCCCACACATGGCGATTACTCGTCGCTCGGGGGCAGCAACACCTCGCGCTTGCCCACGTGGTTGGGCTTGCCGACCATGCCCTCGGCCTCCATGCGCTCGATGATGCGGGCCGCCCGGTTGTAGCCGATCTGAAGATGGCGCTGCACGAAGCTGGTCGAGGCCTTGCGCTCGCGCGCCACCAGGGCCACCGCCTGATCGAACAGGGCATCGCCGCTGTCGCCGTTGCCGCCCGACCCCTGGGTGGCGCCATCAAGGCCCAGGATGGGCGGCGCGTCGTCGCCTTCCTCGGTCACCGCCGAGAGGTAGTCGGGCTCGCCCTGGCTGGCCAGGAAGGCGGTCACCTCCTCCACCTCCTGGTCGCTGGCGAAGGGTCCGTGGACGCGCTGGATGCGCCCCCCGGCGGCCATGTACAGCATGTCGCCCTGGCCCAGAAGCTGCTCGGCCCCCTGCTCGCCGAGGATGGTCCGGCTGTCGATCTTGCTGGTCACCTGGAAGCTGATGCGGGTCGGGAAGTTGGCCTTGATGGTGCCGGTGATGACGTCCACCGAGGGCCGCTGGGTGGCCATGATGAGGTGGATGCCAGCCGCCCGCGCCATCTGGGCGAGGCGCTGGATGCAGGCCTCCACGTCCTTGCCGGCGACCAGCATCAGGTCCGCCATTTCATCGACGATGACCACGATGAAGGGCAGCGGAGTCATGTCCAGCGGCTGCTCTTCGTGGATCGGCTGGCCGGTCTCGGGGTCGAAGCCGGTCTGCACGGTGCGTTTCAGGTTCTCGCCCCGGGCCCGGGCGTCGGTGAGTTTCTGGTTGTAGCCGGCGATGTTGCGCACCCCGAGCTGGCTCATGGCGCGGTAGCGGTCTTCCATCTCGCGCACCGCCCATTTGAGGGCCACCACCGCCTTGCCGGGGTCAGTGACCACCGGGGCCAGCAGGTGCGGGATGCCGTCGTAGGCCGACAGCTCCAGCATCTTGGGGTCGATCATGATGAAGCGGCACTGCTCCGGGCTCAGCCGGTAGAGCAGCGAGAGGATCATGGTGTTGACCGCCACCGATTTGCCCGAGCCGGTGGTGCCGGCGATCAAGAGGTGGGGCATGCGGGCCAGATCGACCAGCACCGGGGTGCCGCCGATGTCCTTGCCCAGGGCCAGGGTCAGCCCGCCCTTGGCCGATTCGAAAGCCTCGGCGGCCAGCAGTTCGCGCAGGTAGACCGTCTGGCGTTTGAGGTTGGGCAGCTCGATGCCGATCACCGAGCGCCCCGGCACCACCGCGATGCGCACCGACACCGCACTCATCGAACGGGCGATGTCGTCGGCCAGACCGATCACCCGGCTGGTCTTGGTGCCCGGGGCGGGCTCCAGTTCGTACAGCGTCACCACCGGCCCGGGGCGCACCTTGACGATCTCGCCCTTGACCCCGTACTCGGCCAGCACGCTTTCGAGAAGGCGCGCGTTCTCGGCCAGGGCGTCCTGGCTGATCCGGGTCTGGCCGGCTGTCTTGGGCAGGGCCAACAGGTCGAGCGGCGGCAGGGTGGGGCCGTCGCCGTCCGGCTCGGGCAGCAGCGAGCCCTGGCGGGCCGCCATCTCGCGGCGCGACGGCGGGGCCTGTTTGGGCGGCGGATCGACCACCGCCCGCGGGCGCGGCTTGCGCCGCCGGGGCGGGGGTTCGCCGATCGCCGGCGCCTCGGTCTCCGCCGTGTCCTCGTCCTCGTCCAGGTGCGGCTCGCGGCGCGGCGGCGGCGGCGGGCGGCCGCCGGCCAGACGGGCGGTGAGGCCGGCCCACATGGCGCGCCCGGTGCCCGGCAGGTCGGCCAGCGCCGCCCGGGCGGCGCCCAGGCCGGCCCGGCCGCGCTGCCACAGGTCGCGGGCTCCGTCCACCTCGCGCCGGCCGACCGCCAGCACCGGCGCCACCAGGGCCAGGGCGAGCACGGCGGCCAGGGGCACGGTCAGCCAGCGCAGACCACTGGCCAGCCCCAGCGCCTCGGCCAGCTGGCCGCTTTGCTCGAACAGCACCCGGCCGGCCACCCCGCCCGGCCCGGCATCGACCGGCCAGCCGGTGTCGCCCAGCAGCGGGGCGACCGCCAGGGCGGCGGCCAGACACAGCCCGACCAGCCCGAGCAGGCGCAGCCACCAGCCGCCGACCGTGTCCCCGACCGTGCCGCCGGCGGCCAGCCGGCTGCCCCAGGTCAGCGCCGCCAGGGCCGGCAGGGCGCCGGCCACGCCCAGGCCCTGGAGCAACAGGTCGGCCACGTAGGCCCCGGGGCGGCCGATCAGGTTGACCACCCCGTCGCCCGGCTGGGTCGCCGGATCGGGAGCGGCGGGCACGGTGTTCAGCGAGGGGTCGGCCGGATGGTAGCTGAGCAGCGCCAGCAGCCCGGCCACCCCCAGGCCGACCAGGGCGAGGCCACCCAGGCGACAGCCCAGGGCGGCCAGCCGGGGCCAACTGCCGGGGGGCAGGAAGGGGGCGCGGCGGGCGGCACTCATCGGGCGTCCGCCCCCTCGTCGAGGGTGGCGATCAGGCGCTCGATGGCCTGCTCGGTGGCCGCCGGCTCAGCGACCAGGGCAAGGCGGATATACGGCGCCCCGGGGTTGCTGCCATCGGCCTCCGGGCGGGTGATGTAGGCCCCGGGCAGCACCTTCACCGCCGCCTCGCGCCACAGTTTGCGGGCCGCCGCCTCGCCGTCGCCCACCTTGAGCCACAGGAAGATGCCGCCCTCCGGCCGCCGGTAGCCGAAACGGCCGGCCAGCAGGGCCTCGGCGCGGTCCAGCTTGGTCCGGTAGAGGGCGCGGCTTTCCGCGACGTGGTCCTCGTCATCCCACAGATCGGCGCTCAGGGCCTGGATGGGCAGCGGCACCCCGGCCATGGCGTAGTTGCGGATGGCGGTCAGGGCGCCGACCAAGCGCGAATCGCCGGCCACGAAGCCCGAGCGCAACCCCGGCAGGCTGGAGCGCTTGGACAGGCTGTTGAACAGCAGCACGTTGTCCAGCCCCTGGCCCAGGGCGTGGCAGGCGGTGAGCGCCCCGGCGGGCGGCGCCTCGGTGTAGTGGATTTCCGAGTAGCACTCGTCGGCGATCACCGCGAAGCCGTGGCGGCGGGCCAGGGTGATCAGGTCGATCCAGGTCGGCTGGTCGGCCACCGAGCCTTCCGGGTTGGATGGCGAGCACAGGTAGACCAGCGCCGTTTCGGCCAGCAGGCTGTCGGACAGGGCGCTGAAATCGGGGATGCCGGGGCGGCCCGGCGCCCCGGGCAGGGGCACCGCACGGCCCCCGTTGAGCACCGCCGCCCCGTGGTAGACCTGATAGAACGGGTTGGGCATGAGCACCGCGCGGCGCCGCTCGGCGGCCGGGTCGAGCACCGCCTGGGCGACCATGAACAGGGCCTCGCGGGTGCCCGAGACGGGGACGATGCCGGTCTCGGCATCGACCAGGGTCGCCGCCGCGCCATGGCGGCGCAGCAGCCAGCGGTGGATGGCCTGGCGCAGCGAGGGCTCGCCGGGGGCCGGCGGATAGCGCCCCCAGCCCGGGGCCTCGGCCAGCCGGGCGGCGGCCCACGGCGGCGGGGCGTGGCGCGGCTCGCCGATGGACAGCACGATGGGCTCGAGGTCGGGCGGCGGCTGAAGGTCGGCCAACAGGGCGTTGAGGCGCGGAAACGGATAGCCGCCAAGCGCCGAAAGCCGGGGATTGAGGGGAACCGGGGTCATCCGGGGCAGGGTCCTGGGCTGGGTCGTGAGGGATGGGCGGCGGGCCGCCCGCCTGCCCGACAAGAGCCGCTTTTCGCCCTCGCCGTCAAGGGTGGGGGGCTGGTCCTGCCGGGCGCGATCGGCCAGACTTGCCGCTCCCTTCCCCTGCCCAAGGACCCGGCATGCCCCACGACAGCCCCGCCCCGCCCCCCTCGGACCGCGTCCGCCTGCGCCGCAAGCCGGGGCGCGGCCACTACGACCGGGCGACCATCGATGCCATCCTCGACGCCGTGCCGATCTGCCATGTGGGGGTGGTGATCGACGGCCAGCCCTACGTCACCCCCACCTTCCACTGGCGCGAGGGCGACCACCTGTACATCCACGGGGCCCGCACCAACCGCACCCTGATGGCCGCCGCCGGGGCCGAGGTCTGCGTCACCGTCTCGCGGCTCGACGGGCTGGTGCTGGCCCGCTCGGCGATGCACCACTCGGCCAACTTCCGCTCGGTGATGGTGCTCGGGCGGGCCCGGCTGGTCGACGATCCCGAGGCCAAGCGGGCCCGCCTCAAGGGCTTCATCGAGGCGCTCTATCCCGGACGCTGGGAGACCCTGCGCCCGATCACCGACAACGAGTTGAAGGCGACGGCGGTGCTGTCCCTGCCCCTTGACGAGGCATCGGCCAAGATCCGGGCCGACGGGCCGTCCGACGACGCGGCCGACTACGCCCTGCCCATCTGGGCCGGCACCCTGCCCCTGGCCCTCAAGGCGGCCGGGCCGCCCCAGCCCGACCCGCGCAACCTCGACGGGGTCGAAGTGCCCGCGTGCCTGAAGGCCTGGGAGGTGGCGTGATACCAACCGGCGATGAGATGAACTCATCCAAAGGTCCGCATGAAAGGGGCTTTGCCCCTTTAGAACCCCACCGGGGGAGCCAGGGGCTCCCCCGGACCCCCTCCATTCATTGATCTCCGACCGCGCGGCCACTCCCTGGTTGTTTTCGCAGGCCAGCGAAGCTGGCCTGCAACCAAAAAACCCCGGGCGTTCCGCTCGGAGGTAGCGTTTGTTCACCAACGAATGGAGGGGTCCGGGGAAGCCCTGCTTCCCCGGTGGGGGTTTGGGGGCAAAGCCCCCAACTAATACCAAACCGCGATGAGTCCTACTCATCGCCGGTTGGTATCGCCCCTCAGGGCAGGCCGGCGCGCAGCACCTGCATGGCCTGATTGAGCTGGCTCATCCGGCGGTGGCTGCCATAGGGGCCATCCGGGTGGTGGATGGTGGCCAGCATGCGGAAGCGGGCCCGCATGGTCCGCTCGTCGGGGATGGCGCCGGGCGGGAAGCCCATCACGTGCAGGGCGTCGGCCCGGCACAGGATGCCGCCCGGCAGGGGCTCGAAGGCGAGTACGGCGACGATGGCGTGCAGGCGCTCCAACTCGTCCTTGAGGGCGCTCAGGGCGGCCGCCGGGGCGTTATCGTCGCTCCCCTGCGGGGGGGTGTTGTCGTCGCTCCCCTGCGGGGCATTGTCGTCGCCTCCCTGGTCCCCCCCCTGGTCGCCCCCGTTGGTGTCACCGTTGATGTCACCGTTGATGTCGCCGCTGGAAGTCGCCGCCGCCGGCCCGGGCGCGCCGCCCGCCGGCTCGGCCAGCGCCAGCGTCCGCCGGCCACCGTCCAGATCGAGGGCCAGGGCCAGGGCGCGGCGGATGGTGGCGGCCGACAGCCCGGGCGCCAGACGCACCTGCAGGCGCGGCCGGCGATGCCAGCTTTGCCCGGCCGCCGGACCGCTGCGCAGGATCACGGTTTCCATGTCGTCGGCCGCCGGCGGCCCAGGGTCGGGCAGGCGGGCCAGGGTTGCGGGCGGCAGGGTGAGCAGCGCGGCACGGGCCAGATCGGCCACCGCCACGCCGCGCCGACGGGCCACCTCGCGCACCTCCAGCGCAAAGGCCGTGGCGCAGGGAACGGTGTAGCGCTGCGTCAGCACCCGGCCGCTCAGCCCCCGAGCCCCGACCCGCCGGCCGCGACCTTGCTGGCGGTGGTCGGCTGGGCCCGCGCCTTGGAGAAGAAGAGCTCCATCTCCTCCGGCGGCAGCGGGCGCGAGATCAGGAAGCCCTGGATGTTGTTGCAGCCCACGCCGTGCATGAAGTCCAGGTGTTCCTGGGTTTCCACCCCCTCGGCCACCACGTTCAGGTTGAGCGCGTTGGCCATGGCGATGATGGCGCAGACGATGGCCGCGTCGTTGGGGTCGGTGGTCACCTCCATGACGAAGCTTCGGTCGATCTTCAGCTTCGACAGCGGAAAGCGCTTGAGCACCGACAGCGACGAATAGCCGGTGCCGAAATCGTCGATGGCGCAGGACACCCCCAGATCGGCCAGCATGCGGACCACGTTGATGGCGTTTTCCGGGTCCGACATGGCCGAGCTTTCGGTCAGCTCGAGTTCGAGGAAGCCCGGAGCCAGACCGCTCTGGCCCAGGGCATCGCGCACCGAGGCCATCAGGGCGGCGGCGTTGTGGAACTGGCGGCCGGAGATGTTCACCGCCACCGGCACGTGGGCCAGCCCCAGGTCCTGCCAGCGCTTGTTCCAGTGGCAGGCGTCGAACAGCACCTGCTCGCAGATGGCGTCGATCAGGCCGTATTCCTCGGCCACCGGGATGAACTCGGACGGGTTGACCAGCCCCTCGTCGGGGCTCTGCCAGCGGACCAGTGCCTCCATGCCGACCACCCGGCCGTCGCGCAGGTCGATCTGCGGCTGGTAGAAGGCCAGGAACTCGCGGTTGTCGAGGCCCCGGCGCAGGCGGTTCTGCATGGTCAGGGTGCGCGCCGCGCGGGCCCCCATTTCCTCGGTGAACAGCTGGAAGGTGCCGGGACCGCCGCTCTTGGCCCGTTGCAGGGCGGCGTCGGCGTGCTGGATCAGGACCTCGGCGGTGGCCCCGTCGCGCGGATAGACGGCCGCCCCCAGGCTGGCGGTGAGGTCGAATTCGTGGCGCTCGACGGTGATCGGGGCGAGGAAGCCGTGCTGGATCACCTCCACCGTGTCGTAGATGTCGTCCAGCGCCGAGATGCCGGTCAGCATGACCAGGAAGCGGTCGCCGCCGGCCCGACACAACAGGTCCTCGGCGCCCAGGCAGCCCTGGATGCGCCGCGCCGCGGCGGCCAGCACCTGATCGCCGGTGGAATGGCCCATCGAGGCATTGACGATGCCGAAACGGTCGAGCCCCAGCGACAGCACGGCGATCCAGGTGCGGGTCTGCTCGGCGTTGTGGCGCGCCGTCTCGAAGCGTTCAAGGAAGCGGGCCCGGTTGCCGAGCCCGGTGACGGTGTCGAAAAAGGCCAGGAAGCGGATGTGTTCCTCGGCCTTCTTGCGGTCGGTGACGTCGAGCGCCACGCCGTCCCAGATCACCGTCTCGTCGTCCAGCCGGCGCGGCACGGCGAGCACGCGCAGCCAACTGATCTGGCCGTTGTCACGGTGGACCACCCGGAAGTCCTCCTCCAGCGACTCCAGGCTGGCCATGGAGGCCTTGGCCGAGCCAATGAAGGTCGCCCGATCCTCCGGGTGCAGGGCCTCGAGGAACAGCTTGCCGTCGGCCAGATGCTCCTCGGCGGTGCCGCCGAGCACCGCCCCGCAGCCGTCGGAGAGGTAGTTGAAGCCGGCCCGGCCGTCGCGCCGCTGGTAGCGCTGGAAGACCACGCCGGGAATGTTGTTGGCGATGTTGCCCAGGCGCTGCTGGGATTCGTGCAGCGCCTGCTCGGTCGCCTTGCGCCCGGTGATGTCGCGCAGGATGCCGATGAACAGCCGCTTGCCCTCGGTCAGCACCTCCGAGAGCGCCATTTCCAGGGCGAAGGTGCGGCCGTCGCGCCGCTGGCCCCTCAGCTCCAGGGCATCGTGGTGCGGAACCCCCTGGTCGGGGGCCAGCCCGGGGGCGGCCAGGAAACGGCGCAGGGCCTGGTCGGGCGGGCCGTCCATCTCCTCGGGCAGCAGCATGGCGATGTTGGCCCCGATCAGCTCCTCGGCCGGGTAGCCGAAGGCCTCGACCAGCGCCGCGTTGACCGATTCGATGGTGCCGTCCTCGCCGATGGTGATGATGCAGTCGGCGGCATGGTCCATGACCATTTCCAGCCACTGCTCGGCCCGCACCTTGTCGGTCACGTCGATCAGCACGCCATCCCACAGGATGTCGCCGTTGGCCATGCGGGCCGGGCGCGAGGTGCCGCGCAGCCAGAGCACCTCGCCATGGCGGGTGATGACGCGGAATTCCTCCTGCATCGGCACCATGTGCCGGGCCGAGCGGCGGATGGCGGCCAGATAGTCCTGGCGGTCGGCCCAGTGGATGGCGTCCGGATAGCCTTCCTGGTTGATCGGCATCTCGTCGGGGTCGTAGCCGATCAGGTCGCGCACGGCGGCCGAGAAGAAGGGGTAGTAGATGGTGCCGTCCACCTGCATGACCCGCTGGAAGACGATGCCCGGCATGGTCGCGGTCAGCGAGCTCAGCCGCTCCTCGGCGTCGTCGCACATGTCGCGGGCGCTCGAGAAGACCACCGCGTCGCGCACCGCCGCGATCAGCAGGCGCTGGTTGCCCATCGGCGCCGTGGACAGGTGCAGCTCGGCGGTGAAGGTCGAGCCGTCGCGCCGCAGGCAGGGCACGAAACGCCGCCCCGCCTTGATCGGCCCGGCCGCCGGATCGCCGCCGGCGAACAGGTGGATGCCACCGGTGTGATCGGGCAGGATGAGGTCCACGCTCTGGCCGATCACGCTGGGCCCGCGATGGCCGAACAGGCTTTCCGCCCCCGGGTTGAAGACAACGAAGTTGCCCTCCGGGTCGAGCACGACAACCCCCTCCGCCACCGCCGCGAAGGCGGTGCGCAGAATCTCCCCGATGGCTTCGGGAGTGGGGGCCTCAGCCCCCGATGGGCGGGGAGGTACCGCCGTCGTCATGCCGCGTCCACACGTCAACCCATTCGCTCGGGGGGCACGCCGCCATCCACGGCGCAACCGCGCAACCCACGCACCGGCTCTCCGGCCTTCAAGGGACGCCCCGACGGCGCACGCCCTGCGCCGGATCGCCCTGCGCCGCCTTCCGACCCCCACCTTCCGACCTCCGGACAGCGGACCCGGGTCGGACCCGATGCCGGCGGACTGGCAAGGGAAAGCGGCGGTCATGGTACTGTGCCGCCGGGGGAACTGGCAAGGCCGGCCCTGATCACCGGTTGCGCGGGGCCGGCCCGCCGCTCAGAACAGGCGCCACAGGATCAGCCCGATCAGCCCGACAACCCCGGCCGCCACCACCTTCAGCATGGAGCCCCGGCGCCGGGCGAACTGCCCGGTTTCGGCGTTCCAGGCCCAGTTGGAGTCGTCCAGGGTGCCCATCAGGGCGTTGTTGGCCCGCGCCCGGGCCTCGCGCCTGAGTTCGGCATAGGCCGCCTCGTCCAGGGTGGCGGGGTCGCGGCCGGCCATCAGCTGGTCGAACTGCCGGTCGGCCGCCTCCTCGATGCGGCCGCCCAACCGCTTCTGTGCCTGGTCCGTCGGATCGCGGGTATCGAACCGTCGCCCGAACGCCATCTTCAAGCCTCCCTCGCAGCCCGCCGACAGAGTGGCCAGTCTACACCGCAGCCCCTTGCTCCGTAACCGGCTTGGCCTATACTCCCGCCCCTTCTTCCCACTGCATGAAACGCAAGGCCCCGACATGACCAGAAGCACCCGGACAAGCGACGTGAAAAAGGTGGTGCTCGCCTACTCCGGCGGGCTCGACACCTCGATCATCCTGAAATGGCTGGGCGACGCCTATGGCGCCGAGGTGGTCACCTTCACCGCCGACATCGGCCAGGGCGAGGAGGTCGAGCCGGCCCGCGCCAAGGCCGAGCTTCTGGGCATCAAGGAAATCTACATCGAGGACCTGCGCGAGGACTTCGTGCGCGACTACGTCTTCCCGATGTTCCGGGCCAACACCGTGTACGAGGGCACCTACCTGCTCGGCACCTCGATCGCCCGCCCGCTGATCGCCAAGCGGCTGGTCGAGATCGCCGCCGAGACCGGGGCCGACGCCATCGCCCACGGAGCCACCGGCAAGGGCAACGACCAGGTGCGCTTCGAGCTGACCGCCTATGCCCTCAACCCGGCCATCAAGGTGATCGCCCCGTGGCGCGAATGGGACCTGAACAGCCGGGCCCGCCTGATCAGCTACGCCGAACAGCACCAGATCCCGGTGCCCAAGGACAAGCGCGGCGAAAGCCCCTACTCGATGGACGCCAACCTGCTGCACGTCTCCTATGAGGGCAAGGCCCTGGAAGACCCCTGGGTGGCCCCGGACGACGACATGTTCCGCATGACCGTCAGCCCCGAGGCCGCCCCCGACGCGCCGCAGTGGATCGAGATCGACTTCAGGAAGGGCGACCCGGTGGCGGTGGACGGCGAAAAGCTCTCCCCCGCCGCCCTGCTGGCCCGCCTCAACGAACTGGGCGGCAAGCACGGCATCGGGCGCATCGATCTGGTGGAAAACCGCTTCGTCGGCATGAAGAGCCGCGGCGTCTACGAAACCCCCGGCGGCACCATCCTGCTGGCCGCCCACCGGGCCATCGAAAGCATCACGCTGGACCGCGAGGCGATGCACCTGAAGGACGAGCTGATGCCGCGCTACGCCGAGTTGATCTACAACGGCTTCTGGTTCAGCCCGGAGCGCGAGATGCTCCAGGCCGCCATCGACAAGACCCAGGACAACGTCACCGGCACCGTGCGCCTGAAGCTGTACAAGGGCAACTGCGTGGTCGAGGGCAGGAAGGCGCCGCGCTCGCTGTACTCGGTGGACCACGTCACCTTCGAGGAGGACGACGTCTACGACCAGCACGACGCCGAAGGCTTCATCCGCCTGCAGGCCCTGCGCCTGCGCCTGGGCAACACGGCCCTGGGGCGCAGCGTCTCCGACCTCGACGGCCAGGCGAAGATCGGCCCGCTGGGGCTGGAGTAATACCAGCCGGCGATGAGCAGGACTCATCGCGGCTTGGTCAAGCCCTTGGGGGTCCGGGCGCCTTTGAGTTGGGGGCTTTGCCCCCAAACCCCCACCGGGGAAGCAGGGCTTCCCCGGACCCCTCCATTCGTTGGTGAACAAACGCTACCTCCGAGCGGAACGCGCGGGGTTTTTGGTTGCAGGCCAGCTTCGCTGGCCTGCGAAAACAACCAGGGAGTGGCCGCTCGCTCGGCGATCAATGAATGAATGGAGGGGGTCCGGGGGAGCCCCTGGCTCCCCCGGTGGGGTTTCAAAGGGGCAAAGCCCCTTTCATTCATACCACCGGCGGTGAGTTTCTCTCATCGCCGTCTGGTGTAACCCCCGCGGCCCGGTCTGCCTTCAGGGGGGCGGCGCCCCCCTGGCCGGGCAGGCCCGGGCCAGCAGGGCATCGAGATCGACGTGGCTTTCCAGGTGCCCGGCCAACTGGTCGAGCGCCTGCTCCACCCGGGCGTGGTGGTTGGTGGTCTCGGCCACTCCGAGCAGATGGGCCCGCAGGGCATCGCTGTCGAGCAGGCCGTGCAGGTAGCTGCCGCGCACCCGGCCATCCGCCGACACCGCCCCCTCCAACCGCTCGGGATCGCTCAGGCGCAGCCAGGGCCGCGTGAGGGCGGGGCCTTCCGAAACCCCCATGTGCATTTCGTAACCGGCCACCGGCAGGTCGCCGTCGATGGTTGTTCCGCTGGCGGAACGAAGCGTCTTGGCGGGCGAGATGGTGGTCACCATGTCGAGCAGACCCAGCCCCGGGGCCCGGCCCGGCCGACCCTCCAGACCATCGGGGTCGCGCACCTCGCGGCCCAGCATCTGAAAGCCGGCGCACAGCCCGATGACCCGCCCGCCCCGGGCATGATGGGCCCGGATGTCATGATCCCAGCCCTGCTCGGCAAGCAACGCCAACTCGCCCAGGGTGGCCTTGGAGCCGGGCAGCACGATCAGGTCGGCCGGCGGCAGCGCCCGGCCCGGCGGGACGATCTCAAGAGCCACCCCGGGCTCGGCCTTCAGGGGGTCGAGATCGTCGAAGTTGGCGATCCTTGAAAGCCTCGGCACGACCACCCGCAACGGCGCCTCGGCGGGACTGTCGAGCCCCCTCTCCAGGGCCATGGAATCCTCGGCCGGCAGGCGGGCCGCCGCCGCATGCCAGGGAACCACCCCCAGGCACGGCCAGCCCACATGGCGGCCGATGATGTCGATGGCCGGGGTGAACAGCCCCGGGTCGCCGCGCAGCCGGTTAATCAGGTAGCCGACAATGAGTTCCCGCTCCTCGGGCGGCAGCAGGGCATGGGTGCCGACAATCTGGGCCAGCACGCCGCCCCGGTCGATGTCGCCGACCAGCACCACCGGACAGCCGACCCGGGTGGCAAAGCCCATGTTGGCAATGTCGCCCTGGCGCAGGTTCATCTCGCTCGGGCTGCCCGCCCCCTCGACCAGGACCAGATCGGCCTCGGTGGCCAGCACCTCCAGGCTCTCCAGCACGGCACCCATCAGGGTTGGCTTCAGGGCCTGATAATCCCCGGCGGCGGCCCGACCCTGCACCCGCCCCTGAACCACCACCTGCGCCCCGCGATCCGAATCCGGCTTCAACAACACCGGATTCATGTGACGACTGGGCACCACTCCGGCCGCCCGGGCCTGCACCGCCTGGGCCCGGCCGATCTCGCCCCCATCCCCGGTGACCGCCGCGTTGTTGGACATGTTCTGCGGCTTGAACGGCCGTACCCTCAACCCCCGCCGCACATAGGCCCGACACAACGCCGCAACGATCAACGACTTGCCAACATCGGACCCGGTGCCCTGAACCATCAACAGCCGCGCTGTCATGGCGACCCTCCGAGCAGGAAAGCCGCCTTGCGGCGGCTGGTTTTTCGCGGGGACCCATGGCGGATCGCGCCGCGATCCGCCCTTGGCTTTTGTTTCATACCAACCGGCGATGAGTAGGACTCATCGCGGTTTGGTCAAGCCCTTAGGGTCCGGGCGCCCCCCAGGCGACTGATTGGGGGCTTTGCCCCCAAACCCCCATCGGGGGACCGAGGCGGTCCCCCGAACCCCCTCCATTCGTTGGTGAACAATCGTTGCCTCTGAGCGGAACACGTCGTGGTTTTTGTTTAAGCAGGCCAGCGAAGCTGGCCTGCAACCAAATAACCTGGAGCGTTCCACTCCGTGTGCGCGTTTGCGCTCCAACGACTTGGCGGGGTCCGGGGGGACCCAGTCCCCCCGGCGGGGATTTAAAGGGGCGGCGCCCCTTTCCTTTCCCGCACCTAGTTCCCGCTCGGCGCGGACAGTTCCTGTTCGCTGACCGGGGCGGGACCGGGGGCGCCTTGGCTGGTTTCGGGTTCGGCTTCGACCGCAGGGGGGGTGCCGTTGGGGGGGCTGGCGGCGGGGGCGAGTTGGTTGGTTCCCAGGGCGGTCTGGAGTTCGGCCGCGTCGGGTTGGGAGACCCGGCCTTCGAAGAGGATGGTTTCGGGGCTGACCGGCTGGCCGTAGAAGGCGGTGTTGTAGTCGGTGCGCGGCTGGATGACGGCGCCTTCCAGGGCGCCGCCGGCGAACAGGCCGGTGGCCAGGCTGAAGAAGTAGATGTCCTGGTCGATTTCGGTGGTCGATCCGGTGCCCACGTTGCCGCCCAGCACGCCGACGGTGATGCCGACTCCGGCCGAGGCCTTGAACTGGTCCTTCATGACGGCGCGGATGGCCTTGTCGGTCATCAGCAGCATGATGATTTCGGCCCGCTGGCCGCCGATCTGCAGGCCGACGCTGCCTTCCATGACCTTGTAGAAGGCGGGTGGGGAGAAGCTGCCGTCGGCTTGGCGGACCATCATCAGGCCGGTGCCGTAGGCGCCGCCGACGATGAAGCTGCCCTTGTAGAACTCGGGGATGATCATGACGCCCCGGGCGCGGGCCAGCATGGGCTCGATCTCGGGCTTGAAGTTGGCTTCGGCGCGGACCCGTTTGGTCACCGCCATGGCCTTGCCGAGCTGGCCCAGGGCCTCGCCCTTGGTTTCCATGTCGGCGGCCCGGGCGTCGGGCGCGGCGAGCGCCCCGAGCAGCAGGCCGAGGGCGATGAGCAGGACGCGGGGCATGGGCGGACTCCTGGTCTGGCGGGGCGGATCATGGGTGATCCGGGCGAAGCTATAGACGTCGGTGATGCCCCGACAATGGGGCAGGGAGATGGCGAAGACCTCAGAACTCGACGCCGGGCTGGCCCTTGACGCCGCCGCGGAAGGGGTGCTTGAGGAGTTTCATCTCGGTCACCAGGTCGGCCGCCTCGATCAGGCGTTCGGAGGCGCCGCGCCCGGTCATCACCACATGCTGACGGTGCGGGCGGTGGGCAATGGCGTCGATCACAACCTGCTCATCCAGTTGGCCGTTGCGGATGGCGACGTTGATCTCGTCGAGCACGATCATGGCGAAAGCGGGGTCGGCCAGCATCTCCTTGGCGGCGGTCCAGGCCCGCTCGGCGGCCGCCGTGTCGCGGGCCTGATCCTGGGTCTCCCACGAGAACCCCTCGCCCAGGGCGTGGAAGGTGATCAGATCGCCGGGCAGCGCTTCGAAGAAGCGGCGCTCGGCGGTGTCCCAGGCGCCCTTGATGAACTGCACCACGCCCACCTTCATGCCGTGGCCCAGGCAGCGCACGATCATGCCCAGCGCGGCGGTGGTCTTGCCCTTGCCGGTGCCGGTGGTGACGATGAGCAGGGGCTTGTCGCCCTCCTTGCTCGCCATCAGACGGTCGCGCGCCGCCTTCTTGCGGGCCATCTTTTCCTGGTGGCGGTCGGAGTCCGGCGGGTTGTGGTCTTCCTGTGTCATGGACACAAGATAGTGTACTTCCCGCCTCAGGGAAAGCGCCCGGCGCGGACTTCCTCGGCGTAGGCGGTGACGGCGTCGCGGATGGCGTCGCCGGCCTCGGCGTAGCGCTTGACGAAGGGCGGCGTCTTGGCCGACAGCCCGGTCATGTCCTCGGTGACCAGGATCTGGCCGTCGCAGTGGGGCCCGGCGCCGATGCCGATGGTCGGCACGTCGACGGCGGCGGTGACCTCGCGGGCGATTTCCGGGGTGGTGTGCTCGACCACCATGGCGAAGGCCCCGGCCTCGGCGATGGCCTTGGCGTCCTCCAGGATGCGCTCGCCGTCGTTGCGCTTGCGGAAGCCGCCCACCGCGTTGACCATCTGCGGCATCAGCCCGACATGGCCGAACACCGGCACCCCGCGCTCGGTCAGGAAGCGCACGGTCTCGGCCATCTCCTTGCCGCCCTCCAGCTTGACCGCCTGACAGCCGGTTTCCTTCATGATGCGGGCGGCGGTGTGGAAGGCCTGGATGGGGCCTTCCTGGTAGCTGCCGAAGGGCAGGTCGACGCAGACCAGGGTGCGGCGCGAACTGCGGACCACGGCGGCGCCGTGGTTGATCATCATCTCCACGGTCACCCCGACGGTGGTTTCCAGGCCGTAGAGGACCATGCCCAGGCTGTCGCCGACCAGAATCAGGTCGACCACCTCGTCGACCCGCCAGGCCACCGAGGCGGTGTAGGCGGTCAGGCAGACCACGCGCTCCTGGCCCTTCTTCTTGCGGATGTCGGTGACGGTCAGGCGGCGGCTGGTCGGCTTGGCGCTCATGGTGGAGGGTCCTGATGGGAAGATGGAGGAGAGGCGGACTATAGCCGGTCGGGCAACAGTCCGTCCAACAGCCCGGGGGTGGCGTTGCGGCGGGGCTGCCACAGGCCGCGCGCAATGGCCTCGCGGAAACGGGCGGCCATCTCGGCCAGGGCGGCCGGGTTGGCCTCGGCGAGGAAGGCGCGGGTTTCGGGGTCGCCCAGGTAGGCGTCGAAAAGCTGCTCGAAGTGGTGGTCGTCCACGGTGCCGCTGGCGGCGGCGGCGAAGGCGGTCAGGTAGTCCACGGTGGCGGCCATTTCCGCCGCCCCCCGATAGCCGTGGCGGCGCGCCCCGGCGATCCACTTGGGGTTGGCGGCGCGGCCCCGGACGACGCGGGCGATCTCCTCCTTCAGGGTGCGGATGCGCGGGCTGTCGGGGCGGCTGTGGTCGGCGTGGTAGGTGGTCGGTGCGGAGCCGGAATAATGCTCCACGGCGGCCGCCGCGCCGCCCGAGAAGGGGGCGTATTCGGCTGAATCCAGAAGGTCGTGTTCGGCGTTGTCCTGGCTTTTCAGCACCGTGTCGGCGCTGGCCAAACGGCGGGCGAACAGGCCCTCGGCGGCCACCCCGTCGAGGCCGGCGCCATAGGCATGGCCCCCCCAGGCGACGTAGGCCCGGGCCAGCTCGGCCGGGTCCGCCCAGCCGCCGCCGTCGAGCAGCGCCTCGAGGCCGGCCCCGTAGGTCCCGGGGCGGGCCCCGAAGACCCGGCAGGCGGCGCGCCGGGTGGCGGCCTCGGGGTCGGCCCCGGCGGCTTGTTCGGCGGCGGCGTCCGCGACCACCCGGGCGCGGATGGGGTTGACCTCGGGCGGTTCGTCGAGCGCCGCGACGGCGCGCACGGCGCTGTCCATCAGATCGACCAGCCCCGGAAAGGCGTCGCGGAAGAAGCCGGAGATGCGCAGGATGACATCGATGCGCGGCCGGCCCAGCACGCCATGGGGCAACACCTCGAAGCCGCTGACCCGGCGCGACAGGGTGTCCCAGGTGGGCTGCACGCCGAGCAGGGCCAGGGCCTGGGCGATGTCGTCGCCGCCGCTGCGCATGTTGGCCGTGCCCCAGGCGGTGAGCACCACCGCCCGGGGCCAGTCGCCGTGGTCCTGAAGGTGGCGCTCGAGCAGCCGGGTGGCCGACTTGAAGCCCAGCCGCCAGGCCGCCGGGGTGGGCACCACCCGGCTGTCGACGCTGTAGAAGTTGCGCCCGGTGGGCAGCACGTCGGGGCGCCCCCGGGTCGGCGCGCCGCTCGGGCCGGGGGGGACGAAGCGGCCGTCCAGCCCGCTCAGCAGACCAGCCATTTCCGCCGCCCCGCAGGCCTCCACCGCCGGGGCCAGGGTGCCCGAGAGCCAGCCCAGGGCGCGGGTGGTGTTGGTCCAGGCCGGATCGGGGGCGAGGTCGCCGGCGACCAGGGCCCGGGCCAGCGCCTCCAGACGCTCCACGGTGTCGCCGGTGCTGCGCCAGGGGGCGGCGACCAGGCTTTCCAGCACGGCCGGGCGGGGGCCGGTCCACGGCTCGCCCAGGGGGCAGTCCAGCGGGTCGAAGGCCAGCCCCAGGTCGTCGGCCAGGGCGCGGTGCAGCGACAGGCCATCGGCCGGCGGCACCCGGGCCAGGGCGACCAGCAGGTCGGTGCGCCGGTCGCCCTCGGGGGCCTGCCCGAAGACGTGCAGACCGTCGCGGATCTGCATCTCCTTCAGCTCGCAGAGGTGATTATCCAGTTTTCCCAATGCGCTGAGGGCATCTTCCTCAGGCTCGATACCAAGATCGCGATCCAAGCCGATGGTCCGCGAGAGGGAGAGGATTTCCTCGGTCAGCACGGCCAGACGCCGGGGGTCGCTTCCGGCGGCTTCATAGTATTCATCAACCAGGGCCTCCAAGTCCTTGAGAGGCCCGTAACTTTCCGCCCGGGTCAGGGGTGGGGTCAGGTGGTCGATGATGACCGCCCCGGTGCGCCGCTTGGCCTGGGTGCCCTCGCCCGGATCGTTGACGATGAACGGGTAGAGGTGGGGCGTGGGGCCGAGCAGGGCTTCCGGGAAGCAGTCCTCGGACAGGGCCAGGGCCTTGCCGGGCAGCCATTCCAGGGTGCCGTGCTTGCCCATGTGGACCACCGCATGGACCCCGAAGCCCTGCCGCAGCCAGGCATAGAAGGCCATGTAGCCGTGGGTCGGGGGGATTTCCGGGTCGTGGTAGGCGGCCACCGGGTCGCCCCCCCGGCTGCGCGGCGGCTGGATGCCCACCGCCACCTGACCAAACTCGACCACTCTCAGAACAAAGCCATCCAACGCCTTGTCAAAGCTGGGATCATCTTCCGGCCTGCCCCACCGCGCGCCGACCCGGGCGGGCACACTCTCCGGCAGCCGGGCGAGCCAGGCCCGGTAGGCGGCGCGGGGCAGCAGCACCGTCCGCGCCCCCTCGGTCAGGAGGGCAATCAGGTCCGCCCCGTCGGCCGGCGGCTGGCCCACCGCATAGCCGGCGCCGCCCAGGGCGCGCAGCACCCCGACCGCCGAGGCCGGGGTGTCGAGCCCCACCCCGTTGGCGATCCGCCCTTCCCGGTCCGGGTAGTTGGCCAGCACCAGGGCGAGGCGCCTTTGCGCCGCCGGGGTGCGCCGCAGGCGCGCCCAGGCGGCGGCCAGATCGGTCGTGTAGGCGATGCGGTCGGCGACCGGGCCGAGGCCGGCCAACTCCACCTGACAGGCGTCGTCGCGCCCGGCCGGCCCCTTGAAGGCCACCGCCCGGGCCAGGATGCGGCCGTCGACCTCGGGCAGGGCCACCTTCATGGCGATGTCGCGCGCCGGCAGGCCGTGGGCGCCCGCGCGCCACGCCGCCTCGCCGCCGCCGGAGAACAGCACCTGAAGCACCGGGCAGTCGGCCTCGCCCAACGCCCCCACCCCGGGCCGCCCGGGCGGCCGGCTGGCAAAGCCGGTGGCGTTGAGGATGACGTCGGGCGGCCGGCGGGCCAGCCGGGCTTCCAGGGTGGCCAGCACCAGGGGGTCCTTGAGGCTGGTCACGAACAGCCCCTCGGCGGCCAGCCCGCGCGCCTCCAGGGCGGCCAGCAGGGCGTCCACCGGGGCCAGATCGGCCGCCTGATAAAGCGCCCGGTAGAACACCACCAGGGCCCGGGGCCGCCCCTCGGCCGCCTCTGTTTCGGAATCGGAACAAATCCCCGGCGGGCGGTACGGCCCGGCCGGCACCATCGGCGCCGGGGCGGTCCAGTCGTCCGCCCCGCCCAGCAGGCTGGCCGCGTAGCGCAGGAAGCCGGCGCCGTTGGCCGGGCCGCCGAACATCAGGTAGAGCCACAGCCGGTGCTGCACATCGGCCGGCACGCTGGACAGCCGGGTCAACTCGGCGTCCGGGTTGGCGTCGCCGGGCAGCCAGACCACCTGAGCGCCACTTCTGGCCACCGCCGCCAGCACCTGCTCGACGCCATAGCTCCAGTAGCCGCGCCCGCCGAGCAGCCGCACCACCACCAGCCGGGCGTGGGCGATCACCGACTCCACATAAAGGTCGACCGACATCGGGTGCTGAAGGTCGAGCAGGTTGGCCAGCCTCAGCGAGGGCAGGGCGACCCCCTGCCCGGCCAACACGCGCCGCGCCGTGGAGAGCAGCCGAAGGTCGGTGTCGGCGGCCGACAGCACCACCACCTCGGCGGGGTCCTGGCCCAGGTCCACGGCTTCGCTGCCGTCGGAAATGCGTCCCGGGGTGGCCGCCAGAAGGTGCATCGTTACGCCGCCGAAATCAGCCCGTGGGGTTGAGGAACCCGAGCGCCGACTTGACCTCGGCCATGGTCGGGGCGGCCAGCGCGCGGGCCCGCTCGGCGCCCTTGGCCAGGGTGGCGTCGATCTCCGCCGGGTCGGCCATCAGCTCGGCCATGCGGGCGTTGATCGGCCCCAGCACCGACACCGACAGGTCGGTCAGCGCCTGCTTGAAGCTGGCGAAGGTCTGCCCGCCGTGCTCGGCCAGCACCGCCGCCCGGGTGGTGTCCGACAAGGCGGCGTAGATGCCGACCAGATTGGCCGCCTCGGGCCGCCCTTCCAGGCCGTCCACGGAGTCGGGCAGCGGCTCGGGATCGGTCTTCGCCTTGCGGATCTTCTGGGCGATGGTGTCGGCGTCGTCGGTCATGTTGATGCGCGAGAAGTCCGAGGGCTCGGACTTGCTCATCTTCCTGGCCCCGTCGCGCAGCGACATGACCCGCGTCGCCTCGCCCAGGATCAACGGTTCGGGCAGCGGGAAGACCTCGCGCCCGGTGTCGTTGTTGAACTTGGTGGCGACGTCGCGGGCCAACTCCAGGTGCTGCTTCTGGTCCTCGCCGACCGGCACGTGGGTGGCCTTGTAGAGCAGGATGTCGGCCGCCATCAGGGTGGGATAGGCGTACAGCCCGACCGAGGCGTTCTCGCGGTTCTTGCCGGCCTTTTCCTTGAACTGGGTCATCCGGTTCATCCAGCCGATGCGGGCCACGCAGTTGAAGACCCAGGCCAGCTCGGCATGCTCGGCGACCTGCGACTGGATGAACAGCACGTTGGCCTTGGGGTCGATGCCGGCGGCGATCAGCCCGGCCGCCACCTCGCGCGTGTTGCGCAGAAGCTCGGCCGGGTCCTGCCACACGGTGATGGCGTGCAGGTCGACCAGACAGAAGATGCACTCGTAGTCGTTCTGCAGGCGCTCCCAGTTGCGGATCGCCCCCAGATAGTTGCCAAGGTGCAGGTTGCCGGTGGGCTGGACGCCCGAGAAAATGCGGTTCTGGCTCATCGTTTTGGGGGTCTCGCGGAAGGGTAAGGGATGGGCGCGGAGTATGGCCGCTGCCCCTGGGGCGTCAAGAGGCTGGAAGATCGGACGGCGGGCGGCGCAGCAGAAGAAGGTCGGCCGGGCGCAGCGCCCGCAAGGCCCAGGCCAGCAGGCCGAACAGCGCCCCGCCGCCGAGCACCAGCGCGCTCAGGGCCAGCGCCTGGGCCGAGGCCCCGGCATCCGCCGCCAGCCACGGCGCCAGCCCATGCACGCCCAGCCCCAGGCCGCCGCCCATGAAGCCGGCGGCGGCGATGATCCGGGGCAGGCGGAAAGCCAGCCGGTCGTCGATCACCAGGCTGTCCCGCCGGCGCAGCAGCAGCGCCAGACTGAGCGCGTTGACCCAGGCGCTGAGCGCCGTGGCCAGGGCGATGCCCAGATGGCCCAGCCACCACATGAAGGAGAGGTTCAGCACCACGTTGATGAGCAACGCCACCGCCGCCACCTTGACCGGGGTGCGGGTGTCCTCGCGGGCGAAGAAGCCGGGTGCCAGCACCTTGATCAGCACATAGGCCGGCAGCCCCACGGCGAACGCCGCCAGCGCCCCGGCGGTGGCCTGACGGGCCTCGGCGTCGAAGGCGCCGCGCTCGAACAACACGCCGATCAGCGGCCCGGCCAGCACCATCAGCGCCACCGCCGCCGGCACGGTGAACAGCAGGGCCACCTCCAGCGCCCGGTTCATGCTGCCCATGGCCGCCGCGTCGCGCCCCGCCTTCAGTTGGCGCGACAGCAGGGGCAACAGCGCCGTGCCCACCGCCACCCCGACCACGCCGAGCGGCAACTGGGTCACCCGGTCGGCGTAATAGAGGTACGACACCGCCCCCGGCGCCACCAGCGAGGCCAGGATGGTGTCGACCAAAAGGTTGATCTGATAGACCCCGGCCCCGATCGCCCCGGGCACGATGCGCCGGGCCAGGGTCTTCACCTCCGGGGTCAGCCGGGGCAGGCGCGGGCGCAGGGTCATGCCGGCCCGCGCGCAGTTGACCCACAGCCAGACGAACTGGATCACCCCGGCCGCCGACACCGCCCAGGCCAGGGCGTGGCCGCTGCCCGAAAACGGCGGCTCGGGCAGGGTGTTGTGGGCGACCAGGAAGGCGATCAGGGTGAGGTTGAGCAGGATCGGCGCCGCCGCCGCGGCGGCGAAGCGGCCCAGCCCGTTCAGCACCCCGGACTGCAACGAGACCAGGGAGATGAACAAAAGATAGGGAAAGGTGATGCGGCTCAGCTCGGCGGCCAGCTCCAGCTTGCCCGGCACGGCGGAAAAGCCCGGCGCGAACAGGTGGATGGCCCACGGCATGATCGCTTCCATCAGGGCGACCAGGGCCAGCAGGACCACCCCCAGCAGGCTCATCGCCCGCTCGGCGAAGGCCCGCGCCTCGGCCCGCGCCCGGGCCCGCTCCTCGCCCTCCAGGTGGCGCGAGAACAGGGGCACGAAGGCGGCCGTGAAGGCCCCCTCGGCAAACAGGCGGCGGAACAGGTTGGGGAACTTGAAGGCGACGAAGAACGCATCCGCCACCCCGCCCGCCCCGAGCAGGCCGGCGATCAGAATGTCCCGGGCGAACCCGGTGACCCGGCTGAGCAGGGTCAAGCCGCCGACGGTGGCTATGGCGCGGACGAGATTCATGGGCGCCTTGTACCCCAACCGCCCCCCCGCCGACCAGCGCCACGAACCAGGGCCGCCAAGCCAACCGGAGGCGCGGCGGGACTCCGCCCCACTCAGTTGACCTGGCACGGTGTCACGCGGCCGATCCGGTTTGGCGGACGGCGCGCACGAAGGCGGCGAACAGGCGGCGCTGGGCCTTCTGGAAGATCAGGAATTCCGGGTGCCACTGCACCCCCACATGGAACGGCCGGCTTCTGTCCTCGATCGCCTGGACGACGCCGAAGCTGTCGTGGGCGCTGACCGTCAGGTTGTCGCCGGGCGTCTTGATGGCCTGATGGTGCAGGCTGTTGACGGTCATCGCGGCGCGCCCGGTGATGGCGGCCAGCCGGCTGTCGGGGTCGGCGCTCACCCGCTTGCGGGGCAGCGGGCTCCACATCGGGGGCACCGCGCGGTGGCCGGCCTCGGACAGGTCCTGGTGCAGGGTGCCGCCGCGGAAGACGTTCATCATCTGCGCCCCCCGGCACACCCCGAGCACCGGCAGGCGGCGCTTCTCGGCCTGTTCCAGCAGGGCCAGTTCCAGGGCGTCGCGGGCCGGGTCGATGCGCACGTCGAGGCCCGGCTCGCCGTCATAGAGGCCGGCCCCGATGTCGTCGCCGCCGCCGACCACCAGCCCGTCCAGCTCGGGCAGATGGGCCGCCTCGCCGGCCGGCGGGGCGAGCAGGCGGATCGGGCGCACCCCGGCCAGGGTCAGGGCCAGCCAGTAGAAGCCCCACATCACCACCGCCCGGCCGCGCGACGAGGTGACGCCGATGGTCGGCCGCCGCCCCCCCATCATGCCAGGACCAGCCATTCGCTGGCCTTGAGCGCCCAGTCGTTGGCCAGCCCGCCGGGCAGGCGGCGGTTGCGGTGCTCGAGCCAGGCCTGGCCCATGGCCTCGAGCACTGATCGGCGGGCGGCCAGCCGCTCGACCACCGCCCAGCGGCTCCATTCCAGGGTCAGGCTCCAGCCGGGCTGGCCCAGGTTGGCGTCGGGCAGGCGATAGTGCAGGGCCGGGCGGGCCTTGACGCGCGGATCGTCGATGCGGGCCCGCACCCGCCCTTCATCCAGCCAGGTGAACAGGGGCAGCATGTCCAGCTCGCGGTCGCGGGTCGGGTTGGCGGCCAGATAGTCGTCGATCAGGGTGGACAGGTCGGGCCGGTAGGCGGGATCGACCACCCGGGCCACGTAGTCGCGCGGGAAGGGATCGGCGAAGGCGACCAGCCGGCGCGTCAGGTCGACGTCGATGATGGCGCGCAGCCAGTCGGAGAGCAGCAGGTAGGCCTTCAGCACGTCGACGATCCACGGCGTGCCGCCCTCGGCGATCTCCAGGTTGAGCTGCGCCCCGAAGGCGTGGAAGGGGTGGGCCCGGGTGCCCTCGGCGCCGGCCTTGACCAGGGCGCCGACCAGTTCCTCCAGATCGGGCAGGCTGGCCAGCGGGACCGGCGGGCAGACCACCTCGCAGGGGATGACGGCCGAGCCGAGATCGCCGAAAAAGGCGCGCAGGCGGTCTTGGAAGCCGTCGAGCAGGGCCTCCAGCGGGTCGTCCGGGGCGGTTTCGGCGTCGCCCTCGGCGCGGTGGACGTACTGGCTGTCGAGCTCGGCCGTGAAGTCGCCCAGCCGGCTGTCGATGATGCGGAAGCGGTGCGGGTCTTCCTCGACCACCCGGCCGCCGAACAGCCCGGCGACCAGCCGCGCCCCCTCGCCGGCCGAGACGGCGGCGAACTCCAGCTCGACCCCGATGCGGCGCGGCGCGCCCTCGGGGTTGAGGGTGCGCGGCGGCGGGGTTGGGCGCGGGGTGGGGATCATTGCTGCCTCCTATTCGGCGGCCTCGGCGGGGGAGCGCCCCAGGCGGGCCTTCAGGCGCCCCAGCCCAACCGCCATGTCGGCGCGCAGTTTCAGGGCGCACGGGGTGAAGACCAGGGTGAGCACGGTGGCGAAGGCCAGCCCGCAGACCACGGCGATCGACAACTGCGACCACCACTGCATGGACGGCGCCCCGAAGGTGATCGCCCGATTGACGAAGTCGACGTTCATCTTGAACATCATCGGCATCAGGCCAAGCATTGTGGTGATGGTGGTCAGAAGCACCGGGCGCAGGCGCTGCACGCCGGTCAGCAGCACCGCCTGGGTGATGTCGCCGGTCTGCGTCTTCAGGCGGTCGAAGGTGTCGATCAGCACGATGTTGTTGTTGACCACGATGCCGGCCAGCGAGATCACCCCGACCCCGGTCATCACCACCCCGAAGGGCTGGTTGAAGACCAAAAGGCCGAGCATGACGCCCAGCGTCGACATGATCACCGCCGACAGGATGAGGAAGGCGGAATAGAAGCTGTTGAACTGGGTGAGCAGGATGATGGCCATCAGGAACAGGGCGACGATGAACGCCTTGCCCAGGAACTCCATGCTCTTCTTCTGTTCCTCGTCCTCGCCCCGGAAGCGGTAGTTGACCCCGTCGGGCAGACTGTCCGGCTGGTTGAGCCAGCTTTCCAGGCCGGGCAGCTTGTCGGCCGGCAACACCCCCGGCGCCACGTCGGCCTTGATGGTCATCACCCGCTTGCCGTCGACCCGGCTCAGGGTGCCGGTGCTGGCCTTGGGGGTCAGGCTGACGAAGCTTGAAATGGGCACCGGCCCGGCGCTGGTGTTGACGGTGATGCGGTCAAGCCGGGTCAGGGTCTGCTCGGCCCGGGGATAGCGGGCGACGATGTCGATCTCGTCCTCGGCATCGTCCGGGCGGTAGCTGGAGAACTTGAGGCCGGTGGTGACCATCTGCACCATGTCGCCGACCGCCGCCACGTCGACCCCGAACTTGGCGGCCTGGGCGCGGTCCACCGCAAGCTCCCACTGGATGCCGGGCAGGGGCCGCGAATCCTCCACGTCCACGTAGTCGGAATCGGCCTCCAGGCGCTGGCGCACCGCCTCGACGGCGGCCGGCAGCAGGGTGAAATCGCGGGCCGACAGCTCGACCTGGATCGGCTTGCCGGTGGGCGGGCCTTCCTCCTGCTTCCTCACCTCGACGCTGATCCCGGCCAGATCGGCGGTGGCGGCGCGCATGCGGGCCAGGATCTCGGTCGCCGGCGGGCGCTGCTGCCAGTCGATGAACTCGATGCCGATCTTGCCGATGGCGTCGGCCGCCACGTCCTCGCCGCCGCCGCGCACCTGACTGGATTCGCCGGCGATGGTGTAGACCGAGGCGATCTCCGGAAAGTCGAGGATGCGCGCCTCGACCTCCTGGACCAGGGCGTTCTTCTCGGCCACCGACAGGTTGCCCCGGGCGTGGACATAGACGTTGGCCTGGCGCGGCTCGACCTCGGGGAAGAATTCGACCCCGTGGCCGAAGGTCCAGTACAGCCCCTGGGCGGCGACCAGCAACAGCCCCGAGGCGAGGATGACCAGCGCCGGATGTTTCAGGGCCCGGCTCAGCGAGCGGGCATAAAGCCCGGTCAGCCCCTTGAGGCGGGTCACGTCGGTGTCGCTGTCGCCGGCGATGGCCTTGGCCGTCTCCGACTTGCCCTGGCTCGGCCGGCCGACCACGCTGCCCAGGGTGGGCACGAAGATCAGCGCCATGACGAGCGAGGCGGTCAGCGTGGCGAGCAGGGTGTAGGGCAGGTACTTCATCCACTCGCCGACCACCCCGGTCCAGAAGACCAGGGGCAGGAAGGCGGCCAGGGTGGTGGCGGTGGAGGCGATCACCGGCCAGGCCATGCGCTTGGCGGCCAGGGCATAGGCGGCCTTGCGGTCCAGGCCCTCGCTCATCTTGCGGTCGGCGTACTCGGTGACCACGATGGCCCCGTCGACCAGCATGCCGACGGCCAGGATGAGGCCGAACAGGACCACGATGTTGATGGTCAGCCCGGTGGCGTGCAGGACCAGGATGGCGGTCAGGAAGGAGCCCGGAATGGCCACCCCGACCAGCAGCCCGGCGCGCAGGCCAAGGGCCGCCACCACCACCACCATGACCAGCAGGATGGCGGTGACGACGCTGTTCTGAAGGTCGAACAGGCTGTCGCGGATGTCCTTGGACTGGTCCTGGGTGATGTGCACCTCGATGCCCGGCGGCCAGTCGGCGGTTTCCTCGGCCAGGGTCTGGCGCACCTTGGCCACGGTGTCGATGATGTTCTCGCCGATGCGCTTGGAGACCGCGATGGTCAGCCCCGGCTTGCCGTTGACCCGGGCGAAGCCCAGCGGGTCCTCGAACGACCGCCGGCCCGAGGCGATGTCGCGCAGGCGCACCACCGCGTCGCCGTTGGTCTTGACCGGCAGGTTGAGCACGTCCTCGACGCTCTGCAACAGGCCCGGCACCTTGATCGAGAAGCGGCCCTGCCCGGTGTCCAGGGCGCCAGCGGCGATCAGCCGGTTGGAGCGCGACAGGAAGGCCGAGAAGTCCGAGGCCGAGACGTCATAGCTTTCCAGCAGCACCGGATCGATGATGATCTCCACCTGCTCGTCGCGGTCGCCGCCGATGGGGGCTTCCAGCACCTCGGGGATGCCTTCCAGCTCGTCCTGAAGCTCGCGGGCCAGGGTCAGAAGGGTGCGTTCGGGCACGTCGCCGCCCAGCGTCACGACGAGGATCGGGAACAGGCTGAAGTTGACCTCGCTGACCTCCGGCTCGTCGGTTTCCTCGGGCAGCTCGGTCTGCGCGATGTCGACCTGGCGGCGCACGTCGTCCATCGCCGTGTCGGCGTCGAAGCCGGCCTCGAACTCCAGCACCACGCTGGCCCCGCCCTCGCGGGCGTCGGAGCGCATCTCCTTCAGCCCCTCGACGGTGCGCAGCTCCTGCTCCATGGGTTTCAAAAGCAGGCGCTCGGCGTCCTCGGGCGAGATGCCCTGGTGGTTGAGCGACACCACGATGATCGGGATGTTGATGTCCGGCGCCGATTCCTTGGGGATCTCCACGAACGACACGGTGCCGGCGATGAGGATCAGCAGCAGGGTGGAGAGCACCGTGCGGGTGCGGTTGATGGCGGCGTCGATCAGGCTCATGCCGGGTCTCCGGCGGCGCGGGCGCCGATCATGGGGGCCGGGCCGGCGGTCGCCGGGGGCGGTGTCTCAAGGCCGTTGCCGGCCTTTGGCGCGGCGTCGGCCGGGGTTTCGGTGGGGCTGCTGGCGCTGACCGGCACCGGGCGCACGGTCTGGCCTTCCAGCACGAATTCCTGGCCGACGCTGATCACCCGCGCCGGGTCGGGCAGGCCGGCCAGCCAGATGCCGTCCGGGCTGTCGTCGACGATGCGCGCCTTGAGGAAGCGCACCGTGTTGTCGTCATCGACCAGCTTGACCCCCACCTCGCCGGCGTCGTTCAGGGTCAGAAGGGCCGGGCTGACGCGGTGCGCCATGACCTGCCTCAGGGGCAGGCGGACCTCGGCGGTCATGCCCTCGGGGATGTCGTGGTCGGGATTGCGGACGGTGATCTCCACCGCGAAGGTGCGGGTCTGCGGGTCGGCCTCGGCGGAGACGAAGGTGATGCGCCCCTCAAGCCGCCGCCCGTCGATCAGCCGGATGTCGACCCGGGGCGTGGTGGGGTCGGCCGCGCCGCCGGGATCGGGGCGCAGCGCGGCGACGTGCATCTCCGGCACCTCGGCCAGCACCTTCAAGGGGTCCAGTTCGAGCAGCGTGGCCACCGTCTCGCCGACCCCGACCCAGTCGCCCTGCTCGACCGGGCGCTGGTTGAGCAGGCCGGCGAAAGGCGCCTCGATGCGGGTCCGCGAAAGGTCCAGGCGGATCGCCGCCAGCCCGGCCTGGGCCTGGGCCAGCGCCGCCTCGGCCTGGGCCAGCTTGGTGCGCGAGGTGTAGTTGCTGGCCGCCAGCTCGCGCGCCGCGTCGACCTCGATGCGGCGCTGTTCCAGCAGCGCCTTGGCCTCGTCCAGGCGGGCGGCGCGGTCGTCCAGGGCCAACTCGACCAGCACCTGGCCGGCCGCCACCGTCTCGCCCTTGTCGGCCCCCAGGGCGCTCACCCGGCCGCTGGTCTCGGTGCGAATGGAGACCTTGCGCGCCGCCTCGGTGCGCCCGTTGACGGTCAGCGTGGACACATGCGGGATGGCCCGCACGGTGGCCACGCGCACCGCCAGCGGCGCCTCGGCTGCCTCGTCGGCGGCCGGGGCGGCCTCCGGGCCTTTCGCGCTCTCCGCCGGCGGCGGCTCGGCGGGGCCGCTCAGCACCCCGGAGGCGATCCAGCCGGCGGCGGCCAGGGCGATGGCCCCGGCGATCAGGTAGGAGGCACGCATCAGGAGGCTCCGTTGTGGGGGGCGGGGCGGTGTTCGGCGGGGTCGTCCGCTGGCCCGTCGGGAGGGGCGGCGCCGTCGATCAGATGGCGGTGGGAGTGGATGAAATCGAGGGTGCTTCGGAAGTAGTGGCGGCCCCACTCGACCACGAAGCGGCGCCCCGGGTTGTCGGGCGGGACGCACTCGGGGGGCAGGTTTTCCACATGGTCGAGGTCGGCCTGGACCTGCGCGGCCATGGTGTCGAGCATGGCCGACAGCCGGGCCGGCGGCACCAGATTGCCGAAAAACAGCACGTACAGCACATCCGAGCGGTAGCGGTCGGGGGCCGGGGGTCCGGTCAGCAACTCGGCGAAGCGGCGCCGCCCGGCCTCGGTGATGGCATACACCTTCTTGTCGGCCCGCGCGTCCGGCGCCCCGGCGGTGAGGCGGATCAGCCCCTCCCTCAGCAGGGCGGCCAGGGCCGGATAGATCGACCCGAAACTGGTGTAGTGGACGTGGCTCAAGGGCCCGTCCTCGTACAGCTTGCGGATTTCATAGCCGGACGCGTCGCCGAGCACCAGGGCACCCAGGCAGAGGGTCTTGGCATCCATGGCGGGGAAACCTTGTCGGAACCGGTATCGGGGTCGGGGTCGGGGTCGGGGTCGGGGCGGGCGCGTTATATCGAGACGATAGTATCGGCTCGTTATAAATATGATGGGCCGATAGGTCTGTCAAGCCACCGGGGATGTCCATATGGGTCGAAACGGTGCCTGATGCCACGCGACAATCTCGGACCTCGCCAGTCGACGGGCTGGGCGGGTAAGGTGGCGATTCCGTGTCTGTGTGGAAAAAAAGCCTTGGAATCCGAGATGTCCCAGTCCGGCCCGTCCCCGTCGGTGCGCCTCGAGGTGCTGAAGGCCGATCCGCCGCCCGGGGTCGAGCGCCGGCCCAACCCGCTGTTGTTCGTCCATGGGGCCTTTGCCGGGGCGTGGTGCTATCGGCCCTACTTCCTGCCCTGGTTCGCCGCCCGCGGCTGGGCGGCGCGGGCGTTCAGCCTGCGCGGCCACGGCAACAGCTCGGGCGCCGAGTCGCTGGCCTCGGCCTCGGTCGAGGACTATCTGGCCGATCTGGCGGTGATGGTCGAGCGGGTGAGCGAGGACTGCGGCGCGCCGCCGGTCCTGGTCGGCCATTCCATGGGCGGCTTCCTGGTCCAGCATCACCTGACCCGGCCGGCCACCCAGGGCACCGGGGCCGGCATGATCCTGCTCGCCGCGGTGCCGCCCAGCGGCCTGTGGGGGCCCAGCCTGCACATGATGATGTCCGACCCGTGGCTGCTCGCCAACCTGGGCATGGTGCAACTGGCCGGGCCCGGGGCGGCGGTTGCCTCGGTGGTCGCCCGGGCGCTGTTTCCGCCGGGCACCGATCCCCGGGTCAGCGATCCGTGGCTGGCCCTTCTCGGCGCCGAAAGCCGGCGCGCCCCGCTCGAGATGCTGGCCTGGCCGGCGCCCGACCCGACCCCGGTGGCCAATCTGCCGCGCCTCAGCCTGGGCGGCGGCGCGGACTCTTTCGTGTCATCAAGGATGGTTGCCGCCACAGGGTTGTACTATAACTGCGCCCATCATGTGTTTCCGGACATGGGCCACGGCCTGATGTTCACCCCGGGCTGGCAGGCGGTGGCGACGACCATGGCCGACTGGCTGCGCGACCACGATCTTTGAGGTACCCGGTTGGGATATCCGGTTTTGGATACCCGGTTTGGGTGGCGGACCCTGGACAAAGGTCCGGGGTGACCCAGGAAAGACGCGGCGCCCCGGGAGAGGCACGGGCCCAAAGGATAAGGTATCCACAGGGTTTTTGTGGCCGGAAGGCCTATATACGCGCGCCGGGCGGCATCCGTAGAATAACCCCCGGGACGGGACGTCGGCGCCCCGACGGCAAACACCGCGTGGCGCCCGAGAGGCATGAGGGACATGCAGGGAGAGAAACGCCGGGGCGGCGTGGGTCCGCCCGATCCGACGCGCGATGCATGGGCCGAGCTGGCCGAGGTGTTCGCCTCGGCGCCGGTGGCCCAGGGGCTGGTCGGTCCGGCCGGCACCTGGCTCAAGGTGAACCGCGCCCTGTGCCGGCTGCTCGGCCGCGAGGAGCAGGAGTTGCTGGGCGAGGATGTCGCCCCGGCCATGGCGCCGGAAGACCGCGCCCGGCTGGTCGAGCGACTCGACCACCTGCTGGCCGGGCGGCGCGGCTCGCTGCTCTTCGACGGCCGGGTGCTGACCGGTGACGGCTTCGGGGTGTGGTGCACCCTGGCCCTGGCGCCGCTGGAAACGGCGCGCGGCCGGCGCGTCGTCTTCCAGGCGCTGGACATCTCCAACCGCCGCTCGGTCGAGCTTCTGCTGCGCAACAGCGAGCAGCGCTACCGCAACATCTTCAACGCCCTGGCCGAAGGCTACTGGGAGGTCGACGCGGACGGCATCACGGTCGACGTGAACGATACCCTGTGCGCCATGACCGGGCTGAAGCGCGAACAGATCGTCAACCGCCCGGCCCGCGAAACCATCGCCGCCGACGGCCTGGCCAGCTTCGACCACAACCTGGATCTGCGCCGGCGCACCGCCACCCGCAGCTACGAGACGGTGCTGAAGCGCCGCGACGGCAGCGGCCTGGCGGTGCAGATGCTGTCCACCACCCTGACCGACGGCGAGGGCGGCTTCGACGGCTCGTTCGCCATCGTCGTCGACATCTCCACCCGCAAGGCGGCCGAGATCAGCCTGAGGGCCAGCGAGCAGCGCTACCTGACCCTGGTGCAAAGCCTGCAGGACGCCCTGGTGCTGATCCGCAAGGGGCGCTTCGAGTTCGCCAACGAAGCCTTCGCCCGCCTGATCGGCCGCCCGGCGGAAGAAATCCCCGGCATGTCGGCCTTCGACATGTTCACCCCGACCGACGCCCGCCTGCAACGCGAACGCCACCGCCGCCGGCTGGCCGGACAGCCGATGGAGCCCGAGTACGAGATCCAGCTCCGCCGCTGGGACCGCTCGCTGGACCGTTTCGAGGACAAGCCCAGTCGCTGGGTGCGCGTCCACATCGCCGACCGGCTGGACGGCGACACGGTGATCGGCACCCTGCGCGACGTCACCGAGGCCAAGCGCATCGAGGCCGATCTGCGCAAGCTGTCGCGGGCCATCGAGCAGTCGCCGGTGGGGGTCATCATCACCAACGCCCAGGGCGTGATCGAATACGCCAACCCCAAGTTCCTGGCCGATTCGGGGTATGAGCACACCGAGGTGATCGGGGCCACGCCACGCATCCTGCGCTCCGGCCTGACCCCGCCCGACGTCATCCGCCAGATGTGGCTGACCATCCAGGCCGGCCAGCCGTGGCGCTGCGAGTTCCAGAACCGGCGCAAGACCGGCGAGCTGTACTGGGACATGACCCTGGTCCAGCCGATCCGCGATCCGGAAGGCCGCATCACCCATTTCGTCGCCATCAAGGAAGACATCACCGCCCGCAAGCAGGCCGACCGGCAGGTCTGGGAGCAGGCCAACTTCGACGCCATCACCCGGCTGCCCAACCGCATCCTGTTCACCGACCGCCTGGGCCAGGCCCTGATGCGGGCCCGGCGCACCAACGAAGAGGTGGCCGTGGTGTTCATCGACCTGGACCGCTTCAAGGCGGTCAACGACACCCTGGGCCACGAGGCCGGCGACGAGTTGCTGGTCGCCGTCGCCCAGCGGTTGACCGAGTCGGTGCGCGAAAGCGACACCGTGGCCCGGCTGGCCGGCGACGAATTCACCCTGATCCTGCCCAGCCCCGGGTCGCACGCCGATCTGGTGGCGGTGGTCCGCCGGGTGCTGGAAAGCCTGCGCGCCCCGTTCCACGTCGCCCACGGGCGCGAGGTGCTGATCGGTGGCTCGCTCGGCGTGGCGCTCTACCCGCGCGACGGCGACAGCACCGGCGAGCTGATCCGCAACGCCGACACCGCCATGTACCGGGCCAAGGAAAGCGGCCGCAACGCCTACCGCTTCTTCGAGCCGACCATGAACGCCGAAATGGTCGCCCGCACCAACATGGAAACCGATCTCAGGCGGGCCGTCGCCGCCCGCCAGATCGAGGTCCACTTCCAGCCCATGGTCGATGCCTCGGGCAAGGCGGTGATCGGCGCCGAGGCCCTGGTCCGCTGGGTCCACCCCACCGCCGGTCCGGTGCCGCCGGCCGAGTTCCTGCCCATCGCCGAGGAAATCGGCCTGGGCCCCGACATCGGGCACATCGTGCTCGATTGCGCCTGCCGTCAGGCCGCCGCCTGGCGCGCCCTGCCGGGGCGGGAGCACCTGTTCGTCTCGGTCAACGTGGCCACCCGTCAGTTGATGGAGGACGATCTGGCGACCATGGTCGCCACCGCCCTGGACGAGCACGGCCTGCCCCCCGACGCCCTGGTGCTGGAGTTCGGCGAAAAGGTGCTGCTGCACGACGGCCCGGCCATCGAGGGCACCCTTTTGCGCCTGGCCGCCCAGGGGGTGCGCCTGGCCATCGACGACTTCGGCACCGCCGCCGCCTCGCTCAGACGCCTCAAGCGCTTCCCCTTCGCCCTGCTCAAGGTGGACCGCTCGTTCATCCGCGACATCCTGGAGGAGGGCGACGGCGCCCTTTTGGTCGAGGCGATGGTCGCCATGGCCCGCAAGCTGAAGCTGGGCGTGGTCGCCGAAGGGGTGGAAACCGAGGCCCAGTTAAAGCGCCTGAGCGGCCAGTCGTGCGACATGTTCCAGGGCTTCCTGTTCGGCCCGCCGCTGCCGCCCGCCGCCTTCGGCGACCTGCTGGCCAAACCGCCCCGGGACTGACTCCCTCCCCCGCTTGCCAGCCCGTCCCGACCGCCTATATGTGAGAGCGCTCTTCAACCGTCCGAAAGGATCGACGGCGATGAACACGCTTCGGGTAACCATGCTGCTGGCCGGGATGACCGCCCTGTTCATGGGCGTCGGCTATCTGCTGGCCGGGCAGACCGGCATGGTGATCGCCCTGCTGGTGGCCGGCGGCATGAACGCCTTCGCCTACTGGAATTCGGCCGACATGGTGCTGAAGATGTACAAGGCCCGCCAGGTCGACCAGACCTCGGCCCCGGCCTTCTACAATCTGGTCGCCGATCTGGCCCGGCGGGCCGAGCTGCCGATGCCCAAGGTCTATGTGATCGAGTCCGACCAGCCCAACGCCTTTGCCACCGGGCGCAGCCCCGATCACGCCGCGGTGGCCGCCACCACCGGCCTGATGCGCATCCTCAACGAGGACGAGCTGCGCGGCGTCATGGCCCACGAGCTGGCCCACGTCAAACACCGCGACACCCTGACCATGACCGTCACCGCCACCCTGGCCGGGGCCATCTCCATGCTGGCCAACTTCGCCCTCTTCTTCGGCGGCAACCGCGACAACGAGAACCAGATGGGCATCGTCGGCACCCTCGCCCTGATGATCCTCGCCCCGATGGCCGCCATGCTGGTCCAGATGTTCATCAGCCGCAGCAACGAATACGCCGCCGACAAGGGCGGCGCGGAAATCTCCGGCAAGCCCGAGGCCCTCGCCTCGGCCCTGAAAAAGCTGGAGGAAACGGCGCGCAGGACCCTCAACCCGGTGGCCGAAAGCAACCCCGCCACCGCCCACCTGTTCATCATCAATCCGCTCAACGGACAGAAGATGGACAACCTCTTCTCGACCCACCCCAACACCACCAACCGCATCAACGCCCTGATGCAAATGGCCGGCCCCACCGCCAAACCCGCCGGCCCCTGGGGCTGAGCCTGCTTCAGGCGCCGCCAAGGGGGCGCGGCGCCCCTTGGCGCCAAGGCTCCCCGGGCCGGCGGCTCAGTCCACCTGTTCGCCGCGGTGGATGCCCCACAGGCGGTCGCGGGGCAGGAAGCCGGTGAGGTCGTTGATTTCGGCGCGGCAGGTTCGGGCGTTGGCCTGGCAGGTCAAAAGGTGGCCGAGCACGCCGGGTTCGACGTGGGCCCGGGGCGGGCTGTCGGGGTCGGCCTCGGCGGTCAGGTCGACCGGCTCGCCGCCGGTGACGATCAGGGTCCGCCGTCCGGACAGCATGCTCTGGTGGACCCAGCCTTCGGTGCCTTCCGGGTCGCGGATCTTGCGCCAGGTGTCGAACTCGCCGATCACCTCCACCGGCAGGTCGCGCTTCAGGTAGACCCAGTCGACCGGATAGCGCACCCCGGGACCCCGCCGCAGGTTGACCTTGTCGGAGCGCAGCGAGGCGAAGCGCGGCAGCGGCAGGCCGGTGCTGACGCCGCTTTCCCGGGGCGCCTCCGAGGCCGCCTCGGCCCCGTTTTCCTGAGCCTGAACCTGCTCCTGGGCTTGCGTCTGGGGGGCCAGCAGCAGGAGCGCGGCGATCAGGGAGAAAGACGTTCCGGCAAGCGAACGGTGTCGGGGCATGGGGATCCGGATGACTTGGGGAGGGGACGGGCCATCGGCAGTGTGGGCAGGCCCACAGGCCGGGTCAAGGGGCGCTGGTGGTGGCCGGCGCGGACACCTGCTCTGGACAATGGGGGTCGCCTCTTGCTATTCGCGGAGGCACGTATAGCCGTACATCCTTGAAAAGCGTCCCGGTCGCCTGTGGCCGGCCGGGCCGGGCGGAGAAGCGACATGGGTTTGAAGAAGCCGTTGGTGGTTGTCACCCGCAAGCTCCCCGAGGCGATCGAGACCCGAATGATGGAGCTCTACGACGCCCGCCTCAATGACGACGATCACCCTTTCTCGAAAGAGGAGCTGATCGCCGCCATCAAGGACGCCGACGTCCTGGTGCCCACGGTGACCGACCGCATCGACGCCGGGGTGATCTCGCAGGCCGGGCCCAACCTCAAGCTGATCGCCAACTTCGGCACCGGCATGGACCACATCGACGTGGCCAGCGCCCACGAGCGCGGCATCACCGTGACCAACACCCCGGACGTTTTGACCGAGGACACCGCCGACATGACCATGGCCCTGATCCTGGCCGTGCCGCGTCGGCTGGCCGAGGGCGAGCGCATGGTCCGCACCGGCACCTGGAACGGCTGGAGCCCGACCCACATGCTGGGCCACCGGATCACCGGCAAGCGCCTCGGCATCGTCGGCATGGGGCGCATCGGGCAGGCGGTGGCGCGCCGGGCGCGCGGCTTCGGCATGGCGGTGCACTATCACAACCGGCGCCGCGTGCACGCCGACATCGAAACCGAGCTGGAGGCCACCTACTGGGAAAGCCTGGACCAGATGCTGGCCCGCATGGACGTCATCTCGGTGCATTGCCCGCACACCCCGGCCACCTTCCATCTGCTCAGCGCCCGGCGCCTCCGGCTGTTGCAGTCCCATGCCTATGTGGTCAACACGGCGCGCGGCGAGGTGATCGACGAGACCGCCCTGGTCCGCATGCTGTCGCGCGGCGAGCTGGCCGGGGCCGGGCTCGACGTGTTCGAGCACGAGCCGGCGGTGAACCCCAAGATGGTGGCCATGGACAACGTGGTGCTGCTGCCGCACATGGGCTCGGCGACCATCGAGGGGCGGATGGCCATGGGCGACAAGGTGATCGTCAACATCCGCACCTTCGCCGACGGCCACCAGCCGCCGGACCGCGTCCTGCCGGGGATGCTGTAGGGGGAAAAGTAACCGGCCCCGGCGCCCTCCCCGGCGCCACTGCGGGGGCCAGGGGGCCGGGGTGCCGCTCCGCCGCGCCGCCAAAGGGCCGGCCGGAGGGGATGGTAGGGGCGGGGAGACTCGAACTCCCAAGGCCGAAGCCACTCGATTTTGAGTCGAGCGCGTCTACCAGTTCCGCCACGCCCCCTTAAGGCCCCAACACCTACACCGGCGCCGGGGAATGGGCAAGAGAGGGCTTGCTGTTCCCGCCCCGGCAAAGCTGTTATACAGCAAATCCCGAGCGATCCGGAACGGATCACGACGACGATTTGCGGCAATATCAACAGCCTGGGGCATGCTGCGCGAGCACCAATCACGCAGCATGCCCTTGGCGGCCGCCGACGCCCTTCCCCCTGCCCCGGCGGAGTCCCCCCTTGCTGCGCGCCACCTACGACTGGACCCTGCGCCAGGCCGAACACCCCAAGGCATTGTGGGTGCTGGCCGTGGTCGCCTTCGTGGAAAGCTCGGTCTTTCCCATTCCGCCCGATGTCCTTCTGATCCCCATGGTGCTGGCCGCCCCGACGCGCGCCTTCCGCATCGCCCTGGTGTGCACGCTGGGCAGCGTGGCCGGAGGCTTCGCCGGCTATCTGATCGGACTTGGCCTGTTCGACACCGTGGGCCGCTGGATCCTCGACACCTACCACGCCAGCGAGACCTTCGCCGAGTTGCAGGCGCAGTACCAGGAGCACGGTCTTCTGATCGTCTTCGCGGCCGGCTTCAGCCCCATCCCCTACAAGGTGTTCACCCTGACCAGCGGGGTGATGGAGATGAACCCGTGGGCGTTCGGGGCGGCCTCGCTGCTGTCGCGGGGGGCGCGCTTCTTCCTGGTCGCCGCCCTGCTGTGGCGCTTCGGCACCCCCATGCGCGGCTTCATCGAGGCCCACCTGGGCAAGCTGACCCTGGCCTTCGTGGGGCTGCTGGTGGCCGGGGTGGTGGCGGCCCGCCTGCTGGGGGGAGGCAACCCATGAGTCATCTCCTGAACCGCCTCACCCCCCGGCGAGGCCTGCTGCTGATCGGCCTGGTCTCCGCCCTGGCCCTGGGCGGGGCCCTGGTCGCCCAGCACTTCTTCGGCCTGAGGCCCTGCACCCTGTGCCATTACCAGCGCATCCCCCACGCCACGCTGGTCGTTCTCGGCGGGCTCGGCGGGCTGCTGCCGCTCGGCCTGTCGACCCGGCGCTGGCTGCTCGCGGTGGGCTGTCTGGTCGCCCTGGTCGGCCTGGGGCTGGCCGGCTGGCACGTGGGGGTGGAGCAGCACTGGTGGGCCGGCACCGCCTCCTGTCAGGCCGGCGGCGCCCAGGCCACCTCGCTGGCCGACCTTCGGGCCCAACTGGCCGCCGGCCCCGCCCAGCCGGCCTGCGACGAGATCACCTGGTCGCTGTTCGGGCTGACCATGGCCGGCTACAATGTGCTGGTGTTTTCCGCCCTGGCGCTGTTGGCCGGGGCTCTTGCCGGCGGCGCCCCACGCCCCAAATAGGCAGCGACCGCCCGTCAACGGAGCCGCCATGACCACCGACCCCGCCGCCCCCCACCGCCCACGCACCGCCGAGCCGCGCCGCCCCGGCGATCCCGACAAGCGCCAGCTTCTGGAGCGATTCATCCGGGTCGATCAGGCCGGGGAGTACGGCGCCGTGCGCATCTACCAGGGGCAGATGGCGGTGCTCGGCGGCGGGCGGCGCAACCCCCGCCTGCAGCACATGCACGACCAGGAGGTGGCGCACCGCAGCACCTTCGACCGCCTGCTGGTCGAGCGCCGGGTGCGGCCCACCGTGCTCCAGCCGTTGTGGCATGTAGCCGGCTTCGCGCTGGGCGCCGGCACCGCCCTGCTCGGCGAGAAGGCGGCCCACGCCTGCACCGAGGCGGTGGAGGAGGTCATCGACCGCCACTACGCGGCCCAGCGCGACCAGCTCGGCGAGGACGAGGCCGAGCTGCGCGACACCATCGAGCGTTTCCGCCAGGAAGAAGTGGAACACCGCGACCTGGCGCGCCAGGAGGGGGCCGCCGAGGCGCCCGCCTATCCCCTGTTGTCGGGCGCCATCAAGCGCGGCACCCGGCTGGCCGTCTGGCTCTCCGAGAGGTTCTAGATGATCTACCTTGTCGCCCTGTTCGTGCCGCCCCTGGGCCTGCTGTTCGCCGGCAAGTTCATCCAGGCCATCCTCAACCTGAGCCTGTTGGTGATCGCCTTCCTGATCCTGGTCGGCACGCTGGGCTTCGCCTCACCGATCAGCTTCGGGCTGTGGCTGGCGGCGGTCATCCACGCCGTGCTGGTGGTCCACAACAGCCGCGCCGAGGCCCGCAACCGCGAGCTGATCGACGCCATGCGCCAGAACCGGGGCTGAGCCCCCGCCCGGGCCGGCCTCATACCAGACGGCGATGAGAAAAACTCACCGCCGGTTGGTATGAATGAAAGGGGCTTTGCCCCTTTAAAACCCCACCGGGGGAGCCAGGGGCTCCCCCGGACCCCCGCCATTCATTCATTGATCGCCGAGCGAGCGGCCACTCCCTGGTTGTTTTCGCAGGCCAGCGAAGCTGGCCTGCAACCAAAAACCCCGGGCGTTCCGCTCGGAGGTAGCGTTTGTTCACCAACGAATGGAGGGGTCCGGGGAAGCCCTGCTTCCCCGGTGGGGGTTTGGGGGCAAAGCCCCCAACTCAAAGGCGCCCGGACCCCCAAGGGCTTGACCAAGCCGCGATGAGTCCTGCTCATCGCCGGCTGGTATCAGCCGACCAGCATGTGGCCGAGGACGCCGATCAGGAAGCCCCCCACGGCGCCCAGCGGCGGCGCCCAGGCCGAGCGCAGGGGCACCTGGGGCGCGATGTCCTGGAAGGTCAGGTAGAGGATGCCGCCGGCCGCGGTCAGCATCACCCCGCCCAGCACCTGGGGCTGATCAGCCAGCAGCGCATGACCGCCCAGGGCGGCCAGCGGACCGAGCAGGGCGCAGCCGGTCATCAGGAGCAGCGCCTTGCCGAAGGGCAGACCGTGGCGGCCGCCGCACATCTCGCGCAGGGCGTTGAAGCCCTCGGGCAGGTTCTGCAGGCCGATCAGAAGGGCCAGCAGCAGGGCCGCCGGGGCGCCGCTGGCCAGCATGGCGCCCAGGGCGATGGCCTCCGGCAGGTAGTCGAGCAGCATGGCCAGAAGCTGCGACACCTTGGCCCCGCTCTCCGACAGGGCCTTGTCGATCCACAGGAAGAGCACCCCACCCCCGGCCAGACACAGCGAGACGGCCAGCGGGCTCAGCACCTCGATGCCGCGCGGCACCAGGACCAGGGCCACCGCGGCCAGCAGGATGCCGCCGACCAGGGCGTTCACCGTGTGCCGCAGTTCCATGTCCAGCCAGCCCGGCAGCAGCCCCTCCAACCGGGCCAGTCCGCCGCCGATGATGATCGGCAGGCCGGCCAGGGCGGCGTAGAGGGCGGCGGTCAGCGGGCCATCGGGCATGGCGTCCTCGGCGGGCGGGAAACTCGGCAGGGCCTGGAACTCGGGGCGGGGAACCGATCAGCGCATCAGCACCACGGGCACCTTGCAGGAGCGGATCATCTCGGTGGTGGTCGAGCCGATGACCAGGGTGCGGATGCGCGAGTGACCATAGGCCCCCATCACCAGCAGGTCGATGCCGCCGCCTTCCACCAGCTCGGCCAGGGCCTTTTCCGGCGCCCCCTTGAGCACCCTGGTCTCGGCCTCGTGGCCACCGGCGGTCAGGGTGGCGCGGGCGTTTTCCAGGCTCCTGGTCACTTCCGCCGTTTCCTGGCCGGCGGTGGCGACGATCACCTTGAGGCCGGCGAACAGCGGGTCGCGGGCCACATAGTCGACCGCCTTCATGGACGAGGCGCCGCCGTCATAGGCGATCAGCACCCGCTCGATGGGCGAGAAGGCCCGGTTGGCGACGAACACCGGCTTGTGGCTGGCCCGCACGATGCGCTCGAAATTGGAGCCCAGGTGGGGCTTGTCGAGCCCCGCCGCCTCGCCGCGCTTGCCGATCAGGATCATGTCGGCCACGCCTTCCTTCCGCTCGACGGTGGCCACGATGTCGTCGTGGCGCAGGCGGGTGATGACGTCTTTCACCCCCTCGGCCTCGAGCAGGGCCTGGGCGTCCTCGAGGATGGCGCGGCCCTGGGCCTGGGCCAGCTTGGCGTGCTGCTCGTCAAGCGCGCTCAGCTTTTCCAGAAGGTTTGTGCGCGCCCCCAGGCGGATGGAGCCGGACAGGTCGGGCGGGGCCGGGGCGCGGCGCGGATCGAGCACATGGTAGAGCTTCACCTGGGCGCCGGTGCGCCGCCAGATCCAGGCGGCGTGGCGGCAGACGCTTTCCGAGTAGGCCGAGCCATCGACCAGGGCCATCAGGATGCCGGACATCTGTGCGTCTCCCAATCTAGTGATCCATCAACTTGTCCATGGCGCCCGGCTTGTCGTGCACGGCCAGCCGGTCGACGATGGTTTCGGAGGCCTCGTTCATGCCGACGATCTCCACCTCGGCGCCCTCGCGGCGGAACTTGAGCACCGCCATGTCGAGCGCCGCCACCGAGGACACATCCCAGATGTGGGCCCGGCTGACATCGAGGGTGACGCGCTCCAGCGCCTCCTTGAAATCGAACGCCTTCATGAAGTCCTCGGTCGAGGCGAAGAAAAGCTGCCCCTCGACCACGTAGGTGCGCTGCCGCCCGTCACGCGAAATCTCCGAGCTGACCCGGAACAGCTGGGCGATCTTGCCGGCGAAGAAGATCCCCGACAGCAACACCCCGACCAGCACCCCGATGGCCAGGTTGTGGGTGTAGACGACGAAGAACACGGTGGCCAGCATGACCGCCGACGACGAACGCGGATGGTCGCGCAGGTTGCGGATCGACGACCACGAGAAGGTGCCGATGGAGACCATGATCATGATGGCGACCAGCGCCGGCATGGGAATCCGCCCGACCAGATCGCCCAGCACGACGATCAGGAAGAGCAGCATCACCCCGGCGGTGAAGGTCGACAATCGCCCCCGGCCGCCCGACTTCACGTTGATCATCGACTGGCCGATCATGGCGCAGCCGGCCATGCCGCCGATGAAGCCGGTGCAGGTGTTGGCGATGCCCTGCCCGATGCACTCCTGATTGCGGTCGCTGGGGGTGTCGGTCAGATCGTCGACGATGGTCTGGGTCATCAGGCTTTCCAGCAGCCCGACCGCCGCCACGCCGATCGAATAGGGCAGGATGATCTGAAGGGTCTCCAGGGTCAGCGGGATGTCGGGCAGCAGGAACACCGGCAGGGTGTCGGGCAGGGCCCCCATGTCGCTGACCGTGCGCACGTCCAGGCCCAGGGCCATGGTCAGCGCGGTCAGCACGACGATGGTCACCAGCGGCGAGGGCACCGCCTTGGTCAGCCGCGGGAACAGGTAGATGATGCCCAGGCCGGCGGCGACCATGGCGTAGGTCACCCAGGTGACGCCGACCAGCTCCGGCACCTGGGCCAGGAAGATCAGGATGGCCAGCGCGTTGACGAAACCGGTGATGACCGAGCGCGAGACGAAGCGCATCAGCCGGCCCAGCCCGGCCAGCCCGGCGGCGATCTGGATCAGCCCGGCCAGCACCGTGGCGGCCAGCAGGTACTGCAGGCCATGATCCTTGACCAGGGTCACCATCAGCACCGCCGTGGCCGCCGTGGCGGCCGAGATCATGCCCGGCCGGCCGCCGGTGATGGCGACGATGACGGCGATGGAAAACGAGGCATACAGCCCCACCTTGGGGTCCACCCCGGCGATGATCGAAAAGGCGATGGCCTCGGGGATCAGGGCCAGGGCGACGACCAGACCGGCCAGGATGTCGTCGCGGACATTGCCGATCCATTGGTCGCGGTAGGCATAAAGAGCTTTCATGGTCTCCCCAATGGCGGGACGTCAGCGCGCCCGCCGGCGGCGCGCGGCGCTGATGGGTGCGGGATTTTCGGAAGGGCGGGGGCGCCCCTGCCAGGGCGGCCAGCGCAAGGCGTCCTGGATACAGGACTTTGCCGCAAAAACAAACCCGGCCGCAAAAACAAACCCGGCAATGGGGAAGCGGCCTTGGCGGTGATCGTGCCCGGCCCCGGCTATCCCTGGTCGCGCCAGAACGGCGGGGTCTGCTGGAAGGTGGCCCATTCGGCGCCCAGACCGCTTTGCAGGCCGGGCAGGCGGGCGGCGTGCCAGCCGGCCACCATGCCGGCGGCCCAGGCTTCCTCGGCCGAGCTTTTGCCGGCCAGATCGTGCAGCAGGTCGCGGGCCACGGCGATGTCGTTCAACTCGCCCAGGCGTTGTTGCAGGGCCTTCAGGGCCGCGAGATAGTCGCGCCCCGCCTGACGCGGCCCCAGGCCGACGAAGAAATCCACCGCGTAGCGCAGCTTCTTGATGGTCAGGCGCAATTCGTGGCGCCCCGTCTCGTCGAGTTGGTCGAGGCCGCGCCCGCCCTTCAGCACCTTGCGGGCCCGCTTGTCGAGCAGGCGGCCGGCGTAGGGGCCCAGCGGCTCGGCGAGGTGGGCCCCGCCCTGCCACGCCCCGGCGTCGATCCAGCGGGCCAGACGGACCACCAGGCGGGTGAAGCGCGCCCCCGACAGGGCCGCCGAGAGGTCCTCGTAGGCGGCCAGCCGGCGTTGCGCGAAGTGGCGGCGCAGGCGCTCCAGGCCGTCGGCCAGGGTCGCCCGGTCGGCGCTGTCGGCCAGCGCGGCGCCCACCGGGTCGAGGATCTCGGCGATGAACACGTCGAGGTCGCGGGCCGGGCCGAGCAAGCCGTTCAGCCAGCGCAGCTCGTCCTTCAGGGGGGCCAGTTCGCGGCCCTCCAGGGCCGGGCCAAACAGGCCCATCACCGAGCGCAGGCGGCGCACCGCGACGCGCATCTGGTGGACCCCTTCCGGATCGCCGTGGCCACGCTCGAGGATCGGCCGCTGGTTGGCGATCAACTGGCCGAGGCACCCGCGCGCCGCCACCTGGAAGGCCTCGCCCAGCGGCTCGTCGAGGCGCAGCGGCACCGCCTTGGCCCGGGCCGGGGCCGGCGGCGGATCGCCGGCGGCCAGCCGCCAGGCGCGCCCCGCCTTGGTCTCCGGGTCGAGGCTCAGGGGCAGGTCGGCGGCCAACTCCAGGGCCAGGGCGTAGAGGCGGTCGACGCTGCCCCGTTTCAGTTCCAGTTCCACCTCGGCGATCGGGGCGCGGCGACCGCCGGCCCGCACCTCGCCGTGGTCGATGGCCAGCTCCACCGCCCAGTCCTCGCCCCCCAACTGGTGCTGGGTGCGCGCCATCTCCATGACGAAGACCGGCTTCAGCTCGGCCAGCCCGGTCTCGTCGGCCAGCCGCGCCACCACCGCCGGGTCCAGCCCCTCGGCGCCCTCCAGGCGCACCGGACGCGGGGTGTCGCGGTCGGTGGGGGTTTCCCACTCCAGGCGGTCGAAGGCGGTGCCGGCCGGGTTCATGGCCTTCACCGTCTGCACCCGGCCGCGACCGTCGGTGCGCACCCGCACCGTCGCCCCGGCGGCGCGCAGCAGGCCGTCCGGGGTGTCGAAGTAGGTGGTGGTCAACTGGCGGGTCTCCGGCGCGCCCAGGGCATGGCGGGCGAGCACCGGATGGGCCTTGAGGTCGGCCAGACGGGCCGGCGGCAGGCGCAGCTTGATTTCGCGTTCGGGGGTGCCGGCGGCGCTGTCGGGTGGGGGAGTCTTGGCGTCCATGCCCTCTATGTGCCATCCCGCCGGCGGCCTGCCAAGAGGGTGGTCAGGAGGGTGGTCAGGAGGGTGGTCAGGAGGGTGGTCAGGAGGGCCGGCGCGCATCGCCCGTGTTGCCTTGGGCGACTCGGCGGGCTATGCTGCCATCGGCTATAAAAGGTCCCGTGTGTCCAGAGGTTTGGCGGACGGGGTTGGGATCGCGCCTGAGAAGCGGGGCCGGCATTGGTCGGCGGGCCGGCGCCGGGCCAGGGAGAGACACCGACATGAAGCCGATGCGGGGACGCCAGCGGCGCATCCAGCGGCGCACCCAGAAGCTGGGACCGGGCGGCGCCCGCAGCCTCGGCCGGCTGCTCGCCGTGCTGTTGCTGGCGCCGTGGCTGGCCGGCTGTGCCGCCATGCTGGACCAGGAAGGCTTCCTGAACGAGACCGATTTCTTCGGCGACAGCCGGCCCAACGCCGACCTCGCCCTGGGCGCCCTGGCCCGGGCCGACTACGCCACCGCCGAACGGCACGTGGCGGCGGCCCTGAAGCAGAACCCCAAGGACCCCTACGCCCTGCTCGCCGCCGGCATCCTGTACCAGAACACCGGCCGCCCGGCCCGCGCCCGCACCGCCTACGAGGACCTTTTGGCCCTGCGTCCGGCGGTCCAGGTCAACGTGCAGGGCTGGGCCCGCATGCAGCCGGCCGGGGTGATGGACATCGCCCTGGCCAACCTGCAGGCGCTGGAGGTCAACGCCTCAGCCAATCCGTGGGGGACCGGCGCGGCGCCGCAGCCCCTGGGTCCCGGCGGCATGCCCTCCTACAGCGCCGCGCCGCCGGTCGAGCAGGGCACCCTGACCGCCGGCCGGCCGATGGCCGAACCGGTCACCGCCGAGGGCAACGCCAACGTCGCCCGGCGCTTCGAGATCCTCAAGCGGCTGGTCGCCGAGGACCTGATCACCGACCAGGAATACCGGGCCCGCCGGCAGACCAACCGGGGCGCCCTTCTGCCCCTGACCGCGCCGCCGCCGGCCGTCGGCCTGACCCGCCCGGTGCCCACCGCCGATCAGGTGGTGGCCCGCCTCAGGGCGTTGCGGCGCTCCTTCGAGCTGCGCGCCATCTCGGCCCGCGAGCACGCCAGCGAACGCCTGATGATCCTCGACGCCCTGCTGCCCGCCGAGCCGATGGTCACCGAGCCGCCGGCCGCCCCGCCGCAAGGGCTGATGGAGGCCGCCGCCGCGGTCGGCCGGCTGGAGCGTCTGCGCGCCGACGGCCTGATCACCTCCGACGAGTTCGCCCGCGAGCGGGCGGCCATCGAACGCGCCGCCCAGGGCGCGCAAAGCGCCGCGCGGAGCAGCGGGTCATCGTCGGTGGCCGCCTCCAGCTCTGCCAGCAGCCCGACCAGCCTGTCCGGCGCCACCCAGCCGAGCAGCGGTCAGGCCGGGGTCCACCTCGCCTCCTACAAAAGCGAGCAGGCGGCCATGCAGGGTTGGGAGACGCTGAGGAACAAGCTGGGCGATGCCTCGGTGGGCCTGAGCCCCACCGTGCGGCCCATCCAGTTGGGCACCAAGGGCACCTACTACCGCCTGATCGCCGGCCCCCTGCCCTCGAAACAGGCCGCCGACCAGATGTGCGAACGCCTGAAAGCCCAGGGCATGTACTGCGCCAGCACCTTCATGTAAGGCGTGGCATGTAAGGCGCGGCATGTAAGGCGCGGCATGTAAGGCTTAAGGCACGGCAGGCAGGCCGCGCCGGCGGCGCTCAGACCGTGGCGCGCTTGGCGACCGGGGCCAGACGCGGCCCGAACAGGCGCCCGTCGACATCCCGCCACAGGTTGCGGAAGGCCTGGGTGGCCGGACTTCTCGGCGCGAACAGGGGCAGCGGCTGGCGCTCCAACCCCATCTGCTCGACGGCGCTGGCATAGGGGATGGCGTCGCCCATCAGGTCCGGCTCGGCCGCCGCCACCTGCTCGGCGATCTCGCGGTGCAGGCGCTTGCGGCGGTCGATCATCGACAGATAGGGCCAGATCGGGGTCGGCGGGCGGCCCACCTCGGCCGCCACCTCGCGGCCCAGTTCGCGCAACTGGGCCAGCGTGCGCAGCGACAGGGTGGTGGGGATGAGCGGCGTCAGGATGGCGTCGGCGGCGGTGAACACGTTCTCGCTGACCAGCGAAACGCTAGGCGGGCAGTCGAGGATCACCAGATCGGCGTGTTTGCGCAGGCCGGCCAACAGCTTGCCCAGCCGCTGCTCGGGCTTCTTGTGGTCGTCGAGCTGGCGGTCCATGTGGCGGTAGCGGAAGTCGGCCGGCAGCAGGTCGAGGTTGGCGTGCGCGCTGGGGCGCAGCCGCTCGGCCAGACCGTCCTTGTCCTTCAGCAGCTTGCCGGCGGCGCCCTTGACCTTGGCCTTGACCCCCAGATAGAAGCTGGCCGCCCCTTGCGGGTCGAGGTCCCAGAGGATCACCCGGTAGCCCTGCTCGGCGGCCAGCCAAGCCAGATTGACCGCGCCGGCGGTCTTGCCGACGCCGCCCTTGATGGCGTAGCAGGCCAGGGTCCGCATGTCAGGCGAGGCGGGTGCCGGCCGGCGAGGAATCGCGGGTGAAGGCGTTGAAGGTGATCAGGGTGAAGGTGTCGGCGACGCCGGGCAGGGTCTGCACCCGCTCGGTGACGAAGCGGCCGATGTCGGTCTCGTCATCCAGGTAGAACTTGGCCAGCAGGTCGTACTGGCCGGAGGTGGAATGCACCTCCGAAACCTCGGGCACGGTTTCCACCGCCTGCTCGGCGACCTCGTAGGCCTTGCCCAGATCGCACTTGATCATCACGAAAACCGCCCGCATGAGCCTGTTGTCCCTGACTGCCGTTGTTGACCAGGATCGAGCCTAAATCCTCGCTCCTCAAGGCGCAAGTGTGGCTCGATCACGAATAAAAAACGACAACGATAATCTGTGGATGCCCGCGCCAATCCAAGCGATCATCAATTGAATTATGGAACAATGAAACCTGCCCTATCAATCGCCTCTCGGTACTGATTGATAGATTTAAACGCTTCATGTACATATATTGCTGGCAAACCTTCCGAGAGGGTTAGCTGGACAAATAAAATAAGAAGCATTTCAAGCTGCTCTTTTTCATTTGCTTTTACCCAATCCACTGTGCACGCCCCAGCAGATTTCATCAATGATCCGTCATCTGCTGCCGGTCCCGCGCTTTGGGAAACAACGCGTACTGTCCCAGCAGGGTCCCATAATATTTTTGCGTCTGAGAGTCTGATTCGAAACTCCGTGAAGGATATCAGGGCCTTGCGAGAAGGCGGGTGACCCGCCGAATGTGGGCGAGAAGGAGCCATGTTTCGGCGC
>NZ_FNCV01000005.1 GCF_900100455.1 Roseospirillum parvum | reverse complement strand
GGCAGCCGTGCCAGATCCAGCAGCTCCTTCTGCGCCCGGGCCAGCGGCGTACCCACCAGGGCCCGCCGCACATCCGGGGCCAACCCGGTGGCGATGCTCACCGCCCGTCGGATGGTCCGGTCGGTCAGTCCGCAACGCTCGGCGGTGTCGCGGCTGAACGACCAAACGGACATCGTGTCCGTTTGGTCGGCGGCCGCCTCGCTGCGCCGATCTCCACCTCGTTTTGCCTCTGGATGCAGGCGCTCGTAGACTTCCTTGCGCTGCGCCAGGAACACGGCCCGGTCCAGCGGGTTCAGCTCGTGCCGAACCAGGTTCTCGTCGATCTCTCGCAGCCGCGCCGCTTCGTCCGACCCCTGGTAGACGAACGCCGGGATGTCCGACCACCCCAGAAGCTCGGCGGCCCGCAAACGGTGGGCGCCGGCGATCAGCCGGTACGTCTTCGCCGTCAGGCGCCGCACCTCGATCGGCTGGCGCAGGCACCCCACCTCGGCGATGTTCTCCGCCAGCAGATGCGCATACGCCTCGTCCACCGCCCGCAGGCGGTCGCCCACGTCAACGTCCGACAGGGCGACCGTGTTCAGCCCCAGTTCCTTCATCGGTTCCGCCATCCGTTCCGTCATCCGTTCCTTCATCGCTCGGTCTCTCCGGTGGGGCGAAGACGATCCTGTTCACGCACCGCGAGTCTCCTGTTCAGGCGCAGTCGCGCTTTTGACTGGCGGGCGGGGGCGCCGCCGCGCTACCGTCTTTGGGTGGATGAAGCGGCGTGCCGTCCGGCTCGTACCGCTCGGGGAACAGGCGCTGGGCCGTCGTGTCGAGGGCCCGGGCAATGGCCTGCTCCGCGTGGTAGTAGGGCTGGCGCAGCGCCACCCGGCAGGCCGCCTCGGGCAGCCCCGCCGCGAGCGCCACGCCGGTCAGCGTCAGGCCCCGCTTGTGCAGCAGGCCCCGGATGTCGATCGCTCGGTGCTTGATGGCGCGCAGATTCATCCTCGCTCCCGCCGGCCCCCGCCAGGGCCGGTTTCTCTAGGGGGTGACGCTTACGTTTGTAACTACGTTGGTAGGGATGATGACCGCTTATAAGCGGCTCTTCAAGCAGAAAAGCGGCATCCGGGTTCGCAAAGCGCCGCCCATAGGCGGCCCTCCGGTTTTGCCATTTTATATCAATGGGTTGCCGAAACATGGATGCTGAAAAAAAGTCGGATGCCGATCATCCGAGTTCCGCCGCCAAAGTCGGATTCCGCTTTTCCGCAGCCATATCTCTTTTTGGGACAAAGCGAGAGGCCGCTAATAAGCTTGGGGTCTCAACCGACCAGTTGGCTCGTTATGCCAAAGGCTCTACGAGCCCACCGCTGTCGGTCCTAGCCCGCCTATCTGCCGAGAAGGGAGTCAGTCTGGACTGGCTGGCGACGGGACATGGAAGCATGCGGCCCGCGCTCGATGCGGCCCCGCCGTCGCCTGATGATGCTCGGAGCACCGGGGACTTCGATGAGGAGCTGCATGCGCACCTCGTCGACGGCATCATCGCGGTCTATCGCGAGGAGAACGTGGGCCTGCCGCCCCGCGATCTTGGCCGCTTGGCCGCCCGTATCCACGCCGACCTGGTTGCCGCTTACGACGACCCCGACGACCGCAAGGTGGCACTGAAGCTCGCCCTGCAGCACCTCCGGCGAGACCTTCGCGCCGCCCCCACTGACGGGCAGAGCAAACGCCGGGCCTGAAGGTGGTGAATTCGCCCCAGCAACAACCTGCCCGAGATCATCGCGCAAGCTCAAGGGTGCGCGCGCTGGCGTGCTGTCGTTTTGGGGGTATATCGTTGGGACTGTTGAGAGCCGGTTGGGAGGCCGCTGGCGACGGGATGGTCGCCCTCCAACATCAAGTGTCGATCCGGCCGTTTCCGGCGCCTACTCCAAAAACGAGGCCGGACGACGGCCCGCCCCGAAACCCCAGCCATCCCGCCACATCCCGCCCGATCCCACCATATCCCGCCTCCCTCCAAGATCAGGTGTCAACCCACAGCGGTGCCGGCAGCCCCCGGCGGTTGGCAGGGTCAGCGGGTGTCGGGGCTGGGGGTGGTGATCAGGTCGTCGAGGGATTTTTCCAGTGGTGCGGTTTTGAAGCCGGGCAGTCTGAACAGGCGTCCCTGGGTGCGTTGTTGCCAGGTGGTGGCCTGTTCGGCGAGGGTTTCATCGAGGCCGTTTTCGGGCAGGGTCAGGCTGATGCGGACCCAATAGGGGGCCGGGCCCTCGGCGGTTTCGGTGCCGGCTTCGTGGCTCATTTCGAGCCCCACGGTGAGGCCGTCGAAGGTTTCGAAGGTGGCCTTGATGGTGCTGGCGGGGTCCAGCTCGATGGCGTTTTCGGGGGCCACGTCGTCGAGTTTGGCGTCGGTCAGCACGCGGGCCACGGGGGTCAGGATGTGGTCGCCTTTCTGGGCCTTGCCCTCGGGCACCTCCTGGAGCGTGAAGCCGTCGGCCTCGGGGCTTTGGCGGACCAGGGTGAAGGGCGTGCCCTGGGCCGGGGTGACGTGGACCCGGGCGAGGCGGCTTTCCTCGAGGTCCATCAGGTCGCGCTCGGCCCATTCGCGCACCGAGGAGTCGGGTTGCACGGTGCCGGTGGCCAGCCAACTGCGGGCCTCGCCCGGGCGGCGCACGAAGACGCCGCCTTCCTCGCCCAGCACGGTGGCCCGCTTGCCGACCAGCAGGCGGTCGATGGGCTGTCCGTCCTCGCCGAGCAGGGCGACCAGGATGGAGCGCGCGCCCTCGGTGTCCCGGTCGGCCACCTTCAGGCGACCGTACAGGTCGGGATCATCGGTTTTGGCTTCCACCTTTTCCATGCGGGCCAGATCGATCAGCAGGCTTTTCACCGCCTCGGCGCGGGCCGGGTAGCTGTCGTGGCCGGGCAGTTGCCACGCCCCATCCAGGCGGACCACGTCGATCTGCCCGTCGGCGTCCTCGACGCGCACGGCGGCCACCTCGTCCAGGCGGTCCAGCAGGCCGGGCAGGACGCGGCCGGCGACGTCCACCGGGGCGGCGATGGGGCGACTGAGCAGGGTGACGGCGGTCAGGACGGCCAGGGCCAGGGCGACGGCGGCCATCCAGGCGACGGTCACGGGCTTCATGGCGTCAGGACTCCTGTCCGGCGGAAACGGGGGGTTGGGCGGCGGCGCGGCGCCGCCGCCGCAGGATCACGGCGCCGATGGCGACCCCGGTCAGCAACACCGGCAGGCCGGCGATGTTGAGCCAGCGCACGGTTGCCTTCACGGTTTCGATCTCCTGGCGCATGGCGTGCTGGACGGCGCGCAACTCCTGGCGCACCTCCAGCATCTCGGCGCGGAAGCGATCCACTTCCTGGCGTTCGGCCTCCGAGAGCAGGGCCTGCCCGGCCTGACCGCCGGCCGACTGGATTTCCTGAAGGCGCTGGGTCAGCTCGTCGAGCCGCTGGCTGAGCTGCTCCTCCTTGGCCCGGAAGGTCAACTCGGCCTGCCGGCGGATGTCCTGGATCAGGGTGAACGGGCGTTCGGTGGTGCCGCGCCCGCGCAGGTCGGCCAGGGCCTCGCCGCCGGACAGGGATTCCAGGGCGTTGATGACCAGATTGTGGTTGTCGGCCTGGGGCACGGTCATGGCCTGCCCGAAGAAGTCGGCCCGGGTGGCCCAGAACTGCTCGTAGAGCATGTCGGCGTCGGCCACCACCACGGCATTGAGCGGCGCCACCGACTTGGCGAGCGGCGTCGCCGCGCCGGCCTCGACCCCCTCGGGCGGGCCGTCCGGGTAGGCAGTGGCGATGTCGCCGCGCAGCCGGGCGGCGAGCAGCAGGGACTGGCCGCGCGGGGTGAAGCCGGCGAGCAGGTCCATGGGGTCGGGCCGGCCCTCGAACAGGCCGGAGTCGGCGGTATCAGAGCGCGGCGAGGTGGTGATCAGCGGCGTCACCTCGACCCCGCTGCCCTCGATCGGGGTCAGCACCCCGGCGGTGGCCAGATTGAGCGCCTCCAGGTCGCCGACCATGGGTTCGCCGGGCAACAGGTTGCGCGGGGTCAGCGACAGCCAGGCCAGATAGTCGATCACCTGCTGGCGACCCAGGGTGCCCCGGGCGGCGACGCGGCGCGCCGCCTCGGCGTCCAGGGCCACCTTGCCGGCGTCCCAGTCGATGCCCCAGGCGGCGAGCAGCGGCGCCACGTCGCTGCCGGTGTCGGCCCCCGGCGGGCGACGCTCCAGGGCAGCGGTTTCGGCCACCGGGTCGGCGAACATCAGCACCGGGCCGCCGGACAGGGCGTACTGGTCGATGGCGTAAAGCGCCGCCTCGGAAAGCCGCGACGGGGCGACCACCATCAGCACGTCCACATCGCCGGGGATGGGGGTGGCGTCGTCGGGCAGGGACTTGAGGTCGAAGAACTGGCGGATCTGCTCGACGATCAGCCACGGCTGACCGCCCGGCGGCTGGCCGCCCATGGCCATCGGCGGGCTGCCCGAGCCGGTCAGCGGCAACCCGGCGAGCAGCCCGACCACCGGCCGCTCGGGGTCGGCCAGGGAGAGGAACAGGCGGGTCAGGTCGTATTCCAGGAAGGCTTCGCGGTCCAGATTGAAGAAGGGGATGACCTCGCGGCCGTCGGTGCTGTCGGTGGCGACCAGCCCGAAATAGCCCGGATCGCCGGCCTGGGTGATCGGCACGCCCTGCAGGCCGGCGGCCACGGCGCGGTCCTCGGCCGGGCTGAAGGGCTCGGGCTCGACCACCTTCAGGGTCAACCGGCCGCGCGACAGGTCGCGGTAGCGGGCCAGCAGGTCGCGCACCCGCTCGAAGTACTCCCGGTAGCGCGGCACCGCCTCGCCCAGGTTGGACGAGAAATAGAGGGTGGCGGTGATCGGCGCCGGCAGGTCCTTGAGCACCCGGCGCGTCGAGTCCGAGACGGTGTAGAGGCCGCCCTCGGTCAGATCGAGCCGGGCCTGCTTGACCCCGGCCTGGGCCAGCACGTTGACCAACAGGAAGATCAGCGCGCCCAGCACCAGTCCGGCAATGGCCAGGGTGGAGGAGCGGCGGGTTTCAAGAAAGCGCATCATGGCGAGGCGACCCTCTGCACCGGAACAACAGGCGATGGCATCGGCGCGGGCATGGTCAGGCCCCCCGCGTGCGGCTGACCGCCAGCACCGTGGCGAACTGCCAGAAGACGATCATGGAGGCGAAAAAGATGACGTCGGCCAGCCCGATCACCCCCTGGCTCAGGGCGTTGAAGTGGGTCAGGAAGCTCAGGCCGGCGACGCTGTCGACGATCAGCGGCGGGGCCCAGGCGCGGAACAGGTCGAGCACCATGTCCACCCCGCTCATGGTGAACAGGAAGCACACCGCCGCCCCCAGGATGAAGGCGATCACCTGATTGGTGGTCAGCGCCGACATGCAGCCGCCGACCGCCAGGAAGGCCCCGGCCATGGCGAAGCTGCCCAGATAGCCGGCGACGATCACCCCGTTGTCCGGGTCGCCCAGGATGTTCACGGTCAGCCACATGGGAAAGGTCAGGGCCAGGGCCACCCCGGCGAAGGCCCAGGCGGCCAGGAACTTGCCGAGCACCGCCTGGGACACCGACAGGGGCAGGGTCATCAGCAGCTCGGCGCTGCCGGATTTGCGCTCCTCGGCCCACAGGCGCATGGACAGGGCGGGAATGAGCAAAAGGTAGAGCCAGGGATGGAACAGGAAGAAGGCATCCAGGCTGGCCTGCCCACGCTCCAGGAAGCCGCCGACATAGAAGGTCAGCGCCCCGGAGACGGCGAGGAAGATGACGATGAAGACCAGGGCCACCGGGGTGGCGAAGTAGCCGGCCAGTTCGCGGCGGGCGATCACCCAGACGGGGGCGAGGAAGTTGGGCATGGTGGGGCCTCTTCTTACGCGGCGTCGGCGGGATCGGCGGTGATGCGGCGGAACACGTCGTCCAGCCGGCCACGCTCGACGTAGACCTCGCGCGGCCTGATCCCGGCTGTGCCCAGGGCGGCCATCACCGCCGCCATGACGTCGCCGGGCGGCGCCGTGCCGGGCAGCACACGCAGCCCGTCCCCTTCGGCCGGCACCTCGACGGCGCCGCCACCGGGCAGATCGGCCAGGGCGGCGCGGGCGGGCTCGCTGTCCTCGGAGGCCAGCCCCAGGCGGATGGCGTTGTGATGGGGCAGCCGGGCCAGCAGTTCCTCGGCCGTGCCATCGGCGAGCAGCCTGCCCCGGGCGATGATGACGGCGCGCGAACAGACCGCCTCCACCTCTTCCAGGATGTGGGTGGAGACGATGATCGCCTTCTCCGCCGCCATGTCGGCGATCAGGCGGCGCACCTCGTGCTTCTGGTTGGGGTCGAGGCCGTCGGTCGGCTCGTCGAGGATCAGCACCGGCGGGTCGTGCAGGATGGCCTGGGCCAGCCCGACGCGGCGCCGGAAGCCCTTGGACAGGGTGTCGATGGGCCGCCCCAGCACCTCGGCAAGATCGGTGCGCGCGATGGCCCGCGCGATCGCCGTGTTGGCCGCCTCCCCTTTCAGGCCGCGCACCCCGGCGACGAACTTCAAGAACCCCTCGGGCGTCATGTCGCCGTAGGCCGGCGCCCCCTCGGGCAGGTAGCCGAGCGCCGCCTTGGCGGCCAGCGGCTGGGTGGCGACATCGTGGCCGGCGATCACGGCGCGCCCGGCCGAGGGCTCGAGGTAGCCCGCCGCCATGCGCATGGTGGTCGTCTTGCCCGCCCCGTTGGGGCCCAGGAAGCCGAGCACCTCGCCCTTGTTCACCGACAGGCTGATGCCGTCCACGGCACACAACGGCCCGAACCAGCGGGTCAGGCCGGACAGCGCGATCATCTCGCTCATGATATCGGGTCTCTCCGAACGACGTGTCGGATGGGAAAAGCCGGCGGCAGATTTGGGGCCATTCGGCCGCCTGTCAAGCCGGCAGGCCGGCTGTGTCGCCAGACACCGGGGGCCGCGCCCGCCGCCGACTTATGCTGTTTCGCACTGGAAAGTCGCCAAGCCAGGCCCCATCTGCCAAAAGGACTGACGGACGGACCGGCAGTTCAACGGATGGTCGGCATCGGGAGGAACCCATGACCAAGCTGGTGGACATCGAGGGGATCGGCGCGGCGTATGCCGAAAAGCTGTCGGCGGCCGGGGTGAGCACGGTCGAGAAGCTGCTTGAGAAAGGCGCCTCGCCGGCCGGCCGCAAGGAGCTGGAAGCGGCCTCTGGCCTCTCCGGCAAGCTGATCCTGCGCTGGTGCAACATGGCCGACCTGTTCCGCATCAAGGGGGTGGGCGAGGAATACGCCGACCTGCTGGAGGCCGCCGGGGTGGACACGGTACCCGAACTGGCCCAGCGCAACGCCGCCAACCTGCACGCCAAGATGGAAGAGGTGAACGGCGAGAAGAAGCTGGTCCGCGCCCTGCCCTCGGAAAAGCAGGTCGCCGACTGGGTTGCCCAGGCCAAGGATCTGCCCCGGGTGATGACCTACTGAGCCCGGCCGTCCGGCGCCCGGCGTCGTCGATCAGCCGTCCAATTGCACTTCCGGCGGCGGGAAGTCGTCGATCGGGCCCAGGGCCTTGTGGTCACGTTTGAAGATCAGCGGGCTTTGCATGTAGGCGGCGAGCAGGCGGGCGGTGGCGATCAGCGAGTCGCGGTGGCTGCGCTCCCAGCCGTGCGAGGCATCGACGGCGAAGCAGACCAGCGCGGTGCGGATGTCGTTGCCGGCTTCCAGGGCTGCCGCGGCGTCGCTGCGGTAGTAGCGGAAGACGTCACGGCTGTGCTCGATGCCGTGGCGCTCGCAGAGGTCTATAAGGCGCCGGTTGAGGTGCCAGTCGAAGGGTCCGGAGCTGTCCTGCATGGCGATGGTGACGCCATACTCGCTGGTGTTCTGCCCCGGCGCGATGGTGCCGTTGTCGACCGAGACCATCTCCGCCACGTCGCCGTGCAGGATGTGCGAGGCCCCCACCCCGACCTCTTCGGAAATGGTGAACAGAAGGTGGCATTCGATGGGCAGCTCGATGCCCGCCTGATGAATGCCCCGGGCGGCGGCCAGCAGGGCCGCCACGCCGGCCTTGTCGTCCAGGTGGCGGCTGTTGATGAAGCCGTTGTCCAGGAACTCCGGCTGGGCGTCGACGCTGACCGTGTCGCCCACGTTGAAGCCGACCTCGACCAGATCGGCCCGGTCGCGCACCGGCTCGTCGACCCGGATCTCAAGGTTGGTCCACTCGCCGGGCTGGCTGTCGATCTCCTTGTTGTAGGTGTGCCCGGAGGCCTTCAGGGGCAGGATGGTGCCCCGGTGCCGGCCGTCGTCGGTGTGGATGGTCACCCGCGCCCCCTCGGCCATGCGGGCCGACCAGGTGCCGATGGGCACCACCGACAGGCGGCCGTTCTCCTTGAGGCCCTTGACCATCGCCCCCAGGGTGTCGAGGTGGGCGATGATCGCCCGGTCGGGGCTGTAGCGCCGGCCCGGCACGGTGGCCCGGATGGCGCCCCGGCGGGTCAGCTCGAAATGGATGTCCATCGCCGCCAGTTCGCGGCACACCAGATGCACCGCGGCGTCGGTCATGCCCGAGGGGCTGGGCGTCTCGAGCAGGCGCTGAAGAACGTCGAGCAGGTAGGCAGGATCGATGGCGATGTCTTGCGACACGGAAGGTGTCTCCTTGGCAGCGCGCCCCGTCAGACCGCCAGCGGCGCGGCGTAGCGGGTCTGCGGGAACAGAAGGTCGATGAAGCGTTCGGCGGTCGGCTGGGGCTCGTGGTTGGCCAGCCCGGGGCGCTCGTTGGCCTCGATGATGACATGCTCCGGCCCGCCGATGCCAGGCACCAGGAAGTCGAGCCCGACCACCGGGATGTCGAGCGCCCGGGCGGCGTTGACCGCCGCCTCGATCAGCTTGCGGTGGACCCGGTCGGTGACGTCGTGGATGGTGCCGCCGGTGTGCAGGTTGGCCGTCTTGCGCACCGCCAGGGTCTGTCCGGCGGCCAGCACGTCGTCCATCTGGAAGCCGCCCAGGGCGACGCAGCGGTGGGTCTCGGCGTCCAGCGGGATGCGGCTTTCGCCCCCGGTGGCGGCGGCCCGGCGGCGCGACTGCTTGTCGATCAGCTCGCGGATGGTGTGGCGGCCGTCACCCTTCACGCTGGCCGGACGGCGCACCGCGCAGGCGACCACCTTGAAGTCGATGACGATGATCCTGAGGTCGTCGCCGGAGACGAACTGCTCGACCAGCACCCGGTCGCAGTAGCGGCGCGCCTCGCCGACCGCCGCCTCGACCTCGTCCAGGGTGGCCAGATCGACGCTGATGCCCTGCCCCTGCTCGCCGCGCGCCGGTTTCACCACCACCCGCTGGTGGCGGTTGAGGAACTCCTCCATGCCTTCCAGGTTGGGGCCGACGGTGATCTGATCGGGCACCGACAGCCCGGCCCCGGCCAGCAGGCGGCGGGTCAGTTGCTTGTCGTCGCAGCGGCTCATGGCGATGGCGGAGGTCATCTCGCTCAGGCTCTCCCGGCAGACCACGGTGCGCCCGCCCAGCGACAGACAGAAGTACCCGGCCTCCGGATCGAGCACCTCGACCCCGATGCCGCGCCGCCGCGCCTCGTCGACGATGATGCGGGCGTAGACGTTGAGCTCCGCCTCCGGGGGCGGACCGATGAACAGCTTCTCGTTGATCGGGTTACGCTTTTTCATGCAGTACACGGGTACCTGGGCGAACCCGAGCTTGTCGTAAAGAGCGATCGCCTGGGCGTTGTCGTGCATCACCGAAAGGTCCATGAAGGCGCGCCCCGCCTCCTTGAAGGTCTCGATCAGGCCGCGCACCAGGGCCTCGCCCACCCCGGGCAGCGACGACTGGGGATCGACCGCCAGCGACCACAGGCTGGACCCGTTGTCCGGGTCCTCGAAGGCGGCCCGGTGGTCGATGCCGGTGACCCCGCCGACAATGGCCCCGCTACGGCTGTCCTCGGCGACCAGGAAGACCAGCCTCGAATCGTCCAGGTGCTTGGTGTAATAGCCCTCCCAGGCCGGCACCATGCCGCGCCCCATGTAGATGCGGTTCAGGCGCTCCTCGTCCTGCCAGTCGGCCAGCCGGCGCACCGTGAAGCCCTCCGGCAACCGCTCGGCCGGCGCGTAGTTGGCGAAATCCAGGCGGAAGGTGTGGCTGGGGTCGAGGAACAGGTCCTGCGGCGCCATCGACAGCAGCACGTGCGGATCGCGGACGTAGAAGGCGATGTCGCGCTGGCCCTCGCGCTCGCTCAGCACCTCGGCGATCAGGCGGTCGTGGCCCTCGAAGGTCTGGGCGAAGATCAGCCGCCCCCAGCCGGCGTCGACCACCGTTTCCGGGCGCATGCGCTCGACCGCCGGGCTGTCCGGCAACTCGCCCCAGTTCTTCAGCGAGGCCATGTCCTGGCGATCCAGGGGGCCTCTGTTCCGGGTGTCGGCCATCGGGGCGTTTTCCCTGTTCGCTGATGTCACGGATTGGTGGTGCCTAAAGACTGGTGGCTCAAAGACTGGTGATATCAAAGACCTTGGGCGCTCAGCCACAGTTCCAGCAGGGCGACCTGCCACAACTTGGAGCCGCCGAGCGGGGTGATCGGCCCCTCGCCCCGGCCGGCGGCGGCCAGCAGGTCGTCCACGTAGTCGGGATTGAACAGGCCGCGCTGGCGGGCCTGGGGCCGGGTCAGGGCATCGCGCACATACTCAAGATAGGGCCCCTCGATGTGTTTCAAGGCCGGCACCGGGAAATAGCCCTTGGGGCGGTCGATCACCGCCGAGGGGATGACCCGCCGGGCGACCTCCTTCAGCACCCCCTTGCCGCCCTGGGCCAGCTTGTGCTCGGCCGGGATGCGCCCGGCCAGCTCGACCAGTTCGTGATCGAGGAAGGGCACCCGGGCCTCCAGGCCCCAGGCCATGGTCATGCTGTCGACCCGCTTCACCGGATCGTCGACCAGCATCACCGTGGTGTCGAGCCGCAGCGCCTTGTCGACCGCGCGGGGCGCGCCGGGCAGCCCGAAGTGGCCGGCCACGAAGGCCCGGCTGACGTCCTCGGCCAGCATCCCGGGGTCGAGCACGCGGGCCATCTCGCCATGGTCGCGGTCGAAGAACACCCGGGCGTAGTCGCCCACCGGGTCGGCGCTGTCGAGCAGCGGCGGGTACCAGTGATAGCCGCCGAACACCTCGTCCGCCCCCTGGCCGCTCTGGACCACGCGGACGTGCTTGCTGACCTCGCGCGAGAGCAGGAAGAAGCCGACGTTGTCGTGGCTCACCATGGGCTCGTTCATGGCCCGGATGGTCGGTTCCAGCGAGTCGAGCAGGCCGGCGCTTTCGACGAAGATCTTGTGGTGGCGGGTGTCGAAGTGCTGGGCGATGACGTCGGAATAGCGGAACTCGTCGCCCGACTCCCCACCCGCCGCCTCGAAGCCGACCGAGAAGGTGTTGAGCCCCCGCTGCCCTTCCTCGGCCAGCAGGCCGACGATCAGGCTGCTGTCCAGGCCGCCGGAGAGCAGCACGCCGACCGGCACGTCGGCGACCAGCCGGCGGCGCACGGCGGTTCTGAGGGCGGCCAGCACGCGCTCTTCCCACTCGCCGGCGGAAACGGCGTGGTCCGCCTCGGACGGGTTGACGGCAAGCTGCCAATAGACGGTGTCGCGGGTGTCGCCATCGGGCTCGATCACCCGCACCGTGGCCGGGGGCAGCTTGCGGATGCCCTTGAACAGGGTGAACGGGGCCGGAACCACGGCGTGGAAGGTCATGTAGTGGTGCAGGGCCACCGGGTCGATGTCGGTGTCCACCCCGCTGGCGGCGAGCAGGGCCGGCAGCGCCGAGGCAAAGCGCACGCCCCGTGGCCCGGGCGCCAGGTAGAGCGGCTTGATGCCCAGGCGGTCGCGGGCCAGCACCACGCGGCCGCTGTCGCGCTCGACGAGGGCGAAGGCGAACATGCCGTGGAAGCGCTCCACCGCCGCCGTCCCCCAGCGATGATAGGCCTTGAGGATGACCTCGGTATCGCCCTCGGAGAAGAAGCTGTAGCCGACCGCCTCCAGCTCGGCGCGAAGGTCGCGGTAGTTGTAGATGCAGCCGTTGAAGGCGATGGACAGGCCCAGCGCCGGGTCGACCATGGGCTGCTGGGCGTGCTCCGAAAGGTCGATGATCTTCAGGCGCCGATGGCCCAGCGCCACCCGCCCCTGGGCCAGCACGCCGCCGCCATCCGGGCCCCGGGGGACCATGGCCTCGGCCATGCGCGCCACCGCCTCGACCGAGGCCGGAGCATCGTCAAAACGGACCTCGCCGCACAATCCACACATGAAAATGAAGGCTCCCTGGAAACGTGATGTTGCCCGTACAAGGGGCGTGCCAAGGGATAAAGATAGGCGGCACCCCCCATACTGTCAAACCGGCCGCCCCCAAAAATCCAAGATCAGGGACAACGGGAAACCACACATCCTGACGAAGAATTCAAAATCGATACTTTGATGAAACTTTACTTCGACCACCAATACATTTCGCCCATCGGCCACCGCTCTCAGAAGAGCGCCTTGCGGATCATGTTCAGCGCCAGCAGGCCCAGCAGCAGCTTCACCCCGCCCTGGAAGCGTCGCGGCTCCAGCCGCCGCCCCAGTCGCTGGCCGAGGACCATGCCAACCAGCACCGGCCCGGTCAGGGCCAGGGAGAGCAGCCCGGTCTCGAGATCGAGCAGCCCGACCCCGCCATAGGCGACGATGATGCTGGCCGAACTGACCAGGAAGAACAGCCCGAGGGCGGAGACGAACAGCGCCCGCTCCAACCCCAGGGCCAGCAGGTAGAGGATGATCGGCGGCCCGTTGATGGTCGACAGGCCGCCCAGCAGGCCGCCGGCCAGCCCGGCCAGCACTCCGCCCGGGGTGGCGAGACGCGGCGGGAGAGTACGTCCCGGGGCCAGCCCGCCCAGGCCGAGCACGGCCAGCACGATCACCCCCAGCACGCCGTACAGCAGGTCCGGGTCGAGATCGGCCGCCCAGCCGGCGCCCAGCCAGGTGGCCGGCGGCAGCACCACCAGGGCCGGCCACAGACGGCGCAGGTTCGCCCCCAGGTGGCCGCCGCTGCGCGCCTGCCACAGGTTGGAGATGAGCGGCGGCACGGCGTTCAGGGCGATCACCAGATCGGCCGGCAGGAACAGCGCCGACAACCCCACCCCGACCAGCGGCAGGCCGAAGCCGAACACCCCCTTCACCGTTCCGGCGAGCAGAAAGACCAGACCAAGCCCGGCCAGGGCGGCGGGATCAAGCGGCAAATCCATCGCCCGGCCCGCTCAGAGGGGATCGTACTTGCGGCAGAAGGCGTCCACCGACAGGGTGCGGAAATCGCCCAGGCGCTGTTTCAGGTGCTCATGGGACCAGTCCCACCAGGCGATGCGCTTCAAGGCCGCCTGGATGTGCTCGGGGAAGCGCGGGCGCAGCACCCGGGCCGGGTTGCCGACCACGATGGCGTAGTCGGGCACCGGCCTGGTGACGATCGCCCCGGCCCCGACCACCGCCCCCAGGCCGACGCTCACCCCGGGCAGGATCACCGCCCCATGGCCGATCCAGGTGTCATGCCCGATCTCGGTCCAGAAGCTCCGCCGCCACTCGAAAAACGCCGCGTCGTCCGGCCCCAGGCCGTACATTTCGCTGCGGTACTGGAAATGGTGCTGCGAGGCCCGTTCCATGGGGTGGTTGCCCGGGTTGATGCGCACCTGGGCGGCGATGTTGGCGAAGCGGCCGATGGTGGTGTAGGTGATCTCGGCGTCCTCGACCACGTAGCTGTAGTCGCCCAGGGTGACCTCGGTCAGGCGGGCCCGGGGGCCGACCTCGGTGAAGCGGCCAAGGCGGCAGTCGCTGACCCGGGCGCTGGGGTCGACGGTCGGGCCATCAGGCGAAAGGATCTTCAACGGAGGGAACTCCCGGCGGCGGACAATGGTTCCCCGAGGGATGCCAGAGCCCCCGCCCGAAGGCCAGCAAAAGGCGCCGACCGGGCGGCGTGAAAGTTCGGTGACGGTGCCTCGCCGCCCTTGCCCGGCGCCCCCGACCGCCCCAACCAAGGGGCCAGCGTGCAGTGGAGCCCAGACGATCATGCCCGACACCCCCTCCCCCCGCGACACCGGACGACGGACCCCAGGCCGACTGGTTTACGTGGTCGGCCCGTCCGGGGCCGGCAAGGACAGCCTGCTCGGCGCCCTGGCCGGGCGGCTGGAAACCTCCGGCGAAAAGGCGCCGCCGATCACCATCGCCCACCGCTACATCACCCGCCCGGCCGGGGCCGGCGGCGAGGCCCACGTCGCCCTCAGCCCGGCCGACTTCGCGCGCCGCCGCGCCGCCGGCGCCTTCTGCCTGGACTGGCAGAGCCATGGCCTGTCTTACGGCGTCGGGGTGGAGGTGGAAAGCTGGCTGGCCGGCGGCCTGTGGGTGGTGGTCAACGGCTCGCGCGGCCACCTCGCGGCGGCCCTCGGGCGCTTCCCTGATCTCATGCTGGTGGTCGTCCGGGTCGCCCCGGCGGAGCTCAAACGGCGCCTGCTGACCCGGGGCCGCGAGACGGCCGAAGAGATCGCCGAGCGCCTCGCCCGGGCCGACGCCTTCGCCGTCGACCACCCGGGGCGGGTCGAGATCGACAACTCCGGCCCCCTGGACCGGGCCGCCGACGCTTTTTTTTCACACCTCATGCAGCGCATGAACAAGGTTTAGAGCCCTTTCAACAAGCACCCCACAACCGATTGCGATAGTTGGGTTCCCCGACCGCCCCCATGATCGCTCCCGCGCCGGCCCGCGCGCGATGCCCTGTGACCGGGCGCACCAGGGGTCAAATCGGCTGTTGACGGGGCGCCCGATCTCCCCTTTCTTTTGACCAGCTTGACAGCTTGCGAGACCCGGGACGGAAAGCAACGAGACTCGGCACAACGCATTAAAGCCGGGTCCAGGAAACACCACCGCCCACCGCCTCACGACGCACTGCCGGCACGGCCGCCCAAAGGGCCGGCCCGAGATTTCCAAGGGGGACAAGATGACCACACGCCAGGGGACCACGCCGCCGAGCCGCCGGAACAACGACCCGGCCCGCCGCCCGGCCCTGGTGGCCCGCCGCCCGGCCCTGGTGGTCGGTGTGGTGCTGGGGGCCGGTCTGCTGGCCTCGGGCTGCGCCGCCCCCATCGTCGGCGCCCTGACGGTGGCCGACCTGATGACCGGGGCCTCGGTCACCTCCACCGTGCTGACCGGCCGCAGCACCAACGAGCATGTCGCCTCGCTGGCCCTCGACCAGGATTGCCGCCTGCTGGAAGGCATGCTGTCGGCCGACCGCGATGTCTGCGAGCAGCCCGGGGCCTACGTCACCGACGATGATTTCCGGGGCCTGGTCGGTCTGTTCGACCGCCGCGAGATCCAGGTGGCGGCGGTCGGCGAAGGGCCGTGGACCCAGGTTGCCGGCGCCCCCTTCCCCAGCGTGCCGACCCTGGCCCGGGCCCTGGATCGGGCCGAGCGCGAGGCGGTCGCCCTGGCCGCCCTGCCCGCCCCGGCCTATGCCTTGCCGGGCAGCGCCCCGCTGGCCCCGGTCCAGGTGGCCGAGTTGGCCGCGCCGCCGGCCGGCACCGAGATTGACGCCGGCGCCGGCGCCGCCACCGACAGCGCCACCGGCAACACCACCGACAGCCCCGAGCAACTGGCCGCCATCGCCCCGGCGGCCGGGCCGGCCCACCCCGCCGTCGCCGCCCCGGTGCTGCCCGAACCCAAGCCGGGGCTGGTCGAAACGGCCCTGATGGAGGCCCCGGTGCTGCCCCGACCCAAGCCGGAGGGCATCGGCCCGGCCCGGGTCAAGGTGGCCGTGCTGCCCCAGCCCAAGCCGGAATTCGCCGCCCCGCCCCCCCGCCGCGAGATCATCGCCAGCGGTCGCGGCGAGACCGCCCCCGGTCAGGCCCCGGCCCCGATGATCGTGCAGTGGCGCACCGTCAACGGCCGGCAGGTCGGCCAGCCGGTGCAGGTGGTGCACATGGTCGACCGCCCGGCCCAGCCCGGGCCAGTCGACATCTAGCCCCCAGGGGCCGCCTTGAACGTCATCTTTCTGGGCCTCGTCCTGATCGCCTTCGCGGTCGCCGCGGTCCGCCAAATCACCTTTACCCCGCCCCCCGGCACCCCGGACGCCCTGACCCCCATGGCCGCCCTCGGCCAGGCGGTGATCGAGGCGGCCGGCGGCGCCGTCACCCTGGCCATCGGCCTGGTCGGGGTGATGGCCCTGTTCCTTGGCCTGATGAAGGTGGCCGAGCGCGGCGGCCTTTTGATCATCATCGCCCGCCTGCTGCGTCCGCTGATGGTGCGCCTGTTCCCCGACGTGCCGCCCGACCATCCGGCCATGGGGGCGATGATCCTCAACATGTCGGCCAACGCCCTGGGCCTGGGCAACGCGGCGACGCCGTTCGGCATCCGCGCCATGCAGGCGCTGGACGAGTTGAACCCGCACAAGGGCACGGCGAGCAACGCCATGGCCCTGTTCCTGGCCATCAACACCTCGAGCGTGACCCTGCTGCCGACCGGCATCATCGCCCTGCGCGCGGCCGCCGGCTCAAGCGACCCGGCAGGCATCGTGCCGACCACCCTGGTTGCCACGCTATGCTCAACCACGGTGGCAATTTTGTCCGCCAAGCTTCTGCAAAATCGTTTTTCTTCGCCACCCCCCACGCCGCCATCAGAGGCACCGGACAGCAATCCGGCCAGCCCCGGCGCCGCTCCCGACCTGCCCGACCTGGGCACCGACGCCAGTCAGGGCTACCCGACCTGGGTGTCGATCCTGGTGCTGACCTCGATCATCGCCCTGATCCCGCTGACCATCTGGCAGGGCGCCGTGGTGGCGCCGTGGATCATCCCCGGGCTGATCGTCCTGTTGCTGGGCTTCGGGGCGCTCAAGGGGGTCAGGGTCTACGAAGTGCTGGTCGAGGGGGCGCGCGACGGCTTCCAGGTGGCCCTCAAGATCATCCCCTATCTGGTCGCCATCCTGGTTGCCGTGGCCATGTTCCGGGCCAGCGGGGCGATGGACCTTTTGATCACCCCGCTGGGCGAGGTGACGCGCTTCATCGGCCTGCCCGCCGACGCCCTGCCCATGGCCCTGCTCAGGCCGCTGTCGGGCTCCGGAGCCTACGGCATCGTCGCCGCCACCATCAACGACCCGGCGATCGGCCCGGACAGCTACGTGGGCTATCTGGTCAGCACCCTTCAGGGCTCGACCGAGACCACCTTCTACGTGCTGGCGGTCTACTTCGGGGCGGCCGGGGTGCGCCGGGTGCGCCACGCCCTGACCGCCGCCCTGCTGGCCGACGCCGCCGGCATCGCCGGGGCGGTGGCGGCCTGCTCGTTCCTCTACGGCTGAGGCCGCCGGCCCGCCTGCCGCCGCCCGCCCGCCCACCCGCCTGCCGCCGCCCGCCCGCCCGCCGTGGCCGAACCGGCGCCTCGATTGACCCGCCCGGCTCTTTGCGGCCATAATCGGCCGACCGCCGTCGGGGGTGACCGGCGGCCCCCAATGCCCCTATATGCCCACCCGTCAGGATGTTCCGCGCTGGCCGCCCCACCGGCCGGCCCGCCATGCCGTTTCAGGAGCCCTTTCGTGCAGCCCTCCGCGCCCCGCCCCCTGGCCAACCCGCCCAGCCCCTCGGACGCCGCCCCCGAAGTGGCCACCGCGCGCCGGGTCCTGGCCACCGAGGCGACGGCGCTGGGCGCCCTGGCCGACAGCCTCGGCCCGTCGTTCGTCGCCGCGGTGGACCTGATCGACCGGGCGGCCGGCCGGGCGGTGGTCTCCGGCATGGGCAAGAGCGGCCACGTCGGGCGCAAGATCGCCGCCACCCTGGCCTCCACCGGCAGCCCGGCGTTTTTCGTCCACCCGGCCGAGGCGAGTCACGGCGACCTGGGCATGATCACCCGCGATGACGTGGTGATCGGCCTGAGCAATTCCGGGGAAACGGCCGAGCTGGCCGACCTGCTGGGCTACACCCGGCGCCACGGCATCGGCCTGATCGCCCTGACCGGGCGCCCCGACAGCACCCTGGCCCGCACCGCCGAGGTGGTGCTCGCCCTGCCCCCGGTCACCGAGGCCTGCCCGCACGGTCTGGCCCCGACCACCTCGACCACCCTGATGATGGCCCTGGGCGATGCCCTGGCCGTTGCCCTGCTCGAACGGCGCGGCTTCACGGCGGCCGATTTCCAGGGCTTCCACCCGGGCGGCCAGTTGGGCCGCCGGCTGCTGCTGGTCCGCGACCTGATGCACGGCGGCCCGGCCATGCCCCTGGTCGGCCGCGACACCCCGATGCGCGAGGCGCTGCTGGTGATGACCCGGGCCAGCCTGGGCTGTGTCGGGGTGAAGGGACCCGATGGCCGGCTGCTCGGCATCGTCACCGATGGCGACCTCAGGCGTCACATGAGCCCCGAGCTGCTGGCCAAGAGCGTCGGCGAGGTGATGAGCCCGCGCCCCAAGACCATCCGCGAAAGCGCCCTGGCCAGCGAAGCCCTGAAGGTGATGAACGATCTGGCCATCACCAGCCTGTTCGTGCACGCCGACGGCGCCGATGCGGACAGCCCGCCGGCCGGCATCCTGCACATCCACGACCTGCTGCGCGCCGGCCTCGGCTGAGCCCTTAAAGAGCCCGCCATGCCCCGCCCCGCCCCGGAGACCGCCGCGCCCGTGCCAAACGCCGCCGCCCCGCCGCCGGTTCCCCTGCCCGGGGCCCGTCCGCCCACCAACCAGCGGCGCCTGGGGCGCGCCTCGTGGCGTCTGTACTCGCGTTTCGTGGCCCTGATGAAGGTGATGCTGCCGGCAACCGCGCTGGTCCTGGTCGGCCTGATCCTGCTGTGGCCGCAGGTCAACGAGACGGCCGACCGCTTCGCCCTGTCGGTGTCCTCGCTGTCGACCGACCGGGTCGGCACCCTGTCCATGATCAACGCCCGCTATTTCGGTATCGACGCCGAGAACCGCCCGTTCACGGTGACCGCCGACAGCGCCCGCGAAACCGCCCCGGGCTCGAAGATCATCGAGCTCGAGGCGCCCAAGGCCGACATCACCCTGAAGGACGGCACCTGGCTGGTGCTGGGGGCGGCCAGCGGCTTCTACGACCAGCCGGGACAGACGCTGGACCTGATCGGCCAGGTCAACCTGTTCCACGATGGCGGCTACGAGTTGCACACCCCGCGCGCCGAGGTGGATTTCGCCGCCGGCGCCGCCGGCTCGGATCATGGGGTGAGCGGCCACGGGCCGTTCGGCGAGGTGCGGGCCGAGGGCTTTAGGCTGATCGACCAGGGGGCGCGCATCCGCTTCCTGGGCCAAAGCCGCGTCGTTCTGCGTCCCGGCCGCCCAACCCCCTGAAGCCTCCCCCGAAGACAGTCTCCAAAGACAGCGCAAGGACCCGAACCCCGCCATGCCCCCGGTCGCCGTTCGTCTCACCGGCCTGCTGGCCGTCCTTTTGCTCGCCACGCCCCTGCCGCTGGCCGCCCAGGGCCTGGACTTCGCCCGCCGCGGCGACTCCCCGGTCGAGGTGCTGGCCGATGACGGCATCGAATGGCAGCGCGACCGCAACCGCTTCATCGCCCGGGGCAACGCGGTGGCCAACCGGGGCACGGTGTCGGTGCGGGCCGACCTTTTGATCGCCCACTACGCCGAGGAGGGGGGCGGCACCGACATCCAGCGCCTGGACGCCGAGGGCAACGTCACCATCGCCTCGCCCACCGAGACCGCCACCGGGGCCTCGGCGACCTACGACGTGCCGGCCGCCACCCTGGTCCTCAACGGCGACCCGGTGCGTCTGACCACCCCCGATCAGGTGATCACCGCCCACCAGTCGATGGAGTACTACGAGCGCAAGCGGCTGGCGGTGGCCCGGGGGCGGGCCCACGCGGTGCGCAACGGGCGGACCATCACCGCCGACGTGCTGACCGCCCATTTCGTCGAGACGGCGGGCGGCAGCTCGGAGATCAGCCGCTTCGAGGCCTTCGGCAACGTGGTCATCGACAACGGCGCCGAAACGGTGCGCGGCAACAAGGGACGCTATGAGGCCAAAACCGGTATCGCCACCCTGGAAGGTTCGGTTAAGATCGTGCGCCAGGACGACCAGGTGGCCGGCGAACTGGCGGTGGTCGACCTGAACACCGGGGTGAGCACCCTTTACGGCTCCCCCCAGGGGGCCGGCGGCCAGGGCCGGGTGCGGGCGGTGATCAGCCCGCGCGGCCAGGACAGTGAAACCCCGACCGACGGCCAGTAGGGCCGACGGACTCCCCCATCCGACCGCCACCCCCAAGGGCCGGCGGCCCCGACAGACGAGGCATGAGGCGGGTGCGACTGTTCGCCAACCAGAAACGCCCCAGCGGCGCCGCGAAAGCCACCGGCAAGGGCCGGCGGGCCGAGCCCTCGCCCGCCGCCGAGGCCACCGCCCGGCCGACCGCCGCCGCCACCCCGCGACGGCCGGAAAAGCCGCGTCTGGTCGCCGACAACCAGGGGCTGGAGGCCAGCGGCCTGGGCAAGCGCTACAAGCGCCGCCCGGTGCTGCGCGATGTCTCGGTGAAGGTGCGCCGGGGCGAGGCGGTCGGCCTGCTCGGCCCCAACGGCGCCGGCAAGACCACCTGCTTCTACTGCATCACCGGACTGATCTCGCCCAACAGCGGCAAGATCCTGCTCGACGGCCAGGACGTCACCACCCTGCCCATGTACCGGCGGGCCCGCCTGGGCATCGGCTACCTGCCCCAGGAAGCGTCGATCTTCCGCGGCCTGTCGGTGGAGGACAACATCCGCGCCGTGCTGGAACTGGTCGAACCCAGCGCCGCCCTGCGCGAGGAAATGCTCGACCTGCTGCTGACCGAGTTCGCCATCGGCCACCTCCGGCGCGCCTCGGCCCTGTCGCTGTCCGGCGGCGAGCGGCGCCGGGTCGAGATCGCCCGCGCCCTGGCCAGCCAGCCCCACTACATCCTGCTCGACGAGCCGCTGGCCGGCATCGACCCGATCGCCGTCGGCGACATCCGCGATCTGGTCGCCCAGCTCAAGGACCGTGGCCTGGGCGTGCTGATCACCGATCACAACGTGCGCGAAACCCTGGACATCGTCGACCGGGCCTACATCCTGCACGAAGGCTCGGTGATGATGGAGGGCGCCCCGCATGACATCGTGGCCCATGAAGGCGTCCGCCGCGTCTACCTGGGCGACCGTTTCCGGCTCTAGCGCCTGACCGCCATGGCCTTTGCTCCCCGCCTGGAACTCCGCCAGAGCCAGTCGCTGGTCATGACGCCGCAGTTGCAGCAGGCCATCAAGCTGCTGCAACTGAACAACCTCGAGCTGACCGCCTATGTCGAGGCGGAGCTGGCCGAAAACCCCCTTCTCGAACGCGACGAACGGCGCCCGGACGATGGCGCCGGCCGCGTCGAGCCGACCGACACCCGGCCCGGCGCCGACCAGGGGGTGCTCGACGGCCTGGCCCCGCGCCGCGAGGCCCCGGTCGACGTGGAGCACGACAACAACCACGACGAAGGCTCGCCGGGCGAGGCCGCGCCCAGCCCCTATGCCGCCCCGGGCGCCAGCGGGCGCGGCGGCGACGGCGAGTTGCCGAGCCTGGAGGAGACCCTGGCCGAGGGCGACACCCTGCGCCGCCATCTGGAACGCCAGATCGGCCTGGAGTTCGCCGACCCGGGCCAGCGGCTGATCGCCCTGGCCCTGCTCGACGGCCTGGACGCCGCCGGCTACCTGCGCGCCGAGGCCGACCAGTTGGCGGCCCAACTGGGCGCCGACCCGGCCCAGGTGGCGGCGGTGCTGGCCCGCCTCAAGCGGCTCGACCCGCCGGGTGTCTTCGCCGCCGACCTGGCCGAGTGTCTGGCCCTGCAACTGGCCGAGAAGAACCGCCTCGACCCGGCGATGGAAGCCCTGCTCGCCAACCTCGACCTGCTGGCCCGGCGCGACCTCTCCGCCCTGCGCGACATCTGCGGCGTCGACGAGGACGATCTGGCCGGGATGATCGCCGAGATCCGCCGCCTCGACCCCAAGCCGGGCAGCGATTTCGCCGCCGCCCCGGCGCAGACCCTGATCCCCGACGTGCTGATGCGCCCGGCCCCGGACGGCGGCTGGCTGGTCGAGCTCAACCCCGACACCCTGCCCCGGGTGCTGGTCAACAACCGCTATCTGGCCCGGGTTTCGGGCTCGCTGAAGCGCGAGGACAAGGCCTTCCTGGCCGACCGTCTGGCCACCGCCCAGTGGCTGACCCGGGCGCTCGACCAGCGGGCCCGCACCATCCTCAAGGTGGCGACCGAGCTGGTGCGCCGCCAGGACGGCTTTTTCGCCCACGGGGTGAGCCACTTGAAGCCGCTCACCCTGCGCGACATCGCCACCGCCGTCGAGCTGCACGAAAGCACGGTCAGCCGGGTGACCAGCAACAAGTACCTGATGACCCCGCGTGGCATCTTCGAGCTGAAGTACTTCTTCACCCAGGCCATCGCCGCCACCAACGGCGCCGAGGCCCACTCGGCCGAGGCGGTGCGCCACCGCATCAAGGGGCTGATCGACGCCGAGCCGGCCGACGCCGTGCTCTCCGACGACGCCCTGGTGGCCCTGCTCAAGGCCGAGGGGATCGACATCGCCCGGCGCACCGTGGCCAAGTACCGCGAGGGCCTCGGCCTGCCCTCCTCGGTGCAACGCCGGCGCGAGAAAAAACAACGGGCCGCCTCGGCCTGAGCCGCCGTGGGGCGGCTGGCGCTGTCATGCTTCGCCGCTTGACACGGTGGGCGGGGCAAGACTAAGGTCCGCCCCCTCTAGAGAGAGGGTCTTTTTGGACAAGGTTGGGCGTGCCGTCTCCGCCCCGGATGGGTCGGCCGGCGCCGACGCTCCGCCCGGAAAGCGCCACCAACCCGACCCGGTACGGGAACCAAGGCAAACAGGGCAGGACCATCCCCTTGGAACAATGATCGCGAACCACGTTTTTGCAAGGTTCGCCCGGCCCGTGACCGGAACGATGTGACCGACAGCGCCAGGACCACATAGGCCAAGGGCCACGCCGCCAACCGCACACCACCGCCCTCGACGGGCCGTTCCGCCGGTCGACCGCGAGGCGTTCAGTCACCACGACCGCCATCCTTCAAACAACGCCCCCCAATGGGCGATCCCAATCCAGAAGGTCAGCGATGGAAATCTCCGATCTCATCACCTCCGAGGCCGTCATCGCCAACCTCAAGGCGACCAGCAAGAAGCAGGCCTTGCAGGAACTGGCCCGCCGCGCCGCCGACCTCAGCGGCCTGCACGAAAGGGCCATCTTCGACACCCTTCTGGAGCGCGAGCGCCTGGGCACCACCGGGGTCGGCAACGGCATCGCCATCCCCCACGGCAAGCTGGCCCAGCTGGACCGCCTGATGGGCCTGTTCGCCCGCCTGGAACGCCCGATCAACTTCGACTCCATCGACGAGCGCCCGGTCGACCTGATCTTCCTGCTGCTCGCCCCGGAAACCGCCGGCGCCGATCACCTGAAGGCGCTGGCCCGGGTGTCGCGTCTGCTGCGCGACAAGGGCACCTGCGAGAAGCTGCGCGGCAGCGACAGCGGCGAGGGCCTGCACGCCCTGCTCACCCAGGCCGAGAACTCCCAGGCCGCCTGAGGCCGGGCGCAGCCTCGAAGCCGCCCCGCCGGCCGGCACCGACGGTATCAGGGGGTCAGGCCGGGCAACTGCATGGCCATGGCGGCCACCAGCAGACTGACCACCACATCGACCATGACCAGCGCCGCCCCGGTGCCGGGGCCCACGTCCAGACCCTTCTGGACCATGAACCAGCCATACAGCAGCAGGGCCGACATAAAGCCCAAGAACAGCAACTGCTCGATGCCGCCGGCCAGACTGCCGCTGGCGGCGAACAGTTGCAGCGGCAGGGCGACCACGTTGGCAAACACCTGGAACCAGTTGTAGCCGACCAGATAGCGCAGCCCGTGCTGGCCGCGTTCCATCCAGTCGGCCAGCGGCAGCATGATCAGCGGATAGAGCATCCAGCCGATGGCGAAGACCAGCACGTCGCCGACCATCTGCACCACCAGACCGCCGGTCATCCCTTGCGAAATGGCGAACACCAGGCTGTTGAGGGCGACCATGGGGGCGATCACGGCGGCCGCCCAGAACGACATCCAGAAGCCGCGCGGGCTGGCGTCGAACATCAGGAAGCCGGTCGCGTCGAGGCGGATCAGCCGGGCCACCCCGGCGATCGCCGCCGCCACCTCGCCGATCGTCGGCAGGGTCATGGCGTGCTCCCGGTTTCGGAGGTGGAGTCGGTGAAGGAGCCGGCGAAAAAGCCGTCGATCAGCCGCCGGTAGACGCGGGTCAGGGTTTCCAGGTCGGCCAACGGCACCTGCTCGTCGGCCTGATGGATGGTCCGGCTGACCAGCCCGAACTCGGCGACCGGGCAATAGTCCTTGATGAAGCGGGCGTCCGAGGTGCCCCCCGAGGTGGACAGCTCGGGCTCGAGCCCGGTCTCGGCCCGCACCGCTTCGGCGATCAGGGTCGAGAAAACGCCCGGCGGGGTGAGGAAGCTCTCGCCGGACACCCGGGGCACGATCTCGATGCGCCCCGCCCCGGCCACCCGTTCGCAGGTCTCGGCGACGTGGCTGATCAGGGCCTCGCTGTGGTGATGGTCGTTGAAGCGGATGTTGAAGCGCGCCTCGGCCCGCCCGGGGATGACGTTCTCCGCCCGGTTGCCCACGTCGAGGCTGGTCAGGGCCAGGGTCGAGGGGTCGAAATGGTCGCTGCCCTCATCCAGCGGCGCGGCGGTCAGCGCCTGCAACACCGCGAGCAGTGGCGGGATGGGGTTGTCGGCCAGATGGGGATAGGCGGCGTGCCCGGCCCGGCCGTGCGAGATCAGCCTGAAGTTGACGCTGCCCCGGCGGCCGATCTTGATCATCTCGCCCATGCGCGTCGGGTTGCTCGGCTCGCCGACGATGCAGGCGCTCAGCCGCTCGCCCTTCTCGGCGATCCACGGCAGCAGGCGCACCGTGCCGTTGACCGCCGGGCCTTCCTCGTCGCCGGTGATGAGCAGGCTGATCGCCCCCGGCGGCGGCCCCATGCCGGCCAGCCGGCGGGCCACGGCGGCGACGAAACAGGCCACCGCGCCCTTCATGTCGGCGGCGCCGCGGCCGATCAGCGTGCCGTTGACGATGCGCCCGGCGAACGGATCGACGCTCCAGCCGTCGCCGGCCGGGACCACGTCGGTGTGCCCGGCGAAGCACAGGTTGGGCGCCTCGGCCGGCCCCAGGCGGGCATAGAGGTTGTTCACCGGGGCGGTGTCGGGCGCCTCGAAGGTGACCGGAAAGCACTCGAAGCCAAGCTGGCCCAGGGCCCGGGCCAACACCTCCAGCGCCCCGTCATCCTCGGGAGTGACGCTGTGGCGGCGGATCAGGTCCCGGGCCAGGGGCAAGGGGTCGGAGAGGAAGGTGCGGGCTGGCATGGTCTCTCCGTCAGCCCGGCCAGGGCGGATTCAGGGAATGGGTCGGCAACGGCGGTCCCGGAGCGGGGGTGTTCCCGGGGGCTCAGTCGCGCAGCAGGTCGTTGATGGACACCTTCGAGCGGGTCTTCTCGTCGACCCGCTTGACGATCACCGCGCAGTAGAGGCCAGGGCCGGGCGCGCCATCGGGCAGCGGCTTGCCGGGCAGGGTGCCGGGGACCACCACCGAATAGCTGGGCACGCGGCCCATGTGCACCTCGCCGGTGGCGCGGTCGACGATCTTGGTCGAGGCGCCGATGTAGACGCCCATCGACAGCACCGCCCCTTCCTCGACGATCACCCCCTCGGCGACCTCGGCGCGGGCCCCGATGAAGCAGTTGTCCTCGATGATCACCGGGCCGGCCTGCAACGGCTCGAGCACGCCGCCGATGCCGGCGCCGCCCGACAGATGCACGTTCCTGCCGATCTGGGCGCACGAGCCGACGGTGGCCCAGGTATCGACCATGGTGCCGCTGTCCACATAGGCCCCCAGGTTGACGAAGCTCGGCATCAGCACCACGCCCTGCGCGATATGGGCCGAGCGGCGCACCACGCAGCCCGGCACGGCGCGGAAGCCGGCCGCCTTGAAGTCGCTTTCGCCCCAGGAGTCGAACTTGCTCGGCACCTTGTCCCACCAGTGGCCGCCCCCGGGGCCGCCGGGGATGGGGCTCATGTCGTTCAGGCGGAAGGACAGCAGGACCGCCTTTTTCAGCCACTGGTTGACCTGCCAGGCGCCGTCCACCTTCTCGGCCACCCGCAACTCACCGCGGTCGAGGCCGTTCAGTGCCTGCTCGACCGCCTCGCGCACCGCGCCCCCGGTGGCTGGCGAGATGCCCTGGCGATCCTCCCAGGCCTGGTCGATGGTCGCCTGGAGGCTGTCAAAGGCGGAATTCATGGTGGGGAAAATCCTTCTGGCAAGGCGGGACCGGCGGGCGGAATGGTGGGCGGCGCCGGTCGATCCGGTTGGGCTCGGGGCGGCCGCCGGGCAAGAGGATAAGGCCAAGACCCGGCAAGTCAATCTCCCGCGCCCGGGTGCCCTTGGCCACCCTCTGGCCAGCCTCCTGACCAGCCTCCTGACCAGCCCCCTGGCCAGCCCCTGGCCAGCCGATGACAAGGCCGGGAACGGCTGATAAACTCCTTGCCCCAATAACCAGCGAGGTGGTGGATTGAGCCCCGGTCCGGCCCCCGACAGCCAGCAATACCCGCCCCCCGACACGGAGAGCATCGACCTCGGCTGGGCCCGTCTCGACACCGACGCCCTGGCCGCCGTCGACGCCCCGGTGGTCGGGCTGGACAGCGACGGCGTGGTGCGCACCACCAACCCCGCCGCCGAAGCCTTGCTCGCCTCGGTGGAAACGCCGCAGCTCGAGGCGCTCGGCCGGCTGTCCCGCGAGATCGCCCGCGGCGGCCGGGTGGGCGGCGATCTGGTGCTCGATCTGCCGGACGGCCCGCGCCGCTTCAAGGTCCTCTCGCTGCCCCTCGCCCTGGCCCCGGGCAAGCGGGCCGACGCCGCCGGGCGGGGTGCGCTGATCGTGCTGGACGACGTCACCCTGGAGCACAACCTGCGTGCCGCGCTGGTCGAATCCCGCCAGCGCTACAAGGACTTCGTCGAGATCGGCAGCGACTTCGCCTGGGAGACCGACGCCCACGGCCAGTTCACCTTCGTCTCGCCGAAGGGCGCCCTGGGCTATTCGGCCGAAACCCTGGTCGGCTGCGACCCCTACGACCTGGCCCTGGAGGGCATGGGCACCGACAACCTGCCCTTCTTCACCCGCCAGCCGGTGGAAGAGGCCGAGCTGTGGCTGCAACGGGCCGATGGCGCGGCGGCCTGCGTGATCGCCACCGCGGCCCCGCTGTTCGATCAGCGCGGCCGCTGGAGCGGGGTGCGCGGGGTGTGCCGTGACGTGACCGGCGAACGGCGGCGCAGCATCGCGCAAAACCAGGCGCGCCATCGGGAAATGGCCCTGGCCCACATGGCCCGCGCCTTCCGCGACCTGATCCAGCCCGACGAGATGCTGGCCGTGGCGGCCGAGAAGGTGGCCCGTGGCCTGGGCGTCACCGCCTGCCACATCTTCCGTCTGGCCGGCGCCGATCCGGCCGCCGTCAGCGAGGCAGGCCGGCACGACGCCGGGAGCGGACACTTCATGGCCGGCGGCAGTTGGGGCGCCCTGCCCAGCCGGGCCGCCGAACCGATCGTGCAGACGGTCAGCGAGGGGGCCGACCTGCTGGAAGTCAGCGAACAGGGCCACCGGGTGCTTGCCGTGCCGACCCGCTACCATCAGCGCATCAACGGGGTGTTGATCGTCTGGCGCGCCGCCGGTCGCGGCCCGTGGTCGGAGGATGACCGCCTGCTGGTCGCCGACATCGCCGAGCAGATCGGCATCACCAACGAACAGGTGGCGCAGCACGAGTTCATGCTGCGCATCTCGCGCACCGACGCCCTGACCGGGCTGTTCAACCGCCGCGCCTTCAGCGAGGAGGTGGAGCGCCGCCTGCAGCGGGCCGAACACGCCACGGGCGGCGGCGCCCTGCTCTATGTCGACCTCGACAACTTCAAGCCGGTCAACGACCAGTTCGGGCATCAGAAAGGCGATGCCGTGCTGATCAGGGTGCGCGAGTTGCTGCTCGGCCACACCCGGCCGACCGATCTGGTCGCCCGCCTGGGCGGCGACGAGTTCGCCATCTGGCTGGAAGGCGCCGACCGCGCCGTGGCCGAGGCCAAGGCCCAGTCGCTGATCGAGGCGGCGGCGACCAGCCTGGCCAATGAATCGGCGACCGGTCAGCCGCTGAGCCTGTCGATCGGTCTGGCCCTGCCCATGCCGGGGGTGCGGGAAGACCTGAACGCCCTGGCCCACCGCGCCGACGAGGCCATGTACGCCGCCAAGCGGGCCGGCAAGGCGGCGTGGCGAACAGCCTCCGATCCCGGGCCGGGCGGACCCGGGGCCCCGGCGGACGACGGCCCATGACATCCCTGCTGGAGAGATTGATGGGCGGCGACCCGGCCAGCAGCCTGACCTACGAGCGGGCCCGCACCCTGGCCCGCCACGACGACCCGGCGGTGCGCCGCGAGCTGGCCACCCGCGACGACGTGGTGCCGGAAATCCTCTACTTCCTGGCCGAGGACCCGGACGTCGGGGTGCGCAAGGCGATCGCCGGCAACACCGCCACCCCGCTGAAGGCGCAACTGCTGCTGGCCCGCGACCAGGAAGAGGACGTGCGGGCCGATCTGGCCGGCAAGGTGGCCCGCCTGTGCCCCCACCTGTCGGACCAGGATCACGCCCGCATCCACGACCTCGCCCACCAGGTGCTGGAATGCCTGGCCCGCGACCAGATCCCCCGGGTGCGCCGCATCCTGGCCGAGACCCTGAAGGACGTCGCCGCCGCCCCGGCCGAGGTGATGCGCCGCCTGGCCCGCGATGCCGAGGTGGCGGTCAGCACCCCGGTGCTCGAGTTCTCGCCGGTGCTGACCGACGAGGACCTGCTGGAGATCATCGCCGAGGCCCCGGTCAGCGCCCGCCTGTCGGCCATCTCGCGGCGCATCGGGGTGGGGATCAGGGTCAGCACGGCGATCGCCGAGACCGACGACGGCGACGCCATCACCCACCTGTTGGCCAACACCTCGGCGCAGATCCGCGAGGAAACCCTGGATCGCCTGATCGAGCGCGCCGAGGGGCGGCCCGACTGGCACGACCCGCTGGTCCGCCGTCCCGGCCTGCACAGCCGCGCTGCCCGGCGTCTGGCCTGCTTTGTCGCCGCCAACCTGCTCGGCGCCCTGGCGGCGCGCCAGGACCTGGACGCCGAGACGGTGGCCGAGGTGTTGCGGGTGGTGCGGACCCGTCTCGCCTCGGAGGACGGCGGGTTGCCGGCCACGGCCCCCAACGACCGGGCGCGGGACGATGACCAGACTGAAGGCAAGGTCGACTTCCACCTCGACAGTTGGCGCCGCTCGCTGAGCCTGGCCTACGAGGCGGCCCAGCGCGAGGCGGCCAAGCCGGACGGCCTGTCGCACCAGAAGGTGCTCAACCGGCTGGCCCGGGGCGAGGCCGAGTTCGTCATCGGCGCCCTGGCGGTGCTGGCCGACCTGCCGCCCGACGTGGTCGGCACCATCGTCGAGGAGCACAGCGCCAAGGGCCTGTTGGCGGTTGCCTGGAAAGGCGGCTTCTCGGCCCGCGACGCGGTCGCCCTGCAGATGCAGCTCGGCCGGGTGGCACCGGAGCAGGCGATCAAGCCGAACGACGACAGCGGCTTCCATCTTTCCGGCACGGAAATGGAGTGGCAGCTTGAAATGTTCACCGAGGCGGCCGGCCAGAAACGTCCGCGCAGCCTGGACGACGCCCTGGCCCGCCACGGAATGTGATCGTCGCCGGCCCAATCGCGCGTCGCGCGCCAGCACCAGACGCCGACCTAAAGGGCCAGATCAACGCCCTGCCCTCGACGGAAGAGCCTGCCGCCGCGCCCTCCACCGCACTGCCGCCGCGCGACCGGCGGAGAATGCTTGCCAGCCATGACGGATTGTTGCAGCTCATTGACAACCCTGGCACAAACGGCTGATCCTCGATCCATGCCGCGGCGCGGCAAATTCCTGCACGGCGACCAGCAAACGCACCAAGTGTTGCCTTTTTATGCTCAAAAGTGCTTTGCTCGTTGTGGGGAACCAGGAAGCACTGGGAGTTACACAAAACCATGTCCACCCGCAAATCCGGCTTCGGCCTGAGCAACGTCCGCATCAGCCGCAAAATCTGGCTGCCAACCATCCTGGCAACGCTAGGTCTGGCGGGTGTGATCGCCTTTTCCTTCCAGATCCTGCGCCACGAGATCACCCAGGAACGGGTGGTCATGGTCCGTTCGGTGGTCGAATCGGGCCTGGGCATCATCGCCTACTACGATTCCCTGGTTGATCTCGGCCTGATGGACGAACAGGTGGCGCAGGACCGGGCGCGCGCCGCCCTGCGGGGCATCACCTACGGCGATGGCGAGTACGTCTTCGCCTTCGACTACAGCGGCATCATGCAGGTCTTCCCGCCCAATCAGGCCTGGGAGGGCACCAGCAAGATCGATCTGGCCGACGCCAACGGGAAGACATTCGTCAGCGAGATGATCGAGGCCGCCTGGGAAGGCGGCGGCAAGGTCACCTACAGCTTCCCCCGCAAGGGCTCGGACACCGCCGAACCCAAGGTTTCCTGGGCCCAGGCCTACGAACCCTGGGGCTGGGTGCTGGGCACCGGGGTCTACGTCAGCGACGTCAACGCCACCGCCTGGCGGGGCGGTTCGAAGCAGTTGGCGGTGGGCGGCGGCTTCCTGATCATCGCCATCATCATCTCGGTGATGATCATCCGTGGCGTGGTCGGGCCCATGGGGCGCCTGAACAAGTCCATGGCCGAGTTGGCCGGTGGCCACCTCGACATCGACATCGCCGACCAGGAGCGCGGCGACGAGGTGGGCGTGATGGCCCGCGCCGTCGAGGTGTTCAAGGAGAACAGCCAGAAGGTCGTGCGCATGCAGGCCACTCAGGAGGCCGAACACCGCCGCAACGCCCGCCGGGTGAAAAGCGAGATGTTCGCCCTGACCAACGCGCTGGAAGAAGAGGTGCGGGGCGCCATCTCCATCGTCCACCAACAGGCCGAGGCGATGCGTCAGGCGGCGCACGAGATGTCGGAATCGGTCGACCACACCACCGAGAGCGCCACCGCGGCGGCCGGCGCCTCCCAGGAATCGGCCTCGGCGGTGGAGGCGATGGCGGCGGCGGCCGAGGAGATGGCCTCCTCGATCAGCGAGATCAGCCGACAGGTCACCGGTTCCTCGGAAATCGCCCACCGCGCGGCGCAGGAAGCCGAGACGACCAACGAGCGCATCAAGAGCCTGGCCAACGCCGCCAACCAGATCGGCGAGGTGGTCGAGCTGATCAGCGACATCGCCAAGCAGACCAACCTGCTGGCCTTGAACGCCACGATCGAGGCGGCGCGGGCCGGCGAGGCCGGCAAGGGCTTCGCGGTGGTCGCCGGCGAGGTCAAGACGCTGGCCAACCAGACCGCCAAGGCAACCGAGGAAATCGCCAGCCAGATCAGTTCCATGCAGGCGGCGACCGGGGAGGCGGTCAGCGCCATCCAGGGCATCGTCAAGGTGATCGGCGAGATCAACGAGGTGACCACCGCCGTCTCGGCGGCGGTCGAGGAGCAGACCGCGGCCACCGGCGAGATCAGCCACAACGCCCAGCAGGCGGCGCAAAGCACCCAGCAGGCGGCGCAGAGCATCCAGGACGTCTCGGCCAGCGCCGATACCACCCGGGCCCACACCGGCGAGGTGCGCCAGTCGTCCGAGGAGGTCAACGAGCGGGTCGGCATGATGCAGACCGCGCTGGAAGCGATCATCCGCGCCGGCAGCGCCGACGAGCGCGAGGCGCACGCCCTGCGCACCCTCAACGTCGGCGTCCAGGTGGAAAACCAGGAAGGCCGGGTGCGCTCGTGCCTGCTGCAGGACATCGCGCTGTCCGGCGTCGGGACCCTCGACCGCTCGGTGGAGGCCGAGCGTGGCGAAACGCTGACCATCGAGCTGCCCGATGTGGGCGCGGTCGAGGCCATCGTGGTGGCACGCACCGAAAGCGCCACCCATATTCGCCTGGACCTTACCGACAGGCAGGTCGATCCCTTCCAGGCCTTCGTCCAGGCCCGGGCCCCGACCGTCTGAGCCAACCGCTCCTCTCCCGGGTGGCCGCCTTGCTGGCGCCGCCCCATGCCCCCGTCAAACGCGGAGACGTCACGCCGTGAAGCACCAGATCACCAAGGATGGAAGCACCGTCATCGTCCACCTCAGCGAGCGCCTGACCAGCCACGACCGGGGCGACTTCGACCGCCTGGTCAGCGAGCTGATGGCCGCCCGCCCGGGCCAGATCGAGGTCAACCTGAAGGAACTTGCCTTCATGGACTCGGCCGGCCTTGGCTTCCTGCTCACCCTGCGCGAGCAGGCCGAGGCCGGCAACGCCTCGGTGCTGCTGGTCGACCCCAAGGGCGAGGTTCGCGAAACCCTGGAACTGGCCCGTTTCGACACCCTGTTCCATATCGTCCAGCGCACCACCGACTGAGCCCCCGGCGCCCCGGCAGGTAGGCCCACCCACCGGACCCGGGGCGACACCGCAGGCCCATCGCGAACGGACCCCGAAACGGGCCGGCCCATCCCCGGCCGGCCCGTTTCCATTCCCAGGCAGGTCACCCGGCGCCCAACCTGCGGCCCACCCGGCGCCCCCCAGGGCCGCCACCACGAGGACCCCCCGCCATGTCGAGCGCCCGCATCCTGGTCATCGACGACAGCCTGCCGGTGCGCACCCTGCTCGAGGCCCACCTCTCCGGCGCCGGCTACACCGTTGTCCAGGCCGAGGACGGCGACGACGGCTGGGCCCTGCTGGAGCGCGAGGGCAACAGCTTCGACGTGGTGCTGCTCGACCGGCGCATGCCGCGCATGGACGGCATGGAGGTGATGGCCCGCCTGAAGGCAACCCCGGCGCTGGACGGCCTGCCGGTGGTCATGCAGACCGCCGCCGACCGCCAGGAAGAGATCGTCGAGGGCATTGCCGCCGGGGTCTACTACTACCTGACCAAGCCGCTCGATCCGGAGCTTCTGCTCCAGGTGGTCGCCGCCGCGGTGGCCGACCGGGCCCGCTACCGCCGGCTCAGCGACGAGGTGGACCAACGCACCCTGGCCCTGGGCCTGCTCGAGGCCGGGCGCTTCACCTTCCGCACGCCGCGCCAGGGCAGCGATCTGGCGGTCGTCCTGGCCGCCGCCATGCCGCAACCCCGGCGCCGCGTGGTCGGACTGTCGGAGCTGATGCTCAACGCGGTCGAGCACGGCAACCTCGGTATCACCTACGCCGAGAAGACCGCCCTGCTGGCCGACGGCGGACTGGACGGGGAAATCGCCCGCCGACTGGCCAACCCCGAATGGCGCGACCGCGAGGTGGAGGTGACCTTCGAACGCCGGGCCCGCGAGATCGAGGTGACCATCACCGACCAGGGCGCCGGCTTCGACTGGCGGCGCTACCTGACCATGGACCCGGAGCGTGTCTTCGACACCCACGGCCGCGGCATCGCCCTGGCCCGCGACCTGTCCTTCGACAGCCTGGAGTACCGGGGGCGCGGCAATCAGGTGGTTGCCACCATCCTCACCGAGGGTCAGACGGCGAACCCGGAAGAGGCCCGCGAACTGGCGGTGACCCGGGGGCGCGACCCGGTGGTGCCAGCCATGCAGGCCAAGCTGCGCGACACCCGGGCCGACCTCGAGGCCTTCAAGGCCCGGCTGGCCGACGACCTGGACGCCGCCCGGCGCATGCAACAGGAACTGCTGCCCGAGGCGGGCCGCCTGACCACCCTGGGCCAGCGCTTCGGCCTGCGGCTGGAAACCCACTTCGAGACCTCGGCCGAGCTGGGCGGCGACCTGTTCGGCGTGGTCGCCCTGGACAACCGGCGCCTCGCCCTGTGGATGGTCGATTTCGCCGGCCATGGCATTTCCTCGGCGCTGAACACCTTCCGCCTGCACACCCTGCTCGAGGACCTGCGCGGCGGCATGGAGGACCCCGGCCACTTCCTGACCCGCCTCAACACCCGGCTGGCCGGCCTGCTGCCCACCGGCCAGTACGCCACCGCCCTGTTCACCGTGTTCGACACCGTCGAGCACCGCCTGAGCTACGCCGCCGCCTCGGCCCCGGCGCCGCTGGTGGTCGATCTGGCCAGCGGCGAGGTCACCGCCGGCCAGGGCGCCGGGCTGCCGCTGGGCATCCTGGCCGGCGGCCAGTACGACACCCGGCAGATGGATTTCGCCCCCGGCCAGGCCCTGCTGATGCACAGCGACGCGCTGACCGAATGCGGCCGCGACGAGGGGGGCTCCCTGGGCCGGGAGGGGGTGCGCCAGTTGCTCGCCGAGGCCGCCCGCGCGGCCGGCCCCGGGCTGGCCCTGGAAGGGCTGCTCGACCCCTTCCTGTCGCGCCTCCAGCGACCGCTGAGCGACGACCTGACCGCCCTGCTGACCGTCCGCCCGCCGGCCTGAGACGGGCTCAGGGTTGGTCGAACATCGGGTGGCGGACCACGTCGCCGGGGTCGATGGACAGGCGGGCGGCGGTGCCCCCCGGCACCTCCAGCACGGCGCGGGCCGGCCATGGGCTGGCGATGATCGCCTCGGAACCGGGTTCGGCGTCGGCCTTGATCCAGACCACCCGGCCGCCGGCGTCGAGGAACAGCATGTCGAGGCCGATCAGGGTGTTCTTCATCCACATGGCGACCCGCCCGGTGGCCCCGAAGTCGAACAGCATCCCGGCGTCGGCCGGCAGGTGCGCGCGATGCATCAGGCCGCGCGCGCGCTCGGCCGGGGTGACCGCCAGCGCGACCCGGAAGACGTGGCGCGCCGCCGGGTCGGCGGTCTCGATCACCGCCCGCTCGGGGTAGACTGGCGCCGTCCCCTCGGCCCCTCCTTCGGCCAGGGCCGGAGAGGCCAGAGGAGTCCAGACAACCAGCCACAGCAAGACCAGCCAGCCACGCATCGGCCCTTTCCTCCGCTTTGCTCTCACCACATTCCGTCATCGCCCGCCGGCCCCGCTTCGGCAACCCCCTTGACCGCCGACCGGTTTCGGTTACAGACTCGCGACTTCCACTCGGGGGGAGCTCGCGCGCCGCGGGCTGAGAGGTTTCCAGGCAACGGGAAACGACCCCTAGACGCCACTCGCGTGCACCTGATCCGGGTAATGCCGGCGAAGGGACGAGGTTTTCCGTGCTCGACCGCGTACCGCCCGCAGACCCTCCGCACCCCGAGTCGCCCGGCGACCCGGCGACCATCGAGGTGGCCGGCCTGATCCTCAAGGCCGGCGGCGCCCCGCTCAGCCGGCCGCTCCGGCTGTCCCTGCCGGTCGGCCAGTGGACCGCCGTGCTCGGCCCCAGCGGGGTGGGCAAGTCCACCCTGCTCAAGGCGCTGGCCGGTCTGGGGCCGGATGGCGACCTGACGGACGGGCGGACTGGTGGACTGGCCGGCCGGGTGGCCTACATGGCCCAATCCGATGGCCTGCTGCCCTGGCTCTCGGTGGCCGACAACGGCGCCCTGGGGGCCCGCCTGCGCGGCCAGCCGGTGGATCGGGTGCGATTGGCGACGCTGCTTCAGGCGGTCGGCCTGAAGGCCCAGGCCGGGCTGCGCCCCGACGCCCTGTCCGGCGGCATGCGCCAACGCGCCGCCCTGGTCCGCACCCTGATGGAAGACCGCCCGGTGGTGCTGATGGACGAGCCGTTCTCGGCCCTCGACCCGGTGACCCGGCTCGACCTGCAGGACCTCGCCGCGCGCACCCTGGCCGGGCGCACCGTGCTGATGGTCACCCACGACCCCATGGAAGCCTTGAGGCTGGCCCACCGCATTCTCATCCTGCACGGTCGGCCGGCCCGCCTCGACACCCCGATCATTCCCCCCGGGGTGCCGCCCCGCTCCCCCACCGCCGGCGACCTGCCGGCCCGCCATGCCGCGCTGCTCGAGCGCCTGCACCATCTGGCGGCGGAGGGCGGCCGATGAGCCAGCGCCTCGCCCGAGTGGTCCGCCCGCTGGTCACCCTGGCCGGCCTGCTGCTGCTGTGGCAGGCCGCCCACTGGCTGAACGGAGAACGCGACTACCTGCTGCCCGGGCCGCTGACCACCGCCCAGACCGCCTGGGCCAAGGCGCCCTTGCTGCTCGACCACGCGCTGATCACCGGCGCCGAGATCCTGCTCGGCCTGTTGCTGGGGTGCCTGCTCGGCGTGGTCTCGGCCCTGGCCCTGGCCCAGGTGCGGACCCTGGAACGCTGGCTGCTGCCCCTGCTGGTGATCAGCCAGGCCATCCCGGTGTTCGCCATCGCCCCGCTGCTGGTGCTGTGGCTGGGCTACGGGCTGGCCTCGAAGGTCGCCATGGCGACCCTGATCATCTACTTCCCGGTCACCGCCGCCTTCCTCGACGGCCTGCGCCAGACCGACCCCCTGTGGCTCGATCAGGCCCGGGTCATGCAGGCCCGGCCGTGGCGGGTGCTGCTGCTGGTCCGCCTGCCGGCCGCCCTGCCCGCCCTGGCCTCGGGCCTGCGGGTGGCCACCGCGGTGGCCCCCATCGGCGCCGTGGTTGGCGAGTGGGTCGGGGCCAGCGGCGGCCTCGGCTACCTGATGTTGCACGCCAACGCGCGGATGCAGATCGACCTGATGTTCGCCGCCCTGTTCACCTTGGCCCTGTTCGCCGTCGCCCTCTACTGGGCGGTCGACCGGGGCCTTGCCCGCCTGCTGCCCTGGGTGCCGGACAGCCGCACCCGGGCGGCTCCTTCCGCCTGACCAAAAGGACCCGCCATGTTGCGCCGACTTTTGCGCCCCCTCTTGCGCCCTCTGGCCCTGGCCTTCTGCCTACTCGCCCTGACCATCCCGCCGGCCGCCGCCAAGCCGCTGACCGTGCTGCTCGACTGGTTCGTCAATCCGGACCACGGGCCGCTGGTGGTGGCCCAAGAGGCCGGCTACTTCGCCGAGGCCGGCCTTGAAGTGGAACTGATCGCCCCGGCCGATCCCAACGACCCGCCCAAGCTGGTCGCCGCCGAAAAGGCCGAGGTGGCGGTCACCTATCAGCCCCAGGTCCACATGCAGGCGGCCGCCGGGCTGCCCCTGGTGCGCATCGCCACGCTGGTCGCCACGCCGCTCAACTCGGTGGTGGTGCTGGACGAGGGGCCGATCAAGACCCTGGCCGACCTCAAGGGGCGCAAGATCGGCTACTCGGTGGGCGGCTTCGAGGACGCCCTGCTCGGCACCATGCTGGCCAGCCATGGGGTCAAGCTGGACGAGGTGGAGCTGATCAACGTCAACTTCGCCCTCTCGCCGTCCATCGTTGCCGGCAAGGTGGATGCCACCATCGGCGCCTTCCGCAACTTCGAGCTCAACCAGATGGACATCAACGGCACCCCGGGCCGCGCCTTCTATCCCGAGGAGCACGGCGTGCCGGCCTATGACGAGCTGGTGCTGGTGGCCCACCGCGACCACCTGGACGATCCCCGCCTGCCCAAGCTGGTCGCCGCCATCGGCCGGGCCACCCGGCACATGGTCAACCACCCCGAGGAAAGCTGGGAGATGTTCGCCCAGGCCTACCCGGACCTGAACGACGAGCTGAACCGGCGGGCCTGGGCCGACACCCTGCCCCGCTTCGCCCTGCGCCCCGCCGCGCTGGACACCACCCGCTACGAGACCTTCGGCGCCTTCCTCAAGGAACAGGGGCTGATCGACACCGTGCCACCGCTCGACACCTACGCCCGCCAGATCGACTGAGGCAAGCAAGGGGCGCTGCCCCTTGACCCCGCCGGGGGGACCAGGGGTCCCCCCGGACCCCCACCGTGACTTAAAAACCCGCCAGGGGGGCAAGCCCCCCTGGCGGGTTTTTGACTCATGGTGGGGTCTGGGGAGGCCCCCGGCCTCCCCAGCGGGGGTCAAGGGGGCGGCGCCCCCTTGCCTCCCTCACTCGTTCTTGAGCAGCGGCGCGGCCGGTTGGTTGAGCGCCTTGAAGGTCCCGGCGAAGCCGACCACCAGGGTCAAAAGGCCGGCCCCGGCGACGGTGGTCAGGGTGACCGTCGGCAGGAAGGTGAAGGGGATCATCATCAGGTTTTCCGTCACCAGGGCGGCGGCCCCGGTCCCCAGACCGGCGGCGAGCAGGCCGGCGATGGCCCCCAGCAGCCCGTACTCCAGGGCATAGGCCCGGGTCAGGTCGCCGCGCGTCGCGCCCAGCACCTTCAGCACCACCGAGTCATAGAGGCGGCGGCGATGGCCGGCGGCGATGGCGCCGGCCAGCACCAGGGCGCCGGCCACCAGGGCCACGGCGGCGGCCATGCGGATGGCCTGCCCGGCGGCGGCGAGGATGGTGTTGACGCTCTCCAGGGCCTGCCGGACGCGGATCGCCGAGACGTTGGGGAACGGCTCGGCGACCGCCTTTTCCAGCCGGTCCTCGGCCGCCGGGCTGTCGGCGGTGACGGTGGCGATCCAGGTCGCCGGCGCCCCCGCGAGCGCCCCCGGCGAGAGGATGAACGAGAAGTTCATGGACAGGCTCGACCAGTCGACCCGGCGCAAACTGGCGATCTCGCCGGTCAGGGTGCGGCCCAGGATGTTGAGGTCGATGGTATCCCCCACCCCGACGCCCAACCCCTCGGCGATGCCGTCGGCGAGGCTGATCAGGGGCGGGCCGGCGTAGTCCTCGGGCCACCACTGCCCGGCCGTCAGGTCCAGGTTGGCGGGCGGCGCGGCGGTGCTGGTCAGGCCCCGGTCGCCGCGAACCGCCCAGCGGGCATCGGGCGCCACCTTGTCGATCTCCACCGGAGCGCCGTTCAAGGCCACCACCCGGCCGCGGATCATCGGCGCCTGATTGACCAGTTCCACCCCCTCGGTGCTGTCCAGCAGGTCGCGGAAGGCGGGCATCTGGTCGGGTTGCAGGTCAATGAAGAAGAAGGCCGGGGCCCGCTCCGGCAGGCGCCCCAGCAGGTGGGCCTTGAGGTTGCCCTCGATCTGGGCCACGGTGACCAGCACGGTCAGCCCCAGACCCAGCGACAGCAGCACGCTGATGGTCGCCGCCCCGGGCCGGTGCAGGTTGGCCACCGCCAGCCTGAGACCCGGCCGCCCGGCCCCGGGGCTGACCCGGCGGGCCAGCGCCGTCACCGCGTCGCCGGCCAGACGGAAGATCACCAAACCGGCCACCGCCGCCACCACGAAGCCAAGCGCGAAGTCGGGGCGCGGCGCGGCAAGCACGGTCAGCGCCGCCAGCAGGCCGGCAAAAGGCAACGGCGCCAGCCGCATCCGCCAGGGCAGCCGCCCCCCGGCCCCGCCGGCCAGGGCGGCATCGCGGAACAGCGCGGCGCCGGGCATCACCTGAGCCCGGAGCAGGGGCAGCAGACTGAAGGTGAAGCCGGTCAGGGCGCCGAACAGGGCGGCCAGGGCAAGCGGCCCCGGATAGAGCGCGAAGCCCGTCTTGATCGGCAACAGATCGCCAGCCAGCCCCTGGGCGGCGAGCGGCGCCAGGGCCCCAAGGACCAGCCCGATGACGATCCCCAGCCCGCCCAACAGGCCGATCTGGATGAGGTAGGTCAGCCCCACCTGGGCCCGGCTGGCCCCCAGGCATTTGAGGGTGGCGATGGTCTCCGCCCGGCCGTCCAGATGGGCCTTCACCGCGTTGGCCACCCCGATGCCGCCGACCAGAAGGGCGGTCAGCCCGACCAGGGTGAGGAACAGGGTGACCCGCTCCATCATCCGTTGCAGGCCGGGGGCGGCCCGATCCAGGCCGCGAATGCGCCAGCCCAGGTCGGGGAACTCGGCGTTGAGGGTGCGCCGCACCTGCCCCGCATCGCGGCCCGGCGGCAGGGCCAGCCGGTAGCCATGGGTGATCAGGCTGCCGGGCAGGATCAGGCCGCTTGCCTCGAGCACCGGCTGGGCGGTCATCAGGCGCGGCCCGAAGGCGGTGACGCTGGCCACCCGGTCGGGCTCGGTGATCAGGGCGGCGCGCACCTCGACCCGGGCCTGCCCGAAGGTGAGCACATCGCCCACCTGTGCCTCCAGACGGGTGAGCAGGGCCGGATCGGCCACCGCGCCCCAGACGCCCTCGCGGCGGGCCAGCGCCTCGGCCAGCGGCAGGGGCGGTTCCAGTTCCACCTGACCGATCAGGGGGTAGGCCTCGTCCACCGTCTTCAGTTCGGCCAGGGCGCGGCGGTCACTGTCCGGGTTGCCGGCCATGACGCGCAAGGTACGCTGCTCGGAGACCGCGCCCATCTCGTCCAGGCGGGCCCGCGCCTCGGGCGGGATGGGGCGGTAGATCAGGCTGAAGTCGAGATCGCCGCCGAGCAGCCGGCGGGCGTCGCTGGCCAGCCCGCTTTCCACCGCCGAGCCGATCGAGCCGGCGGCGGCGATGGTCGCCACCCCCAGGGCCAGACAGGCCAGGAAGATGCGAAAACCGCGCACCCCGCCGCGCAATTCGCGCAGGGCCAGACGCACCGGCACCGGCATCCGGCTCATGCCCCCTCCCCGGCCGCCCGGCGGGCCGTCCAGCCGCCGAAGATGAGGGCGTGGAAGAAGTGCTCGATGTCGGTGAAGCCGGCGCTTTCCAAAAGCGCGATCATGCGCTCCAGGGGCACCCGGTGGATGTCGCGGTGCACATGGGCCAGGCCCTTCTCGATCTCCTCCGGCGGGATGCCGTGGCGGGCCTGCCAGCCGGCCCAGGCGGCGAGCAGGCGGCGGTGGTGCTCGGTCTCCGGATCGCCATGCATGTCGGCCAGGATCAGCGGCGCGGCGGCCTTGAGGCGCCCGGCGGTGGCGGTCAGCAGGCTCTGCTTGGCGCCGTCATCGGGCAGGAAATGCATGACCAGCAGGATGGTGGCGGCATCGAAGGTGGCCTCGGCGGGCAGGCACTCCACGGTGCAGGGGTGAAGCTCGGCCCGCGCCCCCACCCCGGCCTCGTCCAGACGTTCGGCGGCGACCGCCAGCATGGCCTCGGACGGGTCGCAGCCGACCGCCGTCCAGCCCGGGTTGTCGGCCAGGAAGGCGGCCATCTCGGTGCCGGTGCCACAGCCCACCACCAGCAGCCGGGCATCGGCCGGCAGCAGCTCCTTGAGCAGCAGGCCGCTCATCAGGTGCAGGCTGTCGTAGGCCGGAATGACCCGGCGGATGGTGTCGTCGTAGCGCCGCGCCCGGTTGTCGTGGAAATGGGCGCGCGGGATATCGATGGGGGCCTCGGTCATGCCGCGTCTCCCGCCGCCGCTGGCTGGCCGGAGCCATCGTCCAGTCGGCCGTCCTTCAAGCGCACCACCCGGTCGGTGCGCCCGGCCAGGGTGGGGTCGTGGGTGATCAGCACCAGGGCGCTGCCATGCTCCTCCTTGAGGGCGAACAGAAGGTCCATCACCTGAGAGCCGGTGCCCTGGTCCAGGTTGCCGGTCGGCTCGTCGGCCAACAGCAGCGCGGGGGCCGGGGCAAAGGCCCGGGCCAGCGCCACCCGCTGCTGCTCGCCGCCGGAAAGCTGGGCCGGGTAGTGGCCGACCCGGTGCTCCAGACCGACCGCCACCAACTGGGCCCGGGCCCGCTCGAAGGCATCCCGCACGCCGGCCAACTCCAGCGGCACGGCGACGTTTTCCAGCGCCGTCATGGTGCCGATCAGGTGGAACGACTGGAAAACGATCCCCACATGACGGCGGCGGAAAAGGGCCAGCCGATCCTCGCTCAAGGGGCCGAAGTCGGTGCCGGCGACCGCCACGGCGCCGGCCGTGGGGCGTTCCAGCCCGGCCATGACCATCAGAAGGGTGGTCTTGCCCGAGCCCGAGGGGCCGACCACGCCGACCGCCTCGCCCGGGTTGATGGCCAGGTCGATGCCGCGCAGGATGGAAACCGGCCCGGCCGGCCCGGGCAGGGTCAACTCAAGCCCCTCCAGGCGCACCGCCGGGGTCTCGGCAGACAAGGGAGAAACGGCCATGCGGATGCCACCTCCAGGCAACGGTTTCGGGCGGCGACGGATGCTCGCCGGACTGCTTGGGCTGGCTCTGGCCCTTGGGCTGGCATATGGCGCCCCAATCGGCGATGTCAACGCGAGCCAGCCGGCCGCGCCGCTGCGCATCCTGGCCCTGGGCGACAGCCTGACGGCCGGCTACAACCTGCCCCAGGGAGCCGGCTTTCCGGCCCAGCTCGAGGCGGCGCTGACGGCGCGCGGGCACGCCGTCGAGGTGATCAACGGCGGGGTTTCCGGCGACACCAGCGCCGGCGGCCTGTCGCGGCTGGCCTGGCAGTTGGGCGACACCCCGCCCGACGCGGCGATTGTCGAACTGGGCGCCAACGACGGCCTGCGCGGCCTCGACCCGGGGCGCACCGAGGCCAACCTGTCACAACTCATCGCCCGTCTGAAGGGGACCGGGGTGGCGGTGCTGCTGGCCGGCATGATGGCCCCGCCCAACCTGGGGCCGGAGTACGGAGAAGCCTTCAACGGGCTCTATCCCCGTCTGGCCGACCAGCACGAGGTGTTGCTGTATCCCTTCTTCCTGGAGGGCGTGGCGGCCCAGCCCGAGTTGCTTCAGCCGGACGGCCTGCACCCCACCGAGGAGGGGGTGGCCGAGATCGTCCGCCGGATGCTGCCCAAGGTGGAAGAGCTGATCGCCCGCGCCACCCCATGATCCCCTGTTGCCGATAGAGTTTCCCGCCATGCGCCTGTTCGTCGCCCTGCCCCTGCCCGCCCCGGTGGTCGAGACCCTGACCGGCCTGACCGGCGGCATCCCCGGGGCGCGCTGGGTGCCACCGGAGAACCTGCACCTGACCCTGGCCTTCATTGGCGAGGTCGACGGCGGCGCGGCGGCCGAGCTGGCCGAGGCCCTGGAGGGGGTGCGCTCCCCCCCCTTCACCCTGCACCTGCAGGGCATCGGCACCTTCGACCGGGGACGCAGCCCGCGCGCCCTGTGGATCGCCGCCCCCCGCGAGGCGGCCCTGGTCCAGCTTCAGGGGCGGGTGATCTCGGCCATCGAGGCGGCCGGCCTTGAGCCCGAACGGCGCCGCTTCACCCCCCATGTCACCCTGGCCCGCCTCAAGCATCCCGACCCGGCGCGCCTGGGGCGCTTCATCCAGGCCCACAACCTGATCCAGACACCGCCCTTCACGGTCGATGAATTCTGTCTTTTTTCCAGCCACTTGCGACCGGACGGCCCAAGCTACCGACGGGAGGCCGAGTACCCCTTCGGCTGACCCCGCGCGCCCCCTCAGACAGGTTTACGGAACCGTGAAAGGTGTCTAGAGTTGTCATCAAGCGGCAGCCTTGAAAGGCCGCGCGTTGCAAGGGTCAATGCCGGCTGGCCACCCCTTGGTCAGCCACGCTTCTGGCCCATACACCTGGGGGGCTCTGGAGATGAGCGATCCGTCGTCACCCGTCCGGCCGACCGATCAGGAATCGGTGGACAGCCTCGCCGAAGCCGAACGGCTGCTGCTGAACGGTGAACCCCGGCGCGCCGCCGAGGCCGCCCGCCGGGCCCGCATGTTCGCCCGCCGCCACGACGACGACGGCGGCGAGGCCCGCGCCCTGATGCTGCTCGGCCAGGCCCTGGCCCAGGCCGGCGATCACAAGCCGGCGGTCGAGGCACTGGTCGAGGCGCGCGCCAAGTGGGCCGGGCTGCCCGACCAGCGCCACGAGGCCGAAGCCCTGATCGCCCTGGCCGAACTCAGCCCTGACGAGGCCACCGCCGACAGCTATCTGGACAGCGCCCGCCGACTGGCCCGCGCCGCCGGGGTGGTACGCCTGGAAGGCGACGCCCTGCTGGCCTGGGGCGAGCGGGCCGCCGCCCGGGGCGACGAGGACATCGCCCTGGAGCGCCTGAGCGAGGCCCGGGAGCGCTTCGAGCGCTCGGAATCGGTGCTGCGCCTGGGCCTGACCCTGAGCCGGCTGGCCAACCTGGAAGCCCGCCTGGGCCACGCCGACCGGGCCCACGAGGCCCTGGAAACCGCCATCGGCCTGTTCGAGGACAGCGGCGATCTGCTCGACGAGGCCGACGCCCGGCGCCAACTCGGCCGGCTGCTGGCCGGCATGGGCGACCGGGATGGGGCCCGCGATGCCCTGTCCGCCGCCGTGCGCCGCTTTGCCGCCGGCGGCGACCTGGAAGGCGAAGGCGCCTGCCTGCTCGATCTCGGACGGCTGGAGGCCAAGGCCGCCCCGGGTCAGGCCGGCCGCCACCTGCGCCACGCCGCCGAGCTGTTCCGCCGGGCCGGCAACGCCGCCCTGGGCGCCGAAGCGCAGAAGGCCATGGCCCTGCTGCCGGCCGAATAGGGCAACTCCCGAGCCATCCGGAACGGATCGCCCGAACCGGTCAACGACGACGACTTGCGGGAATATCAATAGCCTGGAGCCTGTTGGGTGAGTCGCAAAGCACGCAACCTGCTCCTAGGGTGCGCTTTGCAGACGACCCCGCCAGCCTGACCGGGCCGGAAGTCGGACGATTCCCACTGTCGCGAGGATTGCGGGGACAGCGTTCGACCCAGGCGTTCCACGCCGTCGGGTCAGCCACGGCGCGCCGCGCGGAACCGCGCGCAAAAGAGGAACATTGGCGGATCTTCATCGCCTTGATCCGCCTTGCCCCACCCCAAACGCGGACACAATCGGCACAATCCGGTCATAAACCTGTCGCCAGCGCCTTTTGGGCTGGTTATAGTCTGCGTGGATCGGCGCTTTCGGAGTCCCTGTTTGGAGCTCCCACAGGCGTCGCCCGGGAGGAAGCGAGTCCGCCCCAAGGCCCCGGCTTAAAAAAATCACCAGGGGTCAGGCGGGTTCGACGAAACAGGTACGATCGGGAGCGTGGTGTCCGCCAGCATGTGGCCCACAGCCAATGGCTCTGTCGAGCCGTTCGCCCTTGCAAGTCCCCACACGCCAGCGGCCGGGTTTCCGGCCGGCGATGTCGCGCGCGTCCGTGCCGCCTCCCCACCCCATTCCCACCGTCCATCGCTTCGGGAGACTTCCCACATGAAGACCCTTGTCAGCCTGACCACCGCGGCCCTGGCCACGGTCGGCCTGATGGCCGCCCCCGCCCAGGCCGCCGAAACCCTGAACGCCGTCAAGGAACGCGGCGAGATGATCTGCGGCGTTTCCACCGGCCTGCCCGGCTTCTCCCTGCCCGACGACAAGGGCAACTGGACCGGCCTTGACGTCGACACCTGCCGCGCCGTCGCCGCCGCCGTGCTGGGCGACGCGACCAAGGTCAAGTTCATCCCGCTGACCGCCAAGGAGCGCTTCACCGCCCTGCAGTCGGGCGAGATCGACATGCTGTCGCGCAACACCACCTGGACCCATACCCGCGACACCTCGCTGGGCCTCAACTTCGCCGGCGTCAACTACTACGACGGCCAGGGCTTCCTGGTCAGCAAGAGCCTCGGCGTGACCAGCGCCAAGGAACTGGACGGCGCCTCGGTGTGCATCCAGTCGGGCACCACCACCGAGCTCAATCTGGCCGACTACTTCCGCCTCAACGGCATGAACTATTCGCCGGTGGTGTTCGACACCTCCGACCAGACGGTGCAGGGCTTCTCGGCCGGCCGTTGCGACGTGCTGACCTCCGACCAGTCGCAGCTCTACGCCCTGCGCACCAAGCTCGACGATCCGAACAGCGCCGTGGTGCTGCCCGAGGTGATCTCGAAGGAGCCGCTGGGTCCGGTCGTCCGCCAGGGTGACGACGAGTGGTTCAACATCGTCAAGTGGTCGCTGTTCGCCCAGCTCAACGCCGAGGAAATGGGCATCACCTCGGCCAACATCGACGACAACATGAAGAGCGAGAACCCCTCGGTGCAGCGCCTGCTGGGCACCTCGGGCGACATGGGCGCCAAGCTCGGCCTGAGCGCCGACTGGGCCTACAACATCGTCAAGCAGGTCGGCAACTACGGCGAGATGTTCGAGCGCAACGTGGGCAAGGACACCCCGCTGGCCATCGCGCGGGGCCTCAACGCCCTGTGGACCGAGGGCGGCATCCAGTACGCCCCGCCGATCCGCTAGGCGTCCACAACACCCACTTCGGAAGCGGGGACCGCCGGGGTCCCCGCTTCCCCGCTTTTTCGCCCCCCTCCAGCTTCCCCGCTTTTCCACCCCCCCCTCATGCCCCCCCTGATTGCCCGACAAGGATAAGGCATGGCCGCCGATCCCCGATACGACACCCCCGCCAACGGCGCCCCGGACCTGCCCAGCCGCCCCAACCCGATCAACGACCCGCGCGTGCGGGCCATCGCCTTCCAGGTGCTGGCGCTCGGCCTGCTGGGCCTGTTCCTGTGGACCATCTTCCAGAACACGCTGGCCAACATGGAAAGCCGGGGCATCACCACCGGCTTTGCGTTCCTCGAGAACCCGGCCGGCTTCGGCATCCTGATGAGCCTGGTCGACTACGACGAGACCTTCAGCTACGGCCGCACCTTCATCGTCGGGCTGCTCAACACGCTGCTGGTCTCGGGCCTGGGCATCGCCATCGCCACCGTGCTGGGCTTCGTCATCGGCATCGCCCGGCTGTCGAAGAACTGGCTGGTTGCCAAGCTGGCCCTGGCCTACATCGAGACACTGCGCAACGTTCCGCTGCTGCTGCAGATCTTCTTCTGGTACTACGCGGTGCTGAGGACCCTGCCCGGGCCGCGCCAGAGCCTGGAGATGGGCGGCGCGGTGTTCGCCAACAACCGTGGCGTCTACCTGCCCGCCCCGGTGCCCGAGCCGGCCTTCTGGGCCGTCGTCGCGGCCTTGGTCGCCGGCGTGGTGGGCACCGTGGTCATCGCCCGCTGGGCCAGGAAGCGCCAGGACGCCACCGGCCAGCCCTTCCCCACCGGCTGGGCCGGCCTGGGGCTGATCGTCGCCCTGCCGGGGGTGGTCTTCCTGCTCACCGGCCTGCCGCTGTCGTTCGACGTGCCGGCCCTCAAGGGCTTCAATTTCGGCGGCGGGGTGCGCGTCATCCCCGAGCTGATGGCCCTGCTGTGGGCCCTCAGCATGTACACCGCCGCCTTCATCGCGGAAATCGTCCGGGCCGGCATCCTGTCGGTCAGCCACGGCCAGACCGAGGCCGCCCACGCCCTGGGCCTGAAGCCGGGGGTCACCCTGCGCAAGGTGATCATCCCCCAGGCCATGCGGGTGATCATCCCGCCGCTGACCAGCCAGTACCTGAACCTGACCAAGAACTCCTCGCTGGCCACCGCCATCGGCTATCCGGACCTGGTTTCGGTGTTCATGGGCACCACCCTCAACCAGACCGGCCAGGCGGTGGAAATCGTCGCCATGACCATGGCCGTGTATCTCACCATCAGCCTGTCGATCTCGTTCCTGATGAACTTCTACAACCGGGCCATGGCCCTGAAGGAGCGGTAAGCCATGGCCGACCCCGACCGCTTCACCCCGCTGCCCGCCCAGGCTCCGCCCAGCTCCAGCGCGGGCCCCTTGGCCTGGGTGCGGGCCAACCTGTTGTCGAGCCCGCTCAACGTGGCGATGACCCTGGGCGTGCTCTACCTGCTGGTCAGCATCGTCCCGGGCATCATCGACTGGGCCATCCTCAAGGCCACCGTGTCCGGCGACGGGCCGAACGCCTGCGACGCCACCGAGGGCGCCTGCTGGACCTTCATCCGCCTGCGCTTCGACTTCTTCATCTACGGCTTCTACCCGGAGCCCGAGCGCTGGCGGGTCGACGTGGTGCTGGGCCTGCTGCTGCTGGTCGTCGGGCCACAGTTCCTGTCCCGCTTCCCGGGCAAGAAGTGGATCGGCCTGTTCGGCCTGACCGCCTTCCCGCTGATCGTCGCCATGCTTCTGATGGGCGGCCTGTTCGGCCTGCCCGAGGTCGAGACCGGCAAGTGGGGCGGCCTGATGCTGACCCTGGTGCTGTCCTACGTGGGCATCGTGGCGGCCCTGCCGATCGGCGTGGCGCTGGCCCTGGGGCGGCGTTCGACGATGCCGGTGATCCGCGCCATCTGCGTGATCTTCATCGAGATCTGGCGCGGCGTGCCGTTGATCTCGGTGCTCTTCATGGCCTCGGTGATGCTGCCCCTGTTCCTGCCCGAGGGGGTCAACTTCGACAAGCTGCTGCGCGCCCTGATCGGCATCATCATGTTCCAGTCGGCCTACATGGCCGAAGTGGTGCGCGGCGGCCTGCAGGGCATCCCCAAGGGCCAGTACGAGGCCGCCGACGCCCTGGGCCTGGGCTACTGGAAGGGCATGGGGCTGGTCATCCTGCCCCAGGCCCTGAAGATGGTCATCCCGGGCATCGTCAACACCTTCATCGCCCTGTTCAAGGACACCACCCTGGTGCTGATCATCGGCCTTCTGGACGTGCTGGCCACGGTCCAGGCCTCGATCGTCGATCCGGCCTGGGGCAACGTCGCCACCGAGGGCTACCTGTTCGCCGCCTTCTGCTTCTGGGTCTTCTGTTTCGGCATGTCCCGTTACAGCCAGTCCCTGGAGCGCAAACTGCATACCGGCCACAAGCGCTGACCGGAAGGGGTACCGACATGAGCGAAACCGTCTCCGCCGACGAGATCAAAGCCCGCCACCCCCACCTCGAGCACGAGGTGGGCCGCCAGCCGATGATCGAGATCCGCAGGATGAACAAGTGGTACGGCGAGTTCCACGTGCTGCGCGACATCAATCTGACGGTTCATCAGGGCGAGCGGATCGTCATCTGCGGCCCCTCGGGCTCCGGCAAGTCGACCATGATCCGCTGCATCAACCGCCTGGAGGAACACCAGCGCGGCACCATCATCGTCGACGGCGTGGAGCTGACCCACGACGTGAAGAACATCGAGAAGGTGCGCCGCGAAGTGGGCATGGTGTTCCAGCACTTCAACCTGTTCCCCCACCTGACCGTGCTGGAAAACTGCTGCCTCGCCCCCATCTGGGTGCGCAAGGAGCCGCGCCACGAGGCCGAGGCCCGGGCCATGCACTACCTGGAGCGGGTGCGCATCCCCGAGCAGGCGAAAAAGTACCCGGGCCAGCTTTCCGGCGGCCAGCAGCAGCGCGTGGCCATCGCCCGCTCGCTGTGCATGCAGCCCCGGATCATGCTGTTCGACGAACCGACCTCGGCGCTCGATCCGGAGATGATCAAGGAAGTGCTCGACACCATGGTGCAGTTGGCCGAGGAAGGCATGACCATGCTCTGCGTCACCCACGAGATGGGCTTCGCCAAGACCGTGGCCGACCGGGTGATCTTCATGGACCAGGGGCAGATCGTCGAGGAGAACAACCCCCACGACTTCTTCAACAACCCCAGGAACGAACGCACCCAGCTTTTCCTCAGCCAGATCCTGGCCCACTGAGCCGACGGCCGACCACCCGAAAAGCCGCTGGGCGCACGCCGTCAGGCGGCTTCCGGAGCCCGTGACTTGAGGCTGACATAGCCCCAGAACAGGCGCCGGGCCAGCCAGCCCAGGCGCCCCTTGGGATCGAGGCCGGCCGCCTTGAGGATCATGTTGGAGCCCCGGTCACAGTGCTCCGGCCGGTACAGCCGAAAGGCCCGGGTGGCGTAGGCGCGGTTCGAGGCCTTGTGGTCAAAGGGAGCCTCGGGCGGGTTGTTGGCGCAGTGGTAGGCGAAGGAGAGTTCCTCGTCGTCGGCCTCCCGGAAGCGGCCCAGGGCAACCCCGAACCGACGGGGGAGGCTCAGCCGGTCCCGCGCCAGATGGCGCCGGGCGTGGTCCATGAACAACTTGTAGTGGCGGAATTCATCGCCGGCCACCCGGTGGGCGATGTCCTTCAGCACCGGCTCGTCGGTGGCGTCGCGCAGCGCCGAGTAGAACGAACTGGTGCCGCTTTCGACAATCGAGCGGGCGATCAACTCGCCACTCTTCGAGCCCCGGACCGAGGCGGTGGCCTCCAGCGGCAGCGCGTAGCCGGCCCGGAAGCGGTCGAAGGCCGCCCGGTAGTCGAACCCCGGGTCGGCCAGTTCGGCCCAGCGGCCCAGCGCGTCGCCGTGCTGGATCTCCTCGGCCGCCCAGGCGTCGATCAGCGGCAGGAAATCGGGGTCGTCGGCGAAGACGTTCTTCAGATAGCGGGCGTAGTCCGCCCCGTTGCGTTCGACCAGGGCGGCGGCCCGCACCACGGCCATGACGGAAGCGTCGACATGCTCCACGGAGAAGGTCGACCAGTCGATATCGTCCAGGGTCCAGCGCGCCATCACTGCCTTGTCCTTGGGTGAACACCGGGCGAACGCCCGGACGCGGAGAAGTCGCACCCGGCCATATGGGGTCGGGTGGCGCCTGACGGAAGCGGGGTCCGCCCACGCAAACGCCTCTTTCCTTTGCCCCCCTGGGCGGGGTAGCTTGCGGTATTCGAGAATAAAATCAGACTGGCGACAAGGTGGCGCAAGGACACAAAGGCATGACCGAGGAACGGGCCCACCAGCAGGCGCGGGTATACGCCGTTCGGGCCCTGTCCGAACTCGACGCCCTGGGGTTGCCACCGACCCCTCCAAATTTCACCGTCTGGTTTGCCGCCCACGCCGGCAACCTGCCCGATCTGGCGCGCCAGATCGAACGCCTGAAAGCCGCCGGCCCGATCGACCAGGGGACGGCCGATTCCCTCTACGCCCGCTTCATCGCCGAACAGCCGGAGCGGGCCAATCTGGCCGAGACCAGCGCCCGCATGTTGGCCACCCTGAACGGCGTGCGCGACGCCGTCGGCGCCGCCGGCGATGACGCCGAGCGCTATGGCCAGACCTTGCAGACCTTCGGTGACTCGCCGCTGGAAGACACCGAGCAGATGCGCCGCCGACTCGACGCCGTGATGGCCGAGACCCGGGCCATGGCCGAGGCCAACAAGGCCCTGCAGGAACGTCTGGACCGCTCGGCCAAGGAAATCGATTCCCTGCGCGAGAACCTGGTCACCCTGAAACGCGAGGCCAGCCACGACGCCCTCACCGGGCTGGCCAACCGCAAGGCCTTCGACAGAACCCTGGCCGAGCATCTGCACCAGTTGCGCCACAAGCCGGGGTTCCTGTGTCTGGTCATGCTCGACGTGGACCACTTCAAGGCCTTCAACGATACCCACGGCCATCAGATGGGCGATCAGGTGCTGAAACTGGTCGGCCATACCCTGAAAACCAGCATCGACGCCGCCAGCTTGGCCGCCCGCTACGGCGGCGAGGAGTTCGCCGTCATCCTGCCCGACCGCCCGCTGGCCCGGGCCCGCGAGGTGGCCGAGGCGATCCGCCGCGCGGTGGCCGAAAAGAACCTGACCAACCGCCGCACCGGAAAGACCCTGGGCCGCATCACCTTGTCGGCCGGGGTGGCCGAGTACATCCTGGGCGAGACCGGCGAACAGATGATCGCCCGCGCCGACAAGGCGCTGTATGTTGCCAAGGCCCAGGGCCGCAACCGGGTGGTGGCCCAGAACGAACTGGACCCGGCCCACCTGACCGGCTGACCCCCGCCGGCCGCCCAGGCCGGCCAGGATCAGGAACCGACGCCGAGCATGCCCCCGCTCCTCCCCTTCCTCCGCAGCCGCCTCGCCGGCGGTCCCGGGCGCCGGTCGGGCAACCCCCAGGTGCTGCTGGGGGTGATCGCCATGCTGGTCGGCCTGGCCGTGGGCGGCGCCATCGTCGGCTTTCTGGAAGCCATCTCGCGGATTCAGGAAATCCTGTACGGCGGCGGCGCCGGCCTGGTGGTGGCCTTCGCCGGCGAGTTGCCATGGTGGCAGGTGATGCTGATCCCCACCGGGGGCGGCCTGATTGTCGGACTGCTGCTGACCTTTGTCATGCCCGGCCGGCGGCGCCAGGGCATCCCCGAGGTGATCGAGGCGACGGCGACCCGCGATGGTCGGCTGCCCTGGGGCCGGGGGCTGGTGGCCGCCCTGGGCGCCGTGCTGTCGCTGGGCAGCGGCGCCTCGGTGGGGCGCGAGGGGCCGGCCGTCCACCTGGGCGCCACCCTGGCGGCGACGCTTGGCGGCTGGCTGGGTTTCGCCCGCTCCATGCGGCGCACCCTGCTCGGCTGCGGCGCCGCGGCGGCGGTGGCGGCCAGCTTCAACGCCCCCATCGCCGGCGCCCTGTTCGCCCACGAGGTGGTGGTCGGCCACTACGCGGTGCGCGCCTTCGTGCCGGTGGTCATCAGCTCGGTCGCCGCCACCGCCGTGTCACGCTCCTGGTTCGGCAACTTCCCCGCCTTCGTGCTGCCCGAGATGCGGCTGGTCTCGTTCTGGGAGATGCCCGCCTTCGCCGTGCTCGGCCTGCTGGGCGGGCTGGCCGCCGTGCTGATGATGCGCGCCATCGAGGGCGGCGAGCGCCTGGCCGCCGCCACCCGGCTGCCGCCGTGGGCCCGCCCGGCCCTCGGCGGGCTGCTGCTCGGCGCCCTGGCCATCCCCTTCCCCGAGGTGCTGGGGGTCGGCTACGAGGTCACCGACGCCGCCCTGCAAGGCGCCCTGCCCCTGGCCCTGATCGCCGCCCTGGCCGCCGCCAAGCTGCTGGCCACCGGGATCAGCCTGGGCTTCGGGTTCATGGGCGGGGTGTTCAGCCCCTCCTTGAGCATCGGCGCCCTGCTCGGCGGCACCTTCGGGCTGCTGCTCAGCCGGCTGGGCGACAGCCTGAACGGTCTGGCGATCTCTCCCCTCGACTCCGCCGCCTATGCCGTGGTCGGCATGGGCGCGGTGGCGGCCGCCGTGCTCGGGGCACCCATCTCGACCACCCTGATCGTCTTCGAGATGACCGCCAACTACGGCCTGACCCTGGGCGTGATGGTCGCCGTGGTGCTGGCCGCCGGGCTGTCGACCCACCTTTACGGCCACCCCAGCTTCTTCCACGGCCAACTGCAGCGGCGCGGCCTCGACCTGGCGGGCGGCCCCGAGTTGCACCTGCTGGAAGCCCTCACCGTGGGCCCCCTGGTCCGCGCCGACACCCCCACGGTCGGCCCCGGGACGCCGCTGCCCGAAGTGCGCCGCCAATTGCTGGCGGCGCCACACGGACTGGTGCTGGCGATTGACGACGACAACCGGTTGCTCGGCCCGATCAGCGCCCAGGAACTGTCCGCCGCCAGCTTCGACCCCAACCTCGACCCCCTGGTGGTGGCCGCCGACCTGATCCACCCGTCACCGCCCATGCTCACCCCCGAGGACACCCTCGATCAGGCCCTGCGGGTGATGAGCGGGGAAGGCCTGGAACACCTGCCGGTGGTCGAAGACCGAACCAGCCGCCGCCTGCTCGGTACCGTGCGCGAGACCGACCTGCTGCTCTACTACAATCGCGAACTGTTCGATCATCGCGCCGCCGAACACCCGAGTGCCGGCAAACGTCCCTTCTCCTGAACCACGCCGCCCCCCTTGACGCACCCCGACCCAGGCCAAATCTTGACTCCGTTGATCGGATAAACCGGCACGGAGAGCCCACCATGGAAGGCACCCTCTACCCCTTCATGATCATGAAGGTCGTCATCGTCGTCGTGGCCCTGGGCTGGTTCATCGCCCAAGCCATCCACTACGGACGGGAAAGCGAACGCATCTCGAAAGAACGCGAACAGGAATAGGGCGCCATGGAAGAAACCTCCATATTCCAAACCCCCCTGCCCGGAATCTTCTTCGAACTGATCGTCATCTTCGGCGGCGGCATCGCCCTCTGCCTGTACCAACTCTACGGCCTGAAAAAACTCGACGATCAGGAAAAAGCCCAAACCGACAGCGACTGACCACAACCCCCAGGCTGGAGTAGGAGGCGGCAAAGCAAAGGGGCGCTGCCCCTTTGAACCCCGCTGGGGAGGCCGGGAGGCCTCCCCAGACCCCACCATGAGTCAAAGCCGTGAAGAGGGGGGTAGCCGAGCGCGCGCGCTCGGCTACCCCCCTCTTCACGGCTTTAAGTCGCGGCGGGGGTCCGGGGGGGCCCCTGGTCCCCCCGGCGGGGGTTCCAAGGGGGCAGCGCCCCCTTGGCTCTGGCGCCCCCTGCTCTAGCCTGGGGGGTGTGGTCAGTCGCCGACGGTGAGGGTGCCGGTTTCGGCGTGGACGGTTTGGCCGATTTTGGCGACCATGGGGCGGACCAGTTGGCGGGCCAGTTCGGTGGGGTTGCGGCCGTGGGTGGCGGCGTTGGCCCAGCCTTGCCACAGGCGTCGTCCGTTGGCGAGGTCGGTCACGCCGACTTCGAAGCGCATGGAGGAGTCGGGCACGGGGGTTGGTTTGCCGTCCCGGGGCCGTCCGCCGAAGACGCTGGAATCGCTGGACGAGAAGAGGTTCAGGTCGGCGCGCAGTTGGCCATCGTCGTAGCCCCCGCCGGCCCGCCCTTGCAGGCGCAGCATGCCGTCGTTTTCCTCGGGGGCGGCGTTGCCGCTGTCGGTCACCTCGAAGGCCAGGACCAGGGTCGCCTGCCCGTCGTCCGGCACCACCCGGTAGCCGCTCAGTTTCAACTGCTGCTCGAAGGCCTGCTTCAGGGCGAGGCCGGCCTGGGAATCGTCGTACAGCCGCACCGCGATGGGTGCCCCCTGGGGTACCGGCTGGAAGGCCATGGCGCTGAGGGTGACGTCGCTGGTCAGCGCGTCCTGGGCCGGGGCGGGGCCGGCCGACAGCGCCAGCGGGGCCGCCAGCAGGGCCGCGGTCAGCAGGACGGCACGGGAGCGGCGGGGGGAGCGCATCGGGGGGGCCTCCGGCAGGCGATCATGGACCGGGTCATGATGGGCGGCGCGTTGGCCTGAGTCAACGCGCCGCCCGGGGTATGGGGCCGGCTCAGCGCCGCTTGAGGATGCTCTTGCCGGCGTAGACGGCGGCCTCGCCCAGTTCTTCCTCGATGCGGATGAGCTGGTTGTACTTGGCGATGCGGTCGGAGCGCGACAGCGAGCCGGTCTTGATCTGCCCGGCGTTGGTGGCCACCGCGATGTCGGCGATGGTGGAATCCTCGGTTTCGCCGGAGCGGTGGCTGATGACGTTGGTGTAGGCCGCCTTGTGGGCCATTTCGACGGTCTTCAGGGTCTCCGAGAGGCTGCCGATCTGGTTGACCTTGATGAGGATCGAGTTGGCGATGCCCTGCTCGATGCCCCGGATCAGGCGGGTCGGGTTGGTGACGAACAGATCGTCGCCGACCAGTTGCAGCTTGCCGCCCAGCTCGTCGGTCAGGGCTTTCCAGCCGTCCCAGTCGTCCTCGGCCATGCCGTCCTCGATGGAGAACAGCGGGTAGCGGGCGGCCAGATCGGCCAGATAGCGGGCGTGGCCCTCGGCATCCAGGCTCTTGCCCTCGCCGGCCAGCTCGTACTTGCCGTCCTTGTAGTATTCCGAGGCGGCGCAATCGAGCGCCAGCACCACGTCGTCGCCCGGCTTGTAGCCGGCCGCCTCGATGGCCTTCATGATGAAGCCCAGTGCCTCGTCGGCGCTGTTGAGGGCCGGCGCGAAGCCGCCTTCGTCGCCCACGTTGGTGTTGTGGCCGGCGTCCTTCAGGTGCTTCTTCAGGGCGTGGAAGACCTCGGCCCCGGTGCGCACGGCGTCGGCGATGGAGGGCGCCGCCACCGGCATGATCATGAATTCCTGGATGTCGATGGGGTTGTCGGCGTGCTGGCCGCCATTGACGATGTTCATCATCGGCACCGGCAGCAGGTGGGCGAAGGTGCCGCCCAGGTAGCGATAGAGCGGCAGGCCGGCTTCCTCGGCCGCCGCCTTGGCCACCGCCAGCGAGACGCCGAGGATGGCGTTGGCGCCCAGGCGGCTCTTGTTCTCGCTGCCGTCGAGTTCGATCAGGGCCGAATCGATGGCCAGCTGCTCCTCGGCCTCCATGCCGCCCAGGGCCTGGAAGATTTCGCCGTTGACCGCTTCCACGGCGCGGCGCACGCCCTTGCCGCCGAAGCGCTCCTTGTCGCCGTCGCGCAACTCGACCGCCTCGTGAGCCCCGGTCGAGGCGCCGGAGGGCACCGCCGCCCGGCCCATGGCGCCGGTTTCCAGCAGCACCTCCACTTCGACCGTGGGGTTGCCGCGCGAATCGAGGATTTCGCGGCCGGTGATGTCGATAATGGCGGTCATGTCGAGCGGTCTCCGATTGCTTCGGGGGACAGGTGAGAGGATATCGGGGCCGACTTGGCCACGCGGTCGAGCTCTTTCAAGGTGGCGAGCACGCCGGGCACGGCGGTCAGCGGCAGCATGTTGGGGCCATCGCTGGGCGCTCGGTCGGGATCGGGATGACATTCGGCGAACACCCCGGCCACCCCCACGGCCACGGCGGCGCGGGCGATCAGGGGGGCGAAGCGGCGCTCGCCGCCGGTCGCCGCGCCCAGGCCGCCGGGCTGCTGGACGGCGTGGGTGGCATCGATGATCACCGGGCAGCCGGTGCGCTCGGCCATCAGGGCCAGGCCGCGCATGTCGACCACCAGCGCATTGTAGCCGAAGCTGGCCCCGCGCTCGGTGACGATCACGTTTCGGTTGCCGCTGTCGTCCAGCTTGCCGACCACGTGATCCATGTCCCAGGGGGCCAGGAACTGCCCCTTCTTCACGTTGACCACCCGGCCGGTGGCGGCGGCGGCCAGCAGAAGGTCGGTCTGTCGGCACAGGAAGGCGGGGATCTGCAGCACGTCCACCACCTCGGCCACGGGGGCGCACTGCTCGCGCTCGTGGACGTCGGTCAGCACCGGCAGACCCAGGCTGTCGCGGATCTCGGCGAACACCGACAGGGCGGCCGAAAGCCCCAGGCCGCGCCGGCCCTTGAGGCTGGTCCGGTTGGCCTTGTCGAAGCTGGTCTTGTAGATCAGCCCCACCCCGGCCTGGGCGCAGATTTCCTTGAGCGCCGCCGCCACCTCCAGCGCGTGGTCGCGGCTTTCCATCTGGCACGGCCCGGCGATCAGCACGAAGGGCCGGTCGTTGGCCAACTCCAGGTCGCCGACGGCGACCCGGCGCGGGGGGCTGTGGGGCATGGGCGTCAGACCAGCCGGCTTTGCGTCACCGCCGCGGCGATGAAGCTGGTGAACAGGGGATGGGGGGCGAACGGCTTGGATTTCAGCTCCGGGTGGAACTGCACGCCGACGAACCACGGATGCTCCGGGTTCTCGACCATCTCTGGCAAAAGGCCGTCGGGCGACATGCCGGAGAAGCGCAGCCCGGCCGCCTCCAGGCGTTCCTTGTAGGCGATGTTCACCTCGTAGCGGTGGCGGTGGCGCTCGTTGATCTCGGCGGCGCCGTCATAGATCTCGCGCACCCGGCTGCCCTCGGCCAGCCGGCAGGGATAGGCGCCCAGGCGCATGGTGCCGCCCAGGTCGCCGCCGCTCCTGCGGGTTTCCAACTGGTCGCCCTTCATCCACTCGGTCATCAGGCCGACCACCGGTTCGTCGGTCGGCCCGAACTCGGTGGAGCTGGCGCCGAAGATGCCGGCCAGATTGCGCGCCGCCTCGATGACCGCCATCTGCATGCCGAAGCAGATGCCGAAATAGGGCACCTTCTTCTCGCGGGCGAAGCGGGCGGCGGCGATCTTGCCTTCCGCCCCGCGCTCGCCGAAGCCGCCGGGGACCAGGATGCCGTGCAGGCCCTCCAGGTAGTGGACGGCGTCCTCGCGCTCGAAGATTTCCGAATCGATCCAGTTCAGGTTGACCTTGACGTGGTTGGCGATGCCGCCATGGTTCAGCGCCTCGGCCAGCGACTTGTAGCTGTCGAGCAGCGAGGTGTACTTGCCGACCACGGCGATGCTCACCTCGCCCTCGGGCTTCCTGACCCGCTCGCAGATGCCCTGCCAGCGCTTGAGGTCGATGTCCTCCTCGCGGCAGGGCAGGCCGAAGTGGCGGCACACCTGCCGGTCCAGCCCTTCCTCGTGATAGCTGATCGGCACCTGATAGATGCTGTCCACGTCCAGCGCCGGGATGACGTTCTGTTCGCGCACGTTGCAGAACAGGGCGATCTTGCGCCGCTCGCCCTCGGGCAGCGGGCGGTCGGCCCGGCACATCAGGATGTTGGGCTGGATGCCCAGGCTTTGCAGTTCCTTCACCGAGTGCTGGGTGGGCTTGGTCTTCAGCTCGCCGGCGGTGGGGATGTAGGGCAGCAGGGTCAGGTGCACGAACATGGTGCGCTCCGGCCCCAGTTCGTTGCCCAACTGGCGGATGGCCTCGAAGAAGGGCAGCCCCTCGATGTCGCCCACCGTGCCGCCGATCTCGCACAGCACGAAGTCCTCCTCGCCGCTGTCGGCCAGGACGAACTCCTTGATGGCGTTGGTGACGTGGGGAATCACCTGGACCGTGCCGCCCAGGTAGTCGCCGCGCCGTTCGCGCTCGATCACCGTCAGGTAGACGCGGCCCGAGGTCACGTTGTCGCTCTGCCGGGCATGGACGCCGGTGAAGCGCTCGTAGTGGCCCAGGTCAAGGTCGGTCTCGGCCCCGTCGTCGGTGACGAAGACCTCGCCGTGCTGGGTCGGGCTCATGGTCCCCGGATCGACGTTCAGGTAGGGGTCGAGCTTGCGCAACCGGACCCGATAGCCCCGCCCCTGGAGCAACGCCCCAAGTGCCGCCGAGGCCAGACCCTTGCCGAGGGAGGAGACCACGCCGCCGGTGATGAAAATGAACCGCGTCATGGACCGCTACCATACTCCATATGGCCCCGCCCCACCAGCCATCCGAACGGGCCCGTCCGCGCCGGTTGCGCCGCCGGCCCGGGCCGGGGGCGGGGAAAGAAACAGAACAGGATGAAAAGGCCGTCCGACCGGCGGAAACCGGCGCGGCGACCGCACGATCAGGGGATCAGTTCCCAGCCGGGGCCTGGGGACGCGGGGCCTCCTCGGCGGTCGGCGCCCCAGTGGAATCCGGGGTGGTGTCCGGGGTGGTGTCCGGGGTGGACATCTCGGGCGTCGGGGCCGGCTCGGCGGCCTGCGGCGGGAAGGGCTGATCGGTTTCCGGGGTCAGCTCGACGCCCGTTTCCGGCAGCGCCGACTCGGGCACCGTCTGCGGCGCGTCGGCCGCCGGCTGGCTGGCCGCCCCCCCATCCGGATCGGGCAGGGTCGGGTAACCGGGATCGGGCAGGGCCGGGCTGGTCGGGGCCGGCTGGCTGGCTTCCGGCACCGCCGGAGCACTCAGGCCGCCTTCGGGCACGCTGGGCACCGCCGGTTGGGCCGGCTCGGGCGCCGGCACGGCCGGGGCAACTGGGGTCGGGGCGCCGTCGGTGGCGGCCGCCGGGGTGCTGTCGGTGGCGTCGTCGAACAGGGTGCCGCCGGTGCGCTCCATGTTGGCGAGCAGGGCCAGGCCCAGGCTGGTCGCCATGAAGCCGGCGGCCAGGATGGCGGTGATCCGGGTCAGCGGGTTGCCCGAGCCCCGGGCTCCCGGCATGCCGCCCCCGCCGCCGCCGATGCCCAGCGCCCCGCCTTCGGAGCGCTGCAACAGGATGACCCCGACCATGGCCAGGGCAAGCAGCAGGTGGACGACCAGAACGACCTCGATCATGTCGCAATCCGTTTACGCAGTGAGGGAAACAGTCTGACAGGCCCCGACCGGCAAAAGCCGGCCCGGGCGCCACCCCTGGGGGAAGCGCCGCCGGAACCGTCGTTGGGCGCCCTTGTACTCCCTTTGGCGGGCGCCTGCAAAGGGGGCTGTTGGGCCGGACGTCGCCAGATCGCTTATTGGGCCGCCTATTGGACCGCCTGGGCGATGGCCCAGAAGTCGTCCACCTTGAGACTGGCGCCGCCGATCAGGCCGCCGTCGATGTCCGGCTGGGCCATCAGCTCGGCCGCGTTGCCGGGCTTCATGGAGCCGCCATAGAGCAACCGCATGGCCCCGGCCGCCTCGGCCCCCAGGCTCTCGCCCAGAACTTGGCGGATCATGGCGTGCACCTCCTGGGCCTGCTCCGGCGAGGCGGTGCGCCCGGTGCCGATGGCCCACACCGGCTCGTAGGCGATCACCGTGTTGGCCGGGGTCGCCCCGGCCGGCAACGAGCCGACAAGCTGGCGGCGGTTGACGGCCAGGGTCTCGCCGGCGTCGCGCTGCGCCAAGGTTTCGCCGATGCAGACGATGGCCACCAGCCCGGCGGCCAGCGCCGCCTCGGCCTTGGCCTTCACGGTGGCGTCGTCCTCGCCGTGGTCGGCCCGCCGCTCCGAGTGGCCGACGATGACATGGCTGGCCCCCAGCTCGCGCAGCATGGCGGCGGCGATGTCGCCGGTGTGGGCGCCGCTCTCGGCCGTGTGGCAGTCCTGACCGCCGACCATCAGCGGCGAGCCGAGCACCTCGCCGGCCACCGCCGCGACCAGGGTGGCCGGCGGGCAGACCAGCATGTCGAAGGGCCGCTCGGCGGTGTCGGCCAAACGGCGGGCCAGGGCGCCGGCCAGGCCGTCCACCTGGGCCAGGCCACCGTTCATTTTCCAGTTGCCGGCGATCAGCGGGCGGCGGGCGGTCATGGGCTGTGCTCTCCGTGGTTATGCAATCCCAAGGGCGATCTTCCGGGAGATAGCATGGAAGTCGACCGACTGACCAGCCGGGCCGAGTCTCAAGGCCGCCGCTGTTGCGGCCCCGCGCCCGCCCCGACTATGATGCGCCGCCTGCCTTTCCGCGCCGCTTTCAAGGGACGTCTTTCACAGCCATGCTCAACATTCTGCGCCGCCACACCGGGTCCTGGATCGTCAAGGCCCTGCTCGGCCTGCTCATCCTGAGCTTCGCCGCCTGGGGGGTGGGCGACATGATCCGCGGCGCCGCCGGCGACCGGGCGGCCATCGTGGTCGGCGACGAGCACATCGGCCCGGAAACCCTGCGCCGCCACTTCACCGACGACCTGGAGCGCCTGCAAGCCATGCTGGGCGGCGCCATCGACCGCGACACCGCCATCCGCATGGGGCTGCTCGACGCCACCATCCGCCGCCTCGCCCGGCAGACCCTGCTCGACATCGAGGTGGCCGACAACCGGCTGGTGATCAGCGACCCGGCGCTCAAGGCACACGTTGCCGGCAACCCGGCTTTCCAGGCGAACGGCCAGTTCTCGCGCCAGGTGTTCGAGCAGACCCTGGCCGCCAACCGCCTGAACGAGCGGGCCTATCTGGCCGGCGAGCGGGCGGTGATGGCTCGCCAGCGGCTGGAACAGGCGGTGATGGCCGGGGCGGCGGCGCCCGAGGTGCTGCTCACCGCGCTGGCCGACTACCGCGACGAACAGCGCCGCATCACCCTGCTGACCATCGACCCGGCCGCCCTGCCCGCCCCGCCCGAGCCCGACGAGGAGGCCTTGCGCGCCTTCCACGCCGCCGGCCAGGACGGCTATCTGGCCCCCGAGCGGCGCAGCCTGACCTACGCCGTGTTGAACCCGGAGGGGCTGGCCCCGATGATGGCGCTGGAGGAGGGCGCGGTGGAAAGCGCCTATGAACAGCGCCTGGAGCAGTTCACCAGCCCGTCCAGTTGGGACCTGGAGCAGATCCTGGTCGACTCTGAAGAGACCGCCGCCCAGGTACTGGCGGCGCGCCGCGAGGGCCGCACCCTGGCCGCCGCCGCCCAGGCCGCCGGTGCCCCGGCCCCGGTGCGGCTGGAAGCGGTCGGCGCGACGGAACTTCCCCCCACCCTCACCCTGGCCCTCAGGAACCAGCCCGAGGGCGCCGTGATCGGCCCGGTGGAAAGCCCCCTGGGCTGGCATGTGGCGGAGATCGTCGGGTTGACCGAGGGCACCGTCCAGCCGCTCGAGGAGGTGCGCGAGCAGCTCACCGAAACCCTCAAGGTGGAACGCGCCATCGAGCGCATCTACGAGTACGCGGCGCAGGTCGAGGATGCCCTGGCCGGTGGCGCCACCCTGGAGGAGGCGCTGGCCGACCTCGACCTTGAAACCCACAGCCTGACCCAGGTCGCCCGCGACGGCGGGCTGGCCGACGGCACCCGGGCCGAGGACCTGCCGCCGACCCTGCTCTCCCGCGCCTTCGAGCTGCCGGCCGATGCCGAGCCGCGCATGGTCGAGACGGAAACCGGCTACCTCGCCCTGCGCCTGGATCAGGTGACCGAGGCCCGACCGCTGACCTTCGAGGAAGCCCGCGACCGGGTGCTCGCCGACTGGCGGCGCGAGCAACGCCTCGAGGCCGCCGACGCCCTGCTCGCCGAGCTTGAGAAGCGCGCCGGCGAGGGCGCCGATCTGGCCACCCTGGCCGCCGAAACCCCGGCCGCCAGCCTGTCCGAGCCGCCCCCCTTCACCCGGGGCGCCACCCTGCGCAACGGTCAGGGCCCCCTGCCCCAGGCCCTGGTCGGCCCGCTGTTCAAGGCCGAGCCGGGCGCCCTGGTCAGCGGCGCCGGCCCCAACCGCCGCCTGCTGGCCCGCCTGGACGAGGTGATCGTGCCGCCGGCGCGGGTCGACGATCTGGCGCCCACCGTCACCGAGGCGCTGGCCGGCGACCTGCTCGACCAGTACGCCACCGCCCTGGCCCGCCGGCACGGCATCCAGGTCAACCAGCGCCTGATCCAGGAAATGATGTAGGCAGGCGCCACCACCCCCCCAGGCGGGTATTTGGCGAGCCCAGGTTTCGCCCTTGAAGGCCCGCGCCAGAGGAAACGGTCATGCAGCTCAGTCCGGATGTGGAAAGCTTCCGCGCCACCTACCAGCAGGGGCGCCCCCAGGTGGTCTGGACGACCCTGGCCGCCGACCTGGAAACCCCGGTCTCGGCCATGCTCAAGCTGGCCGACGGGCGGCGCTTCTCGTTCCTGCTCGATTCGGTGGAAGGTGGCGCGGTGCGCGGCCGCTACTCGCTGATCGGCCTGAAACCCGACCTGATCTGGCGCTGCCGGGGCGAACGGGCGGAGATCAACCGCCACCTGCTGCGCGGCGACGAGGACAGCTTCGAGGACGACGGCCCGGCCCTGGACTCGCTGAAGCGGCTGATCGAGGAATCGCGCATCGACCTGCCCGACTGCCTGCCGGCCATCGCCATGGGGCTGGTCGGCTACATGGGCTACGACACCATCCGTCTGGTCGAACGGCTGCCCGACGACAACCCCGACCCCATCGACATCCCCGACGCGGTGTTCGCCCGGCCCACCGTGCAGGCGGTGTTCGACAACGTGAAGGACACGGTGACCCTGGTCACCCCGATCCGCCCGCGCGACGACATCTCGGCCGAGGCCGCCTGGGAGCTGGCCGGCGAGCGTCTGGCCGAGGTGGTGGCCGACTTCGAGCGCGGCCTGCCCTACCGCCGCGACACCGGGCGCGAGCGCCACGCCGCCACCCTGACCCCGGCCATGGCTCCGGCCGACTATCAGGCCATGGTGGAGCGCGCCAAGGAGTACATCCGGGCCGGCGACATCTTCCAGGTGGTGTTGAGCCAGCGCTTCTCCATGCCCTTCCGCCTGCCGCCGCTGGCTCTCTATCGGGCGCTCCGGCGGACCAACCCGGCGCCCTTCCTGTTCTGCCTGGATTTCGGCGACTACGCCCTGATCGGCGCCAGCCCGGAAATCCTGGTCCGCCTGCGCGACGGCGAGGTGACCGTGCGCCCCATCGCCGGCACCCGCAAGCGCGGCGCCACCACCGAGGAAGACGAGGCCCTGGCCGCCGACCTGCTGGCCGACCCCAAAGAGCTGGCCGAACACCTGATGCTGCTCGACCTGGGGCGCAACGACGTCGGCCGGGTGGCCGAGGTGGGCACGGTGAAGGTGACCGACCAGATGGTCATCGAGCGCTACAGCCAGGTCATGCACATCGTCTCCAACGTGGTCGGCCGGCTGCGCCCGGAACTGGATGCCATGGACGCCCTGATGGCCGGCTTCCCGGCCGGCACCGTCTCCGGCGCCCCCAAGGTGCGGGCCATGGAGATCATCGAGGAGTTGGAGCCCCTGCGGCGCGGCTTCTACGCCGGCGGGGTGGGCTACATCGCCGCCAACGGCGACATGGACACCTGCATCGCCCTGCGCACCTCGCTGCTGAAGGACGGCGAGCTGCACCTGCAGGCCGGGGCCGGGATCGTGCTCGACAGCGACCCGGTCAAGGAGCACGAGGAGTGCGAAAACAAGGCCCGCGCCCTGGTCCGCGCCGCCGAGGAAGCCCTGCGCACCGCCGGGCGGTAGGGGGGCGGAACAAGATAATGTTTTTTCAAGGCCGCCAGAGGGGCGTATATAGTACCCTCACCCTCACGACAGCCGGCGAGCGATCCTCGGCGCGCGGACGGAGAAGGCAGTCAGAATGGCGTCCGACACCTCGGAATCCCCGGGCGGCAAGGCCGATCCAGAACACCTGGTCGAAAGCCGGATCCCAAAGGACATCCGGGACAGATACGAGATCCACAGTTATCGCAGCGCAGCCCTGATTCTCTCGGAAAACCATCCCGAGGCCTTCACGGATCTGCTGGCCGCCTTGCGGGCGTTTTCGATCACAACCGACATGATCCGGCGGGCCGGCGGGAACGAGTCCCAGATCCCCAAGCTGTTCAGCACCGTGCTGCGGCCGCGCGGTTGGCACGAGACCTCCATCCAGGGCGATCTTCTGGTGACCATCAGCTGGCGGGAGAACGATGAGGGCGCCGGAAAGACCAGTGTCAAGAAAACCCGGACCATGAACTTCGAGCGCTACCTCGACGGCCATCAGATCGATTACGTCAAGGATGGGGTGGCTTTCGATCTGGAATGGAACAGCAAGGACCAGACGTTTGACCGGGATCTCTACGCTTTCAGCGCCTTTGCCCATACAGGGGTCATTGATGTGGCGGTCCTGGTGACCCGCAGCGCCGCCCTCAACCCGGTCTTTCGCCAACTTGGTGAATCGCTGGACCGCAACGGAAACGTGGAATGGAAACGCAACGGCGAGCCCCGCATGATCCGTGAAAAGTACGGCGCCAGCACCACCTGGATGGGCAAGCTCCTTTACCGCCTGAACGCCGGTCGCAATGGCGGCTGCCCGGTTCTGGCCATTGGCATTGGCCCCAAGTGCATTGAGGATTGGCCCCATGACTGCTGAACAGCCGGACCCGATCCTGGACTTCCGAACCCAACTGGCGGGACAGACATTCTCGACGGTGCTGGCCGACCCCCCCTGGCGCTTCCAGAACCGTACCGGAAAAATGGCCCCGGAGCATCGGCGCCTGTCCCGCTATGGCACCATGACCCTGGACGAGATCAAGGCGTTGCCCGTGGCCGACCATGTCAAGGAACCGGCGCATCTTTATCTTTGGGTGCCCAACGCCCTGTTGCCGGAAGGAATCGACGTTCTTCGCGCCTGGGGTTTTGAGTACAAGAGCAATCTGGTCTGGCACAAGGTGCGCAAGGATGGCGGGTCCGATGGGCGCGGCGTCGGCTTCTACTTCCGCAACGTCACCGAGCTTGTCCTGTTCGGCGTGCGGGGAAAGAACGCCCGGACCCTGGCCCCCGGTCGCCGACAGGTCAACCTGATCGCCTCGCGCAAGCGCGAGCACAGCCGCAAGCCCGACGAACTCTACGAGGTCATCGAGCAATGCAGCTCCGGGCCCTATCTGGAACTGTTCGCGCGCGGGTCACGCAGGAACTGGACGTCCTGGGGCAACCAGTCCGAGGACTACAGCATCTCCTGGGAAACCTATCACTACCACAGCCAGGTCGAACCGCTGCTGGCGGAGTGATCCCCGCCCTACACCTGCTCCAGCTCGACCAGGGTGCCGTAGAGGTCCTTGGGGTGGAGGAACAGCACCGGCTTGCCGTGGGCGCCGATCTTCGGGTTGCCGTCGCCCAGCACCCGCAGGCCCTGCGCCTTCAGCCGGTCGCGGGCGGCCAGGATGTCCTCCACCTCGTAGCACACATGGTGGATGCCGCCGGCCGGGTTCTTGTCGAGGAAGCCCTGGATCGGCGACTTCTCGCCCAGCGGATGGAGCAGCTCCATCTTGGTGTTGGGCAGGGTGATGAAGACCACCGTCACCCCGTGGTCGGGCTGGTCCAGGGGCGCGGAGACCTCGGCTCCCAGGGTGTCGCGATAGGTGGCGCTGGCCGCCTCCAGGTCGGGAACGGCGATGGCGACGTGGTTGAGCTTGCCGATCATTCGGGGATTCTCCTTCTGGGCCCCGCGCTTTGCGGGCCACGAAACGGGTCGGGTCGCTTTCTATATTCGGATCAGATGCACGTCGGTCAACGGCTTGCGGCCCTGGTCGCGCTGGAAGGCGCGGCGCAGGGCGGTGCGCGCCGCCTCGGCCACCGCCTCGTCGTCGCCGGCGTCGCGGCGGTCCAGGCGATTGACGGCGCGGCGTACCACCTCGACGATCTGGCGCACCTCGTCGTCCTCCTCCTCGCCCGGCTCGAACAGGCCGTGGGTGGTGATCATCGGCGCCCGGGCCAGATTGCCGGCCCGATCCAGCACCAGGGTAATGACCGCCGCCCCGTGCATCACCATCCGCTTGCGGTCGCGCAGGGTGGCGCTGTTCAGCGGCACGATGCGCTCGCCGTCCAGGGCCAGGCGGCCGGTCGGCACCTCGGCGATGACGCCGGCCTCGTCTATGGGCGCCAGGGCGACCAGATCACCGTTCTCGATGACCAGGGCGCGCCCCGCCCCGCTGGCCTCGGCGACCCGGGCGTGCTCCTCCAGGTGGCGCCGCTCGCCGTGCACCGGCACCGCCAGGGCGGGACGCAGCAGGCCGTACATCTCTTCCACCTCGGCCCGCCCCGGATGGCCCGAGACGTGGATCGGCTGGTCGTAGTCGGTGATCACCCGCACGCCGCGCCGGACCAGTTGGTTCTGCATGCGGAAGATGGCCTTCTCGTTGCCCGGAATGACGCGGGACGAGAACACCGTCACGTCGCCCGAGCCAAGCGCGATGTGCGGATGGCTGCCGAAGGCGATGCGGGCCAGGGCGGCGCGCGATTCGCCCTGGCTGCCGGTGACGATGTAGAGCACCCGATCATCGGGCAGGTGGGTCGCCTCGTCGGCCTCGAGGAAGGTCGGGCCGTCGGCCAGATAGCCGGTGGCCCGCGCCGTGGCCACCATGCGCCACAGGCTGCGCCCGGCCAGACAGACCTCGCGCCCGACCCGGCGCGCCGCCTCGGCGATGCTCGACAAGCGGGCGATGTTGGAGGCAAAGCAGGCCACCGCGATGCGCCCCGCGCCCTCCTCGTGCAACTCCTTGACCAGGGCGCACAGGCCATCGCGCGCCTCGGCCTCCGAGCCGGCCCGCCCGGGGGTGAAGATGTTGGTCGAATCGCCGAAGTAGGCCAGCACCCCCTCGTCGCCGATGGCGGCCAGCCGCGCGGTGTCGGCGGGGCCGGAGATCAGCGGCTCGGGGTCCAGCTTCCAGTCGCCGGAATGGGCCACCAGGCCGACCGGGGTGCGGATGATCAGGTTGTTGGGCTCGGGGATGGAGTGAGCCTGGAAGACGTACTCCAAGTCGAACGGCCCGACCGTGAAGCGCCCTTTGAGCGGCACCTCGATGATCGGCACCTCCTTGTCCAGTCCCTCCTCGGCCAGCTTGGTCCTGAGGAAGGTGGCGGTGAACGGGGTGGCATAGACCGGGCAGCCGAGATCGGGCCACAGATAGGGGATGGCGCCCAGGTGGTCCTCGTGGGCGTGGGTCAGCACGATGCCGACCAGCTCGTCGGTGCGGGCTTCGATGAAGGCGGTGTCCGGCATGATGACGTCGATGCCGGGAATGGCGCTTTCCTCGAAGGTGACCCCACAGTCGACCATCAGCCAGGCGCCGTCATGGCCGTAAAGGGCCAGATTCATGCCGATCTCGCCGACCCCGCCAAGGGGGACGAACCACAAATCGTCCGGGCCGGGGGTCAGGCTGTCGAGGTCGGGGGAGGAACTCATCAGGCGGGGTGCTTTCCTGGATACGGTGAAAAGGAACTCAGGTGGCGGTGTTGCGGCGATGGATCTCGCGCAGACCCTTCAGGGTCAGGTCGGGGTCGTAGTGGTCGATGGCCTCGGTGCCCTCGCCGAACAGCGAGGCCAGGCCGCCGGTGGCGATCACCCGCATCGGCTCCCCGGCCTCCTCGGCGATGCGCCGCACCATGCCCTCGATCAGGCTGACATAGCCCCAGTAGATGCCCGAGCGCATGGCGCTGACCGTCGCCTTGCCGATCACCGAAGGCGGCCGGCCGACCGCCACCCGGGGCAACTGGGCGGCCGCCGTGTGCAGCGCCTGAAGCGACAGGTTGGGGCCCGGGGCGATGGCCCCGCCCAGGTAGTTGCCGTCCCTGTCCACCACGTCGAAGGTGGTGGCGGTGCCGAAATCGACCACGATCAGCGGCCCGCCGTATTCGATGTGGGCCCCCACCGCGTTGACCAGACGGTCGGCGCCGACCTCTTCCGGGCGGTCCATCAGGATGTCGATGCCCAGGTCCACCCCGGGCGTGCCGACGATCAGCGGATCGACCCCGAAATAGGCCCGGCACAGGGTTTTGAGGTCGAACAGGCTGGCCGGCACCACGCTGGCGATGATGGCCTCGGTGATGTCGGCCGGGGTCAGGCCTTTCAGGGCCATCAGTTGGCCCAGCCACACCCCGTACTCGTCGGCGGTGCGGTCGGCCCGGGTCGAGGAGCGCCACTCGGCGACCACGGTGGCGCCATCGAACACCGCGAACACGGTGTTGGTGTTGCCGGAATCAATGGCCAGCAGCATCCGTCAAGGGTCCCTGTCCGGAAAGTGGATGTCGGCGGCGAGCAGGCGCTCCCGCCCGGTTTCGGTGTCGAGCACCAGCGCCCCGTCGGGGTCGATGTCGGCAAACACCCCGTGGCGCTTGCCGGTGCCCAGCCGGGCCTCGATCGGCCCGCCCAGGCCGTGGGCCCGCTCGAGCCAGGCGGCGCGGATCGGCGCGAAACCCTGATGGCGCCACACCGCGAGCCACACCGCAAGGCGCGGCACCAGGGCGGCGAGCAGGGCATCGCGCCCCGGCGCCGGACCGGCGTCGGCCAGACGGCCGGGGGGGAAGGCCATTTCCGGCCCGCGCGGCGGGGCCCAGGCCAGATTGACCCCCAGGCCGAGCACCAGCCACGGCCCGCCGTCTGTCCCAAGCGCCGTCTCCAGCAGCAGGCCGGCCACCTTGCGGCCGTCGAGCAACAGGTCGTTGGGCCATTTCAGGGCCGGCGCGGCGGCCGGCATCAGGGCGGCCACCGCCTCGGCCAGGGCCACCCCGGCGACAAAGCCGACCTCGGCCAGACGGGCCGGCCCGGCGGCCCCATCCAGCAGCACCGAGACATAGAGGTTGCCCGGCGGGCTGTGCCAGTCGCGGCCCTGGCGACCGCGCCCCGCCGTCTGCTGGTCGGCGACCAGCACCACGCCCTCGGCCGGCGCGCCATCGAACGGCGCGCCCCGCCCCTCGGCCCAGCGCACCAGGGTGGCGTTGGTGCCGTCCACCTCGTCCCGGCAGAGCAGCCGCCAGCCGGGCGGCAGCGCGGCCTCGGCCTGGGGCAGCGGGGAAGCTGGGGTGCCGCCCTGGAGGGCGGTCAATGTCCGTCCCCGGAGGCGTCCCCGGTTGCCTCGGCCGCCGCCGGCGCAAGTTCACCGACAGTCGATGCCCCAACAATCGGGGCGGCGGCCGCGTCGGCCGGGGTGGTCAGCCGGGCCGGCACCACCGAGAAGAACAGCACAAGCAGGCTGCTCACCGCCAGCACCGCCGCCGTCGGCTTGTCCAGCGTCCTGTCGAAGCCGTCCACCGGCTGGTCGAAATACATCACCTTGATGATCCTGAGGTAGTAGTAGGCCGCCACCACGCTGGACAGCACGCCGATGATGGCCAGCGTCACCTGCCCGGCGTGGATCGCCGCCAGGAAGACGTGGAACTTGGCGAAGAAGCCGGCCAGCGGCGGAATGCCGGCCATGGAGAACATCAGGATGCCCATGGCGGCGGCCAGCATGGGATTGGTGCGGGCCATGCCGGCCATGTCCGGGATGTTCTCGACCAGCCGGCCATGCTGGCGCAGCGACAGGATGACCGCGAAGACGCCAACGTTCATCACCACATAGATGGTCAGGTAGACGAGCAGCCCGCGCACCCCTTCCGGGCTGGCGGCGGCGAGGCCCATCAGCGCATAGCCCACATGGCCGATCGAGCTGTAGGCCATCAGCCGCTTGATGTTGTTCTGCGGGATGGCGGCGAAGGCGCCCCAGATCATCGAGGCGGCGGCGATCAGCACGATGATCTGCTGCCAGTCACCCACCATGCCCAGGAACGGCCCCATGGCGACCCGCACCAAAAGGGTCAGGGCGGCCACCTTGGGGGCCACCGAGAAGAAGGCGGTGACCGGGGTGGGGGCGCCCTCGTAGACATCCGGCGTCCACATGTGGAAGGGCACGGCGGAAACCTTGAAGGCCAGCGCGGCGAGCACGAAGACCAGCCCGATCATCGCCCCGATGTGCCCCTCGCCATCGCCCAGCACGGTGGCCAGGGCGGCGAAGTCGGTGGTCCCGGCGAAGCCATAGACCAGCGAGGCGCCATAGAGGTAGAGGCCCGAGGCCACCGAGCCGAGCACGAAGTACTTGAGCCCCGCCTCGCTGGCCTTGACGTTGCCGCGCTGGAAGGCGGCCAGCACGTAGAGCGCCAGCGACTGAAGCTCGAGCCCCATGTACAGCGACATCAGGTTGCCGGCCGAGATCATCATCATCATGCCGAGCACGGCGAAGAGGACCAGCACCGGGAACTCGAAACGGGCCTCGCCCTCGCGATCCAGCCAGCTCAGCGACATGGCCAGGGTCGCCGCCGCGCCGCCCAGGGTCAGCAGCTTGGCGAAGCGGGTGAAGGCGTCGGTCACGAACATGCCGCCGAAGGTGCTGGCCGGCGCCGTCTGCCAGACCAGGGCGGCGGTGATGGCCAGCACCAGCAGGCTCAGCCAGCCGACCAGCCCCGCCGTCGCCGCCGCCGTGCCCTGACGGAACACCCCGAGCATGAGCAGAACAAGCCCGGCCACCGCGAGAACCATCTCGGGCAGGACGGGAAGCAACGGCGGCAGGACGGGGTCGGTCATGGCGTTGGTCGTGCTTTCTGTTCGTTCCTGAGGAAACTTGCCGGGGGAACTTGCCGATCAGGCGCCACCAGCCGGGGCGGCGTGCCCCAGGGCGGCCTGGTAGTTGTCGATCAGGTTGGCCACCGAGGCATGCATCACCTCAAGGAAGGGCAGCGGGTAAAGGCCCATCCACAGCACCACCAGCGCCAGCGGGGCCAGGATGGCGATCTCGCGGCCCGAGAGGTCGGGCAGCACGCGCACCTCGTCGCGCACCAGCTTGCCGTAGATCACCCGGCGGTACAGGTACAGCATGTAGGTGGCGCCCAGGATGATGCCGGTGGTGGCGAACAGCGCCACCCAGGTGTTGGCCTGGAAGGTGCCGATGAGGACCAGGAACTCGCCGACGAAGCCGCTGGTTCCGGGCAGGCCGACGCTGGCCAGCATGAACAGCATGAACAGCAGGGCATAGCGCGGCATGTTGGTGGCGAGGCCCCCGTAGCGGGAAATCTCGCGGGTGTGCAGGCGGTCGTAGACCACCCCGACGCACAGGAACAGGGCGCCCGAGACGATGCCGTGCGACAGCATCTGGAAGACCGCGCCTTCCACCGCCTGCTGGGTCATGGCGAAGATGCCGATGGTCACGAAGCCCATGTGGGCCACCGAGCTGTAGGCGATCAGCTTCTTCATGTCCTCCTGGACCAGGGCGACCAGCGAGGTATAGACGATGGCGATGATCGACAGGGTGTAGACCAGGGGCGTGAAGAACGCGCTGGCCTCGGGCAGGATCGGCACCGAGAAGCGCAGGAAGCCATAGGCGCCCATCTTCAGCAGCACCCCGGCCAGGATCACCGAGCCGGCGGTCGGCGCCTCGACGTGGGCATCGGGCAGCCAGGTGTGCACCGGCCACATCGGCACCTTCACGGCGAAGCTGGCGAACAGGGCCAGCCACAGCCAGATCTGCAGTCTGTAGGGCACCTCGGTGGTCATCAGGGTGGGCACGTCGGTGGTCCCGGCGAGGCCATACAGGGCCAGCAGGGCCAGCAGCATCAGCACCGAGCCGAGCAGCGTATAAAGGAAGAACTTGAAGGCGGCATAGATGCGCCGCGCCCCACCCCACACACCGATGATGATGAACATGGGGATCAGCACGCCCTCGAAGAAGACGTAGAACAGCACGTAGTCGAGGGCACAGAACATGCCCACCATCATGGTCTCCAGGACCAGGAAGGCGACCATGTATTCCTTCACCCGATCCTTCACCGACTCCCACGACGCCAGGATGCACAGCGGCGTCAGGAAGGTGGACAGCAAAACGAAGAACATGGAGATGCCGTCCACCCCCATGTGATAGGCGATCCTGTACTCGGGCAGCCAGTCCAGGCGCTCGACGAACTGGAACTCGTGGGTCCCCGTCTCGAAGCCGAACCACAGGAACAGGCTGAGCAGAAAGGTCGCACCACTGACCATCAGGGCGACGTTGCGGGCGTTGCTGGCGACCAGCTCGGGGTTCTCCGAGCGGGCGAAGACAAGAATGAACGCCACCCCGGCCAGGGGCAGGAACGTCACCAGCGAAAGCAGCGGAAATCCGGTCATTGCGTTGGTGTCCCTTGAAGCCTCTCTGTCCGGATCAACCGAAGATGCCAATGACGAAGTAGGTGACGAAGGCGGCGACGCCCAGCATCATGGCCAGGGCGTAGTGGATGACCAACCCCGACTGCAAACGGCCGACGCGGCGCGCCACGTCCTTCACGGCGGCGGCCACCCCGTCCGGGCCGACGCCGTCGATCAGGGCCCCGTCGCCGCCCTTCCACAGGGCGCGCCCGACCCGGAAGGCGGGGCGCACGAAAATGCGGTCGTAGAGCTCGTCGAAGTACCACTTGTTGAGCAGGAAGCGGTACAGGCGCGGGAAGCCGGCGGCCAGCGCGGCCGGCACCTCGGGCGCCATCTGGTACATCACATAGGCGGCGGCGATGCCGGCCAGGGCGACCACCACCGGCAGCGCCTTGACCCACAGGGCCACATGGTGCGCCGCCTCGATGCTGTCGTTGCCGTCCCGCACCAGGATCGACTGGGCCCAGAAGACGGCGCGGCCGTCGCCGACGAACAGATCATAGCCGATGAAGCCCGAGAAGATCGCCCCCAGGGCCAGCACCATCAGCGGCACGGTCATCACCGGCGGGCTTTCGTGGACGTGGGCCATCACGTGCTCGTCGGCCCGCGGCTTGCCGTGGAAGGTCATCAACAGCAGGCGCCAGGAGTAGAAGGCGGTCATCAGGGCGGCCATCACGCCCAGCCAGTAGGCCAGCTGGCCGACCACGCTGTGCGCCCCGAACGCGGCCTCGAGGATCATGTCCTTGGAGTAGTAGCCGGCGAAGAAGGGAATGCCGGCCAGGGCCAGCGAGCCGATCCACATCATGGCGTAGGTCAGCTTGATGTGGCGCCAGATGCCGCCCATGCGGCGCATGTCCTGCTCGTCGCTCATGGCGTGGATGACCGAGCCGGCGCCCAGGAACAACAGCGATTTGAAGAAGGCGTGGGTCATCAGGTGGAAGATGGCCGCCGGATAGGCCGACACCCCCAGGGCGAAGAACATGTAGCCCAACTGTGAGCAGGTGGAATAGGCGATCACCCGCTTGATGTCGTTCTGCACGCAGCCCACCGTGGCGGCGAAGAAGGCGGTCGCCGCGCCGACCAGCGTCACCACCGACAGCGCGGTGGTCGAGAACTCGAACAGCGGACTCATGCGGGCCACCATGAACACCCCGGCGGTGACCATGGTGGCGGCGTGGATCAGGGCGGAGACCGGGGTCGGGCCCTCCATGGCGTCGGGCAGCCAGGTGTGCAGGCCGATTTGCGCCGACTTGCCCATGGCGCCGAGGAACAGCAGCAGGCAAATGGCGGTGATGGCGTTCACCTCCATGCCGAAGATGTTGAAGGTCTCCCCGGCCCGCTCCGGCGCGGCGGCGAAGATGGCGTCCAGTTCCACCGTGCCGAAGAACAGGAAGGCGCCGAAGATGCCCAGCATGAAGCCGAAATCGCCGACCCGGTTGACGATGAAGGCCTTGATCGCCGCCGCGTTGGCCGAGGGGCGCTCGTACCAGAAGCCGATCAGAAGGTACGAGGCGACGCCGACTCCCTCCCAGCCGAAGAACATCTGCACCAGGTTGTCGGCCGTCACCAGCATCAGCATGGCGAAGGTGAAGAACGACATGTAGGCCATGAACCTGGGCTTGGAGAGGTCATGGGCCATGTAGCCGATGGAGTAGACATGGACCATGAACGACACCCAGGTGACGGTCAGCACCATCACCGCGGTCAGGGTGTCGAATTTCAGGGCCCAGTCGAAGGCCAGCGGGCCGCTTTCGATCCAGCGCAGCAGGGGAACGGTGATCTCCTCGCCACCCAGCGCCACCTGGTTGAAGATGAGGATCGACAGAACGGCCGACACACCGACCGCCCCGCAGGTCAGAAGCTGGGCGTTGCGGTCGCCGAGCGTGCGCCCGAACAGGCCGGTGACGATGGCCGCGGCAAGCGGCAGGAAGATGGTCAGGGTGTACATCGGCCCGCTCTCTCAGCCCTTCATCTGGTTCACGTCCTCGACCTCGATCGAGCCGCGATTGCGGAAGAAGACCACCACGATGGCCAGTCCGATGGCGGCCTCGGCGGCGGCCACGGTAAGGATGAACAGGGTGAACACCTGGCCCGCCAGATCGCCCAGATGGGCCGAGAAGGCGACCAGATTGATGTTCACCGCCAGCAGCATCAACTCGACCGCCATCAGGATGACGATGATGTTCTTGCGGTTGATGAAGACGCCGACCACGCCAAGGCAGAAGATGACGGCGGCGACCACCAGGTAGTGGGTCAGGGAAAGTGCCATCATGGGATCACACCCCTCCCCGCGGCGGCACGTCGACCAGGGTCAATTCATCCTCCTTGCGCCGCGCGATCTGCTCGGGGATGCGCTGCTTCCTGACCCCCTCGCGGCGTCGATGGGTGAGCACGATGGCGCCCACCATGGCGACCAGCAGGATCAGCCCGGCGGCCTGGAAGAGGTACAGGAAATCGGTGTAGAGGATCGCCCCCAAAGCCTCGGTGTTGGGTGTTTCGGCGAGGTCCGGGGTGGGCGCCTGCCGCACCCCTTGGGCCTCGGGCGCCACCGCCCAGCCGCCGACCAGCACCAGCAGCTCGGCCAGCAGCACGAAGCCCACCGCCACCACCATCGGCACGTGCTCGACGAAGCCCTCGCGCAGGGTGGCCACGTTGAGGTCGAGCATCATCACCACGAACAGGAACAGCACCGCCACCGCCCCCACGTAGACGATGACCAGCAACATGGCGACGAACTCGGCCCCGGTCAGCACGAACAGGCCGGCCCCGTTGAAGAAGGCCAGGATCAGCCACAGCACGGCATGCACGCTGTTGCGCTGGGTGATCACCATGCCGGCGGAAAGCACCGCCACCGTGGCGAACAGGTAGAAGGCCAGGGCCTGTACGATCATCTCACTCCCTCTCTCGGCGGATCGGTCGCGGGCCCTGGTTTCAAGCGGCGGGCCGGGGCGGGGGATTTTGGTGCTTGGGCCCCGAAGCGGGGCCGGGTGGTGCTTGGCCCCCGAAGCGGGGCCGGGTGGTGCTTGGCCCCCGAAGCGGGGCCGGGTGGTGGTTGCGCCCCGAAGCGGGGCCGGGCAGCGGATAGGCGACGTTCTTAGCGGTAGGGGGCATCCAGTTCCAGACGGCGGGCGATCTCGGCTTCCCAGCGCTCGCCGTTGGCCAGAAGCTTGCTCTTGTCGTACAGCAATTCCTCGCGGGTCTCGGTGGCGAACTCGAAGTTGGGACCCTCGACGATGGCATCCACCGGGCAGGCTTCCTGGCAGAAGCCGCAGTAGATGCACTTGGTCATGTCGATATCATAGCGCGTCGTGCGCCGCGAGCCGTCGTCCCGCGCCTCGGCCTCGATGGTGATGGCCAGGGCCGGGCAGACGGCCTCGCACAGCTTGCAGGCGATGCAGCGTTCCTCGCCGTTGGGATAACGCCGAAGGGCGTGCTCGCCCCGGAAACGCGGCGACAGGGCGCCCTTTTCGTAGGGGTAGTTCAGGGTCACCTTGGGCTTCAGGAAGTACTGGAAGGTCTTGGCGAAGCCTTCCAGCAACTCCCACAGCAGGACGGCGCGGGCGGTGCGGTCGAGAAAGGACATGGCGTGGCTCCGTTCGGCTCCTCTCGGTTCGGCCGCTTATTCGGGCAGGTTGCCGGTCAGGGTCAGCACCGAGGCGGTCAGCACCACCCAGATCAGGCTGCCCGGCAGGAACACCTTCCAGCCCAGACGCATCAACTGGTCGTAGCGGAAGCGCGGGAACGCGGCCCGGCACCAGATGAAGACGAACAGCAGCGCCATCACCTTCAGCGAGAACCAGAAAATCCCCGGCAGCCAGTTGAACGGCGCGATGTCCACTGGCGGCAGCCAGCCGCCCAGGAAGAGGATGGTGGCCAGCCCGCTCATCAGGATCATGTTGGCGTATTCGCCCAGGAAGAACAGGGCGAACGGCATGGCCGAGTATTCCACGTTGTAGCCCGAAACCAGCTCGGCCTCGGCCTCCGGCAGGTCGAAGGGGTGGCGGTTGGTCTCGGCCAGGATCGAGATGAAGAACATCACGAACATGGGCAGGTGCGGGATGGCGTACCACAGGCCCTGCTGGGCCTCGACGATGGCGCTCATGTTCAGCGTCCCGGCGCTGAGCAGCACCGAGATGATGATCAGCCCCATGGCCACCTCGTAGGAGACCATCTGCGCCGCCGAGCGCATCGCCCCCAGGAAGGCGTACTTCGAGTTGGAGGCCCAGCCGGCCATGATGATGCCATAGACGCCCATCGAGCTGATGGCGAACAGGTACAGCACGCCGACGTTGATGTCGGCCAGCACCCAGCCGTCATTGACCGGGATCACCGCCCAGGCGACCAGGGCCAGGATGAAGGTCAGCATGGGGGCGGCCAGGAAGACCACCGGGCTGGCCCCGGTGGGGATGATGGTCTCCTTCAGGAACAGCTTCAGGCCGTCGGCGATCGGCTGGAACAGCCCGAACGGGCCGACCACGTTGGGCCCGCGGCGCATCTGCATGGCCCCGATCACCTTGCGCTCGGCATAGGTCAGGTAGGCCACGCTGCCCAGCAGGGGCATGATGATGGCGAAGATGTGCAGCACGATGAGGACCGGGGTCCCCAGGTAGGTGGCGAGAAAATCAACCATCGGTCCCGGTCCGCTCCTCCTGGCTGGCCGTCCCCTGACCCAGGATCTCCGCCACGCAGGCGGCCATGGTCGGCGAGGCCCGACTGATCGGGCAGGTGGTGTAGTAGGTCTTGACGGGGCTCATGAAGGGCTCGCCGCCCGTCTCGCCCGGCTGCCCGAAGGTGCCCCAGACGGCCGGCTCGATGTGGTCCTCGCGGGCCAGATGCGGCACCTCGGCGACCATCGCCCGGCGCAGCTCGGCCAGGCTGTCGAACGGCAGCGGGGCCGGCAGCAGATGCTCCGACAGAGCGCGCAGGATGGCCCAGTCCTCGCGCCCCTGGCCCGGCGGATGGGCCGCCCGGCGGGTGCGCTGGACGCGGCCCTCGGTGTTCACGTAGGTGGCCGGCTTTTCGCTGTAGGCGGCGCCGGGCAGGATGACATCGGCGCGCCGCGCCCCGGCGTCGCCATGGTGGCCCTGGTAGACCACGAAGGCTTTGCCCAGGGCATCCATGTCGATCTCGTCGGCGCCCAGCAGGTAGAGCAGCTTGATCGCCCCCTCGCCGGCCCCCTTGACGATGCCGGCCAGATCGCGCCCGCCGGCGCCCGGCACGAAGCCCAGGTCGAGCCCGCCGACCCGGGCCGCCGCCGTGTGCAGCACGTTGAAGCCGGCCCAGTTACCACCCGCCGCGCCGACCGCCTCGGCCAGGGCGCGGGCCTGGGCCAGGATGGCGGCGCCGTCCGGACGGGCCAGGGCGCCCATGCCGAGCACGATCATCGGCCGCTCGGCGTCCTTCAGCACCTTCAGGAAGTCCCCCTTGCCGGCCGCCAGATCGGCCAGGTCGGCCGGGCCGCTGCCCAGGTGGCGCACCTTGTAGGTCAGCTCGGTCTGCGGCCCGATCACCCCGATGGGGCAACCGCCGGCCCGCCAGCGCTTGCCGATGCGGGCATTGAGGATGGGCGCCTCGCGCCGGGGATCGGTGCCGATCAGCAGGATGGCGTCGGCCTGCTCAATGCCGGCGATGGTGGTGTTGAACAGATAGCCGGCCCGGCACGTGGGATCGAGCGCCGCGCCGTCCTGGCGGCAGTCCAGATGCGGGCTGCCCAGGCTCTGGAAAAGTGACTTCAGGGCGAACATGGCCTCGCAGTCGGCCTGATCGCCGGCCAGCGCGGCCATCTGCTCCCCCTTGAGCCCCTTGGCCGCCTCGGCGACGGCGGCCAGGGCCTCCGACCAGGAGGCCTCGATGAGCTTGCCGTCCCGGCGCACCCAGGGCCTATCAAGCCGGCGGCGCGACAAGCCATCGACCGCGAAGCGGCTCTTGTCGGCCAGCCATTCCTCGTTGATGCCCTCGTTGAGGCGCGGCATGGCGCGCAGCACCTCGTTGCCCCGGGTGTCGAGGAAGACGTTGCTGCCCACCGCGTCGAGCACGTCGATGCTCTCGGTGTGGTGCAGCTCCCAGGGGCGGGCCTTGAAGGCGTAGGGCTTGTTGGTCAGCGCGCCGACCGGGCAGAGGTCGATGATGTTGCCCGACAGTTCGCTGGTCAGGGCCTTTTCCACGTAGGTGGTGATCTCCATCCCCTCGCCGCGCCCGGTGGCCCCCAGCTCGGGCACCCCGGCGATGTCGGTGATGAAGCGGATGCAGCGCGTGCACTGGATGCAGCGGGTCATGTGGGTGCCGACCAGCGGCCCCATGTCCTTGTCCGGCACGGCCCGCTTCATCTCGCCGAAGCGCGAGCGGTCGCGGCCATAGGCCATGGCCTGGTCCTGCAGGTCGCACTCGCCGCCCTGGTCGCAGATCGGGCAGTCCAAGGGGTGGTTGATGAGCAGGAACTCCATCACCGCCCGGCGCGCCTTGACCACCATCGGGCTGTCGGTCTTGATGGTCATGCCGTCGCCCACCGGCAGGGCGCACGAGGCGGCCGGCTTGGGCGGCCCGGGCGAAACCTCGACCAGGCACATGCGGCAATTGCCGGCGATGGCCAGACGCTCGTGATAGCAGAAGCGCGGGATCTCGATGCCCAGCCTCTCGGCCGCCTGGAGGACGGTGGTCCCCGGCTCGACCTCGATCTCGATCCCGTCGATGGTGCACTTGGGCATGGGTGGTCCTGCTTGCTCTCGGTCTTAGGCCGCGGCGCCGGGGGAAATGCGCCTCTTGCGGGCCAGGATGCGGCGTTCCAGCTCGGGCCGGAAGTGGCGGATCAGGCCCTGGATGGGCCACGCGGCGGCATCGCCCAGGGCACAGATGGTGTGCCCTTCGATCTGCCGGGTGACCTCCTCCAGCAGGTCGATCTCCTCGACCTCGGCCTCGCCGCTGACCAGCCGCTCCATGACCCGCATCAGCCAGCCGGTGCCCTCGCGGCACGGCGTGCACTGGCCGCAGCTTTCATGCTTGTAGAACTGCGACAGGCGGTGGATGGCGCGCACCACGTCGGTCGACTTGTCCATCACCATCACCGCCGCCGTGCCCAGACCCGACCTCACCTCTTTCAGCGAGTCGAAGTCCATCAGCACGTCATCGCAGATGCTCTTGGGCAGCAGGGGCACCGAGGCACCGCCGGGGATGATCGCCAGCAGGTTGTCCCAGCCGCCGCGCACGCCGCCGGCGTGGCGCTCGATCAGCTCGCGCAGCGGGATGCCCATTTCCTCTTCCACGTTGCACGGCCGATTGACGTGCCCGGAGATGCAGAAAATCTTGGTGCCCGAGTTGTTGGGCCGGCCCAGGGCGGCGAACCAGTCGCCGCCGCGCCGAAGGATGGTCGGGGCGCAGGCGATGGTTTCCACGTTGTTGACCGTGGTCGGGCAGCCATAAAGCCCCACCCCGGCCGGGAACGGCGGCTTCAGGCGGGGCTGGCCCTTCTTGCCCTCCAGCGACTGGAGCAGCGCCGTTTCCTCGCCGCAGATGTAGGCCCCGGCGCCGCGGTGCAGGTAGACATCCATCTGCCAGCCGCTGCCGCAGGAATCGGGGCCGATCAGGCCCGCGTCATAGGCCTCGTCGATGGCCCTTTGCAGGGCCTCGGCCTCGCGGAAGAACTCGCCGCGGATGTAGATGTAGGCGACGTGGGCGCGCATGGCGAAGCCGGCGATCAGGCAGCCCTCGACCAGCTTGTGCGGGTCGTGGCGCAGGATGTCGCGGTCCTTGCAGGTGCCGGGCTCGCCCTCGTCGGCGTTGACCACCAGATAGTGCGGGCGCGGGCCTTCCTGCTTGGGCATGAACGACCACTTGACGCCGGCCGGAAAACCGGCCCCGCCCCGACCGCGCAGACCGGCGGCCTTGATCTCCTCGATGATCGCTTCCTGACCCCGGGCCAGGATGTCCTTGGTGCCATCCCAGTCGCCGCGCTTGCGGGCCCCGGCCAGGAAGGGGTCGTGGCGGCCGTAGAGATTGGTGAAGATGCGGTCGACGTCGTTCAGCATCGGCTCATCCCTTCTCGCCCGGGGCCGCCTTGGCATCCCCGGCGGTCTTGGCTTCCTCGGCCGCCTTGGCGGTCTTGGCTTCCTCGGCCGCCTTGGCGGTCTTGGCTTCCTCGGCCGCCTTGGCAGCCCGGGCCCGAGCCCGCTCGGCGGCCGCCGCCATGGCCTTGGCGTGCAACTCGGCGGGATCGCCGGTCAGCGTGGTCGGCCCGCCTTCCGGCGCCGAGGCCTGCCGCCCGCCCTGGGGCCCGGCCTGGGGCCGCTCGCCGCGCTTCAACGCCTCCAGCACGCCGCGGATGGTCTCCGGGGTCAGATCCTCGTAGTAGTCGTCGTCGATCTCGACCACCGGCGCGTTCACGCAGGCCCCGGAGCATTCCACCTGCTCCAGGGTGAACAGGCCGTCGGCGCTGGTCCCGAAGCTTTCGACGCCCAGCGCCGCGCGGCAGGCGGCCAGGATCTCCTCGCTGCCGCGCAGCCAGCACGACAGGCTGGTGCACACCCGCACGCTGTGCTTCCCCTCAGGCTTCAGGCGCAGCATGGTGTAGAAGGTGGCCACCTCGTAGACCCGGATGGGCGGCATCTCGAGCAACTCGGCCACCGCGTCCATGGCCGGGCGGCTCAACCAGCCTTCGTGCCGCTGCACCAGATCGAGCACCGGCAGCACCGCCGAGGCCTGCCGCCCCGGGGGATACTTGGCCATCGCCGCCTGGGCCGCCGCCTTCAGCTCGCCATCAAGGGTGAAGGGCGCCTCGCTCATCGGTCAACCTCCCCGAAGACCACGTCGATGGAGCCGATGCAGGCCGGCGCGTCGGCCAGCATGTGACCTTTCATCAGGGTGTCCATGGCCGACAGGTGGACATAGCCCGGCGAGCGGATGGAACAGCGATAGGGCCGGTTGGTGCCATCCGACACCAGATAGACGCCGAACTCGCCGGTCGCCGCCTCGGTGGCCGCGTAGACCTCGCCCGGGGGCACGTGGAAGCCCTCGGTGTAGAGCTTGAAGTGATGGATCAGGGCCTCCATGGAGTGCTTCATCTCGGCCCGGCTGGGGGCCTGGATCTTGCGGCTGTCCGAGCGCACCTCGCCGTCCGGCAGGTTTTCCAGGCACTGGCGGATGATCTTCTGGCTTTCCCGGAACTCCGCCATGCGGACCAGATAGCGGGCGTAGCAGTCGCCCGACTTGGCGGTCGGGATCTGGAAGTCCATGTCCTCGTAGGCATCGTAGGGCTGCGCCTTGCGCAGGTCCCAGGCAAGGCCGGTGGCGCGCAGGCAGGGGCCGGTGAAGCCGAGATCCAGCGCCTGCTCCTGGCTGACCACCGAGACATCCACCGTGCGCTGCTTGAAGATGCGGTTCTCGTCGATCATCGTCTCGAAGTCGTCGAGAAAGGTGGTGAACGCCTCGTTCCAGGCCAGGATGCGCTCGGCCATCCCCTCGGGCATGTCGAAGGCCACGCCGCCGGGGCGGAACCAGGCCAGGTGCATGCGCGCCCCGGACACCCCCTCGAAGAACTCGTGGATCTTCTCGCGCTCCTCGAAGCCCCACAGCATGGGGGTCATGGCGCCCACGTCCATGACCATCGAGGTGGTGTTCATCAGGTGGTTGTAGATGCGCGTCAGCTCGGCGAACAGGGTGCGCAGGTACTTGGCGCGCGGCGGCGGCTCGATCCCCAAAAGGCGCTCCACGGCGATGACGTAGGAGTGCTCCATGTTCAACGGGCAGGCGTAGTCCAGGCGGTCGAAGTAGGGCAGCGCCTGAAGATAGGTCTTGTGCTCGATCAGCTTCTCGGTGCCGCGATGCAGCAGCCCGACATGCGGATCGGCCCGCTCGACCACCTCGCCGTCCAGCTCCAACACCAGACGCAGCACGCCGTGCGCCGCCGGGTGCTGGGGGCCGAAGTTCAGGTTGAAGTTGCGGATCTGGGACTGGGCCATCTCAACTCGCCTGGACGTGCGGGGGGTGGGGGATCATATCGCCGGCACGCCGCCGACCCCGCCTTGATCGATCGCAATGACGGCGCGCCGCCGTTGGGGTCGTCGGCCGCCTCATCCGGCGTCCTTCCCGGTCGCCTTCTCGTCACCGGCCAGCACGCCCCGGGCGAAGTTCTCCGGCCCCTCCCAGGGGCTGAGAAAGTCGAAGCTGCGGAATTCCTGGGCCAGACGCACCGGCTCGTAGACGCAGCGCTTGGCGCTCTCGTCGTAGCGCACCTCGACGAACCCGGTCAGCGGGAAGTCCTTGCGCAGGGGATGCCCCTCGAAGCCGTAGTCGCTGAGCAGGCGCCGCAGGTCCGGATGATCGGCGAAGAACACGCCGTACATGTCCCAGCACTCGCGCTCGAACCAGTTGGCCGAGGAGAACACCTTGACCACCGAGGGCACCGGCGTCGCCTCGTCGGTGGCGAGCTTCACCCGCACCCGCTGGTTATGCTTCAGCGACAGCAGGTGATAGACCACCTCGAAGCGCGGGTCGCGCTCCGGATAGTCGGCCCCGGAGATGTCGACCAGTTGGGCGAACATGCAGTTGGCGTCGTCGCGCAGGAAGGTCAGCACCGAGACGATGGAGGCGGCCTGCACCTCGACCGTCAGCTCGTCGCCGACCAGCCGGTGGGCCAGCACCTGGTTGGGCAGGGCGGCGGCGATGTGCTCGCCCAGATCGGCCAGGGCCGCTCGCTGGTCGCTGTTCAGGCTCATTTCCCGTCCTCGTCCACCTGGGGGCTCATCCACCTGGGGCCTCTCCACCTTGAGCCCCTGCCACCTGGGGGGCTCCCGCAAACCCGGGTTTCGCCCCGGGCGCTCCCCTCTCCCGTTCGTCCATGTCGCCCGCCGGCGCCCTCCCCGACCCCGGCGCGCCCGCTGTTTCGTTCCGAGGGCTAGCCCCTGAGCACCGTGCCGGTGCGCCGGATCTTCTTCTGCAACTGCATCACCCCATAGACCAGGGCCTCGGCGGTGGGCGGGCAGCCGGGCACGTAGATGTCCACCGGCACGATGCGATCACAGCCGCGCACCACCGAATAGGAATAGTGATAGTAGCCGCCGCCGTTGGCGCAACTGCCCATGCTGATCACCCAGCGCGGCTCGGCCATCTGATCGTAGACCTTGCGCATGGCGGGCGCCATCTTGTTGGTCAGGGTACCGGAAACGATCATCACGTCCGACTGGCGCGGGCTGGGTCGGGGCACCACGCCGAAGCGGTCCAGGTCGTAGCGCGGCATGTAGGCGTGGATCATTTCCAGCGCACAGCAGGCCAGACCGAAGGTCATCGGCCACAACGAGCCGGTGCGGGCCCAGTTGACCAACCCATCGACGGTGGACAACACCACCCCCTTCTCGGCCAGGGCCTGACCGAGGGTGAGCGGGCTGTCGGGGCTGCCCGGCCCGGCGGCCGGCAGGTTGCCCGGCTGGTCGGTTTGGCTGTGCATGGCGTCCTCTTCGGCGCGCGGCGTCGCGGCGCCGCTCGATTCCTGGCTCATTCCCGCACTCATTCCCACTCCAGCGCACCCTTGCGCCACTCGTAGATGAAGCCCACGGTCAGCACGAGCAGGAAGACCATCATCGACCAGAAGCCGACCAGCCCGATGTCGCCCAGGCTGACCGCCCAGGGAAACAGGAAGGCGACCTCGAGGTCGAAGATGATGAACAGGATGGCGACCAGATAGTAGCGCACGTCAAAGCGCGTGCGGGCGTCATCGAAGGCCTCGAAGCCGCATTCGTAGGCCGAGTCCTTCTCCGGGTCCGGCCGATGGCGGGCCAGCACGTAGGAGCCACCGACCGCCGCCAGGGCCATCGCCACGGCAATCAGCAGGAAGATGAGAATCGGCAGATAGCCCAGCAGGTAATCCGTCATGGGGTCGCCTTCACAGCCTCCCAGCACAGGTTGGACCAGCACACGTTGGACCAACACACGTTGACCGTCGCGGACCGGCGCCGCCGATCCGTTCCACTCACCTGGAGTCGAACCTGCCTGGGACGCTTGGTCTCGCGGGCCTTGAATACCCGCCCCTGGCACTGGGTCTTTTTGCCCGTCACGTGCCGCATCCCCTCCCTGCCGGGTCGGTGTAATCCGTCACACCCAGTCAAGTCAAGAATCCATGGCAGGTTTCGCACCAAAGCCCGGTTCGCCGCGGGGTGCAGCCGGCTCCCCAACCAGAGTACCGCGCTGCACCATTGGCGGCGCGGGGCTATCGGCGATGGGCGACGATCTTCTGGTAGAGGCCGCCGAAGAAGGTCTGCGTCGGGCCCCATTCGATGTCGTCGCGCTGCGCGGCCAGGGCCGGGATGGAGCCATCGACCAGTTCCTGGGCGAAGGGCTCCAGCAGCCGATAGACCGACCACATGATGGGGCGCAGCGGATGCCAGCCGGCCATCCGGTGGTAATCGACGAAAACCACCTTGCCGCCCGGGCGCACGCTGTCGAACAGGGCGTTGACGATGACCGGCTTGTAGTCGGCTGGCACCTCGTGCAGCAGGAAGAAGCAGATCGCCACGTCCAGCTCGCCCACCCCGGGCTCGCGGGCATCGGCGATGCGCACGCTGGCCTGCGGGTGCTCGCTCAGCTTGACCCGGGTCTGGCGGACCTGGTTGGGGGCGATGTCGATCACATCAAGCCGCCCCTCGGGCCCCACCTTGCTGGCCATGCGCTTGGAGAAGTCGCCGTAGACACAAGCCGCCTGCAGCACCTTCTGCCCGGCTTCCAGCTCGTCCTCGACCGACTGGATCAACCGGTCGGCGTTGCCCCACAGGATGGCATTGACCGACACCGAGCGGTCGAACACCCACTGGCCAACCGGACTGAGATAGGCCCAGCTGTAAACCTCGTGCATGTACTTGGGAACACTGGGCGTCGAGGCGGCCAGGGCGGCCTTGCCGGAGGGCTCGGGGGCGAGGCGGCCGGCGGTCAGGGTCTTGCTGCCGCCAGCGTGCTGGAAAGAAGGAGGATCGTACGTCACGGAACTACCGTCTCCCGCGGGATTTCAAGACCCAGACCAGGGCATCTGGGTCCGGACCCGGCTGTCGTGAAGGGTCACCGGGCCCTGGAGCGCCGACCTCATGCCCCACCCGGCGTCCGGTGTCAACCGCCAGCCCGGCACGAGCAGGCGAGAGACTACGCCCCGAGGCACAGGATGCAAGTCTTTCCGACAGGTTGATGACGGTCACGCCGATCCCGCCGGCGGGCCCGGGCCCCGAACCCTACCCCTGAACGACCAGCCGCCCCCCGCCCGGGTACTCAGAGAAGGGCGGCCCGGCGCCGGAAGGCCTCGATCATCTGGTGGCTCATCTGACCGATGGCGTGGTCGACCAGGCGCTGCATGGGGCCGGCCTTCATGTCCACCTCGAAGCGCAGGGCGACCCGGCATCCGCCCCCCGACTCGGCGCCCATCGGGCTGAACCGCCAATCGATGAAAAACGCCCGGAACGGCCCTTTGAGCGCCTTGATGGTCAACCGCCGGGGCCGCTCGACGGTGGTCAGGGTGTGGAATTTCTGGCTGACCGGGCCGAAGCTGACCGCCTGCAACGTCTCGTAGCTGCCATCGCCATGACGGGCGACCACCCGGGCGGCCCGCCAATGGGGCACGAACTCGGGATAGCGCTCCACGTCGGCGACCAGATCGAACACCGTCTCGCACGCCTGGGGAAAAACCACCTCGCAGGTGAAAGCCATCACATCCTCGCCGCCAACACACTGAAACATCCGGTTCGGTTCAAAGGCATATTACCCCGACGCACCCGTGCCCTTTCACCCCCCAACGCGCTAAAATTTCATCAATGGGCCGTCGATCGGGGCCCCCGAATGTGGCACACCCCATCCGGCGACACGCGGTGTGGGGTGTTGTTGCTCGGGAGCAACGGGGGCAAGCCGGCACGCAACCGCCGGCACCCGCTCCGATCAGGAAGCATCCGATCAGGAAACATCGGCCCCCGTTTTCTGGTTCCTGGTTCCCCAGCCGGCCGGCCGCCGTCGCCCGCCCCTGGGACTTGGTCCGCCGGCCCGCCTTGACGGCCGGACCGGCGAGGCCACTCTGGTTTTGGGAGTTTCTGCCATGGTCGCCCTGAAGCACAACCACCGCCCTGCCGCCACCGGGGTCTCGGAGGTCGACCGATCCAACGCCGCCCTGCACGACCTGGGGGCGCGCATCGCCCGCTCCATCGCCCCGGTCGCCGCGGCCGAGAACGACGATGACGCGGCCCAGGCCGACCCCGCCGTGGGCGGGCTGATCGCCACCTTCATCCGTCAGGCGGAAAGCCACATCGACATCGAGCGTCGGCGCCTGTTCCCCCATTGCAGCCGCCCCTACCTGTCGCGCCACATGCAGATGGCCGACGTGTTGCGGCGCCTGCAGCGGCTGGCCACGGAAAGCACCCACCTGCACGCCGGCACGGCCAGCGAGCGGGCACTTGACCTGATCGACGAATTCTTTGTCGAGGCCTTCTGCAACGGCCCCTACCGCAGCCCCGGCCCGGCGCCGAGCGGCAACATCGCGGTCGCCCAGCGCCCCTGAGGCGCGCCCTGATCCAAGAGCGCCCCTGAGGCGCGCCCCACGCGACCACCGACGGCCCACCATCTTGCCGCCGCGACCGGACCCCCGGTCGCGGCGTTGCCATTTTGGAGTGGGGTCGTTTGGGAGTGGGGCGGGCGTTCGGCGCGCCCCGGGAGGGGTGGGTGGGCGGTGACGGGATGGGTGGTGGGCGGTGACGGGTTCGAACCGCCGACCTAGCGGGTGTAAACCGCTCGCTCTCCCAGCTGAGCTAACCGCCCACATCGTACCGACTCGCGCCCTTCCCCACGCCTCGACCGGCCGGCGGCAGGACGCCGCACCACCTTGTGAAAACGGCCAAACCACCTTTTGGAAACCGCCAGGGTGGGTGGAAACGGCCCAGGCGGGTCCGGCAGATGAGCCCGGCCATATGGGGGCGGCCAGCGCCTGTGGACCGGTCACGAAAGAGCCGGCCCAACGCTACCGCCGGGCCGGCCTGGAATGGTTTTTTTCCTACCCCTCACCCGTTTTTCCGGCCGGGGTAGAAGCAGGCCCCGCCCCCCTTCAGGGGGCCGGAGGCGGCCTGAAGCCGCTCAGTTCACGGCGTCCTTGAGGACCTTGCCGGCCTTGAACTTGGGCTGCTTGGAGGCGGGAATCTGAATCTTGTCCCCGGTGCGCGGATTGCGGCCCTCGCTGGCCGCCCGGGTCGACACACTGAAGGTCCCAAAGCCGACCAGGCGAACCTCGTCGCCGGACTTCAGGGCATCGGTGATGGCTTCGAAAACCGCGTCCACGGCCTTGGTGGCGTCGGCCTTGGAAAGATCGCTGCTGTCAGCGACCGCGGCAACCAGATCATTCTTGTTCACGTGAGGAGCCCCCTCTGCTAGCCGGATGTGTTCGACGAAAAGGTGTTACTAAACCTTGAATTCTCCGAGAGTGTAGGCAGCTTCAAAACACCCCGTCAATCCAAGAATCGCGGATTTTCGGCCTTTCTGGGACGTCAACCCCTTTCTGGATATGGGTTGGAAAATGGCCGCGCGCATGGGCTTGCCCAGCCCCCTGGCCGGGCCGGCAAACGCTAGACGAGCCGCCCCGGGCGGTCTGTGACAGGCGTCACAAACCGCACCCGGAGGGGCCGGCGGTGGGGAGGGTCAGTGGGTGGTGACGGCGTCGTCGCCACCGGGGTCGCTGTCGGGCTTGGCGCGGGCCAGGGCGGCGGCGCGCTCCTCGTCCTCCTCGTTCCATTCGATCGGGGTCAGCGGCGCGACCAGGGCCTTCTCCAGCACCTCGTCGACCGTCGACACCGGCACGATGGTCAGCGCTTCCTTCACGTTGTCGGGAATCTCGGCCAGATCCTTCTCGTTGTCCTTGGGGATCAGCACCGTGGTCAGGCCACCGCGCAGGGCGGCCAGCAGCTTCTCCTTCAGACCACCGATGGGCAACACCCGGCCGCGCAGGGTGATCTCGCCGGTCATCGCCACCTCGCGGCTGACCGCGATGCCGGTCAGCGCCGAGACCAGCGAGGTGACCATGGCGACACCGGCCGAGGGGCCGTCCTTGGGGGTCGCCCCCTCTGGCACGTGGACGTGGAAGTCCTTCTTCTCGAACACCGTCGGCTTGATGCCGAAGGCCACCGAGCGGGCCCGCACATAGGAGCGCGCCGCCTGGATCGATTCCTTCATCACGTCGCCGAGCTGGCCGGTCAGGGTGGCCGCGCCCTTGCCGGGGGTGACCACCGCCTCGATGGACAGCAGCTCGCCGCCCACCTCGGTCCAGGCCAGCCCGGTGGTGACGCCAACCAGATCCTCGCCCTCGACCTCGCCGAAGCGGTATTTGCGCACCCCGGCGTAGTCCGACAGGTTGTCGGGCGTCACCTCGACCCGGCCTTCCTTCTCGCCGATCAGGATCTCCTTGACCGCCTTGCGGGTCAGGTTGGCCAGCTCGCGCTCCAGGTTCCGCACCCCGGCCTCGCGGGTGTAGTAGCGGATCAGGTCGCGCAGGGCGTCATCGGAAATCTCCCACTCGCCGTCCTTCAGGCCGTTGGCCTCAATCTGCTTGGGGATCAGGTGACGGCGCGCGATCTGCACCTTCTCGTCCTCGGTGTAGCCGGAGATGCGGATCACCTCCATGCGGTCGAGCAGCGGCTGGGGCATGCGCAGGGTGTTGGCGGTGGTGACGAACATGATGTCCGACAGGTCGTAGTCCACCTCCAGGTAGTGGTCGTTGAAGGTGGCGTTCTGCTCCGGGTCGAGCACCTCGAGGAGGGCCGAGGAGGGGTCGCCCCGCCAGTCGTTGCCCAGCTTGTCCACCTCGTCGAGCAGGAACAGCGGGTTGGAGGTCTTGGCCTTCTTCATGCCCTGGATGACCTTGCCCGGCATCGAGCCGATGTAGGTGCGCCGGTGGCCGCGGATCTCGCTTTCGTCGCGCACCCCGCCCAGGCTCATGCGCACGAAGTTGCGCCCCGTGGCCCGGGCGATCGACTTGCCGAGCGAGGTCTTGCCCACCCCCGGCGGGCCGACCAGGCAGAGGATCGGGCCCTTGATCTTCTTGATGCGCTGCTGGACGGCCAGGTACTCGACAATGCGCTCCTTGACCTTCTCCAGGCCGTAGTGGTCGGCGTCGAGCACCTCCTGGGCGCCCTTCAGGTCGTGCTTGATGCGCGAGCGCTTCTTCCACGGAATGCCCAGCATCCAGTCCAGGTAGTTGCGCACCACCGTGGCCTCGGCCGACATGGGGCTCATGGAGCGCAGCTTCTTCAGCTCCGCCTCGCACTTCTCGCGGGCTTCCTTGGACAGGCGGGTTTTCTTGACCTTCTCTTCCAGCTCGGCGATCTCGTCGCGGCCGTCCTCGGCCTCGCCCAGTTCCTTCTGGATCGCCTTCATCTGTTCGTTCAGGTAGTACTCGCGCTGGGTCTTCTCCATCTGCCGCTTGACCCGGCCACGGATGCGTTTTTCCACCTGAAGGACGGAAATCTCGCCCTCCATGAAGCCGTAGACGGACTCCAGGCGCTCGTTCACCGAGGCGACCTCGAGCAGCGACTGCTTCTCGGAAATCTTCAGGGCCAGATGGGAGGCGATGGTGTCGGCCAGCTTGCCGGCGTCCTCGATCTGGTTGATCGAGACCAGCACCTCCGGCGGGATCTTCTTGTTCAGCTTGATGTACTGCTCGAACTCGCCGACCACCGAACGCGACAGGGCCTCGACCTCCGAGGCCTCGCCGGGGTTCTCCTCGATCAGCTCGGCCTCGACCTCGAAATAGGTGTCGGTCTGGGTGAAGGTCTTCACCCGGGCCCGCTGGCCGCCCTCGACCAGCACCTTCACCGTGCCGTCGGGCAGCTTCAGGAGCTGAAGCACGGTCGACAGGGTGCCGACCTCGTAGATGTCGTCGCTTTCCGGATCGTCCTGGCTGGCGTTCTTCTGGGCGATGAGCAGGATCTGGCGATCGTCCTTCATCACCTCTTCCAGGGCCCGCACCGACTTCTCGCGGCCGACGAACAGCGGCACGATCATGTGCGGGAAAACGACGATGTCCCTGAGCGGCAGGACGGGAACGGTCTGGGGAGTGGACTCCACGCTGGTCTTCCTTCGGATCGGGATGGCCCGGACCGGCGGCGGCGCGCCAAGGCCCGGGAGCCCTGAAGATTGGGCAGGTTGAAGGGTTCAATATCGGGCAGCCGGGCGGACCCCGCAAGCCCCGCCCCCGTTTCGGGCCCGGCGGGCCGGCCAGCCGACGTTCAGCCGGGCGGCGCCCCCTTGGAAAGGTCTTTGCCCGGGGCGGTCGACCACACTCCGCCCCATGGCGCCGGCACCCGCGCCATGCCCCTCAAGGGGGCCTGGGCCAGACGGCCCGGCGAGCACCATCAAAGGCCAAGAAAGTCTCGGCCTTTTGGGGCTTCCTCCTGGGGTTTCCTCCTGGGGGGGGGGACTCCAGAACCCGCCACCCGTGGCGGTGGGGGTGGCGGTGCGTCAGGCGCTGGTGTTCAACTCGTCGGAGCGTTCGGAGTAGATGACCAGCGGCGTCGCGCGGCCTTCCACCACCTCGCCGTTGACCACCACTTCCTCGACCCCATCCATGCCCGGCAGGTCGAACATGGTGTCGAGCAGGATGCCTTCCAGGATCGAGCGCAGGCCGCGCGCCCCGGTTTTGCGGGCAATCGCCTTCGACGAGATCGACTTCAGGGCATCATGGGTGAAGGTCAGGTTGACGTTCTCCATCTCGAACAGCCGCTGGTACTGCTTGACCAGGGCGTTCTTGGGCGCCGTCAGGATCTCGATCAGGGCCGGCTCGTCCAGGTCCTCCAGCGTCGCCAGCACCGGCAGGCGGCCGACGAACTCGGGGATCAGGCCGTACTTCAGCAGGTCCTCGGGCTCCACATCGCGCAGCACGTCACCGGTGCGGCGATCCTCCGGGGCGCGCACGTCGGCCCCGAAGCCGATCGAGGTGCCCCGACCGCGCTGGCTGATGATCTTGTCCAGGCCGGCGAAGGCACCGCCGCAGATGAACAGGATGTTGGTGGTGTCCACCTGAAGGAATTCCTGCTGCGGGTGCTTGCGCCCACCCTGCGGCGGCACGCTGGCCACGGTGCCTTCCATGATCTTCAAGAGCGCCTGCTGGACCCCCTCGCCCGACACGTCACGGGTGATCGAGGGGTTGTCCGACTTGCGGCTGATCTTGTCGATCTCGTCGATGTAGACGATGCCGCGCTGCGCCCGCTCGACATTGTAGTCGGCCGACTGGAGCAGCTTGAGGATGATGTTCTCCACGTCCTCGCCCACGTAGCCGGCCTCGGTCAGCGTGGTGGCGTCGGCCATGGTGAAGGGCACGTCGAGAATGCGGGCCAGGGTCTGGGCGAGCAGGGTCTTGCCGCAGCCGGTGGGGCCGATCAGCAGGATGTTCGACTTGGCGATGTCCAGGTCGCTGCTCTTGCCGAGGTGCGACAACCGTTTGTAGTGGTTGTGCACGGCCACCGAGAGGACCCGCTTGGCATGGCTCTGGCCGATGACATAGTCGTTCAGCACGCCGAGGATGTCGCGCGGCGAGGGCACGCCGTCGCTCGAGCGCAGCATCTGGGTCTTGTTCTCTTCCCGGATGATGTCCATGCACAACTCGACGCATTCGTCGCAGATGAACACGGTGGGCCCGGCGATGAGCTTGCGCACCTCGTGCTGGCTTTTGCCGCAGAAGCTGCAATAGAGCGTGTTTTTCGACTCGCTGCCCGACGACTTGGTCATCCCAACTCCACTTAGAAACCGGCTTTCGGCGCCCGCGACCCAGAACCGGGTCTGGGCGCGGCCCAGCGACCGCGCCCAGATCCGGCTCTGGGTCGCGGGCCGCCTGGGCCTCTACGGGGCGTCCGCGCCCGGGAACATCCCGGGCCGCGCCCCTTGATAACTGCACCACCCGAGCCGGTTTTCCGGCCCGACCGGACGCTCCGCCCGCGGTCAGCCGCCTGCGCCCACCACAGGATGGGGCGGCCATGGCGGCTGATCAGTCTAGCCCTTGGGGCCGGCCCGGCACAATGGAAAAAAAACGGCGCGAAAAACGGCGCGGGAAAAACAACGCCGCCATCACCAGACCATGACGGCGGCCACACCTGCCCATTTGGGGATCAGCCGTGGGCGCCGCAACACAGGTCGATGGCCGGCGCCTTCCGGGGGGCGGCGCCGCCCTTCTGGAAGCGGCGCCAGACCCGTTCATGGAAGTAGAAGGCCACCGTGTTGCAGGCCGGCTCGAGCAGGGCGACGGCACTGCTGATGCCGATGTCGCCGGTCAAGGCGTAGGCTACCGAGAAGGCCACCGAGAGGTGGATGACAGCGAAGCTGAAGGTCTTCAAGGCGATCATGGCGCGGGTCTCCTTCGAGAGCGCGGGTGTGAACGACGTTGCCAGGAGAGTGTTGCAACTCATTCGCATTTGCGCAACCGAATTATCCCGATTGCCGTGATCGCCTTAAAAGATCAACACCTCGCCTTTCCGGGACCTGAACCGATTACCGGTGCACTCAGGCATCGTCGCCCTTGCCATCGTCCCCCGTCCCGTCGTCCTCCGGACGCGGCCGGCTGGCCACCACGTGGTCGATCAGCCCGAAGTCGCGGGCTTCCTCGGCGGTCATGTACTTGTCGCGGTCCATGGCCGTTTCGATCTCGTCGAAGGGCTTGCCGGTGTGGGTTTCGTAGATGCGGTTCAGGCGCTCGCGCAGCAGCAGGATCTCGCGGGCCTGGATCTCGATGTCCGCCGCCTGGCCCTGGAAGCCACCCGAGGGCTGGTGGATCATGATCCGCGAGTTGGGCAGCGAAAACCGCTTCCCGGCGGTCCCGGCGGTGAGCAGCAGCGAGCCCATGGAGGCGGCCTGCCCGATGCACACCGTGGACACGTCGCAGCGGATGTACTGCATGGTGTCGTACATGGCGAGCCCGGAGGTCACCACGCCGCCCGGCGAGTTGATGTAGAACGAGATGTCCTTGGACGGGTTTTCCGATTCCAGGAACAGCAACTGGGCACTGACCAGCGAGGCCACGCCATCGTGCACCTGCCCGGTCAGGAAGATGATCCGCTCCTTGAGCAGGCGGGAATAGATGTCGTAGGCCCGCTCGCCCCGGTTGGTGGTCTCGATGACCATCGGCACCAGGGTGTTGTTGAAGACCTCGATTGGATCACGGTCGGCCATGGCGCGGCTTTAGCCTCCTGGTGGCTGAGGATAAGGGAGGGGGGGATGAGCGCCGTGGCGCTCAACCCTCCGAGGTGTCGGCCTCGCCGGAGTCGGCGGAGTCGGCGGCCTTGGGCACGGCCTTCTTCTTGGCCGGGGCCTTCTTCTTGGCGGCGGCCGGCTTGGCCTCGGCCTCGGCCGGCTCGGCGTCGTCCACCTTCTTCTTGGACGCTGCCTTGGCCGGCTTGGCCTCGGTTGCCTCGCCCTCCGGCTCGCCAGCTTCCGCCTCGCCAGCTTCCACCTCGGCGGCCTTCTTCTTGGCCGGAGCCTTCTTCTTCGGCGCCGCCTTCTTCTTCGTCGCCGGCTTGGCCGGGGCCTCCTCCGGATCGGCGGTCAACTCATCGACGCTGACCGTCTCCTCGCTGACCTCGGCCAACTCCAGGATATAGTCCACCACCTTGTCCTCGAACAGCGGGGCGCGCAGATGGTTGACCGCGTCCTGGTTGTTCTGGAAGTACTGGAAGACCGCCTGCTCCTGGCCCGGATAGCGCATCGCCTCACGGACCACGGCGCGGTTCAGGTCCTCGTTGGTGACCTGGATCTTGTGCTTCTGTCCGACCTCGGCCAGCAGCAGGCCCAGGCGCACCCGGCGCTCGGCGATGCCGCGGTACTCGGCCTCCAGCTCCTCGTCGCTCTTGGCGGCGTCCTCGGGTTCGAGCTGGTCGTTCTTGCGGGCTTCCTCAAGCTGGCTCCAGATGCCCTTGAACTCGTTCTCGAGCAGGGTCGGCGGCACCGGGAAGTCATGCGCCTCGGCCAGGGCGTCGAGCAGGCTGCGCTTGAGACGCTCGCGCGACAGCTCGTCGAACTCCTCCTGCAGCCGGCCGCGCACCATCTCGGTCAGCTTCTCCAGGCTCTCCATGCCGACCGCCTCGGCCAGCGCGTCGTCGACCGCCGGGGTGGTCGGCTGGCGCAGCTCCTTGACCGAGACCTCGAAGGTGGCCTCGCGGCCGGCCAGATGGGTCGCCTGATAGTCCTCGGGGAAGGTCACGGTGACCACCGGGGCATCGCCGACCTTGGCGCCGATCAGCTGCTCCTCGAAGCCGGGGATGAAGCGGCCGCCGCCCAGTTCCAGGCTGACCCCCTCGCCGCTGCCGCCCTCGAACGGCTCGCCGTCCAGCTTGCCGACGAAGTCGATGACCACGATGTCACCCTCGGCGGCCGGACGGTCCTCCTCGACCGGGGCGCTGTCCTGGCGGCTCTCGGCGATGCGGCCCAGGGCCTCGTCGATGCGCTCCTGGGGCACGTCGGCGCGCTGACGGGTCAGCTTCAGGGTGGCGAAGTCCATCGGCGCGATGTCGGGGATCACCTCGACCGCCACGGACAGCGCCAGATCCTCGCCCTCGCCGAACGAGTCGACCTCGATCTCGGGCTGCAGGGCCGGCTTCAGCTCCTTTTCCTTCAGCGCCTGGGCGGTCGATTCCTGAACCGCCTTTTCCAGCACCTCGCCCATCACCGCCTGGCCATAACGCTTCTTCAACAGCGGCAGCGGCGCCTTGCCGGGACGGAAACCCGGCAGCCGCATGGTCTGCCCGATCTCCTTCAGGCGGGCTTCGACGCGGGCTTCGATGTCGGCGGCCGGCAGCACGATCTTGAAGGCATGACGGAGGCCGTCGATGGTGGAGTCGGTGATCTGCATGAAGTCTCTCTATGAAACAATGGCGGTCGGCGGGATCGCGGGAGCGGCCCCGGATGCGGCGGGGGTGACAGGCGGCGGCGCGGACAACGCGCCGGCGGCGCCTAGAGCAGATCGTGCGAAATGTGAATCGCAGAGCACTTCAGATTTCGCACGATCTGCTCTCGATATTTAAGCATGGAGCCGACCCGGGCGAAAAATCGGTAACCACCAAGTGGTTCCGAATTCTCGCCCTCGGCTCTAGGGCCGGCGATGGGCAACATGAACCGGTTCCGCCCGGCGCGCACCGAGCGGAAGAAGCGCACCATTTCCCCTCCGGGCCCGGTTTGTCAAGTATCGCGCCTTGCCAAGCGGCGCGGCGCACAGAGCGCCATGGTGCGGACAGAGGGACTTGAACCCCCACGGCCGAAGCCACTGGAACCTAAATCCAGCGCGTCTACCAATTCCGCCATGCCCGCATGATGGCCCCGCCGGCCGAACGCCCACCCCTTCGGGCCGGCTCGGAGAACCGCCACCTATAGACCGGATCATGCGGCTTGGGAAGCCACCGCCGGGCGCCTTCGCGAGGCCTTCCCGTAACGGCGGCGCGGGGCCTGATGGTGCCTCCCGCCCGTCTCCGGCGTCCCCTGGGCAGTTGAGTTTGCCGCCCCACCATGGGAAGATCGCCCCCCCTGGCGGCCGACCGCCCCGCCCCAGGATGCGCCGGTATAGCTCAGCTGGTAGAGCACCTGATTTGTAATCAGGGGGTCGCGGGTTCGAACCCTGCTGCCGGCACCAATAAAAACAAGGCTCTAGCCGATTTTGGCTGGGGCCTTTTTCTTTTCGGGGAAGCGCCGGGGAAGCAGAAAGCCATGGGGGAGCACGGCGGGGAAGCGGCCCGGAAATTCCGGGTAATCTGGCCGGGCGTCCGGACCGTAGCCGGCATTTCCGGGGTGGTCAGTCCGGTTTTTGCGGGATTTCGAACGCAAACATCCGGAGGCTTGGGAAATCCAGCCAGGAGTTGATGTCACGTAACGAGAACCAACCACCGCACAGACCAACTCGGCAAACACGCTCACGTTACGGGGGGGCCTACCCATCCGAGCATACCCCATGCTAGAACATCCCAAACGCAGCCGACCGCCAGCCTCCAGGTTACGGTAAAATGAGTTCATTAAGGAGCGCTCTTAACCTATGTCCCAGAACCGCTTCCCAACGGTCGAAGACATGCTTTGGCACTATGGGCGCCACCCAGCACGAGCCTTCATTGAGTTCGCCCCATCGCAACTCAGAAAGCGCTATGAAGAGTTGAACGCAGAGCATTGGCTGAGCGACCTTACGCCAGCCTTTGAGGCATTCAAAACTGACAACCCGACCGAAATCAGGGAGGCATTCGAGGTTGCAAATAAGACAATGAACGACCGCCTCGCAACCACGCGAGAATGCCAGGAAACCGTCCGAAAATACCTGATGAAGGATGCGCTCTTTGGCCTGGGCTACGTCTTGCCCAGAAGCCTGGAAGACAGCCCCAAGCGGGTTCCCGCCCAAGCATGGGCAACCTTCCTTAACTGGTCCAAGGACACCCTTGAGCACCACGGCCTAGCCTTCGCTGGCATTCGCATCGTGTCTCATCACTGGGAGAACGAAATTTCCAAGCGCTGGCGAGCCGAGCACATGCCACCCCCCGAGATCGAAAAGCCCTCGCGCGGGCGCCCCTCGCGCAAGGAACAGATAGAAGAAGCAATCCGCACCCTGACGGCGGATGGTGCCCTTTCTCCCGAGATGACCGTCAAGGGCCAAATTCAGCTTGTGCGGCAACGGGTCCTGGACCTTGCCCCGGACGATGAACGGGAGAGCAAGGGCTTGGGGGACGAAGTGATCCGCCGCGCCCTGAAAGAGGTGCAGGAGTTTGAATAGTTATTTTATTCTCGACTCCGCCCATTTCCATAGTTATAAATATACCCGAGAGGCCAGCGCATGGACACCCAGTGGGACCCGCGCAAGAGCGACAGCAACCGCCGCAAACACGGCATCGCCTTCGACGCGGTTTCCGACTTCGATTGGGATTTCGCCGCCCTGGCCGGCAGCCAAATCGTGGATGGTGAAGAGCGCGAACTGATCCTTGGCCCCATCGGCAACCATCTCTTCGCCCTGGTCGCCACATGGCGCGGCGAGGCCTGCCGGGTCATCTCATTGCGGCGTGCCACCAACCGGGAAATCGCCCTGTGGCGAAAGGAATTCGAAGATGGCTAAGAAAGCCCCCCGCATCCTCGACAACACCCCCGACGAGGACCAGGCCATTCAGGCCGCCATCGCCGCCGATCCGGACACCTTCGAAGCCGACGCCTCGGTTCGCCGGGTCGGCAGGCCCCGGGGGCGGACCAAGAGGCAGGTCACGGTGTCGCTGGACGCGGACCTGATCGAGGCCTTGCGCGGCGACAATCCCAAGGGCTGGCAGACCCGCCTCAACAAGGCGGCGCGCGACGGCCTGGGCATGAAGTGACAGCGCCCACCACCCCGCCGCCCGCGCCATCCCGATTCCGGAATTTCCGGGTTCCCGGAAACTATAAATTCGCGGGCATTTTATAGGCGTTTTTATAGGCGCCGAGTTGGCCCAGGTTTGACCCCAGCGCACACAGCACGTTGGAGGTCTGGCATGAAACACCAAGCGCAACCGGCGGAAAGCATCCAGGATCGGGTCTACCTGGACAGCCTGATCAACGAGGTCGAGGCCGCCGGGTTCCTGGGCTACACCACGCGGGCTTTGCAGAACTGGCGGGTGCGCGGGGGCGGGCCGAAGTTCGTCAAGGTCTCGGCGCGCTCGATCCGCTATCGGCGGCGCGATCTGCTGGCCTGGATCGAGGCCCATTCGCTCGACAACACCAGCCAGGCCTGATGGCGGCCTTCAAGCCATCAACGGGTTTTGCCCCGGCGGGGTTGGCTGCGCCGCCGGGGATTTTGGGGGCGGATCGGCACCCGGGCGAGCTTCGGGCACCATCCCGCCTCGCCGGGTGTCGCCGACCTCAGCGGGGCGGCGATCCGAAGGGTCGCCGCCCCTTTCTCCGCCTTCCCCTCCCCCGCCCTCAAAACCAAAGCAGCCTCGGCGCGAAGCGCCGAAATCGCGGGCGCCGTCAGGCGACCGCGCCAATTGAACGACGCTTTCTCCGGACAGGCGCGGTGCCAGGGAGGGGTCCTTGTAACACCCCTCCCTACACTTACTCGGGCGTAAAGGAGCGCCAGTCATGATCGAACGCCTACACGCCGGCTTCGATACCCTGGACGTGGCCTTTGCCGGCGCCCTGCCGGACGAAGCGCTGGAAACCCTGAAGGAGGCCCGCGACCGTGCCCAGGAGAGCCAGGAACCGACCCTGGCCCGCCTCGGCACGGTGGACATGCACGTGGCCGGACACGGCATGCGGGGCGGCTATGCCTACGTTTGCGACACCGGGCCGCTGGGAGCCAAGTGGATGGTCAAGGCCAACCCCGACACCCGCGAATGGAACATCTTCGCCTCGCCCCGGGCGACGACGCTTCTTGCCCTGGGTCATGCCGGCACGCGGGATCACCTGTTCAGCGAGTTGGCCGCCATGGGCGCCCGGATCAGCGACCACAGCCTGAACCGGGTGGACTTCGCCATGGACTTCCGGACGCGGTGTTTCGAGCCCCGCCTGGACCAGTTCGTGGCCCACGCCCACACCAAGGTTCAGCCCCATTGGGGCGACCGCCGCGCCGTGCCGACTGACCGCAATCAGCCGGCCGCCGTGGTGCGGGGACGGCGGCTGGAGTCCGTCACCATCGGCAAGCAACCGGGCCGGCAGGTGATCCTGTACGACAAGCGGCGGGAGGCCATCGCCCGGCAGAAGGGCTTCTGGTTCGAGGCGTGGGGCGTGGATCGCCGCGACCCGGCGCTGGAGGTCTGGCGGGTCGAAGTGCGGGCCGGCAAGAAGGAACTGCGCGACAAGTACCAACTGCGCACCTTCGCCGACTTCGAGGCTGGCATCGGGGATGTGATCGCCAACGCGCTGCAAGAGGTCCGTTACCTGGCCGACCATCAGCGCGACGGCAACGTGACCCGCCAAGCCCTCCACCCGCTGTGGCAGGCGGCGCAAGAGGTGGCCGGCGGCGACCTGACCGCCTTGCGCTCTGGCCTTACGCCGGGGCAGGTGCAACAGATCGAGCGCGCCGAGGCGATTGAGCGTTACGTGAAGCTGCTCCAGGGCATCGGCATTGGCCTTGGGGTGGCCGAAGGCCTGAGCGACGAGGCCATAACCACCCACCTCCCCACCCTCGCCGCCGAGCGCCTGAAAGCGGGGATAGAGGGCGGAGGCAGCCATGTGACCGCAGCGATTGCCCGGGCCAGGGCGCGGTTGTATTTCGTCGGGCCGAAACCGCTGTAGCGGTTTAGCCTTCAAGGCCAATTGCTCAAAGCCCCCAATCCTGTCGTGTGTCAGGTCGGCGATCAGCGTCTTCAGGCGCCGGCTCTCCTCCTCCATGGCCTTCAGCCGCTTGGCGTCGCCCCCCCCATCCCGCCAAACTTGGATTTCCAGCGGTAGAACGTTTGCTCGCTGACGCCGTGCTTGCGGCAGACCGCGTTGGCGACCATCTCCCCGGCCTCCGCCTCCTTCAGGATGGCGATGATCTGCCCTTCCTTGAACCTGACGCGCTTCATGATGATGACCTTCCCCCCGCTTCTGGGATGCTACGGGAAACCCACCCTCCGCGTGGACCGGTTTTCAGGGTGAAGGTCAACGGCATTTTCTTTCCGGCCGGGTTGGGCCGGAAGGGGACGGTTTGGTTTCAGGTGTCAAGGCAATGAAGCGGACATTCACCCGAACCTGATTCGCGAAAGGTTTTGCCCCAAAGCCGATCACCACCTGCTCATTCGGGGCCATGATATAATGGGGAAAATTCAAACGGCGTTGACACGGAAGCGCGCATCGACCGGTAGCTTGCAAGCCTGGCCTGAGGGACGCCGGGCGCAGTCCGGATCGGCTGTCAGACATTCATCACGGAGTCGTCATCATACTTCAACCGTGGGTGGCTTAGACAGGGGGCCTCTGTCCCGAAACAGCGGCGCATCCGATGCGATCCCTTGCCCCCCTGATGGGTGGCGCGATGGCCGTGACCCTGGCCCTCGCCACCCCCGCGCCGACCCAGGCCCCGCGAGCGGTCCGAGCGGCCGTTTTTCCGCGCTGTTTCTTAAGCGGTCTCGTCGGCCTGGAAAACCAAGAGAAACCGCATGAGTCTCAATCCCGAATCTGTGATGCTCCATCCCCTCGGCATCAGTTCATCACCCAGCCACAAGGCGAGAAGCCCACGGGCACACAAATCTGCAACCAGCATCTCAACCAGAATCTTATCAGCACTTTCGATTTCTTTACAGACTGACTCAAGAATGATAGGACTGTTGGCTATTCTCTGCTTGAGCTGAAACCTGTCTCTTAATGATAGACTGTTTTGCGTATTGTAAAAAAAGCGCAAAATTATCAGATGCGAACCCGTCATGCTTTTTAAATGATCAAAGAAAATATCCTTCCATGTGGCATCAAGCTCTTGAGTGGACGCCGACGCCAAAAGATAGTTTCTCAAGTACACTAATTTTGTTTTATCAGTTCCCGTCACAACTTCACGATAAATCTGTCGAATTCTTTTCAGGAAATCTTCAGATGAAAAATATTCTATATCTATTTTTTCTTTTTGAAGATCTTCAATACAGCTCTCGACACTCTCCCAATAAATGTTCCAATTTTTTTGGTCGATCTCATGAACAACGTTAGAAAGGAAGGCCTGAGCGGGCCCTCCAGCAAATGGAATACCCGCGATACCGGATTGCAGCCACTTGTTTCTAATGATAGAAACTAGCGTACTACCTTCACCAATATTTCTTCTTATATATCTTGACATAGTTAACTGCCATACAAGTCATCAAATTGACAAAAACTCGGTGGAACAGAAAAAGTTCTCCAGGAATCTTTTCAGTATGATATCCCGGAAAAAGGAAACAAATGCGGTCTCCCAATTCAACCCTGAAGAGAGATCAAAGCCAAACTCATCCTCCATTCTCAAGGAAGAATTTACACTTATTATTGAATTTTGCTCATTGTATGGCGCCTCTATACTAATTATTGTATTAAAAGGAAAACCGTCTATTTCTTTTAAAGCATGCTGCCTGAAATCCATTCTAATGTACTGATCCACTCCAATGATAGGAATAGCATGGCTTACGTCAAGCTTCCCCTCTGATTGAATTTTCTTATCAAGAGAAAATGCCTCTGAAAGCAGCTCATAATTTTTCATTTTTCTTTTTTGTATTTTATGATTGCCAACTCGAAGATTGAAATCAAAGTAAAAGTCAATTGTATGAGCCCGATTCAGCAGAAATGTCGGCTTCGCCAGATCCTCTGAACACCAAGCCGCCGTAATTCTAGAAAAAATCCGTTCCGATAGACTCACTAGCGATTCCAATCGCAGACCATCACACCGAATTTGCAACACTTCATCAGAAACAGTAATCCCAAATTCTTTGCCAGGGACCTTACTAGACATCCCAAACCAACCAAGAGAAGCATCACCTCTTAACTTATTGATATGCGCAGCCGACTGCGGATCAGTGAAACTCAGAGAACTTCTCGGCAGCCCAGCATCAAGCATGATTTCATATATTCTTGTATAAAACAGCTTCGCATACTCAATTTTGAATTCGTCTGGAAAAGGCCAAGGTGCACAACGAACCTGCAAGCCAAATACTTCAATCTTGAGATTTTGATCTACGATTTTTGGCTGATTTTCGAAGTACGTGGAAAGAGATGTGACCATGTCATTCCCCCTGATATCCGGACGCCCTCACAAGTATTGATAAAAGAATACCCTTACTTCTCTGCCTCGCTGATATTGGTGAAATATAAATTTCATTTTTTTGACCAAAAACAAACCACAAATATAAGCGACCAAATCAAAGCCAAGAGAGTGTTCTTTATGATCATGCCCTCACGGGAGCACGCCGTGAAGGCACATGTCGTTACACTTTCCTTCCCCCAAAGCAGCGGCAGATCCACATGAGGGACTGATTGCTTAAACGCATACACCTATAACACCTAAGTAAACCGCACTTCCATGAAAAGGCAAGTTGTTTTTCTAGGAATCGTTTGCACCAGCTTCGCTGAAACCGGGGTTTCGGAACCGTCCCGAGAGGTGGCCGGAGTCGTCCAGACAGCGGTCGGCGGATTTTTGGCCGACATTTCCCATTTGAGCGGCCGATCCGCCCCTAACGGACGACAGGATAGCCCGATTTCGGCGCATCCGGTAGGCGAAATCGCGTATTGATAGCGTCCATAACAGCATCATCGTCGCCCGACTGGAAATCGGCGCGGCGATTGACCCCTGGATCGGAGCCCCCTTGACCCCTATCGCTGGCGAAGAAACCAATAAATCTCGATATGTTATGCGGAATGACGCCCTGCCCATTGGGGGTCATTTTGCCGAGCCGGCTTACAATCATAACGGTTGTTGATGCCATCTTAGCGCGCCAGCGCCGAATACGATGCGTTTTTCGTCAATAATCATGCGATAGCGAAGCAGATTCCCCTCTTCATGAGTGTTCGATCAGGTGCAGAAAAGGGCAGCTTTCAGGACTACGTCGAGAAAATGCGAACGACCGGAGTGGGCGCAAAGCTGTCGTTGCCGGAGTTTACGCGCTCTTGGATTATTGGGGCGGCAGCTTCTCCGCGAACATGGTAGCGCCCGCGCGGCGTAAACGCCCCGCGCCGCGCTCTCGTGAACCGAGCCGCCTTGCGGCGTCTCGGCCTTCGGCTTCGATCCCGTGGCGCAAGGAAGACAAAGTAGGCTTTGGCCTGCAGCGTGCAGGTTATGATTTTTTCGGGTTCTTCCCCACCTTCCCCGCAAACACCTCCGTCGCCGCCCGCAGCGCCCCATCGGCCAAGTGGGCGTAGCGGTGGGTGGTTTGGGCCTGGGTGTGGCCCAGGAGGCGGCCGACGATGGCGAGGCTGAGGCCTGAGGACACCAAGTGCGAGGCGTAGGTGTGCCGCAGGTCATGAAGGCGCACACCCTCCAACCCCGCGTCCCGGCAGATGTGCCCCCACGCCCGCTTCAACTCTTGCAACGGCTTGCCCGCCGTATCGCCGGGGAACAGGTAGGGGCTCTCCGCCCCCGCCTCGGCTCGCCAGTCCCGCAACAGCGCCATGGCCTCGCTGGACAGGGGGACATGCTCGGTGCGCTGTTTGGTGTGGGCGCTGGGCTTGGTCCACACGCCGCGCTCCAGGTCGAACTGATCCCAGGTGGCGGCCAGCACCTCGCCCCGCCGTGCCCCGGTCAGCACCAGCAGCCGGATTGCCATGGCGGCCCGACGGTTGGGGCTGGCGTCCAGCGCCGTCAGCAGCCGGTCCAACTCGGCATCGTTCAGCCAGCGGTCGCGCTTCTCTTCCGCGAACTTGGGAATGCCCCGCGCCGGGTTGTCGGCCCGCCACTGCCACGCCTCGGCCAGCGAGAACATCTTCGACAGCAAGGCCAGAACCCGGTTGGCCTGATAAGGCGTGCCCTTCAAGCCCAGGTGCAGGCGCTCCAGATCGCGGCGGGAGATGTCGCGCACCTTGTGGTGACCCAGGGCCGGCAGAATGTGACGGTCCAACAGGCTGCGGTCGCCCTGCACCGAGGCCGGCCGCTTGTTGGGAATGGCGTGGCGCTCCAGGTAATCGGCGGCGAGGTCTTTCAGCGTCGGCGCCTCACGATCCATCCGGCGCGCCCCGGAAGGATCAAGCCCGCGCTCCACATCGGCCAGTACCTTACGGGCCTGCTTGCGCGCCTCGTCCGGGGTCATCACGCCATAGGGGGCAATGGTGAAGCTGCGGTTGCGCCCCTCGTGCCGGTAACGAAGAACGAAGCTCTTGGCCCCCGATGGCTTCAGGCGCAGACCGAAGCGCGGCAGTTCGTCATCGAAGATGATCTGGTCGCGGCCGGTCGGCGCCAGGGCGTCGATGTAGCGCTTGGTGAGCTTGGGCATGGGAACCTCGGGGAAGCGCTGGGGAAGCACGGGGAAGCGAATTCCAGCGTACCACCGAGAGGCAGTGGCGCAAAGAGTGCGCATATAAACGCTTAATTATCAGTGCTCTATGACGATCTATGCAAACTAAGCGCAAACCAAGATAGTGCGTCAGAAAAGATTTGTAATCAGGGGGTCGCGGGTTCGAACCCTGCTGCCGGCACCAGCCCCCCCGCCAGGACAAGCGGCTGACAAGGTTTCCTGTCGGCCTGGAGGGGAAACACGGCGCGCGGCGGCAGGGTCCCGAAGCGCCCCCCTCAGGCAACCACCTCCAGGGTGATCTCGACCCCGGCCAGGGCGCGGGAGACCGGGCAGAAGGCCTTGGCCACCTCGGCCTGCTCCTGGAACCCGGCGGCGTCCAGGCCGGGCACCGAGCCGCTTACCTCAAGGTGCACCTTGGTGATGGTCGGCTTGCCGTCGACCTCGGAGAGGGTGACCCGGGCCTCGGCGTCGATATGGTCCGGGGTGTGTCCGGCTTCGCCCAACAGGGCGGAAAAGGCCATGGCATAGCAGCCGGCATGGGCGGCGGCGATCAACTCCTCGGGGGTGGTGCCGCTGCCGTCCTCGAACCGGCTGGGAAAGGAATAGGCCCCGGAGATCAGCCCGGAGCCGGTTTTCAACTCCCCGCTGCCGGTCTTCAGGGGGCCCGTCCAGCGGGCCTGGGCGTTGCGTGTGGGCATGGTTCGTCTCCTCCTGGGTTGATTGGGCGGGTTGGCGGTTGGCCGCACTTCGCCGCCGGGCCTCAGCCGTTCGCCTGGCGCTCCCGGGCCTGGGTTTCGATCATCCAGCCGGGATATTCCGGCGGCAGGGCGCTGACCGCGTCCAGCGCCGCCATCTCGGCGTCGCTCAATTCGACCTGGGTGGCGGCGATGTTGTCGTCAAGCTGCTCCACCGTCTTGGCGCCGACGATCACCGACATCACCCACGGCCGATGCAGCAGCCAGGCCAGGGCGATGCGGGCCACCGACACGCCGCGCGCCTCGGCCATGGGGCGCATCACCTCGATGCAGTCGAAGGCCCGCGCGCGGTTGACCGGCGGAAAGTCGAACTCGACCCGCCGCGCCCCCTCGGGCCCGCCGCCGTCGCGGCTGAACTTGCCGGAGAGCAGGCCGCCGGCCAGCGGGCTCCACACCATCAGGCCCATCCGCTCGGCCTGCAGCAGGGGGACGATCTCGCGTTCCAGGTCGCGCCCGGCGATGGAATAGTAGGCCTGCACGGTGGCCGGGCGGCTTCGCTGGGTGTGATCGGCGATGCCCAGGGCCTTCATGGCCCGCCAGGCGGCCCAGTTGGAGACCCCCCAGTAGCGCACGTGTCCCTGGCGCACCAGGTCGTCCATCGCCGCCACCGTCTCCTCGACCGGGGTCAACGGGTCGGTGCCGTGGATCTGGTAGAGGTCGATGTAGTCGGTGCCGAGCCGCTTCAGGCTGGCCTTGATGCCGTCCATGATGTGCCCGCGCGAGGCCCCGGCGTCGTTGGGCCCCGGCCCGACCGGGCCCAGCACCTTGCTGGCCAGCACGATGTCGGTGCGCGGGCGGCCGAGGTTTTTCAGGGCGCGGCCGGTGATCTCCTCGGCCAGCCCCTCGGAGTAGATGTCGGCCGTGTCGATGAAGTTGACGCCCGCGTCCACGGCACGGGCGACCAGACTGTCGGCCACCGACTGGTCCAGCGTGCCGATGCTGGTCCAGAAACCACGACCGCCGAAGGTCATGGTGCCAAGGCAGATCTCCGACACCAGCAGGCCGGTGCCGCCCAGGGTCTTGGTGCGCATGGTCCGGGCTCCGTTCGGGGGAGGAAAAACCACCGGGCGGCCGCAACGGGGCACGCCCGCGATCACTCACCGCCGCCAACATGGGGAGTCGGGGCGCCCGATAACAGCCCGCCCCTCAGCAAATGCGCGGCAACTGTTCGCCGGCCAGCCAGTCGATGACGCGGCGGCCGCCCAGGGTGGTGACCATCTCCACCCGGCGCGCCGCGTCGTCGGTGACGTGGCCGATCAGGGCGGCCTCCCGGCCCAGCGGATGGGCCTTCAAGGCGGCCAGGGCGGCCTCGGCACGCGCAGCCGGGACGATGGCGACCAGCTTGCCCTCGTTGGCCACGTTCACCGGCTCGATGCCGAGCAGCTCGCAGGCCCCGCGCACCCCCGGGCGGATGGGCAGGGCGGCCTCCTCCAGCACCATGCCGACGCCCGATTGCGCGGCCAGCTCGTTCAGGGTGGCGGCCAGCCCGCCCCGGGTCGGGTCGCGCAGGGTGCGGGTCTCGGGCACGGCGGCGAGCAGGGCGGCGACCAGCCCACCCAGCGGCGCGCTGTCCGAAAGCAGCGGCGGATCGAAGGCCAGCCCCTCGCGCTCGGCCATCACCGCCATGCCGTGGTCGCCCAGGGTGCCGCTGACCAGCACCGCGTCGCCGGGCCGGGCGTTGGCCCCGGACAGATCGAGCCCCGGATCGCGGATCACCCCGAGGCCGGCGGTGTTGATGTAGACCCCGTCGCCGTGGCCGTGCTCCACCACCTTGGTGTCGCCGGTGACGATGGCCACCCCGGCGGCCGAGGCAGCGGCGGCCATGCTTTTGACGATCGCCGCCAACTCGCCCAGCGGCAGCCCTTCCTCGAGCACGAAGCCGGCGGTCAGGTACAGGGGCTCGGCGCCGCCCATGGCCAGATCGTTGACCGTGCCGTGCACCGCCAGACTGCCGATGTCGCCGCCGGGGAAGCGGCGCGGCCGGATGACGTAGGTATCGGTGGCCAGGGCCAGCCGGCCGGGCGGCGGGGTGAACACCGCCTGATCGTTGCCCTGGGCCAGCAGCGGGTTGGCGAAGGCGGCGGCGAACAACTGGTCGATCAGTTGCGCCATGGCCCGGCCGCCGGCGCCGTGGCTCATCTCGACCCGGCCGTGGGTCAGGTCAAGGGGGGGACCGTGGGGTGTCATGGTGGCGGCCAATCAGGGGGCTCCCAATCAGGCTGGCGCGGCGGCGGGCGCCCGGCGGTGACCATGGGCGGCGGCGCAGGCCCCCTCGGCCGAGACCATGCAGGCCCCGACCGGGCTTTCCGGCCGGCAGCGGGTGGCGAACAGCGGACAGTCGGCCGGCTCGGTGGCGCCTTTCAGCACCTCGCCGCAGGCGCAGCCGGGGGGTTCGCGGCCCTCGGGCTCGGTCAGCTCGAAGCGCGCCTCGGCGTCGAAGCGGGCGTAGGCCGGGCGCAGTTTCAGGCCCGAGCGTGGCAGCCGCCCCAGGCCGCGCCAGGCGAAATCGGGGCGCGGCTCGAACAGCGCCTCGACCAGGGCGCAAGCCGCCGGGTTGCCGTCGCGGCTGACGGCGCGGGCGTACTGGTTGCCCACCTCGGCCCGCCCGGCGTTGACCTGCCCGATCAGGTCGTGCACCGCCTGCAACACGTCGAGCGGCTCGAAACCGGCGATCACCATCGGCGTTTGGTGGCGGGCCGCCAGGTCCTGATAGGCCCCCCAGCCGATCACCGTCGAGACGTGGGCCGGGCCGATGATGCCATCGAGGCGCGGCGCCCCGCTCCCGCCCAGGATGGCGTCGATGGCCGGCGGGGTGAGGACGTGGTTGGAAAGGATGGAGAAATTGTCGAGCCCCCGTTCCTCGGCCTGTTTCACCGCCACCGCCGTGGGCGGGGTGGTGGTCTCGAAGCCGATGGCCATGAACACCACCTGACGATCCGGCTGGGCGGCGGCCAGGGCGACGGCGTCGAGGCTGGAGGTGACCATGCGCACGTCGGCGCCCCGGCTGCGCGCCTTGAACAGGGTGTCGCCGCCGCTGGCCGGGATGCGCAACAGGTCGCCATAGGTGGTGAGGATCACCTCCGGCCGGGCGGCCAGGGCCAGCGCCATGTCGAGCCGCCCCACCGGCAGCACGCAGACCGGGCAGCCGGGGCCGTGGATCAGGCGCACCCCGGCGGGCAGCAGGTCGGGCAGGCCGTGGCGGGCGATGGCGTGGGTGTGGCCGCCGCAGAACTCCATCAGGGCGTAGGTGCGCCCGGGCCGCGCCGCCCGCGCGATGGCGCCGAGCAGGCGGCGCCCCAGCTCGGGGTCGCGGAAGGGGGCGACGAAGCGGTCGGTGGCGTCACCGCTCATCGCACGCCTCCCCGGCGGCCGCCATTTCGGCGATCAGATCCAGCGTGTGTTGGGCCTCCTCGGCGTCCAGGCGGCCCAGGGCATGGCCGACGTGGACGATCACGTAGTCGCCCGCCGCCACCTCGGGCACCAGGGCCACCGAGATGTCCTTCAGCACGCCGCCGGCATCGATGCGGGCCATCGCCTCGGGCAAAACCTCGACGACGCGGGCCGGGACAGCCAGACACATGGCGCGGCTCCTTTCCTACTCGGCCAGGGTTTGCGCAACGACCCAGGCCTGGCCCAGGGCCAGACTGTCGTCGCCCGGCGACAGGGCGCGGTGGCGCAACACGGCAAGGCCCTTCCCGGCCAGCCCCGAGGCTACCCGGTCGCCCAGCACCCGGTTGAAGAAACAGCCCCCCGACAGCCCCACCGCCCGGGTGCCAACGGTCTCGGCGGCCCACGCCGCCCAGGCGACCAGGGCCGCCGCCAGGGTGCCGTGGAACAGCTCGGCGCCCAAGACCGCGTCCCCGGTGTCGGCCAGCCGGTCGAGCAGCGACAAAAGGTCGAGCCGTCCGGCGGCGTCCAGGCGCCAGCCGCCGTCCCACACCCGGGGCTGGCGGACCAATCGCTCCAGGGCCATCGGCGCCTGCCCCTCGAACTCGGCCACCGGATGGACGCCGAGCAGCCCACAGGCGGCATCGAACAGCCGGCCGCCGGATGGTGTTTCAGGGCAGTGGGTGCCCCGGGCCAGCAACCCGGCCAGGGCCGCCGCCTGGGGCTGGTCGGCGTAGCGCGGGGCGATCTCGCCGCCCCGGCCGAGCACATGCAGGGCCGCCGCGCCCATGCGCCAGGGTTGGCGCGCCGCCGCGTCGCCGCCCGGCTGGGGCAGCGGCCTCAAGTGACCCAGGCGGCGACAGGTGGCGCCGTCCAGGGCCAGCAACTCGCCGCCCCACGGCTGGCCGTCATCGCCCAGCCCGAAACCGTCCAGAACCAGCCCGAGCAGCGGCCCGGCGTGGCCGTGCTCGACCGCCAGGGCAGCCAGATGGGCCCGGTGGTGCTGGACCGGCCGCGCCGGCACCCCCCAGGCGGCGGCCAGCCCCTGGGCCAGCCGGGTGGAGGCGAAATCGGGATGCAGATCGTGGGCCACCGCGCGCGGCGCCCCGGGCAGGGTGTCGGCCAGCGCCTCGGCCTGGGCGGCCAGGGCATCGCGCGCCTGGGGATGGTCGAGGTCGCCCACCGTTGGCCCCAGACAGCCGCGCCCATCCGCCACCCAGGCGGCGGCCGCCTTCAGATGCGCCCCCAGCGCCAGCACCGGCGGCACCGGGAAGGGCAGCGCCCCGGCCCAGGCGGTGTCGATGGCAACGGCGGAACGGGCCGGCATGGGGCCTCAGGCACCCACCGCCAGCGAGGCGCCGAGGGCAGCCGGGGTGGCGTTCCGGCTGTCGGCGCGGCGCGCGGTGAGCCAGTCGAGCCAGCCCTCCATGCCGGCCCCGGTGGTCGCCGACAGGCTCAACGCCTCGAGCCCGGGGTTGACCCGCCGCGCCATCTCCAGACAGCGCGCCTCATCGAACCCCACATGCGGGGCAAGGTCGGCCTTGGTCACCAGAAGAAGGTCGGCGACGGCGAACATGTCGGGGTATTTCAGCGGCTTGTCCTCGCCCTCGGTGACCGAGAGCAGGACCACCTTGGCCGCCTCGCCGAGGTCGAAGGCGGCCGGACAGACCAGATTGCCGACGTTCTCGATGAACAGCACGCCACCCTCCGGCGGGTCCAGCGCGGCCAGCGCCCGGCCGACCATGGCGGCATCCAGATGGCAGCCCTTGCCGGTGTTCACCTGCTGCGCCGGCGCCCCGGCGGCGCGGATGCGCTCGGCATCCAGATCGGTCTGCTGGTCGCCCTCGATGACCGCCACCGGCAGGCGATCCTTCAGGGCCGCGATGGTGGCGCACAGCAGGGTGGTCTTGCCGCTGCCCGGCGACGACAGAAGGTTCAGCGCCAGCACCCGGCGGCCGGCCAGGAAGCCCCGGTTGACCGCCGCCAGCCGGTCGTTGTGGGCCAGGATGTCGCGCTCCACCTGGACCAGCCGGGCCGTCTCGGGCTCGGGACCGTGGGGGTGATGGTGGTGGCCATGATCGTGACCATGATCGTGGTCATGGTGGTGGTGATGATGGTCTCCATGGGCATGGGAATGGGCGTGGGAATGGGCATGGCTCTCGCCGCCGCAACCACAGGTCGTGCACATCAGCTCACCTCCAGTTCGCGCACCCGCATGTCGTCGCCGCCGACCACCTCCAGGCGGTGGCCGCCGCAGTCCGGGCAGGGATCGATGCGCCGCGCCAGCGGCACTTCCTTGGCACAGCTCCAGCACCAGGCGCGGCCGGGGGTGCGCGCGATATGCAGCGCCGCCCCCTCGGCCAGGCTGCCCGCCATGCTGGCGGCAAAGCAGAATTCCAGGGCCTCGGGATCGGCGTGCGACAGGGCGCCGATGTCCAGCCAGACCGCCGTCACCTTCTCGAACCCCTGGCTTTTCGCCTCGTCCTCCAGGATGCGGCGAATGCCCTGGGCCAGCGACAATTCGTGCATCAGCCCCCCTCCTTGACCGTCAGATGGTACGCGAGACAAGGATCGAGGGCCAGGATCAGCAGGTGGGCCCGGCGCTCCAGGGCGGCGCGGTCGGTCGCCGGCTGGCCGATCAGGGCCCGCGACAACACCCCGGAGGGATGGAAGTTCCAGGCGGTCGGCGGCAGGGCTCGCCAGCCGGCAACCCGGCCGTCGGCCACCGCCACATGGTGGATCAGCCGGCCGCGCGCCGTCTCCACCGCCGCCAGGGCCCGGCCCGGACTTTCAAGGCAGGTCATGGGCGGCGCGGCTGGCGCCCCCTGGGCCAAGGCGCGCAGGTCGGCCAGGGCGCCCCACAGGTCCATCAGGCGGGCCAGCAGACGGGCGACCAGCAGATGGCCGCCATTGATCAGATGGGCGATCAGCGGTGCCCGGGCATGGCGTGGCAGGGGGCCGGTCTCCCTGGCCTGCCCGCGCCAGGTGGGGCGGGCCAGAAAGCCGACCGCGCCGGGGCCGCCCAGCACCCCGCCCAGCTCGGCCAGATCGGCGTCCAGCCCCGGCGGCGGGGGCAGCGGACAGGGCGGCTCGTCGGCCGCCTGGGCGACCACCCGCGCCCCCAACCCCTGGCCACTCCAGGTGGCCAATTGATCGGTCGTTTCCGGCAGCCGGCCGCCCCCCAGCAGCAGGTCTTCCAGCATCGGTTCCAGGTCGGCCACGGCGCCGGCCAGCCCCGGTGGCACCCCCGGTGGCCCCCCCCTTGACCTCGCCTCCGGGCCGCCGCCCAGACGGTTCCAGCCGGCCACCTCGGCGCGCGCCGCCACCGCCTTCAACTGGCCGACAAAGGCGCGCAGGGTGTCCCGCTCCGGGGCGCCGCCGACCAGCCGCGGGGCCTCCAGCAACAGCCGCAGGGCGCCCTGCTCCAGGGCCTCGGCCAGCACCAGGGCCTGACGGCTGGCCCGCACCGCCGGGGCGGCCTCGATGCCGAGCGCCGCCTCCAGGGCATCGAGGGTGGCCACCGTCTGGGCCACCCGGCACAGGGTGAACAGGCGCCCGACCATGTCGACCACGGCGCCCGGCGGCTGGCCGAGCAGCAACGGTGCCGCCTCGGCCGGCCGCCAGCCCGATACGGTCACCGACGATACCGCCTGATGGACCGCGACAAGGGTGATGTTGAGCGTCGGCTCACGCATGGTCGGCGCCTGCTGGTCGCCCCATCAGCGGGGGGCGAGAACTTTAGAATCCGTGACGTGCGCAGGTCGGACGCGCCTTTTGGCTGGCGCCACGGGGCGGGTCATCCAATCACACTCGGGCGCACTTTAGCGGCGCGACCGGGGTCGATGAAACGCCCATTCATCGGGCGAATCGGAGAGATGCCGGAAAATTGTTCAAAAACAGCCTCTTGGAATAACCCCTCGAATCACTCGGTAAGGCTGTGCGTTTCCCCGCCCCAGGCAGCGTCGGCCTGCCGCCGGAGCACGAATCCGGCAGAAAACCTGAGGTTCCGCCGATTCGGTCAATGACAATTCGCAATCCGGGGTGACACGAGTCGCAGGAACTGTGTTAACCTCAGCGCCAGTAGGGAGGTTTCCGCTTCCGCCCGGGCCCAAACAACCAATAACAGGCGCCGGGAAGCGGCACATCACACCACGACCGGGGTGTCATCCGCGTTCAGGCGGTCCCCCAAGGTGACCACAGGCACGACGCCCAAGGGTTCGACACCCACGGCGGCCCGTGCGGTGGTGTCCGTCGGGCTGTTTTCCGGGGGCGGGCCGCGCCCCGGAAACCGCCCGGCGGGCTTCGGGGGGACCACTGGGCGCCGGGCGCTACCCGGCGGACGGCTGTCAAGGGGAGAGACAGGGCGGATGTCCGGCACACAAGAAACGTTCTATGATGTCATGCGCCGCCAGGGGATCTCGCGGCGCGGCTTCCTCAAGTTCTGCGCCCTGACCAGCGCCAGCCTGGGGCTGGGCGCCAGCTTCGCGCCGCGCATCGCCGAGGCGCTGGAGACCAAGCCGCGCATTCCGGTGATCTGGCTGCACGGGCTTGAGTGCACCTGCTGCACGGAAAGCTTCATCCGCTCGGCCCACCCGCTGGTCAAGGACGTGGTCCTGTCGATGATCTCGCTGGACTACGACGACACCATCATGGCCGCCGCCGGGCATCAGGCCGAGGCCATCCTGGAAGAGGTCCGGACCACCCACAAGGGCCGCTACGTGCTGGCCGTGGAGGGCAACCCGCCGCTCAAGGACGGCGGCATCTACTGCATGCCCGGCGGGCGCCCCTTCGTCGACACGCTGAAGGACATGGCGGCCGACGCCCAGGCAGTGATCGCCTGGGGCTCGTGCGCCTCGTGGGGCTGCGTGCAGGCGGCCCGGCCCAACCCGACCCAGGCCACCCCGGTCGACAAGGTGGTCACCGGCACTCCGGTGCTGAAGGTGCCGGGCTGTCCGCCCATCGCCGAGGTGATGACCGGCGTTCTGACCTACATGCTGACCTTCGACCGCCTGCCCGAGGTCGATCGCCAGGGCCGGCCCAAGATGTTCTATTCCCAGCGCATCCACGACAAGTGCTACCGCCGGCCGCACTTCGACGCCGGGCAGTTCGTCGAGAAGTTCGACGACGAGAACGCCCGCAAGGGCTACTGCCTGTACAAGATGGGCTGCAAGGGGCCGACCACCTACAACGCCTGCTCGACCGTGGGCTGGAACACCGGCACCTCGTTCCCCATCCAGTCGGGCCACGGCTGCCTGGGCTGTTCCGAGCACGACTTCTGGGACAAGGGGCCGTTCTACCAGCGCCTGACCAGCCTCGAGCCGGTGGCCGCCGAAAGCACCGCCGACAGCGTCGGCGGCACCCTGGCCGCGGTGGCCGGCGGCGCGGTGGCGGCGCACGGCGCGATCAGCATCGCCAAGCGCGGGCTGGAGAAGCGCCGCGCCGGGACCGGATCGCGCGGCGGCGAAAGCGGCGACGCCGAGTAGGCGCCGCCCCGCCCCCCTTCCCCTTATCGTCCCCACGCGCGCGGGCCCGACCCCGCGCCCCCAGGAAGAGCGTGACGCACCGCCATGAGCACCATGCAGACCCCCAACGGTTTCAACCTGGACAACTCGGGCCGCCGGGTGGTGGTCGATCCGGTCACCCGGATCGAAGGCCACCTGCGCCTGGAAGTGAACGTGGATGAGGGCAACGTCATCCGCAACGCGGTCTCCACCGGCACCATGTGGCGCGGCCTGGAGCTGATCCTCAAAGGTCGCGACCCGCGCGACGCCTGGGCCTTCACCCAGCGCATCTGCGGGGTGTGCACCGGCACCCACGCCCTGACCTCGGTGCGCGCGGTGGAGGATGCCCTGGCCATCGACATCCCGGAGAACGCCAACCTGATCCGCAACATCATGCAGCTCACGCTGTATGTGCAGGATCACCTGGTCCACTTCTACCACCTGCACGCGCTGGACTGGGTGGACGTGGTCTCGGCGCTCGAGGCCGATCCCAAGGCCACCTCGGCCCTCGCCCAGTCGATCTCCAACTGGCCGCTGTCCTCGCCGGGCTACTTCCGCGACCTCAAGACCCGCTTGAAGGCCTTCGTCGACTCCGGCCAGCTCGGCCCCTTCCGCAACGGCTACTGGGGCCATCCGGCCTATCGCCTGCCGCCCGAGGCCAACCTGATGGCGGTGGCACACTATCTGGAGGCGCTCGACTTCCAGAAGGAGATCGTCAAGATCCACGCCATCTTCGGCGGCAAGAACCCGCACCCCAACTGGCTGGTCGGCGGCGTGCCCTGCGCCATCAACCTGTCGGGCACCGGGGCGGTGGGCGCGGTCAACATGGAGCGGCTCAATCTGGTCGCCGGCATCATCGACCAGTCGATCGCCTTCATCGAGCAGGTCTACCTGCCCGACCTCACGGCCATCGCCAGCTTCTACAAGGACTGGACCCACGGCGGCGGGCTGTCGGGCCAGAACCTGCTGTCCTACGGCGACATGCCGGACCGGGCCAACGACTACTCGGCCGACAGCCTGATGCTGCCGCGTGGCGCCATCATCGGCGGCGATCTGTCCACCGTGCACGAGGTCGACCTCAAGGACCCGGAGCAGATCCAGGAGTTCGTCAGCCACTCCTGGTACAGCTACCCGGACGAGGCCAAGGGCCTGCACCCCTTCGACGGCGTCACCGAACCCGCCTTCAAGCTGGGCCCGGCGACCCAGGGCGACGAACGCCACATCAAGCAGCTCGACGAGGCGGCCAAGTACTCCTGGCTGAAGGCGCCGCGCTGGCGGGGCCACGCCATGGAAGTGGGCCCGCTGGCCCGCTACGTGATCGGCTACGCCCAGGGCGACCCCGAATTCAAGGAGCCGGTGACCAAGCTGTTGCGCGACCTGGAACTGCCGGTCGCCGCCCTGTTCACCACCCTGGGCCGCACCGCGGCGCGCGGCCTGGAATGCCAGTGGGCGGCGCACAAGCTGAAGTACTCATTCGACAAGCTGATGGCCAACCTCAAGGCCGGCGACCTCAACACCGCCAACACCGACAAGTGGGAGCCCGCCACCTGGCCGACCACCAGCCGCGGCGCCGGCTTCACCGAGGCGCCGCGCGGCGCCCTCGGCCACTGGGTGGAGATCGCCCAGGGCAAGATCGCCAACTACCAGTGCGTGGTGCCGACCACCTGGAACGGCTCGCCGCGCGACCCCGAGGGCAACATCGGCGCCTTCGAGGCGGCCCTGCTCGACACCCCGCTGGCCGACCCGGAGCAGCCGCTGGAAATCCTGCGCACCATCCACTCGTTCGATCCGTGCCTAGCCTGCTCGACCCACGTGATGACCCCGGACGGCCAGGAAAAGGCCACGGTCACCGTGCGTTGATCGCCGCAGCCAGGGAGTACAGCCCATGCCCATCCACACCGGCCGCGACATCCATGCCCTCGACGTGGCCCAGGGCGACGCCTCGGTGGATCGCACCTCGATCTACGTCTACGAGGCCCCCTTGCGCGCCTGGCACTGGATCAACGCCCTGGCCCTGACCATCCTGGCGGTGACCGGCTACTTCATCGGCCAGCCGCTGCCCAGCGTCCCCGGCGAGGCCAGCGACGCCTCGCTGATGGTGGCCATCCGGGAAATCCACTTCATCACCGCCTACGTGCTGGCCATCGGCTGGCTGGTCCGCATCTACTGGGCCTTTGTCGGCAACCCCCACTCCCGCCAGCTTTTCAAGCTGCCCTTCTGGCGCAAGTCCTACTGGAATGGGGTGGTCTGGGAGGCCTCGTGGTACGCCTTCCTGCGCAAGGAGCCGAAGAAGTACGTGGGCCACAACCCGCTGGCCCAGTTCGTCATGTTCACCGTTTTCACGGTCGGCATGTTCTTCATGATCATCACCGGCTTCGCGCTCTACTCGGAAGGCGCCGGCATCGACAGTTGGCAGTACGCCCTGTTCGGCTGGGTGTTCGACATCTTCCCCAACAGTCAGGCGGTCCACACCTGGCACCGCCTGGGGATGTGGATCTTCGTCACCTACGTGATCGTCCACGTCTATGCCGCGGTGCGCGAGGACATCCTGTCGCGCCAGTCGATGATCTCGACCATGATTTCCGGCGAGCGCATGTTCAAGGACAACCGGGATGACTGATCCCGCCTCCCCCGACACCGCCGGGCCGACCCTGGTTCTTGGCATCGGCAACCTGCTGTGGGCCGACGAGGGCTTCGGCGTGCGGGTGGTCGAGGCGCTGGCCGAGGGCTGGACCTTCGATGATCCCGAGGTCACCGTCATGGATGGTGGCACCCAGGGCCTGTATCTGGTCCAGTACGTCACCGAGGCCCGCAACCTGCTGGTGGTCGATGCCGTCGACTATGGCCGCCCGCCCGGCGACACGGTGATCGTGCGCGGCGCCGAGGTGCCCAGGTTCGCCGGCCTGCGCAAGCTCAGCCTGCACCAGACCGGCTTTCAGGAAGTGATGGCGGCGGCCGAGCTGCTGGGCGGCGGCCCCGAGCGGGTGACCCTGATCGGGGTGCAGGCCGGCGACCTGGAAACCTGGGGCGGCCCGCTGACCCCGCCGGTCCGGGCCCGCCTCGCGCCGACCGTCGATCTGGTCCTGGCCGAGCTGGCCACCTGGGGCATCACCGCCCGCCAGACCACCGGCGCGGCGCCCGAGTTGCTCGCCCCGGGCCTCGGCCTGGCCGCCTGGGAAGCCCATCCGACCGGCCCGACCGGCCCGGCCGGCGGCGCCGGTTGAGGGCGCCGCCATGTGTCTGGGCATTCCCATGCTGGTGCGCGCCGTCGATGACAGCCACGCCCTGTGTCACGGGCGCGGCGAGACGCGCCGCATCTCGCTGGCCCTGATCGAGCCGCCGCCACCCGGCAGTTGGGTGCTGGTCCATCTGGACACCGCCCGCGCCGTGCTCGACCCGGCCGAGGCGGCGGCCATCGACGCCGCGCTCGACGCCCTGGAAGCGGCGATGACCGGCACCCCCCTGCCCGACCCGGCCGATGACCCGCCGCCCACCCTGCCACCGCACCTCAGGGAGCGCCTGCAATGAGCCTCGCCCCCCTGGCCGATACCCTGGCCCAGGCCCGGGTGCTGGAGCGTCAGCGGATCGAGGCGCCCGATGTGCTGGCCCGCGTCGCCCCCCTGGTCGATCGCCTGATCGACGCCCTGGAAGGCGCCGTCGCCGGCCGCCCGCCCCAGCGCTTCGAGCTGGCCGGACTGGAGCCGGCGGAGCGCCATCTGCTCGACGGCCTGCTCGGCCAGGGCGAGGTGGAAGCCCGCCTGACCCCGCCCGAAGGGCCGCCGCTGCGCGTCGTCGAGGCGGTCATGCCCGGGCTGTGGCGACTGACCCGGGGCGATCATGGGCTGCCCGACACCCCGCCCCCCGAGGAATGGCTGGAGGTCGGCGAGGTGCCGGCCGAGGTCGACGCCTACCGGCCGGGCCGCCCCGGCCCCCGGCTGTCGGCCGAGGTGGCCGGCGCCACGCTGCCCGAGGGCACCATGAACGCCCGCCCGGTGCTCGAGGAGATCGCCGCCCACGCCACCGACTGGCACCCCGGCCGCCCCAACCACGTGATCAACCTGTCGCACCTGCCGATGAGCGAGGCCGACATGACCTTCCTCTGGCAACAGCTGGGCGACGGCGCCCTGAAGCTGCGCTCGGCCGGCTACGGGGCCTGCGAGATCCGGGCCATGGGAGTCGATCATGTCTGGGCGGTGGAGTTCTTCAACGCCTCCGGCCAATCCCTGCTGCACACCCTGGAGGTGGGCCAGGTGCCGGTGGCCGCCCGGGCCACGGTCGAGGACCTGATCGACTCGGCCCGCCGGCTGGCCGACATCAAGTCGGCCTATCTCTGACCCCGCAATCCCACACCACAATCCCACCCCGCAATCCCACAGCGCAATCCCCCATCCAGGAGACCCCGCGATGATCCGTTCCCTGCCTCTGGTCGCCCTGTTGGGCCTGATCGCCACGCCCGCCCTGGCCCACACCGGGGTCGGCCCGACCGCCGGGCTGGCCAGCGGTTTCGGCCACCCCATCGGCGGCCTGGACCACCTGTTGGCCATGGTCGCCGTCGGCCTGCTCGCCGCCCAGGGCGCCGCCACCTCCGGCCGCCGCGCCCTGTGGGCCGTGCCGGCCGCCTTCGTCGGCCTGATGGTGGTCGGCGGCGTGCTCGGCATGAGCGGCCTGCCGCTGCCCATGGTCGAGCTGGGCATCGTCGGCTCGGTGCTGGTGCTGGGGGTGGTCATCGCCCTCGGCCGTCACCTGCCGCTGGGCGCCGCCATGGCCCTGGTCGGGGCGCTGGCCATCTTCCACGGCCACGCCCATGGCACCGAAATGCCGCTGGCCGCCAACGGCCTGCTCTACGGCCTGGGCTTTGCCCTGGCGACCAGCCTGCTGCACGCCGCCGGCATCGGTCTCGGCCTCGCCGCCAGCCGCCTGGACGAGAAGCGCGCCCCGCTGCTGATCCGCGTCGGGGGCGGCGCCATCGCCACCGCCGGCCTCGCCCTGATGGTGCTCTGAGCCACCCGACCGACCCCAAAAAAAAGGGGGACGGGACACCGCCCATCGGGCAGGTCCCGTCCCCTTTTTCGTTCGACTTCAGGTTCGTTCGACTTCAGGCGTCCGGGGGCGCGGCCCCGCGGCGGGCCCTCAGACCTCGCGGTCGTCGGCCTCGTAGTCGTCGGCCTCGTAGTCCCCGGCGCCGAATTCGGCCTCGCCGTCCTCTTCCTCGTCGACCAGCATGGCGGCCTGCTCGGCGGCCAGGGCCTCGTCGGCCTCGCGGGCCTCGGCGCTCAGGCTGCGGCCTTCCAGGTGGGCCCGGGCCTCCTCGTCGCTGCGCCCGATGCCGATGCGCACGTCAACGCTGACCTCGGGGTGGAGCACGATGGGCACGGTGTAGGCGCCGGTGGCCTTGATCTGGTGGGTCAGGTTGACCGAGCGGCGCTCGACCTTGATGCCCGCGTCCTTCAGCGCCTCGGCCACGTCGCGGGCCGCCACCGACCCGTAGAGCTGACCGCTCTCGCCGGCGGCGCGGATCATGACCAGTTCCAGGCCCTGCATGCGCTCGGCGACCTGCTCGGCCTCCTGACGGCGCTCCAGGTTGCGCGCTTCCAGCTCGGCCCGCATGCCCTCGAAGTGGGCCTGGTTGGCCTTGGTGGCGCGCAGGGCCTTCTTCTGGGGCAGCAGGTAGTTGCGGGCATAGCCCGGCTTCACCTTCACGGTGTCGCCCATCTGGCCCAGCTTGTCGACCCGCTCCAGCAGAATGACGTCCATAACCTTGAACTCCTAAGATTCCAGTCCCGGGCGACACCCGCCCGCTTGATGCTGCGATACCGGTCCCGAGGGGACCGGCTGTTGGCTGCGATGCCGGTCCCGAGGGGACCGGCTGTTGTTCAAACCCGTGTCATCGCCCGGTTGGCCCGTCGCCCGATCGCCATCGCCGGCGCAGGCCCACCGTCTGCTCGACCAGCCCCAGTCCGCTCAAGGCGATCAACGCCCACTGCGAGGACAGGAGCAATACCACATAGAACACCCCCAGCAACAGCCGCCGCCGGGCCAGTCCCTGGACGGCGGCGTGAATCACCACCAGACCCAGGATCAGGTAGGGCACCGCCGCCACCAGCGCGGCGTTGCGCCCCAGGAAAGCCACATCGCCGTCGCCCAGCACGGCCAGCCCGAGGGCCGGCAGCAACAGGCCCAGCAGCCAACCCGGCAGGGCCACCTCGTCGAGGGTCGGACCGGGCCGCAAGGCCCGTCCCTGGCGTCGCGCCACCCACTGGGCGAGCAGGGCACACAGCACCGCCCGCACCTGCCACACCATCAGCCCCACCCCGGGCAGGATGGGGGCCCAGATGGCCACCAGACGGTCGGCCACCTCGGCCCGCTCGCCGGGCGGGAACAGGGCGGCGGTGGCCTCGGCCACCGGTGCCATGCGCTCGGCCAGCAGCCCCTCGATGCCGTCCACATGGGCCGGCGCCAGCGCCCACAGAAGGCCGAGCAGTCCGACCGCCGTGGTGGCCAGCCAAGCCAGCGCCCGCCCCGGCGGATACCAGTGACGGACGCCCCCGGCATCGGCCCGCCAGCGCATCAACAGGCCGCCCAGGATCAGCAGGGGCAGCCCATCGAGCGCCGCGTACAGCAGCACCCCGCCGCCGACCCCGGCCCCGACCAGCAGCAGCGCGCCACCGCCCAGGGCGACCAGCGCACCGCGCAGGCCCAGGCTGAAGGCGGCCCACAGTGGCGGCAGCAGCGACAGGTTGCCGATCAGCACCGCCGCCTGGGGAGCCAGCAACAGACTGGCGAACAGCCCCGCGCCGAGCGCACCGGCGGCCAGCGCCGCGAAGGGAAAGGCAGCCATGGCGGCCTGCTCGAACCTGGCGACCGAGGCCGCCCCTGTCTCAAGACCGGACAGCCAACGGCCGCCCTGCCTCGGGACCGGGGCGGCCGACGGCCGACCTTACTTCACGGCGTAGGGCAGCAGGGCCAGGAAGCGGGCCCGCTTGATGGCCCGGGCCAGCTCGCGCTGCTTCTTGGCCGACACCGCAGTGATCCGGCTGGGCACGATCTTGCCCCGCTCGGACACGTAGCGCTGCAGCAGCTTCAGGTCCTTGTAGTCGATCTTCGGCGCGTTGGCCCCGGAGAAGGGGCAGGTCTTGCGCCGGCGGAAAAAGGGACGTCGACCCATGACTTAGCTCCTCCGCTCGCCGTCGCGACGCGGGCCACCCCGGCCGCCGCGATCACCACGATCCCCCCGGTCGGGACGATCGCCCCGGCCGCCGCGCTCGTCGCGCATCTTGAGAATCGCCGATTCGTTGGGATCAAGGGCATCGACCCGCACGATCATGTGGCGGATGATGTCCTCGTTCAGGCGCATCCGGCGATCCAGCTCGTGGACCGCCTCGGCCGGCGCGTCGATGTTGATCAGCGCGTAGTGGCCCTTGCGGTTCTTCTTGATCGGAAAGGTCAGGGCGCGCAGGCCCCACATTTCCTTCTTGGCCACCTGACCGCTGTTTTCGGCCAGGATGCCGGCCAACTCGTCGGTCAGGGTCTCGACCTGGGTCGGCGAGAGGTCCTGCCGCGCGATGAACACGGTCTCGTAGAAAGGCATGGTACTTTTTAACCCCTTCTGGCTTCTCTCAACCCTGGTTGGCGCGGCGCCTTGCTCAAAGGCGACATCGCCGGGCGGGGCCTTGGGCGGACCACGCGGGCCTGCCCACCCCGTCAGGGCATAGCCGGACCATCCGGCAAGAGGTGCGGAGGGAGCGCACTATACACATCGCGCCGCCCCCGGCAAGCCCAAAGCAGGCCGTCGTGGCACTTTCCCCGCCCCGTCATGCGCCCTTGACAGACGGCGGGGGTTCCAACAGGTTGCGCTACCTTTTTATGAACCGGCGTCGTCGGCACCGGCCGACGGCGGTGTGGTCATTTGGTGATCCGCACAACATTCAGGGGACGGTGGCGACGATGACGGCGATGGTCTTTCCCGGCCAGGGCTCGCAGGTGGTCGGCATGGGCCAGGAGTTGGCCCAGGCCTTTCCGGCGGCCCGCGCGGTGTTCGAGGAAGTCGACGAGGCCCTCTCGCAGCCCCTGTCGCGGCTCATGTTCGAGGGCCCGGCCGAGGACCTGACGCTGACCGAGAACGCCCAGCCGGCCCTGATGGCGGTCAGTCTGGCCGTGGTCCGGGTGCTGGAAACCGAAGGCGGCGTCAGGCTGGCCGACACGGCGCGCTTCGTGGCCGGGCATTCGCTGGGCGAGTACAGCGCCCTGACCGCCGCCGGCGCCCTCTCGGTGGCCGACTGTGCCCGCCTGTTGCGCATTCGCGGCCAGGCCATGCAGCAGGCGGTGCCGGTCGGCGAAGGGGCGATGGCCGCCCTGCTCGGCCTCGAGGTGGCCCAGGCCGAGGACATCGCCGCCCGGGCGGCGGCGACCACCGGCGCCATCTGTCAGGTGGCCAACGACAACGCCGCCGGTCAGGTGGTGGTCAGCGGCGCCACCGCGGCGGTCGAGGCGGCGGTCGCCCTGGCCGCCGAAAGCGGTGCCCGCAAGTCGGTGATGCTGCCGGTCAGCGCCCCCTTCCACTGCGCCCTGATGGCCCCGGCCGCCGACCGCATGGCCCAGGCCCTGGCCGAGGTGCGGCTGGCCGCCCCGGCGGTGCCGGTGGTGGCCAACGTGACCGCCACCCCGGAAAGCGACCCCGAGGTGCTGCGCCGGCTGCTGGTCGAGCAGGTCACCGGCCGGGTGCGCTGGCGCGAGAGCGTGCTCAACATGGCCCAGGCCGGGGTTGGCGCCCTGCTCGAAGTGGGCTCCGGCAAGGTGCTGAGCGGGCTGGCCCGGCGCATCGACCGCGGCCTGTCGGCCACCGCCCTGGGGACCCCGGCCGACATCGAGACCTATCTGAAAAACGCCTGACGGCGACCCCAACCACGGGAGACTGTTGACGCCATGATGTTCGATCTGACCGGCAAGCGGGCCCTGGTCACCGGCGCCTCCGGCGCCATCGGGGCGGCGATTGCCCAGACCCTGGCCGAGCGCGGGGCCCAGGTGGCCCTGTCCGGCACCCGGCGGGAGGCGCTGGAGGCGGTGGCGGCGCGCATCGGCGCGGCGGCGCACGTCTGCCCGACCAACCTGGCCGACCCGCAGGCGGTCGAGGCCCTGGTGCCGGCCGCCCAGGCGGCCATGGGCGGGCTCGACATCCTGGTCAACAACGCCGGCCTGACGCGCGACAATCTGGCCCTCAGGCTCAAGGACGAGGACTGGCAGACGGTGCTCGACGTCAACCTGACCGCCGCCTTCCGCCTGTCGCGCGCGGCCTTGAAGGGGATGATGAAGGCGCGCTTCGGGCGCATCATCTCGATCACCTCCATCGTCGGCGTCACCGGCAACCCGGGGCAGGCCAACTACGCCGCCTCCAAGGCCGGCATGATCGGCCTGACCAAGTCGCTGGCCGCCGAGGTCGCCTCGCGCGGGGTGACCGTCAACTGCATCGCCCCGGGCTTCATCGAAAGCCCGATGACCGCCGCCCTGCCCGAGGCCCAGCAGGACAAGCTGACCCAGGGCATTCCCATGGGCCGCATGGGCACGCCCGACGACATCGCCGCCGCCGCCCTCTATCTGGCCAGCCCGGAGGCGGCCTACGTGACCGGGCAGACCCTGCACGTCAACGGCGGCATGGCGATGATCTGACCACCGCCGGGGCCGAACCGGCACCGGCGGCGGAAAAGCGGCCATTCGGACGCTTCTCAACGGCCACCAAGTATGCTACGAAACGGCGCGCCCACATTCCCTAGCGGATATATGGCATAGGCCAGGGCCCGACCTACAAAATCTTGTATCTCTCATGGGGTTGAACAAATGAGTGACGTCGCCGAGCGCGTGAAGAAGATCGTTGTCGAACACCTGGGCGTGGACGAGGCGAAGGTGACCGAGCAGGCCAGCTTCATCGACGATCTGGGGGCCGACAGCCTGGACACCGTCGAGCTGGTCATGGCTTTCGAGGAAGAGTTCGGGTGCGAGATTCCGGACGACGCCGCCGAGAAGATCCTGACCGTGAAGGACGCCATTTCCTTCATCAACGAGAACGCCGGCTGACGCGGCCGGCAGCGGCGCTCCTTTCCACCTCGGGCCCGGCCACGGCCGGGCCCTGGAAAGGCGCGCCACGCTTTATGAAGACCGGCGACGCCGGTCCGGTCGGGCTCCTGAGCCGCCGTTGTCATGGCGGCGCGTGGGCGGGACCGGCGTGGCCGCGCAGCGGAGAGTGAAGGCATGAGCAGACGGGTCGTGGTCACCGGCATGGGTATTGTCTGTCCCCTGGGGGCGGGCACCAGGGCGGTCTGGGACCGTCTGATCGCCGGTCACACCGGGATCGTTGCCATCGATCGCTTCGAGGTGGCGGACCTGCCCTCGCGCGTCGCCGGTCTGGTGCCGATGGACGAGGACCATCCCTGCCGCTTCGACATCGACGCGGTGGCCTCGTCCAAGGACCGCCGGCGCATGGACCCGTTCATCGTCTATGCCCTGGGCGCCGCCGCCGAGGCGGTGGAGGCGGCCGGTCTGACCGACATCTCGCCGGAGCTGGGGCTCCGGGTCGGGGTGCAGATCGGCTCGGGCATCGGTGGCCTGTCGACCATCGCCGAGGCGGCGGACACCCTGCGCGAGCGCGGGCCGCGCAAGATCAGCCCCTTCTTCATCCCCTCCAGCCTGATCAACCTGGCCTCCGGGCAGGTGTCGATCCGCTACGGCTTCAAGGGGCCCAACCACTCGGCGGTGACCGCCTGCTCGACCGGGGCCCACGCCATCGGCGACGCGGCCCACATGATCCGCCGGGGCGACGCCGACATCATGGTGGCCGGCGGCGCCGAGGCCGCCGTGTGCCGCCTGGGCATCGCCGGCTTCTCGGCCGCCAAGGCGCTCTCCACCAGCTACAACGACACGCCCGAGAAAGCCTCGCGGCCGTGGGACCAGGGCCGCGACGGCTTCGTCATGGGCGAGGGCGCCGGGGTGGTGGTGCTCGAGGACTACGAGCACGCCAAGGCCCGCGGCGCCACCATCCACGCCGAGGTGCTGGGCTACGGCATGTCGGGCGACGCCTACCACATCACCGCCCCGGCCGAGGACGGTGACGGCGGCTTCCGCTCCATGCAGGCCGCCCTCAAGAGCGCCGGCCTGAGCCCCAGCGACATCGACTATGTGAACGCCCACGGCACCTCCACCCCGCTCGGCGACGAGATCGAGCTTGGCGCCGTCAAGCGGCTGTTCGGCGAGGCCAGCCGGTCGATGAGCATGTCGTCCACCAAGTCGGCGGTCGGCCACCTGTTGGGCGCCGCCGGCGCGGTCGAGGCGATTTTCTCGGTGATGGCCTGCGCCGAGCAGGTGGTGCCGCCCACCCTCAACCTGGAAAATCCCTCGCAAGGCTGCGACATGGATCTGGTGCCGCTGACCGCCAAGCAGCGGCCGGTGCGGCGCGCCCTGTCCAACTCCTTCGGCTTCGGCGGCACCAACGCCAGCCTCGTCTTCGGCCGTCTCGACCAGGACTGAGCGGAGCGCGGCGGTGGCGCGGGCCCCGACAGACCCGGAACCGACCGGGCCGGAAACAACCGGGCCGGAACCATCCGGGCCGATTGGGCCGCCCCCCGAGGACCCCACCCCACCGCGCCGCCGCCGGGGCCCCGGACCGTTGGTCCGGCTGGCCGGCGCGGCGATGAGCCTTGTTTTGCTGCTGGGCATCGCCGCCGGCGGCGCCGCCTACTGGGCCAAGCAGCGCTTCCATGCCCCCGGACCGCACGCCGAGCCGGTGACGGTGATCATCGAGCCGGGCAGCTCGGCGACCGACATCCTGACCCTGCTCGCCGCCGCCGGGGCGCTCGCCGATCCGGCCATCGACCGCCCGCTGTTCCGCTATGGCATCCGCCTGACCGGTCAGGCCGGGCGCCTGAAGGCCGGCGAATACACCATCCCGGCGCACGCCAGTCTGGCCGGCATCGCCAACCTGCTGGTCAGCGGCAAGACGGTGATCCGCCGCCTGACCGTGCCGGAAGGGCTGACCTCGGCCGAGATCATCCGCCTGATCGAGGCCACCGACGGGCTTTCCGGCGAGATCGGCGCGGTGCCGCCGGAAGGCAGCCTGCTCCCCGAAACCTACCATTTCACGCGCGGCGACTCGCGGGCCGGCATGGTCGCGCGCCTGCAAACGGCGATGGACACCGCGCTGGCCGAGCTGTGGCCGACCCGGGCCGACGACCTGCCGCTGGACAGCCCCGGGGAGGCGGTCGTCCTGGCCTCGATCATCGAGAAGGAGACCGGTCTGGCCGGCGAGCGGCGGCTGGTCGCCTCGGTCTTCGTCAACCGCCTGGACAGGGGCATGCGCCTGCAGTCCGACCCCACGGTGATCTTCGGCTTGGCCCCCGAAACCGGCGACCTGGGGCGGCCGCTGACCCGCGCCGACCTCGATACCGAGACCGCCTACAACACCTACCTGATCGCCGGCCTGCCGCCGGGGCCGATCTGCAACCCCGGCCGCCCGGCCCTGGAAGCGGCCCTCAGCCCCGAGGCCAGCGACTACCTGTACTTCGTCGCCGACGGCAACGGCGGCCACGCCTTCGCCCCCACCCTGGCCGAGCACAACAAGAACGTCCGGGCCTGGCGACGGCTGCGCGGCCGGTAGGGTTATCCCCAGGTTCCACAGTCATCCACAGGCCGTGCGGCGTGCACCGACGCCGCCGCCTGGAGTAGACTGCCCGCCATGACCCCAAGCGATCCCGCATCCTCCCCGGCCGAGACCGGGGCCAGCCCCGGCTTGCGCATTCCGCCCCACAACGTGGAAGCGGAGAAGGCGCTGCTCGGCGCCATCCTGTCCAACAACCGGGCCTTCGAGAGGGTCTCCGAGTTCCTGCGCCCGGAGCACTTCACCCACGCCGCCAACCGCCGGGTCTACGAGCTGGCCGGGCAGATGATCGAGCGCGGCGAGTTGGCCAACCCGGTCACCCTGAAGACCCACCTGGACCACGACCCGGCGCTGGAGCCGGTGGGCGGGGTGCGCTATCTGGCCCATCTGGCCGGCAGTCTGGTCAGTCTGGTCAACGTCGTCGACTATGGCCGCCAGATCCACGACCTGGCCCTGCGCCGCGAGCTGATCGACCTGGGCAGCAACCTGGTCAACGACGCCTTCGACGTCAGCCCCGACCTGTCGGCCCTCGACCTGATCGGCGACAACGAAAGCCGGCTCTACGAGCTGGCCACCCAGGGCCAGCAGGAAGGCGGCTTCCAGGCCTTCGCCACCGCCCTGTCGAGCGCCATCGAGGTGGCCGAGATCGCCCACCGCCGCGACGGCGCCCTGGCCGGGGTGACCACCGGCCTGCGCGACCTGGACCGCAAGCTGGGCGGCCTGCACCCCTCGGACCTGATCATCCTGGCCGGCCGCCCGAGCATGGGCAAGACGGCGCTGGCCACCAACATCGCCTTTGCCGCCGCCAAGGCCTTCCGCGAGGAGGAGGACCCCGAGACCGGGGTCAAACGTACCGCCGAGGGCGGCCGGGTGGCCTTCTTCAGCCTGGAAATGTCGGCCGAGCAGCTGGCCACCCGGATTCTCGCCGAACAGGCCGAGATCAACAGCCATTCGATCCGCACCGGCGGCCTGTCCAACAGCGACTTCGACAGCCTGGTCGAGGTCAGCCGCCAGTTGCACGGCCTTGACCTCTATATCGACGACACCCCGGCCCTGAGCGTCGCCGCCCTGCGCACCCGCTGCCGCCGGCTGGCCCGCACCCATGGCCTGGACATGGTGGTCATCGATTACCTTCAGCTTCTCTCGCCGGGGGCCGCCAACCGCTCTGATTCGCGGGTCCAGGAGGTGTCGGCCATCACCCGTGGCCTGAAGGCGCTGGCCAAGGAGATGAACGTCCCGGTGCTGGCCCTGTCGCAGTTGTCGCGCGCCGTCGAGCAGCGCGAGGACAAGCGCCCGCAGTTGGCCGACCTGCGCGAATCGGGCTCCATCGAGCAGGACGCCGACGTGGTCATGTTCGTCTTCCGCGAACAGTACTACCTGGAACGCGCCGAGCCGGGCCAGAAGAGCGAAGAGAACCTGGACAAGTTCCAGGAACGCCACCAACGCTGGCTGGAACGCTGCGAGGCAGCCCACAACATCGCCGAGGTGATTGTCGCCAAGCAGCGCCACGGCCCCATCGGCCCGGTCAAGCTGTACTTCGACGGCAACTTCACCCGCTTCGCCGATCTGGCCGAGGACGGCCACCTGCCCGGAGACCTGCCGTGAGTCCATTCGCCGGTTCCGATCCGGCCGCCAACGCCCTGCTCACCATCGATCTCGGCGCCCTGGTCGCCAACTGGCGCACCCTGGCCGGCCAACTGGCCGGCGGCGGCCAGTGCGCCGCCGTGGTCAAGGCCGACGCCTACGGCACCGGCGCGGCACGCGTCGGCCCGGCCCTGGCCGCCGCCGGCTGCCGGGTGTTCTTCGTCGCCCAGTTGGCCGAGGCCGAAGCCTTGAAGCCGCTGTTGCCCGAGGGCTGCGAGGTGTGGGTGCTGGGCGGGCCGCTGCCCGGCACCGTCGAACGCTTCCTGGCCGCCGGCGTGGCCCCGGTGCTCAACACCCCCTGGCAGATCGCCCTGTGGCGCGACGAGGCCCCGCCGGGCAGCCCGTGCGCCCTCCATGTGGATACCGGGATGAGCCGCCTGGGCCTGGAGCCGGCCGAACTGGAGGCCCTGCTGGCCGATGCCTCGGCGCCACTGGCCGCCCTGGCGCCGCGCCACCTGATCAGCCATCTGGTCTCGGCCGAGGACCCGGCGGCCAGCGTCAACCGGGCGCAACTGGAGTTGTTCGACCGCCTGCTCGCCGCCACCCGGCGGGTGGTGCCGGATATCGCGGGCTGCCTCGCCAACTCCTCGGGCATCTTCCTCGGGCCCAAGGCCCACCACGCCCTGGCCCGCCCCGGGGTGGCGCTGTACGGCGCCAACCCCACCCCCGACCAGCCCAACCCGATGCGCCCGGTCGTCCGCCTGGACGCAAAAATCCTGCAAGTCCGCCACGTTGACGCCCCCCGGACGGTTGGCTATGGTGCCACACACAGGGTGGCCGGTCCGACCCGGCTGGCCACCGTTGGGGTCGGCTATGCCGATGGCTATCCGCGTGTCTTGAGCAGTCGGGCCCACGGCCTGGTTGCCGGGCAGGTGGTGCCACTGGTCGGCCGGGTGTCGATGGACCTTGCCACCTTCGACGTGACCGGGGTGCCGGCCGAGGCACTGGTTCCCGGGGCACCGTTGACCCTGCTCGGCGGCCAGGATGCCGACGGGGTGGCGGTGCCGGAAACCAGCCTCGATCATGTGGCCGAGCAGGCCGGAACCATTGCCTACGAAATCCTGACCAGCCTCGGTCGCCGCTACGCCCGCCGCTACATCGATCCCTGACCCGGCCCCACCCTCCCACAGGACCGCTGACCGGCCGTGCCCGATCCCACCTCCTCCCCCACCCTGACGGTCGACAGCGCGGCGCCAAACCCGGCGCCAAACCCGGCGCCCAACGAGGCATCCAACGAGACCCTGGGCCGCTTCAACTTCCTGGCCGTCATCGGACGGATCATCCTGGCCTTCTTCCAGCAGGTGGGGCGGCTGTCGATGTTCACCGCCAGCGCCGTGTCGCACTGCGTGCGGCCGCCCTTCTTCCCGCGCCAGTTGCTGGGCCAGATGGTCGAGATCGGCTACTACTCGCTGCCCGTGGTCGGCCTGACCACCATCTTCTCGGGCATGGTGCTGGCCCTGCAAAGCTACACCGGCTTTGCCCGCTTCTCGGCCGAGGGGGCGGTGGCCACGGTGGTGGTCATTTCCATCACGCGGGAGCTGGGCCCGGTGCTGGCCGGGCTGATGGTGGCCGGCCGGGTGGGCGCCGCCATGGCCGCCGAGGTGGGCACCATGCGGGTCACCGAGCAGATCGACGCGCTCACCACCCTGTCGACCAACCCCATGAAGTATCTGGTGGTGCCGCGTCTGGTGGCGGCCTGCCTGATGCTGCCCTGTCTGGTCCTGGTGGGCGACGTGATCGGCGTCTACGGCGGCTATCTGATCGGCGTCAACAAGCTGGACTTCAACGCCGCCAGCTACATCCAGAACACCTGGGACTATCTGGAAACGCTGGATGTGGTCTCCGGTCTGGTCAAGGCCGCCGTGTTCGGCTTCCTGATCGCCCTGATGGGCTGCTACATGGGCTACAACAGCCGGGGTGGGGCCCAGGGCGTCGGGGTGTCGGTGCGCAACGCGGTGGTCAGCGCCTCGATCCTCATCCTGATCTCCAACTACATGATCACCGAGCTGTTCTTCGCCCAATAGCCCGACTGGCCCCTTTCCCGTTCGCCGGAGCCCGCCCGCACGATGTCCGCCTCCCCGCCCAAGATCGCCCTGTCCGGGGTCAAGAAGCGGTTCGGCCGCAAGGTGGTGCTGGACGGCATCGACCTTGAGGTGGCGCCCCGGGAATCGGTGGTCATCATCGGCGGTTCGGGGACCGGCAAGTCGGTCACCCTGAAGTGCGTGCTGGGCCTCCTTAAGCCCGACGCCGGCTCGATCAAGGTGGACGGCGAGGAGGTGGTCGGCCTGGGCGACCGGGCGCGCGAGCGCATCAACACCAAGTTCGGCATGCTGTTCCAGAGCGCCGCCCTGTTCGACAGCCTGACGGTGTGGGAGAACGTCGCCTTCGGCCTGATCCAGGGCCACAAGATGGCGCGCCGCAAGGCCCGCGAGAAGGCCATCGAGAAACTGGCCCAGGTCGGCCTGGGGGCGGACGTGGCCGACCTGTCGCCGTCCGAGCTGTCGGGCGGCATGCAGAAGCGGGTCGGGCTGGCCCGGGCCATCGCCGACGACCCGGAGATCATCTTCTTCGACGAGCCGACCACCGGGCTTGACCCGATCATGGCCGACGTCATCAACGACCTGATCGTGAAATGCGTCAAGGAGGTCGGCGCCACCGCCCTGTCGATCACCCACGACATCGCCAGCGCCCGCAAGATCGGCGACCGCATCGCCATGCTCTATCACGGCAAGCTGATCTGGGTCGGCCCGGCGGCCACGGTGCTGGACAGTGGCAACCCCTATGTCGACCAGTTCGTCCACGGCCGGGCCGACGGCCCGATCCAGATGGAGTTGCGCGGCTGACCGGCCGACACCGCCATGGCCCGTTCCTCGACCGTCTTCGTCTGCCAGTCCTGCGGCGCCGCCAGTCCCAAGTGGCAAGGCCGTTGCGATGCCTGCGGGGCCTGGAACAGCCTGATCGAGGAAACCCAGGAGCCGACCACCACCACCCCGGCCGGCCGCAAGCGCCGGCGCGGGGCCGGCCTGACCCTGGTCGATCTGGCCGGCGACAGCGCCCCGCCCCCGCCGCGCACCATCACCGGCATCGCCGAGCTGGACCGGGTGACCGGGGGCGGGCTGGTCGCCGGCTCGGTGCTGCTGCTGGGCGGCGACCCGGGGATCGGCAAGTCGACCATCCTGCTCCAGGCCCTGGCCCGGCTGGCCGAGGCCGGGCGGCGCACGGTCTATGTCTCCGGGGAAGAGGCGATCGACCAGATCCGCCTGCGCGCCGCCCGTCTGGGGCTGGACAAGGCGCCGGTCGGGCTGGCCGCGGCGACCGGGGTCGGCGACATCGTGGCCACCCTGGACGATCGCTCGACCCCGCCGCCCGAGGTGGTGGTCATCGATTCCATCCAGACCATGGTGCTGGACGGCCTGGACTCGGCCCCGGGCACGGTCAGCCAGGTGCGCGGCTGCGCCCACGAGCTGATCCGTCTGGCCAAGAAGCGGGGCTTCGTTTTGTTCCTGGTCGGCCACGTCACCAAGGAGGGCACCCTGGCCGGCCCCCGGGTGCTCGAGCACATGGTCGACACGGTGCTCTATTTCGAGGGCGAGCGGGGCCACCAGTTCCGCATCTTAAGGGCGGTCAAGAACCGCTTCGGGGCGACCGACGAGATCGGCGTCTTCGAGATGACCGACCGGGGCCTGTCCCAGGTCGCCAACCCCTCGGCCCTGTTCCTGGCCGAGCGGCGGGGCAACGTGTCGGGGGCCTGCGTCTTCGCCGGCATCGAGGGCACCCGGCCCATGCTGGTCGAGATCCAGGCCCTGGTCGCCGCCCCCGGTGGTGGCGGCACGCCGCGCCGCGCCGTGGTCGGCTGGGACCAGTCGCGGTTGGCCATGCTGCTGGCCGTGCTGGAGGCGCGCTGTGGCATCGCGCTGGGCGGCCGTGATGTCTATCTGAACGTCGCCGGCGGCCTGCGCATCAGCGAGCCGGCCGCCGATCTGGCGGTGGCCGCGGCTCTCTTGTCCAGCGCCGCCGACCAGCCGATGCCGGCCGACACCGTGGTTTTCGGCGAGATCGGCCTGTCCGGCGAGGTGCGCCCGGTGGCCCAGCGCGACCCGCGCCTGAAGGAAGCCGCCAAGCTGGGCTTCGCCGAGGCGCTGATTCCGCGCCAGCGCCAGCCCGACAAACCCGCGACAGCCGGTCCGGAAGGGCTTAAAGTGCGCCCGCTCGGCCACCTGATGGATCTGGCCGAGCTGTTTGCCCTGCCCGCCGCCCCGTCCAGCCCCTCCCAGTCCGGCTGAAAGGCCCTGCCGCGACCATGCAAGAGTTGCCCGTCAACATCGTCGACCTGGTGGTCATCGCGCTGCTGTTGCTGTCGGGGGTTCTCGCCTTCTTCCGGGGCTTCGTGCACGAGGTGCTGGCCATCGCCGCGTGGATCGGCGCCGCCCTGGCCGCCCTCTTCGGGTTGCCCCACGCGCGGGAACTCGCCCGCCAGCTCATTCCCATCGACTGGGCGGCCGACGCCGCCGCCGGCGGGGCCATCTTCCTGATCGTCCTGGTGCTGTTGTCGCTGCTTACCCGGATGATTTCCCAGCGCGTCCAGGAAAGCGCCCTGAACAGCCTGGACCGGGCGCTGGGCTTCCTGTTCGGGTTGGCCCGGGCGGTGCTGTTCCTGGCCATCGCCCACGTCTTCCTGGTCTGGCTGTTCCCGCCCGACAACCAGCCCCAGTGGATGGCCCAGTCGCGCACCCTGCCGCTGATCGCCGAGGTCTCGCAGCGCCTGGAGGGCATGGTCCCCGAGTCGCTGAAAAGCGACGCCGAGGGGGCCGCCCGCGATGCCGCCGACAAGGCCCAGCAGGCCATCGAGGCCGAACGCCAGTTCCGCCAGCTCACCAGCCCGCCGCCGGAAGCCCCTGAGGACTCCGGAGAATCGGATCAACCGGGCTACGGCGAGGACGCCCGACAGGACATGGACCGCCTGATCCAGTCCACGCAATAGCCAGAACCCCTGCCCAAACGCTCCCCGGTGCCCTATATAGGGCGCCAGGGGGGGTTATCCTGAACGCCGCATAAGGTCGCCGATGCCCGTCTATCCCCCCATCCCCCCCCTTCCCGCCCCGGCCACCGAGGTGGGCGATGACCGCTTCCACGAGGAATGCGGCGTCTTCGGCATAATTGGCGAGCCCGACGCCGCCGCCAAGACCGCCTTTGGCCTGCACGCCCTGCAACACCGCGGGCAGGAGGCCGCCGGCATCTGCTCGTTCGACGGCGAGCACTTCCACAGCCACCGGGGCATCGGCCACGTCAGCCGGGTCTTCAAGTCGGACAAGGTGATCAACCGCCTGCCGGGCACCTCGGCGATCGGCCACAACCGCTATTCGACCAGCGGCGACACGGTGCTGCGCAACGTCCAGCCGTTCTACGCCGATCTTGCCTTCGGCGGCGTCGCCATCGCCCACAACGGCAACCTGACCAACGCCGTGACCCTGCGCCAGCGGCTGGTCGGCGAGGGCTCGATCTTCTCCTCCACCTCCGATACCGAGGTCATCGTGCACCTGATCGCCCGGGCCGCGGCGAGCAGTGTCGAGGATCGCCTGATCGAGGCCATGCGCCAGGTCGAGGGAGCCTATTCGCTGGTCGCCCTGACCGCCCAGGGGCTGGTCGGCATGCGCGACCCGTTCGGCATCCGCCCGCTGGTCCTGGGCCGCCAGGGCGGGGCGATGATCCTGGCCAGCGAGACCTGCGCGCTCGACATCATCGGCGCCGAATACGTGCGCGACATCGCGCCGGGCGAGATGATCGTCATCGACCGCGCCGGCGAGATCCGCTCGCTGCAACCGTTTCCGCCCCAGCAGCGCCAGTTCTGCGTCTTCGAGTACATCTACTTCGCCCGCCCGGACAGCGTCTGCGAGGGGCTGTCGGTCTACGGGGCGCGCAAGGCCATCGGCCGCGAGCTGGCGCTGGAAAGCCACCTGCCGGTCGACGTGGTGGTGCCGGTGCCCGACTCGGGCGTCCCGGCGGCCCTGGGCTACGCCGAGGAGTCGGGCGTGCCGTTCGAGTTCGGCATCATCCGCAACCACTACGTGGGCCGCACCTTCATCCAGCCGACCCAGAAAACCCGCGACCTGGGGGTCAAGCGCAAACACAACGCCAACCCGGCAATCGTCAAGGACAAGCGCGTTCTTCTGGTCGATGACTCCATCGTGCGCGGCACCACCTCGATCAAGATCGTCGACATGGTCCGCCAGGCCGGGGCGCGCGAGGTGCACATGCGCATCTCCTCGCCGCCCACCGCCTGGCCCTGCTACTACGGCATCGACACCCCGGAGCGGGACCGCCTGCTCGCCGCCCGCTACGACCTGGACGCCATGCGCGACCTGTTGGGGGTGGACAGCCTGCACTACATCTCGCTGGACGGCCTCTACCGGGCGGTCGGCGAACCGGGGCGCGACCCCGGCGCCCACCGCTTCTGCGATGCCTGCTTCACCGGCGACTACCACCAGCCGCTGACCGACCGCGACAGCGGGCCCGGCCCGGAACAGCTCTCTCTACTGACCGAGAAAAGGAAATAGACATGCCACTGATGGACGGCCGCGTCGCCCTGGTCACCGGTGCCTCGCGGGGCATCGGCCGGGCGGTGGCCCGCCGCTACGCCGAGGAAGGGGCCCACGTCATCGCCCTCGCCCGCTCCCAGGCCGGGCTTGAGGAGCTGGACGACGAGGTGCGCGCGGCCGGCCTGCCCGGCCTGACCCTGATCGTCGAGGATCTGACCAAGCTGGACGCCATCGACCGCATCGCGGTGGCCATCTACGAGCGTTTCAAGAAGCTCGATGTGCTGGTCGCCAACGCCGGGCTGATCGGCGAGCTGGCCCCCATGCACCAGATCGACCCGGCCGAGTGGGAGAAGGTGCTGACCGTCAACCTGACCGCCAACTTCCGCCTGCTGCGCGGCTTCGACCCGCTGCTCAGGGCCTCCGAGGCGGGGCGGGCGATCTACGTCTCCTCCGGCGCCGCCCAGGGCATCCGCCCCTACTGGGGCCCCTACGCGGTTTCCAAGGCGGGGCTCGAGATGATGGTCCGCAGCTACGCCGCCGAGGTGGAAAAGGTGACCAACATCCGCGCCAACCTGCTCGACCCCGGGGCGACGCGCACCAAGATGCGCCAGATCGCCTATCCCGGCGAGCACCCGGACACCCTGAAGCCCCCGGAAGCCCTGGCCGACCTGTTCGTCGAGATGAGCCGCCCGGCGTTCACCAAGAGCGGCGAGCTGGTGACCTACACCCCGCCCGCCGGCTGAGCCACCGGGGGGCTGCCGCGCCCACAAAAAAACCGTCATGCGCGGACCAGCTCCGTGCATGACGGTTTTTTTGTGGGCGCCAGACTTGCCCAATCCCGACCGGGCGGGGCGCTGCGATCAGAAGGCGCGTTCCAGCGAGAAGTCGGCGACGTCCAGCAGGATGCGGCGCATCGGGTTGTCGGGGAACACCTCCAGCGCCTGCCGGGCTTCCTCGACATAGGCGCGGGCCTGGGCCTGGGCGTCGTCCAGGGCGTTGTGGCGCCGCATCAGCTCCATGGCGTGTTCCAGATCGCCGTCATGGATGTCCTGGTCGCCCAGGCAGCGCTGCCAGAAGGCGCGTTCCTCGTCGCTGCCGCGCTCGATGGCCAGGATGGCCGGCAGGGTCACCTTGCCGTCGCGGAAGTCGTCGCCCACTTCCTTGCCCAGGGCCGCCTGTTCGGCCGAATAGTCCAGGGTGTCGTCGACCACCTGGAAGGCGGTGCCGAGGTTCATGCCATAGGTGGACAGGGCGTTGAGCTCGGCCTCGGGCCGCTGGGCGACCATGCCGCCGGCCCGGGCGGCGGCGGCGAACAGGGCCGCCGTCTTGCCCCGGATGACGTCCAGGTAGGCATCCCTGGTGGTCTCGATGTCGTTGGCGGTCAGAAGCTGCATCACCTCGCCTTCCGACAGGGTGGCACAGGCCCGGGACAGCAGGCGCATGGTCGGCAGGTCGCCATGGTCGACCAGCATCTCGAAGGCGCGCGAAAAGAGGAAATCGCCGACCAGCACGCTGGGTTCGTTGCCCCAGATGGCGTTGGCGCTTTCCCGACCGCGCCGCAGCTTGCTGTCATCAACCACGTCGTCGTGCAGCAGGGTGGCGGTGTGGATGAACTCCACGCAGGTGGCGACCAGCACGTGGCCCGCCCCCTCGTAGCCGCACAGCCGGGCGGTGGCCAGGGTGAGCACCGGACGCAGCCGCTTGCCGCCGGCCGCCACCAGATGCCCGGCCAACTGCGGGATCAGGGCGACCGGGCTTTGCATCTGCTCGACGATGGTCCGGTTGACCGCCTTGAGGTCGTCGGCGACCATGGCGATCAGCGAGTCGAGGGGATTGGCCTTGGCGTCGGCCTGGGCCGGAGCGTTAGCGGAAGGGGCCACGGTGGATCGGTCCTTGAAGGTCTGTGTCGCGGGGGGCGCTGACGTAAAGTCAGGTTCGGCTTGGCAGCATAGGGACCCCATGCGGCGGGTCAAGCTTCTGGCGCCGGCGGGCCGCCGCCGGCGCGGTGTTTTTCGGCGGGTGTGACATGAAGGAACTGCTGCGGACCACCGATGTGGTGCTGATTTCGGCCCTCAAGGCGGCACTGGCCGAGGCCGGCATCCGGCTGGTCGAGCTGGACACCCACACCTCGGTGATGGAGGGCTCCATCGGCGCCCTGCCCCGGCGCATGATGGTCGCGGCGGCCGACCATGCGGTGGCGGCGCGCATCCTCGACGACCTGATGGCCGGCGACCATGGCTGAGCCGGCCGCAACCACCGACGCCGCAACCGACACCCTGCTCGGCGGGCGGGTGCGGCTCGACCAGGGGGACGGCTATCGGGTCTCCATGGATGCCGTGCTGCTCGCCGCCGCGGTGCCGGCCAGCCCCGGGCAGGCGGTGCTGGAGCTGGGCCTGGGCACCGGGGCGGCCAGCCTGTGTCTGGCCGCCCGGGTGCCCGGGCTCGACCTGACCGGGCTTGAGATCAATCCCGAGATGCGGGCCCGCTGCCGGCGCAATCTGGCCCTGAACGGCGCGGCGGTGCGGGTGGTGGCCGGCGACGTGGCGGCACCGCCGCCCGACGAGGTGCCGCGCGATGCCTACGATCAGGTGCTGTTGAACCCGCCCTACGGCGAACCCGGCCGCCATCGCGTGCCGCGCGATGCCACCCGCGCCCTGGCCCATGTGGAAGGCGGGGGACGGGAGGGGGGGGCCAGCCTGGCCGAGTGGATCGCCTGCGCCCATGGGCGGCTGAAAAGCGGCGGCTGGCTCAGCCTGATCCACCGCGCCGACCGGCTGGACGCGGTGCTGGCCCAGCTCCACGGGCGATTTGGCGCGATCACCGTCCTTCCCCTGTGGCCGATGGCCGACCGCCCGGCGCGGCGGGTGGTGGTGGTGGCCCGCAAGGGAGCGGCGACTCCGACCGCCCTGCTCCCCGGCCTGACCCTGCACCAGCCCGACGGCAGCCCCACCGAGGCGGCCCGCCGGGTGTTGGCCGACATGGCCCCGCTGATGGCCGCGCGCCCCGGCTTGACCTGAAGGGGCGTGGTTGGTCATAACCAACCTCACCATGTTCGGACTGAGCCTGACCAAGATCCTGTTCACCGTCGCCCTGATCGCGGTGGCCTGGCTGATCTTCAGCCGCAGCCAGCGTGACCGGGAGCTGTCGGCGCGTCGCCGCGAGTCCGAGTCCCTGAAGGACCGGGTCGAGCGGGTGGCCCGCGAGGCGGTCCGCCGGCGCAGCGGCGAGCCGCCGGCCGCCCCGGTGGAAGACCTGATCGAGTGCCCCGACTGCGGCCGCTTCATCCCCCACGGCACGCGCTGTGAATGCGGCTGGAAGGGATGAGGTCGTCATCCCTTTCACCGCCCAGGCCCGCCCCCCTGCCGCCGCCTGATCGCCACCACCCAAGGACCTTGCCATGAGCGCCGCGCCGGGCCGCGATTTCCAGTCCCTGATCCTCACCCTTCACCGCTACTGGGCGGAGCAGGGCTGCGTCATCCTGCAACCCTACGACATGGAAGTGGGCGCCGGCACCTTCCACCCGGCCACCACCCTGCGCGCCCTGTGGCCGCCCAGGTGGAACTGCGCCTACGTCCAGCCGTCGCGCCGGCCGACCGACGGGCGCTATGGCGAGAACCCCAACCGGCTGCAGCACTACTACCAGTATCAGGTGCTGATGAAGCCGGCCCCGGCCGACATCCAGGAGCTCTACCTGGGCAGCCTTGCGGCCATCGGCATCGACCCGTTGGCCCACGACATCCGCTTCGTGGAAGATGACTGGGAAAGCCCCACCCTGGGCGCCTGGGGCCTGGGCTGGGAGGTCTGGTGCGACGGCATGGAGGTGACCCAGTTCACCTACTTCCAGCAGGTCGGCGGCATCGAGTGCGACCCGGTGCCGGCCGAGCTGACCTACGGCCTGGAGCGGCTGGCCATGTACGTGCAGGGGGTGGAGAACGTCTACGACCTCGACTTCAACGGCGCCGGGGTGAGCTATCGCGACGTCTTCCACGCCGCCGAGGTGGAGTACTCGCGCCACAACTTCGAGCTCGCCGACACCGAGCAGTTGTTCCGCCACTTCACCGACGCCGAGGCCGAGTGCGCCCGCTTGATCGAGGCCGGCCTCGCCCTGCCCGCCTACGATCAGGCGATCAAGGCCAGCCACCGCTTCAACCTGCTGGATGCGCGCGGCGTCATCTCGGTGGCCGAGCGGCAGGCCTACATCGGCCGGGTGCGCGCCCTCACCCGCATGTGCTGCGAACAGTTCGTCAAGAACAACGCCCCCGCCCAAGGCTGACCGAAAACCCATGTCCGAACTGCTGCTCGAAATCCTCTCCGAAGAGATCCCGGCCCGCATGCAGGCCCGGGCGGCCGACGACCTGAAGGCCCTGGTGCTGAAAGGCATCGAGGCCCAGGGTCTCGGCCACTCCTCGGCCACCGCCCAGGTCACGCCGCGCCGCCTGACCCTGATCGTCGAGGGCCTGCCGGCGCAAAGCCCGGACATCGAGGAAGAAAAGAAAGGCCCCAAGCTGGACGCCCCCGAAGCCGCCCTCGCCGGCTTCCTGAAGGCCAACGGGCTCACCTCGGTGGAGCAGGCCGAGGTGCGCGAGCTGGCCAAGGGGAAGTTCTATTTCGCGGTCCGCAAGGTGCCCGGCCGCCCGGCGCCGGAGGTGCTGAAAGAGGTCATCGAAGGGGCCCTGGCCGCCTTCCCCTGGCCCAAGTCCATGCGCTGGGCCGGCGACACCACCCGCTGGGTGCGCCCCATCCGCTCGCTGCTCTGCCTGTTCGCCGGACAGGTGGTGCCGGTGGGCTTCGCCGGGCTGGTCGCCGGCGCCACCACCCGGGGCCATCGCTTCCTGGCGCCCGAGCCCTTCACCGTCCACGACGCCGCCGACTACCAGGGCCGGCTGATGGAAGCCTGGGTGATGCTCGACCGCGAGGACCGCAAGCAGGCGATCCGCGAGCAGGCCGCCAAGCTGGCCCGTCTGGAGGGCCTTCAGGTCCGCGAGGACCCCGGCCTGCTCGAGGAGGTGGCCGGGCTGGTCGAGTGGCCCGAGGTGCTGCTCGGCCGTTTCGACGACGCATTCATGGACCTGCCGCCGGAAGTGCTGATCACCGAGATGCGCAGCCACCAGAAGTACTTCGCCCTGGTCGACCAGGAGGGCCGGCTGGCCCCGCGCTTCCTGGTCGTCGCCAACCTGCCGGACGATGACCAGGGCCGCGCCGCCACCATCGTTGCCGGCAACGAAAGGGTGCTCAAGGCCCGCCTCTCCGACGGCCGCTTCTTCTGGGATCAGGACCGCACCCGGCGCCTCGAGGACCTGCTGCCCGGCCTCGCCGAGCGCGTCTTCTACCAGGGCCTGGGAACCATGGCCGACAAGGCCGAGCGGCTGGGCAACCTGGCCGCCAATCTGGCCCCGGCGGTGGCCGCCGAGGCCGATCAGGCGCGCACCGCCGGCCGCCTCGCCAAGGCCGATCTGGCCAGCCACATGGTCGGCGAGTTCCCCGAGCTTCAGGGCATCATGGGCGGCCACTACGCCCGCCACAACGGCCTGCCCGAGGCGGTCGCCGAGGCCATCCGCACCCACTACAGCCCGGCCGGGCCCAACGACGCCTGCCCCACCCAGCCGGTCGCCGTGGCGGTCGCCCTGGCCGACAAGATCGACACCCTGGTCGGCTTCTGGGCGATCGGCGAGAAACCGACCGGCTCGAAGGACCCCTTCGCCCTGCGCCGCGCCGCCCTTGGCGTCATTCGGCTGATCCTGGAGAACGGGCTCAGGCTGTCGCTGAAGGAGGTCTTCGCCGCCGCCGCCGCCCAGTACGGCGCCGCCGCCGAGAACTTCGACGCCGACGACCTGCTGGCCTTCCTGGCCGAGCGCCTGAAGGTCCACCTGCGCGAGGACGGGGTGCGCCACGACCTGATCGACGCCGTCTTCGCCCTGGGCGAGGACGACATCGCCATCGCCGTCAAGCGCATTTCGGCCCTCACCGACTTCCTCAACAGCGACGACGGGGCCAACCTGCTGGCCGCCCACAAGCGGGCCGCCAACATCCTGCGTATTGAACAGAAAAAGGACGGCACCACCTATGACGGGGGGGTTGATCCGAAAGCTCTTGCGGAACCGGCCGAACAGGCGCTGCATCAGGCGCTGGAAAACGCCCGTCCGGCCGTCGATAAGCTGATGGAGCGGCAAGACTTCGCCGCCGTCATGTCCACCTTGGCCCGGCTGCGGGCGCCGCTCGACGCCTTTTTCGACACCGTCACCGTCAACAGCGACACGCCGCACCTGCGCATCAACCGTCTGGCCTTGCTCAATGTCATCGTCGCCACCACCAACCGGGTGGCAGACTTCGCCCGCATCGACGGCTGAGCACACGGCCCGTCGCCGATCCGTCACCACCGGTTCCGCCACCGACCCGTCAGCATGGGGCGGTGCAAGCCGGCACCACAAGTTTGGCACCACAAGTTGGCACCACACATTCAAGGGGCGCCCCGCCCGTCCACGGGGCGCGAAGCGAGGGGAGAGAAAGCCGATGGCTAAGTGGGTCTACACCTTTGGCGATGGCCAGGCCGAAGGCCGCGCCGACATGAAAAACCTGCTCGGGGGCAAGGGCGCCAACCTGGCCGAGATGGCCAGCCTGGGCCTGCCCGTGCCGGCCGGCTTCACCATCACCACCGAGCTTTGCACCTACTTCTACGACAACGGCCGCACCTACCCGGCCGAGCTGGAAGCCCAGGTCGACGCCGCCCTGGCCCACGTCGAGCAGGTGATGGACGCCAAGTTCGGCGACCCCGACAACCCGCTGCTGGTCTCGGTGCGCTCCGGCGCCCGGGCCTCCATGCCGGGGATGATGGACACCGTGCTCAACCTGGGCCTGAACGACACCACCGTGGAAGGCCTGATCAAGCGCTCCGAGGACGCCCGCTTCGGCTACGACTCCTACCGCCGCTTCGTGCAGATGTACGGCAACGTGGTGCTGGGCATCGAGGGCTCGCACTTCGACCAGTTGCTGGAGGAGATGAAGGACGACCGCGGGGTCGATCTCGACACCGAGCTCAAGGCCGAGGACTGGAAGGAACTGGTCGGCGCCTTCAAGGCCCTGGTCGAGCGCGAGACCGGCCAGCCCTTCCCGGAAACCCCCAAGCAGCAGATGTGGGGCGCCATCGGGGCCGTTTTCGGCTCGTGGATGAACAAGCGCGCCATCACCTATCGCAAGCTGCACGACATCCCGGCCTCGTGGGGCACCGCGGTCAACGTGCAGGCCATGGTGTTCGGCAACATGGGCGACGACTGCGCCACCGGCGTCGCCTTCACCCGCGACCCGGCGACCGGCGAGAACGCCTTCTACGGCGAATATCTGGTCAACGCCCAGGGCGAGGACGTGGTGGCCGGCATCCGCACCCCGCAGAACATCTCGCTGGCCGGCAAGGCGCGCAACCAGTCGCCGCTGCCGGCCATGGAAGAGGTCATGCCGGAGCTCTACCGCCAGCTCGACGGCATCCGCGAGCGCCTGGAAAGGCACTACACCGACATGCAGGACATGGAGTTCACCATCCAGCAGAACAAGCTGTGGATGCTCCAGACCCGCACCGGCAAGCGGACCAGTGCCGCCTCGCTGAAGATCGCCGTCGACATGGCGCGCGAAGGCCTGATCGACCAGACCACCGCCATCTCGCGCATCGATCCGGCGCAGCTCGACCAGTTGCTGCACCCCATGCTCGACCCCAAGGCCGACAAGCAGGTGCTGACCAAGGGCCTGCCCGCCTCGCCGGGGGCCGCCTCGGGCCAGATCGTGTTCACCGCCGACGAGGCCGAGGACTGGGCCAAGCGCGGCCTGAAGGTGATCCTGGCCCGCGTCGAGACCAGCCCCGAGGACATCGGCGGCATGCACGTCGCCGAGGGCATCCTGACCAGCCGCGGCGGCATGACCAGCCACGCCGCCGTGGTCGCCCGCGGCATGGGCACGCCCTGCGTCGCCGGGGCCGGCGGCATCCGCATCGACGCCAGCGCCAAGACCCTGTCGGTCGGCGGCACGGTGCTGAAAGAAGGCGACACCCTGACCCTGGACGGCGCCACCGGCGAGGTCATCGCCGGCGAGGTGCCGACCATCCAGCCCGAGCTGACCGGCGACTTCGGCACCCTGATGGAGTGGGTCGACAAGATCCGCCGCCTGAAGGTGCGCACCAACGCCGAAACCCCGGAAGACGCCCGCACCGCCATCAAGTTCGGCGCCCAGGGCATCGGCCTGTGCCGCACCGAGCACATGTTCTTCGACCCCAAGCGCATCACCCACATGCGCCAGATGATCCTGGCCGACAGCGAGGCCAACCGCCGCGCCGCCCTTGAGCACCTGCTGCCCTACCAGCGCCAGGACTTCGTCGAGCTGTTCACCATCATGCGCGGCCTGCCGGTCACCGTGCGCCTGCTCGATCCGCCGCTGCACGAGTTCCTGCCCCACGGCGACGCCGAGGTGGCCGAGGTCGCCCAGGCCGCCGGCACCACCCCGGACGAGGTGCGCCGGGCCGCCGCCCAGTTGTCCGAGCTCAACCCCATGCTCGGCCACCGCGGCTGCCGTCTGGGCATCACCTACCCCGAGATCTACGAGATGCAGGCCCAGGCCATCTTCGAGGCGGCGATCGAGGTCTCGAAAACCGACGGCGAGACCGTGGTCCCGGAGATCATGATCCCGCTGGTCGGCACCCAGGCCGAGTTCGACATGATGAAGGCCGTCATCGATCAGGTGGCCCAGAAGGTGTTCGCCGCCAGCGGCACCACCCTGACCTATCAGGTGGGCACCATGATCGAGCTGCCGCGCGCCGCCCTGGTCGCCGACGCCATCGCCAAGAACGCCGAGTTCTTCAGCTTCGGCACCAACGACCTGACCCAGACCACGCTGGGCATGAGCCGCGATGACTCCGGACCCTTCCTCGAGGTCTACCGCGACAAGGGGATCTACGAAAAAGACCCCTTCGCCTCGATCGACGTGGACGGGGTCGGCGCCCTGGTCGAACTGGCCGCCGAAAAGGGCCGCAAGACCCGCCCCGACATCAAGCTGGGCATCTGCGGCGAGCACGGGGGCGATCCCGCCTCGGTCCACTTCTGCGAAAGCGTCAACCTGGACTACGTCTCCTGCTCGCCCTACCGGGTGCCCATCGCCCGCCTCGCCGCCGCCCAGGCGGTGCTGCACAGCAAAGGCAGCGGCACCGCCTGAGGCGCCGCCGCGCGGCGGCTTGATGGGCCGCCGCCCCTCACGCGGGCCGCGCGCCAGCCGGGCGACGACGGCGCGCGTTGGGCCAAGACTAAAAAAGGGGCTCCGCCCCTTTGGAACCCCGCCGGGGGACCGAGGCGGTCCCCCGGACCCCCGCCAGTCGTTGTAGGTCCGCGCGCCGGCCAAGGCCTGCGTGCAAACAAGCCAGTGGAGGGGTGCACCCCGATTGCGTGCCCCTTCATTGGTTGTTTTCGCAGGCCAGCAAGGCTGGCCTGCAACCAAACACCATAAGCGTTCCACTCCGCAGGAGCGCCTGTTCACCAACGAATTGGCGGGGTCCGGGGGGACCGTCATTGGTTTTGCGCAAACCGTCGTCGGGAACCTTTCGGTTCCCTCGGGGTTTGCGCGGCCCCCCGGCGGGGGTTTGGGGGCGGAGCCCCCGAGTTCCCCGCACAGTGTCTTCCATCGATGATAGACATTCCCGCCGAAGGCGCAGAAAACTCTCCACGCCCCGTCAGCAGGATGGGGCGCCGGCGTCGCCCCTGCCCCTTGCGTCACGCCCGCATCCCCCCCCCGCCACGTCCCGGATAGGACATGCCCTTGGACATCCTCGCTCCCTTGACCGGACTCGATTCCATCACCCGCGGCCTTCTGGCGTTGTGCCTGGTGGCGGTGAGCGGCCTGCTGCTCGGCCGCCTGCGGGTGGGCGCCATTTCCCTGGGCATCGGCGGGGTGCTGTTCGCCGGCATCTTCTGGGGCCATGTGGGGGTGTCGGTCGATCCCGAGGTGGGGCATTTCCTGCGCGAGTTCGGACTGATCCTGTTCGTGTACACCATCGGCATCCAGGTGGGTCCGGGCTTCTTCTCGGCCCTGCGCCGCTCCGGATTGGCGCTGAACGGCATGGCGGCGACGCTGGTCGCGCTGTCGGTGCTGGTCGCCGCCGCCATCCATATCGGCTTTGACGTTCCCTTGCCGACCGTGCTGGGCCTGATGTCGGGGGCGACGACCAACACCCCTTCGCTGGGCGCGGCGAGCCAGATGCTGACCACCGTCGGCGCCGGTCCGGCCGACCTGGACGCCCCGGCGCTGGGCTATGCCGTGGCCTATCCGTTCGGCATCCTGGGCATCCTGGTGACCATGCTGCTGGTGCGCGCCGTGCTGCGCATCCGGGTCGATCAGGAACAGGCCGCCTTCGAGGACGCCCGCCAGACCGAGCGCCAGGAACTCCAGACCGTCACCGTCGAGGTCGCCAACACCAACCTGGACGGGGTTCCGATCAAGGAACTGCCCGGCCTGGAGGCGATGGAAATCGTGATCAGCCGGATCATGCGCGACGCCAAGGTGATGGTCGCCCACGGCGAGATGCCGGTACAGGTGGGCGACGTGATGCTGCTGGTCGGCCGTCCCGACCGGCTGCGCGACATGGTGCGCATCCTGGGCCGGCCGGTGGACACCGACCTCAAGACGGTGCCCTCCGAGGTCAAGTGGCGGCGCGTCGTGGTCACCCAGTCGGGCGTCCTGGGCAAGACCATCGGCGACCTGGACGTGCTGCACCGCCACGAGGCGGTGATCAGCCGGGTCACCCGGACCGGCATCGAGCTGACCCCCAGCCCCAGGCTGCGCCTTCAGTTCGGCGACATCTGCACGGTCATCGGCCAGCCCGCCAACCTGGACGCCGTGGCCGGGCTTCTGGGCAACCGCGAGCAGGCCCTGCAACAGGCGCAGATCCTGCCCATCTTCCTGGGCATCGCGTTGGGCGTGCTGCTGGGCTCCCTTCCCCTGGCCGTGCCCGGCATGCCGGCGCCCTTGAAGCTGGGGCTGGCCGGCGGCCCGTTGTTGGCCGCCATCCTGCTGGCCCGCCTGGGCCATCTCGGCCCCTTCGTCTGGTTCATGCCGCCGAGCGCCAACCACGCCCTGCGCGAGATCGGGATCGTGCTCTTCCTGGGCATCGTCGGGCTCAAGGCCGGTCAGGACTTCGTGGCCATCCTGACCGAGGGGGATGGCCTGCGGTGGATGCTGTTCGGCGCCCTGATCACCCTGATTCCCCTGGTGATCGTCGGCTTCATCGCGCGCCTCGCCCTGGGCATGAACTATCTCACCCTGTGCGGGCTGCTGGCCGGCGGCATGACGGACCCGCCGGCGCTGGCCTTCGCCAACGCCATCCGCCCGTCGGAGGCACCCGCCCTGGCCTATGCCACGGTCTACCCCCTGGTCATGGTGCTGCGCATCCTGGCGCCGCAGATCCTGGTTCTGCTGCTGTGGGTGTAGGGCGGCCCAGGTCCCGGGGGCCAGCGACGGCCCCCGGGTGAAGCGGGCCGGCTTAAAGCAGATCGCGCCCAATCTGAATCGCCAAGCGATTCAGATTGGGCGCGTGAATCTGCTCTCGATTCAATGATTTAGAGCACGGCCTCGCGTTTATCCGGGGTCACTTTGTGACCCCGGATAAACGCGAGGCCGTGCTCTCGATCTTAGATGTAGAGCCGATTTGAGCGAAAAATCTGGAACCACCAAGTGGTTCCGGTTTTTCGCTCTCGGCTCTAGCCGCGCGCGGCGGCGGCCATCTGGGCGGCGCGCTCGCGCTGCTCCAGTTCCAGGAACAGCTCGACCGTCCAACCGACACGGTTGTCGATGCGGCGCATGGCGCGGCCCAGGGGACCCGGCTCCAGCTTGGGCTCGGGGGCATTGCGGGCGGCATCGACCAGGAAGCGGTTGCAGACCAGCGGCGGCGACGGGTCGACCTCGGTGCGCCGCGCGGCGGCGGCCAGGGCCGAGGCGACCAGGGCGGCCTTGCGGTCACCGGGGACCACGGCCCGGCGGGTCACCGAATCGCCGCCGGCGCGCAGCACGTCATAGCCGATCTCGCGGTAGAACAGGCGGGCGGCGTGGATGGCCGGCCGGCAGCCCGAGGGCAGGCCGGCGATGCCGGTGGCGGCGCGGTCGTAGAGGCGGTCGGCCTCGGCCAGCAGGCGCTTGACGATGGAGGCCAGGGCCGGGCCCGGCTTGGGGTCGGCCAGCCAGCACTCGGGATCGAGCCCGACGCCGCGCATCCAGGCCCGGGGCAGGTAGATGCGGCCCCGGCGGGCGTCCTCGCCCACGTCGCGGCAGATGTTGGTCAACTGCATGGCCACGCCCAGATCGCAAGCCCGGGCCACCACCACCGGATCGCGGGCGCCGAGCAGCAGGCTCATCATGGCGCCCACGGTGCCGGCCACGCGGGCGGCGTAGTCGTGCAGGTCCTCCAGGGTTTCGTAGCGCTTATCCTGGCAGTCCCAGGCCATGCCTTCGAGCAGCGCGGCGGGCAGGGCGCGCGGGATGCCATAGAGGTCGACGGTTTCGGCGAAGGCACGGTCGGCCGGGGTGTCGAGCGGCCGCCCGGCATAGGCCAGGTCGAGTCGCTCGTACAGGCTTTCCACCGGCGCCAGGCCGGTCACCTCGCAGTCGTCCACCGTGTCGTCGGACAGCCGGCAGAAGGCGTAGATGGCATAGGCCGGGTCGCGCAACGGCGGCGGTAGCAGCAGCGAGGCGAAGAAGAAGCTGCGCGAGCCGCCACGGATCATTTCCCGGCAGGCGGCCTTGTCGCGGCGCCGGCCGAAATCGGGTTTAAGCCACGTTGCGCCCATCGGGAACCACCTTGTCCAGAACCCGGGCCGAGGAAACCACACCCGGCAGGCCCGCCCCGGGATGGGTGCTGGCGCCGACCAGATAGAGGCCGTCCACGTCCTCGCTCTTGTTGTGAGGCCGGAACCAGGCGCTTTGCGTGAACACCGGTTCCAGTCCGAAGGCCGCACCATACATGGACAACAGGTTGTCCTGGAAGTGGCGCGGCGTGATCACCTTGGAGGCCGTCACCCGCCCCTTGAGACCGGGCAGGACGGTTTCCTCCAGACGTTTTTCGACGGCCTGTCGATAGCTTTCGGTGCGGGTCTCGTCCCACACCTCGCCGCCGGCCAGATTGGGCACCGGCGACAGCACATAGAAGGTATCACATCCCTCGGGCGCCATCGAGGGATCGGTCGCCGTCGGCCGGTGCAGGTAGAGGCTGAAGTCCTCGGCCAGCACCTTGTGATGGAAGATGTCGTTGAGCAGACCCTTGTAGCGCGGCCCCAGGATGATCGAATGGTGGTCCACCTCGGGCCACGTGCCCTGGGTGCCGAAGTACCAGACGAACAGGCTCATGGAGTAGCGCGACTTGACCAGCTTGCGCTTGGTCCAGCGCTGGTTGGCCGCCGCCGGGACGAGGCGGCCGTAGGTCCAGGCGACGTCGGCGTTGGAGACCACCACCTTGGCCGGCAGGGTCTCGCCATCGGCCAGCCGGACCCCGGTGGCGCGGCCGTTGTCGACCGTGATCTCGGTGACCTCGCTGTTCAGGCGCACGGTCCCGCCCTGCCCCTCGATCAGGCCGACCAGCCCGCGCACCAGTTCGCCGGTGCCGCCCATGGTCCAGTGCACGCCCCAGTGGCGCTCCAGGTAGGCGATCAGGCTGTAGACCGAGGTGACCGAGAAGGGATTGCCGCCGATGAACAGCGGGTGGAAGGACAGGGCCAGACGCAGCCGTTCATCCTTCACGCAGGCCGCCACGTGCTGGTAGACGCTGCGCCACGCCTGATGCCGGGCCAGCCCAGGCACCGCCTTGGCCATGTCCATCAGGCTGGAGAAGGGCACGTCGCCCAACTCCTGGAAGCCGACCTTGAACACCGCCTCGCTTTCCTTGACGAAGCGCTCATAGCCCTCGACGTCGCCGGGCGACAGCTTGGCCACCTGCTGGCGCATGAACTCGGGATCGGCGTTGGCGGCGAAGGTCGAGCCGTCGTCGAAGCGGATGCGGTAGAACGGATCGAGCGGCTTCAGGGTGACGTCGTCGGCCAGCTTGCGGCCGCACAACTCCCACAACTCCTCGAACAGGAAGGGCGCGGTGACGATGGTCGGCCCGGCGTCGAAGACGTGGCCGTCCTGGCGGAACACCCGGGCCCGGCCGCCCGGACGGTCGAGCTGTTCCAGCACCGTCACCCGGTAGCCACGGGCGCCCAGGCGCACCGCCGCGGCCAGACCGCCGAAGCCGCTTCCGATGACAATCGCGTGGGGACGCTCCGAGGCGGAAGCGGACATGGAAGCCGGCCTGCTGTTGGAGGATGGGGAACTTTCAGTCATCCGTTAATAACCCTAGCATCAAGAGGAGCTTGGAGCAACTCGACCGGGCCGCGCGACGCCTCCATCCAGGGGTGCGCCGGCGCCGGAGAACATCAACAACCGGTTGGGATCAGCCGCTGTCGAGCGGGGTCAGGCCGGCGCTGCGGGCCTCGCCCACGATCAGCTCGGCCAGACGCCGCGGGTCTTCCTCGTGGGCCAGATGGCCCAGTCCGTCCAGGTGAACGGCCCGCCCGGCGTGGACCATGGCGGCCACCCGGTCGGCCACCTCGGGATCGACCGTGCGATCCAGCGCCCCGGCGACCAGGACCAGCGGCGTGGTCAGGGTCGGCAGGTCGGCCTGGAAGGTGTTGAGGTCCCAGCCGGCCATCATGCCCAGGGCACCGTGGGCATGGCCCGGGCAGCGCATCAGGTCGACGTAGTGGCCCAGCGTGCGGGCATCGACCTCGGAGCCGGTATCGGCGATCAGCTTGCGGGCCCGCTTGCCGCCGTCCAGGCCGGCGCTCCAGGCGAAGAAGCGCGGCACCAGCGGATTGGTGAACAAAAGCTTGGCGATCGGCGGGAAGATCGCCCCGGCGACTCCGGGGAAGGGCCGCAAGGCGCCGTTCAGGCTGATGATGGCGGCCGGATCAATGGCCCCGTCGAGCGCCATGCGGCAGAGAATCGCCGCCCCCGCCGAGTGGCCGACGACCAGGGCCGGATTGATCTCCAACCCCTCCAGCAACTGGCGCACGGCGCCGGCGACCCCGGGCAGGCTCAGGCGGTGCATGGGCAGCGGGCCGGTGAAGCCGTGCCCCGGCAGGTCCGGCGCGATGACCCGGAAATGGCGGGCCAGCAGCGGCATCAGCGCGCCCCAGGAGTGGGTCGCCGCCCCGGTGCCGTGCAGCAGCAGCACCACCGGCGCCTGATCGGGCCCCATCTCCTGGACATGCCAGCGCAGCCCGGCGACGGTGACGAAGCGGCTGCTTTCCCGGTTCGGCCAGTCGCGGCCTTCCTGGTCCCACTGCGGACGATCGGCGCTGAAGCTGAACATGGCGGCGTTCGGTCCCTGGCGGCGGCCCGTCGAGATGGCGGAGCCTATTTGGCGGCGGCCTGCACGGCCTGCGAGATGGAAGCGGCGTCGGCCTGGGGCAAGGGCAGATAGGTGGCGTCCATGGCCTCGGCCAACTGGCGGGCCCGGGGATCGGGGCGTGGCGCGGTATCCAGCACCAGCGCCGAATGCCCGGCCAGACGCACCCGGCCGGCCGCCTCCATGGCCTCGGCCTGGGCCTTGGCGCGCCCCCCCTTGCCGTCCAGCCCGACGTTGGCCCGCCCGTCGGTCAGCATCACCAAAACCGGCGACTGGCCGTGGTGGGCCGCCGCGTCGGCCAGCATGGCCGCCGTTTCCACGCCGGCGGCCAGCGGCGTGCCGCCGCCCCCGGGCAGACGGGCCAGACTGCGCTTGGCGCGGACCAGCGAGCGGGTCGGCGGCAACAGCACCTCGGCCCCCTTGCCGCGGAAGGCGACCACCGCCACCTGATCGCGCCGCACGTAGCATTCGGCGAGCAGCAGCTCCACCGCGCCCTTGGCCTCGGCCAGCCGGTGCAGGGCGGCCGAGCCGGAGGCATCGACGGCGAAAATGGTCGTGGTCAGGGTGCGCTGGCGGTAGCGCATGACCCGGAAATCGTCGCGCCGCACCAGCACCCGGGGCGGATTGGCCGGGGTGTAGCCTTCCTCGCGCGCCCGGGCGGCCATCATCTCGAACTCGCGGCGGCGCAGGGTCTGCCAGGGGGCGGCCGAGCGCAGCGTCTCGATAACGTTGAGCCGCGCCCCGTTCTGCCCCGGCATGCCGGCCCGGGTGCCCGAGGGGCGGCCCCGGGTGGCCCCGTACTTGCGCGCCCCGGCCTTGCCGGCCGGCGTCTTGCGGCGCTTGGGGCCGAGCCCCGCCTGGATCAGGGCCAACAGGTTGGGCGGCACCGCCGCCTGGGCGGCGGCCAGGATCACCTCGGCCAACTCTTCCGGGGTCAACTGGTCCTGCTCGTCGTCCTCGGACTCTTCCGGCGGCTCCTGGTCCTCGGGCGGCTCGGGGGGCGGTTCCGGCTCCTCGGGCTCCTGCTCGGCCGGCTCCTCTTCCTGGCCGGCCGGCATCTGGGTGGCGCGCGGCGCCAGGACCAGCCGGGCGGCCAGGGCGGCATCGGTCTCGTCGACCTCGTCGCGGCCATCCAGGGCGGCGGCGGCACGGGCCACCCGCACCGCCAGCAGCGGAATGCGCATGGAATAGACGCCCAGCGCCAGGGCCGAGCCGCACAGCGCCTTCACCGCGTCATCGGGCACGGTGACCCGGCACAGACGCTGCCGGGCGGCGACGATGTCCGGCGCCTCGGCCGGTGCCTCGCCGATGTCGCGCGGGGCGATGCGGGTCAGGTCGATGTGCAGGGCGAGACGCTCGGCCAGGGCGCCGGCCACCGGCTCGTCATCCTCGCCGCCTTCGTCGTAGGCCACCGCGCCGATGCGGGCCTCGGCTTTCAGGGTCAGGCCGTCGCGCTCCGCCCCGACACTGCCGTTGTCGAGCACCGCCGCCAGCTTGGCCGCGGTGCCGGTGGCGACGCGCTCGGCCATCGGCAGCAGCACCACCCCGCCATCGGACTCGGCGAGCACGCCGCGCTGCGCCACCGGGCGACCGGCGCGCAGGGTGGCGGCCAGATCGAGCCCGCCGAGCAAACGGTCATCACCGATGTGCAGGGGGATCTTGCGGAACGGGGTTTCGGGCGGCAGCAGGCGGCGCACCAACTCCTGCCAGTGGTCGCGCACCGGCCCCGGCAGGCCGCGCACCAGCACCCCGCCCAGGCCGTGCGGATCGACCGCCAGCAGGGCGGCGGCCAGGGCGGCGTCGTCCCACGGGCCGAGGACGGCGGCCAGGGTGGCGCTGGCCGACTCGCGCTGCTCGGCCGGCGGCCCGGCCGTGTCGGGCCCGGCGGCCGGCTGGCTCATTGGGCGGCCACCTCGGCGCCGCCGAAGACTTCCTCGATGGCCCGGGCGACGCGGGCGGTGGAGCCCGACTCGTCCAGCGGGTCGCGGCGCAGGCGGTGGCGCAGGGCGCTGGGGGCAACGCCGCGCATGTGCGCCTGGCTGACCACCTCGGCACCGTCCAGGGCGGCCACGGCGCGCGCGGCGCGCATCAGGGTCAACTCGCCGCGCAGGCCATCGGTGCCCAGGGCCATGCACAGCCGCGAGGCGGTTTCCAGGGCCTGTTCCGGCACCTCGACCTGGGGCAGGCGCTGCTTGGCGGCGGACAGGGTGTCGCGCACCTCGGTGTCGGCGGCGGCCCACTCGGCGACGAACCCCTCGGGGTCGCGCTCGAAGGCGTCGCGGCGGCGCACCACCTGGATGCGCACGTCAAGATCGGTCGGCGTGCTGACCTCGACCGACAGGCCGAAGCGGTCGAGGAGCTGAGGCCGCAGTTCGCCCTCTTCCGGGTTGCCCGAGCCGACCAGCACGAAGCGGGCCGGGTGGCGCACGCTCAGGCCCTCGCGCTCGATGACGTTCTCGCCCGAGGCGGCGACGTCGAGCAACAGGTCGACCAGATGGTCCTCCAGCAGGTTGACCTCGTCGATGTACAGGAAGCCCCGGTTGGCGCGGGCCAGAAGGCCCGGCTCGAAAGCCTTCTCGCCATGGGCCAGGGCGCGTTCCAGGTCCAGCGCGCCGACCACCCGATCCTCGGTGGCGCCCAGCGGCAGGTCGACCACCGGCACCGGAATGCGGTGGGTGCGCAGCGCCGGATCGGCGTGATCGACGGTGCACGGCGGGGCGCAGGTCTTGACCTTGTCGGCCGGGTCGCGGTGGTAGGGGCAGCCCTCGACCGCCACCATCTCCGGCAGCAGGGCGGCCAGGGCGCGGACCGCCGTGGACTTGCCGGTTCCCCGGTCGCCGAACACCATCACCCCGCCGATCGATGGATCGACGGCGGCGATGAGCAGCGCCCGCTTCATTTCCTCCTGGCCGACAATGGCGGAAAAGGGAAAGGCAACACCCATGATCTGGCTCCGCTGGCGGGCTTCGGGCCACATCCGGCGACCGGAAGCCACGGCATATCAAGAGTTTATATCAAGACGCTGGGGAACCCCTGTCCGGCCATTCCGGCGGCGGGGCCCCGACCCGTTCGGCGACGTGCAGTCATAAGACCCCGACCCCGCCCATGCAAGGGATTCGGTACGACGGCCCCACCTCGGCGGATCAGTCGAGGGCCGCCGCCTCGGCGACTCAGTCGGTGGTCGCCGCCTCCTCCGCCTCGGCGGCGAGGGCCCGGGCGGCCTGACGGCGCTGGTTGCGCTCCTGACGCTGCATCAGCCAGGCCGAGACCAGGATGGTCAGGGTGGCGAGCAGGACCAGCAGCGTGGCCAGGGCGTTGATGGTCGGCTCCAGGCCCAGGCGGACCTTGGAGAAGACCACCATGGGCAGGGTGCTGGAAGCCGGCCCGGCGACGAAGCTGGCGATCACCAGATCGTCCAGCGACAGGGTGAACGACAGCAGCCAGCCGGCGACCAGGGCCGGCGAGATGATCGGCAGGGTCACCGTCATGAACACCTTGAAGGGGCGCGCCCCCAGGTCGAGGGCCGCTTCCTCCAGGCTTTCGTCAAGCCCGGCCAGACGCGACTGGATGACCACCGCCACATAGGCCATGGCAAAGGTGACATGGGCGATGGTGATGGTGGTCACCCCGCGCCCCGAGGGCCAGCCGATGGCCTGCTCGAGGGCCACGAACAGCAGCAGCAGCGAAAGACCGGTGATCACCTCGGGCATGACCAGCGGCGCGCTGATCATGCCGGAAAACAGGGTGCGCCCCCGAAAGCGCCCGAAACGGGACATGACCAGCCCGGCGATGGTGCCCAGCACGCAGGCCAGGGTGGCGGTCATGGCGGCGATCTCGAAGCTGACCCAGGCGGCGCTCAGGATCTGGTCGTCGCGGAACAGCTCGCCATACCACTTGACGGAAAAGCCGCCCCACACCGTGACCAGCCGCGAGGCGTTGAAGGAATAGAGGATCAGCAGCAGGATCGGCAGATAAAGGAAGGCGAAGCCGAAAGCCATCGCCGAGGTGAGGAAGAGACCACGCCGTCCGACCATGGCTTCAGTTCTCCTCCTGGCGCGACTGGTGGTGCTGGAACAGCATGATCGGCACCACCAGCAGGATCAGCATGGCAATGGCCACCGCCGAGGCGACCGGCCAATCCCGGTTGTTGAAGAACTCGTACCACAGCACCTTGCCGATCATCAGGGTGTCGGCGCCGCCCAGCAGGTCGGGGATGACGAACTCGCCGACCGCCGGGATGAAGACCAGCAGCGAGCCGGCCACCATGCCCGGCAGCGACAGCGGCAGGGTCACCGTGAGGAAGGCCGAGAACGGCTTGCGCCCCAGGTCGGCCGCCGCCTCGAGCAGCGCGGTGTCGTGCTTCTCCAGGTTGGCGTAAAGCGGCAGCACCATGAACGGCAGGTAGGAATAGACGATGCCGATGTAGACCGCGATGTCGGTGTTGAGCAGGGCCAGCGGCTGGTCGATCACCCCCAGGGCCATCAGCGCGTTGTTGATCAGCCCGTTGTTCTTGAGGATGCCGATCCAGGCATAGACGCGGATCAGGAACGAGGTCCAGAAGGGCAGCACGACCAGGAACAACAGGACGTTGCGCCACGGCTGGCGGGCCCGGGCGATGCCCAGCGCCATGGGATAGCCCAGCAGCAGGGCGATCAGGGTCGAGATGGCGGCGATCTTCAGGCTGTTCAGGTAGGCCAGCACATAGATCGGATCGTCGAACAGGAACTGGTAGTTGGACAGCGCCAGGGTGACCTTGAGGTAGGTCTCCTCGGCAAACTCGAACAGCGCCGTGTAGGGCGGCTGGGCCAGGGCGTACTCGGCGAAGCTGATCTTGAAGACGATCAGGAACGGGGTCAGGAAGAACAGAAAAAGCCAGGCATAGGGGATGGCGATGACCAACCCCCGCCCGGCGCCACGCGCCTTGCGGGCCAGCCAGCCGCTGCCCCGGCCGGCCGTTTCGTGCCCCACGGCTTCCAACTCGGACATGCCCGCCCCTCCCCGGCTACTGGCTGAGGACCACGGCGCTGGCCGGGTCGAACCACAGGTGGACCTCGTCCTCCCAGGTCAGGTTGCCCTGCACGGCGCGGGTCAGGTTGGGGGTGGTCACGCGGACCAGCCGCCCGCTGCCAGCCAGGCGCACCAGATAGGTCGAGATGCCGCCCAGGTAGACAATCTCCTCGATCACCCCGCGCTGCGCGTTGGCCTGCCCGGCTGGCGGCGGCTCCTTCGAAAGCACCACCTTTTCCGGGCGCACCGCCACCCACATGGTGTTGCCCTCGGCGCCGGAGATGCCGTGACCGACCGTGATGTCGGCCCCGTACTCGTCCGAGCGGATGGTGATGTGGTCCGGCTCGTCCTCGATCAGCACCCCCTCGAACAGGTTGACGGTGCCGAAGAAGCCGGCCACGTAGCGGCTCATCGGGTATTCGTAGAGGGTGTGCGGGTTGTCCACCTGGAGGATCCGCCCGCCGTTCATCACCGCCACCCGGTCGGCCATGGTCATCGCCTCCTCCTGGTCGTGGGTGACCACGATGAAGGTGATGCCCAGGCTCTCCTGGATGTTGGCCAGCTCAAGCTGGGTGCGTTCGCGCAGCTTCTTGTCGAGCGCCGCCAGTGGCTCGTCGAGCAGCAGCACCTTGGGCCGCTTGGCCAGACAGCGGGCCAGGGCGACGCGCTGCCGCTGGCCGCCGGAAAGCTGGGCCGGCCGGCGCCGGGCGAAGTCCGACAGCTCGACCAGATCCAGCATCTGCTCGACCCGCTCGGCGATCTCGGCCCGGCCCATGCCCTCCTGGCGCAGGCCATAGGCCACGTTGCCGGCCACCGACATGTGCGGAAACAGGGCGTAGGACTGGAACATCATGTTGACCGGGCGGTGGTAGGGCGGCACCCGGCTCATGTCGACCCCGTCGATGACGATGCGCCCGCTGGTCGGCGTCTCGAAACCGGCCAGCATGCGCAAAAGGGTTGACTTGCCGCAGCCCGAGGCACCGAGCAGGGCGAACAGCTCGCCGGTCCCGATCTCCAGGCTGATGTTGTCGACGGCGACGAAGTCGCCGAACTTCTTGGTGACGTTTTCCAGGCGGATCAGCGGCGTGCCCTTGGCGGCCGCCGTCCGCGTCTCCTTCCTGGTCGCCCCTGGCGACTCCGTATCGGTCGCCTTCGGCGGCCCCATGTCCGTCGCCTTCGGCGACTCCTTGTCGGTCGCCTTCGGCGACTGGCCGGACCCGGCCGCCGGCGTCCCATTCACAGCCGTCATCCGGCCTTCTCCCCTTGCTCGCCCGCCGCAGGTTGATCCCGACACCTTCCGGGCCGACGCGACGGCCGGCCCGGTGGTGCGGTCAAGCCGGACCGATCAGATGCCGGTCTTGAACTTGTTCCACAGGCGGGTGCGGATGCGGTCCACCTTCTGGGGGATCATCTTGTCGGCGAACAGCCGCTCCTTGGTCGCCTTGGAGGGGAAGATGCGCGGATCGTTGCGCACTTCCTCGTCGATCATCGGCATCGACGCCTCGTTGGCGTTGGCGAAGGCCACGTAGTTGGTGATGTCGGCCGCGATGTCCGCCTTCATGATGAAGTCGATGAACTTGTAGGCGTTCTCCGGATGCGGCGCATCGGCGGGAATGGCCATCATGTCGAACCACGAGATGGTCCCTTCCTCGGGCACCACGTAGTTGATGACCTGCCCGTTGCCGACCTCCTCGGCCCGGACGGCCGCCTGCAGCACGTCACCCGACCAGCCCAGCGCCACGCAGATGTCGCCGTTGGCCAGCGCGTTGATGTACTCCGAGCTGTGGAACTTGGTGACGTAGGGACGGATCTTGAGCAGCATCTCCTCGACCGCGGCATAGTCGGCCGGGTCCTCGGTGAAGGGATCGAGGCCCATGTAGTTGAGCGCGATCTCGACCACCTCGCTCGGCGCGTCGAGCAGGTAGACACCGCAGTCGGCCAGCTTGGCGGCGTTTTCCGGCTTGAACAGCATGTCCCAGGACTTCACCTCGAAGTCCGCGCCCAGGGCCTCCTTCACCTTGTCGACGTTGTAGCCGATGCCGGTGGTGCCCCACAGATAGACGACGGCGTGCTGGTTGCCCGGATCATGCAGGGCGGCCGCCTTCATGATGTCGGGGTCGAGGTTGTCCCAGTTGGGCAGCTTCGAGCGGTCGAGCTCGGTGAAGATGCCGACCTTGATCTGCCGCTCGAGGAAGGCGCCGGAGGGCACCACCACGTCATAGCCGGTGTTGCCGGCCAAGAGCTTGGCTTCCAGAACCTCGTTGGAGTCGAAAACGTCGTACTTCACCTCGATGCCGGTTTCGGCCTCGAACTTCTCGATGGTGTCCTCGGCGATGTAGTCCGACCAGTTGTAGACGTTCACCACCCCTTCGGCGCGGGCTTCGGACAGCGGCGAGACAGCCACCCCAAGGGCGGCGGCAACGGCCAGGGCCTTCAGGCCCTTGGCGTTCAGCGGATGCATGGTCACGGTTTTCAAGCCTCCTGTTTCCCGTGGTCACGGCGTGGCACTGCCGGCTCGGGCCGCCCTCCTCCACGCGCGGACACGTCATCCCGCCGGCCGTCCCCTGTTTTCAAGAAGGACGTAGGCCGCCGGGATGCCGGCCCGCCAAGGCGGTACGGCCCGATTTTCCGGTCGTTTCCCCAACCTCTTCGCCGGCCGGTGGGGGGCTCGTTAGGACGCTTCCAGCCCCAGGGCGTGGAAGCCGGCCCCCCTTGCCCGACACGGGCGACACGCTGGCCCCATTTCAGCGGCCCAAATCGGCCGCCGTCAAGTCCAGTGCCTGCTTGAATCGCGACATCATGTCATCAATCTCGGCCCGGGTGATGACCAGCGGCGGCGAGAAGATCATGGCATCGCGCACCGCCCGCACCATCAGCCCGCAGTCCTTGACCGCGTGATCGCGGCACATGAAGCCGACCCGGCCCATCTTGTGGCTGCTCCCCGGATCGCCGAACAGCAGGTGACGGGCCTTGTCCTCGACCAGCTCGACCGCCCCGACCAGACCGACGGCGCGCACCTCGCCGACCAGCGGATGGTCGGCCAGGGCCTTCAGGGACTGTTCGAAATAGGGTCCGGTGTCGCTGCCCACCTGCTGGACGATGCCCTCGTCGTTGAGGATTCGGATGTTCTCCAGGGCCACCGCGCAGGCCACCGGGTGGCCCGAATAGGTGAAGCCGTGGAAGAACTCGCCGCCCTTGTCGATCAGCACCTCGGCCACCCGGTCGTGGACCATCACGGCGCTCAAGGGGATGTAGCCCGAGGTCATGCCCTTGGCCATCGGCATCAGGTCGGGGGCGATGCCGAAGGTGTCGCTGCCGAACCAGTTGCCGGTCCGCCCGAAGCCGCAGATCACCTCGTCGGCCACCAGCAGCACCCCGTACTTGTGGCAGATGCGCTGGATCTCGGCCCAGTAGCCGGGCGGCGGCACGATCACCCCGCCGGCCCCCTGGATGGGCTCGGCGATGAAGGCGGCGACGTTGTCCGGCCCCACCTCGAGGATCTTCTCCTCCAGCCAGCCGGCCGCCTTCAGGGCGAAGGCTTCCGGCTCCATGTCGTGGCCCAGGTGGTACCAGTAGGGCTGCTCGATGTGCTGGAACTCGGGCCAGACGCGGTTCTGCTTGTGCATCATCCGCATGCCGCCCAGGTTGGTGGCCGCCACGGTCGAGCCGTGATAGCCGTTGGTGCGGCTGATGATGGTCTTGCGCCACGGCTTGCCCATGCAGTCCCAGTAGTGCCAGATCATCCGGCAAACGGTGTCGTTGGCCTCCGAGCCCGAGCTGTTGAAGAAGGCGTGGTTGAGCCCCTCGGGCGTGATGTCGGCCAGCACCCGGGCCAGCTCGACGGCCGGCATGTGGGTGCTCTTGAAGAAGGTGTTGTAGTAGGGCAGCTGGGTCATCTGGGCGGTCGCCGCCTCGACCAGCTCGCGCCGCCCGTAGCCGACGTTGACGCACCACAGCCCGGCCATGCCGTCCAGGATGCGCTGCCCCTCACTGTCCTCGATCCACACCCCCTCGGCCCGGGTGACCACCCGCACGCCCTCGGCGTGCAGCTCCTTGTAGTCGGTGAACGGCTCCAGATGGTGGGCGGCGTCGAGCCGCTGCCAGTCGGCGGTGGTCCGGTTGAAGCGGGAGAGAATGGTCATCGCGGGGGCGTCTCCGTGAACTGTCACTGCTGCGAACACTGGTGCGGGCCGGCCGGCAACGCCCGGTCTGGGTGGCCCGGCGACCTGGACTGATGAATATATTGAACATATCATCCGCTTTCAAACCCCGACAAGCCGTCCCGAGACTCCGCCACGCCATCGCCCCACCCTCCATACGGTTGCCGCCCCATGTCCCGACCCGCCTCCGTCCCGGCGCCCCTGCGCGCCCTGATCACCGCTTCCGCCGCCGACTCCTGGTACGTCGAGACGGCCCGCCCGGCGCCGCCCCCGACCCCGCCCCTCGACGGTTCCGCGCGCTGCGACGTGGTGGTGGTGGGCGGCGGCATCACCGGCTGCTCGGCCGCCCTGGAACTGGCGGAACGGGGACTGTCGGTGCGTCTGCTGGAGGCCCGGCGGGTCGGATTCGCCGCCTCCGGGCGCAACGGCGGCCAGGTGCACAGCGGCTTCGGCGGCGGGATGAGCCACGCCGAACGCCACCTGCCGCCGGCCGATGTGGCCCGCGTCCGCGCCCTGGGCACGGCGGCGGTGCACCTGCTGGAAGCCCGCCTCGCCCGCCACCGCATCGCCTGTGACTATCAGCCCAGCGGCACCCTGCTGCTGGCCGTCAACCCCGGACACCGGCGCGGGCTGACCGCCCTGGCCGAGGAGATGGACCGCCACGGCCCGGCCGGCCACACCCTGTGGGAGGCCGAGGAGGCGCGCGCCCGGGGGGTCAACTCGCGGCGCGTCCTGGGCGCCCTGCACGATCCCCTGGGCGGCCACCTGCAGCCGCTGGACTACACCCGGGGGCTGGCCCGGGCGGCGGTCGAGGCCGGGGCGGTGCTGCACGAGGACTGCCCGATGCTCGGCTTCGAGAGCGCCCCCTCGGGCCCCGGACGCCCCGCCGTGACGGTGCACACGCCGGACGGCCGGCTCGACGCCGACTGGCTGCTGCTGTGCGGCAATGCCGAGTTGTGGGGCCAGGTGCCCAGCCTGGCCCGGGCCACCCTGCCGGCCGGCAGCGCCATCCTGGCCACCGAGCCGCTCGGCCCGCTGGCCAAGGAGCTGATGCCGGGCGACCACGCGGTGGCCGACATGCGGCGCATCCTGAGCTATTTCCGCCTGAGCCCCGATGGCCGGATGCTGTTCGGCGGCCGCGCCGCCCGGGCCGAGGTGCGCCACCCGGCGGTCGCCGCCCGCCTGCGCCAGACCATGATCGACTACTTCCCGCAGCTCGCCGAGGCCCGGATCAGCCATGTGTGGGGGGGCAACGTGGCGCTGACCGGCGACCGCTTCCCCGAGTTCGGACGGCTTGGCCCCCGGGTGCTGTTCGCCCACGGCTATTCCGGCCACGGGGTGGCCCTGGCCGGGCTGGCCGGCGACCTGCTGGGCGAGGCGGTGGCCGGCGACGCCACCGACTTCGAGCTGCTGGCCCGCCTTCCCCACCCCAGGCTGCCGGCCTGGGCGACCCCGGCCCTGCCGGCCATCCGCGCCACCCGCCCCGGGGTGATCGCCCTGGCCGTGCTGTGGCTGGGCCTGCGGGATCGTCTGGGCTGAAGACCAGCCCGGGCCCGGCGGCCCGGGCCGCGCCCCTCAGGCCGAGTCGCGCACGTAGGTGTGGCGGTGCAGCGGCCGGTAGCGGTGCAGGTAGGTGGGCAGGATGGCCTCGGCGGCGGTCGGGGTGATGCCCATCTCGGCCAGCCCGGGCAGATCACCGCCCATCACGTTGTCGACCTCGAGCAGGCGCACCTGATCCGGGGTCAGCGGCGGCACCGGCAGGAACTGCAGAACCGAGGCCTGCAGGCGGGCCACCCAGATGGGCACCGGCACGACCAGCCGCTGGCGGTGGATCTCCTTGGCGACCAGTTCCATCACCTGGCGCATGGTGTAGACGTTGGGGCCGCCCAACTCATAGGTCTTGCCGGCGTGCGGATTGTGGCCCACCGACTCCTCGGTCAGCGCCTTCATCACGGCGGCCACCACATCGCCCACATAGACCGGCTGGAAGCGCGGCCCGCCGGCCCCCTTGAGGTCGAGCCGGCCGTCGCGGAAGCCCGGCGCGTCGGAACAGAAGTAGGGTAGCACCGGCAACCGCCGCCCCAGACTGCCGAACAGGTTGAAGAACCCATCCCCGGGCCCGAAGACGACGCTGGGCCGCAGGATGGTGGCCTCCGGAAAAGCTTCCAGCAGGGCCTGCTCGCCACGCGCCTTGGTGCGGGCGTACTCGGCCTCGGAGTCGGGGCTCGCCCCCATGGCCGAAATGTGGACCAGCCGCTTGACGCCGGCGGCGCGGGCAGCCTGGGCAATGGTGCGCGGCGCCTCCACGTGCATGGCCTCGAAGCTGCGCCGGCCCTTCTGGTAGAGAATGCCGACCAGATTGACCACCGCCTGGGCCCCCTGGCAGGCCGCCGCCACCGCCTTGGGGTCGGAGACCGAGCCGCCGAGCAGGCTGATCTGCCCCAACTCGCCGAGCGGCTTCAGGAACTTGGCGCCCTCCGGATCGCGCACCACCACGCGCACCCGCCAACCCTGGTTGGCCAGCGCCTCGACCACATGGCGACCGATGAACCCCGAGCCGCCGAACAGGGTCGCCAGCGGCGCGCTGTCGGGCTGGGCCACCGGGGACTCCGGCGGGGCGTCGGAAAAGGGCTCGAGCGGCGCGGTGGGCGGAGCGGTCATGGCGGGTCTCCGGGCGGACGGCGGGGAAAGGTCGGTCGGGGGCCGGCGGCGGGCCACGGGACGCTGGTGCACGGAAACAGGAAACAGGGGTGCACGGAAACTGGGGTGCACGAAGAATAGAGAGGCGGCGCCGCGACCGTCCGGACCACTGACGGACACGCCATAAAACTGGGCAGCCAAGACCGCTTTGACAAGCCTGCCGGCGGGCCGGACGGCGCCGCCGAACCACCCCACCCCCGCCGCCGCGAAAAAAGTGTCATGGAAAAGGCGTCTGGGCCCGTTTCCCCTGTTGACAGGACCGGCGCATCTTACGTATCAAACCGCTCCCGGCCGACGGGGAGCGCCTCTGCCAACCGCTCCCACTCACCAACGGCCGGTGACGCCCCGATGCCCAGGTGGCGGAATTGGTAGACGCGCAGGTTTCAGGTACCTGTGGCCGAAAGGTCGTGGAAGTTCGAGTCTTCTCCTGGGCACCATCTCTTCGACACCCCGTTGAAAACAGCAGGGTCCCCTTTCCTTGAAGGGGGCCGCCCCGGCGATCTGGAACACAGAGGCGGGGCACTTGGCCATGCTGGTTTAAGGGGTGTCCATCCGGCCCGACGCCCCCCCAACCACCTTGGTCATCCCGCCGGCTTTGGGGCACAATGCGGCCGCCCCCCGCCGCCGGAGCGTCCCATGGCCCTGACCGATTCCGTCGACATCTATTGCGAACGCCTCGACCCCGGGTTCTGGGCCGAGCCCGTGAACGCGCTGACCAACCTCGCCTTCCTGGTCGCCGCCGGGGTGGCCCTGGGGCGGGCCCGGCGTCACGATGCCGCCGATCCGGTTACCCTCGCCCTGATCGGGCTGGTCGCCCTGGTCGGTGTCGGCTCCTTCCTGTTCCACACCGTCGCCACGCGCTGGGCCGGGCTGGCCGATGTCATCCCCATCGGGCTGTTCATCCTGCTCTATCTGGTCGCCGCGCTCAGGCGTTTTGTCGGCCTGGGCTGGCTGGGGGTCGGCGCGGCGGTGATCGGGGGCGGCGCGGCCATCGCCGGGCTGATGAGCCTGATCCCCCAGCCGCCCCCCGGCCAACCGCCGCTGCTCAATGGCAGCCTGTCCTACGCCCCGGCCCTGCTCGCCCTGCTCGCCGTCACCGCCACCCTGGCCGTGAAGCGCCACCCGGCGGCCCGCGCCCTGGCCCTGGCGGCGGGGGTCTTCGTCGCCTCGCTGACCTTCCGCAGCATCGATGCCGCCGTCTGCCCGAACCTGCCGCTGGGCACCCACTTCCTGTGGCATATCCTGAACGGCACCCTGCTGTTCCTGCTGCTTAACGCCCTGATCCGCCACGGCCGCCCGACACCCCGATGATCGAGCCCGCGCTGACCGGCTTCGTTACCGGCTTTTCCCTGATCCTCGCCATCGGCGCCCAAAACGCCTTCGTCCTGCGCCAGGGACTGATCGGCGCCCATGTGCTGCCATTGTGCCTGCTGTGCGCCCTGTCCGACGCCGTGCTGATTTCCGCCGGGGTCGCCGGCTTCGGCGCCCTGGCCCTGGCCTGGCCCGCCTTCCCGAAGGTGATGACCCTGGCCGGCGCCGCCTTCCTGACCGTCTACGGCGCCCTGCGCCTGAAAGCCGCCTGGAAAGGCGGCCACCAGCCGGCCGAGGCCGCCAACGCCGGCAGCCTGCGCCGCACTCTGGCCATCGGCGCCGCCTTCACCTGGCTCAATCCCCACGTCTACCTGGATACCCTGGGCCTGATGGGTGCCATTTCCACCAACTACCCCAACCTGGAGGCCAAAACCGCCTTCGCCGTCGGCGCCACCACCGCCTCGTTCTGCTTCTTCTTCGGACTGGGCTACGGCGCCCGCCTGCTCGCCCCAACCATGCGATCCCCGAAAGCCTGGCGAACCCTCGACCTGATCATCGGCCTGACCATGCTCACCCTGGCCACGATGCTCCTGACAGGCTGAGGCGTCTGGCCGCGCCGCCAAGGGGCGCTGCCCCTTGGAACCCCGCTGGGGAGGCCGGGAGGCCTCCCCAGACCCCACCATGACTCAAAACCCCACAGGGGGGCTTGCCCCCCTGTGGGGTTTTGATTCGCGGCGGGGGTCCGGGGGGGCCCCTGGTCCCCCCGGCGGGGGTTCCAAGGGGGCAGCGCCCCCTTGGCAGTGCGTCCAAACGCCTCAGTCTGCCGGGAGTGTCGGGTTGGTGGGCAGGTGGCAGGTGACGGTGGTGCCTTCGTCGGGGACGCTGGTCAGGTCGAGGGTTCCGCCGTGCAGGTCGATGAAGCGTTTGACCAGGGGCAGGCCGAGTCCGGTGCCGCCGCCTTCCGGGTGGTTGGGGCCGTGGGGGCTGCCGTGGGCTTTGCGGAAGGGGTCGAAGACGGCGTTCTGGTCGGCTTCGGGAATGCCGCTGCCTTGATCGGCGACGGTGAAGGCGATCCAGTCGGCGCCGTCCATTTCGGAGCGTTGGGCGGCCAGGATCACCCCCTGCCCCGGGCTGGAGAAGCGGATGGCGTTGCCCAGCAGGTGATAGAGCGCCTGTTTGAGGCGCGCCTGGTCGCCGACCATGCGGCCGATGTCGGGCGGGCAGTCGAAGTTGAGGGTGATGCGCCGCCGGTTGAGGCTTTCGCGGTGCAGGCCGGCGACCGCCATCAGCAGGGCGTGGATGTCGAAGCTGTCCAGGTCGAGGCGGGCCTGCCCGGCCTCGATGGTCGCCAGATCGGCGATGTCGGAGATCAGTTGGCCGAGTTTCAGGGCGGTATCGCGGATGCCGGTGGCGTACTCCTTCTGGCGACTGTTCAGCTCGCCGTAGTAGCCGCCGCCGAGCACGTCGGCGAAGCCGGCGACGGTGGTCAGCGGGGTGCGCAGTTCGAACGACACGTCGGCGATGAAGTCGCTTTTCAGGCGGTTGGCCTCGGCCAGCACGTGGGCCCGTTGGCGCAACACGCGCTCCACCTCGGCGGCGTCGGTGACGTCGCGGAAGCTGAGCAGGGTGCCGCCATCGGGCAGGCCGACGGCCAGACCGTCGACCACCCGCCCCTCGCCGTCGCCCAGCCGCACCCGGCGCCCGGCGCCCGGGGCCGGGGCTTCGAGCAGGGGGCCGATCTGGGCGGCGCTCTCGGGGTCCAGCCGCTCGGCCAGGCGCTGGCCCAGTCGGACCGCCGGGATGCCGGCGCGCTCGCCCTCGTCGAGGCCCCACAGGCTGGTGAAGGCGGGGTTGGAGAGGGTCAGCCGGCGATCCGGGCCGATCACCGCCAGCGCCTGATCGAGATGATCCAGGGTCTCGCGCTGGACGGCGATCTGGGTGTTGAGGTTGCGCTCCAGGGCCAGGGTGTCGGTGACGTCTTCCAGCAGCAGCAGCAGACCGCCCAGGGGATGGGGCGCCACCACCCGCCTGAGGGTGGTGCCGTCGGGCAGGTGCTGGACCTCCTCGCGCGGCTCCAGCAGGTTGGCGAAGCGGGCCAGTTCGCCTTCGCGGAAGGCCTTGAAGTCGGCCACCTCGGGCAGCCGGCGGCGCTCGCGCAGGGTCTCCAGCAGGTCGCCGTAGCCGGGGCCCTCGGCCAGCCACTCCGGGTCCAGGGTGAACAGCCGGGCGAAGGCGGCGTTGGCGAAGACCAGCCGGGTCTCGGCGTCGAAGATGGCCAGCGCCGTGCCCAGGCGTTCCAGCACCTGGGCGTGGGCCGCCTGATGGCGGCGCAACAGGGCGTCGGCCTCCTCGCGGTCGGTAACGTCGATGCCCAGGCCGACCGTCAGCCGATCCTCGTTGCCGTCATCGGCCGGCAGATCGAGCGCCGTTTCGGTGATCGCCAGCCGCCGCCGGTCGCCGCCCATGACCACCGAGAAGGTGCCGCCGTGGGTGCCGCCGCCGGCCCGCGCCGCCGCCGCCAGGGCGCGGGCCCGGCGGGCCTCGGCCCCTTCGGCCAGCTCGCGGCCATCGGCCACCACGGCGGCCGGATCGGGCGCCCCCACCGCCTGGGCATAGGCCCGGTTGCAGTAGACCAGGGCGAGGTCGGCATCGCGCTGCCAGACCGGCAGCGGCAGGGCGTCGAGCAGACCATCGAGGCGCCCGGCGCGGTCGCGGCTGGCGGCCAGGGCGCGGGCCCGGGCGGCGCCGTCGCGGTGCACCTCGGTGATGTCGCCGACCCACAGCAGGTCGGCCAGCGGCGGCGGCTCGGACGGGGCATCGGGGTCGTCGGAGTCGCCCAGGTCGCCGGCCCAGTCGACCACCCGCAGGCCGCTCAGGCTGAGGCGGCGGCCGCTGGCGGCGTGGTCCAGTTCCAGGGAAAAGCCCTCGCCGGTGTCGCGCAGGGTTTCGACGTGGCGCTTGAGGTCGGCCCGCGCCCGCTCGCCGAAGCCGCCGATCACCGCCGCCCAGTCGCTGTCGCTGCCGGTCGGCAGGTCGAGGATCACCGCCAGCCGGCGCGAGCCGCGCCCGGTCTCCACCTCGCCCTCGCCGTCGACCGGCCACTGGAAGACGCCCCAGGGCGCCGTCTCCAGGCTTTCGGCGGTCACCTTCAGGCGGTGTTCGGCGCCGGCCGCGCGGGCCTCGGCGCGGCGCGCCCGGGCCTGGCCGAGCAGCCCCAGGAGCAGGCCGAACAGGGCCAGACCGGCAAACAGCAGCAGCCACGCCCCGCCTTCGGTCGGCCCGAACCCGAGCCCTGATGCAGAAAGCGGCATGGTCGCCGACCGGCCTCCGTGGTTGGTCTGGGGGGGGTCTGGGGGTGTTGGCTGGGCTTAAGACTGCCACGGCGCCGGGGCGTGGAAAAGGCCCTCAGCTCCGGAAGATGCCGATCAGCACGGTCAGGGTGAGGACCGAGAACAGGGTGGAGAGGAACACCGCCCCGGTGGCGCGCTGGATGTACAAGCCATAGCGCAGGGCGAACAGGCTGGCGTTGGCGCCGATGGGCAGGGCCGCCATGACCACCATCACCGGCACCCAGTCGGGGCGCACGTCGAACACCCGGGTGGCCAGCAGCCACACCCACAGCGGCATCAGAAGGCACTTCACGCCGACCAGGGTGACGATGTGCCTGAGGTCGCCGGACAGGCGATAGGCGGCCAGCCCGGCGCCCACCGCGAACAGCGCCGCCGGCCCCGCCCCGGTGGCGACGATGGAGCAGAAACTGTCGACCATGGCCGGCAGCGGGACCCCGGTGGCGTGCCACAGGAAACCAGCCAGCAGGCTCATGATGAGGGGGTTTTTCGCCACCCCCTTGAGGGTCGACAGAACCACCGTGTGCAACCGGTTGCCGGCCCCGCGGGCGATCTCCACGGCGATCGTCCCGGCGGTCAGAAGGATCATGGCGTGCACCGAGACGAGCAGCAGCAGCGGCACCAGCCCATCCGGCCCGAAGGCCCGCTCGACCAGCGGAATGCCGATCAGCACGGCGTTGGAGAAGGTGGCCGCCACCGTCATCACGGCCCGTTCGGCGCCGCTCACCGGCAGCAGCTTCCAGCCGATGAACAGGGCCAGGAAGAAGTTGATCGCCGCCGCCAGGTAATAGGCCTGGAACAGCCCGGGATCCACGTTGCCGTCGCCGATGCCCTGGGCGGTGGTGCGGAACAGCAGCGCCGGCACGGCGAGCAGGAAGACGAAATCGCTGATCGCCTTCACCCCGCCCTGGTCGATGACGCCGCCGCGCGCGAACAGCCAGCCGACCACCATCACGGCGAAGACGGGCAGCACAATGTCGATGGCGGGCATGTCGAACGGTCCGGGATGTGGTCGGGGGGCGCCGGACCGCCGTGGCGGTCGCGCCCCTTCGCCATGCCACAGCCCCACCCCGCGCGGCCAGACAATAATGCCGCCCCGACGTGGCTGGACCGCGCCGCGCGGGCAAAAAAAAGCCGGACCAGGAAGGGGAACCCGGTCCGGCAAATCAGGGCAGGGAGGCTTTCACCCCACGAGGAGCGAAAGCAGGGAAGAAGCTAGGTACGTCTTCCGGGACCCATCTAAGCAAGCCGGCCTCGCGGATGAATTGACAATTCGCAAGCTGGCGAGAAAAAAGCCCGGCACAGCGGCACCGTCGCCGTGTCGGCGTTTGACCGCAAAAACCCTGTTGCAATCGCCGTCATGGGTTGGTATCAAGCTCGCCCCTGGCCAGCGGGTGTAGCTCAGTTGGTTAGAGTGCCGGCCTGTCACGCCGGAGGTCGCGGGTTCGAGCCCCGTCACTCGCGCCAGGGAAAATCCTCTCCCCCACATTGCCCGTCGCGGCCCCCAACGCCGCCTTGACCCCGCCCCTCGGGCCGGGTCACCATGGGCTGTCGGGCGCGCCGCCCGGCCTTGTGCAAGGGAAAGCCGAGCCCGCCGGCCATGGCCCGACCATCGTCAGAGTCCACCCGCCCGCCCGCAGATCGCGCCCGCCCGCCATCGGGCCGGGCCGCTGCCAGCGACCGGGCGCCGGTGGTCGCCACCTACAGTTCGGCCAACCTCAGCCCGACGCCGCGCCTGTCCAGCGCCCCCGGCCCCGGGCGGCGCCGCCCGCAGCCGGCCGACGACCGCCCGCCCCCGGCCCAGGCGGCCTCCACCCAGACCTGCCCGCGCTGCGGGGCCTGCTTCCGCTGGGAACGTGGCGACCCCGACGATCCCAACGCGGTGCTGACGGCGCGCCTGGAAACCGCCTCGGAGCGCTGCGACTGCGGCTACGGGCGCGGCGAGCCGACCCCATGATGCCGGCCAGCGGCCCGCCCCGGCCGCCCCAGCCAGAGCCCTCCCGACAGCCCCTCGACGACGCCCCCCAGGCCGCCTTCCACATGGCCCGCTGGGTGCGCTCGGCCAGCCCGGGCGAGACCCCGGTCCCGGTCGCCCTGATGATCGACCCCCGGGCCGGCCAACTGTTGCTGCTCGACGTGGAAGGCCGCGCCCTGGACCGCTGGAGCCTGCCCCGGCTGGCCCTGCCCGGGGGCCGCCCACCGCCCGGCGGCAGCCTCACCCTGACCTCGGCCGAACGCCCGGGGCAGCGCCTGCACACCCTGGATGACAGCCTGCTGGCGCCGCTGTGGCTGTATGCGCGCCACGTCTTCACCCCGGCCTCCAACCGCAAGCCCTGGTTCTGGCTGGCCGGGGTGGGGGGCGGACTGGCCGCCCTGCTCGCCCTGGCCCTGCTGGTGGCCACGGTCTTCCTGCCCTGGGCCGGCCATCAGGTGGCCGACTACGTACCCGCCGAGTGGGAGCGGGCGTGGGGCGAGACCATGGCCGGCGAGCTTGGCACCACCTGCCGCTCGCGCCGTGGCCACGCGGCGCTGGCCCGGCTGACCAGCCGCATCGCCGGCGACCTCGACCTGCGCCACCCGATCACCGTGCGCGTCATCGACGATCCGACGGTCAACGCCCTGGCCCTGCCCGGCGGCCAGATCGTCCTTTTCCGGGGCCTTCTCGAAGCGGCGCCGGAAGGGACCTCGGGAGCCGATCAGGTGGCCGGGGTGCTGGCCCACGAGATCGGCCACCTTCGGCATGGCCATGTCACCCAGATGCTGGTCTCGCGCTCGCTGGTCGGGGTGGTCATCGGGCTGGCCACCGGCGGCGACCCGGGGATGATCAGCCAGGGCGCCGGCTGGCTGCTGGAGCAATCCTACAGCCGGCAGGCCGAACGCGAGGCCGACGCCACGGCGCTCGACCTGCTGACCCGGGCCGCCATCGACCCGGCCGGGCTGGCCGCGTTCCTGGAAACCGTGGCCGAGAATGAAACGGTCACCCTGCCCGCCTTCCTGTCCAGCCACCCGGACAGCCTTAAGCGGGCCCAGGCCATCCGCGCCCACCCGGCGCCGCCGGCCAGCGGTCCGGCCCTGCCGGCCGGCGAGTGGGCCGACCTGCGGGCGATCTGCCAATAGGCGGCGCGCCAACCCTGGAATCGGCCGGCGTTTCCCCCGATATTGGAGACCCTACCCAGCCCCCCAAGCCGGAAAGCCCGCTGATGACCGATTCCGCCCTCGGCCTGTTCTTCGACCACCACGACCTGGACCGGGCGCGCACCCAGCGCCTGCTCGACGACGCCCTGGCCGGCGCCGACGACGGCGAATTGTTCCTGGAAGTGCGCCAAAGCGAGGCCTTTTCCCTCGACGACGGACGCATCCGCTCGGCCAGCTTCGACACCTCGCAGGGCTTCGGGCTGCGCGCCGTGGCCGGCGAGGCGGCCGGCTATGCCCACTCCAGCCTGCTCTCGACCGATGCCGTGGCCCGCGCCGCCGAAACCGTGAAGGCGGTCACCCAGGGCCACCAGGGCACCTGGCAGGGCCCGCCCCAGGCCACCAACCAACACCTCTACGCCGACCTCAACCCGCTCGGCCTGATCGACACCGCGGCCAAGGTCGCCCTTTTGGAAGCCATCGACGCCGAGGCCCGGGCCCGCGATCCCCGGGTGCGTCAGGTGATGGCCTCGCTCAGCGGCAGTTGGCAGGCGGTGGCCATCCTGCGTCCCGGCGGCGCCCTGGCCACCGACATCCGCCCCCTGGTCCGCCTCAACGTCTCGGTGGTGGTCGAGCAGGACGGGCGACGCGAGACCGGCAGCCATGGCCTGGGCGGGCGCATCGGCTACGACCACCTGCTGACCCCGGAAACCTGGCACGCCGCCGTTGACGAGGCGCTGCGTCAGGCCCTGGTCAACCTCGAAGCCAAACCCGCCCCGGCCGGCCAGATGCCGGTGGTGCTGGGCGCCGGCTGGCCCGGCGTGCTGCTGCACGAGGCGGTCGGCCACGGTCTGGAAGGCGACTTCAACCGCAAGAAAACCTCGGCCTTCGCCGGGCTGATGGGGCAACGGGTGGCGGCGCCGGGGGTGACCGTCATCGACCAGGGCGACCTCCCGGACCGCCGGGGCTCGCTGACCATCGACGACGAAGGCACCCCCACCGGGCGCACCGTGCTGATCGAGGACGGCATCCTCACCGGCTACCTGCAGGACCGCCAGAACGCCCGCCTGATGGGCATGGCCCCGACCGGCAACGGCCGCCGCCAGTCGCACGCCCACCCGCCCATGCCGCGCATGACCAACACCTTCATGCCGGCCGGCAACCACGACCCGGAAGAGATCATCGCCTCGGTGGAGCGGGGACTCTACGCCGCCAACTTCGGCGGCGGACAGGTCGACATCACCTCCGGCAAGTTCGTCTTCTCGGCCTCGGAAGCCTACCTGATCGAAAACGGCAAACTGACCGCCCCGGTCAAAGGCGCCACCCTGATCGGCAACGGCCCCGACGTGCTGACCCGGGTCTCCATGATTGGCCACGACATGAAACTGGACCCCGGCATCGGCACCTGCGGAAAAGACGGCCAAGGCGTGCCCTGCGGAGTCGGCCAACCAACCCTCAAAGTGGACAGCCTGACCGTCGGCGGCACCGCCGTCGCGTAACCCACCCGACGGTGCGTGGAGCGGCAAGGCCAAGGGGCGCTGCCCCTTGGAACCCCGCTGGGGAGGCCGGGAGGCCTCCCCAGACCCCACCATGAATCAAAGCCGTGAAGAGGGGGGTATCCGAGCGCGCGCGCTCGGATACCCCCCTCTTCACGGCTTTAAGTCGCGGCGGGGGTCCGGGGGGGCCCCTGGTCCCCCCGGCGGGGGTTCCAAGGGGGCAGCGCCCCCTTGGCCTTGCCACCCCACGCACGGCGGGGTGGGTTACGGGCCGAAGCCACGGCGGGCCAGGTAGCCTTGGTGGTAGTCTTCGGCTTTGGTGTAGTTGCGGGGGTCTTCGATGGTGGTGGCCAGGGGGCGGCGCAGCAGGTCGCCGAAGGCGGTTCCCTTGCGGGTATTCCTGTGTTCCTCGATGGCCGACTGGGCGGCGCTCAGTTGTTCGCCATCAAGCGGGAAGATGACCGAGCGGTACTGGGTGCCGACGTCCGGCCCCTGGCGGTTGACCTGGGTCGGGTCGTGGCATTCGAAGAAGGTGGCCAGCAGGTCGGCGTAGGTGATGCGCTCGGGATCGTAGATCACGCGCACCACTTCGGCGTGTCCGGTGCGGCCGGTGCAGACTTCTTCGTAGGAAACCCCGGCCGGGTCGCCGCCGCAGTAGCCCACTTCGGCGTCGAGCACGCCGTCCAGGCGGCGGAAGGCGACCTCCACGCCCCAGAAGCAGCCGGCCCCGAAAATCGCGTCCTTGCTTGGCATGGGTCCTTCGTCCGCATCAGTGGCTTGTCGGGTGGAGGGCTGAGGTGGGCGGCGTGGTGGGCCGGGTCAAGGGGCGGCTTGTCCGATTCGCCGATAAGTGGGAAACTCGATGGTGGAGGACCGCTTTGGTCAGCTTGGCCGCAGTCGTGGTCCGAACCGCCGGAGCCCTTGCCCCATGCCGCATCACCGGGTTGTCATTCCCGTGCTGGCTGTTTTGGCCGCCTGCCTTGCCGGCTGCGGCGAGGAGCCGCCCATGGAGCCCGGTTTGTGCCAGTTCGCCACCCACGAATTGCTGGGCAAGGCGCGCGACATCACCGTGACCAGCCAGTCCATGCGCCGCGAGCCGGAAGGGCAGATCGAGCATGTCACCATCGATCTGGGCTTCGACTTCGCGGACGGCACCAGCGGCAAGAGCCGCTGCGATTTCGTCACCCGCGAGGGGATCAGCCGGCTGACCGGCCTGCACATCGAGACCCCGCGCCTGGGCAGCCGCGACCTGGAAGGCAATGGCCTGAAGCTGCTGCAAACCCTGGTCTCCCGCGAATCCTGGCGGCGCAGCATGCAATAGGGTTGGCCGCGTCCCTCACAACCTGGGAAAGCCGGGGCCGCCGCCTTCGGGGTAGATGCCGCCCGGGGTGGCCGGAGCGATGTGGATTCCCTTGTCGGCCTCGGCCGGGCGGGGGATCGAGTCCAGCGACGGCGCCTGCGGGAAAGCCGGCGACGGCAGGATGCTCGGGGCCACATTCGGCGAGACGACCGGCGCCGTCGGAACAGGGCTGGCCGGGGTCAGGTGCCCGGCTTCCTCGGCCAGACGGCGGCGGGCCCGGGCCTTCAGGGCGTCGGCCGGGGTGGCATGAACCGCCTCGGCCTGCCCGATGCAGGCGAAGTAGGCCCGATGCGGCGCCCGCACGCTGCACTGATAGCGGTTCTGACCGACGAAACGGGCGCTGCGGCCGGTGCGGGCGCAGGCCTCGTCGGCCATCGCCTTCAGGGCCTCGGGCGTGGTGCCGGAGGCGTTGTAGCACAGGGCGATCAGGTCGGGCGTCGAGGTGCCGACCATGCTCACCTCGCCGGCCTCGCGGCGGATGTCCTCGTAGGGACCGCCACAGGCCGCGAGCAGGCCGCTCAGGGCCAGCGTGATGGCCACCGCCTTGGCCACCGCCTTGGGGTCCGGGAGTTTCATTGCCGGTCGGGCTCCGCTTGTCGGTCGGGCTGCTGTCCTTCACCAATACCCGGTGGCACCGCCCGGGTGAAGGGCGCGACCTTCATCGGGCCGAACTTTTTGCGCGTTGAGCCCGGGCCACGGCCAAGTTATGGTGCCTTCCCGCAATGCCTTGCCCCACCCGCGCTTCATCAGGGAGCCCGTCCGCCATGGCCGACACCTACCGGCTGGTCACCCGCAGTGATTTCGATGGTCTGGTCTGCGCCATGCTCCTCAAGGAGCTCGGCATGGTGGACGACATCACCTTCGTCCACCCGAAAGACATGCAGGACGGCAAGATCGAGATCACCGGCCGCGACATCACCACCAACCTGCCCTATGTGGACGGGGTCCATCTGGCCTTCGACCACCACCTGTCGGAAACCCTGCGCGTCGGCAAGAAAGAGAACCACATCATCGACCCCGAGGCCCCCTCGGCGGCGCGCGTGGTCTACGACCACTACGGCGGGGCCAAGGCCTTCCCGCGCATCTCCGACGACCTGATGGCGGCGGTCGACAAGGGCGATTCGGCCGACTTCACCGAGGAGGAGGTGCTCTACCCCAAGGGCTGGAACCTGCTCAACTTCCTGATGGACGCCCGCACCGGACTGGGACGCTTCCGCACCTTCCGCATTTCCAACTATCAGCTGATGATGCAGCTGATCGACTACTGCCTGGCCCACCCGGTGGAGGAAGTGCTGGCCCTGCCCGACGTCAAGGAGCGGGTCGATCTGTATTTCGAGCACGAGCCCCGGTTCAAGGAGCAGATCAAGCGCTGCGCCACGGTGCACCGCAATCTGGTGGTGCTCGACCTCAGGCACGAGGAACACATCTGGGCCGGCAACCGCTTCGTCATCTATGCCCTGTATCCGGAGTGCAACATCTCGATCCACCAGATGTGGGGCTTCCAGAAGCAGAACACCGTGTTCGCCATCGGCAAGTCGATCTTCAACCGCTCGAGCAACACCAACATCGGCGCCCTGTGCCTGGAGTTCGGCGGTGGCGGCCACACCGCCGCCGGCACCTGCCAGGTCGAGAACCAGCGCGCCGACGCCGCGCTGGAACAGTTGGTCAAGCGGATCACCGCCGACGGCTGATGTCCGACGGTCCGCTCGCCCTCTATCGCGCCCGCCTCGCCCAGGGCGCCCTGGCCGCCGACCCGGGGCAGGCCTTGGCGGTGGAAAAGCTGCAAAGCCTGCACAAGGCACTGGCCGGCTACCGGCCCTCCAGCGGCCGGGCCGGCTGGCTGGCCCGCTTCGGCATGGGCCGGCGCGAGGGCGAGGCGGCGCCGCTGGGCCTTTACCTTTACGGCCCGGTGGGGCGCGGCAAGTCGATGCTGATGGACCTCTTTTTCGAGGCCGCCACCATCCCCGGCAAGCGCCGCATCCACTTCCAGAGCTTCATGACCGACGTCCACGCCCGGGTCCATGCCTGGCGCGCCTCCGGCAAGCCGGTCGATCCCCTGCCCCGGCTGGCCCGCGAGGTGGCGGAAGAAGCCTGGCTGTTGTGCCTCGATGAGCTGGAGATCCGCGACATCGCCGACGCCATGATCGTCGGCCGGCTGTTCGAGCAACTGATCGCCTGTGGCGTGGTGGTGGTGACCACCGCCAACCGGGCCCCCGACGACCTCTACAAGGACGGCCTGCAGCGCGACCGCTTCCTGCCCTTCATCAAGCTGATCAAGGACAACCTGGACCTTCTGGCGCTGTCCGGCGGGCCGGACCATCGCCTGGGCCGGCTGGCCGGGGCGCGGGTCTATCTGGTGCCGGCCGACGACACCGCCGACGCCGAGTTGTCCGACGCCTTCCGCCGCCTGTCGCGCGGCGCCAAGGTGGTGGCCGAGCAGGTCGAGGTGGCCGGGCGTGCCGTGCCGGTGCCGCGCGCCGCCGGCGGGGTGGCCCGCTTCAGCTTCGCCGAGTTGTGCCAGCGGCCGCTGGGGCCGGCCGACTATCATGCCCTGGCCCATCGCTATCACAGCCTGGTGGTCGACGGCATTCCCCGCCTGGGGGCGGCCCAGGCCGACGCGGCGCGGCGCTTCGTGACCCTGATCGACGCCCTTTACGAACACCGCGTGGTGCTGCTCTGCTCGGCCGCCGCGCCGCCCCAGGAGCTGTATGCCGAGGGCGACGGGGTGTTCGAGTTCGCGCGCACGGTCAGCCGCCTGATGGAGATGCAGTCGCGCGACTATCTGGCCTCGACCCATCTGGTTGACGAGGAGGGCCCGTGAACGACCCCGACGCCCCTTCCGACCGCGACGACGACACCGCTCGGGAGAGCGAGACGCCGCGCGACCCGGTGGCCGGCGCCCTGCTGGTCATCGGCGACTGCCGGGCCTGGCCCCAGGTGCGGGCCCGCCTGGACGAGCACGGCCTGAGCGAAGCCCTGGGTCCCGACGGGCTGCTTCGGGTGATGGCCGCGTGGCAGGCCGAGCGGGCCGGCGCGCTGTCCGACGCGGAGCTGACCGCCGAGCTGCGCCACTGGGCCGAGGGCGGCACCTACCAGAGCCATCTGGGCGGCTTCAACGCCCTGTCGCCGGAAACCCTGCTCGACGAGGCGCGCCGCCGGGGCTGGTTCGTCCAGTCCCTGCCCGGCGGGCGCGGCGTGGTCACCCCGCCGACCGGCAAGCCGCTGGTGCTGCCAGAGACACCCTCCTGACCTCCAGCCGAAGGCCCCACCCCGTGCCCGATTCCCGGAAGACCTACACCGCCGCCAACCGCGCCGCCTGGAACGCCTCGGCCCCCCTGCACGCCAGCGGGCCGGCCTGGGAGGCCTTGCTGGCGGCGGCCGGCCGGCCCGGCTTCTCGGTGCTCGACGAAACCCTGAGCGCCACCCTGCGGGCCCTTGGCATGGACGGCCGGCGGGCCGTGCAGGTGGGCTGCAACAATGCCCGCGAGCTGTTGTCCCTGGCCGCCCTCGGGGCGCGCCCCGAGCTGGGCATCGACCAGTCGGCCGGCTTCCTCGCCCAGGCCCGCCAACTGGCCGAGGCGGCCGGCCTGTCGCCCCGTCTGCTGGAGGCCGACGTCTATGACCTGCCGGCCGACCTGGGCCACTTCGACCTGGTGCTGGTCACCATCGGGGTGCTCAGCTGGATGCCCGACCTGCCGGCCTTCTTCCGCATCCTGCACGGCCTGATGGCGCCCGGCGCCGCCCTGGTCATCTACGAGACGCACCCCTTCCTCGAGGTCTTCGACCCGGCCGCCGAGCGCCCGCACGAGCCGGCCTTCAGCTACTTCGAGCGCACCCCGCAGACGGTCAACCAAACCCTGACCTATGACGGCATCGACCATGGCCCGGGCGAGACCGGCTACTGGTTCGTGTATGGCCTGGGCGACATCGTCTCGGCCTGCGCCGGGGCCGGGCTGTGGATCGAGCGCCTGGACGAGTATCCGCACACCATCCGCGAGCCCGAGTACGACATCTATGACGGGCGGACGGCCCAGCTTCCGATGAGCTATTGCCTGATCGCCCGACACCGCTGAGAGGCCGCCGGCGCCCCCGCCCGGCGATGCGCGAAGGAATGCTTGAGGCCTGGATGACCTTGCCCCGGGGTCGGAATCGCGCTACCACGGGCCGGATCACGGCAACTGTCTTTCCCGGGGGCGGGGCGGCTGCCGCGCGTTGACGCGCCAGCCCTGCCCGAACCGTCAAAACCCATGAGCGAAGGGGCAAACATGGCGCGCAACAAGATTGCACTGGTCGGAGCCGGCAACATCGGCGGCACCCTGGCCCACCTGATCGGGCTGAAGGAACTGGGCGATGTGGTCCTGTTCGACATCGCCGAGGGCACTCCCCAGGGCAAGGCGCTGGACATCGCCCAGTCGGCCCCGGTCGAGGGGATCGATGCCCGCTTTTCCGGCACCAACGAGTACGGCCCGCTCGAGGGGGCCGATGTGGTCATCGTCACCGCCGGCGTGCCGCGCAAGCCGGGGATGAGCCGCGACGACCTGATCGGCATCAACGCCGGGGTCATGCGTCAGGTCGGCGAGGGCATCAAGGCCAACTGCCCCGACGCCTTCGTGATCTGCATCACCAACCCGCTGGACGCCATGGTGTGGGCCCTGCGCGAGGTTGCCGGGCTGCCCCACGAGAAGGTGGTGGGCATGGCCGGGGTGCTGGACTCGGCCCGCTTCCGCCACTTCCTGGCCGAGGAGTTCAAGGTCTCGGTGGAGGACGTCAGCGCCTTCGTGCTGGGCGGCCACGGCGACACCATGGTGCCGCTGCTGCGCTATTCCACCGTCGCCGGCATCCCGGTGCCCGATCTGGTCAAGAAGGGCTGGTCGACGCCGGAGCGCCTGGAGCAGATCGTCCAGCGCACCCGCGACGGCGGGGCCGAGATCGTCGGCCTGCTGAAGACCGGCTCGGCCTTCTACGCCCCGGCCGCCTCGGCGGTGGCGATGGCCGAAAGCTACCTCAAGGACAAGAAGCGGGTGCTGCCCTGCGCCGCCTGGTGCGACGGGGTCTATGGCCTGGACGGGATGTATGTGGGCGTGCCGACGGTGATCGGCGCCGGCGGTGTCGAGCGGATCGTCGAGATCGACCTCGACGCGGGCGAACAGGCCGCCTTCGAGGCCTCGGCCGGCGCGGTCAAGTCGCTGATCGAGGCGACCAAGGCCCAGATGGCCAAGGCCGGCTAGGCCCTTCCGGACTTTCTCCAGCCCCCTGGCCCCGATGACGGGCCGGGGGGCTTCCTCTATCGTCTGCCAGGGATCCCTGACATGAACATCCATGAATACCAGGCCAAGGAGCTGTTGAAGGCCCACGGCGTGCCGGTCCTCGACGGCGGCGTGGCCTACACGCCGGACGAGGCGGTGCGCGTCGCCGAACGCCTTGAGACGCCGGTCTTTGTCGTCAAGAGCCAGATCCACGCCGGCGGCCGCGGCAAGGGCCACTTCAAGGAGCCGGAAGCCGGCGACAAGGGCGGCGTGCGGGTCGTCAAGTCGCTGGACGAGGTGCGCGAGAACACCGAGCACATGCTGGGCCGCACCCTGGTCACCCACCAGACCGGGCCCGAGGGCCGCGAGGTCAAGCGGGTCTACGTGGAAAGCGGCTGCAACATCGCCCGCGAGCTGTACCTGTCGATGCTGATCGACCGCGCCACCTCGCGGGTCACCATCATGGCCTCGACCGAGGGCGGCATGGACATCGAGGAAGTGGCCGCCAGGACGCCGGAGAAGATCGTCTTCGAAAGCCTCGACCCGGTGGTGGGCCTGAGCCCCTACAGCGCCCGCAAGATCGCCTTCGCCCTGAAGCTCGAGGGCGGTCAGGTCAGCGCCTGCGTGAAGCTTCTGATGTCGCTCTACAAGGCCTTCATGGCGACCGACGCCTCGATGGTCGAGATCAACCCGCTGGTGGTCACCGCCGACGGCGACCTTCTGCCGCTCGACGCCAAGATGAACTTCGATTCCAACGCCCTCTATCGCCAGCCGAAGATCGAATCGCTGCGCGACGAGGACGAGGAGGACCCGGCCGAGCTGGAAGCCCAACGCCACAGCCTGAACTACATCAAGCTGGATGGCACCATCGGCTGCATGGTCAACGGCGCCGGGCTGGCCATGGCGACCATGGACATCATCAAGCTGTATGGTGGCGAGCCGGCCAACTTCCTCGACGTCGGCGGCGGCGCCACCCGCGAGCGGGTGACCACGGCCTTCAAGATCATCCTTTCGGACCCCTCCGTGGAGGGCATCCTGGTCAACATCTTCGGCGGCATCATGCGCTGCGACGTGATCGCCGAGGGCGTCGTGGCGGCGGCCCGCGAGGTCAGCCTGAACGTGCCCCTGGTGGTCCGCCTGGAAGGCACCAACGTCGACCTGGGCAAGAAGATCATGGCCGAGAGCGGCCTGCCCATCATTTCCGCCGACAACCTCGCCGACGCCGCCGAGAAGGTGGTCAAGGCCGTCAAGGAGGCCCAGTAACCATGGCCGTGCTCGTCAACCAGGACACCCGGGTCATCTGCCAGGGCTTCACCGGCTCGCAGGGGACCTTCCACTCCGAACAGGCGATCGCCTACGGCACGCGGATGGTCGGCGGCGTCACCCCGGGCAAGGGGGGCACCACCCACCTTGACCTGCCGGTGTTCGACACCGTCGCCCAGGCACGCGCCGAGACCGGCTGCAACGCCACCGTGATCTACGTGCCGCCGCCGTTCGCCGCCGACGCCATCCTGGAGGCCATCGACGCCGGCATCGAGCTGGCCGTGTGCATCACCGAGGGAATCCCGGTGCTCGACATGGTCAAGGTCAAGCGCGCCCTGGCCGGCTCGGCGACCCGCCTGATCGGCCCCAACTGCCCCGGCGTCATCACCCCCGGCGAGTGCAAGATCGGCATCATGCCGGGCCACATCCACCAGCGCGGCCGCATCGGCATCGTCAGCCGCTCGGGCACCCTGACCTACGAGGCGGTGGCCCAGACCACCGCCGCCGGCCTGGGGCAGACCACCTGCATCGGCATCGGTGGCGACCCGGTCAACGGCACCAATTTCATCGACTGCCTGGAGATGTTCCTGGCCGACGATGAGACCGACGGCATCATCATGATCGGCGAGATCGGCGGCACCGCCGAGGAAGAGGCCGCCCAGTTCCTGAAGGACTCGCCGGTGAAAAAGCCGGTGGTCGGCTTCATCGCCGGGGTCACCGCCCCGCCGGGCAAGCGGATGGGCCACGCCGGAGCCATCATCAGCGGCGGTCAGGGCACCGCCGAGGCCAAGATGGCGGCCATGCGCGCGGCCGGCATCACGGTCGCCGACAGCCCGGCCGCCCTGGGCAGCACCATGCAGAAGGTGCTGGGCTGAGCGTTGCGCTCCCGGCTGGCGGCGCGCGGCGCCAGCCGGAGCCTTTCCAGGCCTTTTCAACCCGGGGTGGGGTCCCTACATCATTTTGATCCCTCCCCGGGCGACGGCGGCGGCGTTGCCCGCGCCCGGCCCGCCACGCCTTCGGACCTCAAAGGACACCATGGACGCGGCCCTCGACTCCCTGCTCTCCGGTCCCAACGCGATCTACATCGCCGAACTCTATGAACGCTGGCAGGCCGATCCCCGGTCGGTGGACGACCGCTGGGCCGCTTTCTTCGACGACCTGAAAGGCGAACCGCCCGGCGGCGCCGAGTTGCACGGCCCCAGTTGGCGCGGCCGCGACCTCAAGGTGGTCGGCGGCGAGGATCCGGACGGCCCGACCAGCCGGCCGGCCGACAGCGGCCGCCGGGCCGCCGACGGCGAGCGCCTGAGCCCCCAGGAGGCGCGCCAGCGGACGCTCGATTCCATCCGCGCCCTGATGATGATCCGCGCCTACCGGGTGCGCGGCCATCTGCACGCCAAGCTGGACCCCCTGGGCATCCAGCACTACGGCGAACACAGCGAGCTCGACTATCGCTCCTACGGCTTCACCGAGGCCGACCTCGACCGCGAGATCTTCATCGACCACGTGCTGGGCCTGGAGCAGGCGCCGCTCCGGCAGATCGTCGAGGTGGTGCGCGACACCTACTGCGGCACCATCGGTGTCGAGTTCATGCACATCCAGTACCCGGAGCAGAAGGCCTGGATCCAACAGCGCATCGAGGGCATCCGCAACCAGACCGACTTCACCCCCGAGGGCAAGCGGGCCATCCTCGAGCGGCTGATCGAGGCCGAGGATTTCGAGACCTTCCTGGGCCGGAAGTACACCGGCACCAAGCGCTTCGGCCTGGAAGGCGGCGAGGCCCTGCTGGCCGCCGTCGAGCAGATCCTGAAGCGCGGCGGGCAACTGGGCCTGTCCGACGTGGTCATCGGCATGGCCCACCGCGGCCGGCTGAACATGCTGGCCAACGTCATGCACAAGCCGTTCCAGGCGATCTTCTCCGAGTTCGAGGGCAACACCTCCTCGCCGGACGACGTGCAGGGCTCGGGCGACGTCAAGTACCACCTGGGCACCTCGGCCGACCGCACCTTCGACGACAAGACCATCCACCTGTCGCTGGTCGCCAATCCGTCGCACCTCGAGGTGGTCGACCCGGTGGTGCTGGGCAAGGTGCGGGCCAAGCAGATGCAGCTCGTCCCCAAAGCCGAGCGCTGGCGCATCGGCGACCCGGAGCGCCGCTCGGTGCTCGGCCTGCTTTTGCACGGCGACGCCGCCTTCGCCGGCCAGGGCATCGTCGCCGAGTGTTTCGGCTTCTCGCAGACCCTGGGCTACCGTACCGGCGGCACCATCCATTTCATCATCAACAACCAGATCGGCTTCACCACCAGCCCGCGCCACGCCCGCTCCGGCACCTATGCCTCGGACATGGCCAAGGTGATCCAGGCGCCGATCCTGCACGTCAACGGCGACGACGCGGAGGCGGTGGTCCACGCGGCGCGCATCGCCATCGAGTTCCGCCAGGAATTCCAGTCCGACGTGGTCATCGACATGGTCTGCTACCGCCGCCAGGGCCACAACGAAAGCGACGAGCCGGCCTTCACCCAGCCGATCATGTACAAAAGCATCGCCAACCACCCGACCACCCGGCACATCTACGCCCGCCGGCTGATCGAGGAGGGCGCCCTGTCGGAAGACGAGGTCGAGGCCATGGCCCAGTCCTTCCACGACAAGCTGGAGGCCGCCTTCAAGGCCACCGCCAGCTACAAGCCCAACCGGGGCGAATGGCTGCAGGGCATGTGGCAGGGCTACAAGGCGGCCATGGGCGAGGAGGAATACCGCCAGGAGCCGACCCGGGTCGACGCCGACACCCTGCGCCGGGTCGGCAAGGTGTTGACCACGCCGCCCGAGGGCTTCGACCTCAACCGCAAGATCGTCCGCCAGTTGAAGGCCAAGGCGGCCATGTTCGACAGCGGCGAGGGCTTCGACTGGGCGACCGGCGAGGCGATGGCCCTGGGCACCCTGCTGCGCGAGGGCCATCCGGTGCGCCTGTCCGGGCAGGACGTGGGCCGGGGCACCTTCAGCCAGCGCCACGCCGTGCTGGTCGACCAAACCACCGAGGAACGCTTCCGCCCGCTCAACACCCTGAGTTCCGATCAGGCGGTGTTCGAGGTCCACGACAGCCCGCTGTCGGAGGTCTCCATCCTCGGCTTCGAGTACGGCTATTCGCTGCAGGACCCCGATGCCCTGGTCATGTGGGAGGCCCAGTTCGGCGACTTCGCCAACGGCGCCCAGGTCATCATCGACCAGTTCATCAGCGCCGCCGAAAGCAAGTGGCTGCGCATGTCGGGGCTGGTGCTGCTGCTGCCCCACGGCTACGAGGGCCAGGGGCCGGAACACTCCTCGGCCCGGCCGGAGCGTTTCCTTCAGTTGTGCGCCGAGGACAACATCCAGGTCTGCAACATCTCCACGCCGGCCAACTACTTCCACTTCCTGCGCCGGCAGGTGAAGCGCAACTACCGCAAGCCGGCCATCCTGATGTCGCCCAAGTCGCTGTTGCGCCACAAGCTGTGCGTCTCGACCCTGGCCGACTTCACCGACGCCGACTTCCAGCGCGCCATCCCCGAGGCCGACCCCCTGACCAAGGCGGACAAGGTGCGCCGCGTCGTGCTGTGCACCGGCAAGGTCTACTACGACCTCCTGGAAACCCGGCGCGCCAAGGAGCTGGACGACGTCGCCCTGATCCGGGTCGAGCAGTTCTACCCGTGGCCCAAGGACACCCTGATGAACCTCATCTCGGCCTATCCCAAGGCCGAGGTGGTGTGGTGCCAGGAGGAGCCGGCCAACATGGGCTACTGGACCTTCGTCGATCGCCGCCTGCAATACCTGCTGGAGGAGATAAACCACCCGCACCGCCAGGCCTTCTATGCCGGCCGGCGGGCCGCCGCCAGCCCGGCCACCGGCAGCTTCAAGACCCATCAGGCGGAGCAGGCCAAACTGGTCGGGGACGCCCTGACCACGCCGCTCGACAAGATTCCGCAGCCCTTCCACCGGGTCACCGAGCTGGCCCGCATCGGCCACTAGCCCCCTTTTCCAGCCCAGGACGAACGGACTTTCCCATGGCGATCGAGATCAAGGTTCCCCAGCTCGGCGAGTCGGTCAGCGAAGCGACCGTCGCCAAATGGTTCAAGCAGGCCGGCGAGGCGGTGGCCGCCGACGAGCCCATCGCCGAGCTGGAGACCGACAAGGTGACCGTGGAGGTGCCCGCCCCGGTGGCCGGCGTGCTTTCCGAGATCATCGCCGAGGAAGGGGCCGAGGTGGAGGTGGGCAGCCTGCTCGCCCGCCTGGAGGAAGGCGCCGAGGCCAGCCCCGGCGCCAAGGCGCCGGCCAAGGACGATGGCGCCAAATCCGAGCCCGCCAAATCCGCCCGGGCCGAGGACAAGGCCGCCGCGCCGGCCGACAGCGACCGCCGGCTGGCCCCGGCGGTGCGCAAGCTGGTCGAGGAGAACAGCCTCGATCCGGCGACCATCCCGGCCACCGGCAAGGATGGCCGGCTGACCAAGGAAGACGTGGTGCGCTACCTGAAGGGCGGCGCCCCGCCGGCTCCCGAGGCGCCCCAATCGGCGCCCAAGGCGGCCGAAAAGCCGGCCCCCCGCCCGACCCCGGCCAGCCCGGCGCGCGGTGGCGAGGAACGGGTCAAGATGAGCCGCCTTCGGCGCCGCGTCGCCGAGCGCCTGAAGGAGGCCCAGAACACCGCCGCCATGCTGACCACCTTCAACGAGGTGGACATGGGCGCCCTGATGGACCTGCGCGGCCGTTACAAGGACTCCTTCGAGAAGAAGCACGGCGTGCGCCTGGGCTTCATGTCCTTCTTCATCAAGGCCGCCGTGGCGGCGCTGAAGGACATCCCGGCGGTGAATGCCGAGATCGACGGCGACGAGATCGTCTACAAGAACCACTACGACATCTCGGTGGCGGTCGGCGGGCCCCAGGGGCTGGTGGTCCCGGTGCTGCGCGACGCCGACATGAAAAGCTATGCCGAGCTTGAGGCCGAGATCGCCGAGTTCGGCAGGAAGGCCCGCGAGGGGCGCCTGTCGATCGAGGAAATGACCGGCGGCACCTTCACCATCTCCAACGGCGGGGTCTACGGCTCACTGATGAGCACGCCCATCCTCAACCCGCCGCAGTCGGGCATTCTCGGCATGCACAAGGTGCAGCAGCGCCCGATGGTCATGCCGAACGGCGCCATCGAGGCCCGGCCGATGATGTATCTGGCCTTGAGCTACGACCACCGCATCGTCGACGGCAAGGAGGCGGTGACCTTCCTGGTCCGCATCAAGGAAGCCATCGAGGACCCGGCCCGTCTGATGATCGGCGTCTGAACACAGACCCCAAAGGAGTTCGCGATCCATGACCCACGATCTGGTCATCATCGGCGGCGGCCCGGGGGGCTACGTATGCGCCATCCGGGCGGCCCAGCTTGGCCTCAAGGTGGCCTGTGTGGAGCGCCGCCCGACCCTGGGCGGCACCTGCCTCAACGTCGGCTGCATTCCGTCCAAGGCGCTGCTGCAGTCCTCGCACCTCTACCACATGGCGGGCCACGGGATGGCCGAGCACGGCATCGACCTGGGCGCGCCCAAGCTCGATCTGGCCGCCATGATGGCGCGCAAGGACAAGGTGGTCGACGGCCTGACCAAGGGCATCGACCAGTTGTTCAAGAAGAACAAGGTCGAGCGCATCGCCGGCAGCGGCCGGCTGCTGGGCGGCGGCCGGGTCGAGGTGACGCCCGAGGAGGGCGAGTCGCACCAGCTCGAGGCCAAGCACATCGTCATCGCCACCGGCTCGGAGGTGACCCCGTTGCCGGGGGTGGAGATCGACGAAAAGACCATCGTCTCCTCCACCGGGGCGCTGGCCTTCGACAAGGTGCCGGGGCATCTGGTGGTGATCGGCGCCGGGGTCATCGGCCTTGAGCTGGGCTCGGTGTGGGCCCGCCTGGGGGCCGAGGTGACGGTGATCGAATACCTCGACCACGTGCTGCCGTTCATGGACGGCGAGGTCAGGAAGCAGGCCCAGCGCCTGCTCGCCCGCCAGGGCCTGACCTTCCGCCTGGGCCACAAGGTGACCGGCGCCAAGGTGAAGAAGGGCAAGGCCGAGCTGACCGTCGAGCCCTCGGCCGGCGGCGAGGCGGAAACCATCACCGCCGACAAGGTGCTGGTCGCCATCGGCCGGCGCCCGGTCACCGAGGGGCTCGATCTGGCCACCGCCGGGGTCAAGACCGACGAGCGCGGCTTCATCCAGGTTGACGACCACTTCGCCACCGCGACCCCTGGCATCCACGCCATCGGCGACGTCATCGGCGGCATGATGCTGGCCCACAAGGCGGAAGAGGAAGGGGTCGCCCTGGCCGAGCAACTGGCCGGGCAGGCCGGCCACGTGAACTACGAGGTGATCCCCTCGGTGGTCTACACCCACCCGGAGATCGCCGCCGTCGGCCAGACCGAGGAAATGCTGAAAAAGGCCGGGATCGCCTACAAGGCCGGCAAGGTGCCGTTCGCCGCCAACAGCCGGGCCCGCTGCAACGGCGATGCCGACGGCTTCGTCAAGCTGCTCGCCGACGCCGAGACGGACCGCCTGCTGGGTGCCCACATCATCGGCCCGGAAGCCGGCGACCTGCTCCAGGAAGTGGTCACCGCCATGGAGTTCTCCGCCTCGGCCGAGGACCTGGCCCGCACCTGCCACAGCCACCCGGCCCTGGGCGAAAGCCTGAAGGAAGCCGCCCTGGCCATCCACGGCCGCACCATCAACCTCTGAGCCTGGAGCGGGCACGGCAAAGGGGCGCTGCCCCTTTGATCCCCGCTGGGGAGGCCGGGAGGCCTCCCCAGACCCCACCATGAATCAAAACCCCACCCAGGGGGCTTGCCCCCCTGGGTGGGGTTTTAAGTCACGGCGGGGGTCCGGGGGGGCCCCTGGTCCCCCCGGCGGGGGTCAAGGGGGAGCGCCCCCTTGCTGTTCCCGCCCCAGCCCAGAGCCTTTGCGGGGCGGCGGGGGATGGTGTATCAGGTGCTTTCTCCCCGCAGCGTCGTTCCGAGGCCTCGTCGTCCATGTCCCAGTCCGTTCCCGAGTATGTGCGTGACGCACATGCCATCTACCGTGAATCCTTCGCCATCATCCGCTCCGAAGCCGACCTGTCGCGCGTGCCAGCCGACCTGGAGCCCCTGGCGGTGCGGGTGGCCCATGCCTGCGGCATGCCCGATGTGATCGACGACCTGATGTTCTCGGCCGACGCCGGCAGTGCCGGCAAGGCGGCGGTGGAAGCCGGGGCGCCCTTCCTGTGCGACTGCCGGATGGTCGCTGATGGCGTCACCCGGGCCCGCTTCGCCAAGCAGAACCCGGTGCTGTGCACCCTTTATGACGACGGCGTGCCGGAACTAGCGAAAGAGATGGGCACCACCCGCTCGGCGGCGGCGCTGGAACTGTGGCGGCCCCACCTGGAAGGCGCCATCGTGGCCATCGGCAACGCCCCCACCGCGCTGTTCCGGCTTCTGGAGATGCTCGATGCCGGCGCCCCCCGCCCGGCCCTGATCCTGGGCTTTCCGGTCGGTTTCGTGGGCGCGGCGGAAAGCAAGCAGGCGCTGGCCGAAGACAGCCGCGGCGTGCCCTTCGTGGCGGTGCGCGGCCGTCGCGGCGGCAGCGCCATGGCGGCGGCGGCGCTCAACGCGCTGGGCGCGGAGCGTCACTGAATGGCCGCCAAGGGACGTTTGTTCGGCCTGGGCGTCGGCCCGGGCGATCCGGAACTGCTGACCCTGAAGGCGGTGCGCCTTCTGAAGTCGGCCCGCGTGGTGGCCTATCCGGCGGCCAAGGGGCGCAAGGGCAACGCCCTGAGCATCGTCGAGGGGTTCCTGGGCGATGACCAGTTGCGCCTCGCCCTGATCTATCCCGTTACCACCGAGGTGCTGCCGCCGCCGCTGTCCTACGAGACGGTGATCCGCGACTTCTACGACGACGCCGCCGGACAGGTGGCGACCCACCTGGAAGCCGGGCGCGACGTCGCCGTGGTCTGCGAGGGCGACCCCTTCTTCTACGGCTCGTTCATGTACCTGCACGACCGTCTGGCCGGACGCTACCACACCGAGGTGGTGCCCGGGGTGCCCTCGATCATGGCCGGGGCGGCGGTGCTCGGGGCGCCGCTGGTCTACCGCAACCAGACCCTGTCGGTGATCTCCGGCGTGCTGCCGGAGGACGAGCTGGAACACCGGCTGGCCGGCTGCGAGGCGGCAGCGATCATGAAGCTGGGCACCAACTTCGCCAAGGTGCGCCGGGTGCTGGAGCGGCTCGGCCTGATGGACCGGGCGCTGTATGTGGAGCGCGCCACCATGGCCGCCCAACGCATCCTGCCGCTGGCCCAGGTGGCGCCCGAGGAGGTGCCCTACTTCTCGCTGATCCTCATCCCCGGGCCGCCCTGGCAGGAAGCGTGAGGGGGCGCGCCATGACCAGCGACGCGGTCATCCTCACCCTCAATCAGGCCAGCCTCGCCACCGCGCGCCAGGTGCAATCGGCGCTGCCCGGGGCCCGCGTGCTGGGCCTCGCCGGGCGGGTGGAGGGGGCCGACACGACCTACACCGACTTCGGCCCCACCCTGCGCGAGCTGTTCGCCGCCAACCGGCCGTTGGTGGTGCTGTGCGCCGCCGGCATCGTCATCCGCGCCCTGGCCCCCATGCTCGGCAACAAGCGGGCCGAGCCGCCGGTGCTGGCCCTGGCCGAGGACGGCAGCGCGGTGGTGCCCCTGCTTGGCGGGCTGGCCGGGGTCAACCATCTGGCGCGCACCATCGGAACGGCGCTGGGCACCGCGCCGGCGATCACCACCAGCGGCGAGATCCGCTTCCGTCTCGCCCTGGAAACCCCGCCCGAGGGCTACGTGCTGCGCAACCCGACCGCCGCCAAGGGCTTCATGTCCGACCTTCTGGCCGGGCGCGGCCTGAAGGTGGTGGGGGCGGCCCCGTGGCTCGACGATGCCCCCGTCACCCGCGATGCGGCCGGCCCGCTGACCCTGACCGTGACCGCCGACGACCTTGAGCCCGGCACCGACCATCTGGTCTACCACCCCAGGGTGGTGGTCGCCGCCGTCACCGATCCCGGTCCCGACCTGCCCCAGCGCCTCGCCGCCGGGCTGGCCGAGGCCGGGCTGGCGGCGCAATCGCTGGCCCTGATCCTGGCCCCCCTCGCCGCCCCCGCCGCCGGCCTCGCCGCCGCCGCCCGGGCCTTCGGCTGTCCGCTGCGCCGCCTGGAGACGGACGACCCCGCCGCCATGCTGGCCCAGGCGGTGGATGGCCCCGTCCGCCACGCCGACGGCCTCGCCCTGGCCCGGGCCGAAACGCCCGATCAGGTGCGCCACCCCGGCCTGCGCCCGGGGCGCCTCGCCGTGGTCGGCCTCGGCCCCGGCGATGCGGCCCACACCACCCCGGCGGTCAAGGAGGAGTTGCGCCAGGCCGAGCACCTGATCGGCTATCAGACCTACCTCGACATGGCCGGCCCCTTCGCCGCCCACCAGCAGGTCCACGGCTCCGACAACCGGGTCGAGCTGGACCGCGCCGCCCACGCCTTCCAACTGGCCGCCGAGGGTCACCGGGTGGTGGTGGTCTCCTCCGGCGATCCCGGCATCTTCGCCATGGCCGCCGCGGTGCTGGAAGCCCTCGAAAACAACCCCGACCCGCGCTGGCTGGCGGTCGATCTGGTGGTCCTGCCCGGCATCACCGCCGCCCAGGCCGCCGCCGCCAAGGCCGGCGCCCCGCTGGGCCACGACTTCGCCACCCTGTCGCTGTCCGACAACCTGAAACCCTTCAGGACCATCCTCGAACGCCTCGAACTGGCGGCCCGGGCCGACCTCGCCCTGGCCCTCTACAACCCCATCTCGAAAGCCCGCCCCTGGCAACTGGGCCAGGCCCTGGACCTGCTGCGCACCATCCGGGCCCCGGAAACCACCGTCATCCTGGGACGCGACATCGGCCGCCCCGCCGAACACCTGACCACCACCACCCTGGGCGAGCTCACACCCGAAATGGTCGACATGCGAACCGTCGTCCTGATCGGCTCGACAACCACCCACACCATCCCCCAGACCCCCCTCACCTACACCCCTCGCTGGTATCCCGGGGACTGAAAGCAAAGGGGCGCCGCCCCTTTGGAACCCCGCTGGGGAGGCCGAGGGGCCTCCCCAGACCCCACCATGACTCAAAACCACCCGGAGGGGGCTTGCCCCCCTCCGGGTGGTTTTAATTCACGGCGGGGGTCCGGGGGGGCCCCTGGTCCCCCCGGCGGGGGTTCCAAGGGGGCAGCGCCCCCTTGGCTCACAGCCCCCGGGATACCAGCCAGGCGGTGGCGGTGTCGGGGGTTGGGGTGGTCGGGGTGTGGGGTGGTCTGGGGGGGCGGTTGCGGATGATGACGGGCAGTTGGCGTTCCCGGGCGGCGGCGAGTTTGGGGGCGCTGGCGGCGCCGCCGCTGTTCTTGCAGATGATGGCCTCGATCTGGTGTTCGGCGAGCAGGGTGTGTTCGGCCTCGAGGCTGAACGGGCCGCGGTCGAGGATCAGGTGGGCCTTGGGGAACGGGGGCATGGGGTCGGGTGGGCTGACGGCGCGGATCAGGAAGTGGATGTCCGGCTGGTTGGCGAAGGGGGCCAGGTCCTGCCGCCCGACGGCGAGCAGCACCCGGCGGCTGCCCAGGCGGTGCAGGGTGGTCACGGCCTGGGGCCAGTCCGCCACCGGGTGCCACAGGTCGCCCGGCTGGGGCATCCAGGCGGGGCGGTCGAGGCGGACCAGGGGGATGGCGGCGGTGGCGCAGGCCTGGGCGGCGTTCCAGCCCATGGTGGCGGCGAAGGGGTGGGTGGCGTCGACCACGGCGTCGACCTGTTCGGCCTTGAGGTAGGCGGCCAGTCCTTGGGGCCCGCCGAAGCCGCCGACCCGCAGCTCGCCGGCCGGCCGGCGGGGATTGGGCGTGCGCCCGGCCAGCGAGGTGATGACCCGGCGGCCGGGTTCTGGGGTCAGACGCTCGGCCAGGGCGTAGGCGTCGGTGGTGCCACCGAGGATGAGGATGGTGCTCATGGTGGTGGGTCCCGGGTGTCCATGACGGCGCGGATCAGGCTGAGCAGGCGATAGGGGGCGTGGGCCAGCTTGCCGAACGGCAGGGCAAAGAAGAAGCCGAGCACGATGCCCAGGTGCAGGGCCAGCAGCAGCCCCATGGCGGCGCTGTCGCGCCACGCCAGCAGGGCCAGCCCGGACAGGGCGACGGCCAGCAGTTGGCCAAGCAGCGACCATTCGGCGCGCACCGCCCGGGAATCGGCCGGTTCGGGATCGGCGCGACGCTTCAGCCACATCAACCCGGCGCTGCCCAGGGTCATCAGGCCGCCGCCCACGGTGCCCAGCAGGACCGGCGGGCTGGTCAGCGGATAGGGTGCCTCCCGGCCCAGGAAGTGGTGCCACGCGGCGGCCCACAGAGTGGCGGCGAGACACAGCAAGAGGCCCCCGAGCAAGCTTTGGTGCAGCCAGCGGCGACGCCGCGAGAAGCGGCCATCGACGTCGTTGCAGCCCACCCCGCCGCCGTTCATGTGCTTGAGCAGGGCGACCGCCTTGAGGGCGCGCGGCAGGGCCTTCAGGGCGCTCAGCGGCGAGCCCCCTCCCGTATCGCGCCAATAGCGGGCCATGCCCACCGCCATCATGACCAGGGCCCCGCCCAGCGAGACAGCGGCCAGACCGGTCAACACGCCCCAGGGGATCACCGCGTAGAAGGCCCCGGGTCCCTGGTGGGACGCGAACAGCACCTCGGCCGGGACCAGAAAGACGGTCAGCACGGGCACCGCCAGGGCCAGCAGCAGGGCCAACCAGCCCGGTCCGGCCACCTCGCCGGGCCAGGCGTAGGCCCGGTAGGTGAGCATGCGCACCCGGGCCAGGGCGCGCGGCAGGTTGACGGCGAACGGGTTGGGCGGCGCGTACTGGCAGGCGTACCAGCAGTTGCGGCAGTTGTGGCACAGGTGGGCGAGGTGCAGAAGGTCGCCGTCGCTCAGCCCGGCGCGCTGCTCGGCGGCCGCGAAGACCGGGCAGAAGCCGTTGCAGTATTTGCATACGTTGCAGATGGCCAGTTGCCGCCGCGCCTCGTCGAGCGGGTTGCCCAGCGGCTCCAGCGGGTCGGCCATGTGGGCGGACGGCGGCTGTGGGATCAGGGGGGGCTCAGACATCGGCCGCCTCCCCCTGGCGCGCCGTCAGCGCCGCCCCCTGCCCGGCCAGCCGTCCGGAGACGGCGGCGATGGTCAGCCCGCTGCCGGCCAGATAGCCGGTGCCGAGCAGGGTCGGCGCCATCACCGTGCCGGCGGCGAACACCGCGGGCCAGACACCGCCCGAGGCCCGGCGCACCCGGCCACTGGTATCGACCGCCACGCCGTGGTGGGTGGCGGTGATGCCGGGGCGGATGGGGAAGGCCGCGAAGGGCGGATTCCCGACCCGACCGCTGGATCGCGCGGCACGGATCAGGCTGGGCCCGTGGACGCCGATCAGCAGGGCCAGGGTGGTCAGATCGGGCGCCGTCAGGGGCGGAAAAACCGAGCACGGCCCCTGGCGCTGGCCGGCCGCCAGTCCGTCGGCGTCGAACACGGCGTGGGCGATCTGGGCCGGCATGTGGGCCACCCGCCAGCCCCAGCGGGAATAGCGGGTGGGGCCGCTGTCCACGGTCTCGTCGGTCACCCGGCGGCCCAGGCGGTCGACCACGATGCCGTGGGCCAGCCCATCGACCCGGGTGATGATGCCGCCATCGAAGCGCGGCGCGCGGCCGTCCACCGCCACCAGATGGCAGGCCCCGGGAGCCCCCACCGGGGCGGCGCCGTGGTCCAGAAGCTGGCGCAGCAGGGCTCCCTCGGCGTGCGGAGTGCCACGCACCACCAGATGGCGGGCCGCCTCGCCCCAGGTCTCGGCCAGCCAGCCACGATTGGCCTGATAGCCGCCGCTGGCCACCACCAGGGCCGGCGGGCTGACCTCCAGGCGCTCCCCGGCGGCGTGTTCCAGGCCCACCGTGGGGCCCTTGGGATCGACCGCGCGCCCGGCCCAGCCGGGACACAGGGCCACCCGGTGGTGTCGAACGGCGGCGACCAGGGCGTTGACCAGAGCCTGGCCGCCGCCGAGGAAAAAGGCGGTCTTGCGGGAATAGGGCAGAAGGCCGTCGCCGGGGCTCTGGAAAGCCACCCCGGCGGCGGCCAGCCAGCCGGGGACCCGCGCCGCCTGGGCGACGAAAAGGGCCCGCCAGAGGGCCTCGCCGGCCACCTCGGGATCGGCGATGCGGGTCAGATCAGCCAGCAGTTCCTGGCCCGGGTAGCGGTCGACGATGCGCCCAGTGGGTGCCGCGTGGGGCAGGCGCAGGTTGCGGCCGTGGCGGGCGTTGCCGCCGATCAGGCGTGCCTCGGCGGGATCGGCCAGGGCCACCCGCACCCCCGCCTGGGCGGCGGCCAGCGCCGCGCACAGACCGGCCATGCCCCCGCCAAGGACAAGCACCTGGCAGGTCTTCAAGGCTTCGGGGCGGGCGCCGGGGGACATCTCGGGGGGCGACGTTTCCAGACAGCGACGGGACAGGCCATGGGTAGCACAGTCCGGGGCTGAAAAGCGAACGGGGCTTGCCCTTGGGCAAGCCCCGCCGTTGGAGGGTCTTTAGGGGGTAACAGTCAGGCCATGCTCATAGCCAGTCGGAATATCGAACACCGGAGCCGGGACGACCGGGCGAACCTGACGAGGGTCGCCGCGCTGGCTTTTGCTTCCGTTCTTCCACGCCCCGACCGAGGCCGGGGCGGTTCCCATGGAAGATCGTCGCTTGGAAAGCCGGCGTGACCTTCGTTGTCCGAGGGTCGGCGCGCCTTTGCCGGATGCCTTTCGGGTCTACGCCAGGGCCATCGCGCCCAGTGCCAGCCAGACGAGGCCGGCAACGACGAGGGGCATGGTCATATCCTGGCGGGCCGATACCGCCACCGCCGCATGCCGGGACCTGCGGGCAGCCTGAAGGCCCTGCCCATGGTTACCGACACGGCCGTCGACGGAAGGGTATCGAGGCATCATTCGGGTCCTCCTTTGACCGGGTGTTCCTCTCACCACAAGGTTCTCAAGTGTCCCTTCCGGACCGCCGAACACCAGGGGGAGCGGTGCCGATGGCGGATCGGGGGACCCTTCGAACCCTTTCCGTGAAGCGCCAATTCAGTCGCTGTTCACTGATCAAGAGATAAGGCACCCGGCTATGTCCGACAAGAGGGTTGAACTATTTGCCCGTCAATTCCCCTAATATCCCCATGGATATCATCCAAACCGCGTAACACCCCCCTGACCGAAAGGATACTCGGGCGGCCGTCCGCCCGAGCCCGGAAATGGCGGAATTCAGCGCCCCAGGACCTTCGGCACGTAGTTGGCGCGCAGGCGGAAGCTGTCCGGCAGACCGGAACCGAGCAGCGGCCTCAGGTACATGCGGAAGGCGTCGGTGACGTCGTTGCCGGCCGGGGCGATGAACTGATCGGGCATGGTGCGCGTCTTGCCGGCCACCGCGTTCAGATCGCTGTACTGGTAGTCGACCGAGTAGAAGCCGGTGCGGTGGATGGTCACCGAGCCGTGGCGGTTTTCCCACATGGCGAACTGCACCGCCTTCTCGCCCACCTCGCGGGCCTCGCGCTGGTCGACGTCGGACACACAGCCGACGAACGAGCGCTGCATGTAGCCCAGGGTATCGGCCCGCACCCGCTTGATGCCCAGCTTCTCGCGCACCGTTTCGGCCAACAGGTCACCCAGGGCGCCGCTGCCGGAAAGCTGCACGTTGCCGTGGGCGTCGGTTTCCACTTCCTTGGCCAAGCGGGTGATGATCGGCGTGCCGGCGCTGTCGTGGATGCCCTCGCTGACCGCCACCACGCAGCGGCCGTGGCGCTCGTAGGTCTCCTTCACCGAGGCCAGGAAGGCGTCGATGTCGAACACCCGCTCGGGCACGTAGATCAGGTGGGGGCCATCGTCGGGAAACTTCTTGCCCAGCGCCGAGGCGGCGGTCAGGAAGCCGGCGTGGCGCCCCATCACCACCCCGATGTAGACCCCGGGCAGGGCCCAGTTGTCCAGGTTGATGCCCATGAAGGCCTGGGCCACGAAGCGCGCCGCGCTGGGAAAGCCGGGGGTGTGGTCGTTGACCATCAGGTCGTTGTCGATGGTCTTGGGAATGTGCACGCAGCGCAGGTCGTAGCGGGCCTTGGCCGCCTCCTCGGAGACGATGCGCACGGTGTCGGAGCTGTCGTTGCCGCCAATGTAGAAGAAGTGCTTCACCTCGTGGGCCTTCAGCACCTTGAAGATTTCCTGGCAGTAGGGCAGGTCCGGCTTGTCGCGGGTCGAGCCCAGCGCCGAGGACGGGGTCTCGGCGACCATCTCCAGGTTGTGGGTGGTCTCCTGGGTCAGGTCGAGCAGGTCCTCGTTGACGATGCCGCGCACCCCGTGAAAGGCCCCGTAGACCCGTTCCACGTTGCGGAACTTGCGCGACTCCAGGACCGCACCGACCATCGACTGGTTGATGACCGCGGTCGGGCCGCCGCCTTGGGCGACCAGTACCTTTCCGGACAGCATGGCTTTCAGACTCTCCTTGGCTGGAAAAGGGGAAAAACAAGCGGCGCGCGGCCGGGCGCACAAGCCGGGCGCACAATGGGCCATCCCGCCCCGGAAGGCAACGCGCCGCCACCCCGGGCGGCGGGCTTTTGGCGCCCCGGCACTTGACCGCGCCCGAACGAGGGGTCACCAATAGGTCCATGGACACGGGGGACACCAGAAGCGGGGAGGCGGAACGGCGTCCATGGAGGCTACCCACAGCCTGTCGGTGATCGAGCTTCTGGCCGGCCTGCCGGCACCCGAACTCAACGCCCTGGAAGCGCGCTGTCACTGGCGCGACTACAAGGCCCGGCAGACCATCTGCGAAAAGGACGACGACAGCGCCGATCTGCTGTTCGTGGTCAAGGGCAAGGTCAGCATCACCAGCTACTCGATCACCGGCAAGGAGATCGCCTTCAACGAGGTGGAGACGGGCGGCTATTTCGGCGAGTTGGCGATGATCGACGGACGGCCCCGCTCGGCCACCGTGTCGGCGGCCAGCGCCTGCCGCATCGCCGCCCTGCCGGCGGCCGAGGTGCGCCAGATGATCGCCCGCCACCCCGATCTGGCCTGGGCCATGCTGGAGAAACTGGCCCGGGTCATCCGCGCCACCAACGAGCGGCTGGTCGATTTCGCCACCCTGTCGGCCCAGCAACGGGTGGTCGCCGAGCTTCTGCGCCTGTCGCGGCCCGACCCGGGGAACCTGAGGATCCTGTCGATCTATCCGCTGCCCACCCAGGCCACCCTGGCCAGCCGCATCGGCGCAACGCGCGAGACGGTGGCCCGCGTGCTGTCCGAGTTGACCCGTGGCGGGCTGATCCATCGCCACGGCCGCATCCTCTACATCGACCGCCCGGACCGCCTGAAGGAGTTGAAGGACCGGCTGGGCCAGCCAACCGACGCCTGATGGCGTCCCCCTCGCTCCACATCCATCCCATTGTGACAAGGTTACAGACCCGGTGACCGGACCGTGGTTTTCTGCTACCCATGGCCGGGCGGCGGTTGGGTGCGTTTTCCGGCACCTTGGCCGACCGCACCGACGCTCCTGCCCCGCTGGCCCGGTGGTACCCCCGGCGCCGGCTTGGCATGCTTCGTTCAAGGGCTTCATCGCCGCCCCCAGCCGTCGGGGCGGCCCGTCAAGAAGGGAGAGCACGCGTTATGGAAATGGAAAAGAACGTCGGAACCATGGACCGCGTCATCCGCGGCATCGTCGGCGTGGTGCTGATCGCCGGCGCGGTCAGCGGGTCGCTCGGCTGGTGGGCCTTCATCGGCATCGTGCCGCTGGCCACCGCCGCCATGTCCTACTGCCCGGCCTACAAGCTGGTCGGCATCAACACCTGCCCCAAGGACGGTGGCGCGGCCTGATCGCCGCCCGCCGCAGCGGCCAAGGGGGCTGCCGCCCCCTTGGCCCGCCGGCCCCGCCCCAGGCGAGGCCGAACCCGGGGGCTGAACCAGCGCCCACCTGATTGCGCGGGCGGGTTCCGGAACCGCTGCCCCCCCCCTTGATACCCACCTTAAATCACCGCCTCAGGCCAACCGACGGACCACCAGCAGGGTGATGTCATCGCCCTGGGGCGCGCCGCCGCGATAGTCGTCGAGCGCCGCCAGCAGATCGGCGATCAGCAGCTCGGCCGGCAGCGCCGCCCGCTCGCCGACCAGGGCGGCCAGCCGGGCCTGACCAAACATGGCGCCATCGGGGCCGCGCGTCTCGCGCAGGCCGTCGGTGCCGATGACCAGCACATCGCCGGGCCCAAGGTGGGTCTTGCGCGGCCTTTGGAAGTGCCAGTCCGGGTCGATGCCAAGCGGAATGTCGTCCCCGTCCAGCCATTCGGCCCGCTTCTCGGCGGCCCGCCACAACAGGGCCGGCTCGTGCCCGGCCGACGACCAGTGGAGCACCCCGTCGGCGGCGTCCAGAACCCCGGCGAACAGGGTGACGAAGCGCCCGCCGCCGCTGTCGGCGGCCAGTTGGCGGTTGACCCGGGCCAGCACCGGGGCCAGTTCCTCGTTGCCGCGCGGCGCCGCCCGCAGGGCCGCCCGCACGGTGGCCATCAGGAGCGCCGCCCCGACCCCGTGCCCGGTCACGTCGCCCACCGCCAGGGCCAGCCGTTCCGGGGCCGCCGGATCGAGCGGCCCGATGCCGGGCAGGTCGCGGACCAGCGCCATGTCGTAGTAGTCGCCGCCGGTGTCGTCGCAGTACATCGAATGGCCGGCGATGTCGTAGCCGGCCAGTGGCGGCGGCTCGGCCGGCAACAGGTTCTGCTGCACCTCGCGGGCCACCAGCAGCGAGGCCCGAAGGTCCACCCGCTCCTTGAGGGCCGGCAGCATGGCATTGAAGGCTTGGCCCAACTGGCCGATCTCGTCGCTGCCGGTGACCCGGGCCCGGGCCTCGAGGTCGCCGGCGCCGATGCGCCGCGCGGTTTCCGCCAGTTGGCGCAACGGCAGGGTGACGGCGCGTGCCGTGCGGATCGACAGGATGACCACGGCCAGCCCGATCAGGCCGATGGTCAGGGCGGTCAGGCGGATCTGGTCGATGGTGGTCTCGCGCACCATGTCGGAAAAGGTCCCGGCCGCCGCCTCGAGCAGGTTGAAGGGCATGATGAACAGCAGCGCCCCGCCCGGTCCGCCGACCCCGCCATAGGCCCAGATGGCATCGCCCTGGGGTCCCGACAAACGCACCGCGCCGCTGTTGCCGGCGGCGATGTCGGCCAGCACGCGGGCGAACGCCGGCCCCTCTTCCGCCGCGCCGCCCGGCCCCAGCCAGGCTCCGGGCGGCGCCGTCCGCCAGCTCGACCCGCCGTCTCCGTGACGTTCGGCGAGCAGACGCAGGCGCGCCCGGTCGGGCGGCGCGACGCCGGGGACGGCTTCACCGGGGGCGACCACATGGGCCAGCACGGTGCGGGTGGCCGGGGGCAGGCCGCTGCGATCATGCAACTCGTCGAGCCGGGGCAGGATGTCCACCGCCAGGGTGGTGATGCCGGCCGGCGCGCCGCCCGGGCCGCGCACCGAGCCGGCCACCGCGAACAGCAGGCGGCCGCTCTTGGGATCGGGATAGGGCTGGGCCCACACCGGGCTGCCCGGGGCCAGCGCCGGGTCCAGCGTGGCGGCGAACACCGAGCGCTGGCGGGGATCGCTGTCGGCCGGCCAGTCAGGTTCGGGAAAGCCGGCCCGGCGGCCGTCGACGAGGATCACCGCCTGACGATGGATGGCCCCGCCGGCGGCCCGGCGCAAGTCGGCCAGGGGGGGCGCCAGATCGGCCAGGGGGGGCGCGCCGGGCGCCGCCAGATGGCGTTCCACCTCGCGCGCCTGGGCGGTCAGCGCCACCTCCAGCAGGCGCCGCTGCTCGTCGACCAGCCGCGAGGCGAAATCGGCCGTGCGGGCCAGACTGTCGCGCGAACGCTCCAGAAAGATGGCGTGGATGCGCTGCTCCAACTCGTCGACCAGCAGGCGCGCCGAGTTGAGATGGCTGATCAGCGCCACCGTCAGCGGCAGCAGCGCGGTTGCCGCCAGCAGGATGAGAAGCCTGCGCTGGATCGACATGCCATTCCTTTCGCCAGGGACCACGGGTCGCCAGGGACCACGGGGGCCACCGGGAGTGCCCCGAACGGGTCATCCTGTCGGCCCCGTTTCGACACCCGGCGGGTCAATAAGGGGGTCGCGTCGGGCTTGGATTCGGGGTTACAACGGGTTCCCTTCCGGCTCGCGCCGACCGACCGGCCAGCCATCTCCATGGACGACACCACTTCGATGGACCAGGAATTCCACCGTATCAAGCGCCTGCCACCCTACGTCTTCGCCGAGGTCAACGCCATGAAGGCCAAGGCGCGGGCCGCCGGCGAGGATATCATCGACCTGGGCATGGGCAACCCCGACCAGCCGCCGCCGCCGCACATCATCGCCAAGCTGGCCGAGGCGGCGGCCAATCCCAAGGCCCACCGTTACAGTATGTCGCGCGGCATTCCCGGCCTGCGCAAGGCCCAGGCGGCCTATTACAAGCGCCGCTTCGGGGTCGATCTGGACCCGGAGAGCGAGATCGTCGTCACCCTGGGCAGCAAGGAAGGGCTGGCCAACCTGGCCAGCGCCATCACCAGCCCGGGCGATCTGGTGCTGGCCCCCAACCCCAGCTACCCCATCCACGCCTTCGGCTTCATCATCGTCGGCGGCTCGGTGCGCCACATCCCGGCCAAGCCGGACGACGCCTTCCTGGACGCCCTGGAGCGGGCCGTCCGCCACTCGGTGCCCAAGCCGGTGGCGCTGGTCCTGAACTTCCCCTCCAACCCGACGGCCCACGTCGCCGACCGGGCCTTCTACAAGGAGGTGGTCGCCTTCTGCCGCCACCACGGGCTGTACATCCTGTCCGACCTCGCCTACGCCGAAATCTATTTCGAGGGCGAACCGCCGCCCTCGCTGCTCGAGGTGGAAGGGGCGCGCGAGGTGGCGGTGGAGTTCACCTCGCTGTCCAAGACCTACAACATGCCCGGCTGGCGGGTCGGCTTCGCCTGCGGCAACAAAAAGCTGATCGCCGCCCTGGCGCGGGTGAAGTCGTACCTCGACTACGGCGCCTTCACCCCGGTCCAGGTGGCCGCCACCGCCGCCCTCAACGGCCCTCAGGCGTGTGTCGACGAGGTGCGCGCCCTCTACCGCGAGCGCCGCGACACCCTGATCGACGGCATGGCCCAGGCCGGCTGGGAGATTCCCCGCCCGCCGGCCACCATGTTCTGCTGGGCCCCCATCCCGCCCGAACTGGCCCACCTGGGCTCGATCGGGTTTTCCAAGCTGCTGCTGTCGGAAGCCAAGGTGGCGGTCGCCCCGGGCCTGGGCTTCGGCGAGCACGGCGACAGCCATGTGCGCATCGGGCTGGTCGAGAACAAGCACCGCATCCGCCAGGCCATCCGCAACGTCAAGCAGTTCCTGGCCGACCCGGGCCCCGCCCTGGCCCGCCTGGACGCCGACAAAGAAGCCAAACGAGCCCCCTGATGTCCCATTCCGCCGACTCCGCCCCCGCCCCCTTCCGTGTCGCCGTCGCCGGCCTGGGCACGGTTGGCGCCGCCACCGTCCAACTGCTGGCCGACAACGCCGGGCTGATCGCCGCCCGGGCCGGCCGCCCGGTCGAGGTGGTCGCCGTCTCGGCGCGCGACCACAACCGGCCGCGCCCGTGCGACCTGACCGGCATCGCCTGGTTCGGCGACGCCACCGAAATGGCCGCCCGCGCCGAGTGCGACGCCGTGGTCGAGCTGATAGGTGGCAGCGAGGGGGTGGCCCGGGCGGTCACCGAGGCGGCGATCAAGGCCGGCCGGCCGGTGGTCAGCGCCAACAAGGCGCTGTTCGCCCACCACGGTTGGACCCTGGCCCAGGCGGCCGAGGCGGCCGGCGTGCCATTGGCCTTCGAGGCGGCGGTGGCCGGCGGCATCCCGATCCTGAAAGCCCTGCGCGAGGGGCTGGCCGCCAACGCCCTGGACAGCGTCTACGGGCTGCTCAACGGCACCTGCAACTACATCCTGTCGACCATGCGCGACAGCGGCCGCGACTTCGCCGACGTGCTGGCCGAGGCGCAGAGCCTGGGTTACGCCGAGGCCGACCCCAGCTTCGACGTGGATGGCGTCGACGCGGCCCACAAGCTGGCCATCCTGACCAGCCTCGCCTTCGGCACCCAGGTCAACCTGGATGCCGTGCACGTGGAGGGCATCCGCGAGATCACGGCGCTCGACATCGCCTTCGCCGAGGAGCTGGGCTACCGCATCAAGCTGCTCGGCCTGGCCAGCGCCACCGAGGCCGGCATCGAACAGCGCGTCCATCCGACCATGATCCCGGCCGACGCCCCGCTGGCCGGTGTCGACGGCGTCTTCAACGCGGTGGTCGCCGAGGGCGACGCGGTCGGCCGGGTGGTCCTGGAAGGCCCCGGGGCGGGCGCCGGGCCGACCGCCTCGGCGGTGGTCGCCGACCTGATCGATCTGGCCGCCGGGCGCACCGCGCCGCCCTTCGGCCTGCCGGCGGCCCACCTCAGGCCGCTCGACGCGCTGCCGGTGGAGCGCCGCCGGGGCAGCTACTACGTGCGCCTGACCGTGCTCGACCGGCCCGGCGTGTTCGCCGACATCGCCGCCATCCTCTACGAGGAAGAGGTGTCGATGGAATCCATCCTGCAACGCGGCCGCAACCCGGGCGACGCGGTGCCAGTGGTGATGACCCTGCACGACACCATCGAGGCCGCCGCGCGGCGCGCCGTCGACCGCATCGCCCAGATCGAGGCGGTGGTCGAGACGCCGGTGGTGATCCGCATCGAACACCTGTAAGGCCCGCCGTCATGAGCCCGACCGACCCTCACGAGATGCCCGCCGAGTTGCCCGGCCCGGTCGACCGCAATCTGGCGCTCGACATGGTGCGGGTCACCGAAGCCGCCGCCCTGGCCGCCTCGCGCCACGTCGGCCGGGGCGACGAGGAAGCCGCCGACCGGGCCGCCGCCCGGGCCATGATCAACGCCATCAACGCCGTCGAGATGAACGGCCGGGTGGTCGTCGGCGACGGCGAGGAGGGCGCCGTGCCCTGGCTGTTCGCCGGCCAGGAGGTGGGCCGTGGCCAGGGGCAGGCGGTCGATCTGGCGCTCGATCCGCTGGAAGGCGCCACCGCCTGTGCCCGCGGCGACGTCAACGTGATCGCCATCGTCGCGGTCACCGAGCGGGGCGGCTTCCTGGCCGTGCCCGACCACCTCTACATGGACAAGATCGCCGCCGGCCCGGACCTGCCCCCCGGCACCCTGGACCTGGACGCCCCGCCCGAGGAAAACCTGGCCCGGCTGGCCGAGGCGCGCGGCGCCCAGGTCGGCGATCTGGTGGTCTGCATCCTCGATCGGCCGCGCCACGGCGAGCTGATCGGCCGGGTGCGGGCAGCCGGGGCGCGCATCCGCCTGATCAACGATGGCGACGTCTCCGGCGCCCTGACCACCGCCCTGCCGGAAACCGGGGTCGACCTCTACATGGGCGTCGGGGGTGCCCCGGAAGGGGTGCTGGCGGCGGCCGGCCTGCGCTGCCTGGGCGGCGAGATGCAGGCCCGGCTGGTCGCCCCCCCGGGCGGCGGGGGGCGCCTGCCGCCGCTGCCCGGGCTCAAGGACCCGACCGCCAAGCTGTCGATCCAGGATCTGGCCAGCGGCGACGTGATGTGCGCCCTGACCGGCATCACCGGCGGCCCGGCCCTGCCCGGGGTGCGCCGCTGGCCGGGCGGTGCCACCACCCACTCGCTGATGATGCGGGCCCGCTCGCGCACCTTGCGCACCATGGTCACCCGGCACGATTTCTCGGTGAAAGCGAGGCCCGATTGACCCTCCCCCAGGCCAACCACAGCTTTCTCGGCGTGGAGCGCTCAATCGGCGGGCGCCGCTGGGTGCTGCGCCCGGCCGACGATGGGCTGGGCGTCGCCCTGGCCCAGGCCCACGCCCTGCCCGAGGTGGTCGGCCGGCTGATGGCGGCGCGCGGCGTCGCCCTGGAGGCGGCCGAGGACTTCCTGTCGCCGACCCTGCGCCGCCTGCTGCCCGACCCCGAGGCGCTGGCCGACATGAACGCCGCCGCCCAACGTCTGGCCGAGGCGGTGAGCGGCGGCGAGACCATCGCCATCTTCGGCGACTACGACGTTGACGGCGCCACCTCGGCCGCCCTGCTGCACCGCTTCTTCCGCCAGTTGGGAGCCACGGTGCTGGTCCACATCCCGGACCGCCGGGCCGAGGGCTACGGCCCCAACCTGGCCGCCTTCCAGGAGCTTCAGGCCAAGGGCGCCTCGCTGGTGGTGACCGTCGATTGCGGCATCACCGCCTTCGAGCCGCTGGCCGGCGCCGCCCGGGCCGGGCTCGACGTGGTGGTGTGCGACCACCATCAGGCCGAAACCCGGCTGCCCGAGGCGCGCGCCGTGGTCAACCCCAAGCGCCCCGACGACACCAGCGGCCTGGAGCATCTGGCCGCCGTGGGGGTGGCCTTCCTGCTCGCCGTGGCGGTCAACCGCGCCCTGCGCGACGCCGGCCACTACGCCAACGGCCGCGCCGAGCCGGACCTCAAGGCGCTGCTCGATCTGGTCGCCCTGGGCACGGTGTGCGACATGGTGCCGCTGGTCGGCCTCAACCGCGCCCTGGTCACCCAGGGCCTGAAGGTGATGGCCCGGCGCGACAACGTGGGGCTGGCCGCCCTGGCCGATGTCTGCCGGCTGGACCGCCCGCCCGAAGCCTTCCATCTGGGCTACGTCATGGGACCCCGGGTCAACGCCGGGGGCCGGGTCGGCCAGGCCGACCTGGGGGCCCGCCTTTTGGCCAGCGAGGACCCGGCCGAGGCCCGCGCCATCGCCGAACAACTGAACGAGCTCAACGGCCTGCGCCAGGAGGTCGAGGCCGCCGTGCTGAAGGCCGCCATCGAACAGGTGGAAAGCCGCCCGCACGGCGACAGCCCGCTGCTCTTCGCCCTGGGCCGCGACTGGCACCCGGGGGTGGTCGGCATCGTCGCCGGGCGGCTGCGCGAGCGCTACGACCTGCCGGCCATCGTCGCCACCGACGAGGGCGGCATGGTCAAGGGCTCGGGGCGCGGCGTGCCGGGGCTCGACCTGGGCGGCGCCGTCATCGCCGCCCGCGAGGCCGGCCTGCTGGTCAACGGCGGCGGCCACGCCATGGCCGCCGGCTTCACCGTCGAGGCTGACCGGCTGGCCGCCTTCCAGGCCTTCCTCGACGCCCGGCTGGCCGAGCAACTGGCGGCCTGCGATCTGGTCCCGACCCTGGAGCTGGACGGCGCGGTGGATGCCGCCGGCGCCTCGTGGACGCTGATCGAGACGCTGGCCCGGGTCGGCCCCTTCGGCATCGGCAATCCGGAGCCCCGCTTCGTGCTCCCCGATTGCCGCATCGCAAGGGTCGACGTGGTCGGCCAGGGCCACGTGCGCTGCTTCATCGAAGGGCCGCGCGGCGGGCGGCTGAAGGCGATCGCCTTCAAGGCCGCCGATTCGGATGTCGGCGTGCGCCTGCTGGCCAGCGCCCAGGCCAGCCTGCATCTGGCCGGCACCCTGCGCCCGGACACCTACAACGGCCGCCAGGACGTGCAACTGGTGATCGACGACGCCGCCGAGGCCGGGTAATACCAGCCGGCGATGAGCAGGACTCATCGCGGCTTGGTCAAGCCCTTGGGGGTCCGGGCGCCTTTGAGTTGGGGGCTTTGCCCCCAAACCCCCACCGGGGAAGCAGGGCTTCCCCGGACCCCGCCTTTCATTGGCGCCCCCCCCAAGCCCGAGCGTTCCGTTCGCTCGGCGATCAATGAATGAATGGAGGGGGTCCGGGGGAGCCCCTGGCTCCCCCGGTGGGGTCTTAAAGGGGCAAAGCCCCTTCATTCATACCAACCGGCGGTGAGTTTCTCTCATCGCCGTCTGGTATCAGGCGGGCAGCGGTTCACAGGGTGCGCTGCATCATCACCACGTCGAGCCAGCGCTCGAACTTGTAGCCGACATGGTTCAGGGTGCCGGTGGGGGTGAACCCCAGTTGCTGGTGCAGCCGGATCGAGCCGACGTTGCCGCTGTCGCCGATGGCGGCGATCATCTGGCGCAGGCCAAGCCCCTGGGCCCGCTCGATCACTTGGCCGAGCAGGGCGCGGCCCAGCCCCCGGCGCTGGAAGCCGGGATCGAGGTAGATGCTGTCCTCGACCGTGAAACGGTAGGCGCTGCGCGTGCGATAGGGCCCGGCATAGGCGAACCCGACCACCCGCCCCTCGACCTCGGCAACCAGACGCGGCAGGCCGGCCTCGGCCAGCGCCGCCATGCGCCGGGCCATCTCGGCCTCGGGCGGCGGAACCTCCTCGAAGGTGGCGGTGCCGGTCCGCACGTGGTGGGCATAAAGGGCGGTGATCGCCGGCACATCGGCCGACACAAGCTCGCGCACGGGCATTGGGGGTCCTCTGGATGAGCGCCTAGAGCCGAGAGCGAAAAATCGGAACCACTTGGTGGTTCCGATTTTTCGCTCAGATCGGCTCTACACCTGAAATCGAGAGCAGATCGTGCGAAATCTGAAGCGCTCCGCGATTCACATTTCGCACGATCTGCTCTAGGGAACGGCGCCCGTCTTACGGAACCCGCCGGCCCCCGGCAAGCCCATCCACAATGCTGGGAGGGGCGCGATTTCGGGTGTTGATTTGCCGCCCGGTTCCGGGTAGACACGGGCCTCCGGCCAGCCCGCCGCGCCTTGTGCTCCCGGCGGCCCCGACGTGACCCCTTCGTCTAGTGGCCTAGGACATCACCCTTTCACGGTGAAGACACGGGTTCGAGTCCCGTAGGGGTCACCAGTGCCGTTCACGACCCAGCCGCCCCCCAAGGGCGGCTTTTTCGTGCCCGGGGTTTGCTGGCGCCGCCCCGCCCTTCAGGCCGCCGGCGGGCCGGCCCGGTGCAGGCCGAGCACCGCCCGGTTGGCGCCCGCGTCGGTGCGCTCGAAGCTGAGCAGGGCGCCCGTGGCGATGGCGATGCGCTGTACGATCGACAGATGAAACAGCGCCGACTGGTTCTCGGCGCGATAGGGATCGACACCGATGGCATGTCCGGACAGCAGTTGCAGGCGCAGCGGGTCGGGCAGCGGCGGGCCGGCATCCTCGACGCACAGCAGTACCATGTCGCTGGCCCCGCTTCGAGCCTGCGCCGTCAGCACCACCGGCTGGCCGGCCGGGGCATTGGCCAGCGCGAAGCGGGCCAGCGCCGACAGCCCGTGCTTGACCAGGAAGGGATCGGCCATCACCCGCAGATCGTCGGCCACCCGATCCACCGAGATCAGATCGTCGCGGCTTGGACAGGTGGCCAACAGCACGGCCGCGACCTCGACCAGCACATCCTGCACCGGCACCACGCGCGGCTGCGGCTGCAACACCACCGGGGCGGTGCCGAGCAAGGCCAGGCTCTGTTCCAGCACCCGGGTCAGCTCGACCCCGGCGTTGCGGATGCTGCTGGAATAGTCCGCCGCCACCTCGTCCGCGCCGTCGGGCGCCAGCCGCTGGGCCAGAAGCTCGCTGAAGCCGAGGATGGCGTTGAGCGGCGTGCGCACCTCGTGCGACAGGGTGGCCAGGAAGCTGCCGTCCAGGCTCGAGCGCCCCTGCCCCTCGTCGCCGACCGGCGCGGCGGCGGCCAGATCGGACAGGGTCGCCTCCAGCCGCTCCTGCGTGTTGAGCGGAATATCGATGCAGAAGAGGCGCGGCGTGTCCGTCGCGTCGCGCAGCGACAGGTGGTTGGAGTGCACCAGGACGGTGCCGCCGTTCTTGTGTCGCAACCCGATCCGACCGCCGGTCGGCGGCGGACCACCGGCCAGCCACAGGTCGATCTCGCCGCTCACCGCCTCGACCATGGCCTCAGGGATGATCAAGTCCTCCAGGCGCCGCCCCAGCGCCTCGTCGCGGCTGTAGCCATAAAGAAGGCGGCTCGCCTCGTTCCAGTAGAACACCCGGCGCTCGGAGTCGTAGCCCTGGATGGCCACATCCTCCAGGGTCGCGAGGGGGATGGGAAGCTCTTCCATGTCAGCCCTCAAGGCTCAAGGCAGGGTGGGAGCGTCGTACCGTCTCCCGCAAGGTCGCTCACAAGGTCGCTCACAAGGTCGCTCACAAGGTCGCCCCGGCGGGCCGCCCGAGGAGACCGCCCCCAGCCCATGCCGAATTGGCGCCATCATTATGAGATGGGGGCGGCCAGGGGAAAAGCCAGCCAATTGGGTGTTTCACAAAGCACGCGACATGCCCAAGACGTCCGGCCCGGCAGCCAGGCCGCTACGACACCTCTCCCCCCGGCGGAGATGCTTCGAAGAACTGTTGCAGGTGGCGTTCCTTCAGATGGGTGGCGATCTTCAGGTCCTCGGCAACGGTGTGCTCGACAAACCAGTAGAACAGGAAGCTCACCACCTCCGGTCCGGCGACGAGGCCGCCGTCCATGTCATCGATACTGCGGCGCAGGCGACGCAACAGGGCCTGATGCAGCTCATGATGACGCTCGAAATCCGGATACTCGGATTCGAGCATGATGTTCTCTTCACTGGTGAAGTGAAAATCGGCGTACTTGTAGGTTTCATCCAGCACCCGGCGGGCCGCCTCGGCCTCGCCGGTGACCTCGATCAGGGATTGCAGCTTGTGGATCAGGCTGAAGAAGATCTTGTGCTCGAAGTCGATGGCGTCGTGGCCGACCTCGAACCATTTCTTCCACTGCATCCGGTCCATGACGCCCCTCCAGCCGGACGACGGGAGCAAACCGCGGCTCCCCCGACGATGCCAGCGAATCACACGCCAGCGTTGCCCTGCAGCAGGTTAGCACCCCGGCACGGGCGAGACCATCCCCGAGGCTCCCGGCCCCGCGCCGCCCTTGGCCTTGGCGCACCCACCGTCCATTGACCGGGGGACATCCGGGCATATTCTGCCAACGTCACCCCCCTTCCCCGATCAAGCAACGAGGCATGCCAATGGATGAAACGCTGCTCCACTTCGACGCCGGGCTCGCGGTCGCCCAGGAGATGGTGGTCACCTACGGCCTATCGGTGATCGGCGCGATCCTCATTCTGATCGTCGGCTGGGCCCTCTCTCGCTGGCTCTCCCGGGCCACGGAAAAGGCGCTGTCGCGCTTCAAGAAGCTCGACGACACCCTGAAGCCCTTCTTCGCCAGCCTGGTCCGCTATCTGGTTCTGGCCATCACGGTGGTCGCCGTTTTCGACGAATTCGGGGTCAAGACCACCAGCTTCGTCGCCGTCCTCGGCGCCGCCGGCCTGGCCATCGGCCTTGCCCTTCAGGGCACCTTGTCCAACGTCGCCGCCGGCGTGATGCTGCTGCTGTTCAGGCCCTACAAGGTGGGTGACTACATCCAGGCGGGCTCTCTGTCCGGCACCGTCAAGTCGCTGTCGCTGTTCCTGACCGAGCTGGCGACGCCCGACAATGTGCAGATCACGGTGCCCAACGGCGAGCTGTGGAACAAGGCGATCACCAACTACTCGACCAACCCGACGCGGCGGTTGGGCATCCCGGTGGGCATCTCCTACAGCGACGACATCGGCCAGGCGCTGGAGGTGCTGCTGCGGGTGGCCCAGGCCGACAGCCGCGTCCTCGGCGACCCGGCGCCGCAGACCATGGTCACCGATTTGGGCGACAGTTCGGTCAACATCCAGGCCCGGGTGTGGGTCAAGGCGACCGACTACTGGGCCCTGAAGTGGGCCATGACCCGGGCGGTGAAGGAATCGCTGGACGATGCCGGCATCACCATTCCCTTCCCCCAGCGCGAGGTGCATCTGGTACCTCAGAAGCCCGACTCGGCCTGAGAGCCGGCGGGCGTCGATGTGGTTTCCCTGGCCCGGCCCAGGCGAGGGCCGGGGTGGACGTCAGCCCGCCAGGGGAGGCCGTGATCGCCGCCCGGGCGGCATTCGGCGCATCGATGCCACCGCACGTGGTCGACGCGATCCGGTCTGGATCGCCCGGGATTCCCTCTGAGAAGCGGCGCGTTGCCGGCGGCGGTCGGGCTTTGGCAGAGGTCTCCCCTCACCCCTTCCTCGGCAGCCGGCGCATCAGCGGGCCGACGACCGCCTCGGGCAGGGCGGCGGCAAACCAGGCGGCCGCCGCCAGGGGCCAGGGGAAGGCAATGCGCCCCTTATCCCGGGCCAGCCCCTCGACAATGATCGCCGCCGCCCGCCCGGCCGGCATCAGAAGGGGCATGGGGAAGTCGTTGACCGCCGTCATGCGGCTTTCCACGAAACCCGGCATGACCACGCTCACCCCCACCCCGTCGGCGGCCAGCCAGCCGCGCAGGCCCTCGCCCCAGGCCTTCACCGCCGCCTTGGTGGCGCTGTAGGCGGGGGCGCCGGCCACCCCGCGCCAGCCGGCCAGCGAGCTGACCAGGACGATCTGACCGGCCCGGCGGGCCCGCATGGGCTCAAGGACCGGCAGCACGGTGTTGAGCACCCCGTCCACGTTGACGGCGAACAGGCGCCGGGTCTGCGCGGCACTCTCCCCGGCCCCGGCGGTGCCGCCGGAGACCCCGGCGTTGGCGATCACCATGTCGAGCGGCCGCGCCGCCTCGGCCTCGGCGATCCAGGCGGCCATGGCCTCCGGCTCGGTCACCTCGATCTCGCGCACCACCGGCTCGCCGCCGCGCGCCCGCACCCGTTCGGCCACCTCGGCCAGCCGGGCGGCATCGCGGCCGCCCAGGGCCAGACGCACCCCGGGCCCGGCCAGGGCCTCGGCCAGGGCGGCGCCGATCCCCGAGGAGGCGCCGGTGATGAGCACGGAACGGGGCGGCGGACGGCGGGGCATGGGCGTTCTCCTGAAAGGGGGCGGGGCCTCCTCCAGCCTATCCCAGGACGACGGCACCGCGCCAAGGTTGCCGCGCCCCGAAGCACACCGCTATAACCCCAGGGTATCACCGCCAACCCCCGGAGCCGCCGTCCCCGTGAACACCCTCAGCATGACCGGTTTTGCCCGCGCCGTTGGCGCCGCCCCCGGCGAGGGCGCGGTGTCCTGGGTGTGGGAGGTGCGCAGCGTCAACGGCAAGGGGCTCGACGTGCGCCTGAAGGTGCCGGGCGGCTTCGAGGCCATCGAGGTGCCGGCCCGTCAGGCCATCGGGCGGCGCATCAAGCGCGGCAACGTCAACGCCGTGCTGACCGTGCACCGCCCCGAGCGCCCGCCCACCTACCGCATCAACGAGCCGCTGCTGACCCAACTGGTGGCCGCCGCCGGACACGCCCGGGCGCTGTCGGGCAGCGGCCTGGCGCCGGCCCGGGTCGATGGTCTGTTGGCCATGAAGGGGGTGCTGGAGGCGATCGACGACCCGGACGCCGACACCCATCGCCAGGCCCGGGAATCAGCCGTGCTCGGCACCCTGGGCGAGACCCTCAACCGGCTCGAGGCGGCGCGCCGCGAGGAAGGCGCCCGCCTCGCCGAGACGATGACCGGCCAGCTCGACCTGATCGCCGACCTGACCGCCCGCGCCGAGGCCCTGGCCGCCACCCAGCCGGCCGCCCTGAAGGCGCGGCTGGCCAAGCAGGTGGCCGAATTGCTGGAGGCCAGCCCGGCGCTGTCGGAAGAGCGGCTGGCCCAGGAGGCCGCCCTGCTGGCCACCCGGGCCGACGTGCGCGAGGAGTTGGACCGCCTGAAGGCGCACATCGCCCAGGCCCGCGACCTGCTGGCCGACGAGGGCCCCAAGGGCCGGCGGCTCGACTTCCTGTGCCAGGAGTTCAACCGCGAGGCCAACACCCTGTGCTCCAAATCGGCCGATGTCGCCCTGACCCGCCTCGGCATGGACATGAAGGCGACCATCGACCAGTTGCGCGAGCAGGTCCAGAACGTGGAGTAGTCCCGACCCATGAGCGATCCCCTCGACCGGCGCGGCCTGATGCTGGTGCTGTCCTCGCCCTCCGGGGCCGGCAAGACCTCCATCGCCCGCGCCCTGCTGGCCCGCGAGCCGGCCCTTGAGATGTCGGTCTCGGTGACCACCCGCCCGCCGCGCCCCGGCGAGGTGGACGGCCGCGACTATCATTTCATCGACGAGGCCGCCTATCAGCGGCTGGTCGCCGAGGATGGCCTGCTCGAGCACGCCCGGGTCTTCGACCACCACTACGGCACCCCGCGCCAGCCGGTTGAGGCGGCCCTGGCGGCCGGCAAGGACGTGCTGTTCGACATCGACTGGCAGGGCGCCCAGCAGCTCAAGGGCCGGGCCGAGGACGATCTGGTGACCGTCTTCATCCTGCCCCCCTCGGCCGACGAGCTGGCCCGCCGGCTGACCACGCGGGCCCAGGATTCGGCCGAGGTGATCGCCCGCCGCATGGCCAAGGCGGCCGACGAGATGAGCCACTGGAGCGACTACCACTACATCGTGGTCAACCAGGACCTGGAGCAGAGCATCGCCGAGGTGGCCGCCATCCTGACCGCCGAGCGGCTGCGCCGCAAACGCCGCCCCGGGCTGGCCCGCTTCGTCAACACCATGCGTCAGGCCGAGGAATAGGGCCGGCGGCCGCCAGCCCCGAGGCCAAGCAGAAGGGCCCGGCGACAGGTGTCACCGGGCCCCTTTGTGAAAAGGGCGTCCGCCTTCCGGCGGGATCAGCACATGTGGCAGGCGCGCGGGATCTCGTCCTCGGCCTCCAGGCGCTCGCGCACGGCGGCGCTGGCGATGGCCTGCATGGTGGTGCCACGCTCCCGGGCCACCGTTTTCAGCTGATGATAGTCCTCGACCGCCAGCCGCACGGTGACCGGCACCCGGGCGGCAACCGGCGGCTTCAGCCCCAGCCGGCCCAGGGTCAAGGGGTTGGGGGTCGGCATGCCCGGGGAATGGCCGTGGGCGGCCTCGCCGCCGGTCACCGGATGGGGCGCCAGGGCGGTCAGCGTGGCCGGCTCGGGGGTCAGGCGCAGGCCGGCGAAGCGGGCCGGGTCGCGCAACTGGCGCACCGGGGTGACGGCCGGCGCGGCCTCGCCCTTCTGGGCCAGCAGGCGCATCAGGCGGGCCGCCTTGCCGTTGGCGGGCGCGGCCGGGGAGTCGCGGCCTTCGTCGGAGTCGTCGTGCAGTCTCATGCCCGGCCCTCCTCGTAGCTGCGGCGGCCGAAGGTGGTGTGCGGACGCAGCCGGCCTTCACCCCGTCCGGCGGTGGTGTTGAGCGGGATGTGAGGCACCCGCGGGGTGGCCTGGGGGGCCGGCGCCTCGCTGCCGGCGGCCAGCGGCACGCCCGGCCCCGGCGTGTCCAGGGCCCGGCCGTGGCGCTGCACCGCCTTGTCGAGCTTGATGCCGACGTAGTCCCATAGCTGGGTCATCTCGGTGGCCGAGCGCGACTCCGGCGCCGTTTCCATCACCGTGCGGCCGTCGATCATGCTGGTCGCGAAATCGACCCGCTGGTGCAGGGTGACCGGGGCCACGGTGCCGTACTGGCTGAGGGTGACCGCGGTGTCGCCGGTGATCTTGGCCCGCGCCGTGGCGCCGTTGACGACAAAGACGAACGGCCGTTCGATGTCCTCGACCAGTTCCACCGTCGCCGCCGCGGCGCGCAGGTCATGCGGGCTGGGGCGGATCGGCACGATCACCATGTCGGCGCAGTGGACCACCTGCTGGATGGCCTTGGTGATGGCCGGCGGGGTGTCGATGATGGCCAGCTTGGTGCCCAGCGCGGCGAGCGCCGTCAGGTCTTCCTCCAACTCGTCCAGGGTGGCCCGGGCGAAGTAGGGGCTGGTGCTCTGGCGGGCGTTCCACCACTCGGCCAGCGAGCCCTGGGGGTCGGTATCGATGATGGCGACCGGACCGGCGCCGGCGGCCTCGGCCTGGACCGCCAGATGACCGGACAGGGTGGTCTTGCCGGAGCCGCCCTTCTGCGAGGCAATGACGATGACGCGCATGGTTGCTCTCCACGGATCGGGAGTTGCGGAGCGGCCCGACCGGCCCCACCGGACGGCGGAGTCGTCCCGGACAGGCCCGGGTTTCATTGGGCGATACTAGATGCAGGCAAGATCAAGCGAAGTGATTGCCATCACTCGACTTGTTTTGGGTAAAATTTTATCTTATTGTTTACATGCAGCGGCAGAAAAGCGCGCTTTCCGGAATGCCCCCAGAGGCTCTCGTCGCCGTGCGCAGACCCGATGGCAACCCACCCGGCCAACCAGGCCTCGAGCCCTCCGGTCCCGGTCCGGGACTCGGCCGGGCGGGCGGGTGTCAGACCGCCACCGCGCCGTAGCCCAGTGCCTCGATCTCGAGGGCCAGCCATGCACTGGTCGGAGCGATCAGGTCGGCCGGGAAGGCCCCTCTCCAGGCGTCGGGATCGGGCCGTTCCAGGGCCCTTGGCGCATCGGACAGGCCCAGCCGCGCGGCAATGCGCGCCAGATCGGCGTCCAGGTTTTCCAGGCGCACCAGATCGTCGACCAGCAGGCCGCCGGCGCCATCCTCAAGGGCCCGCAACTGGCCGACCCGACGGCGCGCCGCCTCAGGATCGGCGGCCAGGGCGGCCAGGAAGGCCGCCAGCCCCTGGCGCGAGGGCAGCCGCTCGGCGGCCTCGCAGTCGGCCAGATAGGCGTCATGCACGGCGGCCAGCGGATGACGCACCAGGGCAAAGCGGAAGTAGCCGGCAAAGGCCGCCGCGCCCAGGCCGTCGCGCACCGCCCGCGCCCCGCCGCCGGGGGCTTCGAGCGCCGCCATGGCCGGTTCGGACAGGCCGCTCGGCGGACCGCCGGCCTCGGCCACGGCAAGGCTGTCATAGGGCATCAGCGACACCCCGATCCCCAGGTCGCGCCCCTGCTGGACGTCGATGTAGATGAACGGCGGCGCGAGGCTGAGGACACTGACCATGCTCTTGGATCCGCTTTGTCTGGCAGACGGCCCGGACGCCCCATATAAAGAACAATGCCGGAACCCCGGCCGGAGTATGCGCCGCCGGGGACCCCTTGTCACGCCTCATTTCCGCTCCCTTCCATCGCCTCGAGACAAGCGGAACCGCCCCGGCCGCCGAGTCGGCGCCCCGGCGCAGGCATGGACATTTATCCGCTCTGCCGCCATGATGCCCGGGAAGGCGCGGCCCACCCCATCCCCTGGCCAGCCGCCAACCGTCTCCCCTGATCCCGCCGCGCGGACGCCGCTTGCATGGCCCCGGTCGAACCCCTGACCCTGTATCGCGAGAAAAGCACCGTTCATCGTTTCGGCGACTCGGGTGCCAGTGAAGCCGCCCTGGTTGTGCGCTCGAACCGCATTGCCATGACCCTGGAACGCGACGGCATCCGCGAACAGGTGGTGGTGCGCGGCCAGAACATCGCCGCCACGCTGCGCCTGACGGCCGTGGTGCTCGACCAGTTCCGCCGCGATTCCGGCAGTTTCCGCCGCGAACAGCCGGTCGACTGGAACGAGTTGTGGCTTCACCGGGTGTCCGACTACGAACGCCTCCACAACCCCGAGGGCTGGGTTTCCATTCACCGGAATGGCCGGCGCGTGTTCACCAGTCGGGAGGACACCACCATCGACGAGATCGAGCGCCTGGCCCGCGGCGCCGAGATCGACGAAACCCTGTTGCGCGGGGCCACCCGGACCCTGATCGGGCCGACCGACGATCTGGTCATCCAGCACGACAGTCAGACGGCGGCGGTGGTCACCCCGTTCAAGGAGTACCACCGGGGGGCGGTGCTGGATCGCCACGGCGGGCGCACCGGCTCGTTCGCCTTGTCGGTGCACCACCCCGACCCGCCGCGCCGCAAGGTCCGCCTGGCTGGCTTCCTGAACTACATCGCCGATGTGATCGAGGCCCTGAACCAGAAGGCCTTCCTGGAACGCATCCGCCAGATGGTCGATGAGGACACCGGCAAGTCGGGCTCGCCGGCCACCCCGGCCCTGGTTTCGGCGGCGATGGCCCGCAAGCGCGACCTGATGCAGTTCATCGTCGCCTACGAGCGGGCCCACAAGCTGACCTACCGCCCGGAACGCCCCGACTTCTTCTGACCCTGATCCGCCCCCCTACCTTGATGGATTCCCCGCCGATGTCCGCCGATGCCCCCCTGCCCCGCCGCAAGAACAGCGATGTCCTGCACGAGATGCTCGACCTGGACGGCGCCCAGGTGCTCGACGTCGGCTGCGGGGCCGGCCACCTGAGCCGCCTGATGAGCCGCCACGGGGCCCGGGTGATCGGCCTTGAGGTCAGCGACCGCCAGCTCGAACGGGCCGCCCAGTACGACACCGTGGGCACCGAAACCTACCTCAAGGCGCCGGCCGAGGCGCTGCCGGTGGACGCCGCCAGCCAGGACGTGGTGGTCTTCTTCAACAGCCTGCACCATGTCGCGCCCAAGGCCATGGACGCCGCCCTGGCCGAGGCGGCCCGGGCGCTGCGCCCCGACGGCCGGCTGTTTGTCTGCGAGCCGATGGCCGAGGGCGCCTGCTACGAGCTGAACCGGCCGATCGACGACGAGGCCGAGGTGCGCGCCCTGGCCCGCCAGGCCCTGGACCGCCTGGGCGCCCCCTCCTGGCGCCTGCTGTCGCGCCGCCAGTATCTGCACAGCGTGCGCTACAAGGACTACCCCACCTACCGCACCGACATGACCGGCATCGACGCCGGGCGGGCGGCCACCTTCGAGCGCCTGGGCAGCGACCAGGAGACGGCCTTCCAGCGCCTGGGCCGGGTCGATCCGGAGGACGGCAGCCACCATTTCGACCAGCCGATGGAGGTGCATCTGTTCGCCCGGCTGGGGGCGCCGGGAACCAAATGACCCCCGGCACGACCACAACCATTCAGTACAGGGCCGTAATAAAGCTGTAATTATTTCTTTGGTATTTCATCGCCTCGAGATTTTTCCAGACGGCGCTTTGTTACAGCAGGATTAATCCTGACCTCCCGCCAGCCATGGCGGTTTATTTCTTTCCAGCCCTTTGCTAGCGTCCCTCCCGGTTCGAACGCATCCCGGTCGGCACACCCTGGCGCGCACCTTCCACCGCCCGGCACACCGGATCGCGGCGAACCGCGAAAACAGGGGGGCACCCTGTCGCACGGCCTTGGACTCCCTGCACGGGGGCCTGGTTCCGCCCGCCCGGCATCCACGCCCCGCCTTCCATCAACCCTGGGGGATCAGCACGCATGCGGGTTGAAGCGCTGCGCAAGGAATTCGGCAGCACGGTTGCCGTGCAGGACATCAGCTTCACCGTCGACAGCCCGCAGATGATCGGCATCATCGGCCGCTCCGGGGCCGGCAAGTCGACCCTTCTGCGCATGATCAACCATCTGACGCCGGCCACCTCGGGCCGGGTCATGGTCGACGGGCGCGACATCCTGACCCTGAAAGGGCGGGCGCGGCGCGACTGGCAGCGCGACTGCGCGATGATCTTCCAGCAGTTCAACCTGGTTCCCCGCCTTGATGTACTGACCAACGTCATGCTGGGCCGGCTGAACCGCCATTCCACCGCCGCCAGCCTGCTCAAGATGTTCGGCGCCGACGACATCGCCCGCGCCCTTCACGCCCTGGAGCGCCTGGGCATCGTCGATCAGGCCCTGAAGCGGGCCGAGGACCTTTCCGGCGGCCAGCAGCAGCGGGTCGCCATCGCCCGCGCCCTGACCCAGGAACCGCGCATGGTGCTGGCCGACGAGCCGATCGCCTCGCTCGACCCGATGAGCGCCCAGGTGGTCATGGACGCGCTGCGCCAGATCCACGAACGGGACGGCCTGACCGTGATCTGCAACCTGCACACCCTGGACACGGCCCGCACCTACTGCGACCGGGTGATCGGCATGCGGGCCGGCGAAATGGTCTTCGATGGCCCGGCCGAAGCCCTCACCCCCGAGATGGCGCGCGAGATCTACGGGGCCGAGCAGGCCTTCGACGAGTCCCTCACCTCCACCTCCCTGCCCGGGGCGGTCCCCGCCCCCGAGGCGACCGCGCCCCAACCCGCGCCCGCCCTGCAAGCGGTCCGCGTGGGCACCTGAACCAAAAGCAACAACGGGGCCCGCCTGACCTTGCCTTGATCCTGACCTTGCCTTGATCGCCTTCACACCCTGCCCAGCGTCCTCCTCCCTTCCCTTTCACGGAGCCTGACAGCCATGAAGTTCACCACCGTCTTCACCGCCGCGGTTGCCGCCTCGGCGTTCCTGTTCTCGGCCGCCGAGCCGGCCCGCGCCGCCGACACCATCGACGAGTTCCGCATCGGCGTGCTGGGCGGCGAGAACCAGTCCGACCGCCTGCGCAGCAACGAGTGCCTGCGCACCAAGGTCGAGGCCCTGCTCGGCGTGCCGACCAAGGTCTACGCCCCGGCCGACTACAACGGCGTCATCGAGGGCCTGATCGGCGGCAACCTGGATCTGGCCTGGCTCGGCGCCTCGGGCTATGCCAAGACCTACCTGCAGGACCCCGAGATCGTCGAGCCGGTGCTGGTCAAGGTCAACACCGACGGCTCCTACGGCTACTACTCCATCGGCTTCGCCCGCGCCGACAGCGGCATCACCTCGCTCGACGACATGAAGGGCAAGGTCTTCGCCTTCGGTGATCCCAACTCCACCTCGGGCTTCCTGATCCCCTCGATCGAGATCCCGGCCGCCGGCTACTCGATGGACAAGGGCGAATACTTCGGCGACATCGTCTTCTCCGGCGGCCATGAGCAGACCATCGTCGGCGTCTACAACGGCGACTACGATGCCGGCGTGAGCTGGGCCGACGGCCTGGGCGCCTGGGAAGACGGCTTCAACAGCGGCGCCTTCCGCAAGTCCGTCGACGCCGGCCTGGTCGACATGACCGAGCTGGTCGAGATCTGGCGCTCGAAGATCATCCCGGAAGGCCCCTGGGTGCTGCGCAAGGCCCTGCCGGAGTACACCAAGCTGATGGTCACCGGCCTGATGGCCAGCCTGACCTCGATGGACGCCGAGTGCGCCTACAGCGTGATGGCCGGCGAGATCAAGGGCATCGCCCCGGTCACCCACGAGGCCTACGTCAGCGTCGTCGAGGCGCGCCGCAAGAAGATGGCCCAGTAAGGCCGTCCGCTTTCCGAACCGCGATCAGGGGGGCGCCGCACGCCCCCCTGATTGATGTCAGCCCCTGCCCCGGTGGAACTCCCCGATGGTCGATCCCCACCTGCACCAGACCGTGGTGGCGCTGGAACGCCGCCGCCGTTTGTATTCCGCGCTGACCATCGTGGTGGTCGCCCTGATCCTGGTTTCCGGCTACGCCCAGGCCGAGAGCATGAACTCCGGGGGGTTCATCCAGGGCCTTCGAAAGTTCTTCGACTACCCGCAGGACATCGTCGCGGCGGCCTGGGACCGTGGGGGAGAATTCTTCGTCATCGTCTGGGAGTTCATCCCGGCGCTGATCGACACCCTCAACATCGCCGCCACCGCCACCCTGCTGGGCGGCGCCCTGGCCGTGGTCCTGGCTTTCTTAAGCACCCGCAACCTGGATGTCTGGCCGCCGCTGATCCCGGTGGTGCGCCGAAGCATGGACATCATGCGCACCTTCCCCGAGCTGATCCTGGCCCTGTTCCTGATCTTCGTGCTGGGGGCCAGCTCGGTGCCGGCGATGATCGCCGTGGCGGTGCACACCGTCGGCGCGCTGGGCAAGCTGTTCTCGGAGGTCAACGAGAACGTCAGCCGTCAGCCCATCGAGGGCCTCGAGGCGGCCGGCGCCAATTGGATGCAGCGCATGCGCTTTGCCGTGCTGCCCCAGGTGCTGCCCAATTACACCAGCTATTTCCTGCTGCGCTTCGAGATCAACGTGCGCGCCTCGGCCATCCTCGGCTTTGTCGGCGCCGGCGGCCTGGGTGCCGAGCTGCGCCGGTCGATCGGCTGGGGCAGCGGGCACGAGACCGCCGCCCTGCTGCTGTTGCTGTTCGTCTCCATCATGATCATCGACCAGACCTCGGCCTATCTGCGCCGCGCCCTGGCCGGCGACGGCGCCCTGCCCTGGCAGCGCCTGAAGGGAGCCGCGGCATGAGCGCCACCACCTTCGAGGCCGCCGAGCTGCTGGCCCGCCATGCGCACACCGTCCGCCATGTGCGGCGCGGCTGGATGATCACCGTGGGCGGGTTGCTCGCCGTGCTGGTCTATCTGACCTACGCCTGGACCGCCTTCGACATCTCCGGCCTGATCGCCAACGCCGAGCCGGAACGGGCGGTCCTGCTGGGCACCGACGCGGTGGCCCACAAGGTGCACATCACCAAGGGCCTGCGCCGCCAGGGCGACTTCGAGGTGGCCATCGAGGGCGAGCGCACCGCCACCTATGGCCAGCAGCCCGACCGCCCCTATCCCGCCTGGGTGCGGGCCGACCCCGAAGGCCGCCACGTCGACATCGACCTGGGCGGCGGCTATCGGGCAACCATCGACGGCGACGTGACCACCCTGACCGTGCCCGACTACGGCACCATCCGGGTGTGGATCGAGGGCGGCGAGGTGCTGGCCGACCTGCCCGAGGGCCCGGTGCCCGACTGGATCCGCCACGCCCGGCACCCGACCAGCGACCTTCTGATCAAGTTCGATGCCCGGCCGACGATCGGCCGACGGGTCCAGGTGACCCGCTCGAAGATCGAGGTCCACCGCTATTTCCTGGGCTGGGAGAACTTCTTCTTCCCCTTCCGTTCCCCGCTGCACGGCATGTCGCCGGCCGCCCTGGCCGCCCTGGTCACCGTCGAGCCGCGGCTTGACCCCGCCCTGCCCAACTGGCAACTGATCCTCAAGACCTTCTGGGACAACCCCGAATGGCAGCACGGGGTGATCGCGGTGGCCCTGTTCGAGACCATCCTGATGGCCGTGCTGGGCACCTTCACCGCCGCCCTGGTCGGCCTGCCGCTGGCCTTCCTGGCCGCCCGGACCTTCAACAAGATCGGCCCGATCCGCTTTTTCCTGCGCCGCCTGTTCGACTTTTTGCGCGGCATCGACATGCTGATCTGGTCGCTGATCTTCATCCGCGCCTTCGGGCTGGGGCCCTTGACCGGCGCCCTGGCCATCGCCTTCACCGACACCGGCACGCTGGGCAAGCTGTTCTCCGAGGCCCTGGAGAACATCGACCGCAAGCAGGAGGAAGGGGTGCAATCGACCGGTGCCAACTTCTTCCAGCGCACCCGCTTCGGGGTGATCCCGCAGATCCTGCCGGTGTTCGTCTCCCAGGGCCTTTATTACCTCGAATCCAACACCCGCTCGGCGACGGTGATCGGCGCCCTGGGGGCCGGCGGCATCGGCCTGGTGCTGGTCGAGACCATGCGCACCTCGCGCGACTGGGAGAACACCCTCTACATCATCATCCTGACGGTGATGGTGGTGATGACCATGGATGCCCTGTCCAGTTGGCTGCGCCGGCGGCTGATCCAGGGGGCCAGCGGCGCCCCCTGACAGACGGCGCCCCCCTGTGACGGCCGTCACTGAACCGACATCTGGCATACCACGCGCCGACCGATTATATTTTGAGGTCGAGCGGGAGAGGTCCCGCCTGTCGCCATCGGTAGGGTCCCCGCACCCGTGGGGGAGGATCGTCCCATGGCCCTCAGCGCCGTTGCCAGCATCGACCCCTATACCGCTTCCCGGGCCTACGGTGTCTCGGGCGGGCGGGCCCTTGCCGGCGGCGGCTTCCCGGGCACCGCCCCGGCCGACGTGGCCAACGCCACCGCGCCGCGCCCGGCCGATTCGCCAACCGACCGCATCACCCTGAGCGCCGAGGCCCGCCAGCGGCTGGCCGACGACGCCAGCGGCCCGCAAGAGGAGACCCCGGCCGGCCGGGAGGCCAATGCCGGCAGTGGCGAAGCCAGGTTCCAGCCGCGCGGCAACGCCTTCGCCGACATCGCCAGCGACGGCTTCACCGCCCTCGCCGAGCGGATCAGCGACTTCTTCCGGCGCCTTGGCGGAACCAGCAACTTCAGCGGCCAGGACCTGGGTGGAGCCGACTTCACCGGCCAGAACCTGGGCGGCGCCCGCTTCACCAACGGCAACGTGGCCGGCGCCAGCTTCACCGGCGCCAACCTGACCGGGGCCGATTTCCGGGGGGCCGACGTCAACGGCGCCGATTTCACCGGGGCGCGCCTGAGCGGCGCCGACTTCACCGGCGCCGAGGGCATCGGCCCGGACCAGCTGCCCCAGGGGGTGCGCGGCAACCCCTACGGCCTGCCCGACAGCGCCACCGCGCGGCTGAACATCACCGCCTGAGGCAAAGCGTCCGGCCCGGCGGGCGGTCCTGATTGTTTGGTTCAGAACCGATCCAGGCAATTAGCAGGCTGCGGAAAAAGCACCCTCCCCGCGGATTTGGCCCCCAGATCCTGACCCGCCAAGCAAACCGGAAGCGGCGCATGAAGCCGTACCAACTCTCTGATCTGGATGGGTTTCCCCAATAACCCGAAGCGCGCCGCGAGTGTGGAGTGACCGCGATCCGCTCTCTCGCCAGCCAGTTGGAGGCGCGCAGGCGGGGGTGAATCACCTTGCGTGCTCTTCGCGGCCGGGTAGACTCGTCCTTTGACCCCGCGTCTGGATCCCCACCCCTCATGCCGACCGACTTCCAGGATCCTCGCCATCCGTCCGCTGGCCAGCCGGACGGTCCGGGAAGGGCCGACCCGGACACCCGGTCCGATCCGACGGCGGGAGCCGAGGGCCAGGCGGCCGAGGACCGACTGACCCGCATGGCCGCCCTGCTGCCCGGGGTGCTGTATCAGTACCGCCTGTGGCCCGACGGGCGCTCGGCCTTCCCCTTCGCCACCGAGGGGTTGCGCGACATCTACGGCCTGCACCCCACCGCCGTGCGCGACAGCGCCCTGCCGGTGGCCGAGGTGCTGCACCCGGACGACATCGACCGGATCATGGAGACCATCCTCCAGTCGGCGCGCACCCTGACCACCTGGCACCAGCGCTACCGGGTCAACCACCCGAGGCGCGGCCTGATCCATGTGGAGGGGCGCGCGCAGCCCGAACTTCTGTCCGACGACAGCGTGCTGTGGCACGGCCTGATCCTCGATATCACCGAGCAGGTGCGCCAGGAGGAGGAACTGGACCGGCTGGAACGGCGCCATCGCATGGTCGCCCGCAACCTGAACCTGGGGACCTGGGAGCTGGACCCCAAGGCCGGCCGGCTGGAGGTGGACGAGCAGTTCTTCACCATGCTCGGCCATCCGCCCGGGCGGCGGCGGCTCGACTACGACGCCTGGCTCGACCTGCTGCACCCCGATGACGCGGCGACCCAGTGGCAAGACATGAGCCGACAGATCGCCAACGACGGTGCCTTCACCATCGAGTTGCGCCACCGCACCGCCGAGGGTGGCTGGCTGTGGGTGGAAGTGCGCGGCGCGGTGGTCGAATGGCGCGACGAGCGGCCACGGCGGCTGATCGGCACCAGCACCGACATCTCCGGGCGCAAGGCGGCCGAGCAGGCGTTGCGCGACAGCGAGCGGGAAAAACGCCTGGTGCTGTCCAGCATCACCGACGTCATTTCCTACTACACCGGCCCCGACCTCAGGATCACCTGGACCAACCTGGCGCTGGCCAACCACGCCGAGCTTGATCCCGGCACGCTGGTCGGCCGCATCTGCCACGACATCTGGTTTGGCAGCGACCGGCCGTGCCAGTCCTGCCCGGTGGTCGAGACTTTCCGCACCGGCCAGGAAACCCACGGCGAGCAGACCACCCCGGACGACCGCCATTGGGCCCTGAGCGCCTTCCCCATGCGTGACGAGGCGGGTCAGATGCTGGGCGTGGTCGAGGTGGCGCGTGACGTCAGCGATCAGGTCGAGGCCCGGCGCGCCCTGGCCCAGGCGGTGGCCGATCTGGAGCGGGCCCAGCGCATCGCCGCCATCGGCAACTGGTCGGTCGACCCGGCGAGCGGCAAAACCACCTGGTCGGATCAGGTCTATCGGATTCTCGGTCAAGACCCCGAAGGCCCCCCGCTGAGTGTCGAGACCTCGGCCACGGTGTTCGCGCCGGCCGACCATGCCCGTCTGACCGAGGCCATCGGCGCGGCCATCCGCGACGGCACCCCCTACGCCATCACCCTGCAACTCAGCCTGCCCGACCGGCCGCTCGGGTGGGTGCGGGCCATCGGCGAACCGGAGGCCGACCCCGGACCGGCCGGCCACGTGGTGCATGGCACCATCCAGGACATCACCCACATCAAGCAGACCGAGGCGGCCCTGACGCGCAGCGAGGAAAAGCTGCGCCTCGCCCTGGAGGTGGCCGAGGATGGCATCTGGGACCTCGATCTGGCCAGCGGCACGGTGGAATGGACACCCCGCCTGTATACCCTGCTCGGCTATCCCCCCGATTCCTTCCCGGCGACCTTCGAGACCTGGCGGGAGATGGTCCACCCGGAGGACCTGCCGAAGGTCGAAGCCGAGATCTACAAGGCCCTGACGTCATCGTCCGGGATCAAGATCGAGTACCGCATGCGCCATCGGGACGGCCGCTGGCTGTGGATATGGGACCACGCCAGGCCGGTGGCCTGGAACGCCAATGGCAGCGTCGCCCGCCTGCTCGGCGTGGCCACCGACATCGATGCCCGCAAGCGCTGGGAACTGGCCCAGCAGGAGGCGCGCCAGCAGGCCGAGCAAGGCAGCCAGGCCAAGTCTCGCTTCCTGGCCACCATGAGCCACGAGTTGCGCACCCCGCTGAACAGCATCCTCGGCTTTTCCGAGATGATGGAAAAGGGCATCCTGGGCCCCCTGGAGAACCCCACCTACCGCCAGTACGCCGCCGACATCCACCGCAGCGGCCACCATCTGGTCGAGTTGATCGACGGCCTGATGGATCTGGCCAAGATCGAAGCCGGACGACGCGAGCTGGCACCGCACCAACAGGACGTGGCCGAACTGGTGCGGGCCGTCGTGCACCTGCTGGCCCAGCGGGCCAGCGAGGCCGGCCTGGCGCTTGACGTACACCTCGACCCCACGCTGCCGCCGCTGATCGCCGATGGGCTGGCGGTGCGCCAGGTGCTGGTCAACCTGCTGTCCAACGCCATCAAGTTCACCCCTCCCGGTGGCCGGATCGACATCAGCGCCCAGGCCGACCCCGAGGGGGGCGTGGTGATCCAGGTTCGCGACACCGGAATCGGCATTTCCGCGGCCGACCAGGCACGGCTGTTCCAGCCCTTCAGCCGCGCCGCCGAGGCCGAGAAGCGCCATATCGAGGGCAGCGGGCTGGGCCTCGCCCTGGTCCACGCGCTGATGGACCTGCACGGCGGCACGGTCGGCGTGGACAGCACCCCGGGCCAGGGCAGCACCTTCACGGTCCGCTTCCCGGCCGCCTGACCCGGTCCGGGCGCGGCGCGGCCCCCTCGCCGCGCCGGGCCAACAGCAGCCCGGCCAGCACCGCCAGCGCGCCGGCCGCCTGCCACGGCCCCAACGCCTCGCCGAGCAGGACCCAGGCAAGGAGGGCGGCGAACACCGCCTCGAGGATCATGGTGGTGGCCGAAAAGCCGATCGGCAGATAGGCCAGCGAGAAGGCGACCAGCCCCTGGCCCAGGGCCTGAGCCGACCACGCCAGCCCGACCAGGATCGCCCAACCTTCCACGCTGCGGGGAAACAACTGGTCCTCCAGCAGCAGGGCCGGCGGCAGCAGGAACAGGGCGGTGCTCAGGGTGCCCAGGCTCATGATGGCCAGGGTCGAAAAGCCCCGCCCCCTGAGCCGCCCGACACTCAGCATGTAGGCGCCGAGGAACATGCCGGTGATCAGCCCGTGGGCGTCGCCGACCAGGTTCTCCGGGCGCACGGTCAGGCTGTCGGCGACCAGCAGGCCGCCGCCGGCCACCGCCAGCCCGACCCCCAACAGGTAGCGCGCCGCCAGCCGCACCCGCACCACCAGGACCAGGAACAGGGTCACCCAGATCGGGGCCAGGGTGGCGAACAGGGTGGCGTTGGCCACCGTGGTGCCGAGGATGGCCAGATGCCAGAAGGCCAGATCGCCGGCGAAGAACATGCCGGCCAGGGCCATGCCGCGCGCCGCCTTGATGTCCAGACGGGGCACCCCGGGGCGGCGCCCCCGGGCACGGTTCAGCGCAAGCACCAGGAACAGCAGCGGCAGGGCCAGGAAGGCGCGGTGGAAGGCGGTGGCCGCCGGGCCGATCTCGCTGGCCCGCACGAACAGCGGCGAGGCCCCGACCAGCGCGGCGCCGGTGACCAGGGCCAGGAAGGCGATCAGCCGGGCCCGCGGCGGCGGCGCGGCGGGCGTGTCCGGGGGGCGTGGCGGGGCCGGGCTCATGGTCGTCCCTCCCCGCCCGGGGCGAACAGGTCGGGCGGGTCGGCCTGCTCGGCCGGGCACAGGTCGGCCAGCCCGACGCCGATCAGCCGATAGCTGTCGCCCGGGCTGTCGGCCAACTCGCGGGCCAGCAGCAGGCGGGCGGCGGCCAGGATCACCTCGGCCCGCCGGGTCGCCTCGGGCAGCCGGCGGTTGCGGGTCAGGGTGCGAAAGCCCGAGGTCTTCAGCTTGAGGACCACGGTCAGCCCGGCCACCTCCTTGCGGGCCAGGGCCCCGGCCAGGCTGTCGGTCAGGCCGGCCAACTCGGCCTCCAGGTCGGCCAGCCGGTGGAGATCGCGCCGGAAGGTGGTTTCCTTGCTCACACTCTTGGCCGGACGCACCGGCGTCACCCGGCGTTCGTCCAGGCCGCGCGCGTAGTGGTACAGCCGCCGCCCCAGCTTGCCGTGGCGCAGGGTCAGCTCCATCTCGCCCAGCGCCTGCAGGTGGCCGATGGTGGTCCACCCCTGGGCGGTCAGGCGCCCCGCCAGGGCGCGGCCGACGCCATGGATGCGCTCGACCGGCAGCGGGGCGAGGACGGACCGGGCCTCGGCCTGGCCGATCACCGTGAAGCCGCGCGGCTTGTTCATGTCGCTGGCCAGCTTGGCCAGGAACTTGTTGGGCCCCAGGCCGACCGAGACGGTCAGCCCGATCTCCTGCTCGACGCGCAGCGCCACGTCGGCCAGCAGCACGGCGGCCCCGGCGTCGCCCCGGCGGTGCTCCGGGGCCATGTCGAGGTAGGCCTCGTCGACGCTGACCGGCTCGACGCAGTCGGTGACGGCGGCGAAGATGGCGCGGATTTCCTCGGCCACCCGGCGGTACTTGGGCATGTCGGGCGGGAGGACCACGGCGTGCGGACACAACTCCAGGCACTTGTACATGGGCATCGCCGAGCGGGCGCCATAGCGGCGGGCGATGTAGCAGGCGGTGGTGGCCACCCCCCGGCCGCCGGCATGGCCGACGATCAGCGGTTTGTCGGCCAGTTCCGGGCGATCGCGCTTTTCCACCGAGGCATAGAAGGAATCGCAGTCGACATGGGCGATGCTCAGTGTCTCCAGCTCATCGTGCGCGACCAGCCGCCGGCCGCCGCAGCGCGGACAGGCGTCGGGGAAAGGGGTGGCGTCATGATGCAGGCAGTCGCGGCACAGGCTGGGCATGGCGGCGAGTGTAAACCCGGACGCGGCGCGATTGGACCCGGGAAACCAACGCCGCGTCGACGGCTCCATCGCATCCTGCGCCAGGGCGCCGCCAGGGCCGGTTCGCGCAAGCCCGACGCGGGGTCGATTTTTCCCTCCCGGCCTGGGCCGGAAGCTGCATACCCGGGCCGGAAGCTGCATAATGGAGCGGTTCCAACCGCCCCCGCCCGTCCGCCCCCCGGCCCCCTCTCCCCGGCCCCGCCCATGCACCATACCGTTACCCTGCTGCACCGCCAGGAGCTGATCGAAACCGCCTATGCCGTGCTGGCCGAGAACGGGTACGCCGCCACCTCGCTGGCGGCGGTCGCCCGGCGGGCCAACGTGACCGAGGAAACCCTGCGCGGCTGGTTCGGCTCCAAGAGCGGGCTGTTCCAGGCGATGGTCGAGGACAACGCCCGCGCCGGGGCCCGCATTCTGGAGGCCCACCTGGACGGCAACAGCACTCCCAGCCAAGCCCTGCGCGACCTCGGCCCGGCCCTGCTGCGGCTGGTCACCGGCGAGCGGGCGGTGGCCCTGAACCGGGCCGCCGCCGTCGACGCCAGCGACAGCGGCGCCCTCGGGCGGACCATTGCCCAGTCGGGACGCGAGCACATCGTGCCCCTGCTCTGGCACCTGTTCGCCAAGGCCCACGAAGCCGGCCACTGGCACTGTCCGGTGCCCGGCGAGGCGGCCGAATTCTAGAGCAGATCGTGCGAAATGTGAATCGCAGGGCACTTCAGATTTCGCACGATCTGCTCTCCATTTTCAGTATAGAGCCGAGAGCGAAAAACCAGGAACCACCAAGTGGTTCCGATTTTTCGCTCTCGGCTCTATGTCAGCCTGCTGATCGGCGATCTGCAGATCCGCCGCGTCATCGGCACCCTGCCACCACTCGACGAGGCGGCAATCGCGGTCCGCGCCGAGCGCGCCCGTCTGGTCGTGGAAGCCCGCTACCGGGCCTGCGAATCGGCCACGGCGCAGGCGCCCGGGATGCGCCCGACCGACCTCAGGCAGGGCTGACGGCAGCATCGGCCAGGGGCAGGGTGACGGTCAGGGTGGTCTGCCCGGGGGTGCTGGTGTCCAACTCCAGCGCCCCGCCCTGGGCGCGGGCCATCAGGCGGGCCGAGTAGGTGCCCAGCCCGGTGCCCCCGGCCTTGCCGCTGGTGGCGTACTTTTCGAAGAATCGGTCGCGGATGGCGGGCGGCACCTCGCCCGGATTGGTGATGCGCACCACGGCCCGGCCGGCTTCACTGGCCAGGTCAATGGTCACCGCCAGCCCCGGCCCCGGCAAGGCCTCGATGGCATTGCGCACAAGGTTGGTGAACAGGGTGCGACACAGCCACGGATCGCCCACGGCGACCGGTCGGCCGCGCGCCTCAAGGCGCACTGTCGCCGCGGAGTTTCCGGCCAGATGGGCCAATTCGCCGCGCACCTCGCCCAGCACGGCACCCAGATCGACCGCCTCGCTGGCCGGATCGAAGGTGCCCGCCTCCATTCGGTACAGGGCCATCGACAGGTCGAGCAGGGACAACTGGCGCCGGGTGGACAGTTCCATCATGTCCAGGGTCTGGCGCTGGTCGTCGGTCAGGGTGTCGGCCATGCGCAGGATGTTGATGCCGGCACTGGTGGCGGCGATGGGACTGCGCAGGTCGTGGCGCATGATGCGCTCCATGTCCTCGCGGAACTCCTCGGCCCGCTTGCGCTCGGTGATGTCCTGCACGGTGGCGTGGACGACATGCCCGGCCGGGCCGCGACGGCTCGCCGGGCGGCCCAGGACATGGACCCACTTGGTGCGCCCGCCGGGCATGTGCAGCGGAAAGGTAAGGTCGAACGGCGTGCCCTGCTTGATGGCGGCGTCGAAGGCGTCCCGCAGGGCGGCGTAATCCCGGGGCGCGTAGAGATCGGCATGATCGCCCAGGCACGGCGGGCCGAGCGCCGGGTCGCGCTCGAAGATGCGGTACATTTCCGCCGACCATTCCGAGCGCCGGCGGCGCGGATCGACGCTGGCACTGCCGATGCGGGCGATCTGCTGGGCCATGGCGAGGCGCATCAGGTTGTCGGCCAGGTGGGCCTCGCGGCGTTTCTCCTCGGTCACGTCCTGGACCAGACCACGCAGCCGCGCGGGGCGGCCGTGATCGTCGTGGATCAGCATGCCGAAGCTGCGCAGTTGCAGCGTCTCGCCACTCTTGACGTGGATCACGCGATGCTCCAGGCGCCGGTTCTCGCCGCGCAGCATGGCCTGGAAACCGGCCCGGACCGTCTCCTGGTCGTCGGGATGAATCCAGGTCAGCAACTCCTCGGTGGTGGCTGGCGGCGGGCTCCAGCCGGACAATTCCTGCCAGGTTTCCGACAGCGACCACTGACCGCTGTTCAGATCGTACTCGAACGAGCCCATGCGGCCCAGGCGCTGGCCGGCGACCATCAGCTCGGTGGTTTCCCGCAAGGCCTTCTCGTCGCGCTCGCGGGCGGTGATGTCGAGCACCATGCCGCGCACCCGGATCACCTGCCCGGCGTCATCCAGCACCGGCGTGCCGCGCATCTTCATCACCCGGATGGCGCCACTCCCTGGATCGACCACGCGGTGGGTGACCTCGCACGCACCGCCTTCCAGGGCGCTGTCCAGGGCGCTCTCCACCTTGTCCAGATCGTCCGGAAAGACCAGTGTCAACAGTGCCTCGGTGGTGCGCGGCGGCGTTTCGACGCCATGCAGGCGGCACCAGTTGTCGGAAAAGCTCCAGACATCGGGCCGCACGTCCCACTCCCAGGCCCCGATGCCGGCCAACACCTCGGCCTCGGTCAGCCGCTCGGCGGTTTCGCGCAGGCGGTGTTCGGTGCGGATGCGCGCATCGATGTCCTCGGCGATGACCAGCACCGTGTCCGGTGGCAGGGGGGCGAATTTCAGGTTGAGGTGGCGCGCCTCGCCGGTCGAACGGAAGCGATAGAGACGCTCGACCTGGACCCCCTCGCCTTTTTCGTGGCAGCCGCGCACCAGCTCGCACATCCACGGCTGGTCGGCGTAGAATTCGGACAACGGAATGCCGATCAGGTCGATGATCCGTGTCCCGCCAAACGCCACCGATGCCCGGTTGATCGACTCCAGCACGAAATCATCGCGGGCCAGCCGCCACACCGCCAGCTTCAGGGGCGTGGCCTCGAACAGGTCCCGGAAGCGGGCCTCGCTGGCCTTCAGCGCCAGGGTGACCTGCTTCAGGTCGGTGACGTCCTGGACCGAGCCGACGATCTTGCCCGGCCGGCCCTGCTCATCGGTCAGTTGCACCCCGCACGAACGGACATGCAGCACCTTGCCGGTGTGCCGCTGGATGTTTCTGTGATCGATCACCGCCGGCTCGCCGCGGCGGTGCTTTTCGTCAGCCGCCCACAGCAGGGGGTGATCCTCCAGCGGGATGAGGGCGAAGATGTCGTCGACGGTCAGCGGCGTGTCGGCGTCGAAACCAAGATGGGCCCGCCAGTTCCCCGACGTCTCCACCGCGCCGGACACCGGATCGAAGACGAACGACCCCATCTGCGCCAACTCCTGGCCCAGGGCCAGGATGTGGGTCTGTTGGCGCATCTTTTCCTCGCTCCGCCAATGGTCGAGGACCAGACGAACGAGGCGGGTCGACTCGATGAGGTGCTCGATGTCGCGCCGGCCCGGCCGGCCGGGTCGGCGACGCTGAAGAACAACGTGGCCCAGCGCCTCGCCGGCGGCATCGATGACCGGCCCGACCCAGATGGCGCGCATGCCGGCCCGCCGTGCCACGGTCCGCAAGTCCTCCGGCAGCGCCTCGCGGCGGGCATCGGCGATGACCACGCCCTCGCCCGGCTCGGCGGCGAGGTCGATCAGCCGCGCCACGTAGTCGTCGGGCAGGCCGGGGGTACTGGCCAGGGTGGTCGTCGCGCCGCCCGGCTCGCGCACCAGGACGGCACAGGGCAGATCGGGCCGCGCCGCCTCGATGGCGCGCATCACGGTGGCCAGCATCCCGCTCAACGGGGCGCCGCCGGTCAGTGCCTCCAGGGCGGCCTGCCGGGTGAGCAGACGGCGCGACGCCACCGCCTCGCGCCACGTCGAGTGGATGACCAGGGCAAGCAGGACGAGAACCGCCGCCAGCAGCAGGCCGATCTGCGCCAGTTCCAGGAGCGACGATTCCAGGAGCGACGATTCCAGGAGCGACGATCCCGCGCCACCCCCCCGGCCCGAGAGCCGGTGCGCCACCTCGGCCAACAGAGTCGCCACCACGATCCCGGCGGCGGCGACCGCCAGCAGCACGGCGACAATCCGCCGCCTGGGCCGTTGACCGGGGCGAGCCCCCGGTCGCACCGGCCCGAGAGGGGGGGCATCGAGGGCCCGAAACGTTTCTTCGGACGAGTCCTGGCGTGTCTCGATCATCACCCTGTTCCCCCACCGACGGCAGGGCACCAAACACACCGCCTCCCTTCTGGCTGCGGTGGGGTCCCGGAATGGGGACAAGAATCATCCACTTCGCTTAAAGATAGATGAACGGTGGCGGTTTCTCCAGCCAATTAACTCTTGAACTGTTAAAACAAAAACATTGGAAGGCGCAACCTCAAGTTTGAAACAACCATCGCACTCAACTCAATGACTTTACGCCGGTGAATCTTGATTCAAGAGAGCGGGAAAACCACCCCCCTTCATCCCGGCCACCTCCCCGCAAGACAGAAAACCCCCTGCCATCCAGAGCCGATGGCAGGGGGTGATGTAATGGCCAGGGCGGATCACGCTCGATCCACCCTTGCCTGGCGCAAACTCCGAGCAATCCGGAACGGATCGCAACGCCGATTGATGACGCCGATTGATGACGCCGATTGATGACGCCGATTGATCAGGCCAGGTCGAAGCGGTCGGCGTGCATCACCTTGGCCCAGGCGGCGACGAAGTCTTCGACGAACCTGCCGCCGGCGTCGTCCTGGGCGTAGACCTCGGACAGGGCGCGCAACTGGGAGTTGGAGCCGAACACCAGATCGACCCGGGTGCCGGTCCACTTCACCTGCCCGCTGGCCCGATCGCGCCCCTCGAACAGCTCCTCGGCCTCCGAGGTGGGCCGCCATTCGGTGCCCATGTCCATCAGGTTGACGAAGAAGTCGTTGCTCAGGGTGCCGGGGCGGTCGGTGAAGACGCCGTGCGGCGCGCCACCGTGGTTGGCCCCCAGCACCCGCAGGCCACCGACCAGCACGGTCATCTCGGGCGCCGTCAGGGTGAGAAGCTGCGCCTTGTCGAGCAGCATCTTCTCGGCCGGCACGCTGAACGCCGTTTTCTGGTAGTTGCGGAAGCCGTCGGCCACCGGCTCGAGCACGGCGAAGGAGTCGACGTCGGTCTGATCCTGGCGGGCGTCGGTGCGCCCGGGCACGAAGGGCACCGTCACCTGATGACCGGCCTGCTTGGCCGCCTGCTCGACGGCGGCGTTGCCGGCCAGCACGATGAGGTCGGCCAGCGACACCTTCCTGCCGCCCGACTGGGCGCTGTTGAAGGTGCTCCGGATGCCCTCCAGGGTGTCCAGCACCTTGGCCACGCGGGGCGGCTCGTTACCCTCCCAGTCCTTGTGCGGGGCCAGCCTGAGGCGCGCCCCGTTGGCCCCGCCGCGCATGTCCGAGCCACGGAAGGTCGAGGCCGAGGCCCAGGCGGTGAAGACCAGATCGGCCACCGACAGCCCGCTGTCCAGCACCTTGGCCTTGAGCTCGGCGACATCGCCGGAGTCGATCAGCGGGTGGTCGACCGGGGGCAGCGGGTCCTGCCAGATCAGCTCTTCCTCGGGCACCTCGGGGCCCAGGTAGCGGGCCCGGGGCCCCATGTCGCGGTGGGTCAGCTTGAACCAGGCGCGGGCGAAGGCGTCGGCCAACTGGTCCGGGTTCTGATGGAAGCGTCGCGAGATGGGCTCGTAGATGGGGTCCATGCGCATCGCCATGTCGGCGGTGGTCATGATGGTCGGCACCTTCCTCGAGGGATCATGCGCCGCCGGCGCCATGTCCTTCTCCTCGACGTCCTTGGGCGTCCACTGCCAGGCTCCGGCCGGGCTCTTGACCAGTTCCCAGTCGTAGCCGAACAGCATGTCGAAGTAGCCGTTGTCCCAGCGGATCGGGTTGGGCGTCCACGAGCCCTCGATGCCGCTGGTGATGGTGTCGTCGCCCTTGCCGCTGCCGTGCGACGACAGCCACCCGAGACCCATGGTCGACAGGCCGGCGGCCTCCGGGTCGGGACCGACATGGGCGGCGTCGCCGGCCCCATGGCACTTGCCGAAGGTGTGGCCGCCGGCGGTCAGGGCCACCGTTTCCTCGTCGTTCATGGCCATGCGGGCGAAGGTCTCGCGGATGTCGCGGCCCGAGGCGACGGGATCGGGCTCGCCGTTGGGGCCTTCCGGGTTGACGTAGATCAGGCCCATCTGCACGGCGGCCAGGGGGTCTTCCAGGTCACGATCGCCGCTGTAGCGGTTGTCGCCCAGCCATTCGGTCTCGGTGCCCCAGTAGATGTCCTCCTCCGGCTCCCACACGTCGACCCGTCCACCGGCGAAGCCGAAGGTCTTGAGGCCCATGGATTCCAGGGCCACGTTGCCGGCCAGCACCATCAGGTCGGCCCACGAGAGGCGGTTGCCGTACTTCTTCTTGATCGGCCACAGCAGGCGCCGCGCCTTGTCCAGGTTGGCGTTGTCGGGCCAACTGTTGAGCGGCGCGAAGCGCTGGCTGCCCGAGCCGGCGCCGCCCCGGCCATCGCCGGTGCGATAGGTGCCGGCGCTGTGCCAGGCCATGCGGATGAACAGGCCGCCGTAGTGGCCGTAGTCGGCCGGCCACCAGTCCTGGGAGTCGGTCATCAGGGTGGTGAGGTCGCGCTTCACCGCGGCCAGGTCCAGCTTCTTGAATTCCTCGGCGTAGGTGAAGTCGGGGCCCAGCGGATTGGCCGCCGGCGGGTTCTGGTGGAGCATCTTCAGGTTCAGCTGCTCGGGCCACCAGTCAGCGTTCCTGGTCCCTCCCCCGGCCACCGGGGCATGCATCACCGGGCATTTGCCGGCCGTATCATGGGTCATGACGGTTTCCTCCCTGGTTGTGCGTCATTGCGCGGCCGCCCGGCGTCGAGGGGCGGCCGGACCACCCGGAATGGGGGTCCTGATCGGCTGACGAATATTTATGTGGGCATTTGAAGCACCCCCGTCAGCCCAGCGTGTGAGCAGTGTAGGGGTGGGTTAAAATCGCTTCAAACAGCTAATTCTAAAATCTTTGATCTGATTATACGATCAACCGGCCGACGAGACACCCCCCCCTCCCCACCGACGGGAAGGCGAGAAGATCAGCCGCCAGGCACGAACAGGAAGGTGCGCGCGATCTCTTCCGACAGGGCGGCGTTGCGGTTCAGGAAATCGGTCAGGAAGCGGTGCAGACCGCGCCGGGTGATGTCCTGGGGCCGGGAGTAGCGCAGCCGGGCGTACTGCTCGCCGGACAGCCGGGCGCATTCCGAACCCGGGCGCAGGGTTTCCAGGGTCGGATGGATTTCCGCGTAGCAGGCGTGCAGCGAGCGCGGGAAGCTTCGCCGCAGCACCAGCAGGTCGACCACCTGGCGCGGCTTGATGGCCTCGCGGTAGGTCATGCGGTAGGCCTTGAAGGCACTGATGGCGCGCAGCAGCGCCCCCCACTGGTAGTAGTCGGCGGCCTCGTCGGTGGCCGCCTCGTCATCCGGCACCAGGCCGTGATACTTGACGTCGAGCAGGCGGGCGGTGTTGTCGGCCCGCTCGATGGCGGTGCCCAGGCGGGTGAAGTGATAGGCCTCGTTGGTCAGCATGGTCCCGGCGACGATGCCGGTGAACAACTGGCTGCGCTCCTTGACCCACTCGAAGAACTCGCGAAAGCCCCATTCGACCAGCCGGGCGTACTGGATGTCGCGCATTTCGAGCCAGGTGGTATTGAGGGTCTCGAAGACCTCGGTGGGCAGGATGTTGCGCTCGGCGCGGGCGTTCTCGCGCGCCGCCTTGAGGGTCGAGTGGATCGACGACGGGTTGGCCGGGTCGAGCCCCATGTAGGCGATCACATGGCCGGCGCTGACCGCGTCGTAGGTCCGCTCGAAGTCTTCCAACTGCTCGGAGATGATCAGCGCCGGCAGCCATTCGCGGGCCGCCTCCTGGCCGCCCGGCAACTGGGACATGCGGTGGCTGACGTCGAGGATGCGGGCGACGCTTTCCGCCCGCTCCATGTAGCGGGCCATCCAGTAGAGGTTGTCGGCGGTCCGACTGAGCATGGCGGTCAGCGCTCCAGCACCCAGGTGTCCTTGGTCCCGCCGCCCTGCGACGAGTTGACGACCAGCGAGCCCTGGCGCAGGGCGACCCGGGTCAGCCCGCCGGGAACCACGGTGGTCTTCTTGCCGGTCAGCACGAACGGCCGAAGGTCCACATGGCGCGGCGCGATGCCCTGATCGACAAAGGTCGGGCAGGTGGAGAGGGCCAGCGTCGGCTGGGCGATGAAATTGGCCGGGTCGGCCAGGATGCGCTCGCGGTAGGCGCTGATCTCGGCCCGGGTGGCCCGGGGCCCGACCAGCATGCCATAGCCGCCCGAGCCGTGGACCTCCTTGACCACCAGTTCCGACAGGTGATCGAGCACATGGGCCCGGTCGTCGTCGTGGCGCAGGAACCAGGTGGGCACGTTGGCCAGCACCGGTTCCTGGCCCAGGTAGAAGCGGATCATCTCCGGCACGTGGTGATAGATCGCCTTGTCGTCGGCAATGCCGGTGCCGATGGCGTTGGCCAGGGTCACCCGGCCCTTGCGGTAGGCCTGGAACAGCCCCGGCACGCCGAGCATGCTGTCGGCGCGGAACACCTTGGGGTCGAGGAAGTCGTCATCGATGCGGCGATAGATCACATCGACCCGGCGCGGCCCCTCGATGGTACGCATGTAGACGGTGTCGTCCTCGACGAACAGGTCATGCCCCTGGACCAGCTCGATGCCCATTTCGTCGGCCAGGAAGGCGTGCTCGAAATAGGCGCTGTTGAACTGCCCGGGGGTGAGCAGGACCACCGTCGGCTCGTCGCGCCCGCCGGGGGCGGCGTATTCCAGGTTGTCGAGCAGCGTCGTCGGGTAGTGGTTGACCGGGGCCACCGGACAGGCATCGAACAGATCGGGGAAGAGCCGCATCATGATCTCGCGGTCCTCCAGCATGTACGACACGCCGGACGGGGTCCTGAGATTGTCTTCCAGCACGTGGAAGGCGTTCTCGGCGGTGCGCACCACGTCGATCCCGGCGATGTGCACGTAGACTCCGCCGGGCGGTTTGAAGCCGCGCATCTCCTCGCGGTACTGGTCGTTGCCCAGGATCAGCTCGGCCGGCACCTTGCCCGCCCGGATGATCTCCTGATCGTGGTAGATGTCGTGGATGAAGCGGTTCAGCGCCTCGACCCGCTGGCACACCCCCTTGGACAGCACCTTCCACTCATCGCGGCTGAGGATGCGCGGAATGACGTCAAACGGGATCAGGCGCTCGGCCCCGTTGGCCTCGCCATAGACCGCGAAGGTGATGCCCATGCGCCGGAACAAAAGGTCGGCCTGGGCGTGGCGGCGGGCCAGAAGACCGGGATCGGTGCGATCAAGCCACGCCTGATAGGTGCGGTAGGGGGCGCGGACGGTGCCGTCCGCCAGGGTCATCTCGTCGAAAACCGGCCCGTCCGCCGCCATGCCCCGCCCTTCACTTGCGCGTTTCGCTTCCCTGACAGGGTTGCCCACTGCTCAGCGTGTCGTCAACGGGAAAGAACTGCTAACGTTTTGGGCAGCGAGTCCCCCGCGACGGGGCTTGACTTTGCCCGGGGGGCGCCGTTCCCTCGCCGTGGAGGGGCCGCCGGTGCCGCCCCCCGCCCGCGCCGGCAGGCGGACGCAGCATGAGCCAGACGATGACCGAGGCCGCCACGACCGACGCCGCCCCGCCGTGGCTGCGCTACACCCCGCGCCCCGGGGTGTTCGACGAAATGCTGACCCCGCACGGCGAGGTGCGCCCCCACTGGCGCGACCTGATCGAGCGCCTGGGCCGCCTCGGCCCCGAGGAGATCGACCGCCGGGCCGAGCGGGGACGCCGCCTGATCCGCGACAACGGGGTGACCTACAACGTCTACGGCGATCCGGCCGGCCACGACCGGCCGTGGAGCCTGGACCCGGTGCCCTTCCTGGTCGACGAGGCCGACTGGCTGGCCATCGAGCGCGCCGCCATCCAGCGCGCCCGCCTGCTCAACGAGCTGCTGGCCGACCTTTACGGACCCCGCCACCTGCTGGCCGAGGGCGCCCTGCCGCCGGCCCTGATCCACGCCAACCCGGCCTTCCTGCGCCCGCTGGCCGGGGCCCGGCCGCATGACGGCGTCTTCCTGCACCTGCTGGCGCTCGATTTGGCGCGCTCGCCGGACGGCCGCTGGTGGGTCATCGACAGCCGGGCCGAGGCCCCCTCGGGCATCGGCTACGTGCTGGAAAACCGGGTCATCATGAACCGCCTGCTGCCCGAGGTGATGCGCCCCCTGCCGGTCCACCGGCTGGCCGTGCATCTGAGCGGGATGCGCGACAGCCTGATCGCCCGCGCCCCGCAGCCGCGCGAGTTCCCCCGGGTCGCCCTGTGGACCCCGGGACCGTTCAACGAGACCTATTTCGAGCACGTCTACCTGTCGCGTTACCTGGGCTTCACCCTGGTCGAGGGGGGCGACCTGACGGTGCGCGAGGGCCGCGTGTTCCTCAAAACCCTGGGCGGCCTGAAGCCGGTCGATGTCATCCTTAGGCGCAACGAAAGCAGCTTCTGCGACCCCCTGGAGCTGCGCGGCGACTCCACCCTGGGCGCGCCGGGACTGGTCGAGGCGGCCCACAACGGCACCATCGCCCTGGCCAACGCGCTGGGCGCCGGGGTGGTCGAGGGGCCCGGCCTGATGGCCTTCCTGCCCGCCCTCAGCCGCCGCCTGCTGGGCGAGGACCTGAGGATGCCCTCGGTCGCCACCTGGTGGTGCGGCCAGCCGCGCGAGCAGGCCCACGTCGCCGAGGCGCTGGAAGATCTGGCCGTGCGCCCCGCCTTCGACGCCACCGCGCCGGCCCTGCGCGGGGCCGACCTGGGCCCCGCCGAGCGCGACGCCCTGCGCGCCGAGATCGCCCGCCGGCCCTACGCCTGGGTCGGCCAGGAAGCGGTCTCGCTGTCCACCGTGCCCGGCTGGAGCACCGCCGGCCTGGCCCCCCACGCCCTGGTGCTTCGGGTCCACGTCTGCGCCCACCCGGGCGAGAACGGGATCGACTACGCGGTGATGCCGGGCGGCCTGACCCGGGTTTCGGCCAGCGCCAACCAGCAGAGCGTCTCCATGCAGCGCGGCGACGCCAGCAAGGACACCTGGGTGCTGTCGCGCCAGCCGGTCGGCCTGCCGCCCAGACCGCGCCCCGGCGAGGCGCCGGTGCGGCTGGTCCGCGGCTCGCGCGATCTGCCCTCGCGGGTGGCCGACGACCTGTTCTGGCTGGGCCGCTACGTGGAACGCTGCGACGGCACCGCCCGCCTGCTCAGGGCGATGGTCGGCCGGCACGCCGAGGGTGGTCCCGGATCGATGGAGCTGGGCGCGGTGCTCGACCTGCTGTGGCGGCTCGGCCACCCGCCCTTCGCGCCGCCCGGCGGCCCCTCGGCCGACGACCAGGACGCCACCGTGCGGGCCATCCTGGCCGCCAACCTGGACCCGGCCAATCCGGTCGGACTGGCCGCCCTGGGCCTCAGCGTGCACCGCATCGGCCTGCGGGTGCGCGACCGCCTGTCGGTCGACAACTGGCGGGCCATCGGCGCCCTGGCCGAGGCGCTGGGCCTGGGCATGGGGATCGGCGGCCAGCCGATCGCCGGGCCGGAGACACCGATCCCGACCCCGGAGGAAGCCGGTCCGCGCCTGACCGCCATCCTCACCCCGCTGCTGGTGATGGCCGGGCTGGGCAACGAGAACATGACCCGCGGCCTGGGTTGGCGTTTCCTCGACACCGGCCGGCGCATCGAGCGGGCCCGGCGCCTGCTCGACCTGTTCGAGGCGGTCGAGCGGACCGAGGGCGAGGCGCGCACGGCGGTGCTCGACCTGATCCTGGAGGCCACCGACAGCCAGATGACCTACCGCGCCCGCTACCTGGAGCGGGCGCAGACCGTGCCGGTGCTCGACGTGCTGCTGGCCGACGAGAGCAACCCGCGCGCCCTGGCCTACCAGTTGACCCGCCTCGCCCTGCACATGGACAGTCTGGCGGCCGACCAGGCCTTCGCCCTCAGAACCCACGAGCAGCGGCTGGCCATGCGCCTGCTCGGCGTGGTGCGCACCCTGGAGCTGGACCGCCTGCCCCTGTCCGGCGTCGCCCCCATGGCCGAGGTGGCCGACGATCCGCTGGCCGAGGACGATCAGTTGCTTCGCCTGCCGCTGCCGCGCCTGCTCGGCCTGCTGCGCCGGCTGATCGACGCCCTGGCCGACTCGCTGGCCCGCCAGTACTTCGCCCACGCCGTGGAAACCCGCAGCGGCGGCCAGAGCCGCCCATCGCTCGATCAGGCCGACGAGACGGCCGGGGAGGCGCCATGAGCCAGCCCCGCCCGATGAGCTACCGGGTGCGTCACGTCACCACCTACCGCTATGACAGCCCGGTGACGGTCAGCCACCACGCCGGTCGGCTGCTGCCCCGCGCCTTCGCCGGCCAGACGGTGCATCAGGCCGGGGTCGATATCCAGCCCACCCCGGCCCACCGCCGCGACCGCCTGGACTTCTTCGGCAACCACCTGACCACCTTCACCCTGACCGAGCCCTATCGCGCCCTGACCGCCACCGCCCTGGCCCGGGTCTCGATAACCCCCCCCAGCCTGCCCGAGCCCGAGGCCACCCCGCCCTGGGAGGCGGTGGCCGCGCGGCTGGCCGGCGGCGTCGGCGCCGAGATCGTCGAGAACTGCCAGTACACCTTTGATTCGCCGCTGGTTTGCGCCTCGCCCACCCTGCGCGCCTTCGCCGGCCCCAGCTTCCCGCCCGGGCGTCCGGTGCTGGCCGGGGCGATCGACCTCAGCCAACGCATCCACGCCGGCTTCGCCTACGATCCGACCGCCACCACCATCGCCACCCCGACCGAGCAGGTGCTGAGCGAGCGGCGCGGTGTCTGCCAGGACTTCGCCCACGTGATGATCGGCGCCCTGCGCGCGCTGGGGCTGGCGGCGCGCTATGTCAGCGGCTACGTGCTGACCCGCATGCCCGGCGACACGCGACGCCTGGAAGGAGGCGATGCCTCGCACGCCTGGGTGTCGCTGTTCGTGCCCATGGCCGAGGCCCCCAACGGCGGCTGGATCGACATCGACCCGACCAACGACAAGCTGGTCACCCACGAACACGTGGTCACCGCCTGGGGCCGCGACTTCGAGGACGTCTCGCCGATCAAGGGGGTGATGCTGGGCGGCGGCCACGGCCTGCCCGAGGTGGCGGTGGAGGTGACCCCCCTCAACCCCGACGGCAGCCGGATGACGGCGCCGCCGGGATAAGCAAATCCCGAGCGATCCGGAACGGATCGCGACGACGATTTGCTTCAATATCAAGAGCCTGGATCACCGCCCGATGGCGACGACAGGATCGGCGCGTTGGCTCTTGGACAGCGTGCTGTTTTCTGTTATATAGCTTGCTATCTTGTTTTTCAGACTTGTTTCCAGCCAAGAGGTTGCCCCATGCCCAAGACCCTACATCCCATCGCCGGCGGCCTGGCGCTGCTGCTCGTCGTCGGCTTCTGGCTGGCCACCGCGATCAGCGAACTGGCCGGCCCGGAAAGCGCCGTGATCGCCGTCAAGACGGCCATTCCCTGGGGCCTGCTGGTGCTGGTTCCGGCCCTGGCCATGGCCGGCGGCAGCGGCTTCCGGCTGGCCCGGACAACCCCCGGCGGGCTGGCCGCAAGAAAAGGCCGGCGGATGCCGATCATCGCCGCCAGCGGCCTTCTGATCCTGGTCCCGGCCGCCCTGTTCCTGGCCGCCAAGGCGCGGGCCGGCGAGATCGACTCGGTGTTCTACGCCGTCCAGGCGGTCGAGCTGCTGGCCGGGGCGGTGAACATCACCCTGCTTGCCCTCAACCTGCGCGACGGCCTGCGCATGTCCGGCCGCCTGCCCGGTCCCGCCGCCTGACCCCCCTTCCGCACCAGCTTCCCGAGAAAGGAGTGCCCACCATGTCCCCGCCAACCTTGTTCCCGCCAACCTTGCGCCGCGCCATTTTCGCGCCCCTCGCCCTGTCGGTCGGCATCGCCAGCCTGACCCTGTCCGCCTGCGGGGCGCCGCATCTCAGTACCGTGCGTTCGGCCAAGGAGAACCTGGTCGGCCGCGAGGCCGCCGTGCTCGACCGCTGCATCGGCCAGCCGCTGAGCACCCACCGCCTGACCGACGATGCCCCGGGTCATGTGGCGGTCTATTCCTCGGCCCAGGCACGCGGCCCGGACGGCCGTCTGTTGGCCAGCCCGATCCCCGAGGCGGCCGCCCAGGCCACCGCCTGCGTCTTCCAGGTGGCGGTGCGCGACGGCCGGATCGTCGCCGTCAACAGCGAGAACCGGGCCGGCTGGGGCTTCGGCAGCATCAAGGCCTGCTCGGCCGTGGTCCGCGGCTGCGCCGGGTCCTGACGCCGCCCCCCCGCCCTCAGGCCCTCAGGTCTCGGCGGGCGCCGGCACCGCCGACGCCCCGCCGCCCAGGGCCTGATACAGGGTGACCTGGGCGAGCAGGGCCTGATAGCGGTTTTCCAGCACGCTTTCCTCGGCCGTGCGGCGCTTTTCCTGGGCGTCGAGCCAGTCCTGCAACGCCGCCGCGCCTTCCCGGTAGCGCACTTCGTAGAGGGTTTCGGCCCGCTCGGCGGCGGCCAGGGCGGCGGCCAGACGCACCGCCCGCTGGGCCAGGGTGCGGCGCGCCGACAGGGCGTTTTCCACCTCGGCCAGGGCGGTGTAGAGGGTCTGCCGGTAGTCGATCACCGCCGCCTCGTAGTCGGCCTCGGAGACCTTGATGTTGAGCCGCATCTCGTTCCAGTTGAGGAAGGGCAGCACCAGCCCGGCGCCCAGGCTGCCCACCGGGTCCATCAGCAGGTGGACCAGCGAGATGCTGCTCGCCCCCAACTCGCCGGTCAGGGTCAGGGTGGGCAGATAGCCGGCCCGGGTGGCATCGACCGTGGCCAGACTCTGGCGCAGCCGCTGCTCGGCCGCCTTGAGGTCGGGCCGGCGCCGCAGCAGGTCGACCGGCAGCCCGGGGTCGATCCGGGGCAGTTGGTCGGCCGCCGGCAGGGTGGCGCGGACGATGCCCAGGTTGTCGTCCACCGCCGGCGGTGGCGCGTCGAACAGGATGGCCAGGGCGTTGCGGGCCTCGGTCAACTGCTGCGACAGGTCGATGTCGTCGGCCTCCTGGGTTTCCACGCTCTGCTCGGCCTCCGCCACCTCCAGCGCCGAGGCGGCGCCGCCGGCCCGCTGCACCCGCACCAGATCCAGGGTGCGCCGGGTGTAGTCGATGCTCTGCCGGGCCAGGGTCCGGCGCTGGGTCAGGTAGATCACCTGCCAGTACAGTTCGGCCGTGGTGCCGACCAGCGACAGCGCGGTGGCCTCGCGGTCGGCCTGGCTGGCGACGGCGGCCCAGGCAGCGGCATCGGCCTCGCGGTCGAGCCGCCCCCACAGGTCGACCTCGTAGCTCAGGGCGCCGGACAGGCTGTAGGTGCGCCCGACGCTGGTCTCGCCGCGCAACGGGTAGTTGGCGCGGCGATCCGCCCCGGCCGACAGCCCGGGCAGCATGGCCCGCTCGCTCAATCCGGCCTCCAGACGGGCCTTGCGCAACTCGACGGTGGCCGCCGCCAGATCATTGTTGGCGGCCAGGGCGCGCTCGACCAGGGCACTCAGCGCCGCATCGTCGAAGGCCCGCCACCAGGGATCGAGCGGATCGACGCTGACCGTCCCGGCGACCGGCGGCGCGGCCTGCCGCCAGGCTTCCGGCAGGGTCACCGAAGGCGCCTCGAACGGCGTTTCGAGCCAAGTTCCGCAGCCGCCGAGCAGGGCCGGCAGCAGCAGGACCAGGACGCCGACAGGGGGCGTGCGTCGCCTGGGCAAAACCGTGCCGGCGGGCGCCACCCGGCCAGTTCGGACCGAAAATCGGGGACGGAGGGGGGGCGGCAGGAGGTTACTCACGGGCCAGGGCCTCCACGGGGTCGAGCCGGGCCGCGCTGCGGGCCGGCAGATAGCCGAAAACGATGCCGATCAGGGTCGAGCAGGCGAAGGCCAGCAGCATCGACTGGGCCGAATAGATCATGGAAATCTGCCCATTCAGGTGCTCCACCAGTTGGCCCAGGGCGAGCGCCAGCAGCACCCCCAGGGCACCGCCGAGCAGGCAGACCAGCACCGCCTCGACCAGGAACTGTTGCTGGATGTCGCCGCGCCGCGCCCCGACCGCCATGCGCACCCCGATCTCGCGGGTCCGCTCGGTCACCGAGACCAGCATGATGTTCATCACCCCGATGCCGCCAACCACCAGCGATATGAGGGCGATGGAGGAGATGAGCAGGGTCATCGTCTCGGTGGTGCCCTGGATGGTCTGACGGATGGTATCGGTGTTGCGCAGGTGGAAGTCGATCCCCCCGTGACGGGCCAGCAGAAGGGCGCGGATGTTGTTCTCGGCGGTCTCGGTCGCGTAGTCGTCGCGCACCCGCACGGTGACGCGGTTGAGATGGGACTGGCCGATGATCCGGCTCATGGCGGTGGTGTAGGGAATCCACACGTTGAGGCTGGTGCCGCCGCCGAACAGGCTGGTCTTCTCGGCGGTGACGCCGATGATCCGGCACGGCACGCTGCCCAGGAAGATGACCTCGCCCACCGGATCGCGGTCGGGGCCGAAGATCTGGTCGCGGGTGTTGTGGTCGATCACCACCTCCTGGGCGCGGCGCGTCACGCTGGCCTCGGTGAAGGCCATGCCGGCGGTCAACCGGTAGCCCTGGACCCGGAAGTAGGCCGGCCCGACGCCATTCACCGTGGCGTCCAGGGCCACGTTGCGGTAGCGCAGCGTGCCCGAACTGCTGACCTGGGGCGTGACGCTGTCCACATAGGGCTGCTCGGCGATGGCCGCCGCGTCGGCCGGCACCAGGGTCTCGATGCGCCCCGCCCGGCGGTCGCCAAAGCTTTTGCCCGGCATGACGTCGATGGTGTTGGTGCCGATAGCGCTGATATTGGCCAGGATGCGCTGCCGCGAGCCCTCGCCCAGCGCCACCACCGAAACCACCGAGGCGATGCCGATGATGATCCCCAGCATGGTCAGGAAGGTGCGCAGGCGGTGCGCCCACATGGCCAGCCGGGCCATGCGCAGGGCCTCGCCCAGGCGGCCCAGGGCGGCCAGGGCGCCGCGCCGCGGGGCGGCCCCGGCCGGCTCGGCGGGCGGCCGCGACGCCCCGGGACCATCGGTCCGGACCGGCTGGCGGCGGGTGTCCGAGAGGATGGCCCCGTCGCTGATCTCGATCACCCGTTCGGCGTGGGCCGCCACCTTGGGGTCGTGGGTGACGATGACCACGGTGTGCCCCTCGGCGTTCAGCTCCTCGAGCAGGGCCAGCATGTCCTGGCCGCTGGCGCTGTCCAGGGCCCCGGTCGGCTCGTCGGCCAGGATCACCCGGCCGCCGTTCATCAGCGCCCGGGCAACGCTGACCCGCTGCTGCTGGCCGCCGGAAAGCTGCCCCGGCCGGTGGCCCAGCCGACCCTCCAGGCCAAGCCGCTGGAGCAGGGCGCGGGCCCGCCGGTCGCGCTCGGCGCGCGGCCAGCCGGCGTAGATGGACGGGATTTCCACGTTGCCGACGGCGTCCAGGGTGCCCAGCAGGTGGTAGCGCTGGAAGATGAAGCCGAAATGGTCGCGCCGCAGGGCGGCCAGATCGTCGGGGCCCAGGTCGCGGGTGTCGCGGCCGTTGACCCGATAGGTGCCGCCGCTGGGCCGGTCCAGGCAGCCGAGGATGTTCATCAGGGTCGACTTGCCGGACCCCGAGGCGCCGATGATGGCCACCATCTCGCCGGCCTCGATGGTCAGGTCGACCTCCTTCAGCACGACCAGGGTGCCCTCGCCGGCCGGGAAGGCGCGGCTGACCTTTTCCAGGCGCAACAGGGGCTGGCCGGGGGAAAGCCGGGTGGGGGCGGGTTGGGTCATGGCCGCCGCCTCAGAAGCCGAGCGGGCTCGGCGGGCCGCGCCGCCGGCGGTCGGTCTCGGCCACCTCGGCCGGCGACAGGACGACCCGCTCGCCGGGGCTCAGCCCATCGGTGATCTGGGCCCGGATGTTGGTGTTGATGCCCACCTCGACCGACCGCGCCGCGATGCTTCCGTCCGCCCCCAGCACCTTGACCAGGGGCTGCCCGCCGTCGTGGAGCAGGGCCGAGGCGGGCACCAGCACCGCCGCCTCGGCCCGGGCCAGGACGATGGAGACCTGGGCCGTCATGTCGATGCGCAGGCGGTGGTCCGGGTTGGCCACGTCGAGCAGCCCGTTGTAGTAGATGGCGCTGTCGTCCGTGCTCGCGTCGTCGTCGCCCTCGATGCTCGTCGGGGCCGGCTCGATGGCCCTGAGGGTGGCCGGATAGCGGGTGTCCGGATCGCCCAGGATGGTGAAATAGGCTTCCAGACCGGGGCGGACGCGGACCACGTCGGCCTCGGAGATTTCCGCTTCCACGGTCATCGGGTCGAGGCGGGCGATCTTGACGATGGTCGGGGTGGTCTGGTTGGCGTTGACCGTCTGCCCGGCCTCGACCACCACGGCGACCACGGTGCCGGCCATCGGGGCGACGATGCGGGTGTAGCCCAGGTCGGTGCGGGCCCGGTCGACGGCGATCACCGCCTGGGCGATCTGGGCATCGAGCGCCGCGATGTCGGCCTGGGTGGTGGCCAGGGTGGCCTCGGCCGCCTCGTAGTCCTCGCGCGGTGTGGCATCCTGGGCCAGCAGGCGCTGCTGGCGCTCGAAGGCCAGACGGGCCTGCTTCAGGGTGGCCACCTTGGACTGGCGCTGGGCCTTGATGTAGGCCAGTTCGGCCTCGGCGTCGCGCAGGGCGTTTTCCTGGCTTTCGGATTCAATGCCGGCGATCAGCTGGCCGGCCTCGACCTGATCGCCCAGGGCCACCGCGAGGGTCTCGATCTGGCCCGAGACCTGAGCCCCGACGCTGACCAGCCGCGACGCCTTCAGGGTGCCGTTGGCCAGCACCGTGTCCTCGATGGTGCCAAGCCCGGCCACCGCGCTGGCCGGCGGGGCGACCGGCTCGGGGGCGAACAGCCCCCGCCCCAGCCAGGCGCCACCCAGCGCCAGCCCACTCCCCACGACGATCACCACAGCCAGCCGACGCCACGCCATCTCGGTCCCACCTTCATCCTTGCCTTGCCCGCCCGGCGACCGGGAAACCGGGGTCGGCGGTCATGCTGGCGTCAAGATAGGGAACGGGGGCGCTCAGCGGCCATAGACACAATGTAACCCAATGTGTCGACCGCCGGGGTGGTTACCGGCCGATACCCGAAAGTGGTCGCACAGGGGTCAACAGCACTCGTATTCCAGCTTGCGCAGCAGTTCCAGGCCCTCGGCGTCGTCGTACGCGTCGAACAACTCCTCGATGTAGTAGACGTGCGAGCAGACCAGATACAACTCGTCGCCGGTGCTGGCCTGGCTGTCGCCGGCCGCCGCCAGACGGGCCTTGAAGCGCTCCCACAGCGGGTTGCTGCGCTCCGGCCGGTCGATGTGGCGGCGGATGGCGGCGATCAGGGCGCGGCTGTTGCCGGCGCAGTCGATGCCCTCGAAACTGACATAGCGGTCGGGAGCGGCGTTCATTCTGGAGGACCCTTGGGGAAACTTTGGGAGGCGGGCGTTGGCAGACGCAAACTGGAAGGCGGCCAGCAGGCCCCAGCCCGCCGCGCGGTGCAAGCGCAACCCAACCAGCCACCGGCCGGCTGCATGAACGACCTCCACGGCGCGTGAACGACCCGCGCCCCCCTACACCGCGAACAGCCTGCGCACCAAATCGGCCCGGGTCCGCCCGACCGGGACCAGGGGCGCGCGGGCGGCCGAGGTGACCAGCATCAGCCGCCCCGACTGGCGCTTCACCCCGGTGGCGTGCCCCAGGTTGACCATGTAGCTGCGGTGGACGCGCAGGAAGGCAGCCCTGTCCAGCCGGCTTTCCAACTCGGCCAGGGAGCGCGGGCAGAAGCCGTCCGCCCCATCGACCGCCGCCACCGCCGTGTAATGCCCATCGGCCCGGAGGTAGGCCACGTCGGCCAGCGCCATCAGGGCCACCGCGCCGCCCCGCGACACCGGCAGCTTGACCAGCGGCGGCGGACTGTCGGCGGTGGTGTTGCGCGGCGCCGTCTCCTGGGGCGCCATCGGCCCCCGCGCCGCCTCGTGCGGCGCCACCGGGTAGAGGGTCAGGCAGACCCCGGCCGGGGCCAGCCGGGTCGCCTTCAGCACCAGGACCTGACCGGGCAGGCTGACCATCAGCCCGGTCTGCGCCTCCTCGCCCGCCGCCTTCAGCAGCCAGTCGAGCTTGCCGCGCGCCGCCGGCGGGTGCAGCTCGCTGATCGGCCGTCCGATCAGGGTCGCCGCGTCGTGCCCCAACAGGCGTTCGGCCGGCGGGTTGACGGCGGCCACCCGGGCCTCGGCGTCGAGCAGCACGACGCCCGCCTCGAGCCGTTGCAGTCGGTAGGCGAAGTCTTCCATGAGTCCTTTGTGACGCGGCCGGGGGACGGCCGGCAAGCTTTGTGACGCGGCCGAGGGGCGACCGGCAAGCCTTTCGGAGACCCGCCGCGGCTTCCGCCAGGGCGATCTACAGATAATCGACCAGGGACAGCGACTTGAGCGACGACAAGGCGGCATAGGAGGCCTGCAACACCAGTTCGCGCTCCGACACCTTGGCGGCGCTTTCCGCCACGTCGACGCTGGTCACGTCCTCCAGCAGCGCGGCGGCGTAAAGCTGGAATTCGGTCTGCACGTCGCTCAGGGTTTCCAGGCTGTCCGACTGGGCCGACAGACGCTCCTGCAAGGCCCCCATGCCGCTGACCGCCTGATCGATCAATGCCTGGGCCTCGCCCAGGGTGGCGGTGGTCAGCGGCTGATTGGCGTCGTCGGCGAGCATGGCCAGGGCCCGCAGGGCCTGCTCGAAGGCTTTCTCGTCGGCGGTCACGCCATGGGTCAGGGACTGCTCGCCGCCCAGCATCAGGCTGCGCGGCTCGGCCCCGCCCTGATAGTAGCCGGTGTCGGGCTGGGTCGGGTCGGCCAGCGGATCGTACCCGGCGGCGTCCACATCGACCGGGGCACGGCTGCCCAGGGTGCCGGCGAAGACATGGGTGTCTCCCTGGCTGGTGTTGAGCAGGGTCTGAAGATCGGCCAGCCAGGCGGCGGCCTTGTCCTGCAGGGTGCTGGTGTCGCTGCCGTCGCTGGACCCGGAGATCTGGGCGGCGACGCTGGTGCTGGTGCTGCTCAGGATGTCGAGCATGCCATCGATGGCGGCATAGGCGGCTTCCACCTGGCTGGCCGCCGTCTCGGCCTGGCTGACCAGATGCTCCGAGGCGGCGAGGTCGGCGGTCAGGCTGACCACCTGCCCGGCCTGCCCGTCAAGACCGCTCAGGCTTTCGCTCTTCAGCCCCGAGGCCTGCTCGACCAGGGCCTGGTTGTAGCGCCCCTGGGCCTCCAGCGCCTGGGCCAGCAGGGTGCTGTTCATGGTGTGGGTGGCGACGCGCATGGTCGGGCTCCTCAGTTCATCATCGCGGTCAGGCTGTCGAACATGTCCTGCACGGTGGCGATCACCTGGCTGGTGGCGGCGTAGGACTGTTCCAGGGCGACCAGCCTGGCGGTTTCCTCATCAACGTTGACGCCATGGGCGTTGCCGAAGGCCGCGCCCAGGCTGCTTGCCAGCTCGGCGCTGTTCTCGGCGCTGTCGGCGGCGCGCGCGGCACGGTCGGCCAGTCCGTCGACCAGATCGGCGACGCGGGCCAGGGCGCTGGCCCGGCCGGCCGGCAATTCGCCGGCGGCGTCGAACAGGATGGTATCGTCCAGGGCGCTCCAGGCCGCCTTCAGACCGCTGGTGTCGCCGGCCATGTAGGCGGCATCGCCAACCGTGGTCGAGGCGATCACCGCCTGCGGCAGACCTTGGGTTTCAAGATTGCCGTTCAGCGTGATGTCGGTGGCATCGCTGCCCGAGAGCAGGTTGTTGAGGCCCAGGTGATGCGACAGGCCACGGCCGTCGGCGTCCACCGTGCCGTCGCCGGTCAGGATGACGCCACCATCGGTGTCGTCGGCGCTCAGGGTCAGGGTGCCGTCGGCGTCCAGGCTGGCCGACACCCCGGCCGCGCCATCCAGGGCGCTGACCAGATCGGCATGGGTGGTGATGGTGGACAGATCGATGGTGGTGCTGTCGGTGATGTTGCCATCGGCATCGGTGGCCAGCAGGGTGACCGTGCCGGTGCCGCTGAAGGCCGCCGTGCCATCGATCCCGTGATCGCTGGTCAGGCTGGCCGGCGGCGGCACGGCGGTGGCGGCGTTGGCGGCGGCGTTCAGGCTGTCCATGACACCGACCGCCAAATCGTCCAACTCATCCTGCAGGCCGGGCAGCACGCTGTCGCGCAGCTCGATCAGGGCGCCCAGTTGGCCACCGGGCAGCTCGTCGGTGATATCCTCGCCGCCCGAGGTGATGCCGGAAATGCTGCCGCCGCCGGCCGGGTCGTAGAGGTTGTCGGCCGACAGGCGGCCGGCGGCCTCGTAACCCAGGGCGTGCACGGTGCCGGTCAGCAGGGGACTGCCGCCGGCGCTGTAGATCTGCACCTCGCCGGTGTCGCTGGTGAAGTGGTTGATGTCGACCAGTTCGGCCAACTCGGCCAGGGCGGTGCGTCGGGAATCCTCCAGGTCGGCGGTTGCCTGGCCGTGGGCCCGAAGGCCGGTGATCTGCGCGTTCAGCCCATCGATCTCGTTGAGCAGGGCGTTGATGTCGTCCACCGTCTCGGCGATCCGCGCATCGGCGGTGGTGCGCAGCCCCTGCACCTCGCCGGAGGTGGCCGACAGGGTGTCGGCGAAGCTTTCCAGGGCATTGAGAACGGCGGTGCGGGTGCTCGCCTGGTCGGAGGCCGCCGCCTCGTCGAGCCGGGTCATGAGCTCGCTCAGGGTGTCGGCCAGGTCGGCCCCGTCGGAGCTGTCGCCGAGCAGCGAGACGGCGCTTTCCAGAAAGCCCGCCATGACCGCGTCATGGGCCGCCTCGCTGGTTGCCTCGATCACCTCGCGGTAGAGGTAGCGATCCACCTGGGCGCCGATGCCGACCACCGAGACGCCGACCGCCTGTCCACCGACGATGGCCGCCGCGGTATCGACGCTTTTCGCCGTGTAGCCCTCGGTGTCGGCGTTGCTGATGTTGGTCGAGGTGACGGCAATGCGGGTCTGCACGGCCAGCAGGCCGGAGGTGCTGCTGTTGATGATGTCGTTGATGGACATGCGCCCCTCCCGAACCGGATGTGACTCCGACGACCTCGGCCGACAATCCTCAGCCGGCGCCCGGCCACGGGGCCGCCATGCCGCCCAGTGGACCCGCCGTCGGGCCGGCCGGCGACGGCGCGCACACCGTCGGCCCCGCCTGGGTGGCCTTTTCCTGCTCGGCCAGCGCCTGCATGATCATGTTGACCCGCAACGCAGAGGCCGCCTTGTGCTCGTTGGCCAGGCGCTGGTTCTCCTTGACCAGGGCGACCAGCCGCCGGATGTCGTTTTCCAGGTCGGCCAGGGCGCGGCGGCACGGCGGATCGAAGCCGGCCATGCCGGCCCGGAGGTGCTCGGCCAGGGTGGCGTAGCGGGTGGCCAGATCCTCCTTGGCCCGGACCAGGTCCAGGGGCAGCCGGCCGGCGGGGTCGCACAGCCGGCGGTTCTCCTCCTCGCCCAGGGCCAGAAGGGCGCTCAAGGTGGCGCTGAAGGCATCGATCAGGGCTCGCGGCGAGGCGGGGCCATCACGCTCGGCCCGTCGGGCGGGGGCATGGCAGCTCATCTTGGATCTCCCTTGAAGGCGGCGGCGGGCAGCCCGCCGGCCCGGGCATAGGCACGGGTGGCGCCGCGACCGGACCGCCGGCGCTCCAGGCGGGCGGCCACGCGGGCCAGGAGCGGCGCGGCGGCGGCACGGGCCTGGATCAGGTCGACGGCGGCGGCCAGCAGGGCGGCGCGGTCGCCCTCGGCCAGCCGCCGCGCCGCCTGCCGACGGGCCCGCCACAGCCGGCCCAGTTCGGCCGGGTGGCTTGGCTTGCCGGGGTGTCGGGGACGACTCATCGGGCTCACCGCTTGGCGCTGATCAGGCTGTCGAACATGTCCTGCGACGAGCTGATGATCTCCGAGGCGGCCGAATAGGCCTGCTGGGCGGTGATCAGCTTGCTGAACTGGTCGGCGGTGTCGGTGGTCGAGCGTTCCAGCGAGCCCGAGAAGATGGTCCCCGAGCCGCCGCTGCCGGCGGCGACGTAGGTGGCATTGCCGGAATCGACGGTCGACGAGTAGGCGTTGCCGGACACCGCCTCCAGCCCGTTGGCGTTGGAGAAGGTGGCCAGCGGAATCTGGTAGATGGGATAGCTGACGCCGTTGCTGAAATTGGCGTAGACGTAGCCGTCCTCGTCGATGGTGGCGCTGTAGAACGAGCCGTAGCGCACCCCGTTCTGCCTGATGGTGCCCAGGTCGATGTCGGCGTCGGCCGGGTCGTCGGCCCCGGAGGACCACTGGCTGAGGCCGCTGGTGGTGCCGACGGTGCCGGGATCGTAGGTGATCGAGCTGTCGGCGGCGCCCGAGCTCCAGCCGGTGATGTCGAAGGTGATGGGATCGGACGAGGTGCTGAGCAGGCTGCCATCGTCGGCGCTGAAGGTCAGGGTGACCGGCGACGCCGAGGTGGGGCTGCTGGCGGTGCCGCTGACCGTGCCGCCATCGGAACTGAGCACCGGATCGGCGATGTACATGTCCCAGGTGTTGGCGCCGGTCTTTTCGTAGGTGATGGTCACCGTGTGGGCCACGCCCAGGCTGTCGTAGATCTCCACGTCGGCCTCGACGGTGCCGCCCACCGCCAGGTCGGCCGGCAGGTTGGCCGACACCGACAGCTCGGTGGTGGCGATGGCCGACCCGGACACCCTCTCGATGTTCACCGTTTCGAGCCCGGCCGACGAGGTGCCGGCGCTGGTCGTCACGTTGCCTTCGTTGTCGGTCGGGTAGCCCTGGAGATAGTAGCCGTTTCTGTTGACGAGGTTGCCGTCGTCGTCGGCGAAGAAGTTGCCGGCCCGGGTGTAATAGAAGACGTCGCCGCCGGCGTCGTCGGTGACGACAAAGAAGCCGTTGCCATCAATCGCCAGATCGGTGGTGCTTTCGGTGCCGACAATGGCGCCCTGGGCGGCAATGTTCTGGCGCGGATTGGCGACCACCCCGGCACCGGTGAAGTTGTAGTTGGAGCTGGTGCCGGTAACCAGGGAATAGAAGCTGGCATCGGTGGTCTTGTAGCCAATGGTCTCGCTGTTGGCCAGGTTGTTGGAGATGGCCGAGACCGAGGAGGCCTGACTCTTCAGGGCCGAAACGGCGATGCTCATCGCGCTGCTGAGGCTGCTCATGGCGGGGACTCCCCTGTGGACGCCGCCGCCTAGGCGGCCGCGGACTGCGGCTGGGTGGCCGAGACGATGTCGGAAAGGTCGATTTCAGCGCCGTTGGCCAGCTTCAGGACCGGGCTGCCGGACGACCAGTCGACCTCGGTCACCGTGCTGGTGCCGGTCAGCTCGATCTCCTCGCTGGTGCCGTCCTCGTAGGTGGCGATCACCGACAGGGTGTAGGTGCCGTCCTCGGCGGTGCTGCCGTCGGTGGTGGTGCCATCCCAGGTGAAGCTGGCCTCCCCGGCCGTGGCATCGAGGCTGTCGGTGTAGACCACGTGGCCGTCGGCATCGCTGAGCTGGACCACCGCCGAGGTCACGCCGTCCGGCATGTCGAAGCTCCAGGACAGCTCCTCGCCCTCGAAGGTCTGGTCCTCGCCGTTGTAGGTGACCTCCATGCCCATGAAGGACAGGGCGGTTTCGGCGGCCTGGTTGTTGGTCGCCAGGACCAGGGTCTCCAGGTACTGGTTGGCCAGGATCTGCTGCTCGACCTGCGAGTACTGGATGAGCTGGCTGGTCAACTCGTCGGTATCGGTGGGGTCGAGCGGGTTCTGGTTCTGGAGCTGGGTGGTCAGGATGGTCAGGAACAGCTCGTAATTTTCGCTCAGCGCCGACACCGACTCGGCGGTTGTGGAGGTCAGGCCGCTGGTCGAGGAGGTGGAGGAAACAGTGCTGGTGTCAGTCATCAGGCGACTCTCCCGCTGACAGGATGCCGATCGACGCCATGGCCACTTGGGCGCTGCGTCTGGTCTCCTTGAAACGGCGGAAGAGGCCCGGGACTGGCGGAAATTTTTTCAAAAAAATCCGCGCCAGTATTTGTCGGGGTGGGGCGTTAAAGGGGGTGGAAGGCCATTCGCCGACGGGCCGCCCCGTGTCCCCCGTGTCGCCATGGGGGATCGCCTCGGGGGGCTATCGGGTGCCGCCGACCCCGGCCCTTGCCCCGGCTCCCGCTTGGGACCACCGGCGTGCGGGGGCCGCCCACGACGGACCTCAAGGAGACGACGACCATGCCCGTCATTTCGACCAACACCGCCGCCAACTCGGCCCTGCGCTACCTGAACATCAACTCGGGCGAGCAGGACCAGTACCTGAACCGCGTGGCCAGCGGCTCGCAGGTCAACAAGGCCTCGGACGACGCCGCCGGCCTTGCCGTGGCGACCAAGCTGCAGAACGACGTGGCCGTGCTGGCGCAGGCCCAGACCAACGCCTCGCACGCCGTCTCGGTGCTGGAAACCGCCGACGGCGGCCTGGCCCAGATCTCCGACGTGCTGCAGCGCATGAAGGAACTGGCCGCCCAGGCGGTGTCCGGCGCCGTGACCGACACCGAGCGTGCCTACATCGACGCCGAGTACCAGGAGCTGGTCGAGGAAATCGATTCCATCGCCGCCGGCACCCGCTTCAACGGCCAGTCGCTGCTCGACGGCTCCAGCGACTTCGTCACCGGCACCGGGGTCGACTTCCTGGTCGGCACCGACATCACCAACGACGTGCTGTCGGTGGAGATCGCCGACGTCAGCGCCGACGCCATCGGCGGCGACCTGACCGGCACCGCGGTCGATAACGCCACCAACGCGGCGGCGGCGGCGACGGCCATCGACACCGCCATCGGCGAGGTGGCGGCGGCGCGGGCCAACGTCGGCGCCCAGATGTCGCGCTTCGAGTACCACGAGGGGCAGCTTGCCAGCGCCGAAGAAAACCTGGACGCCGCCCAGTCGGCCATCGTCGACGCCGACATCGCCGAGGAGCAATCCAACTTCTCGTCGGCCAAGGTGAAGACCAACGCCGCCATCGCCGCCCTGGCCCAGGCCAACGAGATGCCGCAGGAGCTGCTGTCGCTGTTGCAGTGACACCCCGGGTCCCCGAGCCGGCCCGCGGGTCGGCTCGGGGATCGGCACTGATCCCCCGGGCGGCGCGCCGGCCTGAGCGACGCGCCGCCCCGGCCCACGCCCCCGTCGGTCCTCGACATTGCGCCGGCGGGGGGCGGCGGAAGCGACCGAGCCCCCCCGGGGTCCCTGTCCACCACGGTGGCCGCTTCCGCCGCACCTCCCGTTTCCCCTGCCTGCCGGAGCCCGTCCCATGAGCAGCGTCGTCTCGGTCAGCACCGCCACCGGCAGCAGCGGCACCACCTACCTCAGCGGCCTGTCCGGCCTGGAAACCTCGGCCCTCATCGAGGCGGCGGTCGAAAGCAGGATGCAGAAGGCCTACAGCCTGGACAGCGAGATCGAGACCGCCGAGGCCGAGCTGGCCGCCTATCAGGACATGCTCGACCTGCTGGGCGACCTTCAGGACGCCCTGGTGGCGCTGGGCGACGACGCCGACGAGGCGGTCTATGGCGAGGCGGCGGCCTACCTGTCCTCCTCGGCCATCGCCGAGCCGGACGACGTGCTCGGGGTGACGGTCACCGACAGCGCCGAGCTTGGTCTCTACGAAATCGACATCATCCAGTTGGCGGAAAGCCAGAAGGTGGCCGCCGCCGAGCAGACCTCGAGCAGCGATGCCCTGGGCCTCGCCGGGGTCTTCGAGCTGGCCGCCGACGGCCATGACGGCGCCACCATCACCCTCACCGCCGACATGTCGCTGAGCGACCTGGCCAGCGCCATCAACGCCGCCAGCGACGACAGCGGGGTCAGCGCCACCCTGGTGCGGACCAGCGACAGCGGCGTCACCCTGGTCCTCGCCGGGGTCGACACCGGCACCGAGTTCACCGCCACCGCCACCTCCGGCGACGACGTGCTGCACGGCCTCGGGCTGACCGACACCGACGGTGCCTTCGCCGATGTCCTGCAGGCCGCCCAAATGGCACAGTTGAGCGTCGACGGGGTCAGCGTCACCTCGACCAGCAACGACATCGAGGACCTGCTGCCCGGGGTCTCGGTGAACCTTTACGCCGCCACCGAGGGCGACACCCTGACCCTGGAAGTGGGCCAGGACCTGTCGGCCCTGAACGACGCCGTCGAGGCCTTCGTCACGGCCTACAACGCCTACCGCGATTTCGCCCTGACCCAGCAGACGCTGAGCGAGGACGAGGACGCCGGGGCCGCCGACACGGCGGTGCTGTTCGCCAACGATCTGGTCAAGCAGGTCAACAGCCTGCTCTACGAGGCCCTGGCCAGCCAGGTCACGGTGGACGGGGAAACCTGGCTGCTGTCCGACCTTGGCATCACCCTGGGCAGCGACAACACGCTCAGGATCGACACCGACACCCTGGAAGAGGCCCTGCTGCAGAACCCCGAGGTCATCCAGGCCTTCTTCCAGACCAGCACCGAAACCGACAGCGGCGATCTTGGCGTCTACAAGAACACCAGCCAACTGGCCAGCGGCACCTACGAGGTGACGGTGACCCTCGATGCCGATGGCACCATCGCCTCGGCCAGCCTCGACGGCACCGAACTGACCGTGTCGGGCACCGTCATCAAGGGCGCCGAGGGCACCACCGCCGAGGGGCTGTGGCTGGTCTACACCGGCAAGGCCTCGGGCACCGCCACCCTGACCGTCTCGCAGGGACTGGCCGATGCCCTGGATGATCGCCTCGATGCCTACACCGACGCCACCGACGGCCGGCTTGTCGAGCGCATGGCCAGCCTCGAAGAGGCCATCGAGGACAAACAGGACAGGCGCGACCGCATCGCCGAGCGGGCCGCCGACACCGAAGCCGACCTGATCAAGACCTACGCCCGGCTGGAGGCCGAAATCGCCGCCGCCGATCTGATGCTGCAGCAACTGCAAACGCTGCTCGGCACCAACCAGGACGACTGAACCCGCCACCGACCAAGCAGGAGCCAGGGTCATGAACGATCTCAGCCATCGCAACGCCCACAACGCCTATCGTGCCGCCCGCCGGGCCCAGAGCCCCTTGCGCGTGGTGGTCGATCTGTACGACCAGACGCTGACCTCGGTCGCCCGGGCCAAGGCGGCCCGCCTGGCCGGCGATCCGGAGGGCGAGTTCACCCACATGAGCCGTGCCGTGCACATCCTGTCGCGGCTGGACGGCTGCGTCGACGCGACCAGCCCGCGCACCGCCGAGATCGGCGGCCTGCTGCGCCGCTTCTATGGCGACGGCCAGGCCCAGTTGCACTACGCCAAGCGCTGCCGCGACCACGACACCGCCGTCGCCCGCTACGCCAGCGTGCACCGCCAGGTGCTGGCCATGCGCGACGGCTGGGCCGAGATCGCCAACGTGCCCCCGCTGGGCCGCCCCGCGACCCCGCCCGGTGGGCAGAAAATGCCCACTCCGGCGCCCTCCGGCGGGCAGAATGTACCCAGTGACAGGGCGGCCCGGGTCGGGTAGTCCTGAGTGCCAACCCAGGAACGATACGCCATGACCGGCTCGGGCAGAGTGGCCGACATTTCCGGCTCGCGCGTTTCCAGCTCGTGGATGGGGAGCGGTCTGGACAGCTATTGCCACGACGAACCACGCGGCGGCACCTCCGATGAGTCCCTCATGGAGCGGACCCAGGAGGGCGACAAGGAGGCGTTTCGCCTGCTTGTCAGCCGCCACGTGGATCGCGTGGTCGGCATGGCCCGCCGCATTGTCGGCCCCGATCAGGCCGAGGACGTGGCCCAGGACGTGTTCCTGAAGATCTGGGCCAACAGCCGCCAGTGGCAGCCCGGCCAGGCCCGCTTCCGCACCTGGCTCTACCGCGTCGCCCTCAACCAGTGCATCGACCTGACCCGGCGCCGCGCCACGGTGCCCATCGAGCAGGCCGGCGAGTTGGAAGACGACACCCCAAGCCCGGAAGCCGCCTGCCATCAGAACCAGCGCGCCCGGCGCCTGCGGGCCGCCATCGCCCGCCTGCCCGAGCAGCAGGCCATTGCCCTGACCCTTTACTACAATGAGGACCTGACAGCCGGCGAAGTCGCCGATATCATGGGCTTGCGGCAGAATGCCGTGGAGTCCCTGTTGAAACGGGGGCGGCAGAAACTGCGCGCCCTGCTACTCGAATAGGGACCCTGGACAGCAGATCCCGGAACCTCGGCGGCCTGACGGCACGCGGAGGCTCCCAACGTTGGAGGTTTTATGACGCCAGAAGAATTCAGGGCGTTGCTAAACATCCACGGCTGCGACCTGACCCGGTGGCCCCATGATCGCCGACAGGCCGCAACCCGCCTTCTGGAAACGTCCGAGGAAGCCAAGGGAGCCTTCGCCGAGGCCCGCCGGCTGGATGACTGGCTGACCATCAAGGAACCGCCCCTCGGCGGCGAGGCCCGCACGGCCCTGGTCGATTCCATCATGGACCGGCTGGACGAGACGACCCCGGAGGCACCGCCGAAGCGCGAACGCCGCTCCCTGGCCGACCCCCCCGCGACTTGGTCCCCGGGCCTCCGCCGGCAACCCGACGGCGCGGACTGGCACGGGGTGACGGGCTGGGGACCGGCCACGCCGAACGGCCCGGAAACCGCCTCGCTGGGCGGCCTGCTCCAGGCCCGGGCCGGGTTGTGGCTGGCCTGTCTGGCCCTCGGACTGGCCGGCGGGTACGGGCTGGGCATGGGTTGGACGGTCGGCAGCCACGACGCCGCCGGCCTTGGCCTGCTGCTCACCGGGGCATGGGGCGGCTGGTAGCCCCCCTCAAGAGTTCGGCGGCGGGTACGGGAAGCGTCAGGTTGCGCACCCGGACGGGAAACCGTGGGGCGTGACCGTTGACAGGAAAGACAATCGCCATGAAGCGCTGGCTGGTCGCCTCGCTGGCTTTCAACATGCTTCTGCTCGGTGTGCTGATCGGCCTGTGGGTCAACCCCCAGGGACCGCCGCCCCCTTGGGTGTCGGGACCGCCGCCGGCGCCACTGGGACGCGGCGTCGCCGACACCCTGCGCGGCATCGTCCAGCAGTTGCCGGACACCGAACGCCGCGCCGAATCGCTGGCCGCCATCGACCGCCATCTGAGGACCTACCTGGACCGTCTTGGCCAGATGCCGGGCGGACCTCCGTCCCCCGTCCCGGGCGACGCGCCCCCTCCGCGTGACGTCCCCCCCCCGGCCCCGCCCGGCGACCCCGGTCGCCTGCTCGACCGCTTCGCGGCCGGCACGCTGACCGAGGCCGACCTGGATCGGCACCAGCAGGCGCGCAACCGCGAGATGGCCGCCGGCCGACGCCTGATCGACGCCATCCTGCTCGACCTGACGCATATCCTGACGCCGGCGGAGCGGGCCTTCGTGCGCGACCGGGTGGTGGCCGACATGGCAGCGGTGCGGGCCTGCATCGGGGGCCCCGGCGGCTCGCCGCCAAACCCGTAACGCGGCTCGCCGCCAAACCCTTGACGCGGCTCGCCGCCAAACCCTTGACGTGGCCCGCCGCCGCACCCCTGACAGGCCCCCTCAGCGCAGGTGATAGCGGATCGGCACGCTGAGGCTGAGCTGGTGCCCCCCCAGGTGCGCCGGCACCGCGGGCAGCGGCTGCGCCCGGTCGATCAGTTCCAGGGCCGCCGCGTCGAGACTGGCGTGCCCGCTGCCGTGCCCCAGGTCGCGGCTCAGCACCCGGCCCTGGCGGTCGATGACCACGCGGACCAGGGCGGTGCCCTCCTGGCGGCGCAGGCGGGCCTTGCGCGGATAGCGCTTGTGCGCCTCCAGCCAGGCGATCAGACGGGCCGCGTAGTCGTCCACCGCACCATCGCCCAAGGCACCACCGCCCCCACCGCCGGCCGACGCGCCACCGCCCGGCGCGGCGCCTCCCACCCCGCCGGGCATGGCTGTCCCGCCGCCGAACCCCGGCGCCCCGCGCCCCTCGGCGGCACCGGCCGGCCCAGGGACCTCCCCGACGGCGCGACCGCCCGGCGGCGTGGCCGCCAGTTGGTTTATCGACTCCGGCTCCCTGGCCGTTTCAGCGGCCTGTTGTTCCGGCGCCGGATGCGCCGGATCGACCGCCGCGTATCGCCGTGGCCGGGGCGGCGGAGGCGGCAGGTCCCGGGGCGTGACCAGCGCCTGGGGAGGGGGCGCGGGAGGCGGTGGGGGCGGCGGCTCGACCTCGGCCCGCACCACGGGCTCGGGAACCGGCTGGGGAATGGGCTGGGGGGAGGCGTCCGCGACAGGCTCGGGAACCGACTCGGGAACTGGCTCGGCTGGCGGCTCGGGGGAGGGCGCCGCCGTTTCGACCACGGGCGGCTCGGCAATTGACGGCTCGGTAACTGGCGCCTCGGCAACTGGCGCCTTCAAGTCGGCGGCCAGCCCGGCGTCGGCGGCTTCGGCCACCCCTCCGTCCTCCCCACCGCCTTGCGTCTCCGCGCCGCCGGTCGCCGGCCCGCCCCCGGAGGCGGGGCCGAGGGCCAGCATCAGCCCGCCCTCGCCCATACCGGCGCCGGCCACCGGCCGGGTGGCCCACAACCCGGTCAAGGCCGCCACCCCACCGTGCAGCACCAGGGCCAGGCCGCCGGCCAGCAGCCAGGTCCGGGCGCCCGGGCGATGCTGTGTGGCGAACCGGCTCATGGCGGCGTGGTCAGCAGGTGGACCCGGGCCACGCCCAGCCCTTCCAGGCGGCGCAGCAGGCGGGTGACGCGCTCGGCCGAAACCCGGCCATCGGCCTTCAGGCGGACCAGCGGCGGCGGGCCGTCGGCGAGCAGCCCGGCCAACGGATCGCGCCCCGCCTCTTCGCCGCCGAGCACGGCCAGCCGCCCATCGGCGGCCAGCAGAATGGTCGGCACCGCCGGCGCCCCGTCGCCCGGGGCGGACGAGACCGGCGGCCGCACGGCGAAGGGATCGGCGGCCACCAACTGCCCGGCCAGCAGAAAGAACACCAGCAGCAGAAAGACCACGTTGATCAGCGGCAGCACCCCCGGCTCGTCGACCCCGGGCGCCGACCCACCGCGCCGCCCGGCCGGCGGACGGGCGATCATGGCGACCCCGCCAGACTGACCCGCGCCGCCCCGGCGGCGGCCAGACGGTCGAGCACCGCCACCAGCCGGGTGAGGTCGACCCCCGACCCCGGGCGCACCACCACCGCCCCGTCCTCCGCCCCCGGCCGGGCGGCGCGGTGACGGCGCAGGCAGTCCCCCAGGCCGTCCAGATCGACCGGCTGGCCGGCGCAGCGCACCTGGTCGCGCCCCACCTCGACCAGCAGACCCTGGGCGGCGGCGGCGGACCCCGCCCCGCCGGTGGTCGCCAGGGGGAGAGCCCGCCAGGTTTCGAAACTGGACGCCAACATGAAAAACACCAGCAGGATGAACACCACATCAATGAGCGGCGTCAGCCCGACGCCGCGCCGCCGGGGTCCCCCCCGGGCAGCGATGGAGGGCGTTCCCTCAGCCGCCCAGGGCATGGGCCGGATGCGGCCTTGCCGCCTCCTCGGCGCGCCGGGTCGCCGGTGCCCGGGTCGGCGCCGCCGGGGTGAGATCGACCCCGAACACGCGGGCCACCGCGTCGTCCATGTCGCCGGCCAGACGCTCCACCCGGCGGTCGAGCCAGCTCAGGGCGGCCAGCGTCGGCATGGCCACGGCCAGCCCGACGGCGGTGGTCAGCAGGGCTTCCCAGATACCGCCCGAGAGCAGCGCCGGATCGACCCGGGCGCCCGCCCCCTCCAGCTTGCGGAAGGCCTCGATCATGCCCAGCACGGTGCCGAACAGGCCGAGCAGAGGGGCCAGGGCGGCGATCACCTCCAACGGCTTCAGCCAACCGCGCAGGGCAGCCACCACGGCCATGCCGTGGCGCGTCGCCTCATCCCGGATGCGGGCCTCGGCGATCCCCTGCCGACGCCCGACCAGACAGCGGGCCAGCAGGTCGCTGAGCGGATCACCGGCGGCGCGGGCCCGTTCCAGGGCCGCCGCCTCGTGCCCCTGGGCCAGCATCCGCAAGGCCTCGCCGGCGGCGCGGCGCCGGTCCACGCCCACGGCGTGATACTGCCACAGCTTGACCAGCACGATGGTCAGCGCCGCCACCGAGAGGACCAGCAGCAGGCCAACCACCGGCCCGCCGGCAACCAGCAGGCCGGGCAGCCCCGAAAGGCCGCCGGACAGGGATGGATCGGACATGTGGGAACCCTCTGCCTGAAGAAATTGCAACTGCGTCGCACCCGCGATTCACCGGCGATTATAGCGCCGCCCGCCTGACTCACAACCCCGGACCGGTCGCCCAATAACCCATTAAGGCATTGGAAACACAGAATTACTACTTACGATTCCTGTTGCGAGTGCATCTCAGTTGCGCTATCCAGAGGGCCGAAACACACCCGCCGTGCGGACACGCCCGGCAGGAAACTCGCATTTGGTGTCATGGGCGACCGGCGCGCCGTCGCCGTCCCACCCCGACACGCCCCACTCGAGAGGCTGCCATGCTCACACCCTGTCTGCGCCGGCACCTGACGGCCACCGGCCTGATCGCTCCCCTGCTCGCCCCCCTGCCCAGCTTGGCCGAGGAGGCCGCCGACACCGCCCAGCCCACCACCAATCTGGAGCTGGGCCGCATTTCGGTGACCGCCACCCGCAACGCCATCGATCCCTTTCTCTATCCCGGCATGGTCAGCGTCCTGGGGCGCGAGGAGATCGACGACCTCAACCCTTCGAGCCCCGACGATGTGCTGAAAATGATCCCTGGCGTGGCCTTCGAGGGCGGCCCCCGGCGCACCGGCGAGGTGCCCTCGATCCGTGGCTTCGACGGCGCCGACGTGGTCATCCTGATCGACGGGGCGCGGCAGAACTTCGGCTCCGGGCACGACGGCCGGTTCTATCTCGACCCCAGCCTGCTGCGCAGCGCGGAGGTGCTGCGCGGCTCCGCCTCGGCGCTTTACGGCAGCGGCGGCACCGGCGGCGTGATCGAGTTCCGCAGCGTCGAGGCCGACGACTACCTGGCCCCCGACGAGCACTTCGGCACCACCCTGTCGGTGGGCTACCAGAGCGTCGCCGAGGAATGGGCCTTCACCTCCACCGCCTACGCCCGGCCGAGCGACGAGGTCGACCTTCTGGCCAGCCTGACCCGGCGCACCTCCGGGCCGATCGACCTGGGCGACGGCACCACCCTCGAAGATGCCGACGACGAGATCCTCTCGGCCCTGGTCAAGGGCGGCCTCAAGATCGGCAACCACGAGATGAAGCTGGCCTACAGCCGCTTCCGCAACGAGGCCAAGGAACCCAACAACGGCCAGCTGACGGGCGGCACCGACATCGTCGACAAGACCCTGGCCAACGACAACGTCACCCTGGCCTGGGCCTATGACCCGGACAGCCAGTGGATCGATCTGGACGCCACCTTCTACTACAACCAGCAGGGGGCCGATGAGGTCCGCCTGGACGCCGGCGGCGCCGGCCCCACCGGCGAGTTGTTGCGGCGCGACCTGCAGACGGCCGGCCTGCGGATCGACAACCGCAGCCGCTTCAGCCTGGGCGAGGACGCCCTGGCCACCCTGACCTACGGCATCGAGGGCTGGGAGGACCGCCAGGACGGCGCCGCCGGCAGCACCGAGCGCGGCGGCGTGCCCGATGCCGAGGCCCTGTTCGCGGGCATCTACGCCCAGCTCGAGTTGACCCTGACCGAGCCCCTGGGCCTGCCCGGCGACCTGATGCTGCTGCCCGGGGTGCGTTACGACAGCTACCACACCGAAAGCAGCCTGGCCGACGAGGTGGATGAAACCCACCTGTCGCCGCGCCTGGGCGCAAGCTACCTGCCCACCGAGTGGCTGATGGTCTTCACCAGCTACGGCGAGGCCTTCCGCGCCCCGACCCTGGACGAGGTCTACGCCGCCGGCACCCACTTCACCATCCCCGGCTTTGGCACCAACAGCTTCGTGCCCAACCCGGACCTCAAGCCGCAAACCACCACCACCCTGGAATACGGCCTGGGCGTGGAGTTCGAGGACGTGGCGCTGGACCAGGACCGGCTTGCCATGAAGGCCAGCCAGTTCCGCATCAAGGGCGAGGACTTCATCGACCAGACCGTCAACCAGCCCGCCCCGCCGGCCTGTTTCCCTCCCGCCTGTAACGGCACCACCGAGCAGTTCAACGTGCCCAACGCCGCCCTGTGGGGCACCGAGGTGGAGGCCAGCTACGAGTTCGACCGGGTGCGCCTGGCGCTGGGCTACTCCTCGATCAACGGCAAGAACACCGACACCGGCGAGCGCCTGGGCGTGCTGCAGCCCGACCGGACCAGCCTGGAGCTGAGCGTCAAGCTGCCGGAGATCGATTCCCGGATCGGCTGGCGCGGCATCGTGGCCAGCAACTTCAAGAACGTGAACGACCCGACCGATCGCCGCGAGGCCTACGACGTGCACGACGTCTACCTGGTCTACACCCCCACCGACTGGGGGCTGGACGGGCTGCGGGTCGATCTGGGCGTCGACAACGCGTTTGACGAGAACTACGCGCGCACCGCCGTCGGCGCCGCCGAGACGGGGCGCAACTACAAGACCCGCCTGAGCTACACCCTTAACTGGTGAGGTTCCCCATGCTGCCGAGTACCCTGCGCTGGCGTGGCACGCCGCTGTTCCTGTGTGCCCTGTTGATGGCCACCCCCGCGACCCAGGCCCAGGCCGAGGCCCCCCGCCGAATCGTTTCGGTGGGTGGCGCGCTGACCGAGATCGTCTTCGCCCTGGGCGCCGGCGAGCGGGTGGTCGCCGTCGACACCACCAGCACCTACCCGCCGGCGGCCACCGAGCTGCCCGACGTGGGCTACATGCGCCGCCTGTCGGCCGAGCCAATCCTCGGCCTGACCCCCGACCTGGTGATGCTGATCGAGAACAGCGGCCCGGCGGCGGCGCTCGACCAGTTGGCCGAGGCCGGCACGCCGCTGCTGCGGGTGGCCGACCGGCCCAGCCTGGACGGCGTCGCCGACAAGATCACCGCCGTCGCCGAAGCCCTGGAGCTTGAGGCCGAGGGGGCGGCGCTGACCGCCCGCCTCAAGACCCAGGCCAAGCTGCTGGAAACCGCCCTGGCCGGGGTGACGGAGCGCCCCCGGGTGCTGTTCCTGCTCTCCGCCGGGCGCGGCGCGCCGATGGCCGGGGGCACCGGCACCTCGGCCGAGGCGATCATCGAGTTGGCCGGCGGACGCAACGCGGTCGCGGACTTCGCCGACTACAAGCCGCTGTCGCCCGAGGCGGCGGCCAGCCTGCCGGCCGAGGTCATCCTGGTCAGCGAGCGCACCCTTGAGGCCCTGGGCGACGAGGCCGCCCTGGCCGCAAATCCGGCCTTCGCCGGCCGCCGGGTGGTGGCCATGGACGGCATGTTCCTGCTCGGCTTCGGGCCGCGCACCGTGGAGGCGGCGGCCGAACTGGCCCGCCACCTGCACCCCGACCTGAAGCTGCCCGACCTGAGCGATCCCCAGCTTGTGGAGGGCGCACAGTGACCCCGCCGGGCACCCTGTCCGCCACCCGGCCTGCCGACGCCCTGCGCGGTCTCGACCGGCAGGCGGCGCGCCAGCGGTTGGGCCTGATCGGGCTGGGCGGTGGGTTGCTGGTCAGCCTGTTCCTGGGCCTTGGCCTGGGCGCCGTCCAGGTGCCGCCGGCGGCCGTGCTGTCGCTGCTCGCCGAGCAGCTGGGGGTGCCGCCGCTGGTCGCCACCAGTCCGGTGCAGGAGACGGTGCTGCTGGCCATCCGCCTGCCCCGGGCGCTGCTCGCCGTGCTGGTCGGCGCCGCCTTGGCGGTGGCCGGCGCCGCGTTGCAGGGGCTGTTCCGCAACCCGCTGGCCGATCCCTCGCTGATCGGCGTGTCGACCGGCGCCGCGCTGGCCGCCGGCGGGGTGATCGTGCTCGGCGGGCTGGTTGCCGGGCCGCTGTTCGACGCCGTTCAGGGCCTCGCCCTGCCGTTGGCCGCGTTTCTCGGGGGGTTGGCCACCACCGCCCTGGCCTACCGCATCGCCAACCGCCACGGGCAGACCCAGGTCGCCACCCTGCTGCTCGCCGGGATCGCTCTCAACGCCATGGCCGGCGCGGGGATCGGGCTGCTGATCTTCCTCAGCGACGATCAGGCCCTGCGCGACCTGAACTTCTGGATGCTGGGCAGCCTGGGCGGCATCACCTGGGAGCGCCTGCTGCTGGCGGCGCCCCTGATCATCGCCCCGACGCTGGCCGTGCTGCTGCTGGCCCGGCCGCTGAACGCCCTGCTGTTCGGCGAGACCGAGGCCCTGCACCTGGGCTTCGACGTCGAGGCCGCCAAGCGCTGGACGGTGGTCCTGGTCGCCCTGGCGGTGGGCGCGGCGGTCGCCCTGAGCGGCGTCATCGGCTTTGTCGGGCTGGTCGTGCCCCATCTGATCCGCCTCACCCTGGGGCCCGACCACCGGGTTCTGCTGCCCGCCGCCATGATGCTGGGGGCCAGCCTGCTGCTGCTGGCCGACCTTGTGGCGCGCACCGTGGTCCTGCCGGCCGAGTTGCCGATCGGCATCGTCACCAGTTGCCTGGGCGGGCCGTTCTTCATCTGGCTTCTGCTGCGCCGCCGGGTGGCCGGGCTATGGTAGGCGCGACGCCCATGCTGGAAGCCCTCGACCTGAGCTTCGCCCGGCACGGCCGGCCGATCCTCTCCGGGGTCGATCTGCGCCTCGCGGCGGGCCGGGTGTGCGCCCTGATCGGCCCCAACGGGGCCGGCAAGTCGACCCTTTTGCATCTGCTCTCCGGGGCCCTCAAGCCAAGTCGTGGGGTGGTCCGCCTGGACGGCCGTCCGCTGGCCGCCTGGGCGCGCCCCGAACTGGCCCGGCGGCGTGCCGTGCTGCCCCAGTCGCTGGAGCTGGCCTTCCCCTTCCGCGCCATCGAGGTGGTGCTGGCCGGACGCAGCGCCCACGCCGGACTTTCCTCCCGCCGGCGCGACCAGGACATCGCGCTGCGCGCCCTGCAGGCGGTGGACGCCCTGGAGTTGGCCGACCGCCCCTACCCGACCCTGTCCGGCGGCGAGCGCCAGCGGGTCCAGCTGGCCCGGGTGGCGGCCCAGATCTGGCCCGACGCCGACGGCCCGCACGGCCCGTCCCGCACCGACGAAGCCCCCCGGGTGCTGCTGCTCGACGAGCCGACCAACAACCTGGATCTGGTCCATCAACACCAATTGATGCGTTTCGCCCGCCGGCTGGCCGGCCAGGGGGTGGCCGTGCTGGCCGTGCTGCACGACCCCAATCTGGCCGCCCTGCACGCCGACCGGCTGGCCGTGCTGGGCGAGGGCCGGGTGCTCGCCGAGGGGGTGGTGTCGGAGGTTCTGACCCCTGACATCATTGAACGCGCCTTCCGCCTGAAGGTGCGTCTGTTCCCCCACCCGGAGCGGGGCGTCCCCCAGCTCTGTCCGCTGTGATCCCCCAGCAAGCGAAAGGTTCGCCGATGTTTCTTGCCATGAACCGCTTCAAGGTCCGCCCCGAGCAGGCCGACGCCTTCGCCGAGATGTGGCGTCAGCGCGAAAGTCGCCTGCCCGAGGTGCCGGGCTTCCTCGGCTTTCATCTGCTGCGCGGCCCGGCGGCCGATGACCATGTGCTGTTCGCCAGCCACACCATGTGGGCCGACCGCGCCGCCTTCGAGGCGTGGACCAAATCGGCTGCCTTCGCCGAAGGCCACAAGCGGGCCGGCGAGACGGCCTCCCACCTGATCGAGGGGCCGTGCTTCGAGGGCTTCGAGTCGATCACCCAGACCCCGGCCCCGTCCGGAGGTGCCAGGTGAGTCCGCCGGCCGCCGCCCTCGACCGGCCAAGCCCCGATCTGGCCGAATTGCTGGCCGGGGCGCGGGCCCGGGTCGGCGTTGATCCGCTGGGCGAAGCCTTCGCCCAGCGGCGCGCCTTCCCCTGGTTCGGCAAGCGCCCGGCCCCGGCGGCCGACCCCGAGGCGACCTGGCGGGCCTTGCTCGCCCGGCCGCGTCGGGGCAAGTCGGTGGCCTATGTCCACGTGCCCTTCTGCATCGGTCGCTGCCTGTTCTGCGGCTTCTACCGCAACCACACCGACAAGGGGTTCTCCGCCCCCTATGCCCGGGCGGTGGCGCGCGAGATGGCGATCGACGCCGAGCGGCCGATGATCGCCGGCGGCCCCATCCATGCCCTCTATTTCGGGGGTGGCACGCCGACCGCCCTGGCCGCCGAGGACCTCGCCGGCCTGATCGGCGCGGCGCGGCGCCACCTGCCGCTGGCCGCCGACTGCGAGATCACCGTCGAGGGGCGGGTCTTCGACTTCGACCTCGAGAAGGCCCGGGCCTGTGTCGAGGCCGGAGCCAACCGCTTTTCCATCGGCATCCAGACCTTCGACGGCGACCTCAGGAAGCGCCTCGGCCGGCGGGCCGACCGCGAGCAGGCCCTTGCCTTCCTGGCCGATCTGGTCGGGCTCGATCAGGCGGCCGTGGTCATCGACCTGATCTACGGCCTGCCCGGCCAGAGCCTGGAAACCTGGCGGGCCGACGTGGAAAGCGCCGCCGCCGTCGGGCTGGACGGGGTCGACCTCTACCGCCTGTCGCTGTACCCGGACAGCCCGCTGGAAAAGGCCATCGCCCGGGGCAAGCTGCCGACCCCGCCCGAGTTGCCCGAGCAGGGCGAGATGTACGGCCTGGGCGTCGCCCTGCTCGAGGCCGCCGGCTGGCGCCGCCTGAGCCAGGCCCACTTCGCCCGCGCCACCCGCGAGCGCAACCTCTACAACCAGTTGACCAAGACCCAGGCCGACAGTCTGGCCTACGGGGCCGGGGCCGGCGGCCTGATGGCGGGGCACCGCTACCGGGTGGGCGAGGACCTGGACACCTACCAGGCCCGCACCGCGGCCGGCGAGAAGCCGCTCGACGGCCTGTTCCTGCCCGCCGCCGACCTGCCCATCCGCCGCGTCCTGACCACCGCCCTGGAGAACGGCCGCATCGTGCCGGCCGAGTTGGCGGCGGTGGCCGGGCCCGGCTTCGAGACCCTGGTCACCCCGCTGCTTGAGCAGTGGGGCGAGGCCGGGCTGCTCACCCCGGTGCCGGGGGCGCTCGGCCTGACCACCGCCGGCTGGTTCTGGCAAAGCACCCTCAACGCCGCCCTGCACGACCTGATGGTGACCCATCAGGAGACCCTTCCCCAACCACAGGATGCCTCCGCATGACCGCTGTCGATCCGGCGCCGTCGCGCCGCCCCTCCCTCGATTCGGCGCCGTCGCGCCAACTGGCCGAAACCCTGGCCGCCAACCCCGACGGAGTGCTGGAAAGCCTGGCCGCCGAGCACGGCCTGAGCCTGGAAGCGGCCATCCGCTGCCTGCCCGAGACCCACCGCGCCCTGGCCGACGGGTGCCACTTCGCCGAGGCGATGGCCGACATCGCCCAGTGGGGCACCGTCACCGTGCTGGTCCACACCGACGACCTGATCCTGGAATGCACCGCCGAGCTGCCACCCGGCCGGCCCGGCCACGGCTTTTTCAACCTGCATGGCCCGGGACCCCTGGGCGGCCACATCCGGGCCGAGCGTTGCGCCACCCTGGCCTTTGTCAGCCGCCCCTTCATGGGCCTGGAGAGCCACGCGGTGATCTTCCTGAACCAGGAGGGCGCCGGCATGTTCAAGGTCTTTGTCGGCCGCGACGCCGAGCGCCGGCCGCGGGCCGACCAGTTGGCCCGCTTCACCGCCCTGCGCGACCGCCTGACCGCCACCGCCGGGGAGGCGCATCATGGCGCGCCCTAGGACCCGTTTCGGCCACCTTTTGCTGTGCGGCGCCACCCGGGGCACCGGGCTTGAGGTGGCGCGGCTGGCCCGGGCCCGGGGCATCACCGTTCACGCCCTGGTCCGTCCGGGCGCCGACACCGCCCGGCTCGATACCCTGGGCTGCCATCTGGTGCCCGGCGACGTGCTCGACCCGCCCAGCCTTCAAGCCCTGATCGCCGCCGCGCCGGCCGAGACGCCCTGTGTCAGCACCCTGGGCGGCGGCCCCGGCGACAGCACGGTCGATGACCAGGGGGTGGGCAATGTGGCCGAGGCGCTGGCCGCAAGCGGCCCCCCCGGGCGACGGCTGATCATGGTCTCCTCGCTCGGCGCCGGAGACAGCCGGGCCCACGCCAGCCAGCGCCTGCTCGACGCCATCGGCCCGGTGCTGGAGGCCAAGACCCGGGGCGAGGATCGGGCCCGGGCGGTCGATCTGGGGCTGACCGTGCTGCGTCCCGGCGGGCTGCTCGACCAATCGGCGACCGGGCGCGGCGCCCTGTTCGTCGACCAGCGGGTGCATGGCCGCATCGCCCGGGCCGAGCTGGCCCGCCTGATCCTGGCCTGCCTGGGCACCCCGGAAACCATCGGCCGGACCCTGGCCGCCATCGATGCCGACACCCTGAGCGCCCCGGAAACGGTCGAGCCCTTCCCGCTGGCCGAGGATTAGACTCCCCGCCTCTTGCCGGGCATATAACCAAAGGTTAATGTACCGGTGGCGGCCCGCCCAACCAACACGTCAAGCTGAAACCAGGGCCGCCCCAACAGGGAGGCAGAACCATGACCGAGCCGGAGCAAGGGAGCGCCACCACCCCCCGATCCATGTCGATGATCGTCACCAAGGGCAGCCTGGACTGGGCCTATCCGCCCTTCATCCTGGCCACCACGGCGGCCAGCCTGGGCCATTCGGTGACCCTGTTCTTCACCTTCTACGGGTTGGCGCTGCTCAAGAAGGACCTCAAGCTGAAGCTGGCCACCCTGGGCAACCCGGCCATGGAAATGCCCATGATGGGCGGCCACATGACCATGCCCAACATCGTCGGCATGCTGCCCGGCATGGAAACCCTGGCCGCCGGCATGATGAAGAACATGCTGGGCAAGAAGGGGGTCGCCTCGATCGAGGAGTTGCGCGAGCTGGCCCAGGAGGCCGAGGTGCGCATGATCGCCTGCCAGATGACGCTGGACCTGTTCGAGTACAAGGCCGAGGACCTGATCGACGGCATCGAGTTCGCCGGCGCGGCGACCTACATCGAGACCGCCTCGGCCAGCAACATCAACCTGTTCATCTGAGCCCCGCTCATCCGCCGACCAACCGCGACCAGCCAACGAACCTCTGCCGCGAGCAGGGAAAACGACAGGGAGACTTCCACCGCCATGAGCGATCCCATCACCCTCGACGTCAAGGGCCTCAACTGCCCGCTGCCCATCCTCAAGGCCAAGAAGGCGATCAAGGACCTGGACACCGGCCAGGTGCTCGAGGTGGTCGCCACCGATCCCGGCTCGGTGAAGGACTTCGAGGCCTTCTGCCGGCAGACCGGCAACGAGCTGGTCTCCTCCAGCCAGGATGGCGACGTCTACACCTTCCAGCTGCGCAAGGCCTGAGCCGGTCGGCCGGCGTCGCCCGGCCCACCACGGTCCGACCCGCTTGCAAGACGGCCACGGCCCACGCCGCGGACCCGTTCGCGTGCCACCCTGGCCGGGAAGGAGTTTGAGACCATGAGCAGACAGATCACGGCGCACGGCATGAGCCGGCGCCAGGCCCTGCGCGCCCTGGCGGTGGTCGGCGTCGCCGTCGCCGCCGGCACCCCGGTGCGGGTGCACGCCGCCGGCGCCGACGGGGTGATCGGCGCGGTGGTCGGGGGGCGCCAGCCCGACGCCGGGCGGATCGCCCTGGGCCTGCCGGCCGACCCGGCCAACGGCAACACCGTGCCGGTCGAGGTGGCGGTGGACAGCCCGATGAGCGCCGACCACCACGTCACCGCCCTGCACCTGTTCGCCGACGGCAACCGCGCCCCCGAAGTGGCGGTGTTCCATTTCTCGCCGCGCGCCGGTCAGGCCCGGGTGGAGACCCGCGTGCGGCTGGTCAAGAGCCAGGACATCGTGGCCGTGGCCGAGTTCAGCGACGGCTCGGTCGCCCTCACCCGGCGCCGGGTCGAGGTCTCGACCGACGCCAGTTGTGACATCTGACCCAGTTGTGACACCTGACGGCGTGTGACATCCGACGGCGCCAATGGCGCCGGTGGCGCCCGACAATCAGGGAGCATCCCCCGATGGCCGACCCAACACCCCGCGTCAAACTGCCCCGCAGCTTCGCCGTGGGCGAGGTGATCGAGGTCAAGACCATGATCACCCACCCCATGGAATCGGGCCGCCGCAAGGACCCCGAGGGCAACACCATCCGGCGCAACATCATCCACCGCTTCAGCGCCACCTTCAACGGCGCCCCGGTGGTCGCCGCCGACTGGGCCCCGGCCATCGCGGCCAACCCTTTCCTCGCCTTCCACCTCAAGGTCGACGGCCCGGGCGAGTTGCTGATGACCTGGGAGGACGACAGCGGCCAGACCTACCAGACATCGCGCACCCTGACCCCGGCCTGACCCGTGGCCAAGGGCCCACGCCGGCCGACCGTCGCCTGACGGGATGAAGCCATGGGGCAACCAAACTTCGGGTTGCCAAGGCGGCGTGTTTCATGATCTTCTTAATTACCAAACCGTGATGATACGCCCCAAGCGGGCAACACGGACTTAAAAACAGGCCTCAGCAAACCCGGCCCCCAGACAACGCGGCCTTGAAGAGCCGCCGGGCAGCCGGACACCGCCTGAAACGGCACAAAAAGCCCAAAAACAAAAAGAATACGCAGGGGACAGGGAGGAACGCATGGGAGCCGTTCTCTGGGGCGCGCGCCGGCTTGGCGCGCGTGATCGATGGGGTGCGCGCCGATTTGGCGCGCGTGATCTCTCCGGTGCGCGCCGATTTGGCGCGCGTGATCTCTCCGGTGCGCGCCGAATTGGCGCGCGTGGTCTTGCGGTTGTGCTGATGGTGGCGGCCGGCGCCGCCGTCGCCGAGCCCCCCACCGGGGATGCCGAGCGTGGCAAGGTGGTGTTCAAGGTCTGCGCCGCCTGCCATGCCATTGGCCAGGGGGCGAAGAACCGCATCGGTCCGCATCTGAACGGGGTCTTCGGGCGCCAGGCCGGCGGCATCGACGGCTTCCGCTACTCCGACGGCCTGAAGCGGGCCGGCGTCACCGGCCTGGTCTGGGACTACGAAAGCCTCGACGCCTACATCGAGAACCCCAAGGCCCTGGTCAGCCACACCCGCATGAACTTCCCCGGCATGGCCGACGCCATCGACCGGGCCCACGTGCTGGCCTACCTGCGCCGCTTCTCCGACAACCCGGCCAACATCCCGGAAGCGCCGCCGCGCCACCCGCCCAGCCCCAAGCTGCCGCCGGAAGTGCTTCAGATCAAAGGCGATCCGGCCTTCGGCGAGTATCTGGCCTCGGAATGCACGACCTGCCACCGGGCCGACGGCGAACACCACGGCATCCCCTCGATCACCCACTGGCCGGTCGATGACTTCGTGGTCGCCATGCACGCCTACAAGCAGGAAATCCGTGCCAACCCGGTGATGCGCATGATCGCCGGGCGGCTGTCGGACGACGAGATCGCCAGTCTGGCGGCCTACTTCGCCGACATCGAGTAACGCCGAGGAACAAGCGGCGCCAGAAACACCCAATCCACATCCAGGGAGGACTTTCACGCCATGATGAACAGACGGACGTTTCTCGGAACCACCGCCGCCGTGGCGGCCCTGCTCGCCGCCCCGCCGGTGCTCGGCGCGGCGCGGCCCAAGGTGGTGGTGATCGGCGGCGGCGCCGGCGGCGCCACGGCGGCGCGCTATATCGCCAAGGATTCCAAGGGGGCGATCGACGTCACCCTGATCGAGCCGACCCGCACCTACTACACCTGCTTCTTCTCCAACCTCTATCTGGGCGGCTTCCGCGAGTTCGATTCGCTGGGCCACACCTACGGCGCCCTGGCCAGCCAGCACGGCATCAACGTGGTCCACGACTGGGCGGTGGGGGTCGACCGCGACGCCCGCACCGTGACCCTGGCCGGCGGCGACACCCTGGCCTACGACGCGCTGGTCGTCTCGCCGGGCATCGACTTCGTCGAGGGCTCGGTGCCCGGGTGGAGCGTGACCAGCCAGAACAAGATGCCCCACGCCTACAAGGCGGGCAGCCAGACCCAGCTCCTGAAGGCCCAGATCGAGGCCATGGAGGACGGCGGCACCTATGTCATGATCGCCCCGCCCAACCCCTATCGCTGCCCGCCCGGCCCCTACGAGCGCATCTCCATGGTGGCCCACATGCTGAAGCAGACCAAGCCCAGCTCGAAGATCCTGATCTTCGATCCCAAGGACAAGTTCTCGAAGATGGCCCTGTTCCAGGACGGCTGGCAGCGCCACTATCCGGGCATGGTCGAATGGGTCGGCGGCGACTTCGGCGCCATCGACGAGGTGCGCCCCGACAGCATGGAGGTGCTGGTCAACGGCGACACCATCAAGGCCGCGGTGTGCAACGTCATCCCGGCCATGAAGGCGGGCACCGTCGCCGCCCGCGCCGGGCTGACCAACGACCAGGGTTGGTGCCCGATCGTCCCCAACACCATGCAAAGCAGGCTCGACGAGCGGGTCTACGTGCTCGGCGACGCGACCCTGAACGGCGACATGCCCAAGTCGGCCTTCTCGGCCAACAGCCAGGCCAAGGTGTGCGCCATGGCGGTGCGCCACGCGCTGACCGGCTCCACCCTGTTCCCGGCCAAGTACGCCAACACCTGCTGGTCGCTGATCGGCACCGATGACGGGGTCAAGGTGGGGGCCAGCTACGAGCCCGAGGCCGAGAAGATCGCCAAGACCTCGGGCTTCATCAGCCAGGTCGGCGAACCGGCCGACCTGCGCCAGCGGACCTACGAGGAAAGCATCGGCTGGTACGCCGGCATCACCGCCGACATCTTCAGCTAGGCCGGCCGGCGGGGCCCCCTTTCAGCGGGCCCCGCCGCGCCCCTTTCGGACCGCCGCCCATGGACCCGAAACCACCGGCCGATCTGGCTCGCCTGCGGGACAATGCCTTGCAGGCCAGCCGCCTGTTGAAGGCGATGAGCAACCAACATCGGCTGCTGATCCTGTGCCAGTTGCTGAAGGGCGAGCACTCGGTGGGCCAGCTCGCGGCGCTGGTCGGGCTGACCCAGTCGGCCCTGTCGCAGCATCTGGCCCGCCTGCGCCGCGACGATCTGGTGCAGACCCGGCGCGACGGGCAGACCGTCCGCTACACGCTGAAGGGCGACGCGGCGGGCACCGTGCTGGCCACCCTGCACGGCCTTTATTGCGCCCCCGGGCCACGCCCCCCCCAGCCCCTGAACCGCCCCGGCGGGGCCGGGTGACCCTTTCCGGAACATGGGATTGCCTCTTGACAATCCCGCCGGCTCGGGCACCATATGTCGCGTTCACGGTCATTGCGGCTCCCAAATATGGGCGCTGCCATGGGCAAGAGGGAAGCCGGTGAAAAGCCGGCGCCGTCCCCGCGACTGTCAGCGGCGAGTTGTCGTCCATCCCCCGCCACTGGCGCCCCAGGCGCCGGGAAGGCCGGCCGACCACCTTGACCCGCGAGCCAGGAGACCTGCCGTGTACCTCTGTCGTTCCCGCGGGCGGGGTGTCCCGGTGGGCGACGGGTCGCGCCACCGGGCCGTTGCCGCCCGGTGCCCGGGGGTTGCTCCAACGCCCGCCCGTTGCCGCTGTCCCCGTTCGGTGCCTGTCCACTCCGAGAGGGGATCCGCGATGACCACCCCACCGGCCCCGACCATCGGTCCCCCCCACAGCCGCGAGGCCCTGCGATGACCCCCCCGTCCGACACTCCGCCGGCCCTGCATCCTGCCGCCGCGGCGGCTGCCCAGGGCGAGATCCGGCGCGGCGACCTGCCGCCACCACGCAAGGTGGTCAAGCGTTCGGGCGAGGTGGTGCCCTTCGACGGCGAGCGCATCCGCTCGGCCGTCGCCCGGGCCGGCAAGGCAACCGGCGAGTTCGAGGGGGTCGAGGCCGACCTTTTGGGCATCCAGGCCTGCAAGGTGCTGGCCCACCGCTTCCACGACCGCACGCCGCAGATCGAGCAGATCCAGGACGTGGTCGAGCAGGTCCTGATCTCGGCCAACCACTTCGCCACGGCGCGCGCCTACATCGTCTACCGCGAGCAGCGGGCCCGCCTGCGCCGCGACCGCCAGACCCTGGTCGACGTGGAAAGCTCGATCAACGAGTACCTGGAGCGGGCCGACTGGCGGGTCAACGCCAACGCCAACCAGGGCTACTCGCTGGGCGGGCTGATCCTCAACGTGTCCGGCAAGGTGGTCGCCAACTACTGGCTGTCGCACGTCTATCCGCCCGAGGTCGGCCAGGCCCACCGCGACGGCGACCTGCACATCCACGACCTGGACATGCTGGCCGGCTACTGCGCCGGCTGGTCGCTGCGCACCCTGCTCACCGAGGGGCTGAACGGGGTGCCCGGCAAGATCGAGGCGAGCCCGCCCAAGCACCTGTCCAGCGCCATCGGGCAGATCGTCAACTTTCTCGGCACCTTGCAGAACGAATGGGCGGGGGCCCAGGCGTTCAGCTCCTTCGACACCTACATGGCCCCCTTCGTGCGCAAGGATTCCCTGAGCTACGAAGAGGTCCTCCAGGGCATCCAGGAGCTGGTCTACAACCTCAACGTCCCCTCGCGCTGGGGCACCCAGACGCCGTTCACCAACCTCACCTTCGACTGGACCTGCCCGGAGGACCTGAAGGACGAGGTGCCGATCATCGCCGGCCAGGAGATGCCCTTCACCTACGGCGACCTGAAGCCCGAGATGGACATGATCAACCGGGCCTACATGGAGGTGATGACCAAGGGCGACGCCCTGGGCCGGGTGTTCACCTTCCCCATCCCGACCTACAACATCACCCCCGACTTCCCCTGGGACGACCCCAACACCGAGCGCCTGTTCGCCATGACGGCGCGCTACGGCCTGCCCTACTTCCAGAACTTCCTCAACTCCGACCTCAAGCCCAACATGGTGCGCTCCATGTGCTGCCGGTTGCAGCTCGACCTGTCGGAGCTTCTGAAGCGCGGCAACGGGCTGTTCGGCAGCGCCGAGCAGACCGGCTCGCTGGGCGTGGTGACGATCAACTGCGCCCGCCTGGGCCACCTGCACCGGGGCGACGAATCGGCCCTGATGGCAGCCACCGACCACCTGCTGGGGATCGCCCGGACCAGCCTTGAGATCAAGCGCAAGGTGATCCAGCGCCACATCGACAACGGCCTGTTCCCCTACACCAAGCGCTACCTGGGCACCCTGCGCAACCACTTCTCGACCATCGGCGTGAACGGCATCAACGAGATGGTGCGCAACTTCACCGCCGACGCCGAGGACATCACCACCCCGGCCGGCCGCGACCTGGCCCTGCGCCTGCTCGACCATGTGCGCGAGAAAATCACCGCCTTCCAGGAGGAGACCGGCAACCTCTACAACCTGGAAGCCACCCCGGCCGAGGGCACCACCTACCGCTTCGCGCGCGAGGACAGGAAGCGCTTCCCCGGCATCCTGCAGGCGGGCAGCCCGGACCAGCCCTACTACACCAACTCCAGCCAGTTGCCGGCCGGCTTCACCGACGACCCCTTCGAGGCCCTGGAGCACCAGGAGGAATTGCAGCGCAAGTACACCGGCGGCACCGTCCTGCACCTGTACATGGGCGAGCGCCTGTCCTCCACCGAGGCCTGCAAGGCCCTGGTCCGCCGCTCCCTGGAGCGCTTCTCGCTACCCTACATCACGGTCACCCCGACCTTCTCGATCTGCCCCAAACACGGCTACATCGAGGGCGAGCACGCCTTCTGCCCCAAGTGCGACGCCGAGTTGATCGCCAAGAAGCGGGCACAAGCCTGCTGATCCCTGCTGACTCCGCCATCGACCAAGGAAACCAACCCATGAACCACATCGCCCCCCCCGAAGCCCGCCAGGACGACATCGTGCTGAGCGACGAAGAGCGCACCCCGTGCGAGATCTGGACCCGGGTGATGGGCTATCACCGCCCGGTCTCGTCGTTCAATCGCGGCAAGAAGGGCGAGTTCGCCGAGCGCCGCTATTTCGACGAAGCGACCTGCGATCTTGGCTGACGGGCCGCGGATCGGCGGCCTGGCCCGGTTTTCCGGCATCGACTGGCCGGGCCGGCTGGTCGCCACCGTCTTCTGCCAGGGCTGCCCCTGGGCCTGTCCCTACTGCCACAACGCCCATCTGATCCCCGTCCAGGGCGAGGCCGAATGGGCCTGGGCCGAGGTGCGGGCCTTCCTGGAACGGCGGCGCGGGCTGCTCGACGGGGTGGTCTTCTCGGGCGGCGAGCCGACCCTGCACCCGGCCCTGCCCGAGGCCGTGCGCGCGGTGCGCGCCATGGGCTTCGAGGTCGGCCTGCACAGCGGCGGCCCGTGGCCCGACCGGCTGGCCGCCCTGTTGCCCGACCTCGACTGGGTGGGCTTTGACGTCAAGGCCCCGTTCGCCCGCTACGGCGAGGTGACCGGCGTCGCCGGCAGCGGCGACAAGGCCCGCGACAGCCTGCGCCGGCTGATCGACAGCAGGGTGGCGTTCGAGGTGCGGACCACCCTGCACCCCGACCTGCTGGACGATGCCGCCCTCGACCAGTTGGCCGCCGAGCTGCTGGCGCTGGGGGTGCGGCGTCTGGTCCTGCAACCGGCCCGCCCGACCGCCGAGGCTCCTGTCACGGCACCCTTCCCGGCCCTGTCGGCAGACCGCGCCGCCGCCTTCGAGAGCGTCGAGACGCGGGCCTGATCCCACCCCTCAGCGCAGCACCTGCACTGTCAGGCCGAGGGCGTAGAGGGCCAGCACGCCGACACTCTCGAAGCCGATGCCGGCGATGCCCTGGCGCTCGCGGACCACCAGACCGAGCAGCAGAACGGTGGTCATGGCCAGGCCGATGACCAGCCAGAACAGGTCGGCCATGGCCACGGCATGGTACAGCGAGCCATCGCGATAGGCCGCGTCGGCGGCGCTCAGGAACAGAACGTCGAAGGTGTTGCCGCCGATGATGCCGCCCATGGCCAGTTGCAGGGCGCCCCGGCGCAGCGCCGCCAGCGTGGTCACCAGTTCGGGCAGCGAGGTGGTGACCGCCGTCAACAGGGCGCCGATGGCGGTCTGCGACACCTCCAGGCTGTCCGACAGCCGGCCGCCGGTCTTGGCGACCACCCAGCCGGCCCCGGCCAGGATCAGGGCTAGAGCACGTCGCGTTTATCCGGGGTCACAAAGTGACCCCGGATAAACGCGAGACCGTGCTCTAAATCATTGAATCGAGAGCAGATCGCGCCCAATCTGAATCGCTTGGCGATTCAGATTGGGCGCGATCTGCTCCAGGGCGGCGAAGCGCCGCCACAGGCCGCCGGTGGTGCCGGCCAGATCGGCCGTTTCGTCGGGTCGGTCGGGGCGGGTCTCCCGGGTCGGCTCGGGGTGCCACATGGGCGCCCGGCGGACCCGTGCCGTGGCCCGCGTGCCCAGCAGGCAGATGACCAGCAGCGCCGGCGAGACCGGATGCAGGCCGAACAGCGTCACCTCGGGACCGGTCACGGCGAGCAGGGCCACGGCCAGCAGCAGGGCGAGCAGGCCGGCCTGCACCACGTTGGCCAGCTCGGCGGCGGCGTGTTCCATGTTGGCCGGGCGGAACACCAGGTCGGCCAGGACCAGGAAGGCGGTCTGCGCGGCGATCCCGCCGACGGCGTTGGAAAAGGCCAGCGAGGCGCGACCGTCCAGGCCCGCCGTCACCGAAACCACCACCCCGGCCAGCGAGGTGGCAAGGCCCAGAAGCAGACCGCCGACCACCGCCTCGCCCAGTCCGGTGCGGTCGGCCAGCCGGTCGGCCAGGGCGGTCAGGCGCACCCCGAAGCCGGCGATGGCGAAACCGGCGGCGGCGAACAGGGCGCACACCAACCACAGGGACAGACCATCGATCATGGCGCGACCAGGGGGGCCGGGTGGGGCCGCATCGGGCCCGGGGAGAGCGCATCGAGCGGGGGCCGGCGGATGACGGTCACTCGGCGGCCAACCCCGGTTGCCGCTCCGGGGAACGCCCGCCGGCATGGCCGATTACGTCGCTGATGAGGTGGTCGATGAGGTGGCCGACGTCCTCGCTCCCGTCCTCGCTCCGGCGGCGCCCGCCGCGGCCCGGCGCCGAGGCGGCAACGCGCGAGGGCGCGACCACCGCGTCGCCGTCGAGCCGGGCCTTCAGCTCCCGCCGGCCGCGCGAAACCCGGCTTTTCACGGTGCCCGGCGCACAGCCGGCCACCTCGGCCGCCTGCTCGATCCCGAAGCCACAGGCACCGACCAGCACCAGCGCCTCGCGCTGTTCCGCCGGCAGACAACCGAAGGTGCGTCTGAAGTCGTCCAACTCCAAGTGGGCCTGTTGTCGGCCCGGCTCGCCGTGGGCCAGCATGGCCGCCTCGTCGGTCTGCTCGCTGGTCCGCCACTTGCGGCGGTGCTCGGAGTAGAAGGCGTTGCGCAGGATGGTGAACACCCAGGCCCGGAAGTTGCTCCCCGGCCGGTAGCTCCGCCGGTTGGCCAGGGCCCGGGTGGCCGCCTCCTGGGCCAGATCGTCGGCCAACGCCCGATCCGGCGTCAACGAGCGGGCAAAGGCCCGCAGATGCGGCAGGGCGTCGATCAGTTGCTGGTCGAAGGACGGCATGCGGCGCCTCCTGTGTCCCGTCTGGGGTGATCGAGCCGAAGGACGCCGCCGCTGGCGGCCCCTTCAGGGCTCGCCGTCGCGCCGCTTGCCCGCCAGCCGGCGGGCCAGGGCATGCAACGGCTCGGGCAGCGGCTCGGCGAGCACCTCGCCGTAGATCCGCCGCAGACCCGTGGACACCGGGTCCCGATGCGCCTTTGCCGCCTCGCTGGTGGGGGGGCCGGATCGACCCTTGGCGGCCCGCTCCGGGGCCTCGCCGAGGCGGCGGGAATCCTGGTTCTTTGCCGGTCGTGCCATCTCCTCGCTCCGCCCGTTGGTCGGGGTGTCTGCCGACGGGTTGCCTGTCGGAGCGGGGCCCGCCGGGTTGGTGGCGGCCGGTTGGCGCCCCTGGCGGGCGCGGCCCCGTCCCTCAAGGGCCAACGTTCGGAGCACGGGATGCGTTGCACGGCGCATCGCTCCCCTGATGTCGGAGCCGGAGACGGCGCTGTAAAGCCCCACCGTTCCACGCCGCCCCCCGGCCGGGCCATCCCCGCCGGCCGGAACCCCTGGCCGTGTCGGGCGTTTCTCGGTCATGGCGTGGGCCGCACGAGGGGCCTCGGCCGGCACCGGTCACCGGACGGACCACGGGACAAATCACGGGACAAATCACTGGGGGAGACAGCGGATGACGCCAACCAACCTGATGCGCTTTTCGGAACGGGTCCTGCTGGGGCTGGTGATGCTGATGACCCTGGCCGCCGTCGGCCTGGAGGTGCGCGACGTGGTGATCAGCCGCACCGTCACCCTGGCCGACATCCTGCTGCTGTTCCTCTACGCCGAGGTGCTGAGCATGGTCACCGTCTACTATGCCCAGGACCGGGCCGCCTTCCTCTATCCCATCGTCATCGCCATGACCGCGTTGTCGCGGCTGATCGTCCTGCAGGGCAAGGAGATGGACCCCCGGTCGATCCTGTTCGAGGCCTCGGCCATTTTCATCCTGGCCCTCGCCCTGGTGCTGATGCGCTCGCCGGTGCTGCGCGGGCTGGTCGACCGGAGTTTCGGCGAGCGACCGCTCGGCGACGGCTCCGCCGACGGGGCCCCGGCAACCCCGGCGCGGCAGGACACACCGGACAACGAACCACCGACCGAGGTTTCATCCAGGCGCTGAGTCCGGGCACGAGGGGGAGACATTCAGTCGGCGCCCCCACCGGCCGCCAGGGCCCGGGGGTCGACCAGACGGTCGTACTCGGCGCCCTCCAGCAGCCCGAGGTCGAGCACCGCCCGGCGCAGGGTGGTGCCGTCACGCGCCGCCCGCTGGGCCGCCTCGGCGGCGCGGTCGTAGCCCAGCGCCGGGGCCAGCGCGGTGACCAGCATCAGCGAGCCTTCCGACAGCTCCCTGAGCCGGCTCTCGATGGGTTCCAGCCCGGCCACGCAGCGCTCGGCGAAGCTGGCCGCCGCGTCGGCCAACAGGCGGATCGACCCGAGCACGTTGTGGAGGATCACCGGCTTGCAGGCGTTCAGCTCCAGTTGCCCGCCGGCCGCCCCGGCCATCACCGCGCCGTGGTTGCCGGCCACCTGGGCGCAGACCATCAACAGCGCCTCGACCTGGGTCGGGTTGACCTTGCCCGGCATGATCGACGAGCCGGGTTCGTTGGCCGGCAAGGCCAACTCGCCGATGCCGCAGCGCGGGCCGCAGGCCAGGAAGCGGATGTCGCCGGCGATCTTGGTCAGGGCGGCGGCCAGCCCGCCCAGGGCGCCCGACAGATCGACGAACACATCGTGCGCCGCGTTGGCGGCGAAGTGATTGGGCGCCCGGCTCACCTCGAACCCGCTCAGGGCGCGGACCTCGGCCAGGAAGCGGGGCACGAAGCCGGGCGGACAGTTGAGGCCGCTGCCCACCGCCGTGCCCCCCTGGGCGAGCGGCAGAAGGTCGGCCTCCAGCCGGCCCAGACGGCTGGCTGCCGCCGCCACCTGGGCGGCGTGGCCGCCGAACTCCTGGCCCAGGGTCACCGGCACGGCGTCCTGCAGGTGGGTGCGCCCGGCCTTGACCTGCCCGGCCAGGGCCTCGGCCTGCTCGGCCAGCCTCTGGCGCAGACCGTCCAGGGCCGGGTGCAGGCGGTGGCGCAACTCGCTCAGGGTGGCCAGGTGCATCACCGTGGGGAGGGTGTCGTTGGACGACTGCGAACGGTTGACGTGGTCGTTGGGGTGAACCGGTGCGCGCCGCCCCAGTGGCTGGCCGAGCCATTCATTGGCCCGGTTGGCGATCACCTCGTTGGCGTTCATGTTGGTCTGGGTGCCGCTGCCGCTCTGCCAGACGGGCAGTGGGAAGTGGTCGTCCAGCCGCCCCTCGGCGACCTCGCGGGCGGCCACCGAGATGGCTTCGCCAAGTTCCCGGTCGAGGTTGCCAAGGGCCAGATTGGCCCGCGCCGCCGCCAGCTTCTGCACCCCCAGGGCGTGGATCAGCGGCAGCGGCATGCGCTCGGTGCCGATCGGGAAGTTGCCCAGGGCGCGCTGGGTCTGGGCGCCCCAATAGCGGTCGGCCGGCACTTCGACGTCGCCCAGGCTGTCGCGCTCCGGACGCATCCGGGGCTGGCTCATGGGGCGTCGCCGGAGGGCGACCGGGAAGGCACCACCGGCCTGAGGCTGTAGACATGCAGGCCGCCGGGCGGGCTGGTCTCGGTATGACGGCTGGTCGGGCGGCCGGCCTCCGTCGGGCCGGAGGTCGGCGAACGGGTGATGGCGCGCAGGACGCGGCCGATGGTGGCGTCGCCGCCCTGACCCAGGGCGAGGTCGCTCAACGAGACCAGGCCGACCAGGGTGTCGGCGTCGTCGACCACGCACAGCCGGCGCAACCCTTCCCGGGCCATCAGGTCCGCTGCCCGCTCCAGGGGGTGGGCGTGGTGGCAGGCGACCACCCGGTTGGTCATGATGTCGGCCACCGGGCGGGCGGTGACCTCCAGGCCCTGCCCCACCGCGCGCACGGCGATGTCGCGGTCGGTCACCACGCCGGCCACCGCGTCGCCATCCAGGACCACGAACAGGCCCAGGTTGTCGGCCGCCATCTGGCGGGCCACATCGGCGATCCGGTTGTCGGCATGGACCGTCTTGACGGCCCGGCTCATTACCGCGCCGACGGTGGCGCCTTCGGCATCCGCCACGGCGCCGGAGGCCGCCGGACCGCGCCGGGCCCGCAGGTCACGCATGGCGTGACGGATCTCGGCCAGCGGCGGCGACGGGCCGCCGCCCATGTTCTCTTCCTCGGCGACCAGCAGTTCGACCGCATCAAGCTCCCACTGCTGCAGCACGGCCAGCTTGTCGCGCTCGCTGAGGTCGGCGTGGTCCAGCAATTCCTGAGGCGTGCAGTCGCCCAGCCGGTAGCGCATGGCCGGGGTATCGGTGGTGGCGGCGGACGGATCTGGCATGATCGGGCTCCTGTCCGGGGAACGCGCCCGACCGGCCCGGGAGGATCGCCCCCTGCCGGCCTGGGCTCTTCCGGATCAACGGCCAGCGGCGGCAAAGGTTCCCGACCCGCGCCCGGACACCCCCCGGGGTGGGATGGCCGAGGCCACCGCGAGGCGGGGCGCGGCCTAGCCGGGCGACGGGATGATCAGCCAGGAAGGCCGCTTTCCCTTGGTTTTCCTGGGGTCTTGGCGTTACCCTCCGACCTTCATGGGGCGCCCCTGGCGGGCCGCCACCTGACGCCCCCCACGCCCCCAGCCGGCCCGGCCGCCGCCTGACAGGACCTGTGCCATGTTCCCCGTTCGCCTGCTTCTCGTCTCCGCCCTCAGCGTTCTGCCCGTGCTGTTGGCGGCGCTGAGCCTGGCCCGGGAGGCGGGCGCCGACGATCCGCGCACCCTGGGCGAGGTGCTCTCGGCGGCCAAGTCTTTCGAGCTGGTCGGCTCGGCCCAGGTGATCAGCGTCAAGCGCGGCGACGAGCGGGTGACGGTCACCGCCAGGGTCGACGGCCAGCCCCTGGTCTTCATCCAGACCCGGGGGCAGGCGCACCGGTTCTCGGTGCACATCCCCGGGCGGGCGATCCACCTTTCCGACATCGTGCCCAGCCTGAAGGACTTCCCCGGCGACCAGGCGCTGGGGGTCAAGGGGCTGGTCTTCGACGAGGACAAGCTGACCGTGGGGGCCGACATCGAGCTGTCCGGCGCCCCCTTCCGGATCACCCTGGCCCCGGCCAGCCTGACCGTCACCGTGGCCCCGCCGCCGGGCAGCACGCGGGGCGCCGCCCTCGGCGACGTGGTGCCCCAGTTGAAGGGCATCCCCGGCGTCGACGAGGCCCGCTTCACCAAGCTCACCCTGGCCCCCAAGGCGAAAAGCCTGTCGGTGGAGGGCACCCTGAACCGGGCCGCGCTCGACCTTGATTTCGACCTCGCCAAGGGGGTGTCCGGGGCCGTCGTCACCCTCGCCGCCCCCAACAAGGACGCCACCCTGGGCCAGTTGCTCGATGCCCTCAAGGGCCGGCCCATCATCAACGACGTGGCCCTGGGCAGCGTGGTCCTCGATCGCGGCGCCGGTACCATCACGGGCACGGTGTACGTCAAGGGCGGCCCGGCCGATTTCGCGCTGACCGGCGATCCCGAAAAAGGCCTCACGGACCCCACCTTCACCCTCACCCCCAGGAGCCCGGTCGAGATCACCAGCGCCCTGCCCTCGCTGGGCAAGGTGCCCGGGGTGCACGCCTTCAAGTTCGACAAGCTGGCGCTCACCCCCCGGGAGCGCAAACTGGTGCTCTCGGCCACCGTGGGCGAGACGGCCAACAAGCCGCTCACCCTGACCTTCCGCGAACAGGCCGGCCTTGAGTTCGATGTCGAGACGGTGCCCCAGGGCTCGGCCATCGATCTGGCCGACGTGCTGCCCCGCCTCGAGGACGTGCCGGGCATCCATGTCTTCGCCTTCACCGGGCTGTCGCTGGTTGGCGACACCTTGAGCGTCGATCTCAGCCTGGAAGGGGAGGACGCCACCCTCTCGGTGGACCTCGAGAAGGTCAGTCAAGCCGCCGATCAGTTGGCCTTCTCCCTGAAACCCGAGACCACCGGCCGCATCGAGGTGGCCAAGCTGCTGCCCGAGCTGGCCCAGGTGCCGGTGGTCAAGGACATGGCCCTGAGCGGCCTTGAGTTCGACGAGTCCACCGGGACCATCCGCACCGCCCTGGTGCTGGGCCAGGACAAGGACGCCCCGGCCGCCACCCTGTCCACCCAGCATCAGGCCGACCAGGGCGGGCGCACCTTCACCCTGACCGGCCAGGACCTCACCCTGGGCCACCTGTTCCACGACGTCGCCGGCATCCCCGGCCTGGGCGACAGCGGCTTTGAGAGCATGACGGTCAGCCGCACGGCGATGAAGGCCGACGCCACCGTCGCCGGGCACACGGTCAGCCTGTTCGCCAACACCGATGCCAGCGGGCGGATCATCGGGATCGACTTCGGAACGCTCGATCTGGCCAATTTCGTGCCCGGAGCCGCCGCCTCGGTGCTCAAGGAAGTGGGACTGTCGCCGGCGGTGTTCGTCTACGCCAGCCAGGCCGACGGCGGCGCCCTGCCCGACGACATGGCCCAGGAACTGCCCACCGAGTTGCCCGAGGCGGTGCGCACCAGCAAGCTCAAGCAGGGTTTGAACCTGCTCGCCGCCATCGACCCCAAAAGCCTCACCGGCGAGTTTGGCGGCGCCCTGAAAAGCCTCGACCTGAAGGACGCCGTGCTGCCCGTCGCCGGCCACTTTCCCGGGGCCATGAAGCACCTGTTCAGCTTCATGAAAGAGGGTGCCAAGGCGGTCGGGCCGGAGGTCGCCAAGGCCCTGCTCTCGGCGCTCGACATCAACATCCAGTTGCCGGCGGTCCAGGTGTCGGGGCTCAAGAAAGCGCTGACCTTCAAGCCCGGGCATCTGGTCATCGCCGGCAATGCCGACAGCGACCCCTTCTGGGACGATCTGCCCAAGGACACCGCCGACCGCTACCGCCCCAAGGGCGACCTCGATGTCTCCCTGCGCGGCGGCGCGACCCTGCACCTCAAGGCCTTCGGCGGCGGCAAGGACCACGACATCGGCCTTCAGACCCTGGTCGACCTGAATGCCGGCGCGGGGGCCGGCGCCCTGACCCTGCTCGGCACCATCGAGGGCGAGGGCAAGAACCCGATGGCCGGGAGCGGCCCGTCGTTCTTTTCGCTGGACGGGATGCGCTTCGAGAAAAGCGGCTTCTTCATCAGTCTGGCCGCCGAGGACGAGGCCTCCCAGGCCGACGACGACCCCGACCCCGACAAGAAGAAGAAATCGGCCGGCATGGGCTTCTTCAGCCAGGTCGACCTGCCCGGCAAGTCCGACCTGATGGTCGAGGCCAGCCTGACCCTGAAGGACGACCTGCCCCACCTCGACCACATCGTCATCCAGGGCCCGGTGGACCTCAAGGACATCGACCCCAAGCTGGCCGGCGGCGACGATTTCATCCTCGATACCCTGAAGCTCTACCCGCACGGCATTGAGGCGGTGGCCGAGACCAGAAGCTCGCTGCTCGACGCCAAGGCCGCCTTCTACCTGTTCGAGATGGACCCCGAGACCAAGGCCGTCGCCAAGGCCTCGGGCGAGAACAACGTGCTGGTGGCGGCGATCGACATCGCCAGCAAGGCCAAGCCGTTCCGGCTCTCGAAGCTGGCCGAGGTGGCCGGCCTCAAGGGCAAGGACAAGGCTGCCATCGACAACATGACCGGCCACCTGAAGGGCATGGCCACGGCCAACGGCGCCCTGGTCCTGGCCAGCCGGGAAATCAAGACCATCGAGCCGGACAAGCTTCAGGACGGGGTGGCCAAGGACCTCTTCACCGGCATTTTCGGCCCCTCCAAGGTGCCCGTGGACGTGGGCAACGTGACCCTGCTGTCGGACTTCGACGCCGCCCTGATGGGCGACGTGGGCACCCTTTTGACCAGCGGGGATTCGCGCACCGGGGCCCTCAAGCTTGGCCTGTCGGGCGACGCGATCATCAACGGCGACATCGACGGCCTGTTCGATGACAACCCGCTGGGGCTGACCCTGGAATTCCTGGTCGCCGAGAGCTTCTCGCTGAGCGACCTTCAGGCCCTCAAGCTGCCCAGCTTCCTGACCCCCAAGAAACCCGCCGGGGCCGGCGAGGCGGCCCGCTTCGGGGTGCTGCTGCAAACCGTGGACGAAACCATGGAGGTGGGCCTGATCGCCGGCTTCACGGCCACCTATGGCAAGGGTGACGACGAAAAGACCTTCGACTTCTCCGGCACCTTCGGGATCCAGCTGGCCGAGGACGAAGTGGGCCTGAGCGTCACCGGCAAGATGGACGACACCTGGAAGGACGCCTTCGGGATCAAGCACTTCGAGCTGAAGGAAGTGGTCATCACCGGCGACATCACGGCCGGCACCCCGCCCGAGTTCGCCTTCGGGCTGGGCGGCACCACCGGCATCTGGGGCTCGGACGTCTCGCTGGCCGCCAAGCTGCCCATGACCCTGGCCGGCAACATCCCCATTCCCGCCGGCCTCGGGGTCAAGGCGGCGACCAGCAACCTCAACGCCCACACCTACGAGGTGTTGGGCTACGTGGTCGCCGGAGGGGGCGCGGTCGGGGTCTATCTGATCCCCGGGGTCGGTCAGGTGCTGATCATCCCCATGCTGGTCGTCGAGGTGGCCCTGTCGGAAAGCTACACCGTCCACCACGACATCCACACCGGCAAGACCATCACCCTCAAGGACATGGCCAAGGCCCCGGTGGCCGACCTCGAGAAGTTCATGAAGGAGGTGGGCAAGGCCGGCGAATGGCTGATGACCGGCGATCTGTTCCTGTCGTTCGCCTCGCCGGGGGCCTCGGACACCAACCTCGGCATCCCCGATGGGGTGAGCGTGGGCGGCAACGTCCAACTGTTCGGCAAGAAGATTTCCTTCCAGCCCTACATTCCGATGCGCTGGATCTACGAGGCGATCAACTATCTGGGCGAGAACCCGCCCGCCCCGGCCCCCGGCGAGTACGCCCCCGCCCCCACCGCCAACGGCGCCCCGCCGGCCATGCCCACGGCCGAGACCGGCCACGACGGCCTGGATGCCACCACCCAGCGGGCGCTGTATCGCCAGTTGCGCCAGATCATCCACTACGAGATGGGCCTGTCCGACGACAAGCCCGGCTTCGACTACCCGCGCCCCAGCCAGGCCGACCTGGCCGCCACCCGGGCCGCCCTGACCGGGCATTCGGTGGGCGATTTCACCCTGGGCGGCATCAAGTTCTCCGGGGTCACGGTGTCGCTGGCGCCGCTCAAGGTCAGCGCCTCGGCCTCGATCTTCCAGGGGGCGGAGTCGGAAGCGGTCACCCTGTCGCTGAAGAACGGCGAGCTGGTGCTGGAGGCGAGCACCAAGCTGGGACCGCTGGGCGAAGTCGACCTCGACCTGATCTACGACCGGGAGCGCGACGACTTCATCCTGGCCGGCGACTACCAGGCCAACAAGAGCCTGCAGACCTTCCTCGAGCACGAAATCAGCCAGGGCATCGAGCAGATCGCCAAGACCGCCGCCGGCAGCTACTCGGACCTTCAGAAGGCCGTGTCCAGCCTGGAAAAGCTGAAGGATGAGGCGCACGCCGATCTGGTCAAGGCCCGCCAGACGGTGGAAAAGATCAGCCAGAAGGTGGTCGACCGGCTGGCCGCCACCGCCGCCCACTACAAACGCGAATACGACGACGCCAACAGCAAGTACCACGGCTGCCACGGCTGGAAGAAATACTACTGCGAGGCCAAGTGGTGGCCGATCCGCGAGTTGCGCAAGGACGCCTGGCATGAAAGCCAGCAACTCCTGAAGGACGCCAAACAGGCCCTGGCCGATCTCAAGGACCTGGAAGCAGCCGTGCACAGCGCCGAGATCAAGCTCAAGAAGCGAACCACCGCCTTTGCCCTGGCCGCCTCGCGGGCCGCGGCGGCGCTGCGCATCAAGGACGTGGTGGAGGATGGGGTGTCCATCCTGGCCGGGCTGGCCGACGTCACCGACGACCTGTTCACCCTGAACGCCGCCCTGGTCGCCGGCAGCCTGAACGACCTTGCGGCCGGCCACCCCCTGGTCATGGAGCTGGACTTCTCCATCAAGGGCAAGGACTACCGCGAGTACTTCGCCTTCAAGCCGACCGATCCCGAGTTCAACACCCTGTCCTTCGCCATCCTGCCGATCATGGCGGCCGAGCACGCGGTGAGCGCCCTGGAGAAGCAACTGGAGGACAAGCTCGGCCCGGCGGTGGTCGACGGCGCCAAGCTGGTCGATGCCTTCACCACCTGGATCAAGGCCCACATCTACGAGCTGATCGGCACGACGCGCGACAATCTGCAAAAGCGCATCGCCAACATCGATTACGAACTGAGCCAGGAGGAAAGCCGCCTGAAGCCGGTCTTCGCCACCCTGGAAAAGCAGGCCGGGGTCTACGAGGACGACTACCAGGAGCTGACCGACGAGGCCAACCAGATCCTCAAGACCTACAAGATGAGCGACTTCATGCCGCCCAGCCAGGTCTTCAAGGGGCGCTATCTGGCGGTCGGCCACAGCCTGTTGTGCCTGGGCGTGGCCAGCAACGGCAGCGACGTCTATCAGGAGAACTGTCAGGACGTCTCCACCGAACGCTGGGACGCCGTGCCGCTGCTGCGCGACCAGGACAAGACCGGCTACGTCCATCTGGTCAGCAACGGCCTGTGCCTGATGGCCAGCGACCAGGACGCCCCCAGCGGCAGCCCGCTGACCCTGGCCCAGTGCGGCGATGGCGACCACGAGAAGTGGAAGTTCATCTCCCAGGACGGCATCTTTTCCAAGGCGGTCAACCGGGCCTCGCAGAAGTGCCTGCACTTCGACACCCTGAACGCCAACGAACACGCCGGCTACAGCATCTGGACCTCGTGCTTCGGCTCGGACAGCCAGGGCCTGAGGGTGATCGCCGACGCCGAGAAGCCCACCTTCCACAAGGCCGAGAAGATGATCCAGGCGGCCAACGGCCAGTGCCTGTCGGCCGATCCCGATTTCGCCGACTACTTCTCGCGCACCCGCAAGGGCCACGCCACCACCAGCCGCGACCAGTTGCTGGCCATGACCCGGATCGACGACAACCATCTTCAGGTGGATGACTGCACCCCCTCCGAGCGCACCCGCTTCAACTATGTCGAGGCGGTCAACGGCGATCTCAAGCTGGTCCACGCGGCCAGCGGCTGGTGCGTGGTGCCGGGCCCCCAGACCAGCGACCCGTTGGGGCTGTTCCCGTGCGACAATGGCATGGACATGTTCTGGCGCCTGCGCGGCCCCAGCGAAGAGGTGTTCCTGCTGAAGAATGCCGACTCCGGGCGCTGCATGGACATCGGCTCGGCCCCGGCGCGGGACCCCGACAAGGCCCACCCGGCGGTCGCCACGCCGTGCCAGCAACGTCCCGAACAGACCCTGAAATTCGCCGGCTGACGATAATGGTGACGCCGATGGTGACGAGGACTCCCATGCCTGACCAACCGACCCCGCGCCCCGCCACCCGCCTGCTGGCGGCGGCCCTGATCGTCCTCGGGCTGGGCGGCTGCCTGGCCACCGCCGACGGCGCCCCGACCGGCACCCCGCCCCCCCTGGCCACCAACACCGGTGCGACCAGCGGCACCACCAGCGGCGACGACCTGGGCGCCATGATCGCCGCCCTGGAGCCCGACGGCGACCTGGAAGCGGCGCTGAAGCGCGGCGTGACCCATCTTGCCGAGGGCGACTACACGGCCGCCGGCAAGGCCTTCGAGGCCGGCCTGAGGCTGGAGCCGGCCAACGGCCACCTGCACTTCCTCAACGCCCTGTCCTACCACCTGCGCGGCCGGGCCGGCGAAGCCAAGATGCTGGAGTTCGCCAAGGCCGGCTACCGCACCGCCCTGCGCTTCGACGAATCCAACGCCATGGCGGCCTACCTGCTGGGCCAGATCCTGTTCCGCCAGCGCGACTACGTGGCGGCCCAGAACCAGTTCTCCTACGCCCTGCTGTACGATCCGGAAAACCCGCGCCTGCTGACCGCCCTGGCCGCCGCCTCCTACTACAGCCGCGACCCCGAAACCGCCCTGTGGGCGGCCGAGCGGGCCTACCGTCTGGCCCCCGAGGCGCCGGCCAGCATCCGCACCCGGCTGTTCGCCGAGGCCGCCGCCGGGCGCTTCGACACCGCGCCCCGCCTGCTCGGCGAGTACCGGGCGGCGGTGCTCGACCGGGCGGGCGCGCGCGACCGCTACTGGGCCGACCTCAGGCTCGAGGAAACCGACCGCCGGCTGCGCGAGTGGGAGCACTTCCATCTGGCGGCCAGCAACAGCTCGATCTTCGGGCCCGCGTCGTCGGACATCGTGCCCTACCCCAGCGGCCCGGTCGACGAGAGCGACCTTGACGACACCCCCACGGACCAGCCGGGCACCCTGGCCCCCGCCAGCGACCCGCTCACCGAGGGCGCCGGGACCACGGACAGCACGGACAGCACCCAGGGGCAGGACGCGGCGGCCGGCAAAAGCGGCGTCAGGCGGCCGCGCATGACCAACATCGACGTGGTCATCCTGCGCCTCGACGAGGTGCGCGCCCAGCGCAAGGGCATCAACCTGCTGGACGGCCTGAAAACCACCCTGGGCGGCCAGTTGCTGTCCTTCGAATACAGCAACACCCAGGGCGGCGCGGCGGGCAATTCCACCTCGATCAGCTACAACATGAACCCGATCTTTTCGCTCAAAGGTCTGGAATACAACCTGAACATCTTCAACGACGAGATGAACAGCGCCGAGGTGCTGGCCCGCCCCTCGCTGCTCGCCACCGAGAACGCCACCTCGACCTTCTTCTCGGGCGGCGTGCTGCACGTGCAGCTTTCCAGCAACCTCTATGACGGCGGGCTGGAGGACATCAACATCGGCATCACCCTGAGCGTCACGCCGAGGTTCCTGGACGAGGACACCCTGAGCATCGACGTCAAGGCCGATCACGAGTTCCTGGAAATGCAGGCGGCCGAGGTCGGCTTCACCGCCTTCTCGCAGACCACCAAGACCTCGGTCCAGGCCAAGGCCGTGCTCAGGTTCGGCGAAACCCTGATCCTTTCCGGCCTGAGCCAGCGCGGCAACGAGGACAGCGAGTCCGGGGTGCCGGTGCTGAAAGACATCCCCGGCATCCAGTACCTGTTCTCCAGCCGCGAGGAGCTGGAGACCAAGACCTCGATCCTGATCCTGCTCACCCCGCACCGGCCGCGCTACACCGAGGCGGTGATGGACGCCGAAGCCCTGGACTCCCGCCAGGATCTGGAGCGGGTCTACACCGACAAGCTGAAATCGGCCCGGCGGATCGCCAACACCAACCTCAACGCGGTGATCTCCCATTTCAACGAGGATTCGCTGTTCTACCGCCAGTTCCGCACTGGCGACATCGAGTTGCGCTTCTTCGAGGACGACGATTCCATCTTCGGGGCGATCAAGCGCACCCTGGGGTTCCTCTATTACTGATCCGACTGGCATCGACAATCCGATCAGGCTTGCGTGCTGCGCCGCAGCGACGATTTTCCATTGAACGGCACCGGATGGCATAAAAAAAGGCTTCCCCGATCCCTGGCCGCCATGCGAACTTTATTCGCCCAGTTTGGAGTAGGGCCAAAACCGGCGGCGCGAGGGCTCCAGTCAAGAGAGCCGCCGCACGACACCGCCACTGAAGAACCGAAATGCCCCCGACAAGCCGCGACAACGCGGTGCCAAGGGCCAACGGTTCCAGCAACAGGGCAGGGGGGAAGCCCAGAAGGCGTCGCGGACAACAGGGTCCGGCGACCAGCGGGTGAGCGTGACCTCTGGGGAGGAGGCCGCTTGATCCTTCCTGCCTGATTTCCATCCAAAGGAAACAGGGAGGATCCCAGCAATGTCATTGCCTTACCGATCATCGCCACGCCGCCTTGGCGTCGCCCTGGCCGCCGGCCTGCTGGCCGCCATCTGGACCCCGGGCTTGGCCCAGGCCAGTTCGGACGAGCACGAATCGTACATGGACGACCACGAGCTGGCCGTCGAGAAACTGGTTCGCAAGCGCAACATCGCCATCCCCTATGACTACATCGCCACCCTGATGCGCCTGCCCAACGCCTTTGGCGAGGGGGCGGCGTGCGTGCTCTGCCATTCCTCGCCCGACCCCAAGCACAGCTACCGGGGCCTGGACCTGACCACCTGCGAGGGCATCAAGGCCGGCGCCACCGAGCCGCCGGCCCGCCCCATGTTCGAGCCCGGCGACGCCGAGCACAGCCTGCTGCGCCGCCGCCTGCGCAACAACCGCATGCCCTTCGGCGTGCCCTTCGACACACCGCGCGACAGCGAGAACATCCAGACCATCAAGAGCTGGATCGACAATGGAGCCAAGGACGACGACTTCTTCCGCCAGGAAGTGCTGCCCCTGTTCAAGGACCGCAACGCCTTCGGCGGCATGCAGGCGTGCACCGAGTGCCACATGTCCAACCAGGAGCCGCCGAGCTTCCACGAGTTGAACATGGGCAGCCACGCCGGCATCATGCTGGGCGCTGATTCCGTGGCCCGGGCCCAGGAAGGCCTGCCCGGGGTGCAGATCGTCATCCCCGGCGACGCCGAGGCCTCGCCGCTCTACCAGCGGCTGACCGAAAACCGCATGCCGGCCGGCATCGAGCCCAACGAAAGCCGCGACCACCCCAACATCCAAATCCTCATGCAGTGGATCAACCAGGGGGCCTCATGCGACTGACCCCGTGGACGGGGCGGCACCGCCGCCCCGTCCTGTTGGTGCTTCTGGCGCTGCTGCTCCCCGGCGCCGCCTGGGCCGAGCCGACCGTGCTGTGGCGCTTCGCGAGCGGCGATCCGGCCCTGGTTCCCATCCTTGCCGACCAATCGGGTCTGGTGGCCGCCGGCCGCCGGAGCTGGGGACTGGATGGGGAAGGCCGCCGCCTGTGGCAGACCGACCTGCCCAGCCCGGCCCACTTTCGCCCCCGGCCCGGCCGGCTCGACGGGCGCCCGGTGGTGCTGATCGCCGGCCGCGAGGGGCTGGCGCTGATCGACCGTGGCGATGGTCGGGTGCTCTGGCAGGAGGCGCCGGAGAGGGAATTCGGCGCCCCCACGGTGGCCGGTGATCGCCTGCTGGTGGGCGACGAGAACCGCCTTGAGGTCCGCGCCCTGAGCGATGGCCAGGTGCTGTGGACCCATACCCTGGGGCGCGGCGTGATCCACTATCCCCCGCTGGTCCGCGACGGGGTGGTCTACCTGGGTGGCGGCGACCGTCACCTGCGTGCCTTCCGGCTGGCCGACGGAAAGCCCCTGTGGGCCCACGACATGAGCCACCCCTGGACCTATCTGCGCCGCCTCGACCCCGGGCCGGACCAGGGCCCCATCGTCGCCGGGGCCTACGAGGACGCCCTGCTCGGCCTCGACCCGGCCACCGGCGCCATCCTCTGGGACCATCGCAGCGGCAACTTCATCAACAGCTTCCTGGTCGCCCAGGGGCGGGTTCATTTCTGGTCGCCACGCGGCTGGATGGTTGCCCTGTCGGCGACCTCGGGCGAGCTTCTGTGGCGCACCCGCACCCACCGCTTCGGCCGCGACGGCCGGGCCGACTGGTCGATGGTGATGGCCGCCCCGGTGCGGATCGGGGATCATCTGGCGGTGCTCGACATGGCCGGCACGGTGCATCTGCTCGACCCGGCCGGCGGGGACGAACGGGCCGCCGTGCGCCTGCCCTTCCCGGCCCGCCCCTTCCTCGCCCCGCTGGCCAACGGTGATGTCATCGCCGCCGACACGGCGGGCACGATTCACCGCCTGCGCCTGCCCTCAGGCGCCGACTGAGGACCCGGCCAGGGGCAGGCACAGCGCCGCGACCAAGCCACCACCCGGGCCACCACCTGGGCCACCACCCGGGCGGTTGGCCAGTTCCAGGGAGCCGCCCCAGGCCTCGGCGATGTCGGCGCTGATGGCCAACCCCAGCCCGCTGCCCGGCCCCTGGGTGTCGAGCCGCCGCCCCCGGTCGCGGACCCGGGCCAGATCGGCCTCGGGGATGCCCGGGCCGTCGTCCTCGACCCGCAGGCAAGCCATCCCGGCGCGTTCCTCGCAACGCAGAACCACCCGCCGCGCGGCGTGGCGGGCGGCGTTGTCGATCAGGTTGCCCAGGGCCTCGGTCAGGTCGTCGCGGTCGATGCGCAGCGGGGGTGCGCCCTCGAGGTCGATCTCCCACGCGAGGCGGCTGCCGTCCGGGGTGCGGCGGATCACCTCGACCAGCCGCCCGACCACCGCCGCCGGGTCGGCCCGGGCATCGGCCTGGCCAGCCGCCACCCGGGCCCGCACCAGTTCGCGCTCGACATGGCGGCGCATGGTCTCGGCGAGGCCGGCGATGTCGTCGGCCAGTTCCCCCTGGCCCTGGGCACGCAACCGCGCCACGTCGCCGGCCAGGGCCTGCAAGGGAGTCTTCAGGCCGTGTGCCAGATCGGCGGCGCGGGCCCGGGCCCGGGCGATGTCGGCGGCGCGGCGTTCGAGCAGGGCGTCCACCTCGGCGGCCAGGGGGCGCACCTCGGCCGGGAAGTCGTCGCCCAGTCGCGACCGGGTGCCGGCGTGCACCGCCCCGACCCGGCGCCGGATGGCCCCCAGCGGCCGCAGGCCGATGCTGGTCTGCACCCCGGCGGCGGCGACCAGCACCATCCCCAGCACCACCAGATAGGGCACCAGATCGGCGGTGAAGGCGCGCCGGGCGGCGGCGATCTCGGCCGTCGCCAGGGCCACGGCGGCGCGGACCGTGCGGCTGCCCAGGCGCGGCGGCAGGGTGACCAGACGTTCCATGACCAACAATGGATGGCCGTCCGGGCCGGGCAGATGGTGACTGTGGATCTGGCCATCGGCCAGCGGATCGGGGGGCAGGTCGAGCCGGCTGTCCCACAACGAGCGCGAGCGCAGGGTGGCCTCGCCCGCCTCGACCTGCCAGTAGAGACCCGACAGCGGACGCCCGAAGCGGGGATCGGCCGGCGGGCGCAATGGCACCAGGGTGCCGGCGGCGTCCTGCTCCAGGCCGGCCACCACCTGATCCAGGTGAACCTGCAACTCGGCCATGGCGCGCCGGGTGACGTGGCGCTCGAACAGATGGCCCAGCCCCCACCCGGCGAGCAGCAGCGCCGCCGCCACCGAGACACTGGCCGCCAGCAGCAGCCGCAGGCGCAGCGAGCCGGGGCTCTTCATGGCGCCGCCGGGTCGGGCCGGTCGGCCTCGGCCAGGGTGTAGCCGAAGCCGCGCCGGGTCTCGATCACCCCGCTGCCCAGCTTGCGGCGCAGGCGGGTGATGACCGCCTCCAGGGCGTTGGCCTCGCGGGCGTCATCGTCGCCGTAGAGGTGGTCCAGCAACTCCGGCGCCGGCACCACCCGGCCACGCTGGTGGGCCAGATAGGCCAGCAGGCGGTATTCCAGCGGCGACACCGACTGCGGCACGCCGTCCAGCGAGACCGCCAGGGTGCGGGTGTCGATGGTCAGCCGGCCGACCGCGATCAGGGCCGAGGCGTGGCCGCCGGCGCGACGCACCAGGGCTCGGGCGCGGGCCAGCAGTTCCTCCATGCGGAAGGGCTTGGGCAGATAGTCGTCGGCCCCGGCGTCGATGCCCTCGACCCGCTCGCTCCAGGTGCCGCGCGCGGTCAGCACCAGCACCGGCATGGTCCGCCCGGCGGCCCGCCAGCGCTTCAGCACCGCCAGACCGTCGAGCCCGGGCAGCCCCAGATCGAGCACGATCAGGTCGAAATCCTCGGTGTCGCCGAGGAACCAGGCGTCCTCGCCGTCGCCGCACAGATCGACCCGAAAGCCGGCCGATTGCAGGGCCCGCTTGAGATCGGCGGCGATCCGCCCGTCATCCTCGACGACCAGGGCGCGCATCAGTCGTCCTCGATGGCGACGATCTCGGCCGTGGCGGCATCGACCATCACCTCGCGCACCCGGCCGTCGCGGGCGATCACCGTGAACTCGTAGACCAGCCGGCCGTCCTCCATCTCAAGCTCGGTCTCGATCACCCGGCCCGGCAGGTCGGGCTCGACGGCGCTCAGGATGTCGGCCAGCGGGCGGGCCCGGCCCTCGGCCACGGCGGCGCGGGCCCGGTCGTGGTCGTCGCCGTGGTCGCTGCCGTGGTCGCCGCGATGGCCGTCCCGCCAATAGCCGTCGTCGTGCCGGTCCTCGCCGTGGCGATAGCCGTCATCGTCGGCCATGGCCGGCGCCGCCAGCACAAGAGCGACCAATAGGGGGATCAGATGGAGGGGGCGGAGGGGCGCGGTCATGGCCTCGAACATGGTCCAGGCTGGCTGACAACTGGCTGACAGGGGCTCTCAGGTCGCGGTCAGGTCGGCTCTGGCAGGGTGCCGCCCAGGGTCGCCGGGCCAACCGCCCCGGACGCCCCCCAGCCTAGCAACGCCACAGAGGGAAAACCATCCATGAGCACGCCCGACACCGAAACCGATACCCCGACCCCGGACGAGAACGGCGAAGTCCCGGTCTGGGACCCGCTGGTGCGCATTGGCCACTGGGTCCTGGTCGGCGGTTTCCTGATCGCCTACCTGACCGAGGGCGAGCCCGAGGCGGTGCACGTCTGGGCCGGCTACGCGGTCGCCCTGACCGTGGCGATCCGCGTCGTCTGGGGCTTCATCGGCCCGCGCCATGCCCTGTTCGCCGACTTCGTGCGCTCGCCGATCACCGCCGCCCGGTACCTGAAGGACGAGTTGACCGGCTCGGCCAGGCGCTTCATCGGCCACAACCCGGCCGGCGGCCTGATGGCCGTTGCCCTGCTCGTCTGTCTGGCCGGCACCGCCTGGACCGGCATGGGTCTCTATGCCGTCGAGGAGGGCAAGGGCCCGCTGGCCGGCATGGTCAGCCAGCAGCAGGCCGGCCTTGAGTTGGCCGTGGTCAGCCCGGCCATGGCCGACGACGACGAGCATGAGTACGGCGCGCGCGAAGACCACGGCAAGAGCCACGGCGAAGGCGAAGAGGTCTGGGAGGAATGGCACGAGGTCTTCGCCAACCTGACCCTGGCCCTGATGGTCCTGCACATCCTGGGGGTGATGGTCAGCAGCACCACCCACAAGGAGAACCTGGTCCAGTCCATGATCACCGGGCGCAAGCGGGCCTGACGCCCCCTGCCCGGCCCCCCGAAACACCACCACAAGGAGAACGACCGATGATTGCCAAGACCCTGATTCACGGCCTGATCGCCGCCGGCGTCATCACCGGGGCCGGGCTGGCCTGGGGCGAGCTGAAGGCCGCCGACTGGTCCACCGCGCCCCAACTGGCCCAGTCGGGCACCGACAGCGGCTACGTCACCAGCCCCGCCACGTCGTCCACCGGCAGCCCCTATCGGGACCGCAATGACGACGGGTATGGCGGCCGAAATGACGACCGGTACGGCGACCGCGATGACGATCGGTACGGCGACCGCGATGACGATCGCCACGACGACCGCCTGAGCCGCCATGACCGTGACGATGATGATCGCCACGAGGACCGCGACGACGACCGCCTGAAGCGCCACGACCGCGATGACCGCGATGATCGCGGCCGCGACAACGACTAGGAGCGCCCGACCATGGCTTCCCTCGATTTTCTTGCCTCGCCGGCCCGCCGGGCCCAGGCCGGGATGCGCCTGTGGCACGCCACCATCGCCGGCGGCTTCCTGGTCGCCTGGCTGAGCGGCGACTCCGACGACTTCTACATGGTCCATCAGGTGGCCGGCTACACGGTGCTGATCGCCGTCGTGCTGCGCCTCCTGGTCGGGCTGCTGGCGCGCCGCGCGCCGTGGCGCCTGCCCCGCCCCGATCCCGCCGCCGCCCGCCGCTGGCTGGCCGAGAAAAAGGGCCGCAACCCGCTGTTCGCCTGGCTGGCGGTGAGCCTGCTGCTCAGCGTCGCGGCTTCGGCCGGGCTGGGCATGGCGGCGCACTGGCTGCCCGCGGTGGAAGACCCGCACGCCCTGGCCTCGGACGTGGCGCTGTGGGTGGTGGTGGCGCACGGCCTGGCCATCCCCTTCCTGTACGGCGCCCACCGCCGCCTCGCCCGCCGCCTCGCCGGCACCCCTTAAGTCCCCCTCACCCCTTTTCCAAGGAGCACCCCGATGTTTCAGCGCACCCTTGCCGGCCTGATCGGCCTGGCCACCGCGAGCGGCCTCGGCCTCTCCCCCGCCCTGGCCGACCCGGCGGCCGAGCGGTCCGCCATCCTCGACACCCTGGCCAAAGAGGCCAAGGCCGAGGACCCCGGCTTCGCCGGCTTCTCGGCCCAGCGCGGCGAGACCCTGTACATGACCGAGTGGTCCCCGGGCAGCAAAACCCCGGCCTGCGCCACCTGCCACACCACCGACCCGCGCCAGCAGGGCCGCAACGCCAAGACCGGCCGGCCCATCGAGCCGATGGCGGTGTCGGCCAAGCCGGACCGCTTCACCGACCCCGACGAGGTGGCCAAGCAGTTCCGCCGCGACTGTGACAAGGTGCTCGGCCGGGCCTGCACGGCGACCGAGAAGGGCGACTACATCACCTTCCTGGCGGGGCAGTGACCATGCGCGCGCCGAACGCCCACCCCCTGGCCGCCCTCGCCCTGCTCGCTGGCGTGATGGCGGTCGCCCCGGCCAGCGCCGACGACGACTGGGTGCCGCCGATCACCGACCCCCTGACCCAGGCCGAATGCGGCGACTGCCACATGGCCTTCCAGCCGGGCTTCCTGCCGGCCCGCTCGTGGCACGCCATCATGGACAACCTCAAGGACCACTTCGGCGACAACGCCACGCTGGCCGAGGACAAGGTGGCCCTGATCCGCGCCTACCTGACCGAGAACGCCGGCGACCGCGACCGCCGTGGCCTGGCCCGCGAGTACATGGCCTACGTGCGTCCCGACGGGGTGCCGCTGAAGATCACCGAGAACCCGGCCTTCCGGCACGAGCACGACTTCCCGGCCCGGGTCTGGCAGCGGCCGGAGGTGATGACCCCCTCCAACTGCCTGGCCTGCCACCGCGACGCCGAGCGCGGCTATTTCGAGGACTGAAGCCGGCCGGCTCGTTTTCTGCCTCCCCTCCGCCTTGGCCCCACCTCGGGTATCGGAACATGGGACGAAGACCCATCGAAACCGTCAGTCATTCGTCACTCAAGAAGGTTAAGTGGACAGATAAGCGGTCCGCCGCCGCCTGCTCCCTCGCGGGCGCGGCGGTGGACCCCTTACCCACAACTCCTACACCACTCCAGGGGACATGACAGATTTATGAGTTTGCGGCCTATTACAATACTCGGCGGCCGCGCTCGACTCTGGATGGACAGACGCCCAACGAGGCGTATCATCAGGTCGTGCCTACGCCGTCTCTGGGGCGCACCCCGGAGACGGCGTAGGTTATGCCATTGGCGGCGTAACCAACACCGGGATTAGCTTAACCCCGCCGCCAACCTGTCCAACCAAACGGGGCCACCTCTATGGGTTTCAGTCAGGTGAGCACCGGGGTTCCGGGTCTGGACGCCATTCTTTCCGGGGGCTACCTAAAAGCCTCCCCGACCCTGATCATGGGTCAGCCGGGGTGCGGCAAGACCCTCTTTCTGCTCCAGTTCCTGGCCGACGGCGCGGCCCGGGGCGAGCGCTCGGTATGCGCCACCTGCACCGAGTCGCCCGAGCGCCTGCACGAGTACATGGGCGCCCTCGGCCATCCGGTGGACCAGTGGTCCGCCGAAGGGCTCTTCTCCATCGTCGATCTGCGCCCGGTGCCCGGTGAGGTGGTGACCGGCAGCCTCGATCAGACGGTGGTCAAGGTCCGCCTGGACGCCGCCCTGGCCGCCGGCGGGGCCGATCCCTCGGCGGGGCGGCTGGCCATCGACGAGTTGAACCGCCTGGCCTACGCCTTCGACTCGGCCGGCGTGGCCCGCGAGCAGACCCTGGCCCTGCTGCGCGAGCTGCGCGATTCGCGGATCACCACCCTGATCTCCTCGGCCGACACCACCGCCGCCCGCGACAGCCTGATGGACTACGCCGCCGACGCGGTGATCGAACTGCGCCAGACAATCGAACACCGGCTGATGACCCGCACGCTGAGGGTCACCAAAATGCGCGGGGTTCCCCACGGGACCAACGAATACCCCTTCATGATCGACCAACAGGGCCCCTCCCTGATGCCGATCACCAACACCGAGGGGCACCACCGCTCGCGCCAGGGCATGGTCAGCACCGGCCACGCGCGGCTCGACCCCCTGCTCGGCGGCGGCCTCTATCGGGGGGGCTCGCTGATGATCACCGGCACCTCGGGCAGCGGCAAGACCACCCTGTGCGGCCAACTGGCCAACGGCCTGTGCGGCGGCGGCCTGAAGGTCACCTACCTCACCTTCGAGCAGGACGAAAGCGAACTGCGCCACGACTACGAAGGCGTGGGCATCAACGTGGCACCGCATCTGGACGCCGGCCGACTGAACTTCGTGCGGGCCCGCTCGGTGGATTGCGGGCTGGAGGAACACCTGATCCGGCTGGCCCGGATGATCCAGACCGAACGCCCCGACGCCCTGATCATCGACGCGGTGACCTCGATGACCGACCTGGGCGACCCCCAGGCGGTGAAAAGCATGCTGCTGCGCCTGGTCGACACCTGCAAGTCCCAGGGCGTGCTGATCGTCATGATCGAGCTGCTCGGTGACGCCCAGAACAGCGTCAGCGAAATGGGCCTGTCCTCGCTGCTCGACACCTGGATCCGCCTGGAACTGCACCGCCAGGACGGGGAATACGTGCGCCTGGTCCGGGTCCTGAAAAGCCGGGGCGCCAATGCCTCCCAGCAGATCAAGGAGTTCCGCATCACCGACCAGGGGATCGTCATCGAGGACCCCTACGTGGGCCAGGGCAGTTTCGTCTTCGGCACCGAAAAGCTCCTGCGCGAGCAGGCCGACGCCCGCGACCTGGAAATCAAGAACCGCCGCCTGACCCGCCTCAGGGAAGAACTGGCCCTTCTGCCCAATACCTTCGAGGCCCAGCTCGCCCAGACCCGGATCGAACGCGACCGGGCTCTCGACAGCCTGAAGAGCGAAATCGACGACCTGGAGCAGAGCATCCGGGCCACCACCCACGATGCCCGCGCCCTCTCCGCCGCCCGTGGAGGAGGCGCCTAGATGGCCACCGCCCAGCCGCCCGCCGGCTCCCCGGCCTTAAGGCTGTTCGTGCTCGGACACTCGGAAACCATGCGCCGCGCCATCACCAACGCCCGCGCCCTGGGCCGGGTGGAGGTGGTCGACGTGCGCGACGACCCGGCCGCCGCCGAGGCGGCCCGCATCCTGGCCACCCCCACCCTGCTGCGCGAGGACGACCGGCCGGCCCGCATCGTCGGCGACCTGCGCGACCTCGAGGCGGTGCGGGCCCACCTCGGCCCCCCCTACGACAACCCGCCCGGTGGCGACGACCCTCCAGCCCACCATGATCGCTGACGCCAACCTCTCGCCCGTGGTCCTTGACCGCCTCGCCGAAGGGGTCCTGCTGCTCGACCCGGTCGGACGCATCGTCTACGCCAACCGACGGGCCGGAGAGCTCCTGGCGCGCGCGCCCGCTGATCTGCTCGGAACCACTTTTTCGGCTCCCATCCAGACCGACGAGCCGGTCGAGATCGCCCTGCCCCACCCCGACGGCCAGATCCTGATCGCCGACATGCTGGTGGTCCCCCTGGATACCGGCGACAAACGCCTCTCCCTGGCCTCGCTGCGCGACATGACCGGCCGCTCCCAGGCCGAGGCGCAGCTTCGCGAGAGCGAGGCCACCTATCGCGCCGTCATCACCCACGCCATCGACGGCTTCTGGCAGATGGACCGCACCGGCACCCTGCTTGAGGTCAACGACGCCTACCTGCGGATGACCGGCCATGACCGGGCAACCCTGCTCGGCTGCCGTCCCGATTTCGTCGACGCCGAGGAGGACGCCACGGCGGTGGCGGCGCGCATGGCGCGCACCCTTGAAACCGGCGGCGACATGTTCGAAACCACCCATAGGACCGCCGACGGCAGCATCATCGACGTGGAAGTGAGCGTCAGCTTCGCCCCTGCCATCGCCGACGGGCGGCTGTTCGTGTTCATCCGCGACATCACCCCGCGCAAGCGGGCGGAAGCCTCGATCCTGGCCGCCAAGTCGGCGGCCGAGCAGGCCAACCGGGCCAAGTCCGAGTTCCTGGCGGCAATGAGCCACGACCTGCGCACCCCCCTGAACGCCATCATCGGCTTCACCGAGCTGATTCTCTCGCGCCCCTTCGGGCTGCTTGGCGATCCGCGCTACGAGGACTATCTGAAGGACATCCGCGACAGCGGCGACCTGCTGGTCAGCCTGGTCGATGACCTGCTCGACCTGGCCCGCGTGGAATCGGGCAAGGTCGATCTCAACGAGGAAACCCTCGACCTGGCCTCGGTGATGGCCGAGGCCACCCGCCAGACCCGGACCATGGCCGAGGACGCCGGCCAGACCATCCACCTCGACTGTCCGCGAACCCTGCCCGGGCTGCATGGCGACCGGCGGGCCCTGATCCAGGTCTTCACCAACCTGCTGACCAACGCCATCAAGTTCAACCGCGACAACGGCACCATCCGCTTCCTGGCCGAGATGGACGAGGACGGAGGCCTGTCGGTCCGGGTCGCCGATCAGGGGATCGGCATGAGCGGTCCGGAAATCGCCCGCGCCCTGAAACCCTTCGAGCAGGTGGACAGCGCCCACGCCCGCAAGCACAAGGGGACCGGCCTCGGGCTGTTCCTGTGCTGCCAGATCATGCGCCTGTTCGAAGGCCGGGTTCAGGTGGACAGCACCCCCAGTGTGGGGACCACGGTCAGCCTGCATTTCCCGCCGCAGCGGGTGATCGCCTCAGCGCCCTGAACCTGTCAAGGCCGTCCGGGCCACCTGGGCGAGCACCCCGGCCCCGAGGGGCAACAGGGCATCGTTGAAGTCGTAGTACGGACGCCATAGGCGCTTTGACCTGAGACCTTAATTTTCCTCCATTTTTGGGTAGAGTCCGTCGACGTTAAGGAGACGGATTTATGAAGCGTAGCCGGTTTACGGAAGAGCAGATCATCGGGATTTTGAAGGAGCAGGAGGCTGGCCAGCGGACGGCAGATGTATGCCGTCGGCATGGTGTCAGCGAAGGCACCTTCTACAAATGGAAGGCCAAGTATGATGGCGGCCTGGAGGTCTCGGAGGCGAAGCGCCTGAAGGCTTTGGAGGACGAGAACACGCGTCTGAGAGCCTGATCGGAAAAGAGTTGAGTGATTTCAGTCGGTTGTGATTCGATGGGTGGTGTCTAGGCATCCATGGAGCACAACATGTGGACCGAAATCACTCGCCCGCAGTATGAGCGGACGGGCCAACGCTACGCAAGTGATGCGACCGATGCGGAGTGG
>NZ_FNCV01000007.1 GCF_900100455.1 Roseospirillum parvum | reverse complement strand
ATTTCGGTCCACATGTTGTGCTCCATGGATGCCTAGACACCACCCATCGAATCACAACCGACTGAAATCACTCAACTCTTTTCCGATCAGGCTCTTAGCCCACCAGCTATCGGCGTCTCAAGTCAAAGTGGTGTCTGGTCCGTCTTACGTGCCGACGGCCGCCTGTGCGCTTAGCCGGCTTCGCGGTCGATGATTGCCCCATGGGCCTTTCCTCTTTCCGAAAATGGCACCTCAGGCAGACGAGGTGGACATAACCCGGAGCTATGGGCGCCGCTGAACGGCGACCCGATATCGATATGGCGCGATCTCTTCCACAGTGACCATGTCTCCAGCGCGAACGCCATTCTGTTCGAAAAATCGACGGATCCAGCCGCGTTTACGGAAGAGCCGTTTGGCACCGTCAAGATCAGTTATGACATCTTCAGTGCCGCCCCAATCTATGGCAATCTCGCGTTTTGCGGCCAACGCGCGGTTCGATCCGCCTATTGCATCAGCGGGAAAAATATCGAAAATGCCACTTAAATAAATGTGGCTATGGTCAATGTTCGATTGCGCAATTTGAGTTTCTCAGAATTGACAAGAAGAATAGGCGGGGCGGTCAGGTTCTTTTAAGTTTGGTGCGAATGCATGTGCAGCCCCAACCGCCTGTATGTCGTCCCTCTCCCGGATCGCATCGAAACTGGCATCGTCGCAATTCATGGTCAGGTCTGTTCGAGCAGGATCAAGGGGCCGAACGGAATGAGCGCGCTCAGCGCAGAGAACCACCTCTGCCGCTGCCCGAGCATCTTCCCCAGCGTCATGATGGTCAAATACGAGACCTAGATGGCGCTTGAGGCTTGCGAGCCCGTGGCCGCCGTTACCTTGCAACTCCGGCCAGGCGGATCGAGCGACGCGAACGCTGTCATGCCAGTCCCATTTCGGGATCGCCAAGCCGGATTTCTCACAAGCGGCAATAATCGCGCTGCGGTCAAAGCTGGAATGCTGGTAGACCGTCGCGTCATGGAGTGCATCCCACAGAACAGGCAGGACTTCTGAAAAGCTCGGGGCACTCTCTACGGTACGGGCGCTTATCCCATGTAGATAGGTAAAGGCCCAGTGATCCACGTTAGGATTGATGAAGGTTTTCCAAATCTCGATTGTGTCGTTGGGTCGAACGCATGCGACGCCAATTTGACATATGCTGGCGCGATCATGGGTCGCCGTCTCGACATCCAGCGCAAAGAACCGAAACGGGCCCGTTGGAAAAGGAGCGCACGACCCTCTATTAGACCTAGGCTCCGATACCCGCTTTTTTAACGTAACGGCTCCCGTGGCAAGAAAGCGTTTGCGCTGTCTTTCAATGGCAGCGAGTTCTTGGTCTCCCCATCCAAGGCGCCGTATTGTGGCATCAACCAGTTTGACAGGTTCTTCGTAGGGCTCCATGCGGCGTCGGTTCCACGCAATCGCATCGTCGGGTGCTTCGGACAGTATCTCAGCCTCCAGCCGGGCGATATCTAATGTGTCGGGCAAAGTCACCCATACTGCGTGACAGTGGTCCGCCACGAATTCGTTGCGCAGTCTCTTGGCAATATCACCATCAGCCTTAGTCAGTGAATCCTTACGGTCGCGCCGCATCCGCCCGGTGTTGTACATTTGCGAGAAGTAGTGGCTCATGCCTTCGGAGCCTGTGCGGTGCCGCTGATGGATCCGTTGATAGAGTGTTTGGCCCGCCGAGCTGGTCGACCCGATGTATCGAAGATCACCATGATGGTCTACGAGGCCGTAAACGCCGCGTGCGTCGCGTGGCGCCTGGCTGGTCGAACGTGGTTCAGCCATGATAAGGGCGAGAAGCACTTCTTTTGGAGAGAAACGCATACTCAAAGATGCTGTCCCCTGGAGTGGTGTCGCCGCCGTGGGTGAGGGGGGCGCTTGTTTGCTCGGGGCATCATGCGGAGAAGCCGTTTTAGCTGTGGTGGATCGTCGCAGGCTTTCCTTTCCCTCTTGTGCAAGAATAGCACAGAATGAAGGCCAATGGGCACTTAGATGCCTTTGAAAAAAAGCCCCCAACGGGAGCCTCATCTCGGGTTCGCTACAAGATAATGGCGGAGGGGGTGGGCCTGGGATCGGACGGTCTCTGGAGGCCGAGGGAGCCAGTCGACGGGGGCGAACGGGAGGAGCCCGCGAGACATGACCTGTTTCCGGCGCGACTACGCCGTCACGCCATTTGGGTAGGCATCGATCTTCGCCGCCAGCCGCTTTTCGAGATAAGGGCTGCCGTCCCGCAACGCGGACAAAATGCCCTTCGCCTCGTCTCGATAGGCGACAATCTTCTCGCCAGACCAGTGAGCTGGAGGCGGTTGGAGGTTGGTGATCCGATCGGCCATCTTCACCATCCAGACCGCTTTCGGCTGACGCCTGATCCGCTCCAGGCTGTCCTCCATCTGGAGGATTTTTCGCTCCGCCTTGGGCAAGTCCCGACCGATGGCCGGGTCCTTGGTGAGGGCCAAAACGCCATCCGCGATCACTTGCCCAAACTCGGCGACCAGATCACCATGGCTGATCGCCGTGTCCTCGATCGTGTCGTGAAGCAGCGCGCACTGGATGGCCATGTCCCCGTCGTGACCGCTTTCGACCGAGAGGGCCGCGAGCACCTCCATCGCCACGAAGCTGAGATGCATCAGGTAGGGCAAATCAGTGCCAGGAACGCATTGCCGCAGGTTTTCATTCCAATGGGCCGCGGCGGCAAAGCGGTAGCTCTTGATGTAAGCCTCCCGAGACCACGCGGTCGACATCGCTCGTTCCCTGCTTCGTATGCCCTTGCGATGGAACCGGACACTCCCCCATCGGGCTCCCGCGCACGCCGACAAGGCCAACGGTTCATCGTCACGACGGGCGGCTGGATGAGGCCCGTGATGAAGTCCCAGGCTGTGGCGTTTCGTTTCCGACAGATTTCAGTGCCGCCCGGGGCGGCCTTTGTCAAGGGAGCCGACCAAGGTCCAGCGGGTCTCGGGATGGGTTTGTGACGTGGTGTCGCCGGGATTGGCGATGACCGGAAACGCGAGCGGATTAATCTGGTCGGCCCGGACCTGGGCGGTGATCTCTATCCGTGCCTACCCACCACGAAGACGCGGATTGGGCCGGAGGGCCACGGACAATCAGATCGGATTTTTCACGGATTTTGGCCCCTCTCGCGGACGGTCATGGACACCCACGGACAAGGTGCTGGCGGAGGGAGCGGGACGAAGTCCAAACCCGAAGCAAGCGCCCGACCGGGCGCCGGGCGAAGCCCGCCCCATCGGAGCGGCCCGCCAAGTGGGCTTGCGTGAGATATCAAGAAAGCTGGCGGAGAGGGTGGGATTCGAACCCACGATACCCGGTTAGAGTATACACGCGTTCCAGGCGTGCGCCTTCGACCACTCGGCCACCTCTCCACGCGCGTCGGGCTGATATGCAGCGGCCGACGCGGGCAGGGAACCTAGCCCACCCGATACCCTCGCGCAAGGCCCTGAATGGGGCGCCAGGGGGGCCGGCGGTTTGGCCCGGAGGTGCTCAATCGCCGCCGGTATAGAACTCGGGCCAGTCGCGTTTGACCACCGGGCCATCGCTGGCCAGGGCGTGGCAGGTGTCGAGGTGGCGCGGTCGCCGTCCGGGGGTGGACTCGCCGGGCGGGTCCTCCGGCCGGGCCTGACGGAACGGCCAGATGGCCTGATGCGCCGTGGTCGCCATCGGGCCCAGCAGGTCGACCAGATGGGTGCACCCGGCCACCCCGCCCAGCCGGCGCCGCACCTCGCGATTGAACCCCGGGCCGACCGACAGCCCGACCAGCTTCTGGAAGGCGCCGGTGATCGCCGGGCAGATGGTGAACGGCGCGGCGTCGGTCACCGCCACCACCTCGCGGATGTGGAAGTCGGTGTCCACGGTCAGACGCACCGACATGTCGTGCACCGGCTCGCCGGCGGCGATCTCGCCCCGGTCCTTGTTGGGAAAGCCGTAGGTCTTGGTGTCGGTCAGCCGGCCTTCCACGTCCCACAGGCCGTCCTGGCGCTGGAAGGCCTGGCAGGTGATGGCCCGGGTGTGGATGGCGCGCCGGGGCGCGGCGGTGGGCAGGGGCATGGCCGCCCGCCGATCTACTGGGCGTCGCCGAAGATGTAGGCGTCGCGCTCGGCCAGCTCGCGCTCCAGGGCCTCCTGGATGACGATGTTCAGGTCGCGGATCGACAGCATGGCCACCACCGTCTCGCCGTCCATCACCGGAATGTGGCGATAGCCGCGCTGGCGCATGATGTTCAGCGCCTCGGTGGCCAGGGCGTCGGGGGGCAGGGTGTCGGGGCTTTCGGTCATCACCTGGCCGACCGGGGTGGTCGCCGGGTCCTTGCCCAGGGCGACCAGCCGGGCGGTGATGTCGCGCTCGGTCAGGATGCCGACCAGCCGCGCGTTCTCCATCACCGCCAGGGCGGCGATGCGATGTTCGCTCATCTTGCGGGCGGCCTCGACCGCCGGCAGGTCGGGGGCCACCGTGTGGACGGTCTGGCCTTGGATGATGTCGGGCACCAGCTTGCGCTTCACGGTCTTCTTCCTCCCAGGGAAAGCTCTTCGGCGCCGCTTGTCGTAAACGTTGAACAGGCCCCCGCGGCGGCGCGCCGAGAGTGGCCCATGCCCGCCCCCCGGGTCAAGTCGCTTGGCCGGGTAGGTCGGGGTGGGCCGAACGGGTAGGTCTGGGGCGCGGGAGGGGTGGGTCGGGTGCGGGTGAAGGGGGTCAGTTGCGGGTGGAGGGGGTGCCGTCGGCGGCCGGCGGGGTCACCTTCAGCGAGGTGATGCGGTTGCGCTGGCGCTTCAGGACCTCGAAGCGGAAGCCGTGGAACAGGAACACCTGACCCGGCTGGGGGATGGTCCTGGCCTCGTTGAGGACCAGCCCGGCGACGGTGGCGGCGTCCTCGTCGGGCAGCCCCCAGTCGAACTGGCGGTTGAGGTCGCGCAGGGTCACCTCGCCGGCGATCTGATAGCTGCCGTCGGCCTGGGCCACCACCCCGGGCACGGCGATGTCGTGCTCGTCGGAGATGTCGCCGACGATCTCCTCCAGGATGTCCTCCAGGGTGACCACGCCCTGCAGGGTGCCGTACTCGTCGACGACCAGGGCAAAGTGCTCGCGCCGCGCCCGGAAGGCCTGCAACTGGTCGAGCAGGCGGGTGGTGTCGGGGATGAACCAGGGGTCGGCCGCCACCGCCATCAGGTCGAGCCTGGAAAGATCGTCCTGATGCGCCTTCACCGCTCTGAGCAGCGCCTTGGCATGGAGCACGCCGACAATGTTGTCGGCCCGCTCGCGCCACAGGGGAATGCGCGTGTAGGGGCTGGCCAGCACCTGATTGACGATCTCCTCGTTGGGCAGGTCGGCGTCGATCGACGAGACGCTGTGCCGGTGGACCATGATGGCGCTCACCTCCACGTCGCCCAGGTCGAGCACGCTGCGCAGCATGGCCCGCTCCTGACGGGCGTCCTTCTCCGACTCCTCCTCCTCGCTGGCCCGGGTGTGCATCTCGATGGCGCCGCGCAGCTCGGCCAGGGTGGTGGCGGCGGTGTGATCGCGCCGCGTATCGGTGCCGAACACCTTCATGGTCAACTGGACCAGGGCCTCGATGACGATCGAGAACGGCCCCAGCACCGCCACCACCGCGCGCATCACCGGAGCCACCGCCAGCGCCATGCTCTGGGTGTGGGTCAGGGCATAGGTCTTGGGCAGCACCTCGGCGAAGATCAGCACCAGCAGGGTCATGCCCAGGGTGGCGTAGGCCACCCCGGAATCGCCGAACAACTGGATCATCAGATTGGTGGCCAGCGCCGAGGCCAGGATGTTGACCAGGTTGTTGCCCAGAAGAATGGTCCCGATCAGCCGCTGACGATTGTCGATCAGCCGGTTGACCGTGCCCGCCCGCACGTTGCCGCGCCGCTCCAGCTCGTGCATCAGCGGACGCGAGGTGGCGGTCAGCGCCGTCTCCGAGCCGGAGAAGAAAGCCGACAACACCAACAGAAAAAGAATCGCCACGGCGGTCGTGATCATGCGCCTGAATCCGAATGGGAAGGGGACGAAAGGGAAGGGGATAAGGACAGGCGCCAATATGGCCCGATCCGGGGCAGGAAAAAAGCCGCCTTGCGCTGCCATGGGGGCGCTGCCCCCAAAGCGGTGTCACGGGGGCGCTGCCCCCAACCCCCCGCCGGGGGACCGAAGGCGGTCCCCCGGACCCCCGCCATTTCCTTGGTGCAGGCCGGCCTGCGGAAAAGACGCGACCGACATCCGCGATGTACGGGGCTTGTGCTTTCCAGGGGTGTTTGGTTTCGCAGGCCAGCGAAGCTGGCCTGCAACCAACCCCTCTCACGTTCGATGCCGAGCGTTCGTTCCGCTCCAACGACCGGAGGGGGTCCGGGGGATCGCCTTCGATCCCCCGGTGGGGGTTTGGGGGCAACGCCCCCAACCTGATGGCGTGGGGGCTCGGGGGCGAAGCCCCCGATCTGGTGATTGTGGTCCCCTCAGCCGGCGAAGGCGGTTTCGATGTCGGCCGGGGTGAGGTCCTGGGAGAGGAAGGTGTCGCCGATGTCGCGGGCCAGCACGAAGGTGGGTCGGCCGTCCTTCACCTTCTTGTCGAAGGCGACGTGGCGGGCCAGGTCGTCCGCGCCGGGCCAGTCGATGCCGGGGATGTCGCCGGGGCGGGTCGGCAGGCCGACGCTTTTGAGGTGGGCGCGCACCCGCTCGGCGGCCTGGGGCGGGCACAGGCCGCGCCGGACCGAGGTGTCGTAGGCCATGACCAGCCCGATGGCGACCGCCTCGCCGTGGCGCAGGCCGCTGTCGAAGCCGGCCTCGGCCTCCAGGGCGTGGCCGAAGGTGTGGCCCAGGTTGAGCAGGGCGCGTTGGCCGGCCTCGCGTTCGTCGGCGGCGACGACGCGGGCCTTGGTGGCGCAACTGGTCAGCACGGCGTGGCGCCGGGCCGCGCCGTCGCCATCGAGCAGGGCCTGACCGTTGGCTTCCAGCCAGGCGAAGAAGGGGGCATCGCCGATCAGGGCGGTTTTCACCACCTCGGCGTAGCCGGCCAGCAGGTCGCGCCGGGGCAGGGTGTCGAGGGTGTGGGTATCGGCCAGCACGGCCCGGGGCTGGTGGAAGGCGCCGATCAGGTTCTTGCCGGTGCGGCTGTTGATGCCGGTCTTGCCGCCGACGCTGCTGTCCACCTGGGCCAGCAGGGTGGTCGGGATCTGCACGAAGGGCACGCCGCGCAGCAGCACGGCGGCGGCGAAGCCGGTCAGGTCGCCGATCACCCCGCCGCCGAGGGCGATCAGGGTGGTCGAACGCTCGGTGCGCACGGCGATCAGGGTTTCCAGCACCTCTTCCAGCACGGCCAGACACTTGGTGCTTTCGCCGGCCTTGAGGATCAGATGCGGGGCCTCGATGCCGCCGGCTTGCAGGCTCTTGAGCAGCGGGTTGAGGTGGATCGGGGCGACGTTCTCGTCGGTGATGACGAAGGCGCGCCGGGCCGGCAGGCGGTCGCGCAGCAGCGCGCCGGCGCGCTCGATCAGGCCGTCGCCGACCAGGATCGGGTAGCTGCGCGGGCCGAGGTCGAGGTCGAGCCGGTCGATCCCCGGCGGGGTGGAGGGGGCGTCCATGGGCGGGGCGGTCAGCTTTCGGCGGGGCTCGGGGTGAGCAGCGGGTGGCCGAAGTGGTCTTCCAGGGCGGCGAGGACGCGGGCGGTGGTGCGGCCCGGGGGTTCGTCGCTGGTGGTCACCGCCAGGTCGCACTCGGCGTAGACCGGATAGCGCATCTCCATCAGCCGGCGCAAGGTTTCGCGGGGATTGCCCTGGTTGAGCAGCGGCCGGTGGGTGCGCCCCTCGGTGCGCGAGACGAGCAGGTCGAGGTCGGCCTTCAGCCACAGCGAGACGGCGCCGCCGGCGATCAGGGCGCGGGTTTCGGGGTCCATGTAGGCGCCGCCGCCGGCGGCCAGGATGCACGGTGGCTGGGCCAGCAGGCGGGCCATCACCCGGCGCTCGCCGTCGCGGAAGCCGGCCTCGCCGTAGAAGGTGAAGATGTCGGCCACCGAGCAGCCGGCGGCTTCCTCGATCTCGCGGTCGGCATCGACGAAGGGGACGTCGAGCCGGCGCGCCAGATGGCGGCCGATGCAGCTTTTGCCGGCGCCCATCAGGCCGATCAGGACCACCGTCGCCGGCAGGGGGCGCGGCTCGGCGGAGGGAGTGGCGGGAGGGGAGGGGGCGGCGGAAAGCGACATGGGGCGGGCGGGAAACCGGGGCTCCTGAGTGGGCCGGGCGGGCCGGCGCGCGTTGCGCCAGCCGGGCGGGCTGGCTAGACTGCCCCCGGCCGGTGTCGAGCCGGTCGGGTTGGCGGCCAAAAAACCGTCACCTTTCGACCATAGCATACTTCGCGGGCCGGTCAGTACGGTCTTCGACCCCGGCGGTCGAAGTGTCTGTCGGGCCCGCGAGTTCCGGCTTTTTTCGCAAACGCTTTCCAGGGAGTCCCGGCCGTTGCGAACCCTGACCAAGATCCTGGCCCTCATGGTCCTGGTCGCCCTGGTGGCGGGCGGCGTCTTCCTGGCCACCTGGGAGATGCCGGCCCCGGCCACCCCGACCGAGGAGGTCATCCCGCATGCGCGGTTCACCGACCGCTAAGCTCTCTTTCGTCCTGGCTCTTGGCCTGTCGGCCAGCCTTGGCCTGATCGCCGCGACGCCGGCCCTGGCCCAAAGCGGCGGCGACCAGGGCCCGGTACCGCTGTTGCGCCTGCCCATGTCGCCGGCCGATGAGCCGGCCGCCAGTCCGGCGCCGACCAAGGGGGCGCCGCAGGGCATCGAGGAAGAGTCCCTGTCCGGCGTCGGGGCCGATGCCCGGGGGGTGCTCGATCCCGGGTCCGGCGGTCTGGGGGCCGATCTGTGGGCCGGCACCACCCGCCCGGTGGCCGAACGGCTGGTCGCCCTGCTGCCCGGGCGCAGTTCGGCCGCCGGCCTGGACCTGGCCCGGTCCCTGCTGCTGTCCACCGCCCGGGCGCCTAAAAACGGCCCGGGCCACGAGGGGCTGTTGATGGCGGCCCGGGTCACGGCGCTGTGGCGTCTGGGCGATGCCGAGGCGGCGGTGCGTCTGAGCGAGGTGGTGCCCGGGACCCAGGAGGGGCCGCTGGCCCGTCCGGCGGTCGAGGCGCGTCTGGCCGCCGGGCAGACCGAGGCGGCCTGCCGGCTGGCCGGGGCGGCGCGGCGGGCCGAGCCGTTCTGGCAGAAGCTGGCCGCTGTCTGCGCCCTGGCCGAAGGCAACGAGGCGCCGGCCAATCTGGCCCTGGCCGTGCTGCGCGAGCAGGGCGAGGACGATCCCGCCTTCTTCGCCCTGGCCGAGCGGCTGGCCGGCCTGTCGGTGCCGCTGCCCGACAGCCTGCCCGCGCCGTCGCTGTTGCACGGGGTGCTCTATCGCCTGCTTGAGGCGCCGTTGCCCGAGGATGCCCTGGGCTTCGCGGCCCCCGGCTGGTTGCTCGCCCTGGCTGCCGAGAACCCGGGTCTTGAGCCGGAGCGCCGGCTCGCCGTGGCCGAACGGGCGGTGGCCGCCGGGGCGCTGGCCCCGGCCCGCCTGCGCACCCTCTACGGCATGGTCGAGCTGAGCCCCGAGGAACGCCAGATGGCCCCGGAAGCGGTGCCGGCGACGTCCCGGGGGCGGGCCATCCTGGTCCAGCGGGCGGGGGCCGAAACCCTGCCGGCGCCGCGTGCCGTGCTGTGGGAAAAGGCCCTGACCGCCGCCGCCGGCAGTCCGGCCGGCGATGCCCTGGCCGCCGCCCTGGAACCCGAACTGGCCGAACTGACGGCGAGCATCGATCTGGTCTGGGCCGCCGTGCCCATCGCCCAGGGGCTGTACGCCGCCGGTCGGCCCGACCTGGGGGTGACGTGGTTCGCCACCGCCAGCAGTTGGACCCGGGCCCGCGACACGGCGCGCGACGCCGCGGCCCGCCTGTTGCCCTACACGCGGCTCGCCGGGCAGCCCTCGCACTGGACCCCGGACGCCCTGGAGAACTGGCAGACGGCCACCGCGCACGCCCCGGAAACCGCCGACCATGCCGCCGCCACCCTGCTCGCCCTGCTCGCCTCGGTGGGCCAGATGCCGACCGCCGGCGACCGCCTGCTGACCCTGTCGGCCGAGCGGCAGCCGGCCGAGGTGCCCTCGGCCCTGGTGCTGGGCGATCTGGCCCGGGCCGCCGCCGCCGGGCGGCGCGGCGAGACCGTGGCCCTGGCCCTGATCGCCCTGGGGCCGGAGGGCGGCCGGGCCGAGCCGGCGGTGGTGGCGACGGTGATCGAGGCGTTGCGCAAGGTCGGCCTGGAGGCGGCCGGGCGCCGGCTGGCCATCGAGGCGGCCCGCGCCGCCGGGGCCTGAGCGCCATGGCGGCCGGCGACGGCGCCCTGATCGAGGCCTTCCTGGAGATGATGGCCGCCGAACGAGGGGCCTCGCCGCGCACCCTGGACGCCTACCGCCGCGACCTTTCCGACTACCGCGACCATCTGGCCGGGCGGGGTGTCTCGGCGCGCACCGCCCGGGCCGACGAGGTGGCCGGCTATCTGGCCTCGGTGGCGGCGCGCGGGTTGGCCCCGCGCACCCAGGCCCGGCGGTTGTCGGCGTTGCGCCAGTTCCACCACTTCCTGCTTGGCGAGGCGGTGCGCGGCGACGACCCGACGACCAGCCTCGATAGCCCCAAGCGTCGCCACACCCTGCCCCGGGTGCTCTCCGAGGCCGAGGTGGAGCGCCTGCTCGTCGCCGCCGCCGAGGACGGGCCGCGCAGTCGGGCGCTGATGGAACTGCTCTACGCCAGCGGGCTTCGGGTGTCGGAGCTGGTCGGCCTGCCGCTGGCCGCGGTGGCCCGCGACCGGCCGTTGCTGAGGGTGCGCGGCAAGGGTGACAAGGAGCGTCTGGTGCCGCTGACCCCGGCGGCCCGGGCGGCGGTGGCGGCGTGGCTCGAGGTGCGCCCGGCCCATCTGCCGGACAGCCCGGGCAAGGCGGCGCGCTTTCTGTTCCCCTCAACCGCCGCCGAGGGCCATTTGACTCGCGACGGCTTCGCCAAGCTGCTGAAGACCCTGTGCGTGAAAGCCGGGCTGCCGCCTTCCGGGGTGTCGCCGCACGTTCTGCGGCACAGCTTCGCCACCCATCTTCTGGCCCATGGCGCCGATCTGCGCAGCCTGCAACAGATGCTCGGCCACGCCGACATCTCGACCACCCAGATCTACGCCCATGTCCTGGAGGCGCGCCTGAAACAGCTGGTCACCGCCCACCATCCCTTGAGTGGCGGCGGGTAAGGGGGCTCAGGCCGCGTCGGCCGTCCCGGTCAGGGGGCGAAGGCAGCCTCCCGCCAGGGGCACCAGGGTGCCGCTGACCGCGTTGGCATCGCACGGCGCCAGGGGCAGGGCGAGCAGCCGTTCCGGGTTCTCGCCGGGCATGACCAGCCCCAGGTCGGCCGCCGGGCCGAAGCCGAAGCGGCCATAGTAGGCGGCGTCGCCGACCAGCACGATCAGCCGGTGGCCCAGCTCGCGGGCGCTGGCGATGGCGGTGTGCATCAGGGCGCTGCCCAGGCCGCTGCCGGTCAGGCCCGGGCGCACGGCGATCGGCCCGAGCAGCAGGGCCTGCCGGGCCACGGGATCGGAGGTGGGGCCCGCGATCCCCACCGTCCAGTGACGCACGGTGCCGGCCAGCCGGCCGCTGTCGTCCAGGGCGATCAGGCACAGTTCGGCCAGCGGCGGACCGTCCTGCCGGTAGCGGTAGGAGGTTTTCGCGTGCCGGCCGGGGCCGAAGGCGGCATCGAGCAGGTGCTCGATGGCGGCGGCGTGTTCGGGTTTTTCGTGGCAGATCAGGTGGCCGCCAGGGGCCTGGGCGAGCGGCGCGGCGGCGGGGGAGAGCACGGACATCACGGAACGGGCCTCGCGGGCGAAGGGACGACGAACGAACAGCCGGTTCCGCTCGGGGAACCGGGGTCAGCGGCGGGCGCTGGGTCGTCGTCGCAGGCGCGAGGTGGGGGTCATGACCGTTTGAAAACCCATGACGTGGTGGCCGGGGCCTGGATGGCCTGTGACCTGGATGACCTGTGACCTGGATGGCCGGGGCCTTGGCTGTCCGGGAGGGCCGTCGGTTGTCCGGGGGGGGCCATCTGGCCTTGCCGATGCCGGTTTCCGATCCCCACCGCTTCCCATCAGAAGGGCGGGGGGATGGTGCCGCTACTGTGATTTGAACACAGGACCTCACCCTTACCAAGGGTGCGCTCTACCCCTGAGCTATAGCGGCGCCGGCGCGGCGAGGGCCGGTTTATGGCACAGGCCGCCGGGCTTGGCAAGGCCCCGTTTCACGGCTTTTTTCGGCGCTCCCGTTGGCGGCCGGGTGGGCGGCCGGGTGGGGGCCGGATGGACGGCATCAGAACTGGTAGCCGATGCCGCCATAGATCGAGAGTTGGTTCTCCTCCTCGACCAGCGGGCTGTCCGCCGCCTCGCCCAGCAGGTAGGACCACTCGCCGCCGCCGACCAGCAGAACCCGTTCGCTGACCGGGAAGCGGACCTCGCCGGACACCCCCACGTCGCGGAAGCCGCCGCCCGGTTCGTACAGGCGATGGCCGCTGTTGGCGGCCTGGGTGGCGTCGACCCCGAAGTAGGATTCCATGTAGCTCTGGCTGGCCCAGGTGGCGTGGGGGCCCAGCGAGAAGGTCAGGCCGTTGGCGGTCTGCCCCTCGTAGGTCACGTGGCCCTTGGCCAGCAGGCCGCCATGGCCGCCATCGGTCACCGACTGTTTGAGGTCGGCCCCCAGCCACAGGTTCTTGCCCACCTGGTAGTCGGCGAAGCCGCCCAGTTCCAGGCTGGCGTCGAGGTTGCCCATGCCGTTCAGGCGGCTGTCGTCGTCCTCGTCGCGGCCCCAGTCCACATTGCCGGCCAGACCGGCCCTCAGGCGTGGCGTCTCGGTCAGGTAGACGCCGACGCCGCGCTCGTTGTTGGCGAACAGGTAGCGGCCGACCCGGGCATCGAAGATCGGCCGGAAGCTGAATTCGTTCTCGCTGGCGCCGGGGTAGACCGGGGCGTACTTGCCGCCGGCGCCGAGCAGCACCGACCACTCATCCAGGCTGTTCGGCACCGGGTCGGGCGGCTGGGCCGCCGCGCTCTGGGGCGCCGCCGGGGCGGTGGCGGGGTAGGGCTGGGCGGTGGGGGCGGGCGTCGCCGGCTGGGTCGGGTAGGCCGGGGCGGCGGCCTGGGGCGGTGCCGGCCGGGTGACGATGCGCGAGCCCGTGTCGAGCGGGGTCGGCTGGGGGGAATATTGCGGGGCGGTCTGGGAGGCATACGGCGCGGGGGCCATCTCGGCCTCGGGCACGGTCACCGGGTAGGGGCGCTGGCCGGCGCTGTCGGTGGGCGTCGCCCGGCCGCTGCCGAAGTAGTCTTCCGGTCCGCTGGACGGGGCGCGGCTGGAGCCGTAGTTGCTGCCCGAGAAGGACTGCTGGGCGCTGGCCGGGGCTGGCACCGCCAGCGGTCCGAGCGCCACCAGCACGGCCAGCGCGGCCGTCGCGGGGGGCAGGCCCAAGGAGGGCAGGCCCAAGGAGGGCAGGGCTGATTGCGTGCCAGGGTGCTCCGGCCCGGGTCGGTGGAGACCGGCGGGCACATCACCCCGGCGCCGGGATCGGCCCGGTCCGGACAGGATCGTCATGGTTCGCCTCGAACTTCTTTCCGCGAACTTCTTTGCCGACGGTGGCATCTGCCGAGGTTGGCATCCGAAGGGAGCGCCGCGCCTTGGCGTCAGGCTTGACGTCAGGGGCAGGTCTCGGGGCCTCGGGCCGGATAGCGTTGCATTCTGCAGCGCCCCTCATTAAGGAACGGTAAGCGCCTTGTGGCAAACGCCTTTTTCGCGCCGGCCCGGAACTGCCCGGCGGCGCCCGGGAGCCGACCCCGCCCGATGCCCGATTCCGACCCGCCGCCGTCCGGCAAAACCGTTTCCGATCAAGCTTCTGGCGATTCGGGCCCGGGGCGCGAGCAGCGTCTGGCCCGGGCCCTGAGGGACAACCTGGCGCGGCGCAAGGCACAGGCCCGGGCCCGCGCCGACGCCGACGCGGCCGATACGGACGGCGACTCGGGGTAACCCGGGGGTAAGCGGGGCCTGGGCGCACGGGGTGGCTTGAGCCGCCTGCGCCGATGTTCTAAGACCACATCCTCCATCCACCTTATCAGACGGCCAGGGAGGCCCCGGACGCCATGCCGGTCATGCCCGATCACTGGATCAAGGAAATGGCCCAAACCCGGGGCATGATCGAGCCTTTCACCGACAGCCTGAAGCGCGACGGGGTGATCTCGCACGGCCTGTCGTCGTACGGCTACGATGCCCGGGTCTCCAACCACTTCAAGATCTTCACCAACGTCGATTCGGCGGTGGTCGATCCCAAGGACTTCTCGACCCAGACCTTCGTCGACCGCGAGGCCGACGTCTGCACCATCCCGCCCAACAGCTTCGCCCTGGCCTCGACGGTGGAGTATTTCCGCATCCCGCGCGACGTGCTGGTGATCTGCCTGGGCAAGAGCACCTATGCCCGCTGCGGCATCATCGTCAACGTGACGCCGCTGGAGCCGGAGTGGGAAGGCCACGTGACGCTGGAGTTCTCCAACACCACGCCGCTGCCGGCCCGCATCTACGCCAACGAGGGGGCCTGCCAGTTCATTTTCCTGAAGGCCGACAGCCCGTGCGACAGCTCTTACGGCGACCGCGCCGGCAAGTATCAGGGGCAGCGCGGGGTGACCCTGCCGCGCCTTTGAAGCCGCCGCCCCCCTGACTTGTCGCGCTCCTAAACTTGTTGCGCCTTCAAGACGCCCCAATGGGGCCATCAAGCGGCCCGCCGGCGGGCCCACCCTGTGCCGTCCCTTCCAGCCCTTATCAGAGTCTTTCTCCCACCATGGACCGTATCCGTATCGTCGGCGGCACCCCGCTGAAAGGTCAGATTCCCATCGGCGGCGCCAAGAACGCGGCGCTCGCCCTGATGCCCGCGGCGCTGCTCACCGACCAGCCGCTGACCCTGACCAACCTGCCCGATCTGGTCGACATCCGGACCATGGCCACCCTGCTGGCCCAGCATGGCTGCGCGGTCAGCCCGGTGGCGCCGCCGAACGGCCACGAGCCGGCCAGCACCCTGCACGCCAAACGCATCACCAGCACCACCGCGCCCTATGATCTGGTGCGCCGGATGCGGGCCTCGGTGCTGGTGCTCGGGCCCTTGCTGGCCCGCGCCGGCGAGGCCCGGGTGTCGCTGCCCGGGGGCTGCGCCATCGGCACCCGGCCGGTCGACCTGCACCTGGAGGCGCTGAAGGCGCTGGGGGCCGAGATCGAGCTGGAGGAAGGCTACATCAAGGCGACCGCGCCCAAGGGTCTGACCGGCAACCGGGTGGTCTTCCCCAAGGTCACCGTGGGCGGCACCGAGAACGCCCTGATGGCCGCCGCCCTGGCCAAGGGCGACAGCCTGATCGCCAACGCCGCCCAGGAGCCCGAGGTGTGCGATCTGGCCCACTGCCTGACCGCCATGGGGGCGCGGATCGAGGGCATCGGCACCTCGACCCTGCAGGTCAGCGGGGTGTCGGCGCTGGGCGGGATCACCCATCGGGTGGTGCCGGACCGCATCGAGGCCGGCACCTATGCCGTCGCCGCCGCCATCACCCGGGGCGATGTCACCCTGCTGGGGGCGCCCAACGAGCTGCTGACGGCGGTCGAGAAGGTGCTGGTGGAAAGCGGCGTGGAGATGACCGCCGAGGGCGACCGCCTGCGGGTGCGGGCCGACGGGGCGGAGATTCGCGGCGTCGACGTGATGACCGAGCCCTATCCCGGCTTCCCGACCGACATGCAGGCCCAGATGATGGCCCTGATGGCCACCGCCAGCGGCTCGGCCCTGCTCACCGAGACCATCTTCGAGAACCGCTTCATGCATGTCCCCGAGCTGACCCGCATGGGGGCGCGGATCAACGTGCACGGGGCCTCGGCCATCGTGCGTGGCATGCCCATGCTGTCCGGGGCGCCGGTCATGGCGACCGACCTTCGGGCCTCGGTGTCGCTGGTCCTGGCCGGGCTGGCGGCGCGCGGCGAGACGGTGGTCAACCGGGTCTACCACCTGGATCGCGGCTACGAGCGGCTGGAAGAAAAGCTGGCCGCCTGCGGCGCCCACATCGAGCGCCTGCCCGGCAACGGCGGCTGAGAGCGCCAAAAGGAGCCAAAGGGGGCAACGCCCCCCTTGGCTTGCCGGGTCCGATCAGAACATCAGCGGCTTCAGGGTGGTGCGGAAGGCGGCGTCCATCTGCTGGCGCAGCGGGGCCATGGCGTCTTCCAGCACGTCGAGGCTGCGCAACTGGATGCGACCGGCCTGATGGGTCGCCCGGGAGAGGCTTTCCTGGACCAGGGCCTGCTGCTGCTGGGCCAACTCGGCCGGATCGACGCAGCCGGCCAGACGGCGCGACACGTTGGCCCCGTCGTCCAGGGTTTCCCGGGTCAGGTCGAGCCACATGGTGCCGACGTCCTGCCAGCCCTTGACCAGGATGGTGCCCGAGCGCAACCAGGCCTCCATGGTCTGGCGGCCCTGGTCGACCAGATCCTCGTAGCTCTTCACCGCGTCGTCGCCGACCTGGGTCAGCACGGCGGTCTGCTCCGAACCCAGGCCGGCGGCGGTCTGATAGCCCCGGGCGACCACCTCGCGGCCGCTGCGCACGGCGCTTTCCAGTTGCTCGCGCGACACCTCGACCACCTCTTCCATCACCTCGACGGTGGGCGGGGTGTCGGCTTTGGCCTGGGGCGCGCTGTGTTGGGCCGCAGTCTCCTGGGTCGCAGTCTCCTGGGACGCGGTGTCCTGGCGGTTGGGGGTGGCGGCCGCCTTGGCGGCGGGCTTGCGGCGGTTGCGGGCCGGACTGGCCGGCTTGGCGGAGATGTCGGACATGGTGAGCTCCCACGGCTGGTGTTGGGGGCAGGGGGCAGGCAAGCCAACCGCCCCGATCCGCGTGCGGTCCGGGGCCAGAGGCTCATGTTGCGCTGCAATATAGCTTAACATTGGGGGCCCCCGGGGCGACTGTCAAGGGGAGCCTGACGGGAAATCGTCGGCGCGAGTCGGGGGGTGTCTGGACAAGCGCTTCCCATTCGGACTATCTTGGTCCCGAGTCGGTCTTCATGCGTTGGTGATTCTTGTCCTTTTCCAGGGCTTTATTTGCCGACCTTAAGGTCGAATCGCCGGCGCGGCCGGGGATGGCGCGCGGCGTGACGTTTTTCCCATGGGTTTCAAGGGGGCGGGGTATGCAGAGCCGGTTCCAGGCACACCGTTCCATCGCCACGGCCACACCCGGCGGCGGCGCCGTCCCGGCGGGGCGGGCCGGAGGCCACCGGCGCCTCGGTGCCTCGGGCTGGCTCGGTCGGCTGGTCGTCGCCCTGGCCATGGTCCTGCTGATCGGGCTGGCCGCGCCGGGGTCGGCCGAGGCGCGCACCTACGCCTCCATCGTGGTTGATGCCCAGACCGGACAGGTGCTGCGGGCGCGCAACGCCGATACGCCGGTCTACCCGGCCTCGCTGACCAAGATGATGACCCTCTACCTGCTGTTCGAGGCGCTGGACGACGGCCGTGCCACCCTGTCCAGCCGCATGCACGTCAGCGACCGGGCGGCCGGCCAGCCGCCCTCCAAGCTGGGGGTGAAGGCCGGCTCGACGATTCCCGTCGAGACGGCGATCAAGGCCCTGGCCATCAAGTCGGCCAACGACGTGGCGACCGTGGTCGCCGAGTTCCTGGCCGGCACCGAGTGGCGCTTCGCCAAGGTGATGACCGCCCGGGCCCATGACCTGGGCATGGAAAACACCACCTTCCGCAACGCCTCCGGCCTGCCCGACCGGGGCCAGAAGTCGACGGCGCGCGACATGGCGGTGCTGTCCATGGCCCTGATGCGCCACTTCCCGCAGTACTATCACTATTTCGGCATGAGCAGCTTCACGTACGGCGGGCGCACCTACAAGACCCACAACAACGTGGTCAAGACCTACGAAGGGGCCGACGGCCTGAAGACCGGCTATATCCGGGCCTCCGGCTTCAATCTGGCCGCCTCGGCGCAGCGCGGCGACTCGCGCATCGTGGGCGTGGTCTTCGGCGGGCGCACCTCGCACACCCGCGACGCCCACATGGTGAAGCTGCTCGACATCGGCTTCTCGCGGGTGTCCCACGCCATTGCCCGGGCCCCGCTGCCGGCCCCCAAGCCGGACATCCGGCTGGCCAGCGCGCTTACCCAGCCGATCGGCCAGGGCGATGTCTCCTCCGGCCCCGAGCTGAGCGCCCTGACCGACAGTTGGGGGATCCAGGTGGGCGCCTTCGGGCGTCTGGAGGCGGCCCGGGAAGTGGCCGAGCAGCACGCCCGCCTGCTCGCCCCGATGACCTCGGAGGACAGCGTGGTGATCGCGCCGCGGCAGACCAGCCGGGGCACCATCTACCGGGCCCGGGTGATGGGCCTGAACCGGGCCGAGGCCAACCGCGCCTGTGATGATCTGGGGCTGGGGCGGCAGGCCTGCATCGTGGTCCATCCCGACCCCGACATGGCGGTCGCCGCCAACTAGGGCCGCCACAACTGGGGCCGCCACAACTGGGGCCGCCACAACTGGGGCCGCCACAACTGGGGCCGCCACAAACTGGGGCCACAAACTGGGGCCGCCGGCTCCCCTGGGGGGCGCCGTTCAGACGGCACCCAGTTCAGGCGGCACCCAGTTCAGGCGGCACCCAGTTCAGGCGGCACCCAGTTCAGGCGGCACCCAGTTCAGGCGGCACCCAGTTCAGGCGGCACCCAGTTCAAACGGCACCCAGTTCCGGCAACATCAGTCAGGCGACATCAAGCGGTGTGGCGCCGTTCAGGCGGCGCCCCGCTGGGCCAGTCGGGGGGTCACCCGGTGGGCCATCCAGTTGGCGATCTCGGCCAACCGCACGGTGGGGTCGAGCACGTCGTCGTCGACTCCCAGCCCAAAGCGCAGATCAAGCCGCGCCGGGTCGTCGCCCAGGGCTTCCAGGTCGGCGCTCCAGGCGGCCAGGGCGGCCTCGTCGCGGAAGTAGCCGGGCTCGACCAGGGCCCGGCCATAGCGCCGGGTGATGCGGGCGATTTCCTTCAGGTCGTATTCGGGGTGGTACTGCACGCCCCAGAACACCCCCTGATCGTGCACGATCTCGGCTGCCTGGATGCGGCTCATGGCGTTGCCGGCCAGCACCGTGGCGCCGCTGGGCAGGCTCTCCACCTCGTCCATGTGGATGGCCACCGCGTCGAACACCGGCCCCTTGCCGGTGTACAGCGGATGCCCCCGCCCGGCCTCGGAAAGGGCGATCTTGCGGGCCAGCCCGAACTCGCGGCCGCGGGGGTTGGCGATCACGCTGCCGCCGGCCGCCAGGGCGGCGATCTGCAGGGCCCAGCAACTGCCGAAGAAGGGCACGCCGGCGGCGAACACGGCCCGCGCCAGTTCGATCTGGCGGGTCACCTCGGGGCGGTCATCGTAGGCGTTGAGGCCCGAGCCGGTCCACGCCACGCCATCGGCCTGGGCCAGGGCGGTGCCCTCGGGCAGGGCGGCGTCGAGATCGGCCGGGCGCACCACCTCGCAGGTGCAGCCCGGCGCGAGACGCTCCAGGGTCTTGCAATAGAGGTCGGCGGAGGCGTGGGCGCCCAACGCCTCCAGGGCCTGGCAGGCGGCGCGGGTGTTGCCCTCGACGACGATGAAGCGTGGTGTGGACATGGAAGAACCTTCTTCGGCTGCGGGGCGGGTCTGTCCCGCCTGCCCCAGTCAGGGGCGGGAAAAGCGGCCGCTGGGCGAGTGCAAATCCCGAGCGGTCCGGACCGGATCGGGACGACGATTTGCGGCAATATCAAGAGTCTAGAGCATACTGCGTGATTCGCAAAGCACGCAAGATGCCCTCGGCAAACAGCAAAAGCCGGGGTGGCGCCGCCACCCCGGTTGGTCGGGCGGGGGCAATCCCCCGCCGCGCGCTTTTCGCTTGGTCGGTGTTACAGGCCGAGGCGGCGGCCGATCCAGTCGACCACGTCGATCAGCCCTTCGGCGATGGCGTTGACCAGGGGGGCCAGCAGGTCGGCCTGGGCCATGGTCAAGGTCTCGTGTGCCAGACGGTTGTCGGTCATGACGTTTCTTCCCATTGTGATGCCCGGCGCCGGGTCCCGTTGATCGGGATCTGGCCGGGGTTCATTATTCTTGACATTGATGTACGGTGGGCCCGGTTGGGCCACAATCGGGCTTTATGCATGGCTGGGCCGTTGGCGGCGCATGGCCGGGTTTCAGGGGCCGGAATGTCGAGGAAATGAGCATGGACCGCGGTACCGGAACGGTGACCATTGTCGGGGCGGGGATCGTCGGGGTGTCGGCGGCGCTGGCGCTGCTCAACGCCGGGCGGCCGGTGCGGCTGATCGACCGCGTGCCGCCGGGCGAGGGGTGCTCGTTCGGCAACGCGGCGGTGATCACCGAGGGCAGCGTCGAGCCCCTGGCCCTGCCCGGTGTCATGAGTCAGGTGCCGGCCTGGCTGCTCGATCCGGAAGGGCCGCTGGTCGTCCGCTGGGGGCATCTGCCGCGCGCCCTGCCCTTCTTCTGGCGTTTCCTGAAGGCCGCCGGGCCGGCCCGGGTGCGCGCCGTGGCGGCGGCCCAGGCGGCGCTGCTGCGGGGCTCGGTGGCGGCCCACCGGGGGCTGGCCGAGGCGGCCGGGGTGGGCGAGATGATCCGTCCGGGCGGCTTTCTGTACGTCTACCACGGGCAGCGCGGGCTGGCCGCCGACCGGGGCATCTGGGCCCTGAGGCGGGCCCAGGGCGTCCGCGTCGAGGCCCTGGAAGGGCCGCGACTGGCCGAGTTGGAGCCGGGGCTCGGCTCGGTTTTCGGGCAGGGCCTGTGGATGCCCGACGACGCCTGGGTGATCAGCCCGGCTGGCTTGGTGCGCGGTCTGGCGGCCGAGGTGCGTCGCCGTGGCGGGCGCATCGAGTGTGCCGAGGTGCTGGGCCTGGAGCCGGGGCCGGAGGCGCCGCGCCGCCTGTTCACCTCGATCGGCGACATCCCGGTGGAAACCCTGCTGATCGCCGCCGGGGCCCATTCGGGGCGCCTCGCCGCCCTGCTCGGCGAGCGCTTTCCGCTGGAAAGCGAGCGCGGCTACCATCTTCAGGTGCCGCCGCAGGCGGTCAGCGGCCGGACGTTGGTGTCGCGGCCGGTGATGTGGGCCGAGCGGCGGATGGTCGCCACGCCGGTGGCCGGTGGCCTCAGGCTGGCCGGCACGGCGGAGTTCGCCGGCCTCTCGGCGCCGCCCGATTTCGCCCGCGCGGCACGCTTCCTGGAGTGGGGGCGGACCCTGCTGCCGGGCCTGCCGGGCGGTCTGGATGGCGAGGCCAGCCGCTGGATGGGCCATCGACCGACCCTGCCCGACACCCTGCCGGTGATTGGTCGCTCAAGCCGCTGGCGGCGGGTGTTCTATGCTTTCGGGCACGGCCATACGGGGCTTACCGCCGGTCCGTTGACCGGTCGGCTGATTGCCGCCCAGATCGCCGGCCACCGCCCGCCCATCGACCCCGCGCCCTATGCTCCGGGCCGTTTCACGGGCCAAAGCTGAGGCGAAAAATTATTTCAAAACAACGGATTGCACGGAAAATCCGGCTATTTCCCAGGTTGCGGGTTGGAATCCCGGAAGCAGCCGTGCTAGCCTTTAAGGTGCCAGACTTGAATAAGCCGGCGGCATGAACCGGCCCCGTCTGGAGGGGAGGAGACCGTCAGCTTGCCCGCCGACGCATCAGCGACCGAGGTCCCTTAAACGGTCCCGGGCTGGGCGTGTCGTGTCCGAAAGCCGCCCGCCATCATGACGAGGGAGCCGCATGGCACAGGAAGACCCGCAGGAAGAACCGTTCGTTCAGTTCAAGGACGTCCAGAAGACCTACGACGGCGAAACCCTGGTGGTGAAGAACCTCAACCTGGACATCGCCAAGGGTGAGTTCCTGACCATGCTGGGGCCATCCGGCTCGGGCAAGACCACCTGCCTGATGATGCTGGCCGGGTTCGAGACCTCGACCCGCGGGCAGATCCTGCTCGATGGCCGGCCGATCAACAACGTGCCGCCGCACAAGCGGGGCATCGGCATGGTGTTCCAGAACTACGCCCTGTTCCCGCACATGTCGGTGGCCGAGAACCTGGCCTTCCCCCTGAAGGTGCGCAAGATCGACAGCGCCACCATCGAGGAGAAGGTCAACCGGGCCCTGGAGATGGTCCGCCTGCCCGAGATGGGCAGCCGCCGGCCGGCCCAGCTTTCCGGCGGCCAGCAGCAGCGCGTGGCGGTGGCCCGGGCCCTGGTCTTCGATCCCGATCTGGTCCTGATGGACGAGCCGCTGGGCGCGCTGGACAAGAACCTGCGCGAGGAAATGCAGTTCGAGATCAAGCACATCCACGAGAACCTCGGGGTCACCGTGGTCTACGTCACCCACGACCAGTCGGAGGCGCTGACCATGTCGAACCGCATCGCCGTGTTCGACGATGGGGTGATCCAGCAGCTCGACGAGCCGGACCAGCTCTATGAAAAGCCGGTCAACACCTTCTGCGCCAACTTCATCGGCGAGAACAACCGCCTCGATGGCGAGGTGAAGAGCATGGACGAGGGCGGCCTGTGCACCGTCGCCCTGCCCGACGGGACCAGCATCAAGGCGCTGGCCGTCAATGTGGAGGGCGTGGGCAGCCGCACCGCCCTGTCGCTGCGGCCCGAGCGGGTGCGCATCGCGCCCGAGGCGGGCAGCCTGCCCAACATCTTTCCGGCCCGGGTCGAGGAGTTGATCTACCTCGGCGACCACATCCGCACCCGCATCAGCCTGTGCGGCAACGACCAGTTCATCGTCAAGGTGCCCAACGCCCAAGGCCATGCCACGCTGAAGCGCGGCGCGACGGTCGACGTGGGCTGGGTGGCCGACGACTGCCGGGCGCTCGACCCCTGAGGCAATCGGGCGACGCCGAGGCACCCTGGGGAGCGGGCCCGACTGGCCCGCGTTCCCCGCCAACCAATCAGACCGCGCCAAGCGGCTCCTTCGCAGTCCCTGTCCGGGCCGGCGGTATCCCCGCCCGGATCGACATGGGGTTCCCCCGGCGCGCCGGGGAGATCGCCAGGGGGGCTATTCCGGGACGGACGTCTCGATTTGATGAGAATCGCCCGAACCACGAAAGAGGAGAGAAAGCCTTGATCATTCGCACCACCACCGCCATTGGCGTCGCCCTGGCCGCGCTGGCCGGCGCCAGCCTGGGGGCCGGCGAGGCCCGCGCCGAGACCACCCTGACCATCGTCTCCTGGGGTGGGGCCTACACGATGAGCCAGCAGAAGGCTTATCACGAGCCCTACATGAAGATGCATCCGGACGTCACCATCATCAACGAGGACAAGTCGCAGACCGCGCTGGCCGGCCTCAGGGCCCAGCATCAGGCGGGCAACGTCTCGTGGGATCTGGTCGACATCCTGCCCTCCGACGCCCTGGTGGCCTGCGATGAAGGTCTGGCCGAGAAGATCGACTACAACGAGATGCTGGCCGCCGCCCCCGACGGCACGCCGCCGACCCAGGACTTCATCGACGGCTCGCTGACCGGCTGTTTCATCCCGCAGATCGTCTATTCCAACATCGTCGCCTTCAACACCGAGATGTACCCGGGGCAGGCGCCGACCACCATGGCAGACGTGTTCGACCTGGAAAGCTTCCCGGGGCGGCGCAGCCTGCAGAACAAGCCCGTCAACAACCTGGAATGGGCCCTGGCCGCCGATGGCGTGCCGGCTGGCGAGATCTACGAGATGCTGGCCACCCCGGAAGGTGTCGAGCGCGCCTTCAACAAGCTGGAAACCATCAAGGACGAGACCATCTGGTGGGAGCAGGGCGCCCAGCCGCCGCAGCTTCTGGCCGACAAGGAGGTCTCCTTCGCCTCGGCCTACAACGGCCGCATCTTCAACGCCCAGGTCAACGAAGGCCAGCCCTTCCAGATCATCTGGGACGCCCAGGTGTTCGAGCTGGATGGCTGGGTGGTGCCGGCCGGCGGCAAGAACAAGGACGTGGTCTACGACTACCTGAAGTTCGCCACCGACACCCAGCGGCTGGCCGATCAGGCCAAGTTCATCTCCTACGGTCCGGCCCGCAAGAGCTCGGCCCCGCTGGTCGGCGAGCACGCCGAGACCGGGATCGACATGAAGCCGCACATGCCGACCTACCCGGAGAACTTCAAGACCGCCATCCCCAAGGATGACACCTTCTGGGCCGACTACGGCGACGAGCTGGCCGAGCGCTTCGCCGCCTGGCTGGCCAGCTAAAGTCCCGTCCCCCATCCGGACGGTGGCCCCGCACCCGGGGCCACCGTCCTCCGCCTCAAGGTCCAGGACCCGCCGGAGCCGACCCCATGGCCGAACCCATTCCCGTCTCCGCCAACGGTGCCCCTGGCACCCCGGGCGCAACGGACACCCCCGACGACGACGTCAGCTCGCTGAAGGCGCGCCTGCGCCGGGCCGAGCGGCGGCGGCGCCTGACGGCGATGCTGCTGGTGGCGCCCCTGTTCGCCTTCCTGCTGGTGTCCTTCCTCATCCCAATGGGCGACATGCTGCTGCGCAGCGTCGACAACTGGCAGATTCCCAACGTCCTGCCCAACACCGTCGAGCGCATCGCGGCCTGGGACGGCGAGGCGCTGCCCGAGGAGGCGGTCTACGCCGCCATGGCGGCCGACATCCGGGCCGGCAAGGAAAGCGGCGAGATCGGCAAGGCGGCGACCCGCCTCAACTACGAGGTCAGCGGGGCGCGCAGCCTGTTCAACAAGACCCGGCGGCGCATCGAGCGCATCGAGCCGCCCTACAAGGCGGCGCTGATCGACATCGACCGGCGCTGGGGGCAGCCCGACATCTGGCAGGCCATCAAGCGCGAAAGCGGCCCCTACACCGCCTCGTACTATCTGGCGGCGGCCGACCTGACCTACAACGCCGAGGGCGAGGTGGTCGCGGTGCCGGAGTACCGGCAGGTCTATGTGGAGCTGTTCATCCGCACCATCTGGATGAGTCTGGCCATCACCGGGCTGACCATCCTGCTCGGCTATCCGGTGGCCTACCTGCTGGCCAACCTGCCGTTGCGCTATTCCAACCTGTTGATGATCCTGGTCCTGTTGCCCTTCTGGACGTCGCTGCTGGTGCGCACCACCACCTGGATCACCATCCTTCAGTCGCAGGGGGTGATCAACGACATCCTGGTCTGGCTCGGCCTGATCGCCACCGACGAGCGCCTGCAGCTGATCCACAACAAGATCGGCACCATGGTGGCGATGACCCACATCCTGCTGCCGTTCATGATCCTGCCGCTGTACTCGGTGATGAAGACCATCCCGCCCAGCTACATGCGGGCCGCCCGCTCGCTGGGCGCCACGCCGCTGACCGCCTTCGTCAAGGTCTACCTGCCGCAGACCGTCTCCGGGGTGGGGGCGGGCTCGATCCTCGTCTTCATCCTGGCCATTGGCTACTACATCACGCCGGCCCTGGTCGGCGGCGAGACCGGGCAGTTCATCTCCAACTTCATCGCCCGGCACATGCTGGTGTCGCTGAACTGGGGGCTGGCGGCGGCCCTGGGCTCCATGCTGCTGGCCGGGGTGCTGGTCCTGTACCTCGTCTACAACAAGCTGGTCGGCATCGATAACATGAAGCTGGGATAGGCGAGGGCAGACACCATGATCACCAAACTTCCGCCGTATGCCTCGCCGCTGGAACGGGTCTGGCACAGCGCATACCTGCTGTTCTGCGCCGCGGTCTTCGTCTTCCTGATCGGGCCGATCCTGGTCATCGTGCCGCTGTCGTTCAACGCCGAGCCGTACTTCACCTTCACCAAGGAGATGATCTCGTTCGACCCGGACGGCTACTCCCTGCGCTGGTACAAGGATTTCCTGGAGAACGAGCTGTGGCTGTTCTCGATCAAGAACAGCTTCATCGTCGCCATCGTCTCGACCATCCTGGCGACCAGTTTGGGCACCCTGGCGGCGCTCGGGCTGGCCAGCAGCTACATGCCCTATCGCACCCTGGTGATGAGCCTTTTGATCTCGCCGATGATCGTGCCGCTGATCATCTCGGCGGCCGGCATGTTCTTCTTCTACAGCTCGATCGATCTGGCCCACACCTTCCCTGGGGTGATCCTGGCCCACACGGCGCTCGGCGTGCCTTTCGTGGTCATCACCGTGACCGCCACCCTGATCGGCTTCGACCGCAACCTGATCCGGGCCAGCCAGAACCTGGGGGCCAGCCCGACCACCACCTTCTTCAAGGTGATCCTGCCACTGGTCACCCCGGGCGTGGTTTCCGGCGCGCTGTTCGCCTTCATCACCAGCTTCGACGAGGTGGTGATCGTGCAGTTCGTCGCCGGGCCGGAACAGCGCACCGTGCCGCTTCAGATGTGGTCGGGCATCCGCGAGCAGATCAGCCCGACCATCCTGGCCGTGGCCACTCTCCTGGTCTGCATCTCGATCGCGCTGTTGACGGTGCTGGAGCTGCTGCGGCGGCGCACCGAACGCCTGCGCGGGCTGTCGCCCGGCTGAGCCGCAAAGGGGCGCTGCCCCTTTGAACCCCGCTGGGGAGGCCGGGAGGCCTCCCCAGACCCCACCATGAGTCAAAAGCCCGTCAGGGGGGGCAAGCCCCCCTGACGGGCTTTTAAGTCACGGCGGGGGTCCGGGGGGGCCCCTGGTCCCCCCGGCGGGGGTCAAGGGGGCAGCGCCCCCTTGGCGGCTCAGCCGCGCAACGCCTTGATGTTGGCCGCGTAGTCGCTGCCCTTGAAGACCGCCGAGCCGGCCACCAGCACGTTGGCCCCGGCCGCCACCACCTTGCCGGCAGTCTCCGGGTTCACCCCGCCGTCGACCTCCAGATCGATCGGACGGTCACCGATCATCCGGCGGATGCGGCTGATTTTTTCCAACTGGCTGTCGATGAAGCTCTGCCCGCCGAAGCCCGGGTTGACGCTCATCACCAGGATCAGGTCGAGCTTGTCGAGCACATACTCGATGACGCTTTCCGGGGTGTGCGGGTTGAGCGACACGCCGGCCTTCTTGCCCAGGCTTCGGATCAGTTGCAGCGAGCGGTCGAGGTGCACGTCGGCCTCGGCGTGCACGGTGATCAGGTCGGCCCCGGCCTTGGCGTAGTCCTCGATGAAGGGCTGGGCCGGGTTGATCATCAGATGGACGTCGAACGGCTTGTCGCTCCACGACCGGATGCACTTGATGACCGGCGGCCCGAAGGTCAGGTTGGGCACGAAGTGGCCGTCCATGACGTCGATGTGGACCCAGTCGCAGCCGGCCGCGTCGATGGCTTTCACCTCCTCGCCCAGGCGGGCGAAGTCGGCCGACAGGATGGAAGGGGCAATCTTGACCATGGCGCGAACCTTTTCCGAAAGGCGAGGGGGCGCCGACGGCGGCGCCCCATCTCTCAATCAAGCGTGGTATCAGACCCCGAGGGCCTGGCGCCAGCCCGGATACAGGGCGTCGGCATCCTTGGGGAAGCTCTCGAAGGCGCGGGCGAAGTCCCGGTTCTCCTTGGCCCACTGAAGGGGATCGGCCCCGGCGGCCCAGCACTCGTAGGCCTGGCGCAGCGAGCGCGCCCCGGCGGCGGCGCCGTCCAGGTGGCCGTAGCTGCCGCCGCCGGCGGTGTTGATGACGTTGGCGTGGCCCAGGTTGGCGAAGAAGCCGGGCAGGCGGATGGCGTTCATGCCGCCGGAGATGATCGGCGTGGTCGGCTTCATGCCCAGCCATTCCTGGTGGTAGAACGGGCCCTGGCAGGCATCGCGCTCGATCATGTAGGCGATGATCTTGTCGGTCGCCTCGCCTTCCATCTTGCCGTAGCCCATGGTCCCCACATGGATGCCCGAGGCCCCCTGCAGGCGGGCCATCTTGCTGAGCACCAGCGCCGTGTAGCCGCGCTTGGACTGGGGCGAGGTGACGGCGCCATGGCCGGCCCGGTGATAGTGCAGGTACTGGTTGGGGAACCAGCGCCGGGCCGTGGTGATCATCCCCGGACCGCCCACATAGCCATCGACCAGGAAGGCCACCTTGTCGGCGTCGGGGCCGAAGGCGTCGAGGATGAACTCGCCACGGGCGATCATCTCGGCGTGGTCGTCGGCGGTGATGTTGGCCGAAAACAGCTTGGGCTGGCCGGTCTCGTCCTGGGCCCGGCGCATGGCGTCGACGACCAGCGGAATGACCTTCTTCAGCGGCGCGAAGACCTGGTTGCCCTGCGGCTCGTCGTTCTTGATGAAGTCGCCGCCCAGCCAGAACTCATAGGCCGCCTGGGCGAACGGCTCGGGGCGCAGGCCCAGCTTCGGCTTGATGATCGTGCCGGCGATGTAGCCGCCGTCCTTCACCGGACGGCCGAGGATGCGCCACAGGTCCGAGATGTCCTTGGCCGGGCCGTCGAACAACTGGATGGCCCGCGGCGGCACGTGGAAGTCGAGCATCTTGGCGTACTCGATGTCGCCCATGCCCTGGTTGTTGCCGATGGTCAGGGTCAGGAAGCTGACGATCATCATCCGACCGTCGGTGATGTTGCGGTCGAACAGGTCCAGCGGGTAGGCGATCTTCATCACCTCGTTGGCCTCGTCGATCTCGTAGACCAGGGCATCGACGCCCTTGGTGAAGTCGTCGGTGGTCGAGACGTCGACGTTGGTCCCGGTCGAGCTTTCGGCGGCGAAGTGGGCCGCCGCTTCCAGGTAGCCGTGGCCCGACTTCGGCTTCATTTGGTAGGCGCACAGGATGTGCTGCCCGCCCTTGATCAGCTCGTCTTCCTTCAGGCTGAGGTCGGCGTAACGGCTGGACTGGTCCATGGGGGTGGTCTCCCTGGCGTTTCTGGACGGGGATTGGCGGTTGGCAAAGACCCTACCAGCCCCGTGGGCATAACGGAAATGATTTGTCTTGATGGAAATCATAAGGAGTCCTTATGATTGGTGCGCCATGCCCCCCACCCTGCGCCAGCTCGACACCTTCCTCGCCGTCGCCCGGCACCGCAACTTCACCCGCGCCGCCGAGGACCTGGCCCTCACCCAGCCGGCGGTCAGCCAGCAGATCCGCCAACTGGAAAACAGCGTCGGCCTGCCCCTGCTGGAACAACTGGGGCGGCGCATCGACCTGACCGAGGCCGGCCGCGAGGTGCTGGCCTACGCCCAGGCCATCCGCCGCCAGATGGACGAGATGGAAGGCGTGCTCGACGCCCTGCGCGGGCTGGAAAAAGGGCGCCTCGCCATCGCCGCCGCCACCGCCGCCAACTACTTCGCGCCGCACCTTCTGGGCAGCTTCCAGGCCCGCCACCCGGGGGTCACCGTCAGCCTGGAAATCGCCAACTCGGCCACCGTCATCGAGCGCCTGAGGGCCAACGACGTGGACATGGCGATCATGGGCCGGCCACCCCGCGACCTGCCGGTGAAGGTGGCCACCTTCAAGGACAACCCGCTGATCCTCATCGCCGCCCCCAGCCATCCCCTGGCCCGGCCACACCCCGGCCACGAAGTGGCCGAACAGCGCAAATTGCCGCTGACCCGTCTGGCCGGCGAAACATTCCTGGTCCGCGAGGCCGGCTCGGGCACCCGCGCCGCCTTCCAACGCTTCTTCGAAGGCCACGGCATCACCGTGCGCCAGGGCATGGAACTGGGCAGCGACGAAGCCATCAAACAAAGCGTCGCCGCCGGCCTGGGCCTCGGCATGATGAGCCGCGGCGCCGTGGAAGCCGAACTGATCGCCGGACGGGTGGTCGAACTGCCAGTCGAACACTTCCCCTTCGTGCGCCAGTGGAACCTGGTCCACCGCCAAGGCAAACGCCTCAGCGCCCCCGCCGACGCCTTCCGTACCCACGTCCTCGCCCAATCCGGCCGCCGACGCTCCATCTGACCCGCCCGCACCGGCGCCTGTCGAGGCAGGCCAAGGGGGCGCTGCCCCCTTGGAACCCCCGCCGGGGGGACCAGGGGTCCCCCCGGACCCCCGCCGCGACTTAAAGCCGTGAAGAGGGGGGTAGCCGAGCGCACGCGCTCGGCTACCCCCCTCTTCACGGCTTTGACTCATGGTGGGGTCTGGGGAGGCCCCCCGGCCTCCCCAGCGGGGATTTCAAAGGGGCGGCGCCCCTTTGACGTGTTTCGGCAAGCGCCGGAGCCGGCGGGTCAGATGTCGAGTGTTTCGACGAATTGGGCGTTTTGTTGGATGTAGGCGAAGCGGGCTTCTGGTTTGCGGCCCATCAGTTGTTCGACCAGGTCGGCGGTGTGTCGGCTTTCGGCGTGGGCTTCCTCGCTGGCGCCTTGGGGCAGGGTGACTTTGAGCAGGGTGCGTTTGGCCGGGTCCATGGTGGTGTTTTTGAGCTGGACCGGGGGCATTTCGCCGAGGCCCTTGAAGCGGCTGACCTCGACGGTTTTTTTGCCGGCGAAGGGCGGCTGGGTCATCAGCTCTTCCTTGTGCACGTCGTCGCGGGCGTAGACGCTGTGGCTGCCGACGGTGAGGCGGTAGAGCGGCGGCATGGCCAGGTAGAGGTGTCCGGCGGCGACCAGTCCGGGCATTTCGCGGTAGAAGAAGGTCATCAAGAGGCTGGCGATGTGGGCCCCGTCCACGTCGGCGTCGCACATGATGATGACCTTGTCGTAGCGCAGCCGGGCGAGGTCGAAGGCGCTGCCGATGCCGCAGCCCAGGGCCTCGGTCAGGTCGGACAGTTCCTGGTTGGCCTTCAGCTTGTCGCGGGTGGCCGAGGCGACGTTGAGGATCTTGCCGCGCAGGGGGAGCACGGCCTGGGTTTCGCGGCGCCGCGCCTGCTTGGCCGAGCCGCCGGCCGAATCGCCCTCGACGATGAAGATTTCGCTGCCCTCCCGCGTCGAGCGCGAGCAGTCGGCCAGCTTGCCGGGCAGGCGCAGGCGCTTGGTGGCGGTCTTGCGCAGGGTTTCGCGGTCGGCCTTCTTGCGCTGGCGTGCCTCGGCCCGTTCCATGGTCCTGGCCAGCAGCGCCTTGGCGGCTTCCGAATCGCCGGACAGCCAGTGGTCGAAGTGGTCGCGCACCGCCTGCTCGACCAGCCGGGTGGCTTCGCCGCTGGCCAGCTTTTCCTTGGTCTGGCCCTGGAACTGGGGCTCGCGCAGGAACAGCGAGAGCATCGCCGCCGCGCCGCCCAGCAGGTCGTCGGCGGTGATGTTGGCCGCCTTCTTCACCCCGACCATCTCCCCGAAGGCGCGCAGCGAGCGGGTGAGGGCGTTGCGCAGGCCGGTTTCGTGGGTGCCGCCTTCGGGAGTCGGCACGGTGTTGCAGTAGCTGTTGAGGAAGCCGGTCTCGTCGTCGGGCCAGGCCAGGGCCCATTCCACGCTGCCCATGTCGTCGGCCAGGGCGGCCTGCCCGGCGAACGGGGTGGGGGTCAGGGTGGGGCGGCCTTTCAGGGTCTCGGCCAAGTGGTCGGAGAGGCCGTTGGGAAAATGCAGCTCGGCCTCGGCCGGGGTTGTCGCGTCGTCGGCGACCATCTCCTCGGGGCAGCGCCAGCGCAGCCGCACGCCCCGGAACAGATAGGCCTTGGAGCGCGCCATGCGATAGACGGTGCCCGGCTTGAAGCGGGCCCGGGGGCCGAAAATCTGCGGATCGGGGCGGAAGCGCACCACCGTGCCGCGCCGGTTGGAGACCGCCCCCAGCTTGCTCAGGGGGCCCTGGGGGGCGCCCTTGGCGAAGCTCTGGCTCCACAGGGTGCGCTCGCGGGCCACCTCCACCTCCAGGTGCTCCGACAGGGCGTTGACCACCGAGACGCCCACCCCGTGCAGGCCGCCCGACACCTTGTAGGCCCCGCCGCCGAACTTGCCGCCGGCGTGCAGGGTGGTGAGGATCACCTCCAGCGCCGATTTGTCGGGAAAGCGCGGGTGCGGGTCGATGGGAATGCCGCGCCCGTTGTCGCGCACGGTCACCATGTTGTCGGCCGAAAGCTCCAGGTCGATGACGCTGGCGTGCCCGGCCACCGCCTCGTCCATGGCGTTGTCCAGCACCTCGGCGATCAGGTGGTGCATGGCCTTGTCGTCGGTGCCGCCGATGTACATGCCGGGGCGGCGGCGCACCGGCTCCAGGCCCTCCAGCACCTCGATGTCCTGGGCGGTGTAGTGGGCATTGGTGGCCGCGGGAGCGTTCTGGAACAGGTCGGTCATGGGTCTCGATCAAGGGCAAGAGGCAGTCGGCACAGGCGACAACCGGCCGGGAAATGCGGTAGGGTCGCCTCCACTTCTTACAACATCTTGTGGGGGACGAAAACCATGACCACCGACGACGCACCACACGGCACGCTCGCCCTGAGAACCATCGCCATGCCCGCCGACACCAACCCGGCGGGCGACATCTTCGGCGGCTGGCTGCTCGGCCAGATGGATCTGGCCGGTGGCACCCACGCCCGCCATCACAGCCGCGGCCGGGTGGCCACCGTGGCGGTCGATTCGATGACCTTCCACAAGCCGGTCTACGTGGGCGACGAGCTGAGCTGCTACGCCGACATGAAGCGGGTCGGGCGGAGCAGCATGACGGTGCTGGTCGAGGCCTGGGTGCGCCGCGATTCGGGGCAGACCACGCTGAAGGTGACCGAAGGCGTGTTCACCTTCGTCGCCATCGACGGCGAAGGCCGCCCGCGTCCCGCACAGCCGGCCGACCCTTGAGCGAAAGCCGGGGGCGGCGCTGCATTGTCCCTTGATTCCCGACCCCGGAAACGAATACATGACCCCCTTTGGTCCCGCCGTTTCGACCGCCCGGCCCCGGCGTGCGTCCCCGGGGCGGCTGCCCTGGAAAGGGGTGACGCCGATGCGCCTGTTCTTCTTCGGTACCTTGATGGATGTTGACCTGCTGGCCCTGGTTCTCGACCGGCCGGTGGGCGACAGCCGGCCGCGCCCGGCCCGCCTGCGCGGCTATGTGCGCCACCGCGCCGCCGGCGAAAGCTTCCCCTTCCTCAAGCCCGAGCCGCAAGGGGTGGTCGAGGGGACTGTGGTCGAAGGCCTGTCCGAAGCCGACGTGGCGCGCCTCAACTTCTTCGAGGACGAGGACGAATACCGCCTCTACCCGATCGAGGTGGAGGACGACACCGGCTGGCCGATGACGGCCCACGTCTTCCTCTCCACCCTGAAGATCCGCGACAGCCTGGAGCCCTGGGACCACGCCGCCTGGGCGCGCGACGAAAAGCCGCTGACCCTGCTGTGGGCCGCCGAGTACATGGGCTACTACGGCAAGCTGTCCTGCGCCGAGGTCGATGCCCTGTGGCCCGACATCAAGGACCGGGCCGAAATCCGCCTCGCCGAGATGACCGCCAATGGCCTTCACACCGGGTCGCGCCGCGGCCATGGCTGAACGGCTGCGTTTCACGGCCTCCACCCTGCTGCTCGGCCTGCTGCTGACGATCGCTTCGGCCGGCACCCCTCGGGCCGCCGAGCCCGGGCTGGCCGGCCTGGGCGGCGCCCTGAGCCAGGCCGAGGGCGACATCGCCCTGGCCTGCGGCACCTCGCTGCCGTTGACGGTCGATGAAAGCAGCCTGGGCGGGGCCGGGCCGCAGACCCTGCACGCCCTGGGCGTGCTCGGCGCCGACAGTCTGGCCCAGGCGGCCAACATGCTGTGCGCCCAGCCCGGTGGCGACCGCCTGCTGGCCGGCCAAGTGCGTCAGGTGGTGTTCCGCCACGCCTATCTGGCCGGCGAGCCCTACCTGATGCTGCAAAGCGACGGCACGCTGATCTTCGAGCTGTTCTTCGACCCGGCCAGCCAGGTCGACGTCGTCGCCCTGGCCGCCGACCTGGACCGCCTGTTGCGCCAGGGCTTCTGATTCCCCCACCCCCCGCCTCGGAGGCGCCCGCCATGGCCCAGCCCCTCGACGGCACCGACACTCCCATCACGGCCGGTGACTTCACCCTCAGCACGGTGGTCAGCGCCCCGCCGTGGTACCAGAACGCCTACATCATCCGCCACGATCCCTCGGGCGCCCAGGTGGTGGTCGATCCCGGCACCTCGGCCGACCGTATCCTCCAGGCGGCCGAGGCCCAGGCCAAGGCGAAAGGCGGCGAGGGGGCGGCCATCCAGGCCATCTGGCTGACCCACGCCCACCCCGACCACATCAGCGGCTGCGCCGAGGTGCAACAGACCTGCCGGGTGCCGGTCCGCCTGCACCGCGACGAAATGCCCAACTTCAAACTGGCCCCCGAACTGGCCCGCATGATGGGCCAGCCGCTGACCCTGCCCAGCCAGCCGGAAGAATTCGACACCCACAGCCGACTGACCCTGGGACCGGCCGAGATCACCCTGATCCCCACCCCCGGCCATACCTCCGGCGGCGTCTGCTTCGTCTTCGCCAGCGGCGACAACGACCCCAGCCCCCTGGTGCTGACCGGCGACACCCTGTTCAATCAAGGCGTCGGCCGGGTCGACCTGCCCGGCGGCGACGGCCCGACCCTGGTCAACTCCATCGACCACCTGCTCGACTCCCTGCCCGCCGAAGCCCGCCTGTTCAGCGGCCACGGCCCCTCGTGGACCACCGCCCAAGCCAAACCCTGGTGGCAGACGATCCGCTCCCAACTCTGAGCCCCCGGCGCCGTCGTGCCCGGGCGTCACGCCAAGGGGGCGCTGCCCCCTTGGAACCCCCGCCGGGGGGACCAGGGGCCCCCCCGGACCCCCGCCGTGACTTAAAACCCCACCCAGGGGGGGCAAGCCCCCCTGGGTGGGGTTTTGATTCATGGTGGGGTCTGGGGAGGCCCCCGGCCTCCCCAGCGGGGTTCAAAGGGGCAGCGCCCCTTTGCATGACGCCGGGCACGGCGGTGCCGGGGCTCACAGGCTGAGGGTGCCGATCAGGGCGCAGGTGGCGACGACGGTCCAGGCGGGCAGGTTCCAGTTATTGAGGGCGATCAGGGCGGCGGCGGCCAGGGTCAGGGTTTGGGGGCTGGTGATGCCCGAGGTGAACACCGGGTCGTAGAGGGCGGCGGCGAGCAGGCCGACCACGGCGGCGTTGACGCCCATCAGGGTCTGGCGGGCCTGGGGGGCTTGGCGCAGGCGGTTCCACAGTGGCAGGCCGCCGATGATGAGCAGGCCCGAGGGCAGGAAGATGGCGCCCAGGGCGACCGCCGCGCCGAGCGGGCCGAGGGCCGGGCCGCCGGGGTCTGGGGTGAGCACGGCGCCGAGGAAGGCGGCGAAGGTGAACAGCGGCCCGGGCACCGCCTGGGCGGCGCCGTAGCCGGCCAGGAAGGTGCCGCGCTCGACCAGCCCGGGATCGACCACCTCGGCCTGGAGCAGGGGCAGCACCACGTGACCGCCGCCGAAGACCAGCGAGCCGGCGCGATAGAACGAGTCGGCGACACTCAGCAGGGTGCCGGCCTCGCCGGGGGCGAGGCGGGCGGCCAGTGGCAGGGCGAGCAGGATCAGGGCGAACAGGGCCAGACAGATGGCGGCCAGGGCCTTGCCCACCGGGGGGTGTGGGTCGGGGCCGTCGGGTGGGGTGGTGTCGGGCGGTTTCAGCCAGATCAAGCCGATCAGGGCGCCGCCCAGGATGACCGTCACCTGGGCCAGCGGGGCGCTGCCGAGGAGGGGGGGCAGGAGCAGGGCGCCGGCCAGGCCGAGGCCGGCGATGGTCGCCCGCTGGCGATCGGGGGTCAGGCTGCGCGCCAGCCCGAGCACGGCATGGGCGACCACGGCGACGGCGGCGGCTTTCAGGCCGGCGACCCAGCCGGCGCCGGCCTCCGGGGCCAGCCAGACGGTGCCGTAGGCGAAGCCGAGCATGAGCAGGGCCGAGGGCAGGGTGAAGGCGAGCCACGCCATCAGCAGGCCGGGCAGGCCGGCGCGCATCAGGCCGATGGCCATGCCGACCTGCGACGAGGCGGGGCCGGGCAGGAACTGGGCCAGGGCGACCAGATCGGCGTAGGCGGCGTCGGACAGCCAGCCGCGCCGCTCCACAAAGGCCTGCCGGAAGTAGCCGAGATGGGCCACCGGGCCGCCGAAGGAGGTCAGGCCGAGGGCAAGAAAAACCCGGCCCACCTCCAGGAGGGAGCCTGGAGATGGGGTGGGGTGGCGCATGGCCGGCTCAGGCGGCGTTCTGGAAGTCGAGCAGCTGGTCGATCTCGAGCACCACCATCAGCTCGCCCTCGACCCGGCAGACGCCGCCGGAGATGGCGCGCCAGCGGGGATCAAGGGTCGAGGGGTTGGGCTCGATGCGTTTGAGCGGCAGGCTCTGCACGTTGCCCACCGCGTCGACGCGCAGGCTGTACAGCTCCTGGCCCATTTCCACGGTGACGCACATCGGCTTGCCGGGGCCGCCCTTTTTCGGCGGCAGGCCAAGGCGGGTGCGCACGTTGATCACGGTGACGATGCGCCCGCGCAGGTTGATGGCGCCTTCCACCTCGGGCGGGGCCAGGGGGATGCGGGCGATCTTCTCGGGGATCAGGATGTCCTGCACCCGCTCCACCGGGATGCCGAACAACTGGCGGTCCAGGTAGACGGTGACGAAGACCTGCTCGGCCACGGTGGCGACGGCGCGGCCGCCCTCGCGCACCGGAACCAGTTCGGAAGAGTCGGAAGCCTGGGCCATGGTCTGTCCGGTCCTTGTCGTTTGGCGCATCCTGGTGCGAGGTCGCCTGAGGGGTCGCCTGGCGCACCCTGTGCGTGCAGTTCCCCTCGCCGAGGTCTGGGCGGCGGCACCCGGGGGGTTATCCCGAAAAGCCCGCCGTTTGTCGCATGATCCCAGGAAACGGGGCTGAATTAAAGAGCCTTTTCGCCTTTTCGGCTCAGCCCAGCAGGTCGATCATCATGCGCCCCCCGGTCAGGGCCAGGAAGAGGGCGAAGGCGCGGCGCAGCCACAAGGGGCTGATGGCGTGGGCCAGCCGGGCGCCGAGCGGCGCGCTGAGCACGGTCGCCGGGACGATCAGCGCGAAGCCCAGAAGGTTCACGTAGCCCAGGGTCAGCGGTGGCCGGCCGGGGACGTCGTGGCCGCTTGAGAGGAACCCGATCACCGCCGGCACGGCGATGATCAGGCCGATCGCCGAGGCGGTGCCGACGGCGCGGCGGATGGGAAAGCGGCACAGCGACAGGGTGGGCACGCTCAGGGTGCCGCCGCCGATGCCCATCATCGCCGACACCGCGCCGATGGTGCCGGCGGTGGCGACGCGCGCCGGCCCCCGGGGCAGGCCCTTGAAGAGGGCCGTGCCCTCGGGCCGGAAGGCCATGTCGGCGGCCACCGCCAGGGCGACCACGGCGAACACCGCCGACAGCACACGGCCCTCGACCATCACCGCCAGAGCGGTGCCGGCCAGCACGCCGAGGAAGATCCACGGGCCCCAGCTTTTCAGCAGGTCGACATCGATGCTGCCGCGCCGCCAGTGGGCCCGCGCCGAACTGATCGAGGTGAGCACGATGGTGGCCAGCGAGGTGGCCACGGCAACGTGCATGCGCACCTCGGGCTCGATGCCCAGGGCGGCGAACAGGTGATAGAGCACCGGCACGATGACGATGCCGCCGCCCACCCCGAGCAGCCCGGCCAGCACCCCGGCGACGCCGCCGGTGGCGGCGAGCAGGGCGGCGAGCAGGGTCAGGTAAAGGGGGTCGGCGGGCAGGGGCATGGGGGGAATCCTTGGGAGGTGGGGAGGGTCAGAGCGGGTGGGGGCGGGTCAGAGCGGGTGGGGGGCGGGGCGACCGGTGCTTTCGGCGGGCGCCTCGATCATCTTGCCCTCGACCCGGTTGCGGCCGCCGCTTTTGGCCAGGTAGAGCAGGCGGTCGGCCGGTGACAGCAGGTCCTCGTCCCAGGTGTCGGGAGTGCGCGGATAGACCGCGAAGCCGACCGAGACGGTGAAGCGGACCGTCTGTCCGTCGGCTCCCGGCACCTCCAGCGCTTCCACCTCGCGGCGCACGGCTTCCAGGCTGTGGCGCATCTGGCGCGGCGTCATGTCGACGCAGATCACGGCGAATTCCTCGCCGCCGTAGCGCACCACCAGATCGGTGGCGCGGCCGAAATGGCTGGCCAGACAGTCGGCGAAGCGCTTCAGGCACTGGTCGCCGACGGCATGGCCGTGGCTGTCGTTGACGCCCTTGAAGTGGTCCAGGTCGAACATGGCGACGGCCAGCGACAGACCGGTCCGGCGGGCCAGGGCGACCAGCAGCGGCGCCCGCTCCCGCAGGTGGTTGCGGTTCATGGCGCCGGTCAGCGGGTCGGTCTCGCCGCGCCGGGCCAGTTCGCCGTTGGCCCGGTCCAGCATCTGGTTCAGGCGGTGCAGGCGGCGGTTCCAGTACAGGGCCAGGCCGAGCAGGACGAGGGCCAGGACGACATAGGGGGCCAGCTTGATCCACTGCCAGCGCATGTCGTAGCGCACCGGCAGCCAGCGGGCCATGAAGTCGTTCAGGGTGCGTGGCGCGATGGTTGCCACCGCCTTGTCGAGAATTCCCGAAAGCAACGGCAGGTCGGCCCGCACCGCCATGGCGGCGGGGAATTCCAGGTCCAGATGGCCGGCCACCTTGAGGTTGCTCAGGCCCTGCCTCTGGATGGCCAGGCTGACCACCGGCAGCACGCCGGTGAAGGCATGAAGCTCGCCGCGCGAGACCTTGAGCAGCCCCTCGGCGACGCTGGCCACCTCGATCAGCTCGACCTCGGGATAGGCCTGGCGGATCGGGGCGATGGTGGGATAGTCGCGCGGGATACCCACCGAGCGCCCGGCGAGCAGCGCGAAATCCAGCTCGAACGGGGCTTCGAGGCGGGTCACGTAGACGTTGCGCAGCCGCAGGTAGGGGTGGGTGCGGCGGGTTCCCGGGGGCGGCGGGCCAAGGGCCACCTCGGCGGTCAGCAGGTCGCAGTCGCCGGCCTGGAAACGGGCCAGCGACTGCTGCCAACTGTCGGTTGGCAGCAACTGGAAGGTCAGCCCGGTCCGCTCGGCGATCAGCTTCAGGATGTCGGCGATGACGCCAATGTGGCGGCCCTGGGCGTCGATGCCCTCAAGCGGCATCCAGTTGGGGTCGATGCAGGTGCGGATCGGCGGTGCCTCGGCCAGGAAGGCGCGTTCCGCCGGGGTCAGGGAGCGCGTGAAGTCGGCCGTGCGGTCGGCCGTGTCGGCCGCCTGCGCGGCGGCCGGGCGGGTCAGGCTGGCGGCGACCAGGGCGATCAGGGCGATCAGGAGCCAACCGGCGATCGGCCATGGCGGGCCCGCAAGGTGTCGCTGGGTCGCTGGGGGGAGGCGATGGCCGATGGTGGAGTCTCCTGGCCCCGGGGCGGAAGGGGCGCGGCGGTGGCGAAGGTTGCCCTGTTTTTAATCCTTCGCAAGGACGGCGCAAGAGGGCTGGGCGCGGGATCTTCTATTCCATATGGACATGATGCGATTTTTCCGCTCAGATCAATGGGCGGTTGATTGCCGCGCCAGATTTGCCACCCTGTGAGCAGGTTCCTTGGAGCTCGTATCAACTTGACGGAGGGAGTCCCATGACCAGGATGATGCTTGCCGCTGTCGCGGCGCTTGGCTTGGCCGGCTGCGCGGTGTCCGGGGCCCAGGTTCTGGACTCCGGCGACGGCAAGGTGGTGACCGCCTATGCCGACGCTTCCGGGCTGGCCTCGGCCAACCAGGGCGCCAGCCGCTACTGCGCCTCGATGGATCAGGTGGCGGTGCGGGTGGCCGACGAGCCCTATCACGGCAACCTCAACACCCTGATCGATTGGCGCCAGGTCACTTTCGAGTGCCAGGACCCGCCGGCCGAAAGCTGAGTCCGCCGGCCGGTCCGATCATGGACCGCGTTCGGGCCCGGCGTCGCGGGTCGGGTCCCCCGCGCGACAGGCCTGCGAGGTGATTTCCGCATGGAGATCAGGGCTTTGAATCGGTGGCTCGATGGTTGACCACCATCGAAACGGCATTAGGTGACGGGGGTATCCGATAGACCTTCCCACCCTCGAAAACCGGAGGCCGAGCATGATCAAAGCCAGTCTCGCCGCCACCGCCGTCCTGGCTCTGGGCGCCTGCGCCGTGCCCGGGACCCATGTCCTCGAGTCGGGTGATGGCCGCGTCGTCGCCACCTATGTCGAACCGTCCGGGCGGCCCACCGCCACCGCCGGGATCGCCGCCTACTGCGCCGACCGGGGCCAGCAGCCGGTGGTGATCAGCGACGTGCCCACCAAGCGCCCGATCAACAGCCATGTCGACTGGCGCCAGCGCACCGTCCAGTGCCAGAATCCGCCGGCCGAAGGCTGATCGCCCCACGGGGGCCGAGCCGGGCAAACCCAAGCAGGGCAAACCCAAGCAGGGAAAGTCACGGCGGCCCGGCGGCGGTCCCGGTCGGGAGTCGTGGGGTGGGCGTCGGCATCGTGCCAGCTTGCCGTGCCAACTTGCCGAGCCAACTTGCCGAGCCAACTTGCCGGCGCCGGGCGGCCGGTTCATGATGGGGCACGATGTGTTCCCCGACCCACCCCCATGACGACCGCGCCCGGCGCCGGGCCGCCCTGACCGTTCGCCCCAACCCTCGCCCGGCCAGCGACTATCTGGTCGATTGGCGGCGCACGGTGGCGCTGCCCGACGGGGCCCCCCTGGCGGGGCGGGTCGGGCTGGCCGTGGCCTATGTGCCCGACCGCCTGATCCTCGAGGCGGCCGGGCTGACGGCGGCGCTCGACCTGGTGGCGGCGCAGCCCTGGCCCGACCTGGAAAGCCTCGCCGTGGCCTTTCACGACGACCTGCTGAACGCCCTGGTGCCGCGCTGGCTGTGCCTCAAGGCCAGCCACGGCACCGCCGGGGCGCGCCACCGGGTGACCGTCGAAGAACGCCAGCCGGGCTGGGCCAACCCGGCCCTGACCGGCTGAGGCGGCGACCCTTCCCATGGCGCGGGCCGGGCCGGACCCCGAAGGCTACTACACCATCCTTGGCGTCACGCCGGGGGCGGGCGCCGACGCCCTGAAGCGGGCCTATCACCGCCAGGCCAAGCAACTGCACCCGGACCACAACCCCGGCCCGGCGGCCGCCGATGCCTTCCAGCGGCTGGTCGAGGCCTATCGGGTGCTCGCCGACCCGCAGGCGCGGGCCCGCTACGACGCCGGCCAGCCGGCCCAGGCGCCGCCACCACCGGCGGCGCCCCTGACCCGCTGCGTGTGTGGCAAGGTTTCCGCCCAGCCGCGCCACGTGGTGTTCACCCGGGTCAGCGGCCGGTTGTGGAAAACCCGCGTCGAGCGCCGGGGCCGGGTCTTCTGTTCGCGCTGTGTCGAGGCCGCCGGCCTCAAGGCCAGCCTGCATTGCTGGCTGTTCGGCTGGTGGAGCCTGGGCGGGCCGTGGGCCACCGTGAAGGCCCTGTTCGGCAACGCCCTGGGCGGCACAAGGCCGGTCGCCGAGAACCGCCGCCTGCTGCTCGATCAGGCGCGGGCCTTCCTGTGGCGCGGCCGGCCCGAGCTGGCCCACGGCCTGGCCCTGCAGGCCCGCCGCTTCGCCCCCGACGCGGAAAGCCGCAAGCCGGTCGATGGCGTCCTGGCCGCCCTGCCGCAACGCGCCTACCCGCCGGTGCGCGACGCCTGGCGCCGCCCCGGACGTGGCCGCTGGCTGCACTGGCTGCCGGTCGCCCTGCTCGTCGCCGGGCTGTCGGTGGGGGTCTATCCGTGGGCCCGGCAGACGGTGGGTGGGCTGCTGGCCCCCGACCCGCCGCCGCCCACGGCGGTGCCGGGGGGGCGCCTGACCGTGCTCTCCACCGGCCATCTGTATGCCCTGGGCGGTGGGCGGGAAAATGGCGCGGGTGGGCGGGAAAACGGTGGGCGGGAAAATGGCGCCGTGAGGCTTCACATCAGCCCGGATGCCGGCAGCGTGGTGGTCGCCGAACTGGCGCCGGGCAGCATCGTGCTGTTGATCGACCTGCTCGCCGGGGCCGACGGGCAGGCCCACTGGGCCCGCGTCCTGGGGCCGGAAGACAGCATGGGCTTCATCCCGACCCACGCCCTGAAACCCCTGCCCCCCGGCCTGCGCCGCGAGGTGCCGTAAGGCGCCTCATTGAATGTGTTGCCACAAGGCGCCCCGCTCAGCTCCCGGCGGTCTTGCCCTGCCGGCGGTGCAGGTTCAGGGCCACCTCGTCCAGCACCATCTGGTCCTTGCGCGCCAACTCCTTGCGCGCCCGCTCGTCGCGGGCCGCCTGGGCGATCTCGAAGGTCTTCAGTTCCTTGAAGGTTTCGGCCAGGCGGTCCTGGGTCTGCTGGATGCGGGCCCGGGTGTTGGCCAGGGCCTGGGCCAACTCCTCCTGCTTGGCCAGATAGGCGGTGGCGAACGGACCATAGGTCAGGCCCGAGGTCATCGGGTTGCCGGCGGCGATTCTCTGTTCCGCCTTCAGGCCCTCGGCCAGGGCGGCCTGAAGGTCCAACGCCCGCTGCTCGGCGGCCAGCCATTCGGCCAGGGCGCGGCGCTGTTCGTCCACTTCCCACTGGCGCAGGCGGATGACGGTGGCAAGGTCGCGGGCCATGGCTTAACCGTCCGCTGCCCCGGTCGGCGGCGCCGTCGGATCGTCCAGGTTCGGATCGTCCAGGTCGAGCAGGCCGGCCAGCCGCCGGTAGCCATCGGCCAGGCTGGTCGCGTCGTCCTTGCGCTGCGACAGGAAGTCGTCGAGCCCCGGCTGGTAGTGGATGGCCTGATCGACCTCGGCGTTGCTGCCGCTGCGGTAGGCGCCCAGGCGGATCAGCTCGCTCATGTCCTCAAAGGTGGCCATCAGGCGCCGTGCCCGGTCGACCAGTTGGTTCTCGGGCTCGCTGTTGCAGTCGGGCATGGTCCGCGAGACGCTGCGCAGCACGTTCACCGCCGGATAGCGGCCGCGCTCGGCAATCGCCCGGTCGAGCACGATGTGGCCGTCGAGGATGCCGCGCACGGCATCGCTGACCGGCTCGTTGTGGTCGTCGCCCTCGACCAGCACGGTGAACAGCCCGGTGATCGAGCCCTGGCCGATGCGCCCCGGCCCGGCGCGCTCCAGAAGGCGCGGCAATTCGGCGAAGACGGTCGGCGTGTAGCCCTTCGAGGCTGGTGGCTCGCCGGCCGACAGGCTGATCTCGCGCTGGGCCATGGCAAAGCGGGTCACGCTGTCCATCAGGCACAGCACCTCCTTGCCCTGGTCGCGGAAGTACTCGGCCACGGCCAGCGTGGTGTAGGCCGCCTGACGGCGCATCAAGGGGGTTTCGTCGCTGGTCGCCACCACCACCACGGCGCGCCGCATCCCTTCCTCGCCCAGGTCGTCCTCGATGAACTCGCGGGCCTCGCGGCCGCGCTCGCCGACCAGGCCCAGCACGATCACATCGGCCGTGGTGTGGCGGGTCATCATCGACAGCACGGTCGACTTGCCGACGCCCGAGCCGGCGAAGATGCCCATCCGCTGGCCTTTGCAGCAGGTCAGGAAGGTGTTGATGACGCGCACCCCCAGGTCGAGCTTGCCGCCCACCCGCTGGCGGGTGTGGGCAGGCGGCGGGCGACCCCGAATGGCATAGGCCCGCTCGCCGGCGGGCAGTGGCGGGCCGCCGTCGACCGGATCGCCGAAGGCGTTGACCACCCGGCCCAGCCAGCCATCGGCCGGATACAGCACCGGGTCGGCGTCGGCCACCTCGACCCGCGCCCCCAGGCCGATGCCGTCCAAGGGCTCGAAGGGCATGAGAAGGGTCTTGCCCTCGGCGAAGCCGACCACCTCGCAAGGCACCCGGCGCTGGTCGCGGGCGATCACCCGGCAGCGGTCGCCGACCGAAAGCTGGCCCAGGATGCCGCCGATCTCGACCAACATGCCCTGGATCGCCGACACCCGCCCGAACAGGGTGTGGCCGGGCAGGCGCTCGATCTCCTTGGTCAGGCCACGGATGGTCTCGGACAGAAGGGGCTCGGACATGGAGGCGGGGCTCGCGGCTCGGGGGCTCTTCCCACCCGCCGGTGGGGGCGATACTTTAGGCATCCGCCGCTTAACGCCCGCTTAACCCGGTTGCCATGGCCCCTTTGCTGCCCCCGCCGCCCGACCCCATCCGCCAGGCCATGCGCCGGGTGCCGCTGCTCGCCCCGCTGGCCGACCAGCCGGCCGGGGTCGGCTGGCGCCGGCTGGTCGGCGGCGACCTGGGGCTGATCGAGGTGGGCGGCACCCGGGTCGCCCTGCGCCTGCCCGAGGGCACCCCGGTCCCCGAGGCGCACGGCGAGGAGATCGACAACTGGACCGCCGCCGCCGGGCGCGGCCTGGCCCCGCCGCTGCTGTTCGCCGACCCCGCCGACGGGCTGGTCGTCTTCGCCTGGCCCGAGGGCAGCCCGGCCACCCCGCGCGCCCTGGCCGAGCCCCAGGTGGCCGGCCGCGTCGGCCGGCTGCTCGGCCGGCTGCACCGGGGGGCGGCCTTCCGCCACCGCTTCACGGTGTGGGACCGGCTGGCCCGCTGGCGCCCGGTGCTCGAGGCCTGGGACACCGACAGCCTGGGCCGCATCGACCATCTGGCGGCCGAGGTCGAGGCCCTGCGCCCCCTGCTGCGCGCCACCGCGCCGCCCGAAACCCCGTGCCACAACGACCTGACGCCGCGCCGGCTGGTGATCGGCCCCAGGCGCGTGCAACTGATCGACTGGGCGCTCTCCGGGATGGGCGACCCGCACCTCGATCTGGCCGAGCTGATCGCCCAGGCCGAGCTGCCCCAACCGGCCCAGGCCGCCCTGCTCGCCGCCTGGGCCGAAGCGGCCGGCGCCGCCCCCCCGGAGGCCCGGGTTACCTGCCTTAAGCCGGTGATCGCCCTGTGGTGGGCCCTGCGCCATGCCGAGCGTCTGGATCAGGCCCTGCGCGCCGGCGACCTGGATAACGCCCAGCGTCACCGCGAACTGTGCCGCGATCAGGTGGACGCCCTGGCCGGGCGCCTGGACGATCCCGCCCTGATCGAAGCCCGGGCCCGCTTGACGAGCCCCCCGGAATCGGCCTGACATCGGGCGACTCGCCGGATTCCTTGCCCTTATGGTGAAGGGCTGGTACCCTGCCTTTTATTAACCTTGGTTAAGCCTTCGCGAACCGCGCGCGGTTCGGCGCCCGTCCACACACCGGACCGGGCCACCGCCCTTTACCCTTACATAAGGGAGGCCCCGCCATGCGGGTTCTGCTGATCGAGGACGATCCCTCCACCGCCCGCGCCGTGGAAGCCATGTTGCGCCACGAGAACTGGGTGGTCGACGCCACCGCGCAAGGCGAGGACGGCCTGGAAATCGGCCGCCTGTACGACTACGACATCATCCTGCTCGACCTCATGCTGCCCGACATGGACGGTCTCGACGTGCTGCGCGGCCTGCGCAACAGCCGGGTGACCACCCCGGTGCTCATCCTCTCCGGCCTCGGCGGCCCGGAAAGCAAGGTCAAGGGGCTCGGCGTCGGCGCCGACGACTACCTGACCAAACCCTTCGACAAGGCCGAACTGATCGCCCGCATCCAGGCCATCGTGCGACGCTCCAAGGGACACGCCGAATCGCGCGTCGCGGTCGGCCGGCTGACCGTCAACCTGGATGCCCGCACCGCCGACGTCGACGGCACCCCGCTGCACCTGACCGGCAAGGAATACGGCATCCTCGAACTGCTCGCCATGCGCCGTGGAACCACCCTCACCAAGGAACAGTTCCTCAATCACCTCTACGGCGGCCTGGACGAACCGGAGCTGAAAATCATCGACGTCTTCATCTGCAAACTGCGCAAGAAAATCGCCACCGCCACCGGCGGCGATACCTACATCGAAACCGTCTGGGGACGCGGCTACGTCCTGCGCCACCCCGATCCCGCCAACGCCGCCTGAAGCTCCCGCCGAGCCAGGCCAAGGGGGCGCTGCCCCCTTGGAACCCCCGCCGGGGGAGCCTGGGGCTCCCCCGGACCCCCGCCGCGACTTAAAGCCGGGAAAGAGGGGGTGTCTGAGCGCGCGCGCTCAGACACCCCCTCTTTCCCGGCTTTGACTCATGGTGGGGTCTGGGGAGGCCTCGGGCCTCCCCAGCGGGGATTTCAAAGGGGCGGCGCCCCTTTGACGTGGCTCGGGCGGAGCCTCAGTCGGCGCCGGCGCCGATGGCGTCTTGCAGGGTTTCGAAGCCGTCGGCTTTCAGGCGTTCGGCGAGGTCGTGTTTGAGGGCGGGCAGCAGTTCGGGGCCTTTGAAGACGAGGGCGGTATAGAGTTGGATCAGGCTGGCCCCGGCCAGGATCTTGGCGTAGGCGGTGGCGCCGTCTTCGATGCCGCCGACGCCGATCAGGGGCAGTTTGCCGCCGGTGCGTCGGTAGACTTCGCTGAGCAGGGCGGTCGAGGCCTCGAACAGCGGCCGGCCGGACAGGCCGCCCGGTTCGGCGCGGTGGGGTCCGTTCAGTTGGGGCGGCCGGGCGATGGTGGTGTTGGAGATGATCAGGCCGTCCGGTCCGCCGTCTTCCAGGGCCGTGGCGACGATGTCGGCGAGGTCTTCCTCGGTCAGGTCGGGGGCGATTTTCAGAAGCAGGGGCGGGGTTGGGCAGCCGGCTTCGGCGCACGCGGCGTCGCGGGCCTCGCGGGTGGCGGCCAGGATGGTGGTCAGGTTGGCCCGGCTTTGCAGGGCGCGCAGGCCGGCGGTGTTGGGCGAGGAGACGTTGACGGTGAGGAAGTCGGCCAGCGGGGCCAGGGCGCGGGCGCCGGCGGCGTAGTCGGCCGGGGCGTCCTCGCTGTCGCGGTTGACGCCCAGGTTCACCCCGACCGGCCCGGGGTTGGGGTTGGAGGGGCCGCGCCGGGCGCCGAGGCGGGCGGTCATCGCCTCCAGGCCCTGGTTGTTGAAGCCCATGCGGTTGATCACCGCCATATTCTCCGGCAGGCGGAACAGGCGGGGCTTGGCGTTGCCCGCCTGGGGCCGGGGGGTGACGGCGCCCACCTCGGTGAAGGCGAAGCCCAGCCTGAGGCAGGCGTCGGGGCACTCGGCGTCCTTGTCGAAGCCGGCGGCGAGGCCGACCGGGTTGGGGAAGCGGCGGCCGAACACCTCGACCGCCAGGGCCGGATCATCGGGAGTCTTCTGGCGTCCACCGAAACCGGAGGCCAGCACCTTGATGGCCAGACGGTGGGCGTTTTCGGGTTCGAGCCGCTCGATCAGCGGCCAAGCCAGGCGATACAGGGACATGGGCGGACGCGCTCCCCTCGTGGACGACGATGGCGGCGCAGGATACGCCAGAAAGTCCCTGTCGGAACAGGGGCTTTCGACGCCTACCAGGGGTCCAGTTCGCTGTCCCAGTAAAGAAAATCCCGCCAACTTTCGTGAAGATAGTTTGGCGGGAAGGCGCGGCCGAATTCCTGGAGCATGGGCGATGTGGGTTCCATGGGCTCCCGGATCAGGGGCATCCCGGCCTGTCGGGGCAGGCGTGAGCCTTTCTTCAGGTTGCAGGCCCCGCAGGCGGTGACCACGTTGTGCCACGTGGTGCGCCCACCCTTCGAGCGCGGCACCACATGGTCGAAGGTCAACTCGTGGGTCGGGAAGCGCTGGCCGCAGTACTGGCAGGTGAAGCGGTCGCGCAGGAAGACGTTGAAGCGGGTGAAGGCCGGGCGACGGGCGACCGGCGCGAACTCCTTCAGCGAGATCACGCTGGGCAGCCGCACGGCCTGGCGCGGCGAACGGATTTCGCGCTCGTACTCGCTGACCACGTTGACCCGCTCCAGGAACACCGCCTTTATGGTGTCCTGCCACGACCACAGGGACAGCGGAAAGTAGCTCAACGGCCGGAAGTCGGCGTTGAGAACCAGCGCGGGACAGTTTTCCAGGGCCACCTGCACGGGGTGTCCTCCCGTGGTTCCATCTCACCAGATATAGTAGCTTCTAGCAGAGCAACCGCCAACCGAATCGTCACACTTTGGTGAAATCGCACAATTCCGCGCCTTCCGAGCCGTCCGTGGGATGGGTCACCCGGTTTGCCCCGTCGCCCAGCGGGCGGCTCCACCTGGGGCACGCCCTGAGCGCCCTGTTCGCCGCCGAGCAGGCCGGGCCCGGGGGGTGTTTCCGGCTGCGCATCGAGGACATCGACACCGGCCGCTGCCGCGAGGAGTTCGTCGCCGGGATCTTCGAGGATCTGGCCTGGCTGGGCCTGTCCTGGCCCCAGCCGGTGCGCCGCCAGTCGGAACATCTGGCCGACTATCGCGCCGCCCTGGATCGTCTGGAGTCGCTCGGCCTGCTCTATCCCTGCTTCTGCACCCGGGCCGAGATCACCCAGGAGGTGGCCGAGGCGGTCCGCGCCCCGCACGCCCCGCCGCCCGGGCCGGACGGGCCGCGCTACCCCGGGACCTGCCGCCGACTCGGACCGGACCAGCGCGCCGCCCGGCTGGCCGCCGGAACGCCCCATGCCCTCAGGCTCGACATGGAAAAGGCTCTGGCGCTGGTGGCCGAGAAGACCAGCGGCGCGCCGCTGGTCTGGCACGACCTGGACCGCGGGCCGCAAATCGCCACCCCGGAAATCTTCGGCGACCCGGTGCTGGCCCGCAAGGACATCCCGACCAGCTACCATCTCGCCGTCACCCTGGATGACCACCTGGAAGGCATCACCCTGGTCACCCGGGGCAACGACCTGGAACCGGCCACCCACCTGCACCGCCTGCTGCAATGCCTGCTCGACCTCAAGGTGCCGCAGTGGCGCTTCCACCGCCTGCTGACCGGCCCCGACGGCCGCCGGCTGGCCAAACGCGACCACGCCCAAACCCTCGACCACCTGCGCCAAACCGGAACCCCCCCAGACCACATCCGACACCTCACCGGAGGGCACTGATCGAGCAAGGCAAAGGGGCGCCGCCCCTTTGAACCCCGCTGGGGAGGCCGGGAGGCCTCCCCAGACCCCACCATGAGTCAAAGCCGTGAAGAGGGGGGTATCCGAGCGCGTGCGCTCGGATACCCCCCTCTTCACGGCTTTAAGTCGCGGCGGGGGTCCGGGGGGGCCCCTGGTCCCCCCGGCGGGGGTTCCAAGGGGGCAGCGCCCCCTTGGTCTTGCCTCGATCAGCGCCCTTCGGCGCGTTCCAGGCGGGGCCACAGGCTGAGGCCGATCAGGCCGAGGGTGGCTTCGCGCAGGCGTCGCAGGAGGGCCAGGGCGAGGGCGGCGGGGGCGGCGACGCCGACCAGTTCGCCGAGCAGCACGAAGCTGGCTTCCTGCACCCCGAGGCCGGCCGGCACGGCGAACACGGCGGCCCGCGCCGCCGAGGACAGGGCTTCCAGGACCAGGGCGGCGGCCGGGCCGCCGGCTGATTCGAGCAGGGCGAGGCCGAGCCACAGGGCGGCCGCGTCGACCAGCCACGAGGCCAGATGCCAGGCCACCGACAGGGCGACGGCGCGGGGATTTCGGTAGATGGTGCCGATGGTGGCGCGGAAGTCGTGGCCGCCGGTGGCGACGTGTTCGGCGAACTCGCCTTTCAGCCGTCCGGCGAGGCGGGCCAGGTGCGAATCGATCCACCCCGGGCGGCGGGCCAGGGTGGCCTGGGCGGCCAGGAACAGGGCCAGCAGACCCAGGGTGCCGGCCACCGCAAGGGCGCTTTCGGTGGCCAGGGCGCCGGGGTCGCCGCCGGCGATCATCAGGGCGAGCAGGCCGAGCAGGGTGAAGACGATGGTCGCCACCAGCCCGCTGGTCATGGCGGCGACCACGGTGGCGGCGGCGGCGCCGGCGCCGAGCGGCGTGCCCCGGGCCTTCAGATGGCGGGTCAGCAGGCGGGCGCGGACCACCTCGCCGCCCACCTGGGCGACCGGCAGCAGGGTGTTCACGGCTTCCGAGACCCAGCGCATGGCGAAGGTGGCGCGGCGGCTGGGACGGCGGTCGGGCGGCATCAGGCAGCGCCAGCCCTCGGCGTCGCAGACCAGGGCGATCAGGTGGAGCAGGGTGAAGGGCACCACCCCGGGGCCCAGGGTGAGCAAGGCATCCCAGATGCGGGCCGGCTGGTTGGCGGCGATCAGGGCGGCGGCGCCGGCCAGGCCAAGCAGGCCAAGGGCGGGCACCAGCAGGCGGCGGGGGAGGCGGGGCATGATCGGGCGGTGATACCTCATTTGGGGGAGGGCGTCCCGGGCAAACAGCCGGGGCAAGGGGGATGTCGGACAAAGAGCTTGCGGCAAGCCCCCAGGTTGTTTGCGGTTTCCCTTTATGACCTTTGGCCGAATTGCGGACCGTTTCGGTCCGTGTCATATTTAGATCGAATTCGACGGAGATTTTCCGCGAATCCTTATGCTTCGGTTTTCCCCCGCCGAACCGCCGGCCCTCTGGAAACGAGCACAGGTAACGATGACCACGCCCAAGCGCACATTCGGACAGGCCCGCGAGGCGCGGCGCGAGGTGGTTTCCGCCTACGCCGCCCATGGCGCGGCGACCGAGCGTCATGAGCGCCAGCGGCGGACCTTCAAGCTGGCGGTGTTCAGTCTGATTGCCTTGCTGATCCTGGGCATTGGCGGGCCGCTGGTGCTGAAGGCCATCGACCATGGGGGCCTGACCATGGCGCGGCTGCTTGGCGAGCCGACGGCCGACAATCCCTATGCCACCATGTCGGCCGAGGAGTTGGGCGAGATCGCCACCGCCGCCGGCCCGGGGGTGGGCGGGGAGGCGCAACCGGACACCGGCTTCGCGTTCACCGACCGCCTGATGCGCGTGAACAAGGCGCTGTATGGCGAGGAAGAGGCGCCGGCCCCCGCCGAGTAGGCGGAAAAGGAAAGGCGCCGAATAGGCGGAAAAGGAAAGGCGTCGAATAGGCGGAGAGGGAAAGGCGCCGACTGCGGCAGGTTGGAAGCACGGAACCGATTGGTTTCGTGCTTTTTTTGTGCCTGCTATTGGGTGGTCAGTTGGCTGTTCAGGGTCCGTGCCGCCGGGCTGTCCAGGTTTTCCAGCACCTGGCGCAACCCGGTCCGGGTGGGCGGGTCGAGGAACTCGGCCGGCAGGTCGGCGAGGTAGGCCTCGATGCCGGGCAGCACCGCCGCGCCCAGCTCCGTCAGGCCGGCCAGGGCGACGGCACGGGTGTCCTCGGCCTCGCCGGCGGCCAGGGCGTCGATCAGGCCGGGGGTGCCCCGGGGATCGCCGATGGCGGCCAGGGCGGCAATGGCGGCGTCGCGGGTGTCGGTGCGGGTGGTGGCGGCCAACAGGTCGGGCACCGCCGAGGGATCGCCGATCCAGCCCAGGGCGCGGGCCGCCTCGGCGCGGCCCAGCCAATGGTCGTCGCTCTTGGCCAGGGCGCGGCGCAGGAGGGGCACGGCGCGGCTGTCGCCGAGCTGGCCGAGGGCCGGGATGGCGGCCATGGCGAGGCCGGTGCGCTCGCTCATGTCGCGGTCGAGGGCGGCGATCAGTGGGGCCACGGCGCGCCCGTCGCCGATCTCGCCCAGCGCATAGGCGGCCGCCATGCGGTCCAGACCGTCGGCGGCGGGATCGGCAAGCAGGGTCAGCAGCGGCTCGACCGCCTGGGGGGCGCGGCGCTGGCCGAGGGCCTCGATGGCTTCCTGGCGGGCCAGGGAGTCCGGGCTGCCCAGATGCTCGATCAGGGTGGCGGTGGGCGGTGCCTCGGCCTCGGCAAGGGCGGGCAGGGACGGGGCGAGCAGGGCGGCGAGCAGGGCGATCAGCAGCCGGCCGGCGGGGCGCGGCGGGCTCGGGAAGCGGGCGTGGAGCGACGCCATGGCGACCTCGCGGTTGCAGGAGCCTTTGGAGGTGTAGCGCGAAAGGGCCGTCATGTTAATGGGGGCGCGCGTTCCGGCGGTTGTCGCGGGGCGCCGCTGCGGGTACACTGGCCGCCGAGTCGCGGGGCGGAATCCCCGCGCTTTCATGATTGTCGTCCGGCTCCGTCCGCCGCTTCCAGGGCCCGTCCGGGGTCCGTACTCTTAGGGAGAGCGCCCTCGATGGCTGCCACCTCAGCCGGTTTTCGCCGCCGTTCAGGGCTTGTCGCCGCCTTCGGACTGGCGGCGCTGGTCGCGGCGCCTGCCGCCCAGGCCCAGACCGTGGTCATCGGTGGGTCGGGCAATGGCAATGTGCAAGTCGACTTCTCGGCCCTGGGGCCGGCCGGTCGGCGGGGCGCCCCGTCGGGCGGTCTGCTGGTGCCGGCGCCGAGCCTCGGGGGCGGGCAGGGCGACGGGCCGATGACCAGCCATCCGCTGGCCCCGGGTGTGGTCCGGCCGGGCGTCGCGGCGCCCGATGGCGGACCCCTGCTGCCGGTCGCCGGAGCCAGCTACCAGTCGACCTTCACCCCGCCGGGCGATGTGGCCGGGCCGATGGGCGCCACCACCGCCGGGGCGTGGATGGAACCAGCGCCGGTCGAGTCCGCCGGCCCGGCGCCGGCCGCCCTGCTGATCGTCCCCCAGGCGCCGATGCCGCTGCTGGTCGCCGGTGCCCCCCGGGGCGCGCCGGCCAGTGCCGAGGCACCGGCGGAGAGCGTCGAGGCGGCGGTGGAGAGCGTCGAGACGCCGCCCACCCTGGTCGCCGAGGCTCCCCAGCCGGCTCCGCAGCCGCAGCCCGCGCCGCAAGTGGCCAGTCCGGCGGCCAGCGAACCGGTGTCCGAGCCGACTTCCGAGCCGGCTTCCCCGCCGCCCTCCGAGCCGGCCAGCCGGCCGACCGCGCCGGCCGACATCACGCCGCCGGCCGACAGCGTCGCCCAGGCCCCGTTGCCGGCGGACAAGCCGCTGCCCCTGGTCGCCGAGACGGTGGCGCCGCCAAGCCCCGAGGCTCCCGCCGAGCCCCAGGTTGCCGAGCCCCAGGTTGCCGAGTCCCAGGTTCCCGAGTCCCAGGTTCCCGAGCCCCAACAGCTTGCCGGGCAGCGGGCGCCCGAGCCGCCGGTGGCCGTGCCGGCGGTGCCGGCGGCGCCCGACCTGCCCAGTCAGGCCGCCGAGGCGGTGTCCCAGCCCGCGGCTGATCAGCCCGCCGCCGAGCAGGTGGCCGCCCTGCCCCGTGGCTCGGAAGAGGTGCGGGTGCTGTTCGAGGGCGGCGGCTCGCGCCTGCCCGAGGCGGCGCACCCCGAACTCAAGGCCCTGGCCCAGCGGGCCCTGGCGGCGACCGGCATCAAGGTCCAACTGCTGGCCTATGCCGGGGGCGATGCCAGTGCCACCAGCCGGGCCCGCCGGCTGTCGCTGTCGCGTGCCCTGACCGTGCGCACCTACCTGATGGACCAGGGGTTGCGCAGCACCGACATCGAGGTTCGTGCCCTGGGCAACCAGGGCGGCGACGGCCCGCCCGACCGGGTCGATGTCAGTCTGATCGGCGGCTGATGGTGTCGGCGCGGCGGGGCTGGCTGCCTTGCCGTTGCCACAATATCGGCCAACCCTGGATCGGCGAGGGTCCGCCCTGGCCACCTTGCCCTGGCCACCTGCCGGCGCCGCCGGTCGGCCCGTCTGTTCGCCTGACTGCGCGTTGCTGTCCCGCCCGTCCCATCATCCCCACCCACCGCCGTTCCGTCATCCCCACCCACCGCCGTCCCGTCATCCCCACCCACCGCCCGTTGAGGATCCCCGGAGGAGCCCATGAGTCGGCCGACCCGCTTCCTGCTTCGCATGAGCATCTTCCTGGCCGCCGTGGTGGTGGTGGCGGCGCTGCTGTTTCCACCCCTGTGGCAGGCCTTTGCCGCCAACCCGGCGCTCAACGGCCTGATCCTGACGGTGTTCCTGATCGGCGTCGGCCTGAACATCCGGCAGGTGATGATGCTCGGGCCGGAGGTGCGCTGGATCGAAAGCTTCCGCGACGGCCAGTCGGTCAGCGTCGAGCGCGCGCCACGCCTGATCGCGCCCATGGCCCGCATGCTGGAAAGCCACCAGGACCGGGCCCGCTTCACCCTGGCCGCCTCGGCCACCCGGGCGCTGCTCGACGGGATCGCGGCGCGGCTCGACGAGTTGCGCGACATCTCGCGCTATTTCATCGGCCTGCTGGTTTTCCTGGGGCTGCTCGGCACCTTCTGGGGCCTGCTGTCGACGGTCGATTCCATCGCCGGGGTGATCCGCGACCTGTCGATCGGCGGGGCCGACATCACGGTGGTCTTCGACGATTTGAAAAAGGGCCTGGAGGCGCCCCTGTCGGGCATGGGCACGGCCTTCTCGTCGTCCCTGTTCGGGCTCGCCGGCTCGCTGGCGTTGGGGTTCCTCGACCTGCAGGCCGGGCAGGCCCAGAACCGCTTCTACAACGATCTGGAGGAATGGCTGTCGGGGATGACCCGGCTGTCTTCCGGCGGCGGCTTCCACGGCGGCGAGGAAGGCGGCAGCGTGCCAGCCTACATCCACGCCCTGCTCGAGCAGACCGCCGAAAGCGTCGCCGAGTTGCAGGAGACCATCGCCCGCTCCGAGGACAGCCGGCGCGACACCAGCCAGCATCTGAGCGCCCTGACGCAAAGCCTGTCGTCGCTGTCCGACCACATGCGAGCCCAGCAGGAGGTGCTGCTCAAGGTGGCCGAGGGGCAGGTCGAGCTGAAACCGCTGCTGGCCAGGCTGGGGCAGGCCGAGGGCGGCGGCGGTCTCGATCCGACGACGCGCGGCCACATCCGCAACATCGATGCCGCGCTGTCCGGTCTGGCCAAGGAGCTGGCCCAGGGCCGGGAGCAGTCGACCAAGGAAATCCGCGGCGAGATCAAGCTGCTGACCCGCACCATCGCCGCCATGGCCGAGGAAGGGTAGGCCGCCATGGGGCTCGCCAGCCGCCGTCAGCGTCGGGCCACCGACATCTGGCCGGGCTTCGTCGATGCCCTGGCCTCCCTGTTGATGATCCTCATCTTCGTGCTGCTGGTCTTCGTGCTCGGCCAGTTCTTCCTGGGGCAGGCGCTGTCGGGCCGTGACGATGCCCTGGCCCAACTGTCGCGCCGGGTCAACGAACTGGCCTCGCTGCTCTCCCTGGAGCGTCAGGCCAACGAGGACCTGAGGCTCAATCTGGCCCAGATTTCCGGCGAGTTGGAAAAGGCCGGCGGCCGGGCCGACGATCTGGCCGCCCGCCTGGAGGGGCTCGAGGACGACAACAGCGAGCTGTCCGACGAGTTGCGCGACCGGCTGGCCCAGATCGCCCGTCTGGAGAACGACGTCAAGGCTCTGGAGGCCCTGAAGGCCGAGATGCAGGCCGAGGTGCGGCGCCTGAACGCCGCCGTCACCGACCGCGAAAGCGAGCTGGAGAGCGAGCGCGAGCTGTCCGCCGAGGCGCGCGCCCAGGCCGCCCTGCTCAACCAGCAACTGGAAGCCTTGCGCGCCGAATTGGCCCGCCTGAACGAGGCCCTGGACGCCGCCGAGGCCGAGAACGCGGCCAAGGAGGCGCAGATCGCCGATCTCGGCAATCGCCTCAACCGCGCCCTGGCCAGCAAGGTGCAGGAGCTTCAGAAGTACCGCTCGGAGTTCTTCGGGCGGCTGCGTCAGGTGTTGGGCGCGCGCGACGACATCCGCATCGAGGGCGACCGCTTCGTCTTCCAGTCGGAAATCCTGTTCGAGTCCGCCTCGGCCACACTGGGCGAGGAGGGCAAGACGACCATCGCCCAACTGGCCGACACCCTGCTTCAGATCGCCGCCGAGATCCCCGACGACGTCAACTGGATCCTGCGCGTCGATGGCCACACCGACCGGGTGCCGATCAACAACGAACGCTTCGCCTCCAACTGGGAGCTGTCGGCGGGACGCGCCATCTCGGTGGTCAACTACCTGGTCTCGCAAGGGGTGCCGCCCAATCGGCTGGTCGCCGCCGGGTTCGGTGAGTTCCAGCCGCTCGACCCGGGGCGCGGGCCCGAGGCGCGGCGGCGCAACCGGCGCATCGAGTTCAAGCTCGACCAGCGTTGAGCGCCGACCCACGGAGAGCCCCCATGCCCCTGTCCGAGGCCAGGATCGCCGAGTTCCGCCAGCGCCTGCTCGACCGTCTGGCCGCGTTGGCCGACTCCTCGGAAAAGACCCGCCAGGACCGCGCCCCGGTGGAACTGGACCAGCAGTCGGTGGGCCGTCTGTCGCGCATGGACGCCCTGCAGATGCAGGCCATGGCCCAGGCCGCCGACCGGGCGCGCGGCGGCGAGGCGGGGCGCATCAAGGCGGCGCTGGCCCGCCTTGAGGAGGGCGACTACGGCTATTGCGTGGGCTGCGGCGAGGAGATCGCCGAAAAGCGCCTGGAGATCGAGCCCACGGTGCCCACCTGCATCGCCTGCGCCGCCCGGGCCGAGCGCGGCTGAGGCGGCGGCCGGCGGCGACTGCCTCCTCTCTGCTCCCCAACTCTGAGCCTCCAACCGGCGGCCTTGCACGGGGGGCCGCGGTCCGATATAAGAGCGCCCTTCCACGTTCCCCCGAAACCCAAAGGCGCAAAGTCGAAGACCCATGAAGAAGGACATCCACCCCGACTACCACGAGGTGACGGTGACCATGACCGATGGCAGCGAGTTCACCACCCGCTCGACCATGGAAGGCACCAGCCTGCGCCTGGACATCGACCCCAAGTCGCACCCCGCCTGGACCGGCGTGCACCGACTGGTCGATACCGCCGGCCAGCTCGCCAAGTTCAACAACAAGTTCGGCAAGTTCGGCCTGAAGACCTGATCCGCCGTCCCCGGTCCCGCGCAGGGTCCGGGGGGGATGGAAGCTTCCCAAGGTTCCAGGTGGACGGCCCCTTTCAAGGGAGCCCCGGCGTCCGGCCCAACCCCGCAACCTCGACGGTTGGCGGGGTTTTGCCGTTCAGATTGGCCCGCGCCGGGCTTGTTGGGGCGGCGCCGTCATGGGATAGTTATTTGCCTGGGACCCCGGTTGGCCCGAAAACGGGTGACCGACCTTGGTCCGCGCCGCTCCTATGCAAAACCGACCGGCATGCTGACGGCTGGCGGTTGCTTGGCGCGGCTCGGCGCAGCGGCGCGGCGACCCGGGCGGGATGCCGCCTCCCGGTCGGGCCCTTGGTCGGATCACAGCAGGACTGACAGGCCGCGATGCCTCCCATTGTCCATTTCGAGGTCTATCTCTACCAGCGCCGCGGCTGGACCCTGCATACCCGATTCACCAGCTTCCAGCGCGACCGGGCGATCGAGGAGGCGAAAGCCCTCGAACGTCACCTCGGCGTGCCGACCAAGGTGGTGCGGGAAATCTACGACTCCGGGGCCAACGTCAGCGACGAGGCGGTGGTCTACCTCAGCCCCAAGATCCGCGAGGTCCAGGCGGCGCCGGCCCGCGCCACCGAGAGCTACGAGGCGTTCAGCGAGTACGGGCCGGACGGCGGCCTGCTGGGTGGCAGCAAGGTCGATCAGGTGGCCGCCTCGGGCGCCGATCTGGTGTTGCGCATGGTGCTGGTCATCTTCGGCGGCCTTGCCCTGGCCGCCGGGGTGACCGTGATCGGCTCGTTCGTGCTCGGCCAGTTGCCCGAGGCCGGGGTGGCCCTGCCGCCCCGGGCCGGCCCACAGATCCTGTTCGTGCTGTTCCTTGGCAGCTTCCTTGTTTCCACCCTGTTCATGGTGCTGAAGTTCGTGCCGCTGGGGGGCATCGCCGACGGGGGCAGGCCGGGCCGCCGGGCGGGCTCTGCCCTCGACGACGGCGGGGACGACGACGAGGACGCCGACTGGAACCAGTTCGCCGACCTGGACGAGGACCCGGAAAAGAGGCCCGGCCTGTGGGCCCGCCTGTTCGGCGTCGGCCCGACCCCGGAGCCCGAGCCGGAGCCGCCGCCCCCACCCCCCAAGCCGACCCCCGAGCCGGAGCCGGAACCCGAGCCGGAGCCGGACGAGGACGACGACTGGGAAGAGGAGCCCGTCGACGAGGCGCCGGACGCCGTGGACGACGGGCAGCAGGCGGCCAAGGGCGGGCCGCCGGCCGTCGGCATGGACGTGGCGCGCCAGGAGATCACCCGCTTCCTGGGCGGCGCGGTCAACGTGATCAAGAGCAGCCGGCCGCAGCTTGATGCCTTCAACAAGTTCGGGGTCAACCTGTTCCTGGCCGGGGCGGCCGAGGCCCTGAGCCTGGAGGGGGAGATCGATGACGACGGGCGTCAGGCGTTGATCCGCCAGACGGTGGAAATGGTCGGCACCAAGCCGGCCCTGGCCCAGAGCTTTGTCGAGCGCCTGGACGAGTACGTCATGGAGGCGCGCTACATGCACATGATCCAGTCCGGGCGCGAGGCCATGGAGCTGCATCTGGCCGGCAACTCCGACCCCTTCGCCAACCTGACCTCGGTGCTCGACGACTGGAACAACCCGCAGGCCAAGCAGACCAGCCACACCATCATGGCCATCGTCTTCACCGACATGGTCGGCTCCACCGGCCTGACCCAGGAGTTGGGCGACGTGGGGGCGCAGGAGGCGGTCAGGGCCCACAACACCATCGTCCGCTCGGCCCTGTCGCGCCACGACGGGCGCGAGGTGAAGCACACCGGCGACGGCATCATGGCCACCTTCAGCAACACGGTGGACGCGGTGGAAGCGATGATCGACGTGCAGCGTGCCGTCATCCAGCACAACCAGCGCGCCCCCGGCTTGCCGCTGGGCCTCAAGGTGGGCATCAACTGCGGCGAACCGGTGGTCGAGGGCAACGACTACTTCGGCACCGCCGTCCAGTTGGCGGCCCGGGTCTGCGACCGGGCCCGCCAGGGGCAGATCTGGTGCACCGGCGTGGTCAAGGAACTGTGCGCCGGCAAGACGGTGGCCTTCCACCCGCGCGGGCCCTTCACCCTGAAGGGCATCAAGGAGCCGCAGCACCTGTTCGAGGTGGTGTGGTCCAACGAGCGGGCCCAGGAGATCGCCGCCGAGCTGCCGCCCGAAACACCGGAGGCAGCCGCCGGAACCACGCCCCCGGCGTCCCCCCCGGGAGCTCAGCCGGCCGATCCGCCGCCGGCCCAGAGCAGGTAGCCCAGGCTGGCCAGCAGCGCGCCGCCCAGGCCCAGCCCCACATACAGCGCGAAGACCCGGCGTCGGACCAGGGCGAAGACGGCCATCGCCGCCGGAATGCTGGTCACCCCGCCGGCCAGCATGAAGGCCAGCCCGGCGGCCGGGGTCATGCCCAGCTCGATCAGCCCGGCGACCGTGGGCACCGCGGCATAGCCGTTGAGGTAGGCCGGAATGCCGGCCAGGGCGGCCAGCGGCACGGCCCACCAGGCGTCGGCGCCCAGCCAGGCGCCGATGCTCTCGGCCGGCAGCCAGGCCAGCATCAGGCTTTCCACCAGGAAGGCCAGGGCCAGCCACTTGAGCAGGAAATGCCCGGTTTCCAGGCCGCTGGCCCGGAAGGTGGCGCGCCGCTGCGGCGCCTGCCAGAAGCGCCAGGCCACCGGCTCGGGCTTCAGGCTGCGCTTGGCGGCGCAGCAGGTGGGGGCGACGCCGGGGCGCAGCACCTCGCCCAGCAGGTCGCGCCTGACCAGCCCCTGGGTCACCGCCCCGCCGAGCAGACCAAGGCCGATCGCCGCCCCGGTCTTGGCCAGGGTCAGCGGCCAGCCGAAGGTGCTCAGCATGAGCAGGAACATCTGCGGGTCCATCAGCGGCGAGGCCAGCCAGAAGGCCATCACCGGGGCCAGCGGCACGCCGGCGGCGAGCAGCGCGGCAATGATCGGCACCACGCCGCACGAGCAGAACGGCGACAGCGCCCCGAACAGGGCGGCCAGCCCGATGGCCCGGGCCGGGTTGCCGGCGGTCACCCGCGAGACGTGCCGGTCGAGCCCGGTCGCCTTGGTCCAGGCGGCGATCAGCACCGAGGCGACCAGGAAGGGCAGGATGTCCCACAGCGCCTGGGCGGTGAACAGCAGGCTGGGCCCGAGCTGGGCGCGGTCGAGCACGGCCAGGGCGAGCAGGGCGGCGAGCAGGGCCAGCCACACCTTGTCGACTTTCGGCCAGCCGCGGCGCGGGGGGTCCTGATCGAGGGCGGAGGCGGGGGAGGTGTCGGTCACGGGAGGCCTCTTCGGGGATGAGTGTTGCAGAACAATCGAACAGTCCGGGAGCGCGGAAACCCGGCGCGGAGGTGCGCGCCCTCAGGCGGCGTCGGAGTGCGGGTCGGGGAGCGAACAGGAGGGGCCGGTCAGCCCCTCGCAGCAGTGGGACATCAAATAGTCGATCATGCCGTGGGCCCGCTCGCGGACCAGGAAGCAGCGCAGGGCCCGCCCCTCCCGCTGCTGGCGCACCAGACCAACCAGGATCAGGTGTTGCAGGTGGTGCGACAGGGTGGACTTGGGGATGTCCACATGGGCCAGCAGTTCGCCGACCAGGGCCCCCTCGGGGCCGGCGCGGACCAGCAGGCGGAACACCGCCAGCCGCACCGGGTGCCCCAGTTCGGCCAGACAGCGGGCGGTTTCTTCCAGGCGCGGATCGATCATGGGGCCGAGTATGGGGGCGGCGGGGTGAGCCTGTCAACGATTGTTCGGCAACTATCGAACTGTTATCCGGGGGGTGCCGCCAGCCCCATCGGCGTCGGCTGTGGGCGGCGTCACAGCCGGCGGGGCTGGTCGCGGCGCGGTGGGCGCGGCATGATGGGGCGCCTTGTCGCCCGCCTCCCGCGAGGAGCCGATGCCCCCGCCTGCTTTCGCCCCGCCAACCCCGACGCCGATACCCGTCGTGCCGGCGGCCCGGCTGCCGTGGTCGGCCGGGGCGATCATGGTCGGCGGGGCGGCGCTCTATCTGGCCCTGCTGCTCGATGCCTTCGGCACCCTGCCGGGCAACGGCTACGGCGCCTTTCTCTACAACCGCTATTTCCTGGCCCTGCTCGACGGGCATTTCGACGTGCCGGTGCGCGTCGCCGCCTTCGAGGGGCACTACGACGCCGCCGGGCGGGCCTACATCTATCACGGCTTGGCGCCGCTGCTGACCCGCGCCCTGGCCTTCCCTTTTGTCGACCTGACCCGGGTCTCGCTGGTGGTGCCCACCATCTGGCTGTTCACGGTGCTCGGCACGGCGCTCTATCACCGGCTGCTGGTGCGGCTGGTGCGCACCCACGGGCCCCAGGGGCGGGCCGGGCGCGCCACCCTGACCACGCTGGCCGGCCTGCTGGTCTGGCTGGCCGGGCCAGGGCTGCTGCTGGCGGCCAGCGACAGCTTCTATCACGAGCCCATCGCCATCGCCTTCTGCCTGACCGCCGGGGTGATCGTCCTGGCCTGCCGGGCGCTGCTGTTCAGGGCGCCGATCCCGGCCATCATCGTGCCGCTGGCCCTGTGCGCCGGGGCGGCGGTGCACGCCCGGCCGCAGGTGGCGATCGGCCTTTACGTGGTGGCGGTGGGGCTGATGGCGCTGCACCACGCACGTCACGGCTGGCGCCCCGGCGCCGGGCGCTCGGTGGCGGCGCTGCTGGTGCTGTTCGCGTTCGGGGCGGCGCTGCTGGCGGTCAACTGGGCCCGCTTCGGCGATCCCCTGCTGCTGCACGGATCGTGGGACCCGGCGGCGCCCTTGCAGTACGCCCCGGTCTATTGGCACCTGGAGCCGGCCGACGCCCCCCGGGTGCGCACCTTCCTGACCCACGGCCAGTTCGAGCTTTGGCGCATCGGCCCCAACCTCGTGACCTATCTGGCCGACTTCCCGGCCTATGCGGCGCGCCTCGAGGCCATGTACGCCGCCCTCGCCGAGTGGACCGGGCATGTGCGCCTGGAGCCCAGGCGCATGGGCCTGCTGTTCCTGGGCGCGGCGTGGCTGCCGGTGCTGGGGTTGGCCCTGGCCCGGGGATCCCGGCCGGGGCCCGGGGGCTGGGTGCTGCTGCTGGGATGCGCGGTGCCGGCCCTGTTCATCCTGGCCTATCCCACGGTGACGGTGCGCTACCGGGTCGAGCTGTGGCCGCCCTTCATCGCTTTCATCGCCCTTGCCGCGCCGGGCCTGTTGAACTGGCTCGGCACCGCCCGCCGGGGCCAGCGCCTGGGACTGGGGCTGGCCGTGGGCCTGGGGCTGGCGGCGTCGGGGCTGTTCGGCTCGGCCACGGTGTACGGTTACGGCGGCTATTTCCAGGCCGGTGGGGTATTCTCGCAGTGGGACCGCCCCTTCTGCCTGGAGCTGGCCCGGGCCAAGGGCTTCGCGGCGGCCGAGGCGGATCGGCTGTGCCGGGAGCCGGTGATGAACGCCCCCGCGGACGGGAGTTCCCGCCAATGAGCAGCGGCCTCGCCCCCCAACTCCTGAAGCGCCTGTACGTGCGGCTGTGGCGGCTGGCCGGGGGGCTGGCCGAGGGCGTCGGCCTGCTGGCGTGGCTGGATCGGCGGGCCGGGGAGCGGCGCGCCGCCCACTGGCTGCGCAGCCTGTTCGCCATCCACGACATCGAGGCCATGGTCGGCCTCGACGTGCCCTGGTGGACCTACCGGGCGAGCGATCTGGTGGCGGCCCATCTGGCGGCCCGCCCGGGGGCCCGGGTGGTCGAGTTCGGCAGCGGCGCCAGCACCTGCTGGCTGGCCCGCCGGGCGGCCCGGGTGGTCAGCATCGAGCACCATCCCGGCTGGTTCCCGGTGGTCGCCGGGGTGCTGGCCCGCGACGGCCTGGACAAGGTCGATCTTCGGCTCATCGAGGCGGACAGCCCGCCGCTGCCCGGCGGCCCCTACGCTTCGGGCAAGCCGGGGCAGCAACGGCAGAGCTTCCGGCGCTATGCCCACGCCGCCGACGACCTGCCGGGGCCGTTTGATCTGATCGTCATCGACGGCCGGGCCCGACTGGCCTGCCTGGGCGCCGTGCTGCCCCGGCTGGCCGCCGACGGACTGGTGGTGTTCGACAACGCCCGGCGGGCCCGCTATCGGGCCGGGCTGGCCGAGCTGATCCGCAGCCACCGTCTGGCCGCCCTGGAAACCCGGGGCCTGACCCCCAGCCTGCCCTATCCCGAGGCCACCCTGCTGCTGGCCCGCGACCCGGCGCGGCTGGAGTCGCTGCGCGCGGTGGCCGGGCCATGAGCGCCGCCGACGCCGCCCCGCCGCCGGCCGGCTGGCGCCGATGGGCGCGCCGGGCCGGGGGACTGCTGACCCTGGCCGGGCTCGTCTTCCTGGGCCGCGAGCTGGTCCGGCTGTGGGACAGTCTGGGCGATCTGGCGAGCGGGCCGTGGGTGGGGATGCTGCTCGGCGGCGGGCTGGTCTATGCCCTGCTGCTGGCCGCCCCGGCGCTCGCCTGGAGCGGCCTGCTGGGGCGCGCGCCGGCCGGCGGGCGGCTCGCCGGGATGCGCGTCTACGCCCGGGCCAACCTGTTGAAATACCTGCCCGGCAACGTTTTCCACTTCGGCGGCCGGCAGGCCATGGGGGCGCTGCACGGCTGGCCGCACGGCCGCCTCGCCGAGGCCAGTCTGGCCGAGGTGGCGCTGATGCCCGGCCTTGCCCTGCTGCTGGGGCTGGGGCTGGGCGCCGGGCGGCTGGTGCCCGCCGGGCTGCTGCCGGGTGATGTGAACTGGCTGGCCGTGGCCTGCGCCATGGCCCTGCTGCTGGTCGGCCTGCTGGCCCGTTGGCGGCGCCTGCCCCTGGGCGCCGTGTTGCGCGCCGCCGGCTGGCTGGGGCTGTTCTATCTCGGCCTGGGGGGGCTGGCGGTGGCGGTGCTGGTCGGCCTTGGGGGCGCGCTGCCGCCGCCGGCCGATCTGGCCGCCCTGGCCGGCGCCTTCCTGCTCGCCTGGACGGCCGGCTTCCTGGTTCCCGGGGCGCCCGGCGGCCTGGGCGTGCGGGAGAGCGTCTTCGTGCTGCTGGCCGCGCCGCTGGCCCCGGAGGCGACGGTGCTGGCCGCCGCCCTGGGGGTGCGTCTGGCCACCACCCTGGGCGACCTGCTGCTGCCGCTGCTGCTGGGGCGCGGGCGGGGCAGCGCGTGACGGCGGTCACCCGGTGGCGCCTGCGGGGATGATCGGCGGCTCGCCTCGGGGTATGCTGCGCCCGGGACAACGCGCCATGGGAGGGGATGCCGTGCGGCTGGTCATCCAGATTCCGTGCTTCAACGAGGAAGCCACCCTGCCGGCGGTGGTCGCCGACCTGCCGCGCCACATCCCCGGCATCGACGACATCCGGGTGCTGGTCATCGACGACGGCTCGACCGACCGCACGGTCGAGGTGGCGCGCCGGCTGGGGGTCGACCACATCCTCGGCAACCGGGTCAACCAGGGGCTGGCCCGCACCTTCCAGGCCGGCATCGACCACGCCCTGGCCCTGGGCGCCGACATCATCGTCAACACCGACGGCGACAACCAGTATGCCGGGGCCTCGATCCCCGATCTGGTGCGCCCGGTGGTCGAGGGGCGGGCCGAGGTGGTGATCGGCGACCGGCGGCCCGACCGCAACCCCGAGTTCCCGTTTCTCAAGCGCCGCCTGCAATGGCTGGGCAGCCGGGTGGTCGGGCGGCTGGCCGGGGTGGCGGTGGGCGATGCCGTCTCGGGCTTTCGCGCCTACAGCCGCGACGCCGCCCTCAAGCTGAACGTGATGACCGCCTTCAGCTACACCACCGAAACCCTGATCCATGCCGGGCAGGGGGGCTTGCGCATCGTCTCGGTGCCGGTGGCGACCAACCCGGCGACGCGGCCCTCGCGGCTGTCGCGCTCGATGTGGGGGTTTTTGTGGAAGCAGCTCATCACCATCGTGCGCAGCGTGTTCATGTACCGCGCGCTGTCGGCCTTCGTCGCCCTGGGGCTGGGCATGGTGCTGCTGGGCACGCTGCCCATCCTGCGCTTTCTCTACTTCTATGTCTCCGGTGACGGCGACGGGCACATCCAGTCGCTGGTCCTGGGCAGCCTGTGTTTTGCCCTGGGCTTCATGACCCTGGTCATCGCCTTCCTCGGCGACGCCGTGGCGACCAACCGCCGGCTTTTGGAAAAGACCCTTGAACGGGTGCGCCGCCTGGAACTGGCAGCCCGTGCCGGCGATGATCCGGACGCCGCCGGGTGAGGCCGATCACGGCGCCATCCCGGGCCGCCCTGGTGGCGCTGGCTCCGGCGCTGCTGCCGGCGCTGCTCGGCGCCGGGCTGTTCGCCCTGCTGGCCGGCGGGGTGCTGTTCGCTCCCCAGGCGCCGCTGTTCGGCACCGACATCTATGACCGCCTGTATCTGGCCCTGGTCGGCGAGGGGCGCTTCGACCTGCCGCCCCGCGTGCTGCGCCTGGAGGGCCACTACACCCCGGACGGCACCGGCTACCTGTACCATGGGCTGGCCCCACTGCTGACCCGTCTGGCCGCCGGCTGGGCGGTCGACCTGTCGCGGGTCTCGCTGGCCGGGGTCTCGGTGTGGCTGTGGGCGGGGCTCGGCACGGCGCTGTGGCACCTCACCCTGGACGGCGTTCTGGGCCAGGGCATGGCGACGTCGCGTCGCCGCCGCGGTTGGGCCCGCCTGGGGCTGGCGGTGCTGGTCTGGCTGGCCGGGCCGGGGCTGCTGGTGGCCGCCAACCACGCCCTGTTCCACGAGCCGCTGGCCGTCGCATATGCCGCCGTCGCCGGGATCGCCTGGCTGCTGGTGGCGGTGGCCCGGGGGCGGCTGTCCCTGGGCGCGGCCCTGCCGCTGCTGGCCCTGGGTGCCGGGCTGGTGCTGCACGCCCGGCCGCATCTGGCGCCGGGGCTGTTCGCCGCCGTGGTCGCCCTGGTCGGGCTGGACCTGTGGCGCCGCCGCCGGGCCGGACTGGCGGTGGCCGCCCTGACCCTGCTGGTGCTGGCCGGGGCGGGGGCGCTGCTGCTTTGGCTCAACCTGGCCCGCTTCGGCGATCCCTGGCTGATGCACGGCAGTTTCGCGCCCTCCGGGCTTCAGTACGGGACCTATTTCTGGGGCGGCGAGGACCCCGCCGGGCCGCGCGCCCAGGCCTTCGAGGCGGAGGGCCGGTTCAGTCCCTGGCGGCTGCCGGCCAACCTGTTCATCCACCTGTTCGACCTCCGGCTGGGCGGGCCGCTGGCCCCGGTGTCCGAGGCCATCGGCGCCATTTTCGAGGGCCTCAAGGGCGGGGTGGGCGAGATCCGGCTGGATGGCCCGTGGACCGGCATGGCCTATCTGTGGCCGCTGTGGCTGCTGCTGGCCGGGGTTGGCCTGGGGGCCGCGATGACACGCCACCCGGTGATCCTGATCGGCCTCGGTGGGCTGCTGGCGGGGACCCTGCTGATGCTCTGCTATCCCACCGTCACCCTGCGCTACAAGGTGGACATGGTCGGTCCGCTGGGCCTGCTGGCGGCCTGCGGGCTGGTCCGCCTGGGGCCCTGGCTGGCCGCCCTGCCGGCCCGGCGGGCGGCGCGGGTCGGCCGACTGGGTGGGCTGCTGATCGCCCTCGGCGCCCTGTTCAGCCTGGCCACGGCGCACGACTACGCCCAGGCATTCCTGACCGACTGGCAGGTGTTCCGCCCGTGGAGTCTGGGCGAGTGCCTGGACATGGCCCGGGCCAGGGGCTTCGACGAGGCCCGGGCGGCGGTGCTGTGCCGGCCCTGAGGGGCGCCTTTTCCCGAGCCAGGAGTTTTCCCGAGCCAGGAGATCAGTCATTGGAGCCGGCCGGGTGGTCGGCTACTCTGCCCATCCCCGATTCCCGTTGCTGGCGCGGAGAGTTGCCCGATGTCCGCCGTTGGTTCCCTGTGGCGCGCCCACTGGAAGAAGCTTCTGATCCTGCCGCCGCTGCTCGGCGCGGTGGCCCTGCTGGCCCTGCTGATCCAGGGCCGCGAGCCCCCCCAGCGCAACGAACTGGGCGAGGAGGCGCGCCACGTGCGCACCATTGAGGTGCCGCGCCTGACCGTGATTCCCCGGGCGGTCGGCTTCGGGCCGGTCAAGCCGGGGCGGGCCTGGGATGCGGTGGCCGAGGTTTCGGGCCGCGTGGTCGAGGTGCATCCCGACCTCAAGCGCGGCGCCATCCTGCCCGCCGGGGCCGAGTTGGTGCGCCTGGACGCCACCGAGTACGAGCTGGCGGTGAGCCAGTTCGACGCCCAGTTGGCCGAGTTGGCCGACCGCGAGTCCAACACCCGCGCCTCGCTGGCCATCGAGCGGCGCAACGCCGAGCTGGCCGCCGCCGACCTTCAGCGCAAGAAGGAGCTGCTGTCGCGCGGCAGTGCCAGCCGGCAAAGCGTCGATGCCGCCGAGCAGGCCCAGTTGGCCAGCCAGCAGGCGGTGCAGTCGCTGAAGAACGAGCTGACCCTGATCCCCGCCCAGCGCCGCCTGCTGCAGGCCCAGCGCGACAACGCGGCGCTCGATCTGGCTCGCACCACCATCCGCGCGCCGTTCGACATCCGCCTCGCCGAGGTCAACGTGGAGACCTCGCAGTACGCCCAGAAGGGCGAACTGCTGGCCATCGGCGACGGCCTCGAGGTGGCCGAGGTGGAAGCCCAGGTGCCGCTGGACCGCATGTTCACCCTGATCGCCCCGGACCGCCGCCCGCTGCCCGAGGTGGGCCAACTGGGCGCCGCCCTGCCCGAGTTGCTGGGGGTGTCGCCCACCGTGCACCTGAGGCTGGGCCAGCACGATCTGGCGTGGCGCGCCCGGCTGGCCCGCATCGCCGACACCGTCGACCCACAGACCCGCACCATCGGGGTCATCGTCGCCGTCGACGACCCCTACCGCAGCGCCATCCCCGGGGTCCGCCCGCCGCTGACCAAGGGCATGTTCGTCGAGGTCGAGCTGGCCGGCCGGCCGCGCCCGGACCGGGTGGCGGTGCCCCGCGCCGCCCTGCACGAGGGGCATGTCTACCTGATCGACCGGGACGACCGGCTGGAGAAGCGGCCGGTCTCGGTGGCCTTCCAGCAAGGCGGGCTGGCCGTTCTCGATGAGGGGCTGGAAGGCGGCGAGACCCTGATCGTCACCGATCTGGTGCCGGCGGTGGCCGGCATGCTGCTGATCGGCGAGGCCGACCCCGAGGCCCTGGCGGCGCTCAAGGCCGAGGCCGGCGGCAAGGCGGTCGATCCCAAGGCGTGGGCTCCGGCCGCCGGCGGGACCACCTCGCGATGATCCGCTATTTCGCCGACCACCCGACCGCCGCCAACCTGCTGCTCATCGCCTTGCTGGTGCTCGGGCTGGCCGCCCTGCCCGAGCTCAAGCGCGAGACCTTCCCCGACATCCCCAGCGACGAGGTGCAGATCAGTGTGATCTACCCCGGGGCCACCGCGCTGGAGGTGGAGGACGCCATCTGCCAGCGGGTGGAAGAGTCGCTGGACGGCATCCTGGGCCTTGCCGAAACCCGCTGCTCGGCCCGCGAGGGGGCGGCCACCCTGATCGCCGAAAAGGAGGAGGGGATGGCCATGGCCCCCTTCCTGGACGACGTGAAAAGCGCCGTGGAGGGCATCGACACCTTCCCCGACGACGTCGAGCGGCCGGTGGTCAAGGAGTTGGGGCAGACCGACTACGTGACCTCCATCGCCCTCACCGGGCCGATGCCGGTGACCCACCTGAAGGCCCTGGCCGAGGAGGTGAAGGACGAGCTGTTGGCCGAACCGGCCATCGCCCAGGTCTCCGTCGAGGGTTTCGCCGACCGCCAGATCCGCATCGAGGTGCCGCGCGCCACCCTCAACCGCTATGGCCTGTCGGTGCAGGATCTGGCCCAGGCCATCGGCGAGCAGAGCCTGGACCGCCCCGGCGGCACCCTGGAAAGCGCCGAGGGCAACCTTCTGATCCGCTTCGAGGACGAGCGCCGCGCCGTGGAGGGCTTCGCCGATCTGGTGGTGTTCTCCGGCGACAGCGGCGGCGAGGTGCGCCTGGGCGACATCGCCACCATCGAGGACCGCTTCGAGAACGCCGACAACCAGATCACCTTCAACGGCCGGCGGGCCGCCTTCCTGCGCGTGGTCAAGAACAAGGACCAGGATTCGCTGGAGGCCATCGGCGCCGTGAACCGCGTCGTCGACACCGTGCAGGCCACCTCGCCGGCCGGGGTGGAGTTGACCGTCACCCAGGACATCACCTCGATCGTCGACGACCGGCTGACCATGCTCAGCCGCAACGGGTTGACCGGTCTGCTCCTGGTCTTTGCCATCATGTGGCTGTTTTTCGGGCTGCGCTTCAGCTTCTGGGTGGCGGCCGGGCTGCCGGTCAGCTTCATGGGCGCCTTTTTCGTGATGAACCTGTTGGGCTACTCCATCGACATGATCTCGATGGTTGGCCTCCTGATCGGCGTCGGCCTGTTGATGGACGACGCCATCGTCATCTCGGAGAACATCGCCGCCAAGCTCCGGGACGGGCATTCGCCCTTCGAGGCGGCGGTCAGCGGCACCCGGCAGGTGGCGCCCGGGGTGATCGCCTCGTTCCTGACCACGGTCTGCGTCTTCGGCTCGCTGATCTTCCTCTCCGGGCGCATGGGGGCCATCCTTGGGGTGATGCCGGCCATCCTGATCATGGTGCTGGCGGTCAGCCTGATCGAGGCCTTCCTGATCCTGCCCCATCATCTGGTCCATTCGTTGCAGAAATCGCCGGAGCGCCGCTCGCCCCTGCTTACCGCCGTCGACCGGGGCTTCGAGACGGTGCGCCACGGGGTGGTCGAGCCGGCGGTGGCCTGGGCGGTGCGCTGGCGCTATCTCACCGTCGGCCTGCTGCTCGCCGCCTTGATCCTGTCGATCGGCATGATCCCGGCCGGGGTGGTCAAGTTCCGCGCCTTCCCGGACCTCGAGGGCGACACCGTCCAGGCCCGCATCCTTTTGCCCGAGGGCACTCCCCTGGCCCGCACCGAGGCCCTGGCCCAGCATATCGTCCAGGCGCTGGACGAGGTCGCCGCCGAGATGGCCGACCGCCAGCCCGAGGGCCGGCGGCTGGTCGAGAACGTCGGCGTCACCTACGGCCAGCACGCCGACGTGGCGGAAAGCGGGCCCCATCTGGCCACCGTCAACGTCGATCTGTTGAGCGCCGAGATCCGTCAGGGCAGCACCGACGAGATCACCACCCGCTGGCGCGACAAGGTCGGCCCGGTGCCCGACGCCATCAGCCTGATCTTCACCGAACGGGAAATGGGTCCGGCCGGGCGGCCCATCGACATCCGCCTCTCCGGCCCCGACCTGGAGGAGTTGAAAGGCGCCTCGCACGCCCTGATGGACTGGCTGGGCCACTACCGCGGCGTCCACGACCTGAGCGACGATCTGCGCCCCGGCAAGCCCGAGCTGCGCCTGAGCCTGCGCGACGGGGCCGGCGCGCTGGGCATCACCGGGGAGATGATCGCCGCCCAGATCGGCGCCGCCTTCCAGGGGGTGACCGTCGACGAGATCCAGATCGGCCCCGAATCCTATGAGATCGACGTCCGCCTGGCCGAGGCCGACCGCGACGGTCTGGAGGACCTGGACCGCTTCCACATCAAGGCGCCGAGCGGCGCCCTGGTTCCTTTGAGCGCCGTGGCCACGGTCACCCAGGATCGCGGTTTCGCCCTGATCAGCCGGGTCGACGGGCGGCGCACGGTGACCATCCAGGGCCTGATGGATACCGAGATCGCCAACGCCAACGAGGTGCTGGCCGACACCCGGGTCCGCTTCCTGCCCGAGCTTGAGGAGCGCTTTCCCCGGGTGAAGCTGGAAATGGAAGGCCAACGCGCCGAAAGCGAGGAGACCATGGGCTCCATGCAGCGCAACTTCCTGATCGGTCTGGTCGGGGTGTTCCTGCTGCTGTCCTTCCAGTTCAAGAGCTACATCGAGCCCTTCACCATCATGCTGGCCATCCCCATGGGGCTGATCGGGGTGATCTGGGGCCACTTCTTCCAGGGGCTGGAGTTGTCCATGCCCTCGATGATGGGGATGGGCTCGCTGGCCGGGGTGGTGGTCAACGACACCATCCTGCTGGTCGAGTTCATCAAGCAGGGGCGGCGCGACGGCCTGTCCGCCGAGGAGGCGGCGGTGCGCGCCTCGCGCCAGCGTTTCCGGGCCATCTTCCTAACCTCGGTGACCACCGTCGCCGGCCTCACCCCGCTGTTGCTGGAAACCAGCCTGCAGGCCCAGGTGCTGATCCCGCTGGCGACCAGCCTCGCCTTCGGGCTGACCTCGGCCACCATCCTGTCGCTGCTGCTGATCCCCGCCGCCTACTGCATCCTCGACGACTTCGGCCTGACCGTGCCCAGGCATGTCCTGCACGGCAAGGGTCTGGCCCACCACGCCGGCCACGCCGAAGCCTGACCGGCAGGCGGCCGGGCCCAGGGGAGTGTGGCCAGGGAAGGGGGCCAGGGGAAGAGGGTCAGGGGAGGGGACGGCGCTCCCCTCGGGGGTCAGTGGGGATCGTCGAGCTCGACGGCTTCGATGTGTTTGCCGTCCGGGCTGACCGCCAGGGCCAGCCGGCCGTGCTTGAGGTCCAGCGCGTCGTGGCCGAAGACCTCGCGCCGCCAGCCGGTGAGGGCGGGGACGTCGGCGTTGTCGTCGGCGGCGATGGCTTCCAGATCCTCGGTGTTGGCGATCAGGCGGTGCGCCACCTGGTTTTCCTCGCAGCGCATCTTCAGCAGCACTTTGAGGAGGTCGACCATGGGCCCCAGGCCCGGCGGCAGATCGCGCCGGGGCGGCGGCTCGGGGCAGTCTTCCTCGGGCACGGCCAGACCACGGGCCACCGCCTCGATCATCAGCGGCCCGAAGCGGCCCTTGGCGACCCCGGCCGGCAGGGCGCGCACGCGGGCCAGGTCCTCGACCGTCCGCGGGGTCTGGGCGGCGACTTCCAGCAGCGCGTCGTCCTTGACCAGACGCTGGCGGGGCATGTCGCGACTCTGGGCCTCGCGCTCGCGCCAGGCGGCCAGTTCGCGCAGCACGGCCAGAAAGCGCGGGGCGCGGCTTTTGGCCTTCAGGCGCTTCCAGGCGTCTTCCGGGCGGTTCAGGTAGGCCTCGGGGTTGGTCAGGCTGTCCAGCTCGGCCTTCACCCAGTGGGCGCGGCCGGTCTTCTCCAGGCGGTTGGCCAGCTTGCGGTGGATGCCGCGCAGGTGGGTGACGTCGCCCAGGGCATAGGTGATCTGGCGGTCGGTGAGCGGGCGGTGCGACCAGTCGGTGAAGCGCGAGGACTTGTCGATCTGCACCTTCATCAGGCGCTTGACCAGGGTCTCGTAGCCCACCTGATCGCCGAAGCCGCAGACCATGGCGGCCAGCTGGGTGTCGAACAGCGGCCTGGGGAACTCGCCCATCAGGTTGAAGAAGATTTCCAGGTCCTGGCGGGCGGCGTGGAAAACCTTCAGCACCGCCTCGTTCTTCATCAGGTCGAACAGCGGGGCGAGGTCGATGCCCTCGGCCAGGGCGTCGATGCAGCGGGCCTCGTCGGGGCCGGCCATCTGGACCAGGCACAGCCGGGGCCAGTAGGTGCTGTCGCGCAGGAATTCGGTGTCGACCGTCACCATCTCGGCCTGGGCCAGACGGTCGCAGAATTCGGCCAGGGAGTCGGTGTCTGAAATCAGCGGCATGGGGGTTTTGATACACCGCCCGTGGGCCGGCGGCAAGCGCCCCCGCGGGGGCGCGCGCAAGGTACCGCGCAAGGCACGGCCCAAGGCACCGCGCAAGGCACCGTCGGGCGCCTTGGTTGACAAGCCGCCCGGGGGTGCCGGATAAGAAGCCCGCGCCGCCGGACCCTGGTCCCGCGCCCCCTTTTCCTTCTGCCCAAGGTACTCGCGCCCATGCACGCCTACCGCACCCACACCTGCGGCGCCCTGACGGCCGCCGACGAAAAGGCCACCGTCCGCCTGTCCGGCTGGGTTCACAGGAAGCGCGACCACGGCAATCTGCTGTTTGTCGACCTGCGCGACCACTACGGCCTGACCCAGGTGGTGTGCGATGTCTCCAGCCCGGTCTTCGCCGCCCTGGAAGGGGCGCGGACGGAAAGCGTGCTGACGGTCACCGGGCGGGTGGTCAAGCGCAGTCCGGAGACGGTCAACCCGCGCCTTCCGACCGGCGAGATCGAGGTGGTGGCCGAGGCGGTGGAGGTGCAGTCCACGGCCGAGGTGCTGCCCCTTCAGGTGGCCGGCGACCAGGAGTTCCCGGAGGACCTTCGGCTGCGCTACCGCTACCTGGACCTCAGGCGCGAGGAGGTCCACGCCAACATGGTGCTGCGCAGCCGGATCATCACCTCGCTGCGCCGGCGGATGACCGAGCAGGGGTTCCTGGAATACCAGACGCCGATCCTCACCGCCTCCAGCCCCGAGGGGGCGCGCGACTTCCTGGTCCCGTCGCGCCTGCATCCGGGGCAGTTCTACGCCCTGCCCCAGGCCCCGCAGCAGTTCAAGCAGTTGCTGATGGTGGCCGGCTTCGACCGCTATTTCCAGATCGCGCCCTGTTTCCGCGACGAGGACAGCCGGGCCGACCGCTCGCCGGGCGAGTTCTATCAGCTTGATTTCGAGATGAGCTTCGTCACCCAGGACGACGTGTTCGCGGCCATCGAGCCGGTGCTGGAAGGGGTGTTCCAGGAGTTCGCCAACGGCCGCGCGGTGACCCCGGCGCCCTTCCCGCGCATTCCTTATGACGAGGCGATGCTGAAGTACGGCTCGGACAAGCCGGACCTGCGCAACCCGCTGATCATCACCGACGTGACGGAAGCCTTCGCCGGTGGCGGCTTCGGGCTGTTCGCCAAGCTGATCGACGGCAAGGGGGCGGCGGTGCGCGCCATCCCGGCGCCGGGCGCGGCCGGGCGCCCGCGCGGCTGGTTCGACAAGCTGAACGACTGGGCGCGCGAGAACGGGGCCGGTGGCCTCGGCTACATCGTCTATGGCGAGGGCGGCGAGACCAAGGGGCCGATCGCCAAGAACCTGGAAGCCGACCGGGTGGCCCGGATCAAGGAGATGGCCGGCCTGAAGGACGGCGACGCGGTGTTCTTCGCCTGCGACGCCCCCCTGAAGGCCGCCAAGTTCGCCGGTCTGGTGCGCACCAAGGTCTGCGACGAGCTTGATATGCTGGAAACCGGCGCCTTCAAGTTCTGCTGGACGGTCGACTTCCCGATGTTCGAGCTGAACGAGGACAGCGGGCAGATCGAGTTCAGCCACAACCCCTTCTCCATGCCCCAGGGCGGGCTGGAGGCGCTGGAAACCCAGGACCCGCTGACCATCAAGGCCTTCCAGTACGACATCGTGTGCAACGGCGTGGAGCTGTCCTCGGGCGCCATCCGGAACCATCGCCCGGACATCATGTACAAGGCCTTCGAGATCGCCGGGTACAGCAAGGAGCATGTGGAAGAGCATTTCGGCGGCATGCTCAACGCCTTCAAGTTCGGGGCGCCGCCGCACGGTGGCGCGGCGCCGGGGGTGGACCGCATGGTGATGCTGCTGGCCGACGAGCCGAACATCCGCGAGGTGATCCTGTTCCCCATGAACGGCCAGGCCCAGGACCTTCTGATGCAGGCCCCCAACGGGGTGTCGGCGCGCCAGCTCAAGGAGCTTCACATCAAGCTCGACCTGCCGCCGGAGCCGAAGAAGGACTGATACCCGAAGGCGATGATGAGGAACTCATCGCCGGTTGGTATGAAAGGGGCTTTGCCCCTTTGAAACCCCACCGGGGGACCAAGGTGGTCCCCCGGACCCCCTCCATTCATTGATGGATCGCCGAGCGAGCCGACGGATTTCCGCACGCAGGCCTTGGCCTGCACCATTGGGGGGGCGAGCTCCGGCCGCGTGCCCCTTCCCCGGTTGTTTTCGCAGGCCAGCTTCGCTGGCCTGCACCCAAAAACCATGGCGCGTTCCACTCAGAGGCAACGATTGTCCCCCAACGACTGGAGGGGGCCGGGGAAGCCCTGCTTCCCCGGTGGGGGTTTGGGGGCAAAGCCCCCAACTTGGTGCCCGTACGCTTGCGCCTCCGCCAAGCGTCGCCCCAAAAAGAAGGTGGCGGCGCCCGAGGGGAGGGCGCCGCCCCAGTTTCCAAACGATAGAATCGGTGGCGGCGGTTGAAGGGTGCGCTTGCGTCCGCACCACACACAGTCCCAAAAAGAAGGTGGCGGCGCCCGAGGGGAGGGCGCCGCCACCGTCTTGCCGTTCCAGAGCCCGAGAGGGAAGGCTCTTTCTTGTCGAGGCCCTGTCCTGATCGCCGGCTTGAGAGAACCGTTGACCCGGACGGGGAAAGGGACCTCAGGAGGGGGGATGCAACGAGAAGGACCAGGGAAGGAGGGAGGACCATTCCATGCCGTCGCCCCGCTTGGGGACAATCGGCCTTTCCAGGGAACCCGCCTGTTCAGGCCTGCCGTTTCATCGGCCATGCTGTGATTGTGAGATTGCCAGACTGGGCCTGACCCGGCCGTTGCCGTGGAATTAACTTTTGGTAATTTCGCCCTGTCGTGGGCTCGGGCTTATGATCCGCCATCATGCGCATTCTCTTGATCGAGGACGACATCGAAGCCGCCGACTACCTGGCCAAGGGCTTACGGGAAAGCGGCTTCACCGTGGACCATGCCGACAACGGCATGGACGGGCTTTATTTGGCCTCGAACGAGGACTACGACGCCGCCATCGTGGACCGCATGCTGCCCAAGATGGACGGCCTGACCGTGGTCGAGACGCTGCGCAAGATGGGCAAGCAGACGCCGGTTCTGTTCCTCTCGGCGCTCGGCGAGGTGGACGACCGGGTGAAGGGCCTGAAGGCCGGCGGCGACGACTATCTGGCCAAGCCCTATGCCTTTTCCGAGCTTCAGGCCCGATTGGAGGCGCTGTTGCGCCGGCGCGCCGGGGAGGCCCCGCAGTCGCGGCTGCGGGTGGCCGATCTGGAGATGGACCTTTTGGCCCGCACGGTGAAGCGCGGCGACACGCCGATCCAGTTGCAGCCCCGCGAGTTCCGCCTGCTTGAATACCTGCTGCGCCACGCCGGGCAGGTGGTGACCCGGACCATGCTGCTGGAAAACGTCTGGGACTATCACTTCGACCCGCAGACCAACGTCATCGACGTCCACATCTCGCGCCTGCGCCAGAAGGTGGACAAGGACTTCGATCCGCCGCTGATCCAGACCGTGCGCGGCGCCGGCTATTGCGTGCGCGGTGGCTGAGCGCGCCGGTGGTCCGGCGGCGTCTCTATTCCGGCCGGTGAATGAGCCATGATCGGGCGGCTGTTCCGCACCTCCACCTTCCGTCTGGCGCTGATCTCGGTGTCGCTGTTCGCGGCGCTGGGCATGAGCGTGCTGGCCTTCGTCAATTTCTCGACCCTGGCCCTGCTCGACAACCAGATCAACACCGCCATCGAGACCGAGATCGCCGGCCTGGCCGACATCTACAAGCGGCGCGGGGCGCTTGGCATGGTGGGGGCGATCAACGAGCGGGTGAACGGCTTCCAGGGGCGGCGCCACCTGTACATGGTGGTCGACGAGCGCGGCGTGCCGCTGGTCGGCAACATGGCCGCCTGGCCCGAGCAGCCGGCCGATGCCGACGGCTGGATCACCTTCGACGTGACCGCCAACGCCGAGGGCCAGACGGTGCGCGTGCCGGCCCGGGCGCGCGGCTTTTCCATGGACAGCGGCCTGCGCCTGCTGGTCGGCCGCGACATGAGCGAGGTGGTCAGCTTCAAGGCGGTGATCGAGACCTCGATGCTGTGGGCGATCGGCCTGACCGTGATGCTGGGCGCCCTGGGCGGCCTTCTGATGAGCCGCAACGCGGTGCGCCGGATCGACCAGATCAACCGCACGGTGCGCACCATCTTCAAGGGCGACCTGTCGCAGCGGGTGCCGATCACCGGGGCCGGCGACGAGTACGACCAGCTTTCCGAGAACCTCAACGCCATGCTCGGGCGCATCGACAAGCTGGTGCGGGCGATGCGCGAGGTGACCGACAACATCGCCCACGACCTGCGCTCGCCGCTCAACCGGCTGCGCTCGCGGCTCGAGGTGACGCTGCTCTCCGATCAGGCCGGACGCGAGGACTACCAGACCACCCTGGAAGGGGCGATCGCCGACACCGACAGCATTCTGTCCACCTTCAACGCCCTGCTTTCCATCGCCCGCATCGAGGGCGAGAGTTCGCGGGCCAGCTTTGTCGAGGTGGATCTGACCCGGCTGATGGACGATGTCTGCGAGATGTATCAGCCGGTGGCCGAGGACGCCGGTCAGGACCTGGCCTGGTACAGCCTGTCGGCCAAGGGCGACGGGGCCGAGCCGCCGCCGCCCCGGGTGATGGGCGAGCCGCCGCTGATCGGTCAGGCGCTGGCCAACATGCTGGACAACGCCATCAAGCACGGGCCCTCGGGCAGCCGCATCGCGGTGACGGTGCGCGCCGAGGGCTCGGCGGTGCGCCTCTCGGTGGCCGATGGCGGTCCCGGCATCCCGCCCGAGGCCCGGGACAGCGTGCTGGAGCGTTTCGTGCGTCTGGAGGCCAGCCGCCACACCCCGGGCACCGGGTTGGGGCTGTCGCTGGTCGCCGCGGTGGCCGAGCGCCACGGGGCGCAACTGGAGCTGGACGACAACCGGCCGGGGCTGGTCATCACCCTGGCCTTCCCGTCGATCCCGGCCTTCCTGGCCGAGACCGCGCCGCCGGGTGGCGGGGCCGGGCGGCTGGCCCGCTGGTGGCGCCGGCGTGCCGAGGCCGAGTCGAAAGGTGACGAGGCGGTGGCATGAAAAGCCCCGACGCGCCGGGAGGGGTGGCGCGCCGGGGCCGGGGTGACGGCGGAGGGAGCACCGACACCCACTGAACGCCAGGCCGGAGGGGGGATGGAGGGGGGGACCGTCTCCGACCCGGCGCCCGGGGTAGGGGTTTTGGCACCCGGGGGTGCCGTAACCCCGGGCCCGGGATGGGGGTGGCCCCGCGAACGGGAACCACACCCCACCGATCAGTCTTTCACACGTCTTTTTGTCACCAAAGGGCTGCACTCGAAGGTTTGGCGGGACTTTCTCGTCATCCACGCCCTCCATATGGGTCGACTGTCTGACCGAGACATTGCGGGTACATTAAGGCTTGTTCATAAACCCGGCCGCCCGCCGGAGTCCGGCATGCCCCCGGAAAAGCAAAGGATACTTGTCACGTTGCGGTGCAACGCCTAACATTGCGCCGGATCGTCAGGGAGGGGCGTCCGTGCCGTCGGCCGTGCCTGCCCGGGTCCGCATTTCCGAGGGAAATCCTGCCACCAAGGGGGATACGGGGCATGTTCGAAATTCTTGTCGCCGGTGCGGGTATCTTCATTACCCTCGCCCACATCTACCTCACCCACCTGAAGCAGAAGGAAGGCCTCTACGAGCGCCGCCTGAAGCTGGTCGAGACGGTGACCAAGGCCGGCAAGGCCGACGCCGCCGCCGTGGCCGAGGCCAAGCGCCTGTTCCGTCCGGCCGTCGCCAAGGCCTTCGTGGCCGCCAGCGAGGCCCAGGGAGACGAGGCCAAGGCCAAGGTCGAGGAGCTGACCGAGAAGGTCAGCCCGGATCTGGACATGGCCGAGCCGTTCTGGCAGTGGGTCGTGCGTGGTGCCGTCAACTGGTACCAGTGCGGTCGCGCCTTCGCCGTCTCCAAGATGGGCGGCGCCAAGGCGTAAAGCATATGGCCGCTCCGCCACCGCTCGGCGGTGGCGGCAGACAAGGAAAACGCGCTCCCAGTTCCCGGGAGCGCGTTTTTCTTTGTTGGGCCGTTCGGGCGGCGCCCTATGGGGCTGGTTTGGTTCGGGCGGCGCCCTATGGGGCTGGTTTGGTTTGGGCGGCGCCCTAAGGGGCGCCGGGGCGCAGGCGATCCAGCCGCAGGCGGTGGCGCTTGTCGGTCAGCCGCAGTGCCCCCAACGTGGTGGCGCCCAGGGTGCCCAGGCCGGTGGCCCCGGCGATCAGGAACATCACCAGGATCTGATAGCGGACCGCCTCCAGCGGCGGCGCGCCGGCCAGGATCTGGCCGGTCATCATGCCCGGGATGGAGACCAGCCCGATCGCCGACATGGCGTTGACCACCTGCATCAGGCCGGCCCGCAGGGCCTCGCGCAGGACGTGGTTGAGGGCCTTGAGGCGGGGCGCGCCGAGGGCCAGCCGGGCCTCGATGGCGGCCCGCTCGCGGTCGGCTCGGGTGGCCAGGGTGTCCAATCCCAGGCTGACCCCGGTCATGGTGTTGCCCAGGATCATGCCGAGCAGCGGCAGGGCATAGCGCGGCGCATACCAGGGATCGGCCCCGATCTGGGTCGACAGGGCGAACAGGGTGATCAGCCCGGCGACCACGGCCATGGTCCCGGTGCCCAGGCCATAGGCCCACCAGCCGCTCAGGCGGCGGCTCTGGCGGGCCGTCACCTCGCGGCCGGCGAAGAGGATCATGACCAGGGCGGCGAGGCCGGTCCACAGCGGGTCGGTGAGGGCGAACAGTTGCTCCAGGACCAGGCTCAGCAGGCCCAACTGGACCACCATGCGCAGGGCGGCCCACAGCAGGCGCCGCGCCACCCCCAGGTCGAGGGCCAGCGACAGCCCGGCGTTGAGCAGCAGGAGGGTGGCGGCCAGCGCCAGATCGAGGGTGTCGAGGCTCAGATAATCGGGCGAGGTCATGCCGCCGCCTCGTCATCGGCCGGGGTCAGCCGGCCCTCGGCCAGCCGCAGCCGGCGGTCGGCCAGCCGCGCCGCCTGGGCCGGGTTGTGGGTGGTGAAGAGCAGGGCAACGCCGTCGGCGACCAATTCCGCCAGCAGGTCCTCGACCAGCCCGGTGGTTTCCGGGTCGAGCGCCGCGGTCGGTTCGTCGAGCAGCAGCACGGCCGGCCACTCGCCGCCCTCCCGGCACAGCAGGCGGACCAGGGCCAGGCGCTGGCTTTCCCCCTCGGACAAGCGGCTGACCGGCCAGTCCATCACCGGCGTGGCGTCGTCGCCGCCCACGCCGAGCCGCCCGGCCAGACGCGCCCCGGCCTCGCGGTCCTCGAAATGGGCCCCCACCGTGGCCGCCCACCAGCCGGGCCGGGCGGCGCCGTAGGCCACCTGACGGCGCCAGGCCGGGCCGCTCAGGCGGTCGCGCGGGGTGTCGTTCAGGCTGACCGCGCCGGGCGCCGGGTCGAGGTCGGCCAGGGCGCGCAGCAGGCGGCTCTTGCCGGCTCCGGAGGGGCCTTCCACGGCCACCGCCTCGCCGCCCTCGAGGTCGAGGTCGAAGCGGCCGGGGCCGACCGTCAGGCCGCGCGCCCGCAGGCGCACCGGGGCGACGGCCGGCGGGGGGCGCCGGGGCGGTGATGCGGTCGGGCAGGGGGCGGATGAGGCGGGCATTCACGCTTGGTCTTGGCGGTCGGGGGACCTATCATACCAGTCCCCGGGGCCGGCCGCGACGGTCGGTGCCCGGCGCCAGGGATCAACGAGAAGGGACCGCCTTGCAAGGCCGTGTCCCCTGGCATCCTGGCGCGACGGCCCATATGTGTTGGCTCCCGGCCCTGTGACCGGCGGCCGACCCTGACGGTCGCCGGGGCCATTCAGGCAGGGCGACAACAACGCGGACTCGGGCAAGGGGCCATGCGAACCCGCGGTCACGGCAGTGTGGGTGATGGCAGTGTGGTTGACGGTGCGGCCGGGTGTGAGCCCATTGCGCTCCGGGGGGCGACTTTTGGCCGGAATCCGGAGCCCCGCCAACCGGAGACCTTCGGAGGACCGCCCGAAATGAAGGGCCAGAGGATCAAGGCAGCCTGGCGCGGACAGGCGGACTGCAGTGGTTGCGCCATCCGCGATCTGGCCCTGTTCGCCGACCTGATGGAACAAGACTTCAACCTGATCCACCTGCCGATCGAGGAAGAGGTGCTGCCGGCCGGTCGGGTGATCTACAACGCCGGCGATCCCGGCCGGGCCCTGTTCACGGTGCGCTCCGGGCTGGTCAAGCTGGTCCAGTATCTGGCCGACGGCACCCAGCGCATCGTCCGCCTGCTGAGGGCCGGCGACACGGTCGGCCTGGAAGCCATCCTGTCGCAGCCCTATGCCCACACGGCGGTGGTCCTGCACCCGGCCCTGGTCTGCAAGATCCCGCGCGAGGTGGTGGAGCGCCTGTCGGTCGAGACGCCGCGCCTGCACCATCAGTTGATGCAGCGCTGGAGCGAGGCGGTGAACCGGGCCGACCGCTGGCTGACCGCCCTGTCCACCGGCAGCGCCCGGGCCCGGGTGGCCCGCCTGCTGCTGCTGCTGGCCGAGGCGGCGGAGGTTGGCGAGAACAGCGCCGCGCCCCCCGAATGCGCCTTGTTCAGCCGCGAGGACATCGGCGCCATGCTCGGCGTGACCACCGAGACGGCCAGCCGCACCATTGCCGAATTCCGCCGCCAGGGGGTGATCTCGGAAAACAGATCCAACCTGTTCGCCTGCGACATGGAGGCCCTGCGGGCCATCGCCGGCGAGTAGCCGGCGTTCCCAGAGTCTTCGGCGAGTAGCCGGCGTTCCCAGAGTCTTCGGCGAGTAGCCGGCTTTCCCGAGGCTTCGGCGAGTAGACGGCGTTCCCGGGGCTTCGGCGAATAGGTGGCGCCCTTACCCGCTTAGGGGCGGCAGGCTGGCCAGGAAGCGCTCGCGGTCGAAGCCGCCGTCGCGGCCCAGGGGCAGCCGGGCGGCGCTCTGCAACAGGGCGGGATGGAACCACGGCGCGCCGCCCCGGCCCGGGCGGAAGAAGTCGGCCAGGCGCGCCTCTTCGGCCAACAGGCCGATCAATCCGATCAGCCTCAGGCACAACGACATGCCGCGCGGGGTGTCGAGCCGCACCTCGCGGGCCAGGGCGCGGCTCCAGCAGCGCAGATCGGGGTCGGCCAGCAGGACATGGATCTGGTCGCCGTCGGCCGGCTGGAAGCGCACCCCCAGGGGCGGCCCGGCAAGCCCGGCATGACCGGCCCGGGTGGCGGTGTCCCAGGCCTCGGTGAGGGCGCGCACGGTGACCGGGGGCAATTCGTCCGGCCCCATCCCAAGCTCGATCACCGGCCCCTGCCTGCTCACCTCAGGCGCTTTCGTAGTGGCAGGTCAGGCCCAACTCGCCGGCCGTGTTGGTCAGGGTGGCGAGACACGAGCCGACGTTGCGCGGCGGGATGGCCACCTCGAAGCGCATCACGTAGCTCGGGCTGCCGGGCAGACGCTCGGCGTCCAGGCGCACCACGTTGACCTTGTACTGCACGAACGACTCGGCGACCCGGGCGATCAGGCCGGGCCGGTTGTCGCCGACCATGCGAATGCGGTGGCTGATGACGCGCTCCGGCGCCGCTTCGCTGGGGGGCGCCACCGGGTCGACCGCGATGCGGGCGTCGTGGGCTTCCGGCAGGGCGGCCAGGGCGGCGGCGATCTCCTCGCGGCTGACCTCGGCCGGCATGTCGACCACGGCGCTGAACTCGGCCGCCCCGGCGAGCACCGCGAAACTGCTGTCCCCCAGGTCGCCGCCCAGGTCGAACAGGGTGGCGCAGACGGCGGCGACCAGCCCGGTGCGGTCCGGGCAGGCGAGGGAGATCAGGTAGCTGTCGCGATCACGCATGGCAGGTACTTCCATGGCAGGGACTTCCGAAACCGGGGATGGACACACAGGCGGGAACACCAGGGGGGACCCAGGGTGGCCCGCCCGGGGCGGCTTGGCAAGGGGCGCGCGGCGCGCGGCTTCGGCTTGACTCGGTCAACCGGCAGGCACAAATTGGTTTATGGAAGGTTGCCGCCATCGGCCATCATGGCCCGGGGTACCTCCGCCGATCATGGTATCCGATCATGTCCACCCAGAGCGCCGCCCAGGTCCAGCCCGCCGTCGCCTCCGCCACCCAGCGGAGCAGCCCGGCCGTGCGCGCCGAGGGGCTGGGCGGGGCCTTTGGCGAGATCACCCAGATCAGCCCGGCGCGCGGCCTCGGCCCGCGCCAGCAGTCGGTCGATGACCAGCGCTTTTTCGGCTCCAACGGCGGCCAGGAGCGGCAGCAGCGGCCGGCCCTGGAAACCGGGGGCGTCTCCGCCACCCTGCCGCGCTTCTCGCAGGAGGTGGCCCGCCTGCTGGTCCAGGTGCAGACCACGGCCAACACCCTGACCCAGGCCGGCACGGGCGCCGAGTCCACCGCCCCGGCCCGCCTGCCGGCGCGCCAGGGGGTGGCCGTCTACCAGCGCTACATGCGCTACCTCGCCGCCGCCTGATCCCGGGAGGGAAAGCCCCGGGGACACGCCCGCTCACTCGGTGTGGGCGTTGTCCGGCTCGGGCAGGGGCTCGCGCATGGTGCAGAACTCCTCGGCCGAGGTCGGGTGGATGCCGATGGTGGCGTCGAAGTGGGCCTTGGTCGCCCCGGCCTTCAGGGCGATGGCGACGCCCTGCAGGATTTCCGGCGCGTCGGCCCCGACCATGTGGGCCCCCACCACCTTGTCGCTGGTCTTTTCCACAATCAGCTTCATCAGGGTGCGCTCGTCGCGCCCCGACAGGGTGTGCTTCATCGCCTTGAACCGGCTGATGTAGACATCGACCGCGCCGAAGCGCTGGCGGGCCTGGGTTTCGGTCAGCCCCACGGTGCCGATGGGCGGCATGCTGAACACCGCCGAGGGGACGTTCTCGTAGTCCATGACCAGCGGGCGGTTGTTGAACTGGCGCTCGGCGAAGCAGCGGCCCTCGGCGGTGGCGACCGGGGTCAGGGTGATGCGGTCGGTGACGTCGCCCAGTGCGAAGATGCTCGGCACCGAGGTGGTCAGCGCCTCGTCGATCAGCACGGCGCCGCGTTCGTTCAGCTTCACGCCGGCCTCTTCCAGGCCCAGGTTGGCGGTGTTGGGGGCGCGCCCGGTGGCATACATGACAAGGTCGGTCTCCGCCTCCTCGCCCATGGCGTAGCGGATGGAGTAGCTGCCGGCCGGGGTCTTTTCGATCGAGCGCACCTGGCAGTCGCGGCGGATGGTGATGCCGGATTTCTCGAGTTCGTGGCTCAGCGTCTGGCGGACGTCCTCGTCGAAGCCGCGCAGGATGTTGGCGGCCCGGATGACCAGCGTCACCTCGGCCCCCAGGGCATTGAAGATGCCGGCGAATTCCACCGCGATGAAACCGCCGCCGACAATCGTCACCCGCTTCGGCAGCTCTTTCAGATCAAGCGCCTCGTTGGAGGTGATGGCGTGCTCGATGCCCGGGATGTCGGGCAGGGTGGGCCAGCCGCCCATGGCCAGCAGGATGCGCTCGGCGGTGTAGGTCTTGCCGTCGACCGCCACCGTGTGGGCATCGACCACCGTGCCCCGGCCTTCCAGCAGGGTCACCCCGGCCTCGCGCAGCAGGCGGTGATAGACCCCTTCCAGGCGCTCCAGTTCCTGGTTCTTGGCGGCGATCAGGGCCGGCCAGTCGTGGCGCGCGCCGTCGATGGTCCAGCCATAGCCGGCGGCGTCCTCCAGGTCGTGGGCGATGTGCGCCCCGTAGACCAGCAGCTTCTTGGGCACGCAGCCGCGCAGCACGCAGGTGCCGCCGACCCGGGTGCCCTCGACGATGGCCACCCGGGCCCCCATCGCCCCGGACAGCCGGCTGGCCCGCACGCCGCCGGAACCGGCGCCGATGGTGATCAGGTCGAAATCGTAAGGGGAACCGGTGGCGGACATGGGGGCTCCTGGGTCGGTGGATGGGATGTCGGGGGTCAGATGTCGAGGGTTTCGGGGGCCGACTTGTTGGCCGGTTCGGCGGGCTTCGGCTCGGGACGATCCTTGGGCGGCGTGCCCATGAAGCCGTCCAGGAAGTCGCGCAGCTTCTCGGTCTGCTGGCGAATCCACGGGCGCGCCTTTTCCACCCCGGCCAGGGTCTGGCAGGCGGCGTGTTCGGCCTCGCAGACGGCGGTGCACGACAGGCGGCCCTCGTCGTCCTCCTCGGGGAAGCGGTCGGCGCAGTCGCCCTGGCAGCCTTGGCGCCGCTCGTCGCAGCGCTGGCCGGTGACCGGTTCGCCGTCGCCGTCGCGGCTCAGCCCGTCGAGCAGGCGGTCGACGCTTTCCTTCTGCTGATCCAGCCACGGCTTGACCTTGGCGTAGCCGGCCAGGGCCTCGCAGGCGGCGCGGTCGGCGGCGCAGCGGGCCTCGCAGCCGGTCTGGCGGGCCTCGTCGTCGCCGTTCAGGTAGGCGCAGGCGTTCAGGCAGCCGGCGTGCTCGGACTTGCACTGTTGGATGGCCTGTTCAGTCCCTTGGGCGGGCGATTGCCCGCTCTCCCCGGCGGCCGGGCGGGCGAGCGGCACCAGCAGGGGCAGGACCAGGACGAGGCACAGAGTGAGCCGCCCGGGACGGGACAGGGTGGACATGGGTGTTCCCTCCACACGGGGCCGGAATGCAAAGGGCCCGAAGGATGCGTCGCCAATGTGGTCCTTTCAAGGCGTTCCGGCAACCCGGGGGCGGGGGCGGTGAAGGGGGCGGGTGTTTGTTGACCCGCCCGCCCCACGCCATGTTGAGGGCAGCCGGCCGCCGCTTTCGCCGCCGGCCGGATGCCGAAAGGAGGTCGCCATGGTTCGCACCAGTCTTGCCGCCGCCGCCCTGCTCGCCGTGACCGCCGGGCCAGCCGCCGCCGAGGGGCTGTCCGTCACCTTCGCCGATGCCGCCTGGGACGGGGAGCATCTGCCCGCCGGCCAGCACTGTTCCAAGTTCGGCGGCCACGGTGCCACGCCGCCGCTGGTGGTGTCCGGCATTCCGGCGCCGGCCGACGCCATCGTCATCGAGTACAACGACCGCAGCTACCAGCCGCTGTCGGAGGATGGCGGGCATGGCATCATCGGCTACCGCATCGCCCCGGGCAGCCCCACCGCCGAACTGCCGGCAGTGCCCGGCGAAACCGCCGAGGGCCTGCCCGAGGGGACCTGGATCGTCAGGCAGAACCGGGCCACCGGCTCCTACGCCCGGCCCGGCTACCTGCCGCCGTGCTCGGGCGGCAAGGGCAACACCTACGTCGCCGACGTCTTCGCCGTGCGCCTGACCAACGACGGCTACGAGAAGCTGGCCGAGGCCCGCGTCACCCTGGGCCGCTACTGACGACGGGTCGCCGCCCCGGACGGAAAGACCACCGCCCGGGCGGCACCGATCCTCCGACATGGACGCTGCTGCATGGTCCGGCTCTCCAGTTCTCCCGAGCTCGATTATGCGGATTGCAGCGAGTTATGGAGGGTGTGTCAAGTCCCCTGGGGGGCAGGGGACGCGGTGGCGCGGCTGGCCGTCGCTTCAGGCGGAGTCCAGGCGGGGCGAGGCGCTGTCGGCCACGTGGCGGGGCAGGCCGTCGTTCAGGCAGACCCAGGGCAGGGCACTGCCGACGAACAGGTGATGGTCCGGCGTCACGGCGTCGGGATGGTCCAGGGTCGCCGTTGCCACGTCCACCTCGTCGGGCCAGGCGTCGGCCCGGAACAGCAGCGGCGTGCCGCAGCGCGGGCAGAAGGCGCGCGCCGCCCGGGGCGACGAGCGGCGCCAGGTGGGCGCTCCAGCGGTCAGGCGGAAGCCCCGCCAGGCCACCGTGGTCCAGGTGACGAAGGGGGCGCCGTGGGCGGCCCGGCAATCGGTGCAGTGGCAATGGGCCGAGCCGCCGAAGGGGCCGTCCAGGGCGTAGCGCACATGGCCGCACTGGCAGCCGCCGGTCAGCGGCAGCGGGGCGCTGGGCGGGCGGTGGTAGGGGTCGGCGCTGAGCGTCATGGGCAGGCCTCCGGGGCGCGGGCTTGGGGGACCCATCCTACACCCGGGCGGGCCGGCCGGATCCCGTGTCATCGTCATATTGACAAAAAGCTATATGACGATCTATTGTCCCGGGATGGTTGACCGGCTGGAACAATCCAAGGCGCTGGCCAGTCAGGCGCGGCTTTCGGTGCTCGGCTGGCTGGCCGACCCGCAAGCGCATTTCGCCCATCAGGTGACCGGGCCGCCGGCCGAGATCGGGGTCTGCGTGACCCTGCTGGCGGCCAGGCTGGAAATGGCCCAGCCCACCGTCAGCCGCCATCTGGAGGTGTTGCGGCGGGCCGGCTTCGTGACCGTCAGGCGGATCGGCAAGTGGGCCTATTTCCAGCGCAACGAAGCCGCTCTCGCCGACTACAAGGCATGGATCAATGACCATCTTTGAACAGGCCGACGCCCGGCTGCTGCCGGGTTTTCGGCGCCACCTGATCGAGATCGACGGGCGGCCCGTGCGGGCCCTGACCGGCGGCGACGGGCCGCCCCTGCTGATGCTGCACGGCGACCCGCAGACGCACCTCTGCTGGCATCGACTGGCCCCGGCCCTGGCCGAGCGCTTCTCGGTGGTGCTGACCGACCTTCGGGGGCGTGGCGAAAGCCACAAGCCGGGGTCGGTCGCCGGCGGCACCGCCTACGCCAAGCGCGACATGGCGGCCGAGCAGTTGGCCGTGATGCGCGCCCTGGGTCATGCCACTTTTGCTTTGGTCGGCCACGACCGGGGGGCGCGGGTGGCCCGGCGGCTGGCCCTCGATCATCCCGCGGCGGTCAGCCGGCTGGCGGTGATGGACATCGTGCCGGCGCTGGACTTCTACGACCGACTCGATGCCGGGATCGCCCACGACTACTTCTACTTCTCGTTCCTGCCCCAGCCCCGCCCGCTGCCCGAGCGGCTGATCGCCGGCGACCCCCGGGCCTTCATGGAGAGTATCCTGCACGGCCTGTCCGACACCCCGGTGCCCTACGACGCCCTGGCGCTGGAGGCCTATCTGGCGGCCAGCACCACCGATCAGGCCATCACCGCCATGTGTGAGTGTTTCCGCGCCGGCTATCAGGTCGACCGGGCCCACGACGCCGCCGACCGCGCGGCGGGCCGGCGCATCACCTGCCCGACCCTGGTCATGTGGGGCGAGACGGGGTGCGTGGGGCGCCACTTCGACGTGCCCGGAATCTGGCGGGCGTGGTGCGACGACGCGACCTTCGCGCCCTTGTCCGCCGGCCATTTCATCCCCGAGGAGGCGCCACAGGCGGCATTGGCGGCGCTCGGCGACTTCCTCGGGCCGCCCGGTTGATCCCCGAACCCCCCGGCACCTGCCCGCCATGGGCTTCCGGCGGGAGCGGATGGTGTGAAACCCGAAGCGCTCGGCGGGTCGGATTTGGCATGTGGCTCTACCCCAGAGCACGTTGCGTGAGTTGTGACCGACCCAACGTGCTCTGGGGTTTCGATGTTACCGCAAACCGTCGTCGCCAACCGGTTTGGGCGCTCCGTTCCGGATCGCTAGGGATCTGCTCTAGTCCATGTACTGGCCGCCGTTCACCGACAGCGTGGCGCCGTTGATGAAGCTGCTCTGCGGGCGGGCCAGGAAGGCGACCATGTCGGCGATGTCCACCGGCTCGCCGAGGCGGGCGACCGGGATCTTGGCCTGCTCCGCCTGCAGGATCTCCTCCGGCATGGCGGCGGTCATGTCGGTCTTGATGAAGCCCGGGCAGACCGCGTTGACGGTGATCCCCTTGCCGGCCAGCTCCTGGGCGATGGAGCGGGTGAAGCCAAGCAGGCCGGCCTTGGCGGCGGCGTAGTTGCACTGTCCGAACTGGCCGCGCTGGCCGTTCATCGAGCTGATGTTGATGATCCGTCCGTAGCCCCGCTCGCGCATGCCCGGGGCGACCACCCGGCAGGTGTTGAAGGCGCCGGTCAGGTTGACGTTAATCACCGCGTTCCAGCTTTCCGGCTTCATCTTGTGCATGAAGCCGTCGCGGGTGATGCCGGCGTTGTTGACCAGGATCGAGATCGGCCCGACCTCGGATTCGATGTTCGCCACCACCTCGCTGACGTTGTCGAAGTCCGAGATGTCCAGGCGGTGGGCCGGCCGGCCAGTGGCCTGGGCGGCCTCGGCCAGCTTGGCCTGGTCGATGTCGGCGATGACCACCTTGTGGCCGTCGGCCTCCAGGGCGTCGGCGATGGCGGCGCCGATGCCCCGGGCACCGCCGGTCACCAGCGCGATCTTCTGCTCGCTCATGGTCTCTCTCCCTTGCGTTGTCTTGCCTTGTCCGAAGCGTGGCCGTGGCCGGCCCCCCTGTCGGGCGGTTTTCCGTGGCCCGGAACCGCCCCTTGCTGTTGCCCGGTCGAGCGTGCCGGTCGAGCGTGCCGGTCGAGCGTGACTGTGGGTGGACCGCCCCTGGTCCCGGGGCACGCGGCCGGATCAAGCGCCGCGCCGGCCGGCCCGGGTCCGCCGGGCGCGGTGTCCTGATGCTCTTGGGTAGGGTGCTCTTGGGTAGGGTGCTCGCCGGGGATTGCCTCTGCCCTATTTGAGCGCATTCGGAGGCGCCGTGCCAGTCATGAAACCGGCCCGAGGGGAGCCGGGAAAGGCGGCGCAAGCCCCGAGGCGGCCGAAGGCTCCCAAAGATGGCTTGCGCAGGGCCAATGAGCTCCTCCCCCGAGGGGAGGCGGCCCTTTGGTTTCGCGCCACGCGCCGGCTCAGGTGGCGGCTCAGGTGGTCGCCACGCGGCGCTCGGCGAGGGCCTGACGGATGATCTGGCTGGCGCTGGACAGGAACAGGGTGGCCATCAGGGCGGCCACGGCAAGGTCGGGCCACGCGGTTTCGGTCAAGGCCACGCCGCCGGCGGCGGCCAGCACGGCGACGTTGCCGATGGCGTCGTTGCGGCTGCACAGCCACACCGAGCGCACGTTGGCGTCGCCGTCCTTGTAGCGCACCAACAGCAGCACGCTGGACAGGTTGGCGACCAGCGCCAGCACGCCGATGGCCCCCATCACCGGGGCCATGGGCAGGCCCAGCACCAGCACCTGCCACGCCGTGCCGCCCAACACCCACAGGCCCATGGCGGCCAGACTGAAGCCCTTGAACAGGGCGGCGGTGGCCCGCACCTTGAGGCTGGCCCCGAGCACCGCCAGACTGAGCCCATAGGTCAGGCTGTCGCCCAGGAAGTCGAGCGCGTCGGCCTTCAGGGCCTGGGAATTGGCCAGCGCGCCGCCGGCCATCTCGACGAAAAACATGCTGGCGTTGATGGCGATGACCAGCCACAGGGCCCGCCGATAGCCGGCCGGCATGGTGGGCGAGAAATCGTGATGGTGGGAGTGGCAACAGCCGGACATGGAACAGGGCTCTCCGAAAGGCTTGAACAACGATCCGGCCTTTTGGGTACACTCTCCAGTCGCTATAGGTTCAAGGGGAAAATCCACATGCCCGCATCACATGCCGACTACAGCATCGGTCAGGCGGCCCGGGTGGCAGGGGTGAAGGTGCCGACCATCCGCTATTACGAGGCCCAGGGACTGCTCACCCCGCCGCCGCGCACCGAAGGCAACCAGCGACGCTACGGCGCCGCCGAGGTGGCGCGGCTGGCCTTCATCCGCCACGCCCGGGAGCTGGGCTTCCCGCTGCCCGCCATCCGCGACCTGCTCAGCCTGTCGGACCATCCGGACCAGTCGTGCGACGCCGCCGACGCCATCGCCCGCGCCCAACTGGCCGAGGTGGAACGCCGCCTGGAGAACCTCACCGCCCTGAAAAGCGAACTGGAACGCATGGTCGACCAGTGCCAGGGCGGCCGCATCGCCAACTGCCGGGTGATCGAAGTGCTGGCCAACCACGACCAATGCCTGGCCGAGACACACAACCCCGTGACCTGACAGCAAAGGGGCTCCGCCCCTTCAACCCCGCCGGGGAGGCCGGGCCTCCCCGGACCCCGCCAGTTCGTTGGAATGCAACACTGGCACCGAGCCGGGATCGGTTGGGGTTGGTTGCGGGCCAGCTTTGCTGGCCCGCGCAAGCCAAAAACTGTCACCAGCGCTTGCCGGTGTGCCTTACGCCGGCGGTATTTCTTGGTTTGCGGGTTGTTTCGCAGGCCGGCGAAGCCGGCCTGCACCCAAACACCCTTCGGGTCTGGCTCGGCTGAAGCGTTCCGCGCCCAGGAAAGGAGGGGGTCCGGGGGACCGCCTTCGGTCCCCCGGTGGGGGTTTCGGGGGCAACGCCCCCGTCGTTTGTTACCCCACCTGTTCCTTGGTTTTCAGGAAGCGGATATCGGGGTTGTCGTCGCTGGCGCGGTCGAGGTGCCAGGCGTTGCGGGCCATGAACACCGGGGCGTTGTCGTGATCGTCGGCGATGGCGGTGCTGTTGGCGTCGATGAAGCGTTTAAGTTTCAGGTGGTCGTCGGCTTCCAGCCAGCGGGCGGTATAGAGGGTGGTTGGTTCGAAGTGGACCGGGATGCCGTATTCGGTGCGGATGCGGTCGGCCAGCACCTCGAACTGCAGCGCCCCGACCACGCCGACCACCCAGTCGGCGCCGATCCTTGGCTTGAACACCCGGGCGGCGCCTTCCTCGGCGATCTGTTGCAGGGCGCGGCCCAGGTGCTTGGCCTTCATGGGGTCGTCGGGGCGGGCCTTTTGCAGCATTTCGGGGGCGAAGCTGGGGATGCCGGTGAAGGTGATGTCGGCCCCGTCGGTCAGGGCGTCGCCGATCCTCAGGTTGCCGTGGTTGGGGATGCCGATGATGTCGCCGGGCCAGGCTTCCTCGGCCACTTCGCGATCCTGGGCCATGAACTGGACCGGGGTGTGGATGGTCAGGGTCTTGCCCGAGCGGACGTGCTTCATCTTCATGCCGCGTTTGAAGTGGCCGCTGGCCAGCCGCATGAAGGCGATGCGGTCGCGGTGCTTGGGGTCCATGTTGGCCTGGATCTTGAAGACGAAGCCGGTGGTGGTCTTCTCCTGCGGCTCGATGGGGCCGGCGGCGGTGGGCTGCGGGCGCGGTGGCGGGGCCACCGAGATGAGGCCCTTGAGCACCTCGCGGACCCCGAAGTTGTTGAGCGCCGAGCCGAAGAAGACCGGCGTCATGTGGCCGCCGCGATAGGCCTCGAGGTCGAACTCGGGGCACAGGCCGCGGGCCATTTCCACCTGTTCGCGCAGGCTTTCCACGGCATGGCCGGGGAGCTGCTCGTCGAGCTTGGGGTCATCCAGGCCCTGGCAGGGATCGCCGGCGTCGGGCACCTCGCCCTTGGAGCGGGCCAGCAGGATCAGGCGGTCGTCGAACAGGTCGTAGCAGCCGAGGAACCCCTTGCCCATGCCGATCGGCCAACTGGCCGGGGTCACTTCCAGGGCCAGGGTCTGTTCGACCTCGTCCAGGGTTTCGAAGGGGTCGCGGGCCTCGCGGTCCATCTTGTTGACGAAGGTGATGATGGGGATGTCGCGCAGCCGGCAGACCTCGAACAGCTTCAGGGTCTGGGCCTCGATGCCGCGCGCCGCGTCGAGCACCATCACCGCCGAATCGACGGCGGTCAGGGTGCGGTAGGTGTCTTCCGAGAAGTCCTCGTGGCCCGGGGTGTCGAGCAGGTTGAAGGTGCAGCCTTCGTAGTCGAAGGTCATCACCGAGGAGGCGACCGAGATGCCGCGCTCGCGCTCCACCTTCATCCAGTCCGAATGGGCCCGGCGCTGTTCGCCGCGCGCCTTCACGGCGCCGGCCATCTGGATGGCGCCGCCGAACAGCAGCAGCTTTTCGGTCAGGGTGGTCTTGCCGGCGTCCGGGTGGCTGATGATGGCGAAGGTGCGCCGGCGGGCGATGGGGGCGGGCAACTCGGGCATGGAGGGGGGATGTCTCGCGGGCCTGGGGTGGGGAGCCCGGTTGTAGCGGCTTTGGCGGGGCGGGGGAAGGGTGCCTCGGGTCTGGGGGCGGGCGCCTCAGATTTGCAGCAGGTTGTCGATCTCGTCCTGGCGCATGGCCCGCTCGGCGCCGTGGATGATCGAGCTGGCGACGTCCATCACCCGCTGGATGGCGCGCGAGGCGGCATGAGCCCGCACCTGGATGATTTCCGGGTCGCCGGCCGCGATGGCCTCGTCGAGGCGGGCGATGGATTGTTCCACCAGGTGGTCGAGGTGGCTGATGGTTTCCTCGAAGGGCTCCTTGAAGCGGGCCGGCACGTGTGCGTAGGCGGCGATGGCCAGCTCCTTGTCCTTGAAGGCGCTGTCGGCGAAGTGGGCGCAGTAGTCCTTGGGGGCCCACTCGCGGCACTCTTCCAGGATGTCGGGCATGTCGCCGACCATTTCGATGAGCATGACGATCTCGTTGAAATGGTTCAGGTAGTCGGTGGCGAGCAGGGTCTGCGGGTTGAGGTTGGCGGCCTCTGCCCGGGCCTGGAAGGCGGCGAACTGGGCGTCCTCCGAGCCGGCCTCCGACGCGGCGCCGGAGGGGGCGGCCGAAGGCGTGGCGGGGGGAGCGTGGGAGGGCATGAAAACCGCCTTATTGTGGATGGTCGAGCGTAAAAATAGGTTGAGTCATTCTACCCCTTGCCCGGGCCATTACAAGAACCCCCGCGACTCGCCGTCGGCCGGCCGGCGCCTTGACTCCGTCCCGGCCCGATGATTGCCTGAAACGTCGAGGCCCGGGGCGGCCCGGCTGGTGGCCGGCTCGGGGGCGCGGTGGGCCGGCGCCATCGTCCCCCTTGCGACAGCCCGCCGGGCGGCGTGCCGGCGGCCTCCAGGCATTTGATTCGGTTGCCGGTTTGGCCTGGCTGCGCGGCACCGTGTCGCCGCTGCCCACGCTGGCGGCACCCACGGACGGGGTCCACGGCGACACCATGGACAAGCACGACTCCAAGACCACCGGCCAGGCGGCGTCCGGGATGGGCGCCAAGGCCGATGATGACGTGGCGATCAGCGGTCTGCGTTATCTGGTCGTCGACGACAGCCGCAATGCCCGCAACCTGGTCAAGCAGGCGCTGGCCATGGTCGGGGCGCGCCACATCGATGAGGCGGGCGACGCCGCCGGGGCCCTGGAGGTGTTGCACGCCCGGCCGGTGGACGTGGTGATGCTGGACAACGAGATGACGCCGATGACCGGGATCGAGCTGACCCGGGTCATCCGCCGCGACCCCGAGCCCCGGGTGGCCGAGGTGATCATCATCATGGTGTCGGGCTTTTCCGACCAGCCCCGGGTGATGGCGGCGCGCGACGCCGGGGTGCACGAATTCCTGGTCAAGCCGGTGTCGGCCAAGCTGATCGGCGAGCGGGTGAAGGCGGTGCTGCGCCATCCCCGGCCGTTCGAGCGGAGCGCCGACTACATCGGCCCCGAACGGCGCCGGGGCGAGGCGGCGGGGCCGGACGGCGCGGACGGCTGACGAAAAAGGGGGCCCTAACGGCCCCCCTTCCTGATGCATGTGGCGGCGCCGGGATCAGTCGGCCAGGGCGGCGACGCCGGGCAGGGTCTTGCCTTCCAGCCATTCGAGGAAGGCGCCGCCGGCGGTCGAGACGTAGCTGAACTTGTCGCCCACCCCGGCATTGGCCAGAGCCGAGACGGTGTCGCCGCCGCCGGCCACGGTCAGCAGCTTGCCCTGGGCGGTGCGCTGGGCGGCGGCCTGGGCGACGGCGTTGGTGGCGGCGTCGAAGGGCTTGATCTCGAAGGCGCCGAGCGGGCCGTTCCAGACCAGGGTCTGGCAGCCGTTGATGCGGTCGATGATGCTCTCGGCGCTGGCCGGCCCGGCGTCGAGGATCATCATGTCGTCGGGCACCTCGCCCACCGGCACCACCTTGCTCGCGGCGTTCTCGGCGAACTCGGCGGCGATCACGGCATCGGTGGGCAGCACGATGTGGCAGCCGGCGTCCTTGGCCTTGTCCATGATCTGGCGGGCGGTGTCGGCCATCTCCTTTTCGCACAGGCTCTTGCCCACGTTCAGGCCCTGGGCGAAGAGGAAGGTGTTGGCCATGCCGCCGCCGATGATCAGCAGGTCGACCTTGCTCACCAGGTTGCCCAAAAGGTCGAGCTTGGTCGACACCTTGGCCCCGCCGACCACGGCGGCCACCGGGCGCTCGGGCTTTTCCAGGGCGCTGGCCAGGGCGGTCAATTCCTCGGCCATCAGGCGGCCGGCGGCGTTGGGCAGCAACTGGGCGATGGCCTCGGTCGAGGCATGGGCCCGGTGGGCGGTGGAAAAGGCGTCGTTGACGTAAAGATCGCCCAGCTCGGCCAGTTGGCGGGCGAACCCGGGGTCGTTCTTTTCCTCTTCCTTGTGGTAGCGCAGGTTCTCGAGCAGGCAGATCTCGCCCGGGGCGAGGCCGTTGACCAGGGTCTCGGCGGCCGGGCCGACGCAGTCCTCGGCGAAGGCGACCGGCTTGCCCAGGGCCTGGGCCATCGCCTCGGCCACCGGCTTGAGCGACATCTCCGGCACCCGTTCGCCCTTGGGGCGGCCGAAGTGGCTCATCACCACCACCCGGGCGCCGTTGTCCATGAGGTGGGTCAGGGTGGGCAGCGAGCGGGTGACGCGGGTCAGGTCGCTGACCTTGCCGTCGCGCATGGGCACGTTGAGGTCGGCCCGGACCAGCACCCGCTTGCCGTGCACATCGAGGGAGTCGAGGGGAGTGAAGTCAGCCATGTCAGGGTCTCTCCGGTCGGGCGGATATGGAACCGGCCGGGGCGCCCCCTTTGCGGGGGGCGCGCTCCGGCCGGCGGCGGGGCGGCGGGGCCGGACCCTGCCTAGAGGGTCTTGCCGATGGCCACGGCGGTGTCGAGCATGCGGTTGGAGAAGCCCCACTCGTTGTCGTACCAGCTCATGACGCGCACGAAGTTGCCCTCGATGACCTTGGTCCCGTCGGCGTCCAGGGTCGAGCTGACGGCGCTGTGGTTGAAGTCGGTGCTGACCAGCGGGGCGGTGTTGACGGCCAGGATGCCGGCCAGACGGCCATTGGCGGCCTCGGTCATGGCCTGGTTCACCTCCTCGGCGGTGGCGGTCTTCTTCAGCACCACCTTGAGGTCGACCAGCGAGACGTTGGGGGTGGGCACGCGGATGGCCACGCCGTCCAGCTTGCCGGCCAGCTCGGGCAGCACCAGACCGACCGCCTTGGCGGCGCCGGTCGAGGTGGGGATCATCGACACGGCGGCGGCACGGGCCCGGCGCAGGTCCTTGTGCAGGGTGTCCACGGTGCGCTGGTCGCCGGTGTAGCTGTGGATGGTGGTCATGAAGCCGTGGTCGACGCCGAAGGTCTTGTCGAGCACGTCGACCACCGGGGCCAGGCAGTTGGTGGTGCACGAGGCGTTGGAGATGATCTTGTGCCCGGCGGCGATCTTGTCGTGGTTGACGCCGTAGACCACGGTCAGGTCGGCGCCCTTGGAGGGGGCCGAGACCAGCACCCGCTTGGCGCCGGCGTCCAGGTGCACCTGGGCCTTCTCCTTGTCGGTGAAGATGCCGGTGCACTCGAAGACGATGTCGACGCCGAGATCGCCCCAGGGCAGCTTGGTCGGATCGGGCTGGGCGATGCAGCGGAACTTGCGGCCGCCAACCACCAGGTCGTCGCCATCCACCGAGACGGCCTCGGGCAGCCGGCCGTGGACCGAATCGTAGGCCAGCAGGTGGGCGTTGGCCTGGGCCGAGCCGAGGTCGTTGATGGCCACCACCTCGATGTCGGTGCGGCCCGATTCCACCAGGGCGCGGAAGGTCAGCCGGCCGATCCGGCCAAACCCGTTGATTGCAACCCGAACAGCCATGCGTCTTTCCTCCGTCGAGATGGGGCGCCACGCCTTCTTCGGTGGGCGGGCAGGCGTTGGCCCGCCGCCGGCGCGGCGCTGAAAAGGGCGAACCCCGGTTTCAGGCAAATTGTCCAGTCGTGATGAAGCGGAATGGGGCGCTTGGGCGGACCCTAGCAGAGGCCTTGCCCGGCGCCCACCCCCTTGCGTGCGGCTCCCACCCTACCCGATGGGGCGGCGCTTGCCCACCTCAAGCGTGTCGGAGTGGCGGGAAATGGCGGCTTTTCGGGAGGCGGCGAGGGGCGTACCATCGACCGGGCCTGTCATCCAACGGTCATGCCCACCGCCCGCCCCCAGGAGTTCGCCCATGTTCCGCACCGCCGAGTTGGGCCGCCAGGTGCCCAAGGCCGACTTCGATGCCCTGGCCGACCCCTTGCGCATCGAAATGCTGGAGCTTCAGCAGACCCTGCGCCAGTGCCCGTTTCCGGTGGTTTTGGTCTTCGCCGGGGTGGACGGGGCCGGCAAGGGCGAGTCCATGAACCTTCTGAACGAGTGGATGGACCCGCGCTGGATCGCCAACCACGCCTACGGCCCGTCCTCGGACGAGGAGCGCGAGCGCCCCGAGTTCTGGCGCTACTGGCGCGACCTGCCGGCCAACGGGCAGATCGGGCTGTTCCTGTCCAGCTGGTATTCGGCGCCCATGCTCGATCATGTCCACGGGCGCATCGACGACGCCGGCTTCGAGGCCCGCCTGGGGCGCATCGCCGCTTTCGAGAAGTGCCTCGCCGACGATGGCGCGATGATCCTGAAGTTCTGGATGCATCTGGGTAAGAAGGCCCAGAAACAGCGCCTGAAAAGCCTGGAAAAGGACCCCGAGGAGGCGTGGCGGGTGACCGCCCGCGACTGGGCCAACTTCGAGATCTACGACCAGTTCATCGCCAGCGCCGAGCGGCTGATCATGGAAACCTCGCACGGCCACGCGCCATGGACCCTGGTCGAGGGGGTTGATCCGCGCTACCGGGCGCTGACCGTGCTGACCTCCCTGCGCGACACCGCCCGGCGCCACATCAAGACCCAGGAAGCCCGCCGCCGCATGACCGCCGACCTCAAGAAGGCGGCCCATCAGGCAACCCCGCGCAGCCGCCGGACCCAGGCCCGGGAGTCGGGCCGCCCGGAAGGCGACGTGCTGGCCCGCCAGCCCTCGGTGCTCGATGCGCTGGACATGACGCAGTCGGTGAGCAAGGCCGACTACGCCCAGGAGTTCAGGCACCAGCGGGCCCGTCTGGCCCGCCTGTTCCGGCAGTGGAAGGCGCGGGGGCGCTCCGTCGTGCTGGTCTTCGAGGGCCAGGACGCGGCCGGCAAGGGTGGCGCCATCCGCCGTCTGACCTCGGCGCTGGATGCCCGCGACCGTCGGGTGGTCCCGGTCGCCGCGCCGAGTGACGAGGAAAAGGCCCACCACTACCTGTGGCGCTTCTGGCGTCATCTGTCGCGCGCCGGGCGGCTGACCGTGTTCGACCGTTCGTGGTACGGCCGGGTGCTGGTCGAGCGCGTCGAGGGCTACGCCACGCCCGAGGAATGGCGGCGCGCCTTCGCCGAGATCAACGAGTTCGAGGATCAACTGGTCGAGCATGGCACGGTGCTCGTCAAGTACTGGCTGCACATCACCCAGGACGAGCAACTGGCGCGTTTCAACGCCCGCGCCGAAATCCCCTACAAGAGCTGGAAACTGACCGAGGAGGACTGGCGCAACCGGGAGAAGTGGGACCTCTACGAGGAGGCGGTCACCGACATGGTCGAGCAGACCTCGACCCGGCGCGCCCCGTGGACCCTGATCGAGGGCAACTCCAAGCGCTTCGCCCGCATCAAGGTGATCCGCACCCTGGCCGACCGCCTGGAGGACGAACTGGCCGCCCTCTCCAAGGCTGAAAAGAAAGCCGACAAGAAGGGCGACAAGAACTCGGGGTAGTCCTTTCCCGGCCGCCACCCGGGGCCGATCGCGCGGGGGACTACCTTTTGTTTACTTTCCCGCCGTAGGGTGGGAGCGGCTCGGGGTGGCTTGGTGCCGCCCGCCGGGCGTGGTAAATGGACCGACCACGGTCACGGTCACGGTCACGGTCATGCTCATGATCATGGCCACCGTCACGGCAGGGGCCGATGCGTAACCATATTCCTGCGGCACAGCGGGTCGACAACAGCGGGTGGGGCGATGAGCGATAGCGACCAGCAGGAACCGTCGATGGAGGACATCCTCGCCTCGATCCGCAAGATCCTGTCGGAGGACGAGGAAGAGGAAGCCAAGCAGCAGGCCGCCCAGGCGCCCGAACCGGAGCCCGAACCCGAACCCGAACCGGAATGGGAGCCCGAACCCGAGCCGGAACCCGAACCGGCCTGGGAGCCGGAACCTGAGCCCGAGCCGGAACCCGAGCCGGAACCCGAGGACGATGTCCTTGAGTTGACCGACGACATGCTGCTGCCGGACGAGCCGGAGCCCGAGCCCGAACCGGCCTGGGAGCCCGAACCCGAACCAGCCCCGGCGCCACCCCCACCCCACCCGGCACCCCGCCCGGCCAGCCCCGACAGCCTGCTGTCGCCGCGGGCCGCCGACAGTTCGGCCACCGCCCTGGCCGAGTTGTCCGCCGCCGTGGCCCGGGGGCGGGCCCTCGGCCTGGGGGCCGGCCACACCACCCTTGAGGAAATCGTCAAGGAACTGCTGCGGCCCATCCTGAAGGAATGGCTCGACAACCACCTGCCGGGAATGGTCGAGCGGATGGTCCGCCAGGAAATGGAAAGGCTGGTCAACCGGGCGGAAAATCAATAGAACCGGAAGCCCGAACCGCTGGCCGGTCCGCCTGAACCGGCCGCCGTTCGGTTTTCGCGGGCCTCTCGCCGGGGCCGCCCCGCCAGCCGGCGGGCGGCCCCGCCGCGCGTCCGGCCCCCCGGTTCATTGCTTGAAAAGCCAACGCCAAGGACGGCCATTCCCATGCTGGACAAGACCTTCGACGCCAAAACGGTGGAGAACGACCTCTATCGCCAGTGGGAGGAGTCCGGGGTATTCGCCGCCAACCCCGAGGGCAACGCAACGCCCTACACCATCATGATGCCGCCGCCCAACGTGACCGGCAGCCTGCACATGGGCCACGCGCTGACCTTCACCCTGCAGGATGTGCTGATCCGCTATCACCGCATGCGCGGCCGCGATGCCCTGTGGCAGCCGGGCAGCGATCACGCCGGCATCGCCACCCAGATGGTGGTCGAGCGCCAGTTGGAGGCCCAAGGCGTCACCCGCCACGACCTGGGCCGGGCCGGCTTCATCGACAAGGTGTGGGAGTGGAAGGCGCAGTCCGGCGGCACCATCCAGCGCCAGTTGCGGGCCCTTGGCGCCTCGGCCGACTGGCCGCGCGAGCGCTTCACCATGGACGACGGGCTGTCGGCGGCGGTGCGGCGCATCTTCGTCATGCTGCACCGCGACGGGCTGATCTACCGCGACCGCCGGCTGGTCAACTGGGACCCCAAGCTGCACACCGCCATCTCCGACCTGGAGGTGGAACAGCGCGAGACCACCGGCAAGATGTGGTACATGCGCTACCCCCTGGCCGAGGACCCCTCGCGCTTCCTGGTGGTCGGCACCACCCGCCCGGAAACCATGCTGGGCGACACCGCGGTGGCCGTCCACCCGGAGGATGAGCGCTATGCCGACCTGATCGGCAAGACCGTCCGCCTGCCCATCGTCGGGCGCGAGATTCCCATCGTCGCCGACGACTACGCCGACCCGGAAAAGGGTTCGGGCGCGGTCAAGATCACCCCGGCCCACGACTTCAACGACTTCGAGGTGGGCCGGCGCAACGGCTTGCGGCTGATCAACATCTTCGATCTCAACGCCGCCCTGCGTGGCGGGCCGATGGAGCTTTACGTCTTCACCCCCGAGGGCCACACCGAGCCCTTGACCGACGCCGCCGGCACTCCGCTCACCGAGACCCTGCCCGAGGCCTATCAGGGCCTGGACCGCTTCGCCGCCCGCGACAAGGTGATCGCCGAGATCGAGGCGGCCGGCCTTTTGGAAAAGATCGACGACAACCCGATGACGGTCCCTTATGGCGACCGCTCCGGCGTGGTCATCGAGCCGTGGCTGACCGAGCAGTGGTTCGTCGACGCCAAGGAACTGGCCAAGGAGCCCATCAAGGCGGTGGAGGAGGGGCGCACCCGCTTCGTCCCCACCCACTGGGAGAACACCTTCTTCGAGTGGATGCGCAACATCCAGCCGTGGTGCATCAGCCGCCAGATCTGGTGGGGGCATCAGGTGCCGGCGTGGTTCGGCCCCGACGGTACCGCCTTCGTCGAGGAGAGCGAGGAAGAGGCCCTCGCCGCCGCCGAGACGCACTACGGCAAGGCGGTCGAGCTGGTTCGCGATCCCGACGTGCTGGACACCTGGTTCAGCTCCGCCCTGTGGCCCTTCTCCACCCTGGGCTGGCCCGAGCAGACCCCGGACCTGGCCCGCTACTACCCGGGCGACGTGCTGGTCACCGGCTTTGACATCATCTTCTTCTGGGTCGCCCGGATGATGATGTTCGGCCACTACGCCATGGGCGACGTGCCCTTCCGCGACGTCTACATCCACGCCCTGGTGCGCGACGCCAAGGGCCAGAAGATGTCGAAATCCAAGGGCAACGTGATCGATCCGCTGGACCTGATCGACCAGTTCGGCACCGATGCCCTGCGCTTCACCCTGGCCGCCCTGGCCGCCCAGGGGCGCGACATCAAGATGAGCGAGGGCCGCGTCCAGGGCTCGCGCAACTTCGCCACCAAGCTGTGGAACGCCGCCCGCTTCTGCGAGATGAACGACTGCCGCCCGGCGGACGGCTTCGACCCGGCGGCGGTCAAGCTGACCCTCAACCGCTGGATCATCGCCAAGGCCGACGCCGCCGCCGGCAAGGTGGCCGAGGGGCTCGACGCCTATCGCTTCAATGATGCCGCCGGGGCCGCCTACGCCTTCACCTGGAACACCTTCTGCGACTGGTTCGTGGAGTTCGCCAAGCCCCTGCTGAGCGGCGAGGACGCCGCCGCGCGGGCCGAAACCCAGGCCACCGCGGCCTGGGTGCTGGGCCGCATCCTGGTCCTTCTGCACCCCTTCATGCCCTACGTCACCGAGCACCTGTGGCAGGCCCTGACCCAGGGCCAGGGCGGTCAGTTGATCGCCGCCCGCTGGCCGGACAGCGGCGCCCTGGCCGCCCCCGAGGCCGAGGCGGAAATGGACTGGGTGGTCGAGCTGATCTCCACCATCCGCTCGGTGCGCTCGGAGATGAACGTGCCGCCGGGTGGTCGCCTGCCCCTGCTGGTCAAGGACGCCGGGGCCGACACCCGCCAGCGCCTGGAGACCCACGGGGCGCTGATCGAGCGGCTGGCCCGCCTGGAAAGCATCGCCCTGGTCGACGACGCCGAGACCAAGGGCGCCGCCCAGATGGTGCTCGGCGAGGCCACCCTGCTGCTGCCGCTGGCCGGGGTCATCGACATCGACCAGGAAAAGGCCCGCCTGGGCCGCGACATCGCCGCCCAGGAAAAGGAAATGGCCAAGCTGGACAAGAAGCTCGGCAACCCCGGCTTCCTGGCCAAGGCGCCGCCCGAGGTGGTGGCCGAACAGCGCGAGCGCCTGGACGAGGCGACGCAGACCCGCGACCGCCTCAGCGCCGCCCTGGCCCGTCTGGAGGCCTGAGCGGCAGGGTCTTGAGGAAGCGGGCGAACAGCTCGGCCTGCGAGGCGATGCCGAGCTTGGCGTGAATGTGCTTGCGGTGGGCCTTCACCGTGCCCTCGCTGATGGCCAGCCGGTGGCTGATCGACAGCGTCGAGTGGCCCATCAGGATGAGGCCGGCGACCTCCTGCTCGCGCTCGCTCAGAAGGCCGTCGCCGAAGCGGGCGACATGCGAGGCCACGGGGTCGGCCGCCTCCGCCGCCGGCCCCGCCGCGTCTTCCCAATGGCGGCTCGCCGCGTCTTCCCAATGGCGGCAAGCCGCCGTGATGAGCAACGGAAAGGCGGCCTCCAGCCGGCGGCGCTGGGCCACGCCATAGGGCCGGGCGCCCGGGGCGCGGGCCAGCGAAACGACCAGCCCCCGGTTGGCGTCCAGGCGCCTGAACAGCCCCATCTCGTCCTCTGCCCCGGTGTCCCGATAGAAGGTCCGGTAGTAGGTCGAGCGATAGAAGTTGTCCGGCGCCAGATCGCGCAGCCGGTGCACGCCGTCGGCGATGCCGGCCTCGAAGGTCTGGAAGAAGGGGTCCAGGCGATAGACCCCGGCGGCATAGGTGTCGACGCACAGGGCGACCAGCTCGGGCGGCAATTCGTGGTACACGGTGCGCGGCGGCCGGTCGCGGAAATAGAAGGTCACCAGCAGGGTATCCACCGGCACCACCTGGCGCAGCAGGGCGGTGAAGGCGGCCGCAAAGTCGGGCCGCTCCAGCCGCGCGACCAACTCGGCGCAGCCGGCCATCCAGGCCGCGTCGGTGCGCTGCGTGGTGCCCATGGCGTCCCTGACGGCTCCCTCTCTCCTACCCCCTTGGGGGAATATACAGGGCCGGCGACGGGCGCTTCAATGCGGGCAAAAAACGGGAGACGTCCGCCCACCGGGGGCGTGCCACGGGATCAACCCGGCCGCCCGTCGACGCCGACAGGGAGACCCGCCATGCCCACCGTGCCCCATGCCGACCCGCGCCGCCGGCCGCGCCGCCGCGCCGCCCTTCTTTCCACCCTGCTTTTCGGGCTGGCCTTGCTCGCCGGCCCCGCCGGCGCCGAGACGCCGCGCGTCCATGTCTACAATTGGTACGACTACATCGGCCCGGAGGTGGTCGCGGCCTTCGAGGCGGAAACCGGCATCGAGGTGGTCTACGACGTCTTCGACGCCGCCGAGGTGCTGGAAACCAAGCTGCTCACCGGCCACACCGGCTATGACGTGGTGGTGCCCAGCACTTCCAACGCGCCCCAGTTGATGGCCGCCGGTGCCCTCCAGCCGGTCGATCCGGCGCGGCTTGCCAACTATGGCAACCTGGACCCGGAGATTCTGGCCCGGCTCGACAGGCTGCCCGGCGGGCGAACCCTGGGCGTGCCCTACACCTGGGTCACCATCGGGGTGAGCTACAACGTCGATCTGGTCGAGGCGCGGCTTGATGCGTTGCCCGACAACGCGCTCGACCTGATCTTCGATTCGGCCCACACGGCGCGCCTCAAGGACTGCGGCATCGCCATCCTGGACGCCCCGCGCGACGTCCTCGGGCTGGCCCTGATCTACCTCGGGCTCGACCCCTACAGCGGGGCGGCGGAAGACCTGGCGCAGGCCGAGGCACTGCTGGCCAAGGTGCGCGGCGACATCCTGCACTTCGGCTCCGGGCGCATCATCTCCGACCTCGCCAACGGCGACATCTGCGCCGCCATCACCTGGAACGGCGACGCCGGGATCGCCAGCCTGCGGGCCGAGGAAGCCGGGCGGGACACCCACCTCGTCTACCGCATCCCCACCTCGGGCAGCCTGATGATCGTCGATCTGATGGCGATCGCCGCCGACGCCCCGCACGTCGAGGCCGCCTACACCTTCCTCGACTACATGCTGCGGCCCGAGGTGATCGCCGAGACCACCAACTTCCTGTACTTCGCCAACGCCAACCGGGCCGCCCTGCCGCACGTGCTGGACGAGATCAAGGCCGACCCCGACATCTACCCGCCGCCGGCCATCATGGACCGCCTGGTGCCCGACCTGCCGCTGTCCCAGGATGTGTTGCGGGCCCGCTCGCGGCTGTGGACGCGCGTCAAGTCCGGGTTATAGCCTGATCCGACCCGTTTCCCGCCCGCCCCTTTCAGGAACCCGAAGATGATCGAGACCCCGCGCGACCTGGGTTATCGCATGCCCGGCGAGTTCGAACCCCACACCCGCACCTGGATGAGCTGGCCGTGCAATCCGGCCACCTACTCCGACCGCTGGATGGCCGAGGCGCGGGCCGCCCATGCCCGGGTGGCCCAGGCCATCGCCGCCTTCGAGCCGGTCAGCGTGCTGGTCCCGCCGGAGCTGATCGGCGGGGCGCGCGACCTTCTGGGCAGCGACAACATCGAGCTTGTCGAATGCCCGCTGGATGACAGTTGGCTGCGCGACAACGGCCCCGGCTTCCTGGTCGGGCCGGGCGGTCTGGCGGCGGTGGACTGGGGCTTCAACGGCTGGGGCCACTTCATCGAGGACTATGGCGCCGACGCCCGGGCCGGCCGCGCCGTGATTGCCGCCGCCGGGGCGCGCCGCTTCCCCGGGCCGATGATCCTGGAGGGCGGCTCGATCCATGTCGATGGCGAGGGCACCCTGATCACCAACCGGGAATGCCTGCTCAACGACAACCGCAACCCGCACCTCGAGGTCGCCGACATCGAGCGCTTCCTGGCCGAGTACCTCGCCGTGGACACGGTGATCTGGCTTGATGAGGGACTGGAGAACGACGACACCGACGGCCACATCGACAACGTCTGCGCCTTCGCCGCGCCGGGGGTGGTGCTGATCGGCTCGGCCGGCGCGCCGGCCGACGAGAACACCCGGCGCATGGCCCACAACCGCGACCTGCTGAAGGCCGCCACCGACGCCCGGGGACGCCGTCTCCAGGTGATCGAGGTGCCCCAGCCGGCGATTCGCACCGAGTATCCCGAGGGGGCCGCGGCCAGCGGGCGCATGTCCCTGAGCTACATCAACTTCTACATCTGCAACGGGGGGGTGATCGTGCCCCGCTTCGGCGACCCCAACGACGATCCCGCCGCCGAGGTGATCGGCGCCGCCTTCCCCGGCCGCCAGGTGGTCCAGGTGGACAGCCGGGTGGTCGCCCATGGCGGCGGCAACATCCACTGCATCACCCAGCAGCAGCCCCGGGTTTGAGCATCTTTTCGAAGGACACCACCACCATGCGCACGCTGACCGTTGCCGCCACCCAGATGGCCTGCACGCCCGACCTCGCCGCCAACCTGGACCGCGCCGAGGCCCTGGTTCGCCGGGCCGCCGGCAAGGGGGCCGGGCTGATCCTGCTCCAGGAACTGTTCGAGGGACCCTACTTCTGCAAGGACCAGGACCCCGAATACTTCGCCTGGGCCCGCCCCAAGGCCGACAACCCGGTGATCGCCCGCTTCGCCGCCCTGGCCCGCGAGCTGTCGGTGGTCCTGCCCCTGTCCTTTTTCGAGCGGGCCAACAACACCTACTACAACTCCCTGGTCATGATCGACGCCGACGGCCGGGTGCTCGACACCTACCGCAAGAGCCACATCCCGCAAGGCCCGGGCTACGAGGAGAAGTACTACTTCAGCCCCGGCGACACCGGCTTCAAGGTCTGGGACACCGCCTGCGGACGGCTCGGGGTGGGCATCTGCTGGGACCAGTGGTTCCCGGAAACGGCCCGCGCCTGCGCCCTGATGGGGGCCGAGGTGATGCTCTACCCGACCGCCATCGGCAGCGAGCCGACCGATCCCGGCTACGACAGCCAGCCCCACTGGCGGCGCGCCATGCAGGGCCACGCGGCGAGCAACATCCTGCCGGTGGTGGCCTCGAACCGTATCGGCAGCGAGGACGGGGCGAGCTGTTCGCTCACCTTCTACGGCTCGTCGTTCATCACCGACCACACCGGCGCCCTGCTGGCCGAAGCCGGACGGGACGAGGAGACGGTCATCACCGCCACCCTGGACCTGGACCAGGTGGCCCGCTTCCGGGGCGGCTGGGGGATGTTGCGCGACCGCCGGCCGGAGCTTTACGGCCCGCTCGGCACCCTGGACGGGGTGACGCCCCTGGGGGGCTGATCCGCCCCCCGGTGATGATCCCCTCGGCCCCTCAGCGTGCCGCCCAGGTGGCGCGGGCCATGGCCTCGATGCCGGCCACCGTCTCGGCGTCCACGCCGGCCAGGTCGCCCTCGTCGCAGGCGTCGCAATGGTACAGGTAGAGGCGGCTGGCGAAGGATTCGAACGGCAGCGAGGATTCGCCGAACCACTCGCCGTTGCCCTCGGTCGAAACCACCACCCCCTGGCCCCAGTCCTGGCCGCCGTCGCAGTTGGGATTGAAGAAGTACAGGCGCATGTCGCCCTTCGGCCCCAGGCCGACGCGCAGGATGGTCACCGCGTGCCAGCCGATGAAGCGGCCCAGGCTGTCGGTCACCGCGATGCCCGCCGGTTGGGGGTGGGTGACCGGGGCATTGCCGTTGTGCAGGGGGTGGTAGTGGGCGAAGAAGCGGCGCACGAAGGTGGCGTAGTCGCCGGCCAGGGTGCCGCCCGGCAGGTCCACCGCCAGGGCGGTGTCGCGGCCCACCCACCAGCCGTGCATCTCGCTGTTCACCCAGGCGTGGGGGTCGCCCGGGCGGCCGGCGCACAGGCGGCCCATTTCCATGTAGATGCGGTCGAGATGGGGGACCAGGACCACCGACACCGGGTCCACGTCCATCGGCGGCTGGCTGGCCAGACCGCTGCGCAGGGCGGCCGAGGACAGCCGTTGCCCCTCGAAGACCATGACGATGTCATCGTCGCGCGCCGCCCGGGCGAGCAGGTGCAACAGGTAGTCGGGCGCCGCCAGGGCCCACATGGACAGCGCCCGCGCCGCCTGACAGGTGGGGTTGTTGCCCTGCCCGATGCCCAGCGGCTGGCCGAGCACGCTCAAGGTGCCGGCCAGCAGCAGGGTGGCCGGCGGCAGGGCCGGGCCGAAGGCGGTGGCCAGGGCCTGGGCGGCGGCCGGGCAGGGCGTGAGGCCGATGTGCCCCCACAGCGACGGGCCGATGGCCGGGTCGAACAGCAGGCCGCGCTCCAGCAACAGGGCGAGGCCGAGGATGGCCTGCGCCGTGTCCGGCGTGATGGCCGCCTCGATCAGGCTTTCGACCAGCCCCGGATAGCAGGAAAAGGCCTCGCGCCCGGTGCTGCTGAGGCCCAGCGCCTGGGCCACCAGATCGGCCCCGGGTCCGTTGACGCGGCGCAGGAAGACGGCGTGGTAGGGCGACACCAGCCCGGTGTCATGCATGGCCCGGGCGAAGGCGCGGGCCTCCTGCGTCAGGGCGCTGTCGTCCAGGGTGTCCAGGCGCTCGGCGTAGACCTCGAGCCCCGGGTCCTCGCGGCAGGCGGTGGTCGGCCCGAACAGGGCGCTGACCAGCCGGGCGGCGCCCAGGCCGGAGGCCCCGCTGTCGATCTCCGGGTCGTTCAGGCAGGCGGCGATGCGGGTCACCATCAGCTTGACGTCGTCGACCATGATCGGCCGCTGGGCCAGGATGCGCTCGATCTCCTCGCCCAGTTGGCCGAACACCTCGGCAAAGCCGATGCGTTCCACCATGTGGGCAAACACGTTGCGGGTCGCCGTGGCCTGGGTGGCGTGCTGGCGCTCGGCCTCGCTTGGCGCCCCGAACAGGCGGTTGAGGTTGAGCGCCAGAAGCTGGCTCAGGAAGTGCTGGGCCTGCTCGGAGGAAATGCGCGGGTGGAAGAAGTGCCGGTGGGCCACCGCCAGCAGGCGCAACTCGCTGAGCATTTCCAGGGTGGCGGTGGGGCGGTCGCCGTGGGTCAGGGTGCCGGTGGCCAGCGACGGCTGGAGGATTTCCGGCTGCGCCCAGTCGGTGCCGTGGAAGACCCCGGCCGCTTCCAGGCGTTCGGCCCGCTCGACCAGTTGGGCCGCGCCGCCGGGGCGGGCCAGTAGGCGGCAGGCGATGTCGAGCACCGGGCCGCGGGTGGTCTGCTTGGCGAAGGCCGAGGTCTGGGCCAGCTTGTCCAGCGCCCGGTCGAACTTGGCGGCCAGCGCGAGGAGATCGGCCGAGGGAGCCTCGGCCGCGGGGGCCGGCGGGCTCCCGGGCGGGGTTGGCCCGGGTGGGGTTGGTGTCGACGACATCGGGGGCTTTCCAGGCTGTGGGCGCCAGCGGCGCCCCGGAACAGCGGGCATGGTAGCGCGAAGGCGGGGCCGGGGGCAAAACACCCCCCGGCTCCCGCGATTTCAGGCTCAGCGATAGAAGTCCAACGCCTCCTGGCGCTTCAGCAGGCCGTGCAGGGTGTCCGGGTCGTCGCCCTGGAAATAGACCAGCCCCCAGTGGGTGCCGAAGGCGGTACGCTTGGTCACCTTGGTTTCGGAGGGCGCGGTCAGCTCGTGGGATTCGAAGTAGGGGTGATTCTCGGTCTCCTCGGGCACCTCCAGGTCGGTGACCACGCGCTGGCGCGGGTAGACCCCGAAGCAGCCGGCATACCCGTCGGCATCGACCACCTCGCGCGGGAAGAAGGCACGCACCTCTTCCTCGGTGGACTTGGGGTCGAAGCAGACGATCAACGCCTGATAGGCGTTGAAGCCGTAGACCCGTTCGAGAAGCTCGAAGACCTTGAAACCGGGCGGCCGGAAGGCGACCTCGCCGAAGTACATGGTGCCGTCGCTGGTCACGAAGTATTCCGGGTGGATGAACCCGTGCTCGATGTCGAAGGTCTTGATCAGCTTCTCGATTTCCTGCTCGACCCGGGGCCGCCAGGCCTCCAGCGCCGGCGAGGCGGGGACGAACACCGAATAGCCCAGGGTGACGTATTCAGAGATGTTGAGAAACTGGATCTTGCCGTCGTGGATCCACACCTCGCAGGCGAATTCCCAGCCGTCCAGGTGGCTTTCCATCAGCACCGGGAATTCCTCGTCGGGGATCAGGTCGATGTCCTGCGGCTCGCGGATCACCCGGTGACCCAGGCAGCCGGCCTTGTCGAAGGCCTTGACGTGGATCGGGTCGGCCGGGTCGCCGTCCAGCTTGAGCAGGGTCTGGCTGACCCGCTTCAGGAAGCGGATGATGTCGCCCCGGTCGTGGGCCTCCTCGAAGATGCCGACCCGAATGCCGCCCAACTGGGCCCGGCGCTTCATCAGCGCCTTGTCGCGGAACAGGATGGCCTGGCCGTGCAGGCGCGGGTTGGCCTGCAACACGGCGTTGATGGCGCCGGCCCACTCGACGGTTTCCTCGAACAGCGGGATGGCCACATCGACGCCGCGCTCCTTCAGGGTTTCGGCGATCTCCATGGAGCGGTCGTTGAGGCGCTCGAAGTTCCAGGGGATGTGGGGGATGTCGTTTTCCTGGCAGTAGGCCTCGGCCCACTCCGGGGCGACGACGATGTAGCGGCGGTCGAAGCGTTCGGCGGCGTCGATGGCGCCCAGCGACCAGCCGAGCAGGGCGACATACCCTTTCTCGGGGTTCTTCTCTGTCATGCAGAGCCTCCGGTATGTGGTGGAAAAATATGTCGTGGGATGGCGCAAGCCTAACATGCTGAGGCGCGCTGTCAAATTTGCCCCGGAGAAAGAGCAATTTCTTATTTTATGTTTTGTGAGTATCTAATATTATGAATGCAATTTTTCGATTTTCTCTTTGATGTGCTGTGATTTTCTAATTCCGAGGGTTCTGGCGGCGCCCCACCTCTCACCGACCCGCCGGGCGGGTCTTGTCCGGCACCCGCCCGGTCGCCTCCCGCCGCGCCAGCAGGGCGTTCAGCCCCAGCACGGCGAGCAGCCCGGCGGCGCCGATCGCCTCGATGGTGATGTCGGGCTGGAACAGGGCGATCACCCCGGGAATCACCAGCAGCCGCGACAGCGGGTCCATGCGGGTGAACAGGTGGCCTTCCAGCGTCGCCGCGAAGGCGACCAGGGCGAGGATCGCGATGGCTCCGGTCCATAGCACCAGGGGCAGCGGCCCGCCGGTGATGATGACCGGGTTGAAGACCATGAACAGCGGGATCAGGTACAGCCCCTTGGCGAACTTCCAGGCCTCGATGCTGGTCTTCATGGGGCTGGCCCCGGCGATGGCGGCACCGGCGAAGCCGGCCAGGGCAATGGGCGGGGTGACGTTGCTGTCCTGCGAGTACCAGAAGACCACCAGATGGGCGATCAAGAGCGGGATGCCGAAGTCGGCGTGCAGGGTGGGGCCGACCAGCACCACCAGCACGATGTAGGAGGCGGTCACCGGCAGCCCCATGCCGAGCACCAGACTGGCCAGCAGAACCAGGATCAGGGCCAGCACGATGTTGCCGCCGGAGAAGGCGATCATCATCGAGGAGAACTTCAGCCCCAGCCCGGTCAGCCCGACCACGCCGACGATGATGCCGGCCACCGCGCAGGCCACGCTCACCGCGATGGCGTTGCGCGCCCCGACCTCGAGCGCCTTCAGCACCAGTCGCCCGCCGGCCAGCAGGGCGGTGCTCCAGTCGGGGAGGTCGGGGGTGTCGGCGGTTTTCTGGTGGCGCGGGGCGATGAACAGTCGCCACAGCAGCCAGCGGGCCAGCGCCACCCCGGCCACCGAGAGGATGGCCCAGAAGCCGACCCGCATGGGCGACAGGTTCATCACCAGCAGGTAGACCAGCACCCCCAGCGGGACCAGGAACTGCCAGCCCTCGGCCAGCACCTTCTTGATGCTCGGCAACTCCTCGGGTGGCAGCCCGCTCATGCCCTGCTTGAGGGCGGCGATGTGGACCAAAAGGTAGACCGTGCCCAGGTACAGAATGGCCGGGAAGATGGAAACCAGCACGATCTCGAGATACGGCACGTTGGTGTATTCCGAGATCAGAAAGGCCCCGGCGCCCATCAGCGGCGGGGTGATCTGGCCGCCGGTCGAGGCGGCGGCCTCGATCCCCCCGGCCTGGGCGCGGCGGTAGCCCAGGCGCTTCATCAGGGGAATGGTGAAGGCCCCGGTGGTGACCACGTTGGCGATCGCCGAGCCGCTGATCGAGCCCATGCCGGCCGAGGCCAGCACGGCGGCCTTGGCCGGTCCGCCCTTGCGCTTGCCGGTGGCGGCGTAGGCCAGATCGATGAAAAAGCGCCCGGCCCCGGTCACCTCCAGGAAGGCGCCGAACAGCACGAAAACGAAGATGTAGGTGGCGGCGACGCCCAGCGGCAGGCCGTAGATCCCCTCCTGCCCCAGGTAGAGCTGGCCGATCAGGCGGTCCAGGTCGTTGCCCCGGTGGGCCAGGATGCCGGGCAGCAGCTCGCCCAGCCAGGGCAGGGCGCCGCGCGGCCCGGCCAGGGCATAGAGAATGGCGGCCACCCCGATCAGGGTCATGCCCAGGCCGATGGCGCGCCGGCTGGCCTCGAGCAGGGTGAGCACGGCAATGGCCCCGACCACCACGTCGGTGGTCGTCCAGAAGCCGGCCCGGTTGAAGATGTCGTCCAGATAGTAGGTCAGATAGAAGCCACTGAGCACCGCCCCGCCGAGGAAGGCCAGATCGACCAGCCAGCTCAGCCAGCCGCGCCGGCGGCGCAGCGGGAAGACCAGAAAGGCCAGCACCATGATGAAGGCGAGGTGGATGCCGCGCTGGTAGAACAGGCCCAGCGGCTCGATCCCCGCCCCGTACATCTGGAACAGCGACAGCGCCACGGCGACCGTCGAGATGAGCCACAGCACCGGGCGCGGATGGTGCGGCGGATCGGGCAGGATGTCGACGGTGGCGTCGGGCGAGGCCTGGCTCATGGAAGGTCCTGGGATGAGGGGGCGGGAACAAGGCGCAGGATCACCGGCTGGCCGGCCACCCGGGCCGACAGGGGCAGGCGCTGGCCGTCGTCGGTGATGATGCGGTGGTCGACGGCTGGCGCGCCGACGCGCAGGCGATAGGCGTTGCCGGGCACCGGCTCGTCGATGGCGTCGATCAGGTAGCCGTCGCCGCGGCCCGGCCTGAACACGCCGCGCCCGGGGAAGTGCCCCAGGCCGGCCGCGAAGTCGGGCTGGAAGGCGTGGCTCAGGACCATCCGGCCGCCGTCGTTCAGGTAGCAGTCGGCCACCGGGTCGCCGGTCACCGAATGGTTCCAGTCCAGGCACCAGCCACTGCCCCGGGGCACGGTGACGGCGCCGACCAGACGGCCGTCAGGAGTCACCGCCTCCAGGCGATTCGGCGGCGGGGCGGCGGCGCAGGCGACCAGTGGCAGACCCAGGGCGGCGGCGATCAGCCGTCGCCCCGGGCGGGGCCGTGGCCTCACGGCTTCAGGTGGTCGGGCACGGTGGCCCCGGCTTCCTCGTAGAAGCGGATGGCGCCGGGGTGCAGCGGCACCGGGGTGGCGCCCAGCGAGAACTCGATGGTGGTGTCGTTGGCCGCCGGGTGGATGGCGCGCAGCTCGGCGATATGCTCGAACAGCACCTTGGTGATCCGGTAGGCCAGTTCCTCGTCCATCTCGGCGTTTGCGATCAGCACGTTGGGGGTGGAGATGGTGTTGACCGGGTTGGCCACCCCCTCGTAGATGCCGGCCTTCAGGGTATAGGCGGCGAACACCGGCTCGGCCTGCTTGGCCTTGGCGATCTCGTCGTCGCTGATCGCCACCAGGGCGATGTCGCGGGTGGTGGCGAGGTTGATGATCGAGCTGGTCGGCGGGCCGACGCTCCAGAACCCGGCGTCGATGTCGCCGTCGCGCAGGGCGTCGGCGGTCTCGTTGAAGTTCAGGCGCTGGGGCTCGAAGTCGTCGTAGCTGATGCCGTTGGCCTCAAGCAGGGTCTTGGCGCTGACCTCGGTGCCGCTGCCCGGGGCGCCGACCGACACCCGCTTGCCCTTGAGATCGGCCAGCGAGGTGATGCCGCTGTCCTTCAGGGTGACGATCTGCACGGCGTTGGGATAGACCGAGCCCAGGGCCACCACGTTGTCGAGCTTGCGGTCCTCGAAGCGGCCGATGCCCATCACCCCGGCATAGACGGTGTCGGCCAGGGCCAGGGCGAGGTCGCTGTCGCGGCGCGAAACCAGCCCCATGTTCTCGACCGAGGCGCCGGTCACCTCGGCCACCGCGCTGGCGTCGTCGACGTACTTGGTGATCAGCTCGGCCAAACCGCCGCCGTAGGGGTAGTAGACGCCGCCGGTACCGCCGGTGGCGACCGAAAGCTGTTGCTCGGCCAGGGCCGGCGTGGAAAGCAGCACAAGGGCTGCCAGGGCGTGGCGCAGAAGCTTCATGGCATGTGTCTCCCAGTTGTGGACCTCGGGTTAAGTCGTGGTCCACGGATGTGGTCCGGCGCGTGGCGGCCGGGGCGCTCCCGTTCGGGGCGCGGGTTTGGTTATTTGTATACAAGTTACCCGCTGGGGGGATGTCGCCAGATTGCACCCGCCGAGTCAAGGGGGGCGGCGATGTGGCTGCGGGCGTCCACGTCCCGGAGGGGGGCGCATGCCGGGGCCGGCAGCGGATGTGTCAGGCGATCAGGGCGTTCCGGGAGACGATCGTGGCACAAGCGCCACCAGCCACCAAATGGCGACCTGCCTTGCTGGCGACCTACCTTGCTGGCGAGCGACCTTGCGCCCGGAGTCGCCGTCGTCGAAAGCCATCTGTCGGCCCGAGCCGCCCCCGGCCGCGCCGGTGGGGTGCCGGAGCAGACCCTGGAAAGCCGGGACGGAAACGCCCCCGTGGCGCGCCTCACCGGGCTCCCCCGATGATTCCGCGAGCCTTGCCAGCGCCTCGTTTTTCCAGCCGAGTCCGCGCCATCCCCGGGCTTTCGCCAACCGCCCAGGGCACGCCCGGACCGACCCGCGCGTCATCCCGATCACCCGCCAGCCGAATGGCCAGTTGATCGGCCTGACGCGGACTTTTCCCAAACCCTTGCGCGCCGGCGTGGTGGTGCTAAAGAGCACGCTTGGCTTCGTTCCCGGTGCCGGCCGGGCGGTGGCCGAGCGCGTCCATGCCCTGATGGGGCGCCTGCCGTGAAAGCCCCCTCGCGTGAGAGCCAAGGCATGAACCTGACCGACGCCTTCCTGCGCGCCGCCCAGCGTCACCCCAAGCGGCCGGCCCTGATCGACGGCGCCGGGCAACGCACCTCCTATGGCGCTTTGGCCAGCCTGACCGCCGGGCTGGCTGGCACCTTCGCCGGGCAGGGCATCGAGGCCGGCGACCGCGTGCTGGTTGCCCTCAAGCCCGGCGCCGAACTTTACGCCGGGCTGGCCGCCCTGTGGCACCTGGGCGCCGTGGCGGTGTTCCCCGAGCCGGCCATGGGGCTGGCCGGCCTCCGGCACGCCGCCTTGACCACCCAGCCCAAGGCCCTGCTGGCCGACCCCTGGCTGCGCGTCCTGGCCCTGGCCTTCCCGGAGACCCGGGCCATTCCCCTGGGGCTGTCGCCGGCCCCGGAACGCCAGCGCCGCGAGCCGCCACCAGCCACCGACGCGAAGCGGCCGGCGGTGATCTCCTTCACCAGCGACAGCAGCGGCCCTCCCAGGGCGATGGCCCGCTCGCACGCCCTGCTGATGGCCCAGCACCGAGCGCTGACCCCCCTGCTGGCCGGCAACGGGCAGGAGGTGGACGTGGTCGCCTTCCCCGCCTTCGTGCTGCCCTGCCTGGGCCACGGCCACACCGCCGTGCTGCCGGGCTGGCCGCTCAAACACCCCCACCGGGCCGACCCGACCGCCCTGCGCCAGCAGGCCCAGATGGTCGGCGCCACCCGCCTGCTGCTGCCGCCAGCCGTCACCGCCCGATTGGCCGGCCAGCCTCTGCCCGACAGCGTGCGCCGCGTGCTGAGCTGCGGCGCCCCCCTCTACCCGGACATCGCCCGACGCTTCCTGGCCGGCGCGCCAGGGGTCGGCCTGACCGTGGTCTACGGCTCGCCCGAAGCCGACCCCATCGCCCACCTGGCCCTCGAAACCCTGGCCGAGGACGCCTGGACCCGCGCCGCCGGCGGTGGCGGCCTGCCAGTCGGCCGACCGGTGCCCGACATCCGCCTGCGCCTGATCGACGGCGAAATCACGGTCTGCGGCAACCACGTCAATCCGGGCTACCTCGACCCGACCCGCGACGCCGAAACCAAACTGCGCCAGGGCAACACCATCTGGCACCGCACCGGCGACATGGGCCGCATCGACCCGCTGGGCCGCCTGTGGCTGCTCGGCCGCAAGGACGACAGCCGCGACGGCCTCGCCCCACTGGCCGTGGAAGCCGCCGCCCGCCTGTGGCCCGGCGTGACCAACGCCGCCCTGCTCGCCGACCCCGACCAACGCCCCAAACTGGCCCTCAGCGGCGATGCCCACCACCTGAAAACATGGCACAGCAACGCCCAACGCCTGGGCGACCTGGAAGTCCACCACCTGCCCACCATCCCCATGGACAAACACCACCCCCCCAAACCCGACCTCCCCACCCTGCGCAAACTGCTCCCCTGAGCCTCGGCAAACGGCCTGTGGCGGCCCACGCAAAGGGGCGCTGCCCCTTTGAACCCCGCTGGGGAGGCCGGGAGGCCTCCCCAGACCCCACCATGAGTCAAAGCCGTGAAGAGGGGGGTGTATCCGAGCGCGCTCGGATACACCCCCCTCTTCACGGCTTTAAGTCGCGGCGGGGGTCCGGGGGGGCCCCTGGTCCCCCCGGCGGGGGTTCCAAGGGGGCAGCGCCCCCTTGGCATGGGTCGCCACACGCCGTCTGTCGGGGGTCAGGTGAGCAGGTCGGGCAGGGGGAGGAAGGTCAGGGGGGTTGTGGTGTTGATGGGGGGGCTGTCGGCGGGCAGGTCGATCAGGCCGTCGGCCATGGCCAGGCCGGAGAGCATGGCCGAGCCTTGGTTGGTCAGGGCGTGGACCCTGTTCTGGTTGTCCAGTCGGGCGCGCAGGAAGGTTCGGCGGCCGGCTTTGGCGGCGATGGGGGCGGCGGCGGGCAGGGTCAGCCGGCGGGGTTCCAGGGGCTGGCGTCCTTGCAGGGCGAGGACCAGGGGGCGGCCGATCATCAGGGCGGTGACCATCACCGAGACCGGGTTGCCGGGCAGGCCGAGGAACAGGGTGTGGCCGATGCGGCCCAGGGCCAGCGGCTTGCCGGGTTTGATGGCCAGTTTCCACAGGCCGAGGCGACCGATGCCGGTGAGGGCCTGGCGCACGTGGTCGGCCTCGCCCACCGAGACGCCGCCCGAGGTGACGATCAGGTCGACCTCGGGCGCGGCCTCGGCCAGGGCGGCGGTGATGGTTTCCCGGTGGTCGGGCAGGATGCCGAGGTCCTTTACCGTGCAGCCCAGGCCGGTCAGCAGGGTGGCCAGGGTCAGGCGGTTGCTTTCCGGGATGGCGCCTTCGGGGCAGGGCTGGCCGGGCTCGACCAGCTCGTCGCCGGTGGCGAAGACGGCGACGCGCACCGGCCGGCGCACGGTCAACTGGCCGACCCCGAGGGCGGCGGCCAGCCCGATCTGGGCCGGGCCGAGGCGCACCCCGGCTGGCAGGGCGGTCTGGCCGGCGGTGAATTCCTCGCCGGCGCGGCGGATGTTGGCGCCGGCCTTCAGGGTCGGCGGCAGGTGGACGTGGGCGCCGTCGAGCCGGCAGTGCTCCTGCATGGCCACGGCGTCGGCGCCGGCTGGCAGCGGCGCCCCGGTCATGATGCGCACCGCCGTGCCGGCCTCCAGCGGCGCCCCGGCGGGCTGGCCGGCCAGGATGCGGCGGACCACCGGCAGCGGGCCGGTGGGGGCGTCGGCGGCGCGGGCGGCGAAGCCGTCCATGGCCGAGTTGTCGAAGCGCGGCTGGTTGGTGGGGGCGATCAGCGGGTCGGCCAGCACCTGCCCGGCTGCCTCGGCCAACGGCAGGCGGCGGGTTTCGGGCAGCGGCGGCAGGTCGGCCAGACGGGCCAGCAGATGGTCCAGCGGCCAGCCACCGGGCGGTGCCTCGGGCGAGTCGGGAAAAAGCGGGTCGGGAAACTGGGGGTGGGGAAACTGGGAGTCGGTCATGGGGCCCGAGTGTGGCCCCGTCGCGACGCCTCGGCAAGGCTCCTGCCCTTTTCCCCTGAAAGCAGCGCGGGTACAGTCGGGGGGCCTGTTGTTTCGCGCCCGGGAGCCGACCCATGATCCGCGACGCCCTGATCCTGGCCATCGACCAGGGGACCACCAGCACCCGGGCGATGATCTTCGACGGCTTCGGCCAACCCATCGCCAGCGCCCAGAAGGAGCTCGATCAGCATTATCCGGGCGATGGCCTGGTCGAGCACGAGGCGGAGGACATCTGGTCGGACACCCTGGCGGTGTGTCGCCGCGCCCTGGCCCAGGTGGCGGTGGACAAGGTGCTGGCGGTGGGCATCACCAACCAGCGCGAGACCGCCGTGCTGTGGGAGCGCGCCAGCGGCCGGCCGCTGCACCGGGCGATCGTCTGGCAGGACCGGCGCGGGGCGCCGCTGTGCCAACGGCTGGTCGCCGAGGGGCATGAGGAGATGATCCGCCAGCGCACCGGACTGGTGGTCGATTCCTACTTCTCGGCCACCAAGCTGGCCTGGCTGCTCGACACCCTGCCCGGGGCGCGCGAGCAGGCGGCCCGGGGCGAGCTGTGTTTCGGCACCGTGGAAAGCTTCCTTGTGTTCCGCCTGACCGGCGGCGCGCTGCACGCCACCGACGCCACCAACGCGGCGCGCACCATGCTGTTCAACATCCACACCCAGGACTGGGACGACGACCTTCTGGCCCTGTTCGAGGTGCCGCGCGCCGTGCTGCCCCGGGTGGTCGACTGCGCCGGCCGCTTCGCCGACACCGAGGCCACGTTCTTCGGCCGGCCACTGCCCATCTGCGGGCTGGCCGGCGACCAGCACGCGGCGATGATCGGCCAGTTGTGCACCGAGCCGGGGATGGTGAAATGCACCTTCGGCACCGGCGCCTTCATCCTGGGCAACACCGGGGCGACGCCGCTCAGCTCGCGCAACCGGTTGCTGACCACCCTGGCCTACCGGCTGGCGGGCACCCCGACCTATGCCCTGGAGGGCAGCATCTTCAACGCCGGCACCGCCATCAAGTGGCTGCGCGACGATCTGGGGGTGCTGCGCGAGGCCTCGGAAAGTGCGCGTCTGGCGGCCGAGCTGCCCGACAACGGCGGGGTCTACATGGTGCCCGCCTTCACCGGCCTGGGCGCGCCGTGGTGGGAGCCCGGGGCGCGCGGCGCCATACTCGGCCTCAGCCGCGCCTCGGGGCGGGCCCATCTGGCCCGGGCGGCGCTCGAATCGGTGGCCTTCCAGACCGCCGACCTGCTCGCCGCCATGGCCGACGATGGCCTGCCCGATCCGCCGGGCCTTCGGGTCGATGGCGGCATGGCGGCCAATGACTGGATGCTCGGCTTCCTGGCCGGGCTGCTGGAGCGCCCGGTCAGCCGGCCGGCCTGCATCGAGACCACGGCGCTGGGCGCCGCCCTGCTCGCCGGACTGGGGGCGGGGCTGTATCACGGGCTTGCCGACATGGCCTCGGCGTGGCGCGATTCCCGGACCTTTCAGCCCCGCATGGAGGCCACCCGCCGCCGCGAGCTGCTGGCCGGCTGGCGCGAGGCGGTCCGCCGGGTCTTGCCGGCCGGGTGAGCCCCGCGCCCTCGCCCATACTACATCTAAGGCGCGAGTAATCCCACCCCCACCCCATCTTGAGGCTTATTCGGCAATGCCGCGGGTCCGTCCCGGGCCGGAGGTCGAGGTCCATGGCGCGGGCCCACATTTCCGTTTTTCAGCGGCGCGGGCTGATGTACAATTCAGCGTCTTTGTATCTTGTCTCTTCTTGAGGGTTCGTGAACGTGTCTGATTTTGATCGGGGTCCCGCCGGGGCGGGGGCGGGGGTGTCGGCCCAGGTTAAGTGGTTCAATGGAACCAAGGGCTTTGGGTTCGTGGCACCGAGTGACGGCTCGGCTGACGCCTTTCTTCACATTTCGGTTCTGGAGCGGGCCGGCGTGCGCGATGTCGCCCCCGGCACCACCCTGGTCTGCCGGGTCGAGCCCGGGCCGCGCGGCCCTCAGGTGAGCGCCATCGTCGACATCGACGAGAGCACCGCCACGGCGCCGGCCGGCGGCCCGCCGGGGGGCGGCGCCTACCGGCCCGACGGCGGCGACCTGGAGACGGTCGACGGCGAGGTGAAGTTCTTCTCGGCCGAGAAGGGCTTCGGCTTCGTGGTCCCGGATCTGGGCGGCAAGGACGTCTTTGTCGGGCGCAATGCCCTGCAACGCTCCGGCATCCAGAACCTGGAGCCCGGCCAGCGGGTGCGTCTGGCTACCCGCATGGGCAAGAAGGGCCCGATGGCCGAGCAGATCTCGCTGATCTGACGAGGCTCGGGACCCAGCCCCCCCGAACCGCCCGGCAACGGAGCGGCGGGGAGGGCGTTTGCGGAAGGCCGCCCGCCAGGGCGGCCTTTTCTGTGTCTGTCCGGGGCCGACGGAGGTCCGTCTACCCGCAGCCGGCCGGGGTGCAGCCGTCGCCGAGGTCGGCCGGTTCGACGGCGGAGTCGGCGGCCTGCCCCGCGCCATCGGCCAGCACATGGCCGCGTTCCGGCGTCGGGCGGTAGACGGTCAGGCCCTTGAGGCCGCGTCCGTAGGCCTCGCGGTAGAGGTCGCGGAAGGCCTCGAAGGGCATCCCGGCCGGCACGTTGACGGTTTTCGAAATGGCGCTGTCGATCACCTGCTGGGCCGCCGCCTGCATGGCCAGATGGTCCTCGGGCTTGAGGTCGGCGACGGTGACGAAGGCCTCCGGCAGCGGCGCCTCGGGGCCATGCATGTCGCGGAAGCGGCGGTAGGCGTGATCGACCAGCTCCACCTCGTCGGCCGTGCCGTCGGGATTGAGCAGGCGGCGCCGCTGGCGCAGGCTGAAGATGGGCTCGATGCCCGACGACACGTTGTCGGCAACCAGCGAGATGGTGCCGGTCGGGGCGATCGAGGTCAAAAGGGCGTTGCGGATGCCGTGCGCCGCGATGCCGGCCCGGATGTCGGCCGAAAGGTGGGGGATCGTGCCGGCGGCCAGATACCGCGCCCGGTCGAACAGCGGGAAGGGCCCGCGCTCGCGGGCCAGCTCGATGCTGGCCCGGTAGGCGGCGTCGCGCAGGGCGCTCAGCCACTGGGTGGTCAGCCGCACCGCCTGGGGGCTGCCATAGCGCACCCCGAGCAGGGCCAGCGCATCGGCCAGCCCGGTCACCCCCAGGCCCATGCGCCGCTTGGCCTTGACCTCGGCCCGCTGGGCGGGCAGCGGGAAGGGCGACAGGTCGATGGCGTTGTCCAGCATGCGCACGGCGGTGGCGGTCAGCCGGGCCAGCGCGTCGAGGTCGAGGTGGGCCTGTGGGGTGAACTGGTCGACCACCAGCCGGGCCAGGTTGACCGAGCCGAGCAGGCAGGCTCCGTAGGGCGGCAGGGGCTGTTCGCCACAGGGGTTGGTGGCCCGGATGGTCTCGGCCCAGGACAGGTTGTTGGCGGCGTTGACCCGGTCGATGAAGATCACCCCGGGCTCGGCGCTGTCGTAGGCGGCGCGGCAGAGCCGGGCCCACAGATCGCGGGCCGGCAGGGTGCGCCACACCCGACCGGCGAAGACCAGCGGCCAGTCGGCGTCCTCGTCCAGGGCCCGCATGAAGGCGTCGGGGACCAGCACCGAGAGGTTGAACATGGTCAGCCGGCCGGCGCCGCGCTTGGCCTCGATGAAGGCCTCGATGTCCGGGTGGTCGATGCGCAGGGTGGCCATCATGGCGCCGCGCCGGGCCCCGGCGCTCATCACCGTGCGGCACATGGCGTCCCACATTTCCATGAAGGAGACCGGGCCCGAGGCCTCGGCTCCCACCCCGCCGACCGCCGCCCCCCGGGGCCGGATGGTCGAGAAGTCGTAGCCGATGCCGCCGCCCTGCTGCATGGTCAGGGCGGCCTCTTTCAGATGATCGAAGATGCCGCCCAGGGAATCGGGGATGGTTCCCATGACGAAGCAGTTGAACAGGGTGACCCGCCGGCCGGCCCCCGCCCCGGCCTGGATGCGCCCGCCGGGCAGGAAGCGGAAATCCTCCAGCGCCGCCTTGAAGCGCTGCGCCATGTCGGCCCGCCGGTGGGGCGACTCGGCCTCGGCCAGGGCGCCGGCGATGCGTTCCCAGGTTGCCTCGATGTCCGCCTCGGCCCGGCCGTCGGGGTGGGTCAGGCGGTACTTTTCCGCCCACACCCGGCGCGACACGGCGGACATCGCCTCAGCCATGAGGGGCCTCGCGGGGACCGGGGAGCTTGGCCCCGGTGGCCTCGATGCGATCCTGAAGCTCGGTCAGGTAGGCCCGCCGATCCAGCCCCTTGCCGACCGGCGGCATGGGCGGCAGGAACTCGATGACCACGTGGCCCGGCTTCTTGATCCACGCCTCGCGCTTCCAGACGTGGCCGGTGTTCAACGCCACCGGGATCACCGGCACCTCGGGGAAGCGCGCGGCCAGCGCCACCACGCCGGGATGGTAGGGCTTGCGCTCGCCGGGCGGGGTGCGCGTGCCCTCCGGGAAGATGACCACCTGGGCGTCGCGTTCGAGCGCCTTTTCCGAGTGCCGAAGCATGGTCTTCATGGCCGAGGCGCCGCCCTTGCGGTCGATCGGGATCATCCCGGCGCGCAGCATGTAGAACCCGACGAAGGGAATCCACACCAGCTCCTTCTTGAAGATGTAGACCGGAAAATCGAGCAGGGCGTGGAACAGGAAGGTGTCGAAGGCCGACTGGTGGCGCGAGGCGATGATGGCCGGCCCCGGCGGCACGTTCTCCAGCCCCCGAACCTCCCAGGTGATGCCCAGGATGTAGCGCGCCATGCGCCGCATGCCGGCCATCCAGAAGCGCATGAAGGGCAGGAACCAGCGGGTCGGCAGCAGCAGGCCGGGGATGTACAGGGTGGCCAGGACCAGGGTCCAGGCCCATTGGGCGGCAAGGTAGACGAAGGAGCGCAAGGCGGTCATCGGACGCGATCTTCACGGGTTGGCGATGGGGGGCGCCGTCAATCCCAGCAGGTGGCGGCCCCGGGTCAGCAGATATTTCGTGTATTCGCCGGCCAGAAGCAACGAGGTTCCCGGCCAGCGCCACCAGTCGCCCTGGCGCACCGAGGCGGGAAACACCGGGTGCGGCACGATGCGCACCCCGGGCAGGGCGCGGCGCAACTCGAACAGGCTGCGCGGCATGTGATAGGCGGCGGTGACCAGGATCAGGCCGTCGATGCCGCGCCGGCTGGCCCAGGCCGCCACCTCGGCGGCGTTGCCCGGGGTGTTGCGGGCGGCGTGGCCGATCTCCAGGCGCCCCTCGGCCAGCGCCGCCTCGGCCGCCGGGCCAAGCTGGTGGGCCAGGGTGGCGGCATCGACCGCCCGGTTGACGCCGGAGATGAAAAGCACGCGCTGGCCATCCTCGGCCAGCAGGTCGACCCCGGCGGTCAACCGCTCGCTGCCCCCGGTCAGCACCACGATGGCGCTGCCCGGCGGCGGCGCGCGGTGGTGCCAGGTGTCCTCGCCGGGCAGCGCGGCGACGAAGGCGAACAGCCCGGCCAGCCACGCCCCGGCGATGACCAGGGCGGCGGCCAGCCCGGCCTTGACCAGCGCCACCAAGGGGCCGGTCGGGCGACGCGGGGGAGGCGCGGCCAAGGGCGAAGGGTGGGGCACGGGCAACCTCGTCAGGGCAGGCGGGTGAGCACCCGCAGCACGGTCAGGCGGGCCGTCAGCATGGCCAGCACGCCGCTGGCCAGGGGCAACGCCAGGACCGGCCACAGGTCGGCCACGCCGAGGTGAAGCTCGGGGATCAGCGCCCCTTCCAGTCGCCCGGCCAGCCAGCCGAGGACGATCAGGGCGGGCGCCGCCAGGGCCAGCCCGACCACCCCGCCAAACAGCCCCAGGCGCAGCCAGCGCCCGGCGTACTGGCCGGCGATGTAGCCATCGTGCGCCCCCACCTGATGCAACACGGCGATCTGCTCGCGGTGCACCGAGAGGCTGGCATGGGTGGCATGGACCACGGTGGCGGCGGTGGCGGTCACCACCAGGGCCATCACCGCCAGGGCCAGCAGGCGCAGGCCCTGGGCCAGCCCGGTCAGGCGGGACAGCCACAACTGGTGGGCATCGACCGTGACATCGGGGGTGAGGGCGCGCAGGCGGCCGGTCAGGGCCTCCACGTCCAGTTCCGTCCCGTCGTCGAGCCTGACGTCGATCAGCCGCGGCAGGGGCAGGTCGCGGACCAGCGGATCGTTGCCCAGCCAGGGGGCGACCAGCCGGGCCAGTTCACTTTCCGACAGCACCTCGGCGCGGACCACCCCGGGGGTGGCCTCCAGGGCCTTCAGGATCTCGCCGAGGCGCACCTCGGTGGCGGTGCGGGCCGCCTCGTCGGCCCCGATGACCGGCATCACCTGGACCGTCAGGGTGCCCGCCGCCTCGGCCCGCCAGCCGTCGATCAGCGCCTTCAGGCCCAGCGAGGCGGACAGCCCGAGCGCCGCCATGAAGACCATCACCGCGACCAGCCAGGGCAGGAAGCGGCTGCCGGCGTCGCGGGCGATCATCAGGTCGGTGCGCAGCGAGAACAGCATCGGGGCCGGGTTTCCTTGGTGATGTTCTTGCCAAACTGGGGTGATGTTCTTGCCAAACTGGGCCGATCTTGGCCGATCTGGGCCGATCCGGTCAGGTGGGGTCGCGGCGCAGGGCACGGCGCCAAGCGGCGCCGCTACGCGGCGCCGCATCGGGAGAGGCATTGGCGCCGCCGCGCGGCGCCGCATCGGGAGAAGCATTGGCGCCGCTGCGCGGCGCCGCATCGGGAGAAACATTGGCGCCGCTGCGCGGCGCCGTGTCGGGAGACGTATTGGCGCCACCCTGCGGAGCCATTTGGGGAACAGGACCGGCCCCGCCCGGCGGGACACCACCGGCCGGTCCGGCATCGGCCAGCGGCGGCAGGCGGGTCAGTCGGCCCTGTTCCAGGTGCAGGCGGGGAAAGCGGAAGGTGCGCACCACCGATTCGTTGTGGGTGGCGATGACCACCGTGGTGCCCAGCTTGTTCAGTTCGGCAAACAGATGCAACAGGCGCACGGCGATGCGGTCATCGACGTTGCCGGTCGGCTCGTCGGCGAGCAGCAGTTGCGGCCGGTTGATCACCGCCCGGGCGATGGCGACCCGCTGCTTCTGCCCGCCGGAGAGCACCGAGGGTCTGGCGTCCAGATGGTCGGCCAGACCGACCCAGGCCAGAAGTTCGGGCACGTGGCGGCGGATCTCGCCCTCGCCCACCCCGGCGACGCGCAGCGGCAGGGCCACGTTGTCGAGCGCCGACAGGTGATCGAGCAGGCGGAAGTCCTGGAACACCACGCCGATGCTGCGCCTCAGGGCCGGGTAGGTCTGGCGCGGCACCAGGGCCAGATCGCGCCCGAACATGGACAACCGGCCGCGCGACGGGGTGCGGGCCAGATACATCAGCGAAAGCAGCGAGGACTTGCCGGCCCCGGACGGTCCGGTCAGGAAGTGGAACGAGCGCCCGGGCAGGGTGAACGAAACGTCCTGGAGGATTTCCGGGCCGTTGCCATAGCGCAGGCCAACCCCCTCCATGGCCACCACGGCCTCGCCGCCGGCCCCGACAGGGGGAACGGTGGAAGCCTCGGCGGCGGAGCGGGTGGCGGGGTTTCCCCAGCGGGGGTCGGGGCGCACGGCGCGGCAGCTCTTGATATCGGTGGGCGGCTGGGCCGGCAGGACCGGCCCCTGGTCAGGCAGGTTTACATGGGCGCCCGCCCGCCGTCCACCCGGGCGACCCCCGCCTGGCCGGCGGGCCGGGGCAAGGTGGGGACAGGGTGGGGACAAGGTGTCGCGGTTGTGTCGGCCATCACAGCCTCCTATAAAGGCTCTGGTAAGACATGCCAGCCCATAGTTGCCGGGGTGGGATGACCTGGGCGCCCGAAGGTGCCCATGCCCCCCCACGACAGGAACGTTCCAGGCCGAAGTGGACATCTCTTCGGCGGTCAAGAGACGGCGTGGATGCCAGGTCCACGGCGCACTGGCGGAGCCCACCGGGCCCGACCGCGCCGGGGGGCGCGCGGGGACCACGCGACGGGGTGCCATGATCATCCAGTGCCCGAACTGTCAGGCCCGTTTCTCGCTGCCCGATCACGCCCTCGGAGCGGCGGGCCGCTCCCTGAAATGCGCCCGTTGCGGCCACCGCTGGCACCAGCCCCCAACCACCGAGACCGACTCGCCGCCGCGCCAGCCCCCGGCGCCGCCCCCGTCGTCGCCGGTCGAGGCGCCGCCGGCCGACTGGGCCGCCGCCGAGGCCGCCCCGCCCCGGCCCGACGTGCCGTTGCAGTCGGAAGACGACGAACCGACCGACCTTGAAGCCCTCTCGGCAATGTTGGCCGCCGGCCAGAGCCGCGACGAGGGCGACGACGAGATGACCGACTTCGAGGCCCTCGGCGATGACGATGACGAGGCCCTGCGCAACATCCTCGGCGGCGACCGTCCCTCGCCCTTCGCGGAGAAGAAGAAGTCGCGCTGGTGGCTGTGGCTGCTGCTGACCGTGCTGCTGGTCGGCGGCGGCGGGGCGGCGGGCGGCTACTTCCTGCGCACCACCGTGGTCGAGACCTGGCCGGCCACCGAGGCGGTCTACACCCGGCTCGGCATCCCGGTCGAGGTGCTGGGCGCCGGGCTCAGCTTCCAGGGCTCGCGGCACGAGTTCCTGCCGCTGGACAACGGCAAGCAGCTGGTGGTGACGGGGACCATCGTCAACCTCTCGGAAGTGCCGCGCGAGGTGCCGTTCATCCGCCTGATGATGTTCGACAAGCAGGACCGCATCCTGCAGGACGTGCTGACCCAGCCGCCGACCGACAGCCTGGAGCCGGGCGCCACCGCCCAGTACCGCATCGCGCTGGACAACCCCTCCGACGCCGCCAGCCGTTACGAGGTGGATTGGAGCCCGGGGCCGCAGGGAACGGGAGAGGACTGAGAGCCCAGGGATGGGGCCTGGTCACGCAACATTGGCCTCCCATCCCCGTGCGCCCGGACTGCGCGCCTGGACTGTGCGCCTGGACTGTGACCATTGCCCGGGGACAGACGCGTCCACTCTCCCGGACCTGCCCGAAAGATCCCACCGCCGCGCCCGGTCCCGCCGCCCGGCGGTGACCGGATCGCCGTTGCCGCCGGCAGGTTCTGGGCCCGGCAGGTTCTGGGCGATGTCGTTCTCCAGGCGCCGGGTCGGGGTTCCATCAGCTCGGCCCGGAGGCCGAGGGTTGACGCGCTTGACCGCGATCCGCTGTGATGCCGGTGACGCACAGCGACCTGTCCCGCCCGCCGACTGACCGGTGGGGGGCATCGCAAGGGGGAGGACCGCCGGCCGATGGATTTTGCCCCGTCGCCCAGGGTGAGCGACCTGCGCCGACGCCTCGGCGCCTTCATGGAGGCCCATGTCCATCCGGCCGAGGACGAGGTGGCGCGGTGGCTGGAGTCGCGGCCCGACCGCTGGGCCGCGCCGCCGCCCCAGATCGAGGAGCTGAAAAGGCGCGCCCGGGCCGAGGGCCTGTGGAACCTGTGGCTGACCGAGCCCGGGGTGTACGATGCCCAGGCCCCCGGCCTGACCCATCTGGAATTCGCCCCGTTGGCCGAGATCATGGGCCGTTCGCCGCTGGCCCCGGAGGTCTTCAATTGCGCCGCCCCGGATGTGGGCAACATGGAGTTGCTGCGTTGCCACGGCTCGGCGGAGCAGAAGGTGCGCTGGCTCACGCCCCTGCTGGCTGGCGAGATCCGCTCCGGATTGGCGCTGACCGAACCGGCGGTGGCCTCGTCGGACGCCACCAACATCGAGGGGCGGATCGAGCGGCTGGGCGATCACCTCATCCTCAACGCCCGCAAGTGGTGGGTGACCGGGGCCGGCGATCCGCGTTGCCGGGTGCTGCTGGTGATGGGCCGGATCGATCCGGCGGCGCCGCCGCGCCGACAGCACGCCATCCTGTTGGTGCCCATGGATGCTCCTGGCGTCAGCGTCCGGCGTGCCCTGCCGGTGTTCGGCTTCGACCACGCCCCGCAGGGCCACATGGAGGTCCACTTCGAGAATGTGCGGGTGCCGGCCGATCATCTGGTCGGGGCGCCGGGCGAGGGCTTCGGGATCGTTCGCGAGCGTCTGGCCCCGGTCCGTGTGCACCAGTGCATGCATCTGATCGGCATGGCCGAGCAGGCCCTCGCCCTGGCCTGCCGGCGGGCCCGCGCGCGGGCCGTTCTGGGCAAGCCGTTGGCCGACCAGGGTGGGGTGCTGGAGCGCCTCGCCGACAGCCGGGTTGAGATCGATCAGGCCCGCCTGCTCACCCTGCGCGCCGCCTGGACCCTGGACACCCAGGGCGCCACCGAGGCGCGCCGCGAAATCGCCATGGCCAAGCTGGCGGTGCCCGCCATGGCCTGCCGGGTGATCGACCGGGCGATCCAGATCCATGGCAGCCTGGGCCTGTGCGAGGATACCCCGCTGGCCCGCGCCTACGCCTGGGCCCGCGCCCTGCGGCTGGCCGATGGGCCGGACGAGATGCACGCCGCCCAGCTCGGCCGCCTGGAACTGGCGCATCATCAATAGGCGCGCCCGGCGCCCTCCGGTGATGCTTGTCGGCCGGCCCGGCTGCGGGTAGGGTCTGGCGACTCCCCGGACGGCGGGGAGTCCCCGCATCCCTTCAACTGGCGTCCATTCGGGAAGGCTTTTCCATGTCGATCATCGCCGAGCGTCTCTCCGCCATCCAGCCCTCGCCGACCATCGCGGTCACCACCAAGGCCGCCGAGCTGCGCGCCGCCGGCCGCGACGTGATCGGCCTGGGCGCCGGCGAGCCCGACTTCGACACCCCGGAGCACGTCAAGGAAGCCGCCCGGCAGGCCATCGCCGCCGGCAAGACCAAGTACACCCCGGTCGCCGGCACCCCGGAGCTGCGCCAGGCGATCTGCGACAAGCACCGCCGCGACAACGGCCTGCAGTACACGCCGGACATGATCAGCGTCGGCTGCGGCGGCAAGCAGACCATCTACAACCTGATGATGGCCACCTTGAACCCGGGCGACGAGGTGGTCATTCCGGCCCCCTACTGGGTCAGCTATCCGGACATCACCCTGCTCGCCGGGGGCACGCCGGTGGTCATCGCCGCCGGCCAGGAAGCCGGCTTCAAGATCAGCCCCGAGGAACTGGACAAGGCGATCACGGCGAAGACCAAGTGGGTCGTCCTCAACTCGCCCAACAACCCGACCGGGGCCGCCTATTCGGCCGACGAGCTGGCGGCGCTGGGCGCCGTGCTGGAGCGTCATCCCCACGTCTGGGTGATGAGCGACGACATGTACGAGCATCTGGTCTACGACGGCTTCACCTTCGCCACCATCGCCCAGGTGACCCCGTCGCTGTTCGAGCGCACCCTGACCTTGAATGGTGTCTCCAAGGCCTGGGCGATGACCGGTTGGCGGCTCGGCTGGGCGGCCGGGCCGGTTGACGTCATCAAGGCCATGAACAAGGTGCAGAGCCAGTCCACCACCCATGCCTGCTCGATCAGCCAGGCTGCCGCGGTGGCGGCGCTGAACGGGCCGATGGATTTCCTGGCCGAGCGCAACGCCACCTTCGTCCAGCGCCGCGACATGGCGGTGGAGATGCTGAATGCCGCCCCCGGGCTGTCCTGCCACAAGCCGGAGGGGGCGTTCTACGTCTATCCGTCGTGTGCCGGGGCAATCGGCAGGAAGACCCCGGCTGGCAAGGTCATCGACAGCGACACCACCTTCGTGGCCGAACTGCTGGAGGCCGAAGGGGTGGCCGCCGTGCCGGGCAGCGCCTTCGGTCTGGCGCCGTACTTCCGGGTTTCCTACGCCACCGCCACCGAGACCCTGAAAGAGGCCATGAGCCGCATCCAGCGCTTCGCGGCCAGCCTGGGGTGAGCAAGGGGGCGCTGCCCCCTTGACCCCCGCCGGGGGGACCGGGGGCCCCCCCGGACCCCCGCCATGACTTAAAACCCCACCGAGGGGGGCAAGCCCCCTCGGTGGGGTTTTGATTCAGGGTGGGGTCTGGGGAGGCCCCCGGCCTCCCCAGCGGGGTTCAAAGGGGCGGCGCCCCTTTGCCGACCCTCAGACTTCGCCGCGTTCCGTCAGCCGTTCGACCAGCTCCGCCGGCACGGAAACGGGCCGGCCGGTGGTCTGGTCGGTGTTGACCCAGACCACCTCGCCGGTGGTCAGCAGGCGGTCGCTGTCGGCCAGGAAGATGGCCTGGGCGAAGGTCAGGCTGCTGCGCCCCAGGCGGCCGATGCGCACCCCGATGTCGAGCACATCGTCGAAGCGGGCCGGGGCCTTGTACTCGACCACGCTGCGCACGGTGTGGAAGTCCTCGCCCGTGCGGTCCACCTGCCCGATGTAGTCATAGGGCAGGTGGCGCATGAACTCGGTGATGGCGCAGTCGAAGTAGGTCAGATAGTGGGCGTTGAAGACCACCTTCTGCCCGTCGATCTCGCTGTAACGCACCCGGGTCTGCCAGAAGAAGCGGAAATCGGCCCGGGTGGGCAGGGTGTCCGTGCTCATTGAGCCCTCGGCTTGCGGGCATGGACCACCTTGGTCATGCCGGGGATCAGGCTCATGGTGCGGATGCTGGTGAAGCCGCTCTTCTCCAACAGGTCGGCCAGGAAGCCCGGGGTCAGCGAGGCGGCGCGCGGCGTGAACACCATGTGCTGCAAGGCCCACATGGCGGCCAGCGGCGGACCGGCCCGATCATCCTCGACCATGAAGTCGTGCAGGATGATGGTGCCACCCGGGGCCATGCGGTCGAACGCCGTGTCGAGCAGGCCGGGGATGGAATCGCCGGGCACGCCGCTCATCAGGTACGACATCAGGATGGCGTCCTGCTGGCCCGGCCACTCGGTCTTCAGCGCGTTGCCGCCGATGAAGCCGATGCGCTTGGCAAGGTCGGCCTCGGCAACCAGCTTCTCGCCCAGCTTGATGACGTTGGGGAAGTCGAGCACGGTGCAGGTCAGCTCGGGATAGCGCTTGGCCATCATCATCGAGAAGGCCCCGGTGCCGCCGCCCACGTCCAGCAGGGTCTTGGCCTGCGAGAGGTCGATGCGCTTGGCGACCACCGCCCCCGGACCCAGCGAGCCATGATGCTGGCTTTCGCTGAACAGGCGGGCCTGCTCCGGGTCGGCCATCCAGGTCTCGTAGTCCTCGTACTTGATGCGCTCGGTCTGGCCTTTCAGCGCGTCGACCAGATGCTCCATGAACGGGTACATCTGGCGGTCGATCTGATAGCACAGGTAGTCGCCGTAATAGTTGGGCTTGCCGCGCACCAGATAGGTGTCTGACTCGGAGGCGTTCAGGTAGGTGTCGTCTTCCTTTTCCAGAAGATCGATGGCGACCAGCCCGGTGAGCAGGGTTTCAAGCTGCGGCGCGTCGGCCTCGGTCAGGTTGGCCAACTCCTCCAGGGTGCGCGGCTGCTCGGCCAGGCGGTCGAAGACGCCCAGGTGCAGGGCCGAGAACAGCGCCTTCGAGGCCATGAAGCCGAAAGCAATGCCGGAGATTTTTTCAACGTCGCCCAAAGGTTTCATGGGAAGCCCTTTCGTTGTTGATGGCCAGTGCGTCGGAAAAATGACAAGGTCGGTCCAGAACGGACCCGGCGCACCGCTTGTCCTGCTGCCCTGTGACTGATTCCAGGGCGCACACCACGCCGGCCGTTTTTGCCGTCCGGAATGGCGCTAGATCAGGGTGTGTGGGTGATACTTATGACACCCCAGGACTATGCTTTTTGTAACCTTGAAAATGTTCGGGCTTTGGCGTATGGTGCGCGGCTCTCTTGATCGCTGCACCGCACAACGAGCCGGCGCCCGCCGGCCCGCTTCCGGCTGCCAGAATGGGTTGCCCCAATGGGTTGTCGGCGCGGTTGCCCTGAACGCCCCTCGGGGGGTATCAAGAATTGGGCGCGGCACGTCATGGGCCGTGCCATCCAGACGCGGGCGTGGCGAAATCGGTAGACGCAGCGGGCTTAAAACCCGTTGCCTTTCAAAGGCATGGGGGTTCGAGTCCCCCCGCCCGCACCAAACCCCACCCGGGCCGAGGCCCCGTCATCCTGCCCGTGAGCCGGCCGGCTCTTCGGGAGGCTGATCAGGCGGTTTCGGGCGGCTTGGTGGCCAGGGTTTCCAGCATCACAAGATTGCCGACCAGGGGGGCGGCCAGCCGGTTGAGCCAAGGCTGCCTCAGCGCCGCGCCAAGCAGCCGGCGCAGGGCGCGGGGGCCGTCGTAGGCATCCTGATCGCCCAGGTGGACAAAGAATCGCTGAAGCGTGAGGTCACGCACGGCGCCGATGTGGCGACGCGCCAGCCGGCGATGGTGCCAGGGCCATCTGAGATGAAGATGTCCCGGCACGGGCCGGCCGATGATCCGGCCAGCCCGGTGGTACAGCGGCTTCGGCAGGTAATGGATGAGCCAGGTGCGGGTGTGGGAGTCATAGGGCACCAACCGGTGCGGCACGTAGTGAAGGGCGATCCCTCCGGCCACCAGAACCCGCCCTTCCTCGGCGTAATAGGCGTCCAGTTGGGCGTCCGTCACATGCTCCAGGACCTGCTGGCTGAACACCGCGTCCACGCTGCCCGTGGGCAGGGGCAGGTGAGTTCCGTCGTAGCCCAGCAGGCGGGGTTCGGCATGGCCGAAGCGTTCGGCCGCGATGGCATTGAGCTGGCGGTGGTAGGGGAGGTCGCCCATGTCGACCCCCCAGAAATCGGTGTATCCCAGCACGGCGAGATAGAACAGATTGCGTCCGCCCCCGCATCCGTGGTCCAGCAGGCGGTACTCGGAGCGCTCGCGCGGGCCACGGGCCTGCTCCAGGTGCTCCAGCAGGAGCTTGAGGTGGTAGGGTGGGTTGTGCCGCGTGGCCTCGACGGCGCGGGTGAACTCGGCCCACAGGGCGTCGGCCTCGGGGCCGGTCGGGGGCGCGCTTTGCAGGTTCTTGAAGCAGCGCCCGATGTCACTCCAGGCCATGGCGGCGTTCTCTCTTTCGGGGTTCAGGAACTGCCCGTGCTTCGGATGGCTGGCGGCAACGACTTGCGACAGGAGGCCGGGAACAGGGCAGGCCATTCCGTCTTGTGTCACCCGGCCCCAGGATTGACGGCTGGGCCTTGAGCGATACCGGTCGGCCCGCACCCACGGCAGGGGTTTGAGCGCGTCCAAAAATATCCGATTTGTCCCGGATCGACCAGGGTCGGTGGATAATTATGTTGGGAGGGCACGCCGGCGCGGCTCTCCGCCCGGTTCCCTCAAGCCCCCAACACATCCCTCAGGCCGGCGACCAGCGCCTCGGCCAGGGGGGCGGCGTGGGCGAAGGCGGGGCGTGGCGCCAGGGTGATCGGGTCCATGTACAGCGGGCGGGCCACCTCGACCTGCACGGCGTGCACCTTGTGGCCCGGGCGGCCATAGTGCTGGGTGGTGTGGCCGCCGGCGTAGGGCCGGTTGCGGACCACCCGGAAGCCGGCCCCCTTCAGGCGCTTTTCCAGCCCCGCCACCAGCTCCGGCGCCGCCGAGGCGCCGTGGCAGTCGCCCAGCACGATGTCTGGCCCCTCGCCGCCACGTCCGGCCCCGCCGGGCATGGAGTGGCAGTCGATCAGCACGCACAGCCCGAACAGGTCCCGCGTCTCGCCGATCAGTCCGCCCAGGGCCTGATGATAGGGCCAGTAGAAGTCGGCCAGCCGGGCCTCGCCCTCGGCCACCGGCAGGCGGTGGTCATAGATTGGCTCGCCGCCGGCGACCACCCGGGCCAGGGTGCCCAGGCCATGGCGCACGCGCAGCGAGCCGCTGTTGGCCTGATCGGGCAGTTGCCCCTCGAACAGCGCCGGGTCCCACTCGTAGGGCTCGCGGTTGACATCGACCAGGGTGCGCGGGAAGCGGGCCGCCAGCAGCGGCGCCCCCAGGGCGGGCACGGCGGCCATCAACAGGTCCATGTAGGCATCCTCGCTGTGCCGCAGGCGGTCCAGCGAAACCCGGCTCTGGGCCAGGAATTCCTCCGGGTAGAGGCGGCCCGAATGGGGCGAGGCGAAAACCGCCGGCAGGCTGTGCGGGGCGGGGCGGGTCAGGCCGAGCGGGGTTGCCACCAGTTCGGCCAGGGGCAGGCGGCGCGGCCGCCAGTCGGTGGGATCGACCTCGGGCCGGGTGGGGGAGGAGGGCGGCCGGGCGTCCATTGCCGTCAGCGGTTCAGCAGGTTGTCGAGCACGCCGCGGATGATCTGCTCCTCGGGGCTGGCCGCCGGGGCGGCTGGCTGCTGGGGCGTCTGGCGGGTCGCCTGCCCGGTGTCGATGCGGATGCGCTCCGGATCGTCCAGGGTGCCGGCGATCTCGATGCCCACCGTCCGGGGCACCTTGACCTGGCTGGCCAGCAGTTGGGTCAACAGGTTCTGCGACAGGTGGGCCTGCCCGGCGGCGTCGATCCGCCAGTCGACCAGATCGGCCGTGCCGGCCAGCTCGCCGGTGTAAAGGTTGGAGGCCAGATCGAGCCCGGGGAAGCGGACCACCCCCTGGTTCACCGTGAACGGCCCGCTCAGCGAGGCCAGCCCGGCTCCGGCGCCGCTGCCCAGGGCGCCGGCCAGATGGTTGAGGGCGCCCAGGGCGGCGAGCGCCCCGGCCTCGTCCTCCTGGCGGATTTCCAGCGCCTTCAGGGCCAGCTCGCCGTCGCCGCCCAGGCCGCCCACCCAGTCGGCCAGCGAGCCGCCGGCGGTGGACAGGCGGGCCGACAGATCAACCCGCCCGCCGGCCCCGGCGCGCCCCCCGGTGGCGACCAGGGCGCGGGCCAGATCCATGTCGGAAAGCGTGAAATCGGTCCCCAGGGTGCTGTGACGGGCCCCCTTGAGGCGCGCCGTGGCGCTGAGTTGGCCGCCGTAGAGGGTGCCGGCGATGCGGGTCAGGTCGAGGGTGGCGTCGCTCAGGTGGGCGGTGATCTCGGCATCGCCCAGGGTCAGCCCGCCCAGGCCCAGGCTGACCGCGGCCAGTTCCAGGTCGGCGTCGAGGCGGCCCAGGGCGGCCAGATCGATCGGGGCCTCGGACCAGCGACCGCCGCCGGCCGCCTGGGCCACCTGATCGGCTTTCGGCGCCGGGCGCTTCCAGGCGGCGGGGACGAGCAGGCCCTGCGGCGCCGTGTCGTTGTCGGCCGTGTCGCGCGGGGCGGCGCGGAAGCGGTCGAGGTCCAACTCGTGGGCTTGCAGGCGGCCCGACAGGTGGGGGCGCGCCCCGTCGGCCAGGGTGACCGAAAGGTTGCCGGCCAGCCGGGCCGGGCCGGCCTGCAGGCGCAGATCGTCGAGATCGAAGGCGGCCGGCCGGCCGTGCGCCCGGGTGCTCAGGGCCAACGCCCCGAGTGGCCCCTCGGCGGCCCGGTAGCCCGGCTCGAACAGGCCGATCAGGTCTTCCAGGCTGGCGTGGCTGGCCTCCACGGCGAGGTCGAAGCCGGGGCTGCGGTGCAACTGGCTGAGGCTGCCGTTCAGGCGGACCACCGCCCCGGCCAGCTCGTTGTGGCTGTCCACGGTGAGGGCGGCGAGGCTGCCGTTGAGGGTGCCGGCCAGGGCCAGCGGGGCCAGCCGCTCGGCCGGCAGCGGCAGGGCGAGGCCGAGCCGCTCGACCAGTGCCTCGGGGCGCGGGCTGCGCAGGGCGTAGGCCAGATCGTGGAAGCGCGGCGCGGCGCCGAAGCCGGACAGGCCGCCATGGAAGCTGGCCTCGGCGCCCTCGCTGGTCAGGGTCAACTGGCTCAGGTCCAGGCGCCCCTGGACCAGACTGCCCTCGGCGGCCAGATCGCGGAAGCCCTGGTGGCGCCAGGTCAGCCGCTCCAGGCTGAGCTTGAAGTTGGCGTCCAGGTCGTTGAGCACGCCCAGCCCGGCCAGCAGGGGCGGTCCGGCGATGCCCGGATCGGCGGGGGAGGGGGTCCCCGGGGCGGGGGAGCCGGCATCGGTGGTCGGTTCTGTTGTCGGTCCGACTGTCGGCTGGTCGTTGGCGGTCGGCTGGCTCGGCGGCAGGTAGGAGTCCACGTCCAGCCGGTCGACCGCCAGATTGATCCCGAGCGCCGGACGCGGCCCGGGGATCAGGGTCATGGCCCCGGACAGGCTGGTCGAATCGAGCCTCAGGCGCAGGTTGTTGACGGCCAGCCGCTGCGGCCCGCCGGCCACCCCGGCGCTCAGGGTGAAGCCGAGCAGGCGATCATCGGGTACCGGGGCGGTGTCCACGCCCAGCCAATCGAGCAGGCGCGACAGGTTGGCCCCGGTGGCCTCCACGGTGGCGTCCAGGTGGGGCTGGCCGTCGCGCGCCCCCAGGAAGCCGAACACGGTGACATCGGCCCCGGCGGGCAGCAGGGCGGCCCCCTGGTGCAGGGTGATCTCGCCATCGGCCAGGGCGGCGTCCAGGCGCACCTGGCGGATCGGCTTGCCGTGCCAGAGCAGGGCATCGACCGCCACCTCGGCGCTCAGGGCAAGGTTGGTCGGCAGCGAGAAGTCGGCCGGGGGGGCCGCCGTGTCGGCTGCCGGGCTGGCCGAGGGCGCCGGCTTGGCCGCCGTCGTGCCGCCTGTCTTGTGGCCGCTGCCGGGCGTCGCGCCGAGCAGGGTGTCCAGGTCGAGGCGGGTGAAGGCCAGCCGCAGGGTGCCCCGGGGGACATCGCCCGACCACTCCAGGCCGCCATCCAGCCGCCCGTCGACCCGCGACTCGCCCTCGCCCAGCGAGAGGGTGGCGCTGTCCAACCGCGCCTTCCTGGGGTCGATCTCCAGGGTGCCGTCCAGGGCCAGCGGGGCCGAGGGCAGGTTCGGCGGCGCGGCGCCGAGCAGCGGCGCGAGGCGGGCCGCCAGCGCCGCCGGATCGGCGCTGCGCGCGCTCAGGGTGCCGCGCAGGGTGCGCCCGGCCGACAACTCGGAGAGCAGGCCGCTGACCGCCACCGTGTCGTCACCATCGGGATGGCCACCTTGGGGCAGGGACAGGGTGAGGCTCAGCGGCACCGCGTTGTCGCCGCCCAGGGCCCCGGTCTTCAGGTCGACGCCGAGCGGCAGGTCGCCCAGGCGGGCCTGCCCGGACAACTCGAAGGGGCCGCTCAGCGAGCCGGCGGCAAGCCGGGCGTTGATGTCGCCCACCGTCACCTGGCGCCCGTTGGCCAGGTCGCGGTAGGTCAGGGTGCCGTCGGCCACCTCCAGGCGGTCGAGACGGATGTCGAGGTCGCCGCCGGGCAGGGCGGGCGCCTCTTCGGCCTCGGGATGCAGCAGGCCGCCGGCCCGCCGGCCGCTGTCCTGGCCGGCCACCGGCGCGTCGCCAGCGGGGGCCGGCTGCCAGCTCAGGCGGCCGTCGGGGTGGCGCTCCAGGTGGACATCGGGCCGCTCGATTCGCACCGAGGCGACCTGGATGCGGCCGCGCAACAGGGGCGCCAGGGCGACATCGACGCGGGCCCGCTCGATGCGCGCCAGATGGGGCGCCGGGCTGCCCGGTGGCGCCGCCAGCACCACCTGCCCGGCGCTCAGGGTGGGGCGGGGCAGCAGGCTGGCCGACAACTCGCCCTCGATGGCCAGCGGCTGGCCGAGGGCCCGGCCAAGCTGCTCGGCCACCGGCTCCTTGTAGCGGTTCCAGTCGATCAGCGAGGGGGCGGCCAGCAGCCCGGCCAGCGCCACCAGCAGCACGGCCCCGAGGACGATCAGCAGGCGGCTCACGGGTTTATTCCTTCACGCCTCGGGGCGCCGGCCGGTCCTCAGACCGCCACCCCCAGCTCGCCGGCCAGCCGGTCGAGGCCGCGGGTGAAGCCGTCGAACAGCTCTTCCACCTGGGCCGGCTCGATGATCAGCGGCGGGCAGGCGGCGACCGTGTCGTTGGCCAGCGGGCGCAGCAGCACGCCTTCCTCCTGGCACAACTGGGCGGCCCGGGCGCCGATCTTGCGGGCGGCGTCGAAGTTGCGCTTCCCGGCCTTGTCCTCGACCAGCTCGACGGCGCCGATCAGGCCCACGCCGCGTGCCTCGCCGACCAGCGGGTGCTCGCCCAGGGCCATCAGGCGTTCCTGGAAGCGGCCCATGACGGCGCGCACGTGGCCGACGATGTCGCGCTCCTGGTAGATGTTCAGGGTTTCCAGGGCGACGGCGGCCGACACCGGGTGGCCGGTGTAGGTGTAGCCGGTGCCGAAGGTGCCGGCCTCGGCGCTGCCTTCCTTCAAGACCTGATAGATCTCGTCGCTGACCATGGCGCCGGCGATCGGCAGGTAGCCCGAGGAAAGCTGCTTGGCCACCGTCAGCATGTCCGGCTTCAGGCCATAGGTCTCGCAGGCGAACATGTTGCCGGTGCGCCCGAAGCCGCAGATCACCTCGTCGGCGATGAACAGCACGTCGTGCTTTTTCAGCACCGCCTGGATTTTCTCGAAATAGGTGGCCGGCGGCGGCATCACCCCGCCGGCGCCCATCACCGGCTCGGCGATGAAGGCGGCGACGGTGTCCGGGCCCTCGGCGACGATCATGTCATCCAGCATCTGGGCCAGCCGGCTGGCGTAGTCTTCCTCGCTCTCCCCCGGCTCGGCGCCGTGGTAGGGGTGGGGCGCCTCGGTGTGCAGGAAGCCGTCCAGCGGCAGATCGAAGAACTTGTGGGCGTAAGCGAGCCCGGTCAGGCTGGCCGAGGCCAGGGTGATGCCGTGGTAGGAGCCCTTGCGGGCGATGATCTTCTTCTTCTCGGGCCGGCCGCGCACGTTGTTGTAGTAGCGCACGATCTTGACCTGGGTGTCGTTGGCCTCGCTGCCCGAGTTGGTGAAGAACACCTTGCTGATGCTGTCCGGGGCCAGCGAGATCAGCTTCTCGGCCAGATCGATCACCGCCGGGTGCGAGCGGTGGGCGAAGCTGTGGGCATAGGGCAGCTTGCGCATCTGCTCGTAGGCCGCCTTGGCGAGGCGCTCTTCCGAGAAGCCGAGGCCGGTGCACCACAGGCCGGCCAGCCCTTCCAGGTAGCGTTTGCCGGAATCGTCGAAGACGTAGACCCCCTCGCCGCGCTCGATGATCAGCGGGCCCTGCTCCTCGTGGGCCTTGAGGTTGGTGTACGGGTGCAGGTGATAGCGAACGTCGCGGGCGTGCGGCGAGTTGGGCTGAAAGGTCATCGCGGCGGGCTCCGGCAAAAGGGAAAACGCCCGGAAGACGCCCCTGGGGCGGCGTCCGGTCAGGCTTCCATGGTGTAGAGAGGCTTCCGGGGCCCGTCAAGGCGGGGTGGGGGGGCTACTCCACCGTCACGCTCTTGGCAAGGTTGCGGGGTTGGTCGACGTCGGTGCCTTTGTGGACGGCGATGTGGTAGGCCAGAAGCTGGATCGGCAGGGCGTACAGCAGGGGCGTGACGAAGGGATCGACGGCGGGCATCTCGATGGCATAGAGCGCCGTGTCGCCCATCCGCGCGATGCCGGCGGCGTCGCTGAACAGCACCACCCGGCCGCCCCGGGCGACCACCTCCTGCACGTTCGAGGCGGTCTTCTCGAACAGCCCGTCCGACGGCGCGATGACGATCACCGGCACGGTCTCGTCGATCAGCGCGATGGGCCCGTGCTTCATCTCGCCGGCGGCATAGCCCTCGGCGTGGATGTAGCTGATCTCCTTCAGCTTCAGCGCCCCTTCCAGGGCCAGCGGATAGCTCGTCCCGCGGCCCAGGTAGAGGACGTCGCGGGCCTCCGCCAGATCGGCCGCGATGTCGCGGATGCGCTTGTCGTGGTTCAGCACCTCGACGGCGCGCGAGGGCACCTCGGCCAGCGCCGCCGACAGCGCCGCCACCCGATCCGGCGCCACCGCGCCGCGCGCCTCGGCCAGGGCCAGCGAGAAGCAGGCCAGGACCATCAACTGGCTGACGAAGGTCTTGGTGGCGGCGACCCCGATTTCCGGCCCGGCGAGGGTCGGCAGCACCGCGTCGGCTTCGCGCGCGATGGTGCTTTCCGGCACGTTGACCACGCCGATCACCCGCTGCCCCTGGCTTTTGGCGTAGCGCAGGGCGGCCAGGGTGTCGGCGGTCTCGCCCGACTGGCTGATGAACAGGGCGACGCCGCCTTCGGGCAGGGGCGGGCAGCGGTAGCGGAACTCGCTGGCCACGTCGACCTCGACCGGCACCCGGGCGACGTGCTCGATCCAGTACTTGGCCACGCTGGCGGCCAGCGAGGCGGTGCCGCAGCCGATCAGGGTGACCCGCGAGATGTCCTTGAGGTCCATCCCCAGGTCGGGCAGGGTGATGGTCCGCTCGGCCGGGTTGAACATGGCGTTCAGGGTGTCGCCCATGACCTGGGGCTGTTCGAAGATTTCCTTGGCCATGAAGTGGCGGTGCTCGCCCTTGCCGATCATGGCGCCGGAGAAGGCGGTCTGCACCACCGGGCGCTCCACCGGGGCGCCCTCGGCGTCGAACACCCGGGCCCCCTCGGCGCTCAGCACGCACCAGTCGCCGTCCTCCAGGTAGGCGATGCGGCGGGTCAGCGGGGCCAGGGCCAGGGCGTCGGAGCCCAGGAACATCTCGCCGTCGCCGTGGCCGATGGCCAGCGGGCTGCCCCGCCGGGCGCCGATCAGAAGATCGTGCCGGCCGGCGAACAGCACGGCCAGGGCGAAGGCCCCCTCCAGCCGCTTCAGCGCCGCCGCCACCGCTTCCTCGGGGTCCATCCCCCGGCCCAGGTGATGGTCGATCAGGTGGACCACCGCCTCGGTGTCGGTGTCGGACTCGAAGACCTGGCCGGCGGCGGTCAGTTCCTCGCGCAGCTCCCGGAAGTTCTCGATGATGCCGTTGTGGACCACCGCCACCCGCGCCGTGGCGTGGGGATGGGCGTTGACCTCGTTGGGCACCCCGTGGGTCGCCCAGCGGGTGTGGCCGATGCCGATGGTTCCGGCCACCGGGGCCTCGTCCAGGCGGGCCTTGAGGTTGGCGATCTTGCCCTCGGCCCGGCGCCGCTCGATGCCGCCGTTGACCAGGGTGGCGATGCCGGCGCTGTCGTAGCCCCGGTATTCCAGGCGCATCAGGCCCTCGATCAGCAGCGGGGCGACCTCGCCCTGGCCGATGATGCCGACAATTCCGCACATGGTGGGATCGATCCTTGAGAATGGAGAACGGGATAAGGAAAAACGGTCAGTGGCGCAGCCGGCGCATGGCGGCGCGGAAGCGGGACGCCCAGCCCGGGCGCACCTGCTGGCGGCCCCGGGCCAGGCCCAGGGCGTCGGCCGGCACGTCCTCGGTGATGGTGCTGCCGGCTCCGACCATGGCGCCGTCGCCGATTTTCACCGGGGCGACCAGGGCGCTGTTGGAGCCGATGAAGGCGCCGGCGCCGATGTCGGTGTGGTGCTTGGCAAAGCCGTCGTAGTTGCAGGTGATGGTGCCGGCGCCCACGTTGGCCCCGGCGCCCACCCGGGCGTCGCCGATGTAGGTCAGGTGGTTGACCTTGGCCCCGGCCTCCACGCTGGCCTTCTTCACCTCGACGAAGTTGCCGATATGGGCCCCGGGGCCGATTTCGGCGCCGGGACGCAGGCGGGCATAGGGGCCGACGGTGGCCCCGGCCTCGACGGTACAGCCCTCCAGGTGGCAGAAGCCCTTGATGGTCACCCCGGCCTCCACCGTCACTCCGGGGCCGAAGACGGTGAACGGCCCCACCGTGACGTCCTGGCCGAGCCGGGTGTCGGCGCTGAAATGCACGCTCATGGGGTCGGTCAGGGTCACCCCGCCGGCCAGGGCGAGGTTGCGGGCCCGGGCCTGGAAAGCGGATTCGGCCAGCGCCAGGTCGGCCCGGTCGTTGACCCCCAGCAGCTCTTCCTCGTCGCCCTCGACCACCGCGCAGGGCAGGCCCTCGGCGCGGGCCAGGGCGACGATGTCGGTCAGGTAGTACTCGCCCTTGGCGTTGTCGTTGCCGAGTCCCTCCAGCCAGCCGGCCAACCGCGCCCCGTCGAGGCACATGACGCCGGAGTTGCACAGCGGCACGGCCAATTCCTCGGGGCTGGCGTCGCGCGCCTCGACGATGCGCTCCAGGCCGTGGCTGCCGGTGATCAGGCGGCCATAGGCCCCGGGCTCCTGGGGCCTGAAGCCCAGCACCACCACCGCCGGCCCGGCCCGGCGGGCTTCAAGCATGGCCGACAGGGTCTGTGGGCGGATCAGCGGGGTGTCGCCGAACAGGATGAAGACGTCACCTGGGCTCTCGGGCAGGGCCGGCAGGGCCTGGCGGGCGGCGTGCCCGGTGCCCAGGCGCTCGGCCTGGATGACCGTCGGGTGAGGGGCGACGGTGCGCGCCAACTCGTCCATGTCGGGGCCGATGACCACCACCGCCGGGTCGGGGCGCTGGCCGGCCGGCAGGGCCGCCAGGGCCGCCAGCACATGGCCGACCAGCGGGCGGTGGCCGACCGCATGCATCACCTTGGGGCGGCGCGACTTCATGCGCGTTCCCAGGCCGGCGGCGAGCACGATTGCGGCGGTGGGGCTGGCAGGGGTGGCGGTGGTGGGCACGGAAGCGGGGCTCCCCGGGTTCGAGGGCTTGACGGGTTGGCCGGGAGCGGGCAAGGGAGATCGACCCCACGCCCACCCGGCGATGCGGAACCTGCCACAGGCCGGGCCCCTGGCCCAAGTCACTTTGTGTTTCTCCAGGTTACAGAACCGGGTTTTACAGTCTGGGCACCTTCATCTTTCTGTCACGGATCCGCCACTGATGCCCGACTTTCCCATTTCGACCGTGGTCTTCGACCTGGACGGTACCCTGGTCGACAGCGCCCCCGACCTGCACGCGGCGGTCAACCAGGTGCTGGGCGGCGGGCTGGGGCGCCCACCGCTGCCCATCGAGGCCATCCGTGGCATGGTCGGCCAGGGGGCGCGCCGCCTGATCGAGCAGGCGCTGGAGGCCACCGGCGGCCCCGCCGAACCCGGGCTCGATGCCTGGACCGAACGCTTCCTCGACATCTATGGCGCCGACCCGGCCCGCCTGACCACCGTCTGGCCGGGGGTGATCGACCAGCTCGACCGCCTGGCCCGGCAGGGCGTGAAGCTGGCCGTGTGCACCAACAAGCCGGAGGCGGCCAGCCACACCCTGCTCAAGGCGCTCGGTCTGGCGGGCTATTTCGGGGCGGTGGTCGGCGGCGACACCCTGGCGGTGAGGAAGCCCGACCCGGCCCCCCTGCTGGCCGCCATCGAGCGGGTCGGCGGCGATCCGGCCGACGCCGTGCTGATCGGTGATTCCGCGCACGACGTGGCCACCGCCCGCGCCGCCGGGGTGCCGGTGATCGCCGTCAGCTTCGGCTATTGCAATATGCCGCCGGCCGAACTCAAGGCTGACCGGCTGATTGACGCCTTCGCCGAGCTGCCCGGCGCGCTGGCCGCCATCCGTGCCGCTTGACACTCCCGCCGCCCGACCGTATAAGTCCGGCCTTCCCCGACGGGGGCGCGTAGCTCAGCGGGAGAGCACTCGCTTCACACGCGAGGGGTCGCTGGTTCAATCCCAGCCGCGCCCACCATCCCGGCCGCTTTTCCCTGAAAAGACAAGCGGCTCTCCGTCACGGGACACCCGCCCGGGAGCCTCCGACAGGTGCCGCCCCTTGGGCCCACACTTTTAGTCGGATATCGTCCCGGACACCACCCGACGGCGCCAGCGTTACCATAACTCGAAAGGCCGCCCCCCACTGTGGGCGTGCCGAGGCCGCCGTCCCCACGAAAGACTCCCCCTAACTTGACATCCTTTGAAAGTCTCGGCCTCGCCGAGCCCCTGCTTCGCGCGCTCGCCGCCGAAGGCTTTTCCACTCCCACGCCCATTCAGGCCCAGGCCATTGGCCCGCTGCTCGAGGGCCGCGATCTGGTCGGCATCGCCCAGACCGGTACCGGCAAGACGGCGGCCTTCGCCCTGCCGTTGCTGCACCACCTGGACAGCCGCCCGGCCAATCCCAAAAGCGCCAAGGCCCTGATCCTGGCGCCGACCCGAGAGCTGGCCGCCCAGATCGCCGACACCTTCCGCACCCTGGGCCGTCACAAGCGTCCCTCGATCGCCCTGGTGGTCGGCGGGGCGCGGCCCGGGCCGCAGGTGCGCGCCCTGGCCCGGGGCGTCGATATCCTGGTCGCCACGCCGGGCCGCCTGATCGACCACATGAACAGCGGCGTGGTGAACCTGTCGGGCACCGGCCGCTTGGTGCTGGACGAGGCCGACCAGATGTTCGACCTCGGCTTCCTGCCGGCGATCCGCAAGATCATCGGCCGCCTGCCCACCCAGCGGCAGACCATCCTGCTGTCGGCCACCATGCCGGGGCAGATCCGCGCCCTGGCCGACGAGGTGCTGAGCGACCCGGTGGAAGCCTCGGTCGCCCCCGCCGCCCGGCCGGTGGAGCGCATCGCGCAAAGCGTCATCCATGTCGAGCGGGCCGCCAAGCGGGCCGCCCTGGTCGACCTTCTGCGCGACGGCGTGGAGCGGGCCATCGTCTTCACCCGCACCAAGCGCGGCGCCGACCGGGTCAGCGAGCACCTGGAGCGGGCCGGCCTCAACGCCGCCGCCATCCACGGCGACAAGAGCCAGGGTCAGCGCGAGCGGGCGCTGGGCGCCTTCCGCAACGGCCGGGTCGGCATCCTGGTGGCGACCGACATCGCCGCCCGGGGCATCGATGTGGATGGCGTCTCGCACGTCATCAACTTCGAGCTGCCCAACGTGCCGGAAGCCTACGTGCACCGCATCGGGCGCACCGCCCGGGCCGGCCGCGACGGCATCGCCGTGTCGCTGTGCGACGCCGAGGAGCGCGGCCTGCTGCGCGACATCGAGCGCCTCATCGGCAAGCCCATCGAGGCCACCGGCGATGTCCCGCCCGAGCCGGCCAGGGCGCCCCGCAAGGGGCCGCGCGGCAACGGCAAGTTCCAGGGCAAGCCGCAGGGCAAGCCGGGCGGCAAGTTCCAGGGCAAGCCCCAGGGCAACAAGCCCCAGGGCAAGAATCCGCAAGGCAAACCGGGCGGCGCGCAGGGCAGCCGGCGCCGCCCCGCCAACACCACCAACGACCAGGCCCGCGCGGCCTGATCCTTCCTTTACATATCCGAACACCCCCACACCCCCGAAACGTCCAAACAGGAGAGACGACAATGAGCACGGGTGCCGTCAAATGGTTCAATTCCACCAAGGGCTATGGTTTCATTTGCCCGGATGAGGGCGGGGCCGACGTCTTCGTCCACATCAGCGCCGTCGAGCGCTCGGGCATGGGCACCCTCAACGAGGGTCAGCGCGTGTCCTACGAGATCGAGGTGGACCGCAAGCGCGGCAAGTCCTCGGCCGTGAACCTGAAGGAGGTCTGAGCCCAGGCGCGGATTGCCGCGCCAGGGACCGACCCGACGAAGAGGGGCGCCGGTGCCAAGCCGGCGCCCCTTTTCCGTTTGGGGGGGAGGGGGCGCGGACGAGGTCGGTCGCCCGCAGCCTTGCCCCCCGCAGCCTTGCCGAGGGTGCCATCGGGCACCGGCCCGCCCCAGGACACGCCGCGTTTCACGCGCTGGCCTACCGCTCGCGCAGGCGCTCGGCCGTGCGCAGGTCGACGCCGACCAGCTTGGAAACCCCGCGCTCGGCCATGGTGACGCCGAACAGGCGGTCCATGCGGGCCATGGTCATGCGGTGGTGGGTGATGACCAGGAAGCGCGTCGCCCCGGCCGCCAACTCGCCGACCAGGGTGCAGAAGCGGTCCACGTTGGCGTCGTCCAGCGGCGCGTCCACCTCGTCGAGCACGCAGACCGGGGCCGGGTTGGTCAGGAACACGGCGAACAGCAGGGCAACGGCGGTCAGCGCCTGCTCGCCGCCCGACAGCAGTGACAGCACCTGCAACCGCTTGCCCGGCGGGCTGGCCATGATCTCCAGCCCGGCGAGCAGCGGGTCGTCGTTCTCGACCAGGCTCAAGTGGGCCTTGCCACCCCCGAACAGGCGGCTGAACAGGTTCTGGAAGTGGCGGTCCACCGCCTCGAAGGAGGCCAGCAGGCGTTGCCGGCCCTCGCGGTTCAATTCGCCGATGCCCTGGCGCAGGCGGGCGATGGCGGCGATCAGGTCGTCGCGCTCGGTGTTGAGGGTGGTGATCTGCTCGGCCAGTTCCCCGGCTTCCTGCTCGGCCCTCAGGTTGACCGGGCCGAGGGCGTCGCGGTCGGCCGACAGGCGGGCCAACTGGTGGGCCAGGGCGTCGACCGGCGGGGGATTGTCCGGGTCCTCCAGGGCCGCCCGCGCGGCCGCCTGATCGGGCGTGGCGTCGAGGCGTTCGGCGATGTCGCGGGCCACCTCGCGCACCGCGGCATCGGCGGTGCTGACCTGACCCTCGGCGCGGATGCGGTTCTCGCGCGCCGCCGCCAGGGTGCTTTCGGCCTGACGCAGGGCCTGATCGGCCCGGCTCAGGGCGGCGTTGCCCTGGGCCAGGGCGTCGCCGGCGGCGCGCCGCGCCGCCTCGGCTTCCTCCAGGCGGTCGACCAGGGCCGTCCGGTCGCGCTCGATGGCCTCCGGACGTCCCTCCAGGTTGGCCAGGGCCTCGGCCACGGTGGCGGCGCGGGCCGCCAACTCGGCCTCCTGGCTGGCCGCCTGGGCGCGCCGGCTCTCCCAGGCGGCGATCTCCTCGGCCAGCGCGGACAGACGACGGCGCCGGGTCTCGGCGGCGCGGGCCAGACCGTCGTGGCGGCTGCGCGCCTCGACCAGGGCGCCGCGCGCCTCGGCCACCTGTTGGCGCAGGGCGGGGAGCTCGGCGCTGGCCGGGCTGTCGGCGCCGAGGGCGGCGCGGGCCTGCTCGGCGGCGCTTGTCTCGGCCTCGGCCTCGGCCACCTCGTCGGCGGCCCGGCTGGCCGCCTCGGTCGCCGAGTCCAGGCGGCCCCGGGCCTGGGTGGCGGCGGCCAGATGCTTCTGTTCGACCCGCCGGGCCTCGGCCAGCGCCTGCTCGGCGGTGCTCAGGGTCTGGCGGGCGGCGCGGTCGGCCTGGGTCGCCGCCTGACTGTCGTCGGCGGCCCGCCGGGCCGCTTCGGCGGCGGCGGCGTGGGCGGTCTCGGCCTCGGCCAGATCGGCTTTCAGGCCGGCCAGCCGGTTCTTCTGGGCCAGTCGGGCCGCCGCCGCCGAGGGGGCGCCGGGGGCCCGGCGCAGACCGTCCCAGCGCCACAGCCCGCCCTCGGCGGTGACCAGCCGTTGGCCGACCGCCAGCGCCCCTTGCAGCCGCGCCGCCTGGGCCGCGTCGGCGGCGATGCCGACCTGAGCCAACCGGCGAGCCAGGACCGGCGGGGCGGTGATCACCTCACCGAGCGGGGTGACGCCGGGGGGCAGCGGTGGGGCATCGTCCAGCGGCGGCAGGGCGACCCAGCCGGCGGGGCCGTCCGGGGCCGCCTCCGGGGCCTCCAGATCGTCGCCCAGGGCGGCGCCGAGGGCCGCCTCGAAGCCGGCCCGGGCCTCCATGCGGTCGATCACCCCGGGGCCGGCCGAGGCATCGGACAAGGGCTCGGCGAGCAGCGCTTCCAGGGCCCCGGCCTCGGCCCTGAGGCGGGCCGCCTCGGTCTCCCGGGCACGGGCCGTATCGGCGGCCTCGCGGGCCGTGGCGGCGGCGGTCTCGGCCCGCTGGCTGGCCGCTTCCCGGGCGGCGCGGGCGGTGGCCTCGGCGGCTTCCGCCTGGGCGACGCCGGCCCCGCCCGCCTCGTTCAACTCGGCCAGGGCCAGGGCCGCCCGTTCGCGCTCCGCCTCGGCCTGGGCCCGGCGCTGCTCGAGCCGCGTGCGACGCTCGCCAGCCGCCTGGACCCGTCGCTCGGCGGCCTGCACCTGGGCGGCGTGCTGGGCGACCTGCCGCTCCGCCTCGGCCAGCCGGGCTTCCACCTGATTGAGCGTCTGACTGGCTGTTTTGAGGTCGCTGGCGGCCTGCCCGGCGGTGCCTGCCTCGGCCGCCTCGGCCTGTTCCAGGTCGGCCTTTTCGCCGGCCAGCCGTTCCAGCGCCTGGGCGGCGTCGGCGGCGCGGGCGCGCTCGCGCTCCAGGTCGGCGGCGATCTGGTCGCGGCGCCCCTCGTTGTCGCGCCGCGCCGCCGCCACCCGGCGGGCGTCCTCGGCCAGCCGGTCGCGTTCGAGGGCCAATCTTTGGCGCCGTGCCCCGGCCTCGGCTTCGGCCTTGCGCAGGGGCTCGACCGCCTCGGCCGCCTCGGCCTGGGCGGTGGCGGCGCGGCCGGCCTCGGCCTCCAGATGGCCGGCCCTGGTGGCGGCCTCGGCCAGGGCGCGGCGGGCGGCGTCCAGCTCCTGCATGGCTTGGCGCCAGCGCAGGTAGAGCAGGCGGGTCTCGGTCAGGCGGATGGAATCGGAAAGCTCCCGGTAGCGCGCCGCCTGACGGGCCTGGCGCTTGAGGTTGCCCAGTTGCCCATTCAGGGTGGAGAGCACGTCATCGAGCCGCGACAGGTTGGTTTCCGCCCCCTTCAGGCGCAACTCGGCCTCGTGGCGGCGGCTGTGCAGGCCGCTGATGCCGGCCGCCTCTTCCAAGAGGGCGCGGCGCTGGGCCGGCTTGGCGTTGATGATGGCGCCGATGCGCCCCTGGCTGACAATCGCCGTGGAGCGCGCCCCGGTGGCGGCGTCGGCGAACAGCAACTGGGCGTCCTTGGCCCGGATGTCGCGCCCGTTCAGGCGATAGGCCGAGCCCGAGCCGCGCTCGATGCGCCGGGTGACCTGCAACTCGTCGGCGTCGGCCAGGGAGCCTTTCAGCCCCCGTTCGCGGTTGTCCAGCCACACCGAGACCTCGGCCAGATTGCGCGCCGGGCGCTGGTCGGTGCCGCCGAAGATGACGTCGTCCATCTCCGAGCCGCGCATCTGGCGGGCCGAGCTTTCGCCCATCACCCAGCGCAGCGCCTCGACCAGATTGGACTTGCCGCAGCCGTTGGGACCGACGATGCCGGTCATCCCGGGCTCGATGAGAAGCTCGGTCGGCTCGACGAAGGACTTGAAGCCGCTCAGCCGAAGGCGGGTGAAGTGAACCACCGTCGCCAGTTCCCCCGCCAGTTCCCCAGCCTGCTCCCCAGCCTGGGAGAGCCGCTACTCGGCCGCCCCGCCCTTGGCCTTGAGCAGGGTGTTGAGCACCCGGGCGAAGTAGTCGTAGCCCTGGTTGCCGTTGTGCACCGTGCCGTCGATGACGAAGGCCGGGGTGCCGTCGATGCCCCACTTGGCCGAGGCCTCCTCGGACACTGTCGCGATCTCGTTGAACAGTTCCTCGTTGTTCATGCAGGCCTGGAGATCCTCCGGGGCCAGCCCGGAGAGGCGGGCGTAGCCGGCCAGCCGGGCCAGCGGATCGGCGGCCGACATCCAGCTCTGCTGGCTCTTGAACACCGCGTTGACGTAGGTGAAGTAGCTGCGCTCGGGCAGGCAGCGGCCGATCAGCGCGCCGGCCTGGGCCAGCGGGCCGATGGGGTAGTCGCGGAAGACCCAGTAGACCTTGCCGGTGTCGATGAACTCTTGCTTAAGGCGCGGCAGCACGTCGGTGTGGAAGTTGGCGCAGTGGCCGCAGGTCAGCGACGAGTATTCGGTGACGGTCAGCGGGGCGTTGGGATCGCCCAGGGCGCGTTCCTCATAGGCCGCGGCCGGCCGGGGAACGGCGGCCACCAGAACGACCAAAAACAGGGCGGGCAACAGGAGGCGCGACAGACTGGACACGGGTGGACTCTCCGATCACGGGTAGGAAAAGGGGCTCCCACATTGGCGGCGCATTGTGGCCTTTTTTGGCCGGCGCCAACAAGGGGGGTCAGCGTTGATCGCGGGCGGCCAGGGTGCGCCCCAGGCGGCCCAGGGCCTCCTTCACCGGGCCGTCGGGCAGATCGGCCAGGGACTGGCGCAGCCGGGCCTCGGCGGCCGGCGAGGGAACGGGCGGCGGCGGGGCGGGGCGGGGCGGGGTGATGCCGCCCTGGCGGAAGGCGAGGCGGGCCAGTGCCGGGCGCCCCAGGTAGGTGTTGACGCGCTCGATGATCTGCCGGTTGCGGTGTTCGAGCAGGGTGGCCACGGCGCCCGAGGTGACGGCCACGGTCAGGGTGCCGTGGCTTTTTTCGCCCCTTGGGAAGCTCAGGCGCAGGGGCAGGCAGAGGCGGGCCAGATCGGGCCCCACCATGGCCGGCCAGTCGGCCTTGAGGTCGGCCACCGAGAGGCCGCGCTTGCGCATCAGCGGCCGGGTCAGGCGCTGGCTGATCGCCGACAGGGCGCGCGGTCCGGCCAGGGTGGTGCCGGTGGTGCGACGGGGGGGGACGGTCGTGGGGTCGCTCATGGGGCGGAGTATATCCCGTTGTGGCACCGCCCGGCCAAGGCTACATGACGGGGATGAGCCCGCCGCCGCCCCGCCCCGACCGTGTTGCCCCGGCCCTTGCCCGGTGGTACGCCGCCAACGCCCGCGTCCTGCCCTGGCGGGCCCGCCCCGGCGAGGTTCCCGACCCCTATCGGGTGTGGCTGTCGGAGATCATGCTCCAGCAGACCACGGTGGCCACGGTGGGGCCCTACTTCCACGCCTTCACCGGGCGCTGGCCCGATGTGCACGCCCTTGCCGGGGCGGACGATCAGGCCATCCTCACCGCCTGGGCGGGGCTCGGCTACTACGCCCGGGCGCGCAACCTGATCCGTTGCGCCCGGGTGGTGGCGGGGGAGCTGGGCGGGCGCTTTCCCGACAGCGAGGCAGGGCTGGCCAAGCTGCCCGGCATCGGCCCCTACACGGCGGCCGCCGTCGCCGCCATCGCCTTCGACCGCCCGGCGGCGGTGCTCGACGGCAACATCGAGCGGGTGATGGCCCGCCTGTTCGCCGAGGAAACCCCGCTGCCCGCCGCCAAGCCCCTGTTGCGCCGCCATGCCGCCGCGCTTACGCCCACCGTCCGGCCCGGCGACCATGCCCAGGCGCTGATGGACCTGGGGGCGCTGATCTGCACCCCGCGCCGTCCCGACTGTCCGCGCTGTCCCCTGGTCGGCGACTGCCGGGGGCACGCCCTGGGCCTGGCCGCCGAGTTGCCGCGCCGGGCCCCGAAAAAGGCCAAGCCGACCCGCCTCGGGCTGGCCTATGTGGCGATTCGGGCGGGCGACGGGGCGGTGCTTCTGGGTCGCCGGCCGCCCAGCGGCCTGCTCGGCGGCATGGCCGAGGTGCCGGGCAGCGACTGGACGGAGCAAGGCGCGCCCGCCCCCCGGCCGCCGCTGTCGGCCGACTGGCGGCGGCTGTCCAGGACGGTGCGCCACACCTTCACCCATTTCCATCTCGAACTGACCGTGCTCCGGGCGAGCGTGGCCGCCGCCACGCCGGCCCCGGCGGGTCTGCTCTGGGTGCCGCCCCAGGCCCTGGCCGGGCACCCCCTGCCCACCGTCATGCGCAAGGTGCTCGCCGCCGGTCTGGACAGCCCGGGCGGGAAGCGGATACCCTCCCGTGTTCGAAATTCTTGACGCCCCTCGCGACGGAGCCCCCTGCCATGTCCCAGCGCACCCTTGACGGCGACAACCGGCTCAATCTGGCCGCCCACTGGATGCCCTTCACCGCCAACCGCCAGTTCAAGGCGGCGCCGCGCCTGCTCGTTTCGGCCAAGGACATGCACTACACCAGCCACGACGGGCGGCAGGTGATGGATGGCACCGCCGGCCTGTGGTGCGTCAACGCCGGCCACGCCCGGCCGCGCATCGTCGAGGCGGTGCAGAAGGCGGTGGCCACCCTGGACTACGCCCCGGCCTTCCAGTTCGGCCACCCGGGGGCCTTCGAGCTGGCCTCGCGGCTGGCCGACATGATGCCCGGCGATCTGGACCATGTGTTCTTCACCAACTCGGGCTCCGAATCGGTCGACACGGCGCTGAAGATCGCCCTGGCCTATCACCGGGCCCGGGGCGACTCGGCGCGCACCCGGCTGATCGGCCGCGAGCGGGGCTATCACGGGGTCGGCTTCGGGGGCATCTCGGTGGGCGGCATCGTCAGCAACCGCAAGACCTTCGGCCCGCTGCTGCCGGGCGTCGACCACCTGCCCCACACCTACAGCCTGGAACATCAGGCCTTTTCGCGCGGGGAGCCCGAGTGGGGGGCGCATCTGGCCGACGATCTGGAGCGCATCGTCGCCCTGCACGACGCCTCGACCATCGCCGCCGTGATCGTCGAGCCGATGGCCGGCTCGACCGGCGTGCTGCCGCCGCCCAAGGGCTATCTGAAGCGGCTGCGCGAGATCACCGAGAAGCACGGCATCCTGCTCATCTTCGACGAGGTGATCACCGGCTTCGGGCGCCTCGGCACGCCCTTCGCGGTGGACTGTTTCGGGGTCCAGCCCGATCTGGTGACCACCGCCAAGGGGCTGACCAACGGCACCCAGCCGATGGGCGCGGTGTTCGCCAGCGGGCGCGTCCACGACGCCTTCATGCAGGGGCCGGAGCACCTGATCGAGCTGTTCCACGGCTACACCTACTCGGCCCACCCGGTGGCCACCGCGGCGGCCCTGGCCAGCCTCGACACCTACCAGGAGGAGGGCCTCTTCCAGCGGGTCGCCGAGCTGGCTCCGATCTGGGAGGAATCGGCCCATGCCCTTAAAGGGCTGCCCCACGTCAAGGACATCCGCAACCTGGGGCTGGTCGCCGGCATCGAGCTGGAAAGCCGCCCCGGCGAGGTCGGCAAGCGGGCCTACGAGGTGATGGTGCGCTGCTACGAGGCCGGGCTGATGATCCGCGTGACCGGCGACATCATCGCCCTGTCGCCGCCCTTCATCATCACCCAGGGGCAGATCGCCGAGCTGTTCGACACCCTGGCCACGGCGATCAAGGCAACGCCCTGACCGTTGCGTTGCCACCACCATGGTGGCATAGTCGGGAAATGGAGAAGCGCAAGCCGACCTACGATCTGGCGGCCATCCAGGCCGCCATTGGGTCGGCGGACAGCTTGGCGATCACAGGCTCGGCTTATGCCGACGCTTTGGCATTGGGTTTCGGACGGGCGGCGATCGTGGATGTCATCCGTGGCATCACCCGGCCCATGTTCCGCAAGTCGATGACAACCCACGCCGACCATCGCCTGTGGCAGGACGTCTACCATGTCCCGGTCGATGATCTGTTGCTGTACGTCAAGTTTCAGGCCGACGTGGTGACCGAGTTCAGGGTGATGGCGTTCAAGGAGAAATGAACGTGGCCGAGAAGAAACGCTCCCTGCCGCCGACCATGCCGTGCCCCGAGACCGGTGTCACCTTGCGTCGCGATGTGCGGCCGTTCACGGTGCGCTACGGGGGGCGCGAGATGACGGTCGATCTTCCCGGCTATTACCCCGAGGGCGAGGGGGAATCGGTACATGTGGGCGACGATATGGCGGTCGCCGATGCGGCGCTGCGAACCCTGAAGGAACGGATCGACGGGGTGCCGTCGCCGGCCACCATCCGGCGCATCAGGGCCAAGCTGCGGCTCAGCCAGCGGGCGGCCGGGGCGCTGTTCAGGGTCGGTCCCAAGGCCTTCGACAAGTATGAACGCAACCTGATCGAGCCCAGCGGCCCGACCATCCAGTTGCTGACCCTGCTGGATCGTCATCCCGAACTGGCGGACGAACTGAGCCCACGGGAGCGTTGATCGCGTTTGAGCAAATCCCGAGCGATCCGCAACGGATCGCTCGGGATTTGCGCTGGCTTGCGGGCCCGCCCTCACTCGAACTCGAGGATGACCTCGTCGACGGCCAGGCTGGCCCCCGGCTCGCGGGCGATCGACTTCACCGTGCCGTCGCGCTCGGCCTTCAGCACGTTTTCCATCTTCATCGCCTCGACCACCGCCAGGCGCTCGCCGGCCTTCACCTCCTGACCCACTTCCACCTCGACACGGACCAGCAGGCCCGGCATCGGCGAGAGCAGGAAGCGCGACAGGTCGGGCGGCGCCTTCTTGGGCATCAGGGCGGCGTAGCCGGCGGCGGTGGCGGTCATGACCACGGCGCGGGCCTGGGCGCCGGCGTGGAACAGCCGGTAGCCCACCCCCTCGCGGTCGATCTGCACGCACACCGGGGCATCGTTCAGGCGCCCGAAGAAGCGCGGCTGGCCGAAGCGCCATGCGGTCTGCATGACCACGTCCTCGTCATCGACGTGGATCAGGAAGGCGCCGTCGTCGCGCATCCGGATGCGCACCGGGTGGTTGGTGTCGCCCAGGCGCACCACCCAGTCTTCCGGCGTCTTCTTCTCGTGCTTGGGGTGCTGGCCGGAGATGTGGGCGTCGCGGTCCATGTGCATGCGATGCACCACGGCGGCGACGGTGACCAGCACCGTGGGGTCGTCCGGCGGCAGGTCGGCGACGTGGAAGCCGTCCGGGTATTCCTCGGCGATGAAGTTGGTGGTCAGGTGGCCCTTGACGAAGCGCTCCTTGCTCATCACCGACGCCAGGAACGGGATGTTGTGCGAAATGCCCCGGATGTAGAACTCGTCCAGCGCCATGCGCATCTGGGCGATGGCCATCTCGCGCGAGGCGGCGTGGGTGATCAGCTTGGCCACCATGGGGTCGTAGTACATGCTGATCTGGCCGCCTTCCTCGACTCCCGTATCGACCCGCACATGGCCGGCCTGCTCCTCGGGCGGGATGAAACGGACCAGCCGGCCGATCGAGGGCATGAAGTTGCGGAAGGGGTCCTCGGCGTAGATGCGCGCCTCGATCGACCAGCCGTTCAGGCTCACCTGATCCTGGGTCAGGTCCAGCTTCTCGCCGGCGGCGATGCGGATCATCCATTCGACCAGATCAAGGCCGGTGATCATCTCGGTCACCGGGTGCTCCACCTGCAGGCGGGTGTTCATCTCCAGGAAATAGAAGTTGCGGTCGGCGTCGACGATGAACTCCACCGTGCCGGCGCTCTTGTAGTCCACCGCCTTGGCCAGGGCGACCGCCTGCTCGCCCATCTTTTGGCGCACCTCGGGAGTGAGGAAGGGCGAGGGGGCTTCCTCGATCACCTTCTGGTGGCGCCGCTGGATGGAGCATTCGCGCTCGCCCAGGTAGAGGCAGGTCTCGCCGTCGGAAAGCACCTGGATCTCGATGTGGCGCGGCTCGGTGATGAACTTCTCGATGAACACCCGCTCGTCGCCGAACGAGCTTTTCGCCTCGCTGACCGCCGAGGCGAAGCCTTCGCGCGCTTCCTCCACCGTGTGGGCGACGCGCATCCCCTTGCCGCCCCCGCCGGCGCTGGCCTTGATCATCACCGGGAAGCCGATCTCCTCGGCGATGCGCACCGCCTCGTCGGCGTCCTGGATGATGCCGATGTGGCCGGGCACGGTGCTCACCCCGGCCTTGGCCGCCAGCTCCTTGGAGGCGATCTTGTCGCCCATCGCCTCGATGGCCCACGGGCCGGGGCCGATGAAGGCGATGCCCTCGGCCGCCAGGGCCTCGGCGAAGGCCTTGTTCTCGGACAGGAAGCCGTAGCCCGGGTGGACCGCCTGGGCGCCGGTCTTCCGGCACGCCTCGACGATCCTGTCGATCACCAGATAGCTCTCGGCCGAGGCGGCGGGGCCGATGGCCACCGCCTCGTCGGCCATGCTCACATGCAGGGCGTCGGCGTCGGCCTCGGAATGGACGGCCACCGTGCGGATGCCCATGCGGCGGGCGGTCTTGATCACCCGGCAGGCGATTTCGCCACGGTTGGCGATGAGAATCTTGTCGAACACGGGCATGGTCTGGCCTTGTCTCGATGAAGAACGCGATGGAGGGCGGAAGGCGGGCGGGAGGGCGCGCCTAAAGCGGGATGTTGCCGTGCTTGCGCCAGGGGTTCTCGAGCTTCTTGGTCTTCAGCATGTTCAGCGCCTTGATCAGCCGGGCCCGGGTGTTCCTGGGCTTGATGATGTCGTCGATGAACCCGCGCGAGGCGGCGACGAAGGGATTGGCGAACAGGCGCCGGTATTCCTCGGTGCGCGCCGCGATCATGCCGGCGTCGCCGGCCTCCTGGCGGAAGATGATCTCCACCGCGCCCTTGGGCCCCATGACCGCGATCTCGGCACTCGGCCAGGCGTAGTTGACGTCGCCGCGCAGGTGCTTGGAGGACATCACGTCATAGGCCCCGCCGTAGGCCTTGCGGGTGATCAGGGTGACCTTGGGCACGGTCGCCTCGGCATAGGCATAGAGCAGCTTGGCGCCGTGCTTGATGATGCCGCCGTACTCCTGGGCGGTGCCGGGCATGAAGCCGGGGACATCGACGAAGGTCAGAAGGGGAATGTTGAAGGCATCGCAGAAGCGCACGAAGCGGGCCGCCTTCCTGGCGCTGTCGATGTCCAGGCAGCCGGCCAGCACCATCGGCTGGTTGGCGACGATGCCCACGGTGGCCCCTTCCATGCGCCCGAAGCCGGTGATGATGTTGCCGGCGAACCTGGCGCCCACCTCGTGGAAGTCGTGCTCGTCGACCACCTTCTCGATCAGCTCCTTCATGTCGTAGGGCTGATTGGGGTTGTCGGGGATCAGGGTGTCGAGCGCCGGCTCCTGGCGCTCCGAGGGGTCCTCGGTCGGCTTGACCGGCGGCGCCTCGCGGTTGGAGGCGGGCAGGAAGTCCATGAAGCGGCGCAGTTCGAGCAGCGCCTCCACGTCGTTGGCGAAGCTCATGTCGGCGACGCCGGAGCGCCCGGTGTGGGTGGCCGCGCCGCCCAACTCCTCGGCCGAGACTTCCTCGTGGGTCACCGTGCGCACCACCTCGGGGCCGGTGACGAACATGTAGGAGCTGTCCTCGACCATGAAGATGAAGTCGGTCATCGCCGGCGAGTAGACGGCGCCGCCGGCGCACGGCCCCATGATCATGCTGATCTGCGGGATGACGCCCGAGGCCATGACGTTGCGCTGGAACACCTCGGCATAGCCGGCCAGGCTGGCCACCCCTTCCTGGATGCGCGCCCCGCCGGAATCGTTGAGCCCGATCACCGGCGCCCCGACCTGCATCGCCTTGTCCATGATCTTGCAGATCTTCTCGGCGTGGGCCTCCGACAGCGAGCCGCCGAACACCGTGAAGTCCTGGCTGAAGACGAACACCTGGCGGCCGTTGATGGTGCCATGCCCGGTGACCACGCCGTCGCTGGGCACCTGGGTGTCGCCCATCCCGAAGTCGGTGCAGCGGTGGCGCACGAACATGTCCCATTCCTCGAACGATCCGGCGTCGAGCAGGACGTCGATGCGCTCGCGGGCGGTCAGCTTGCCCTTCTTGTGCTGGGCCTCGATGCGGCGCTCGCCGCCGCCCAGGCGGGCCGCGGCGCGGGTCTCTTCCAACTGGCGGATGATGTCGTGCATGGGGTCAGGGCCTGTTGACGAAAAGGTGGGGGCCTCGGCGGCGGAGCGGCCGGCCGGCGGGGGCGCGGCCGCCCTGGCGGGCAGGGCCGGCGGCCGGCACGGAGGGCGCGGATGGTGCGGAGTGATACCCGGCCCGTTGCCCGGGGGCAAGGGTCGAAGCGCCGCCGCGAGGCCGGGCGGGGTTGCCGGCGGGGTCCTTTTTTTTGTCCTGCCACTGGAAAAAAGCGCCGGCTCACCAACGTATTCCTGGAAGGGGTGGCGCATCACCGAGCCGCCTGGAGATGAACCGTGACCGAACGCGAGGACGGGGTGCCCGAAAGGCCGGATCCGGCTTCCAGGGCGCCGGGCGATGAGGGGAACGGCACGGCCGACCGGCCCGCGGCGACGGTCGGGGGCACGGATATGATCCCGCCGGTCGCCGGGGACGCCGCTGATTCCTCCCTCTCTCCCCCGCCCGACCACTCTTCCGCTCCCCCACCCGACCACTCTCCCACCCCCCCACCCGATCACTCTCCTACCCCCCCACCCGACCCGCCAGACGACGACCGTCTGGCGGCCGAGACCACCGACGATCTGGGCACGCCGATCCATGTGGTTGGCATCGGGGCCTCGGCCGGCGGCCTGGAGGCCCTCAGTCGGTTCCTGTCGGCCCTTGGGCCCGACCTGCCGGTGTGCTGCATCGTCGCCCAGCACCTGTCGCCGACCCACCACAGCCACCTTGTCAACCTGTTGCAGCGCGAGACCGACCTGCCGGTGCTCGAGGCGTCCGACCATCGGGTGCTGGAGGCCGGGCGCGTCTTCGTCTGCCCGGCCAACCGCGACATCTCGGTGGTCGGCAACACCATCCGGCTGGTCGAGCCGGCCCGCAGCCTGGGTCCCAAGCCCTCGGTCAATGCCCTGCTGGCCTCCATCGCGCGCACCTTCGGGCGGCGGGCGATCGCCGTGATCCTCTCCGGGACCGGCTCGGACGGGGCGCACGGGGTGCGCGCCGTGCGCGCCGCCGGCGGTCTGGTCCTGGCCCAGTCGCCGGACAACGCCAAGTACGACGGCATGCCCCGGGCCGCCATCGAGACCGGGCTGGTCGACCTGATCCTGCCCGCCGAGCGCATTGCCCGGGAGTTGCCCCGCCTGCTGCAACGCCAGCGGCAGATCGTCAGCCAGGAAATGGTGCCCGAGGAGTTGGCCGCCGTGGAGCGGCTGGTGCGGTGCCTGCGCAAGCGCTCCGGGGTCAACTTCGGGCGCTACAAACGGGCCATGGTGCTGCGCCGGGCGCGGCGGCGCATGCAGACCCTGGAGGTGTTCGACTTCCCCGCCTACGTCGATGTGGTCGAGAGCACCCCGCACGAGGCCGATCTGCTGTTCCGCGACATGCTGCTCTCGGCCGGCGGTTTCTTCCACGACGCCGATGCCTTCGGCGGTCTGGCGGTGGAGATCCGCAAGCTGGTCGAGAACCGCGACCCCGGCCAGGGGGTGCGGGCCTGGGTGCCGGGCTGCGCCTCGGGCGAGGAAGCCTATGCCATTGCCATGCTGGTCCATCGGGCCATCCGGCTGAGCGCCAGCGATGCCCAGGTCCAGGTGTTCGGCACCGACATCAACGCCGACATGATCGCCATCGCCCGCCAGGCCACCTATGCCCTGGCCAGCGCCGCCAGCCTGCCCGTGGAGTTGGCCGACGACTACCTGCACCGCCAGGGCGAGAACGTGCTGGTCGCCAAGCCGGTGCGCGACTGCGTCATCTTCGCCCGCCACGACCTGATCGAGGACCCGCCGTTCCTGCGGCTGGATCTGGTCAGTTGCCGCAACACCCTGGTCTACTTCGAGCCCGACCTGCAACGCCAGTTGCTGGAAATGCTGCACTTCGCCCTGGCCCCGGGCGGCCTGCTGTTCCTCGGCCGCTCGGAAAGCGTCGCCGCCGCCAACGACCTGTTCGAGCCGGTGGACACCCGGCTGCGCATCTTTCGCCGCCGGGTGCTGCCGCAGGGCAGGCAACCGGAGATTCCCCCCGCCGTGCGGCTGCCCAGCGGCGAGTCCGAGCCGGTGGTGGAGCGCCGCTCAAGGCCCGGCGACGTGCTCTCGCAAAGCCTGCTCGAAACCTTCGCGCCGCCCTCGGTGATCGTCGACGAGCGCCTGGAGGTGTTGCACGTGTTCGGCGACGTCTCGCCGTTCCTTTCCCCCTATGCCGGGGCGGCCGGGCTCAACGTGGTGCGGCTGGCCGGCGAGACCCTGCGCCCCACCTTGCGGGCCGGGCTGTCCAAGCTGTTCCGCGACGGCGCCCCGGTCGAGATCAGCGGCCTCAAGGGGCGCGCCGGCAACGGCTTCCGCATCCTGATGCGGCCGATCGGGGCCGGCCCGACCCGCCATCCGCACGCCGTCATCAGCTTTCTCGGCGAGACCCGGCCGGTTGTCCTGGCTCCCGGCGGCGAGGCGGGCGAGGCGCTCAGCCTGCGCGGTCAGGTGGCGCAGCTTGAGTCCGACCTTGAGACCTCGCAGGAGAACCTCAAGGCGGTGGTCTCGGAGCTGGAGACGTCGAACGAGGAACTGCTGTCCCTGAACGAGGAACTCCAGGCCAGCAACGAGGAGCTTCACTCGACCAACGAGGAGTTGGAAACCGCCAACGAGGAGCTTCAGTCGACCAACGAGGAGTTGATCACCGTCAACGAGGAACTGCTCGGCAAGTCGGAGGAGTTGGCCGCCGCGCAGAGCGACCTCGACAACATCCAGTCGACCATCGGGCTGGCCTTCCTGCTGATCGACCCCGACCTGCGCATCCGCCGCCTCAACGCCCAGGCGGGCGAGCTGTTCGGCCTGGACGAGGACGCGCTCGGGCAGGTGTTGGGGCAGGTGTTGGGCCAAGCGACGCAGGACGATCTGGGCGGCCGGTTGATCGACCGCCTGAGCCGGGTCATCGCCGGCGGGCCGCGCGACCAGTTCACCCAGGTTCTGCACGGGCGCGAGGTGATGGTCCAACTCTACCCCTACCTCGACCCCTCCGGGCGGCCGGTGGGCGCCGTGGTCACCGGCCTCGACCGCTCCGAGGTGGCCATCCTGCGCCGCCACCTCAACCAGGAGCGCGAAACCCTGGCCCGCACCCAACGCCTGGAGGGGCTGCTGCTCGACCTGATCGCGGTGCCGGTGGCGGTGTTCGCCCCGGACGCGCGGCTGGTCGAATGGAACCGGGCCTTTGCCCGGCGCATGGATGGTCCGGTGGCGGCCGGCATGGCCTGTCCCCAGGTGCTGGGGTGTGAGGACTGCGCCCAGGGCGGGGCGGCGGACGGGGGGTGCCTGCTGGCCCACCCGGAGCGCTGGGCCGGCGTCGAGTGGACCGAGATGGAGAGCCGGCGGGGCCGGGTCGAGATCCGCCGGGTTGGTGCCTCCGGCGCCCCGCCCGAACACTTCCTGGTCCGCTTCCTCGATCTCGACGGCTGAAGTCATCGGCTGAAGTCATCGGCTGGGGTCGCCGCTGGGCGTCGGCCTCCTGGCGCGGCGCTGGGCCAACAGGCCGCCGGCGACGATCAGCCCGCCACCCAGCACCGACAGTGCCGGCGGCAGGGTCGAGAACAGCAGCAGATCGATCCCCATCGCCCACAGCAGGCCGGAGAACTGCCAGGGCGCCAGACGCGACGCCTCGCCCCGATGCAGGGCGGCGTTGAGGCAGACCAGGCCGGCCGTCTGCACGACCACGAAGCCGACCGTGAGGCCCCAGGCCGGGGCCGGAACCGGCTGCCACAGCAGGAATGCCGGGACGAGCAGCACGAGGCTGCCGACCACCGCCACCTGGATCGCCCCGTCATGGCTCAGGGCGGCGTCGCGCAGCCGCCGGGTGGCGATCTGGTAGAGGGCGTAGGACAGCGCCGCGCCCAGGGCGGCGAGCAGGCCGAGCGCCGGTGGGCTGGCGCTCGGCCGGACGATCAGCAGCATGCCGAGGAAGCCGAGCAGGGTGCCCGCCCAGCGGCCGGCGGCGACCGGCTCGCGCAGCAGCCAGCCGCTGAGGGCGGTCAGCATCAGTGGGGTGAGGAAGCCCAGCGCCGCCGCGATGGTCACCGGCATGGTGCTGTAGGCGACGATGGTCAGCACGTTGGTGGTGACCAGGGCCGCCGCCGCGGCGCGTTGCAGCCAGGCCTTGCGGGGGGTCAGGATACGCCGCCAGGTGAGCCGGGCGGCCGGCCACCCGGTGGCCAGGCCGGCGGCGGCGAGGACCATCAGGCAGCGCAGGAAGGTGACCTGCAAGGGGGCCAGGCCATGGGTTTCCACCAGCACCTTGGTCAGGCTGTATCCGGCCACGTAGAACAGGCTCGATGCCAGGACCAGGCCGATGGCGAGGGACGCCGCTCCGCCCCCGTCGCGGAGCGCCGGCTTGACCCCGTCGCGCGGCGCCGGCCGGCCCCCTTCGCCCGTCGCGGGTGTTCCTGCCATCTTGCTGTCTCCCCATTCCCTGTCCGGCGCCGCGTCGCCTGATCGCTCCGAGCCGCAAGACGATGCGGACCGGTGGCGCGTGGCTTTGGGTGCGTCGGGGCAACTCTCGGGTTGGTGGAAAAAACTGGCAAGTGGCGCGATTGACACTTATCGTGAAGATCATGACAAAGCACGCCACCAGCAAGCCGCCCCACCGGGTGGCGGTGTTGGCCTACGACGGCCTGTGCACCTTCGAGTACGGCATCGCCGTGGAGGTTTTCGGCGCCGCCTGGTCCGGCGACCCGGCGCCCCCCTACACCGTCGCCACGGTGGCCGGCGAGCCCGGTGCGCTGCACGCCCAGGGCGGGCTGACGGTCACCCCCGGGGGCGGCCTGGAACTGCTGGAGGATGCCACGACGGTGATTGTGCCGGGCTGGCGGCGGCCCCATCACCAGGTGCCGGGGCGGCTTGCCGAGGCCCTGGCGGCGGCCCACCGGCGCGGGGCGCGCATGGTCTCCATCTGCGGCGGCGCCTATGTTTTGGCGGCGGCCGGGTTGCTGGCCGGACGCCGGGCCACCACCCACTGGCGGCTGGCCGACGATTTCGCCCGCCGCCATCCCGGCGTCGTCTTCGAGGCCAACGTGCTGTATGTCGACGAGGGGGACATCCTGACCTCGGCCGGCAGCGCCGCCGGGATCGACCTGTGCCTGCATCTGGTGCGCCGCGACCTTGGCCCGCAGGCGGCCAACGCCATCGCCTGCGGGCTGGTGGTGCCGCCGCACCGGGGGGGCGGTCAGGCGCAGTTCGTGCGCCGCCCGGTGGCCAGCGATGGCAGCGCCCGGCTGGCCGAGTTGCTCGACTGGATGCGCGCCTCGCTCGATCAGGACCTGTCGCTGGACCGCCTCAGCCGGCGCGCCGGACTGGCCCCGCGCACCTTCTTGCGCCGCTTCTCCGAGGCCACCGGCATGACCCCGGCCGAGTGGGTGACCGCCGAGCGGCTGGCCCACGCCTGCGATCTGCTGGAAACGACGCGGCTGGGCATGGAGGAGATCGCCGCCGGCTCGGGCTTCGGCTCGGCGGCGACGCTGCGCCACCATTTCCGCCGCCGCCTGTCGACCACGCCGACCCTCTACCGGGCCCAGTTCGCCCGCTGAGCGGCTGGCCGGGCGCGGCAGCGCCGCCGGTGGGTCAGGCCGGGGCGCCGGTCAGCCGGATGGTTTCGGGGCGGCCCGGGCCGAGGGGCATCGACCGGCCGCCGACCAGCACCGGGGTTCGCGGGTCCCAGTCGGGGCCGGGGGTCAGGGTCAGGCTGTCCGGGGTCTGCTCGACGCCCAGCCAGTGGCCCCGGAAGCGGACCCGGAAGGCGAGCCGGCGGACGCGCCGGTTGGCCACCGGATCGAAGTGCAGGCCCACGGTGTCGCCGGCGCGGCGCACCGCCAGCCCGCTGAAGCCGCGCATGACCAGATCGACCGTGCCGGCCATGGCGCCCAGGTGGATGCCCTCGGCGGTGGTGCCGCCCTGGACGTCGGTCAGGTCGCTGGCCAGGGCGGTCTTGAACATGCCCCAGGCGTCCTCCGGGTGGCTGCGCGCCATGACCCAGGCGTGGACCAGATAGGACAGCGTCGAGCCGTGCGAGGTGCGGGCCAGATAGGTGTTGATGGTGCGCTGCCACGCCTCGGGTCCGAAGGGCACGCCCAGGCGCTCCAGAAGGTGGCTCAGTTCCGGTTCCGGGAACAGGTAGCACAGCATCAGGGCGTCGGCCTGCTTGGACAGCTTGTAGCGATTGGCCGAATCACCCTCGGCCTCGAGGATGCGGTCGAGCCGCTGGATGTCGCCGTAGCGGGCCCGGTAGCCCTCCCAGTCGAATTCCTTGAGCTCGGCGTAGCCCTCGAACTGCTCCAGCACCCCGTCGTCCATCACCGGCACGACCATCTTTTTGGCCATCTCGGCCCAGCGGTCGGGTTCCTCGGGGGCGATTCCCAGGCGGCCCATGATCTGGTCGCGCCGGGCCGCCTCCAGGCCGGCCAGCAGGTCGCCGGCGGTGCCCATCAGCCAGGCCACCAGCACGTTGGTGTAGGCGTTGTTGGACAGCGCGGTGCGGCCGGCCAGCCGATGCCCCTCGGGATAGCCGTCGTGGTACTCGTCGGGGCCCATCACCTGATGGATCGAATAGCGGTCGGTGGCCGGGTCGTGCTCGGCCAGGCTGGCGAAGAAGCGGGTGATGTCGATCAGCAGCTCGGCCCCGAAATTGTCGAGGAAGCCCTGGTCGCCGGTCGCCGCCAGATGGTTGGCCACGTTCACCGCGATGGCCAGGCTGACGTGGCGCTGGACCCAGGTGTTGTCGGGAATCCAGCGTCCGGAGCGCGGGTTGAGGTGCATCACCTGGCTTTCCTCGCGGCCGTCCGAGCCGCTCTGCCAGGGGAACATGGCGCCGCCGTGGCCGGCGGCGCGCGCCGCCGCCCGCGCCTTGGGCAGGCGCCGCGCCCGGTAGCGCAGCATGGCGGCGCTGATCTCCGGGAAGTGCAGGGTGAGGAAGGGCAGGATGAAAAGCTCGTCCCAGAAGACGTGGCCGCGATAGGCCTCGCCGTGCCAGCCGCGCGCCGGCACGCCGACATCGAGATCGGCCGAGTGGGGCGACAGGGTCTGCAACAGGTGGAAGATGTGCAGGCGCACGTTCATCTGCACGGTGGCCGGGTCGACCTCGGGGTCGTCGACCTCGAAGACCACGTCGGCCTGTTGCCACAGGCGCTCCCAGGTGGCGCCGTGGGCGGCGACCAGGGCGCTCGCCGGGGGGGCCTCGGCGACCGCCTCGCGGGCCGCCAGACCGGGCTCGGAAATGGCCGTGTCGCGGCTGGTGTAAAGGGCGGCCACCTTTTCGACGGTCACCGGCTCGCCGTGGGTCATCTGGACGGTCAGGGTGTGGCGCACCCGGCCGTCCTCGGCCAGGGCGTCGCGGCGCTCCACCGGGTGGGAGCGTCCCTCGGCGGTCAGCAGCCGGGTGCGGGCCGCCTGACCGACCCTCAGGCGGGCCTGGCTGAAGGTGCTGACCAGGGCGATCATTTCCTCCTCGCCGGGGCCGTCGGGGCCGTCGGTGTGGGCCTGGAAGGTGGCGGCGTCGGTGGCCTCGAGGTGGGTGCTGGAAAGCTGCCGGTAGCGTTTGACCCCGGCGTTGATGAGGTGCCCGTTGAGCCCTGAGTCGATGACCACCCGGCCCGACCAGTTGAGCGGCGTCAGGGTCAGTTCGAGGGCGGCCAGATGGGGCTGGTCCATGGACACCACGCGGGCCAGATGGAGCGCCGTCTCGCGGCCGGAGGGGTCGGTGGCGATCAGGCTGAGGTGCAGCACGCCGTGCCTGAGGTCCAGCCAGTGGCGCACCTCGCGCCAGGTGGTGTCGGCCAGATCGATCGGGTTCTCGCCGTCGAAATGCACCATCAGGCCCGACCAGTCGGGCAGACGGACCAGATCCTCGTTGACGATGTCGCGCTCGGCGATGCGGGTGATCAGCCGGTTGTAGCCGCCGGCCAGATAGGTCGCCGGGTAGTGGGTGTCGTCGCCGCGCTCCCAGGGCAGGGCGCCCCGGCTGACCATGTAGCCGTTGCCGATCGCGGTCAGAGCCTCGCGCAGGCCCTGCTGCTCCGGCGCGAACCCTTCATAGGCCAGGGTCCAGGCGGGGTCGCCAGGGTGGGGAAGGGCGGCGGTCCTCTCGGTCATCGGCGGTCGGTTTCCTGGGTGGGGGGGACGGGGGTGGGCGGCTCTAGCGGCCCAGACGGTCGAGGAAGGCCAGCACCTGGGCCGGATCATCGAGCCGGAAGCGGGCGTAGCTCTGCTTGGGGGTGCCGTCGTCCTCGGCCCAGTCGGCCGGGGCGCACAGCACGCCGAAGCCGGCGAAGTCGGGCAGCGCCTTGAAGGCGTCCTCGTCGGTGACGTCGTCGCCGAAGAACAGCGGGCAGTAGGCGGGATCGTTCAACTCCAGCGCCTGACGCAGGTGGCGCACGCACTTGCCCTTGTCCCAGTCGATGGCCGGCTGGAACTCGAAGACCTTCTTGCCCGGCTTCTCCTTGATGCCGGAAAAGCTGGCCAGGACCTGGTCGAGACCGGCCCGGAAGGCCGGGTAGTCGGCCTCGGCGACCTGCCGGTAGTGGGCGGCGATGGAGAACTTCTTGCGCTCGATCAGGGCCCCGGCGATGGGGTCCAGATGGCGCCTGAGGTGGGCCTCGACGCTGTCCAGAAGGCCGCCCAGGTCGGCGATGCCCTCGTGATCCAGCGTGCCGTGGCCGGGGATGGTCACGTCGAAGCCGTGCGAGCCGGCGTAGATCAGCCCGTCGATGCCGACCAGTTTCTCGACGTCCGGGCGGTCGCGTCCGGAGACCACGGCCACCGGCAGGCGCTTGGCCAGCTCGGCGACGATGGCCCGCCCGGCCGGGTCGAGCACGGCGTCCTCGGGGCGCGCCACGATCGGGGTCAGGGTACCGTCGTAGTCGAGGAAGATGGCCGGGGTGCGGCCCTCAAGGGCGGCGGTGAAGCCGGCGAAGTCGTCGAGCGCCGAGGGCAGCTCGGCGACCGGGGTCAGGGGCGGGGTGGGGCGTCGATCAGTCAAGGTTGAATTCTCCCAGGTCGGTGACCACCACGTCGGCGCCGCCGTCGAGCAGGGCTTGGCGGCCGGCCCCCCGGTCGATGCCGACGACCAGTCGGAAGCCGCCGGCCCGGGCCGAGCGCACCCCGGCCACCGCGTCCTCGAAAACGGCGGCGGTCGCCGGTTCGGCGCCGACCAGTCGGGCGGCGGCGAGGAAGGTTTCGGGCTGGGGCTTGCCGGGCAGGCCGTGCTCATCGGCGTAGACGCCATCGACGACGGCGTCGAACAGGGGCAAAAGGCCGGTGGTTTCCAGCACCCGCTGGCAGTTGCGCGACGACGAGTTGACGGCCATCGCCAGTCCCTTGGCCTTGAGGCGCTCGATCAGCCGCACCGAGGACGGAAAGACCTCCGCCCCCTGGGTGGTCAAAAGGTGGTTGAAGTGGATGTTCTTGCGGTTGCCCAGGCCACACACGGTCTCGGCCTCGGGTGCATCGTTGGGGCTGCCGTGGGGCAGCTCGATGCCCCGGCTGGCCAGGAACTTGGCCACCCCCTCGTAGCGCGGCCGGCCATCGACCAGGGTCATGTAGTCGGCCTCGGTGAAGGGGGCGAAGCCGGGGCCGTCACGGGTTTCCAGGTAGGCGTCGAACAGCGCCTTCCAGGCCCCGAAGTGGAGACGGGCGGTGGAGGTGACGACGCCGTCCAGGTCGAACACCAGGGCACGCAGGCCGAGGGTGTCGAGGCGGGGCAGTGGGTCGGTGGGGTGGCGCGCGTCGGGCATACGCTGTCTCGTCTGGGCCCCCTGGACACGGGTCGGCGGGAGGAAGGCGATGGCGATGGCGGGAGCGCACCCAGGGGTCGGCGGGGAGGGGTCCGGGTGGCTTGCGGGCTCGGTCACCGGGGCCCCTGGACGGGTCCGGCGGCAACCACCGGCACGGCGGCGTCATGGTGTCGCGCGCCGGGTGGTGTCGGGAAATCCTGATTGGGAAAGACTAACATTGATCGCCCCAGGCGCAAGGGGCTGGGGGTGACGAGGGCGTGACCATGCCCGGACCATGCCCGGACCATGCCCGGATCATGCCCGGTCCGGGGGCGCCGGAGCGGGGGACGGATCAGGAATCGTCCTGCTCCTGGCGCGCCTTCCAGGCGGCCAGCCGGCGTTCCCGCCACAGCTCGGCCAGCGCCTTGGCGCGGGCCAGATCGGCCACCCGGTGGGCCTGCTTCACGGTGCGTTCGCGGGCCAGTTCGGCGGCCCGGCGTTCCGCCTCGGCCTGCACGGCGGCGGCCCGGGCCTGGGCCTCGGCGCGGGCGGCGGCGGCGATCTCGGCGGCCACGGCGCGGCCGTCGTCGGTCGCCTGGGGTGCGGTCGGGGCGAGGGGACCGCGCGCCTTCTCGGCGTTCCACAGGCGCACCACCTTGGCCTGATAGCGCGCCCCCAGATGCGGCGTGCGCGAATGATAGTGCGCCGCCGCGGTGCGCCAACTGCCGCTTTCGGCGTACAGGCGGCTCAGGAAGTCGGCCGCGTAGGCGGCGTTGGTGTCGGGGTCGAAGGCGGCGTCGAGCGAGGCGAAGTGCTGCCCGTGGTAGCCCAGGTTGATCTGCAGGCAGCCGACGTCGATGTTGGTCTCGCCGGCCGCCTGCAGGCGGCGCACCTCGGCCAGGGCGGCGGCCTTGGTGGGGAAATACCTGCCCGGTCCGCCGTTGGTGACGGTCCACGGCCAGGCATAACTTTCCCCCCGGGCCGGGTCCCAGCGCCCCGATTCCGACAGCGCGATGGCCGACAGAAGGTGCTCCGGCAGGCCGTGGGCGGCCTCCTGCCGGGCCGCCGCGGCGCGGCACAGATCGGCCGTGCCGGCCCGCGCCGCCGCCGGGAGCAGGGCGGCAAGCAGGGCCAGGGCGAGGCAGAGCGGCGGAAGCAGGGGGCGGGCGGTGGTCATGGCGGGGAGTCCGGGTCGGGGGGCTTCAGTCCCCGGGTAATCAGCAAACGCCGTGCCAGGGGATGCCCAATCCCGGTCAATGAATGTTTTTTAGGCACGATTAAAAAATAGGCTTGCGAGGCCCGCCGGCCCGGTGATAGCTTTTGCAGTGCAGCACGGGAGCTGCCGGACCGGTGGGTCCCGGGTTGCGCTTTCTGGACGTTTCCTCCCTAGACTCCGAGCCGTGGGGCCTTGTCCCCACGGCTTTTTTTTGCCCGCGCCGGGTCCCGGCGTGGTGGTCCGGCGGGGCGAAAGCGGCTACACTTTCTCCTCTGCCAGCCGCCCGGGGCGGGTGAGGGACCCATGGCCCCGGTCGGTGCAGCCCATGTCCTTGGAGGGAAACCCACGTCATGGCCGATGCTGCCGCCCCGTCGTCCGCCGCCCAGCCTGCCAGCGGGGCCCCCGCCGCGCCGACGCCGGGCGGGCTGATCCACTGCGCCACCTGCGGCGGCCAGATGGCCGTCACCGCCGCCGCCTGCCCCCATTGCGGGGCGCCCAACCCGGCGGCCAGCATGGGGGTGTCGGACAAGGGCATGGTGCCGGCGGCGCTGCTCTGCTTCTTTCTCGGCTCGTTCGGCATCCACCGCTTCTATGTCGGCAAGATCGTCACCGGCATCCTGATGCTGCTCACCCTGGGGGCGTTCGGCATCTGGACCCTGATCGACTTCGTGATGATCCTGGTCGGCTCGTTCAAGGACAAGAACGGCCTGCCCCTGAAGCGCTAGAGCACGTCGCGTTTAAACGGGGTCGCAAAGTGACCCCGTTTAAACGGTTTAAACGCGGGGCCGTGCTCTAAATTATTGAATCGAGAGCGTTTTGCGAACCGGACCCCTGAAGACAGTGATTCCGTTCAAGCGCAAAACGCTCTAGGGGCTGGGCGCGGGGAGGCACACCGTGGCAATCGACGTCAAGGGTCCGGCCGGCATCCGCCCGGGCACCAAGTACTGCATGGCCTGCGGCACCGCCATGCCGAGCCTCGCCGCCGCCTGCCCCAGGTGCGGCTTCACCAACCCCAGCGGCCCGGCCGGGCCACCCCAGACGGAAAGCCCCAAGAGCTTCGGCGTGGCGGTGGCCCTGTGCGGCATCTTCGGGGTGGTCGGCATCCACCACTTCTATCTCGGCAACATCGTCCATGGGCTGATCGACCTGGGTCTGCTGGTTGGCGGCCTGTCGTTGATTTTCCTCGGCCAGATCACCCTCGACCCGATGCTGGTCGGCCTGGGCGTGGTGGTGCTGCTGATCGACGCCCTCCACAGTCTGGTGGTGATGGTCCGGCTGATCATCGGCAAGGCCCACGACGGCAAGGGACGCCCGGTGCGCTATCGCAGCCCCGGGTGAGGGGGGCGATTGCGCTTCGTCGTTTGCCAGACGGGCCGAAGTGTCCTAAGCCCTGGCCATGGAGTCTTGAAAATGACGCAAATCGTCGTCGCGATCCGTTCCGGATCGCTCGGGATTTGCTTTCACATTTCTGCCAGGAAACCGTTTCGTGCCCGTCACCAAAGCCCTGAAGTGGACCGGTCTGGCCGGTCCCGAGCAAGCCCCGGTTGCCGTGGTCGGCCTGGGTCACGCCGGCGTCCACTGGATCGCCGCCGTGTTCTACCTCGTGCTGCCCTTCATCACCGAGGACCTGGGGCTGTCCTACGCCCAGGCCGGCGCCCTGGTGGCGGTGTTCCACGCCACCAGCGTGGTGATCAACATCGCCTCGGGCTTCCTGGTCGACGTGACCGGGCGGCGGGTGCTGTGGCAGACGGTGGCCCTGATCGCCGGCGCCCTGGGGCTGGCCGGCTTCGCGCTGACCCGGGACTACACCGTGCTCGCCCTGCTGGTCGCCCTGATCGCGGCCAGCAACAACCTGTGGCACCCGGCGGCCATCTCCTGGCTGTCGCGGCGCTATCCGGCCAACCGGGGCTATGTGCTGTCGGTCCATGCCCTGGGCGCCAACCTGGGCGATGCCCTGGCCCCGCTGGCCGCCGGCGCCCTGCTCGCCGTGATGGCCTGGGGGCCGGCGGCGGCTCTGGCGGCGCTGCCGGTGGGGGCGGTGGCCTGGGTGCTGTGGCGCACCCTGGCCAGCCGCCGCACCGGAGCCGCCGGCGACCACCAGCAGGTCAGCCTGGCGGGCTATTTCGGCGGCATGGTGAAGGTGGTGCGTGACCGCGCGGTGCTCGGGCTGGCCCTGATGGCCGGCTTTCGCACCATGGCGCAAAGCGGGCTGCTCGCTTTCCTGCCGCTCTATCTGGCCAACGACCTGGGTCTGTCGCCGCTGGCCATGGGTGCCGCCCTGGCCGCCATGCAGGCCGGCGGGGTGATCGCCGGGCCGGCGGCCGGGGTGCTGTCGGACCGCATCGGCCGGCGACGCATCGTGATCGCCGGCCTGGGCCTGAGCACGGTGGTCATCCTGGCCCTGGCCCTGGCCGGACGGCCGGTGCTGTTCGTCGCCGGGGTGACCGTGCTCGGCTTTGTCATGTACGCCATCCGGCCGGTCATCCATTCGTGGATGATGGACATCACGCCGGCCAACCTGGGTGGCTCGGCGACCAGCCTGCTGTTCGGCGTGCAGGCCGGGCTGTCGGCCCTGGCACCGCTGATCGGCGGCCTGCTGGCCGATGCCTTCGGGCTGGTCACGGTGTTCTGGTTCCTGGCCGCCGCCATGCTGGTCAGCAACCTGATCGCCCTCAGGCTGCCGCCCGATCACACCCCCACGTCCGCCCAGGAGGCGTCTTGAGAATGGGACCGCGTCTGTCCGACTCCGTGCTGGAACGCCTGCTCGCCGAGGACCTGCCGCTGGGTGACCTGACAACGCGGGCCCTGGGCATCGGGCGCCGTCCGGGGCGCCTGAGCATGGCCGCCCGCGATCCCCTGGTGCTGGCCGGGCTGGACCCGGCGGCGCGGCTGTTCGGGCTGCTCGGGGCGCACGTCGAGCGGCGCGCCATGGACGGCGACCGGCTGGCCCCGGGCGACCCCATCCTTGCCGTCGAGGGCCCGGCCGAGGCTCTGCACGGCGCCTGGAAGGTGGCCCAGACGGTGCTTGAAACCAGCGCCGGCATGGCCACCGTGGCGGCCGACATGGTGGCCGCGGCGCGCGCCGTGAACCCGCGGGCGCGCATCGCCTGCACCCGGAAGACGCCGCCCGGCGGCCGCGCCCTGGCGGTGGCGGCGATCCTCGCCGGGGGCGCCGATCCGCACCGCCTGGGGCTGTCGGAGACGGTGCTGGTGTTCGCCGAGCACCGCGCCTTCCTCGACCCCGGCAAGCCGCTGGCCGAGTGGCTGGGCGCCCTCAAGGCGGCCTGCCCGGAAAAGCGCGTCGTGGTCGAGGTGACCGACGCCGACGACGCCGAGGCGGTGGCCCGGGCCGGCGCCGACGTGGTGCAACTGGAAAAGTTCCCGCCCCCGGCGGTGGCCCGGGTGGTGGCCCGGCTGGCCGAGGTGGCCCCGGCGACGGTGGTTGCCGCCGCCGGGGGCATCGGTCCCGGCAACGCCGCCGACTTCGCCCGGGCGGGGGCGACGGTGCTGGTCACCTCCACCCCCTACCGGGCGGCGCCGCGCGACGTTCAGGTGCACCTTCAGCCGGCCTGAGCCCCGGTGCACGGGCCCGGCTCAGCGCACCCCGAGGAAGCGCTGGAAGTTGGCGCAGGTGCTGTTGCGGGCCGGCGTGATGTTGCAGCCGCAGCCGAAATCACCCCAGTTGCGGCTGGTGCAGTCGCGCCCGCTGATGCGCTGGCGCACACCGCGCTGGATGCAGGTGTCCTGGGCCTGTTGCGGCGAGCCCATGGCGGTGAAGCCGCCGCTCGGCTCGACATAGAAGACCTGCGGGGAATTGATGTTGTGGCGCACGAAGGTGGGCCGGAAGCTGTTGGACGTGCACTCGGCGGCCTGGGCGATGGCGGGCGCGGCGACGGTGGCGGCCAGCAGCAGCGTGGCCAGCAGACGGATGCGCATGGATTTTCCCTCCCGGAAGGAACGGGCCCCTCGGCCGGGGTTCGGCTGGCGCGCCCGAAAGTCTCCCATTTATTCGGGGCGGCGCCGGGGGCAACGTTGAATATCTGGCCCCGGCGACGGGATGTTCAACCCCCGGGTGAGGACGACTCGTCCTCCGGTACGTGGGGCACCCCGTGTTCCGCCTGATGGGCCCGCACGCCCTCGGCCAGACGGCTCAGCGTCGGGTCGGCGATGCCCAGCTCGTCCAGGTGGGCCACGGTGTTGAACAGGTACTCCGAACAGGGGCCGAGGAAGCCGGCGGCGGTGGCGCAGTGGTGGACGATGGTCGCCTCCGGCAGGTGGCCGGCGTAGCGCGGATGGTCGTGGTTGATGACAAAGGCCAGGGCCGGGCGGGTGGGACCGCCGGGCGCCTCGGTGAAGGGCACCCAGCTCGGGCGGTAGGCGCCGGTGATCATCTCGCGCCGCCAGACGATGGCCAATTCCTCGTCCACCGCCTGGGGCGCCACCCGGTAGGCCACGCCCTGGCACGCGCCGCCGTTCTCCAGGCCGAGCACCAGGCCCAGCTTGTCCGGTGTGCCCCGGCCCAGCGAGGTCCACAGGCAGAAGGCGCGGTGGAAGCCCTCGATGGCGCCCAGGGCGTGCTCGGTGTAGTGGAAGGCCGGGTTCCAGATCAGCGAGCCGTAGCCGAACACCCACACCCCGTCGCGAATCGCCTCGGGCGGTGCCTGGGCCAGGGTGGCATGGCGCGAGGCGCACAGTTCCTCCTCGCTGAGCAGGGTGTCGCTGTCCAGGCCCATGTCGCGGATGCGCTGCTGCAGGGCGCCGGCCTTCAGGCTGTCGCGGGTCAGGGTCACGGTTGGAACTGCTCCTGCAGGATGCGTTCGGAGAGGTTGTGCTCCGGGTCGAACAGCACGTTGAGCGAGATGCCCCGGTCCTCGCGCACGGTCACCGAGCGGGCGTTGACCACTTCCGTGTAGTCGGCCACCGCGTTCACCGGGCGCTTGTCGGCTTCCAGGATGTCGAAGCGCACCTCGGCGGTGTGGGGCAGGATGGCGCCGCGCCAGCGCCGGGGGCGGAAAGCGCTGATCGGGGTCAGGGCCAGCACGTTGGCCTCGATGGGCAGGATCGGGCCGTGGGCCGACAGGTTGTAGGCGGTGCTGCCGGCCGAGGTGGAGACCAGCGCCCCGTCGCAGATCAGCTCGGGCAGGCGCACCTTGCCGTCGATGCTGATGGTCAGCTTGGCCGCCTGGCGGGTCGAGCGCAGCAGCGAGACCTCGTTGACCGCCAGCGCCTCGAACACCTCGCCGGCGCCATCGCGGGTGATCATGCGCAGGGGGTGCAGGACCACCGGGTGGGCCTGGGCCAGACGTTCGGGCAGGTCGTCCTCGGTGTAGTCGTTCATCAGAAAGCCCACCGAGCCCCGGTGCATGCCGTAGATCGGCGGGCAGCGGTCGAGGTGGGCGTGCAGGGTTTCCAGCATCAGGCCGTCGCCACCCAGGGCGACGATGACCTCGGCCGTGTCGGCGTTGGCGTTGCCATAGCGGGCAACCAGCCGGGCCAATGCCTCCTGGGCCGGTTGGGTGTCGGCGGCGGCAAAGGCGATGCGGGTCGGCGACATCGGGGCTCCGGGTCGGGCCAGCGGGAACGGCCCCCACTATAACCACCCCCCGGCCCCGCGACCAGCGCCGGCGGAGTCTCAGCCGCCGGTGTGGTTCATCTGGTGGTCGGGCGGGCGGCTGTCCATCAGGTGATGGGCCGGCTTGGCCCGCACCGCCTCGGCCAGGGCCCGGGCCAGGGTGGCCAGGTCGGCCCCGGCGCGGACCAGGGGTTTCAGGTCGTGGCTCGCCGGATGGCCCAGGCAGGGGTGCAGGCGGCCGGTGGCGGTCAGGCGCAGGCGGTTGCAGGCGGCGCAGAAGTCGGGGCCGGAGGGCACGATCAGGCCGACCCGGGGCGTTCCGCCAGGGCCGACCAGCCAGCGGGCGGGACCGGCGGCGGGGTTGTCGGCGGGGGTCGGCCTGAGGTCGAAGGTGGCCTTAAGGTGTTCGGCCAGGGGGGCGAGGTCGGGACCCGGCGCGGCGTCGGCCTGGGGGCCCAGCGGCATGGTCTCGATGAAGGCCACGGCGTGGCCCCGTGCGGCGGCGAAGCGGACCAGCCGGGTCGCCTCGGACAGGTCCAGCCAGGGCCCGGCGACGCAGTTCAGGCGCACCGCAAGGCCGGCCCGCTCGGCGGCGGCGAGGCCGGCCAGGGCGCGCCCCAGGTCGCCACCCCGGGTCAGCGCGCGGTAGGTGCCCGGGTCGAGCGAATCGAGCGAGAGGTTGATCCGCCGGATGTGGTTGGCGGCCAACCCGGCGGCGTGCGCGGGCAGATGGTTGGCGTTGGTGGTCAGGGTCAGCTCGTCGAGCCGGCCGTCGGCGACCAGGGCCCCAAGGTGCTCGATCAGGGTCATCACGCCGCGCCGGACCAGCGGCTCGCCGCCGGTCAGGCGGATCTTGCGCACCCCGGCCAGCGCCGCCGCCTCGGCCAGACGGGCCATCTCCTCCAGGCTCAACACCTCGGGGCGCGGCACGAAGCGGGTGTGCGGGGCCATGCAGTAGGTGCAGCGCAGGTCGCAGCGGTCGGTCACCGACAGCCGCAGGTAGGTGATGCGGCGGCCGCCGGGGTCGATCAGGCCGGGCTGGTGGGCGAGGTGGTTCATGCCTGGAAGGATACCCGACCGTGGGCCTGGGCGACAGCCCCGGCGGCGGGCCGATCCTGGACCGGGCGGCGGGGAGCGCCTACCATGGGCGCTTTCGAACGCCGTCCGCCACAAAGCCGAGCCGCCCCATGCCCGACGATCCCGAGCTTGCCCTGGCCCAGCTGCTGGCCACCCGCCTGTGCCACGACCTGGCCGGCCCGCTGGGCGCCGTCGGCGCCGGCGTGGAGTTGCTGGCCGAGGAAGGCGGCGCGCCCGATGCCGCCACCCTGTCGCTGATCGTCGACAGCCAGCGGGCGATGTCGGCCCGGCTGCGCTTTCTGCGCGCCGCGCTGGGCTGGACGGCCAGTGGCGCGCCGCTCACCGGGCCGGCCGGGCGCGACCTGCTGGCGGCGCTGCTGGCCCATCAGGTGCCGGCTGTGGAACTGGCCTGGGGGATCGATCCGACGGCCCCTTCGGGTGGGCTCCGGCTGGCTCTCAACGTGGCCCTGGTTGGCCTGGACACGCTGCCCGGCTGTCGCGCCCTGGCCCTGGCCGGCGATGCCCAGGGGCGCCTTGAGGTGAGCCTGGGCGGGGGCGCCGGGGCGCCGCGCGACAGCCTGCTCGAGGTGCTGCGCGGCCTTGCCCCGGGCGACGGGCCGCGCACCGCCCACGCCGCCTATACCCGGCGTCTCGCCCTGGTCGACGGCTGGACGCTGACGGCCAGCCCGACGGCGGCCGGCGCGCCGGGACTCGTCCTGGCGCTGACACGGCCTGGGTGAGCCGGCCAGCGGGTCGATGAACCCGACCGCCGCCGGCGGGAAATGCTTGGCCTTGGGGCCATCCAGTGCTTATGCTGCATGGGAAATGCCTGATGCGAACAGGGCGTGCGCCGGCACGCCGTGGCGCCATCGACCGGGAGGCCTGAACCGCCATGGACGATCTGCTCAGCGAATTCCTTACCGAGACCTCGGAAAGCCTGCAGACCATCGATGTGGAGATGGTCCATCTGGAGCAGAACCCCAACGACCGGGCGATCCTGTCGAACATCTTCCGGCTGGTCCACACCATCAAGGGGACCTGCGGCTTCCTCGGCCTGCCGCGCCTGGAAACCCTGGCCCACGCCGGCGAGAACGTGCTCGGCAAGTTCCGCGACGGCGAGTTGGAGGTGACCCCGGACGCGGTCACCCTGATCCTCAACTCGATCGACCGCATCAAGGAGATCCTGGGCCATCTGGAGGCCACCGAGACCGAGCCCGAGGGTGACGACCAGGACCTGATCCAGCAGCTCAACGCCGCCGCCGAGGGCAACCTGCCGGACGCCGCGCCGGCCGGGGCGCCGCCGGCCGCCGCCAGCGAACCGGCGGGGGCGGCTGTGGGGAGTGGCCCGGTGCTGGGTGACGGTGGCTTCCCGGTCGCCGCCGAACTGCTGGCCGAGGTCGAGCAGGCCCAGTCGCAGGGCGTCAAGGGCAAGTCGATGGCCGAGATGGAAGCCGAAATGGCGGCCGAGATGGCGGCCGAGAAGGCCGCCGCCGAAGCCGCCGCCCCGGCCGAACCGCCGCCGCCCCCGCCGCCGGCCCCGGTTGCCAAGGGCAAGCCGGCCGAGGAGCCGAAGGAAGAGGCGAAGAAGGAATCCTCGGTCGCCTCGCAGAGCATCCGGGTCAACGTCGACCTTTTGGAAAACCTGATGACCCTGGTTTCCGAGCTGGTGCTGACCAGGAACCAGCTTCTGCAGATGGTGCGCGGGCGCGACGATTCGGAATTCGCCGCCCCCTGTCAGCGCCTGTCGCACATCACCACCGACCTGCAGGAAGGGGTGATGAAGACCCGCATGCAGCCGATCGGCAACGCCTGGGCCAAGCTGCCGCGCATCGTGCGCGACCTGGGCCTGGAAATGCACAAAAAGATCGACCTGCAGATGTACGGCGCCGAGACCGAACTCGACCGTCAGGTGCTGGAGTTGATCAAGGATCCGCTGACCCACATGGTCCGCAACTCCGGCGACCACGGCCTGGAACCGCCGGCCGAGCGCCTCGCCGCCGGCAAGCCGGAGACCGGGGTCATCCAGCTCAACGCCTATCACGAGGGTGGCCATATCATCGTCGAGATTTCCGACGATGGCCGCGGCCTCAACCTGGACCGCATCCGGGCCAAGGTGATCGCCAACGGGCTGGCCAGCGAATCCGAGGTCGAGGCGATGGGCGACCAGCAGGTGGCCCAGTTCATCTTCAAGGCCGGCCTGTCGACCGCCGAGAAGGTGACCAACGTCTCGGGCCGGGGCGTCGGCATGGACGTGGTGAAGACCAACATCGAGAAGATCGGCGGCACCATCGAGTTGAAGACGACGCCGGGCAAGGGGTCGACCTTCACCATCAAGATCCCGCTGACCCTGGCCATCGTCTCCGCCCTGATCGTCGAGTGCGGCGGCGAGCGCTTCGCCATCCCGCAGATCAGCGTGCTGGAACTGGTCCGGGTGACCGAGAAGAGCGAGTTCCGCATCGAGACCATCAATGATGCCCCGGTGCTGCGCCTGCGCGACCGTCTGTTGCCCCTGGTCTCGCTGTCCACGCTGCTCAACCTGCGCAAGAAAGAGGTGGTGGAGGCGGAGCTGAAAGCCGCCGCCGAGGCGGCCAGTCGCGATGCCGAGGAGAAGCGTCAGGCGGTCGAGGCCCGGACCGGCGCCGACGCGGCGATCCTCAAGCTGGCCCAGGACGACGCCCAGAAGGCCCAGGATGAGGCGGTGCGCCTCAACGCCGAGGCCCAGCAGGCGGCCGCCGCGGCGCGCGAGACCTTCATCGTGGTCGCCCAGGTCGGCACCTACACCTTCGGCATCATCGTCGATCAGGTGTTCGACACCGAGGAAATCGTGGTCAAGCCGGTGGCCCCCATCCTGCGCCACATCTCCATGTTCTCCGGCAACACCATCCTCGGCGATGGCAGCGTCATCATGATCCTCGATCCCAACGGCATCGCCTCGGCGACCGGCGAGGTGTCGATGGGCAGCGGCCATGGCGAACAGCGCGAGGCGCGCCAGGAGCAGGCGGCCCGTGGCGAGGATCGGACCAGCCTTTTGATCTTCCGCGCCGTCAACCGCGATCTGAAGGCGGTGCCGCTGGCCCTGGTCGCCCGCCTGGAGGAAATCGACCTGGCCACCGTGGAGCATTCCTACGGCACGCCGGTGGTCCAGTATCGCGGCCAGTTGATGCCGCTGGTCACCATGACCGGGGCGGCCGAGCTGGCCGGCGAGGGCCGCCAGCCGCTGCTCGTCTTCTCCGACCGCGAGCGCTCCATGGGGCTGGTCGTCGACCAGATCGTCGACATCGTCGAGGACCGCCTGAAGGTGGAGCTGAAGGCCGACCAGCCGGGCATCCTCGGCTCGGCCATCATCAGCGGCAAGGCGACCGACATCATCGACACCGGGCACTACCTGACCAAGGCCTTCGGGGACTGGTTCGGCACCAACGACGGCGGCGACGCGGCCGAGGGGATGAGCGGCCCGCATATCCTGTTCGTCGACGACAGTCCGTTCTTCCGCAACCTTCTGACGCCCCTGCTGTCGGTCGCCGGCTACCGGGTGACCGCCGTCGAGGGCGCCGACAAGGCGCTGGATCTGCTGGGCAAGGGCGAGCGCTTCGCGGCCATCGTCAGCGATATCGAGATGCCGGGCATGAGTGGGTTCGAGCTCGCCAGCGCGGTGCGCGGCAGCGGCGCGACCTATGCCCGCATCCCCATGGTTGCGCTGTCCAGCCACGCCACCGAGCAGGATTTCGAACGTGGCCGCGAGGTCGGCTTCGACGACTACGTGGCCAAGTTCGATCGCGATGCCCTGATGCAGGTGCTGGCCGGACTGATCGGCCAGGGAGCCCCCTACACCGAGCAGGCCCGGGCCTGAGGTCGGCCCGGGAATGCAGCCTTGGCGCAGAACGTGTGTCTCCGGCGGCCGTTCTTGACCTTTGGGCGCAATTGGACTTTAAAGGTTGCGGGGTCGCCGGTGTGGTCGCAACCCGTTGCCCGCCGATCACTTGGCCCTGAGTGTGGGCCCAAAATGCGGACCCTGATGACCTTCGCGGATCGGATTTCACCCAGCGAGATCACCACCGGATCACCCAGTCAGCCCCAGGCGGGGGCGGGAAAGGCGGCATGAAGTCCTGTTTGATCGTCGATGATTCCAAGGTCATCCGCATGGTGGCCAAGAAGATCCTCCAGGAGTTGAGCTTCGAGACCCTGGAGGCGGCGGACGGCCGGGCCGCCCTTGATGCCTGCCAGCAGGCGATGCCCGATGCCGTGCTGCTGGACTGGAACATGCCGGTGATGAACGGCATCGAGTTTCTGCGCGAGTTGCGCAAGCTGCCCGGCGGCGGCGCCCCGGTGGTGGTCTTCTGCACCACCGAGAACGACATCGAGCACATCCAGGAGGCGATCGAGGCCGGGGCCAACGAGTACATCATGAAACCCTTCGACAGTGAGATCCTGCAGACCAAGTTCGTGCAGGTCGGTCTGTTGAGCTGACGGACGAAGGGATTTTCGGTTTGGCAGTGGTTTCCGGTTCCAGCAGCGGCGGCGCCAAGGACGACGGTCCGATCCGGGTCATGGTGGTCGATGATTCGGCTGTCGTGCGCGGGTTGGAGAGCCGCATTCTCCAGGCCGACCCGGGGATCACCGTGGTCGCCTCGGTGGGCAACGGTCAGGTGGCCGTGCAGGCCCTGGAGCGCCACGACGTCGAGGTGATCGTGCTCGACATCGAGATGCCGGTGATGGATGGCCTGACCGCCCTGCCGGAACTGCTGAAGCGCGATCCCAACCTCAAGATCATCATGTCCTCGACGCTCACCCTGAAGAACGCCGAGGTCAGCCTGACGGCGCTCAGCAAGGGGGCGGCCGACTACATCCCCAAGCCCACCGCCTCGCGCGACATGGGGGGCGGCCAGGACTTCGCGGTCGAGCTGGTCAGCAAGGTGAAAACCCTGGGCCGGGTGCGCCGCCAGCGGAGCGGCCTCGCCAAGCCGCTGTTCCCGCCACGCTCGCGCACCCCGGTCGGGACCCCGGCCACGCCGGCCGCGCCGGCCGTCTCGGCGCTGTCCCTCAAGGGGCCGCTCCAGTTGCGTCCGCCGCCCACCGAGCGGCCCGACCTGATCGCCATCGGCAGTTCCACCGGCGGCCCGCAGGCCCTGTTCAAGGTGCTGGGCGACATCACCGCCGCCGGTGGCGTGCCGCAGCCGATCATGATCACCCAGCACATGCCGGCCACCTTCACCACCATCCTGGCCGAACACATCACCCGCAGTGCCCGCATGAGCGCCAAGGAAGGGGTCGATGGCGAGCTGATCAAGGGCGGCCAGGTGTACGTGGCGCCGGGGGGGTTCCACATGGTCGCCAAGGCGGAGGGGACACAGCGCAAGCTGGCCCTCAATCAGGATCCGCCAGAGAACTTCTGCCGCCCGTCGGTCGATCCGATGTTGCGCAGCCTGGCCCAGATCTATGGTCGCCGGCTGCTGGTCGTCATTCTCACGGGCATGGGATCGGATGGTGCCAAGGGGGGCAAGGTTGTTGTAGACTCTGGGGGGTCCGTGGTCGCCCAGGACGAGGCGACCAGCGTTGTCTGGGGCATGCCGGGAGCGGCCGCCCAGGCGGGCATCTGCAGCGCCGTTCTGCCGTTGTCGGAAATCGGCTCCTACGTCCATCGTCTGGCCACGAAGCGTTAGCGGGCTGCTGGGTGCCATGAAGCCGGAAGACTTCGACTACCTGTCCAAGATGCTCCGTGACCGTTCCGGTCTGGTGCTGACCAAGGACAAAGCCTACCTGCTGGAAAGCCGGTTGATGCCGGTTGCCCGCAAGCGCGGCTACAAGGGGCTGGAGGACCTGGTCACCCAGCTGCGCAACCGCGACGAGACGCTGGCCAACGACGTCACCGAGGCGATGACGACCAACGAGTCGTTTTTCTTCCGCGACGTCAAGCCGTTCGACCAGTTTCGCCAGATCGTGCTGCCCAACCTGCTCAAGGCCCGGGCCACCCGCAAGAATTTCCGCATCTGGTGTGCCGCCGCTTCCAGCGGTCAGGAGCCCTATACCCTGGCCATGATCCTGAAGGAGGAGGCGGCCCGGCTGAACGGCTGGCGGCACGACATCCTGGGCACCGACCTGTCCAAGGAAATCCTCTCGAAGGCGCAACGCGGCATCTACTCGCAGTTCGAGGTGCAGCGCGGCCTGCCCATCCAGATGCTGGTCAAGTACTTCAAGAAAGCCGACGACATGTGGGAGATTGATCCCGCCGTCCGCTCGATGGTCCAGTACAAGCCGTGGAACCTGCTGCAGGACCTGAAGCCGCTGGGCAGCTTCGACGTGGTCTTCTGCCGCAACGTGCTGATCTACTTCGACCAGCCGACCAAGACCAAGGTTTTGAACAGCATCGCCGACCTGTTGGCCGACGACGGGGTGCTCTACCTCGGCGGGGCGGAGACGGTGCTCGGCATTTCCGATCGCTTCAAGCCCATTCCCGGCCAGCGCGGCGTCTACGCGGTGCAGAAGCCGGGCTATAGCGGCCCCTCGCTGGGGGCGGCGGCGGGCTGAACGTCAAGGAATCCGGGTCATGTCCTTGTTGCGCCGACAGTTGCTGGGGGGTGTGGGGGGGCTTGCCGCCCTGCTGGCGGCGGCTCCCGCCCGGGCCTTTCGCCTGCAGGCCCCGACCGTCGACGAGGCCCATGACATCGCCGCCAACCGCACCTGCCGCAGCGCCGCCGAGGCCTATCACCGGGCCCTGCTGAGCGAGGCCGAGGCGGCCCTCGACAGTCGCCCGGACCTCGACGAGGAGGCCCGCCGCGTCGCCCTGGCCGAGATGGCCTGCCCGGTCTGCGGCTGCACCCTGCTGGCGGCCGGCCACACCGACGGCTGAATCCACCGCCCGGCCGCCACCAGGGGCCAGGGTCAGGCCAGCGGCGGGGTTTCGGTCAGCCGGGCCCGGGCGCCGCTCATCTGGCGCATCAGGAAGTCGCGGAACGCCTCGACCCGCTTCAGGTGGCGCATCTCCTCCGGATAGACGAAGTAGATCTCGATCGGGTCGCCGCTCATCTGGGGCAGCACGCGGACCAGATTGGTGTCCTCCTGGCTCAGGTAGGCTGGCAGGGCGGCCAGCCCCAGGCCGCTCTGCACCGCCCGGTACATGCTGTAGATGTTGTTCACCCTCAAGACCGGCCGCACTGGCACGCCCGCCGTCTCGATGGCGCTGACGAACCAGTTCATGTTCTCCACCGGCGGGTGGAACTCGTCGCCGTAGATGATCACCTTGTGATCGGCCATGTCCTCGATGGTCTGCGGCGTGCCGTACTTGCGCAGGTAGTCGGGCGCCGCATAGACGTTGTAGGAGATGCTGCGCAGCACCCGCTTGACCAGATCGGGCTGGCGCGGGGCCATGAAGCGCACCGCCACGTCGGCCTCGCGCATGGCCAGATCCAGTTCGCCGTCGTTGAGGATCAGGGTCAGGTCGATTTCCGGGTATTCCTGGATAAAATGCTTCACCCGGGGGGCCAGCCAGACCGAGCCGAAGGCCACCGTGGTGGTCACCTTGAGGGGCCCGGTGGGCCGTTCGCGGCTTTCGGTAAGCTGGGTCTCGACCAAGGCCAGCTTGGTGAACACCTCGTGCACCGTCTGGTACAGAAGGTCGCCCTGCTCGGTCAGGATCAGGCCGCGCGCGTGGCGGTGGAACAGGCTCTGGGCCAGGCTTTCCTCAAGCCCGGAAATCTGGCGGCTGACCGCCGACTGGCTGAGGCCCAGGCGCTCCCCGGCGTGGGTGAAGCTGCCCGCCTCGGCCACGGCGTGAAAAACGCGAAGCTTGTCCCAGTCGAGACGGTTGCCCTGGCGGATCGGCATGAGCCGGCCATCCTCCCCTTTGCGGTCCCGGTTGACCCGGTTGCGGCTGATGTTTGTTCCCGGGGCCGGGCGATCCGCCCCCGGGGCCGTGGCGCGTGCCTCCCCTGACCGCGCCGTTCTGGAGCAAATCCCGAGCGATCCGGAACGGATCGCGACGACGATTTGCGGCAATATCAAGGCCTTAGAGCATGTTCCGTGCTTTATGAATCACGGAACATGCTCTAAGCATAACCCATCTGCGGGCCGGACCCAAAGCCCCGGTCCGGGGTGGCGGGTCAGTCGGCCTGGGCGGCCAGGAAGCGTTCGGCTTCCAGGGCGGCCATGCAGCCGGTGCCGGCGGCGGTGACCGCCTGGCGGTAGACGTGGTCCTGCACGTCGCCGGCGGCGAAGATGCCGGGCACGTTGGTGGCCGTGGAATCGGGCGCCGTGATCAGGTAGCCGTTGTCGTCCATGTCGAGCTTGCCGACGAACAGATCGGTGTTGGGGATGTGGCCGATGGCGATGAACACCCCATCGGTGGCCAGCTCGCGGGTGGCGCCGCTGGTGGTGTCCTTCAGGCGCACCCCGGTCACCTTGGGCGGCCCCAGGGTGCCCAGGATTTCCTCGACCACGGCGTTCCACACCACCTCGATGCGGTCGTTCCTGAACAAGCGGTCCTGGAGGATCTTCTCGGCCCGCAGCTCGTCGCGGCGGTGGATCAGGGTCACCTTGCGGGCGTGGTTGGTCAGGTACAGGGCCTCCTCGACCGCGGTGTTGCCGCCGCCGACCACGCACACCTCCTTGCCGCGGAAGAAGAAGCCGTCGCAGGTGGCGCAGGCCGACACACCGCCGCCCTGGAAGGTGGTTTCGCTCTCAAGGCCCAGCCAGCGGGCGCTGGCCCCGGTCGAGATGATCACCGTGTCGGTGATGAACACGTCGCCGCCGTCGGCGGTGCAGCGGAAGGGGCGGGTGGAGGTGTCGATGTCGGTGATCAGGTCGTAGATCACCCGCGCCCCCACGTGCTCGGCCTGGCGCTGCATCTGCTCCATCAGCCAGGGGCCCTGGATGACGTCGGCGAAGCCCGGGTAGTTCTCCACGTCGGTGGTGATGGTGAGCTGGCCGCCCGGCTGCAGGCCGGCCACCATGATCGGCTCGAGGCTGGCCCGGGCGGCATAGATGGCGGCGGTGCAGCCGGCCGGCCCGGAGCCGACGATCAGCACCTTGGTACGGTGTTCAGCCATGTTCTTGGAGGTTCCTGGAAGCCTGTCGGGAACGGAGGACGGCCCCGCCACCGGGAGGGCGGCGGGGCCGGTGGGGCCTTACAGGGCCTCGGCGTGTTCTTTCAGGTAGGCCGCCACGCCTTCCGGGCTGGCCGCCATGGCGGTGTCGCCCTTCTGCCAGCCGGCCGGGCACACCTCGCCGTGTTCCTCGTGGTATTTCAGGGCGTCGACCATGCGCAGGGCCTCGTCGACATTGCGCCCCAGCGGCAGGTCATTGACCGTGACATGGCGCACGATGCCGGCCTTGTCGATCAGGAAGCTGCCCCGGAAGGCGACCCCCACCTCGTTCAGCAGCACGCCGTAGTCGCGGGCGATGTTCTTGGTCAGGTCGGCCACCATGGGGAACTGCACGTTGCCCAGGCCGCCGTCGCTGACCGGGGTGTTCTTCCAGGCCAGGTGGGTGAAGTGGCTGTCGACGCTGACCGCCACCACCTTGCAGCCGGCCTCGGTGAACTTGGCCAGCCGATGGTCGTGGGCGATGATCTCGGACGGGCAGACGAAGGTGAAGTCCAGCGGGTAGAAGAACACCCAGCCGTAGCTGCCGCCCAGGAAGCTCTTCAGGTTGAACGATTCGTCGATGCTGTTGTTGGGCAGCACGGCCGGCGCGGTGAAATCCGGGGCCGGGCGGCCGACCAGGGTGGTGGGGCAAACGGCGCTGTCGCTCATCGAAAGGGCTCTCCTGCTCCTGGAACAAGGGAATCGTGGTCTGGCGGACATGGTCGCGCGGACGGGCCCGAAGAGACCGGGGCACGCTTCCAGAATTAGGCTCGAAGAGCCGCCCCTGCAAGGCGTCGGACGGCGAAAAACCGGTCCGCTGGCCAACCAGCCAGTGGATTGTTATCAGGCGTGGCGAAGATGCCGTATTGAAATTTCCCGCCCCGAAAACTACAAGGAAACATCCTTTCGCCGCGGTCCACCCCGCGATGCGCGAAAGCACCTCTTCCCAAGCGCTGAACGAGTGGAGCGAATGCATCGGGTCAAGCTGGACCGCATCGACCGCCGGATTCTGCGCGACCTGCAGGACGATGGCCGGATGACCAACGTGGAGCTGGCGCGCCGCGCCGGCATCTCGGCGCCGCCGTGCCTGCGCCGCGTGCGCGCCCTGGAGGAAGCCGGCATCATCCAGGGCTTCCATGCCGACATCGATCCGCCGGCCCTGGGCTACAATGTCACCGTGTTCGCCCATGTCGGCCTGAACAGCCAGGCCGAGGTGGACCTGAAGTCCTTCGAGGCGCTGTGCGCCGACTGGCCGGAAGTGCGCGAGTGCCACATGCTGGCCGGCGAGATCGACTTCCTGCTCAAGGTGGTGGCCCGCGACTGGGACGACTACCAGCGCTTCCTGACCACCCGCCTGACCGCCGCTCCCAACGTGGCCCACGTCAAGTCGGCGCTGGCCATCCGGGCCTCCAAGCGCTGCCCCGGCATTCCCATCGACGAGGACGAGGGCGAGCCTGTGTGAGGCACCGGCTCAGCCGGCGGGCGGGTCGATCTCGGCGATCAGCGGCCGGTGATCCGAGGCCAGGCGGGCCAGACGCCCGCCCAGGCGGCGCGGCCGGCGGCGCAGGCGGCCGGGCACGGTCCAGATGCGATCCAGCGCCAGCACCGGCAAAACGGCCGGAAAGGTCGCCCGGTTGCCCCACCACGGGGCCGGCAGCCCGGTCCGCCGACGCAGCCTGAGCAGGGCCGGCAGGTCGATGGCCCACAGGTTGAGGTCGCCGAGCACCGCCACCGGACCCTGGGGCGCCGCCCGCGCCACCTGCTCGGCCAGCCGGTCGAGCTGCCAGCGGCGCTCGCGCGGGCTCAGGCCGAGGTGGGTGGCGATCACCGTCAGCGGCCGCGCCCAGCCGGCATCGAGCCGGGCGACAATGGCGCCGCGCCGCTCCAGCGGCGGCCGGCTCAGGTCGATGCGCCGCCAGTCCAGGACCGGCCGCCGGGTGAGCAGCAGGTTGCCGTAGCCGAAGCCGCCCTCGACCAGGGTCCGGCCGGGCAGGGCGGTCATCCCGGTGGCCTCGGCCAGGGCGCGGAACTGGTCGTCATCGGCGCTTCCCCGGGGGCGGGCCGAGACTTCCTGCAGGGCTACCACGTCGGGCCCGGCGTGGTCGATCAGCGCCGCCGCCCGGCCGATGTCGCAGACCCCGTCGCGGCCCACCCCGGCGTGGATGTTGTAGGTCATCAGGCGGGTCATCGGGTGGCCCCGTCAGGCCGCCCGGTTGCGGGTCAGCAGCCAGCGCAGCAGGAAGGTCAGGCCGATCCAGCCGAGGATGCCGGCCAGCAGCAGGGCGACCCGCTCCGGCGTCGGCTGGCGGATCACCTCCATCAGGCTGCCGCCGAGCACCGACAGGGCGATCAGGCCCGGCGCCATGCCCAGCCCGGTGCCGACCAGGAAGTCGGACAGCCGGATGCGGCTCGCCCCGGCGGCCAAGTTGATCACCGTGAACGGCGCCACCGGCACCAGGCGCAGGCCGACCATGGCCATCAGGCCGTGCCGGCCCAGGGTGTGGTTGATGCGCTGCACCCGGCCCTGGCCCAGGCGGTCGATCAGGTCGCGGCCGACCAACTGGCCCAGCCCGAAGGCCAGTCCGGCCGACAACAGGGCGCCCAGGCTGGCATAGGCAAGGCCGCTCCACGGCCCGAAGGCGGCTGCCGTGGCGGTGATCAGCACGGTGACCGGAAAGCCGACCATGCCCAGCCCGGTGAACACGGCAAGCACCAGCAGCGGTGACAGCGGCCCGTTCTCCAGCCCGGCGAGCAGGCGCTCGGCCTCGCCGGCCGAGGTCGGAAAGCCGCCCAGCAGGTCGGGCGGGGCCAGCCACAGGCCGAGCGACAGGGTGCCCAGCACGGCGGTCAGGACGCCGAGGGCGATGCCCCGTCGGCGCCGGGGCGCGCCGGCCAGGCTGGCCTCCGCCGGTTCCGGTCGACGCAGCATGTGCGACCAGTCGATGGCCCGCTCCGGGTCGGCCAGCGGCAGCAGCGGCCCGGCCGCCTGACGCAGCGCCGGGTCGGGGTGCCGGATCGGGGCCAGCCGGCGCGGCCCCTGGGCGCCATCGACCAGGGCGATCAGCGAGTTCCCGTTGCCGGCCAGGGTCTCGGCCACCGCCTCGGCGGACAGCCCCAGGTGCTCGCCCAGCAGGCGGTGGCGCAGGGCCAGCACCTGGCGGCGATGGTCGGGAGTGTCGGCCAGCAGGGCCAGATCGGCCTCGGTGTCGAAGCCCATGGAGCGGTTGTTGATGTTGGCCGAGCCGACGCGCAGCCAGCGGTCGTCGATGACGGTCAGCTTGGCGTGGACCATCACCGCCCGGCCGTTGGGGTCCTCGGGGTCGGGCACCCGGGGGTGGAGCAGGCGGACCCGCCCGCCGCCCGCCTCGGTCAACTGGCGCGCCGCCTCGGCGCGGGCGGCGCCCATGGTCATGGCGGCCAGCCAGCCGTCGGCGTCGGCCGGGCCAACGATCACCACCTCCAGCTCGGGGGTGTCGCGCAGCCGCTCGGCCAGCGCCGCGACCAGCCGGCCCGAGGCCAGGAACTGGTTCTCGATGTAGATGTGCCGCCGGGCCTCGGCGATCTGATGCAGGAAGAGCGCCTCCACCTCGCGCACCTCGGGGTGGTCGGCGAAGGCCGGCGAGGTGCGCACCAGGTGCATCGCGGCGTCGGTGAAGTCGATGTGCTCGGCCGGCCACGGCGGCGGCCCGGTGCCGGTGTCGTCGGTGTCGTCGGCGGCCGCGGCGGCGCCCGGCGCGGGTTGGCCGGTGGCGGCCTGCCAGCGGGCCTCGACCACCTCGGCCAACTGGCGTGCCGCGCCGCCGTCGACCACCCAGGTCATGTCGTGGAAGGGATCGACCGGGCTGCCATCGGGGTCGGCGCGGCGCGCGTCGTCGGCGCTGTGCTGCGGGGTGTCCCAGCGCCTCAGGGTCAGGTCGAGGCCGCCGCAGAAGGCCAGCCGGCCGTCGACCACCACCAGCTTCTGGTGATGGCTGGCCCCCATCGGCACCCGGTCATCCAGGCAGAAGCGGATCGACTGGTCGGTGCGCCAGCCCAGGTTCAGGCTGGGCAGGGGTTCGCGCTCGGCGGCGTAGAGCGGCGCGTAGTCCCACAGCAGGATGCGGATGTCGAGCCCCGGGCGGGCCCGCGCCACATGGTCGAGGAAGGGGCGCAGGTGCAGCGGCGCCCCGTCGCGGGCCGTGCCGCCGCGCCACAGGGTGGCCGGATCGGCGCCGTCCGGCAGGTCCTCGGGACCGGCCAGCGGGGTCCGCCCGTCGACGTCCCAGCCGACGATCATGATCGACCGCTCGGCCGCCAGGATGGCCCGGCGCAGGGCGGAAAAGTAGGCCGCCGCGTCGATCAGCAGGCTGGCCCGGCGGGCCGTCACCGGCTGGCCGGGCAGGGGGGAGGAGGGGGCGTGGGGGGGCTGCGGGGAAAGGGGCATGGCCTCCGTGTCGGGCTGTTGTCGATCAGGCCGATGTGGGGCGCCGGCGCCGTGGATGCCACCCGCCAGCCGTTGGGGCGGCGGAAATGGTGCGCCGCAAAAAACGCTGGAAGGTCCTCGACGAATCTGGCAGAATGCCGACCGCGACTAGGGAAATCAATAGGTTAGGGGTCGGTTATGAAGGTTATCATTGCCGGGTCCCGGCACATCGAGGACTACGACGCCCTGTGCGCGGCGATCGACGCCTCGGGTTTCGAGATCACCGAGGTCTACTCCGGCGGCTGTCGGGGCGTCGATGCCATGGGCGAGCGCTGGGCGGCCGAGAACAACATCCCGCTGCGTCAGTTCCCCGCCGACTGGGCGGCTCACGGCCGCATCGCCGGCGAGTTGCGCAATCGCGAGATGGCTCGCGCCGCCGATGCCATGGTCATCCTGTGGGATGGCAAGAGCCCGGGCGCCAGTTGCATGTTCCGCGAGGCCTCGCGGGCCGGCATCCGCATCCACAACCAGGTCCATGGGCTGGACATGGCCGAGCTGGAAAGCACCGAGCAGGCCATCATGAGCCACTACTGGTCGGGCCGCGACCGGCTGATCTACGTGGAAGACCACTGGAGCTGGGAGCACCTGGGCGACGACGCCCCGGTGATCACCAACATCGCGGTGGAAAACCTGAAGGCCCTGGGCATGCTGGAAGAGGTCGTCTTCCGCGCCCTGAAGCCGGTGCCCGAAGCCCACCACCGCCACTGAGGCAGGGCGGCGACGGGCTTAGGCCCAGTTCAGCCGTCGGTCCGGGCCTGCCGGATCAGCTCGACCAGGGTCTCCTGGGAGATGGCGCCGGGCACGAAGGTGTCGCCGACCACGAAGGCCGGCGTGCCGCTGACCCCCAGCGCCCCGGCCAGGGCCCGGTTGGCGGCCAGCGCCGTCTCGATCCTGGCCTGCACCTGGGGGTCGGCCATGTCGGCCAGCAGACGCTCGGCATCCAGCCCGGCCTCGCCGGCCAGCTTGCCGATGGTCGCCTCGTCGTAGCCCCCGCGATGGGTCATCAGGGCGGCGTGCATGGCGGCGTAGCCGTCCTGCTCGCGGGCCGCCAGGGCAGCGGTGGCGGCGAGCACCGACTGCGGGCCCAGGATGGGCAGCTCCTTGACCAGCAGGCGCACCTTGCCATCGTCGCGCACCGCGTCGAGCACCGGCTGGAAGACCCGCTTGCAGTAGCCGCACCGGTAATCGAAGAACTCGACCACCGCCACGTCGCCGTCCGGGTTGCCCAACTCGGGGGTCGCCGGGTCGTCGAACAGGGCTGCTCGGTTGCCCTGGATGGCGGCTTGCGCGGCCTCCTGGCGGGCCTGCTCCTGGCGCGCCTCCAGGGCCTGGCTCATCTCGAGCAGGATCTCCGGGTTGGCCAGCAGGTAGTCGCGGACGATCTCCTCGATGGCCGCCTTCTCGGGCCCGCTGAACGGCGGGGCGTCGGCGGCCAGGGCCGGCCCGCTGGCCAGCAGGGCGAACAGGGCGGCGGTCGGAACGAGGCGGCGCGGCATGGTGGGGGAGGTCCTTGCTGACTGGGCTGACGGGGCGGGTGACGGGTGAGCCGGCACCATGACGCGCCCGGACCGCCCGGGCAAGTTACCGGGCGATCACAAGCGCGTCAGTGGAGGGAGATCGGCCTACAGCCCCCAGATGGGCCGCGTGCTGTTGCCCTGGCGCAGGTTGCGGTAACGGGCCAGGGCCCACAGCGGGAAGTAGGCGCTGTAGCCGTGGTAGCGCAGGTAGAAGACCTTGGGGAAGCCGACGGCGGTGAACTCCTCTTCCTCCCACTTCAGGCCCTGGCGCTCGCGCTCCAGAAGGAAGGCGATGCCCTTTTCCACCGCCTCGCCGTGCACCTCGCCGGCGGCCATCAGGCCGAGCAGGGCCCAGGCGGTCTGCGACGGGGTGCTCGGCTGGTCGCGGTGCTTGTGCTCCTCGCAGTAGGAGGCGCAGTCCTCGCCCCAGCCGCCGTCGGTCTGCTGGCGCGAGACCAGCCAGTCGACGGCGCGCCGGATGTAGGGCTGGTTCATGTCCTCGCCGGCGGCGTTCAGCGCCACCAGCACCGACCAGGTGCCGTAGATGTAGTTGGTGCCCCAGCGCCCGAACCAACTGCCGTTGTCTTCCTGCTCGGCCTTGAGGTAGGCGATGGCGCGCTGGATGCGTGCATCCTCGCGCGGCGTGCCGAGTTGGGCCAGGGCGGCCAGACAGCGCGCCGACACATCGGCCGAGGGCGGGTCGAGCAGGGCGCCATGGTCGGCGAACGGGATGTGGTTCAGGTGGTGGTGCTCGTTCTCGGCGTCGAAGGCGCCCCAGCCGCCGTTGTCCGACTGCATGCCGGCCATCCAGCGGGTGCCGCGTTCCACCGCCTGGCGCACCTTGCCGCCCAGGCCGACGCGGTCCAGCGCCGCCAGGACAACGGCGGTGTCGTCGACGTCCGGGTAGTGGGGGTTGTTGTACTGGAAGGCCCAGCCGCCGGGCTCCAGGCCCGGGCGGCGGGCCGTGTAGTCGCCGGCCACATCGGTGATCTGGCGCTCGACCAGCCAGTCGACGGCCTTGCGCAGCTTGGGATCGTTGGCGTCCAGGCCGGCTTCCATCAGGGCGTGGGCGGTCAGCGCGGTGTCCCACACCGGCGAGACGCAGGGCTGGCAGTAGGCCATGCCGTCGCGCTCGACGAGCAGGGTGTCGATGGACTTGCGGGCGATCACATAGTCCGGATGCTCGCGGTCGTAGCCCAGGGCATCGAACATCATCACCGTGTTGGCCATGGCCGGGAAGATGGCGCCGACGCCGTCCTCGCCGTTCAGCCGCTCGGTCAGCCAGGCGACGGCCTTTCTGATCGCCTTGTCGCGCGGCGCCGCCGGCAGCAACGGCTCGACCCGCCGGGCCAGCCTGTCGAGCCTGAGGATCATCGAGCCCAGCGCCGAGCCGGTGGGGTTGACGTGATAGCCCCGTTCGGCCTCGGCCGGCGTCACGAACAGCTCGGGCACGCCGACGCCCAGCGGGTTGGCCGCCTTGGCGCGCAGGGTGTAGAGCACCAGCAAGGGCACCATCACGGTGCGCGACCAGTAGGCCATCTTTTCCAGATGGAAGGGCGCCCAGCGCGGCAGCAGCAGCACCTCGACCCGCATCACCGGCACGGCGCGCCACGGCACCTGGCCGAACAGGGCCAGGGCGATGCGGGTGAACACGTTGCTCTTGGCGGCCCCGCCGTGGGCCAGGATGGCGGCCCGGGCACGGCGCATGTGCGCGGCCTCGGGATCGTCGCCGACCAGCTTCAGGGCGTAGTAGGCCTTCACCGAGGCCGACAGGTTGAAGGCCCCGTTGTGGAACAGCGGCCAGCCGTCATGGTCGTCCGACTGCAGTTGACGCAGGTAGACGGCCAGCTTCTCTTCCTGTTCCGGATCCGGGGTGCCCAGGTAGTGGTTGAGCAGGATGTATTCGGCCGGGATGGTGGCGTCGGCCTCCAGCTCGAACACCCAGTGTCCGTCGTCGCGCTGGTGGCGGCCGAAATCGGCCAGCACCTCGGCGATCGCCGCGTTGACGCGCGCCAGGTCGGGGCGGGCGTTTTCGTTGGCGGCTTCGGCGTGGGGGAATGGCTCGTCTGGGGCGACTTGGGGGGCCGGGCCGGGCATCTCCAGCGGACGGACCTGACCCGAAAGAGCGGCGCTGGTGCTCAAAACGATCCCTCTTTCAAGTGCGGCTGATCAAGGCTTCGGCTGATCAAACTTCGGCTGATCACGACGGTTGACGCGTGCCAGCCACGACGCCCCCCAACCGGTCGGCAAAAGCGACGGTTCAGCGGATCGTCGTGACGGGTGGTTGTTGTCCTCCCGTCCTTCCGGTTTTCCGGCGGCGAGGCCCTTGGACGTATCCGATCAGGTGGAAGTGCCTGATCGAGGCCGATTTGTTGCCGCCGGAGGAGCCGGCAGGTCCCCCAGGGTGTTCTTGGTTGTGCCCAAAAGCACCAGTTCTGTCAAGGAATTGTCAGTCACCCGGGGGACGCAGGCGGGCCTTCAGCACGGCCGGCAGGCGGCCCATCAGAAGGGCCAGCTTGGCCCGCTTGGAGAACCGGGGGCTGTGTTCCGGGCGCCCGAAGCCGACCGTTTCCAGCCGATCGAAGGTCGCCTTGTAGACGTCGCGCATGACCAGGGCCGGGAACATGGTGGCCGGGTCGGTGCGGGCCAGCAGGGCGTCGGCCTCATGGAAGTGGGCCCGGGCCCGCTCGGCCAGCCACGCGCCGGCGGCCGGCAGGCGGGGGTCGGCGAGCACCGTTTCGGGGGTCCAGGGCGCCGGGATGCCGGCGGCGGCCAGCGCCTCGGCGGGCAGGTAGAGGCGGCCGCGCGCCGCGTCCTCGGCCACGTCGCGCAGGATGTTGGTCAACTGCAAGGCCCGCCCCAGGTGGTGGGCGATGGGGTCGTTGAGCTCGGGCGGTGCTCCGAAAATGCGGTTGGACAGCCGCCCCACGGCGCTGGCCACCCGGTCGCAGTAAAGGTCGAGGGTGGCCCAGTCGGGGGCCACGATGGCCCCCTCGGCGTCCATCTCCATGCCGTCGATGACCGCCAGCAGATCGGCCTCGGGCAGCCCGAAGCGACGCCCGGGCACGACCAGGGCACGGGCCAGCGGATCGTCCAACTGCTGCGGCGCGGCCCAGGAAAGGGCGCGCACCCGGGCCCGCCAGCGGGTCAACTCGGCGCGCCGGGCCTCGGGGGTGCGGTGGTCGTCGTCGGCGATGTCGTCGACCAGCCGGCAGAAGCCGTAGAGGGCGAACATGCCCGCGCGGCGCGGCGCCGGCAGGGCCCGCATGGCCCAGTAGAACGAGGTTCCGGCGGCCTTCACCACGGCCTCGGCGCGGGCCGTGTCGGGGTCGGCGGGGGGCACGTCGCGCCGCGCCCCCGGCGGCGCGGTGCGGCCCTTCCAGGCGCCGCCCCGGCCGGCCCGGAAGCGGCGCGCCGAATCGAGCGTCATCAGGCTGTACATCACCCCGGCCAGGGGCAGCGCGGCGGCGCTGATCCAGGCCCCCACCGGGCCGGCGAAACGCCCGGCGGTGGGCCGGCCGGCGCGGACGATCAGCCCCCAGGCGGCCAGCCCGAGCAGCGCCGTGAGCGGCGCCCCGCCCAGCACCCCGGCCAGCGTGGCCAGGGGAGGCACCAGATACAAAAGCCCCATGCCGGCCACGGTGCCGGCCAGTTTCGCCGGGCTCTGGTCCAGCTCCACATAGGCGGTGCGGGCGACCATCTCCCAGATGCCGGCCAGCCCCGGATAGGGGCGCAGGCTTTTTACGTCGTCATCGAAGCCCAGCCAGATCGGCCCGCGCGCCTTCAACCGCCGGGCCAGAGCGCAGTCGTCGATGATCTGGTCGGCGATGGCAGGGAAACCGCCGGCCTCGGCCAGCCGCTGACGGTCGAGCAACAGGCAGCCGCCGGCGGCGGCGGCGGTGCGTCGGGCCGGGTCGTTGACCGCCGGGAAGGGGTAGAGCTTCTGGAAGAAGAAGACGAAGGCCGGGATCAGCAGCCGTCCCCACCCGCCGCCGGCATCGAGCCGCGCCATCACCGAGACCAGCCCCCGGTTGCCGGCCCGCGCCGCGCCGCGCAGGCGGGCCAGGGTGTTGGGGCCGGGGGCGATGTCGGCGTCGATCAGCCACAGCCAGCGCGGGGCGTCCGCGCCGGCCGCCCGAAGGCCGCTCTCCAGGGCCCACAGCTTGCCCGACCAGCCCTCGGGGCGGGGCGGGGCGGCGATCACCTCGACCCTGGCCCCCGGATGGTCGGCGGCGAGGCGGCGCGCCACCTCGGCCGTGCCGTCGGTGCTGTGGTCGTCGATCACCATCACCGAGAGCCGCGCCGACCCCGCCTGGGCGAGCACCGCGGGCAGGGTTTTCGGCAACAGGTCGGCCTCGTCGCGGGCCGGGATGAGGGCCAGCACCTCTTCCGCCGGCAGGTCCCCGGGCGCCTCGGGCAGGTCCTGGTCGGCCCGCCAGAAGCGGTCGCGCAAGGCCAGCAGACCGGCCCACAGCAGCAGCGAGAGCAGGGCGAGAAGGCTCAGCAGGGTCATCAAACGCTCACCAGCCCAGGGCGCAGCCGTCCTTGCGGGGGTCCGAGCCGCCCCACAGGACACCGCGCGCGCGGTCGATCAGAATGGCCTGGCCGCCGCCGATGGGCGCCTCGGCCCGGGTCACCACATGGCCCAGCGAGCGCAGCGCCTGCACCGTGGCCTCGGGAATGCCCCGCTCGACCTCGTGGCGCCCCGCGAAGTGGAAGGCCCGGGGCAGGTCCAGGGCGGCCTGCACATCCATCCCGAAATCCAGCCAGTTGGTGAGGAAATGCACGTGCCCGGCGGCCTGATACTGCCCGCCCATCACCCCGAACGGCATCAGCGGCTGATCGCCCTCCATGACCAGCCCGGGGATGATGGTGTGCATCGGCCGCTTGCCGCCGGCCAGCCGGTTGGGATGCCCCGGGGTGAGCACGAACCCCGCCCCCCGGCTGTGCAGGGTGATGCCCGAGCGCGGCCCGGTGATGGCGCTGCCGAAGGCATCGAAGATCGAGTTGATGAACGAGGTCGCCGCCCCGTCGCCGTCGACCACGCACAGATACACCGTGTCGCGGTGCGGCGGCCAGTCGAGGCGCGGCAACTCGCCCATCGCCTGGGCCGGGTCGATGGCCGCCCGGCGGTGGCGCGCATAGGCCTCGCCCAGCAGATCGTCCACCGGCACTTCGGCGTGCTCGGGGTCGGCGATGAAGGCGTTGCGATCCGCGTAGGCCAGCCGCAGCGCCTCGGCCTGAAGATGCAGCCGCATCGCCCCCAGCGGCGCCGAGCCGGCCAGATCGAAGCCCTTCAGGATGTTGAGGGCGAGCAGCGCGGTCAGCCCCTGGCCGTTGGGCGGACACTCCAGGATGCGCTTGCCGCCGTACTCGGTGGCGATGGGTTCGACGTACTCGCCCCGATGTGCGGCGAAATCCTCCGCCGCGTGCCAGCCGCCCCGGGCGGCCAGGGTGTCCAGCAGGTCCTCGGCGATCCAGCCCTTGTAGAAGGCATCCGGCCCCTGCTCGGCGATGGCCGCCAGGGCCTCGGCCAGGGGCGGGTTGGTGAACGTCTCGCCGACCCCGGGCGGCCGCCCGCCGGGCAACAACAACTCGCGGCTGACCGGGTCGCCGGCCAGCACCGGTACCTCCTTCGCCCAGTCATCCGCCACCCGGGGCGCCACCGGACACCCCGCCCGGGCCAGATCAATCGCCGGCGCCAGCAGCGCATCCAACCCCAGGCGCCCATGATCGGCCGCCAGACGGGCCCACGCCTCGACCGCGCCGGGCACCGTCACCGCCAACGCCGAGCGGTGCGGAATGGCCGACAACCCATTCAACTGCAACAGATCGGCATCGGCCGCCGCCGGCGCCCGGCCAGACCCGTTGTAGGCCACCGGCGCCCCACCCGCCGGGGCATGCAGGACGAAACAATCACCCCCGGGACCGGTCATGTGCGGCTCGGCCACCGACAACAACGCCACCGCGCAAATCGCCGCGTCCATGGAATTGCCACCACGCCGCAAAACCTCCAAAGCCGCCGCCGTGGCCAACGGATGCGACGTCGCCACCAAGCCATTGGTCGCCAACACCGGCGACCGACCCGGCACCTGAAAATCGCGCCCAACCCCCATCCCGAAAACTCCCAAAACCCAACAACCAACGCATTATCACCCCCACCCACCACCCTGTCGACCTCCCCGGACGATGAGCTTCGTCGCGCCAAGCCAAGGGGGCGCTGCCCCCTTGGAACCCCCGCCGGGGGAGCCTGGGGCCCCCCCGGACCCCCGCCGCGACTTAAAGCCGGGAAAGAGGGGGTGTCTGAGCGCGCGCGCTCAGACACCCCCTCTTTCCCGGCTTTGACTCATGGTGGGGTCTGGGGAGGCCTCGGGCCTCCCCAGCGGGGATTTCAAAGGGGCGGCGCCCCTTTGACGTGGCGCGGTGAAGCTCGCCGTCCCGGGGGGCTCGACAGGGTGGTGGGTGGGGGGTGATAATGCGGGGCCGGTTTGTGGGTTGGTGGGGCGACTCGTTGGAATCCGTGGACTGGTGGAGTGTATTGGTGTCATCCCTGGTGGGGAGTTTGGGGCGTCTTGGCCGGATCATCGAGGGAGCCCGAGGAGGGTGAGGTCGGGGTGGTTTCCGGTGACGGGGCTGCTTCTGACGACAGTTGGCTGGTCACGGCGGCCCGCGAGGCGTTGGACGCTTCCGAGGGGGCGGCGGTCGGGGTGACCTCGGCGGCGGTGGCGCCGGCCTTGCCTCGGCGTCGGCTGCGCTGGGTGGCAGTCGGGCTCAGTCTTTTGTGGCTGGGGGTGGTCGGCTGGTATGTGACGGTGGCGATCGGCTGGCCGACGCTGCTGGTCATGCTGCCGCACGAGTTGGCGGCCTTTGCCGGCGGGGTGGGGTTTCCGCTGGCGTTTCTGTGGCTGCTGGTCGGCTTTCTCGAGCGTGGCGACCGGCTGAGCCATGAGGCGGTCGAGTTGCGCCATCATCTGGCCCGCCTGACCTATCCCGACGCCCAGGCCGAGGGTCGCATCCGGGCGGTCACCCGGGCTCTGGCCGAGCAGGCGGCGATGCTGCATGCGGCGGGCGAGGCGGCGGCCGGGCAGGCCGAGGCGGCGCAGGCCACGCTGGCCCGCGAGCGGGCGGCGTTGAACGACAGCGCGCGCATTGTCGAGGATGGTCTGGGCCGTGCCGTGGCCGGGGTGGCCGAGCAGGTGTCGGCTCTGGACCGGGCGGTGTCGGCGGCCGAGAGTCTGAGCCGCACCCTGGCCGACACGGTGGGCCGGCACGGCGACGACATCAAGGGCTTCACCGACAGCGCCCTGGCCACCAGCCGCGAGTTGGCGACCACCATGGAGGTCCAGGCCGAGCGCCTGGAGGGCGCGGTGGCCGAGGCCGGGCGGCATCGCCAGGGTTTGGCCGATCTTCTGGAGCGCCAGACCTCCCTGGCCCGCGCGACCACCGAGGCGGCGGGCGCCTTCCAGAAGACCACCGATGGCCTGTCGCGCGTCACCGAGACGACGCTGGCCGCCCTGGGCCGGGAGTCGCAGGGTCTGGACAAGCTGTCGGAACGGCTGCTGGCCCGCCTCAAGCTGATCGAGGATACCCTGGGCCTGAAGGTCTCGGAGCTGGATCAGGCCGGCGAGCGGGCGGTGGAGCGTCTGGGCGAGATCGATTCGCGGCTTCAGGCGCAGAGTTCGGGGCTGGGGCTCTTGGTCGATCAGGCGGAGAAGCGCTTGGGCGAGGTCAGCCGCATCCTGGAAACCCAGGCCCAGGCGGTGGTCTCGCTGACCGGCGAGGCGCGCCAGGGGCTGGAGCGCTTCGCCGGCTCGGCCCGCCAGGGGGTCGACGATCTGACCGAGTCCGTGGCCGGTCTGGGCCAACGGGCCGATCAGGTGGAGGCCGCCCTCAGCCGCCACGCCATCACCCTGGAGGAGGCGGCCGAGCGGGGCCGCCAGCAGGCCGACGGGCTGCGCCACATCCTGCGCGGTCAGGCCGACGATCTGGCCGAAAGCGCCCGTCTGCTGGCCACCCAGGTGCAACTGGCGGAAAGCTCGCTGGAGCAGCAGTCGCGTCATCTGGCGACCACCGCCGAGGAATCGCTGGGCCGGGTGCGGCGCATCTCCGAGGCCATCCGGCAGGCCGCCCGCGAGCTGGCCGAGACCTCGGGCAGTGTCACCGCCGAGCTGGAGAGCGTCGGCGCCGGCCTGCGCCAGAGCGGCGAGGGGGTGGGCGCGGCGGCCAAGGCGGTGCTTGAGAAGACCCACGAGGCGGGGGCCGAGCTGTCCCGTCAGGCCGGGGTACTGGACGACGCCGCCGAGCAGGCGGTGGCCCGCATCCAGTCGGTGGACGGGGCGCTGGAGGAGCGCGCCCGGCGTCTGGCCGAGGCCGGCGATGCCACCGTGGAAATGATGCAGCAGGCCGGCAGTGGCCTGCACGACGTGCTGCGCCGGCTGGAGGCGGGGGCGGCCGGCAGTGCCGAGACCATCGCCCAGGCGGCCAAGGCCTTCGACGAGCAGACCCGCGACTTCGGCGAGGCGGCCCAGGCGGCGGTGCACCGCATCGAGCGCTTCATGTCGATGATGGAGATCGCCGGCGAAAGCTTCGGGCAGGCGACCGGCGAGGGGGCCAAGCAGGTCGAGGAGATGGGCCGCCGGCTGTCGGCGGCGCTGACCGACCTCAGGGCCGGCACCGGGCGCATGGCCGAGGACATCCGCAAGGCCAGCGGCGGCGTCGAGGGCCAGATCGAGGGCCTCGACGCGGCGGCGCGCGAAACCCTGTCGCGGCTCGAGGCGATCACCACCCTGCTGCGCTCGGCCAGCGGCGAGCTGACCAAGGCCGGCGACAAGCTGGCCGACAGCTCGGAGCGGGCCGGCGCCGCCTATGGCCGGCAGGCCGACGCCCTGAGCCGCGCCGCCAAGGAGGCCGAAACCCGCATCCGGGAGTTGAAGACCCTGAACGAGGAGGCCGACACGGCCAGCTTCCTCAACGATGCCTCCTACATCATCGAGCGCCTTCAGGCCCGCGCCGTGGACATCGCCCGCCTGTTCGAGCCGAAGATCGAGGAAGAGTTGTGGCGCCGCTTCTACAAGGGCGACCAGGGAGCCTTCCTGCGCCACATCACGCGCTCGCTGAGCAAGGCGCAACTGGCCGACGTGCGCTCGCTGTTCGAGGAGGACGGCGATTTCCGCACCTACGTCACCCGCTACATGAGCGAGTTCGAGACACTGATTCGCCGGGCCCGGGCGACCGACCGGGCCGACATCCTGACGGCGGTCTTGACCAACGGCGAGATGGGCCGCCTTTATGTGGTCCTCGGCCGCGCCCTGGGCCAGGAGTCCGGCGCCGCCACCTGAGGGGGGTGATCGTCCCCCGATCCCGCCACAAGGTTCGTTGTTGATGTCTTCGCTGACTGTCGTCATGGCCCAGGTTGATCCCACGGTGGGCGACCTCGACGCCAATCTGGCCATGCTGCGCGCCGCCCGCGCCGAGGCGGCCGGCAAGGGCGCCGATCTGGTGGTCTTTCCAGAACTGGCCCTGGCCGGCTATCCGCCCGAGGATCTGGTGCTGCGGGCCGGCTTCCGGGCCGCCTGCCGCGCCCATGCCGAGGCCCTGGCCGCCGACACCGCCGATGGCGGCCCGGCGGTCATCGTCGGCCTGCCGGTGGAGGGCCCCGGCGGACTGCCGATCAACGCCGCGATGGTGCTCGATGGCGGCCGGGTGGTGGCCACCGTCGGCAAGCGCCACCTGCCCAACTACGGGGTGTTCGACGAGGCCCGGGTGTTCGCCCCGGCCGCCGGCGCGCCACAGCCGGTCAGCGTGCGCGGCTGGCGCCTGGGGGTGATGATCTGCGAGGACATGTGGTTCCCCGATGTCGCCGCCGGGCTGGCCGCCGGCGGGGCCGACCTGCTGGTGGTGCCCAACGGCTCGCCGTTCGAGGTCGACAAGGGCGCCCAGCGGCTGGGCCACGCCCGGGCCCGGGTGGCGGAAACCGGCCTGCCGCTGCTTTACGTCAATCAGGTCGGCGGGCAGGACGAGTTGGTGTTCGACGGCGCCTCGTTCGCGGTGGCGGCGGACGGCCGGCTGATCGTCCGGGGCCCATCCTGGCAGAGCGCCAGCCTGCCGGTGGTCTTCGATCCGCCCACCGCCCCGGGGGCGACCGCGCCGGTGCCGCGCCAAGGCGCCATCGTCGCCACCGCCGAGCGCTGCGAGGACATCTACCGCGCCCTGATGGCGGGCCTGGCCGGCTATGTGGACAAGAACGGCTTTCCCGGCGTGGTGCTCGGCCTGTCGGGCGGCATCGACAGCGCCCTGTCGGCGGCGGTGGCGGTCGATGCCCTGGGGCCGGAGCGGGTGCGCTGCCTGATGATGCCCTCGCCGCACACCTCGCGCGAAAGCCTGGAGGACGCCGCCGGGGTGGTCCGGCTGCTCGGCTGCCGGCTCGACGAGGTGCCCATCGGTGGCGCCATGGAAACCTTCGACGGCCTGCTCAGGCCGCTGTTCGAGGACCGCCCGGCCGACGTGACGGAAGAGAACATCCAGGCCCGGGCCCGCGCCCTGATCCTGATGGCGGTGTCCAACAAGTTCGGCCACATGCTGCTGTCGACCGGCAACAAGAGCGAGATGAGCGTCGGCTACGCCACCCTTTACGGCGACATGTGCGGCGGCTTCAACGTGCTGAAGGACGTCTACAAGACCACCGTCTTCGCCCTGTCGCGCTGGCGCAACGCCCACTGGCCGCCCGCTGCCCTGGGTCCGGACGGCCCGGTGATGCCCCAGCGGGTGATCGACAAGCCGCCCTCGGCCGAGCTGCGCCCCGACCAGAAGGACAGCGACAGCCTGCCCGACTACCCGGTGCTCGATGCCATCCTGAAAGGCCTGATCGAGGGCGAGATGGGCCTCGCCCAGATGGCCGCGGCGGGACACGATCCGGCCGACGTGGCCCGCGTCTGGCGCCTGTTGCTGGGCGCCGAGTACAAGCGCCGGCAGGCCCCGCCGGGGGTCAAGATCACCCTGCGCAGCTTCGGCCGCGAGCGCCGCTATCCGATGACCAACGCCTTCCGGGGGGAGCACTGAGATGGCCGCTCCGGTAACCCGCTTCGCGCCCAGCCCGACCGGCCACCTGCATGTCGGCAACGCCCGGGTGGCGGTGCTCAACTGGCTGCTCGCCCGCCACGGCGGCGGCCGCGCCATCCTGCGCTTCGACGACACCGACCCGGCGCGCAGCGAGGACCGCTTCGCCCGCTCCATCGCCGACGATCTGGCCTGGCTGGGGCTCAGCTTCGATGCCACCGTGCACCAGCGCGACCGGCTCGACCTCTACCGCGACGCCGCCCGCCGGCTGGCGGACCAGGGCCACCTCTACCCGTGCTACGAAACGGCCGAGGAACTGGAGGACATGCGCCGTCGCCAGCGGCTGGCCGGCCGGCCGCCGGTCTACAACCGCGCCGGGCTCGACCTCTCGGCCGCCGAGCGGGCCCGCCTGGAAGCCGAGGGCCGGCGTCCCCACTGGCGCTTCAGGCTGGCCCGCCAGCCGGTGACCTGGACCGACCTGTGCGCCGGGGAAAGCCGAGTCGACACCAGCCACCTTTCCGACCCGGTGCTGATCCGCGCCGACGACAGCCCGCTCTACACCCTGCCCAGCGTGGTCGACGACCTGGAGATGGGCATCACCCACGTGCTGCGCGGCGCCGACCACGCCACCAACACCGCCGTGCAGATCGAGATCATCCAGGCCCTGGGCGGCACCCCGCCCACCTTCGCCCACATTCCCCTGCTGCTCGGCCCCGATGGCGGCCCGTTGAGCAAACGCGACGGCGGCGCCGGGCTGGCCGACCTGCGCGACCAGGGGATCGAGGCACTGGCCCTGTTCTCGCTGCTCGCCGGCCTGGGCCGCGACACCATGCCCGAGCCCATCAGCCATCCCGACGACCTGCTGCCCGGCTTCGACCCGGGCGCCCTGGGCCACGCCGCGCCGCGCTTCGATGTCGAGGCGGCGCGCCGGCTGAGCGCCCGCACCCTGCACGACACGCCCTACCCGGCGGTGCGCCAACGCCTCGCCGACCTCGGCCTGGGCGATCCCGGCGCCGCCTTCTGGGAGGTCATCCGCGGCAACCTGGAACGGCTCGACGACGCCGCCCACTGGTCGGCCGTCTGCTTCGGTGAGATCACCCCCGCCATCGACCCCGAAGACCGCGACTTCCTGGCCCAGGCCGCCACCCTGCTGCCCCCCGAACCGTGGACCGGCGAAACCTGGAAAACCTGGACCACCACCCTCAAGGAAACCACCGGCCGACGCGGCAAAAACCTCTTCAAACCCCTGCGCCGCGCCCTCACCGGACGCGACCAGGGACCCGAAATGGCCGCCCTGATGCCCCTCATCCCCCCCCACCAGGCCAAAACCCGCCTCGCCGGCTGAGCCTGTTGCGCCAGGCCAAGGGGGCACTGCCCCCTTGGAACCCCCGCCGGGGGAGCCTGGGGCTCCCCCGGACCCCCGCCGCGACTTAAAGCCGGGGAAGAGGGGGTGTCTGAGCGCCCGCGCTCAGACACCCCCTCTTCCCCGGCTTTGATTCATGGTGGGGTCTGGGGAGGCCTCGGGCCTCCCCAGCGGGGATTTCAAAGGGGCGGCGCCCCTTTGACGTGGTGCGACGGGCTCAACCGGTGGGGTGGGTCTTGACGTGGGGGTGGGGAGGGGGGACAACGGCGGCGTTTAGGATTTGGGTATTGGAGGGGTGATGACGTTGCATCTGTACAACACGCTGACCCGGTCGAAGGAGCCGTTCGAGCCGTTGGAGGTGGGTCATGTGCGGATGTATGTCTGTGGGCCGACGGTGTATGACCGGGCGCACATCGGCAACGCCCGTCCGGCGGTGGTGTTCGATGTGTTGGCGCGTTTGCTGCGGCATTTGTATGGGCGTCTGACCTATGTCCGCAACATCACCGACGTGGATGACAAGATCAACGCCCGCTCGGTGGAGAGCGGCGAGCCGATCGGCGAGTTGACCGCCCGCACCACCCGCTTCTATCACGAGGACATGGCGGCGTTGGGGGTGTTGCCGCCTGATGTGGAGCCCCGGGCCACCGAGCACATTGGCGACATGATCGCCCTGATCGAGCGTCTGGTCGTCGGCGGCCATGCCTATGCGGCCGAGGGGCATGTGCTGTTCTCGGTGCCCAGCATGGACGACTATGGCCAGCTTTCCGGGCGTTCGCGCGATGAGATGATCGCCGGGGCCCGGGTCGAGGTGGCGCCCTACAAGCGCGACCCGGCCGATTTCGTGTTGTGGAAGCCGTCGCCGCCCGAGTTGCCGGGGTGGGACAGCCCGTGGGGCCGGGGACGTCCGGGCTGGCATCTGGAGTGCTCGGCCATGTCCGAGCGCTATCTGGGGCAGAGCTTCGACATTCACGGCGGCGGCCAGGACCTGATCTTCCCGCACCACGAGAACGAGATCGCGCAGAGCCGCTGCGCCCATCCGGGCTCGGGTTTTGCGCGCTATTGGGTGCACAACGGCCATCTGATGGTCGAGGGCGAGAAGATGTCCAAGTCGCTGGGCAACTTCTTCACCGTGCACGATCTTTTGGACCAGGCCCCGGGCGAGGCGTTGCGCCTGTATCTGCTGACCGCCCACTACCACCAGCCGTTCGACTGGCGGGCCGAGGGGCTGGCCCAGGCCCGGGCGACGCTGGACCGTTTCTACCGTGCCCTGGAGCGGGTGGCCGAGGTGCCCTTGCCCGAGGCGCCGGTGGTGCCCGAGGGGGTGCTGGCGGCGCTGGCCGACGATCTCAACACGCCGCTGGCGATCAGCCGCATGCACGATCTGGCCGGGGCTTTGAACCGCGCCGGCACGGTCGAGGAACAGGGGCGCCTGAAGGCCGAGTTGCTGGCCGCCGGCGAACTCATGGGGCTGCTTGGCGAGGCGCCCGAGGCGTGGTTCCGCCGGGGTCTGAAGGCCGGGGCGCCCGATGCGGCGCACATCGAGGCCGAGATCGCCCGCCGCGCCGAGGCCCGCAAGGGCCGCGACTTCGCCACCGCCGATGCCATCCGCGACGCGCTGAAGGCGCAGGGGATCGAGCTTCTCGACAGTGCCGAGGGGACCACCTGGCGGGTTGTCGAGCCGGACGCGGGATAGGGAGCTTGGGCGTGCCGATTGGTGCGACAGGGGGGCGTGATGGCGGTTGACGGCAGGGCCTGTCTGGTTCAGACCGGGCGGGAAAATTGGCCTTGCGTCGGCGCCGCATTTATCCTGAAATCCCTGGTGGGCATAAGGTAAAATGCCCGCCCAAGGCTTGGGCTTGATTTCTTGCGGTCGGAATGTGGCCGCTGGGACGCTGGGGGGCGTTCTTGTCTGAAGGTGGACCTGGTGGCATTCGCCGAGATTCGGCCGGTCGTTGGATCGGTCACCCGGATTCTTCTGGTTGAAGACGACCCCGTCTTCGCCCGCGCCGTGGCCGTGCTTCTGGCCGAGGTTTCGCAGGGTCCCGCGGCTGTCCGCTTCGCGGTCGATCAGGTGGCCGATCTGCAGGCGGCGCGCCAGCATCTGAGCCACCATCGCCCCCACGCGGCGCTGCTGGACCTGGAGTTGAAGGACAGCGGCGGCCTGGACACCCTGCGCCGGCTGAAGGCCATGGCCCCCCGTCTGCCGGTGGTGGTGCTGACCGCCACCGCCGATCAGGGGCTGGCCCAGGAGGCCCTGCGCCTGGGGGCCCAGGACTATCTGGTCAAGGACGACGTGCGCGCCCCGGCCCTGGCCCGGGCCCTGACCTATGCCATCGAGCGGCAGCGCTCGCTGGACTGGATGGCGGTCGATGCGCGCCGCCTGACCGCCCTGCTCGACAGCCTCGGCCAGGCGGTGATCGGCCTTGAGGTTATGCGCGATGCCGACGGTGGCTGGCGCGAGCTGCGGCTGCGCATCCTCAACCGCAGGGCCGAGTCTTTCCTGGGCGACAGTGCCCGCAACCTGACCGGGGCGCGGCTCGACCGCGCCGCCCCGTTCCTGGCCCAGGCGCCCGGGCTGACCGCCCTTTTGAAGCGGGTCGCCGAGCGCGGCGAGCCCGGCGCCACCGAGGTCGCCCATCCGCAGGGGGGCTGGTTCAGGATTGCCGTCAACCGCCTGCAGGCCGAGCGCAACCTGGCCCTGATCCTGACCGTTGCCGAGATCACCGAGGCCCGCCAGCGCGAGGCCGAACTGCGCGCCGCCGTGGAGCGCGCCGAGGCCGCCGACAACGCCAAGAGTCAGGTGCTCTCGGCGATCAGCCACGATGTGCGCACGCCCCTGAACAGCATCGTCGGGTTCACCGACCTGATCCGGCTGGAGGCCTTCGGGCCGCTGAACCATCCCCAGTACGGGGCCTATGTGAACGACATCGCCGAGGCCGCCGGGCAGCTTCAGTCGGTGGTCGACGACATGCTGGAGCGGCGGCGCTTCGAGGAGATGCAGCGCCTGGAAGGGGGCTATCGCCACCTGATCGATCTGGCCCCCGACCTGATCGCCGTGGTCCGTGGCGCCGTGGTCGAGATGATCAACCCGGCCGGGGCGGCGCTGCTCGGCGTGTGGCCGGCCGAAACTCTGGTCGGCCGCCGGCTGACCCCCTACCTGGGCGGCGAGTGCCAGGTCTGGGCGGCGGAGAACTGGCAGACCCTGCTGGCCGAGGGCGAGGGGGGAGCCGGGCGCCGCGCCACCCGGCTGGTCAATGCCGCCGGCCAGACGGTGGACGTGGAACTGGCTGCCATGCCGTTCGACGATTCGACCGGGCCGGCCCGGCCCGGCGATCCGCCGGCGGTGATGATCGTCGCCCGCGATGTCACCGAGCGTCTGCGCACCACCCGCGCCCTGGAACAGCGCGAGGCCCGCCTGAGCCGCATTCTGGAGGCGATGGTCGATGGCCTTGTCATCTACGACGACCAGGGCGTGGTGGAGACCTACAACCCGGCCGCCGAGCGGCTGTTCGGTTACCCGGCCGAGCAGGTCATCGGGCGCGATGTCACCCTGCTGCTGCCCGAGGGGATCAGTCGTGGCGGCGCCCCGCTGAAGCTGAAGGGGCGCGGCCTGGACAGCGGCGGCGAGGTCAAGGGGCGCCGGATGGACGGCTCGGAGGTGCCGCTGGAGGTGACGGTCAGCGTCATGCGGCTGCAGGCCCGCACCCTGTTCATCGCCGTCATCCGCGACGTCACGGAGCGCCACCAGGTCGAGGAACGCCTGCGCTATCTGGCCACCCGCGACCCGTTGACCGGCCTGCCCAACCGCAGCCTGTTCGCCGACCATCTGGACCGTGCCCTGGCCCGCGCCGGGGCCCTGGAGCGTCGGTTGGCGGTGCTGCTGATCGATCTCGACCAGTTCAAGACCATCAACGACACCATGGGCCATCTGATGGGGGATCGGGTGTTGCAGGTGGTGGGGCGGCGGCTGGAGGCCTTCCTGCGTCCGGGTGATTTCGCGGCCCGGCATTCGGGCGACGAGTTCACCGTCATCCTCGATCCGGTGGACGATCAGGACCAGGCCAACCAGATGGCCGCCCGCCTGCTCGAACGGCTGGCCGAGCCGATGACCATCGACGGGCGGGAAATCTTCACCACGGGCTCGCTGGGGGTGATCGTCTACCCCGACGGCGGCGAGGATGGCACCACCCTGATGCGCCACGTCGACACGGCGGTCAACCACGCCAAGCTGGGGGGGCGCAACACGGTGCAGGCCTACACCGGGGTCCTGTCGGAAGGGTTGGCCCGCCGCCTGGAGCTGGAAAACGGCCTGCGCCGGGCCATCGAACGCGATGAGCTGCACCTGCTCTACCAGCCCAAGATGGACCTGACCCGGGGCCGGGTGGTCGGTGCCGAGGCCCTGCTGCGCTGGACCTCGCCGCACCATGGCGCCGTCTCGCCGGCCGAGTTCGTGCCCATCGCCGAGGCCTGTGGCCTGATCGGCACCATCGGCGACTGGGTCATCCGCCGCGCCTGCGCCGACATCCAAACCCTGGAAAAGGCGGGCAGCGAGCTGGTGCCGATCGCCGTCAACCTGTCGCCGCGCCAGTTCCGACGCCAGGACCTGCCGGGCGAGATCGCCGCCATCCTGGAGACCTACGGGGTGCGCTCGGACCAGTTGGAGCTGGAGTTGACCGAAAGCATGCTGGTCGAGGACGCCGAGACGGCGGTTGCCGCCTTGAGCGCCCTGAAGCAACTGGGCCTCAGGCTGTCCATCGACGATTTCGGCACCGGCTATTCGTCGCTCAGCTATCTCAAGCGCTTTCCCATCGACTACCTGAAGATCGACCAGAGCTTCGTGCGCGACATCCCGGCCAACAGCGACGACATGGCGATCACCAAGGCGATCATCGCCATGGGCACCAGCCTGGGCCTGAAGCTGATCGCCGAAGGGGTGGAAAGCGAGGATCAGGTGCGCTTTCTGGTCGGCAACGGGGTGCTGCTGGGGCAGGGCTTCCACTATGCCCGGCCGCTGGACCGCGACACCTTCGCCGCTTTCGTCGCCCGGGCCAACGGCGGCTGACCACGCCGCCGCGCCGCCCCTCTTGTGATCGGCCGTGGCCTGGGGCATCCTCCGCCCCTTGTTCCGATACCGGAACCCGATACAAGAACAGGGCAAGCCCGAGCCACCATGAGCCAAAGCGACCGCGTCTACCTGTACGACACCACCCTGCGCGACGGCGCCCAGACCATGGGCGTCGATTTCTCGGCCGCCGACAAGGCGGCCATCGCCCGCGAGCTGGACGCCCTCGGCATCGACTACATCGAGGGCGGCTGGCCGGGCGCCAACCCGACCGACGACGCCTTCTTCGCCGCCCTGCCGGACCTCTCCCGGGCCCGCCTCGCCGCCTTCGGCATGACCCGCCGGGCCGGCCGCAGCGCCGCCAACGATCCCGGGCTGTCGGCGGTGCTCGGGGTGGGGGCGCCGGTGGTCACCCTGGTCGGCAAGACCTGGGACTTCCAGTGCAAGGTGGCCCTGGGCATCGACCCGGACGAGAACCGGCGCATGGTCGCCGACAGCGTCGCCCACGCCACCACCCGGGCCGGCGAGGTGATGTTCGACGCCGAGCATTTCTTCGACGGCTACCGCGACAATGCGGCCTATGCCCTGTCGTGCCTGGAGGCGGCGCTCGAGGCCGGGGCGCGCTGGGTGGTGCTGTGCGACACCAACGGCGGCACCCTGCCCGAGGAGGTGGAACGCATGGTCGGCGAGGTGACCGCCCGCCTGCCCGGCGACAGGGTGGGCATCCACTGCCACAACGACACCGCCACCGCGGTCGCCTCCAGCCTGGCCGCGGTGCGCGCCGGGGCGCGTCAGGTCCAGGGCACGGTGAACGGCCTGGGCGAGCGCTGCGGCAACGCCGACCTGATCGCCATCATCCCCAGCCTGATGCTGAAAATGGGCTTCGAGACGGGCCTCGCCGGGCCCGATCTGGCCCGCCTGACCCAGGTCTCGCGCAAGTTCGACGAGCGCCTGAACCGGGCCCCCAACCGCCACGCCGCCTACGTCGGCGAATCGGCCTTCGCCCACAAGGGCGGCCTGCACGTCTCGGCGGTGGAGAAGGACCCGCGCTGCTACGAGCACATCATCCCCGATCTGGTCGGCAACCGCCGGCAGATCCTGGTCAGCGACCAGTCGGGGCGTTCCAACGTGCTGTCGCGCTTCCGCGAGATCGGCATCGAGGTGGAGCCCGACAACCCCAAGATCGCCCACCTGCTGGAAGAGGTGAAGCTGCGCGAGTTCAACGGCTATGCCTACGACGGCGCCGAGGCCAGCTTCGAGCTTTTGGCCCGCGAGGTGCTGGACGAGGTGCCGGTGTTCTTCTCGCTCAATTCCTTCCGGGTCATCGACGAGCGGCGCTGGAACGCCAAGGGCGAGCTGATCACCCTGTCGGAGGCCACCGTCAAGGCGACCATCCACGGCCAGCAGACGATGACCGTGGCCGAGGGCAATGGCCCGGTCAGCGCGCTGGACACCGCCTTGCGGAAGATCCTCATTCCGGTCTATCCCACCATCGCCGGCCTCAAGCTGGTCGACTACAAGGTGCGCATCCTCAACCCGGACGCGGCGACCAACGCCGTCACCCGGGTGCTGATCGAAAGCGCCGACGACCGGGGCGGCCGCTGGACCACCGTCGGGGTGTCGTCCAACGTCATCGATGCCTCTTACATCGCCCTGCGCGATTCGGTGATTTTCAAGCTGATGCGTGACGGAGAAACCGGAGAGTGAGTGACGCGCCCGTTCCCCCCGATGGTCAGCCCGGCAAGGGGGCCCGCCATCCCGCCCTGGTGATCATCCGGGTGATTGTCTTTTCCATCGTCCTGCTGGTGGTGGCGATGGGCATCGGTCTGGTCGTTTCCGATCCCGAGGCGCGCAAGCGCCCGACCGTGGATCGGGTGAGCGAGCTGTTCGACAAGCTGGCCTTCTCCGGCTTCGGGGTGGACGGGCCGGACGGCGACGGACCCATCCTGAGGCGCTGGGAAGAGCCGGTGCGCATCGTCGTCATGGGGCCGCGCCACGCGGTGATGCGCGGTCAGGTGGAAAGCCTGGTCCAGGCCCTCGACGCGCTCGACAGCCTGGACGTGGCGGTGAGCACCAGCCTGCCCTTCGACCCCGATCCCGAGGCCCGCGCCGAGGCCCTGGCGGGGGGCAATCTTAGCGTCATCTCGGTGCCGGCCGGGGAACTGGAAGCCTTCATCGCCGCCCAGGGCTACGGCGGTGACACGGCGCGCCAACTGGCCAGCGCCCGCTATCCCTGCCTCGTCCTGGGAGCCGAGGCGGGGCTCCTCACCTCGGCCACGGTGTTCGTGCGCGATGGTCTGAACGACGGGCGCATGAACCGCTGCCTGTTGCACAAGGTGTCGTTCGCGCTGGGCCTGAACGTCGACGACGACACCTTCTTCGAGGCCTTCCAGCCGCTGCCCGAGGGCGGCGTGGAACTGTCGCCGGTCGGCCGCCTCGCCGTGGGCATGGTCTACGGCCCGACCTTCAGCCCCGGCATGGCCCGCGAACCGGCCCTGGAACAGGCGCGCCGCCTGCTGGAGCGCCTCGACATTCCCGACAGCGACCGCCCGGGCGACCGCCCGGTGCTTGCCCCGCCCGCCACTCCACCCACCACCCCGCCCGCCGACCCGGTGATTGCCCCGCCCGCCGCTCCACCCGCCACCCCGCCCGCCGAGCCGACCGCCGATGGCGCCTGAGACGCCGGCCGAGCCCGAACCGATGCCGGCGCCCGCCGTCATCCTGGTCCAGCCGCAACTGGCCGAGAACGTGGGCACCACGGCGCGGGCCATGCACAACTGCGGCCTGGGCGACCTGAGGCTGGTCGAGCCGCGCGAGGACTGGCTGGGCGACAAGGCGGTGGCCGCCGCCAGTGGCGCCGACGCCGTGCTGCGCGCCGCCCGCGCCTATCCGACCACCGCCGCCGCCGTGGCCGATCTGCACCGTGTGCTGGCCACCACGGCGCGGCGTCGGGACATGGTCAAGCCCCTGACCACGCCGCGCCAGGCGGCCCAGACGCTGGGCGGGGTGATCGCCGCCGGGCATCGCGCCGGGGTGCTGTTCGGGCCGGAGCGGGCCGGCCTGGGCAACGACGACGTGGCGCTGGCCGATGCCATCATCGAGGTGCCGCTCAACCCCGCCTACCGCTCGCTCAATCTGGCCCAGGCGGTGCTGCTGGTCGGCTATGAGTGGTTCCAGGCCCACGGCGGGCCGTTCGACATGGCGCCGCCGGCCTCCGACAGCCCGCCGGCCACCCAGGCCGACCTGGACAACCTGCACCACCACCTGTTCCGGGAGTTGGAAGACTGCGGGTTCCTGCGCTCGGAAGAGAAGAGGCCGGGCATGAAGCGCAACATCCGCAACATCTTCCAGCGCGCCGGGCTGAGCGTGCAGGAAGTGCGCACCCTGCACGGCATCGTCAAGGAACTGCGCCACGGCCGCAGGTGACCGTAATCGGCCCCGACCCTGGCCAGTCGGGGCCGATCCCGGGCGGCGCACGGCGCGCCGACCCAGGCGTGGGCGGCGCACGGCGCGCCGACCCAGGCGTGGGCGGCGCACGGCGCGCCGACCCAGGCGTGGGCGGCGCTCGGCGCGCCGATCCAGGCGTGGGCGGCGCTTGGTGCGCCGCCTGCCGGGTCAGCGGCTGATCGGCTTGTACTTCAGGCGGTGGGGCTCGGTCGCCTCGGCGCCCAGGCGGCGCTTCTTGTCGGCCTCGTAGTCCTCGAAGTTGCCCTCGAACCACTCCACGTGCGACTCGCCCTCGAAGGCCAGGATGTGGGTGGCGACGCGGTCCAGGAACCAGCGATCGTGGCTGATCACGATGGCGCAGCCGGGGAAGTCGAGCAGGGCGGCTTCCAGGGCGCGCAGGGTGTCGACGTCCAGATCGTTGGTCGGTTCGTCGAGCATCAGCACGTTGGCGCTGGACTTCAGCATCTTGGCCAGATGCACCCGGTTGCGCTCGCCGCCGGAAAGCTGGCCCACCTTCTTCTGCTGGTCGGCGCCCTTGAAGTTGAACTGGCCGACGTAGGCCCGGCTGGGCACCTTGCGGCCGTTGCCCAGGTCCACCTCGTCCTGGCCCTCGGCGATTTCCTCCCACACGGTGACGTCGGCCTTGAGGCTGTCGCGGCTCTGGTCGACGTAGCCCAGGCGCACCGTCTCGCCCACCTTGATGGTGCCCTGGTCGGGCTTTTCCTGGCCGCTGATCATGCGGAACAGGGTGGTCTTGCCGGCCCCGTTGGCGCCGATCACGCCGACGATGGCGCCGGGCGGGATGCGGAACGACAGATCGTCGATCAGGTAGCGGTCCTCGAAGGCCTTGCAGACGCCCTGGGCCTCGATCACCTCGTTGCCCAGGCGCTCCGGCACCGGGATGACGATCTGGGCGGTGCCGGGCGCCTTGTCGCGCGATTCGGCGACCAGGGCGTCGAAGGCGCTGATGCGCGCCTTGTTCTTGGTCTGGCGGGCCTTGGGGCTTTGCCGGATCCACTCAAGCTCGGCCGAGATGGTGCGCTGGCGGGCCTTTTCCTCGCGCGCTTCCTGTTCCAGGCGCTTCTGCTTCTGCTCCAGCCAGGACGAGTAGTTGCCCTGGTAGGGAATGCCGCGCCCGCGATCCAGTTCGAGAATCCAGCCGGTGACGTTGTCCAGGAAGTAGCGGTCGTGGGTGACCGCGACCACGGTGCCCGGGTATTCCTCCAGGAAGCGTTCCAGCCAGGCCACCGATTCGGCGTCGAGATGGTTGGTCGGCTCGTCGAGCAGCAGCATGTCGGGCTTGGAGAGCAGAAGGCGGCACAGCGCCACGCGGCGCCGCTCGCCGCCGGAGAGCTTGGTCACGTCGGCGTCGGGGGGCGGGCAGCGCAGGGCGTCCATGGCGATTTCCACCTTGCGCTCCATGTCCCAGCCGTCGGCGTTGTCGATCTTCTCCTGCACCTCGCCCTGGCGGGCGATCAGCTCGTTCATTTCCTCTTCGCTCATTTCCTCGGCGAAGCGGGCGCTCAGGGTCTCGAACTCGTCCATCAGGGCCTTCAACTCGCCAAGGCCGTCCATGACGTTCTCGATCACCGTCTTGTCCGGGTCGAGCTGCGGCTCCTGGGGCAGAAAGCCGACCTTGACCCCGTCGGCGGCCCAGGCCTCGCCGTTGATCTCCCTGTCGAGCCCGGCCATGATCTTGAGCAGGGTCGACTTGCCGGCGCCGTTGTAGCCCAGCACGCCGATCTTGGCGCCGGGCAGGAACTGCAGGTGGATGTTCTTCAGCACCTCGCGTCCGCCGGGGAAGGTCTTGCTGACCCCCTGCATGTGATAGATGTACTGGTGGGCGGCCATGGATGGCTCCTCGTGGCAAAGCGTCGGGACGGGTTGTCTGGATGGGGTGCTTGTAGCGCACCGGGCCCCAGGCTGCAAAGGGGGCTGCGATAGAGAGAGCGGTGGACGCGCCGCTCAGCCGCCGCCGTCGAGGCTGGCCACCTCGGCCTTCAGGCGCTGGATGATCGCAAGCTTGCCTTCGCCCAGGTTGCGGGCCAGCGTCTGGCGCGCCTCGGGGCCCATGGCTTCCGGGTCGATGGGGCGGATCAGGGCCGACAGCAGAAGGCGGGTGCGCCGCTCGTTGATCAGGTAGCCGCGCCCCAGGCCGAAGCTGCGGTCGGTTTCCGTCAGGTTGTAGTTCATCTTGGTGATGAAGGTGGCCACCTTGCCCCGGAAGTTGCGCCCGAAGTGGGTGATCAGGCGGTAGGCGGTTTCCTGGAGGATGGTCACCACCTCGGGCTGGCGTTCGAGGTCGGCCCAGTCGAAGGCCATGCCGGCCTGCTCGATCAGCCGGCCCTTGGCGCGTTCGCAGGCGCGCTCCTGCCGGGTCACGAACTCGGCCCCCAGCACCCCGTGGGCCCACTGGAAGAAGGCCGGCAGGGCCTGGCGCGGCAGGCGTTCCGGGTCGTCGCGGCCCAACTCGCCGCGCGGCGTCAGGCGGTCCTCGAACAGGCCGACCAGCAGGCGGTGGAAGGTATCGCCCCTGAGCTCGTTCATCAGCGCCGCGCGCTGCCATTCCCGGCATTCCACCATCAGGCTGTCCAGGTAGGCCTCGACGTTGCTGTCGCGGCGCATCAGGTAGGCCTGGATGGCCAACAGGTCGACCGCGCCGACCCGGCCATCGGGCATGGCCCGGGCCCGGTCGAGCACCGCCTCGGCATACAGGCGCATGGCCTCGCGCAGGGCGCGGACGCAGGGATTGAGCGGCGGGCCGTTGTCGGTCGCTGGCCTGCTGTCGGGGGTGTCGTCGGGTGGGGGAGGGGGATCGGCGGCCACGGGGCGGTGGGGTCCTTACGGCGACGCCTCGCCGAGGCCCAGGCGGGCCGCGGCGACCACCGCGCCGGTGCGGTTGGAGACCTTGAGCGCCTTCAGGATGGCGGTGACGTGCAGCTTCACCGTGCCCTCGGAGAGGTTGAGGGCGCGGGCGATCTCCTTGTTCGACTTGCCTTGGCCGAGCAGCGCCAGCACCTGGCGTTGGCGCGGCGTCAGGTGGGCTGGCACGCTGTCCTCGGCCGGCGGCTCGGGGATCACCGGGCGCGGCGGGGCGGCGGGGGCAGCCTCGGGCATTCGGTTGGCGGGCGGGGCGGTGCCGCCGGGCGTGGGCACCGGCGGCGGGTCGCCGACCAGGGCCGGGGGCAGGTAGATGCCGCCCGAGATGACCAGCTTGAGGGCGCCGATCATCACCTTCGAACTGCTGGTCTTGGGAATGAAGCCGGCGGCGCCCTGCTGCACCGTCTCGACCACCAGGTTGCGGTCCTCCGAGGCCGAGAGGATGACCACCGGCACCTCGCCCAGCCGCGCCTTCAGCGCCGCCAAGCCTTCCGACCAGTGCATGTCGGGCATGATCAGGTCGAGCAGCACGAGGTCCAGCGGCGGCCCCTGCCCGATCTGGTCCAGGGCTTCCTCGTAGGAGGCCGCCTCGACGATGGTCAGGTCCTCCTCGAGCCCGGCCAGGACCAGACGCAACCCGTCGCGGAACAGTTCATGATCGTCGGCGATCAGGATGCGCACACCCAGAGAACCCCCCTGCCAGTCACCCCCAAGGACCGCGCTCCCGGTCCCGAAGGGGGCCTGGCGCAATCACACCTTTCCGCGCCCCATTCCTGCCCGGGGATGCGGTGCCTCTGTGATCTTTCGGCGACCCTTATCCTATTCCATTGGCTTGGCAAGTGCGACCCTCATATGATGACGGTTGTCCAAGTCCTCCCGCCGGTTTCCTGAACGGGAAACCGGGAGGCGTGGCAGGGAAGGTCCGATCCGGTGACGATATCCGACCATCCGAGTGCCGGCGTGATCGACGCCGCCACCCCGCTGGCCCACCTCGACCTGATCGCCCAGGTGACGGCGGAGTTCGCCCACACCCGCGATCCCAAGGGCTCGATCCTCTCCGGCCTGGTCCGGGTGAGTCGCATCCTCGAGGCCGAGGCCAGCTCGCTGTTCCTGCTCTCCAGCGATGGGGCCTTCCTGGCCTGCGAGGCGTGTTATGGGCCGGTCGACATCACCGGCCTGACCTTCCCCGCCGACAAGGGGGTGGTCGGCCGCGCCGTGCAGACCCGCAAGGCCCAGCTGGTGCGCGACACCGCCGACGACCCCGACTTCGGCACGGTCGACGTGGACGGCCAGACCGGCTTCGTCACCCGCTCCATCCTGGTCGCCCCGATGGTGGTCGGCGATCAGGTGCTGGGGGCGCTGGAAATCATCAACAAGAGCGGCCCCGACCCGCTGTTCGGCCCGGCCGATCAGGCGCTGCTCGAGGTCATGTCGGCCGCCGCCGCGCTGGCCGTGCACAACGTGGAGCTGACCGAACGGCTGGTCGAGCAGGAACGGCTGACCACCGAGCTGCATCTGGCCGCCGAGATCCAGCGCAAGCTGCTGCCCGAGGCGGCTCCCGGCGACTTCCCGGTGCATGGCGTCAACGTGCCGGCGCGCGGCGTCTCGGGCGATTTCTTCGACATCATCGAGCGTCCCGACGGGCGCATCTGGTTCTGCCTGGGCGACGTCTCCGGCAAGGGCATGAACGCCGCCCTCCTGATGGCCAAGACCTCGGCCATCGTGCGCTGCCTGTGCAAGGGCGAGGACGACCCCGGGCGGCTGCTCGGCCAGATCAATCATGAGCTTTGCGAAACCGCCGGCCATGGCATGTTCGTCACCCTGGTGGTCGGGCTGTTCGACCCGGTCAGCGGCGAGGTGGCGCTGGCCAACGCCGGCCACGAGCCGCCGCTGCTGGTCAACCGGGGCGGCCGCCTGCTGCGCGAGCTGCCGGCCGAGGCGCCGCCGCTGGGCATCCTGGAGGACGCCGCCGGGCCCGAGGGCTGGCCGGTCAGCCGCTTCCTGCTCGGCCGCGGCAGCCTGTACGTGTTCTCCGACGGGCTGACCGAGGCCCGCCCGCCGGGGCGCCCGGCGGGCAAGCCGGGGGGCGCGCGCGAGATGCTGGGTCAGCAGGGGGCGTTGGCCCTGTTCGCCGAGTTGGCCCACCTCGACCGCCGCACCCGCCTGATGGCCCTGGTCGAGCAGGTCATGGTGCGCGACACCCCGGCCCACGACGATTTGACCGTGCTGGTCATCGAACAGGATCAGCCATGATCCCGCCCGTCCCGCCGCGCACCACCTCCGGCCATTTGCTGTGGCGCGGCCGGGTCGCCGCCCGGGCGGCCAATCTGGCCGACATCCGCCGCGCCGTGGCCGGCGCCCTGGAAGGATTGCCGGCCGGCCCCGACTGGCGGCACGATCTGGTGCTGGCGGTCGACGAGGCGTGCCAGAACATCGTGCGCCATGCTTATGGTGGAAAAGAAACCGGTGACATAGTAATTGAAATGGCCTGGAAGGATGACACGGTGATCGTGACCCTGGTCGACTTCGCCGACCCGGTGGATCCCCACTGTCTGGTGATCCGCGACCCGGCGGAGGTGCGGCCCGGGGGCCTGGGGCTGCATCTGATCCGCGAGGTGACCGACCGGGCGGAATTTTTGTCGCCGCCCGCCGGGGCCGGCAATCTGCTCAGGCTGATCAAGCGGTTCGACCGTGAAGGGGGATGACGAGGTGATGGAGCTGTCGGTCAACGATCACGGGAACTTCGCGGTGGTCCATCTGAAGGGCGATGTGGACCTGCAAACCTCGCCCCAGGTGCGCAAGGGCCTGCTCGGCCTGCTCGAGGACGGGCGCCGGCCGGTGGTCGACCTGTCGGCGGTGACCTACATCGATTCCTCGGGCATCGCCAGCCTGGTCGAGGCCTATCAGACGGCGCGCAAGAAGGGCCTGTCGTTCAGTCTGGTCCAGGTCAGCCCGGCCGCCATGCGGGTGCTGCAACTGGCCCGCCTGGACAAGGTCTTCACCTTCCACGACACCGTCGAGGCGGCGACGGTCGGCGCCTGATCCAGGCCGGCCCGCGCCCCCACCCCCACCCCCAGCGACAGGAGACGCCGCCCGTGTCCGCCCTTCCGGCCAGAGCGAGCGCCTTCCTGGACCGTCTTGGCCGGGCCACCCTGGGGGCGGTCTCCGAGATCGGTTTCGCCGCCGTGCTGCTGGCCGAAAGCCTGATGTGGGCGGTGGTCGGCCGGCGCCGCCGCCAGCCGGTGCGCCTGGGCCTGATCTTCGCCGAGGCCATGGAGGTCGGCGTCAAGGCCGTCCCCATCGTCACCATCATGGCCCTGACCATCGGCCTGATGCTGGCCATCCAGTCGATCTATGCCCTCAAGACCTTCGGCGCCGAAAGCCGCGTGGTGTTCGGGGTGGCCCTGTCGGTGGTCCGCGAGTTCGCCCCGCTGATTACCGGCATCCTGGTCGCCGGGCGCTCCGGCTCGGCCTTCGCGGCGCGCCTTGGCACCATGCGCATCAACCAGGAGATCGACGCGCTGACCGTGATGGGCATCAACCCGGTGCGCTTCCTGGTCGCCCCGGCCCTGTTCGGCACCCTGCTGATGGTCCCGGCGCTGACCGTGTGGGCCGATCTGGTCGCCCTGTTCGGGGCCGGTCTCTACATCACCCTGGAACTGGGCATGGACATGGCCGCCTACGCCGATCAGGTGATCGAGGTGCTGGCGGTCAACGACATCGCCCACGGCCTGGGCAAAAGCGCCCTGTTCGCGGTGCTGATCGCCCTCATCGGGGTGGTCAACGGGGCCCTGGTCAGCGGCGGCGCCGAGGGGGTGGGACGGATGACCACCCGCTCGGTGGTGCACGCCATCACCGCCATTGTCATTACAGACATGGTGTTCGCCTTCGTGCTGACCCGCTAGGAGGCATCAAGACCGTGTCCGCCGCCGCCCAGACCGCCGCCGACCCAGGCCCGGACAACGCCCCGGTGATCGAGGTGCGCGGGCTGGTCACCCATTATGGGCCGCGCAAGATCCTCGATGGCATCGACCTTGAGGTGCAGCCGGGCGAGATCCTGGTCATCATGGGCGGCTCGGGCTCGGGCAAGTCGACCCTGCTCAACCACCTGCTGGGCCTGCTGGTCCCCACCTCGGGGGCCATCCGGGTGCTCGGCGAGGACCTCAACGCCATCGACGGGGTGGCCCGCACCCTGCTGCGCCAGCGCCTCGGCGTGGCCTTCCAGGGCGGCGCCCTGTTCTCTTCGCTGAGCGTGCTCGAGAACATCATGCTGCCGCTCATCGAGCACACCCGGCTCGACCGCAAGACCATGGAGATCATGGCCCGCCTGAAGCTGGAGGTGGTCAACCTGGCCGGCTTCGAGCACCTGATGCCGGCCGAGCTTTCCGGCGGCATGATCAAGCGCGCCGCCCTGGCCCGGGCCATCGTCATGGACCCCAGGATCCTGTTCTGCGACGAACCCTCGGCCGGGCTCGACCCGGTGGTGGCGACCGCCATCGACCAGTTGATCCTCGATCTGCGCGCCGCCATGGGCATGTCTGTGGTGGTCGTCACCCACGAGCTGGAAAGCGCCTTCAAGATCGCCGATCGCATCTGCGTGCTGGATCGCGGCAAGGTGCTGGCCGTGGACACGGTGGCGGCCATCCGGGCCAGCGACCATCCGCGCATCCGCAACCTGCTCAATCGCCAGGGGGAGGACCCCGATCTCGACGTCGATGCCTACCTGGAGCGCTTGACCGGCATCGATCTCTGAACCCACGGGAAGCCAGGACAACGGGGCGCCATGAAAACCTCTCGCATCAACTACGTCATGGTCGGCGGCTTCGTGCTGGCCATGCTCGCCGTGCTCATCGTCGCCCTGTCGCTGATGACCGGGCGGGTCGGCGGCACCCGCACCTACTACACCTACTACGACAACGTGGGCGGGGTGAAATACGGCACCAAGGTAACGGTCGAGGGCTTCCCGGTCGGCCAGGTGGCCGAGATCATTCCCGAGGTCGAAAGCCCCGGCACGGCGCCCCGCTTCAAGCTGCGCCTGGAGGTGGCCGAGGACTGGGTGCTGGCCTCCGACAGCCTGGCCCGCATCGCCGCCTCGGGCCTGCTGGCCGCCGTGGCCATCGACATCAAGGCCGGCGAGAGCGGCAAGCCGATCCCCGAGGACGGCGTCATCCCCTCGCAGCAGCGGGCCAACATGTTCGCCGCCCTCAACGAGGTGGCCTCGGAAATCACCGACCTCTCCCAGTCGTCGATCCGCCCCCTGTTGCAGAACCTCAACAACTATGTCGAGGCGCTGGGCGGCTCGCTGGTCGGCGACGCCCCGACCATCGTCGCCGACCTCAAGACCGCCGCCGCCGCCCTGGCCGAGAAGGTGCCGGAAATCAGCCAGTCGGTGGCCTCGTTCTCGCGCAACCTGGATCAGGACGTGCTGGGCCAGGGCAACCGCGACTCCCTGCGCAGCACCATCGAGAACACCCGCGTCGCCGCCGAAACCTTCGCCGCCCTGGCGCGGGACCTGCGCGACCTCAAGGGCGAGGTGGCGACCACCGTCGCCACCCTGGAACGCATGATCGGTAAGGCCGACCAGACCATGACCGGGGTCGCCGAGATGGTCGACGGCAATCAGGTGGCGGTGACCGACACCATCGAGGAAATGCGCTACACCATGAAGGCGATCAGCCGGCGCATCGACACCATCACCTACAACCTGGACGGCACGGCCCGGAACATGTTTGAGTTCAGCCGCTCCATCAGGCAGAATCCGGGCCTTCTCCTGGGCGGCTCGCCGCCCGCCGACGAGGCCAGCCAGTGACCGACCCGCGCCACCCGCTCCGCTCTCGCCTGCCGCTCGCCGGGCTTCTGCTGCTCGGCCTGCTGACCGCCGCCTGCACCCAGCCGCCGGTGCCGCGCGACACCTTCTATCGTCTCGACCCGCCGGTGCCCCAAAGGACCCAAGCCGCGTCGCAAACCGCGCCCCTGTTCAACGGCGTGGTCGAGGTGGGGCGCTTCACCGCCGATGGCGTGGTCGGCGAACGCTCGCTGGCCTTCTCGGAAAAAGGCGGCGAGCTGACCCGCTACAGCTACCACTACTGGGCCGAGCCGCCGACCGACCTTCTGCAACGCGCCCTGGCCGACCACCTGCGCGCCAGCGGCCTGTTCAGCCAGACCGTGACCCCCGAACTGCGCGTCCCCGCCGCCTACGAAGTCCAGGGCCGGGTGCGCCGCTTCGAGCAACTGCGCGGCGGCGAAACCACCCGCGTCGCCCTGTCGCTCAGCCTGTCACTGACCGATATCCACCACGGCCGGCTGATCCACCTCGGCACCTACGACAGCGAACAACCCGCCGCCGATGCCTCGCCGGCCGCCGCCGTCGCCGCCCTGCGCACCGCCACCGCCGAGGCCTTCCAACGCTTCACCGCCGATCTGCGACAGGCGGGCGCGCAGTAGGGCCGCCGCGTGGCGGCGACTTGGGGCGCTGCCCCAAACCCCGCCGGGGAGGCCTCGGGCCTCCCCGGACCCCACCATGACCTTGCCGAGCGCGCGGCGCGGCCTGTGCCACGGGGTGGGAGGGGTTCTCGGCAGGCCAGCGAAGCTGGCCTGCAACCAAACCACCGGCTGCCCGCGTCAATGGGGCCGCCGCGTGGCGGCGACTTGGGGCGCTGCCCCAAACCCCGCCGGGGAGGCCTCGGGCCTCCCCGGACCCCACCATGGCGTTGTCGAGCGCGCGGCGCGGCCTGTGCCACGGGGTGGGAGGGGATTTCAGCAGGCCAGCGAAGCTGGCCTGCAACCAAACAACCGCCTGTCAGCGTCAAGGCAGCCCGCGCATGACGGGTGTATTGTCGTTTTGTGGTTCCGCAGGCCGGCGCAGCCGGCCTGCTTTCAACCCCGCCAGCGCCATCCACAGCACAGGCGTGCTGCGCGCCAACGAATTGGCGGGGTCCGGGGGGACCCTGTCCCCCCGGCGGGGGTCTGGGGGCGGAGCCCCCGTTTTGCCTTGGGACGTGCGTGGAGCTTCGCCTCCCCCCCCCTATCCGATGTCCAGATACGCTTCGGTACGTTTCAGCAGTTCGGCCATGCGGGTGGGGGCCCAGGCCACGGCCTGGTTCAGGGGCAGGCCTTCGACGACCCGGAAGTAGGCGGTGGCGGCGACGATCAGGTCGCCGGCGCCGAGGGTGTTGCCGGTCACTGGCAGGGACTGTCCGGCGACGGGTGTGGGTGGGGTTTCCGGCTGGTGCAGGGTCAGGCCCTGGGCTCCGGCGGTGACCACCAGCGGCAGTTTCAGGGTATCGGCGGCGCCTTGTGGGCTGCTGACCTTGAGCAGGTCGCACAGGGCCTGGGCTTCGTCGTGGTTCATGAAGGCGGCTTCGGCGCCCGGGGCGGCGTGGGCCAGCCGGGGCAGGCGGCGGGCCCGGGCCTCGGAGTTGACGGCCAGGAAGAGGGGCAGGTTGGCGGCCAGGGTACGTTGGGCGATGTCGCGGCACAGGGCGTCGTCGAAGGCGAGGGTGAGGATGACGCCGTCGATGCCGTCCAGGGCCGCCTCGATGATCGCCTCGGGGAGGCGGATGGCCGGTCCCACGTTGTTGCCCAGGGAGCGGACCAGATCGCCGTCCTCGAACCAGCCGACGAAGATGGAGTCGGCCAGATCGGGTTGCTGGTGGAGCACTGCCTCGATGCCGGCGTCGGTCAGGGCGTCGCGGAACAGGCGGGCCAGCGGGCCATCGTTGACGGCTGCCAGCAGGCGGGGCTCGGTTTCGTGGGCCTTGAGGTCGGCCGCCATGTTGAAGGCGCCGCCGCCGGGCCGTGCCGCCACCCGGCCCTTGCGGCGTTTGGCGGTGCCGGGCTCGGTGGGCTCGGCGGTGACGTCGAGGTTGAGCGAGCCGCAGCACAGCAGGCGCGGCCGGTCGGGGCGCGCGCCGGTGTTCATCAGGCCCACCCCAGGCGCATCAGGAGCGCCTCGACCACCTGGCCGGTGGGATCGAGGCGGGGCGGCTCGGCGTCCAGCCTGACCGGCGCCCCCAGCGGGGCGGCCATGCCGGTGGCGTAGAGGGTCTGGTGGAGGCGGCGGTGCTTGGCCCGGGTCATGGCCGGGGGGGCGAACAGGCGGACCGGGTGGCCGCTGGCGCAGGCCTCGCAGACCATGGACACCGAATCGCCGGTGACCACCAGCACGTCGGCCCAGGCCAGATAGCCGAAGTAGGGGTTGTCGGCGTCGGTGCGGTCCCAGCGGAACAGGTGGTCGGGTGGCGGCAGGGCGGCCAGCAGGTCGTCGGCCGCCGCGCCGGTGCGCCGCGAGGTGGTGACCATCAGGCTGCCGCCCAGCTCCTGGCACAGGGCCTTCACGGCCCCGGCCAGATCGCGGGCCAGGGCCGGGGTGAACGGCTTGCCCTTGGTGCCGCCGCCGACGATCAGCGCGATGCGGGGGGCCGGCAGGTCGCCCAGGGGCTGCGCCCAGGCGGCGCGGGCGGCCTCCAGGTGATCCGGTGTCACCCGGTGCGGGGCGCCCAGCAGGCGCATCACGTTGGGCGGCGGGTTGGCGAGCCTGTCGTGCTCGGGCACGGCGATCATCTCGAAGCTGCCGGCGCCGGCGTGGCCGGGCCACATGATCTGGGCCAGCCGGGTGGCGCCGATGCTTTGCCGCTTGATCCAGCGGGCCAGCGGTGCGGTGCGGCGCCCGGCGCCGATGACCAGGGCCGGCCAGGGCGGGGCGAGGTCGGCCTCGGCCAGCCCCAGGCGGGAGGCGCCGCGCAGCCGGTTGGGCAGGGCGGCGAGGCGGCTGTAGGCGATGTCCTTGCGCACCACCCTGCGGCCGGTGCGGGCGGCCAGCGCCTCGCCGACGCCCAACGCCTGGGCGACGTTGCCGGCCCGGTCGTCGGCCAGCACCCAGATGTCGTCGCTGGTTTGCGTCATGTCCACGCGGCGGGGGCCCTAGCTGGCGGTGAAGTCGGGGCGGCGCTTGTCGCGGAAGGCGGCCAGCCCTTCCGCGTAGTCGTTGGTTTCGAGGAAGCGGTAGGCCTCGCCCAACTCCTCGGGCGGCACCTGGGCGGCGGCGGTCAGGCGGCGGACGAACTGCTTGTGCCAGCGGTTGACCAGCGGCGCCCCCTCGGTGATGCGGTGGACCCGGGTGGCCACTTCCTCGTCCAGCGCCTCGTCGGCGAAGACCTGGTTGAGCAGGCCCATTTGCTGGGCCTCGGCGGCGCCGACGATGCGGGCTTCCAGCAGCAGCTCCAGCACCTGGGCGGGGCCGCAGTGGGCGAGCAGGCCGGCCAGCTCGGGGTGCGCCATGACCACGCCGATGCGGTTGATCGGCACCCCGAAGCGGGCTCCTTCATTGGCGTAGCGCAGGTCGGCCATGGCGGCCAGTTCCAGCCCGCCGCCGACGCAGGTGCCGCGAATGCGGGCCACCACCGGGTGCGGACAGTCGCGCACGGCGGCCAGGGCGCGGCGCATCACCAGATCGTAGTCCTTGGCCTGCTCCGGGGTGGCGCGCACGGTGTCGAACTCGTCGATGTCGGCCCCGGCGGCGAAGGCCTTGCCGGCCCCGGTGAGGATGACGCAGCGCACCGAGTCGTCGCCGGCCAGGGTCTCGAAGTGCTCGGCCAGGCCTTGCCACATGGGCAGGGTCAGGGCATTGAGGCGCTCCGGCCGGTTGAGGGTGACGGTGGCCAACGGGCCGTCGCGGGTGAGGTCGATCAGGCCGGACATGGCGGGCTCCGAAGGTTGGGGGCGGCAAGCCGATTGAGGCGCCCGAGATTTACCCCTAAACAGGGGAGCACGCAAACACCGCCCGTCTCTGCTTCAAGGAGCCCCCCCATGGATCGCCCCGCCCATTCCCCCGACCACAAGGCCGCCGGCCTGACCGTGGCCCGCATCCTGTGGGAAATCGGCGCAGTCAACTTCCGGCCCGAGGACCCCTATACGCTGACCGCCGGCTGGGCCTCGCCGGTCTACATCGACTGCCGCAAGGTGATCAGCTTTCCGCGCGCCCGGCGCCGCATCACCGAGCTGGCCCGCGCCGCCATCGAGCGGGAGATCGGCTTCGAGCGCCTGGATGCCGTGGCTGGCGGCGAGACGGCCGGCATCCCCTACGCCGCGTGGCTGGCCGACGCCCTGATGCTGCCCATGCTGTACGTGCGCAAGAAGCCCAAGGGCTTCGGCCGCATGGCCCAGATCGAGGGCGACATGGCCGAGGGCGCGCGGGTCCTGCTGGTCGAGGATCTGGCCACCGACGGCGGCAGCAAGCTGACCTTCACCCGCGCCCTGGACGAGGCCGGGGCGGTCTGCCATCACGCCTTCGTGGTGTTCTTCTACGGCGTCTTCCCGGGCGCCCTGGGCAGCCTGGAGGAGGCCGGGGTCAGCCTGCACTATCTGTGCAACTGGTGGGACGTGCTGGAGGTGGCCGAGCATGACGGCCGCTTTGACCGCGAGACCCTGGACGCCGTGCGCGCCTTCCTCAAGGACCCCATTGCCTGGAGCGCCGCCCACGGCGGTCGTGGCGCCGAAGGGTAAGAAGTCGGCCGTGGCGCCGAGGCGTAAAGAGTCGGCCGGGGCGCCGAGGGGGAGACGGGATCATCCCTCGGGCGCGGCCATCTCGTAGACCGTGGTGTGTCGGACGGTCCGGTCCTCCAGGTCGAGGTCGGTCGGCACGTCGTAGGCGGCCAGGGCTTTCAGGCCGGTTTTCGGCAGGTAGGCCCGGCCCGGGTCGGCGAGCAGCACCCGGGCGCCCTGGGCCACCCGGGCGCCCAGCCAGGCGGTCAGGCGTTCGGCGGTGGGGCGCTCGTAGCAGATGTCGGCGGCCAGGATCAGGTCCCAGTCGGATGACGCGCCCAGGGCATCGTCGAGCCCCACCACCGACAGCCGGTTGGCTTCGGCGTTGAGGTCGAGGGCGAGGCGGGCGAAGGGGTCGATATCGGCCCCGGTGACGCGCCCGGCGCCGGCCCTGGCGGCGGCCAGGGCGACCAGCCCGCCGCCGCAGCCCAGGTCGAGCACGCGCCGGCCGGCGACCACCCGCGGATGATCCAGCACGAAACGGGCCAGCGCCTGCCCACCGGCCCAGGCGAAGGCCCAGTAGGGCGGCGGCAGGCCCTTTTCGGCCAGGGCGTCCTCGCTGGCCTGCCACAGCTCCAGCGCCCGGTCGGCCAGATGCAGCCGGATCTCCGGAACCAGCGGCGCGCTGCCCAGGCGCGTCTGGGCGCGGATGAAGGCGGCCCGGTCGAACGGCGTGTCGGCCAGGGTCAGCCGCCCCCTTGCAGGGCGCCGACCACGATGGCCAGCAGGACCAGGGCGCCGAAGTGGCGGTTGGACTTGAAGCGGGTCAGGCAGTTCAGGCCATGGTCGATGTCCACCGTCGCCACCTGCCAGACCAGATGCCCGCCGGCCACCGCCAGCAGCGGGTAGAACAGCCAGCCCATGCCGGCGGCGGCGCCGGCCAGGGCGATCAGGGCCAGACAGGCGGCGTAGGAGAAGACCAGGAAGGGCACGGTGCGTCCGCCCAGGGCCAGGGCCGAGGACTTGACCCCGATCAGCGCGTCGTCCTCCTTGTCCTGGTGGGCGTAGATGGTGTCGTAGCCCAGGGTCCAGAAGATGCCGGCCACATAGAGGATCAGCGCCGGCCAGCCCAGGCTGCCGGTGACGGCGGTCCAGCCGACCAGGGCCCCCCAGTTGAAGGTCAGGCCCAGCCACAGCTGCGGCCAGTAGGTGATGCGCTTCATGTAGGGGTAGGGGAAGACCAGCATCAGCGACGCCGCGCCCACCGCGATGGCCCAGGTGTTGAGCTGCACCAGCACCCCCAGCCCGACCAGCAACAGGCCGATCAGGAAGAGCAGGGCGGCCTGCACGCTGACCTGTCCGCTGGGGATGGGCCGGCCGGCGGTGCGCGCCACCTTGCCGTCCACATGGCGGTCGGCCAGATCGTTGACCACGCAGCCGGCGCCGCGCATGACCACCGAGCCAATGACGAACAGGATCATCAGCCCCAGGTGCGGCCAGGCGCTGCCGGCGGCCGGCGCGGCGAGGGCGGTCGACCACAGGCAGGGGAACAGCAGCAGCCAGGTGCCGATCGGCCGGTCGAGCCGCATCAGCTTCAGGTAGGGGCGGGTGAACGGCGGGGCCTGGCGGTCGATCCAGGTGTCGGTCGGCATGTCGCCGATCAGGTTGGGGCCGTCCAGGTCGGGGCCGCCCGGGTTGTCGGCTGGGGTGGGGTCGCTTGACGGCGCGGCGCCGGGCGCGCCACTTTCAGGCGATGCCTTTCGAGGCGTTTCCCCGGGCGCTCCGTTGGGCGATGCCGGCTGCGTGGCGCCGGAGGCGTGGGTCTCCGCCATCGGTGTCTGATCCCCCTCGCTGCCGCCGCTGTGCCGGCGGGTATGGATTGGCCCGGACGCGGGCGGGGGGACTTTACGTCGCCCGTGGCGGCCGGCTCAAGGGGGCAGTGGTTAACAGGAGGGCGGGATGACAGGCCGCGAGGACGAGGGCGAGGGCGACGACGGGAACGGGAACGGGGGCGAGGGCGCGGCGGCGCGGCCGCGCCTGCGGCTGTGGCTGGACGCGCCGCTGGCCGAGGGGGCCGAGGTGCCGCTGAGCCCGGCCCAGACCCACTATCTGGTCAGCGTCATGCGGCGCGGCCCGGGCGACGCGGTGGCCCTGTTCAACGGCCGCGATGGCGAATGGCGGGCGCGCCTCGCAACCCTGGACCGCAAGCGCGGCGGCACGGCTTGCCTCGAGGTCAGGATGCGCCCGCCGCACCCCGAGCCGGGGCCGTGGCTGCTCATCGCCCCGGTCAAGCGCCAGGCCCTGGACCTGACGGTCGAGAAGGCCACCGAGCTGGGCGCCGGGCGCCTGCTGCCGGTGCTCACCCGGCGCACCAACAGCCAGCGGGTGAAGACCGACCGGCTGCGCGCCATCGCCACCGAGGCGGCCGAGCAGTGCGGCCGTCTGACCGTGCCCGAGGTGGCCGAACCCCAACCGCTGCCCGAGGTGCTGGCCGACTGGCCCGCCGGGCGGCGTCTGCTGCTGCTTGACGAGACCGGCGGCGGGCGGCCGCTCGGCCACTGCCTGGAGCGGGCGGACGCTGCCGATCCGGTGGCCTTCCTGGTCGGGCCGGAGGGCGGCTTCGACAACTCCGAGCTTGACGCTGTGCGGCAACTGCCGTTTGTTCAACCAGTTGATCTGGGCCCGCGCATCCTGCGCGCCGAGACCGCCGCCCTGGCCGCCCTGGCCGCCTGGCAGGTGTTGGCTGCCGGGCGCGGCGGTTTGCGTTCGTCTGACCTGTCCGCCTGACCTGTCCGCCTGACTTGTCCGCCCCCCTTGCCTGCGTGGTTGTTCGCCGATGCCTGACACCTCTCCTCCCATCAGCGGCAAGGCCGATCTGGTCGGCTTTCTGGAGTCGGGCGCCAAGCCGGCTGATCAGTGGCGCATCGGCACCGAGCACGAGAAATTCGCCTACGACCTGGAAACCCTGGGCCCGGTGCCCTACGACGGGCCGCGCGGCGTCAAGGCCCTGCTCGAGGGGCTCTATCCGCACGGCTGGGAGCCGGTTTACGAGGGCGACAACGTGATCGCCCTGAAGAGCGACCACCACAACTCGGTGTCGCTGGAGCCCGGCGGGCAGGTCGAGCTGTCCGGGGCGCCCCTGAAGAATCTCCACCAGACCTGCGACGAGGTGACCAGCCATCGGCGCATCGTCAAGGAAGTGGGCGCGGCGCTGGGCATCGGTTTCCTCGGCCTGGGCTTCCACCCGGCCTGGAAGCGCGAGGACATCCACTGGATGCCCAAGGGGCGCTACGCCATCATGCGCCGCTACATGCCCACCGTGGGCAGCCTGGGCCTGGACATGATGCTGCGCACCTGCACCGTGCAGGTGAACCTGGATTTCGCCGACGAAGCCTCGATGGTCGAGATGTACCGCGTCTCGGCCGCCCTGCAACCGGTGGCCACGGCGCTGTTCGCCAACTCGCCGTTCACCGAGGGCGGGCCCAACGGCTACCTGTCGTACCGCATGCACATCTGGACCGACACCGACGCGGACCGCTGCGGCATGCCCGAGTTCGTGTTCGAGGACGGCTTCGGCTTCGAGCGCTACGTGGACTACCTGCTCGACGTGCCGATGTACTTCGTCAAGCGCGAAGGCCGCTACATCGACGCCGCCGGCCAGTCGTTCCGCGACTTCATGGCCGGCAAGCTGCCCGCCCTGCCCGGCGAACTGCCGACCATGGCCGATTTCGAGGATCACCTGAGCACCGTCTTCCCGGACGTGCGCCTGAAGCGCTACCTGGAGATGCGCGGCGCCGACGGCGCCCCGTGGAGCCGCCTGTGCGCCCTGCCGGCCCTGTGGACCGGGCTGCTCTACGATGCCCAGTCCCGCGGCGCGGCGCTGGAGCTGATCGCCGGCTGGACGGCCGAGGACCGGGCCCACCTGCGCCGCGAGGTGCCGCGTCTGGGGCTGGCCACGCCGTTTCGCGGGGCCACGGTGCGCGAACTGGCGCTGACCGTGCTGGGGCTGGCCCGCGAGGGGTTGGCCCGACGCAACATCCCCAGCGCCCTGGGCAACGACGAGCAGCACTATCTGGACCCGTTGCAGAAGGTCGCCGACAGCGGCCAGACCCCGGCCGAGGAGTTGCTGGAGGCATTCCATGGCCGATGGACCGGCACGGTCTGCCGGGTGTTGGAGGAATACGGCTACTGAGGCCGGACAACGGCCCACACTTCCAGGAGGTTCGACCAAGCGATGACCCAGCCCGCCGGAAAGGCCCGCATCTGCCGTTCGCTGGACGAGGTGCGGGCCGAAATCGACCGACTTGACCGTCTGATCGTGCCCCTGCTCGCCGAGCGGGCCGGCTACGTGGCCCAGGCCGCCGGCTTCAAGCCAACCCGGGCCGACGTGGTGATCCCGGCGCGCATCGAGGACGTGGTCGCCAAGGCCCGCGAAACGGCGCGCGGTTTGGGGATGGACCTGACCCTGATCGAGGACATCTATCGCAGCCTGATCGATGCCCACATCCGGTTCGAGCAACGCGAGTGGGACTTGCGAAACGCTCCAGTCAGCCAATCCTGTGGTGGTTAATCCCGTTCTTTTTCAACGCACAATGGCGGCGATCCAGGTTTCCCCGACGATCTGGCAATGCTAGTGTCACCGCTGTGGACCTTGTGTTGAAGCGGCGAGTGCCCGGGATTGAATGCCTGACCGACATTCCGGCGCCGGCCGTGCCCCCCGTGACACGCCGACCCAGTCTCTCTTCACCCGCCGTGGCTTAAAGAATACCACCTGATCGGAACGCCTCGCCGTTCCGGACAGGGGGGCGTTGCTGTTTTCAAACGAAAGCATGGCGCGTTCGCGCCCGGCCGGCAAAACGCCGTCGCGATGAAAGGCGCGGCGTTTGCGCAAAAGGGGGCCCCGGCCGCACCCGCGACCGCGTCATCAACCAACGAGGTGATAGGTCATGGCCTTCCGCTTGCGCATCAATGGGCGCGTTTATCTGGGCTTCGGAATTGTCCTGTTGTTCCTGGTGGTGGTGTCGGCCACCTCCCTGTGGGTTTTCCAGTCCGTTTCCTCCCGCTTCTCCGGTTACGCCGACGCCGCCATCCTGGCCGTTGATTCGATCCAGCTCGACCGCGACGTGGCCCGACTGGATCGCCGGGTGACGGAGTATCTCGATACCCCCGACCCGGCGCTTGCCGAGGAACTGCAAGCCAACAGCGCCGAATTGGCGGCGGACCTGGACGAACTGGCCACGGTTGCCAAGGGCCAGCCTCAGGAAGTGCACGTCACCTCGTTGCAGGCCGCCCTGGCGGCCTATCAGGAAAGCCTGGGGCCGGCGCTCGAATTGGCGGCCGAGCGCGACGAGGTGGTCCTGCGACGCATGGTTCCGGCCGGCGCCGAGTTGATCACCAAGGCCGAGCAGCACATGACCCAGGCGCAGGCCGGCGATTCGCTCATCCGTCTGGCCCATGCCGCCGCCCTGGCCGGCGAGATTCACAAGGCCCAGGCGGCCACCGTTGCCTTCATACGCAGCCGCTCGGAAGAGCACTTCAACCTGGTCTGGGAGCATCTGCTGCAGGCCGAGGACCATCTTTACGATCTGACCGACGAGTTGGACGCGGCGGGCCGCTCCGACGACGCCATGATCGACCTCTACGACGGCTACGTGAACGAGTTGAACACCCTCTCCGGGTTGCTCGGCCAGCTCACCTCGCGCGAGCAGGAGTTGGCCGACTACGGCGATCTCATCGTCGGTGCCGCCGAGGCGGTGGTCGATGGGTCGTTGAAGCAGGCCGCCGCCATTCGCGCCGAGACCCGCCGGGAACTGGACAACGCCTTCCTGGTGGTCAGCGGGGTGGGCGGGGTGTCGCTGGTGCTGGGTCTGCTTGCCGCCTTCCTGATCGCCCGCGGCATGGTCGGCCCGCTGGAAGCGATGACGGCCGCCCTGAAGCGCCTCGCCGGCGGTGACCACGAGGCCGAGATCCCGGCCAAGGAACGCACCGACGAAATCGGCGACATGGCCGCGGCGGCCCAGGTCTTCAAGGACAACGCCATCGAGGTGGAGCGTCTGCACGCCGCCGAGGAAGCCCAGCGGCTCCGGGTCGAGCAGGAACGTCGGCGGGCCGTGCGCCAGATGGCCGACGAACTGGAACAGTCGATGGGCGGCATGATCAAGGGCATCGGCGAGGCGGCCAGCGACATGCAGGGCGTGGCCCGGTCGATGGCCGAAAACGCGGTCGACACGGTTGGCCGGGCCGACAGTGTCGCCCAGTCCACCGGCGAGGCCGCCGCCAGCGTGGAAACCGTGGCCTCGGCGGCCGAGGAACTCTCCGCCTCGATCGGCGAGATCGGCCAGCAGGTTTCGCTGTCCACCCAGATCGCGCGCGATGCCGTCAGCCGGGCCGGCCAGGCCACCCAGGAGGTGCGTGGCCTGCTCGATCAGGCCAACCGGATCGGCGAGGTGGTCAAGCTGATCACCGACATCGCCGAACAGACCAACCTGTTGGCGCTGAATGCCACCATCGAGGCGGCGCGGGCCGGTGATGCCGGCAAGGGCTTCGCGGTGGTCGCCGGCGAGGTGAAGAACCTCGCCACCCAGACCGGCAAGGCGACCGACGAGATCAGCGAGCAGATCGAGGCGGTGCAGACGGCGTCGGCCTCGGCCGCCCAGTCGATCGAGGACATCGCCCAGGTCATCAATCGCATCGACGAGATTGCCCAGGCCATCTCGGCGGCGGTCGAAGAGCAGGGCGCGGCGACCCGGGAGATCGCCGACAGCACCCAGCGCGCCTCGGGCAGCACGCACACGGTCAGCGATCACATCGGGGGCGTGCGTGGCGCCGCCCAGGAAACCGGAGAGGGGGCCGAGAAGGTGCTCTCCGCCGCCGGTCAGCTGGGGGTCCAGGCCAACAACCTGCGCAGCCGTCTGAACGATCTGGTGAGCACCCTGCGCGCCAACTGATCGCCGGCTTTCGGGCAACAAGCAAAAGCAAGCACAAACAAAAAACCCCGGCCGTCAATGGCCGGGGTTTTTCCGTTGTTCTAGAGCGGTGAGCCTTTAATCTGACGCATATCCGGCGTGCTTGAGGTAGTTCCAGCATTCGTCTGGAGTGTAGAGGTCGCAGATATCGCCGAG
>NZ_FNCV01000018.1:12650-16719 GCF_900100455.1 Roseospirillum parvum | reverse complement strand
GCCGCGCGCTCCGGCGCCCTGGGCTACCAGATCCCGACCGTGGGCGCCTATACCCGCGAGCTCGACGAGGAAGTGGAGACCTTGGTCCGGCGCTTCCCGGCGATCTGGGTCGTATTCGCCGGAGAGGGTCCGGCCCAGCGGCGCGGCAACGGCTGGAACCACCCGATCACCTTCGCGCTGGTTGCCGCCGCCCAGAGCCGGCGCAACGAGGCAGCCGCGCGGCGCGGTCAAGGCGCGGGGCGTCCCGGGGCCTACCAACTGCTGGCCGACTGCCGGGCGCTGCTCGCCGGGCAGTCGTTGGGGCTGGACGTCGACCCCCTCCAGCCGGGGCGCGTCAAGCTCCTGGCCTCGAAGTGGACCCGACAGGTGGGTGCCGTGGTGTACGGGCTGGAGCTGTCCACCGCCTACGGCGGCCCCGCCATGAGCGATGCCGAGGCGGCCACTCTGGGCGACTTCACCCGCTTCGTCGGGGCCTGGGACGTGCCGGCGCACGGCGGTGTCGATCTGCCCACCGATGATCCGCCGGCCGGCGGCGACGCCCTGGCCGATTTCAACCCGCAAGGAGCCTGACATGGCCGAGACGATCTACGTGGTCCCCCGGGCGGGCCTGCTGGTGGCCGATCCCGATGCCCGGGGCGGCAGTCGCCATCTGCCGGCCGAGGGCGCCACCGTGCCGGACACCCCCTATTGGCGCCGACGCCTGCGTGGCGGCGACGTGAGCCTGGGCCGGCCGCCCAAGCTCGCCAAGTCCGCCAAGCCCGCCCCCAAGACTGACGAGGCCTGACCATGGCGATCTCCTTCAACACCATCCCGGTCGATCTGCGCGTCCCCGGCGCCTATGTCGAGATCGACAACAGCCGGGCGCTGCGCGGTCTGGTGGGCATGCCGCGCAAGGTGCTGCTGATCGGGCCTCGGCTCGACAGTGGCACGGTGCCGGCCGGCACGCCCGTGCAGGTGCTGACCGAGCGCGCTGCCCAGGGCTACTTCGGGCGGGGGTCGATCCTGCACCTGATGTTCCGGGCCTTCAAGGCGGGCAACGACTACACCGAGGTCTGGGGCATCGGCCTGGACGACGACGACGCGGCCCAGGCGGCGAGCGGCAGCATCGCGGTCAGCGGGCCGGCCACGGCCGGCGGCACCATCGCCCTGATGATCGACGGGGCGCGGGTGCGGGTCGGTGTGGCGGCGGGTGACGCGCCGGCCGCCATCGCCACGGCCATCGCCGCCGCCATCAATGCCCAGACCGACCTGCCGCTGAGTGCCGCCGTCAACGGTGTCGACGACGCCCAGGTTGATCTGACCGCCCGCAACGCCGGCGAGACCGGCAACCACATCGACGTGCGCCACAGCTACCACACCGGCGAGGCCCTGCCGGCCGGCGTGGGGCTGGCCGTCACCGCCCTGTCCGGCGGCACCGCCAACCCCGACGTGGCCGACGCGGTGGCGGCGATGGGCGACGAGTGGTGGACCGACGTGGTGATCCCGTGGACCGACGCGGCCAACCTCGCCGCGCTCGAGGCCGAGGCGGCGCGCCGCTTCGAGGGCATGGACATGCGCGACATGTTCATCTGGGCCGGGGCCAGCGGCACCCACGCGGACCTGACCACGCTCGGCAACAGCCGCAACAGCCCCCACCTGTCGATCCTGGGGGCCGGCGCCTCGCCCAGTGGACCCTGGGCCTGGGCGGCGGCGCTGGCGGCCGTCGCCAGCTACCATTTGCAGATCGACCCGGCCCGGCCGCTGCAGACCCTGGTGCTGGACGGCCTGCTGCCGCCGGCGGTCGAGGAACGGTTCGACCTGACCGAGCGCAACCTGCTGCTGCACGACGGTGTTGCCACCCACAAGGTGGACGCCGGCGGCCGGGTGCTGGTCGAGCGGGCGGTCACCACCTACGAGGTCGACGCCGGCGGCATCGAGGACGCCAGCTACCTGGACGTCACCACGCTGGCCACCGTGGCCTACCTCCGCTACAGCCTGCGCGCCCGGATCACCCAGAAGTTCCCGCGCCACAAGCTGGCCAGCAACGGCACCGCCTACGGGGCCGGCCAGGCCATCGTCACGCCCGACGTGATCCGCGCCGAGCTGGTGGCCCTGTTCAAGGACTGGGAAGACGCCGGCCTGGTCGAGGGCTTCGACCAGTTCAAGCGCGACCTGATCGTCGAGCGCAACGCGAACGACCCCAACCGGGTCGACGCGGTCATCCCGCCTGACGTGGTCAACCAGCTGCGCATCTTCGCCGGCAAGATCGAATTCCGGCTGTAAGGAGACCCCACCATGAGCCGCACCCTCGGCAAGGTCACCATCAAGGTCGATGGCGAGCTGATCGAAAGCTACCCCGGCACCGAGATCGACCTCGGCGGCGTGGAGCGCAACGACAAGGAGAACGGCCACTATCCGGGCCGGTTCTCCGAGACCCGGCGCGGGTTCAGCGCCAAGCCGGAGTTTGATGTCACGGCGTCGACCGACCTGGACTGGTTCGCGGGCCTGTCCGACGTGACGCTGGCGGTCGAGCTGGACACCGGGCAGACCTACACCGTGCCGCATGCGTGGTGCAAAGGCCGGCCCACGTTCAGCGACGGGTCGGATTCCAAGGCCAGCGTCCAGTTCTACGGCCCGCCGGCCGAGAAGGTGGGGTGATCAGATCATGGCAACTCACACCCTCACCCTGCGCGATGGCCTGAAGGTGGGCGACACGGTGGCCCGCGACGTGGTGCTGCGCGAGGTCACCGCCGGCGACATCTTCGCCGCCACCGCCGCCGCCGAGCGCCCCGTCGCCACGCCCCAGGGCTGGCAGCTGCTGGTTAGCGATCAGCGCCTCGGCGTCGAACTGCTGGCCCGGCAGATCGCCCGGATCGGCGACCGCGACGGCCCGCTGACGGTGGCCGAGCTGGCGACCCTGTCCGGCCACGACCTGGGCCTGTTGCAGCGCGCGGCGTCCGAGCTGGACGCGGCCGGCGCGGCGGCGCTCGAGGCCACCGCCCGGGGGATCGGCGAGCGGGGGCGAGGCCAGGGCGGCGACGCCTGACGTCCGCCGCCTGCTCGCCCTGTTGTCGGCGCGCCTCCACTGGAGCCGCGCCGACGTGCTGGCCCTCAGCCTGCGCCAGGCCCTGGCGCACCTCGATGACCTGAACCGACTGAGCCGATGAGCGACCTCAACCACGCCATCACGATCAACTTGAAGGGCGACCTGGTCCGCCAGTCGGCGGCCATCGGCCGTCAGTGGAGCGGCCTCAGCCGGGGCGTGGTCAACCAGGCCGGCGTGATGCGCCGCGCCGTGGGTGGGCTCGGCCGAGGGCTGGACGCGCTGGGCAATCGCTGGTCCGCCCTGGCCGCCGGCGCCGCCGGGGCCGGGACGGTGACTGGGGTGGTGCGGCTCGACGCCCGCCTGACCCGGCTCGGTACCCAGGCGCAGATCACCGGTCAGCAGGTGGACGCCCTGCGGGATCAGATCTTCGAGGTCGCCCAGATGAGCGATGTCCGGGTCGACCCCTCGCAACTGCTCGACGCCGTGGAGGCCATCGTCGAGAAGACGGGTGACGTGTCATTCGCGACCAGCAATCTGCGCGGGCTCGGGTTGGCCATCCAGGCCAGTGGGGCGCGGGGACGGGACATTGGCGCGCTGGTGTCCGAGTTCAAGAAGCTGGGCCTGACGCTGTCCGATCAGGTGATCGCCAACCTCGACACCTTGGTGCGCCAGGGCAAGGAAGGGGCGTTCACGGTCGAGAATCTGGCGACCATGGGCGAGCGTGCCGTGAGCGCATTCAGCGCCCTGGGCTACAGCGGCGACGAGGCCGTCCAGGGCATGGGCGCGCTCCTGCAGGTGGCTCGGATGGGCACCGGGTCGGCGGAGCAGGCGACCACGGCTTTTGAAGGCATGTTGCGCACCATCGTCGCCAAGGGCAAGGACCTCCAGCGGGCGGGCATCTCGGTCTTCGACCCGGAGAAGCTGAAGCAGGGGGTCGAAGAATTCCGCCCCATGCCGGAGATCGTCGCCGACATCATCCGCAAGGCCGAGGGGCGGGCCAGCGTGCTCCAGCCCCTGTTCGGTGACGAGGGGTATCGGGCGATT
>NZ_FNCV01000018.1:9948-12323 GCF_900100455.1 Roseospirillum parvum | reverse complement strand
TTCGCGCCGTCATGGAGGCCCTGGTGTGGGGGGCGGCCGGCGTCGGTGGGCTGGTGCTGGCGGCCAAGGCGATGCGGACCATGGCGGCGATCAGCTCGGCCCGGTCGTTGCGGCGCATGTCGCGCGGCGTCGGCGCCGGGGTGGGCGCGGCCGGCGGCCTGGCGCCGACCCCCGTGCTGGTGACCAATTGGCCGCCCGGCATGGGCATGGGTGGGGCCGGCGGGCCGGCCGGGCGCGGTCGGGGGCGGGCCGGCGTCAGAGGCCGGGCGCTGGGGAGCGCCGGCACGGCCGTCGACGCGGCCCGCGCCTCGGGGGCGCGGGGCCGGGCCTGGCGCCGCCGGTTGCAAGGCGTTGGCGAGCGGGCGCGCGGGGTGGCCGGCGGGCTGGCGCGCACCGGGCGTCGGGTCAGCGCGCCCCTGACCCGGGCCGGCCGGTCCGTGGGACGCCGGGTGCCGGGCCTCGGCTGGGTGCTCTACGGCACGGAAGCGGCGATGGCCCTGGGCGCCGGCGACGCGGCCGGGGTGGGCGGTGCCGTCGGTGGCCTCGGCGGTGGCCTGGGCGGCGCGGCGGCCGGCGCCGCCGTCGGCAGCATCGTGCCGGGCGTGGGAACGGCCATCGGCGGCGTCCTCGGCGGCATCCTGGGGTCGCTGAGCGGCGACTGGCTGGGCCGCCTGATCGGCGAGGCCACCGAGAAGAAGGAAAAGGCGCCGGAGGGAGAACTCACGATGCGCGTCCTGGCGGATCAGCCGGTGCAGGTCGAGAGTTTGCGTGCCGACGGCATGCACATCTCCGTCGACACCGGGCAGACCATGCGCGGGGGCGCCTACTGATGCGCCAGTTGGTCAACCAGCGCCAGCTTCTGGAGGGGGATGTGCAGGTCGCTGTCCTGGACGGGCCACCCGCAGACCGCCTGACTCACGGTCTTGACGGCCACGACCCCCGGCCGAGCGCCGCCCCCCAGGTTGTAGTAGAGGGTATGGCCCGTCGGCGGGTAGCCCGTCACGTGTTTGGTGCCCAGGACACCGTATGTCAGTCGGTCCCGGTCATCCCGCAGGGTGATGCGCAATCGGACCTCGGCGCGCCAGCCATAGTCCCGCTCGCGGTAGAGGGGGATTTCATCGCCCTCTGCGGTGTACAGGCTGGCCTCCGCCACCGACGACCACCACTTGCCCAGGTTGGGACACACCTCGAAGAAGGTCAGGGCAGCCTGGGTGGCGATCTCCAAGTCCCGCCCCTGAAGGGTCTCGGGTGCGTGGAAGGTGATGTCGGCCTCGTCATCCCCACACCCGACCAGGGCCACCAGGGCCAGGGCGGCCACCCATCGTCTCGCGCGCCACATCAGCGTTCCCTCCCCGCACACCCGGAAAGGGTATCGCCATGAGCTGGCGCGATCAACTGCGGCCGGCGGCGTTCAAGGGCGTGCCCTTCGAGTACGACGAGGCCACCGATACGGAGCCGCGCCGCTGGGTCGCCCACGAGAGCGCCGGGGCCGACGGGGCGGCCCACGAGGCGCTGCCCCTGCACCCCCTCAAGGTGCGGCTGACCGCCTACCTGATCGGCCCCGACCACCTGGACCAGGCCCGGCGCCTGCGCGAGGCCCTGAAGGCGCCCGAAGCCGGCACCCTGGTGCATCCCTGGCTGGGGTCGGTGCGCGTGGTCTGCCTCGACTGGTCGCAGCGCCACACCACGCGCGAGGGTGGGGTCAGCGCCTTCCAGCTGGAGTTCGCGGCCGACGACGCGGCCGCCGCCCGGCCGGTGGCGGCGATCGATCACGCGGCCACCGTCGAGGCGGCCCGCGAGAGCACCCTCACGGCCCTGTCAGAGGCCTTTCAAGGCAGCTTCACGGTGGCCGATCAGCCGGGGTGGGTGGTCGAGGACTCGGCTGATCTGCTGGGCGACCTGACCGATCGGGTGGACGCCGCCCTGGCCCCGCTGACCGACGGGCTGGCGGCCGCCCAGGCCCTGGCCGACGCGGCCCTCGATCTGCGCCGGCGGGCCCTCGGCCTGCTCTCCCTGCCCGGCGACACCTTGGGCGACCTCGCCGACGCCCTGCTCGGCCTGGCGCCGCTGGGTCGGCTGCGGGCCCTGGTGGGTACGGTGCGGCAGCTGCTGAGCCTGTCGCTCGACCCCGACCTGTTGGGCCTGCTCGGCCTGGACGGGCTGTTCGGTGGCGAGATCACCGCCGGACGCTGGGCCAGTCCGGCGGCGACCACGCCCAGCCGCGCCGTGCAGGGCACCAACCGTCGGGCCCTGGCCGATCTGTGGTCTGCGGCGGTGGCGGTCGAGGCGGCCGCCCTGGCCACCCGGGTCGGCTACGACTCCAGCGCCGAGGTGCTGGCCACCCGCGACCAGGTGCTGGGCGCCCTCGATCAGTT
>NZ_FNCV01000018.1:7230-9620 GCF_900100455.1 Roseospirillum parvum | reverse complement strand
CCGTGCCCGGCGGCCAGGCCCTGGAGGTGCTGACATGACGTTCAGCAGCGACGTCACCCTGGCCCTGGGCGGCCGCCTGTGGACCGGCTGGCAGGAGGTCACCGCCTCGGCCGGCCTGGAGCAGGGTGCCGGGGTATTCACGTTGAGTTTCCGGGCTCGCTCGCCCGACGGCAGCCGGCTGCCCGGGGCGGTCGGCCAGGGGGCCCGCTGCCGGCTCGATCTGGCCGGGGAGACGGTGATCACCGGCTGGGTGGACGAGGTGACCCGGCAGATCGAGGACCAGGCCCTGTCGCTGACCGGCCGCGACGCCGCCGGCGACCTGATCGACTGCTCGGCCGCCTCCCAGCCCGGAGAATGGCACGGGGTCTCGCTGACCGAGATCGCCGCCGCCCTGGCCGCGCCCTTCGGGGTGCCGGTGGCGGCCCGGGTCGATGTGGGGGCGCCGTTCGGCCGGTTCAGGGTGCAGGAAGGCGAGACGGTGTGGGCCGCCATCGAGCGGGCCTGCCGCCAGCGGGCGGTGCTGCCGGTGAGCGACGGCCTGGGCGGCCTGGTCCTGACCTCGGCCGAGGTGGCCGGCGCGGCCACCGTGCGGCTGACCGACCGGGCCCTGAAGTCCGACTGGCGGGTGGTGGATTCGGGCACCGGGCGATTTAGCGAGATCACCGTCAAGGGGCAGGCGCCGGGCTCCGACGATGTGTGGGGCGAGCCGACGGCGGCGATCAGCGGCCGGGCGATCGATCCCGGGGTGCGGCGCCACCGCCCGCTGACCGTGCTCAGCGAGGAGCCCACCGACGCCACCGCCGCCACCCTGCGCGCCGCCTGGGAAGTGCGGGTGCGGCGCGGCCGGGGCCTGCGAGCCAGCGGCACGGTGGCCGGCTGGACCACCGGCGGGGTGGGCGGCGGCGGGGCGCTGTGGCGGCCGGGCCAGCGGGTGGTGCTGGACTCGGCGCGGCTGGAGATCACGCGGGAGCTGCTGATCGCCGCCGTCGAATGGCGCAAGGGCCTGAAGGACGGCACGGTGACCCGCTTGGAGCTGGTGCCGCCCGACGCCCTGGCCCGCATCGCCGAGGGCGGCGAGGCCGACATCGAGGACGGGGGGTTCTGGGAATGAGCAGCGGCATCCAGGCCCTGATCGACCGCGCGCTGCGCCCCGTGCGCACCCGCCTCACCCTGCTGGTCGGGCGGGCGGTGCTGCGGGCCGTCGCCGACGGGCCCCGCATGCAGGTGGTCCAGTTGACCGCCCTCGATGGCGAGACCCTGGATGGGGTGGAGCGCTGGCAGGACTACGGTGTCACCAGCCACCCCCGGCCCGGCGCCGAGGCGGTGGTTCTGTCGCTGTGCGGCAACCGCGATCACGCGGTGGCGATCCGCGTCGACGACCGCCGCTACCGGCTGACCGGGCTGGCCGAGGGCGAGGTGGCCCTCTACGACGATCTGGGTCAGCGGGTGCATCTGACCCGTACCGGGATCGAGATCGACAGCCCGCTCAACATTTATGCCCGCACCGACGGTGTGCTGCGCCTCGAGGGGGAAGGGGTCGAGATCCACGGCCGCACCTACGTCCAGCAGGATGTGGCCGGCAAAGGCTGGCGGGAGACCCACGTCGGCGGCACCGCCTACCGCACCGACACCTGGACCACCGGGGCCATCGCCGTGCCGGGCACCGAGTTCGGCCTCGATCAGCCGCACATCCCGTCCGACCATCCGGAGGGCCCCTGATCATGGATCTGGCCCTGGCCTACGACTCCACCCTGGTGGCCTGCGACCTGGCGCTGGACGGTGACCTCGACGTGGCCACCGACGCCGGCCTGGAGACGGCGGTGCTGGTCAGCCTGTTCACCGACCGCCGGACCAACGCCGATGACCGCCTGCCCGACGATCCCAGCCCGGCCGGCTCGGTCAGCGACCGGCGCGGCTGGTGGGGCGACGCCCTGCCCCCCGGCGACGAGGCCGGCGCGACCCGGCCGGGGTGGCGCCTCGGCTCGCGGCTGTGGCTGCTCAGCCGTGAGAAGCAGAGCGGCGAGACCGCCCGTCGGGCCCGCGAGTACGCCGAGGAGGCGCTGGCCTGGCTGATCGAGGACGGGGTCGCGGCCGCCGTCACCGTCACCGCCGAGTGGGTGGCGCCCGGCGTGCTGGGCCTGGGTGTTGTGATCGCCCGGCCCGCCCAGCCCGACACCCGCTATGACCTGACCTGGAAGGCGCAGGCCGATGCCATTTGACCGCCCGACGCTCCCCGAGCTGGTCACCACCACCGAGGCCGACCTCACCAGTCGCCTGGGCACCACCGCCGCGCGGCTGCGGGTGGGGGTGGTCGACGTGCTGGCCCGGGTCTGGGCCGGCGGGGTGCATGGGCTGTACGGCTACCTCGCCTGGATCGCCCGCCAGGTGCC
>NZ_FNCV01000018.1:0-6841 GCF_900100455.1 Roseospirillum parvum | reverse complement strand
TTCGGCCGGGCAGGTGGCCGAGGCGTTGACCGGCGGTGTGGACACCGAGTCCGACGAGGGCCTGCGCACCCGCCTGCTGGCCCGCATCCAGGCCCCGCCGCACGGCGGCAGCCGCGCCGATTACATCGCCTGGACCCGCGAGGTGATCGGGGGCGAAGCGCCGGTGTGGGTCGCGCCGGGCGAGCTGGGCCTCGGCACGGTGACGGTCCGCTTTCTGACCGTGGGCGGCGACATTCCGGACGGCCCCGCCGTGGCCGCCGTCCAGGCTCACCTGGACGCGGTGCGGCCGGTCACCGCCGAAGTCTTCGTCGTCGCCCCGGTGGCGGTGCCGCTCGATGTGGAAATCAGCGGCCTCGACCCCGACACGCCGGCGGTGCGCGCCGCCATCGAGGCCGAGATCGCCGACCTGATCCGTCGTCAGGCCGAGCCCGGCGGGACCATCCTGCTGTCCCACCTGCGCGAGGCCGTCTCCCTGGCCGCCGGCGAGCACGACCACGTGGTGGTCAGCCCGGCCGCCAACGTCACCCACGGGACCGGCGAGATCGCCGTGATGGGGGCCATAACATGGGGCTGAGCGCCGACTACCTGACCCAGCTCCAGGCCCTGCTGCCGACCGGCAGCGCCTGGCCGCGCGATCCCGGCGCCACGCTGACCCGCCTGCTGGCGGCGGCGGCCGAGGGGCTGGCCCGGCTGCACGCCCGCGCCCTGGCCCTGGTCGAGGAGGCCGATCCGCGCACCACCCTGGAGCTGCTGCCCGACTGGGAGCGGGTGTGTGGGTTGCCCGACACCTGCTCGGCCGGCCGGGCCACCACCATCGAGGAGCGCCGCGCCGCCGTGGTCGGCCGACTGACCGCCCGGGGCGGGCAGTCGGTGGCCTATTTTCAGGGCCTCGCCGAGGCCCTGGGCTACGAGATCGAATTGACCGAGTACCGGCCGTTCGTCTGTGGGCACTCCCAGGCCGGCGGCACCCATCCCATCGGCCCGCCGAGCCTGCGCCACTGGTGGTCGGTGCGGGTGCTGGGCCCTCGGGTGACGTGGTTTCGCGCCGGGCTCGGCCGGTGCGGTGTCGACCCTCTGGCCAAGATCAGCCGGGCGGGAGACCTGGAGTGCCGGCTGCACAAGCTCAAGCCGGCCCAGTCCGGCCTCATTGTCGGGTACGAAGGAGTGTAGATCGTGGATTATCAACCACCCCTCAACGGCGACACGGGCGATCCTGACCGGGGCTACGTGAACGCCAACCCGGCCCTGGGGATCGGGGGCTCGATCCCGCCGGCCGCCGCCTTCGAACACCCCCAGCGCGAGATCCTGGAGGTGATCGAGCACGCCGGCTTGGATCCCGATGGCGCTGATCTGACCCAGCTCCGCCAGGCCATCCAGCAGATGATCGCCGATGCGGTCGGCGGCGTGCCCCTGGACATCGCCTGGGTCGCCGGGTGGGGGGCGGATGGCGCGGGAGAGGACCTGGCCGTCCAGACCTACGGCGCCGTCATTCTGGCCCGCGCCGTGCTGGTGACCGGCGAGCGGCTCCACGCCGAGGTGGCGCCCACCGGCGCCGACCTGGAGGTGGACGTGCTGGTCAATGGAGCGTCGATCTACGCGATCCGACCGGTCATCGCCGCCGGCGCCTACGTGGGCACGCCGGGCACGCTGACCACCCCGGCCGGGGTGGTGCTGTCGGCCGGCGACCGACTGACCTGGCGCGTGACCCAGGTTGGCAGCATCATCGCCGGCCAGCGCCTGCGCATGACCCTCGCGGCGGAGGCGGTCTGATGCCCATCCTCAGCCCCCAGCAGGTGAGCGTGCGTCCGGTGGCGGCGGCGTTCCCTGGTTTGATCGGCGACATCACCAATCTGGGCACCGGCGAGGTGATCGCCAGCGGGGCGCCCTCCTGGCCGCCGGAGAACGCCTTCGATAACATCGTCTCCTGGGCCTCCTCCTGGTGGTCGGAACAGCCGGCCAGCGCCGACACCTACATCGGCTGGGATTGGGTCACCGCCCGGCCCCGGATCAGGCGCGCGACGTGCCGTCGAGCCTGGAACCAGTCCAACAACAGTGCGTGGCCGGCCACACTGGCCCTGGAGATCAGCGACAACCTCGCGACGTGGATCGAGATCGGCCGGATCGAGGGGCTGTCTCGGCCGCCGGCCGACTCCTACGACGCGACGCCCGTGGTGATCGACGTCGCCGAGCCAATCCCGGCGCGGGCGGCGCGGCTGCGGATGGCCGCCCTGTCGGGGAATGTTGGGTACGGCACCAACATCGTCGAGGCCGAGTTTATCGAGAATCTGGAGTGAGGTGGCTATGACGCTGTACATGCGACTGCTCTCCGGCGAGCCTCAGGGCCTCCCTCAGGGGCGGCCCTCGCAGGTGGACCTGCTCGACGGCACGGCCCGGCGGGTCGGCTGTGCGCACTGGCCGGACGACACGCTGGCCGAGCTGGCCGGCTGGCATCCGGTGGTGGCTGAGTACGACCCCCGGCTGGTGGTGGCGACCGGCGGTGGCACCTGGGACGCCGAGTCCGGTCTGGTGACGCCGGCCACGTCGCCCATCCCCGACCTGCGCGAGCGCCTGTGTGCCGAGGTGGATGCGGCGGCCGAGGCGGCCCGCAACCGGTATCTGACGCCGGGCAGTGGTCAGGCGCTGACCTACCAGCGCAAGGAGGCAGCGGCCCGCGCCTGCTTGTCCGCTCATAGCGAATCCAACCCGCCCGACCCGGCCGACTGGCCGATGCTCGCTTGCGACATCCCTTCCCAGGCCGGATCGGTTCTGGGTGCCGCGCAAACCATCATCGCCAACGCCGACGCCTGGGAGGCGGTCGCGGCGCAGATCGAGGCGATCCGGCTCGCCGCCAAAACGGCGATCCGCGCCGCCGTCACCGACGCCGAGGCCCTGGCCATCCCCGCCGGGCTGGAGTGGCCCTGATGGCGGCCGAGGTGACCAGCGGGGCCACTCCAGCCGTCGTAGGCACGGAACACACCCTGGCGACACTGAGCAACCCCGGCACGTATCAGCTGGTGGTCGACGCCTCGGCGCTGGCGGCGGGCGACGCGGTGACCCTGCGCCTGTACGGCCGGGCCGGCGCCGCCGACCCCGAGGCCCTGGCCTACGAGGCCACCTGGGCCGGCCCGGTGGCGACGCCCCTGCTGATCAGCCTGCCCGTGCTCGCCGTGGGGCACTGGCGGGCCAGCCTCGAGCAGGGCGCGGGCACCGGGCGGACGTTCCCCTGGTCGGTGAGATCAATATGAGCAATTGGCCCCAGCCAGGAGTGACCCTCGCGCTCGGAGTCGAGGTGGCGACGGGGGACACCTACGAGGGATCGCCGGTGTACTGCAAGGCGCTGGACGTCGGCGCCGGGCCGAACAACGGCAACAAGAATGTGGATCACGGGATCGAGGGCCTCAACACATTCGTCGATATGCGGGGCTGTTTCGTCAACCCGTCGACCGGCGACGTGTTCCCCATCCCGTTCAGCCATCCCTGGAATTTGGGCAACGCCGTCTACCTAGGCTACATCGGCGGCCAGATTCGGGTAGCCAGCCAAGGCAACTACTCGGACAAACAGTTCGTCGTGTTCCTGTTCTACACGAAGACAGCGTAGGAACGGCCATGTGGTACCAACATGAGATGGTTGACCCCGCCGCGAAGCGCCCTGGACACTTCTGCATCAGGCGGGTAGGCGGCCGGGACTACGAGATTGTCCGGACCGACGCGCCCGAGGCCGGCGCCGAGCCGCTCGAGGCCGCCCGGGCCGCCCAGTACGAGGCCGAGTGGCCAGCCTGGCGGGTGGATCAGATCGACCGCCGGCTGGCCGAGATCGACGGACTGAGATCGCGGCCCGGTGGGGCCATCGCCCTGGCTATGGCGGCGGGCAACCCGCCGCCGGCCGAAGACGTCGCCCGGCTCGCCGGGTTGGAGGCCGAGGCCGACACCCTGCGTATTGAGCGGGCCGCCCTTCTGGGGGCCGGGCCGTGATCCAGTCGGCCGCCAACTACTCGCTGCTCTACTACCCGGCCGGCCGCCAGCGGGTGACCGCCTCGCTCGGCCTGGCCTGGGCCGTGCGCGAGAAGGTGTCCGCCAGCCGAGCCCTGTCCTGGCCCGTCCGTGGCCGGGCGACGGCGGCCCGGACCCTCGACTGGGCGATCCGCGAGCGCACGGCCGCCAGCCGCGCCCTGACCTGGCCCGTCCGTGGCCGGGCGGTGGCGGCCCGGACCCTCGACTGGGCGATCCGCCAGCGCACGGCCGCCAGCCGCGCCATGACCTGGTCCGTCCGTGGCCGGGCGACGGCGGCCCGGACCCTCGACTGGGCGATCCGCGAACGCACGGCCGCCAGCCGCACCCTGTCCTGGCCCGTCCGTGGCCGGGCGACGGCGGCCCGGACCCTCAACTGGGCGATCCGCGAGCGCACGGCCGCCAGCCGCGCCCTGTCCTGGCCCGTCCGTGGCCGGGCGACGGCGGCCCGGACCCTCAACTGGGCGATCCGCGAGCGCACGGCCGCCAGCCGCGCCCTGGCTTGGCCCGTCCGTGGCCGGGTGGTGGTGGTCCGGACCTGGGTCTGGGCGGTGCAGGGGCCGGGTGGCGAGCCTCCGACCTTCGTCGACATCGATCCGGCGCGGATCATCCGCGTCCCCGGCCTGGCGGCCCGGGCCCGCGTGGTCAGTCAGCCGGCCCGGACTCCGGTGCCCGACGTGCCCCGCCTGGCGGCCGCGTCCGCCACCCCCTGCCGCCGCGCCACGGTGGCGGACCGCCCCCGGCGCATCGCCGTCCCATAGGAGAAGGCCATCATGCCCATCACCTCGAGCGACATCACCTGGTTGCTGTCCGGCGGTTCGGCCAACGCCGACCCGGCGGCCAGCCTGGGCGGCGAGGCCAGCGCGACCGCCGCGCCGGCCAGCCTGCTCGATCTGGTCACCGGCAGCGAGTCGGCCGCCGGCGACATCGAGTACCGCTGCATCTACCTGGAGAACGGCCACGGCTCGCTGACCCTGGAGGCCGCCGCCGTCTGGGTGGTTCGCCCGGGTGGCGTCCAGACGACCATCTCGCTGGGCCTCGATCCGGCCGGGATCGACGGCACGGCCCAGGTCGTGGCCGACGAGTCGACAGTCCCCAGTGGTGTGTCCTGGTCGGAGCCGACCGAGGGCGCGCCCCTGGCCGTGGGCGATGTCCCGGCCGGCTCGGTGGTGCCGATCTGGGTGCGGCGCACCGTGCCGGCGGGAGCGTCGGTGCTCGACGTGGACGGGGCGACCCTGCACGTCGCCGGCGATACGGCCGCAGGCGAACCGGTGGAGTAGGGCCATGCCGTTGGCCACCTACGACCTCGGCCCCGGCGACACCGACCAGGTGGCGCTCGATTGGGGGCCCAAGCTGGCCGCCCAGGGCCGCACCGAGGCCGACATCCTGGGGGCCGAGTGGGCGGTGCCCGAGGGCCTGACCCTGGCCCACACCCAGCGCGATGGGGCGGTGACGGCCGCCTGGATCACTGGCGGGGAGCTGACCGGCGTCGCGCAACAGCGCCTGCTGGTCACCTGCCGCCTGCGCCTGATCCACCCCGCCGGCGCCGGCGAGGTGGCGTGGAGCCGGTCCATCGAGATCATCCTGAAGGAGCTCTGATGGGTCCCCGGTACCGCGAAACCGAGAGCACCCACGACAACCTGGCCGAGGCCCTGGGTGCCGCCCGAGACTCTGGCGGCCGGGTCGCCGTCTGTCGCCGACGGGAGTCGGCCGACGGCCCCTGTGGCGGCGGCCCCTGTCCGTGGTGCTACTGGATCGAGGAGGCCGACGACCGCCAGCCGGAGGAACTCGCCGCCGCCATCGCCGCTCTTCCCCCGCCCGCCTGAGAGCGGGGGCCGGGGTGTTGACGCACCCCGAACCGGGCGCCGGTAACGCCCACGGCAAAGCCGCCCCGCCGCCCTCGAGGGCGGGGCAATCCTAGGACGTAGCTCAGCATGGAGTCGACTCGTTCCGTCACCCCGACCACCCCCGTCGCCCCCTACGTCGGCGGGAAGCGAGCCCTCGCGGCCAGGATCATCGAGCGCATCGAGGCCATCCCCCACGCCACATACGCCGAGCCCTTCGTCGGCATGGGCGGCGTGTTCCTGCGCCGGCGGACGGCGGCCAAGGTGGAGGTCATCAACGATGGCTCGCGCGACGTGGCCACCTTCTTCAGGGTGCTGCAGCGCCACTATCCCCAGTTCATGGACACCTTGCGGTTCCAGATCACCGCGCGGTCGGAGTTCGAGCGCCTGAAGGCGGCCGACCCCGACACCCTGACCGATCTCGAGCGCAGCGCCCGATTCCTCTACCTGCAACGCCTCTCGTATGGCGGCAAGGTGGCCTCGAGGACGTTCGGCGTCGAGGCCACCCGGCCGGCCCGCTTCAACCTCAACGCCCTGGGGCCGCGCCTCGAGGAGCTGCACGAGCGCCTGGCCGGGGTGGTGATCGAGTGCCTCCCCTTCGCGGCGTTCCTGGACCGCTACGACCGGCCGGAAACCCTGTTCTACGTGGACCCACCGTACTGGGGGACCGAGGCCTACTACGGCCGGGAGCTCTTCTCGCGGGCCGACCACACCCGCCTCGCAGCGGCCCTCAAGCAGCTGGGGGGTGGCTTTATCCTGTCGATGAACGATGTGCCCGAGGTCCGCGAGCTGTACGCCTGGGCCGACATCGAGGAGGTCCAGACCACCTACTCGGTACGCGGCCGGGGCCACAACCACCCCGCCGCCGAGCTGCTCATCTCAGGATGATCTCAAGCCCCCGTCAGGGCACCTTGAGACCCCTCTCAGAGGCGGGCTACCATGCTCCAGAACCAAGTGGCGACCACTCCAAAAGCAAGTGGCGCGCTACA
>NZ_FNCV01000027.1 GCF_900100455.1 Roseospirillum parvum | reverse complement strand
GAGCTGTTCGCCCGCGAAACCCGCCCCGGCTGGGACTGCTGGGGCGACCAGGTCAGTCGGTTCGGGGAGGCATCATGAACCGCTACCTAGCCATCGCCGCCGCTTGGGCGGCTGTCGGCGCGGTCGGCGTCGCTGAGGCTTGGCACCATCCCCACGTGGACGGCGCCGTGATCCTGGCCGCCCTGGCCCTGTGGGCCACCTACCGACTGATGAGGGGAGCGTGATATGGCCAATCTCGATGACGTCAAGCGCCGGCTGGCGGCCCTGCTCTCGATGACGACGGCGGCTGGCTGCACCGAGGCCGAGGCCGAAGCGGCCGCCGCCAAGGCAGCCCAGTTGATGCGGCAACACGGTCTGGAGGCAGCGGACCTGGTGATGGGATGCGAAGCGGTCCCGTGCACCCGGCGACCGACCGTGGTCCACGAACTGTGGAGTGTGCTCGCCGCCCTGACCGGCTGCACCACCGTGCGGGACGCCGCAGATGGGACGCTGTCATACGTCGGCCGCCAGCCGGGGCCGGCGGTGGCCACCTATCTTCACGTCTTCCTCCACCGGCACATCGAGGCGTCGACGGCGGCCTATCGCCGGTCTGCACAGTACAAGCGCCGGGCACGGGGCGCGCCGCGTCGCCGGGCCTGCGAGGCCTTCCGCACCGGCATGGTGGAGCGCCTGCAACTGGCCCTGGTGGTCCACTTCGGGGCGCCCGACATGGCGCGCATCGAGGAGGCCCGCGACCATGTACAGCGGCTCTACGAGGGCCGGCCGCCGCGCGGCGGACGAGATCGAGTTGCGACAGGGGCTGGATGGGGACGACAAGAGGCTGCTGTCATGACCGCCGCCCGCAAGTACACCCCGACCCCCTTTCGGAAGCAGCTGTATGCCAAGGTCCAGATCGCCCGGAAGCAGCTCAGCCTGGGCGAGGACACCTATCGCGCCCTGCTGGAGGGGCGGTACGGGGTCGAGAGCCTGACCCAGCTCAGCGGCGGGCAGCTGGTGGACTTGGTGGAGCATCTCAGGTCCCTGGGGTTCAAGCCGGCCAAACGACCGCCGGCCCGGGCGGGCACGCGGCGGCCGCTGGCGGATGGAGACGAGGCCCGCAAGGTGCGGGCGTTGTGGTTGTCCCTCTACCATCTCGGCGTGGTTCGAGACCCCTCTGAGACGGCTCTGGAGAGGTTCCTGGAGCGGCAGTCCGGCGGCCGTGGGAAGGGCGTACCCAAGCTGCAGTGGATGCGGTCCGCCCAGGCCCTGAAGGTGATCGAGGCGCTGAAGGCGATGGGTGCCCGCCCGGTCGAGCAGGGCGGCGGTGGGGTCGACTGGGCGCCGTATCGGGTGCGCGGCGAGATGCCGGGCGAGGTGCGTGTGGTCGAATTTCCGCGCCGCCGGGTGGTCGAGGCCCAGTGCAAAATCCTCGGCATCACCCTGCGCGAGGCCGAGCAGGCCGGTCGCGACGGCGGCCCCCGCCAGGCTGGGTTCGCGTTCTACGCAAACGCCGACTGGGACCGGCTGATCGAGCACCTGGGCGACCGCGTCCGCGCCGCGCGAGGGGGCGATGACTGAGCGTCACGACCTCGAGGAACTGCCCGGCGTGTTGCGGCAGATCGCCGAGATCGCCGGCGCCCCGGCGGCCCTGGCGGTGGCGGCCGCCAGAGGTGGCCGGCGTGTCTATGTGCCCACCCCGGACGCGCTGGCGGCTGGGCACTGGCTGGTCGAAGCGATCGGCCTGGAGCCGGCCCGCCGGGTGGCGGGGGGACTGGGGGCGGGGCATATCGACCTGCCACTGGGGCCACTCGCCAACGGGGCTCGCGTGCGGGCGGCGATTCGCCAGTCGCTGCGGGCCGGGCACTCGGCCGCCGAGGCGGCTGCCCTGAGCGGGGCCCACGTGCGCACCGTGTGGCGCCACCGGGCGGCACAACGAGACGACGACCAGGGCTCGCTGCTTTGAGCTTGTCCAGGCCGCCAAATCTGGGCGATGCTGCCGGGACTGACTGAAGGCACCGCGCCGGACTGGCAACTGTCAGGGCTCCCCCTTCCGCCCGAGGACCGCAGACTGCACCCACCGACCAATCGGAGGGATCAGCCGTGTCCTTACCCAGAGGCATCCGAAACCACAACCCGGGCAACATCGAGCTGGGCGCGCCCTGGGAGGGGCTGGCGGCCGAGCAGACGGACGGGCGGTTCTGTCAGTTCACGAGCCCCAAGTGGGGTATCCGGGCCATCGCCCGCATCCTGATCACCTACGCCGACCAGCGTCGCGCCGCCGACGGCAGCCCCATCGACACGGTCGCCGAGGTGGTCGCCAGATGGGCGCCGCCCGTGGAAAACGACACCGGCGCCTACACCCGCCACGTCGCCGCGCGTCTGGGTGTCGGCCCCGACCAGATCATCGAGATCAAGCGGGCCGAGGTGATGCGCGGCTTGATCCGGGCCATCATCGCCCACGAGAACGGGCCCCGGTTCGCCGACTACTACTCCGACGCCGAGATCGACCAGGGCATGCGCCTCGCCGGCGTCGACGTGCCGCCGAAGCCGCTGGCGAAGAGCCGCACCATTCGGGCCGGGGCCGCCACCACGGCCGCCACCGGTCTGGCCGGCCTGGCCGAGGTGGCCGATCAGCTGGCGCCCCTGTCCGGCCTGGCCGCGCAGATCGCCGGCGCCGCGCCCGTGGTGCTGGTGATCCTGGTGCTGGTCGGCGTGGGGTACATGGTCTGGTGTCGGATCGACGACCAGCGCACCGAGGCCCGACCGTGAGTTGGCTCGCCACCCTGTGGGGCGCCGCGTCCGGCGTTTGGCGGCGGCTGGCCCTGATCGCCGCCGCCGTGCTGGCGGTGGCGCTGGTACTGGCCCGGGCGCGGCGGGACGGCGCGGTGGCCGAGCGGGCCGCCGCCCGGGCCCGCATTCTCCGAATCAAGGAAAGGCAACAGGATGCGCGGGCTGCTGTTCCCCGTGATCGCCGTGGCGTGGCTCAGCGCCTGCGCGACGGGTCCTTCTGACGACGCGGCGGCCTCGGTCTGCCCGCGCCTGATCCCCTACTCGGCCGCCTTCCAGGCACAGGCGGCCGACGAGCTTGAGGCGCTGCCGCCCGGCTCGGCGCTGGAGGTGCTGGTGGCCGACTACCTGGTCACCCGCGATCAGCTGCGGGTGTGCCAGTAGATGGACAGTGGGGATTGGGCCTCCCAGTTGGCGGAGGCGGACAGGGAGCGAGCGGTGGAAGTGTGGCGCAAATCGCAATTGGACCGCCCGGCTGGTGACGGCATCTGCCAGAGCTGTGACCGGCCGATCCCGGCGGCGCGCCTGGCCGCCCTGCCCACGGCCACCCGCTGCGCCCCGTGTCAGGCCGGATGGGAGGAGGAGCGGTGACGCCATCGGACATCCTGCCCTGGATTTCAATCGCCAGCGTGGCAATCAACGCCCTGCTGGGGCTGGCGATGTGGGGTATCCGCAACGGGTTTGCCAGCAAGAAGGAGCTGCACGGCCTGGAGCGGAGCCTGCTTGAGATGAAGGCCGACATGCCTCTGCACTACGTCCGGCGGGAAGACTACGTCCGCAACCAGACGGTCATCGAGTCCAAGCTCGACGCCCTGGCCCTGCACCTGCAGCAAATGAAGGATCGCCATGGTCAATCTTGATCCGGCCCGTGTCCGGCGTGAACAACTCCGCTGGATACTCATCCTGGCCATGTACAACGCCCAACCACAGGAGCTGCAGGAGTCGGTCATGCTGGCCACGGTGCGGGCGATCTACCCCGACGCCACGCCCCTGGAGCTGCGCAAGAACCTGGACTACCTGGCCGACCGGGATCTGGTGGAACTCCGCAAGGAGCCGAGTGGAGTGTGGTGGGGCAACCTGACGCGCGTCGGCACCGACATCGCCGAATACACCTGCGACTGTCAGCCCGGCATCGCGCGCCCCCCGATGTATTGGTGACGCCATGGGGCGTCGATCCAGTATCGAAGGGCTGCCGGATGAGGTTCGGGCCTGGCTTGACCGCGCTCTGGCCACCGAGAATTTCAGCGGCTATCAGCAACTCGAGGCCCTGCTGCGCGAGCGCGGCTACGCCATCAGCAAGAGCGCCATCCATCGCTACGGGCAGAAGCTCGACCGGCGCCTGGCGGCGATCCGCGCCAGCACCGAGGCTGCCCGCCTGCTGGCCGACTCCAGCCCCGACGACAAGGACGTGCGCAGCGAGGCTCTGACCGCTCTGATCCAGTCCGAGCTGTTCGAGACCATCGTCAACCTTCAGGAGGCGAGTGAAGAGGAGATCGACCCGGCCGACCGGGTCAAGCTTCTGTCCGGGGCGGCCAAGAACATCGCCACCCTGACGCGGGCCAGCGTGAACCTGAAGAAGTTCCAGGCGGAAGCCGAGGAGCGCGCCCGCAAGGCGCTGCTGGAAGAGCAGCGCGCCAAGCTGGCCGAGATGGGCGCCGATGGCGTGGTCACCGACGACACCATGGCGGCGATCCGCCGCAAGCTGGGCATTGAAGCATGAGGAAGGGGGCGGCCAAGATCATCCCGGTCAACCCGGACGCGATCTTTCTGCCCAGCCAAGCGCGCTGGATCGCAGATAGAAGCCGCCTGAAGCTGATGGAAAAGGCGCGCCAGATCGGCATCTCCTGGGCGACGGCCTATGCCGCGTCCGAGCGCACCGCCGTCAAGGGCGCCCGGCACGACCAGTGGGTCAGCAGCCGGGATGACCTGCAGGCGCGGCTGTTCGTCGAGGACTGCAAGACCTGGGCGGGCATCCTCGAACTGGCGGCCTCGGACCTCGGGGAACGGGTCATTGATGAGCGGGCGCGCATCTCAGCCTATGTGTTGGAGTTCGCCAACGGCCGGCGCATCCACAGCATGTCGAGCAACGCGGATGCCCAGGCCGGCAAGCGCGGCGGGCGCATCCTCGATGAGTTCGCCCTGCATCCAGACCCCCGCAAGCTGTGGTCCATCGCCTACCCGGGCATCACCTGGGGCGGCAACATGGAAGTCATCAGCACCCATCGCGGCAGCGCCAACTTCTTCAACCATCTGGTCCGCGAAGCCCGCGAGGCCGGCAATCCGAAGGGACTCAGCCTCCATCGCATCACCCTGCAAAACGCCCTGGACGAGGGCTTTCTGTTCAAGCTGCAGCAGATGCTGCCGGCCGACGACGAGCGGCAGGAGATGGACGAGGCCGCCTACTTCGACTGGGTGAAGTCGGGTGCGGCGGACGAGGAGAGTTTCCAGCAGGAGTACATGTGCCATCCCGCCGATGACGACGTGGCCTTCCTGGAATACGACCTAATCGCCAGCGCCGAGTACCCGAGCGATGCCGACTGGACGGCGTCGGAGCGGGGCCGCCTGTTCGCCGGTGTGGATATTGGGCGCAAGCATGACCTGACGGTGCTGTGGGTGGTCGAGCAGCTCGGCGACGTGCTCTACACGCGCCACGTCGAACGCCTGAAGAACATGCGCAAGGCGTCGCAGGAGGCCGTGATCTGGCCATGGCTGGAGCGTTGCGACCGGTGCTGCATCGACGCCACGGGCCTGGGTATCGGCTGGGCCGACGACGCCCAGGACAAGTTCGGCGCGGCCCGGGTGGAGCCGGTGACCTTCACCCCGAAGGTCAAGGAAGCGCTGGCCTATCCGGTGCGTTCCCGGATGGAGGAGAGGCGCGTCCGGATTCCCTATGACCCCGTCGTCCGAGCCGATCTACGCCAGGTCACCAAACAGGTGACCGTCGCCGGGAATATCCGCTTTGCCGCCGAGCGGACCCCGGACGGCCACGCCGACCACTTCTGGGCCCTGGCGCTGGCAATCGAGGCGGC
>NZ_FNCV01000031.1 GCF_900100455.1 Roseospirillum parvum | reverse complement strand
CTGCTTTCGCGGTTGAGACGCCCGACGAGCCGGTTGTTGAGATACACGTTCAGAGGGATGCGGGTACGACGGCGCGGCATTAGAACACGTCCTCGATATCCGCTGCCGATCCCTTGCTACGCGGCTTGATTTCGATTTCGAGGTCGAGCGCCGCCAGCAGGTCGAATATCGTGGCGACCTTCGTCGCACCTTGCCCACCCTCGATTTTCGAGACGGTTTCCTGCCATATGCCAGCCTTCTCCCCAAGCTGGGCCTGGGTGAGATCGGCATTGCGGCGCGTGCGCCGGAGAATGGCTCCAAGCTGTTTCGGGGTGCGGGCAATCTGGCTCATGGCATCCTATCCTTTCAGACTCAATATATCATTTAGATCATAAAGCCGCAATATGATATTTGGATCATAAATCCATAATATGAAGATTAAATCATAAATCAGAATTATATCGATTGGATCATAAGGGCGGGCCGGTCACTCTACCGGTCCCGGCCCTGGCCCTGATCCTTATTGATGCCGCGCTTCTTGCGGCTATCGCGGAACGCCTTGCGGGCCTCCTGATAGGACGAGAGGCCGGACTCCTCGCGCGCAGTTTCTTGTTTGCGCTCTTGCGCTTGGTGTTTCGCTTGCGGCTTCTCCTGTGTCCGGTCCGGCGCTTTCGGGCGCACGCGGCTGCGCTCCGGCTGACGGGTGCGCTTCGTCTCCTGCGTCCGGCTTTTGTCCGGTTCGCGCAGGCCGGTCAGGTAGCGCCCGATCTCGCGCGACAGCGCCTTGCGCTCCTGCCGGTGTTCCTTGCGCGCCGCGTCAATTTTCGCCTGGAGCGTCCCGCGCTCCTTGAGCTGGTGTTCGATCAGAGACTCACGGTCGGCGCGGTCGCGCAGCATCGCGTCGATGGCTTCCTTTTCATTCTGACGCTTGATGGCGGCCGTCTTGCCGGACATCCAGTCCCACAATCCCTTGACGCCCGTGTTGAACCGCGCGGCGCGTTCCTGGCTGGCACGCCGCCATTCCGCCTCTTGAAAGCCAATCTGTAATTGGCGCTCAAAGGCATGCTGCTCCGCCATCTGTCGACGTTCCTGCGCCAGCGCGTTCATCCGCGTCGCGTGCTGCTTGTTCAGCTCCTGCTCGAAGGCTTGGAGCTTCGGCGTCATCGTGTTGGCGATGCGCTCTTTCGCTCCGGCCACGTCCGGCAGGTTCTCCCCCGATCCGATCCGGTCCTTGATGGCCCCGGTGTTTTCGCCGGTCCAACGGGACAGCGAATAGACCTCGCCTTGATGATCGACAGCGACAAAGCCGCGCCGATCGCCGCGCGCCAGCACCATGCCGTGCTGTTCCAAAGCCTGGACGAATGCCTTGGCGCTGTCCGACTGCACCCAGCACTCCTGGAAGAGCTGCTTGATCTCGCGCGGATCGCTTTGCGTCCGCTGCGCTTGAAGCCATTCCTCGCGGCTGAAATTCAACGGATTGGCGAGACGGCGGTCCTTGAGGCCGTCGGGCAACGACCAGCCATGTTCGAGAAACATTTCCCGCGACACTTCGGTGAGGCGGTTCTTGTAATAGGGCAGGTTGATCGCCGTCATCGACTCCGCGTCGATGCGGCTCCACACGCAATGCGCATGACGGCGACCGTTCTTTTCATGGAAGACCAGCGCGCGCGGCTGATCGCTCAACCCGAGCTTGTCCTCGATCCGCATGGCCGCTTGTTCGAAGGATTCGAACGGCACGGACTCACCCAGAGGCGGGTTCATGCTGACCGAGAGCAGGAACTGACGGCATTTCGTGCCCTTGGCGACATACTCCGCTTCGCGCAGGGCGTCGGCTAGATCGTCGGACACAAAGCCGCGCAGCTCGTGAACGTCGATATGCTCGTTCTCCCCGGCATTTGTCAGATGTTGCGCCAAATCCTTAGCACCGGCGCGCTGGCTGCCCTTGATAATCATGGCCGCGCCCTCACGGCTTCGGCGGACGCGCGCCAAGCGCGTTCATCAACAGCGCCTTCATCTTGGCGATATCGGCGCAGGCTTGATTGATGTCCCTGATGGTTTCCGCATTGACCGGCAGCGATCCGCTATTCGCAGCGCGCGCAAGCTGATTGACGTTATTGGACAGGCGCGAGCTGCCGAGCTTGGCCAGCACTTGCGCCAACGCACTCCGGTCGGCGATGGAGGGTTGCGGCGACTTGCGGCGCGGCGGCTCCGCCCCGTCGAGGACGCGCGATTTCACATAGGCCCCGAGCGGCATGTCTCCGGCCTGCCGTTCCAGGCGGGCGCGCTCTTCGAAGCTCAGCCGGATCGAGAACGGCGCTTCGCGTTTCTTGCTCTTCCTGCCCTTATTCGTCCTGTCCATAGAACTGGCCTACCGTCCGGCACCACCGGAACACGGCAAGCGGCTGCGCGCCGGTCCTCATCTGAGAACCGGCGGTTTGAAGCCGCCGCCCGTGCCGGTGATGTCTTTGGAGTTGAACAGTAGGCTAAGTTGGTTGCGAGCCCCCGCAACCAATTAAGCCC
>NZ_FNCV01000014.1 GCF_900100455.1 Roseospirillum parvum | reverse complement strand
GTCGATGGCCTCGCCCTTGAAGTGGCAGGCCAGGGCTTCGGGCTGGCCCATGTCCATGGCGTGGCCATTCTCCATGGGGTGCCAGAAGTACAGGCCCAGCGGCACATCGCCGGGCTGCTCCAGATTCACCTCGGGCGTGTAGACAAGCTGGAAGTGGGCCTCGGCCGGCCCGGCCATCAGGACCGGGGCGGCAAGAGCGGCAAGCAGAAGACGGCGCATGGTCGTAAGAACTCCTGGAAGTCTGGATGATTGTCGTCTTGGTGGGGCTTATTGGACGATATCGCTGCCCGGAATCTCGATCTGGTGGCCTTCGCCGGCGTCGAACATCACGTTGAACTCGCCGTCCGGCTTCTCGAACTCGAACTCGCTGTTGTCGCTCATCTTGCCCTCGATGAGCACGGCGCCGCTGCCGTCCATCACCCGGATCGGCACGCCGGCGGCCGAGGAACCGTCGGAAAAGCCGCCCTCGCACAGCACCGTGCCATCACCCATGTCGTAGCAGGCGGCGAGCGGGGTGTGCGCGGCGACCGGCGCGGCAAAACCCACGCCCAGCGCGAGAACGCCGGCCACGGCGGGCAGTTTCAGTCGGGAAGTGATGATGCTCATGGAGTTGAAACTCTCCTGGATGCGTGTCGGTGGGCCTGTTGGCGTTTCTTGTCCCGTCAAAGGGCCCGCCAACCGCCCCGCGCGGCCGCCCCAGGAGCGGGAGCGGAGCGTGCCGCGCGGGGCGGGGCGGAGAACTGTCCGGGCGATGCCATGTCGGAAGTGGCGGCCCGGCCCTGGGGACCGAGCTCAGTGGTAAATGCAACTCATTCTCATGTCCAGCCCTTTTACCGGAGGCCATGGGATTTTTGGGTGAATAGGGGTGCGATCCACCGCCCCGCCAATTCGGTGGGCGGGGGGACCGCTTGGGCGGCACGCTTTCTTATGGTGTCTGTTTTCGCGGGTCGGCAAAGCCGGCCCGCCCCCGAACCCAATCGACGCCCCCACACTGTCGGCGCCTCCCCCCGACGAAATGGCGGAGGTCCTTAGAGCACATCGCCTCGATCCCCCGGCGGGGTCTGGGGCGGCGCCCCATCGCGATGATTGGGTCTCAGCGGGCCTGTTTCAGCGCCGTGCGGGCCAAGGCATCGGCGCGTTCGTTTTCCGGGTGGCCGGCGTGCCCCTTGACCCAGTGCCAGGAGACATCGTGGCGCCCGGCCAGGTCGTCCAGTTGGCGCCACAGGTCCTCGTTCTTCACCGGCTTCTTGCTGGCGGTTTTCCAGCCCTTGGCCTTCCAGCCGGCGAGCCAGCTTTGCATGCCCTGCTGGACGTAGGTGCTGTCGGTGTGGACGCGCACCCGGCAGCGGCGCTTGAGGGCGGCCAGTCCGTGGATGACGGCGGCCAGTTCCATGCGGTTGTTGGTGGTCTGCCGTTCGGCGCCGGAGAGTTCCTTTTCGCGCTCCCCGAAGCGCAGGATGGCGCCCCAGCCGCCGGGTCCGGGGTTGCCGGAGCAGGCGCCATCGGTGAACAGGTCGACCACCCGCGACTCGGTCTGGCCGGTCATCGGGCGGCCGCCTCCAGGCCGTAGGCGCCGGGGCCCGAAACCTCGCGGTGGAACTGGAGCTTTTTCAGGTACTCGCCGGGGTCCTTGGGGCGGACCAGGGCGCCGGACGGGGTGTGCTGCCAGTCGAACAGGCGGGTCAGCAGGAAGCGCATGGCCGCCCCCCGGCACAGGATGGGCAGGGCGGCCAACTCCTCGGCGCCGAAGGGGCGTACCTTGCGGTAGGCGTTGAGCAGCCCGCGCGCCTTGGTGATGTTGAACTGGTGGTCGGGCTCGAAGCACCAGGCGTTGAGGCAGATCGCCACGTCGTAGGCGAACAGGTCGGTGCAGGCGAAGTAGAAGTCGATCAGCCCGGAAACCGCGCCGTCCTTGAAGAACACGTTGTCGGGGAAGAGGTCGGCGTGGATGACCCCGCCCGGCAGGTCTTTCGGCCAGTAGGCAGCCAGCGCCGCCAGCTCTTCCTCGATCACTTCTTCCAGGCCGCCGCCCAGGGCGCGGGCGGCGGCGGCCCCGCCGGCCCGTTCGTAGAGGGGCGCCCAGGCATCCACCGACAGGGCGTTGGCGCGGGTGGCGGGATAGTCGGCGGCGGCCAGATGGAAGCCGGCCAGGGCACTGCCCAGGTGGCGGCAGTGCTCGGCCTCGATGCGGCGCGGCCAGGCACCTTCCAGGAAGGTGAACAGGGCGGCCGGGCGGCCGGCCAGCTCGCGCAGCACCTCGCCGTCGCGCCCCGGCACCGGGGCCGGGCACGGGATGTGGCGGGCCGCCAGATGGTGCATCAGGCCGATGAAGAAGGGCAGGTCGGCCGGATCGACGCGCTTTTCATAGAGGGTCAGGATGAAGGTGCCGCCATCGGTGGTCAGCAGGTAGTTGCTGTTCTCCACCCCCTCGGCGATGCCCTTGAAGGCGTGGGCGGCGCCCAGGTCGTAGGCGGCCAGGAAGGCGTCGAGTTGGTCGTCGTCGACGTCGGTGTAAACCGCCATGGGAGGGTGGGTCCTAGCCGGCTTTGGGAACGGGGGCCGGCTCGTCGAGCTGGCGGGGCAGGCGGAAGGAGACCGTCTCGGCGGTGGTGGTGATGGTTTCCAGGGTCACCGAGAAGTGTTCCTTTATGGCGTCGATGACCTCCTCGACCAGCACTTCCGGGGCCGAGGCGCCGGCGGTGATGCCCAGGGTGTGCACCCCCTTAAGGCTCTCCCAGTCGATCTCGTCGGCGCGCGGCACCAGCACCGCCTTGGGGCAGCCCTGGCGGGTCGCCACCTCGACCAGCCGGCGGCTGTTCGAGGAGTTGGGCGAGCCGATCACCATCAGCGCGTCGCAGCGCTTCGCGATGGCCTTCACCGAGGCCTGCCGGTTGGTGGTGGCGTAGCAGATGTCTTCCTTGTGCGGCTCGGCGATCTCGGGGAAGCGGCGCTTGAGGATGGCGATGATGTGGCTGGCGTCGTCGATCGACAGGGTGGTCTGGGTGACGAAGGCCAGCCGCGCCGGGTCCTCGATGGCCACCGCCTCGGCCTGGGCCTCGTTCTCGACCAGCAGCATGGCGCCGTCCGGCACCTGGCCCAGGGTGCCGATGACCTCCGGGTGGCCGGCGTGGCCGATCAGGATCACCTGGCGCCCGGCCTTGAAGTGGCGCTCGGCCTCGACATGCACCTTGCTGACCAGCGGGCAGGTGGCATCGACATAGAACAGGCCGCGGCCCTCGGCCTCGGTGTTGACCACCTTGGGCACCCCGTGGGCCGAGAAGATCACCGGCCGGCGGTCGTCGGGCACCTCGTCCAGCTCCTCGACGAAGACCGCCCCCTTGGCCTCCAGCGATTCGACGACGAAGCGGTTGTGGACGATCTCGTGGCGCACGTAGACCGGGGCGCCGAAGCGTTCCAGCGCCTTCTCGACAATCTGGATGGCCCGGTCGACACCGGCGCAGAAACCGCGCGGGCTGGCCAGCAGGATGGTCAGGGGGGGGGCGGGCTCGGACATGGCGGCGCCTTGAAACAGGGGGACGGGAAGGGCGCGGCGCCGAGCCGGTTGTCTCCGGCCGGCGGATCGGTCTAAATGGGGACCCCATCCGGGGTTTTGCATGCGGCGCCCGCCCTCCTTATGGGGAGCCGCCGGACGCCTGTCAACCAACCCCCCCAGCCTGTCCGTCACCCCCCACCCTGCCCGAACGCCACCCGCCCAGGAAGGGAGCCGCCTCCGAGATGAGCCAGGACGACACCCCCAGCGGCCCCTTCGTGGTCCGCCTGCGGGCCGGCCAGAAGGTTTTCTGGTGCGCCTGCGGCCACAGCAAGAAGCAGCCCTTCTGCGACGGGGCCCACAAGGGCAGCGGCCTCGCCCCGCTGCCCCACAAGGCCGAGCGCGCTGGCGAGGTCGCCTTCTGCGGCTGCAAGCGCACCGCCACCCCCCCGCTGTGTGATGGCTCCCATGACCGCGTCTAGCCCCACCCCTGGCCTCAGGCCCCGCCTGCCCCACCTGTTCGCCGTGCTGCTGGCCGCCGGCCTGCTGGCCGGCTGCTCGCTGGTCGAGCCGCCACCGCCCCCGGTCTGCCCGGACGTGCGCATCGACAAGACCACCGCCCGCGTGGTGCAGTTCAAGGGCAGCGGACGCGACGTCACCGACATCGCCCACGACATCCGCCTGATCGGCTTCTCCGGCGAATGCCAGCACACCGACGAGGGCGTCGAGTTGACCTTCCATGCCGAGTTCCTGGCCCGGCGCGGGCCGGCCGGCGGGCGCGAGGGCAGCTTCCGCTACTTCGTCGCCATTCCGCGCTTCGCGCCGCGCCCCTCGGGCAAGGAGGTGCTGGACGTGGACTTCGTCTACCCCGATGTGACGGCGCCCCGGGTGCGGCTGCGCGACGAGGAAGTGCGCATCCTCATCCCGGTGCCGGAAACCCAGAGCCCCAGCCAGTATCCGATCTACCTGGGCCTGCAACTGAGCCCCGACCAGTTGCAGTACAACCGCGACAACCCGCTGTAGAGGGCAGGCCTGAAGGGCCGGGGCGCGCACGGCGGTTGAAAATGCGCCCGGGCCCCTTAATATGGGGGATGTTCGTCACCTCCCGTGGGAGAGACCGGCGACGTGCCCCTGGGCGGGCGCGGGCGGCCGGCGCCGAAGGAGCAACCGCCCTCGGAAACTCTCAGGCAAAAGGACCGCGGGAGGCAGGGACACTCTGGAAAGCGGGCGCGCCGTGCGCGGGGCGCCCCACCGAAGAGGTAAGCCGTCCGTCCGGGGCCCGTTGCTGGCGTCGGTTGGCATGGGAGTCCCGCGGGGCCTCCGGCGGTCAATCTTTCAGGTTCTCGACAGAGGGGGGCGCCGACGGTCTGCTGTCCACCCGGCCCCAACCTGGAGAGCCTCACGCATGGTTGCCTCTGCCGACATCCCCGGTGCCAACCCCACCGACTTGAAAAGCCTCCCCCTGGCCGCCCTGCACCGCGAGCACGGGGCCCGCTTCGCCCCCTTCGCCGGCTATGAGATGCCGCTCCAGTACCCCGAGGGGGTGCTGAAGGAGCACCTGCACGCCCGCCGCGCCGCCGCCCTGTTCGACGTTTCGCACATGGGGCAGGTGCGGCTGCATGGCCTGGGCGCCGATGCCCTGCTGGAAGAGCTGGTGGTCGGCGACATCCAGGGCCTGAAACCCTTCCGCCAGCGCTACACCCTGTTCACCGATGCCGCCGGCGGCATCCTCGACGATCTGATGGTCAGCCGCCTGCCCGACCCGGACGGCAGCGGCGAGCATCTGTTCCTGGTCGTCAACGCGGCCAACCGCGAAGCCGACGTGGCCCACCTGACCGACCACCTGTCGCCGCGCGGCATCGAGGTCGACGTGCTCGACGACCACGCCCTGCTCGCCCTGCAAGGCCCGGCGGCGGCGGCCGTGCTGGCCCGACTGGCCGGGCGCGATCTGGCCGAGATACCGTTCATGGGGGCGGCGCGGCTGACCGTGGCCGGGGTACCGGTGCTGGCCAGCCGCTGCGGCTACACCGGCGAGGACGGCTTCGAGTTGTCGATCCGGGCCGATCTGGCCGAGCCGGTGGCCCGCGCCCTGCTCGCCGAGCCCGAGGTGGCGCCGGCCGGCCTGGGGGCGCGCGACTCGCTTCGGTTGGAGGCCGGGCTGTGCCTGCACGGCGCCGACATCGACCCCACCACCACCCCGATCGAGGCCGATCTGGCCTGGACCATCTCGCCCCGCCGGCGCCGCGAGGGGGGCTTCCCCGGCGCCGCCACCATCCGCCGCCAGTTGGCCGAGGGGGTGACCCGCCAGCGGGTCGGCATCCGGCCGCAAGGGGGGGCCCCGGCCCGCGCCGGCACCGCCATCCTCGACCCCTCGGGGCGCGAGGTCGGGCGCGTCACCAGCGGCGGCTTCGGGCCCAGCGCCGAGAGGCCGGTGGCCATGGGCTATGTGCCGCCCGAGATGGCCGAGCCCGACCGCCCGCTGGTCCTCTTGGTCCGCGACAAACCGCGGCCGGCCCGGGTTGCTGCCTTGCCGTTCGTTCCGCACCGTTTTTTCAGGGGGAAATGACCATGTCCGAGTTGCGCTACACCGAGGACCACGAATGGATCCGCGTCGAGGGGGACACCGCCACCGTCGGCATCTCGGCCTACGCCCAGGAGCAGATGGGCGACGTGGTGTTCGTCGAGCTGCCCGAGCCGGGGCGCGCCCTGGCCCAGGGCGACGAGGCGGCGGTGGTCGAATCGGTGAAGGCGGCCAGCGAGGTCTACAGCCCGCTGACCGGCGAGGTGAGCGAGGCCAACCCGGCCCTGGAGGAAACCCCCGGCCTGGTCAACGAGGACCCGACCGGCGAGGGCTGGCTGTTCAAGCTGAAGATGGCCGAGCCGGCCGAGGCCGAGGGCCTGATGGACGCCGAGGCCTACCAAACCTTCCTGGCCGGACTGTAAGGGGTACGCCGCCGCGATGCGTTATCTGCCGCTGACCGAGGCCGACCGGGCCGCCATGCTCGACACCATCGGGGCGGGCAGCCTGGACGATCTGTTCGTCGACGTGCCGGAGGCGGCCCGCCGTCCCCCGGCCTTCAACCTGCCCGACCACCAGGGCGAATTGGCGGTGGAGCGCACCTTCGCCGCCTTCGCCCGGGCCAACCGGGCGGCCGGCGACGGCCCTTGTTTCCTCGGCGGCGGGGCCTATCGGCACCATGTGCCGGCCAGCCTCGACTACCTCATCCAGCGCGGCGAGTTCCTCACCGCCTATACCCCCTATCAGCCGGAAATCGCCCAGGGCACCCTGCAGGTGCTGTTCGAGTTCCAGACCCAGGTCGCCCTGCTGACCGGCCTGGAGGTGGCCAACGCCTCGATGTACGACGGCGCCACCGCCTGCGCCGAGGCCTGCGCCATGGCCTGCCGGGTGACCCGGCGCAAGCGGGTGCTGCTGTCGGGCGGCCTGCACCCGCAGTGGGCCGAGGTGGTGCGCACCTTCCTGGCCCACGCCGACGTGACGGTGGAGGACCTGCCGCCCGATCCGCTGGACATGGAGGACCTGATCGGGCGCATCGGCGCCGATCTGGCCTGCGTGGTGGTGCAGAACCCGGATGTCTTCGGCCACCTCAAGGATCTCTCGCCGCTCGCCTCGGCCTGCCGCGAGGACGGCGTGCTGCTGGTCGCCGCCGTCGCCGAGCCGCTGTCGCTCGGCCTGATCACCCCGCCCGGCGAAATGGGCGCCGACATCGTGGTCGCCGAGGGCCAGTCGCTGGCCGGGCCGCTGTCCTTCGGCGGCCCCGGGGTGGGCCTGTTCGCGGCGCGCCAGAAGTTCCTGCGCAACATGCCGGGGCGGCTGTGCGGCGAAACGGTGGACGCCGACGGCCGGCGCGGCTTCGTGCTCACCCTGTCGACCCGCGAGCAGCACATCCGGCGCGAAAAGGCGACCTCGAACATCTGCACCAATTCGGGGCTGATCGCGCTGGCCTTCTCCATCCACATGAGCCTGCTCGGCGAAAGCGGCCTCACCGAGCTGGCCCGCCTCAACCACGCCCTGGCGGTGGAAACCGCGCGCCGGCTGGAAAAGCTGCCCGGGGTCAAACTGCTGCCCGGCGCCTTCTTCAACGAATTCGCCCTGAAGCTGCCATGCGACGCCGAACCGGTGGTCGAGGCGCTGGCCGAAAAGGGCATCCTGGCCGGCATCCCGGGCCGCCGCCTGTGGCCGACCTACGACGAGTTGCACGACGTCTTGCTGATCGCCGTCACCGAAACCACCACCGAGGCCGACCGCGACGCCCTGGTCGAGGGCCTCGCCGCCGCCCTGGGTGAGCACAACGGAGGCGCCGGCCAATGAGCACCCTCCCGCCGACCCATTCCGGCCACCGGGCGCTCGACCTGGAAGAGCCGCTGATCTTCGAGCTCGGCCGCCCCGGGGCGCGCGGCATCGACCTGCCCGAGGGGCCCGAGGTCACCCCCCGCCTGGGCGGCCTCGAGCGCCAGCGGCCGATCGGCCTGCCCGACCTCTCCGAGCCCCAGGTGGTGCGCCACTACACCCGCCTGAGCCAGAAGAACTACGGCATCGACAGCGGCCTGTTCCCGCTCGGCAGCTGCACCATGAAGCACAACCCCCGGCTCAACGAGCGCCTCGCCCGGCTGCCCGGGCTGGCCGACCTGCACCCCTTCCAGCCGCAAGGCACGGTGCAGGGCGCGCTGGCCCTGATCCACACCCTGGCCGGCTGGCTGACCGAGCTGACCGGCATGCCGGCGGTGGCCATGACCCCGGCCGCCGGCGCCCACGGCGAACTGTGCGGCCTGATGGCCATCCGCGCCTGCCTGGAAGCCAGGGGCGACGCCCGCCAGGTGGTCCTGGTCCCTGAATCGGCGCACGGCACCAACCCGGCCACCGCCGCCCTGTGCGGCTATCAGGTGGAAAGCATCCCCGGCACCGCCGATGGCCGGGTCGACGTGGACGCCCTGAAGCGGATGCTCGGCCCCGACGTGGCCGCCCTGATGATCACCAACCCCAACACCCTGGGCCTGTTCGAGCGCGACATCATCGACATCTCCCAGGCCGTCCACGCCGCCGGCGGACTGGTCTACATGGACGGCGCCAATCTCAACGCCCTGATCGGCCGGGTGCGGGTCGGCGACCTGGGGGTGGATGCCATGCACATCAACCTCCACAAGACCTTCTCCACCCCCCACGGCGGCGGCGGCCCCGGCGCCGGGCCGGTGGTGCTGTCCGACACCCTGGCCCCCTTCGCCCCCCTGCCCTACGTGGTCAAGGACGGCGAGGCGTGGCGCCTGATCGAGCATCGGCACGAAGCCGACGGCCACCCCTTCGGGCGCATGAAAGGCTACCACGGCCAGTTCGGCGTCTTCGTGCGCGCCCTGGCCTACATGATGAGCCTGGGCGCCGACGGCCTGGCCCAGGCCAGCGGCGACGCCGTGCTGGCCGCCAACTACCTGCTGGCCCGCCTCAAGGACCACCTGTCGGCACCCTTCCCCGGCCCGGTCATGCACGAGGCCCTGTTCGACGACAGCTTCCTCAAAGGCACCGGCGCCTCCACCCTCGATTTCGCCAAGGGCCTGATCGACGAAGGCTACCACCCGATGACCATGTACTTCCCCCTGGTCGTCCACGGCGCCCTGCTGGTCGAACCCACCGAAACCGAAAGCAAGGCCAGCCTCGACGCCTTTGCCGAAAGCTGCATCGCCCTCGCCGACCGCGCCCGCAACGATCCCGAAAGCCTGAAACAGGCGCCCCTGATGGCCCCCCGCCGCCGCCTCGACGAAACCCGCGCCGCCCGCCAACCCGTGCTGCGCTGGACGCCGCCGGCTGGGGACTGACCCGAGGCGCGCCCCGGGGGCGTTGCCCCCGTACCCCCACCGGGGGATCGAAGGCGATCCCCCGGACCCCCTCCAGTCGTTGGAGTGAAACGCCGGCTGCGGCTTGAAATTCGGATGGGGTTGGGTGCGGGCCAGCTTTGCTGGCCCGCGTAAACAGACACCAACGAAGTGGCGCAAGGATGCGCGGATCAAATCCGCGCGGGGCGGCTGTGCGGTGGTTTTTGTTTCCGCAGGCCAGCGAAGCTGGCCTGCAACCAACCACCCTGAGTGCCCCGCCCTGCCTTGTGCGTTCCGCTCCAACGACCTGGCGGGGTCCGGGGGGACCCTGTCCCCCCGGCGGGGATTCGGGGGCAGCGCCCCCGATCTTTCAACGGCGCCCGCCGTCGTCGCTCCGCCGTCGGCTCCGCGCGGGGCGAAGCCCCCAGCCATCCCGGGGCCAACGGTTGGTCATCGGCGGCGGGTGGTGTATACTTGGTGCGTTCGCCAAAATCCGAAACATGAGACAGGAGAGTGACCGTGTCGGAGATCGCCGACAGGCTGAAGAAGGTCTATGCCGTCAAGGGCGCCGATGACTGCGTGGATGCCTACCGTGACTGGGCGGATGACTATGATTCCGACCTGATGAGTGACGAGTATGGGTACGTGGCGCCGCGCGAGACGGTGAATATTTTCATGCGGTTCTTTGACAAGGACGCGGGCGCGGTGTTGGATGCCGGTTGTGGCACCGGTCTGGCCGGCCAGGAGTTGCAGCGCCATGGGGTGGCGCCGGTCGATGGCCTTGATATCTCGCCGGAGATGCTGGCCAAGGCCGAGGCCAAGGGCTGCTACCGTCAGGTCGTGGCGGCTGATCTGACCAAGCCCCTGGCGCTGCCCGAGGCGGGCTATGGCGGCATTGTCAGCGTCGGCACCTTCACCCACGGCCATGTCGGGCCGGAGGGGCTGGATCATTTGCTGGCGGTGCTGCGCCCGGGGGGTGTGGTGACGTTCTCGATCAACGAGGGGGTCTACAAGGAGTACGACTTCGAGGCCAAGTTCGCCGCCGTGGAGAACGACGGCGTGGCCGAGCAGGTCGACCTGCGCCAGGCCGACTATCTGGTCAACCAGGGTATCGGCAGCTGGGTCTGCACCTTTCGCAAGTTCGCCTAGCCGCAAGTTCGCCTAGCCGCAAGTTCGTCTGGAACCGAGGCCAGGGGCGGCGGGGCCTCTTCTCGCCGCCCCTGGCCTGCGCTATGGTGCCGCTCATGCCCCCAGGGGCCTGATCCGGCAAGGCTGAAGGAGACCCGCCGTGCAGATTCTGGAGACCAACTGGCGCACCTACCTGCTGCCCAAGCTCGACCCCGAGGCACCACGCTTCGTCGCCATCGCCTTTGGCGTGGCCCTGGTCCTGTGGGCCATCTGGACGCCGCTCGGCGCCCTGGGGCTGGTCGCCGCGCTGGGCACGGTGGGTTTCTTCCGCGATCCCGACCGGGTGGTGCCGACCAAGGAAGGTCTGGTCGTCGCCCCGGCCAGCGGCACGGTCAGCAGCATCGGCCCGGCCACCCCGCCGGCCGAGCTCGAGATGGGCAAGGGCGAGATGCTGCGCGTCTCGATCTTCCTCAGCGTGCTCGACTGCCACGTCTGCCGCATCCCCATCGCCGGCACGGTGACCCGCGTCGCCTACAGCGCCGGCAAGTTCCTCAACGCCACCCTGGACAAGGCCAGCGAGGACAACGAGCGCAACGCCGTGCGCCTGAAGATGGCCGACGGCAAGGACATCGCCGTGGTCCAGATCGCCGGCTGGGTGGCCCGTCGCATCCGCTGCGACGTTGGCGAGGGCCAGGGCGTGCAGACCGGCCAGCGTTTCGGGCTGATCCGCTTCGGCAGCCGGGTCGATGTCTACCTGCCCAAGGGGACCAACCCGCTGGTCGTCGTCGGCCAGAGCATGACCAGCGGCGAGACCGTCCTCGCCGACCTCAAGGGCAAGGAAGCGGCGCGCAGCGGCGAAACCCGCTGACGCCGCCGCCAGGGCCGCCCCGATGTTCGGACCCCGCTTCCGCCAGGGTGGGCTGAAAAGCCTGCCGGTGGCACGCATGGTGCCCAACATGATCACCCTGCTCGCCCTGTGCGCCGGGATGACCTCGGTGCGTCTGGCGCTGATGGAGGAGTGGGACCGCGCCGTGCTGGCCATCGTGGTGGCCGCCGTGCTCGACGCGCTGGACGGCCGCATCGCCCGCCTGCTGCGCGGCACCACCCGCTTCGGGGCGGAGCTCGACTCGCTGTCGGACTTCGTCAGCTTCGGCTGCGCCCCGGCGGTGGTGCTCTATCTGTGGAGCCTGCACGCGGCGGCCAGCGTCGGCTGGGCGGTGGCCCTGCTGTTCAGCATCGCCATGGCCCTGCGGCTGGCCCGCTTCAACACCATGCTGGGCGACCCCGACGAGCCGCCGGCCTGGGCGGCCAGCTTCTTTGTCGGCATCCCCGCCCCGGCGGCGGCGGGGCTGGCCCTGTGGCCGATGATCGCCGGCTTCGCCGTCGAGCCGATGGCCGAGACGCTGCGCCATCCGATCATCGTCGGGCCGCTGATGGTCGCCGTCGCGGCGCTGATGGTCAGCCGGGTGCCCACCTTCTCGTTCAAGCGCTTCCGGGTGCCCGGGCAACTGGCCCTGCCGGTGATGCTGGGCATGGCGGTGGTCGCCGCCTTCGCGGTGACCAACCCGGCGGCCACCCTGGCCGTGCTGCTGCTGCTCTATCTGGCCACCATCCCCTTCAGTGTGCGCGCCTTCCGCAAGCGGCAGGCGGCGGCCGAGGGGTAGGCCGGTTCCTCACAGCCCCATGAAGAAGTCCCACATGGCCCGGGTGGCGTCGAGGGCGCGGGACGGCGCATCGCCGAGCCGCGAGCCCTGCCGCCCGCCGGGCCAGGCATGGCCGTTGTCGCCCACGATCAGGTGGACCACCGGCGCCTCGGCCGGGCAGGGGTAGGCGCGCCGGGTGACCTTGCCCCCGGCCAGGGTGGAGACCCTGGGCGTCGGCCGGCAGCGGTTGGCGGCGGCCCAGAAATCGCCCTGGTAGGTGGCCGGCTTGAGCGGCGTGCCGTCCCAGGCGTCGGCCCCTCGTCCCTGACCCAGACCGCCCTCGGCCGGCACGTTCTTGTCCAAGGCCCCGGTGATGATCAGGGCCGGCACCGGGTGGGTGGGGCGGGATTCGTCGCCGAACAGCCCGCCGACCACCGGGGCAATGCCGGCGATCCGCCCCGACAGCTCGATCCCCAGGCGGTGGGCCATCATGGCGCCGTTGGACATGCCGGTGACGAAAACGCGCTCGGGGTCGGCGTGGTCGTGGGCCACCAGATGGTCGATCAGGGCGGCCAGAAATCCCACGTCGTCGACCTTGCGTTTCATGGCAAAGCCGCAGCAATGGCCGGCGTTCCAGGTCTTCAGCCGGTCCATGCCGGCAAAGCGCGAAGTCCCCCAGGGGTAGACCAGGATCGCCCGGCGGGCGTAGCGGGGGGCCGAGAAGCCGCTCATCCGGCGGGCGTTCTCGCCGTTGCCGCCGCCGCCGTGCAGGACCATCACCAGCGGCCAGCGGGTGCCCTCGGCGGCCGGGCCGGGGTGGTCGATCAGGTAGCGGCGCTCCAGACCATCGTGGGTCAGGGTGCGCTCCTCGGCGGCCAGGGGTCCGCCCAGCAACAGGGCGCCAATCAGGGCCAGCCAGGGGAGGGCACGCATGGCCCTACTCCCCCTCGCGCTCCGGGATGAACGACAGCGACAGCGAGTTGATGCAGTAGCGCAGCCCGGTCGGCGCCGGGCCGTCCGGGAAGACGTGGCCCAGGTGCGAGCCGCAGGTCCGGCAGTGGACCTCGGTGCGCACCATGCCGTGGCTGCGGTCGGTGTGCTCGCCCACCGCCTGCGGCGCGGCGGGCCGGGTGTAGCTGGGCCAGCCGCTGCCGCTGTCGAACTTGTCGGCCGAGTCGAACAGCGGCGCCCCGCAGGCGGCGCAGGCATAGGTGCCGGCCGCCTTGTGGTCGACGTAGGCCCCGGAGAAGGGCCGCTCGGTGGCCGCCTGACGGCACACGGCGTACTGCTCGGGGCTCAGGCGGCGGCGCCATTCGGCCTCATCGAGGACGACGGTGGGGGCATCGGGATCGGGTGTGCTGGACATGATGGGCGCTTCCGTGGTCGGTAGGGGGTTCGGTCCACCTGAGATGCGCCCGCCGCGCCGCCGCCGCAAGCACCCGTCGCCGAACCGTCATGCCCGAGCTTCCCCCGCTGCCCGTCGATGCCGCGTTGCCGCCCCTGCTCGAGGCCCTCGAGACCCAGGGCCGGGCCGTGCTCACCGCGCCCCCCGGGGCCGGCAAGACGACCAAGGTGCCGCTGGCCCTGCTCGACGCCCCCTGGCGCGGCGAAGGGACCATCCTGATGCTCGAACCCCGGCGGCTGGCGGCCCGGGCCAGCGCCCGGCGCATGGCGGCGCTGCTCGGCGAGACACCGGGCGAGACGGTGGGCTGGCGGACCCGGCTCGACCGCGCCGTGGGCCCGGGAACCCGCGTCGAGGTGATCACCGAGGGCCTGCTCACCCGCCGCCTGCTGGCCGACCCCGCCCTGCCCGGGGTGGCGGCGGTGATCCTGGATGAGTTCCACGAGCGCAGTCTGGCCGCCGACCAGGCCCTGGCCCTGCTGCTCGAGGCGCGCGCCGTGCTCAGGCCCGACCTCAGGCTGCTGGTCATGTCGGCCACCCTGGAGGCGGCGCGGGTCGCCGCCCTGCTCGACGACGCCCCGCTGATCGACAGCCCGGGACGCGCCTTCCCGGTCGAGACCCGCCATCTCGACCCCGGGCCGGGGCGCCTGGAGCCGGCTCTCGCCAGCGCCATCGCCGACCTGATGGAAAGCGAACCGGGCAGCCTGCTCGCCTTCCTGCCCGGCGCCGCCGAGATCCGCCGCACCGAGGCGGCCCTCACCGACCTCGCCAAACGCCGCCGCCTGCCCCCGGAGGTCGACATCCGGCCCCTCTACGGCGCCCTCTCGCCGGCCGCCCAGGACGCCGCCATCGCCCCGCCGCCGGCCGGGCGGCGCAAGATCGTGCTGGCCACCAGCATCGCCGAGACCAGCCTGACCATCGAAGGCGTGCGCCTGGTGGTCGACGCCGGACTGGCCCGCCGTCCCGCCTTCGACCCGGCCAGTGGCCTCACCCGGCTGGTCACGGTGCCGGTCAGCCGGGCCGCCGCCGATCAGCGCCGGGGCCGCGCCGGCCGCACCGAGCCGGGGCTCTGCCTGCGCCTGTGGCCGGCCGCCCGGGACGGCGCCCGGCCCGCCTTCGATCCCCCGGAAATGGCCGAGGCCGACCTCGCGCCGCTGGCCCTCGATCTGGCCCTGTGGGGCACCCCGGCCGAGGACCTGGCCTGGCTCGACCCGCCGCCCCCCGGCGCCCTGGCCGCCGCCCGCGACCTGCTCACCGAGCTGGGGGCGCTGGACAGCCAGGGCCGGCCAACGACGCATGGCCGCGCGCTGGGCGGCTGGCCGCTGCACCCCCGCCTCGCCCACATGGTGGTCGGGGCCCGGGAGATGAACGCCGAAGGGCTGGCCTGTCTGCTCGCCGCCCTGCTGGAAGAGCGCGACCCGCCGCCCGGCGGCCCGGCCGACATCACGCGGCGCCTCGCCCTGCTGCGCGACAACCACCCCAGCGCCCAGGCCATCCAGGCCACCGCCCGGCCCTGGCTGAAGCGCCTCAAGGCCAAGGTGGACTGGGGGCAGATGGAACTGGCCGGCCGCCTGCTCGCCCTGGCCTACCCGGACCGCATCGCCCGGCGCCGCCCAGGTGGCACCGACGGCCCCGCCCGCTGGCTGCTGTCGGGCGGGAAGGGGGCGCGGCTGGCCGAGGGCGACCCCCTGGAAACCCACGACTGGCTGGTCGCCGCCAACCTGGAAGGGGGCAGCGGCGACGTGCGCATCCGCCTTGCCGCGCCGCTCTCCAGGGCCGATGCCGAGGCCCTGGCGCCGCCCGACGAGACCCCGGTGATCGCCTGGGACGCCGCCAAGGGCGCCGTCACCGCCCACCGCGAGCGCCGCCTGGGCGCCATCGTCCTCGGCCGCCGGCCGCTGCCCGATCCCGACCCCGAGGCGGTGCGCGCCGCCTTCCTCGACGGTCTGCGAAGCGCCGGCCTGAAAGCCCTGCCGTGGTCGAAATCGGCCAGCCACCTGCGCGACCGCCTCGCCTTCCTGGCCGCCCATCAGCCAGAGGCCGGCTGGCCCGATGTCTCCGACGGCGCCCTCCTGGACAGCCTGGAGGACTGGCTGGGCCCCTTCCTGCCAGCCCAGGCCCGCGCGCTGGCCGACCTCGCCGGGCTCGACCTCGCCGCCGCCCTCAAGGCCCGCGTCGGCTGGCCGCTGGCCGGCGATGTCGATGCCCAGGCCCCGCCCCACGTCACCCTGCCCACCGGCCGCGAGGCCCGTCTCGACTACCCGCCGGAAGGCCCCACCCTGGCCGTCAAACTGCAAGAGATGTTCGGCGCCGCCCAAGGCCCCGCCCTGCTCGACGGCCGGGTGCCAGTACGCCTCGCCCTGCTCTCACCAGCCGGCCGGCCGCTCCAGGTGACGACCGATCTGGCCGGCTTCTGGAAAGGCTCCTACGCCCAGGTGCGCGGCGAAATGCGCGGCCGATACCCCAAACACCCCTGGCCCGAAAACCCCGCCACCGCCGCGCCAACCCGGCGCACCAAAGGGGCCCTGCCCCGCCCCCGCCCCGAGCAGAGCTGAAGGCAAAGCGACGCCGGCGGGCGCCGTTGCAGACGCAGTTGAACGAACGGGGGCTTTGCCCCCGAACCCCCACCGGGGGGACAGGGTCCCCCCGGACCCCGCCAGTTCGTTGGAGCGGAACGCTCAAAGTCGAGCCGTGCGCGGATGGGGGTTGGTTGCAGGCCAGCTTCGCTGGCCTGCGGAACAAACAAACCACCGCACATCCGTCACGCGCGGACTTAAGCCGCGCATCTTTGCGCCATTTCCTTGGTGTCTGTTTACGCGGGCCAGCAAAGCTGGCCCGCACCCAACCCCATCCGAGTTCAAGCCGCAGCCAGCGTTCCGCTCCAACGACTGGAGGGGGTCCGGGGGATCGCCTTCGATCCCCCGGTGGGGTCTGGGGCAACGCCCCAGATGGCCGCAGGGTCGCTGTCGCAGATCATAGGACTTCATACGTATATAAGGAATTAACACTTTACATTGGCGCCAGAAATACGCTATATACGCGCAACGTAGCAAATCATACCCGAGGGGATATCTCCATGCCGCCGCGCTTTGCTCATTTTCCGCCGTTGGGATCGGGGGACGATCCTTTGAAGGGTTTCTCGGTCGACGAGCTGGGCAGTCTGGCGCGCACGGTTGAGGCCGGGGAGCACACTGGGCCGGATGCCTTTGCCGATTTCGTGGTCGATGGGGCGCGTTCGACCAAGGGGGCTGACAGGCAGCGCAAGAAGCGGGAGGCGCTGGCGTTCACGCATCTGGTCGAGAAGCGCAAGCCGGGGCAGGGGGAGGTCTTGCGCAAGGCGCTGGCCAGGCGCGATCCCGACTTGGCGCCCAAGCCGCTGCCCAAGCCTGTTCCCAAGCCCAAGAGCCTCTTGGGGGCGCCGCTGCCCCGGCCCAAGCCGGCGAGTCTGTTGGAAGCGCCATTGCCCAAGCCCAAGCCGGCGTTTCAGCCCGCCGAGCCGTCCGTCCAGCCGGGCAAGGTGGTGGAGTCTCTGCTCAAGGCCGTTGCTGCCGAGGGCGATGCCCGGGCAAAGCTGGGGCCGCATGGATGGACCTTGGACCCACCTCTGACGCCGCGGGCATCTGCTGCCGAGGGCGACGCCCGGGCCAGGCTGGGCCCCCACGGCTGGACTCTTGATCCGGCACCCAGGCGGCGCGCCTCCTCCGACGACTTTCCGCCCCCGGCCCGGGTTGTCGAGCGCGAGGATCATGGCGACCTGAAGGAGCGCTCGCGGCCGGCCGGCAACGAGCTCACCTGGGGGGCGGCCACGGACAGCACCACCGGGACCAGCCAATACACCTTCATCCCATCCGAGGACGATGATCCCAGCGCCGACTCGCCCCCGCGCCGTCCCCAGGTGCCCCTTCAGCCGGGCCGGGATGCCGCCCACGATGTGGCGGTGATCGCCCGCGAGGTCGGCGAGGTGGTCGATGAGTACCAGGACCGCCTGGCCGATCCTGATCTCTCGATTCGGGAAAGGGCCGACATCCGTCAGCGCCGTGACCAGGCCATTCGCCGCAAGCTCCAAGGCTTGCGGGAGAAAGGCCATCTGCGCGGCGTGCTCGGCCTTCTCGCCCAGGCCACGGGCATCGGCCTTTACGATCTTTCCGGCGGCAGCAAGAGCATCGACCCCCAGGCCATGCAGGAAGTTGTCGATCTCGTGAGCACCGAAAAAGGCCGCCAGGACCTGACCCGGCGCATCGAGGAAATCCGCGCCTATGCCCGGGACTACGATCCAGAAGCCGCCGAGGCGTTCGGGGCCCTGGAACTTGAACTTGGTGCAGCCTTGCACCGGTTCGCGGGGGAGTTTCGGACCCTGGCAGCGGTCCTCGGCGAGGCCGCCTTCCTTGGTGGTCAGGGGTCGCGCGCCGCGCGTCGGCGCACGCCGCAAGAGCAGGCCGCCCGCCTTGACGCCGCTGTCGATGAGGTGAGCCGAGTTCTCGCCCGGCAGGCTGCCCTGGGCATCACCCCGCCGCCCCATCCCGAGCTTGATCCCGCCACCGCCCGTCGCTTCCGGACCGACGGCCAGGGGCTGCTTGAGCGATGGGCCGAGACGGTCAGTCTCGCCGGCACCGCGTTGACAACCACCGGCGGCCCCAACCTGCTCTCTCTTCTGATTGGAGGGGGCGTCGGCGGAGCAGGGCGCCTCGCCGGCATGCAGGGCCATGTCGACCGTATCCGGGCCGAGGTGGCCGAAGAGCTCCTGGGGCACCTCAGGGCCCGCTATGCCGACGGGGAAACTCCTGACCCGCACCGCCTAAAGGAGTTGATGACACGCGACATGGCATGGCTTGAGGACATGGCCAAAAGAACGCAACAGGGGATGCTCATGGGGTTGCTGGGCGCCGCCAGTGGTGGACTGGCTGGAAAAGCCGGCGCAAAAGTCCTCGCCTACCTCCAGGCACAGCCCGGCTGGGGAACCAGAGCTTGGGAGGCCATGGCAGGCGAGGCTGTGGAGGTCGGAGTGAAGAAGCTGAGTGATTGATGAAGCATAACTAATCGCACTTGGATTCACTCCAGGCATCAATGCGTCTAAGCATTCTCATCCAATCATCATCTTTTATTGCGGGCGTATTTCTATTCACTATACGGTCTGCAATAGCAAGCCCATTTTTCGAGGCAAGCATGACCCAGAAAGCGACCTCCTCAGTTTCAACCTCATCCTTCTCGAACTTCCCCAAAAAGACCCCATAATTGAATTGGCAGATGGGAAGCCCACAGATCGCACACCGTGCATACAGTTTTTTTGCAAGAGGATAATCTCCGTATCCCGTAACAAGCTCCGTAGCCACGTTATTGATGGCCCCATCATCCAGGTCGAGCCCAGAGGCCACCAGTATCGGGCCAATCTCCCCGTTCGCTTGAGGGGTGAGGTCGGCCCACCGCCGTTGCGCCTCGCGGTTCCCCAGCCAGGCGGCGCGCTTGAGGCAGGCGCGGCCTTTGGTGGGGGCGGGGATGGCGGGGTCGTGGGCGAAGACCTTGGGGGTGAGGCGCTCGGCATTCTCCTCGCGGACCAGGATGCGGCCGGCCTGGGTCATTGCCTCCAGATGACCGGCCTCGGCGGCGGGCAGCAGGAACTCAAGCGCTCCCCAGGCGTCCGCCTCGAAACCTGCTTTTCCGTCCATCATCAGATGACCCAGCCACCACCGAGCCTCCGCATTGCCCGGCCGGCCGTCATGGGGCTCGGCCAGACGCTGCCACGCCGCCACCGCCGCCGCCACCCGCTCGGGGTCGCCCGGATCATCGGCGCGCGGCTTGCCCTCCTCCCAATCAAGGCGGGCCTCGATCAGGGCCAGCAGATCATCCAGATGGTACTCCATCGCCGGGTCATGCCACGCCCCTTGAGGCCCGCACGTGACCTCCTCCGCCACCACCGGCAGCGCCATCACCATCGCCAACAGAAACACCCAAAGCCGCATGTGCGCACCCTCCCGCACAGCGAGTGTAGCACAGGCTCGGGGGCTTCGCCCCCAAACCCCCACCGGGGAGGCTGGGCCTCCCCGGACCCCGCCAATTCGTTGGTGCGGAACGCACAAGGCAGAGCGGGGCACTCAGGGTGGTTGGTTGCAGGCCAGCTTCGCTGGCCTGCGGAAACAAAAACCCACCGAGCAGCCGTCCTGCGCGGATTTGATCCGCGCATCCTTGCGCCACTTCGTTGGTGTCTGTTTACGCGGGCCAGCGAAGCTGGCCCGCAACCAACCCCAACCGATCCCATCTCGCGACCCGCGTTCCGCTCCAAGGATTGGAGGGGGTCCGGGGGATCGCCTTCGATCCCCCGGTGGGGGTTCGGGGGCGAAGCCCCTGGGTTTGTCCCCTTCCCTACCCGCCCAGTCGCCGCGCTTCGGTGAGGAGGGCGTCGACTGCCTCGGGGATGGTGTCCTAGGCGGTGACCAGGCGGATCGCGTCGGGGCCGGCGTCGCCCCAGGGGGTGAAGCCGAAGCCGGCCTCGTTCAGGCCCTGGCGCAGGGGTTCGGGCAGGTGGAGGAAGACCTCGTTGGCCTGGGTGGGGGTGATCGGGCGCACGCCGGGCAGGGTCAGCAGGCCCTCGGCGAGGCGGGTTGCCTGGGTGTTGGCGTGGCGGCCGTTGGCGAGCCACGTCCCGTCCTCGAACAGGGCGAGCAGTTGGGCCGCCAGGAAGCGTCCCTTGGAGAGCAGGTGGCCGCCCCGCTTGCGGCGGATGGCGGTGGCCTCGGCGCGCTCGGGGTCGAACAGGACCAGGGCCTCGGCGGCCCAGGCGCCGTTCTTGGTGCCGCCCAGGGAGAGCACGTCGACGCCGGCCTTCCAGGTCAGCTCGGCCGGGGAGACGCCCAGCGCCGCCACCGCGTTGGCGAAGCGGGCGCCGTCCATGTGCAGGGCGAGGCCGTTGGCCTGGCACCAGGCGCCGATAGCGGCCACCTCGCCCGGGGTGTAGAGGGTGCCCAGTTCGGTCGACTGGGTGATCGAGACCAGACGGGGCCGCACCCGGTGGACATTGCCGGCGGCGCAGCGGTCCAGGTGGGTATCGAGGGTTTCCGGGGTGAGTTTGGCGTTCTCGCCGGGCAGGCCGATCAGGCGGGCGCCGCCGGCGAAGAACTCGCAGGCCCCGGCCTCGTCGCGCAGGATGTGGGCCTCGTGGTGGCAATAGACGCTGCCGTGGGGCGGGGTGAAGGCGGCCACGGCGAGGGCGTTGGCGGCGGTGCCGGTGGCCACCGGCAGGGCCGCCACCGGGTGTTCGAACAGCTCGGCCAGCCGGGTTTCCAGGCGCGCCGTCAGCTCATCGGCGCCGTAGGGCGCGGCCCCGCCGGCCAGCTCGGCCAGGGCGCGGGCGACCTCGGGGCAGGCGCCGCGCACGTTGTCGGAGGCGAAATCCCAACCCATCAGCGGCCCCACTCAGCCGGCGGCGGCCTGGATGGCCTGCTCGATGGCGGCAAGAGCCTCGCCCGCCTTGGCGCCGTCGGGACCGCCGGCCTGGGCCATGTCGGGCCGCCCGCCGCCGCCCTTGCCGCCGACGGCGGCCGAGCCGGCGCGCACCAGATCGACGGCGCTGAGCTTGCCGGTCAGATCGTCGGTGACCCCGACGACCAGCGAGGCCTTGCCCTCGGTGACGGCGATCAGGGCGACCACGCCGCTGCCCAGTTGGCCCTTCATCTCGTCGGCCATGCCCTTCAGCTCCTTGGCCGGGATGCCCTCCAGGGTGCGGGCGGCGAGGCGGATGCCGGCGATCTCGCGCGGCGCCTCGGCGCCGCTGGCCGCGCCGCCGCCCCCGCTGCCGGCCAGGGCCAGCTTCTTTCTGGTCTCGGCCAGTTCGCGTTCCAGACGCTTGCGGTCCTCCAGCACCTGGGCGAGGCGGGCCGGCACCTCGGCCGGGGCGATCTTCAGGGTCTCGGCGGCGGCCGACAGGGCGGCGTCGCGGTCGCGCACCCACTGAAGGGCGCCGACGCCGGTCACCGCCTCGATGCGGCGCAGACCCGAGCCGACCGCCTGCTCGGCGACGATCTTGAACAGCCCGATGTCGCCGGTGCGCCGCACGTGGGTGCCGCCGCACAGCTCGGTGGAGAACACACCGGCCGGCTTGTCGGCATCGGGGGCACCCATGGAGACGACCCGCACCTCGTCGCCGTACTTTTCGCCGAACAGGGCCATGGCCCCGGCCTCGATGGCCTCGTCGGGAGCCATCAGGCGGGTGGTGACCGGCCCGTTGGCCCGGATCTGGGCGTTCACGTCATCCTCGATCAGGCGGATTTCCTCGCCCGTCAGCGGCTTGGGGTGGCTGATGTCGAAGCGCAGCCCCTCGGCGGCGACCTGCGAGCCTTTCTGGGTGACGTGCTCGCCCAGACGGCGGCGCAAGGCCTCGTGCAGCAGGTGGGTGGCCGAGTGGTTGGCGCGCAGGGCGCCGCGGCGCGGCCCCTCGACCATGAAGCGGGCCTCCTCGCCGACCTTCACCGTGCCCGCGCAGACCCGGCCGATGTGCACGGTCAGCTCGCCCAGCTTCTTCTGGGTGTCGGTGATCTCGATCCGCCCGCCGGCGGTTTCGATCATCCCGGTGTCGCCCACCTGACCGCCCGACTCGCCATAGAACGGGGTCTGGTTGGCCAGCAGCATGACCTCCTGGCCGGCTTCGGCCTGCGCGACGGACTCGCCGCCGACGACCAGGGCGGTGACCACGCCCTCGGCCTCCTCGCCGCTGCCCTTGCCGTCGCCGTAACCCAGGAACTCGCCGGCCCCCACCTTGTCGCGCAGGTCGAACCACAGGGACTCGGTGGCCGCATCGCCAGAGCCGGCCCAGGCCTTGCGCGCCTCGGCCCGCTGGCGATCCATGGCGGCGGCGAAGCCGGCGTCGTCCACCTTGTAGCCCTCGCCACGCAGGGCGTCCTGGGTGAGGTCCAGGGGAAAGCCGTAGGTGTCATACAGCTTGAAGGCCACCTCGCCGGGCAGGGTGCCGCCGCTGGGCAGGCGCGCCTTCTCGTCCTCCAGCAGGCGCAGGCCGCGGTCGAGCATCTGCTTGAAGCGGGTTTCCTCCAGCTTCAGGGTCTCGGTGATCAGGGCCTGGGCCCGCTCCAGTTCCGGGAAGGGACCGCCCATGGCGCTGACCAGGGCCGGCACCAGACGGTACATCAGGGGGTCGGCGACCCCCATCAGGTGGGCGTGGCGCATGGCCCGGCGCATGATCCGGCGCAGCACGTAGCCCCGCCCCTCGTTGGAGGGCAGCACGCCATCGGCGATCAGGAAGCTGGTCGCCCGCAGATGGTCGGCGATCACCCGGTGGCTGGCCTGATGGGCCCCATCGGGGTCGGTCCCGGCAATGTGGGCGGTGGCCTCGATCAGGCCACGCATGAGGTCGATGTCGTAGTTGTCGTGCTTGCCCTGGAGCACGGCGGCGATGCGTTCCAGCCCCATGCCGGTGTCGATGGAGGGCCGGGGCAGGTCGACCCGCTGTTCGGGCGTCTGCTGCTCGAACTGCATGAAGACCAGGTTCCAGATCTCGATGAAGCGGTCGCCGTCCTCGTCCGGGCTGCCCGGCGGGCCGCCAGGGATCGAGTCGCCATGGTCGAAGAAGATTTCCGAGCAGGGACCGCAGGGGCCGGTCTCGCCCATGGCCCAGAAGTTGTCCGAGGTGGGGATGCGGATGATCTTGTCGTCGGGCAACCCGGCCACCTTGCGCCACAGGGCGGCGGCATCCTCGTCCGAGGTGTGCACGGTGACCAGCAGGCGTTCCTCGGGCAGGCCGAACTCCTTGGTGACCAGCTTCCAGGCCAGCTCGATGGCGTGTTCCTTGAAGTAGTCGCCGAAGCTGAAGTTGCCCAGCATCTCGAAGAAGGTGTGGTGGCGGGCGGTGTAGCCCACGTTGTCCAGGTCGTTGTGCTTGCCGCCGGCGCGGACGCACTTCTGGCTGGTCACGGCGCGGCTGTAGGGCCGCGTTTCGGCTCCGGTGAAGACGTTCTTGAACTGCACCATCCCGGCGTTGACGAACATCAGCGAGGGATCGTTGCGCGGCACCAGGGGGCTCGAGTCGACCACCTGATGGTCGTCGGCCTTGAAGAAATCGAGGAAGGCGCTGCGGATGTCGTTGGTGGTGGTCATCTCGGGGCTGTCTTTTGACCTTAAGGACGGGCGGGGCGGCAGTCGATTTTCGCGACCGGCCCCTTACTAGCCGCAAAGCGGGCGCTTGGGAACTCCCCGCCATATGGGAGCCGGGCCGCAAGCCGCAAAGTCGGGGGCTGGGGGTGTTGCATTGCGCGACATGCACGAACGCGACCAGGGCCACCTCGACGCCAGCGGCCGAGGGGCGCAAAGGGGCGCCGCCCCTTTGAACCCCGCTGGGGAGGCCGGGAGGCCTCCCCAGACCCCACCATGACTTAAAACCCCACAGGGGGGCTTGCCCCCCTGTGGGGTTTTGATTCACGGCGGGGGTCCGGGGGGGCCCCTGGTCCCCCCAGCGGGGGTCAAGGGGGCAGCGCCCCCTTTGCGGCCCTCAGCCGCCGGCGGCGGTATCCCTGGCCAGGGCGCCGGACAGCCCGGCCGACTTGATGCGTCCCTTGAGGTCGTCAACGAAGGTGCGGAAGTTCTCCGCCTGCTGCACCTTGTCGCGCACCTTGCGCCAGTCGGTGTAGCCCTGTTCGGAGGTCTGGGTGATCAGGTCGAAGGCGTCGAAGAAGGGGGTGTCGCGCATCGCCGCCCCATAGCGACGCCGCAGAAGGGCGCTGCCGTGCTCGTCCTGGGCCAGGGTCAGCGCGGTGGCCATGTCGAGGATGCGCCGCGCCTGATCGGTGGACAGCGCGAGGCCGCGCTCCGGCTCCGGCATCAGGGGCTTGAGGCTCAAGGCCATCTTCTCCCACTGCTCGGTTTCGCGATAGATGTCGGCGCGCAGCAGGGCGGCCTCGTCCGAGGTGTCGTCCTCGAGCAGCAGCAGGGCCTCGGTGTGCTTCTCCACGTCGGCCAAGGCGCGCACCATGATGTGGTTGCGCTGGCTTTCCATCTCCGGGTCGAGGCGCCCGGCGGCGCGGGTGGTGATCAGGGTCCTGAGGGCCTGGTTGGGCTTGCGGTCGAGCAACTGGACGGCCGCCAGCCGGGTTCCGACGCGCGCCTTCTCCTCCCCTTCCAGGCGGTATTTCACCTGCCGGGCCAACAGGTTGGCGGCCTGGGGCAGAAGGTCGACCGCGACCAGCCGGTCGGCCAGCCGGCGGATCATCTCGTCGCCCTTGGGGCCGGACGGGGTCAGTTCGCGGAATTCCTCGAACAGGGCGATGGCGCGCACCGGCTCCAGATCGTCGGCGGCGCCGTCGTGGAACAGGTGGCTGAAGATCTGGCGCATGGTTTCGGTGGCCTGTTCGGCCCCCGGATAGCCCTTGAAGTAGGTGGCGGCGGTTTTCAGCACGCGCAGCGCCTCGCCCCAGTCGCCGGCCTCCTGGTAGAGGTCGCCAAGACGCATCATCAGGCTGAACTCGAAGCTGTCGCCGCGCCACGCGAAGCGCAGGTCCTCCAACTGGTCGATCAGCCCGCCGAGGCCGATTTCCTCGATGCGGTACTGCAACTCGGCGCGCCGGCGCAGGGCGCGGGCCCGGTACAGACGGTCGGTGCCGTCGGCGACCTCGTTCCAGGCCTCGATGGCGGCCTCGAAGTTGCCGGTCGCTTCCTCCAGCAGGCCCTTGAGGAAGGTCAGCCCGGCCTGCTGGCGCGCTGTCGGCTCGCCCTGGTCGGCGGCGTCGAGGAAGGTCAGGGCCGAGAGGTCATCGCCGGCCTCGATCGCCGCCTCGGCCGAGAGCATGGCCAGCGGCACCTTGAGGGCGCGCGGATACTCGCCGATGACGCCGCCGGTGCGCTTCAGGGTGGGGGCCTGAAGCCCCGGCTCGCCGAAGCTGGCCTGGGCGGCGGCGCGCCAGAAGGCGGCCTCGTCGTTGCCGGCGAGACTGGGGTGGGAGAGGTCCTCGATGGCGTCGTCGTAGCGCCCCATCATGTAGCTGGCGGCGCCGTGCAGGGCCTTGAAGGCCGGCGTGTTGATCAGCTCCGGGCTGTCGGCGGCGATCACCCCGAGCACCCCCAGCGCCTCGGCGGCCAGGCCATGGGCGAAGTAGAAGCGGGCCAACTCGAGGCGGCCGAACTTCTTCTGGTCGGCCGATTGCAGGGCCACCGTGCCGAGCAGCGCCTGCTCGTCGGCCTGGAACTTGTCGGGCCCGCCGCGCTGCCAGGCATCAATCTCGAAGACGGTTTCGAGGCTCGACGGATCGCCCAGGTCGGCCAGTGCCTGCTGGCGATCAACCGGCGGCGAGAAACGCAGACCGCCCGGCGCGGTGAGGGCGATGCCGCTGCGCGTCGACTCCACCGCCACGTCGTCGCGCCGGGGCAGCACCAGCACCCCTTGCGCCGTGGTCGGCAGGGCGAGGTCCGGGTAGACCCGCTGCGGCGCGATGCCATGGCCGAGCGGAATGACCGGAACCACGGTCAGCGCGTCGCCCACCGCCGGATCGCGCACGGTGACCGGGGCCCCACCCTCGGTGACCGACAGGAACAGGCGCGGCCCGACCGGGCTGCGCGGCTGCGGCTCCACGTCGATGGGCACCTGCGGGGCCAGCGGCTGGCGCATCAGGTCGACGATCCACAGCAGCCCCTCGCGGCGCGTCGAGGGATTGAAGCCGGGCTCGGTGATGAGGCGCACGATGGTCGCCTTGGCGTTGGGAATCTGCTCCACATGGCGCACCACGCCGGCCCCCAGGCGGGCCAGCAGGTTGGTGTCGACCTCCTGGTAGCGGTCGAACAGCACCCACAGATAGCCGCCGCGCCGGAACACCGCCGCCGCCGTCGGCTTGGTCCACGAGAAGCTGAGGCTGACCACCCGCGAGCGCACCGCCGGCTCGGCGGCGGTGGCCGAGGCGGCCGGCGTGTCGGCGGCGGACGGGGTGAGAGGCCCGGTGTCGGGGGTTTCAGCCTCGGCGGCCAGATCGCGAACCAGACTCTCCACCTTTTGGCGCTCGTCGGCCGCCCCCTCGGCGGGGGGAGTGGGGGGCGGCGGGGGGGCCGGCGCGGCCTGGGCCGCCGGCTGGGGGGACGAGGCGGCGACCGGCTCGGGCTCGGGCTCCACCACCGGTTCGGCGGCCGGGGGCGGCACCTGATCGGGCTCGACCACCGGCTCGGCGGCCAACGCCGCGTCGTCCTCGGCCCCGGTGGTCTGATCCGCCGGCTCGGGGGTTGGTGCCGGAATCTGGTCCGGCTCGACCACCGGTTCGTTGTCCGGGTCGGCGGCGGCCAGTGGGGTCGGGCGGGTCCCGGACGGCGGCTCGAACAGCTCCGGCGGGCCGAGGAAGTCGAGCACCACCTTGGGGCCGCTGGTCAGATGGCGCACCCCGGCCCCGGCCGGCCGGGGCAGGCTGACCACCAGGCCACCATCGCCGGAACTGGCGGTCACCCCCTTGAGGGCCGGCGGCAGGCGGCGGTCCAGGGCGGCGGCATCGAGGCGGGCCGGCCGGTTGAAGCTGACCTCGACCCGGTCCGGGGCCTCGCGCACCGCATACTCGACCGGGGTCGGCCAGTCGAAGACGACGCGGTGATAATCGGCATGGCTGGCCTCGCGCACCCCCAGGGGCGGCGGGGCGGCGGTGTCCAGGTCGGGGACCGGGGGCGGCGGGGCGGCGGGCGGAGAGGCTGCCTCGGCGGGGCCGCCGGGACCGATCAGGTCGATCACCACGGCGCCGCCCAGGGTGAAGGCCTGGGCCTGGAAGGGGCCGGTCAGGTTGAAGGTCAAAACCCGGCGGTCGGGGCTGACCCGCACCCCCTGGATGTAGTCGTCGACCGCCGCCAGGGGGCCCTCGATGTCGCCCTCCACCGGGCGGTCGAACTGCACGATCAGTTGCCCGGCGGCGAGGTCGGCCTGATAGCGCACCGGCACCGACCAGTTGAAGACCAGCCGCCCGAAACCCTGATGCTCGGCCGCCTTCAGCACCTGGGCGGCAAGCCCCGGCCGGGGCACGGCGAGCAGGGCCAGGGCGATCAGGCTCAGGGCGGCCAACAGACGGCGGCTCATCGGGCCAGGGTCCCTTGGGTCTCGGTGGCCTGGGGCAGGATCATCAGATCGACCCGGGCCGCGAAGCGGCGGCGCAACAGGGGGGGCAGGTCGGCCAGATCGGCGAAGCGGCTGTCGCCGTGGGCGAGCACCGACAGCGGCGCCGGATAGCCGGCCGCGCCCAGGGCCCGGGCGACGGCGGTGGCGCGGGCCAGCGACAGGGCCCAGGGGTCGTCGGCGGCGATGCGCGGCGCCGCCCCCGGGTCCTCGCCGGGCAGGGCGCCGACCCCGGTCGGGCGCGGCGGCGCGGCGTGACCGCTGACCGCCAGCCGGTTGTCCAGGTTGGCCAGCACGCCGCTGGCCAGATCGCCCACCGCGCGGCGCGCCGGATCGGACAGGGTGGCGCCGTTGGGCGGAAACAGCAAATCGGCCGGCAGGGTCAGCACCAGGGTGCCCTCGCGCGGTTCCAGGCGGGCCCCGGCCAGCCGGGGGTCCTCGGCCAGGGCCTGGGCGAGGACGCTTTCCAGGTAGCCCAGGTCCTCGCCGATGGGGCGGTCGACGGTGGGAATGGTGCGCTCGGCCACCGGCAGCGGCAGGCCTTCGGGGATCTCGGGCGTGGGGCGGCGCGACAACGCCTCGACCAGTCCGTCGAAGGCGCCCTGGCGCAGCTCGGACATGGAGAACAGCAGCACGAAGAAGGTCAGCAGCAGCAGCACCAGATCGGTGAAGATCATCATCCAGGCGCCGCCGATGCCACGCCCCGGGGAGTTCGGCGGCGGCGCCGACAGTTCGGCCTTCAGGCGCTCGACCGGGCTGCTCATGGCGCCCCCCCGCCCGGCCGCTCGGCCGGCACCAGCCGGAACAGCAGGCGCACCGCCGGCACCGTGTCGACCTCAAGCCCCACCGAGACGGTGCCCGCCGGGGCGCCGCGCCGGGTCAGCAGACGGCCCAGGGCGGTGGCCCGGGCGAAGCCCAGCTCGGTCGGGCTGATCCCCGGCGGGGCCGTGCCATCGGGCAGGAACAGCGCCAGCGCCTCGGGACGCGGCGCCAGATCGGGCACGGCGACCAGGGCTTCCATGCGCCACGCCCGGCCGGCCGGCGGGGCGGCCAACTCGGCCACCAGCAGATCGATCAGATGGCGGCGCGGCGGCCGTGGGGCGGCGCTGCCGGGGGCGAACAGGGCCTCGGCATGGAAGCTCACCTCCATGTCCTGGCCCGGGGTCAGGCGGCGGATTTTCGCCGCCGGCATGTCCTCGGCGAAGACCCGATCCAGGGCCGCCGCCAGGGTGCGGTCGAGCCCCGGCACGTTGCCCTGGCGGCCGGTGAAGGCGGGGCTGGCCGCCTCCGGGCGGCGCGGGGCGTCGGAAAACGTGCGCTGCAGGCTGTCGACGGCGGCCAGACTGCGCTGTGCCTTGGGCTCGGAGAGGGCGTTGAGCATCAGGAAGATGGCCAGCAGCAGCAGGAACAGGGGCAGCAGCAGGACCAGCAAGGGGCCCAGCGGCGAGCCGGCGGGCGGCGGCGCCGGTGACGCGGCAAGGGCGGCCAGCCGGCCCCGACGCCTGGCCCCGGGGGCCAACCCGGGGGCCAAACCGGGGGCCAAACCGGGGGCCAAGACCGACCCCTCCGCCGGGGGCGGCGGCGAACCGGAATCAGGGCCTGTGCGGGCAAAACCCATGGCTGGTCATCTTTCCCCTCGGGGCGCCCCGTGGTGGGCGGTGCCCGATTCTCGGCTCACCGGGGCTCACCGGTCGCCGCCACCCTCCCGGGGCGGGCCGCCGAACAGGGCGTCCACATCATCCTGGCGGATGGCCTGGTCGGGCAGTTGCGGGCCATTCAGAAGGTCGGCCTCGTCGGGATCGCCGGCCCGGGCGGCGGTCTGGGCGTGCAGGGCCGCCTCCTCGTCCGGGCTCAGCAGGTCGAGCGCGGCAAGCATCTCGGAGACCCGTTCCTCGACCGATTTCAGGGTTCTCACCACCTTGGTGATGCGCTGGCCGGTGATGTCCTGGAACGAGCAGGCCTCGTAGATGCGGGTGACCGCCTCGGTCAGCTGCTCGGCCACCTCGCCGCCCTGCTTCTCGACCACCGCCTCGATGATCTCGGCCGAGTCCATGATCTGCCCGGTGGCCTGCTCGGTGGCCTCGACGATGGCGTCCAGTTCGTCGGCCGCGCTGGGCAGGAAATTGCTGCCGATCTCCTGCGGCTTGAGGCTGGCGATCTCGCTCCGCGCCGCGTCGAGCAGCGAGGCCATCTGACGCAGGTCTTCCAGGATGTCCTTCTGGCGGTCGATCAACCGGGCCATGGCCGTGCGGTCGAGCTGCTCCCGCCCGGCCGCCGGGTCCATCTGCGCAGAGTCGGGGTGGTCGCTCATCAGGGGATCTCCCATGGAGTTGGCGGCCCTGGAGCCCAGGCCAGCGCGCCGGGACCCCGCCGCGCCCACACAGTACCCGGCCGCCCCGTGGGGCGCGCGCCCCGATCCACCGCGCCGCCAGCCGCCGGTCCGATCCAACGCGGGCCGGCGGTCAGGACAGGGGGCGCCCTGCTAGAAGTCGCCCAGCACGCTGACCATCTTGGCTTTCAGCGTCTCGGCGTTGAAGGGCTTGACGATGTAGTTGGAGACCCCGGCCTCCTTGGCGGCGATGACGTTCTCCGACTTGGATTCGGCGGTCACCATGATGAACGGGGTACCCTTCAGCTTGGGATCGGCGCGCACCTCGCGCAGCAGCTGCAGACCGGTCATGGGCTCCATGTTCCAGTCCGAGATGATCAGCCCGTAGGGGCCGCCGGTGCGCAGCATCTGCAGGGCGGCGCTGCCGTCGGTGGCCTCCTCGATGTCCACAAAGCCAAGCTGGCGCAACAGGTTGCGGATGATCCGCAACATCGTCTTGTAGTCATCGACGATGAGGATCTTCATGTTCTTATCGACAGCCATTCCCTAACTCCCGTGTTCGCCGGGCCCTATCCCGGGTCGGTCCCCGCGCCGCCGGCGGACCCATGATGGCGGACCGCTCGGGCATTTCCGTTGAAGGCCTCGCCGCCGCGACCGAAAGGGTGGCCCGGCGGCAAAGCCCTGTCCATTGCATACCTTCATAAATTAGGGGGGAGTCCATCGCAAGCCCCGGCGCAACCGCGCCTCGCAAAGGACCGGGTGTCGACCGGTCGCGGGTGGGGGCCGGCTCAGCCATTGCCGGCGGCTCCCTCGGGCGGCACCAGGGGCTCGCCGGCCTCGGGCAGGTCCTTGCGGCGCGACAGCTCCTCGGTCAGCAGGCGGGCCTTGTCGGCGCTCATCTCGGCCAGGATGGGGGCCGCCTTGCGCTCCTGCATGATCTCGAACAGGTCGAGCAGGATGGGCATGTCCAGGCCGTTGAAGATGCGCGCCGCGTCCTTGGGCTTCATGCTGGTGTAGACCTTGACCAGCCGGTCGAGCCGGGCCTGTTCCTGATCGTCGTGGGTCTTGACCAGATCGTTGATGCGGCTTTCCAGCTGGCGCAACTCCTCGACCCGGCGGTCGAGCCGCTCCTCGGCCGCCTGGAGCAGGGCCTCCTGCACGGCGAGGCTCTGTTCGCGCTGTTCCAGTTCCTCGCGCCGCTCGGCCAGTTTCTGCAGGACCTCGATCTCGGACTGGGTGAAGCCGATCGGGTCGCGCGCCGGGTCGTCGGCCTGGGGCGGGCTTTGCAGGGCCCCGGTCAGGGCGGCGGTGGGCACCGGCGAGCCGGGCTCGCCGACCGCCGCGGGCGGCTCGGCGGCCGGTTGCGCGGCCGGCGGCGGCGCCTCCTGCCCGACCTCCTGGGCCTGGGCCTCGGCGCGCTCCAGCCTGAGGCCGATCACCTGCAGGCTGACATCCTGCCAGATGCCGCCCAGACGCACCGTGACCACCACCATGGCGACCACGATGAGCAGCGGCAGCAGGCGCGGCCGGGGCAAGGCGAAGCCCTTGCCGCGCCGACTGGCCCGGCGCCGCGCCGTGGCCGCCGGGCTGCGGCGGGCCGCCGGCGACGGGGCGCGACGCGGGGAGGTGGGCTGGGAGGTGGCTTTCCGGCTCATGGGATCAGGCGTCCTAGCGCACCGACTGCAGCGCCTGGAGGAGGGCCCGTTCGGCCTCCGAGCGCTCGTCGTCGGGCAGATCGGCGTCCTCGCCGTCAAGGCGCGGCGACAGGCTCTCGCCGGGCACCACGCGGGCGGCGCGGCGGGCCAGGGTTGGGGTCGGCATGGGAGCCGGGGCGGTGTCCGGTTCGGCCGGCGCCGGCTTGCGGACGGCGGCGGGAGTCTGGGCCAGGGCCGCCCCCGGGCTCGGCCGGACCTCGCCGCGCGCCCCCTTCAGGGCGTTTTCCAGGCGGTCGGCCAATTCCTCGGCCCGCTCGACCATGAAGGCAAGATCGTCGCGCAGGCCGTGCGCCTTCTCGACCCGGGCGGCCAGCGCCTCGGCCGCCTCGTCGGCCGCCCGGCGCAGGCGCGGAATGCCGGATTCGGCGCGCACCGTGGCCTCGTTGAAGCTGTGCACCACCTTGGCCAGGGCGTCGCGGTTCTTGCGCAGGCTGGCCAGACGGTTGTTGAGGATGACGGCATAGATGATGGTCGGCACCAACAGGGCCACGATGACCACATCCAGCAGCAGTGAAAGCGACATCGCCGTCAATCCACGTTGAAGTTCACGTTCAAGGTCGGCCGGATTGGGAAAGCCCGGCCCGGTCACCCCGTTTCAGCCATGGCCACCGCCCGGGCGGCCTACTTGATCCGTTCCTTGCGGCGCACCCGGCCATCGACCTGCACCGCGATGTGATTGCCCTTGCGCCCCATGCGGCCGAGGAACATGGGCACGTCGCCGCAGCGCAGTTCGACCTCGGAATCCGGCGTGGCGTTGAACATCAGCCTGGAGCCGACGCCCATGTTGAGCACATCCTTCAAGGACATCCACTGTTCGTCGAGCACCGCTTCCATCTCCACCTCGGTCGACCACATCTCCTCGGCCAGGTGGGTTTCCCAGATGCTGTCGCGGCCGAACTTCTCGCCCATGAACATCTGCAGCAGCAGCTCGCGCACCGGCTCCAGGGTGGCGTAGGGCAACAGCAGCTCCAGGCGGCCGCCGCGATCCTCCATGTCGATCCGCAGCTTGGCCACGATGGCCGCGTTGGAGGGGCGCGAGATGGCGGCGAAGCGCGGGTTGGTCTCCAGCCGGTCGAAGCGGAAGGTGACCGGGGCCAGCGGATCGAAGGCGGCCGACAGGTCGGCCAGCACGACATGGATCATGCGCTCGACCAGGGTCCGTTCGATGGTCGTGTAGGGCCGGCCCTCGACGCGCATCGCCGCGGTGCCCCGACGCCCGCCGAGCAGCACGTCGACGATGGAATAGATCATCGAGCTGTCGACCGTCATCAGGCCGTAGTTGTCCCACTCCTCGGCCTTGAACACGGTCAGCATGGCGGGCAGCGGAATGGAATTGAGGTAGTCGCCGAAGCGCAGCGACAGGATGTTGTCCAGGCTGACCTCGACGTTGTCCGAGGTGAAGTTGCGCAAGCTGGTCGACATCATGCGCACCAGGCGGTCGAACACCACCTCGAGCATCGGCAGACGCTCGTAGGAGACCAGGGCCGAATTGAGGATGGCCTGGATGCCCGACTTGTCGCTGCGGTCGTCGTCGGACTCATCGAACCCGAGCAGGCTGTCGATTTCATCCTGGTTGAGGACGCGGGTCGATTCACGGCCCGACACCGAGGCCGTCACATCGGCCGCGCCACCGCCATCGCCGCCCAGCATGGCCTCCCACTCGGCGGCCATGGCATCGGCATCGCCGCCGTCTTCACCCCCGGCATCGCCGCCGCCGCCATCGCCGCCGCCGGCCATGGCTTCCCACTCCCGCATCAGGGCTTCTTCTTCCTCGGCGGTGACTGTCTTTGCGACGTCGTCGGCCATGCTCTGCCTTCTCGGTCCTGCCTGACTCTGTTCCCGGTTGGCGGCGGGGCGGTCGGCCCCGGGCGCCGCGCCGAGGGTGGGGGGTAGCTACTGGATCAGCATTTCGCCGAACAACACGTCCTTCACGTGAACCGGCTTGACCGCCATGTTGACGCGGCGCAGCAACTCTTCCTTCAGCCGGTACATGCCGGCCGAGCCTTCGAGGTCCTCGACCCTCAGCTCGCGCAGGTAGACCTGGAAGCTGTCGACGATGCGCGGCAACTCGGCCTCCACCGCCCCGGCGTCGCCCGGATTGTCCAGCTCCAGGCTGACCCGAAGCTTGAGGAAGGTGCGCTTGCGGCCCGAGGCGTTGAGGTCGACCACCATCTCCGACAGCTCGACATACCCCGAGGCACCACCGGCCGCGCCGCCGTGGCCATCGTCGCCACCGCCACCGCCGCCATGACCGTCGTCGGCCGGCGCGGCGTGCCCGCCGGCCTCGGCCTCGCCGTGGGCTTCCGGCTCTTCCTCGCCACCGCCCATCAGGCCATCGGCCAGGCCGGTGAAAAAGGCGACCGCCGCCCCGATCACCACCAGCAGGACGGGGATCAGGATGAAGATCAGAAGCTTCTTGCGCGAACCTTTGCCGCCTGAGCCACCTGCCTCATCGGGCTCTTCGTCAAAGTCTTCCTCGACGTCTTCGGCCATGGTGTTCCTGCGCTTCGGGTCGGGGACGGAAACAAGGGGTCGGGGACCCAACAACCGGTCGGGCCTTCCGGCCCATGCTCCCCTGTTTAGGGCACAGATGTTAACGAGCCGTTGAGGTTTCACCCAATGGGTCGTCGTGCCGGGCAGGATTTGCCCGCCACCGGGCGGCCGATGCTGCCTCCTGCCGCCCTCCCCGCCCCCACCGAGGACACCACAGCGCTTTGTTTTCACTCATCTTTGACCATTGGCACGCGGACTGCATGGGGAAGGCCGACGCATCCTGCCCCCGGCCCTTCGATGGGCCCAGCGCATCGAGCCCGCAAGCCATGGAAAACACCTCCTACATCGCCCTGTCGCAGCAAAGCGCCACCTGGCGCCAGATGGCGGTCACGGCCAACAACGTGGCCAACATGAACACCCCCGGCTTCAAGGCCGAGCACGCCCTGTTCACCGACTATCTGGTGAAGGTGCGCAACGATGACCGCACAATGCGCGAAACCCTGCATTTCGTGCAGGACTACGGGGTGATGACCGACACCCGCGAAGGCCCGGTGCGCAGCACCGGCAACCCGCTGGATCTGGCGGTCAGCGGCAACGGCTACTTCACCGTGGCCACCGAGGACGGCGACCGCTACACCCGCAACGGCCGCTTCCAGTTGGACGTGGACGGGCAGATCGTCAACAGCGAGGGGCTGCCGGTGCTGTCCCAGAACGGCACGCCGTTCTTCATCGCCCCCGGCGAGACCAAGATCACCGTCGCCGGCGACGGCACCATCTCCACCGAGAACGGCGAGCTGGGCCGCCTGGGCATCGTCGATTTCACCGACCCGCAGACCCTGACCAAGGAACCGGGAGGCCTGTTCCGCCCCGGCGAGAACCCCGAGGACCAACCCCAGGAAGTGGAACGCCCGGCCATCGTGCAGGGGGCCCTGGAGGGCTCGAACGTCAACGGCGTGGTCGAGATGACCCGCCTGATCGAGCTGCAGCGCCACTACAGCAACGTCCAGAAGATGATCGACACCGAGCACGAGCGCATCCGCCGCGCCATGCAGACCTACGTCGGCAACAGCCAGTAAGATCAAGGAGCGCCCATCATGAGATCCCTGCACATCGGCGCCACCGGCATGCTGGCCCAGCAGACCAACGTCGAGGTCATCTCCAACAACATCGCCAACATGAACACCACCGGCTACACCCGCCGGCGGGCCGAGTTCCAAGACCTGCTTTATCAGAACCTGCGGCGGGTCGGCTCGGCCTCCTCGGACCAGGGGACCATCGTTCCCTCGGGCGTGCAGCTCGGCCTGGGCGTGAAGACGGCCGCCGTCTACCGCATCACCGAGCAGGGCAGCCTGGTGGCCACCGACAACAGCCTCGACCTGGCCATCCAGGGCAAGGGCTACTTCCAGATCCAGATGCCCTCGGGCGACACCGCCTACACCCGCGACGGCAGCTTCCAGTTGTCGCCCGACGGCGAGATCGTCACCCACGACGGCTACAGCCTGCTGCCCGGCATCAGCGTGCCGGAGGACGCCGTGGGGGTGACCGTCAACGCCTCGGGCGAGGTGCTGGTCAAGCTCGACGGCCAGGTGCAGGCGACCAACGTCGGCCAGATCCAGCTCGCCATCTTCGCCAACGAGGCGGGCCTCGAGGCCAAGGGCGAGAACCTGTTCCTGGAAACCGCGGCCAGCGGCGCGCCGACCATCTCCAATCCCGGCGAGGCCGGCTATGGCACGCTGCTCCAGGGCTTTCTTGAGACCTCCAACGTCAACGTGGTGTCCGAGATCACCGAACTGATCAGCGCCCAGCGGGCCTACGAAATGAACTCCAAGGTGATCAGCACCTCCGACGAGATGCTGGCCACCCTGAACCAGCTCAAGTAGGGCCAAAAGGAGAGCCGTCATGCGCCGCCTGATTCCGCTCGGACTGCTGCTTGGGGCCGGCCTCGGGGCCGCCCTGGCCACCGCGCCGACGGCCCCCGCCCTGGCCGCCGAACCCGCCCGGCTGAGCGCCCCGGTCGGGCTCAACACCTCGATCCGGCTCGACACGCCGCTGATCCGGGTGCGCGACATCTTCACCGGGCCGCTCGGCCGCTACGCCAACAAGCCGGTCGCCTACGCCCCCAAGCCGGGCCAGCGCCTGATTCTCGAGGCCGACTGGCTGGGCCGGGTGGCCGAGGCCTACGACGTCGACTGGCGCCCGGTGTCGCGCTACGACCGCGCCGTGGTGGTGCGTCCCGGCCAGGTGATCGGCCAGGACGAACTGCTGGGCGCCGTGCGCCTGAGCCTGATCTCCCAGGGCCTGGCCCCCGAGGACGAGCTGTACCTGGGCCAGCAGCAACGCATCTCGGTGACCGTCGCCGCCTCGGCCGACCCCGAGATCAAGGTGCTCGACGCCGTCTTCGATCCCGGAGCCGGCCAGTTCACCGCCCTGGTCGAGGTCCCCGCCGGCAGCCCCGAGGCCGAACGCCTGACCCTCACCGGCCGCGTCTTCAAGACCATCGAGGTGCCGGTGCTGGCCCGCTCCCTGCGTCCCGGCGCGGTGATCGCCGCCGGCGACCTGGACTGGCAGCGCCGCCGGGTGGCCACCATCGATGCCGCCGACCTGACCAATCCGGCCGAGATCGTCGGTCAGGCGGCGCGGCGCGCCCTGTCGCCCGGCCAGCCGCTCAAGGCCCGCGACCTGGAGGCCCCGCGGCTGATCGAAAAGGGCGACCTGGTGCTGATCCGTCTGGCCACCGCCCACCTGCACCTGACCACCGAGGGCACCGCCCTGGAAGACGGCGCCGAGGGCGACACCATCCGGGTGCGCAACAGCACCAGCCGTCAGGTGGTGCACGGCCGGGTGGCCGATCACAATCTGGTTGTCGTGCACAGCGGCCCCGGGCCGCAAACCGCCCAAAGGTAGCCCCCCGCCATGCCGTCCCACAGGCCCCCGCCCCTCGCCCCCACCCCGCCGGCCATCGCCGGATCGCGCCCCACCACCCGGGGAGAAACCGTCATGTCCCGCCACCCGTCCCACCACCCGTCCCGCCACCCGTCCCACCGCCCGTCCCGCCACCCGTCCCACCGCCCGTCCCGCCACCCGCCCGCCGTGGCCCGGCTGCTGCCCCTCGGCTTCCTGCTCGCCGCCGCCGTCATGCTGTCGGGCTGCAACGCCCTGCAACGCCTGACCGAGGTCGGCGAGGCGCCCAAGATGACCCAGATCGAGGACCCGACGCGGACCCGCGACTACCGCCCGGTGACCATGCCCATGCCACGTCCGCAGAGCGAGGCGCCGCTGGCCAACTCGCTGTGGCGGCCCGGGGCGCGCGGCTTCTTCCGCGACCAGCGGGCCGGCGAGGTGGGCGACATCCTGACCGTCATCGTCAGCATCGAGGACAACGCGGTGTTCTCCAACACCACCCGGCGGACCCGCCAGAACGTGTCGGAAAGCGCCGGGCTGACCAACTTCCTGGGCCTGGAGACCAAGGCCCTGCGCGCCGTGCTGCCCGACGACTTCAACAACACCAGCCTGGTCGATGCCGAAAGCGGCTCCGACCACGAAGGCACCGGCAGCATCAACCGCTCGGAATCCCTCAGCCTGCGCCTCGCCGCCCTGGTCACCCAGATCCTGCCCAACGGCAATCTGGTGATCACCGGCAGCCAGGAGACCCGGGTCAACAACGAGCTGCGCGCCCTCACCGTGACCGGCGTCATCCGGCCCGAGGACATCACCAACAGCAACACCATCAGTTGGGACCAGATCGCCGAGGCGCGCATCAGCTACGGCGGCCGCGGCACCATCAGCGATGTCCAGCAGCCGCGCTACGGCCAGCAGATCTTCGACATCATCTTCCCCTTCTAATCCCCCGCCCGCCCCATCCCGGCCCCCCCTTGGCGACAAAGGGGGGGCCGTTGCATCCGGCGGGACTTATTGTCTCTGGACAATCGGCCTTCCGTCCCCAATCTTTTCGGGAGCGGGAACCGCGCCATCGGGCGGTCCCGTTCACCGCCGCCGCCGGCCCGTTGCGGGGCCAACCAGCGGAACCGGCCGGCGACGCACCGCACGACATCCGGGAGGGATGAGCCGATCATGGTCAACAACGACAACCTGAGCCTGCTGGAAGAGGACGCCCTGGCCCTGACCCAGGCCGCCCTGCGTATCTCCAAGGCCCTGGAGGAAGGCGATGACGACGCCATCGCCCAGGCACTGGATGACAATCTGGAGCTGTGGGTCGGCATCCGCACCCTGGTCGCCCGCCAGGAAAACCAACTGCCGGCCGAGGTGAAGGACAACCTGACCAAGCTCAGCCACTTCGTCTCCCAGAAGACCCTCGAGATGCGCGACGGCCTGAAGACCGAAACCCTGGAGGCCCTGGTCAACACCAACCTGCAGATCGCCGAGGGCCTGCTGGAAGGCATGGGCAAGGGCGCCGCCTGAGCCCCGATGCGCCGACCCGTCCGCCCGCTTCCACCGACCGCGCCGGAGGCGCGATGACCGTCGCCGCCCCGTCCCCACCGGCCGGGGCGCCGGCCGTCCTGCTGCCCGACCTTCTGGGTGGCCGGCCGGCCGCCCTGGCCCGCGCCATCACCGAGGTGGAAAACGAAACCCCGGCCGCCGCCGACATCCTGGCCGGGGTCGCCCCGCATCTGGGCCGGGCCCTGGTGGTCGGCCTGACCGGCCCGCCCGGGGCCGGCAAGTCAACCCTGCTGTCGGCCCTGATCAAGATTGCCCGGGATCGCGGGTTCACCATCGGCGTGGTCGCCGTCGATCCCTCCAGCCCACGCTCCGGCGGCGCCCTGCTCGGCGACCGGGTGCGCATGAACGCCCACGCCGAGGACCCCGGCGTCTTCCTGCGCTCGCTGTCGGCGCGTGGCCACCTCGGCGGGCTGTCGCCGATGGCCGCCCGGGTGGTCGACCTGATGGACGCCGCCGGGCGCGATCTGGTGCTCATCGAAACCGTCGGCACCGGGCAGTCGGAAGTGGAAATCGCCGAGCTGGCCGACACCAAGGTGGTGGTCGCCGCCCCCGGCCTGGGCGACGGCATCCAGGCCATCAAGGCCGGCATCCTGGAAATCGCCGACATCCTGGCGGTCAACAAGGCCGACCTGCCGGGGGCCGAGGAAACCCGCCGCCATCTGGCCGCCATGGTCGGCCTGGGGGGAACATCGGTGCCGGTGCTGGCCACCACCGCCGAAAGCGGCGACGGCGTCGCCGCCCTGTTCGAGGCCATCCTGGACCACGCCCGCGGCCACTCGGCCGCCGCCCGACGCGCCGATCCCGGCCGCCGGCTGGCCGCCCGGCTGGCCGACAGCGCCGCCGAACGCCTGCGCAGCCGCCTTATGGCCAGCCCGCCGGACGCCGCCGCCGGCCGCCTGCTGGAAGACCTCCGGCTGGGCCGCCTCAGCCTCGATCAGGCGGTCGCCCGGCTGCTCGGGGAAAGCTGATGGACATCGCCCTGCTGCTGTTCCCGGGGGTGACCCCGCTCGACGCCATCGGCCCCTTCGAAATCCTCGGCCGCCTGCCCGGGGCCCGCATCCGCACCGTGGCCCACCAACCCGGCCCGATGCGCACCCAGGGCGGCAGCCTCGCCCTGCTCGCCGACCACGCCCTGGCCGACATCTCCCACGCCGACCTGCTGCTGGTCCCCGGCGGCCCGGGCGCCGACGCCGCCGCCGCCGACCCACAGATCACCCAATGGGTGGCACGGCTTCACCAGACCACCCAGTGGACCACCTCGGTGTGCACCGGCGCCCTGATCCTCGGCGGCGCCGGCCTGCTCGACGGCGTGCCGGCAACCACCCACTGGCGGGCCATGGACAACCTGGCACACATGGGCGCCCTGCCGCGAACCGCGCGCATGGTCGAACACGGCCGCATCATCACCGCCGCCGGCGTTTCCGCCGGCCTCGACATGGCACTGGAACTGGCCCAACGGCTGGCCGGCCGCGAAATCGCCGAAGCCATCCAACTGGCCCTGGAATACACCCCCCAACCACCGCTTAACGCCGGCGACATCACCACCGCCCCCGAAGACCGCATCCACCGCGCCCGCCACAACCTCAATCGCCCCTGAGGGTGCCCCCGGGCCGGCCCACGGTGCCGTGGCTCACGCCAAGGGGGCGCTGCCCCCTTGGAACCCCCGCCGGGGGGACCAGGGGTCCCCCCGGACCCCCGCCGCGACTTAGAGCGGTGAGCCTTTAATCTGACGCATATCCGGCGTGCTTGAGGTAGTTCCAGCATTCGTCTGGAGTGTAGAGGTCGCAGATATCGCCGAGGG
>NZ_FNCV01000006.1 GCF_900100455.1 Roseospirillum parvum | reverse complement strand
GATCTCCCATTCCTTGTCCGTAAGGTCGAAGCGGGCCATGAGCAAACTCCCTTGCCGTTTGGAAGTTTGAATCACAATCCCGCCTCGATGGGAATCCCGCTTATGGGTACAGAACCTAGGCCGCTCCCCGGGGCCCAAAAGCCCCGGCCTCATTGAAGCCGTTTTGTCGTGCAGGAAACTGAACCGCCCTACGCCCTCTCCCCGGGGCCCAACAGCCCCGGCCTCATTAAAGCGTAACGAACCAAGCGTTGCCCTTGCCCGGGGACGGCGCCGTTCGTCCCTACACCGTTGGCGGCCCGGCACCGTCCGGCAGGAAACCGCACCAACGGGTGGTCCGGCGCATCTGCGACGGGGCGACGCCGAAGCGGCGGCGGAACTCGGTGGACAGGTGGCCAGGGTGATAGCCGGTGGCGTAGGCGGCCTCGGAAACGGTCATGGCGCCGCTTTCGATCAGGCTCTTGGCGCGTTCCAGGCGGGCCGTCTTGATGAAGGCATAGACCGAGGCCCCGAACAGCGCATCGAAGCCCCGGGTCAGTTTGCGCGCGTTCAGGCCAACCTGGCGGGCCAATTCAGGGACCGACGGGGTGGTTCCCAGATCGGACAGAATGATGTCCCGCGCCTCCAGCACACGGCCGATGTCGCGCGGCGCCAGATGGCAGGGGGCGCAGCCGGCCCGATCCCCCTGGACCGCCCGACTGTCGACCACCGCGGCCAGAAACTCCAGGGCCTTGGCGGCCAGGTACAGGCGGCGCGAGGCGCCATTTTCGGGGCAGGCCAGCATCTGCAAGGCGAGGGCGCGCGGCGCCGGATTGACCCCCGGCCGCAGGGCCTCGGCCAGGGTGCGGGCCGGGCCCAGGGTGGCCGCGCCTTCCTCGCCCAACAGATCGATCAGGGCATCCTCGCCGATGCGCACGAACACCGCCGACAGGGTGCCGGTGTTCAAGGAGCGATGGCGGAACTCGATCGGGCGGGTGGTGTGGAAGGTCACCAGCGAGGCCGGCGTGGTCAGGGTCTCGCCCAATCCCTCGGCGGCGCACATCACCTTGCCGCGCATCATCACCCCGGACCACAGGCCGGGATTGACGGCGGTCGACCAGCATTGGTGTTCGGCCACCTGGTCGTCGGCCAGCACGATTTCCAGGCCGGAGGTGGTGATGGTCTGCATGACTCGGCGTTCCGATGGCTTTCGGGGCGTCGTTTGCCCCGGAGCGCGCAGTGGCGCCACCCCCGAGGGTATAGTGAGATCGCAACTCGTTCGCAATAACAAACCCTGACCAAGCGTGCGGAAATGCCGAAGGATAAGGCGCAATCCCTGAAAACCGCTGCGTTGTCGGCTCCCGGGAACCTCGGGAATGATGCGGCAGCCCCGCCATGGGGATGAAATGACGTCGCGGAAGGGGACACGGTCATGCCTTACGGAACGCCGCGTTGGCGGCACGCCCTACTCACCACATGCGCTTGCGTCGCATTTTCACACCCAGCGCTAGCCGAGGACGCGGCGGGCGGGGACCCGGCGGGCAGGGACGAGGCCGAAACGTTGATCCTGGCCCCGGTCGAGGTCACCGCCCAGCACCGCCGCGAAGACCCGCTCGATGTGCCGATCAGCATGGACGTGATCGATGGCTACGAGGTCGAGGATCGCGGCCAGAAGGATCTGAACGACACCCTCAACACCACCCCCAACGTGATGCTGCGCCTCGACAACGGTCAGGTCGGCTTCGCCACCGTCACCATGCGCGGCATCGGCAACCAGGGCGGCGGCATGGCCGGCGGCGACCAGGCCATCGGCGTCTATGCCGATGACGTCTATGTCGGCGCCCAGATCGGCATGAACCAGCTTTTGCAGGACGTCGAGCGCATCGAGGTGCTGCGCGGTCCGCAAGGCACCCTGTACGGCCGCAACGCCATGGGCGGGGCGGTCAACGTCATCACCGCCAAGCCGGAGGAGGAGACCTTTGCTTCCGGCTCCGCGCTGTATGGCTCGGACAACATGTACGAGTTGTCGGGGATCGCCAACGGCGCCATCGGTGAGTATGGCGACACCACCGTTTCGACCCGCTTCAACGCCTTTCGCAGTGGCCGCGACGCCACCGTCGACAACCTGATCGGCGACGACCTGGGCGATTACGCCAACACCGGTGGCCGGGCCCAGGTGCGCGCCCAGTCGCCCGACTATGACCTGGTCCTGCGGGCCGACTACCTGGACCAGGAAGCCACCACCTTCGCCTATGGGGCGTTCGACAATCCCTACGACCGCGAGGTCTCGATCACCACGCCGTTCGACTACAACCTGCAGAACTACGGGATGTCGGTGAACGGCAAGCTGTTCCTGGGCGATCTGACCCTGCACTCCATCACCGCCTGGCGAACCACCCACTCCGACCTGTCCGGCAACGACTGGGAGATCAACGGCAACTCGGTGGTCCAGGGGTCGGAGTGGGACCAGACCCAGGGCTCGCAGGAGTTCCGCCTGACCTCGTCCGACGACAGCCGGCTGCGCTGGACCGGCGGCGTCTTCCTGTTCCACAACAAGGAAAACGAGCGGAACTTCTTCGGCCACCGCCCCGGCACCGCCGCCCTGTACGGCGCTTTCGCCAATGGCGAACGCGAGGAAAGCAATTCGGAGACCACCACCAACAGCCAGGCGGTGTTCGCCGACCTGACCTATGGCGTGCTCGATCAGGTGGACGTGATGGTGGGCGGCCGGCTGACCCATGACTCCAAAAGCACCCACTACACCCACGTCTCGCGGATGGGCTGGGCCCCCAGCCAGACCCTGGACGCCTCCTTCAGCGATCTCAACTTCTCGCCCAAGCTGACCGTCAGTTGGAAGCCCGACGACAACGCCCGGCTCTACGGCACCATCAGCCGGGGCTACAAGAGCGGCGGCTTCAACCGCCAGTTCGCCCCGACTACCAGGCTGGAGCTGAGGCCCGAGCGGGTCTGGAACTACGAACTGGGCAGCAAGGCGCGCCTGTTCGACCGGCGCCTGGATGTGGCCGGCTCCCTGTTCTACACCGACTGGCATCAGCAGCAGGTGACCGCCTGGCAGGGCGTGTTCAACGACATCGTGAACGTGCCCCACTCACGCAGCTACGGCGCCGAGCTGGAGGCCCAGGGCCGGCTGACCCAAACCCTGACCCTGGGTGCCACCTTCGGGTGGAACGAGGCCACCTTCGTCGACTTCCCCAACCCGTCGGCGACCCTGGCCTCGGGCGACGGGTTGCGCCAGCCCAACGCGCCGCGGTTCACCTATGGCCTCAGCGCCCAGTACCTGGGGCCGCTGGACGAGGTCATCCCCACCGACAGCGGGCTCGATCTGATGGTGCGGGCCGACTACACCTATCGCAGCAGCTACTACTTCGACATCACCAACACGCTGGAGCAGGAGGGGTACGGCCTGCTCAACCTGCGGGCCGGACTGATCGGCGAGGGGTGGCGGGTCGAAGGCTTCATCGACAACGTCGCCGACCAGGACTACCGGGTGCAGGCCATCAACTACAACGGCACCGACCTTGCCATCGCCGGTGAGGCCCGCACCTTCGGCCTGCAGGCCACGGTGGAGTTCTGATCGATGCGCCCGGCCAACCCGGAGCGTACGCTGCTGACCGTCATCGGGGCCCTGTATCTGGCCCAGGGCATCTCGTTCGGGCTGGTTGTCGAGGCCCTGCCAGCCTTGCTGCGGGCCGGCGGCGTGCCCCTGGAACTGATCGCCCTGGTGCCCATGGCCATGCTGCCGTGGATGGTGAAGGTGGTGTGGGCGCCGCTGGTCGACAACCGGGGCGGCCGGCGCCTCGGCCGGCGGCGCGGCTGGATCCTGCCCACCCAGGGCCTGCTGGTGGCCGCCCTGCTCGGGGTCGCGGCGGTGCCCTTCGACGCCGACGGGGCGGTGGCCATCATCGCCCTGCTCGGCGTGGCCTGCCTGGCCGCCTGCACCCAGGACATCGCCACCGACGGCCTGGCCGCCGAACGCCTGGGCCGCCCGCGCATGGCCCTGGCCAACACCCTGCAGGTCGGCGGCATGATGGCCGGCATGCTGGTCGGCGGAGCCGGCATGATGGTGCTGGCCGACCTGATCGGGGTTTCCGGCGCGCTGTCGGCGATGGCCGGCCTGATCGCCCTGACCGCCATTCCCGTGCTGCTGTGGCGCGAACCGCCGCCGGTCGCCCGCCAGACCCCGACCAAGGCCCGCCTGCGCGGTTTCTTCCGCAACCGGCGGGGCTGGGCCCTGGCGGTGGTGGCGCTGGTGTTCGCCAATGGCCACTCGGTGTCCTCCGGCCTGTCCCGACTGCTGCTGATCGACCTCGACTGGTCGCTGGCCCGCGTCGGCGTGGTCGTCGGCAGTGGCAATGCGCTGGCCATCATCCTCGGTGCCGGGCTGGCCGGATCGGCGGTGCGCGCCTGGGGCGCGGTGCCGGCATCGGTCGTCGGCCTGCTGGTCTTGCTGCTCGCCCAGACCCTGTGGCTGGTCGCCGCCGACGCCGCCCCGCTGCCCCTGTGGCTGGCCATGACCGCCACCCTGGGCGGCGGCATCGGCAGCGGCATGGTCTCGGTGGCGGTGTTCACCCTGGCCTTCCGCTTCGCCCATGATGGCGGCCAGGCCGGCACCGACATGACCATGGTGCAATGCCTGCATGGCCTGGGCGGCATGGTGATGACCGCCGCCGCCACCGCCCTGGTCGCCCGGACCGGGTTCGTCTGGGGCTTCGGCCTGGGGGTCGGCTGCTCCCTGCTCGCCCTGGCCGCGATCCTGCTCACCCGCCGCCTGTGCGAGCCCGAGCGTTTCCCGACACCGGCCCCCACCAACCAAGAGGCCAACCAAGAGGCCAACCAAGAGGAATGCCCCGCGCAATGACCACGACCTCTCCCGATCCGCTTGACGGACCGCCCCGGACCGGCCTTTCCGACCGTCTGGTCGATGCCATCGCCCGCCGCCCCAACGGCCTGATCGGCCGGGCCCTGTATCGTCGGCCGGTCGGCCACATGGCCGGCTTCCGCAAGGGGCTGGCGGCCGCCCCGGTGGGTCCCCAAGACCGCGTGCTGGACGTCGGCTGCGGCGGTGGGGTGTTCCTGGAAATGGCGCTGGCCGGCGGCTGCCGGGCGAGCGGTCTGGATCACAGCCCGGACATGGTGCGCGAGACCAAACGCCGCAACGCCCACGCCCTGGCCGAGGGCCGCCTGGAGGTGGTGCAGGGCGATGCCGCCGACCTGCCCTTCGCCGACGCCGCCTTCAGCCACGTCTTCTGCCTGCATGCCTTCTTCTTCTTTCCCCAACCGGACAAGGCCATCGCCGAGATGGCCCGGGTCCTGGCCCCCGGTGGCCGACTGGTCATCGTGACCGCGCCGCTGGAGAGCGCCGAGCGGATGCATCGGATTTTCGGGCCGATTGCCCGGCGGATGCGCTTTGACACCCCGGAAGCCCTGGCCCGATGGGCCGAGGCAGGCGGCCTGGTGGCGGAAGGAACCATCGATCCCCAGGCCGCCGACATGCTGTTCATCGCCCGCCGGCCCACCACCACCTGATGCCCCGGTCGAGGGTTGATGAATGGCCACGAAGGATTCTGACATGGCACGGCGCGATGCGCCCGGTTCCGGGGTGTCGTCCCCGGCGTTTGGTCGCGGTTTGTGGGGTATTCTGGGGCCGGAGCGCCGGGCGATCGGGGTGGCCATGGGGCTCGGGGCGGTGGGCATGGCCTGCGCGCTGTGCGCCGCGGCGGCACTGGGCGGGGTGGTGGCCACCCTGGGCGGGCGGGCGGTCGAGGTGCCCTGGCTGGCCGGCCTGGGTCCGTGGGGTTTCGGCGCCCTGGCCGGCGGGCTGATCGCGGCCAGCCTGGGGCTGCGCACGGCCGCCTTCACGCTGTCGCATCTGGCCGCCTTTCGCCTTGAGCAGACCCTGCGCAGCGAGCTGGCGGCCCATCTGGCGCGGGTTCCCCTGGGCTATGCGATCACCACCGGCAGCGGCGCCCTGAGCAAGGTGATGCAGGACGACGTGCGCGGCCTGCATGCCTTCGTCGCCGATTCAACGCCCATCGTCGGCCGCAACGTGGCGGCGCCGCTGGTCAGCCTGATCCTGCTGGTCGCCCTCGACTGGCGGCTGGCCCTGGTGGCGCTGGGCGTTTTCGCCGCCGGCATGACGGCGATGAACCTGGCCATGCGCGACTACGCCACCCTGCGCACCCGCTACGACACGGCCCGGGAGGCCATCCAGGCGGCGGTCATCGAATTCGTCCAGGCGATGCCGGTGGTCCGCATGTTCGATGACGGCACCACCTCGTTCCGCCGCTATCACGATGCCCTGAACCGCTTCCGCGAGGTCTTCCGCAACTGGGTCCTGGCCACCGGGACCGCCGGGCGGATCACCCAGTCGCTGCTCAGCCCGACCCCGACCCTGCTGGTCGTCGCCGCCGTCGGCAGCCTGCTCCTGGCCCACGGGGGGCTCGATTTCCCCACCCTGGTGACGGTGCTGATCCTCAGCACCGGGGTGGCCGACGCCCTGATGCCCTTGATGTGGATGAACGAGTTCCTGCGCAAGGCCCGGGCCGGGGCGCTGCGCATCCAGCAAGTGCTGGCGGTGCCGGCGCTGCCCGAGCCTCGCTCGCCGGCCCGGCCGGCCGACGCCTCGGTCAGCTTCGAGGCGGTCTCCTTCCGCTACCCGGAGCGCACCGACAACGCCCTTGAGGCAATCAACTTCACCGTCGCCCCGGGCACGGTGACCGCCCTGGTCGGGCCATCCGGAGCCGGCAAGAGCACGGTGGCGCGATTGATCCCGCGCTTCTGGGACGTCTCGGCAGGGACGCTGCGGGTCGGCGGGGTGGACGTGCGCGACTGCCCGCCCGAGGCCCTGGCCAGCCAGGTGGCCTTCGTCTTCCAGGACACCTTCCTGTTCCACGACAGCCTGGCCAACAACATCCGCCTGGCCCGCCCCGAAGCCACCCAGGCCGAGGTCGAGGCGGCGGCCCGCGCCGCCCGCATCCACGACTTCATCACCGCCCTGCCCGACGGCTACCAGACCATCGCCGGCGACCGTGGCACGCGGCTCTCCGGCGGCCAGCGGCAGCGCATCACCATCGCCCGGGCGGTCCTGCGCGACGCGCCGATCCTCATCCTCGACGAGGCAACCGCCTTCGCCGACCCGGAGAACGAGGCGCTGATCGTCGCCGCCCTGGCCGAGTTGACGCGCGGCCGGACGGTGATCGTCATCGCCCACCGGCTGGCCACCATCCGCGACGCCGACCAGATCATCGTCCTCGACCAGGGCCGCCTCGCCGAGCGCGGCCGCCACCCCGACCTGCTGGCCGCCGACGGCCTCTATGCCCGGCTGTGGCGGCTGCACGAACAGGCCCAGGGCTGGGCGTTGCGCACACCCGACGGCGGAGTCCCCCCAGGAGCCCCCCCATGAGTCCCCCCATGAGCCGCGCCATCCCCCGCTTTTCCGACACCTACCGCCGGCTGATCCTGGCCGCCGGCGAACAGGCCCCGGCGGTGCGCCGCATGCTGCTTTGTTTCGCCCTGGCCGCCGTGGCCCAGGGATTGGCCTTCGCCTGCTTCTTTCCGCTCTTCTCGGCCCTCCTCGCCGAGCCGACGGATGTTTCGGCGGTGGCGATGTGGCTGCTGGTGATGGCGCTGGCGATGGCCGCCGACCTGCTTCTCGCCTGGCGCGGCCACGCCTTCGAGTACGGCGCCGCGGTCGCCGACGTCACCCACGATTTGCGCCTGCGCCTGGGACGTCATCTGCGCGCCATGCCGATGCAGAGCCTGGCCGCCTGGCGCACCGGCGACCTGGCCGCCACCCTGGGCGGCAACATCGACGAGGCGGTCGCCCCGCTGGGCTCCCTGGTCCAGGTGATCATCCGCCTGATGGTGGTGCCGGCAACCAGCATCCTGGTCACCCTGGCCGTCGACTGGCGGATGGCCCTGGCCATGGCCCTGATCTTTCCGCTGGCGGTGCCCATCCACCGCTGGCAGCGCCGGGCCTCGATGGCCGAGCATCACGCCGTGGCCGAGGCCCACGCCCGCACCAACGCCGACATCGTGGAATACACCCAAGGCCTGGCGGTGCTGCGTTCGCTCGGTCAGGCGGGTCCCCGAACGGCCCGGTTGGGCGCCGCGCTGGCCCACCTGAAGACGGTCCAGGAAGAGGCCATGGGCGCCGCCCTGCTGCCAACCCTGCTGATGGCCGGGCTGGTCGAGTTGGGCCTGCTGGTCGTCCTCGCCCTGGGTCTGGCCTGGGTCACCCAGGGCAGCCTGTCGGTGGCCGCCTTCGCCGCCCTGCTGGTCGTGATCCTGCGTTTCAGCGAGCCGCTGGCCCTGTTCAACGAGCTGACCCAGGTCTTCGACCTGATGGAAAGCGCCCTCCTCCGCATGGATGCGGTGGTCGCCGCCAAGCCGCTGCCGAACCTTCCCCCCAGCCCCCCGCCGCGCCACCACGAGGTGCGCTTCGAGGCCGTCTCGTTCACCTACGCCGGCGACAGCGAGCCGGCCCTGAAGGAGGTCTCGGCCGAGCTGGCGGAGCGCACCATGACCGCCCTGGTCGGCCCCTCCGGCTCCGGCAAGAGCACCCTGGTCCGCCTGCTGACCCGCTACGCCGACCCGCAGGCCGGGACGGTGCGCATCGGCGGCATCGACATCCGCGCCCTGTCGGCGAACGACCTCAACCGCTGCCTGTCGGTGGTCTTCCAGGACGTCTACCTGTTCGACGACACCATCCTGGAGAACATCCGCCTGGGCCGCCCGGAAGCCAGCGATGCCGAGGTCGAGGCGGCGGCCCGGGCGGCCAACGCCGACGCCTTCATCCGCCGCCTGCCGCAGGGCTACCGGACCCCGGTCGGCGACATCGGCGGCAGCCTCTCGGGCGGCGAGCGCCAGCGCATCAGCATCGCCCGCGCCATCCTCAAGGATGCCCCCATCGTCGTCCTCGACGAACCGACCGCCGCCCTCGACACCGAAAGCGAGCGCGCCGTGCAGACCGCCATCGACACCCTGGTCCGCGCGCGCACGGTGATCGTCATCGCGCATCGCCTGTCAACCATCGTCGGCGCCGACCAGATCCTGGTCTTCGACAACGCCCACCTCGTCGAGCGCGGCCGCCACCCCGACCTGCTGGCCGCCAACGGCCGCTACGCCAGCCTCTGGAAAGCCCAGCAGTCCGCCAAGTCATGGCACACCGCCGCCACCGACGCCCCCTGCCCCGGCAAGCCCTAGCGCAACCCGAAGCGCACCGGCACCACCAGTTCGAAGGCCTCGCGGCCGTCGAGCAGGCGGGGGGGCGGGGGCGGCAAGGGCATCGCCCGCTGCATCAACTCGACCGCCTCGCGGTCGAGCAGCCGGTAGGTTGAGCTGCGCTCCAGGCGGACCTCGCGCACCGCGCCGGTCCGGTCGATCACCAGCCGGACATGGCTGACCCCTTCCTGGTTGCGATCCCGGGCTCGCCGTGGATAGACCTTGTGACGCTCCAGGTGCGACAGCAGGTCCCTCTGCCAGAGGGCGACCAGATCAGCCAGCGGCGGGCCGGGCGCCACCGTCGGCGGCGCAACGGGCGCCGCCTCGACCGGCGCGGCGATGGGCGGAGCCGGTGGGGGGGGCGCCGGGGGGGCTGGAACCGCCGTCGGCTTGGCCGGGGCCGTCGGCTTGGGAGTCGGCGTCGGCTTCGGCTTGGGCGGCGGCTCGGGCTTGGGCGGCGGCTCGGGCTCGGGGAGTGGCTCCGGCTCCGGTGGCGGCTCCGGCTCGGGCGGCGGCTCGGGCTCGGGTGGTGGTTCCGGCTCGGGCGGCGGCTCGGGCTCGGGTGGCGGTTCCGGCTCGGGCGGCGGCTCCGGCTCCGGCTGTGGTTCGGGTGGCGGGGCCGGCGCGGGGGCCGGTTCGGGCGCCGAGGGCTCGAAGGCGGCCATCTCGATCGGCACGATCTCGATATCCGGGGCCTCCGGCGGGGTCGGCGTGTGCAGGATCACCCCCGCCAGGGCTCCGGCGTGCAGCCCCATGATGGCCAGCAGACTGCTGCCCCAGAGAACCCGCGTCCGCCGGCCGTTGATCATTCCAACTCGGCCCGTTCCAGACCCACCAGGGCGATCCGCAGGTAGCCGGCGTCCCGCAGGCGGTCCATCACCGCCATCAGATCGCCGTAGGGCACCACCTTGTCGGCGCGCAGAAAGACGCGGCGCTCGCGGTCCATGCCGCTGGCCGAATCGAGGACCTGGGCGAGCCGCTCCTCGGGCACCGGGTCATCGCCCAGAACCAGCCCCAGATCGGCCCGCACGGTCAGGAACAGCGGGGTGTCGGGGCGCGGTTGGGCGGGCGCCGTGGAGGACGGCAGGTCGACCGGCACATCGACCGTCGCCAGCGGCGCGGCAACCATGAAGATGATCAGCAAGACCAGCATCACGTCGATGAACGGGGTGACGTTGATCTCGTGGCTTTCGCTGAGATCGTCGCCGCCGTCGGTCTTGAACGCCATTGTCCCGCCCCCCTTCAGCCGGCCCGCGGGATCGACGGTTCGAGCGCCGGGCCGCCGCGATCCAGATCGCGGCTGACCATCCGCTCGACGGCGGCGGCGACATCGCCGAGGCGACCCCGGTAGGCGGCAATGGCGCGCACGAAGGCGTTGTAGATGACCACCGCCGGAATCGCCGCGACCAGTCCCAGGGCGGTGGCCAGCAGGGCCTCGGCGATGCCCGGCGCGACCACCGCCAGATTGGTGGTCTGCGAGCGGGAGATGCCGACGAAGGCGTTCATGATCCCCCATACCGTGCCGAACAGGCCGATGAACGGTGCCGTCGAGCCGATGGTCGCCAGAACCCCCGTGCCGCGCGCGATGCGCCGCGCGGCGACCGCCTCCAGGCGCCCCAGGCGCGAGGCGACGCGCTCCTTGAGCCCCTTTCCACCGTTCCCCAAGGCATCGGCCGACAGTCGCACCTCGGCCGCCGCGGCGCGCACCAGCTCGGGCTCGGGACCGGCCGCCTGGCTGGTCCGGGCCAGAGCCTCGGCGAGCCCCGAGGCCTGCTCCAGCACCGCCATCGTCCGGGCCAGGCGGCGGCTGGCCAGCCGCAGTTCCAGGCTTTTCGCCAGCCACACCGTCCAGGTCAGGACCGAGGCCAGGAACAACCCGGTCATCACCGTCTGGACCACCGGGTCGGCGGCCAGGAACATGCCCCACGGCGACAGGTCATGGGGCAGCGTGCTGGGGTCGGGGCCGAGTCCCGCCGGCGGTGCCACGCCCTCGGGCGCGGCCGCCATGCCGGGCGCCGGGTCGGCCAACGCCCCCGCGGCCAACCCGCCGGGTGGCGGCGTGGCGCCCGCCGCCTCGTCGGCCCGGGCCGGAAGCTGTCCCAACGCGACAAGTCCGCACAGCAGAAGAAAACCCAAAAAGGTCGAACGCGGGGCAGTCATCTCGGTCCTTTCCCAAATCCGGGGCCGTCAAAAATGGAACTTGCAAACATAAAACTTGCGAACACGAACCTTGCCGCCACCGCCTTCACGGCCGGCGCACACCCCGCCCCGGCCGGCCAGCGGTGACCGGCGGCGAAGGGCATGACTCGGAGAGAGGTCGGAATCAGAACCGACTGGCTTGCCAGAGGCGCTGGTAGGGCCCCTCACGCGCCACCAGCTCGGCATGTGTCCCCCGCTCGCAGATGCGACCGCCACTCATTACCAGAATTTGGTCGGCCCGCACCACACTGGAAAGGCGATGGGCGATCAGAAGTACGGTTCGGCCCTGGCGCAGGGTTTCGAAGGCGCGCTGGAAGGCCAGTTCGGTTTCCGCGTCAATGGCCGCGGTGCTTTCGTCCATGATCAGGATCGGGGCGTCCTTGAGCAGGGCGCGGGCAATCGACAGGCGCTGCTTTTCGCCGCCCGACAACCGGGCCCCGGCCTCGCCGACCGGCGTTTCATAGCCCGCCGGCAGGGCCTCGATGAAGGCCTCGCACTGGGCCGCGCGGGCCGCCCGGCGAACCTCCGCGTCGCTCGCCTCCGGGCGGCCCAGGCGGATGTTTTCAGCCACCGTGTCGTCCAGCAGGTGGACTTCCTGCAGGACCATGGCGACCCGCGCCCGCACTCCCTCCGAGCCGATCTCCCGCAGGTCGACGCCGCCCATGCGAACGCTGCCCCGGTCGGGGTCGAACAGGCGGGCGGCCAACTGGACGACGGTACTCTTGCCGGCCCCGGAGGAACCGACCAGGGCGGTCACCTGGCCGGCCGGAATGGTCGCCGACAACCCGTGCAACACCGGCCGTCCGGGACGATAGGCGAAGTCGACCCGCTCGAAGGTCAGGTGGTGGCCGGGCGGCGACTTGGGCAACGCCGGCTCTGGCATGGTCGGCAGGTCGATCACCGCCCGCACCCGCTGGTAGGCCCGCGACAGGAAGGCCGCCTCGGCCACCAGCATGGCGGTCTGGGTCATCGGGGCGTAGAACTTCTGGGCCAGCACCACGACGGTCAGGAAGGCAGCGCCGGCGATGCCGCCGCCAAGCAGCAGATAGGTGCCCAGCCCGAGCAGGGCGACGAACCCCAACTCCAGGGCGACGGCAAACCCGATCACCGCCAGGCCGCCGGTCGCCTCCAGACGCAGGGCGGCGCGCCGGAAATCGCGCATGGCCGCTTCCAGCGCCTTGAAGTGCCCCCCGCCCATACCGTGGGCGCGGATCACCGGCATGCCATCGATGTACTCCAGCAGGCGGGCGGCGATCTCTTCCTGGCTGCGCAGCCGTTGGCCGACCAGGCGGTTGAAGGCGCGCCCGACGAGCACCGGCACCGCCCAGGCCAGGGGCACGGTGACCAGCGCCGCCAGGCCCATCCGCCAGTCGATCCACAGCAGCAGCACGCCGACCACCAGCGGCAGCACGGCCGCCGCCACCAGCTCGCCGACCAGATGGGTGAAAACATCCTCGATCATGCGCACGCTGTCGGAAACCAGACTGGTCAGCTCGCCGATCCGCGCCTCGGTGAAGAAGCCGGACGGCAGACGCGCCAGATGCTCGGCGAAGCGGACCCGGAAATCGGCCATCAGGCCATAGCCATGGGTGAAGGCCAGACGGGCGGCGAACAGCCCGAACAGGTACTGCCCGAGCAGACCGGCCAGACCCAGCCCGAGCCAGGGCAGGCAGGCCTCGAAGGGGGGGCGGTCGAGGCGCAGGATCAGCTCCAGCATGCCCCACAGGACGACGAAGGGCACCGCCGCGCACAGGGTTTCGCCCACCTTCAGGGCAACCGCCAGGCGCAGGCGCCGGGCGTGGACCCCCTCGGCCAGGCGCAGAATGTCAAGAAAGATCATGGCGCGTCATCCGTTCCGCCGAGTCGTGGGCCGCCCACAGCCGGCCATAGGCCGGGCACCCGTGCAGCAGCTCGGCGTGGCTGCCGGCGCCGGCCACCCGGCCGGCCTCGAGCACCACCACGTGATCGGCATGACGCACGGTGGCCAGGCGGTGGGCGATGGTGATCACCGTCCGCTCCCGGCCCAGTTGGGTCAGGGCCTGATGGAAGGCCCGCTCGGTGGTCGGGTCGGCGAAGGCGGTCGCCTCGTCGAGGATGACCACCGGCGCCGCGCCGGCCAGCGCCCGGGCGATCGACAGACGCTGCCGCTGGCCGCCCGAGAGGTTGCGCCCGCGTTCGCTGAGCTGCGTGTCGTAGCCCTCCGGCAGGCCCTCGATGAAATCATCGAGCTGGGCGATCCGGGCCGCCTCGACCACCGCCTGACGGCTCACCTCGGGGCGGCCCAGGCGGATGTTCTCAAGGACGCTGTCGCGGAACAGGAAGACATCCTGGAAGACACAGGCCACCCAGCGACCCAGCGCCGGCGAGGAGAACTCGGCCATGTCGATGTCCCCGAGGCAGACCGTGCCCCGGTCGGGAACCAGATGGCGGGCGGCAAGATGGGCCAGGGTGGTCTTGCCGGACCCCGAGCGGCCGACGATCACGGTGTGGCGATTGGCCGGAAAGGTGACGTCCAGTCCGGCCAGCGCCGGCTGCTCGCCATGGGAGAACCAGACATCCCGAAAACTCACCGAGAAGCTCGGCGGCGGCGCCTCGCGGGGGCCTTCGGGCAGCGGCGGCGTGTCGAGCACCGCCTGGACCCGCTCCAGGCCGTTGGCCACCACCTTGAACGAACTGCCGACCGTGCTCGCCCGGGCCAGCGGCTGGCACAACCCCATGCCGAGCACCAGGCAGAGGATGAAGGTGGGGCCGTCGAGGACGCCGCCGGCCAGCAGGTGGGCGCCGACCGGCAGCAGCAGCAGCAGACTGCTCGACAGCAGGACCAGATAGGCCATCCAGCCGGGAACGGCGTGCCGCGAGAACTCGGCCACGCTGGCGCTGTAGTCGGCGGTCGCCACCCGCAGCCGGCTTTCGGCGACCCGGTTCAGGCCGAAGGCGCGGATCGCCGGCAGGGCGCGCAGAAAGTCGATCACCGCCGCGTTCATCCGGTCCAGGCTGGTCTGGTAGGTGCCCACCCCACCGGCCGCCCGGCGCCACAGCAGGACCTGGGCCAGCAGGGCCAGTGGGATCGGCGCCAGGGCGGCCAGACCCAGGCGCCAGTCGACGACCAGCAGCACGACGGCACCGGCCAGGGTGGTGGTCAAGGCGCCGATCAGTTCGGGCAGCATATGGGCAAGGAGCATTTCCAGACGCTCGATGTCGTCCTGCAGGATGCGCCGGATCTCGCCCGAGGAGCGGCGCCGCAAGGCGCCCAGCGGCACCCGGGCCAGATGCCCGGCCACCTCGAGACGCAGATGGTGGATGATGTCGAAGGCGGCGACGTGCGACAGCGCCGCCGACAACCCCAGCAACAGCCAGCGCGCCGCCAGCCCGCCGGCGACCAGCCCCACGATGGCCAGCAGGCGGTCGCGCTCGGGAGCCCCGGACATCAACTGGACCGCCAGCAGCCAGATGGCGATGAAGGGGATCAGCCCCAGCCCGGCGGCCCCGGCACTGGCCACCCCGGCGCCGGCCAGCAGCCAGCGCCGGCGGGCCATGAGACGCATCAGAAGCGACATTGGTCGACGGTCCGCCCGGCCATCGCTCAGAAGTACACCGAGCCGCGCAGGCCGACCCTGAGGGACGCCCCCGGGCGGGCCCGGCCAAAGGCCGAATACTCGGTGTAGCGTTCGTCCAGCGCATTCTCGGCGTAGCCCTCAAGGCGCATGGCGTCGCTCTCCAGACCCAGGGAAAGGTCGAGAACGCCGAACGAGTCGAGCCGGTTGTCGTGGGTCGCCTCGCCCCAGCGGGCGCCGGTGAAGCCATAGTCGGCGCGGGCGAACCAGGCCAGGCCGGGCAGTGTCTGGCGCAGGGCGGCCCAGTCCAGATCATCCCGCCAGTCGATATGGAGGTTGTAGGAAACGGTCGGCGTGTTGGGCAGTTGGGCCCCGTCGGAGACCAGACCGCCCCAGCCCAGGTCGGCATCCTCGGTGGCGAAGGCGCGGCTCAGCGACAGGCCGCCCCCCAGGCTCAGGTTGGCGGTGGCCTGGAAGCGGGCGGCCAGTTCCAGGCCATAGGCGGAGGCATCGATGTTGGCGTACTGGCTGACAAAGGTCAGCGGATCGTAGCCGACCACCTGCTCGTCCTCGGTTTCCGAGAAGAACGCGGTGATGTCGGCGCTCAGCCGGCGGTCCAGGAACTGCCCCTTGTAGCCCGCCTCGTAGGCCACCGTGCGGGCCGAGCCGTAACCTTCCGTCACCTGGGCGATGCCGCTGATGGCGTTGACGTGGGCGGTCTGGAAGCCGCCCGGCTTGTAGGCGCGGGCGATCGAGGCGAACAGGGTGTCGGTCTGGCTCGGCCGGTAGGCCAGGGCGAGCCGGCCGTGCCAACCGGAGAAGGTTTCCGACATGGCGTAGCCGTGGGTGAAGCCGAAGGTCTGATTGACCACGATCTCATCGGTCTCGACGCGGTCGCGGCTCAGCCTCAGGCCGGCGGTCAGTTCCAGGCTGTCGGTCAGATCCTGGCTCACCTCGCCGAACACGGCGCCGGTGGTGCGCTCGTGCTCGCCGGTGTCGACCGCCCGGATGGCGCCCAGACCGGCCAGGGTCTGATCGTGCGAGAAGTGGCCAAGGTAGGTGCCGAGCACCCAGTCAAAACCGCCATGGGTGCCGTTCAGACGCACTTCCTGGGTGATCTGGCGCTCCGCGTAGTCGGTGCGGCTGTGGCTGGTCGCCGACTGGACGTAATGCTCCTCGCCGTCCATGTCGTAGAAGCCGGTCACCAGGTTCAGCTCGATGGCCTCGCTCAGCGCCACCGTGTTGGTCAGGCCGAATGACCAGATGAGCTGATCGTCGGTGCCCACCCAGGGCTCGTAGGTGACGTCGTGGAAATTCCTCGGCACCGGCTGGTTGTCGTTGTTGTTGATCTGCTCGCGGCTGACCGTGAGCCGGCTGCGGAAGCTGTCCGACCAGGTGCCGGCCAGCCCGAGCCGGGCGTTGACGCGCTCCAGGTCGCCGTTGTCGCGATTCAGGGCACGGTTCTCGATCAGCCCGTTCTCGGTCGAGCCGTCGACCGACAGCCGGCCGGCCAGCAGACCGGGCACCAGCGCCCCCCCGACCAGGCCCGAGGCCCGCCGCCGGCCATCGGTGCCCAGATCGAAGCCCAGTTCCGCCTCGGTCTGGTCGCTCGGGGCGCGGGTGATGATGTTGATCGCGCCGGCCTGGGCGTTCTTGCCGTAAAGGGTGCCCTGCGGGCCGCGCAGCACCTCGATCCGCTCCAGGTCGCGATAGGTGGTGTCGAGCATCGACATGGGCACCGGCACGCCATCCACGTAGGCGCTGAGCGAGCCGTCCTCGTAGCCTCCCGGAACCAGCGACCCGACGCCGCGCAGGTTGATGGTGGAATAGCGCGACTGCGAGCCCTGGCTGAAGTTCAGCCCCGGCGCGTGGCGGGCGACATCCTCGATGGTCTCGATCCCGGCGGCGGTGATCTCGTCACTGCCCAGGGTGGTCATGGCGACCGGGATGTCGCTTTCGACCTCGGCCCGTTTGCGGGCGGTGACGGTCACCGGCGCCAGCAACAGGGTTTCGGTCTCGGCGGTGGTGGGGCGCTCCTCGGCCCGTGCCCCGGGCGTCGCCACCGCGCCGGCAAGAACGACCGAAAGCCCGAGGCAGGCGGGCAGCCGCCACTCTCGCGTGGTCATGCGGTTTCTCCTGTTGATGGTTGGATTGGTTGACCGGCCTGGCCAAGCTGTCGGACGGTGGCCCGGTGCAGCCGCAGGCCCAGTACCAGGGCGGCGACCAGCAGGCCGGCGCCGAAAGCGGTCCACCAGCCGCTCGCCCCACGAGCCGGCCCCAGCAGGTCGGTCATCCCCAGGGCGTAGCCAAGCGGCAGGCTGAGCAGCCAGTGGGCCAGCGCGGTGGCCAGAAAAGGCCCGGTCATGTCGCCGAAGCCGCGCAGCAGGCTGCCGGCGGTCAACACCGCGATGTCGAACGCCAGCAGTCCGGCGACCACCAGCAGCAGCGGCTGGCTGGCCTGATGGACCAACGGATCGACGGCGTAGAGCCCCGGCAGCAGCGGCGCCAGAACGGCGGCCAGCATGGCCAGCACCAGGGCCAGGATCAGGTTGACGGCCAGCGTCTGGCGGATCACCGCCCGCGCCATCGCGCGATCCTCCGCCCCCAACGCCTGAGCCAGCAGGATGGCGCCGCCCATGGCAATGGACAGCGGCACCATGACCAGGATCGACAGCACGTTGAAGGCGATCTGGTGGCCGGCGATCTGGGCCGCCCCCAGGGTGGCGATGAACAGCGCGACCACCGCCACCACCAGGTAGTCGGACACGAAGCCAAGGCCGATCGGCAGCCCCTTGCCGGCCAGGGCGGCCAGCCCGGGCCCGGCCGTGGCGCCCCGGCCGGCGGTCAGGGCGCGACCGACGCCGCTCAGCAGGCCCTCGCCGGCGATGAGCAGGCCGAGAATGATGGCGCAGGTCCAGTTGGCGAGCGTGGTGGCCAGCCCGCACCCGGCGACGCCCATCGGCTCCACCCCCAGGGCGCCGAACATGAGGAGGTAATTGAGGCCGGCATTGAGGCCGGCGCCGAGCAGCGCAACCACGGTCACCTTGCCGGTCAGGCCGGCGCTTTCGCGGACGTAGCGCAGGGCCAGGAACAGCGCCACGCCGGGCATTCCGGGTATGATCCAGAGCAGGTACCGCCGCGCCTCGGGGAGCAGCGCCGGGTCGGCGCCGATCAGCCCCAGCAGGGGCATCGCCAGGGCCAGCAGCCCGGCGGCCAGCAGCCCGCCGAGCACGGCCAGCTTCAGGCCGGCGGCGGCGGCCTGGGCCACGGCCGCGCTGTCGCCCTGGCCGCGCAGGTGGCCGAGCACCGGCACCAGGACATAGAGCAGGCCAAGCAGGAAAATCATCATCGGCAGCCACAAGGCCGCCCCGGCCGAGACCGCCGCCAGCGGCACCGCCCCCAGGTGGCCGGCCATCGCGGTATCGGCGAATCCGTTGGCCACCTGCGCCAGTTGGGTCACGGCGAGGGGGCCGGAAAGACGCAACAATGTGCCGGAAGAAACCTGGCCCGGGGGCAGGCTTCGCGAGGTCGGTGGCATGGAATATTATCCTATGTGCGAATGCATCGCAATGTTAGACGTGGCCCGTGAGGCGCCTCAAGAACGGCGGCGTATGCGGCCGGTCAAATCACGTATGGGCACGGCCAACCGCCGGCCTGGGCGCGCGCAACGCCCCCCCCCCGCGCCGGGTGTCGGCCGGCGCGGCGGGCTCTCGTGGCGCGGGGAAGTCGGGGTCAGGGCGCCGTGGCCAGCAACCCGTCGGGCCTGCCCTCGGTTTCGCTGGCACGGCCAACCTGGCGCGGCGGATAGCCGTACTTGCGCTTGAACGCGATGGAGAAGTTGGAGGAGTGGGCATAGCCCACGGCATACGCCGCCTCGGCGACCGTCCACCGGCCGCTCTCCAGCGAGGCGTGGGCGATCTCCAGGCGCAGGTCGCGCAGGAAGCCGAGAACCGGGATGCCAAAAGCCCGCGGGAACTTGGCCTTCAGCGACGAGGCGCTGATCCCCGCCAGACGGGCCAGCGAGGCCAGACTGTGCCCGGCGAAGGGGTCCATCTCCATCGCCTGGCGGGCCGCCCAGACGGCATCCAGATCGCGCGGACGCAGCGCCGAGGCGGTCTGTTGGTGGGCCGTGCCCAGACTGTCAGCCAGCAGGCCAAGGGCCAGGCTTTCCGCCCGCAGGGCGCGCAGACCGTCGGACGGGCCGGCGTTGTTCATAAGGGTGCGCAAGGCCTCGCGCATGGCCGCCGACAGCGGATGGCTGCCCAGTCCGGGACTTCCAGCGGGCAGGCTGGCCAGCGGCAGGTCGGCCCCGCTCAGCCAGTCGACCGAGGCATGCAGGATCGCCAGCCGCCCCTGGAACCCCTTCATGGTCCGACCGCCCAGGCTGAACGCCCGGTCGGCGGCGACCACCAGGCAGCAGCCCGGGGCGGGGCCGAGCCGCTGATCGACCCGGGCCATGTCCGGCGTGCCGTCGATCATCGCCGCCAGCATCACCCCCGCCGGGTACTGCGCCTCGCCCCGCACCTCGGTCAGGGTGGACAGGTTGCCCAGGGTCAAGGTCAGGCCGGGATGCAGTGGAAACACCTCCAGATGGCCACGGGCCACGGTGTGCTCCAGCGCCCCGTCCTCGCCGGCGCCATCGACATGGTAGCGGCCCCAGGTGACGCCGAAGCGCCGCGTCACCGGGGTCATCAGATCATTCAGGGTGAGGCTGTTCATGGGATGTCCGGCTGACGGTCGGGCACGGCCGGGAAGACTCCGGCAGGCGGGGGCTCCCATCGGATCAGAATTGCGAGCCGCTCGCAACAGAAGCCGGGGCAGCACGACCAAAGCCGGTCGCACAACCTTCCATGTTCCCGCCCCTCTGCCGGTCAGCCGGGCCCCCTGGTCGGCGTGCGCGCCGATGGCACCGATGGGGCGGATCAGGGCCCAACCAACCCTGCGCCAAAACGATGGACACCTCCGTTAGGGCCTGGCCGGATGCCGAGCCAGCCCTGGAGCGATGCGGAGAACGACCTGATCGTCGCGGATTATTTCGCGATGCTGGCCGACGACATCCTGGGCCGCCCCTACAGCAAGGCGGCGCATCGGCGGGCCCTGCTGCCCCGGCTGGATGGCCGCTCCGAGGCCTCGGTCGAGTTCAAGCACCAGAACATCAGCGCCGTTCTGAAGGGGCTCGGCGAGGACTGGATGGCGGGCGACAAGCCGGCCTTCAACTTCCAGGCCTCGCTGGTCGATGCGGTGGCACGCTGGCTGATGCTGAACCCGGCGTGGCTCGCCCGCCCGCCTCCCGCCCGCCCGGACAGGGAGCTTCAGGAAGCCGCGCCGCTGTGGATCGCCCCACCGCCCACCCTGCCCAACCAGCCGCCGCCACAGGAACCGGAGCAGATGCCGCACATCGCCCGGCGGTTCGACGTTGCCGGGCGGGACGCGCGGAACCGGCAGCTCGGTCGCGCCGGCGAAGCCCGGGTGCCGGCCCACGAGCGGGCCACGCTGCACGCCCTCGGCCGCGCCGATCTGGCGCGGAAGGTGCGCTGGGTGGCCGAGGAGGACGGCGATGGCGCGGGCTACGACATCGCCAGTTTCGCGCCGGATGGTCGGGCCCGCCTGATCGAGGTGAAGACGACCAACGGATGGGAACGGACGCCCTTCCACATCACCCGCAACGAGTTGGCGGTGGCCGACGCGCAGCGGGCCGAATGGTGCCTGTTCCGTCTGTGGAATTTCGCGCGCGCGCCCTTGAGCACGTCGCGGTTATCTGGGGTCACTTTGTGACCCCAGATAACCGCGACGTGCTCTGAATTATTGAATCGATAGCGTTTTGCGAACCGGACCCCAGAAGCCAGTGATTCCGTTTTGGCGCAAAACGCTAGGCGTTCGAGCCGCATCCGCCGCTCGATGCCCACGTCACGCTCACCGCGACGACCTTCGTGGCCGGCTTCCACTGACGCCCCGCCACGACCGGCGGGCCGCCCGCCTGATCGGTGCCCCCGGAGCGGGGGAGGCGGGGCAGAGCGCCCCCTACCCCTCCTCGGACAGCGCCTTGAGGCGGCTTTCCACGTCGCGGCGCACCTCGTGGTCCTCGGGCAGCAGGTCGCGCAGGGGCTGCCAGTAGGTGCGCGCCGCCTCGGTCTTGCCGGTCATCGCCGCCTCCAGGCCCAGGAAGTAGAGGGCGTTGGGGTTGTTCGGCTGAAGGGCGTGGACATCGCGCATGATGTCGAACACCCGGGGCGGGAACTCGGCCTCGCCGCGCTCCTGGGAGTCCTTGAGGATGGCCATGGCGTAGGACAGTTGGGCCTCGACGTTCTCCGGCTCCAGCCGCACGATGTTCTGGTGTGCCTCAATGGCCTTGGCCGGCCGGCCCAGCACGTCGTAGGAGCGGGCCAATTTCCGCCAGCCTTCCACGTCGTCCGGGGTTTCGGCCATCGTCGCTTCCAGGTTGCCGACCATGGTCTCGATCTGGGCCAACTCCTCCTCGCTGAAGCGGCCACCGCCGGGCAGTGCCTGACCCTGGCCCCGGGGCGACGGGGCCGGCATCTCGGGCGGCGGCTCGCCGGCCAGTTGCAGCGGGTGTTGCGGGGTCACCGCCTCCGGGTCGAGGCCACTGTCCGCCACGGTCTCCTGGATGCGTTTCTGGAGGACCTCCATCCACGGCGCGTCATCGGGCGAGTCGCGCTCCAGGTCGCGCCAGATGGCCAGGGCCGCCTCGGGCTCGTCGGCCTGGACCCGGCCCAGCCCCAGGTAGTAGCGGGCGCGCGGGTCGCGCGGGTCGAGGCGCAGCGCCTCCATGAAGGCCTCGGCGGCCTCGCCGTCCACCGTGCCCTCGGCCTTGGCGACCAGGGCCTCGGCCAGCTCGCTGTACAGGGCGTAGGTCGGCTTGCCGTGCTCCAGGGCACCGCGGTAGGCGCGGATGGCATCGTCGTAGCGCTGGGCCGTGGCATAGGTGCGGCCCAGCATGATCCAGCCCTGGGTATCGGCGGGATTCTTGGCCAGCCGCTGTTCCAACTCGACGGTCAGCGACTCCATGGCCTGCTCGCCGCTGGCCGCCATCTGGGCGGCGCCGTCCGGCTGGTGGCTTTGGGCGCGCAGGGCGAACGGCTGGGCCGGCAGCCCCGGGTTGCCGGTGAAGGCGTACAGGCCGATACCGCCGCCGGGGACCAGGATCAGCAGCCCGATGACCAGCGCCCAGGTGCGGCGCCGCGCGGCCCGGGCCAGACTTTCGTCGTGGAAGTCGGCGTCGAGGCCGTCCTCGCGGGCCGGGCGGGAGCGCTCGGCCACCGCCAGCAGGCGACGCTTCAGCTCGGCCCGGGCGGCCTCGGCCTGATCGATGGTGAGCAGGCCGCGTTCCAGGTCGCGCTCCACCTCGTCGAGCTGGTCGCGGTAGACGCTGAGGTCGTAGTCGCGACGCCGCGCCGCCCGGCTGCCCTGGCCGCGCAACAGCGGCACGACCAGCAGCATGAAGGCCAGCAGGGCAAACAGAACAAAGGAAATCCACACCGAAACCATCAGGCGCGCCCCCCGCGCGACTCGTCATGCCGACCATTGGCGGCGTCATCATGCCGCCCGTTGGCGGCGGCGTCCTCGGCCTCGAGCAGGGCCTGAAGGCGGGCCTCCTCGGACGGGCTGAGCGGCGCCGCCGCCGACTCGCCGCGCCGCCCGCGATAATACATCGCCACCCCGATGCCGCCAGCCACCAGCAGCAGCGGCGGCCCCAGCCACAGCACCCAGGTGGTCGGCTTGAAGGGCGGCTTCATGAGCACGAAATCACCGTAGCGGTCCTGCAGGTAGTCGATGACTTCCTGGTTGCTGTCGCCCTGGCTCAGCCGCTTGCGGACCAGGATGCGCATGTCGCGGGCCAGCGGGGCGTTGGACTCGTCGATCGATTCGCCCTGGCAGACCACGCAACGCAGTTGCTCGCCGATGTCGCGCGCCCGGGCTTCCATCTCCGGATCGTCGAGCATCTCGTCGGGCATCACCGCGCCGGCCGGGGTGGGGGCCAGCAGCAGCGGCCCGGCCAGCCCGAGCATGAGAGCGACCAGCCAAACCGCCAGGGCAGCGCTGGCGCGGGCCGGGACCAGGGGAATCATTGGCGCCTCAAGTCCTCGATCAGGGGTTTCAGGGTTTTCGACCAGACGGTGGGCGTGATCGGACCGCTGTGCTTGTAGCGGATCACGCCGTTCCGATCGACCACGAAGGTTTCCGGCGCCCCGGTCACGCCAAAGGCGATGGCCACCTCGCTGTCCGGGTCGAGGCCGGCCCGGTCGTAGGGGTCGCCGAAGCGTTGCAGCCACTTCATGCCGTCCTCGGGGTTGCGTTCGTTCCAGTCGATGCCGTGGATGGGCACGTCCCCGGTGTTCTTGATGTCGACCAGGAAGGGGTGCTCCTGCACGCAGGCCACGCACCACGAGCCGAAGATGTTGACCAGACTGACCTCGCCCTTCAGGTGCTCGGAGGTCAAGGGCCGGCCGCGCCCGGGCAGCGGCTCCAGGGCGAATTCGGGCACCGGGCGGTCGATCAGCTCGGAGGGCAGCACCTGGCCCGGCGGATCGGCCAGTTGCAGGGCGAAGATGCCGGCCAGCACCAGGAACACGCCGACCGGCAGCAGATACAGCCAGCGTCGTCTGCCCGACGGCGCGGCGGCGGGGGTGTCGCGCATGGGCTTCGGGCCTCCCTACTCGGCCGGCTGGGCGGCGGCGTCGCCGGCCGGGGCGCGGCGCGGCGCGCCGACCCGGTAGCGGCGGTCCGACAGCGACAACAGCCCGCCGGCGGCCATGACCAGACAGCCGTACCACAGCCAGGGGACCAGCGGCTCGAAATAGAGCCGGGTCACGTAGCGGCCCTGATCGTCCGGCTCGCCGATCACGGCGTACAGGTCGTTGAGGAAGGTGGTGTGGATGGCGGCCTCGGTGGTCGGCATGGGCGGCGTGTCGTAGACTCGCCTTTCCGGGGTCATCAGGCCCATCGGCTTGCCATCGCGCGACAGCTCGAAGGTGCCGGTGAGCGACGAGTAGTTGGGCCCATCGGTCAACTCGACCCCGGTCAGGGTGAAGTCGTAGCCGGCCACGTTGACCGTCTCGCCAAGGGCCATGGTCTGCGTCTTTTCCACCTTCCAGCAACTGGAGGCGGTGATGCCGGCGATGACCAGGGCCAGCCCGAAGTGGGCCAGGGTCATGCCATAGGCCGAGCGCGGCAGGCTGGTCGCCTTGCTGAGCGAGCGGCCGAGCGGCAGGCGGAACAGCTTGATGCGCTCGGCGTACTCGACCAGCGTGCCGACCGCCAGCCAGACGGCCAGGGCCATGCCGAAGGCGCCCATCACCTCGTCCAGCCCGCCACCGACGACCACGAAGGTGGCGGCGAAGGCGGCCGCCGACAGGCCGGCGGCCAGCCACAGCCGCTTCAGGGCGCCGGGCAGGTCGCCGCGCTTCCAGCCGAGCAGCGGGCCGATCGCCATGGCGGCGATCATGGGCACCATCAGGGGCACGAAGACGGCGTTGTAGAACGGCCCGCCGACCGACACCTTGCCCAGGTCGAGGGCCTCGGCGATCAGCGGATAAAGAGTGCCCAGCAGCACCGTGGCGGCGGCCGTGCTCATCAACAGGTTGTTCAGAAGCAGGCTGCCCTCGCGCGACACCGGGGCGAACAGCCCGCCGCCCTTGAGGGCCGGGGCGCGGATGGCGAACAGGGTCAGCGAGCCGCCGATGGTGAAGATCAGCAGCAGCAGGATGAAGATGCCGCGCGTCGGATCGCTGGCGAACGAGTGCACGCTGGTCAACACCCCGGAGCGGACCAGGAAGGTGCCGAGCAGGCTGAGCGAGAAGGTGATGATGGCGAGCAGGATGGTCCAGCTTTTCAGGGTGTCGCGCTTCTCCACCACGGCCGCCGAGTGGAGCAGCGCCGTGCCGGCCAGCCAGGGGATGAAGCTGGCGTTCTCCACCGGGTCCCAGAACCACCAGCCGCCCCAGCCCAGCTCGTAATAGGCCCACCAGCTGCCCAGGCCGATGCCCAGGGTCAGAAAGACCCAGGCGACCAGCGTCCAGGGGCGGATCCAGCGCGCCCAGGCGGCGTCCACCCGGCCCTCGATCAGCGCCGCGATGGCGAACGAGAAGGCCATCGAGAAGCCCACGTAGCCCAGGTAGAGCATGGGCGGATGGAAGGCCAGCCCGGGGTCCTGGAGCAGCGGATTCAAGCCCTCGCCGTTCTGCGGCACCTGGGCCAGACGGACGAAGGGGTTGGAGGTGAACAGGATGAACAGCACGAAGCCGGTGGTGATCATCCCCTGCACCGACAGGGCGCGGGCCTTCAGGCCGGGCGGCAGGTTGCCGCCCATCACCGCGACGGCCAGACTGAACACCGCCAGGATCAGCACCCACAGCAGCATCGAGCCTTCGTGGTTCCCCCACACGCCGCTGATCTTGTAGAGCAGCGGCTTGTCGGTGTGGCTGTTGGCCGCCACGTTGGCCAGCGAGAAGTCGCTGACCACATAGGACCAGGTCAGGCAGACGAACGACACCGTGACCAGGATGAACATCACCACCGCCGCCGGGCGGGCCAGGGCGACCCACTCGGGAATGCCGCGCTGCGCCCCGACCAGCGGCACCACCGACTGGACCAGCGACACCATCAGGGCCAGGACCAGGGCGAAATGGCCCAGTTCGGGGACCATGTAGGTGATCATTGCGTGGCTCCGTTCAGCACTTGGCCGCTGACCGGGTCGGTCAGGGCCCCGTCCGCGTTGACGTGGTCGGCCCCGCCTTCGTTCCAGCGGCCCGATTCCTTGAGGGCGTCGGCCACCTCGGGCGGCATGTAGTTCTCGTCGTGCTTGGCCAGCACCTCGTCGGCGACGAACACCCCGTCGCTGCCCAGCTTGCCCTCGGCGACCACCCCCTGCCCCTCGCGGAACAGGTCGGGCAGGATGCCGGTGAAGAGCACCGGCACCTCGGCATCCAGGTCGGTGACCACGAAGCGGGCGACCTGCCCGTTGACCTCGACGGTGCCATCGGCGACCAGCCCGCCCAGCCGGAAGCGGCGGTCCGGGGTGATCTGTTTGCTGTCCAGGTCGCGCGGGCTGTAGAAGAAGACCAGATTGTCCTCGAAGGCGGCCAGCACCAGGGCGGTGGCCGCCCCCAGGGCCAGCATGGCCACCCCGGCAACGTACAGGCGACGACGCTTGCGCGACATCCTAGCCATGATCCGCCTCGGCTGATGAAGAGGGAGAGGACGCGGCGCGACGGGCCTCGCGCGCCGCCTGCAACTGGCCGAGCAGGCGCTCGTTGCGGCGCATGCCCTGGCGGGTGATGACCACCAGCCCGACCAGCAGGACCACGGCCAGCCCGTAGCTGGGCCAGACGTAGGCGGCATAGCCGCCCATGTTCAGGAATTCTTGTACGGCGTCCACGTTCAAGACCTCGAAGGGCTTGATGACACGAAGGATGACCGGCGCCGGCCGTCTTCCAAGGGTGGGCGGGGCCGGCCGCCTTCTTAAGAATGGTCGGCGCCAGCCGACCGGGCGGCAGCCTATCGCCGTGGTCGGAGTGGGGAAACTAACAATTTGGTCATCTGCCGACCCCGCCGACTGGGAGGCCCTGGCCAGTGCCGAGGCCAAGACCAATCCCCGCCTGCGGGCCGACTACGGGCGCCTTGATCTGGTCCCGCCCGGGCGCCGGGTGGGCGGCCCCGGGGCGAGCTGCCTGATGGCCCCGTTCGTCCATGTCTCGACCGATCGACCGGGCCGCTTCACCGATGGCAGCCACGGCGTCTACAGCGCCGGCAACCGCGCGGAGGTGGCGCTGCGCGAGGTCGCCCATCACCACGGGCGGGCCATGGCAGCGACCGACGAAACCCCGGGATGGACCTCCCGGTTCCGCCAGTTGATCGGCCACATCGACCGCGAGTTGCACGATCTGTCGGCGGTGTCGGAAGTCCTTGCCCCTGATGACCATGGCCCGGGGCAGGCTCTGGGCCGGGCCTTGCGGGCCGCCGGCTCGGACGGGGTCCATTACCCCAGCGTGCGCTGCCCGGGCGGCCAGTGCATCGGCGTCTTCTGGCCCGACGTGCCGCCGGTGCCGATCCAGGGCACCCACTGCGATTTCCACTGGGATGGCCAGCGGGTCGACCGGGTGCGGGATCGCGGCAGCGGCCGGCTGTTCGCGCTGTAGGGCCAATCCTCGGCGATCCGGGCCGGATCGCCGAGGATTTGCTTTAGGTGGCCCCGGCGTGGACCTCGGCGAGGCGGGCCGAGCGCAGTTTGGCCGCCGCGATCTCGCCGCGCATGGCCCACAGCAGCACGGTCAGATAGTAGAACTTGAAGGCCAGCGCCATGACCAGCAGCGGGATCAGGATCGGCGTGTCGATGGTCGGGCCGTCCATGCGGAACACCGCCGCCGGCTGGTGCAGGGTGTTCCACCAGTCGACCGAGAACTTGATGATCGGCACATTGACCGCGCCGACCAGGGCCAGCACGGCGCCCGCCTTGGCGCCCCGCCCGGGGTCGTCGAAGGCGTTCACCAGCGCCATGTGGCCGAGGTAGAGGAAGAGCAGCACCAGCATCGAGGTGAGGCGGGCATCCCAGACCCACCAGGCGCCCCACATCGGCTTGCCCCACAGTGCCCCGGTGACCAGACAGATGACCGTGAACACCGCCCCCACCGGGGCCGAGGCCTTGGCCGCGATGTCGGCCAGCGGGTGCTTCCAGACCAGTGCCACGAAGCTGGCCACGGCCAGACCGATGTAGCAGAACAGCCCCATCCAGGCGGCCGGCACGTGGACGTACATGATGCGCACCGTCTCGCCCTGCTGATAGTCGGGTGGCGAGTTGAACAGCGCCATGTACAGGCCGACCGCCGTCAACAGCACCGTGGCCCACAGGCTGTAGGGCAGGATCGCGTTGGCGATCTTCAGGAACCGGGCGGGATTGGCATAGCGATGCATGACAGCCTCTGACGACAGCGAAAACCGACGCACTCTACTCCCATGGCCTCGGCGCGGCCAACCGCAAAGGGGCGCTGCCCCTTTGAAACCCCGCCGGGGGACCCAGAGGGTCCCCCGGACCCCCGCCATGACCTGAAATCCTTCGGAGGGGGCGCGCCCCCTCCGGAGGATTTCAACTCGTGGAGGGGTCCGGGGAAGCCCTGCTTCCCCGGCGGGGGTTCCAAGGGGGCAGCGCCCCCTTGGGGCCGGCTACTCCGTCGCCTGCCGAAGCGCGGCGGCGGTGGCCAGCGGGCACAGCGCGCCGGCGGCCAGCAGGAAGGCGCCGAGGATCTTGATCTGGGCCCCGGTCTCGAAGCCCTGCACGGCGGCATCGACCGCCGAGACGCCGAAGATCAGCACCGGCACGTAGAGCGGCAGGACCAGCAGCGACAGCAGCACCCCGCCCCGCCGGGCGCCCAGCACCAGGGCGGCGCCGACCGAGCCGATCAGGCTGAGCACCGGGGTGCCCAGGGCCATGGCGGCGATCAGGATCAGGAAGCCGTCGGGGCTCATCTGCAGAAGGACGGCGAGCAGCGGCGCGGCGACGATCAGCGGCAGGCCGGTGGTCAGCCAGTGGGCGGTCACCTTGCCCAGCACCAACAGGAACAGCGGCACCGGCGAGGCGACCAAAAGGTCCAGGCTGCCGTCCTCGTAGTCGGTCTGGAACAATCGGTCGAGCGACAGCATCGAGGCGAGCAGGGCCATCACCCACAGCACCCCGGCGCTGATGCGCTCCAGCACCCCGGGTTCGGGGCCGACGCCGAAGGGAAACAGGATGACGGTGAGCACGAAGAAGGTGACCACCATCAGGCTGTCGCTGCCCTGGCGCAGGGCCAGACGCAACTCGCGGCGGATCAGGTCGAGCAGCAGCCCCATCTCGGCTCCCCGCTAAAGGTGGTGAAGGTCGAAGGTGGTGGTGCCCGGATCAACGGCGAAGCGATCCATGTAGAGCTCGCCGGCGCCCGGCAGGTCGACCGGGGCGTGGGTCGACAGCACGACCATGCCGCCGTCGGCCCGGTGCCGGGCGAGCAGGGCCTCGAAGCGGGCGATGGTCGCCTTGTCGAGGGCCGTGGTCGGCTCGTCGAGCAGCCACAGCGGCGCCGGGGCCAGCAGCAGGCGGGCCAGATTGAGGCGCCGCTTCTGCCCGGCGGAGAGCATCTTGCCCGGGGTGGCGGCCAAGCGGGCGATGTCGAGCGCCGCCAGGGCGTCGGCCACGGCGGTTTCCAGCGCGGCCCCGGAAAGGCCATAGAGCTGGCCCCAGAAGGCCAGGTTCTCGGCCGCCGAGAGGACCGGTTTCACGGCATCCAGGTGGCCCACATAGCGCGCCTTGCGACCGTGCGTCTCGCGGTCGGCGAAGACCTCCTCGCCATCCACCGTGAGGCGCCCGGCGGCGGGGCGCAACAGGCCCGCCAGCAGGCGCAGGAAGCTCGACTTGCCGGAGCCGTTGGGGCCCAGCAGCAGCACCGCCTGCCCGGCCTTGAGCGTCAGGTCGAGGCCGGCGAAGACCACCCGTTCGCCGCGCACGCACATCAGGTCGCGGGCTTCAAGGACGGGGGCGGGATCGGACATGGGCGGCTCGGTGACGGCAAGGGGTACGGAACGCGGGCCGGCACTGGGCCCGGGTGTCCGCCTTCATAGGGTTTTTTGCCCGACCATGCCAGGGCTCAGGGAATATGGCGCATGATCCAACCGCCGCCCCGGGGCGTAATGGGGGGCGCTTGACGGGCCACCCCGCGGGGTCCGACCCTGTTGCCTTCTTCCCACCCCCGCGCCCGGAGCCCGCCCATGCCCGCCGACAGCCCCTTCCTGTTCGCCCTCAAGACCGACCCCGACCGCTTTCTCGGCGCCCTTGGCACGGCCGAGCTCAGGACCCTGGCCGGCCAATGCATCGACAAGCTGGCGGCGCGGGCGATGGGTGGCGACACCGAGTCGGCCGGCGCCCTGATGATCCTTTATCGGCAGATCGGCGAAGTGGAGTGCTGAGCCGGCCTGCCGCGCAAATTGCACGGCGCGCCCGCCGGCGCTTTTATTTCCATTATTAAGCGCACCCCGCGGTCCTCCGACACGCGTTTGCTCAATGCCGCCAAATCTGCTATGGACTTATTCTGAAGTGCTTTGTGTACAACGAATCCCCGACAACCGCTTCAACCACCCGGGACACCCTCACACATGGCCACGTCAACGGCTTCCCTGACCGGCGTCGAGCGCACCTTCGACCCCGACGACATCATTGTCAGCAAGACCGACCTCAAGGGTCGGATCCTCTATGGCAACAAGGTGTTCATCGACATCTCGGGCTATGCCGAGAAGGAACTGATGGGGGCGCCGCACAGCATTCTGCGCCATCCGCACATGCCACGCGCCATCTTCAAGCTGCTCTGGGAGACCATCCAGGACGGCCGCGAGATTTTTGCCTACGTGGTCAACCGCTGCAAGAACGGCGACTACTACTGGGTGTTCGCCCACGTCACCCCGAGCTTCACCGACCAGGGCGAGGTGATCGGCTACCACTCCAGCCGCCGGGTCCCGGAGCCGGCCAAGCTGGAGAAGATCAAGCCCTTGTACCGCAGCATGCTGGACGAGGAAAAACGTCACGCCAACGGCAAGGATGGGATGGCCGCCAGCTACCGCCTGCTGACCGAAACGCTGGCCGCCAAGGGATTGACCTACGATGCTTTCATCTTCTCTCTCTAAGGCCCGGCTGGCCCTGCTCGGGGTGATGGTGCTGGCCGTCGCCGGCGAGGCCGCCGGCGTCCTGCTGGGCGGCCCGACGGGGCAGAGCACGGCGCTGGTCGGGGCCGGGCTGTCGCTGGTCCTGGCGGCCTACGCCTTGTTCCTGCTGCGGCGCACCGAGCGCACCATCGGCGACTGCCGCAAGGTGCTGGAGAAGGGTGCGCGCGGCCGCTTCGAGGAGCGCGTCCTGGGCATCACCGAGGGCGGCGACCTGGGCGCCTTCATGCACGCCACCAACGACCTTCTGGACCGCACCGACGCCTTCGTGCGCGAAGCCGCCGCCTCGCTGGAATACGTGCGCGACAACAAGTACTTCCGGCGCATCATCTCGCGCGGCATGCAGGGCAGCTTCCTGCACTCGGCAGGCGTCATCAACGCCGCCTCGGGGGCCATCGAGGATCGCGTCAAGGCGTTCGGCGGGGTCGCCGACACCTTCGAGGCCAACCTGCGCGGCGTGGTCGAGGAACTGGGCCAGTCGGCCTCCAGCCTGTCGACCACCAGCCAGGCGCTGGCCCATTCATCGACCGACGCCAGCCGGCGCACCGAGCGGGTGCGCGATGCCTCGGCCCAGGCCAGCGAGCACGCCGCCATGGTCGCCGCGGCGGCCGAGGAGTTGCACGCCGCGATCACCGAGATCAGCGGCCAGATGGGGCGCTCCAACGAGATCGCCCAGCAGGCCACCGCACAGGCCGAGCAGACCAGCGCCCAGGTGACCAAACTGACCGAGGCCGCCCAGCGCATTGGCGAGGTGGTCGGCCTGATCACCGACATCGCCAACCAGACCAACCTTCTGGCCTTGAACGCCACGATCGAGGCGGCGCGGGCCGGCGAGGCCGGCAAGGGCTTCGCGGTGGTCGCCGGCGAGGTCAAGACCCTGGCCACCCAGACCGCCAAGGCGACCGAGGAAATCGGTCAACACGTGGCGGCCATCCAGGCGGCCACCGAGGGCTCGGTTCAGGCGATCGGCGAGATCACCCGGGTGGTCGGCGAGCTGAGCGCCATCTCCGGCGCCGTGGCGGCGGCGGTGGAGGAACAGAACGCCGCCACCCAGGAGATCGCGCGCAGCGTCCAGTCGGTTTCCGGGGCGGTTGACGAGGTCTCGGAGAACATCGCCCAGGTGGCCGAGGCGGTGGCCCTGACCGATGCCTCGGCGCGCGAGGTGAGCGGCGCCTCGAGCGAACTGGACAGCCAGTCGGGCGAGTTGAACGACCGCATGATCGACTTCATGAAGGAACTGAAGACGGTGGTCTGACCGCCGCGTCCCTCCCGCGCCAGGGCCCCCCCGCCGCGTCACCGCCAGCCCAGGGCCGGCGGTCGACCGCGCCGGGCTCACACTTTGAAGTACTTGGCCTCCGGGTGCAGCGTGACGATGGCCGAGGTGGACTGCTCGGGATGGAGCTGGTCCTCGTCGCTCATGGTGATGCCGATCGCCTCGGCCCCCAGCAGTTCCAGGATGCGCGCCTGATCTTCCAGATTGGGGCAGGCCGGGTAGCCGAAGGAGTAGCGCGCCCCCCGGTAGTGCTGCTTCAGCACCGCCTCGATGGTCGGCCCCTCCTCGGCCGCGAAGCCCAGCTCGGCGCGGATGCGCTTGTGGGTCACCTCGGCCAGCGCCTCGGCCATCTCCACCGACAGCCCGTGCAGGTACAGATAGTCCTTGTAGCGGTTGTCGGCGAACCACTGGCGCGCCACCTCCGACGCCTTCTGGCCCATGGTCACCACCTGCAGGGCACAGATGTCGCGCTCGGGCTGGCGGATGTCGCGGAAGAAGTCGGCCAGACACAGCCCGTCGGCGCGGCGCTGGCGCGGGAAGGAGAAACGGGCCAACTCGGTGGTCCCGTCGGGCTCGAACAGCACCACCGTGTCGCCGTCGCTGGCGCAGCGGTAGTAGCCATAGGCGGCCGCCGGCTGAAGAATCTCCTCGGCCTCGCAGCGGGCGACCATGTCGGCCAGGATGGGGCGCAACTCCTGGCGCGCCCACTCCTTCCACTGGGCCAGCGTGCGGCCCTGCTTCTTGAAGCCCCACTGGAACTGGAACAGCATGGTCTCGCTGATGTAGGGGACCAGGCTGCGCGGGCTGATGTCGGTGATCCGGGTGGCGCCCAGGAAGGGCGGTTCGGGCACCTGATGCCCGGCGGCCAGATCCTGCCGGCGGGCGGTGATCTCCGGCCAGTCCCACTCCACCGGGCGCTCGGTGATGCCCTTGGCGCGATCCGCCTCGCCCGGCTGGTTCTCGTTGGCCGCCGAGGGGGCCGCCGAGGGGGCAGCGGTGGGGGCGGCCCCGTCGTCGGGCGGCCCGCCGGCCGGCGCGTTGGCCGGCCACGCGCGCTTGGCCTGGGCGGCGCGACAGTGCTCGACAAAGCTGCCCTCGCCCACCTTGGCCATCAGGGTCAGGCCATCGAAGGCATCGCGGGCATAGGCCACGGCGCCCTCCCCATAGGCCGCCGAGCAGTCGCTCTCCACGTACTTGCGGGTCAGCGCGGCGCCGCCCAGCAGCACCGGCAGGTTCAGGCCCTGGCGGGTCATCTCCTCCAGGTTCTCGCGCATGATGACGGTCGACTTGACCAGCAGGCCGCTCATCCCCACGGCGTCGGCGTCGTGTTCGCGGGCCGCCTCGATGATCGCCGTCACCGGCTGCTTGATGCCCAGGTTGACCACCTTGTAGCCGTTGTTGGACAGGATGATGTCGACCAGGTTCTTACCGATGTCGTGCACGTCGCCCTTCACCGTGGCCAGCACCAGGGTGCCCTTGGCCTGACCGTCGACCTTCTCCATGTGCGGTTCCAGGTGGGCCACGGCGGCCTTCATGGTCTCGGCCGCCTGGAGCACGAAGGGAAGCTGCATCTGGCCCGAGCCGAACAGCTCGCCGACCACCTTCATGCCGGCCAGAAGGTGGGTGTTGATGATGTCCAGCGGAGGGATGGTCTTCAGCGCCTCGTCAAGGTCGTCCTCCAGCCCCTGGCGGTCGCCATCGACGATGCGCCGCTCCAGGCGCTGTTCGATGGTCAGGTTCTCCACCGCCTCGCGCTCGGCCTCCAGGGTCTTGTCCTGGAACAGCTCGATGAAGGCCGACAGCGGATCATGGCCCTCGCGGCGGCGGTCGAAGATCAGGTCCTCGGCCGCCTCGACCTCGGCCGGGTCGAGCTTGTGCAAGGGCTTGATCTTGGACAGGTGGACGATCGCCCCGGTCATCCCGGCCTTCACCGCGTGGTGCAGGAAGACGCTGTTCAGGGCGTGCCGGGCCACCGGCTTCAGGCCGAAGGAGACGTTGGACAGGCCGAGGATGATCTGCACCTCGGGCATTTCCTCGGCGATGCGCTGGATGGCCTCCAGGGTTTCCAGGGCCAGCCGGCGGTCGTCCTGGTTGCCGGTGCAGATGGTGAAGGTCAGGGGGTCGAAGATCAGGTCCGAGGCCGGCAGGCCGTGTTGGTTGACGGCGAAATCATACAGCCGGCGGGCGATCCTGAGCTTGCTCTCGGCATCCTTGGCCATGCCCTCCTCGTCGATGGTCAGGGCGATCACCGAGGCGCCGAACTTGCGGGCCAACTCCAGGCGCCGGGCCGCCGTCTCCTCGCCGTCCTCGAAGTTGATGGAGTTGAGGATGGCCTTGCCGCCATACAGCTTCAGCGCCGCCTCCAGGACCGGGGTCTCGGTGGAATCGATGACCAGCGGCGTCGTCACCTGACCGCGCAGCCGGCTGACCACCTCGGTCATGTCGCGGATCTCGTCGCGGCCGACGAAGGCGGTGCAGACGTCCAGGGTATGGCTGCCCTCGCGCACCTGCTGGCGGGCCATGGCGGTGATGGCGTCCCAGTCCTCGGCCTCCTGGAGGTCGCGGAACTTCTTCGAGCCGTTGGCGTTGCAGCGCTCGCCAATGGACAGGAAGGCGTTTTCCTGGCGCAGCGGCATCTGGTTATAGAGCGAGGCCACCGAGGGCACCCAGTGCACCGTGCGCTCGACCGGCGCCGGGCGGGGCGCGCCCAGCTCGCGCAGCATGGCATCGACGGCGCTGATGTGCTCCGGCGTGGTGCCGCAACAGCCGCCGACCATGTTGACCCCGTACTCGGTGACGAAACGGCGATGCCAGTCGGCCAGCTCGCGCGGGGTCAGTGGGTAGTAGGTCTGCCCGTCGCGCAGCTCGGGCAGGCCGGCGTTGGGCTGCACCGAGATCAGCCCCGGCCAGTTCTCGGCCAGCCAGGAGATGTGCTCGGCCATTTCCTGCGGTCCGGTGGCGCAGTTCAGGCCCATGCTGTCGACCCCCAGGCTGTGGGCGACGGTGGCGGCGGCGGCGATGTCGGCCCCGACCAAAAGGGTGCCGGTGGTCTCCACGGTCACCTGAAGCAGGATCGGCAGCCACCGCCCGGCCTTGTCGCGGGCGATCTTGGCGGCGTTGATGGCCGCCTTGAACTGCAACGGGTCCTGGCAGGTCTCGATCAGGATGCCGTCGGCCCCGCCGGCGATCAGGCCGTCGCACTGGCGGACCAGCCCGGCCTCCAGGCTGTCGTAGTCGATGTGGCCCAGGCTGGGCAGCTTGGTGCCCGGGCCGATGTCGCCCAGCACGAAGCGCTTCCGTCCGTCGGCGAAGCTGTCCGCCGCCTCGCGGGCCAGTTCCACGGCCCGCTGGTTGAGTTCTTCCGTCTCGCCCTCAAGCCCGAACTCGGCCAGGGTCACCGACGAGCCGCCGAAGGTGTTGGAGAGCACCACGTCCGCCCCGGCGCCATAGTACTGGCGGTGGATGTCGCGGATCACGTCGGGCCGCGAGCGGGTCAGGATCTCGGTGCAGTTCTCCTGGCCCAGGAAATCGTCGGCCACCGACAGGTCCAGCGCCTGGACCAGCGAGCCCATGCCGCCGTCACACAGCAACACATGCTGACGAAGATGGTCGAGAAAGTCGCTCATGGTTTCAGATCCAGACGTTCCAGATGAAGTTCAAGCCGGCCAGGGGAGGGGGCTACCCGCGCCTCACCCCTCGTCCGGGGTCAGGCCCAGGGCCTGGCAGATGGTGGTGGTCAGGTCGGCCCGGTTCAAGGTGTAGAAGTGGATGTGCCCGGCGCCATCGGCAAGCAGGGCGCGACCCAGGTTGCAGGCCACCTCGACGGCGGCCCGGGCGCGCGCCTGCGGGTCGTCGTCGAGGCCGGCGAAGCGGGCGTGCATCCAGTCCGGCACCCGGGTCCCGCAGGCCTGGGAGAATTTGCACACGGTGGCGAAGTTGGCCACCGGCAGGATGCCCGGCGAAATGGGCAGGGTGATGCCGGCGGCGGCCACCCGGTCCATGAAACGGCGGTAGGCGTCGATGTCGAAGAAGTACTGGCTGATCGCCCGGGTGGCTCCGGCATCCTGCTTGCGCTTGAGGTTGTCGAGATCGACCTCGGGCGAGGTGGCCTCCGGGTGCCCTTCCGGATAGGCGGCGACGCTGATCTCGAAATCGTGCAGGCGCTTCAGGCCGTGGATCAGGTCGACGGCATAGGGGTAGCCCTCGGGATGCGGCGTGTAGCGCTCGCCGACGCCTTCCGGCGGATCGCCGCGCAGAGCCACGATGTGGCGGATGCCATCGGCCCAGTAGGCCTTGGCCACGGCGTCCACCTCGTCGCGGCTGGCGGCGACGCAGGTCAGGTGGGCGGCCGGCTCGAGGTCGGTGTCGCGACGGATGCGGGCCACCGTCTCGTGGGTCCGCTCCCGGGTCGAGCCGCCGGCCCCGTAGGTGACCGAGACGAAGGACGGGTGAAGCCCGGCCAGATCGGTCACGGCGCGCCACAACTGGGCCTCCATGGCCTCGGTCTTGGGCGGGAAGAACTCGAAGGAAACGGTGGCCCGGGACGGGGAAGCAGAGGTCACCATGGTTGATCCTTATCTCTTCGGGAAGCGGGTCTCAGGAAGCCGGGTCGGCCGGGCGACGGCCGAGCCACAGCATGACGGTCAGCCGGCCGCCGGGGAAGGCGCGCGGCGGCGCCACCTCAAGGCCGGCCTCGGCCAGCCAGCCGGGCACCTCGGCCTCGGCGAAGCCCAGGCGGCGGTGGTTGTGCACCTCGCGCAGCTCCTCCACGTCGTGGGCCGCGAAGTCGACCACCAGCAGGCGGCCGCCGGGAGCCAGCACGCGCGCCGCCTCGGCGATCACCGCCGCCGGGCGCTCGGCGTAGTGCAGCACCTGATGCAGGGTGATCAGGTCGAAGGCGCCATCGGCATCGGCGATCTGGTACATGTCGCCCTGGCGCAGCCGGCAGTGCCGCAGCCCCGCCTTCTCCAGGTTGTCGCGCGCCACCGCCAGCATGGAGCGCGACAGGTCGATGCCGGTGGCCCGCGCGACCAGCGGCCCCAGCACCTCGAGCAGGCGCCCGGTGCCGGTGCCCAGATCCAGGTAGTCGCGCGCCGGCTCGGCCTTCAGGTGGGCGACCAGGGCGGCCTCGATCTCGGCCTCGTCGACGTGCAGCGAGCGGATGGCGTCCCACACCCCGGCCTGGGCATCGAACCAGGCCTGGGCGCGGGCCGCCCGCTCGGCCTGCACCTCGGCCAGGCGGGCCCGGTCGGCGGCCAGCACCGGATCATCGCCGGGCAGCAGCTCGACGATGGCGCGCGCCGCCTCGGCCCCCGGCCCGGCCAGGGCGGGGCGGTAGAACACCCAGGCCCCCTCGCGCAGGCGTTCGAGCAGACCGGCGGCGCACATCACCTTCAGATGACGCGACACCCGGGGCTGGCTGATGCTCAGGATCTGGGTCAACTCACTCACCGTCAGGTCCGAGCGGGCGCACAGGGCGAGCAGCCGCAGGCGGGTCTCTTCGCCGGCACCGCGCAGGGCGGCCAGGAGGTGGTCCATGGTGGGCATGGGAGGGAACCGCCAGACAAAAGGTAGGGACGCCCGGTGAAACCGCACCGGGCAGGGCCGCGCCGCGCACGGTCAGCGCATGTGGTCAGTGCATATGGCCATCCATATTCTCACTGCATATATACATATAAAGATACCTTTATATCAAGAGCCCTTTATATCGAGCCCCCTTGTGGCGAATGGCGCTGTGGCAAACGCCACGCCGCCCCACCTCGGCTCCACCTCCGCGCGCCCCCTTCACCCCTGCCGTTTGGTGGGGCTTTGCCGCCCACCCCCGGGCATGATAAGACAGCTTCCCGGTCGGCGGCCCATTCCGGGCCCGGCCGGCCATCCGTTCACGCCCGGCCCCGCCGCCCACTCAAATCCGCCCGGCCCGCCGACCATTCCGTTCCGTCCAGCCCCCCGAACGCTGGCCCAACGACGAGAGCACGACGACATGCGCCCCATGCCCCACGACATCCGCCTGCCGCACGCCGTGCTGGCCCTGGCCGTCTGCCTGCTGCTGGCCGTGGCCGCCCCGGCCCGGGCCGCCGAGCAGAGCCCGGAAGCCTTCGTCGACGAGGTGGCCCGCGAGGCCATCGAGAACGTCTTCACCGCCGACATTCCGCGCGCCGAGAAGGTCGAGCGGTTCCGCACCATGTTCACCCGCTACTTCGACGTGGCGACCATCGGTCGATTCGTCGTCGGCAGCCACTGGCGCGTCGCCAGCCCGGAGCAGAAGAAGGCCTTCATCGAGGCCTTCCGCGAGATGAACGTGCTGACCTGGGCCCGGCGCTTCGACGAATACGGCGGGCAGACCCTGGACGTGGTCGACTCCCAGCCCGACGACAACGGCGGCGCCCTGGTCAGCGCCGAGATCGTCCAGCCGAGCGGTCCGCCGGTGATCGTCACCTGGCGCCTGCGCAGCCGCGACGACGGCTGGCAGGTGATCGATCTGGTGGTCGAAGGGGTCAGCATGGCCATCACCTACCGCTCGGAGTACGCCTCGGTGATCCGCCAGAGCGGCGGCATCGACGGCCTGATCGAGATGCTCGACGGCAAGGTGGCGGAGCTCAAGCAACAGCTTCTCGGCCAGGAAGGCTGAGCCGCCCGGCCCGGCGGATCAGCCTGACGCCCGGGCCTCGCGACCGGAGGGATCGCATGGCACCCCCGCCCGACCACAACCTTTCCGGGGCGGGTTGATCCGCCGGCCCCCACACCCAACCTGATCTGGGCGGGCGGTCTCGTCCGCCCCCGTCCGGGTCCCCGGAGCGGGGTCACTCTTCCTGCCTTGACGCGCCAACCGGTGCCGCTCCCCGAAGGGGAAAGCGCCGGGTTTTTCGTGCGTCTCCCAAGGAGCCCCCCAATGACCGATTTCGTGAAAGTGGGCCAGGAACTGGCCGATGGCATGGGCCAGTTGGCTCAGGCCGAGCCCGAGACCATGAAGGCCTTCAAGAGCCTGATGGGCGCCACCGCCGGCTGCGACGGCGAGCTGTCGATCAAGATGAAGGAATTGATCGCCCTGGCCATCGCCATCACCGTGCGCTGCGACGGCTGCATCGCCCACCATGTGAAACTGGTCGTCGAGGCCGGCGCCACCCGCCGCGAGGTGGTCGAGACCATCGGCGTCGCCCAGTTGATGGGTGGCGGCCCGGCCACCGTCTACGGGGTCGAGGCGCTGAAGGCCTTCGACCAGTTCAAGGCCGCCTGAGCCCAGGCAGCGACCCACCGGCAAACCTCAAAAGGGGCCGCGCGCGGCCCCTTTTTCGTGCCCTTGGCCCTTTTTCGTGCCTTTGGAAGGTCAGGCGGTCAGCGGGGCGCAGGCGTCGTCCAGCCACAGGCGGTCGCCGCGTGGCAGCAGCGGGCCGATGGTGGCCAGCACCCGGGCATGGTAGGCGTCGACCCAGGCCCTTTCCTCGTCGCTGAGCAGGGCGGGGTCGATCAGCCGGCGGTCGATGGGGGCCAGGGTCAGGGTCTCGAAGGCCAGCATGTCGCGTTCGGCGCCGTCGATGCGCGGCGCCTCGACCACCGCCACCAGGTTCTCGATGCGGATGCCGAAGGCGTCGGGCTTGTAGTAGCCGGGCTCGTTGCTGAGGATCATGCCCGGCTTCAGGGCCACCTGGTTGGGCACCCGGCTGATCCGCTGCGGCCCCTCGTGGACCGACAGATAGCTGCCCACCCCGTGCCCGGTGCCGTGGTCGTAGTCGACCCCGTCGAGCCACAGGAACTGACGGGCCAGGGTGTCGAGCTGGCTGCCCGAGGTGCCGGCCGGGAAGACCGCCCGGGCCAGCGCGATGTGCCCCTTCAGCACCTGGGTGAAGCGGCGCCGCTCCAGCGCCTGGGGGCGGCCCAGGGCGATGGTGCGGGTAACATCGGTGGTGCCGTCCAGGTACTGGCCGCCGCTGTCGAGCAGGAACAACTCGCCGGCCCGCAGTTGGCGGTTGGTCGCCGGGGTCACCCGATAGTGCACGATGGCGCCGTGCGGACCGGCCCCGGCGATGGTGGCGAAGCTCGCGTCGGTGCACAGTTCGTGCTCGCGGCGCAGAGCCTCCAGGCGCTCCACCGCCGCCAGCTCACTGACCGCGCCGGTCGGCACGGTGGCATCGAGCCAGGCCAGGAAGCGGCACAGGGCCACCCCGTCGCGGCGGTGGGCGGCGCGCGCCCCCTCCAGCTCCACCGGGTTCTTGCAGGCCCGCGGCAGGGCGCACGGGTCGGCGGCGCGGACCACCTTGGCCCCGGCCGTCTCCAGGCGGCGCAGGAACCACAGCGGCGCCTGTTCGGGGTCGAGGCGGATGACGGCGTCCTCGCTGCCCAGGGCGTCCAGGATCGGCCCCAGGGCGGCCGGCTCGCGCACCGCCACCGCCGCGCCCAGGTGATCGCGCAGGGCCGGGCCGACCTTCTCCGGGGGCAGGAACAGGTCCACCCGGCGGTCGGCGTGGAGCAGGGCGAAGGCCAGGGCGAGCGGCGTGTTGGGCACGTCGGCGCCGCGCATGTTGAGCAGCCAGGCCACCGAGTGGGGGTCGCTGAGAACCACCGCGTGCTGCCCGGCCTCGACCAGCCGGCCGGCGATCTCGGCCCGCTTGTCCTCGGCGGTGCGCCCGGCGTGGGTGAGTTCGTGGACCACCGCCGGGGCCAGCGGCGGGCCGGGGCGGTCCGCCCAGGCCTCGGCCACCGGATCGCCGTCCAGCTCGACCAGCCGAGCCCCGGCCTTGGTGCAACATTCGTTCAGCCGCTCCACCTCGCGCGGGGTGAACAGCCAGGGATCGACCCCCAGCCGGGTGCCCGGGGCGAGGTTCTTCTCGACCCACACCGAGGGTGGGCTGTCGACCAGATGGCACACGGGAAACCGCTCGGTGTCCACCTCCTCGGCCGCCTGAAGGGTGTAGCGGCCATCGACGAACAGCACCCCGCGACGCGGCGAGTCGGCCTTGGGCGGCAGGATCAGCACCGCCCCGGCCGAGCCGGTGAAGCCGGTGGCCCAGGCCAGCCGCTCGTCGGCCGGCGGCACCTGTTCGCCCCGGAAGCGGTCGCCGCGCGGGATCAGCAGGGCGTCCACCCCGGCCCGGCGCAGGGCCTCGTCCAGGGCGTCGAGGCGGTCCGGCGTCCAGCCGGCGGCGATCTCAAGACCGCTGGTCATGGGTGTCTCCGAAGGGGATGGCGCAACTCCAGGATGGTCCAGCGGCCGCGCCGGCGGCGCCGCGCCAGAACCAGCCCACGGGCCCGGTAGGCGGCCCGCACCGCCCGCTCCTGCTCGGCCAGCAGACCGGCCAGGACCAGCCGGCCGCCGGGGGCCAAGGCGGCGCTGACCGCCGGCGCCAGGGCGATCAGCGGGCGGGCCAGGATGTTGGCGAGGATCAGGTCATAGGGCCCATGGCGGCGCACCGCCGGGCGGGCCGGACTGTCGGCCCGGGCCACCCGCAGGCGCGGCCCCAGGTGGTTGAGCCGGGCGTTGATCGCCGCCACCCGCACCGCCTCGGCATCGATGTCCACGGCGTTCACCACGCCGGGCCAGCAGCGCGCCGCCGCCATGGCCAGGATGCCCGAGCCGCAGCCCAGGTCGAGCACCCGGGGGGCGCCCCCCGGCCACGCCCGGGCCAGCCCGGCCAGCGCTTCCAGGCAGCCGGCGGTGGTCTCGTGCTCGCCCGAGCCGAAGGCGGTGGCGGCATCGACCATCAGCCGCCGCCGCCCGGCCGGCGGCACGGCGACATGCGAGCCGCGAATGTGAAAGCCGGCCACCGAGAAGGGCGGAAAGGCGCGCGCCGTTTCGGCCAGCCAGTCGCGCGGCGCCTCCTGGCTGACCGCGAAGGCGTCCTCCGGCAGTCCGGAGAGGGTGGCCAGCAGGGCCCGTTGCGCCGCGTCGGGGGGGGTCTCGGTCAGGCCATCCAGGCGCCAGCGGCCGGCCTCGGGCCCGTCCTCGATCTCGAAGGCGAGCACCGCCTCGGCCACCTCCGACAGCGCACCTTCCACCGCCGGCACCGCCTCGGCCGGCACCACCACCGTCAGCCGCCACACGCCGCCTTCTCCAGCCGGCACCTCACCCGTTCCCGACACCCGGTCCATCCTCCGCAACACGCTGTGCCCGTTCGATCATCTCCGGCACATCACCACGTCCCGCGGCGCGGGGCAAGTCCGCCAAAAGGCGGGGCGCGACGCCTGACCCGCGGATACCCACACTTTCAGGTGGGGGTTATGCGCACTCCTCATTGCTGCGGTGCAAAATCAGCGGCTGTGGGGTGTCCGTTGGGACTTATATAAGGGCCACCGGACGCCGCCGAAGAACGCGACGCCGGTTTCCCATAACCCCTGAAAACGAAACGTCCAAGACCATGTCGCCCCGTCTGCCCACGCCGCCGATCGATCAGCCCAGCCTCGACCTCCACGTGCGCCACCTGCGCGCCGTCTGGCTGACCCATGCCCTGCACCGGGCCGCCGAGTCCCTGGCCCGCCGCTGGCAGCGCACCCTTGGCCATCCGGGCGGCCACTCTGGTGGCCACGCCCGCACCGCCTGAGACCCTCCTTACAGCCATCCATCCCCAGGCGCGATCCCACCTCCCAGGAGCCGCCGGCCATGCCCCCCCAAGAGGCCGCCGGTTCCGGGATCGCTGCCTGACGCGGCTCCGGGGTCTGGTCCGAGCCTCCCCTCTCCTCCCACGGACCAGCCCCGGGGCCGCACTCCTTCCCGTGTCCCGCCGCCCTTGACGCCACGCCAACCCGACCGGTTGGCGGCGTGCCGTGCTGTGGGTTAGGCTGGCCCCTTGATCTTCGATGTTTGGCGCAGGGAGGAGTGCGACATCATGGGTTTCAAGGCGTTGGTGGTCCGCAAGGATGACGCGGGCAAGGCCTCGGCCACGGTCGAGGAGATGGACGAAACCGCCCTGCCCGAGGCGGCGGTGACGGTCGACGTGGCCTACTCGACGGTCAACTACAAGGACGGCCTGTGCCTGGGCTCGGGCGGCGGGCTGGTGAAAAGCTGGCCCCACGTGCCCGGCATCGACTTCGCCGGCACGGTGGCCGACAGCGCCGATGCGGCCTTTGCCCCCGGCGACCCGGTGGTGCTGACCGGCTGGCGGGTCGGCGAGGTATGGTGGGGCGGCTACGCCCAGAAGGCCCGAGTCAAGCCCGACTGGCTGGTCAACCTGCCCGACGGACTGACCGCCCGCCAGGCGATGGCCGTCGGCACCGCCGGCTTCACCGCCATGCTCGCCGTGATGGCCCTGGAGGACCACGGCCTGACTCCCGACCAGGGGCCGGTGCTGGTCACCGGGGCGGCGGGCGGCGTCGGCTCGGTGGCCACCGCCATCCTGGCCAACCTGGGCTACGAGGTGGCGGCGGTGACCGGCCGCCCGGAAAGCGCCGACTACCTGAAGGACCTGGGGGCCAGCCGGATCGTGCCGCGCGAGGAGCTGGCCGAGACCGTCAAGCGCCCGCTGGAAACCGAAACCTGGGCCGGCTGTGTCGACGCGGTGGGCGGCGACATGCTGGCCCGGGTGCTCGGCCAGATGAAGTACGGGGCCTCGGTGGCCGCCGTCGGGCTGGCCGGCGGCACCGCCCTGCCGGCCACGGTGATCCCCTTCCTGCTGCGCGGGGTCAACCTGCTGGGCATCGATTCGGTGATGCGCCCCAAGGCCGACCGCGAGCGCGCCTGGGCCCGCATCGCCCGCGACCTGCCGCTGGACAAGCTGGAGGCGATGATCGTCCCGGCCAGCCTGTCCGAGGTGCCGGAACTGGGCCGGGCCATTCTGAAAGGTCAGGTGCGCGGCCGCGTGGTGGTCGACGTGAACGGCTGATCCGCCGCCACGGACCAGCAACCGAAAAGGGGCGCCCAGGCGCCCCTTTTCTCTCGTCCCCCCTCCAAACGAAAACGGGCACCCGGGGCGCCCCTTTTCTCATCGCCCTCCAACCGAAAACGGCCGCCTTCAGGCCTGACGCGGGGCGAACAGGATGACCGCCGCGCCGAGCAGGCACAGGGCACCGCCGAGACCGTCCCAGCGGTCCGGCCGCACGCCCTCCACGGCCCACAGCCAGACCAGCGAGGTGGCGATGTAGACGCCCCCGTAGGCGGCATAGGCGCGGCCGGCGAAGTCAGCGTCGATGCGGGTCAGCAGCCAGGCGAACAGAACCAGACTGAACACCCCGGGAACCAGCCACAGGGCCGACTTGCCGAGCCTGAGCCAGGCCCAGAAGGAAAAGCAGCCGGCGATCTCGGCCAGCGCCGCCAGCACCGAAAGCAGGATCGACACCGCGCCTCTCCCCTTGGCCCTCTCCCCTTGGCCCCCCTCCCCTTGCCCGGGGTCCGGGGTGGATCAGACGGCGCCGACCAGTTGCTTCACCCGCTGGCGGATTTCCGGCGACTGGATGCCGCTTTCGGCCTCCTCCTCGTCGAGCACCGCCAGGGCGATGGCCGGGTCCAGCCGATGCGCCTTGAGGAAGGCGGCGAGCACCGTCATCACGGCGCCGGAGTTGGCGCTCAGATCACCGAGGGCCCCCAGCATGCGCTCGCGGTCGGCGTCGGCCTTGCCCTTGAGCGCCGACAGCTCGCCGGACACCCGCTCAAGGGTCGACTGCATGTGGGACAGCATCAACTCGGACATCGGACTCTCCTTGCCTGTCAGGGCCTCTTCGATGGTCGAGGCCTCTTCGGTAATCGGGACCTCGTCGGTGGTCGGGCGTTCACTCGCCACTGCGGTGCAGGTCGGCGGCCTGGGCGCCCCTGAGGCGGGCCAGATCGCCGTCGACCATCTCGCCGACCAACGCCTCGAACGGGATCTCGGCCCGCCAGCCCAGCGCCTCGTGGGCCCGCGACGGGTCACCCAGCAGAAGGTCCACCTCGGTCGGCCGATAGTAGCGGGGATCGACCCGCACCACCACCTTGCCGCTGCGCCTGTCGATGCCCTCTTCCTCGACCCCGCCGCCGCGCCATTCGATGTCATGGCCAAGGCGGCCGAAGGCGGCCTCGACAAAGGCCTTGACGGTGCGCGTCTCGCCGGTCGCCAGAACCAGATCCTGGGGCGTGTCCTGTTGCAGCATCAGCCACATGCCGCGCACGTAGTCCTTGGCGTGGCCCCAGTCGCGGCGTGCCTCCAGGTTGCCCAGGTACAGGCAGTCCTGCAGGCCGAGATGGATGGCGGCGGCGGCCCGGGTAATCTTGCGGGTGACGAAGGTCTCGCCCCGGATCGGGCTTTCGTGATTGAACAGGATGCCGTTGACCGCGAACATGTCGTAGGCCTCGCGGTAGTTGACGGTGATCCAGTAGGCGTAAAGCTTGGCCACCGCGTAGGGGCTGCGCGGGTAGAACGGCGTGGTCTCGCTCTGCGGCGTCTCCTGGACCTTGCCGAACAGCTCCGAGGTCGAGGCCTGATAGAAGCGCACCCGCTTTTCCATGCCCAGGATGCGCAACGCCTCGAGCAGCCTCAAGGTGCCCAGGGCGTCGGCGTTGGCGGTGTATTCCGGGGTCTCGAAGCTGACCTGCACGTGGCTCTGGGCGGCCAGATTGTAGATTTCCGTCGGCTGCACCTCCTGGATCAGGCGGATCAGGTTGGTGGCGTCGGTCATGTCGCCGTAGTGCAGGCGGAAGCGCACGTCGCCATCGTGCGGGTCGTGATAGAGGTGGTCCACCCGCTCGGTGTTGAAGGACGACGAGCGCCGCTTCACCCCGTGCACCCGGTACCCTTTCTCAAGCAGCAGTTCGGCCAGATAGGCACCATCCTGGCCGGTGATGCCGGTGACAAGGGCAATGGGATCGCTCAACGCTTGCATTTCCTAACGGGTAGCGCGCCGCCGGCTGGGGGAAACTCTTGGCGGGCGGCGGTCGATCAGAGGTTTTCCAGCGACTGGATGATCGCCGGACCGATGATCACAATGAACAACACCGGCAGGAAAAAGACAATCATCGGCACGGTCAACTGGGCCGGCAGGGCGCCCGCCTTCTTTTCCGCCGCCGCCATGCGGGAATCGCGATTCTCCTGCGAGAGCACCTTCAAGGCCACCGAGACCGGGGTACCGTAACGCTCCGACTGCAACAGCGCGGTGGTCAGCGACTTGGTGGCCGGCAGGCCGGTGCGCTCGGCGAGGTTCTCGTAGGCCTGCTTGCGATCGCCAAGGAAGGCCAGCTCGGCGGTGGTCAGGCCGAATTCCTCGGCCAGGTCGGGGGCGCTGTCGACCAGCTCTTCCGAAACCCGGGTGAACGCCCCCTCGATGGACAGGCCGGCCTCGACGCAGATGACCAGCAGGTCGAGCGCGTCGGGGAAGTTCTGCATCAACGTTTTCTGGCGCTTCTGGGCGGTGTTGGTGACCAGCAGGCCGGGCAGGTAGAAGCCCACCACGGCCAGCCCGGCGGCGATCAGCAACTGCATCCCCAGGTCGAGGTCGAGGTCGCTGTTGGCGCCGGCGAACAGCAGGAACAGGCCGGCCAGCACCAGGGGCAGGGCAAGGCGGGCGAAGGAGAACACCACGGCCGCGTTCTGCGAACGATAGCCGGCCTGCGACAGGCGGTTTTTCAGCTCCCGGCTGGCGATTACGTTCTGCAGGTTGAGCTTGTCCAGGACCTGCTTCATCAGGTCCACGCTCTTTTTCTTCTGGTAGCGGGTGCGGCGGCTCTGGCTCAGGTTCTCGCGCTGCTGGCGGGCCAACTCGTCGCGCCGGGCGGCGACGCTTTTCAGGCGCGACGACAACCCGTCGCGCTGGATCAGTGGCATGCCGATGGCCAGGATGGTCAGGAAGGCGCCCAGGGCGGACAGCCCGATGACCAGGGATTCGGTGTCGATGAAGCTCATGGGGCCGTCTGCCTTCGCCGCCGTAAGAGCAAGGCCCTCAGGCCTCGAAGTTGACCATCTGATTCATGATCAGGACCCCGGTGCCCATCCAGCCCAGCCCGATCAGGATCATGATCTGGCCGACCGGGTCGGTGAACAGGGTGGTGATGTACTCGCGCTTGACCAGGAACAGAAGCAGGGTCATGACGATGGGCAGCGAGCCGATGATCATGGCCGAGGCCTTGGCCTCGCTGGACAGCGACTTGATCTTGTCCTTCAGCTTCTTGCGCTCGCGCAGCACGTTGGACAGGTTGGACAACGTGTCGGCCAGATTGCCGCCGGTCTGCTGCTGGATGACCAGCACGATGGCGAAGAACTTCACCTCGTTGGTCGGCATGCGGGTAAGCGCCCGGTCGAGCACGTCGGACAGGGTCATGCCCAGCTTCTGGCCCTCGATCAGCAACTGGAACTCGGGCCCCACCGGATCGTCGAACTCGCGGCCGATGATGCTCATGCACTCGCCGACCGGCAGGCCGGAGCGGATGCCGCGCACGATCACGTCGATGGCGTCGGCGAAGTTGGCGGTGAACTTCTTCTGGCGGCGCTTGATCAGCTTTTTCAGGACCAGACGCGGAAAACCCAGCCCCATGGCGACCAGCACCAGCGGAATGCCGATCGGGTTGTAGCCCATCAGGTAGTAGACCACGGCCGAAAAGGCCCCGAAGGCCAGCCCGATCAGCACGAAGCCGCGCGGGCTGACCTGAAGGCCGGCCTGGATCAGGCGTTGCTTGAGGCTGACCGCCTTCTGCTGCTTGCGCTGCTGTTCCAGCTCCTTGAGCTTGGTCTGGATGGCCTTCTTGCGTCCTCCGCCGGGCTGGGCCTTGCCCTGGGCGGCGCCCTTGCGGCCGCCGGTCAGCGAGACCCCGGTCACCGCCTCCATGCGCCGGCGCAGGCGGGCCCGCGGGCCATACTGGAGGTTCAGGATGAGCCCGGCGAAGACCATCAGCAGCAGGAACATGCCGCCGATCAGGCCGAGCATCAGGGGAGAGACGGCGAGCTGGTCCATCATCTGTCAACTCCCGGCCTTGGCTTCCTCGAGGGCTTCCAGCAGCAGGCGTTCCTTGCCGAAATAGCGCGCCTTGTCCCAGAACTTGGGCCGCAGGCCGGTCGCCCGATGGCGGCCGACCAGCTTGCCGTCCGGCCCCTCGCCCTCGATCTCGTAGACGAACAGGTCCTGCAGGGTGACCACCTCGCCTTCCATGCCGACGATCTCGGTGATGTGGGTGATCTTGCGCGAGCCGTCGCGCAGACGGGCCGCCTGGACGATCACCTGCACGGCGCCGGCGATCTGCTCGCGCACCGTCTTGGCCGGCAGGTTGAAGCCGCCCATGGCGATCATGTTCTCGACACGGCTGATCGCCTCGCGCGGGTTGTTGGCGTGGATGGTGCCCATCGAGCCGTCGTGGCCGGTGTTCATGGCCTGCAGAAGGTCGAAGGCTTCCGGGCCGCGCACCTCGCCGACGATGATGCGCTCCGGGCGCATGCGCAGGCAGTTCTTGACCAGATCACGCATGGTGATCTCGCCCACCCCCTCGAGGTTGGGAGGACGGGTTTCCAGGCGCACCACATGCGGCTGCTGAAGTTGCAGCTCGGCCGAGTCCTCGCAGGTGATGGTGCGCTCGCCGACGTCGATGAAGCCGGTCAGGGCGTTGAGCAGGGTGGTCTTGCCCGAGCCGGTGCCGCCGGAGATCAGCACGTTGATGCGGCAGCCGCCGATCACCTCCAGGATCTTGGCGCCGGCCGGGGTGATCGAGCCGAAGCTGACCAGATCGGGGATGCGCAGCTTGTCCTTCTTGAACTTACGGATGGTCAGCGCGGCCCCGTCGATGGCCAGCGGCGGGGCGATCACGTTGACGCGCGAGCCGTCGGCCAGACGGGCGTCGCAGATCGGGCTGGCCTCGTCGACCCGGCGGCCGACCGCCGAGACGATGCGCTGGCAGATGTTCATCAGCTGCGCGTTGTCGCGGAACTTGATGTCGGTCAGCTCGATCTTGCCCTTGGTCTCGATGTAGACCTTGTCCGCCCCGTTGACCATGATGTCGGCGATGTCATCGCGGGCGATCAGCGGCTCCAGCGGCCCCAGGCCCAGCACATCGTTGCAGATGTCGTCGATGACCTGCTGCTGTTCCTGGGCCGACAGCACCAGATTGCGCATGGAAATGATCTCGGACACGATGTCCGAGATTTCCTCGCGCACCTGGGCCGGTTCCAGCTTGGCCAGCTCGGTCAGGTCGACCGAATCGATCAGGTCGTTGAAGACCCCGATCTTGATTTCCTGCAGGCGGGCCGCCTCGGCCGGGTCCTTGGGCTTGCTCGGCTTGGCCGGCGTCGGCTTGGCGACGGCCGGCTTGGCGGCGACGGCCGGCTTGGCCGCGGGCTTGGCCGCCGGCGGCGGGGCGGCGGCGGGCGGCGGTGGCTGGTCGGCCGCCGGCGGGGCCGGCGGGGCGGAGTCGTCCCTGGGCGCCGGCTGACTGGGCCGGGGCGGACCGGGCGGCGTGGTCGGACGCGACGCCGGAGGCTGGGTACGCTTGCCAAACATGGCCCCGGGTTACCTCTTCAGTGCCCTGTGGGATGGCGCCCCATCGTTCCCCGCCTTGGTCCTTGCGAAGGTGCGCGATCCCGATTGCTCCCGCTTGCCGGCCAGGACCCTTGTGGCGGGCTCTCCTGACCTTCTTTCGCCGCCGACTGGCCCAGGCCCGGGCCGAGGGCGATCAACTCTTCTTGGCCGGTTTGCCGGTCGCTTTCTTGGCCCGGCGCCTGGGCTTGCCCGCCCCGCCGGTGAGCCAGGAAAACGCCCCCTTCTTGGGCGCCGCCGCCGCCTGCCGGCCACTGACCAGACCGCCCAGGCTCTCCAGCGGTTCAATCAGCTTGCTCGATTTGCTGGACTGGGCGACCAGCTGGCCATTGTTCAGCGCGTTGACGAACGTCCCTGGATCGTAAGGGATGGAGGCGGCCACCTTCAAGTCGATGGTGTCCTCGAAGTCCTTGCGCGACAGCTCGCCCTTGGGGAACAGCCCCACCTTGTTGAGAACCAGATGGACCGGGGCATCGGCGCCGCGCATGGCGACCATGGCGTCGGCGATGTTCTTGGCGTCGCGCAGGGCGGCCAGATCGGGGGTGGCGGTCAGCAGCACGTCATCGGCGGCGGCCAGCATGGCCTGCACCCAGGGGCTCCACTGGTGGGGCAGGTCGAGCACCACGTAAGGCGCCATCTGGCGGACCAGTTCCAGCACCATGTCCAGGGTGTCCTGCTCCACCTCGCCGGCCACGCCCAGCCGCTCCGGGGCGCAGAAGACCCGCAACAGATCGTCGCGACGGGCCATGAAGCGGTCGAGCAGGTTGCTGTCCAGGCGGTCCGGCTGGGCCAGGGCATCGGCCACCGTCTGCTGGGCATCGACGTTGAAGGCCAGCCCGGCGGTGCCGAACGACAGGTCGAGATCGACGACGATCACCTCCTCGTCGTACAGCTTGCCCAGCATGTGGGAGACGTTGTAGGCGACGGTGCTCGACCCGGCGCCGCCACGCGCCCCGATGCAGCTGATCAGCCGGCCGCGCGGCGGGGCGCTGGGATCGGTGAAGATGGACAATACCGCCTGCACGATGTGATGGGCGGTGATCGGGGTGACCAGATAGTCGCTGATGCCCTGCGAGATCAGCTCGCGATAAAGCCCGATGTCGTTCAGTTGGCCGACCACCACCACCTTGGTCGCCGGATCGCAGACCTCGGCCAGCCGGCCCAGGTTTTCCATCATCGTCCGGTCGTCGTCACCCTCTTCGACGATGAGGAGCTGCGGCGTGGTGTTGTCGCCATAGTGGGTTGGCGCGGCGGCCAGCCCGCCGGGCACCAGATTGATGTTCGAGCGCCCCAGGTCGGGATGGCGCGCCGCCTGCTCGAGGGCGGCCTGGACCGGCTCGGTCAGCACGAAGGCGTCAATGTTGATCCGAAACAGCACGACCGTCGATCCGTCCCTGGTGTTGAAGCGTCTATCCCGTGTCGCCGGCCGCTCAGTCGCCGACCGAGGCACCCTCGCTCATGGTGGTCAGATCACCGGCCGAGTAGGCATCCATGATCGGCCCGGCCCGCAGGCCGCTGCGTGGATCGCTGCGGCTGTGGATCAGATCGCGGGGGTTAGAGACCATCAGGCCGATGTTGCGCTGCACGGCGCAGCCGAAGCGGTCGGCCGGCTCGTTGTCGAAGTTGTTGCTCAGGTCTTCCGACCAGTCCCCGCACTGGGGCACCTCGGCGACGTAGCCCATGAAGCTGATCACCGCCGTCGCCGGCCGCAGGTGGGAGCGCACGGCGGCCAGATGGGTCGCGTCGATATTGATGTCGGTGGCGCTGTCGGGGGCGCCGTCGGGGGCGCTGTCGGGGGCATGGCCCGCGGCATAGGCGCCGGTGGGCCGCCGGCCGGTGCCCTCGTCGCCGTGGGTGGCCGGCTGGTCGGCGCTGGCCGGCGCGGCGGCGCGGTGGGCGCTGAGCGGTTCGACGAACAGGCGCAGAAGGTCTGGATGCAGGCCCCGGGCGACCAGTTCGTCGAGCACCACCAGACCGCGCCGCTCGGCCTCGCCGGTGCTGGCGAAGCCGCCCATGGTCACGTGCACCGGGCCCTCGCCGCGCCGCCGGTAGTCGTCGACCAGGGCATCCAGGCGGCCGGCGTCGCCCACCCCCAGGGCGCCGTCGGCGGCCGGCGGGCGCATGACCATCGACAACTCCTCGACGTTGACCATGATCGGATGCTTGCGGCGCACCTCGTGCGGATTGGCACAGGCGGCGACGGCCAGCACGAGGGCGACGGCGAGGAGCGGGGCGAGGCGGGGCATCGTCTTCTTCGAACTCCTCAGCGCACGATGTAGCCGATCGGCCCGACCACCCCGTTGGCGGGCAGGGTGCTCTTGCCGGTGTACAGGTGGTGCAGCCGGTTCAGGAGGTAGAAATCCAGATCGTTGGTGGCCGCGAAGCCATCGGTGGCGGTGGCCAGCCGGCCGGGCTGAACCGGGTCGACCAGATAGCAGGTGACCATGATCACCAGCTCCGATTCATCGCGCTGGAAAGCCTTGCTGGAGAACAGGTTGCCGAGGATCGGCAGGTCCATCAGCCCGGGCACGCCATTGAGGTTCTGTTGCGTCTCGTTCTGCAGCAGGCCGGCGATCATCAGCGAGCCGCCGCTCGGCAGCTCGACCGCCGTGTTGGCCCGGCGCACCTTGAAGCCGTTGACGATGTTGCCGCCCACGGTGACCTGCACGGCGGTGTCGATGGACGACACCTCGCTGGACAGCCGAAGGCTGATCCGCCCGTCCGACAGCACCACCGGGGTGAAGCTGACCGCCACGCCATAGGGCCGGAACTCGATGGTCACGCCGCCCGAGCCATCGGCCACCGGGAACGGGTACTCGCCACCGGCGACCAACTCGGCCGCCTCGCCAGAGACCGCCGTCAGGTTGGGCTCGGCCAGGGTGCGCACCAGACCGCGCTCCTCCAGCGCCCGGATGGTCAGGTCGAAGGGGATGCCGCCGGCGATGCCGCTCAGGCCCAGGGTGACCGCCTTGGTCAGCGCCGGATCGAGCGCCGAGGCGGTGGTGGCGGCGTTCCAGATGGTGGTGTTGATGTTGTCGGCGCCCAGGGAATTGAAGTTGATGCCCAGTTCCTTCAGGGTGTTGCGGGCCACCTCGGCGACCCGCACCTGAAGCAGCACCTGCTGCTCCTGGCCCACCGACAGCAGGTTGACCAGCCCCTCGCCCCCGGCGAAGCGGGCGGCCACGCGCAGCGCCTGATCGGCCACGCTGTCGGAACTCACCCGGCCGCGCAGGTAGACGCTGTCCGGGGTCGCCTCGACCTGGATCGGCTCGTTGGGCAGCAGGCGCGACAGGGTGGCCCTCAGGCCGTCCACGTCGACCACCACCGAGACCATGGAGCGCAACACCACCCGGCCCTCGACATCGAGGAAGAAGACGTTGGTGATGCCCGTTCCCCGGGCCATCAGGAAAGCTTCGGTGGGGGTGCGGGCGATCACCTCGACCACGTCGGGGTTGCCGATCACCACGTCGCGCACCGGCACCGGCAGCTTGAGCAGGCGCGAGGTGCCGACCGGCAACTGGATGTCCTCGCCGTCGCGGACCCGGACCACCGGCCCGTCATCTTCCTCGACCGGGGTCACCGGGGCGGCGCGCACGCGGTCGGGCACGTCGAGCCGGGTGGGCGCGGCGCCGCGATCCCTCTCCGTCCGCGCCGCCGGGTCGCCGCCGGCCTCGGGCGGCGCCTGGGCAAGCAGCGGCTGCGGCACGGCGACCCCGAGGGCGACCAGGACCAGCAAGCGGCCGATATGACTGGCAAATGGCGTCATGGTGCCCCTGTTCCCTAGAACGCCTTCTGGGAGCGGCTGCCCCCGCGATAGATGTTGACCACCGCCGGCGGCGCCGGCGACGCGCCCGCCCCGCTTGCCGCGTTGTTGGTGCTGCTGGGCGGCGGCGGCGGCGCGCTGGCGCGCGGCGGCGGTGGCGGCGAGGAAATGGTGGGCGGCGGCGGCGCGCTGATGGTCGGCTGGCGGACCACCGGGGTCGGCTGACGGTCGCGGCCGCTGCCCGATGCCTCGCCCCAGGCCCGGCCAAGCACCGCCTGGGCCAGACCGCGCGCCACCATCAGGTCGGAGGTGAAGCTGGGGCCGGAGGGGTCCTTGTCGCGCGGCCCCGGAGCCAGCGAGCGCAGAACCAGCGAAATGTTGCCCAGGTCCTGGGCCAGGGCCAGCACCTCGGCCTGGGGCAGGGTGACCTCGAGGGTCGCCGTCTTGCCGGTCTTGGCGACGTCCTCGCCGCCGCGCACGGCCTGATCGATGGCCAGCACCCGGATGTCGCGCAGCAGGGTCTCCGAGGCGTTTTCGTGGACCTGCTTCTCGCCGGTTCCCTTCACCGTCTGCACCCGGTAGGTCAGCACCACGTCCACATGGTCGCCGGGGCGGATGAAGCCGGCGACCGAGCTTTCGGCGCTGATCGAGATGGCCATGCCGCGCATGCCGGGGGTGAGCAGGCCGGCCATCACCCGGGCATCGCCCTGGCGGAACACATAGGCCGGGCGCAGCGGCTCGCCGGGGATCAGTTCCTTGCGGGTGAAGGCGCCGACGAACACCGCCTTGGGGTCCTTGCCCGAGGTGCGCACCACCAGCCGGGAATCAAGGGCATCCTCGGGCCACGGGGCCCAGGCCAGATCGTCGTCGCGGATCATCGCCCCGACGCTCAGCTCGTCGTTGGCGACCAGCACATCGACGGTGGGAATGGCCGGGCCGGCCTCTTCCTGGGTTTCCTGGCTGGAGATCAGTGAGTTGACCAGGAACGCCGCGGCGCCGGCAATGGCCAGGGCGGCGACCAGCAGGATGATGGTCAACGGCCGCATCACGCCCCCTCCGCCAGCCGCCGCGGCGCGACGCAACGCGCCGCCCCGGCCGGACAGGCATCAAGCCATCCCGCGTGGGTTGCCCGTCGTGACGGGCCGGAAGACCGCTGCCGACAGTTCACCAAGCCTGCCCCTTCCCAATCTCATTATTGAGGAGTCTAGTCATAAACCCCCGTGAGAAAAAGCAACAATTTCCACAACCCCACAGATCACGGGCCCGGTGTGTCATTTTTACATCTCAGGCGCGAGCCCGGCCCGCCCCCTCCCCCGGACAACCATGGGATCAACCGAAGGCCCCTCGCCCCAAGACCCACAGGCCGCCAACGGCGATCGCCACACCGTAGGGCAAGCGCTGGCAACCGGCTGTGACCCGGATCACCCGCCAGCCGCCCAGCCCCGGCAGGCGGGCGGCTCCACGCGCCAACAGCACGGCCAGGGCGAGAACACCGCCGGCCAGGGCGGTCAGCATCAGGAAAACCAGCACGCCATCGGCGCCGGCCCACAGGGCAACGGTGGGGATCAGCTTGACGTCACCGCCCCCCAACGCGCCGGTCAGGTAGAGGCCGACCAGCACCGCGAAAACCCCCATCGCCACCGCCAGATCGAGGGCCAGGGTGGCCACCGGGACCAGTCCGGCCAGACCAACCGACAGCCCGGCCAGCAGCCAGGCCAGGGCGACGGCGGCCGGCACCCGGTTGGGGATGAGAAAGGCCTTGAGGTCGCTCCACGCGGCGACCAGCAGGGCGGCGGCGGCCGTCCCCTGGGCCAGGGCGACCACAACCAGGGCCCAGACGGGCAGGTCGGCGAGCGGCGGCATGATGGCGGCGTGACCGGGCGAGCGGAAAGAGGGAAGAAGGGGAGTGACAGGCGGCAGAGCAAACACGAACGCCCTGCCGCGTGAACGGCAGGGCGCCGAGGATCGTCAGGACGGGACCGTGACACGGCGGGGCGACAAGACAGGCGGCAAGGCAACTCCCGCCAGCCAACGGCACATCCCCTGTGCCGCGCCGGCGTCACCTTGCGCCGCCCTCACCCGGCTTCCCCTCTGAAACCGGGCGCCCCAGGTCAACCGAACGCGCCAGATCAACCGGACGCTCCAGGTCCCGCCGGGCCGCACGCCGGGCACACCGGGTCGGCGGCGGAGGGACCGGGAGAACGGCGGGCGCCAGCGGGCGCCCGCCCGGATCGGTCGGACCCGTCGGGGACAGCCGCGCTTAGTTGTCGCGGTTCTCCAGCTGGGTCTGCACGTCGGAGAACATGTTCTCGATCTCGTCACCGATGGTGAACACGATGGCGATGATGGCGACGGCGATGCCAGCGGCGATCAGGCCATATTCAATGGCGGTGGCGCCGTCTTCGTCGCGCTTCAGGTTGAACAGCTTGGTCAGCATGTTGGTCACTCCCACTCGGGTCAAAAAGGACAAGGTCTGGAACGGTAGACTGATGGGGCAGGTGAAGGCCCCGCTCTCCTCTCGGCATCGGCGCCTTTCCCTGGCTCCCTTCCGGCGGCGACCCTGGCCGCGGGAAGCAGGACGGTCCGCCTGCCTCCTGACCAGAACCGACCGCCCGTCCGAAGCCACGGATCGACGGCACGACGGACCGATCCTACACGGCGCCAGCCCCTTCGGCAGTAGGCGATGATACAAACCCTTATGTATCGTCGCCACCCGTGGCCGCTGGGCACCCGAAACACCGGCCGCCACACATGCCAAGGGCCCCCTGGCGGACCGGACCTCGTGGGCGAGTATACTCCGAGGGCGGGAGCGGATAAACCGGCTTTATTCAGACACGCGCCAACACCCCCCGGGCAACCGCCCGGGGGGTGTGCGATCCGTATTCAGTATGGACGGGCCCCCGTCGCGCCGCGCCCAGGCGAGGCGCCCAGGCGACGCGGCGGGGCGCCGCGATCAGTCCTCGGCCGGCTCGCCGGTTTCCTGGTTGACCTGCTTCATCGACAGCTTGACCTTGCCGCGGTTGTCGAAGCCGATCACCTTGACCTTGACCTGATCGCCCTCGCTGACCACGTCGCCCACTTCCTTGACCCGCTCCGGGGCCAGTTCGGAGATGTGGACCAGACCGTCGCGCTTGCCGAGGAAGTTCACGAAGGCGCCGAAGTCGACCACCTTCACCACCTTGCCGTTGTAGATCTTGTCCATTTCCGGCTCGGCGACGATGCCCTCGATCCACTCGCGGGCCTTCTCGATGGCGTCGGCGTCGACGCTGGCGATCTTGATCGAGCCGTCGTCATCGACGTCCACCTTGCAGCCGGTGACCTCGCAGATTTCGCGGATCACCTTGCCGCCGGAGCCGATCACGTCGCGGATCTTGCCGGGGTCGATCTTGAAGCCGACGATGCGCGGGGCGTTGTTCGACACCGTCTCGCGCGCCGCGCCCAGGCCCTTGGCCATCTCGCCCAGGATGTGCAGGCGGCCGTCGCGCGCCTGGTTCAGGGCGACATCCATGATCTCCTTGGTGATCGAGGTGATCTTGATGTCCATCTGCAGCGAGGTGACGCCCTCGGCGGTGCCGGCCACCTTGAAGTCCATGTCGCCCAGGTGATCCTCGTCACCCAGGATGTCCGACAGCACCGCGAAGCGCTCGCCTTCCTTGATCAGGCCCATGGCGATGCCAGCCACCGGACGGGCCAGCGGCACCCCGGCGTCCATCAGCGACAGCGAGGTGCCGCACACCGTGGCCATCGACGAGGAGCCGTTGGACTCGGTGATCTCGGAAACCACGCGCATGGTGTAGGGGAAGGCTTCCTTGGTCGGCAGCATCGGGCGGATGGCCCGCCAGGCCAGCTTGCCGTGGCCGATCTCGCGCCGCCCCGGCGAGCCCATGCGGCCCGCCTCGCCCACCGAGTAGGGCGGGAAGTTGTAGTGCAGCATGAAGTTCTCGCGGTACTCGCCGGCCAGGGCGTCGACGATCTGCTCGTCCTGGCCGGTGCCCAGGGTGGCGACCACCAGGGCCTGGGTCTCGCCGCGGGTGAACAGCGCCGAGCCATGGGCCCGGGGCAGCAAGCCCACCTCGGCGGCGATCGGACGCACCGTCTTCAGGTCGCGGCCGTCGATGCGCTGGCCGGTTTCGAGAATGCCGCCGCGCACGATGTCGGACTCCATGCCCTTCATCACGCCCTGGGCGAGCTGGCGCTTGGCCTCGTCGTCGCCGACCAGCTCCATGCCCTTGGCCCGGGCGGCGTCCAGCGCCGCGACGCGGTCCTGCTTGACGGTCAGCTTGTAGGCGGCGGCGAAGTCCTCGGCCAGCGGGGCCAGGGTGGTCTTCAGCTCGGCCAGTTCGGGGGCTTCCGGGGGCAGGTCCCAGGGCTCCTTGGCGCACAGCTCGGCCAACTCGATGATCGCCTCGATCACCGGCTGGCAAGCCTCGTGGCCGTACACGACGGCGCCCAGCATGATCTCCTCGGACAGCTCGTGGGCTTCCGATTCGACCATCAGCACGCCCTCGGTGGTGCCGGCCACCACCAGATCCAGCTCGCTCGACGGCATCTCGGCGAGCAGCGGATTGAGGATGTACTCACCCTCCATGTAGCCAACGCGACAGCCGGCGATGGGGCCGAGGAAGGGCAGGCCGGAGATGGTCAGCGCCGCCGAGGCGGCGACCATGGCCACCATGTCCGGGTCGTTTTCCATGTCGTGGCTCAAGACGGTGCAGATGACCTGCACCTCGTTCTTGAAGCCCTTCACGAACAGCGGGCGGATCGGCCGGTCGATCAGGCGCGAGGTCAGCACCTCCTTCTCGGTCGGGCGGCCTTCGCGCTTGAAGAAGCCGCCCGGGATCTTGCCGGCGGCGAACGTCTTTTCCTGGTAGTGCACCGACAGCGGGAAGAAGTCCTGCCCGGGCTTGGCGCTCTTGGCGCCGACCACGGTGGCCAGCACGGTGGTCTCGCCGTAGGTGGCGAGCACCGCGCCGTCGGCCTGGCGGGCGATCTTGCCGCTTTCCAGGGTCAGCGTGCGGCCGCCCCATTCAATCTGTTTGCGGGCGACGGTGAACATCGACATTGAGGTCATTCCTTATTGGTGTTCGGACGGGTGCCGGATTGCCCCGTCCTTGCCGGTCTTGATCCTTCCCCACCGGCTGTTTCAAACCAGCGCCCCGCCCTTCCAAGGGCACCCAAGGCAATGGCGCCGGGGCGTGGGACGCGGAAACTGTCTGGAGAACGGGCGGGGCGGCCGAAAGCCCACCCCGACAAATGCCGAAAAGGGGCGACGCGGCAAAAACGGGCGTCGCCCCTTTTGGGGATGGTTCACATCGGCGGCTCAGCGACGCAGGCCAAGGCGCTCGATCAGGGTGGCGTAGCGCGGCTGGCTCTTCTTCTTCAGATAGTCCAGCAGGCGCCGCCGCTGGCCGACCATGATCAGAAGACCGCGCCGCGAGTGGGTGTCCTTGTGGTGCGTCTTCAGGTGTTCGGTCAGGTTGCGGATGCGTTCGGAGAGGATCGCCACCTGGACCTCCGGCGAGCCGGTGTCCCCTTCGGCGGTGGCGTATTCCTGGATCAGTTCCTGCTTGCGTTCGGGCGTGATCGACATCGGGTAACGACTGCTCCTGTCTGTCCGGGGCGCCGTGGATTCGCGGTCGCCTCAGAGGTTGATGACGCGGATTGGCCGGATCTCGCCGCCGGCGCGCCGGGCCAGGGCGACCAGACGACCGGAACAAAGAACCGAAACCGTGCTTCCCTCGGGCGGCGGGGGAGAAATCTCCGCCCCCATCGCACCGCCGGGAAGAACGGTCGAAAGCGAGACCGACTGGCCGCTGGAAAGGCGCCTGGCGTCGTTGTCGGCAACCGAGAGGGCCGGGATGTCGTCCAGCGCCGCCTCAACCGACAACAGATGCTCGAAGGCCGCCGGACTATGACCCACTTGGTCCAGCATTTCCAGCGAAATCGCCGTCGCCTCGGTGAACGGGCCACAGCGGGTGCGGCGCAGCGCGGTGACATGCGCCACCGTGCCCAGGGCACGGGCCAGATCGCGCACCAGGGCCCGCACATAGGTCCCCTTGCCGCAGGCGATGGTGAAGCTGGCGTGATCGGGGTCGGGCCGCGCGACGAGGTCGAAGGCATCGACGCGCACCGGGCGCGGCGTCAGGTCCACGGCGGCGTCGCGGCGGGCTAGGTCGTAGGCCCGCTGGCCGTCCACCTTGATCGCCGAATAGACCGGCGGCACCTGATCGATAGTGCCCAGGAAGGCCGGCAGGGCGGCCCGGATGGCGGCGTCGTCCGGGCGGTGGGGGTGTTCCTCGACGGGGGCCCCCTCGGCGTCGTCGCTGTCGGTGGCGATGCCGAAGCGGGCCGTCACCCGGTAGGCCTTGGCGCCATCCATGACATAGGACACGGTCTTGGTCGCCTCGCCCAGGGCGATCGGCAGCAGGCCGGTGGCCAGCGGGTCGAGGGTGCCGCCGTGGCCCGCCTTCTGGGCATCCAGCGCCCGGCGCACCCTGCCCACCACCTGGGTCGAGGTCATGCCGGTCGGCTTATCGATGACCAGCCAGCCGTGAACCGGACGCCCGCGCCGCTTACGCGCCATCGGGCTCGTCGTCCGCCTTGAGGGGGGCGCCATCCAGGTCGCGGGCCACCTCCGGGCGGTGCAGCAGGTGGTCGATGTGGGCCGCGGTGTCGAACGAGGTGTCGGCGGCGAAGCTGAGATCGGGGACGTATTTCAGGACCACCCGCCGGGCGATCTCGTGACGCAGCAGGGGGCGGGCCCGTTTCAGGGCGGCCAGCACCTCGGTCGCATCGCCGCCGCCCAGCGGCACCACGAACACGGTGGCCTGCCTGAGGTCGGGGCTGGCCCTGACCTCGGTCACGGTGACCGGGGTCTGGGCCAGACCGGGGTCGGCCAGATCGCCGCGTTCCAGCACCCAGGCCAGGGCGTGACGCAGCTCCTCGCCCACCTTGAGCTGGCGGTTGGAGGGGGCACGGGCGGGTCGGTGTCGGCTCATGGCGTTACGTCGGGGGCTTGTCAGGAACTTGGCTCGGGAACCTGGCTCAGGAACCTGGGGGGGGCGGGAAAGGCGCCCTCCCCGCCTCGGCTTGCGGGGCGGGGGACCCTCGCAGGGCCGCGCCGGGCCCGCCCCTGGTCGTCAGGGGCGCCCGGCGCGGGGCAGGCGGCGCGACAGACCAGGGGCCGTTAAAGCTGGGCCGCGATCTGCTCCATCTCGAAGCACTCGATCATGTCGCCCACCTGGATGTCATGGTAGTTGGCGAAGGACATGCCGCACTCGTAGCCCTCCTTCACCTCCTTCACATCATCCTTGAAGCGCTTGAGCTGGCCCAGGTCGCCCTCGTGGATGACCACGTCGTCGCGCAGCAGGCGGACCTTGCAGCCGCGCTTGATCTGGCCCTCGGTGACCATGCAGCCGGCCACCTTGCCGACCTTGGTGATGGAGAACACCTCGCGGATCTGGGCGTAGCCCAGGAAGCTCTCCTTGAAGGTCGGCGACAGCATGCCGGTCAGGGCCTGCTTCATGTCGTCGGCGACGTCGTAGATGATCGAGTAGTAGCGGATGTCGACGCCATCGCGGCGGGCCAGATCGCGGGCCTGCGGGTTGGCGCGCACGTTGAAGCCGATGATCAGCGCGTTGCTGGCCTTGGCCAGCGTCACGTCGGATTCGTTGATGCCGCCGACGGCGCTGTGCAGCACCCGCACCTTGACCTCGTCGGTGCCCAGCTTTTCCAGGGTGCCGACCAAGGCCTCGGCCGAGCCCTGCACGTCGGCCTTGATGACCACCGGCAGTTCCTTGGTCTCGCCGGCCTGGATGGCGGCGAACAGCTGCTCCATGGACGAGCCGCCGCGGGCGCTCTTCACGGCCAGGGCCTCGCGCTCCTTGCGCTGGCGGTACTCGGCCACCTCGCGGGCCCGGGCCTCGTCCTCGACCACCACGAAGTCGTCGCCGGCGTCCGGGGTGCCGGCGAAGCCCAGCACCTCGACCGGCACCGCCGGCCCGGCCTCGTCGATCCGCTGGCCGCGCTCATCGACCATGGCCCGCACGCGGCCCCACTCCTTGCCGGCCACGAAGACGTCGCCGACCCGAAGGGTGCCCCGGGTGACCAGGATGGTGGCGATGGAGCCGCGCCCCTTCTCCATCTTGGCCTCGATCACCGTGCCCTCGGCACTGCGCTCGGGGTTGGCCTTGAGGTCGAGCAGTTCGGATTGCAGGAGGATGGCCTCCTCCAGCTTGTCCAGGTTCAGCTTCTGCTTGGCCGAGACCTCCACCGAGAGCACCTCGCCGCCCATCTCCTCGACCTGGATGTCGTGGTTGAGCAACTCGGTGCGCACCCGGTTGGGGTCGGCGTCCGGCTTGTCGATCTTGTTGACGGCGACCACGATCGGCACCTCGGCCGCCTTGGCGTGGCGGATCGCCTCCACCGTCTGCGGCATGATGCCGTCATCGGCGGCGACCACCAGAATGACGATGTCGGTGACCTTGGCGCCACGCGCCCGCATGGCGGTGAAGGCGGCGTGGCCCGGGGTATCGATGAAGGTGATCTTCTGCCCCGACGGCCGGGTGACCTGATAGGCACCGATGTGCTGGGTGATGCCGCCGGCCTCGCCAGAAACCACGTCGGTCTGGCGCAGGGCGTCCAGGAGCGAGGTCTTGCCGTGGTCGACGTGGCCCATGACGGTGACCACCGGGGCCCGCGAGGTCAGCTTGTCGGCATCGTCCTGCGGCGCCACCAGCCCGATCTCGATGTCGGAATCGGCGACCCGCTTGGCCTTGTGGCCGAATTCCTCGACCACCAGCTCGGCGGTGTCGGCGTCGATGCTCTGGGTGATGGTCGCCATCACGCCCATCTTCATCAGCGCCTTGATGACGTTGGCGCCGCGCTCGGCCATGCGGTTGGCCAGCTCCTGCACGGTGACCGTCTCCGGGATGATCACCTCGCGCACGACCCGCTCGCCGCCCTGGAACTGCTGCTGCTTGCGCCGCTCCTTCTGCTGGGCCCGACGCATGGCGGCCACCGAGCGACCGCGCTCGGTGCGCTCGTCGCCATCCAGCGCGGCGGCGATGGTCAGCTTGCCGGAGCGGCGGCGCGGCTCGCCCTTGCGGCTGGGCGCCAGCTTGGGCGCCGCCTTGCCGGCCTTGCGCGAGTCCGCCTCGTCATCCTCCTCGGTGCGACGCGGCGTCTCGACGATGCGCGAGGCGGAAACGATCTGACGCGGCTTGTGCTCCGGCTCGGCCGACTCGGCGGCTTCCTCGGTCGCCCCAGCCTGCTCGGGCCGGCTCTCGGCCGGTGCCTCGGCCGGGGCTTCAGCCGGGGTTTCGGCCGGCGCCTCGGGCGCGGCTTCGGAGGCCGCCTCGGCGGTCTCCTCGACCGCCGGCTCGGCCGCGGCGCGCGCCGCCTCCTCGGCGGCACGGGCCGCTTCCTCGGCCGCCCGCTCGGCTTCCTCGGCGGCCCGGCGGGCCTCTTCCTCGGCCTGCAGGCGGGCCGCTTCCTCGGCCGCCTTCTTGGCCGCCTGAAGGGCCTGCAGACGGTGCGAGCGCTCCTCGGTGGTGAGGTTGCCCTCGGCCTCGCCCTGGCGCAGGGCCTCGGCGGCCTGGCGCTCGGCCTCGGCGGCCTCGGCGGCGCGGGTCGTCACGTCCACCTTGGGCGGCGCGCTGTCCTGGGCTGGCGCCCCGGTACGCTTCTTCTTGCGCACCTCGACCTGCACCATCTTGGAGCGGCCGTGGGAGAAGCTCTGACGCACCGACCCGGACTCCACCGCCCGCTTCAGCTCAAGCTTGCCGCGCGAGGACAGGGAGAGGGGAGTCTTGCTCTTGGTATCGTCGGACATGCGTCGTCTTTCTCTCCAACCAACGTTGCCGGTCCACCATCCGGGGGACCGAACCATCAACTCCGTGGCGCCGGGGGAACACGGCGCCATCGGCCAACCGGGCGGGTCAGGCACCGTTCAACCGGCGCCCATATCCTACCCGGCGGCTTCCGACCCGGCGTTTTCCGACCCGGCGTTTTCCGACCCGGCGTTTTCCGACCCGGCAACGACCGTCGGCCCCGCCCCGGACACGTCCGGCGGGGCCCTGAAACCGGCCAAGCGGGAGGTCTCCACCGTCAATCGGCGAGCCAGGCCACCGGCCCGCACCGCCACATGCACCGCCCGCGGCCAACCCAGCGGCTGGCCCAGTTCGGCCCCGTCGAGCAGGGCCACCCGGGCCGCCTGAGGCGCCTTGCCGGCCGCTGCCCGAGCCATTCGCTCGCACTCGGCGGCGGAGCCGTCACGGGCGCTCAGCAGCAGGGCCACCGGCTCCGAGTCCAACCAGGCGCGGACCTTGTCGTGCCCGGCCACCGCCTGTCCGGCCCGACGGGCCAGCCCCAGCAGTTCCTGGCAGCGACGGGCCAGGGCGCGCTCGATTCCCGCCGCCAGATCGTCGGGCACCGTCACCGGGCGCCGGGCGGCCTTGTGGAACAGGCGCTTCCTGGTGGCCGTTTCTATCACATCGCGGCTGGCGCTCAACCACAAACCACGCCCGGGCAGGGTTGCCGCCAGATCAGCCACCACCCGATCGGACGGATCCAAGACGAAGCGGATCATCGCCGACTGCGGCCGGCGCTGCCGGCTGACGATGCAGCGCCGCTCCGGGTCGCGGCCCTCGGCCATCCCCCGCACGACGCCGTCGCGCACCGCCCCCAGATCGCCCGAGGGGTCGGGCGGGGTCGCGCGGTTGCTGTCCTGGGATCGGCTCATCCCGCCGCCCCCCGCCTTTGCGGCCGCGACCTCAGCCCGCCTCCCCGGCCGGCTCGGCGGTGGCCGCGTCATCGGCGGCCTCATCCGCCGCCTCGTCCGGGAACCAGTGGGCCCGGGCAGCCATGATCACCTTGTTGGCCTCGCCCTCGTCCATCAACTCGCCGCCCAGGATCTCGACCAGTTCGTCGCTGGCCAGATCGGCCAGATCGTCGAGCGTCTTCACGCCCTGCTCGGCCAGTTTGAGGATCATCTGCGGGGTCAGCCCCTCGGCCGTTTTCAGGTCCTCGGCGACGCCCAGTTCGGCGCCCCGCTCCTCGAGCAGGCGCGACTGCTCGTCGAGCCACACCAGGGCACGGTTCTGAAGCTCCTCGGCGATGTCGTCATCGAAGCCCTCGATGCCGGTCAGCTCGGAGAGGTCGACATAGGCCACCTCTTCCGGCTTGGCGAAGCCCTCGGCGACCAGCAGGTGGGCGATCACGTCGTCCACGTCGAGCGCCTCGATGAACATCGCCGAGCGGCTGCGGAATTCCTCCTGGCGGCGCTCGCTCTCCTGCTCCTCGGTCAGGATGTCGATGTCCCAGCCGGTCAACTGGCTGGCCAGCCGCACGTTCTGGCCGCGCCGGCCGATGGCCAGGGAGAGCTGCTCGTCGGGCACCACCACCTCGATGCGCTGGGCTTCCTCGTCCAGCACCACCTTGCTCACCTCGGCCGGGGCCAGGGCGTTGACCACAAAGGTGGCGGTGTCCATCGACCAGGGGATGATGTCGATCTTCTCGCCCTGCAACTCGGCGACCACCGCCTGCACGCGCGAGCCGCGCATGCCGACACAGGCGCCCACCGGGTCGATCGAGCTGTCGTTGCTGATCACCGCGATCTTGGCCCGGCTGCCCGGGTCGCGGGCGACGGCGCGGATCTCGATGATGCCGTCATAGATTTCCGGCACTTCCTGGGCGAACAGCTGGGCCATGAAGTTGGGGTGGCTGCGCGACAGGAAGATCTGCGGGCCGCGCGGTTCCTCGCGCACGTCCATGATGTAGGCCCGGATGCGGTCGCCGTTGTTGAAGTGCTCGCGCGGGATCACCTCGTCGCGCCGCAGCAATGCCTCGGCGCGGCCCAGGTCGACCACCACGTTGCCGAACTCGACCCGCTTGACGAGGCCGTTCACCACCTCGCCGATGCGGCCCTTGTATTCCTCGAACTGGCGCTTGCGCTCGGCGTCGCGGACCTGCTGGACCAGCACCTGCTTGGCGGTCTGGGCGGCGATGCGCCCGAAATCGATGGGCGGCAGCGGATCGACCAGATACTGCCCGACCTCGATCTCGGGCTGCTTGCGCCGCGCCTTGGCCAGCGGCATCTGGGTCGCCTCGTCCTCGACCTCCTCGGCGCTCTCCACCACCTCGATGTAGCGGGCCATGCGGATCTCGCCGGTGCGCCGGTCGATGGTCGCCCGGATGTCGTGCTCATGGCCATAGCGCGAGCGACCCGCCTTCTGGATCGACTGCTCCATGGCGATGAACACCTCCTCGCGGTCGATGCTCTTGTCGCGGGCCACGGTGTCGGCCACCTGGACCAGTTCGGGGCGGACCATGCCGGTGGTCTTGCTGCTCATCTTTACGGCATTCCTTGAAGAAGGTTCAGTCGGAGGAAGAGGAGGCGGGGTCGGAGTCGGGCTCGCCCTTCAGCGCCTCGGCGATGACGGCGTCGGTGATCACCAGCTTGGCCTTGATGAGGCTTTCCAAAGGCAGCGACACGGCCAGACCGTCGTCGGCATCGAGCGCCACCATGGGGCCATCGTCGGTCTGCGCCAGACCCTTGAGGACCCCCTTGAAACGGCGCCGCCCCGCGACCGTGAAGGCCGTCTCCAGACGCACCTCGCGGCCGGCGAAACGGTCGAAATCGGCGCGCCGGGTGAGCGGCCGATCCAACCCCGGCGAGCTGACTTCGAGCACGAACGCCTCGTCGATGGGGTCGGCCACATCCAGCACCGCCGACAGCGCCCGGCTGATGTCGGCGCAGTCGTCGACCGACACCTGACCCTGCAAGCCGGTGGCGCCCTGGCGCTCGCACATCACCTGCAACACCTTGCGGTTGCCACTGCCCCCCTGCATCTGCACCCGCACCAGATCAAACCCCATCCCCTGAAGGGTGGGGCCGACAATCTCGGCCAGGCGGTGTTCGAGCGGGCTTGAGGCGATGTCCATACGTGTCGACGGCGTGAGGGTAAAACAAAAAAAGCGGGCCCCGGGGGACCCACCTTCCCGGCCCCGAGGGGCATTTCGAAAAAGCGTGTGGAGGATAGATAAACCCGCGACCGATTTTTGACAAGATGCTTTGCGAAGGGGCCTGGGGTGCCAACTGTAAAAGCCGCCTTGCGGCGGCTTGATGGGGCGCCGCCCCATGCCCCGCTGGGGACCCAGGGGGTCCCCAGACCCCGCCATTTCGATTCTTCGACACCGTCCCGGGCCGTGTGTCCTGGAGAGCGGTTTGTTTTCGCAGGCCAGCAAAGCTGGCCTGCAACCAACCCCTGCCTGCGTTCAACGCATCGTTTTCGCCCCACGCCTACGAAATGGCGGGGTCCGGGGGGACCCTGTCCCCCCGGCGGGGTTTCAAAGGGGCAGCGCCCCTTTTTCACTCTTCCGGATCGGCGTCGATCACCGCGTGGGCGGTGTCGCTGGAGAAGCCTTGGCGGGCCAGGGCGGCGAGGTCCTTGTGGCGGTGTTCGGCCCGCTTGTCGGGCGCCCGGTAGGGTCCGAGGCGGCGCCGGCGGGCGTAGGTGAAGGCGGCGGCGCGGTCGGCTTCGGCGGCGTCCTCGCCGTCGTCGCGGCTGGCCAGGGCGGCGTCGATGTGGTCGCGCTCGACGCCCTTGGCGGCCAGGGTGGCGGCGATGCGCCGGGCCGAGGCGCCCTGGCGGGTCAGGCTGCGGGCGCGGCCTTCGGCGTAGGTCTGATCGTCGAGCAGGCCGGCCTTGAGGTAGCGGGCGACCAGGGCGTCGATCCACTCGGCCGCCTGGTCGGGGTCGGTCGGGTGGTGGCGGGCCACCCGGGCCACCTTGCGCATCAGCACGCGGCGCAGGTTCTCGGCCGAGCTGGCGTAGCGCTCGAGGTAGGCCAGGGCGGATTTCTCCAGGCGCTCCGGGGTCAGGGGGCGGGGTGGGCGGCGGGGTGGGCGGCCGGGAGGGTGGTTGGGTGGGCGGTCGGGTGGGGTTTTCTTCGCCATGATTTCGGCCTACATGAGCCTCTTCGCATTCTCAATCCCCCAGTCACCATTTCCCAGTCACCATTTCCCTTGCCGGCCCTGTTCCGCGCCCAACCGGAGAGTCGTTCCATGTCCGCCGTCCAGCCCCCCGTCCCCCGCACCATTGGCGCGGTCAACTGGCGCGGCCTGTGGGAGCTGTACCTCAAGGAGGTGCGCCGCTTCGTGAAGGTCTATCTGCAGACCATCGGGGCGCCGCTGGTGACCACCCTTCTGTTCCTGTCGATTTTCGCCCTGGCCCTGGGCCGCGCCGTGCAGACCCAGGGCGGGGTGCCGTTCATGGAGTTCCTGGCGCCCGGCCTGATGATGATGGCGATGGTGCAGAACGCCTTCGCCAACACCTCGAGCTCGATCATCATCAGCAAGGTGCAGGGCAGCATCATCGACGTGCTGATGCCGCCCATCTCGCCGCTGGAGCTGACCCTGGCCTATGGCGCCGCCGGGGTGACCCGGGGGCTGCTGGTCGGCCTGGCGGTCGGGCTGGCGATGAGCCTGTTCGTGACCGTGCACATCCATGACGTGGGGATGATCCTGTTCCATGCCGTGGGGGCCTCGCTGATGCTCTCGCTGCTCGGCATGCTGGCCGGCATCTGGGCCGACAAGTTCGACCATCTGGCGGCGGTGACCAACTTCCTGATCACCCCGCTGTCGTTCCTTTCGGGCACCTTCTATTCGCTCGACCGGCTGCCCGAGAACGTGCAGTTCATCGCCCACTTCAACCCGTTCTTCTACATGATCGACGGCTTCCGCTATGGCTTCATCGGCCACGACGACGCCTTGCCCGGGCTGTCGGTGATCGTGGTCGGGGGAACCAATCTGGTGCTTGCCGGGCTGACCTACTGGCTGATCCGCAAGGGCTGGAAGCTGAAGGCCTAACCCTTTCCGCCGGCCCGTTCGCGGCGCCGCCGGGCCAGCAGGTTGAGCCCCTCGACACCGGCCGAGAAGGCGATGGCGAAGTAGATGTAGCCGCGCGGAATGTGGAAGTGCAGGCCGTCGGCGACCAGGGCCACGCCGACCAGCAGCAGGAAGGCCAGGGCCAGCATCTTCACCGTCGGGTGGGCCTCGATGAAGCGGCTGACCGGCTCGGCGGCGGCCATCATCACGGCGATGGCAACCACCACGGCGGCGATCATCACCTCCACATGCGGCACCATGCCCACGGCGGTGACCACCGAGTCGATGGAAAACACGAGGTCGAGCATGACGATCTGCGCCACCACCAGGGCAAAGCCGGCCCCGGCGGCGGCCTGGGTCGGGCTGGCGTGGGTCCCGCCCTCCCCGTTCCCGCCCTCCACACTGGCGTGGATCTCCAGGGTGCCCTTGACGAGCAGAAACAGCCCGCCGGCGATCAGCACCAGGTCGCGCCACGACACGGCATGGCCGAAGACCTCGAAGGCGGCCTGGGTCAGGCCGATGATCCAGCTGATGGCCAGCAGGAAAATCACCCGCATGACCAGAGCCAGCAGCAGGCCGATGCGCCGGGCGCTGGCCTGACGGGCCGGCGGCAGCCGGCCGGCGACGATCGACAGGAAGATGACGTTGTCGATGCCGAGCACGATCTCCAGCGCCGACAGGGCGAGGAAGCTGGCCCAGACAGAGGGATCAACGAGCAGGTCGATCATGGCGCTGGTGGCTCGGTGGGCGGGGGCCGCGGCAGGCGGGGCGCCCGCCGGTGCCCGAGGTGGATCATTCTAGCGCCGAGAGCGAAAAACGAGAACAGTTCGTGCGAAATCTGAAGCGCTCCGCGATTCACATTTCGCACGATCTGCTCTCGCCCATCCGACGCCAAACGGCGAGACACCCCGGCGAGACACCCCCGACTTGGCCGCCTGGGGCGACTGTGGTATCCGTTCGACTTATTCATCGCGTCCGCCACCATCATCCGTCCCCATCCCCGGAGCCTTCCCGATGCCCGCCGAAGCCGCGCTGAAACACTGGATCACCATGCTTGCCAAGCACCACTTCGATCAGGAAAAGCTGAAGGCCCACGAAACGGAGATGACGATCGAGGAGTTCCTCGCCAAGTCCACCTTCCACACCCTGGAGGCCGGCAAGGCGCAGGAAGCCATCGACGAGATGATGAAGGAGGACCCGGAGCTGGAGGAGGTGATCAACCGCCTCTACCGCGAGGTGCTGGACGAGATCATCGCCGACGACCGCCCTGGCGACTGACCCCCGGCGATCCGACCAAGGCCCGCGTACCGTGTCCGCCGGCGGCTATGCCCGGGGCATTGCCCTCTCGGTCGCCGGGATGGTGGTGATCAGCCCCGACGGCCTGATGATGCGCCTGCTCGAGGGCACCGCGCCGCTGGAGGCGGCCTTCGCCCGCAGCCTGTTCATGGGGCTGGCCCTGTGGGGCTGGCTGGCGGCCCGCCACCGCCGCGCCCTGCCCCGGGCGGTGCGCCGGATCGGCTGGCCGGGCCTGGCCTCGGCGGCCATCGTGGCCTGGGGCAACATCCTGTTCACCCTGTCGATCCTCAACACCACGGTGGCCAACACCCTGTTCATGCTGGCCCTGATGCCGCTGTCGGCGGCCCTGCTCGGGCGCCTTTTGATCGGCGAGGCGGTGCGCCGGCGGACCTGGGTGGCCATCGCCGCCGCCTTTGTCGGGGTGGTCGTCATCGTCGGCGACGGCGTGGGCGGGGTTGGTCTGTCGGGCAATCTCTACGGCCTCTTGCTGTCGCTGGTCTACGGCCTCAATCTGGTGGTGCTGCGCCACGCCAAGGACGTCGACATGACCCCGGCCCTGGCCCTGGGCGCCACCCTGGCGGTGCCGCTGGCCCTGCTGCTGGGGGCCCAGCCGGCCACCATCCCGGCCGCCGACTGGCCCATCCTGGCCCTGATCGGGCTGGTCCTGACGCCCATCGGGCTGGGCCTGTTCTTTGCCGGGGCACGCCACGTGCCGGCCGCCGAGGTGGCCCTGCTGGCCCTGGTGGAGACCCTGCTCGGCCCCTTGTGGACCTGGCTCGGGGTGGGCGAGACACCCACCTGGCTGGCCCTGGCCGGCGGCCTCCTGGTGGTCGCGGCGGTGGGCGGCAACGCCCTGGCCGGGATGCGCGCCAACCGTCGCCGGACCTGACCCCTTCGCCCTCCACACTCCCCAAGCCGCGAAAGCCACGCCCATGGACCCCGCCTTCGGCCCCGCCTTCAGCAAGGACGAGTACAACGCCCGGGTGGTCGCCACCCGGCACGCCATGGAGGCCCGGGGGCTCGATCTTCTGATCGTCACCGATCCGGCCAACATGGGCTACCTGACCGGCTATGACGGCTGGTCGTTCTACGTGCCGCAGGCGGTGGCGGTGGCCCTGGCCGAGCCCTGGCCGATCTGGATGGGCCGCGGCATGGATGCCAACGCGGCCCGCCTGACCACCTATCTGCCGGACGGCATGATCGTCCCCTACCCCGACACCTACGTGCACAACCCCGAGGCCCATGCCCTTCAGTTCATGGCCCAGGAGCTGGCGGCGCGCGGCCTGACCAAGGGGCGCATCGGGGTGGAGATGGACAGCTTCCAGTACTCGGCCAAGGCCCACGCCGCGCTCACCGCCGCCCTGCCCGATGCCGAGACGGTCGACGCCACCCGGCTGGTCAACTGGATCCGCCTGATCAAGAGCCCGGCCGAGATCGCCTACCTGCGCGAGGCCGGGCGGCTGGCCGAGCTGGCCATGGCCAGCGGCATCGCCAAGGTCGCCGTGGGGGTGCGCCAGTGCGACGCCAGCGCCGCCATCTTCCAGGCCCAGATCGCCGGCACCAACGACTTCGGCGGCGACTACCCGGCGATCGTCCCCATGCTGCCCTCGGGCCGGGGCACCAACACCCCCCACCTGACCTGGAGCGACGCCTCCTTCCGCGAGAACGAGGCGACCATCCTGGAGCTGGCCGGCTGCCGGCGGCGCTACCACTGTCCGTTGGCCCGCACCGTGCTGCTGGGCGAGCCGATCCCGCGCCTCGCCCACGTCGCCGAGGTGCTGGTCGAGGCCCTGGAGACCGCCATCGACACCATCCGCCCCGGGGTCGCCGCCGAGGAGGTGGTCGCCGCGTGGCAGAAGGTGGTGCGCCCGCATGGCATCGAGAAGGACAGCCGCATGGGCTACTCCATCGGCCTCAACTACCCCCCCGACTGGGGCGAGGGCACGATCAGCCTGCGCCCCGGCGACCGCACCGAGCTGCAGGCCGGCATGGCGCTGCACGTCATGCCCGGCTATTGGACCGACGACTGGGGGATCGAGATCAGCGAAAGCGTGCTGATCACCGAGACCGGGGCCGAGTGTCTGGTCCATTTCCCCCGCGAACTGGCGGTCAAACCGGTGTAGGCTGGCCGCCACCGCGAGACCGGAACGGGAGAGAGGACCCATGACCAGCGCCCTTGTGGTGATCGACGTGCAGAACGACTTCTGCCCCGGCGGCGCCCTCGCCGTGCCCGACGGCGATGCCGTGGTGCCGCTGATCAACCGCCTGATGCCGGCCTTCCCCCACGTCATCCTGACCCAGGACTGGCACCCGCCGGGCCACGCCTCGTTCGCCTCCAGCCACCCGGGGGCCGAGCCGATGAGCCTGACCGAGATGCCCTATGGCCCCCAGGTGCTGTGGCCCGACCACTGCGTGCAGGGCACCGAGGGCGCCGCCTTCCACCCCGATCTCGACACCACCCGGGCCGAGTTGATCGTGCGCAAGGGTTTCAGGCGCGACATCGACAGCTACTCCGCCTTCCTCGAAAACGACCACGAAACGCCGACCGGGCTGGCCGGCGCGCTGAAGGAGCGCGGCATCACCGAGTTGGTGATGGTCGGTCTGGCGACCGATTTCTGCGTCAAGGACTCGGCGGTCGACGGGATGCGGCTGGGCTTCTCGGTGGGCCTGGTCGAGGCCGCCTGCCGGGCCATCGACGTCAACGGCTCGCTGGCCCAGGCCCATCAAGCGCTGAAGGACGCCGGGGTGCGCCTGATCGAGGCCGAGCACCACCTTTAGGCGCATACCCACCCTTCCCACCCGCGCCGCCACGGGCTACCATCCGCGCCAAAATCATGGGCGTCCCCTTGGGAAGACGCCGGGATCGTCATTGGGAAGGAGAGACCCTGTGCGCGCACCGTTCCTTGTCACCGTGCTGGCCGCCTGCCTGATCGCCGGCTCCACCCTGCTGGCCCCGGCAACGGCCGAAACCGTGGTCCGCTTTCCCGGGCCGCAATCGCAGGACGACAGCCGCGACGCCTTCCTGCACGACATCCTGCGCCTCGCCCTGGCGCGCACCGAAGCGGCCCACGGTCCCGGGCGGCTGGAGCTCAACCCCCAGCGGCTGTCGCGCAACCGGGTGATCAACCTGCTGCTGGCCGGCGAACAGCTCAACGTGGCCGTCGCCCCGGCCGACAAGGCGCTGGACGACCAGTTCCCGTCGGTGCGCATCCCGGTCTTTCGCGGCCTGCTCGGCTACCGGGTGTCGCTGATCCGCGCCGAAAGCCAGGACGCCTTCGCGAAGGTGGAAAACCTTCAGGACCTGCGGCAATTCCGCGCCGGGCTGCTGGCCGACTGGGGCATCGCCAAGGTGTTCCAGCACAACGACCTGCCGGTGGTCTCGGCCTCGCTGGACAATTACGAGCTGCTGTTCGACATGCTGGCCGCCGGGCGCTTCGACTACTTCTCGCGCGGGGTGCTGGAAATCCTGCCCGAGTTCGAAACCCACGGCCCCCGGCTGCCCAATCTCACGGTCGAGCAGGCGCTGTTGATCCGCGCCCCGCTGCCCCTGTTCTTCTACGTCTCGCCCAACCACGAGGCCCTGGCCCAGCGCCTGGAAGACGGCATGGAAGCGCTGATCGCCGACGGCACCTACCACGCCCGGTGGCGCGACACCTTCGGCGGCCTTCTCAAGCAGTTGAACATCGAGGCGCGGCGGGTCATCGAGCTGGACAACCCCACCCTGCCCGAGGGCGTCCCCGTCGAGCGCGCCGAATTGTGGCTCGACCCGCTGGAGGAGCAGGCCGCCCGGTAAGACGCTCAGGCAGGGCGAAGCAGGCCGCGACTCACCCCCACGCCGCCAGCACCGCCTCGGCCGGGCATTCGCGCGGGGCGGCGCGGCGGGGCGGCGGGGCGCCGTCGATCAGCACCGGGGCAGCCACCTCCACCGCGCCGCCGGGCGCGTCGCCGCCATGGACCAGCCCACGCGCCACCACATGCGGGTCGCGGCGCACTTCCTCCGGGGTCAGCAGCGGCTCGAAACAGCAGTCGGCCTCGGCCAGAACCGCCTGCCAGTGGGCCAGGGGATGGGCCGCGAAAAGATCGGCCACCTCGCCAATCAGATCAGTTTGAGGCATCGGCTCGGCCTGCCGGGCGACCCAATCCTCGCGCCCCACGGCGCGGCAGAAGGCGGCCCAGAACTTGGCCTCCAGCGCCCCCAGGCTGACGAACCGCCCGTCCGCCGCGCGATAGACGCGGTAGCACGCCGCCCCGCCGTTGAGCACGCTTTCCTCGCGCCCCAACGGGCCGTTGAGGGCCAATGTCTGGGGATAGAACTGCAAGGCCAGGACGCTCTCGAATATGGAACAGTCGAGAAACGCCCCCTGCCCCTCGGCCCGCGCCCGCAACACCGCCGCCAGAATGGCCAGCGCCGCCGACAACCCCGCCACCATGTCCCCCACCGGCGGAAAACTGGCGCACGGCGCCGCCGCCGGACCCTGATAGTCCAGCGCCCCGGCCGCCGCCGCATAGCCGATCTCGTGCCCCGCCGCCTTCGACCGCGGCCCCGTATAACCCCAGCCGGTCAACGCGCAGTGAACCAGGCGCGGATTGAGCTCGGCCAGCCGCTCGGCCGCAAAGCCCAGGCGCGCCATCACCCCGGGGCGGAAACTCTCCAGCAGCACATCGGCCCGCTCGACCAGCCGGGCCAGACGATCCTGATCCGCCGGGTCCTTCAAATCCAGCCGCACCACCGTCTTGCCGCCGTTCACCGCCCGCCACGACAAGCCCTCGCCATCCGCCCCGATGGGCTCAAGACCGCGCATGGGATCGCCCGCCGGCGGCTCCACCTTCACCACCTCAGCCCCGAAATCCACCAACATCAACGTCGCAAACGGACCCGGCAAATACTGGCTGAGATCCAACACCCGCAAACCGGCCAGACAGGGACCCGACATTGATGAAATCTCCCTCTGAAGAAAGAAAGAAAGGGGCTCCGCCCCCGCGCACGCCCCGAGCGAGGCCGAAGGCATCGCGACGACGGCGTGCGCACAAGCAAGAGTCAAAAGGGGCCCTGCCCCTTTTGTATCCCCGCTGGGGAGGCCTTCAGGCCTCCCCAGACCCCACCATTGCACTTTTGCCGGAGAGATGGGCCGACTTTTGTGGCCCAGGCTCAAGGGTTTTCGCACGCCGGAAAAGCCGGCGTGCATCCAATGCCGCGCGCGCAACTCTCCACGTCGGAGGAAGTTGATGGGGAAGTGAGAATGCAAGCCAGCAAAGCTGGCTTGCGAACCGAAAAACCTCGGCAGGGCACCGCCGATCATGTCATGGCGGGGGTCCGGGGGACCCCCAGGGTCCCCCGGCGGGGTTCAAAGGGGCAGCGCCCCTTTCCTTTTTTCTGTCCCCACCTCACGCCGGCGCGGGATCGGTATCGCTTTCGTCGGCGTCGGTGGTCTGGCGGTTGGTGTCGGCGGGCAGGATGTCGAAGGTCAGGCGGCCGCCTTTCACCTTCACCTTGACCACGCCGCCCTTGGTCAGCTTGCCGAACAGCAGCTCCTCGGACAGCGGCTTCTTGATGTTTTCCTGGATCACCCGGGCCAGCGGGCGGGCGCCCATGCGGCTGTCGTAGCCTTTTTCGCCCAGCCAGCCGCGGGCCCGTTCGGTCAACTCGATGGCCACGTTGCGGTCGGAGAGCTGGGCCTCCAGTTCCATGATGAACTTGTCGACCACCTTGCCGATGGTGTCCTTGCCCAGGCTGGCGAAGGGGATCACCGCGTCCAGCCGGTTGCGGAACTCGGGGCTGAAGGTGCGCTCGATGGCTTCGCTGTCGTCGCCGTCGCGGGTTTCGCGCTCGAAGCCGATGGCCGGCTTGGCCAGTTCGGCGGCCCCGGCGTTGGTGGTCATGATCAGGATGACGTTGCGGAAGTCGACCGTTTTGCCGTTGTTGTCGGTCAGCTTGCCGTGGTCCATCACCTGGAGCAGGATGTTGAACAGGTCCGGGTGGGCTTTTTCGATCTCGTCCAGCAGCAGCACGCAGTGGGGGTGCTGGTCGATGGCGTCGGTCAGAAGGCCGCCCTGATCGAACCCCACGTAGCCCGGCGGGGCGCCGATCAGCCGGCTGACCGAGTGGCGCTCCATGTATTCGGACATGTCGAAACGGGTCAGCGGGATGCCCAGCGAGCGGGCCAGTTGGCGCGCCACCTCGGTCTTGCCGACCCCGGTGGGGCCGCTGAACAGGTAGCAGCCGACCGGCTTTTCCGGCTCGCGCAGGCCGGCCCGGGCCAGCTTGATGGCCGACGACAGGGCCATCACCGCCGGGTCCTGGCCGAAGACCACCGTCTTCAGGTCGCGCTCCAGGGTCTTGAGCGCGGCCTGATCGTCGCGGCTGACGGTTTTCGGGGGAATGCGGGCGATCTTGGCGACCACGTCCTCGACATCCTTCACGCTGATCGTCTTCTTGCGCTTGCTTTCCGGGCGCAGGTGCAGCGAGGCGCCGACCTCGTCGATCACGTCGATGGCCTTGTCGGGCAGCTTGCGGTCGTGGATGTAGCGGGCCGACAGGTCGACCGCCGCCTTCAGCGCGGCGTTGGTGTAGCGGATGCCGTGGTGTTCCTCGTAGTAGGGCTTGAGCCCCTTGAGGATCTTCAGCGAATCGTCGATCGAGGGCTCGGTGACGTCGATCTTCTGGAAGCGGCGGACCAGGGCGCGGTCCTTTTCGAAGTGGCTGCGGTATTCCTTGTAGGTGGTCGAGCCGATGCAGCGCAGGGTGCCGCTGGCCAGGGCCGGCTTCAGCAGGTTGGAGGCATCCATCGAGCCGCCCGAGGTGGCCCCGGCGCCGATCACGGTGTGGATCTCGTCGATGAACAGGACGGCGCCCTCGTACTCCTCCATCTCCTTCAGCACCGCCTTCAGGCGTTCCTCGAAGTCGCCCCGGTAGCGGGTGCCGGCCAGCAGCGCCCCCATGTCGAGGCAGAAGATGGTGTCCTCGCTCATCACCTCGGGCACCTGGCCGTCGACGATGCGCCGCGCCAGCCCCTCGGCGATGGCGGTCTTGCCGACCCCGGGATCGCCCACGTAGAGCGGGTTGTTCTTGGTCCGCCGGCAGAGGATCTGGATGGTCCGCTCAAGCTCCGCCTCGCGGCCGATCAGGGGGTCGATGCGACCCCGGCGGGCCTTCTCGTTGAGGTTGACGCAGTAGGCCTCCAGCGCCTCGCCGCCCTGCTTGGTCGCGGTCTCTTCCCGGGCCTCGGGGTCGACCCCCTCGGGGCCGCGCGACTCGCCGCGCCCGGGCGCCTTGGCGATGCCGTGGCTGATGTAGGCGACGGCGTCGTAGCGGGTCATGTCCTGCTGCTGCAGGAAGTAGACGGCGTGGCTTTCGCGCTCGTGGAACATGGCGACCAGCACGTTGGCCCCGGTCACTTCCTCGCGCCCCGAGGACTGCACGTGGATGACCGCGCGCTGGATGACGCGCTGGAAGCCGGCGGTCGGTTGCGGATCGTGGCCGCCGCCGCTCATGCCCTGGCCTTCCTCGTCCAGGAACTCGATCAGCTGGCCGCGCAGCCGGCCCACGTCCACCCCGCAGGCGCGCAGCACGGCGATGGCGTCGCGGTCGTCGGTCAGGGCCAACAGCAGGTGTTCCAGGGTGGCCAACTCGTGGTCCCGTTCGGCCGCCACGTGCAGGGCGCGGCGCAGACTGTTTTCAAGGTTCTCCGAGAGCATACGGGACCTCCTCGGGGCCGGCGGGCGGGGACGCAAGGATGCGGACACGCCCTGGGGGGTGGTGACGGAAGGGCCGGTTGGGCGCCCCTTCCGGGCGAGGCGGGGCGGCCGGGCCGCTCACGCCTTTTCGATGGTGCACTGCAACGGGTGCTGGTGCTGACGGGCCAGGCTCATCACCTGGTTGACCTTGGTCTCGGCCACCTCGTAGGTGAACACGCCACACACCCCCACCCCCTTGGTGTGTACGTGCAGCATGATTTGCGTGGCCTGTTCCTGATCCATGTTGAAGAACTGCTGAAGCACCTGGACGACGAACTCCATCGGCGTGTAGTCGTCGTTCAGCATCAGCACCTTGTACATGGACGGTTTCTGGGTGCGGGTGCGGGTTTTCAGCACCACGTCCGGGCTGCCCCGGCCGTCGTCCGGCGGGGCGCCGGAGTCGTCCGGATCGCCGGGGCCGAGCCAGGGCCGCGACGCCCCCGCCCGGTTGTCATGACAAACCGGGTCGTCGTGACGCAGATGCCGTTCCTGCCTGTCCCCACGTATCACGGGTATCGGGTCCTCTCTCGAGCGTCTTTTCGCGGCCGCACTCGCCGACGGGCATGCCGGCCGTCATATTGTAGGCAAGGCCCAGGCGGGACGAAAGGGGGCCACCGAGGCCTCTCCCGCGCCCCACCGGACGCCCCAGCCAACCTTGCGATCCCGATATGAGGTTCCCCCCGGGGCTGGGCAAGTCCCGCCCATTCCAGGATATCAGCCCCCCGCCCGCGCCGGGTCATGACGACCCCGCCCGCGTGATCAGCGGGTGTCATCGCCGCGGCGCCTCGGGTATATAGGAGCGGGCCGGTCCCATGGCCGGCCCGCCGCCCCTGTTGTCCCCGATCCCTTTGGAAGCGCCCATGTCCCGGGAGAAACTGGTCATCGCCCTGCCCAAGGGGCGAATCCTGAAGGAATGCATGCCCCTGATCCGGGCCGCCGGGATCGAGCCCGAGCCGGCCTTCGACGACCCGGACACCCGGCTCTTGCGGTTTGCCACCAACCACGCCCATATCGACATCATCCGGGTGCGCAGCTTCGACGTGGCGACCTTCGTCGCCTTCGGCGCGGCGCAACTGGGCATCGCCGGCAACGACGTGCTGATGGAGTTCAACTTTCCGGAGCTGTACGCGCCGCTGGACCTCGACATCGGGCACTGCCGGCTGGCCGTGGCCGAGCCGGTGGACCTGTCGCGCGACGACGATCCGACCCGCTGGAGCCATGTCCGGGTGGCCACCAAGTATCCGGACATCACCCGGCGCCACTTCGCCGCCCGCGGCGTGCAGGCCGAGTGCATCAAGCTGAACGGCGCCATGGAACTGGCCCCGGCCCTGGGCCTGGCGACGCGCATCGTCGATCTGGTCTCGACCGGGGCGACCCTGGCCGCCAACGGCCTGGTCGAGGTCGAGCGCATCGCCGACGTTTCCTCGCGGCTGGTCGTCAACCGCACGGCGCTGAAAACGCGCTCGCAGGAATTGACCGGCTGGATCGACACCTTCCGCCAACTGACCGACACCTGAGCAACCCCGGAACCCCAACCGATGGCCCGTGAACTGATCAGCACCGCGCCCGGCTTTGATGGCGCCTTCGCCGCCCTGCTCGAAACCCAGCGCGAGGCGGCCAGCGCCGTCGACCAGACGGTGGCCGAGATCATCGCCGACGTCCGGGCGCGCGGCGACGCCGCCCTGATCGAGCTGACCGCCCGCTTCGACCGCTTCACCCCGGAAAGCCCCGAGGACCTGCGCATCGGCCCCGACGAGATCGCCGCCGCCGCCGAGCGGTGCGACCCCGCCCTGATCGACGCCCTGAAGCTGGCCGCCCAGCGCATCCGGGCCTATCACGAGGCCCAGAAGCCGGCCGACTTCGAAACCACCGACGCCGACGGGGTGCGGGCCGGCATGCGCTGGCGGCCGGTATCGGCGGCCGGGCTGTACGTGCCCGGCGGCACCGCCGCCTATCCCTCCTCGGTGCTGATGAACGCCCTGCCGGCCAAGGTGGCCGGGGTCGGGCGGCTGGTCATGGTGGTGCCCACCCCGGACCGGGTGCTCAACCCGCTGGTCCTCGCCGCCGCCCATCTGGCCGGCGTGGACGAGGCCTACCGCATCGGCGGCGCCCAGGCGGTGGCCGCCCTGGCCCACGGCACCCAGACCATCGCCCCGGTGGACAAGATCGTCGGCCCCGGCAACGCCTATGTGGCGACCGCCAAGCGCCAGGTGTTCGGCACCGTGGGCATCGACATGATCGCCGGGCCGTCGGAGATCCTGATCGTCGCCGACGGCGACAACGACCCCGCCTGGCTGGCCGCCGACCTGCTGAGCCAGGCCGAGCACGACGCCGCCGCCCAGGCCATCCTGATCACCGACGATCCGCTGCTCGCGCGGCGCGTCGCCCAGGCCGTGGACAGCCTGCTCAAGACCCTGCCCAGGGCCGACATCGCCACCCGAAGCTGGCAGGCCAACGGCGCCATCATCGTGGTCGAGGACCTCTACGACGAGGCCCCCGCCCTGGTCGACCGCATCGCCCCGGAGCACCTGGAGTTGGCGGTCGACGACCCGGACCGGCTGGCCGACAAGGTGAACCACGCCGGGGCCATCTTCCTCGGCCGCTTCACGCCGGAGGCGGTGGGCGACTACGTCGGCGGCCCCAACCACGTGCTGCCCACGGCGCGCAGTGCCCGCTTCTCCTCGGGCCTCGGGGTGCTCGACTTCATGAAGCGCACCTCGCTGCTTGGCTGCGACGCCGACTCGCTGCGCAGGATCGGCCCCGCCGCCCTCGCCCTGGCCGGGGCCGAGGGCCTGCACGCCCACGGCCTGTCGGTCGGCCTGCGCCTCAACATGCCGGTGCCCGGCATGCCGGCGGCGCCGACCGGCGACCCCGGCGACTGACGGAGCCCCCGATGGCCACCCCCGATCTGGCCGAACGCCACCGCCTGGTCGATGTCCGCCTGGACGAAACGGTCAAGGTGCGGCGCCGGCCAGAGGTGGAGCACGAACGCCGGGTGGCCATCTTCGATTTGCTGGAAGGCAACCACTTCGTGCTGCTGGCCGGGCCGCCCGGCCCCTATGTGCTGCATCTGTCCATGTCCGGCCTGACCCGGCTGGTCATCACCGTGCATGACGAAGCGGAGCAGTTGCTGGCCCGCCTGATCCTGCCCCTGAAATCGTTCAGCCGGCTGGTGCGCGACTATTTCCAGGTCTGCGAAAGCTACTACACCGCCATCCGCACCCTGCCGCCCAGCCGCATCGAGGCCCTGGACATGGGCCGGCGCGGCCTGCACAGCGAGGGCGCCGAGCTGCTGCGCGACCTGCTGAAAGAGCGCGTGGAGATGGACCTCAACACGGCGCGGCGCCTGTTCACCCTGATCTGCGTCCTGCACGTGCGGGGATAAGGGGCGGTGAGTGGCCTGCCCTCGGCGATCCTCTTTGCCTGCACCATGAACGCGGTGCGCTCGCCGATGGCCGAGGGCCTGATGAAACGCTTCCACGGCAAGCGGGTGTTCGTCGATTCGGTGGGCGTCAAGGCCCAGCCGGTGGACGGCTTCGCCATCGCGGCGCTGGACGAGGTGGGCATCGACATCAGCCACCACCGGCCGAAAACCTTCGAGGAACTGGAGGACGGCAGCTTCGACGTGATCGTCTCGCTGTCGCCGGAAGCCCAGCACAAGGCCGTCGACCTGACCCGCCACATGGCCTGCGAGGTGCTGTTCTGGCACACCTTCGACCCCTCCATCGTCGAGGGCTGCCGGGAAACCCGCCTCGACGCCTACCGGGCGGTGCGCGACGAGCTGGAGCAGCGCATCCTGACAACCTTTCCGCCACCGACCATGGCCTCGGTCGGCTGAGGGCGAGCCCGACCTGATCGCCCGTCGCTTGCCGCTTGTTGCCGGCGCGTGACAGGGGGTAGGGTGTCGGACATGAGTGCACATCCTCCCTCCGACTCGCCGGGCGGGGCCGGCCTCCGCCCGGGCATGGTGTATCTGGTCGGCGCCGGCCCCGGCGACCCCGAGCTGCTGACCGTGAAGGCGGCCCGCCTGCTGGCCGGCGCCGAGGTGGTGGTCTATGACCGGCTGGTCAGCCCGCCCATTCTCGACCTGATCGGCCCCGGCACCTCGCGCATCTACGCCGGCAAGGCGCTGGATCGCCACCACCTGCCGCAGGATGAGATCAACCAGTTGCTGGTCACCCTGGCCCGCACCGGCCGCTCGGTGGTGCGCCTGAAGGGCGGCGACCCCTACATCTTCGGCCGTGGCAGCGAGGAAGCCGCCTGCCTGGCCGCCGCCGGCATCCCCTTCGAGGTGGTGCCCGGCATCACCGCCGCCGCCGGCGGCGCCGCCTATGCCGGCATCCCGCTGACCCACCGGGGACTGGCCTCCAGCGTGCGGTTCCTGACCGGCCACGGGGCCGACAACATGGCCCTGTGCCACGACTGGGCCGGGCTGGCCGACCCCAACACCACCCTGGTCGTCTACATGGGGCTGACCAACCTGGGCGACATCGTCGAGCAGCTGATCGCCCACGGCATGGACCCGGCGACCCCGGCGGCGGCCGTGCAGGCGGCCACCACTCCGGCCCAGCGCCGCGTCGTGGCCACCGTCGCCACCCTGGCCGAGGCGGTGGAGAAGGCCGACCTCGAGCCGCCCACCCTGCTGGTGCTCGGCCGGGTGGTCGAACTGGCCGAGACGCTCGCCTGGTTCGGCGCCGAGGCCGCCACCCTGGCCCGGCAAGCCAGCGGCTGACCATGGCCGGCCGGCCCGACACCTCCCCCGACCCGACGTGGCGCCGCGCCCGCCTGATCCTGGTCGGCCACGGCTCGGCCCACCACCCGGACAGCGCCACCCCGACCCGCGAACTGGCCGAGATCATCGCTGCCCGGGGCCTGTTCCAGGCCGTGCGCTGCGCCTTCTGGCGCCAGCGCCCAAGCCTGCAAGAGGTGCTGGCCGACGCCGCCCTCGGCGACCTCTACGTGGTCCCCAACTTCGCCGGCGCCGGCCTGTTCACCGACCAGTTGATCCCCCAGACCCTGGGCCTCGCCCCGGGCCAGTCCACCACCCGGCGGCCCGGCGGCCGGCTCGTCCTGACCCCGCCGCTGGGCAGCCACCCCGCCGTGCCCGGACTGATCGCCCAACGGGTCGGCGAGGTGGTGGCGGCGCATCGCCTCGATCCCTCGGCCACCGGTCTGCTGCTCATCGCCCACGGCTCGCGCCGCCCGGGTGGCTCCGGCGCCACCGCCAACGCCCTGGTCGAAACCCTGCGACGGACCGGCCGGGTCGCCGAGGTGGCCGCCGCCTTCCTGGAACAGGAACCGGCGGCCAGCGACTGGCCACACCACCTCGCCTCCCCCAACATACTGGTGCTGCCCCTGCTCATCGCCCGGGGCTACCACGGCAGCGGCGACATGGCGGCCCTGTTCGATCTCGACCCGGCAACCCTCAAGGCCGCCAGCGCCCCCCTCGGCCCCCTGGAACGCCAGGGACGCCGCTTGTGGATCATCCCCACCATCACCGATCCGGCCACCACCGCCGACCTGGTGCTCGATCTGGTGCGACAGAGCGCCAACAAGGGGGCCCTGCCCCCTTGACCCCAACCTTGACCCCAACCGGGGGATCGAAGGCGATCCCCCGGACCCCCTCCAATTCGTTGGAGCGGAGCGCCGGCCGCGGACTGAATTCGGATGGGGTTGGGTGCGGGCCAGCTTTGCTGGCCCGCGTAAACAGACACCAAGGGAATTGAGCAAGGATGCGCGGATCAAGTCCGCGCAGATAAGTGCTCGGTGGTTTTTGGTTCCGCAGGCCAGCGAAGCTGGCCTGCAACCAACCCCCATCCGCGCTCGGCTCGGCCTTAAGCGTCCCCCTCCAACGACATGGCGGGGTCCGGGGGGACCCTGTCCCCCCGGCGGGGTCCGGGGCGGCGCCCCGGTTACTTGGCCAGATCGTAGAGCTTGTCCAGATCGAGGTGTTGTTCGCAGTGCACGGCCAGGGCGTCGAGGGTGGCTTCGACCCGTTCCTCGTAGGCCAACTCGGCGGTGGCGCCGACACGTTTCAGCCAGTGGGCCCTAAAGCCGTCGTCGGCGAACAGGCCGTGCACGTAGCCGCCCATCACCCGGCCCTGGTGGGCGACGGCACCCTCGGCCACCCGCTGGCCGTTCTTTTCCAGTTCGAACCAGGGGCTGGCGAGGCCGGGGCCTTCGGTGCAGCCCATGTGCATTTCGAAGCCGCGCACGGTCTGGCCGCTCAGGGTGTCGGTCATGTCCACCGCGATGAGCCGCTTGTCGCCGCCGATCTCGGTGATGAGGTCGAGCAGGCCGAGGCCCGGGGTTTCGCCGGGCGTCCCTTCCAGGCCCTGGGGGTCGCGCACGGCGTGGCCCATCATCTGATAGCCGCCGCACAGCCCGACCACATGGCCGCCGCGCCGCACGTGGGCCAGGATGTCGATGTCCCAGCCCTGGGCCTTGAGGAAGGCAAGGTCGGCCCGGGTCGCCTTGGAGCCGGGCAGGATGACCACATCGGTATCGGCCGGCAGGGGCTGGCCGGGCTGGAGCCAGAACAGGTCGACCGCCGGCTCGGCGGCCAGCGGGTCGAGGTCGTCGAAGTTGGCGACCCGTTGCAGGCGCGGCACGGCGATGCGCACCCGGCCCGACAGGTTGCGGGCCGGGCGTTCCAGGGCCAGGGAATCCTCGGCCGGCAGGCTGCCGGCGGCCTCGAACCAGCGCAGCACGCCGAGGAAGGGCCAGCCGGTGTGTTCGGTGATGGTCTCGCAGGCCGGCTCGAAGATCGAGAAATCGCCCCGGAACTTGTTGATCAGGTAGCCCTTCACGCGGGCCCGGTCGTTGGGCCGCAGCAGGGCGTGGCTGCCGACCAGGGCGCCCATGGTGCCGCCGCGGTCGATGTCGCTGATGAAGACCACCGGCAGGTCGGCCGAGTCGGCGAGGCGCATGTTGGTGATGTCGGAGTCGCGCAGGTACATCTCGGCCCCGCTGCCGGCGCCTTCGACCAGCACCAGGTCGGCCTCGGCCCACAGGCGGTTGAGGCTGCTCAGCACCGAGGGCATCAGGGCGTGGCGCATGCGGTGGTAGACCTTGGCCGGGCAGTTGCCCAGCACCCGGCCGCGCAGCACCACCTGGGCCCCGATCTCGGTCTGCGGCTTCAGGAGCACCGGGTTCATGTCGATCGAGGGGGCGACCCGGCAGGCGCGGGCCTGCAGGGCCTGGGCGCGGCCGATCTCGCCGGGCGGGATGGTGCCGTCGGGGCCCGGTTCGGCCTCGCTGTCCACCGCCAGGGCGGCGTTGTTGGACATGTTCTGGGCCTTGAAGGGCAGCACCTTCAGGCCCCGGTTGGCGTAGGCCCGGCACAGCCCGGCGACGAGCAGGCTTTTGCCGACGTCGGAACTGGTGCCCTGGAGCATCAGCACGCGGGCCCGGCGGGGCCGCTGGTCGACTTCGGTGGGCAGGCCGGAGGTATCGGGAGGCACGATCATGAAAGGTCCCAACGCGTCAAAGGAAAACGGCCCCCACCCTCCCCCGGGGCGTGGGCGATATAGCCGGCCCGGGCGGCCGGGGCAACCCCGTCAGGGCGACGGCTCGCGCCCCGGCACCACGCGGGTCCGGCGCGCCACCTCCTCGCCCGGGCCCAGGGTGGCGCCGGCGGCGGCCAGGGTGGCGGCCAGCCACAGCCCGGCCAGCCACCAGCCCTGCCACAGCCCGAAGCTGATGGCACCGACCGAGGTCGCCGGGCCGAGCACCGCCAGATGCAGGGCCAGCGGTTGCAGGCGGGCCAGTCGGGCGCCGTCGCGCGGACCGTCGCGCCGCATGGTGCGCCGTGCCGTGCGCCAGGTGGCCCGCGCCGCCTGGATCAGCCCCGCCGACACCAACAGGGCGCCGGCCAGCCCCATCTCCAGCCACACCTGGAGAAAGCCGTTGTGCGGATGCAGGGGCAGCGCCTCGGCCCAGCCGAAGGTGCGCACGTCGCTGCCATCGGGCTGGCAGGTATAGAAGTAGACCACGCCCCGGCCCTCGGGCATCAGGCGGGCGGCTTCCAGGCCATGGCCGAACAGCGGCGCCTCGTCGATGCGGGCGCGGGTGAAGTTCCACACCTGCAGGCGGTGCAGGATCGAGCTTTTCACCCAACCGGCGCTGCACAGCGGCGGCTGATCGACGGCCACCGGCAGGGCCAGCGGCAGGAACAGGGCAATCAGCACCGGGACCAGCAGCAGCCAGCGGGCCAGTCGGCCGGAGAACAGCCCGAACAGCGCCGCCGTAACGGCGATCAGCACCGCCAGCTTGGCCGACAGGTTGGCGAACAGCACCACCGTCAGGCCATGCAGGGCGACCAGCCCGAGCCCCGCCGCCGGGTGGCGCAGGCGGACCAGCAGCAGGGCCAGCGGCACCACCAGCACGGCGTTCAGCGCCAGACCGCCGCTCACCCGGTTGATGAACTCGGCCTCGAAGGCGGCGTCCTTGAAGGGCGCCAGCACCGCCCCATCAAGCCCCAGGTTGGCGAGCAGGATGACATCCCCCACCGCCAGCCCGGCGGCCAGCAGGCGCACGGCGCGGCGGCGCAGGGCCTCGGGCAGGCGCGGCGCGGCGGACAGCAGGAGCAGCCCGAAGCCCATCTCGACGGCCAGCCGCAGGGCCCGGCTCAGGGTGTAGCCGGGATCGGGCGACCACAGGGCCGAGGCCAGGGCCAGGGCGAGCAGGGCGAGCAGCGGCCAGGCGGCCTTCATCACGGCGAGCGGATGCGGCCCGTCGGGACGGCTGCGCCACAGGGCGTAGAGGCCGAGCAGGGGAACCAGCCAGACCAGCCCATGGTGGGCCACATAGGCCACCGTGGGCAGGGCGAACAGCAGCCCGCCGGCCAGCCGGTCGAGCCAGGTGGGAGCGCCGGGGGCGGTCATGAGCCAGCCGCCGGCCGGAAATCGGGACGACAATGGACGGTGATCCTGGGGTTGACGTGGTCATACAGGGGCGGCAGCCCGGGCAGACGCAGGCGGGGCGCGAACTCGGCCGCCAACGGCCACGGGTCGTCGTGCGGGCGCACCGTCGAGCCCGCCACCCGCACCCGACAGGCACAGTCGGGCCGGTTGACGGCAAGGCGGGCGAAGTCGAACGGCGGCGCCTGGAAGGGCGCCAGATGGGACGGCGCGCAGATCCCCGGCTCGGCCGGAACTTGGGTGTCGATCCAGGCGGCGGCGGCCAGCCGGGTGCCATGGCGCGGGCTGTCCTCGTCGAACCGGGCGACCATCTGGGGGACGCTCTGGACCAGGGTCAGGACGAGCACCGCCCCGGCCACCGGCAGCGCCCGGCGGCCCAGGACGGCGGCCAGCAGCAGACCGATCAGCGGCACGATGAAGGGCAGATAGCGGGCGTGCTGGGTCCACTCGACCAGCGCCCCGGTCAGCACCCCCATGGCCAGCAATGGCCCCCACACCGCCGCCAGCAGCAGCAGGCGGGCCCGCTCGGGGCGGGCCAGGGCGACCACGGTGGCCAGCCCCAGCGCCACCAGCAGGCCCAGGCCCAGGCCCGGCACCAGGGAGTTCCAGAAGAAGGCCAAGACCTCGGCCGGCCCGCCCAGGCGATCGTAGAAGCCCAGCGCGGCGCCCTGCTCGGCGGTGCGGGCGGCGTGGTTGAGGAAGAGGAAGGGATTGGTCGCGGCGAACACCAGAAGGGCCCCGACCGGCACCGCCAGCAGGGCCACCCAGGGCACGGCGCGGCGGACCGCCAGGGCGACCAGGAAGCCCCACAGGACCACCGCCATCGCCCCCAGGGGCAGGGTCGCGCCGACCGCCAGACCGGTGCCCAGGGCGGCGGCGCCGAGCCACGGCCAGGGCCGCGCCGTCCCCGCCCACAGCCGGGCCAGGGCGAAAAAGGCGAGGCCGGCCCACAGGGTGGCGTACCAGTGCGGCTTCATGGTCGTCTCGGCGAGCAGGGCCATCGGGGTGAGCACCTGGAGCAGGGCGACCACCCCGCCCAGCCAGGGCCGGCCCAGGGCCGAGAATCCCAGATAAACGAACAGCCCCCCACTCAGCGCCGCCAGCAGCACCAGAGTCCGCCCGGCCAGATAGAGACGGTCCATGCGCTGGGGGTCATCGACCAGTTCGGTCAGGCCGCCGATCTCGACCAGCCCCAGGCGGTCCAGGCCGACCAGCCAGGCCGCCATCGGATACAGGTAGGCCCCGCCGTACTGGTAGATCCCGGGATCGGGCCGCCCCTCGGCCAGCCCGCGCTTCAAGCGCGCGAAGGCGACGAAGTTGACGATCTCGTCGGAATGCACGCTGTACAGCCGATAGCGGAAACGCCAGCGCTCCGGCCCTTCGGCGTGGGCCGCCTGGCCGACCAGACTGTCGCGCTCCAAAGCGCTGCCCGACATGTCCGGGCGCGGTGACGGCCCCTCGGCGACCACCGGCAGATCGTTGATCCGATGGCCGAAATCGGCCGCCAGAAAGAGCACGGCGCCGACCACGGACAAGGCCACCAGGACCACAGCCAAGGATGTGCGCATGAACGATCCCGAGTCTTGAAATCCCACGGCGGCACAAACCCACGTTCGCCCCGCCGCGTCAAGGGCCGCCGCGCCGGCCCGGTCAATCCGGCTCGTCGCGGTAGGTCTGGCCCAGGTCGTCGAGCAGGGCGGCATCCCAACGCCCCAGTCTGCGCAACTGAAGCTTGACCAGCGGCCCGCCGTCACCGGCCAACCCCTGGCCGATCAGGAAGCTGCCCATGGGCGGCACCAGCAGCAGGGTGAGCAGGGTCGAGAGCAGACGGTCGCGGCGCAGCGTCCAGGTCAGGGTGCCGGTCATCGACAGCACGATCAGCCGCTGCTCGGCGGCGAAGGCCTGGAACTCGGCGGCGAAGATGGGGTCGTCGGGATAGAAGCGGTAGAAGCGCCGGCTGAGCTCCTGCTCCAGGGCGCGCCGCAGGGCGATATCGTCGGCCGAGGCCACCCACGGCCCGAGCAGCCAGCCCAGACCCGCCCCCAGGCCCAGGCTGCCCAGCCACAGGAAGACCAGCAGCGGGCCGCTCATGGCCTGCCCGCCCTACTCGGCGCCCAGCGCGGCCCGGGCCTCGAAGCGGTAGGGGTGGGCCGGGTAGACGCCCATGATGCGCACCTCGCGCGAGAAGAACTGCAACTCCTCCAGGGCCAGCCGCAGGCCCCGCTCCTCCGGATGGCCCTCCACGTCGGCCAGGAACTGGGCGGCCACGAAGTCGCCGTCGACGATGTAGCTTTCCAGCTTGGTCATGTTGACGCCGTTGGTGGCGAACCCACCCAGGGCCTTGTACAGGGCGGCCGGCACGTTGCGCACCCGGAACACGAAGCTGGTCACCACCGGGCCGGAGCCGGGGCCCGGATCGGCCGGCTCGCGGGCCAGCAGGATGAAGCGCGTGGTGTTGTGGTCGGCGTCCTCGACCCCGGCGCGCAGCGAGACCAGCCCATAGGTCTCGGCCGAAAGCTCGCTGGCGATGGCGGCGATGGAGGGGTCGGCCAGCCGGGCCACCTCGCGCGCCCCGCCGGCGGTATCGGCCACCACCTCGGGCACCAGGTCCAGCTCGCGGATCAGGCGGCGGCACTGGCCCAGGGCGTGGACGTGGCTCTTCACCCGCTTCAGGTCCCCGATGCGGGCCCCGGGCACCGCCAGCAGGTGATGGTTCACCCGCTGATAATGCTCGCCGACGATGTGCAGCCCCCCCTCGGGCAGCAGGTGGTGGATGTCGGCCACCCGGCCGGCCAGCGAGTTGTCGATGGGGATCATGGCCAGATCGGCGCCGCCGTCGCGGACCATCGAAAAGGCGTCCTCGAACGACGGCGCGGGCAGCGGTTCATGACCCGGCAGGGCGGTGCGGCAGGCCAGATGGGAATAGGCGCCGGGCAGGCCCTGGAAGGCGACACTGGGCTGGGAAGGGGACACGACGCCGGGGGTCCTTCAGGGGGCGGCCGGGGCCAGCAGAAGGCGGGCCCGGTCAAGATCGGCCGGAGTATCGACCCCCAGCGGAGTGGTGTCAACGCGGGCCGCGGCGATGCTCATGCCGGCTTCCAGGGCGCGCAGTTGCTCCAGCCGCTCGCGCTGCTCCAGAACCCCCGGCGGCAGGGCGACGAAACGGGCCAGGGCGGCGCGGCGATAGGCGTACAGCCCGATGTGGTGGAACAGCGGCCCGACGCCGTGCGGCACGGCGGCACGGCTGAAGTACAGCGCCCGCCCGGCGCTGGCCCCGGCGGCCAGGGCCAGGGCGCATTTGACCACGTTGGGATTGGCCGCCTCGGCGGGGTCGGTGATCTCGGCGACCAGGGTGGCGATGTCCACCGCCGGGTCGGCCAGGGCCGCCAGGGCGGCGCGCGGCAGCTCGGGGTCCAGGGTCGGCAGGTCGCCCTGGAGGTTGATCACCGCGTCATGGCGGCCCTCGGGATCGAAGCGGCACACCGCCTGCCAGACGCGGTCCGACCCGCTGGGCAGGTCGGGGTCGGTCATCACCGTTTCAAAGCCGGCGGCGCGGCCGGCCTCGGCCACCTCGGGCTCGCAGCAGGCCAGCAGCACCGGCCCCAGGTCGGCCGCCGCGGCGCGCTCCAGCACATGGACGATCATCGGCTTGCCGTGGATGTCGGCCAGCGGCTTGCCGGGCAGGCGGGTCGAGGCCATGCGGGCGGGGACGACGGTCAGGGCGCGGGGCATCAAGGGGGGTTCCGAAAACGGGACGGGCACGCCGTCCTCGATAGCCCAGCCGCCCGCCGGCTGTCCAGCCGCCCCACCAACCTCCGGGGCTCAGCCCGCCGCCTCGCGGTCGGCCGCCAACATGGCCGACAGGGCATGGGCGCCGCCCTGGATGCGCTCGGTCAGATCGTGGGCCATGCCTTCGCGAACGTCGTCGCCGATCAGCTCGGCATAGCCGGCCACCGCGCCCAGCACGTTCAGCGTATCGTGGCGCAGGCGGCGGCGGTCGTCGTCCGCCGCCTCAAGGTACTCGGCCAGCAGCGGGCTCAGGTCGCGGGCCCGCACCTGCATGCGTTCGACATCGGCGGCCAGGGTGGTGGTGGCCAGCAGGGCGCCCAGGTGCACGATGAGGCGATCCAGGTTGTGGACCTCGTCGAGCAGACCGCCCATGCCGGTGACGGGCGGCGTCGGCGCCGGAGCACTGGGTTGGCTCATGGCTTGTAGTCCTCGATCCAGGCCGCGCACTGGTCGGCCGACATGGGACGGGCGATGAAATAGCCCTGGATCACGTCGCAGCCCAACTCGGTCAGGTGGGCGATCTGGGCGCTGGTCTCGACGCCCTCGGCGACCGTGGTCACGCCCAGTGCCTTGCCCAGGCTGACCATCATGTGGACGATCTGCTCGGCCCGCCGATCCTCGCCCATGGCGACCACGAACTGGCGGTCGATCTTCAGCTCGCTGAACGGCATGCGCTGCAGGTGCAACAGCGAGCTGTGGCCGGTGCCGAAGTCGTCCAGCGACACCTGATAGCCCTGGATGCGCAACCGGGTGAGCACCTCTTCCGAACGGTCGGGCTCGCCCAGCGAGGCGGTTTCGGTGACCTCCAGCACGAAGTCGCTGGCCCGGGCGTCGCGCCCGACGGCGGCCTTCAGCACGTAGTCCGGCAGGGTCAGGTCGTTGAGGCAGGTGGCCGACAGGTTGACGGCACAGCGGGTGCCCGGCCGCCGCCAGGCCTCGGCCTCGGTGCTCGCCCGGTCGAGGCCGAAGAGCAGCAGGTCGCGGGCCAACTGGCGGTCCATCTCGACCACCGGGATGAACACCGAGGGCGGAATGGCCACGCCATCGGACCGGGTCCAGCGGCCCAGCGCCTCGACCCCCACGTAGGCGCCGTCGCTCAGCCGCACCTTGGGCTGATAGGCCATGGAGATTTGCCCGTCGTTGAGGGCGGCCCTGAGATCAACCGGGGTGAGCACGGCGTCGCCTTCGCGCAACTGGGCGAGCAGGGCCCGCACGGTGGCCAGCGAGACCGGCTTTTCGATCGGCTCGTGCATGCGCACCCCCATGCGCGCCCCGACCCGCTGGGCCGAGCGCAGCACCTCGGGCTCGCAGCCGCTGACCAGCACCACGTTGGCCTTGGGGATGATCTGGGCGACCCGGGTCAACTGGGCCACCCCGTCGCCATCGGGATAGGTCAGGTCCCAGAAGATGACATCGGGCCGGAACTCGCCGATGGCCTTGATGGCCAGTTCGGGGCTTTCCAGGGTCAGCGAACGCCAGCCAGCCCCGGTGCACACCCGGTGCAGGATGGCCCGGGCGTCCGGGTCGTCGTCGACGATCAGGGCGCGCGGCAGGTGCAGGTCGTTCATATCCCTTTCTCCGGAAGCGGTGGACCTCTCTCCCGGCGAGGTCCGTTGACGTTGTTCTCTCCGCATGGTTCAGGCACCAACGAGGCGGCCGATTTTTTCCTGCAACCCCTTCACGTCGACCGGCTTGGTGGCGTAGTCGCAGCACCCGGCGTCACGGGCCAGTTGCTCGTCCTGGGCGGTGGCATGGGCGGTCAGGGCGATCACCGGGATGGCCGACAACTCGGGATCGGCCTTCAGCCGGCGGGTCACCTCCAGGCCATCGATGTCGGGCAGGCCGATGTCCATCAGGATCACCTGGGGGGCGAACGCGCGGGCCGCCGCCGACACCGCCAGCCCCTCGGCCACGTGGTGGACGGTCGCCCCCCGTCGGGTCAAAAGACGGCCCAGGGCATCGGCGTTCATCGCGTTGTCCTCGACCAGCAGGACGCGGGTCATGGCTGTTCTCCTCCAACCATCCGTAGAGCCGGCGGGGCCGCCGGCGGCACCCGGTCGGACGCGCCGGGCCGATCATTGGGGCACTCCCCGGAGATGAACTCCAACAGGTGGGCCATCAGGCCGTCGAGATCGAAGGCGCCTTTCTCCAGCACCATCTGACAGCGCTCGGCCAGCGCGGCCCGCTGGTCGACGCTCAAGGTGACGCCGGTGATGACGAACACCGGAACCTCGGCCAGCGCCGGCTCGTTGGCCAACTCGTCGAGCATGTCGAAGCCGCTGGGGCCGCGCGCCATTTGCAGGTCGAGCAGGATGGCCCCGGGACGGCGCAGGCGCACATGGTAAAGCGCGTCATCGACCCCGAAGAAGGCGACCGCCGGCAGACCCACCCGCTCGACGGCGCGGACCAGGGCGGCGCGCATGTTCAGGTCGTCCTCGACAATGACCACGCTGCGCCCCATGCGGCAGGCCTGGCAGCGCTCGATGGCGGCGGCGATGTCGTCGGCCCGGAACGGCTTGCGCACATGCCCGCAGGCCCCCTGGACCTCGGAAATCTCGCGGTCGCCGACGATCGACACCACCAGCACCGGAATGTTGGCGGTGCGCGGCTCGGCCTTCAGCACGCGCAGGGTGTCCCAGCCGTCCATCTCCGGCATCAGGATGTCCATCAGGATCAGGTCGACGGCATGGCTGGCCAGGTATTCCAACGCCTGCTGACCGCCGGGCAGCCCAACCACCTCATAGAGATTGGGTTCAAGCTGACTGCCCAGCAGGGCGCGCATGGCCGGATCGTCATCAACCACCAGCACCTTCATGCGCTGGCCGACGTTCACCTGATCGGGCGACGGCGGACTTGTCGAAACCGCCACCGCCGGCAGGCTGATGGTGAAGCAGCTTCCCTCGCCCAGTTGCGAGGAGACCTCGATCTGCCCGCCCATCAGGTCGATGAACTGGCGGGTCAGGGCCAACCCGACGCCGGAGCCGCCATACTTGGCCTTGATCTGGGTGCTGGCCTGCTCGAAGACATTGAACACCCGGCCCAGTTGCTCCTCGTCCATGCCGATGCCGGTGTCGGCGACCGACAGGAACACCATGTCGTGCTGACGCCAGCCGGCGATGGTCACGGCGCCCTGCTCGGTGAACTTGGCGGCGTTGGAGATCAGGTTGATCATGCACTGGCGCAGCTTGACCCGGTCGCCCACGATCATCCCCATGTCGTCCGCCACGTCGACCAGCAGCTGGTTGCCGTTCTGGCGCAGCACCGGGCCGGCCAGACTGACCGTGTCGGCGACCATCTCGGCCAGATCGAAGGTCGCCATGTTCAGCTCCATGCGACCGGTCTCGATGCGCGCCAGATCAAGCACCCCGTTGATCAGGTCCATCAGATGGGCCCCCGCCTGATGGATGCGCTCCAGGTCGGCCAGCACCTCCGGGCTGGCGCTGTCGGCCAGGTCCTCGGCCACCATCTGGCTGTACAGCAGCACCGCGTTGAGCGGCGTGCGCAGCTCGTGACTCATCGCGGTGAGGAACTGCGACTTGGCCAGATTGGCCGCCACCGCGGCCTGACGGGCGGCCACCATGTCGCTCTGATCGTGCAGGATGGCGGCCAGCCGGCGCTGCCTCGGGTCGGGCAGCTCGGCCAGCGAGACGTGGACCGGAAACTCGCGGCCGTCGGCGCGCCGCGCCATCTCGATGGCGTGATCGTCGGGGTCGGCCGCCTCCTTTGCCTCGGAAGGCTGCCAGACCCCTTTGCGGAAGCGGCTGGGATCGGCCGCCGCCAGCGCCGGAACCAGCGCATCGAGCGGCTTGCCAACCAGCTCCGCGCCTTTCACGCCGAACAGTCGGCCGGCCGCCGGGTTGGCCTCCTCGATGCGCCCGGCGCCATCGGTGATGACGATGCCGTCCTGCGCCGTCTCCAGCACGCCTTTCAGCTTGGCGTGGGTGGCCGCCACCCGCTGACCGTGGGCCCGGGCCCGGGCGACCAGGAAGGTCGCCGACAGGGCCACCAGCAGCAGCACCACCAGAGCCTCGCGGCTGTGGGTCACCGAACCGAGCAGGCTGGGATAGACCTGGCGCGCCGGCATCGCGGCGCCGACAATCAAGGTCCGCCGGTTGTCGCCGCCCTGCATCGGCATCACCCGCAGCGCCGCCATGTAGGGCTCGCCCCTGATCGGCAGATCGGGGGTGAACACCTCGCCGTACGGCATGCCCGGCGCATGGGGCCCGAGCAGCCGCGCCGCCACCTCCGGGGCATCCACGGCCAGACTCTCGACCCGCCCGAACTCGAAGGCGAAGGCCCGCCGGCGGTCGGGGTGCACCAGGTAGCGGGTCAGCGAGTCGAGGACCAGGGGGACGTGGGAATCCCCGAGGATGCGGTGCAGGTCCGACATCAGGCTGGCGAAGGAGATGTTGATGACCAGGAAGGCCACCGGACGGTCGCTTTTGCCGCGCAGCCGGGCGGCCAGCCTGAGGGTGGGGCGATGCGGCGTCTCCACCGCCCCGTGCTCGCGGTTGAGGTTCACCGCCGAGACGTAGAAGCGGTCCGCGCCGCCCCCCTTGAGCTCCTGGAAATAGTCGCGGTGCGACTTGTCCTGCAGGTCCTCGGCCGAGTGGATGGCGTCGGTGTAGCGGTCCTTGTCCAGGCGCATCAGCTCCCAGCCACTGCGGGCGTCGATCAGCCGGGCCTGATAGTGCATGGCGTGGGCCGCCAGATGGGCCCGCAGCAGATCGGCGACCTGGGCGGTGGCGAACTCCAGCTCGCCCGGGCTGCCCTCTTCCAGGGCGTTGGCATAGCGCCGCAGGGGGTAGGAGTCGATGAGGCTCAGCATCTGGTGGCGGGAGCCGCGCAGGAAGGCCTGGATGCGCGCTTCCAGGGCCACCGCCAGGCCCTTGAGCCGCTGTTCGGTCAGCTCTTCCGCCTGCCGCCGCTGGTCGAGGTGCGCCGTCACCGCCATGGCGCCGATGATCGCCGCCGAGTAGAGCAGGAAGAACAGCGCGCTCTTCATGCCGAAGCCCGGCCGGAGCGACCTCAGGCGTCGCGCCAGGGCGGCGATGGGGGGCTGAACGGACTGCCACATGGCTTGCAACTCCTCGGTACCTTCTCACCGCCGCGCGCCGCCCCAAGGGGCGTTGGGTTTGGCGTCGATCAGCCGCGGACTGCCCCCCAAGGTTTGACCGCGACGCCGACCGCCAACCCGGCGGCATGACCCTGTGTTCCTCGTCCCGGGGTTGGGCCAGGACTTCCGGCCCGATCAACCCTGGGTGACATGCCCTCCCTTCGTCTCTTTCGGTTGCGGCGTGATTCTTCAGGCCCTCAAAAATTGCCCTGCCCCGGCATCAACCGCGCACCTTGGCCAGCAACAGGTTGGGCGGCACGATCACCGCCACGTCTTCCGGGTTGGTCGCCACGTCCAGCGGCTGATCCGGGTCGGGCGTGCCGGTTCCGGCCAGGACGTGCTCGACCAGGGCGGTCAGGCTCGACAGCTTGAACGGCTTGGCGATGACCGCGTCGGCGCCGCTGCGCCGCGCGATGTCCAGCGCCGCCGACACCGGCCGGCCGGCACCGGACATGGCCACCACCGGCAGGTCGGGCCGCCCTTCCTTGGCTCCCATGATCACGTCGAGCCCGCTTTTGCGGGGCATGGCAAGGTCGGTCAGCAACAGATCAAGGCTGTCGTCCGCAAGCTCGTCCAGGGCGTCGACCCCGTTATCCACCGTGCGGCAACTCCAGCCCGCCCGCTCCAGCGCGCGCGCGATCACCAGGCTCAGGTCAGAGTCGTCGTCGGCAATCAGGATATTGGGCATGGCTGCAACCTCTCACTTCACGTGCCCCCCCGTGGTTCCCGGCACCGGCCCCGAAAAGCCGGTGACACCTTCCGCCGTGGGCTGTTTCCCTTGGCCGTTTCCCTTGACCATTTCCCTTGGCCGTTTCCCTTGAGCAGATCGGCGGGCCACCCGCCACCGCGCCCACAAGGCGCCGCTGCCAAGAACCGGTTCGGCGCCATAGGGAAACCGACGGCAAAAAAGCATTCACCGCGCGCCGTGCCAGATGCAATACCAAAACCACCACTTAAAGGGCAAGAATAACCCAGTAGGTTGAATCTCAATCAAACTTTCGGCCGTTTTTTGCATCGCCGCGAAGGTTGCGCTGGGCGCGGAGCAATGCCTCAAAGGATGCCCTCCAACCGAATCAGCGAGCGAGTCGACTCAGCAAATGTTTGATATTTTGAGCGCGCGCGGGGTCTGACGTCGATCCGTCAGGGTGGGCTGGCACCCGGCTACGCTGCGGCCGCCGCGTCGCCGCCGCCTTCCGGTCGGCTCTTCCAGGCAAAGCCCCAGGCTATGTCACCCTGGAATGCCTCCGGCCTTTACCTCGCCCGGGGAGTGCTGTCGCCCCCCACAACCGCCGCCAGGAAACGTCGCCCGGCGGCCGGGGCGGTGTACATGGCCGGCAACAACGAGGGGCGCACCGCGTCCGCCGTCTTCCGATCCAGCGCCGCCAGGGCCGCCACCATGGCCGGGCCCGGCGTGGCCAGCCGCACCGCTCCCAGCGCCGCCTCGGCGATCTCGGCCACCGCCCCGGCCTCCGGCGCGGCCACCACCGGCGTGCCACAGGCCAATGCCTCCAGCACCACGTTGGGCAACCCCTCCCAGCGCGACGGGAGGACCAGGGCATCGGCCCCGGCCAGCCACGGCCAGGGACAGGCCGCGAAGCCGCGCCACTCGATCCGCGCCTGCACTCCCAGGCGCTCGGCCAGGGCCCGCCACGCCGGCCCTTCCGGACCCTCGCCGAGAACCGTCAGATGGGTGTCGGCGGGCAACTCCCCGAGCAGCGGAATCAGTCGATCCACCCCCTTTTGACGGGTCAGGCGACCGGCCGCCACCAACCGCAAGCCGGGCCCGGGGGCACGCCGGGGCGGCGTCGCGGCGGCCCGCAGGGTGCGGACGTCGGTCGGATTGGGGCAGACCTCGAGCCGCCCGGGGGGGACCCGGAAACGGGCCTGCAACTCGTCGGCCATCAGCCGCGAACTGGCCACCACGCAATCGGCGGTCGGATACAGAAGCCCCATCAGGCGGCCGAACAGCCCCGGCACAGGCACCCGGTGCAGGCTGAGGCTGGGCAGGTTGGCTTCCCGGATGACCAGGCGAGTGCCCCGCGGCAGCACGGGGCGCGCCGCCAGCAGAGGCAGATTGAGATGGCCGAAGGTGGAAAACACCGTGGCCGGACCGCATCGGCGCAACTCGCCGATCAGCCCCGGCAGGGCCTGACGCAGGCGCGGCCGACCAAGGTCGCGCCACGCCACCCCGGAGGGTACCAGATCGGCCAGGGTGTGTGGCCCGCCAAGGGTGATCAGACGCGCCGCCAGTCCAGCCCTGGTCGCCTCGGCAAGCAGCCCGAGCGCCACCCGCTCGGCTCCGCCGCCAGCCAGCGACGGGAGGACAACGACCACCGGCCGCCGTGCGGTGATCTCAGAGAGGGAGGACACGGCCACGATCTCCGCTGCACAAAAGAAAGGCGGCGCGGGAATGTCCCGCGCCGCCGACCTGTTCCCTCTCGGAAGAGGAGTTCAGGATGTTACTCGCCCGGGGCGGCCAGCGACGGATAGTCGTCGATGACATTCTCGCCGTACATCGGCTTGAACGCGCCCTGGTGACAAGTGGCACAGTTGGCCTTCGGGGCGTCGCCCTCCGGACCCAGCCGGTTGGCCGGGTATTCCGGCTGCAGCGGGTCGAGGAAGTCGACGTTGATGGCCCGGGTCATCTGGATGCCGTGCCAGGCGGTGACACGCGCCGGCGGGCTCATCTCCCAGACGCGGAACGACTGGCTGTTGTGACAGTAGGTGCAGTTCACACCCAGACCCTTGGAGATGTGGAACATCATGCCGTAGGTCCACTCGGCCTGCTTGGTCCCGATCTGGGTCACGCCGTTCATCGGCAGATCGTTGGTCGGGGTGATTCGCAGGTTCTGGTCGTCCAACAGATAGGCTTCCATCACGTCGTTGGGCAGCGCGGACAGACCGGCATCCCAGGACGCCGCGTTCTGACCGAAGGTGTTGCCCAGCGCGCCCGAACCGCCATCGGCATCGTCATTCTTGAACCAGATGTTCTCCGGAACCGGATTGCCGCGGTGGCAGGTCCAGCAGGTGACGCCCGACGGAGCAACGTGGTCGCCCCACTGGCTGTTCAGGTACATGACCATCTCGAGCATACGGCGCGAGACGATCTTGGTGTACGGCCGCTCGGCGGTGAGGTCGTCGGGATCGTGGCAGTAGTTACAGCCCTCTTCCGGCGACACCCACTCGGTGATGGCGACCATCAGGCGGTTGAAGTTGTCAGCGCTCAGGTGCGCCAGCACCGGAACGTTCACGTAGACCTCGCCAGCCAGCGGCCCCTCGTCGGGGAAACGCTCGGAGGCGGCGGGGACCTGGTTCTTGGGCGCGGCCATGTCGTCGGCCAGCTCGTCGGCCATGTCCACCTCGCCCATCATCAGGCCGCGATAGCCCGACTGGGTATAGGTGCCGGCCGGCCCCATCATCACGGTCAGCAGACCGATGGTGATCAGGCCAACCACGAACCAGCCACCAACCCAGACCGGAGCCCGGGGGCTGGTGCGGCCCTTGCGCGCCATCAGCGACACGAAGCGGGAGTTGAAGTCGTTGCTCATTGCTAGCCTCCAATCGCCGCGGGATCCGTGACGCCGGGGAAGACGTCGGGATAGGTCGGAGCCACACCGTGCTTGACCGCCCACAGGTACCAGTTGTCAACCACGGTGCCGCTGAGCAGGATGCCCAGGCCGGCGGTCAGGGTGACGAACACGGCACACCACCAGCCCCAGCGGTGGATGGATTCCATGGTGGCATTGAAGCCCATGGTCCAGCGCCAGAAGAGGGCGGCACGCTCGGCCGCGGTACCACGATCGGTGATCTGCTCGACCTCACGGTCGCCGCCCAGTCGGCTCACCGACAGGATGGTCGCGCCGTGCATGGCGAAGATCAGGGCCGAACCGTAGAGGAACGCGATCGAGAGCATGTGGAACGGGTTGTAGTACAGGTTCCCGTACCGGATGGAGAACGCGGCGGTCCAATCCAGGTGGGGGAAGATGCCGAACGGCGGCGCCTCGCTCCAGCTGCCCAGCATCACCGGACGGATGAAGCCGAGAACCAGATAGAAGAAGATCGCCGAGGCGAAGGCCCACGCGATGTGGGTCCCCATGCCCAGATCCTTGGCGCGCTGCCAGGTCCGGACCCACCACAACAGGATGGAGGCAGTCAGGAAGAAGCCGGCCATGACCCACCAACCGCCTTCATTCAGCGGCGGCATGGCACGCAGGCCATGCTCGGGTCCGGGCGGCTCAAGGGCCAGCCACGGGAACTGGCGGAGGAACTCCACCGGGTTCCAGTCGACCGAGGCCAGCATGTTGAGACCGATGATCTCGATGGCCACGAAGCCGAAGATGAGCGACGCGATGCCCGTGGCGCCAAGATAGATGGGCCCGATCTGGGCGTCACCGATCTTGCCGAGCCAGTAGGACAGGGTCGACGCCTTGCTGCGCGGCCAGGCGCCCCGCGGGAGGGCCACACTCTCGTGGGGTGCGCTACGCACCTGCACGGAGGTGAAGATGTTCTGATATTCCGACATTGAGTGGTCCCCCTTGGCTTAGGCCCAAATCGGCAGTTCGTACCACCAGTTCCACCACTCGGGCCAGCCCTTGGTCCACACCGGGCCGCTGATGAGCATGCAGACGATGCTCCAGAAGACGGCACTCAGCGCCAGGATCAGGCCGAGACGGTGGATCCCCAGGGTACCGATCGAGTAGCCGACGGTGTCCCGGAAGAAGGTGTTCTCGTGCTCCGGCCCTTTCACCTTCTCGCCCTTGCCGGGGTTGGCCGCCGACAGGATCAGGCCGCCGTGCATGGCCAGGGCCAGCGCGGTGGTGAAGAAGAAGGTGATACCCAGCATGTGGCCAGGATTGTAATGGAAGTGAAGGAACTGGTAGCCGACGTTCGACACCCAGTCCAGGTGGCTCATGATGCCGTAGGGGAAACCATGCCCCCAGGCGCCGAGCAGCATCGGGCGAACCACGGTGAGCGCGACGTAGGCGGCGATGGCGAACGAGAAGGCAAACGGCACATGGAAGCCGATGCCAAGCTTGCGGCAGATTTCCACCTCGCGCAGCGCCCAGGAAACGAAGGCGCCAACGGCACAGATGGTGATGATCTGCCAAAGGCCGCCCTCCATGAGCGGCGCGAAGCCCAGACCGTAGCTGAGGTCGGGCGGGGCGATGCTGAGCTGCCAGACGGTCGGATCACTCGGATCCATGACCCAGCCGTAGGCAATCAAAGCAACACCAACAAAGGTGAAGAAGAGGGTGGTGACTCCGAAGAAGCCGACATAGAACGGCCCCACCCAGAAGTCAAAAAGATCCCCCCCAATCAGCGAACCGCCTCGAACGCGGTACTTTCTCTCAAAACTGAGCATGGCCATTGTGTGGGCCCTCCGATCAGGAGTCATGGCAACGGTGGATCACCAAGCCTTCGGCAGTGGGCGACCCGGGCAAATGACCGGGCGCCCACTGCCTTCGGCCGGCGAAACGACTGTTCGCCAGGAACGGCCTTTAGGCCACCGGGTTCACCGGCATGGTCACGGCAGCAGCCGCGGCCTTGGTAGCGGCCGGGTTGCCTTCGAGCCAGTTGAAGCGGTCATGGCCGAGGCACAGGAAGTGGATCAGCAGGGCCAGGACGACCAGGAACGCAGCCAGGGCGACCAGCGTGCTGCGCGGGTCGAACATCAGCCAAACCTTGTGGGTCGAGAAAGTCATAGTGTCCTCCTTTGGACAGGAAACTCAGGCTAGAGCAGATTGCAGGGAAGCAATCCGAGTCTTAGGCCAGGAAGGTCAGGTTCTGGGCGGTGTCCATGACCCAGCCCTCGGCACCCGGCCAGAACGGACGCCACATCCAAGCCAGGACGTGAGCAACGGCGCAGACGGCCAGGAAGCCGGCGGCGCTCTGCGAGTAGACAGCATGGAACTCCTTCGCCTCGGCCTCGGTCAGACCGGTGCTGGAGGTCACGTTCTCGGTGGTAGCCATGTCTATTACCTCCTAAGTTTGCCCTAACGGTCGCGGATGCGACCGAGTGACACCGCGTCGAAAAGCCGACGCGGCAAGCTGCCCGCCCAACGGCAATGGGCGGACACTCGGATCCGGGACGCGGCGCGATCATCGCCCGCGGCGGCGCACCCGGCGCCCCGGAAATCCCTGAAAAAGTTGGCGTTGAAGAAAGCCCCAGTAGCGCGGTAGGAGAAGGTCATGAGACACCTCCCGGCACCTTGCCCTCGGCGTTCAACAACTGGATCACATGCGCGGTCCCCACACGCTCCGCCCCGGCCGCTCGGGCCGTCCGCTCGGCCGCGTCGCGCAGCCGCTTGGCGGCGGAAATGCGGGTGACCACCGGATGGCGCGCCACCGACCGCTCCAGCGCGGCCAGGGCCTCGGGCTCCCACGGGAGTTCCCGATGCAGGCGCGAGGGGGTGGCGTCCACCTTGTCCAGGTCGGTCCCCAGGGGCAGGATGTGGAACAGGGCGTCGAACAGCCCGTTGCACACTTCCTGCACCAGATAGGTCGCCCCGGCGTAGCCCATGAACGGCGTGCCGGTGTGGCGGCGCACCACGGCGCCCGGGAAGGAGGCGGGGATGTAAGCCCCGCGCCCGCCGGCCTCGGCCTGGTACATGCGCTCGTTGTAGCTGCCGAAGAGAACCAGCGGCATGGTTTCGTGGACGCTGGCCCGCACCGCCTCGTTGTCGGTCTTCTGCCCGGCCGAGCGGCCGAAGGCGAAGCTGCACGGCAGGCCCAACTCGTCGGACAGGAAGTGCTTCACCCCGCGGGCGTAGGTCTCGTTGGCCGAGATGCCGAAGCTGGCGGTGGCGAAGAAGTCCTGGGTCACCGAGCGCCACAGGTCCCACACCGGTTTCAGGGTGGTGTGCTTTTCCTGCTCGATGAAGGGCTCGGGATCGAGGCCCAGCAGCTCGCCCAGGGCGCGCAGGAAGCGGGTCGTGGAGTCGATGCCGATGGGCGCCTGCAGGTAGGGCTTGCCGAGCTGCTCGGCGAGCAGGCGGCCGTATTCGCGGTACAGGCAGACGTTCACCTCGGCGTCGGCCAACCGGCCCACCTGCGTCAACTCGCAGCCGAGCGGGAAGACCAAGTTGATCTCGGCGCCGATGCCCTCGATCAGGCGACGCACCTCGGCCAGATCGGACCACTGGTTGAACATGCCGTAGGCCGGACCCAGGATGTTGACCCGGGGCTTGGCGCCCTCGGGACGCGGGGTCGCGGTCGCGGCCTTGCCCTTCTTGGCACCGAACTGGTTCCACAGCCACGCCATGGCGCGGTCGGCGCTCTGCCACTGGTCTTCGTCGATGGTGCGCGGCAGGAAGCGATGGATGTTGCGGCCCTGCGGCGTCACCCCGCCACCGATCATCTCGGCGATGGAGCCGGTGACGACAACACTGGGCAGCTTGGGGTCGAGGGTCTGGTGGGCCCGCTTCATGGCCCCTTCGGTGCCGTCGCGGCCCAGCTCTTCCTCGCCCAGGCCGGTGACCACCACCGGCAGCTCGTGGGGCGGCAGGGCGTCGGTGTAGTGCAGCACCGCAGTCACCGGCAGGTTCTCGCAGCCCACCGGGCCGTCGATGATGACCTGCAGGCCCTTCACCGCCGTGAACACATAGACGGCACCCCAATAGCCACCGGCGCGATCCAGATCGAGGACGTACATCAGGCCGCCCTCCCCTGCGCGTCGGCCCAGGGGGCCTGCCCGGTGGCCGTCCAGACGCCGGTGTTGGCGCCTTCGCCGACCCCGGCGAAGAATTCGGTCAGGGTGTCGAAGCGGCTCTTCGAGGCGATCGCCGCGTTCACCACCTGGGCCAGCGAGCCGGCACCGGCGGCACCCATCAGCGGGCGGGCCGAGATCAGATTGGTGAAATACAGGGCGGGAAGGGACTTTTCCTTGGCCGCCTGCACCACCGGGGTGGTGCCCACCGCGAGGTCCGGCTTCACCGCCTCGACCGCCGCCAGATCCTGCTCCAGCGAGGCGCGGAAGTTGACCTCGACGCCCTTGCTCTCCAGCCACGCCAGATCGGCCTCGGCCCACGGCGTGCGCGGGCAGGCGGTGCCCACATAGGGCACCTCGGCGCCGCTCTCGATGAGCAGGCGGGCAACCAGCAGCTCCGAGCCTTCGTAGCCCGACAGGGTGATGCGCCCCTTGATCGGCGCCTTGGCCAGGGCCTCGCGAATGGTCGGCAGGGCGGCGTTCTGGGCCGCCGCGATCTTGTCGGCGGCAACGCCGGCGCGCTCGCCGACCTCGGCCAGCCAGGTGGCGGTGCCATCGACCCCCACCGGGGCCGAGCCGACCACCGGACGCCCGGCCACTTCGAACTCGCGCACCGAGGCGGTGTAGAAGGGATGGATCGCCGCCGCCACCGCACAGTCCAGGGCGGCATACAGCTCGCGCCACTCGCGGGTCGGCACCACCGGACCGGCGGCCAGCCCCATCGGCGCCAGCAGGGCGCCGATGGTGATCGGATCGGCCGGGAACATCTCGCCGAGCAGGGTCACCGTCGGCTGTTGGCTGGGGCCGCCACGCGGCGCCGCCACCGGGCCCTGCTCGGCCTCGCCCCGGGCGAAGCGCAGCATGGCACCGGCCAGGATGTCCTTGGCCTCGGCATGGGTCGGCACGCCGAACCCGGGGATGTCCAGCCCGATGATGCGCACCCCGTTGATCTCCCGGGGCAGCAGCCGGAGCGGCACGCCGGAGGCCGAGGGGACGCACAGGTTGATCACCACCACGGCGTCGTACTGCTCGGGGTCGGCCAGCTTGTCGACCGCCTCGCGGATGTCCTCGAACAGCTTGCCGGTGACCAGGGTCTCGGAGCTGAAGGGCACGTAGCCGACCGGGCGGCGGGCCCCATAGAAATGCGAGGTGAACGACAGCCCATAGACGCAGCAGGCCGAGCCCGACAGCACGCTGGCCGTGCGCCGCATGCGCAGGCCGATGCGCAGCGCGCCGAAGGCCGGGCACATGCTTTGCGGCTGATCGTGGGGTCCCTTGGGGTAGTCGGCGGCGTAGCGGGCCAGGGTCTGACCGGTGGCCTGGTCGATCTCCGCCCCGCAGGCAGACCGAGGCGCGGAACTGGCATTGCTGCCAGCGGCCTGCCCTCCACTCCTGTCTGTACGCGGGTCGAACACGACCACTCCCCCTCGCTCTTCGGCCGGCCCCGGAGTGCCCGGGGCGGTCGTCAAAGAAGCTCTTCCGATCTTTTCCTCTTCCGGGTCGCTTCACCGCCGTTGTCGTCGGCGCAACGCCCAAATCCTCCCGAGGGACCCGTTCGGCCCCCCAGGCGGAACGGATCAGACCGTATCGTACACCACTTCCAGCGTCGGCTTGGCCGGGGCGGGCCCACCAAGCATATCCTCTTCCGTCGCCGGCTCAAGCACCACGTCGCGACCGACCGCCTCGCTCTTGAAAAGGCCGAGCAAGCCGTCCTGGTCGAGCGGCGAAGGCGCCACCGGCGGAGCCTCGGCCACGTTGCTGGCCAGCGACTCGAACAGCGGACCCCACGCCCCACCGGGCGCCCCGACGATCTGATAGGCCGCGCTCTTGCGCCTGATCTCCTCGTCGGCCGGAATGGCCGCCAGCACCGGGATGCCCACATTGGCTGCGAAGGCCTGGGCCTCCCCGGTACCGTCGTCCTTGTTGATCACCATGCCGGCCACACCGACGTTGCCGCCCAGCTTGCGGAAGTACTCCACCGCCGAACACACGTTGTTGGCCACGTAAAGCGACTGCAGGTCGTTGGACCCGACGACGATCACCTTTTGACACATATCGCGGGCGATGGGCAAGCCGAACCCGCCACAAACCACGTCGCCGAGGAAGTCGAGCAGCACGTAGTCGAAACCCCACTCGTGGAAGCCCAGCTTCTCGAGCAGCTCGAAACCATGAATGATGCCCCGACCGCCACAGCCGCGCCCCACCTCGGGGCCGCCCAGTTCCATGGCGAACACGCCGTCGCGCTTGAAGCAGACGTCGCTCACCTTCACCTCCTCGCCGGCCAGCTTGCGGGCGGTCGAGGTCTCGATGATGGTCGGGCAGGCCTTGCCGCCGAAGAGCAGCGAGGTGGTGTCGCTTTTGGGGTCACAGCCAATCAGCAGCACACGCTTGCCCTGCTGGGCCATCATGTAGCTGAGGTTGGCCAGGGTGAAGCTCTTGCCGATGCCGCCCTTGCCGTAGATGGCGATGATCTGGGTCTCGCGGGGCGTCACGTCAGCCACCGGATCGGCCACCGAGTCGGTCGCGCCATCGGTCGTGCTCATCGCGGGGGCGGTGTTGCTGGTCGACGGCGCGGTCACTGACAGGTCCTCCAGTCCAGAACCATTTTCAGGCAGGCGGCGTCGCCGAAGGCGGTTTCGTAGGCCGTGGCCGCTTCAGGCGCCGCGACCCGGTGGGTGATCAAGCCGGACAGATCGAGTCGATCCTCGGCGATCATCCGGGTCACCTCGGTGAGGTCGGCCGGCCGGAACTCGGCGGCCACCCGGATCCGGGCCTCGCGCATAAAAGCGGGTGGGAAATCAAAATGCAAGGGCTGATCATAGAAGCCGGCAAGAACCACCTCGCCACCCGGCGCGAGGCGCCCGATCAAGCTGTCGAGCAGCCCGCTGTCGCCGCTGACGTCGCAGATGCGGTGGTAGTCCATGCGCCCATCGTCGGCCGGCGAAACGACCCGATAGCCCTCGGCGCCCTCGGCCCGGGCCGGGTTGGTTTCCCACACCGTCGGGCTGGCGCCCAGGGCCACGGCGACGCGGGCCAACAAACGCCCCAGCACCCCGTGACCGACAATCAACTCGGGCTGGGCGGCGGCATCGCCGCCGGTGACATGCCAGGCGGTGGCGGCCAGGGCCAGCAGCACCCCCTGCTCTTCCAGCCCCTCGGGCAGCGGCAGGACCCGCGCCCCGGGCACCACCACGCGGGCGGCGGCACCGCCGAACAGGCCGCGCACCTCGCCGTAGCACTTGGCGCCGGGCACGAACACCGTCTCGCCGACCTGACGCCCCGACTGCGGGCCGGCGGCGCTGATCCGCCCCACCGACTCGTAGCCCGGCACCAGCGGATAGCCCAGCCCCGGGAACGGCGGCATGCGACCGGTCCACAGCAGACGCTCGGTACCGGTGCTGATCCCGCTGTAGGCGATGTCGACGACGACGTCGGCATCCCCCGCCGGGTCCAGCGCCAGCCGGCTCAGCGCCAGGCGTTGGGGTTGTTCCATCACGACAGCCAGGGTGTCCATTGTGGGCTCTTTGAAACTCCAGGCGGGTCGGACGTCACCGGGCACGGGCGCCCTGGGGTCCAACACCAAATCGAGCCGGTCGACCGCAGTGAGGTTGGCCCCCTGCGCGCCCCACCCCTTCCGCCGGCCCCGAAGAACTCCCGGGCACCACCCCTGCCTTGCGGCTTTCGCGGCGTGCCGTTCTCTTCGAGAACCGGCCCCGAACCTGGAAGCCCCCGGTGGAACGGGCGGCGGGTCGCGGGGACGGAGGGTGAGGTCTGGGAAGGCACCCCGAGCGGGCGCCCCTACCGTTCGACCTGCTGTCAGATTAACTTGACGTAACCAAATGTCAAGCGCGGCTTACACCCGATGATACCATGCCCTACCCCGCTGAAGGGGTTATGGGATTGCCCGCTAAGGACGGGCGACGAGCACCGAGGTGAGCAGCGGGCGGCGGGTCTTCAGCGGCGTCACGGTGGCGAAACCGGCGCGGCGCAGCATGGCGGTCAGCTCGCCCTCGGTGCGCGGCCGGCCGCTGCCCATGGCCATCAGGTAGAAGCCGAAGTAGGCGGCGCCCATGGCCTCGGCCCCCGGAGTGCCGGCCATCGGCTCGGCCAGCAGCAGGGTGCCGCCCTCGGGCAGGGCGGCGCGCACCCGGGCCAGCAGGCCGGCGACCACGTCGTCGTCGTGATCGTGGACGATGCGGACCAGCGAAATCAGGTCGTGCCCCGACGGCAGGGCGTCGGCGGTGAAGTCGCCGCCCACCGTCTCGGCGCGGCTGCCGAGGCCGGCTCCGTCCAGCCGCTCGGCGGCCCGGGCGACCACCGAGGGGAGGTCGAACACGGTGCCCTTGAGGCCCCCGGCGCGACCCAGGGCGGCACTCAGGAACACCCCCTCGCCGCCGCCCACGTCGAGCAGCCGGTGGTGCTGGCCGACCGGGTAGGCATCCAGAATGTCGTCGGCGATCAGGCTTTGCGAGTCGGCCATCAGGCGGGTGTAGGCATCGGTGGCCGAGGTGTTGAGGTCGCCCCGGTCGTCGGCCGTGGCGTAGGCCCAGAAGCGCTCCAGCTCGGTCGGCCGGGACTCGCCCTTGAGCAGGGCCACCGGGTCGGCCAGATCGGTGTACAGCATGGGGTGGTGAGCGATCATCGCCAGCCCGCCGGGATTGCCCATCAGGGCCGCCCCCAGATCGCCCAGGCTCCACAGGTCGGGGCCCATCTTCTGGGTCAGCCTGAGCGCCGCCGCCGCCTCCAGCAGGCGCCTGGTGGCGCTCATCGACAGATCGAAGCGCCGCGCCAGCTCCGCCGTCTCCTGGGCCGGGCCGGACAGCGCCTCGAACACCTCCAGCTTCAGGCAGGCCAGCAGGACTTGCGAATAGACGAAGCCGGCGGCCAGATCGAACACCTCGCGGCTGCGCTTCCTGGCCAGCCAGGCGGTGAGCGGAAAGTCGGCGGCGAAGCGGTGGAAGCGCGCGTCGGCCAGCAGACGGTTGCGCAGGCGTACCCAGCGCTCGCCGAACAGGAAGCCGGGGCCGGCCTTGAGGCGGGCCAGGCCGGTCTTGGGGTCGGAGTCGGACGTGGAGTCGGTCGGGGAGCGCTCGGCGGCCATCTCGGATGCCTCGATCTGCACGTTATATATGGAGGTGGGAAAAACCCCGGGCGCCGGCCCGGGGTTGGGAGGAAAACGCGGCCCCTCAGGCGGCGTAGCGGGCCAGTTCCTTGGGCAGGAAGCGCGAGGCCTCGGTCTTGATCAGACCTTTCAGCATCTCCTCGCCGGGGCAGGCCGGCACCGCCTCGGCGGCCGCCGCGAGCAGCCCCTCGAGGCGCTTCACGGCGCCCGGGATGCCCAGCGCCTCGGGCGCGTTGGGGCGGCCCAGTTCGGCGTCGCGGCCCACCGGCTTGCCCAGGTCCTCGGCCTTGGCGGCCAGATCGCGCAGATCGTCGGCCACCTGATAGGCCTCGCCCAGGCGCGCCCCGACCGCCCCCCAGGCGGCGTGCGGGTGCCCGGCGGCGGCGGCGCCGGCCATGGTGGCGGCGGCGAACAGGGCGCCGGTCTTGGCCTGATGGTACTGCGAGAGATCGACCTCGGGCTCGCTCTCCCAGCCCTGGCCGGCGATGATGCCACTCGGCAGGCCGACCGCGTCGGCGGTGATGGTGATCAGCCGGCCCATGCGGTCCGGCGCCACCGCCACGTCGCGGGCCAGCACCTGGAAGGCGAGCAGGATCAAGGCGTCGCCGGCCAGCACCGCCAGCGGCTCGCCGAAGGCGCGGTGCACCGCCGGCTGGCCGCGCCGGGTCTCGGCGTCGTCGAAGCAGGGCAGGTCGTCATGGACCAGCGAGGCGCAGTGCATCAACTCGACCGCCACCGCTGCGGCATCGCTGGCCGCCGGCAGGTCCTCGCCGCAGGCCGCCGCCACCGCCAGGGCCAGACGCGGGCGCATGCGCCCGCCGCCGGGAAACACGGCGTGCCGCATGGCGGCCATCAGCCGGGGCGGCGTCCCCGCGTCGCCCTGGCGGACCAGCGCCGCCTCCAGAGCCTGGTCGATGCGCTCTCTGGGGTCCATCGCCCTTGTCTCTCCCTTTGATGTCTGCAAACCAGAATGTCCGCAAACTTGGCTGTCTGCAAAAAAAGCAGCGCCGCCCCCCTCGGCGAGGCGGCCCGCGCGTCCCCCGAACCGCGCTCACCGCCACGGCACGGCGGTTGACGCGATTGTGAATGTGTCAATCAGATTGGACATTTGTTAGGGTCGAGTCAACGTCCACGACGCCCAGGGGTGGACCCAGGGGCGGACGGGCGGCGGGCCGGCGGCGGCACAGCGCGCCGGCGCCATACCAAAGGGGGAGACAGCAGCCGTGGCGGACAACCACGTGGTGGTGATCGGGGCCGGCGCCGGGGGTCTGGCGGCGGCGGTCGATCTGGCGGCGCGCGGGGTGCGGGTCAGCCTGTTCGAGCGGGCCGACCGCCCCGGCGGCAAGATGCGCCGGGTGCCGGTGGGTGAGGACGAGTCGGCACCCGGAGTCGATGCCGGGCCCACCGTGTTCACCATGCGCTGGGTGTTCGAGGAGCTGTTCGCCGCCGCCGGCGCCAACCTCGCCGACCGCCTCTCCCTGACCCAGGCCGAGGTGCTGGCCCGCCACGCCTGGCCGGACGGCGCCCGCTTCGACCTGTTCGCCGACCCTGAGCGCTCCGAAGCCGCCGTCGAGGCCCTCTCCGGCCCCGACGAGGCGGCCCGCTTCGCCGCCTTCACGCGGCGCGCCAGAAGCATCTTCGACACCCTGGACCACACCTTCATGCGGGCCGAGCGACCGAACCCGGTCAGCCTGGTGTGGCGGGTGGCGCGGGCCGGGCGACTGGCCCGGCTGATGAGCATCTCGCCCTTCTCCAGCCTGTGGGACGACCTCGGCACCTTCTTCCACGACCCGCGCCTGCGCCAACTGTTCGGCCGCTACAGCACCTATTGCGGGGCCTCGCCGTTCCTCGCCCCGGCCACCCTGATGCTGATCGCCCATGTCGAGCAGGAAGGGGTCTGGCTGCCGGCCGGCGGCATGCACGGCGTGGCCCGGGCCATCGCCGGGCTGGCCGCCGACCTGGGGGCCGAGATCCACTATGGCCGCCCGGTGGCCGAGATCATGGTCAAGGGCGGCCGCGCCGCCGGCGTACGCCTCGCCGATGGCCAGGAGATCGCCGCCGACGCGGTGATCTTCAACGGCGACGCCCAGGCCCTGGCGCAGGGCCTGCTGGGTGCTTCGGCCGAGCCCGCCGTGCGCCGCCTGCCGGCCGGGCGCCGCGCCCTGTCGGCCGTCACCTGGACCGGGCTGGCCGAGGCCCGGGACTTCCCCTTGAGCCACCACACGGTGTTCTTCTGCGGCGACTACCGGGCCGAGTTCGACGCCGTGTTCCGGCATCGCCGCCTGCCCGAGGAGCCGACCGTCTACGTCTGCGCCCAGGATCGCGGGGCCACTCTGGAACCCACCGACCCCGCTGGCCCGGAACGCCTGCTGATGCTGGTCAACGCCCCGGCCAGCGGCGACACCCACCCCTTCCCCGACCCGGAGATCGATGCATGCCGGACCCGAGCCTTCGACCTGATGGCCCGCGCGGGCCTCTCCCTTTCCCCGGAGTCGCTGCGCCTGACGGCCACCACCCCGGCCACCTTCCACCGCCTGTTCCCGGCCACCGGGGGCAGCCTGTACGGCCAGGCGATCCACGGCTGGCGGGCCTCGTTCACGCGGCCGCCGGCGGCCAGCCGCCTGCCGGGGCTGTTCCTGGCGGGGGGCAGCGTGCATCCGGGGGCGGGGGTGCCGATGGCCACCCTGTCGGGCCGGCTGGCGGCGGCGGCGGCGTTGAAGGACCTGACTTCTCGCTGAGCGTGCCGCCCGGCGGCTATGCCTGGTGGTACATCGACGGGATCAGCGACGACGGCCAGCAGGGCATCACCCTGATCGCCTTCGTGGGCAGTGTCTTTTCGCCCTACTACTGCTGGGCCGGGCGGACCGACCCGGAAAACCACGTGGCCTTGAACGTCGCCCTCTACCAGACCTCGGGCGGCCGCTGGAGCATGACCGAACGCGGCCGCGATGCCCTCAGCCGCGACGTCTCCACCCTGGCCATCGGCCCCAGCCGCCTGAGCTGGGACGCGGGCGGCCTGACCATCCACATCCGCGAGATCGGCGCCCCCCTGCCCCGCCCCCTCCGGGGCACCGTGCGCCTCCGCCCCAACGCCCTTCAGGGGCGCACCTTCGACCTCGACGACGCGGCGCGCCACCAGTGGCGGCCGATCGCCCCCGGCGCCCGCATCGAGGTGGAGATGTCCGAGCCCGGGCTGTCGTGGAGCGGCCACGGCTATTTCGACCACAACCGCGGCGGCGAGCCGCTGGAAGCCGGCTTCGCCCGCTGGGACTGGTCGCGCAGCGACACCCCGCAGGGCACCCTGATCCAGTACGACCCCACCGCCCGCCAGGGCGGCGACCGGCTGATGAGCCTGATGATCCGCCCCGACGGCGGCATCGACGAGCGCGAGGCACCGCCCAAGGTGCCCCTGCCGCCCACCCTGTGGCGCCTTGAGCGGGCCACCCGGGCGACCCCGGAGATGACCCCCAGGATCAGCCGCAACCTGGAGGACGCCCCCTTCTACGCCCGCGCCATGCTGGCCACCCGGATGGACGGCAAGGAGGTGCTGGGGGTCCACGAAAGCCTCTCCGGCGACCGCCTGAAGGCGGGCTGGGTATGGCCCTTCCTGCCCTTCCGCATGCCCCGGGCTTTCTGAGACGGCCCCCGCCCGCCGGGGCCCCCAGTCAGATCGGGCGTCAGATCGAGGGATCGCGCCGCCGGGCCTCGCCGAGCAGGGCGTGCAGCGGGCCGTCGCCGATGCCCATGTCGTCCAGGTGGCTGACCGTGTTCTTCAGGTACTCGGCCGAGCGCCCTTCCCAGCCGCTGCCGTTCAGGATCAGGGCCAGCAGGGCCTCGCGGTCGTGCTGGGGCATGAACTGGGGGTGATCGCGGGTCGCCACGAAGGCGTACACGGTGACCTTGCGGCCATCGTCCAGCCGGCAGGGCAGCAGGCGCGGGATGTAGGCCCCGGTGGCCAACTCGCGCTGGTCCAGGTAGGGCACCGCCTGGGGGCGGTCGGCGGCGGCCACCCGGTAGGCCCGCCCCCGGCACGAGCCGCCCGGGGCCAGCCCGACCACCAGCCCGGGGTTGTCCGCCGTGCCGCGATAGCGGATCGACTTGATGCACATCGCCCGGTGGTAGCCCATCAGCAGGGCCGGCCGGCACTCCTGGTGGGGAAAGCCGGGCCGCCACATCAGCGAGCCGTAGCCGAACACCCACAGGTCGTCGGTGCCGTGTTCCTGGTCGAGGGCCATGGTTTCTCCCGATTTTTGCGAAAAAGGATTGGTTTGTCTTGGCGCCGGGGTTGACCGACAATGGCCCGGGCGGCGGCCTTGAGGCAAGGCCCGGGGGATAACACCCTGGGGCAAAAGCCGGGAGGCCGCCGGGGAACTTCGCCGGGAGGGATTCGCCACCATGGCCTCGCGCCGTGTCATGACGCTGTTGTCACTGCCCCTGAGCGCCGCCGTGCTGGCCGCCGCCTATGGGGCGTTCTGGTTCATGATCGCCTCCTCGGCCGAGGAGGAGATCACCGCCTGGTTCGATGCCCGCGCCGCCGAGGGCTACCGCGTGACGCGCGGCACGCTGGCCCGCGAGGGCTTCCCCGGACCGGTTCGTTTACGCCTCTCCGGAGCCGCCATCGAGGTGGCCAACCCCCGGCGCGGCGCGGTGGTGTTCGAGGGCTTCGCCCCGGAAACCGTCACCGTCACCGTCGAGCCCTGGGCCCCGACCACCACCATCGTCAGCCTGCCCGGCCGCCAGCAGGTCAGCTTTTCGGTCAACGGCCGGTCCCGGGTCGCCACCATCACCGGCAACACCCTGACCGCCCTGGTCGAGAGCGGCGGCCGCGGCCTCGCCGGGCTGACCGTTGATCTTCAGCAGGTGGCGGTGCGCGGTGCCCTGGGCGGCGGCGAGACCTTCACCCTGGCCCGCCTGGACGGCCGCCTGACCGCCCTGGCCAGCGAAGTGCCGCAACCGGCCGCCGACACCCCCACCTGGCGCCTCGGCCTGCAACTGGCCGACCTCGACCTGCCGCCGCAGGCCGGCCTGCCCCTGGGCAGCCGGCTCGACAACCTGGATCTGGATGCCCGGCTGCTCGGCCCGCTGCCCGCCCTGCCGGTGGGCGAGGCGGTGAACGCCTGGCGCGAGGCCGGCGGCACCCTGGAGGTGGACCGCCTGTCGCTCGACTGGCCGCCGCTCGACGTGCTGACCGAGGGCACCCTGGCGCTGGACGACTTCATGCAGCCCGAAGGGGCGCTGACGGCCCGCGTGCGCGGCTTTTTCGAGGCGGTGGATTCACTGGCGGCGCGCGGCGTGGTGCGCAGCCGCGACGCCTCGATGGCGCGCATCGTGCTCGGCGTGCTGGCCAAGCGCCCGCCCGGCGGCGGCCCGCCCGAGCTGAAGGTGCCGGTGACCCTTCAGCAGCAGATGCTGTATGTCGGCCCGATGCCGCTGCTCGCCCTGCCGACCATCCGCTGGGGCTATCACCTGCAACGCAACCGGGGCGACATCCGCCCCGGCTTCGAGATCGGCCCGGAAGGCGAGATCATCCGCGACCCCCGCTGATGTCCCCCGGCCCCGGATCGGGGGTCGGGCTGGTCGGGTTGGCCGGTTCGGGAACCTGGACCGGCTCGGGAACCAGGGTTTCCAGGCCGCTGGCGGCGGCCTGACGGCGCGCCGCCTGCTCGGCCATCAGGTGCAGGGGCGGCGCCGCGCCCTGCTTGTCCTGGCCGAAGTAGAGCGTGGTGTGGGGGAAGGGAATCTCGATGCCCCGGGCGTCGAAGGCCTTCTTGATGCGCCGGTTCATCTCGCGGCCGACCATCCACTGGCGGGTCGGCCGGGTTTTCAGGCGGGCTTTCACCACCACCGCCGAATCGCCGAAGGCGTCGACCCCCAGCACCTCCAGCGGCTCCAGGATGAAGGCCTTGAACTTGGGGTCGGCGCGCACGTCGTCGGCGACCTCGATCAGGACCTGGGCGACCTCGTCGGTGTCCTCGCGGTAGGCCACCCCGATGTCGAACACATAGTAGCTGAAGTCCTTGGTCATGTTGGTCACGGTGCCGACCGTGCTGAAGGGGATGGTGTGCACGTTGCCGGCCAGGTCGCGCAGCTTCAGGGTGCGCACGGTCATCGCCTCGACCACCCCGGAGTAGCCGCCCACGTTGACGATGTCGCCGACGCTGACGGTGTCCTCGATCAACATGAAGCCGCCGGTGATGACGTCCTGGACCAGCTTCTGGGCGCCGAAGCCGATGGCCAGACCGATCACCCCGGCACCGGCCAGCAGCGGCCCGATGTCCATGCCAAGCTCGGACAACACCACCATCCCGACCACCAGGACAAGCAGGAAGAAGACCGCGTTGCGGGCCAGCGGCAACAGGGTGCGGGCGCGCGACGAGCGCTCGACGGTGTTGCCCTCGGCATCGGTCTCGGCCAGATAGCGGCGCACCCCCTCGTCGATGGCGCTCCACAGCAGGTAGGCGATGAACAGGGTCAGGCCGATGGTCACCGTGCCGCCAAGCAGCCGCTGGCCGAGCGGGGTGCGCGCCCAGTCGACCACCGTGAAACCCCAGGGGTGGAGGACGGCCAGCACGGTCAGCACGGCGATGATCGCGTGCAGCGGCCGGCGGATGTGCATCAGCACCTTGTCCAGAACCCCGGCGGTGCTCGGCCAGCGCTCGGCCAGCCGCTGGCACAGGCGGCGCCCCAGCCGGTTGGCCTTGGCGTGCAGCCACCACAGGAAAACCCCCAACAGCAGGCCGATGCCGCTGCCGGCCAGGGCCCGCCAGCGCTCATCGGGCGACATCTTGACCGGCGGCAGCTCGTTGACCCAGCTCCAGAAGGTGGTCACCGCCACCTCCAGGTTCTCGGCCGGGCGGACCGGCGCCTGCGCCTTCTTGAGGGCCGAGAGGGATTTCAGGTCCTCGATCAGGCGGGCCCGCTGGTCGGGATCCTCCAGCTTGTCGATCAGCGCCTTGAGCTCGGGATCGACCGCCGGCTCGGCGGCCTTCTCCTCGGCCTGGGCGACCGCCGCCGGCATCCCTTGGGCGGCCACCGGCCCGGCCGGCCACAGGGCCACCAGCAGAGACAGCACCATCAACCAGGGACGACCCATCGCCTCTCCTCCTGTGCCGGTTTGTCGCCGTGGGCGGGCGGGCGCCGCCGATGTCTCTCGGGCCCGCCCCTCAGTCGGCGGGGTCCTCGCCGCGCCTGAGGCGGCGCATCTTCACGTCCTCCGGCACGTGCTGGCCGTAGTCCATGATGCCGCGACGGATTTCGCGGGTGGCGCGGAACAGCTCTTCCAGCTTGTCGCCCTCGCCCCAGCGGATGGCCCGTTGCAGGGCGGTCAGATCCTCGGTGAAGCGTTGCAGGATGTCGAGCACCGCCTCGCGGTTGTTGAGGAAGACATCGCGCCACATCACCGGGTCGGAGGCGGCGATGCGGGTGAAATCGCGAAAGCCCGAGGCGGAGTATTTCAGCACCTCGCGCATCAGGTGCTCTTCCAGGTCGTCGGCCGTGCCGACGATGGTGTAGGCGATCAGGTGCGGCAGGTGCGAGGTGATGGCCAGCACCTGGTCGTGGTGCGCCGGGTCCATGACCTCGACCTGGCTGCCGGCGGCCTCCCACAGGGCGCGCACGGTGGCGACGGCCCCGGCGTCGGTGCCCGGCGGCGGGGTCAGGATGCACCAGCGATCGCGGAACAGCTCGGGGAAGCCGGCCTCGGGCCCGGAGTGCTCGGTGCCGGCGATCGGGTGGCCGGGCACGAAGTGCACCCCTTCCGGCAGGTACGGGCCGACATCGCGCACCACCGCCTGCTTGACCGAGCCGACATCGCTGACGATGGCCCCCGGCTTGAGATGGGGGCCAAAGGCGCGGGCCAGACCGCCGTAGGTGCCGACCGGCGCGCACAGCATCACCAGATCGGCCCCGGCGACGGTGTCGGCCAGGCTGTCCGGGGCGCTGTCGGCCAGCCCCAGGGCCAGCGCCTTGGCCCGGGTCTCGGCGCTGCGCGCGGTGGCGGCGATGTGCCCGGCCAGCCCCTGCTGGCGCATCACCTGGGCCAGCGAGCTGCCGATCAGGCCGATGCCGATGAAGGCGACCTTGCCAAAACGGGGGAGGGCGGGAACTGGCGCGGGGGACTCGGTCATCGGCGGACTCAGGCAGCCATGAACTCGTCCAGCGCCGCGACCAGCAGACGGTTCTCCTCGTCGGCGCCGACGGTGATGCGCAGGCTGTGCGGCAGGCCATAGCCGGCGACCCGGCGGGCGATCAGCCCGCGCGACTTGAGGAAGGCGTCGGCCGCCTCGACGGTGTGGGGGCCGGACCCGGGGAAGGTGGCGAGCACGAAGTTGCCGTGGCTGTCGCCCACCTCAAGGCCCAGGCCGCGCAGCTTTTCGGTCAGCCAGGGCAGCCACATGTCGTTGTGGGCCCGGCACAGGTCCTGGAAGGCGACGTCCTCGACCGCCGCGATGCCGGCCGCCTGGGCCGGGGCGCTGACGTTGAACGGGCTGCGCAGGCGGTTCAAGTGGTCGACCACCGCTTCCGGCGCGTAGGCCCAGCCCAGGCGCACGCCACCCAGGCCGTACATCTTGGAGAAGGTGCGCAGCATCACCGTGTTGTCGGTGCGCGCCACCAGCTCGGCCCCGGCGCTGTAGTCGTTGCGGCCCACGTACTCGGCATAGGCGGCGTCGATGGCCAGCAGCACGTGGTCGGGCAGGCCGGCGCGCAGGCGGGCCACTTCGTCGGCCGACAGGCAGGTGCCGGTGGGGTTGTTGGGGTTGGCCAGGAAAACGATGCGGGTCTTCTCGCTGACCCGGGCCAGGATGTTGTCGACGCTGGCGGTCAGGTTGTCCTCCGGCGCCGTCACCGGCACGCCGCCGCAGCCCAGGGTATAGAGGCGGTACATCAAGAAGCCGTGGGCCGAGTACAGCACCTCGTCGCCCGGCCCGACGTAGGCCTTGACCAGCAGGCCGATCAGCTCGTCGCTGCCGGCGCCGCAGACGATGTGGGCCGCATCCAGGCCATGGCGGGCCGCGATGGCCTGGCGCAGGGCCTCGGCCCCGCCGTCCGGGTAGCGGTGCATTTCCTCGGCGGCGCGGCGATGGGCTTCCATGGCGCGCGGGCTGGGCCCCAGCGCCCCTTCGTTGGAGGACAGCTTGATCACCCGGGCCAGCCCCTCCAGTTCGGATTCACCGCCCACGTAGGGCGCGATGTCGAGGATGCCGGGGCGCGGGGTCGGGGTGGTCATGGCTTGAAGGCTCGTTCGGAAGGGAGGGAGGGAGGGTTAAGAAGGGAAGCGGGATGACCGGCCGGCGCCTCAGGGCGCCAGCGGCCGGGCATAGGCGCCGATCACCATGGCCATGCCGACCCGGCCGGCGGAGTCGTCGGTGAGGCCGGCGAGGCGGGTGTCGTCGGACCCGATCAGGCCGCTCACCTCGATCAGGTGGAGCCGCGCCCCGGGCCCGGAGTCGCGGGCGTCGCGGAAGCCCAGGACCGGCAGGCCGGCGCCTTCGAGCAGGGTCTTGAGGCTGCCCCGGCTGACATCGGGCGAGGTTTCGATAACCAGCAGCGAGATGTCATCGCCGGTGTCCTCGATCGGCACGCAGGCCACGGCCAGGGCTTCCACCCCGTCGCCGCGTCCCGGGCCGGGACCGATCACCGGCAGCCGGGCGACCACCCGGGGGGTGTTGTCGGAACGCCCCAGAAGGTGCGGCCACCAGGCGCTGTCGTCGCCCTCGCCGGGCAGTGGCAGCACGCCGACCACGGCGGCGCCGTCGCTGACCGCGCGCACCACCTGGCCGGGCGAGCCGAAGGCCGTCGCCGGGGTGTAGGCACCGAAGGCGTCGCGCCCGACCTCAAGATAGCCGGCGCCGCGCGTCGGCATGTAGACGGCCATGGTGAACGGCCCCTGAAGGGCCACCGCGGCGGCGAAGATCTCGCGCCAGATGCGCACCGCCACCGGCTTGGTCAGGGGTCCGATATCGCGCCCGGTCAGGCGGCGCAGGATGCGCGCCTCGCGCCCCGGCCTGAGGAAGGCGACGTCGAGCCCCGGGCTGTCGCCGGGCACCCCCTTGTCGCGCCCGGCCAGGGCCCGCTTGGCCTGACCGACCTGACGCGCCACCTCGGTGCGGCGGATGAGCAGATCGAGCAGGGCATCGTCCAGGCGGTCGATCTCGTCGCGCAGGGCGGCCAGATCGACTTCGCCGGCGGCGGGGGGCGGGGCCTCGGGGCGACGGGTCATGACCAGAATGGGTCCCGGAAAGTGGGTCCGAACAGAGGGGCGAAAAAGAGGAGGCGATCAGGGCTGGCGCGGCGCCGCGCCACCACCAGCATCCTGATCGGGCGGGCCGCCACGCGGCCGCTCGACCGCGCCTCAGTCTTATTCCGGCACGTCCTGGAAAGCAAAGAAAACATTGACACCCGGGGTCCCCCAACCTAGCTAGGCGAGGCCCTTCGGGGGCCACGCCGCCCCCCTTTTCGCGCCCGTTTGACGATGACCGACCCGGCCTTGTCCCAACCTTCCGCGCCTGACCGAACCGACTCCGGTACCGGCTCCGACACCGGTTCCGAAACCGGGGCCGGGCCGCGTCTGGTGCTCGGCCAGGAGCGGCCGCTGAAGCTCGACTGCGGGGCCGAGCTGGGCCCCTTCACGGTGGCCTACCGGGCCTACGGCAGGCTCAATGCCGAGCGCTCCAACGCCATTCTCATCTGCCACGCCCTGACCGGCGACCAGTACGTCGCCGACCCCCACCCGATCACCGGCAAGCCGGGCTGGTGGCAGCAACTGGTCGGGCCCGGCAAGGTGATCGACACCGACCGCTACTTCGTCCTCTGCCCCAACGTGCTGGGCAGTTGCATGGGCTCGACCGGGCCCAAGGAGACCAACCCGGAGACCGGCCGCCCCTATGGCCTGGATTTCCCGGTCATCACCATCGGCGACATGGTCGAGGCCCAGGTCCGCCTGCTCGACCATCTGGGCATCGACAGCCTGTTCTGCGTGATTGGCGGCTCGATGGGCGGGATGCAGGTGCTGCAATGGGCGGCGCGTCATCCCGACCGGGTGTTCAGCGCCGTGCCGATCGCCACCTCGTGGCGCCACTCGGCGCAGAACATCGCCTTCCACGAGGTCGGCCGCCAGGCCATCATGGCCGACCCCGACTGGTGCGGCGGCGACTACCTGAACCAGGGCAAGACGCCGCACCGCGGGCTGGCGGTGGCGCGCATGGCGGCCCACGTCACCTATCTGTCGGAGCCGGCGCTGCACAGGAAGTTCGGCCGCCGGTTGCAGAACCGGGCGGCGCTGTCGTTCGGCTTCGACGCCGACTTCCAGGTGGAAAGCTACCTGCGCCACCAGGGCTCGACCTTCGTCGAGCGCTTCGACGCCAACAGCTATCTCTACATCACCCGGGCCATGGACTATTTCGACCTGGCCCTGGAGCACGGCGGGGTGCTGGCCAACGCCTTCACCGGCACCCCGGTGCGCTATTGCGTGGTCAGCTTCACCAGCGACTGGCTGTTCCCCACCTCGGAAAGCCGCCAGGTGGTGCACGCCCTCAACGCGGTGGCGGCCAACGTCAGCTTCGTCGAGGTGGCCTCGGACAAGGGGCACGACGCCTTCCTGCTCGACGAGCCGCAGTTCCACGACACCCTGGCCGGCTTCCTCGACGGCGCCGCCGAACATCGCGGCCTGCCCCATGCGGAGGCAACCCCATGAATCCCGGTCCGGCCGGACGGCCGATCCGCGTCGACCTTGAGCTGATCGCCGATCTGGTGGCGCCCGGCTCGCGGGTGCTCGACATCGGCTGCGAGGACGGCACCCTGCTCGACTACCTGTACCAGTTCAAGCAGGTCGACGGGCGCGGCATCGAGCTGTCGATGGACGGCGTGCAGGCGGCGGTGGCGCACGGCCTGTCGGTGATCCAGGGCGACGCCGACACCGATCTGGCCGACTACCCGGCCGGCGCCTTCGACTACGTCATCCTGAGCCAGACCCTGCAGGCCACCCGCAACCCGCGCCGGGTGCTGGAAAACCTGTTGAGGATCGGGCGCACCGCCATCGTCAGCTTCCCCAACTTCGGGTATTGGCGGGCCCGCCTGCAACTGCTGGCCGGCGGGCACATGCCGACCAACCCGGTGCTGCCCCACGCCTGGTACGAAACCCCCAACATCCACCTGTGCACGATCCGCGATTTCGTCGCCCTGTGCGACGATCTGGGCATCGTCATCGACCAGAGCTTCGTGCTCGACGACCGGGGACGGCCCAGGGGCATGCCGGCCACCCACCGGCTGGCCAACCTGCTCGGCGCCCAGGCCCTGTTCCTGCTCACCCGGGGCGACAAGGCGGGCCGATGAAGTGGGCCCGCCGCCCCCTGCTGCTGGTCGTCGGCTGGCTGGCCCTGGGCCTGGGACTGCTTGGGGTGGCGCTGCCGGTGCTGCCCACGGTGCCCTTCCTGATCCTCGCCGCGTGGGCTTTTTCCTCGGCCTCGCCGCGGCTGTCGGCGTGGCTCTACGGACACCCGCGCTTCGGCGCCAAGCTCAGGGCGTGGCGCGACCATCGGGCCATCTCGCGCGGGGGTAAGATCGCCGCCACCTCGGCCATGGTGGTCAGCGTGCCGGTCACCCTGCTGGCCACCGGCAATCCGTGGATCGCAGGCGGGCAGGCGCTCATCCTGGCCGGGGTGATCACCTACCTGCTGCGCTGCCCGTCGGCCCCGCCCGGCGGCTGGGCGGCGTTTTCCGACGCCACCGCGCCGGCCGAGGGCAGCCGCTCGAAAACCACCGAGTAGTTGTTGGCCGGCATGGCGGTGATTTCGCGGAAGCCGAAGCCGCTGGTCTCGGCCAGGTGCTTGACCCGCTCCAGATCGCGCACCCCGAAGCCGGGATCGCGTTGCTTGAGGCTGTCGTCGAAGGCGGCGTTGCCCGGCGAGGTGTGCTGCCCGCCGATCCGGTACGGGCCATAGAGGTAGAACGGCGCCCCCGGGGCCAGCACCTGGGCAGCGCCGGCGAACAACGCCTCGGCGGCGCCCCACGGGGCGATGTGCAGCATGTTGATGCAGACCAGGGCATCGACCCGGGCCAGCGGCCAGGGAGTCTGCCGGGTATCGAGGTCGAGCGGCGGGGCCAGGTTGGGCAGGCCGGCCTGCTCGGCCCAGGCGGCGATGCTGTCGCGGGCAACGCGATCCGGATCGGAGGGCTGCCAGACCAGATGGGGCAGGGCGGCGGCGAAGTGGGCGGCGTGCTGGCCGGTCCCGCTGGCCACCTCGAGCACCGTGCCGCGCACCGGCAAGACCCGCCGCAGAACCTCGAGGATGGGCTCCTGGTTGCGAGCGCTGGCGGGGGCGAACTGGCGGTTCATGAAAACTCGGCGACGGAGGAAAGGGAACGGCGGCCGGAGAGGACGCGGATGGGCCGGAATCGTCCCCCGGTGGGCTTGAACGATGCGGCAAACCCCGCCATCTGTAGGGCGCGATGCAGCTAGAGTTGGGGTCGGCGATGACGGGTTCAAGACATCGCCCCCTCGCCTCGACAGGGCTTTGGTATGAGCCCCATGGTATTAGCGCCACGCCTCGCCCCCTGCCCCCTGGTCGTACGCCCCCGACCCCGACGCCAAACGGAGACTCCTTGATGCTCGCCGCCCTGAAGCGCCTGTTCGCCAGCGATCCCGAGGCCGCCGGCGCCGCCCCGGCGGCCGCCGCCGAAGCGGCCGTGGCGGCCACCCTGCTGGTCGAGGCGGCGCTGGTCGATGGCGACTTCGACGCCACCGAAAAGGCCTCCATCGAACGCCTGCTGGCCGAGCGCTACGCCCTGGACGGGGCCACCCTGGCCGGGCTGATCGGCCGCGCCGAGACGGCGGCCCGCAAATCGACCCAGCTTTACGGCCTGACCAAGCGCCTGAAAAACGAGCTGGACTACGACGAGCGGATCGAACTGGTCGAGATGCTGTGGACGGTGGTCCTGTCCAACGGCGAGCTGCACGATTTCGAGGCCGGCCTGATGCGCCGCCTGGCCGGCCTTCTGTATGTCGAGGACGCCGATTCGGGCGCCGCCCGCAAGCGCGTCGAGGCCCACCTTTAGGGCATGTGGCGCGATCCGTTCCGGATGGCTCGGAACTTGCTCTAGTTGTTGCACCGCTCCCCCCTTTTTCCCGGTTGCGGGGCGGCGTCGGGGTTGGCTAATGTCCCGATGCGCGGGGTGAAAGTCTGTCCCGACCGCCGGAGCCCGGCGGGGCGCCGGCGCGGCACCCCGGGGCCGGAGCGGCTCCCTACCTTGTCTGGAAAGGCCGGCCATGACCTACGTCGTCACCGAGAACTGCATCAAGTGCAAGTACATGGACTGCGTGGAAGTGTGTCCCGTGGACTGCTTCTATGAAGGCGAGAACTTCCTGGTCATCAATCCCGACGAATGCATCGACTGCGGGGTCTGCGAGCCCGAATGCCCGGCCGAGGCCATCGTGCCCGACAGCGAGGAAAAGGCCACCGACTGGCTGGAGCTGAACGTCAAGTACGCCGCCCAGTGGCCCAACATCACCCGCAAGGGCGCGCCGCTGCCTGATTCCGACGACTGGAAGGACAAGCCCGGCAAGGCCGATCTGCTGAGCCCCAATCCCGGCAGCGGCACCACCTGAGCGACCGCGGGCGCCAAACCCCACCCACGCACCACACCCAAAAGCCGGCCAGGGAGCCGCCGACCGCGCCCGGGGATGACGGGGCGGCCTTTTCCCTGTCTTGTGGGTCATTTTTGTGATATACATGTTGCCGTCCGCTGATGGGTCCCCATCGGCGGACGATCCGTGTCTGGAGTCGCCGCATCGGCTCACCACCCGCCCCCCCGGATCCGCCCGGCCGCCTCTGACGGCCGACAAAATCGGTTGCGGACGGTTGGCACGCCACCCAGGCCGAACGCCGCGCCCGCGCGGCCTCGGCCCTGTGCGACGACGAGGCCCAGGACCGCCCCGCCCTGCCCCGACACCCCGGACCCTGTACACGCGCAAGGTCCGGTCGGAGAGGTCGTCGCCGGCTCTGCCCGCGCTTCCCGGACACGGCCTGACACGTTGAACCACACCGCGACCACAAATCACGAACAGACTGAACACCAGGGTAGCGGATCGGATCTTTCGGGAGGAGACCGGGACGGGATGGCGAGAGGGAACGCCACCCCTTGGCACCAACACCAGACAATACAGGCAGATAATGTCCAGCATGACCTTCAAGACCGGTGACTATGTGGTGTACCCCGCGCACGGCGTGGGTCAGGTGATCGACCGCCAGACCCAGGAGATCGGCGGCCATCCCCTGGAGCTGTTCGTGATCAGCTTCGAGCGGGAGCGGATGACCCTGAAAGTCCCGGTGGCCAAGGTGAAGAACTCGGGCCTTCGGCGCCTGTCCACCAAGAAGGTCATGGAAACCGCCCTCAACACCCTGAAGGGCAAGGCCCGGGTGAAGCGCGCCATGTGGAGCCGCCGGGCCCAGGAATACGAGGCCAAGATCAACAGCGGCGACCCGGTCTCGATCGCCGAGGTGGTGCGCGACCTGCACCGCTCGGCGACCCAGCCCGAGCAGTCCTACAGCGAGCGCCAGATCTACGAGCAGGCCCTGGAGCGGCTGGCCCACGAGCTGGCCGCCGTCGAGCAGATCGACAGCCTGGCCGCCGCCGAGAAGCTGGAAAAGATGCTGGCGGCCTAGCAAATCTTCGTCGCGATCCGGAACGGATCGCGACGACGGTTCAGCTTTCACACGATCAAGTCCAGCCGGCGGCCGAGTCCCCTCGCCCGCCGGCTTTTTCGTGCCCGCTTCTCAGCCCTCGCCCGCCGCGCCCGCCGCCGGTCCGGTCGGCCAGCGCAGGCGCTCGGCCGGCAGCCACAGGCTGACCGTGGTGCCGACCCCCTTCTCGCTGTCCACCACCAGCCGGCCACCATGCAGCTCGGCCAGGCTTTTGGACAACGGCAGGCCCAGGCCGGTGCCCTCGTGGCGCTTGATCAGGATGCTGTCGATCTGGGTGAAGGGGGTCAGGGCGAGGACGATCTCGGCGTCGCTCATGCCGACCCCACTGTCGCGCACCGCCAGCACCAGCCCGCCATCCTCCTCGGCCCGCCAGCCCAGCACCCGCACATGGCCGCCGCCGGTGGTGAACTTGACGGCGTTGGACAGCAGGTTGATCAGCACCTGCTTGATGCGCCGCTGATCGCAGAACAGGCGCGGCAGGTCCGGGGCCAGCCGGTGATCGAGCCGGATGCCGGCCTTCAGCGCCCGCTCGCGGACCAGCCGCAGCGAGGCTTCGACCAGCTCGCCCACCTCGACCTCGTCCTCGTGCAGGGTGACCTGCCCGGACTCGATCTTCGAGACATCGAGAATGTCGGAGATGATGGCCAGCAGGTGGCGCCCCGAATCGCCGATGTTCACGGCGTACTCGCCGTAGGCCGGGTCGCCCAGGGGGCCATGGATCTGGCTGGCCATGATCTCGGAAAAGCCGATGATGGCGTTCAGCGGTGTCCGCAACTCGTGGCTCATGTTGGCCAGGAACTCGGACTTGGTGCGGTTGGCCAGCTCGGCCTCCTCCATGGCCCGGCGCAGCGACTGCTCGTTGTCCCGCCGGGTCAGCTCGCCGCCGATCCACTGGGCGGTCAGCTTCAGCAGCTCCAGGCGATGGTGGGTGGTCGGATCGTCCAGCGGATCGGCGCCTGCCAGCCCCAGCACCCCCCAGGGAGCCCCGTGCACCAGCACCCGGATGCCGACGAAGGTGCCACTGCCCAGATCGGCTTCTTCCGCCGCCAGCGGACCGCAGGCGACCACCGGCTCGGCGCTGTCCAAGGTCTCGCCGGCCAGCGACCCGGTCAGCGGCAGGCGGCGCCCGGGCGTCACCCCCTCGACGGCGTCGCCCCGGCAACGCTCGATCACCAGATGCGCCTCCTGGCGGCGGGCCAGGAAGGCCACCGGCAGGCTGAAGCGCTGGGCCAGGAAGTCGAGCAACAGGTCAAGCCCACCGCTGCCGTCCTCGCGTCCCAGCCCGATGGTCAGGCGGTGCAACTCGCGCAGGGCTTCGCGGCTGTCCTTGAGGGCCAGCTCGATGGTCTTGAGGTCGGTGATGTCGCTGTGCATGCTGACCACGTTGCCGGTCGCCGTGGGCCGCTCGGTGATGCGGAACCAGCGCCCGTCGGCGGTGGTCACCTCGCAGGCGTTGCCGCGGTGATGGTGCGACTGGCGAGTGACCAGCACTTGCGCCGGGTCCAGCCCCTGGAAGGCGTTGTCGGTATAGCGCACCCCGGTGGCCAGGAAGGCCTCGACCGCCTGGGCAAAGGTGCTGCCCGGCTGGATCGAGGCGACTCCCGGTCCGTACAGGTGATAGTAGGCCGGGTTGGCCAGCACCAGGCGGTCCTCGCTGTCCCACAGCACGAAGCCGTCGGCCAGGCTTTCCATGGCCTCGGCCAGCCGCGTCTCGGCCTGGCGGGCCCGCGCCTCGGTCTCGGTCTGCCGGGTGATGTCGCTGGTCGTGCCGCGATAGCCAAGGAAGACCCCGGCCACATCGAACACCGGCCGGCCGCTGATGCGCAGGGTGCGCGGGTGGTCCGCATCGCGGGTGTCGGTCACCACCAGATCGCGGAACGGCCGGCGGGCCGCGATGTCCTCGCGGTGACGGGCCAGCACGCCGGGCGATGCCTGGATGCCCACCCCGTCGACGGAGTCCTGATTGACCAGGGCGGCAAGCGGCGAGGCGACATCGGTCTTGCCGGGCCCGGAAACCCAGGTGAAACGGTGCTCGGCGTCGGTCTCCCACAGCCAGTCGGAGGTCGCCTGGGCGAAATCGCGGAAGCGGGCCTCGCTGACCGACAACTGCCGGGTGCGCTCCTCGACGGTGCGCTCCATGGCGTCGTTGGCCTGGCGCAGGGCGCGCTCCAGGGCGATCCGCTCGGTGATGTCCTGGACCATGCTGACCACGCCGGCCACCCGCTGGTCCACCCGGTGCGGGGTGTAGATGCCACGCACCGTGCGCTCGCCTCCGTCACCGGTGGGCAGATCGAACTGGAAGGTCTCCACATGCCCCCTCAGGGCGCGCTCCAGATGCGGCCTGACGGTCTGGTAGGCCGGGCCCAGCACCTCGGCCACCGTGCGGCCGATCAGGCCGTGCCGCTCGATGCCCAGCCATTCGGCCAGACGCGGGTTGGTCAGCCGATAGCGCCCCTCGCGATCAAGGTAGCTGATCACCGCCGGCACCGAGTCCAGCACGATGCCGAGCAGATCCTCCTGGCTGCGCCGGGCGGCGTCGGCCTGGTGCCGATCGCGGGTCGCCGCGTCGCGGTCGGCCTCGGCGCCGCGCATGCGCCGCTCGGTGACGCGCAGGGCGGTGAAGCCGATCAGGCCGAGCAGCCCGGCCAAACCGGCGCTGGTCAATCCGGCCACGCGCCGGGCGGCGATCAGCCCGGGAAGCTGGTGGTCGAGCGGCAGACGCAAGGCCACCACCCCCAACAGGCGTCCGTCCTGGCCGGGCAGCGGCCGCAGGTACACGCCGTCCAGACCAGGGGTGGCGCTGCCCGGCTGGGGCGGGGGCTGGCGGATCACCGTATGCGGCCGCCCGGCGGCGAGCCGCGACAGCGACTGCTCGTCCAGGAAGAACGGCTGGGACGGCGCCGGCGCCCGGCTGGACACCACCACCCGGCCCGTGGCCTCGATCAGCAGGGCTTCATGGAAGCCGCCCGGGCTGGTCATGCGGCGCAACAGGGCGGCCGCCTCGGCCCGGTTGACCCGCTGTTGGGGGGCGGCCTCGATCAGCCCGACCAGGGCCGGGCCGGCGTCGGGCACGCCGTTCCAGTGGACGGCCACCTCGTGCCGCAAAACGTGAAAGTTGGACGATTCGACGATTTCTGCGGTCAACACCCCGGTGGCCGTCATCACCACCACGGCCAACGGCCCGAACACCCGCCAGGACAGACTGGGTCGGAACCGGGCCCGGAATGGCTCGGGGTCGTGGGCGTCCGCGGCCTGGGGCTCGGGGGCGGTCATGGCATCCCGATCTGGGGCATCTGCGGCCGGCGTGTGCCTGCCACGGCCCGCCCTTCGGCGGACCTTGCGTGTGTCTGCGGCCCGTCGGCCATTTAAGCGTATGAACCCCGGATCACTCAAGGGCTGTCGGCCAGGGGTGCTTTAAATCCTGAACATACCGCCCTAGATTGGCGACGATCGCGCAAGGCGCGCCGCCACCGGCCGTTTCCTTGCCTTCCCTCCCGCGCCTTCCCTCCCGCGCCTTCCCTCCCGCGCCTTCCATTCCCCGCCTTCCATCGCCTGGTGACCGCTCCCGATGACCGCCTCCGCCTCGTCCTCCCCGCCGCTGGGAATGGGCTTCGCCTTTGCCGACCTCTACGACGAGGCCGGCCTGGCCCGCCTGGATGCCGCCTTCCTCGACCGCCTGGAAACAGACGACGCCGATCTGGCGGAGCGCCTGCGCGCCGCCCGTGGCGCCCCGAACAGCCTGGGCCGGCGCGACGAGGCCGAGTTGCTGCTCGCCCTGGGGCCGCACCTGGATGCCTTCCTCGGCAAGCTGTTTCCCATCGCGGCGGACCTGGCCCAGGCCAGCGCCGCCCAGCAGGCGCTGGAGCCGCTGTTCGCCGCCAAGCGCCTGTTCGTGCAGCGCATCGCCCTGAAGCGCCACAAGCCGGACGAGGCGGCCGGTTTCGACGGCCCGGCCCTGGCCGACCGGTTGGCCGAGGCGGCCGGCCACAGGCTGGATGACGAAACCGCCTTCGCCACCCAGGTGATGGCCTGGATGGCCGACGAGGCGGCACACGCCGAGCCGCTGGCCCTGGCCGCCCGCTACGCCGCCTGGGCGGCTCACACCCCGGCCGGCCGGGCGGCCCATGCCGACGGTGTGCTGTTCCGCCAGCCGGGGCGCAACGACGATGCGGAAAAGCTGGTCGCCACCGTGACCACCGAGGTCGATGGCCTGCCCGCCCTGGTCGCGCCGCCCGAGGCGGTGCACGGGCGCGACGGCTTCGCGCTGACCGACTCCGGCTGCGACCTGACCGGTGGCCTGAACGAGATGCACTACTGCATCCACTGCCACGCCCAGGGCAAGGACAGTTGCGCCGTCGGCCTTAAGGACCGCAAGACCGGCGCCATCCAGGTCAACCCGCTGGGCCGCGAAATGCTGGGCTGCCCGCTGGAAGAGCGCATCAGCGAGTTCCAGAAGGCCAAGACCCTGGGCCTGCTGATCGCCCCGCTGGCCCTGATCGCCATCGACAACCCGATGGCCGCCGGCACCGGGCACCGCATCTGCAACGACTGCATGGTGGCCTGCGTCTACCAGAACCAGAAGCGCGACCCGGTCAACATCCCCCAGGCCGAGACGCGGACCCTGAAGGACGTCCTGGAACTGCCCTGGGGCTTTGAGATCTACAGCCTGCTGACCCGCTGGAACCCGCTCAATCTGGCCCGCCCGCTGCCCCGCCCGGACAGCGGGCGCTCGGTGCTGGTGGCCGGCATGGGGCCGGCCGGCTACACCCTGGCCCACCACCTGCTCAACGAGGGGCATTGGGTGGCCGGTATCGAGGGCCTGAAGCTTGAGCCCCTGCCGGCCGAGCTGTCGGGGGTCGAGGTCGACGGCCGCCGGGTGCCGTTCCGCCCGCTGATCCACATCGCCGACCTCCAGCAGCCGCTGGACCAGCGTCTGGTTGGCGGTTTCGGTGGGGTCGCCGAGTACGGCATCACGGTGCGCTGGGACAAGACCTTCCTGGCCGTGATCCGCCTGCTGCTGGAGCGCCGGGCCCGCTTTTCCCTTTACGGCGGGGTGCGCCTGGGCGGCACCCTGACCGTGGACGAGGCCTTCGAGGCCGGCTTCGACCACATCGCCCTGTGCCTGGGCGCCGGCCGGCCCACCCTGATCCCCATGGAGAACGGGCTGGCGCCGGGCGTGCGGCAGGCCTCCGATTTCCTGATGGCCCTTCAGTTGGGCGGCGCGGCGCGCCCCGACAGCATCGCCAACCTGCAACTGCGGCTGCCGGTGGCGGTGATCGGCGGCGGCCTGACCGCCATCGACGCCTGCACCGAGGCGCTGGCCTACTACCCCGTGCAGGTGGAAAAGTACCTGACCCGCCACGAGGCCCTGGCCGCCGAAAAAGGCGAGGCGGCGGTGCTGGAAGCCCTGACCCCGGCCGAACGGCACGTCGCCGAGGAGTGGCTCGACCACGCCCGCCAACTGCGCGGCGAGCGGGCCCGGGCCAAGGCGGCCGGCGAGAAGCCCCGGCTGCGCGAACTGCTCGACTCCTGGGGCGGGGCCAGCGTGGTCTACCGCAAGCGGCTGATCGACAGCCCGGCCTACCGCAACAACCCGGAAGAGGTGACCCACGCCCTGGCCGAGGGCATCCGCTTCATCGAACAGGGCAGCCCGCTGGCCGTCGAGGTGGACGGCGACGGCCAGGCCGAGGCCCTTTTGGTCGATCACCCCAGCGGCAAGCACCGCCTTGCGGCGCGGGCCATCATCGTCGCCGCCGGCACCGTGCCCAACGTCACCCTGGCCCGGGAGACGCCCGGCCTGACCCTGGACGGCCGCTTCTTCCAGGCCATCGAGGCCGACGGCACCCCGGTTGCGCCAGAGCGCCGGGTCAAGCCCGCCCAGCCGCACGTCCTCACCCACCGCCGCGCCGACGGCCGGGGGATCAGCTTCTTCGGCGACCAGCACCCGTCGTTCGCCGGCAACGTGGTCAGCGCCATGGCCAGCGCCAAGCAGGGCTATCCGGTGATTTCCGCCCTGCTCGCCGAGACCCCGCCGGCCGGCGAGCCGACCGCCCTCCGGGCGCGGCTCGAGAGCGACCTCAGGGCCTCGGTGCACGCCGTCAACCGCCTCACCCCGACCATTGTCGAGGTGGTGGTGAAAGCCCCGGCCGCCGCCCGCCACTTCCAGCCCGGCCAGTTCTACCGCCTTCAGAACCTGGAAAGCCTGGCCCCCATGGTCGGCCAGGGTCCCAGCGCCACCCGGCTGGCCATGGAGGGCCTGGCCCTGACCGGGGCGGCGGTCGATGCCGAAGCCGGCCTTCTGTCGCTGATCGTGCTCGAGATGGGCGGCAGTTCCGACCTCTGCCGGCTGCTCAAGCCCGGCGAACCGCTGGTGGTGATGGGTCCCACCGGCACCCCGACCCACATCCCGGAAAACGAGACCGTTCTTCTGGCCGGCGGTGGTCTGGGCAACGCGGTGTTGTTCTCGATCGGCCGGGCGATGCGTCAGGCCGGCTGCAAGGTGCTTTATTTCGCCGGCTACCGGCGCCCGGAGGACCGCTACAAGGTGGCCGACATCCTGGCCGCCTCCGACACCGTGGTCTGGTGCTCGGACACCGAGGCCCCCGAGTTCACGCCCGAGCGGCCGGGCGACAAGGTGTTCATCGGCAACATCGTCAAGGCCATGGAGGCGTATGGCGCCGGCCAACTGGGGCCGGTGGACATCCCCTTGAGCGCGGTGGACCGCATCATCGCCATCGGCTCGGACCGCATGATGGCCGCCGTCGCTGAGGCCCGCCACGGGGTGCTGGCGCCCTACCTCAAGGCCGGGCATCTGGCCATCGGGTCGATCAACTCCCCCATGCAGTGCATGTTGAAGGAAATCTGCGCCCAGTGCCTGCAGACCCACATCGACCCGGAGACGGGTGAGAAGTCCGTCGTCTTCTCCTGCTACAACCAGGACCAGCCGCTGGACCACGTGGACTTCCCGGGCCTCGCCCAGCGCCTGTCCCAGAACACCACGGCGGAGAAACAGACCAAGGCGTGGCTGGCGCGCTGCCTCCACGCCGTCGGCTGAGGGCCAGCAAAGGGGCGCCGCCCCTTTGATCCCCGCTGGGGAGGCCGGGAGGCCTCCCCAGACCCCACCCTTACTCAAAACCCCACCGAGGGGGCTTGCCCCCCTCGGTGGGGTTTTAAGTCATGGCGGGGGTCCGGGGGGGCCCCTGGTCCCCCCGGCGGGGGTCAAGGGGGCGGCGCCCCCTTGCGGTTCCTCAGCCGGCGGGCGGCGCCGACAGCGGGAAGCCCCAGCCCAGGTCGGTGGGGGTTTCCTCGGCACTGGACCAGTCGGGGGCCCATTCGGGGCCATTGTCGATGCCCAGCCAGCGCGACAGCAGGCTGTTGGCCAGCGGCTCCGGCCAGGACAGGCGGAAGCCGGCGATTTCCAGGGTGGCGGTTTCAGGCAGGGGGGTGTCGCTCATCATGCCTCCTTGGCGTCGCTGTTCAGTGACATTTGGGAGTCGATGGGCGATCTGTCACGCGATGCTTGGTGAATCTTCCGTGACGCGCCCTGCAAGATGCACCCTCAGGGCCCGCAACGGCGCCTCCCAATCGCGCTCTTTCCGCTGCCGGAACAGGCGGGCGGAGGGGTAGAGCGGGCTGTCGGCACGGTCGCGCAGCCAACGCCAGTCGGCGCCATGAATCAGCAACAGATCAAGCGGCACGCCGAGCCCGCCGGCCAAGTGGGCGGCGGCGGTGTCGATGCTGACCACCCGGTCGAGGCGGGCCATCACGGCGGCGGTGTCGGCCAGATCCCCCACCCGCCCCCCGGCATCGAAGGGGCGCCGCCCGGCCGGCAGACGCGCCAGCTCGGCCCGCCCGGGGCCGGTCTGCAAGGCCACCCGGCTGCCCGGCAGACCGTCCAGCGCCGCCAGCAGATCGGCCAGCGGCAGCCCCCGGTCGCGCGGCCTCGGCTTGCCGGCCCAGACCAGCCCCAGGCGCGGCCGGGGCAGGGCCTCGACCTCGGCCAGCCAGTCGGGGCCGGGCGACGGGGCGGCCAGATAGGGCACCCGGCCGGGCACCGCCTCGGGCGTGGTCGGAAAATGCACCGGCAGGTCATAGAGGTCGATCTGCGCCGGGGCGCCGGGCGGCGGGCGCTCCGCCGCCGGGTTGCCGAAGGCCAACGGCACCCCGGCCAACCCCGGCAGGACGGCGAGCAGCCGGGTCAGGCTGGGATAGCACTCGATGACCAGCCCGCCGGGGGCCACCCGGTCGGCCAGCAGGGGCAGGTAGCGGGCCAGCATCAGATGGTCGCCCAGCCCCTGTTCGCCGCGCACCCACAGGCTCTGCCCGGCGGCCAGCGGCGCGCCGTCCCAGGTGGGCAGGTCGGGGGCGCGGCCATAGCGGGCGGCCCCGGCGCCCCGCCAGCGCCAGCCATACTCGGGCAGGCCGGCCGCCCAGTCGCCGGCCAGCAGACGGGCCACGGCCCGGTTGAAGAGCGCCCCCGGCGCCTGGGGATCGAGCCCCAGCGCGCGCCCGGCGGCGGCGATGGCGTCCTCGGCCCGGTTGGCCTCGATCAGGGCGGCGGCCAGATTGCTCCACGCCTCGCCGGCCTCGGCCGGGCCGTCGTCGGGGGCGCTGGCGGCCAGGGCCTCGAAGCGCTCGACCGCCTCGGCCACGTGCAGGGCCTTGAGGCAGGCCCCGGCCAACTGGGTGGCGATGCGCCGATCCCCGGGGGCCAGGGCGTGGGCCCGGCGCAGCAGCGAGAGCGCCTCGGCCGGGCGGTCCAGGTCCTTGAGCACGGCGCCCAGATCGCTGGCCACCACCGCCTCGGCCGGCTGGTCGCCCGCCACCCCGTCGAGCGCCCGCCGCAGGGCCTTCAGCGCCGCCGGACCGCGCCCCAGCTCGGCCAGCACCAGACCCAGGTTGTGGTTGAGGGCCGGATGGTCGGGCGCGGCCCGGGCGACCGCCTCCAGCACCGTCCGGGCCTCCTCCAGGCGGCCCAGACGACGCAGCAGGTTGCCCAGGTTGACCGCCGGCTCCAGGCGGTCGGGCGCCAGTTGGTGGGCCGCCACCAGCAAGGCGTGGGCGCCATCCAGATCACCCGCCCCCTCCAGCGCCAGGGCCACCTGATTGAGGGCCGAGGGATCGGCGGCGGCGCGCGCCAACTCGGCCGCCTCGGTCCGGCAGGTGGCGGCCTCGGCCGCCTGACCGGCCCCCTCCAGGTGCTCGGCCAGACCGAGCAGGCTCAGGGCGCGGGCCCGGCTCACGCCCCACCCTCGGCGGTGTCGGGCCACGCCGGTTGGGCCAGCAGGTCGGGCGGCAGCCACTGGTGGGTCGGCCCGTGGGCGGCGACCCGGGCGCACCAGTCGCCCCAGATGTGGCGGTAGGCGGCCTCCAGATGCTCGACGAACCGCGCCCGGTCGCACAGCGGCGAGGCGGCGAAGCGCTGGCGCAGGGTGTCGCGCCAGCCGGCCAGCCGCTCCAAGTCGCGGCCCAGGGCGATGGCGCGGGCCACGTAGTCGTCCACGTCGTCGGCCAGCAGGTGATCGGCCAACCCGACCGCCTCCAGCAGGCTGGCCCCGACCCGCCCGGCGTGGCGATCCCCGGCCAGCGAGAGCACCGGCACCCCCATCCACATGGCCTCGCAGGTGGTGGTGGTGCCGTTGTAGGGGAAGGTGTCGAGCCCCAGGTCGGCGAACCCGTAGATGGCCAGGTGGGCATCCAGGTTGGCGGCGTAGGTGACCGGCTCGACCTGCCCGGCCCCGGCCCCGGCGGCGACCAGCCGATCCACCGTCGCGGCGACCAGCTCGGGGTCCTTGAACTGCTTGCACTTGATGAGCAGCCGGGCCTCCGGCAGGGCGGCCAGGATGCGCCCCCAGGCGGCGATCACCTGATCGGTCACCTTGGCCAGGTTGTTGAAGCTGCAGAAGGTCACCGCGCGGCGGGTCCGGCAGGGGGCGGGAGCGACCGGCGGCAGGTCGGCCTCGGGCGTATAGAGGTGGAAGCAGTCGGGCAGGCGCAGCACCTTTTCGCTGCCCGGCCAGGGATCGTCCGGCGGATCGGCCCGGGCGTCCGAAAGGCGATAATCGACCGCCTGAAGGCCGGTGGTGCCGGGATAGCCGATCCAGCTCAGGACCAGCGGCGCCGGCCGCAGGGCCAGGGCGGGCAGCAGGTTGCCGGCGGTGTGCCCGGCCAGATCGACCGCGATGTCCAGGCCGTCGGCCACCGCCAGATCGGCCAGGGCACGCGGCCCCAGGCCGGTCACCTCGCGCCAGTGGTCGCAGTCGGCCTTGAGGCGGGCGGTGATGGCGTCGGGCTTGACGGTGGCCGAGTAGGCGAACACCTCGACCTGTTCGGCCCGATGCCCGGCCAGCACCCCTTGCAGGAAAAAGGCCACCGCGTGGGCCCGGAAGTCGGCCGAGAAATAGCCCACCCGGAGCCGCCGTTCGGGGTCCGGTGAATTCAGGTGGGGCCGCGCCGGGTCGGGCCGGCCGCTTTCGAAGACCGGGGCGGCGGCACCGTGGACGGCGGCCACCGTCGCCGCCGAGGCATCGGCCCGGTACTGCCAACTGTACAGCGCGTTGGACAGGTAGTCCTGGCGGTCGGCCGGCACCGGGCACAGCGCCACCGCGCGGCGGCACAGAGCGAAGGCCTCGGCCGGGCTGCCCATGTCCTTCAGGGTGACGCCCAGCGAGTTGAGGATGTTGGGGTTGTCCGGGGCCAGCCGGCGGGCGGCCCGGCCGTGGCGCACGGCGGCCCCGTAGCGGTGGCCCTCCCAGGCCAGATTGGCCAGCCCGAGGCGTGGCGTGGGGTGCTCCGGGTGGCGCTCGGCAAGCTCCTGGAAGAGGTCTTCGGCGGCCGCCAACTGGCCGTCCTGAAGCAAGGCGTTGCCCAGGTTGATGGCCCCGTCCAGGCAGTCCGGGGCGGTCTTGAGCAGGGCGCGCAGCCACGCGATGCTTTCCTGAAGGCGGCCCAGGCGGCACAGCAGCATGCCCAGATTGCTGGCGATCAGGGTGCCCGCCTCGCCGCGCGCCCCGGCCAGCGTCAGGGCGTGGCGCAGGTCGGCCTCGGCGGCCTCGGCCTGACCGGCGTCGAGGCGGGCCAGGGCCAGGTTGTTGCGCGCCCCGGGGTCGTCGGGGGCCATCTCGACCGCCCGCCCCAGCACCGCCACCGCCGCCTCCGCTCGGCCCAGACGACGCAAGGCGGTGGCCCAGGCGCCCAGCACCTCGGGCCGGTTGGGGGCCAGGGTGGCGGCCTCCTCCAGCAGGCGGGCGCCGCGTTCCCGGGCGGCGACATCGGGGGCATCGTCGAGCAGCCGCAGACCCAGGTTGACCAGCACCTCGACATGTCCCGGCGCGGCGGCCAGGGCGCGTTCCAGCAAGGTCCGGGCGGCCGCCGGATCGCCCTGGCCGGCGCGCAGGGTGGCCAGATTGCACAACAGGTCGGGATCGTCGGGGCTGAGGCCGAGCCCCTCGGCCAGCAGATCATCCGCCGCCCTCGGCTGGTCGGCGGCGGCCAGGATCAGGGCCAGCGCGCTGCGCACCGCCCCCTGGCGGGGATCGAGGGCCAGGGCCCGCTCCAGATGCGGCCGGGCGACGGCCGGGCGGCCCAGGCGGTGGGCCATCAGGCCGGCCATGGCCCGCACCCCGGGCTGCTCCGGGGCCAGGGCAACGGCCCGCTCCAGATGCTCGGCGGCTTCTTCCAGGCGGCCCAGCAGGCGGCAGGCCGAGGCCGAGATCAGCCACGGGGGGAGGCGCCCGTCGTCCAGGTCGCGGGCTGCCTCGGCCAGGAACAGGGCCTGGGTGGGGTCACCCGCCTCCAGGGCCTGGGCGGCCCGGGCGGCGTAGCGGGCGGCGAGGTCCGGGCCGTCCGCTGCGTCGGGGGGAGGGGTATCCATGTCGGGACAGGCGGCGCGCCGGTGGCGCCGCCGCGATCAGGCCAGCGTGCCGCCGCCGGCCTGCGGGCCGCCCGGGGCGGCCGCCGGGGGGGCGCCATCGGCGGTCGGCGCGTCCGGGTTTTCGCGCAGCCCGGCGGCCAGATTGCGGTTGATGTTGATCAACACGTCAAGATCGGCCGGGGTGTTGGTGCGCAGGGCCTTGTTGGTCTGCTTGTCGACGAAGATGGACAGGCTCATCACGTTGGCCTTGATCTCCGGCGGGAGCTGGTTCTCGGGCTCGGTGATGTCGGCCTGGATGATGGTCCACAGCAGGTGGTTGAAGCGCAGCGCCTTGGAAAACTCCTCCAGCGAACCGGCCTTGCCCTTGGCGTCCTCGAGCAGGCTGGCCGCCTTGAGGAAGGCCATCGCCTCGACCTCGCGCGGCGACATGTTGGTTTTCTGGGTGCGCTGGTAGGCGCCGACCTCATGCTTGGGCATTCTCTTGGACCTCCGACTCGTGGTCGATCAGCTTGCGGCACAGTTTGAGGGCTCGGTAATGGTCGCCGGCGATGATCCGCTTGGAGACATCCAGCACCAGATCGATCATCCGCATGTCCGTAGACATATGCACCAACTGGTTAAGAAGGAGAAAATAGACCTGATGGAATTCCCGCTCCCGGTCCGGATTGACGTACATGTTGAGGATGGTCACGTAGAGCTTCTTGGCCGGGGTGTCGGCCTCCTCTGGCGTGATGATCTCCTTCTCGCGCAGGACCGGCACCCGGTTGAGGATGACCAGCTCGTTCTTGTGCGGTCCGTTGGCCACCACGGCGCTGCCGATCAGCACCTTTTCGCCCGGTTTCAGCGACAGCTTCAGCGGCATGGCAACGGGGCGGGCATGGCGGGGCGGTTCCTGCGGCAGGGCGGAGGAAAAGGATCGGCGAGGCGCGCCGGGCCGGCCGGGGCGTCTCCTTCAGCGGGCCGAGTATAGCGCCGCCGGGGCCCCAGCGAAAAGAGGGCGCAGGGCCAACGAAAAGCCGCGGCCCCTGGGGTGGGATCCGCGGCTTCGTGAAACGTGCCCTCCGGCGCTGCGGCGGAAGGCGCCCCGGGACGGCGGGGCCGTCCCGAGAGCATCGGTCGGGAAGGATTAGAACAGACGCAGCACCGACTGCTCGGACTGCTGGGCGATGGACAGCGAGATGGTGCCCAGCTGCTGACGGGTCTGCAGGGACAGCATGTTCGCCGACTCTTCGTTCATGTCGGCGTTGACCAGATCGCCGGCGCCGCTCTTCAGGGTGTTGATCAGGTTGTCGGTGAACTCGCGGCGGATTTCCAGCATCGAGGCGTTGGTACCGAACTGCTGCGCCGTATCGCGGACGATGGTCAGCGCCGAGTCGATGTTGTCGATGAAGCCGTCGATGTTGGCCACGTAGTTGGTGCTGTCGGCCCAGCTCGCCGAGGTGGTGCCGCTGGTCATGGCACTGCCGATGAAGCTGAGCTGACCGGCCGAACCGCTGGAGTTCACGCCGATCGACATGTTCTGGCCGTTCACCACCAGGGTGTTGGAGGCCGAGCTGCCGGTCTTTTCGTTGAACTTCACGGTCAGGGTGTCGGGGCCGCGGGTGGTCTCGCCGGTGATCAGGTTGATACCGTTGAACGAGGCGTCCTCGGCCAGGGCGTCGACCTGGCTGCGCAGCTCGTTGAACTGGCTGGCCAGCTTCTGACGCGAGGTGGAGTCGCTGGCGGCGCGGGCAGAGGAGGCGATGGCCTTCATCTGCTTCAGCGTCGCTTCCATGCTCTCCAGGCCCTGCACGGCGGCGGTGATGACGCTGATGCCCTCGGAGATGCCGTCCTTCACGGTCGACAGGTCGGAGGCCCGGTTGTTCAGGTTACGCGCCTTGAAGAACGACAGCGCGTCGTCGAGCGCGCTGTTGACCTTGAGGCCGGAGGACAGACGCTCCTGCGTGCTGCCGATCAGCGAGGTGGTGCGCTGCAGGGAGAGCAGGTTGGTCCGCGTGGCGGACGAGAGGGTAATGTCGTTAGCCATTGTGGTGGTCTCCTGGTTCTAGGAACCGGGTGAGCAGCCCTGGCTGGGGCCACCCCCGGCGGCTGGACGTTTCTGTCCAAGACACGGGTTTAAGGGAGATTTGCAAACCTCCCGTTAACAGACTCCGAACCGCGCCACGATCAGCCTTCGATGGGTGCGGCGTGCCTTCTTGGCCCACCAGCCCCCAGGCACTGACCCCGGCAATCGACCCGAGAGGGCCGCTTTCCGGAGGCATCAGCCCAAAGACCATACCGGCGACGCTGCCGGCGCCCCGCCCTGGCCGCGCCCTTCTGGGCCGATGACGCATGGCGGATACGCTAGAATATGTACGCTCCCGCGCGACGATTGTCAATTTGGCCTCGCCTGGCCAGAAGGCATAGAGTCGCCGCATCGAAGCCGCCGGGGATGACTTGCCCCGGGCACCGCGCGGGGCCATCATCTGGCGCCCGCCACGCCGCCCCACCAGCCAGGGAGCCCCCGCCGGATGGTCGCCGATCTGCTTGCCGTCACCTCGCTGGTTCCCGGCCTGGAGGGACCCAGGGGCGAGGTCCAGCGACGGGCGGTGGCCAGTTGGCGGGCGGCCGACCTCGCGGTGGCCTCGCTGAACGCCACCGCCGAGGTGGCCGAGGTGGCGACCGCCTTCCCCGGCATCACCGTGGTGCCCATCGAGCGCGACGGCCGCGCCCTGGTCGGCAAGCCGGTGCCCTTCGTGCACGACCTGCTGGCCTTCCTGGCCGATCAGCGGCCGCGCCTGGGGGTGATCCTCAACGCCGACATCGTGCTCGCCGCCGAGCGCCGGCTGCCCCAACGCTGGCGCGAACTGGCCGGGACCCACGGCCCGGCCACCCTGCTGGCCGGCCACCGCAGCGACGTGGACGACCTGCCTGGTCTCGACAGTCCGCCGCCGCGCCCCGCCTTCTCGCCCGGCTTCGACTACTTCGTGATGTCTCCCGAACTGGCCCGGGAGTTGGCCCGCCCGGCCGCCTTCTGCCTGGGCCAGCCGTTCTGGGACTACGCCCTGCCGCTGTTCGCCCTGCTGGCCGGCCATCGGGTGAGCGCCCTGCGCCTGGAAGGGGCGCGCCATGTGAGCCACCCCCGCGCCTGGGCCGACCACAGCTTCCTCTTTTTCGGCCACCTGTTGACCGAGGTGCTGGGCCGCTGCCAGACCCAGGCCCGCGCCGCGCCGCAGAGCGCCCACGCCCTGGAGCTGCCGGTCGCCGCCCTGGCCCGCCTGCACGCCGACCTTCTGGGCGCCATCGAGGCCGAGGGCGGCGACGGCGCCGCCAAGGCCGCCCTGGCCACCTTCTACGACAGCCTGCAAGCCACCCTGGTCGGCCACCTGCGCCGCCACTCGGACACGGTGACCGACAGCCCATGAGCCACGACGCCAGCGACGCCAGCGAAGTCCTTTACCAGCAGGCCGCCCGGGCGCTGCGCCAGGGCCGCCCGGCCGAGGCCCTCGACCCGCTCGAATCCTACCTCACCGCCCACCCCGGCAACCCCGAGGCGCTCAACCTGATGGGCATCGCGGCGCTGCGCCTGGGGCGCCCGGAAATGGCCCGCCAGGTGCTGATCGAGGCCCTCAAGGCGCGGCCCGATTTCGTCGAGGCGCTGTCCAACCTGGGCTCGGCCTGCCAGGCGCTGGGCGATCTGGCGACGGCGGAAAAGGCCTTCCGGGCCGCCCTCCACATCCAGCCGGCTTTCGCCGCCGCCCACTACAACCTGGGCAACCTTTTGGCCCAACAGGACAAATGGGCCGAGGCGGAAGCCGCCTACACGGCCGCCCTGAGCCACGAACCGCGCCACCCCGGGGCGTGGCGCAACCTGGGCACCCTGCTGCTCGACCAGGGGCGCGACGAGGAAGCCGAGAAGGCCTTCGACGCCCTGACCGAGGCCGCCCCGGTGGAGATCGCCGGCTGGCTCGGCCTGGGCGAGGCGCGGCGCCGCCGGGGCCGCCTGTTCGCCGCCGAGCAGGCGTTGTCGACGGCCGCCGCGCTCGACCCCGGGGACCCCCGGCCGCAAACCAACCTGGGCAACCTGCTGGCCGCCCAGGGCCGCTCGGAAGAGGCCCTGCCCCACTACCGGCGGGCCCACGAACTGACCCCCGAGCACCCCTGGCGGCACGGCAACCTGTTGTGCGCCCACCAGTACCTGCCGGACACCCCCCCGGCCATGCTGCGCCGCCTGCACGAGGCGTGGGCGGCCCGCCATGGCCTTCAGGACCCGCCGGCCAGGCCGCGCCCCGACCCCGAGGGACCGTTGCGGCTTGGCCTGCTGTCGATCGACCTGGGCCAGCACCCGGTCGGCTTTTTCATGCTCGGGCTGGTGCGCGCCCTGGCCGCCGCGCCCGAGCTTGGGATCGAGGTCCACGCCCTGTCGCTGCGCCGGGCCGAGGACGAGGACGCGACCAGCCGCCGCCTCGCCGAGGCCTGCCGCTGGCACCGCCTGGACGGCCTGGACGACGACGCCCTGGCCGGGCGCATCGCCGGGCTGGGCATCGACGTGCTGGTCGATCTGGCCGGCCACACCGCCGGCAACCGGCTGTCGCTGTTCGCCCGCCGTCCGGCCCCGGTGCAACTGAGCTGGGCCGGCTACACCGGCACCACCGGGCTGGCCGCCATCGACGGCCTGGTCTGCGACCGCTTCCATGTCCCACCGGGCAGCGAGGCCGACCATGTGGAGCGCCCCCTGCGGCTGCCCCACGGCTACATCTGCTACAGCCCGCCCGAGGACGCGCCGCCGGTCGCCCCCCTGCCGCTGGCCGGTGGCGCGCCGCCCACCTTCGGCTGCTTCAACAATCCAGCCAAGCTGAACGAAGTGGTCTACGACCTGTTCGCCGGGGCTCTGACCCGCGTCCCCGGCAGCCGCCTGCTGATGGCCTTTCGCGGCTACGAGGATGCCACGGTGCGCACCCGGGTGTTCGCCGCCTTCGGCCTGCGCGGCATCGACGCGACCCGGCTGGACCTGCTCGGCAAGCGCCCGCACGCCGAGTTCCTGGCCGCCTATGGCCGGGTCGACGTGGCCCTGGACACCCACCCCTACAGCGGTGGCCTGACCACGCTGGAGGCCCTGTGGATGGGCGTGCCGGTGGTCACCCTGCCCGGCCCCACCTTCGCCAGCCGGCACAGCCTGAGCCACCTCGCCAACGCCGGCCTGGGTCATCTGGCGGCGCGCGACGCCGAGGACTTCGCCCGCATCGCCGCCGATCTGGTGGGCGACCCGGCGGCCCTGGCCGAGCTGCGGGCCGGGCTGCGGGCCCGCCTTCTGGCCTCGCCGCTGCTCGACCACAAGGGCTTCGCCCGCGATTTCGCCAGCCATCTGCGCGCCTTCATCGCCGCCCTGCCGTGAGGCCGCCCTGCCGTGAGGCCGCCCTGCCGTGAGGCGAAATCGCCGGACGGCCGTCATCGAAGACTCACTTGACCCTCGCCGATATTTCGATAGGATTGGAAATATGGAAACGACAGAGGCGTCCCGCCTGCTCTCGGCACTCGCCGGCCAGGCCCGGCTGGAAGCCATGCGCTATCTGGTCCGCCAGGGCCCGGAAGGCGCCCCGGCCGGCGAGATCGCCGCCTATTGCGGCGCCGCCGCCTCGACCATGTCGTTCCATCTGAAGGAGTTGAAGGCGGCCGGGCTGATCGATGTGCGGCGCGACAGCCGGCAGCTCATCTACCGGGCCGACATGGCGGCGATGCGCCGCCTGATCGATTTTCTGACCGAGGACTGCTGCCAGGGCCAGCCCGAGCGCTGCCCCACCGTCCCCCCCACCCGACGAGGACCGCGCGCCATGACCCCCAACGATCCCGACAAGATTTTCAACGTGCTGTTCCTGTGCACCGGCAACTCGGCCCGCTCGATCATGGCCGAATGCATCCTCAACCGCGAAGGCCAGGGCCGCTTCCGCGGCTACAGCGCCGGCAGCAAGCCGGCCGGCGAGTTGAACCCCCGCGCCATCGCCGTGCTCAAGCGCAACAACTATCCGCTGGACGGCCTGCGCTCGAAGAACTGGGACGAATTCGCCGCCCCCGATGCCCCGAAAATGGATTTCGTCTTCACCGTCTGCGACGACGCCGCCAGCGAAGTCTGCCCGGTGTGGCCGGGCCAGCCGATGAGCGCCCACTGGGGCGTGCCCGACCCGGCCAAGTTCACCGGCACCGAGGCCGAGGTGGCGCAGATGGCCAACGACGTCTTCCGCATGCTGTACACCCGCATCACCCTGTTCCTGTCCCTGCCCCTGGCCAGCATCGACAAGCTCAGCCTGCAGAAGCGCCTGGACACCATCGGCCAGTCGGCCCGCACCACCGAGCCGACCGAGGCGCCGGCATGAGCTTCTTCGAACGCTATCTGACCCTGTGGGTCGCCGCCTGCATCGTTGTCGGCATCACCCTGGGCCATTTCTTCCCGGCCCCATTCCAGGCCGTCGGCGGCCTGGAGGTGGCCCAGGTCAACCTGCCGGTGGCCGGGCTGATCTGGCTGATGATCATTCCCATGCTGCTGAAGATCGACTTCGGCGCCCTCAGCGAGGTGCGCCGGCACTGGCGCGGCATGGGGGTGACGGTGTTCGTCAACTGGGCCGTCAAGCCGTTCTCCATGGCCCTGCTCGGCTGGCTGTTCCTGGGGGTGCTGTTCGCCCCCTGGCTGCCGGCCGGACAGATCGACAGCTACATCGCCGGGCTGATCATCCTGGCCGCCGCGCCGTGCACCGCCATGGTCTTCGTGTGGTCGCACCTGTGCGACGGCGAGCCCCATTTCACCCTCTCCCAGGTGGCCTTGAACGACTCCATCATGGTGGTCGCCTTCGCGCCCATCGTCGGCCTGCTGCTGGGACTGTCGAGCATCGTCGTGCCGTGGGAGACCCTGCTGCTGTCGGTGGCGGTGTTCATCGTCATCCCGGTGGTCATCTCGCAACTGCTGCGCCGCCACCTGCTGCGCCGGGGCCCGGAGGTGCTGGAGAAGACCCTGGCCCGCCTGCACCCCTTCTCGCTGGGCGCCCTGCTGCTCACCCTGGTCCTGCTGTTCGGCTTCCAGGGCGAGCAGATCCTGGCCCAGCCGCTGATCATCCTGCTGCTCGCCGTGCCCATCCTGATCCAGGTCTACTTCAACGCCGGGCTGGCCTACTGGCTGAACCGGCGCTTCGGGGTGGCCCACTGCGTCGCCGGGCCCTCGGCGCTGATCGGCGCCAGCAACTTCTTCGAGCTGGCGGTGGCCACCGCCATCGGGCTGTTCGGCTTCGATTCGGGCGCCGCCCTGGCCACCGTGGTCGGGGTGCTGGTCGAGGTGCCGGTGATGCTCACGGTGGTCCGCCTGGTCAACCGCTCCAAGGGCTGGTACGAGGCCGGCCCGGCGGTGGCCGACAGCCGAAGCTGACATCCCGGCCCCCACTCCCCCCCCCGCCCCCGCCGGCTCCACCACGGAGCGGCGGGGGTGTTGATTTTTCTGGTCGCCCGTGACGGCGGCGGCGTATGCTCGCAATGTGGGCAGCTCCCGTAGGCGCCTGTTTTATAGGCACTTGTTTTAGGCATTCAGGGCTCCACCGTGACCCGAACCGCCCCCGTCGGATGGCCGCGCCGACCGGGACCCGATCCGGGTGACTGTCCACCAGTGTTGGGGCGCGCACCGCTCGTCGGCGCGGACGCCAGACCGGGTGCGTGACAGTGGGGGGAGGTCGGGTGATGGGTGGCGACACGGAACGGCGCGCGGCACGCGGCGCCGGCTGGGCGGTGATGGTCTTGGCGGCAGTGGCGGCGCTGCTTTCGGGCGGGGCGCCCGACCTCGCCGCCCAGACCGCCGACAGCCTGGCCCTGCAGGAACTGGAAGCCCTCAAATCCCACATGGACGCTGTTCTGGCTGCCCAACAGGACAGCATGAACCACATGTGGACCATGACCGCCGCCGCCCTGGTCTTTCTGATGCAGGCCGGATTCCTGCTCCTCGAAGCAGGCATGGTGCGCTCCAAGAACTCGATCAACGTCGCCCAGAAGAACATCGCCGACTTCGTCATCGCCACCGCCGGCTTCTATCTGCTCGGCTTCGGCGTGATGTTCGGCCCTTCGGTGATCGGCGGCGGCTGGCTGGGCTGGAACGGCCTGGGTTTCGGATCACTCGATGACTGGCACTACACCTTCTTCGTCTTCCAGGTGGTGTTCTGTGGCACCGCGGCGACCATCGTCTCCGGCGCCGTGGCCGAGCGCATGCGCTTTTCCGCCTATCTGGCGGCGACCTGCTTCATCTCCGTCGTCATCTACCCGGTGATCGGCCATTGGGCCTGGGGCAACCTGCTGATCGGCGACAACCCGGCCATCCTGGCCGACCTCGGATTCATCGACTTCGCCGGCTCGACCGTCGTCCACTCGGTGGGCGGCTGGGTCGCCCTGGCCGGGGTGATCGTCATCGGGCCGCGCATCGGCCGCTTCGACGAAAACGGCAAGCCACTGCCCATCCACGGGCACAGCGCCGCCCTGGCCACCGCCGGGGCGATCCTGCTGTGGGTCGGCTGGATCGGCTTCAACGGCGGCTCGACCACCACCGGCGACCCCGCCTTCGCGCACATCATCTCCAACACCATATTGGCCGGCGCCTTCGGCTCCATCGCCTCGATGCTGATCGGGCGCTGGGTCGACGGCCTGTTCCGCCCCGACCGGGCGATCAACGGCGTGCTCGCCGGACTGGTCGGCATCACCGCCGGCTGCGACGCCGTGTCCACCTACGGCGCCCTCACCATCGGCCTGAGCAGTGGCATCGTGGTGGTCATCGCCGCCCACGCCATGGAAAACTGGCTGCGCCTGGACGACTGCATCGGCGCCGTGCCGGTGCACGGCGTGTGCGGCGCCTGGGGCACCCTGATGGCCGGCGCCCTGGCCACCCCGGACGCCCTGGTCGCCGAGGACCGCCTGACCCAGGTGATGATCCAGGCCCTGGGCATCGGCATGGCCTTCGTCTGGGCCTTCGGCGCGGCGCTGGTCTTCTTCCTGCTCCTCAAGTGGACCATCGGCATCCGGGTCAGCACCGAGCACGAATTGCAGGGCCTGAACGAGGCCGAACACGGCACCACGCTGGGCACCGGACTGCTGCAGAAGGCGATGCTCGAACTGGCCACCGGCAACGGCGACCTGTCGCACCGCCTGGACGAGACCACCGGCGACGAATCGGGCGAGTTGGCCGGGTCGTTCAACCTGCTGATGGAACGGCTGCAGGGGATGGTCCTCAACGTGGCCGGCAATGCCCGCAACCTGCTTCAGTCGTCGCTCGCCCTGCGCGGCATCTCCGACACCATGAGCCACGATTCCGGCGAGATGACCAAACGCGCCGGCCACGTCTCGCAACTGACCAACGATGTCTCCCAACGGGTCAGCCACATGTCCCAAGGGGTCGGCAGCCTGAACGAAAACGTGCTCGACATCGCCAACGCCGCGCAGACCATGTCGGGCCACGTGGTCGGCGCCCACAATGACGTCGACCGCATCGCCCAGGCCATCACCACCATCGCCGAAACCGCCCGCGCCGCCGCCCACACCGCCGCCTCGGCCGCCGAGCGGGCCCACGACGCCAGCACCACGGTCGACAGCCTGAGCGGCGCCGTCGGCGAGATCACCTCGGTCGTCGACGCCATCCGCGCCATCGCCGCGCAAACCCGCATGCTGGCCCTCAACGCCGCCATCGAGGCCGAACGGGCCGGCAGCGCCGGCGAAGGCTTCCGGGTGGTCGCCAACGAAGTGCGCATCCTGGCCGATCAGGCAACCGGCGCCGCCGACGACATCGGCCGGCGCATCGACGCGGTCAGCGGCGGAACCTCCTCGGCGGTCAGCGTCATCGAGGACATCGGACGGGTCATCACCGAGGTCCACGGCGCGGTCGACCGCATCGATGAGAGCGTCGCCGTGCAGCAGGAGAGCATCAGCGCCATCTCCGGCGGCATGAGCCGCGCCGCCGACGAGGCCAAGACCATCTCCGGGGCCATCGACCACGTCTCGAAAACCGCCCGCGAGGTATCCTTCGACGCCCGCCACGCGGCCCAGGAAACCCACTCGGTGTTCCACATCATCGGACAGGTCAACGAGGCGGCCCTGGAAAGCTCGGCCACCGCCCACCGCGTGCAGGAGGCAGCCAGCGCCGTCTTCCGCATCGCCGGCGAGTTGGAAAGCATGGTCGGCAAGCTGGGGGGCGCCAAGGCGGCCCTCGACAAGGCCGGCGCCCAGGCCAGCGCCATCGCCACCCGCGAGGCCGAAGAGGCCTACTGAGGGGCGGTTATCCGCGCCGCCCGGCAATCAGGAACTCGCGGTTGCCCTCCGGGCCGGTGATCGGGCTTTCCTCGATGCCCAGCACCGACCAGCCGGGCAGGCCGCCCAGCCACTCGGCGATGGTCGCCTTGACCTCGTCATGCAGCGCCGGGTCGCGCACCACGCCGCCCTTGCCGACCCGCGCCTTGCCGACCTCGAACTGCGGCTTGATCAACGCGATCACCATGCCTCCCGGACGAACCAGCGCCAACGACGCCGGCAACACCGTCCGCAGGCCGATGAAACTGGCGTCGCAGACCACCAGATCCACCGCCTCGCCAATCGCCTCGGCGGTCAGATGCCGCGCGTTGGTCCGCTCATGCACCACCACCCGGGGATCGACCCGCAAGCGGTGCGCCAACTGGCCATAACCCACATCCACCGCATGAACCCGCGCCGCCCCCCGGGCCAACAGCACATCGGTGAAGCCCCCGGTCGAGGCCCCCACATCCAGACACACCCAGCCCGCGGGCGAGACGGCGAAATGATCCAACGCCCCGACCAGCTTCAACCCACCCCGCGAAACCCAGGGATGATCCTGACCACGAACCTCCAACACCACATCCGCCGACACCGGATGACCCGCCTTGGTCAACCGCCGACCATCGCCATCAACCACCTTGCCAGCCATGATCAATGCCTGGGCCCGCGCCCGCGACTCAACCAACCCCCGCGCCACCAACACCTGATCCAACCGCTGCTTCACACCAACCCCTCCACCGCCCGAGGCTGACCAGCCCTCGTGTGCCGGAACCAAGGGGGCGCCGCCCCCTTGGAACCCCCGCCGGGGAAGCCAGGGGCTCCCCCGGACCCCCGCCGCGACTTAAAGCCGTCCAAGAGGGGGGTATCTGAGCGCGAGCGCTCAGATACCCCCCTCTTGGACGGCTTTGATTCATGGTGGGGTCTGGGGAGGCCTTGGCCTCCCCAGCGGGGTTCAAAGGGGCGGCGCCCCTTTGCTTCTGACACGCGCGGACCGGTGAGCCTCAGGCGCTGGCGGGTTTGGAGGTGGTGGTTGTGTCCAGGGCGTCGCGGGCGCGGGTGACGATATGGCGGGCCGTCAGGGCGCATTGTTCGATCTGGTTGGCCGGGGTGTCGTGTTCGATGAAGGTGTCGGGGATGGTCATGGTGCGGGCCTTGAGGCCGCCGTCGAGCAGGCCTTCGCTGCTCAGGAATTCCAGCACGTGGGCGCCGAAGCCGCCTGGCGAGCCTTCCTCGACGGTGATCAGCACGTCGACCTTGCCGGCCAGGTCGCGGATCATGTCGCGGTCGAAGGGTTTGGCGAAGCGGGCGTCGGCGACCGTCGTCGGCAGGCCCTGGGCGGCCAGTTCCTCGGCCGCCTTCAGGCTGTCGGCGAGGCGGGTGCCGAGCGAGACGATGCCCACCTTGGGCTGGCTGGCCTCGCGCACGATGCGGCCCTTGCCGATGGGCAGCACCTCGCCTTTCTCGGGCAGCGGCACGCCGACGCCTTCGCCGCGCGGATAGCGGAAGGCGAGCGGGCCGTCATCGTGGGCCACGGCGGTGGCCACGGCGTGCATCAACTCGGCCTCGTCGGCCGGGCTCATGACCACGAGGTTGGGCAGGCAGGTGAGGAAGGCGAGATCGAAGGTGCCGTGGTGGGTCGCCCCATCGGCGCCGACCAGCCCGGCGCGATCGATGGCGAAGCGCACCGGCAGGCCCTGCAACACCACGTCGTGGACCAACTGGTCGTAGCCCCGTTGCAGGAACGACGAATAGAGGGCGCAGAACGGCTTGTAGCCGCCGCAGGCCAGCCCGGCGGCAAAGGTGACGGCGTGCTGTTCGGCGATGCCCACGTCGAACACCCGATCCGGGAACAGCTCGCCGAACTTATCCAGTCCGGTGCCGCCCGGCATGGCGGCGGTGATGGCGACCACCTTGTCGTCGGCCTCGGCCTCGGCGATGAGGGCCTTGGCGAACACCCCGGTATAGCTGGGGGCGTTGCTTTTCGGCTTGTTGAGGGCGCCGGTGACGACGTCGAAGCGGCTCACCCCGTGGTACTTGTCGGGGGCTTCCTCGGCCGGCGCGTAGCCGCGTCCCTTCTGGGTGACGACGTGCAGCAGCACCGGGCCGTCGGCATCGGCGGCGCGGACGTTTTCCAGCACCGGGACCAGATGCTCCAGGCGGTGGCCGTCGATCGGCCCGACGTAATAGAAGCCCAACTCCTCGAACAGGGTGCCGCCGCCGCTGACCATGCCGCGGGCGTATTCGTCGACCCGCTTGGCAGCGCGCTCCAGCGGCCCGGGGAAGCGGTTGACCACTTCCTTGGCCAGGTTGCGCACCGACAGCCAGGGCTTGGAGGACAGCAGGCGCGACAGGTAGTTGCTCATCGCCCCCACCGGCGGGGCGATGGACATGTCGTTGTCGTTGAGGATGACGATCAGCCGGCTGTCCATGGAGCCGGCGTTGTTGAGCGCCTCGTAGGCCATGCCGGCGCTCATCGAGCCGTCGCCGATGACGGCGATGACGTTGTGGTCCTTGCCACCCAGGTCGCGGGCCACGCTCATTCCCAGGCCGGCCGAGATGGAGGTCGAGGAATGCCCCGCCCCGAACGGATCGTAGGGGCTTTCCGAGCGGTTGGTGAAGCCCGACAGGCCGCCCCCCTGGCGCAGGGTGCGGATGCGGTCGCGCCGCCCGGTGAGGATCTTGTGGGGGTAGCACTGGTGGCCGACGTCCCAGATCAACTGGTCGTCGGGGGTGTTGAAGACGTGGTGCAGGGCCACCGTCAGCTCGACCACGCCCAGGCCGGCCCCGAGATGGCCGCCGGTGCAACTGACCGCGTCGATCATCTCGGCCCGCAGCTCGCCGGCCAGCGTGTTCAGCGCATCGAGGCTCAGGCCCTTGAGGTCGGCGGGGCTCTGGATGGTGTCGAGCAGAGGCGTGGAGGGACGCTGGGACACGATGTATCTCCCTGGACGGGGAAGCTTGTGAAAACGAACGGCGGTCAGGATTGGCGGGTGACCATGTAGCGGGCGACGGCGCGCAGAAGGTCGGCCCGGGCGTCGTAGGCGGCCAGTTGGCCGACCGCCTGTTCAGCCAGCCGGTCGGCCTCGCGGCGCGCCTCCTCGATGCCGAGCAGCGAGACGAAGGTGGCCTTGCCGGCCGCGGCGTCCTTGCCGACGCCCTTGCCGACGGTGGCCTCGTCGCCTTCCACGTCCAGAAGGTCGTCGGCGATCTGGAAGGCCAGCCCCATGTCGCGGGCGTAGGCGATCATCGCCTGGCGGTCGGCCTCGGGGGCCTCGCCGAGGATCGCCCCGGCCACGCAGGCGTATTCGAACAGCCGCCCGGTCTTGAGCTGTTGCAGGCGGGTGATGTGGGGGATGTCGATGGTGGCCGGGTCGCGGTGTTCGGCCATCAGGTCGACCATCTGGCCGCCGACCATGCCCGGGGCGCCGGCCGCCTCGGCGAGGGCGGCGACCAGTTGGCAGCGGACCAGCGGGTTGGGGTGCACGGTGTCGCCGGCCAGCACCTCGAAGGCGCGGGCCTGCAGGCCGTCGCCGGCCAGGATGGCGGTGGCCTCGTCGAACTTGCGGTGGCAGGTCGGCTGGCCGCGCCTCAGGTCATCGTCGTCCATCGCCGGCAGGTCGTCGTGGACCAGCGAGTAGCTGTGGATCATCTCCAGGGCGCAGCCGACGTCGAGGGCCCGCGCCTCGGGCACCCCGAACAGCCCGGCCGCCTGCAGGACCAGGAAGGGGCGCAGCCGCTTGCCGCCCTGCAGGGTGCCGTAGCGCATGGCCTCGATCACCCGTCCCTCGTCCCCGTCCACCGGGGCGAGCAGGGCATCGAGGCGGGCATTGACCTTCTCGGCCGAGGCGGCCAGGGCGGCGGCGAGGTCGGTCATCGGGGGTCGGGTCTCCGGCAGGACAAGGGACAGATGTGAAGGGTGGAGGTCAGGCGGCGCCGTCCGGGCCGTCGCCGGCGGACTCGACGCGGGCCGCGCCGTCCTCGCCGACGCTGATCCGCTCGACGCGCAGGCGCGCCTCGGCCAGCTTGCGCTCGCAGGCCCGCTTCAGGGCGACCCCGCGCTCGTAGGCGCCGACCGCCTGATCGAGCCGGACCTCGCCACCTTCCAGCCGGCGGACGATGGTCTCCAGTTCGGCCAGGGCGTCCTCGAAGCTCAGCGACTCGGGGTCGGTGGGCGCGGGCTCGGCGGGCGGGGGGGCGGGCGACTTGCTCATGGGGGGGCGGGCGACTTGCTCATGGGCGACCAGGGGGCCAGGGCGCAGAAGGGGATCGGGCGGCGCGGAAAGGCCGGCAGTCTACGCGCCGGCCGGCCGGCGAGGCAAGCCGCATGTCGGCCCAAGGGCCGACCCGATTGACCACCCTCGGCCAGGGTGCCGACCCTTCCGACACATGTCGGCCGGGGGGCGCGATCCCTGCCGCCGCCTCAGTCGATGCCCATCAGCGCCTTGACGTGAGCGACCACCGAGCCGGCCAGGGCGGGCAGGTCGTAGCCCCCTTCCAGCACCGAGACCAGCCGCCCCTCGCACACCTCGTCGGCCACCGCCAGCAACTGGTGGGTGGCCCAGGTGAAGTCGGCCACGGTCAGGCGCAGGTGGGCCATGGGATCGTTGGCGTGGGCGTCGAAGCCGGCCGAGATCATGATCAGATCGGGATCGAACGCCTTCAGGGCCGGGATCACCTGGCCCTCGAAGGCCTGGCGGAACTGGATGCCCTCCGAGCCGGCCGGCAGCGGGCAGTTGACGACGTTGTTGTGGGCCCCGGTCTCGCCGGAAAAGCCGGTGTCGGGAAAGCTGCCGGCCTCGTGGGTCGAGGCATAGAACATCCCCGGATCGTCCCACACGATATGCTGGGTGCCGTTGCCGTGGTGAACGTCGAAATCGATGATCGCCACCCGCTGAAGGCCATGTTCGACGCGGGCCTGGAAGGCGCCGACACAGACGTTGTTGAACAGGCAGAAGCCCATCGCCTTGTGCATTTCGGCGTGATGGCCGGGCGGGCGGACGGCGCAGAAGGCGTTTTTCACCTCGCCCTTGGCCACCGCGTCGACGGCCAGCACCACCGCCCCGGCGGCGCGCAGGGCGGCCTCGCCCGACATCGGCGAGACGAAGGTGTCGTCATCGATGGCGTGCAGGGTTTCGTGGGGAATCCGGCCGAGGATTTCCTCGATGTAGGACAGCGGATGGACGTGCAGGAGCTGCTCGCGGGTGGCGTGCGGCGCCTCGGCCCGGTGCAACAGCATGAAGTCCTCGTGTTCCAGCACCCGCATCACGGCGCGCAGGCGGTCCGGGCTTTCCGGGTGGAAGGGGCCGGTGTCGTGCTCGATGCAGTCGTGATGGGAAACCAGCAGGGTGGCCATGGGCGGGTCCGTCGCTCGGGGAGGGGAGACAGAACCTCCTATCTGGCACGGTCGGCGGGCGTGGTGCAAGGTCGTCGCGGGTGCCGTCGGGTGCCGCGATCGGGCACGGCGGGCCTCGTCCTGGCGCCAAATCCGGGCTATCCTCACCTCCCTTCCTCAAGATTGTCGCGAGCCCCCCACCGTGCCCCGACCCCTGTCCTTGCGCGTCCTCCCGATCCTGGCCCTGTGCCTCTTCCCGTGCCTGTTCCTGGCCCCGGCCCAGGCCCAGGACAGCCCGGGTGCGCTGGTGTGGACCGACCCGGTGCGCACCGAAACGGTGCGCCGCACCGTCCCCGTGGTCGGCCGCCTGCTGGCCCGTCAGGCCGGGCCGGTGGCGGCGCGCACCGCCGGCACCGTGCGCACCGTGGTGGCCGAGGTGGGCGACCGCCTGGAGGCCGGCGCCCCGATCGCCCTGCTCGACGAAGAAACCCTGGCCCTGCGGCGCGACCTCGCCGCCGCCGAGATGGCCACCGCCGAGGCCACCCTGGACCAGGCCCGGGCCGGCCTCGAGCAGGCCCGGCTGGCCCTGAAACGGCTGGAGGGGCTGCGTGGTTCAACCGCCTTCAACCAGGCCAACTTCGACGAGCGGCGCCAGGAGGCGGCCAGCCGCGCCGCCGCCGTCGATGCCGCCAGCGCCGACCTGACCCGGGCCCGCGCCGCCCTCGCCCTGGCCCGGGTGGAGTTGTCGCACGCCACCATCATCGCCCCCTACCCGGGGGTGGTCACGGCGCGCCACACCGAGGTCGGGGCCCACCTGGACGACGGCGACACGGTGGTCGATCTGCTCAATGACCGCGAACTGGAGGCCGAGGCCGACATCCCGGCCGACCTGCTGGGCGGCCTTGCCCCCGGCACCCCGGTCCAGATCCAGGCCGGCGCACACCCGCTGACCGCCTGGGTGCGCGCCGTGCTGCCCAGCGAGAACCCGCGCACCCGCACCCGCCGGGTCCGCCTGACCCTGGAGCAACCGCCCGGGCAAAGCGATCTGGCGGCCGACCAGCGGGTCGGCCTGGAGGTCCCCGCCGGGCCGGCCATCGAGGCGGCGACGGTGCACAAGGACGCGGTGATCGAGCGCCGCGACGGCCCCATCGCCTTTGCCGTGGTCGAGGGCACGGCCCGCCTGCGCCGCCTGACCCTGGGCCCGGCGGTGGGCCCGCGCTGGGTGGTCGAGTCCGGCCTTGCCCCCGGCGAGCTGGCGGTGGTGCGCGGCAACGAACGGCTGCGCGACGGCCAGCCGGTCGATCCCCGGCCGAACAGCGACGGCACCACCGGCACCGACACCGGCACCGACACCGGCACCGACACCGGCAGCAACGGTTGACCCGGCCATGGACCTGATCCGCACCGCCATTGTCCGTCCCATCGCCGTCCTGGCGGCGGTGCTGATGGTGGTCATGTTCGGCCTGCTGGCGGCCAGCCGCATTCCCATCCAGCTCACCCCCGACGTGCGCCAGCCGGTGATCAACGTCGACACCAGTTGGCCGGGCGCCGCCCCGGTCGACATCGAGCGCGAGATCATCAACCGCCAGGAGGAGGCCCTGAAGGGCCTTGAAGGGGTGCGCCAGATGAGCGCCCGGGCCCGCCCCGGCCGCGCCTCCATCGAGCTTGAGTTCGCCCCCGGCCAGAACATGGACCGCGCCCTGCTGCTGACCGCCAACCGCCTGGACCGGGTCGGCGACTATCCCGAGGAGGCCGACGAGCCGGCGCTTTCCACCTCGGGCACCGAGGACCGTTCCATCGCCTGGTTCGTCACCCGCCGATTGCCCGGCAACGACACCCCCATCGACCACTTCGGCGACTTCATGGAAGACGTGGTGCGCGACCGCCTGGAGCGGGTCGAGGGGATCTCGCGGCTGAACATCTACGGCGGCTCGGAGCGTGAGCTCAAGGTGGTCATCGACCCCGAGCGCATGGCCGCCCACGGCCTGACCGTGCCCGAACTGGTGAGCGGCCTGCGCGAGGCCAACGTGTCGCTGTCGGCCGGCGACGTGGACGAGGGCAAGCGGCGCTACGTGGTCCGCGTGGAGGGCGAGTTCGAGACCCCGGCCCAGGTCCAGGACGTGGTCATCCGCGCCCTACCCGACCCCGAGGGCGGCGGCATCGCCCGCCTTCGGGTGGGCGACGTGGCGCGGGTCGCCTTCGCCTACACCGAGCCGACCGCCACCCGCCGCTTCCGGGGTGAGCCGGCGATCCCCTTCGGCGTGGTCGGCGAGACCGACAGCAACGTCATCGAGACCATGGACAACCTGCGCGCCGCCGTGGCCGAGCTGAACGACGGCCCGGCCAAGGCGGTGGGTCTGTATCTGCGCCAGGTCTACGACGAGACCACCTACATCAACTCGGCGATCGATCTGGTGGTGCAGAACATCTATGTCGGCGGCCTGCTGGCGGCGGCCATCCTGACCCTGTTCCTGCGCGCCGCCGGGGCCACCCTGGTGGTCACCCTGGCCATTCCGGTGTCGGTCATCGGCGCCTTCGTCGGGATGGCCGCCATGGGCCGCTCGCTGAACGTCATCTCGCTGGCCGGCATCGCCTTCTCGGTGGGCATGGTGGTCGATGCGGCGATCGTCGTGCTGGAGAACATCTTCCGGCTGCGCGAACGGGGCCTGAGCCGGGCCGCCGCCGCCCTGACCGGAACCCGCCAGGTGTGGGGCGCCATCCTGGTTTCGGCCCTGACCACGGTGATGGTGTTCATCCCCATCCTTATTCTCGAGATCGAGATCGGCCAGTTGTTCCGCGACATCGCGGTGGCCATTTCGGTCTCGGTCACCCTGTCGCTGCTGGTCGCCATCACCGTGGTCCCGGCGCTGGCCCGCCGGCTGCTGGGCAAACGCCGGCCCGAGGGCGCCCCGCCGCCCTTCCGGCTGCCGCTGATCGACCCGGCGGCCCGGGGGTTCCTGAAGGGCATCGAGTCCCTGGCCGCCCTGGTCACCCGGCGCAAGTGGGTGGCGGTGGGGGTGATTGGCGCCCTGGTGGCGGTCACCTCGGCAACCACCTGGCTGCTGTTGCCGAAGCTCGAATACCTGCCGGAAGGCAACCGCAACATGGTCTTCGGGCGCGTCATCGTGCCGCCCGGCTACAACCTTGAGACCACCGCCGCCCTGGCCGGCAACATCGAGCAGGCCCTGAAGCCCCTGTGGCACGACCCCGAGGGTCCGCCGCCCGACCCCGAGGGCCCGCCGGCCATCGACAACTTCTTCTTCGTCGCCTCGGACAGCTTCACCTTCGTCGGTGCCACGGCGCTCGATCCGCGGCGCGCCGCCGAGTTGATCCCGGTGGTGGCGCGGCCGGTGTTCGAGGAGCCGGGCGCCCTGCCCTTCGTCACCCAGCCGTCGCTGTTCGGGCGCTCGGTGGGCGGCGGGCGCTCGGTCGACCTCAACATCTCCGGGCCCGACCTCGATGTGGTGCTGGACGTGGCGCAACAGGCCGCCGGGCTGGTCGGGGCGGCCCTGCCGCGCGAAGAGGGCACCCAACTGCGCCCCCGCCCGGGGCTGGAACTGGGGGCGCCCGAGGTGCGCGTGCTGCCCGACCCGCTGGCCCTGGCCGATGCCTCGGTGAGCGCCCGCAACCTGGCCCAGACGGTGGACGCCTTCAACGACGGCCTGCGGGTGGCCGAGATCACCGTCGGCGGCGAGCGCATCGACCTGACCCTGGCCGGGCCGCTGGATCACGTGGCCAGCACCCAAGGCATCGCCCACCTGCCGGTGGTCACCGGCCTGGGCACCATCGTCCCGGTGGGCTCGCTGGCCCGCGTGGTGACCACCGCCGGGCCGACCGAGATCCGCCATCTGGAGCGGGTGCGCACGGTCACCCTGCAGATCCGCCCGGCCGACGCCCTGCCCCTGGAAGCGGCCATGGAGATCCTGGAGCAACAGGTGATGGCGCCGCTCACCGAGGGCGGCCTGCCCGATGGCGTGCGCCTCACCCTCTCGGGCACCGCCGACAAGCTGACCGAGGCCTGGCAGGCCATGGTTTGGCAACTTCTGCTGGCGGTGGCCATCGTCTATCTGGTCATGGCGGTGCTGTTCGAAAGCTTCGTCTACCCGCTGATCATCCTGCTCACCGTGCCCATGGCCTCGGCCGGGGCGGTGCTCGGGCTGGCCCTGCTCAACGTCTGGGTCCGCCAGCCGCTGGACATGCTGACCCTGCTCGGCTTCGTCATCCTGATCGGCATCGTGGTCAACAACGCCATCCTGCTGGTCCACCAGACCCTGTATCACCTGCGGGTCGACGCCATGCCGCCGGCCGAGGCCATCCCGGCGGCGACCCGCGACCGGGTGCGGCCGATCTTCATGTCGACCCTGACCAGCCTGTTCGGCATGGCCCCGCTGGTCCTTTTCCCGGGCGCCGGCAGCGAGCTTTACCGCGGCCTGGGCACGGTGGTGCTGGGCGGGTTGGCGCTGTCGGCCGTGCTGACCCTGATCATCATGCCGCCGCTGCTGTCGCTGACGGTGGGCGCCATCGAGGGCCGGCGGGCCGGTCGCAAGCGCCGGCGGCGCGGCGCCAAGGCCTGATCGGGCGCTGCGGGCTTGAATGCCATTGCCCGCGCTGCGGGCTTGAATGCCGTCGCCCGCGCTGCGGGCTTGAATGCCGTCGCCCGCGCTGCGGGCTTGAATGCCGTCGCCCGCGCTGCGGGCTTGAATGCCCTCGCGCCGTCATCGAAAATAAACACCCCTGAAAACAAACCCAGATGCCCGAAACAGCACCGGACAGGACCGCCCCATGAGCCCCCCGCCGACCCTGGACCTGGACCAACTGCAGGACAACGCCCGCCGGGCCAGCACCCTGCTGAAAGCCATGAGCAATCAGCACCGCCTGCTGATCCTGTGCCAGCTTCTGCATGGCGAGCACTCGGTGGGCCAGCTCGAGGCGGTGATCGGCCTCAGCCAGTCGGCCCTGTCGCAACACCTGGCCCGGCTGCGCCGCGACAACCTGGTGAAGACACGGCGCAACGCCCAGACCATCTTCTACTCGCTGAAGGGCGAGGAAGCCTCGGCGGTGATCGCCACCCTTTATGGCCTCTACTGCGGCACCGACCGGGCCGCCGCCAACGGCTGACGATCCGACACCGGGCGGCTCACCCGATCCGACACCGGGCGGCTCAGCCGATCCGACACCGGGCGGCTCAGCCGCCGGCGCCAACCCGCCCGGCCGGGAAGCGGGCGCGGGCGATGGTGCCCTGGCCAGGGGTGCTGGTCAGCTCCAGCCGGCCGCCGTGCATCTCCATCAGATGGCGGGTCAGCGGCAGGCCCAGGCCGATGCCGTCGTGGCGCCGCGACAGCACGTTGTCCACCTGCTCGAAGGGGCTCAGGGCCTTGGCCAGTCCGGCGTCGCTCATGCCGATCCCACTGTCCTCGACACCGATCACCAGCCCTCCCCCCGGCTCCGGGGCGGCGGTCAGCCCGACCCGGCCGCCGGCCGGGGTGAACTTGACGGCGTTGGACAACAGGTTGAGCAACACCTGCAACACCCGCCGCCGGTCGGCCAGCAGCGAGGGCAGGCCGGAGGGCGCCTGAACCTCGAAGACCACCCCGGCATCGGCCGCCCGGGGGGCGATCAGGCGGGCCGCCTCGTCGAGCACCTCGGCCACGTCGAGGGTTTCCGAAGCCAGCTCCACCTTGCCGGCCTCGATCGCCGACAGGTCGAGGATGTCGTTGATCAGCCCCAGCAGGTGGCGGCCCGAGCCTTCGATGTCGCGCAGGTATTCGCGCCCCCGGCCCGGCGACAGCGAGCGCTCGCCCATCTCCAGCAGCAGCGAGGCGAAGCCGATGATCGAGTTGAGCGGGGTGCGCAACTCGTGGCTCATGCCGGCCAGGAACTCGGACTTGGCCTGGCTGGCCCGTTCGGCCTCGCGGCGGGCCCGCTCGAGGTCGGCCTCGGTGCGCTTCATGGCCTCGATCTCGGTGTGGGTGCCAACCGCCCGCGCCACCCGCCCGGCATCGTCCCAGGCCACCGGCCGCCCCCGCCCGAGGACCCACAGCCAGTCGCCGTTGTGGCACTTCAGCCGGAACTCGACGGCAAAGCCCTGACCGTTCGCCATCCCCTCCTGGACCGCCGCCGCCGCCGCCGCCCGGTCGTCCGGGTGGACCATGTCGGCCCAGGTGGCATAGTCGACCGTGAAGGCGTCCGGCGGGAAGCCGAGCATGGTGTAGGCGCGGGGGCTCCACGTCACCTGGCCGCTCAGGGTATCCCAGTCCCAGATGCCGTCGCGCGCCGCGTCCAGGGCCAGACGCAGGCGCTCCTCGCTCTCGGCCAGGGCGTCCTTGGCCTGCCGGGCCTCGGTGGTGTCGAGCCACAGGGACAGGAACACCGGCCCTTCCGGGCGCGCGATCACCTCGCCCGAGAAAAGGCCGTAAAGCCGTTGGCCGTCGCGGCGCTTCAGGGGCAATTCGACGCTGCTCACCCGTCCCTCGGCAAGCAGACGCTCGGCCAGCCGCGCATGGCCCTCGAGGTCGGGCAGGATGCCCAGATCGACGGTGCGCCGGCCCAGCACCTCGGCCTTGTCGAAGCCGAAGGTTTCAAGGAAGGCGTCGTTGGCGTCGATCAGCCGCCGCTCGGCCACGTCGCTGAGGATCATCGGCGCCGGATTGCGCCGGAACAAGCGCTCGAACCAGACGCGCGTCTGGTGCTCGGCGGCGGCCTCGCGGCTCAGATCGCGGGCCGCCGCGAAGAGGCAGGCGGCGCCGTCCCAGCGCCCCGGCCAGAACCGGGTTTCGGCCGGAATGGTGGCGTCTCCGGCGCTCAGGTAGGGAACCTCGCAGTGGGTCGACTGACCGCCCCGGGCGCGCTCGATGGCCCGCGCCACCTCGGCCGCCTCGGCGGGCGGGTGCAGATCGGTCAGCCGCCGGCCGACCAGATGATCGAGGGCATGGCCCAGGCGATGCAGGGCAGCCTGGTTGGCGTGCATCACCGCGCCCTCCGGCGACAGCACGAACACCATGTCGTTGAGGGTTTCGAAGAAGGTGCGGAAGTTGCGCTCGCGGTCGGCCATTTCGCGGGCCAGCTCGGCCCGCTCGCGCTCCAGTTGGTGGCGCTCGGTGACGTCCAGGATCAGGCCGACCAGACAGCGCCGCGAAGACCCGGTGCAAGCCATCACCGCCTTGTGGAAGACCACCCGACGCCGCCCCCGGGTGGCCGACTGCACATCGGCCTCGTAGGTTTGGGCCCCCCCGGCGGCGAGCAGGTCAAGATCGGCCTGATGATAGATCACCGCCAGGTCCGGCGGTGACACGTCGTGGGCGGTGTGGCCGATGATGGCCGCCCGGGGCAGGCCGAGAAAGGCCGCGAAGGACTCGTTGGCGGCCACGTAGCGGCCGGCCTCGTCCTTCACGAACAGCGGCACCGGGATGGCCGCGATCAGGCCGTGGTCGATGCCGGCCACGGGTCCGGGGGGCTCCCCTCCGGTGCGCCGCAAGGCCAGCGCCACCAGCGGAAGCAGGTGGTTCAGCAGGTCAACCTCGATGTCCAACGCGATGGTCCACTTTCCAGCCCCCCTGCACCCCTGCGCCCCCACTGGGAGCAGTGTCCTCCACCCAGGGAAACAAGGCAACGGCGGAAAGCCGGAGCCCGAATCCCGGAACCCGGATCAAGGAGCCGAGAGCGAAAAACAGGAACCACTTGGTGGTTGCCGATTTTTCGCTCTCGGCTCCCCACCTGAAATCAAGAGCAGATGGTGCGAGATGGGGCGGGAGGTGGCTGGTGCTTTTCCCGGGCTGCCGGATGGGGTACATCTGAACGGGACGCTGCCCGGCCACCAACGCCGGACCGACACCATCATCCCGGGAGCCTGATCCGTCATGTCCGAACTGATGCTCAGCCAGATCCAGCACATGCTCAACCGCGTCTCCGACGAGGTCGACCGCCTGGGCAACAACTCCCAGGACAACACCGAGCAGGTGCTGGGCGCCATGGACGATCTGGCGGCCAACGTGTTCGCCGCCCAGGTGGTGATCCGCGCCCTGATGAAGCAGTACCCGCTGGAGCTGGACGCCGCCATGGCCGAGCTGGATGCCCAGACCGGACAGTCGGGGATCGAGGCGCCGACCACCCGCCTGCTGGTCAAGTACCTGGTCACCGGCGACAAATCCTGACCTCCCGGTTCCCGCCCCCCGATTCCTGAGTTCCCGGTGCCTGTCGAGCCCTCCCCGGCAACCCCCGCCGACCGTTTCGGCGGCGGCCTTCTCGTGTTGTGGCGGGGCGCCGTGCGCCTCGGCGCGCCGCTGCTCGAACGCCACCTGAAACGCCGCGCCGCCCGGGGCAAGGAAGACCCGGCCCGCCTCGACGAACGCCGCGGCCGCGCCGCCCTGCCCCGCCCGGCCGGGCGGCTGGTCTGGGTGCATGCCGCCAGCGTTGGGGAATCGCTGTCGGTGCTGCCGCTGATCGACCGTCTGGTCGCCCCGCCACACGGGCTGTCGGTGCTCATCACCAGCGGCACCGTCACCTCGGCCCGGCTGCTCGCCGAGCGCCTGCCGGCCGGGGCGCATCACCAGTTCGCGCCGCTCGACCATCCGGCCTGGGTCGCGCGCTTCCTCGACCACTGGCGCCCCGACGCCGTGCTGTGGGTGGAATCCGAGCTGTGGCCGACCACCCTGGCCGCCATTGCCCGGCGCCGCCTGCCGGCCGCCCTGCTCAACGGCCGCCTGTCGGCCGGCTCGCTGGCCGGCTGGCGGCGCGCCCCGGGGCTGGCCCGGCGGCTGCTCGGCACCTTCCGGGTGATCCACGCGCAAAGCCCGGAAGACGCCGCGCGGCTGGCCGCCCTGGCCGGCCGGCCGGTCGATGGGGTGGGCAACCTGAAGCGGGCCGCCCCGCCCCTGCCCGCCGCGCCCGAAGCCCTGGCCGCCCTGGCCGAGGCCCTGGGCCCCCGGCCGCGCTGGCTGGCCGCCAGCACCCACCCCGGCGAGGAAGCCCTGGCCGGGCGCCTGCACCAGGGGTTGGCGCGGCGCCATCCGGGGCTGCTGACGGTGATCGCCCCGCGCCACCCGGAGCGCGGACCCCGGATCGCCGCCGAGTTGGCCGGGCAGGGCCTGAACGTCGCCCGCCGCGCCGCCGGTCAGGCCCCGACCTCGGCCACCGACATCTATCTGGCCGACACCCTGGGCGAGATGGGCCTGCTGTATCGTCAGGTGCCGCTGGTGCTGATCGGCAAGTCGCTGCTCGGGCGGGGCGGGCAGAACCCCATCGAGCCGGCCCGCCTGGGCTGCGCCGTGCTGCATGGGCCCCACATGGACAACTTCGCCAGCCTGAGCGCCGAGATGGACGCCGCCGGGGCGGCCCTTGAGGTGGCCGACGAGGCGGCCCTCGCGGCGGCGCTGGATCGGTTGCTGAGCGATCCCGAGGCGGTCGCCGGCCAGGGCCGCGCCGCCGCCGCCTGGGCCGCCGCCGAGGCCCAGGCGGTGGACCGGGTGGAAGCCCTGCTCGCCCCCCTGCTGGAACTCCCGGAGGCCGCCGCGTGAGCCGCCCCGCCCTCCCTGACGGTCTCTCCGACGGTCTGTCTGATCTGGGCATCGCCTGGACCGCCGGGCTGCCCAGCGGCTGGGGCACCTATGGCCTCAACCTGGCCCTGGAGGCGCGGCTGGCCGGGGTGCGCCCGCACCTGTTCTTCCTGCCCGACAGCCTGCCGTTGGACCCGGCCCGCCGCTTCGTGCTGGAGCCGGCGTTGCGCGACCATGTCCGCCTTCGGCACCTGCTCGACAGCCACGGCGGCGGCGCGTTTCCCTATCCGGTGCTGCACGCCCTCGGCGACCGGCTGTCCTTCCCGCCGGAAACCCGCCACCTGAATGGTCGGCCCGACATCGGCGTGGTGTTCCTGGAGCACACCGACATCCCGCCCGAAAACCTGGAGACGGCGGCCGGGCTGGCCCGGGTGATCACCGGCTCGACCTTCAATCACCGGGCGCTGGCCGAGGCGGGGCTGACCAACCTCGCCTTCTGCCCGCAAGGGATCGACCCGGCGCTGTTCCACCCGGCCCCCCGGCGCGGCCTGTTCGCCGGGCGCTTCGCCGTCTTCGCCGGCGGCAAGCTGGAGTACCGCAAGGGGCAGGACATCACCCTGGCCGCCTTCAAGACCTTCGCCCGGCGCCATCCGGAGGCCCTGCTCGTCACCGCCTGGCACAACCGCTGGCCGGCCTCGCTGGCCAGCATCGCCAACGCCCCGCACAGCCAGGGCCAGCCCCGGCACCGCCCCGACGGCAGCCTCGACATCGCCGGCTGGGCGGCCGACAACGGCCTCGACCCGGCGCAGGTGCTCGATCTCGGCGAGTTGGACCACCGGCTGACCGCGCCCATCCTGCGCGAGTGCGACGCCGCCCTGTTGCCCAGCCGCTGCGAGGGGGGGACCAATCTGGTCGCCATGGAGGCCATGGCCTGCGGCCTGCCGGTGATCCTGTCGGCCAACACCGGCCACCTCGACCTGATCGGGCCCGAGCGCTGCCTGAGCCTGGACAGTCAGATCGACCTGGGGCAGATCAGCGGCACCCCGGGGCTGGCCGGCTGGGGCGACTCCCTGCCCGACGAGGCCACCGCCGCCCTGGAGAACCTCCACGCCGATCCCGACCTGCGCCACCGCCTGGGCACCACCGCCGCCCGCTTCATGGCCGGGTGGACCTGGGGGGCGCAAATCAGGCGCCTGCTCGACGCCCTGGCCGGGGTCTGAGCCCCTAAATCAGATCGGCCGGCCGGATGAAGGCGGCCAAATCACACCTCCCCGAGCCCAGGTCGGCCCAGGTCGCGCCGGTGAGGGTCAGATGGGCCAGGGCGGCGGTCGGGAACTTGGCCTGAAGACGCCCCCGGGCCACCGGATCACCCCCGGCGATCAGGCCTTCCGCCAGTTCTTCCAGGGCCGGGTTGTGGCCGATCAGCAGCACCGTGCCCACCGCCTGCGGCAGCGCCGTCAGCGCCGCCAGCAGCGGCCCCGGCGCGAAGGCGTAAAGATCGCCCCGCAAGGCCAGCGGCGGCGGATCGGCGCGCCACGCCGGGTGGACCAGGGCCAGGGTCTGCACGGCGCGCACGGCGTCCGAGCACAGGATCAGGTCGGGTCGGGGCACCCGCCCCTGCTCCAGCCAGCGGCGCATCGCCGCGCCGGCCCGCTGGCCGCGCTCGGCCAGGGGGCGGGCGTGGTCGGGCAGGTCGGGCGCGTCCCAGGCCGATTTGGCGTGGCGCAGCAGCACCAGATGGCGGTCGGTCATGGAACTTTCCTTGACGCCAGGGGTGGGGTGGTCTTGCCTGATCCCCTGAGCGATGGGCTATAACCCGGGTTGGACAGGGGCCCGAACAGCGGAGGCAAGCGCCATGGACCATCCCGAGAAGGCGGCGGCCGGCGGCAGGAACAACGCCGCCGACAAGCCGACGGCCCAGACCGCCGGCACCGCCAAGCAGGCCCGGGCGTCGGCGGCGGCCAGCCTGCCCAAGATCACCATGGAGAGCCCGGAGCGCTTCATCAACCGCGAACTGTCGTGGCTGGACTTCAACACCCGGGTGCTGGAGGAGGCCTACAACGAGCGCCACCCGCTGCTCGAACGGCTGCGCTTCCTGTCCATTTCCGCCTCCAACCTGGACGAGTTCTACATGGTCCGCGTCGCCGGCCTGAAGGGCCAGGTGGCGGCCGGGGTGACCAAGCCCAGCCAGGACGGCCGTTCCCCGGCCCAGCAACTGGCCGAGATCAACGAGCGGGCCCGCCAGTTGCTGGGCGAGCAGGGCCATGCCTGGGGCCAGTTGAAGAAGGAGATGGCGGCCAACGGCATCGAGGTGGTCGGCCGCGACGGCATCAAGGCCGAGGAGATGGCCGACCTGGAAAGCCATTTCATGGACCATGTCTTCCCGGTCCTGACGCCGCTGGCCATCGACCCGGCGCACCCCTTCCCGTTCATCCCCAACCTGGCCCACGCCCTGGTCCTGGAGCTGACCCGCGAGGCCGACCAGGAAACCTTGCGCGCCCTGGTCCCGCTGCCGCCGCAGATCACCCGCTTCATCCGCCTGAAGGCCCTGGCCGACGCCCCCGGGCACATCCGCTTCCTGGCCCTCGAGGATCTGGTCAACCTGTTCCTCAACAAGCTGTTCCCCGGCTTCACGGTGAGCAAGGCGGGGCATTTCAGGGTCATCCGCGATTCGGAGATGGAGATCGACGAAGAGGCCGAGGACCTGGTGCGCAGCTTCGAAAGCGCGCTCAAGCGGCGCCGGCGCGGCCACTGCATCCGCCTGACCATCAACGCCGACATGCCGGAGGATCTGGTCCGCCTGATCTGCGACGAGGTCGAGGTGGAAGAGACCGACCTGTTCCGCATCAACGGCCTGATCGGCATGGCCGACACCAAGACGCTGATCGCCGACGACCGGCCGGACCTGATGTTCGTGCCCTTCACGGCGCGCTTCCCGGAGCGCATCCGCGACTTTGGCGGCGACTGCTTCGCCGCCATCAGGAAGAAGGACATCATCGTCCACCACCCCTACGAGAGCTTCGACGTGGTGGTGCAGTTCCTGCGTCAGGCGGCGGCCGACCCGCATGTGGTGTCGATCAAGCAGACGCTCTATCGCACCTCCAAGGGCTCGTCCATCGTCAAGGCGCTGATCGAGGCGGCCGAGGCCGGCATCTCGGTGACCGCCATGGTCGAGCTGAAGGCGCGCTTCGACGAGGAAGCCAACATCCAGTGGGCGCGCGACCTGGAGCGGGCCGGGGTCAACGTGGTCTATGGCTTCATCGACCTTAAGACCCACGCCAAGATTTCCCTGGTGGTGCGCCGCGAGGGCAGCGAGCTGGTCAGCTACGTCCACTACGGCACCGGCAACTATCACCCGATCACCGCCAAGATCTACACCGACCTGTCGTTCTTCACCTGCGACAAGGCACTGTGCCGCGACGCCGCCAAGGCCTTCAACTTCATGACCGGCTATGCCCGGCCGGAAAGCATGGAAAAGCTGGCCATCGCCCCGCTGGCCCTGCGCGAACAGTTGATCGAGCGCATCGAGGGCGAGATCGCCCACGCCAAGGCCGGCCGCCCGGCCACCATCTGGGGCAAGATGAACAGCCTGGTCGACGTGGCGGTGATCGACACCCTGTACCGGGCCAGCCAGGCCGGGGTGAACATCCATCTGGTCATCCGCGGCATCTGCTGCCTGCGCCCCGGGGTGCCGGGGCTGTCGGACAACATCCAGGTGAAGAGCATCGTCGGCCGCTTCCTGGAGCACTCGCGCATCGTCGCCTTCGGCAACGGCCATGTGTTGCCCTCGCCCCAGGCGTTGATCTACATCTCCTCGGCCGACTGGATGACCCGCAACCTGTCGCGCCGGGTGGAAACCTTCGTGCCGATCGAGAACCCCACCGTGCATGCCCAGGTGCTGGACCAGATCATGGTGGCCAACATGCGCGACGAGAAGCAAAGCTGGATCCTGCTGCCCGACGGCACCTTCCGGCGCATCGAGGCGGCCGACGACGATTTCTCGTGCCACGAGTACTTCATGACCAATCCCAGCCTCTCGGGCCGTGGCAGCGCCCTTCAGCAGACCACCCGCGCGGTGCCCAAGCTGGCCCTGTCGCCGCGCCGCTGGCACGGCCAGGGTCCGGCCTGAGCCCGCCCCCGCCGCCGGTCCGTCGCCCATGACCTCCGACAGCGCCGACAGCGCCCCGCCCCTGGCCATCCCCAGCCCCCCCGGGCGCAAGCCGCGGCGCAAGCCGGTGGGGCTGATCGACATCGGCTCGAACAGCGTGCGGCTGGTCGTCTACGACGGCCTGACCCGCTCGCCGGCCGCCCTGTTCAACGAAAAGGCGGTGTGCGCCCTGGGCGCCGGCATGGGGGCCAGCGGGCGGCTCAACCCGGACGGGGTAATCCTGGCGCTTGACGCCATCGGCCGCTTCGTCGCCCTGGCCCGGGCGATGGACGTGGCGCGGCTCGACGTGCTGGCCACGGCGGCGGTGCGCGAGGCCAGCGACGGCCCCGACTTCGTGCGCGAGGTGGAAGCCCGCAACGACATCCAGGTGCAGGTGCTGTCGGGCGAGCAGGAGGCCAAGCGGGCCGCGCTGGGCGTGCTGTGCTCGGTGCCCGAGGCCGACGGCATGGTGGCCGACCTGGGCGGCGGCAGCCTGGAGCTGGTCACCGTGGCCGGCGGGCGCTTCGGCAAGTTCGTTTCCCGGCCGCTCGGCGTGCTGCGCCTGGACGAGGCGGCCGACGGCAAGCGCGAGCGCTGTCTGGCCGAGATCGACCGCCACCTGGGCGACCTCGACTGGCTGGGCGAGGGCAAGGGGCGCAGCCTGTACGCGGTGGGCGGCGCCTGGCGCTCGCTGGCCCGGGTGTGCATCGATCAGATGCAGTACCCGCTGCACGTGCTCGACAACTACACCCTGAGGCGGGCCGAGGCCCACCAGCTGCTGGAGATCATCTCGCGCCTGGGCCGCAAATCGCTGGAGCAGATTCCCGGGGTGTCGCGCAAGCGCCTGCCCACCCTGTGGCTGGCCGCCGCCCTGCTCGAACGGCTGCTTGAGCTGATCGAGCCGGAGCGGCTGGTGTTCTCGGTCTACGGCATGCGCGAGGGGCAGTTCTACCGCCAGCTCAAACCCGAGGTGCGGCGCCAGGACCCGCTGCTCGCCGCCTCGGCCGAAATGTCGCTGGCCGCCGGCCGCTTCCCCGAGCAGGCCGACGAGTTGATGACCTGGATGGACCCGCTGTTCCCCGACGAGGCGCACGCGGCACGCCGGCTGCGCCTCGCCGCCTGCCTGCTGGGCGACAGCTTCTGGACCGAACACCCCGACTATCGCGCCCTGCAGGCCTTCCTGAGGATCCTGCGGTTGCCCTTCATGGGGCTCGATCACCGCGACCGGGCGCGCCTCGCGCTGACCGTGCACAGCCGCTACCGGGGCGACCTCTCCCACCCGCTGGTCAACCAGGCGCTGGCCCTGCTCGACGACGGGGACGTCGCCCGGGCCCGGGTCATCGGGCTGGCCCTGCGCCTGGGGCACGCGCTGTCGGCCGGGGCGCCCGGCCTGCTGCCCAGAACGGCGCTGGCGATGGACGCGCAAACCCTGACCCTGAGCCTGGAACCCAAGCATCCGGCCTTCCTGACCAGCGCCTTCTCGGGCCGCTTCGAGGCCCTGGCCAAGGCCCTGGACCGCCAGCCGAAAATCGCCTGAGGCCGGGGGCCGGGACGGGCCTTATCCAGGGGCCGGTTTGACAGCCCGGACGTGGCCGGCTACCCTTCCAGGCACGGATTCCTCCCCACAACCGAGCCCAAGACCTCACCGCCCACCTTGAGACAATCTTGCGTGGCCTTGCGGTGTGTCGGCGTCTATCCGGGGGGCGGAATCGATGCCCCTTCCGGGCCGGCCGCCAAGACATCCGGCCCACCATCGGAGGAGAGAGACAGCCCCATGCGCACCAAGCTCATCGCCGCCCTGGCCGTCGCCGCGCCGCTGGCCATCGGCGCCACCCCCGCCGCCGCCGAGTGCGGGCGGTTGACCATCGCCGACATGAACTGGAACTCGGCCACCCTGATGGCCCACGTCGACCGCTTCATCCTGGAGCACGGCTACGGCTGCGAGGCCGAGCTGGTGCCCGGCGACACCATGCCCACCGGCACCTCGATGATCGAGAAGGGCGAACCCGATCTGGCCCCCGAAATGTGGACCTCGAACTTCGCCCAGGCGGTGGAGAAGGGGGTCGAGGAAGGCCGCCTGATCGTCGCCGGCAACTCGCTGTCGGACGGCGGCGAGGAAGGCTTCTGGGTGCCCGAGTACCTGGTCGAGGCGCACCCGGAAATGGCCACCATCGAGGGCATCAAGGCCAACGCCGCCATGTTCCCCCACCCCGAGGACCCGGACAAGAACGGCTTCATGGGCTGCCCGGCCGGCTGGGGCTGCCAGATCAGCAGCACCAACCTGTTCAACGCCATGAACCTGGAAGCGGCCGGCTTCGAGCTGGTCGATCCCGGCTCGGGGGCCTCGCTGGCCGGCTCCATCGCCAAGGCCTACGAGCGTGAGGAGCCCTGGGTCGGCTACTACTGGGCGCCCACCGCGGTGCTCGGCAAGTACCCCATGGTCAAGGTCGATTTCGGCTCCGGCACCGACCCCGAGCACTACTACGGCTGCATCGCCAAGCCCGACTGCGCCGATCCCAAGCCGACCATGTACCCGCCCTCGCCGGTGAAGACCCTGGTCGTGGCCGATCTGGCCGAACGCGCCCCGGAGGTGATGGGCTACCTGGAAAGCCGCGCCTTCACCAACGACGAGATGAATGGTCTGCTGGCCTGGATGGAAGACAACCAGGCGGATGGCGAGATCGCCGCCATCCACTTCCTGGCCGACCGCCCGGACCTGTGGCGCGCCTGGGTGCCCGAGGCCGTGGCGGCCAAGGTTCAGGCCGCCGTCGACGACTTCTGATCCCCCTGCCCTGGCCGGCGCCGCCTTCCCCCGGGACGGTGGCGCCGGCCAGCCGCGTTTCGGGCCCCCGCCGGCGGCACGCCTGATGAGCCGCCGGCGGCGACGACAAACCTGACACGCCGCCAGCGGCGGCCAACCAACACGGACCCCGCCCATGGCCGAGACCTCCTGGCTGCATGAAATCCCGCAGATGGACCGCGGCGACCTGTTGACCATCCGCAAGACCCTGGATGGCCTCTACCGCGACTTCTCCCGCGCCTACGGCGAGACCATCGAAAGCTTCTTCACCCCCCTGCTGCGTTTCCTGGTGTGGTTCGAGGACCTGCTGATCTCCTCGCCCTGGTGGGCCGTGCTGGCCGTCATCGCCGGGCTGATCTTCGCCGCCACCCGCTCGTGGAAGCTCACCGTCGGGGCCGTGGCGGCGTTCATGCTGATCGGCTACTTCGGCATGTGGGAACACACCATGCAAACGATGGCGATCATCCTGGTCGCCACCCTGATGGCCATCTGCATCGGCATTCCGGTGGGCATCGCCATGGCCCGCTCGGACCGCGTGCAGACCATCGCCACGCCGATCCTCGACGTGATGCAGACCATGCCCGCCTTCGTCTACCTGATCCCGGTGGTCATGCTGCTGGGCATCGGCAAGGTGCCGGGCGTGATCGCCGTGGTCGTCTACGCCATCCCGCCGGTCATCCGCCTCACCAACCTGGGCATCCGGCTGGTCGACCGCGAGGTGATGGAGGCCGCCACCGCCTATGGGGCCAGCCGCTGGCAACGGCTGGTCGGGGTGCAGTTGCCGCTGGCCATGCCGACCATCATGGCCGGCATCAACCAGACCATCATGATGGCCCTGGCCATGGTGGTCATCGCCTCGATGATCGGGGTCAAGGGGCTGGGCCAGCCGGTGCTGAAATCGATCACCAACCAGTACTTCACCCTGGGCCTGCTGAACGGGCTGGCCATCGTCGCCCTGGCCATCATCTTCGACCGCGTCTCGCAGGCCTACGCCAAACGCAGCCAGGCCCACATGGGGGGCCCGGCCCATGACTGAGATGACTCCCGACCAGCCGATGCCGGGCGCCAGCGCCACGCCGGCCGACCCGCGCGGCGCCACCGACGGTCCGCTGGTCCGCGTCGAAGGGCTGTACAAGGTCTTCGGCCCCGACCCCCGGGGCGTGCTGGATCAGGTCAAGGCCGGCCGCAGCAAGGCCGACATCCTGGCCGAGACCGGCCACACGGTGGGCCTGAAGGACATCAACCTGACCATCGACAAGGGCCGCATCTACGTGGTCATGGGGCTGTCGGGTTCCGGCAAGTCGACCCTGATCCGCCACTTCAACCGCCTCATCGACCCCACCGACGGGCGCATCCTGATCGACGGCACCGACGTCATGGCGCTGTCGCCCAGGGAGCTGGAGCAGTTCCGCCGCCACAAGATGTCGATGGTCTTCCAGCGCTTCGGCCTGATGCCCCACCGCAAGGTGCTCGACAACATCGGCTACGGCCTGCAGGTCCAGGGGGTGCCCCGCGCGGAGCGTCTGGCCAAGGCCCGCCACTGGCTGGAGGCGGTCGGCCTGGAGGGCTACGAGGGCATGTACCCGGCCCAGCTTTCCGGCGGCCAGCAGCAGCGGGTCGGGCTGGCCCGCGCCCTGTGCACCGATGCCGACATCCTGCTCATGGACGAGGCCTTCTCGGCCCTCGACCCGCTGATCCGCAGCGAGATGCAGGACCAGTTGATCGCGCTTCAGGAAAAGCTGCACAAGACCATCATCTTCATCACCCACGACCTGGACGAGGCCCTGCGCCTGGGCGACCGCATCGCCATCCTGAAGGACGGCGAACTGGTCCAGGAAGGGGCGCCGGTCGACATCCTGCTGCGCCCGGCCACCGACTACGTCAAGGCCTTCGTCAAGGACGTCAACCGGGCCCGCGCCCTGACCGTGGACACGGTGATGAAGCCCCCCTCGCACCGCATCACCGCCGAAACCATCGGCGAGGCGCTGGAACAGATGAAGGGCCACAAGGGCGACTACGGCTATTACTTCAACGACGACGGCTACCAGGGCGTGGTCTCGCAGAAGGCGCTGGAAGAGGCCGCCCGGGCCGACGCCAACGCGCCGCTGAACGAGGCGCACTGGGAGGACTCGCCGGCCGTCACCACCGGCGATCTGATCGAGCAGGCCCTGCCCGGCACGCTCGACGCCGAGTATCCCCTGGCGGTGCTCGACGAGAACGGCGAGCTGGTCGGCCAACTGCCCCGCGAGGCCCTGGCCGAGGTGCTGACCTACGCCGAGGAGGTGGCGGCCGAGGACCCCGAAAAACCCACCGAAACCGCCAAGGTCTGAGGCCAGGGCCGGCTGGACGCAAGGGGGGCGTGTGTCGCCCCCCTTTCCTTTTGCCCCTCGTTGACTATATCCCCTCCCCGGGGATAGGATCATCGCACACAATCCAGCCAGGATCGCCCGCCATGTCCGACCCCGCGACCGACAACCAGCCCGCAACCCCGCCGGACCAGGAGGCCCACCGCCACACCAGCCACCCCGAGGTGGTCAAGCGCCTGCGCCGGGCCGAGGGGCATCTGCGCAAGATCGCCAGCATGATCGAGGACGGCCGACCCTGCGTCGACGTGGCCCAGCAACTGGCCGCCGTCGAGGCCGCCGTGCACAACGCCAAGCAGGTGTTCATCCGCGACCACATCGACCACTGCCTGGACGGCCACCTGACCGGCGGCCCGCAAGGGCGCGCCGTGCTGGCCGAGTTCAAGGACATCACGCGCTATCTGTAACCCCTGAAACTGCCCCCCCTGAAGGCCACCCCCCATGGACCTCACCGCCGCCCTCGCCCAGGGCACCGCCTCGCCCCTGCCGCTGGCCGCCACCGCCCTGCTGCTGGGTGCCCTGCACGGGCTTGAGCCGGGCCATTCCAAGACCATGATGGCGGCCTTCATCATCGCCGTCCGGGGCACCCCCGCCCAGGCCGTGGCGCTGGGCCTGTCGGCCGCCCTGTCGCACACCCTGATCGTCTGGGTGCTGGCCCTGCTCGCCCTCCACTTCGGCCAGGCGTTGATCGGCGAAAACCTGGAGCCCTGGTTCATGATGGCCTCGGGCGTCCTGGTCATCCTGATCGCCCTGTGGATGCTGGCCCGCCTGCGTCGGGTGGCCCGGCCGGCACCCCACAGCCACGACCATCACCACGCGCACGGCCACGACCATGGCCACGCTCACGACCATGCCCACCATCACCCCGACCCCCCGCCCGGCGACGCCCACGCCCAGGCCCACGCCCAGGAGATCGAACAGCGCTTCGCCGGCCAGGGCCGCACCACCCTGACCCAAACCGTGCTGTTCGGTCTGAGCGGCGGGCTGATCCCCTGCTCGGCCGCCCTCACCGTGCTCATCCTGTGCCTGCACATGGACCGCTTCTGGCTCGGCGTCGGGCTGGTCGGGGCGTTCAGCGCCGGCCTTGCGCTGACCCTGGTCGCCGCCGGGCTGATCGCCGCCCTGGCGGTGCGCACGGTGGCCCGGCGGACCCGCCGCCTCGACACCCTGATGGCCCGCGCCCCCTACCTCTCCGCCGCCCTGATCGGCCTGATCGGCCTGGGCATGGTGGTCATGGGCTGGCAGCACCTGCCGGCCGCGTAACCCCCCGCAGGTCAGAAAAGAGCCGCCTGGGCCGGCGGGTCCTCCTTGACCTCCAGCGCCCCCCGATAGGGCACCAGCAGCCCGGCCACCTCGCCAAAATCCCGCCCGGGATCGATCCACGCCGCCTCGGCCCCGGGGCCGTCGAGCACCACCGGCATGCGGTCGTGCACCCGGGCCACCGCCGGGCTGGCGGCGCAGGTCACGATGACCAGCTCCTCGGCCCGCCACAGCGCCGCCAGAGCCAACACCCCGGCCCCACCCAGCCGGTTCGGATGGCGTCCGCCGGCGGCGTCCACCCGCCACTCGATCCAGGCGCTGACCGGCACCAAACAGCGCTGCCCGAGCAACCGCCGGAAAGTCGCCTTCTCGGCCAGCGTCTCGGCCCGCGCGTTGATCACCGGCCCGGCCTGCCAGTCCACCGACAGCCCGAAGCGCAGCCGCCCGGCCACCCTTCCGCCGTCGCGCCCGGCGGTCACCGCCAGCGCCCGTTGGGTCGGCCGCACCGTGCCGCCGGGCACCTCGGACGACACTTGCGGCGGAACTTGCGGCGGAACTTGCGGCGGCACCGCCAGCCCGAACCGCCGCGCCACCTCGGCCCCCGTCAGGTTCTGTTCGAAACGTCCGCACATGGACCCCAAACTACCACACACGGACGGCTTGCGGGCGCCCCCCGGGGAAGGTAACACTTGAGCCCATGAGCAACGCCTCCACCCCGAAAACCGTCGTCATCTCCGGCGCCAGTCGCGGCATCGGCCAGGCCACCGCACGGCGCTTCATGAACGAGGGCTGGCGCGTCATCACCTGCGCCCGTGGCCCACTGCCCGACGACCCCACCCGCACCGAACTGTGGCAGGACCACTTCACGGTCGATCTGGCCGACGGCAACGCCGTCGAGGCCTTCGTGCGCGACGTGAAAAAACTGCTCGGCGGCGCCCCCCTGAACGCCCTGGTCAACAACGCCGGCGTCTCGCCCAAGACCGAGTTCAAGGAACGCTTAGGCGTCCTCAACGGCCCCATCGCCGGCTGGCGCGACGTCTTCGCCCTGAACTTCTTCGCCCCCCTCATCCTCGCCCGGGGCTTCGCCAGCGACCTGCACAAGGCCAAGGGCTCGGTGGTCAACATCACCTCCATCGCCGGCCACTACGTGCACCCCTTCGCCGGCTCGGCCTACTCGACCAGCAAGGCCGCCCTCTCCGGCCTGACCCGCGAAATGGCCGCCGAACTGGCCCAACTGGGCATCCGCGCCAACGCCGTCGCCCCCGGCGAAATCGCCACCGAAATGGTCGGCCCGGAATACGAAGCCCTGATCCCCCGCATCCCACTCGACCGCATGGGAACCCCCGAAGACGTCGCCACCACCGTCTTCCGACTGTGCTCGGACGAATTCGGATACGTCACCGGAACCGAAATCTTCGTCACCGGCGGCCAACACCTGTACTGACCCCACCCCGCCGCTGGTCGGCACCGGGCCCAGCCCAGCCAAGGGGGCGCTGCCCCCTTGGAACCCCCGCCGGGGGGACCAGGGGCCCCCCCGGACCCCCGCCGCGACTTAAAGCCGTGAAGAGGGGGGTATCCGAGCGCGTGCGCTCGGATACCCCCCTCTTCACGGCTTTGACTCATGGTGGGGTCTGGGGAGGCCTCCCGGCCTCCCCAGCGGGGATTTCAAAGGGGCGGCGCCCCTTTGACTTGGGCCGGCACGACGCCGGCTAGCGGAGGGGTGGGATCAGGGGGGTGAATTCGGTGAGCAGGTGTTGGTAGATGGGGCGTTTGAAGGCGACGATCATCTCGGGCAGGTGTTGGGGGTTGGCCCATTTCCAGGCGTCGAATTCGGGGTGGGGTCGGTCGTGGATGTTGATGTCGGTATCGGTACCGGTGAAGCGCATCAGGAACCATTTCTGTTTCTGGCCCCGGTAGCGTCCTTTCCAGACCTTGCCGATCAGGTGGTCGGGCAGGTCGTAGGTCAGCCATTCCTTGGTTTCGGCGATGATCTCGGCTTGGTTGGTGCCGATTTCCTCTTCCAGTTCGCGGTGGGCTGCCTGATCGGGGGTTTCGCCGGGATCGATGCCGCCCTGGGGCATCTGCCAGGCTTCGCGCTCGCCGTCTTTCGGGGTGTCGATGCGGCGGGCGACGAAGACCAGGCCGGCCGGATTGATCAGCATGATGCCGGCGCAGGGGCGGTAGGGCAGGTCGGCGGGCGTGGTCATGGTTTGAGGTCTCCGGGGCGGACGCGGTAGAGGCCGGCGATGTCGCGCAGGTTTTCGGGCAGGGGCAGCGGCTCCAGCCACGGCGGCGCCTGGCCCAGCAGCAGGCGGGCCCGCAGGTTGTTTTCGTCGGCCAGATAGGGGTCGGTATCGAGCGGGCTGCGGCACACCGCCAGCAGGTCGACGCCGCGTTTGGCGACCACCTGGCGGGCTGCCTCGGGGTCTTCACCGTAGAGCACGGTCAGGGTGTCGGCGATGGCGTCGGCGCTGCGGTGGTAGGGGGCGCCGACCACCGGGACGCGGGCCTCGTAGGCGAACTGCGGCCCGGCGTAGAGGTTGGTCAGCAGGATCGGCGCCGGGTCGGTTGCGTTCAGGGCGGCCACCTGATCGGCCACCTGATCGGCCACCTGATCGGCGATACCGCCCCACGGGCAGCCGACCAGACGCTCCCGCCCGTGGTCCAGCGCCCCCAGGGCGACCGCCGGCACGTAGTGGATGAGCAGCACAACCAGGAAGGCGGGGGCGCGCAGGCGCACCCGGGTGCTACCCAGGGTCAGCCTGGGGTTGCTCTCCCAGGCGAAGCGGATCAGCGCCACCCAGGGGAACAGGTACATCAGCTGGGCATAGGTGACGACCCGCAACTGGTGCATGGCGACGGCGGTGAAGACCAGTCCGCCGATCAGCCCCAGCAGCAGGGCCGGGCGGGCCGGATCGTCCCCGGCCCGGCGGTGCCACAGGCGCCACGCGGCGAAGGGCAGGGCGAGCACGGCCGGCCCCAGGTGGATGGCGAACAGCATCGCCGTCCAGCCGTCGGTCGGCAGCAGCGGCTGGGCCTCGCTGACCCGCTCCAGCCACGAGGCGGTGATGCGCGGATCGATGGCGGCATAGGGGCCGGCGAAGAAACGGGGCTCCCACAGGGCCAGGACCACCGCCGGGATCAGGCCGACGGCGCCCAGCACGAGGCCGCGCGACAGCCAGCCGGGGCGGCCAGTAAGGGCGTCGAGCCGCCCCCCGGCCAGGGCCGAGATGGCGCCGAACAGGGCGGCGGCCAGCCCCAACGGCACCAGATGGACCACCGAGATGCGGTCCAGCTCGACCACCAGCCGGGCCCCCGGCGGGCGGTCGGCGAGCAGGGCCAGGGCGACCACCCCGGCCAGCCCGACCAGGAAGGCGGCGAGCACCCGGCGCACCTCGGCCCGGCCGCCGACCAGCCACATCAGGGCCGGCACGGCGGCCAGGGTGACGATGACCAGTTGCGCCTCCGAACTGCCCCACAGGGCCAGCCCGGCGACCCCGCCGGAGAGCGCCCCGAGAGCCGCCGGGCGGCGCCCATCGCCGCCGTCGAGGGCGCGCAGCAAGGCGGCCATGGCGGCCACCGCCAACAGGGCCTGGAAGCCGTGGTGGTCGGGTCGGGCGTAGGCGAAGGCCGAGAGAACCCCCGGCAGCAGGCAGGCCAGCAGGACCATCAACAGGAACCAGCCGTTGCCGAGCAGCGGCCGGTAGGCCCAGGAGAGCACCGGCACCAGGGCGATCATCAGCAGCGGGCTGACAATCAGGCCACCCAGGAACAGCGCCTGGGGCCAATCGGTGACCAGGCGGAACGGCGCGGCAACGGCGATCAGCACCACGTCGAAGGGGCGGGTCCAGTGCAGGGCGTCGCCGTGGGGGGCATTGATCCAGGGCACCCGGTTGTCGAACCAGCCGCCCCCGGCGAGCAGCTGCTCGACCCTGAGCAGGCGCATGTAGCAGTCGGAATCGACCAGCGGGCCGTGCAGGCTGCCATGCGGCCCGGTGAGGGCGATCAGGGCGAGCGCCGCGACAACCATCAGGGCGGCGGCAAGCAGAACGAGCGGGCGGTGCATGGCGGGTGAAACTCCCCGGACCGGGCGGGTTGCGGGCCGGGGCGAGAGTAGTCCATGTTGGCCCCCTCGGCCAACCGGGCAGCGCCGGCGGCGGCCGCCCAACCGCAAGGAATGTGACCGATGCTCCTGCCCCCCCTGGTCGGCCATCGCGGCGTTGCCGCCGTCGCCCCGGAAAACACCCTGGCCGGCCTCAAGGCGGCGGCCCGGCTGGGGGTGCCGGCGGTCGAGGTGGACGTCAAGCTGACCGCCGACAGCCGCCCGGTGCTGTTCCACGACGAGACCCTGGAGCGCACCACCGACGGTCTGGGCGACCTGGCCGCCACCCCGCTCGAGGTTTTGGCCGGCTTTTCGGCCGGCCTCAACTTCTCGCGCGAGATGGCGCGGGAGACGGTGCCCACCCTGGAGGAGGCGCTGGACCTGATCCTCGACCTCGGCCTGGGGCTGGACCTCGAGGTGAAGCCCTGCCCGGGGCGGGCCGAGGAGACCGCCCGGGTCGCCCTGGCGGTGGCCGCCGGACTGTGGCCGGCCGAGGTGGCGCCGCCGGTGATCTCCTCGTTCACCGCCCCCTGTCTGGCGGTGGCCCGCGAGGTGGTGCCCGACTGGCCGCGCGCCCTCTTGGTCGAGCGGGCCGACGCCGACGCCCGGGCGGCGGCCGGCGAGTTGGGCTGCGCCGGCCTGTTCGTCGAGCAGCGCGGCCTCGACGCGGCCACCGTGGCGACGGCCCGGGAGGCCGGGCTGAGCGTCGCGGCCTATACCGTCAACGCCCCCGAGCGGGCGGCCGAGTTGCTGGGCTTCGGGGTCGACAGCCTGATCAGCGATGCGCCGCATCTGTTGGGGATCGCCCCCGGCGCCTGAGCCCACCGGGCAAGACAGCCGGCGACAGGTCTGCTATCGATGGGGCATCGCTGGCCTTCGACGACGGGGTGAGATGCGTCTGTCCTCGACCATGGCCGTCTACATCGGCCGCCACTTCCTGTTCAGCCTGTTCGCCACCCTGCTGGTGATCATGGGGCTGATCCTGCTGTTCGACACCGTGGAGCTGATGCGCCGGGCGGCGGCGCGGCCCGACACCGGGCTCGATGTGCTGCTCGGCATGGCCCTTTTGAAGCTGCCCAACATGCTTCACAAGGTGCTGCCGTTCGGGGTGATGATCGCCGCCCTGGTGGTGCTGTGGCGCCTCAGCCGCAGCCACGAACTCACCGTGCTGCGCGCCGCCGGGGTCTCGGCGTGGCAGTTCCTGGTGCCGCCGCTGGTCCTTGCCCTGCTGGTCGGGGTGGTCGACATCACCGCCGTCAACCCGCTGGCCGCCACCATGTACCGTTCCTACGAGCGCATGGAGGACACCTTCGTGCGTCGCCAGGGTGGCACCCTCAGCCTGCCCGCCGGCGGCGGCCTGTGGCTGCGCGAGGCGGACGGCGACGGACACACCGTGGTCCACGCGGCGCACGTCCGCCAGGAAGCCTTCCAGTTGGCCATGCGCGAGGTAACCATCTTCGAGCTGGACGACAAGGACCGCTTCGAGAGGCGCATCGAGGCCCGCCTGGGCACCCTGGACGACGGCCTGATCCGCCTGGAGCAGGCCTGGGTGCTGACCCCCGGCCAGCCGGCCGAGCAGTTCGAGCGGCTGGAACTTTCGACCACCCTGACCCTGGCCAAGGTGCAGGAGAACTTCGCCTCGCCGGAGACCCTGTCGTTCTGGGAGCTGCCCGACTTCATCCGCTTCTACGAGGCCTCGGGCTTTTCGGCCCAGCAGCATCGGGTCTACTGGCACGGGCTGATCGCCTCGCCGATGCTGCTGTGCGCCCTGGTCCTGGTCGCCGCCGGGTTCGCGCTCAACGTCAACCAGCGGACCGGCAACTGGCTGCTGCGCATGGTGCTGGCCCTGGGCACCGGCTTTCTGGTCTATTTCTTCTCCGAGGTCACCTTCGCCCTGGGCCTGTCGGAAACCCTGCCCCTGGCCCTGGCCGCCTGGAGCCCGGCCCTGGTCACCGCCCTGTTCGGGATGACCCTGCTGTTCCACCTGGAAGACGGCTGATCGGCTGATCGCCGGCCGGGACTCAGTCGGCCGGCGGGGCCGGCAGCAGCACGGTGGCGGTGGTGCCGACGCCGGGTTGGCTGGCCAACTCCAGCCCGCCGCCCATGGCCTCGGCCAGGGCCCGGGCCAGCGACAGGCCAAGCCCGGTGCCGTCGTCCTGGCGCCGCCCCTCGGCGGTCTGCCCAAAGGGCTGCATCACCCGGTTCAGGTCCTCCGGCGCGATGCCCACCCCGCTGTCGGTGACCGTGAGGCGCACCCGGTCGGGCGGCTCGGGATCGGCGGCCAGACGCACGGTGCCGCCGGCGGGGGTGAACTTGAGGGCGTTGGAGACCAGATTGATCAACACCTGATCCAGCCGCCGGCGATCGGCCAGCACGACCAGTCCGCCCGCCTCGGCCTGAAGGTCGAGGTTCTTGGCCTCGGCCCGGGCGGCGAACAGACGGCGGCAGTCGGCGAACACCGCGTCGAGGTCCACCGGGTCGCGGGCCAGATGCATCTCCCCGGCCTCCACCTTGGACAGGTCGAGCAGATCGTTGATCAGGGCCAAAAGGTGCCCGCCGGCGCTGTGAATGTCGCCGAGATAGCCCCGATAGCGCTCGGGCAGCGGACCGAACACCTCTTCGCGCATCACCTCGGCAAAGCCGAGAATGGCATTCAGCGGCTGGCGCAACTCGTGACTGGTGCCGGCCAGGAAGCTGCTTTTCGCCATGTTGGCGGCGTCGGCCTGGGCCTGGGCCTGACGCGCCGCGCGCTCGGCGGCGATCAACTCGCTCAGGTCCTCGAGCACGACGATCAGGCGGTCGACCTCGGCCCGGGTGACGTTCACCCCCAGCGTGGTCGGCCCGCCGGTGGTCGGCCCCTCGGTGGTCGGCCCGCCCCCCGGGCGGTTGATCCGATAGCCATGCAACAGCCGCCCGGCCCGCCGGCCGGAGGCTTGGCACAGGCTTTTCAGCGCCTCGCCGGCCGGCCCCAGGGCGACGAACAGGTTGTCCAGCCGCCGGTCGACGACGAAGGGCATCAGCACCTGGGCGGCGGTCGGGTTGATCAGCAGCACGGTGCCGTCTTCGGCGATTTCCGCCAAACCGATCGGCGCCTGGTGGACCAGTTGCGCCAGCGGTTCAATCAGCGGGTCGCGGGACGGGTCGTGGGGCGGGCCGGGAGGATGATGCTGCATGGTCCGGGTCCGGTCGCCGCGGGGTGGCACAAGGTGCGAAACAGGGCGCGCAACAGAGCGCGGAAAAAGCGGCGGAACAACAGGCGGATGGGGCTCACGACCAGTCCACCGCCATCCAGTCGAGCCGCGCCTCCGGGCCTTTCAGCAGGCGCAGGCGGACCGGGGTCGGCTTCATGCGGAAGGTCAGCACGTAGTCGAGGATCTCATCCAGGCGCTCGGCGCTGCGATACCGGTGGCCGACCATGAAGTTGTTCATGCACAGGCCGACCTCGTGGAAGAAGTTGCGTCCGATCACCCAGGCCGGGTCGAGCCGCGCCGCCCGAGCCTCCCAGGCATTGTAGTGCTCGACCACGCCGGCCGCGTCCATGCCGATGACGCCGAAAGCAAGCTTGTCCAACTCGGCCGGACTGGCGCGATCCAGGGCGGAAAGCAGATCGGGGTCGGTGAACTGCATCCACAACCTCTCCAAAACCGGGTCGCACAGGTGGGCGACGGTAGCATGGCGTTGAGGATACCAAACCGTCGCCCCCTTGTTTACCCCGAGCCACCGCTGGTGGAAAGGGCCGACACCCCGCCCGACCGGTCCCCCCGCCCTTGATCCGGCGCGACCACGGCAACACCTTGCCCTTAGGGCACGTCGCGTGCCTCGTGGCTCACGCAACATGCTCCGGGCTTTTGATATTGCCGCAAATCGTCCACGCAACCGGGAGGGAACCGTGATGACGCTTTGGCTGCTCGATCATCTGCTGGAACGCATCGTGCGCACGGGCACCCTGACCCGGGTCTGGGTCGATGGGCGCCGGCGCGGCTTCGGCGACGACACCGGGCCCGAGGTGGTGATGGCGGTGCACGACCGCCGCCTGCCCTGGCGCCTGCTGCTCAACCCGTCGCTGGCCCTGGGCGATGCCTACATGGATGGCACCGTGACCCTGCCCAGCGCCGACATCCGCCAACTGCTCGACCTGTTGTGCCGCAACCTGGGCACCGGCTCGGCGCCCTGGGCGGTCAACCGCCTGGCCCGGGCGGCGCGTTTCGTGGCCCGCCGGGCGGCGCAGCACAACCCGGCCCACCGGGCGGCCGACCGGGTGGCCCACCACTACGACCTGCCGGACCGCCTGTACGACCTGTTCCTCGACGCCGACCGTCAGTACTCGGCGGCCTATTTCCTGTCCGGGGACGACGATCTGGACACCGCGCAGGCCCAGAAGAAGCGCCACATCGCCGCCAAGCTGTGCCTCGCCCCGGGCCAGCGGGTGCTCGACATCGGCTGCGGCTGGGGAGGGCTGGCCCTGCATCTGGCCCAGCATCAGGGGGATGCGTCGGTGATCGGCATCACCCTGTCGCGCGAGCAGTTGCGAATCGCCACGGCGCGCGCCGAGCGGGCCGGACTGGCCCAGCGGGTCGATTTCCAGTACCGCGACTACCGCCACCTTCAGGGGCGCTTCGAGCGCGTCGTCTCGGTGGGCATGTTCGAGCACGTGGGCGTCACCCACTACCGCGCGTTCTTCCGCCGCCTGCACGATCTTCTGAGCGACGACGGGGTGGCCCTGCTGCACACCATCGGGCGCAGCGACGGCCCCGGCGCCACCGACCCCTGGATCAGAAAGTACATCTTCCCCGGCGGCTACATCCCGGCCCTGTCGGAAATCCTGCCCCACATCGAGGACAGCGGCCTGATCGTCACCGACATCGAGGTGTTGCGCCTGCACTATGCCCAGACCCTGGCGCACTGGCTGGCCCGCTTCCAGGCCAACCGCGCCCAGTTCGACGCCGTGCACGACGCCCGCTTCCAACGCATGTGGGAGTTCTATCTGGCCGGCTCGGAGATGGCCTTCCGCCATGGCGGCATGGTCGTCTTCCAGATCCAGATGGCCCGCCGCCAGGATGCCGTGCCGCTGGTCCGCGACTACATCACCGAAACCGAACGCCGCCACCCGCTGCCGCCGCCGGTCACCCCGCCAAGCCGGTTCTGATTGCCCGTTCCGGAGAGAGATCAGGGATTGCGGATCAAGGCTCAGCCCAGGCGACGCTCGCGGCAGACGAAGCGGTGGCGGCGCTTGCGGCAGGTGACGATGAGCAGGGTGCCCAGTATCGCCATGGCCAGCCAGGCCGGCAGATCGAGCAGAAGGCGGCTGAACACGCCGCCGCCGTTCGCATCGGAAAAGGCGGGGTTGGAGCCGGCGAGCAGGGTCAGCACCTCGCCGGTGGCGATGCCATCGTAGCTGCCGGTGCCCAGCGCCAGGACAGCCTCGCCCGAGGCCATCAGGATGGCGACCAGAACCAACGCCCAGCCGATCAGACGGGAGATCAACTTCACCAGCGCGTTCCTCGAATAAGCATCCCTTCGCCGGGACACGGCGATCACTCAAAAAAGCCCCTGGGCCATTCAAAAAACCCCTGGGCCGTTCATGAAGACCCTGGAGGCTGCGCCCCACCAAGCGCGTGACACGGGTTGTTCATGCGCAAGTCAAAACAATGGGCCTAAAGCGCTAGGATTTCAACGTTTTCCAGCGACAAGACCCACCGCCACCTGATTTCGTAGTTGACTGGGCAGATACTACAAAACCTGTGGTTCTCTGTCGAGTCGCTTCCTGATTTCCGGGGCCTGCGTCGAAAATATTCATCAAATCTTCGCGACTCGGGCGAGCCAAGGCGAGGTGTTGACGGCCCACAACCTTCGGGACCTATTCCGCCGCGCCGTCCCGCTTCTTCGTCCGCAGGCCCTCCCAGTAGGCCAGCCGCTTTTTGATCTCGCGTTCGAAGCCGCGCTCCACCGGTTCATAGAAGGTCTGCCGCCCCATCTCCTCGGGGAAGTAGTCCTGGCCGGAAAAGCCGTCCTCGGTGTCCGGGTCGTAGGCGTAGCCGGCCCCGTAGCCGAGGTCCTTCATCAGCCCGGTGGGGGCGTTCAGGATGTGCGCCGGGGGCATCAGCGAGCCGGTCTGGCGCGCCGCCTTGCCGGCCCGCTTGTGGGCCCGGTAGACGCCCACCGACTTGGGCGCCGTGGCCAGATAGACCACCAGTTGGGCAATCGCCAGATCGCCCTCCGGGCTGCCCAGACGGTCGTAGGCCTCCCAGGCGGCGATGGCCTGGGTCAGGGCGCCGGGGTCGGCCAGCCCCACGTCCTCCACCGCGAAGCGGGTCAGGCGCCGCAGGAGGTAGGCCGGGTCCTCGCCGCCATCCAGCATGCGGGCCATCCAGTACAGCCCGGCATCGGGATCGGAGCCGCGCAACGACTTGTGCAGGGCGCTGATCAGGTTGTAGTGGCCCTCGCGGTCCTTGTCGTAGACCGGGGCCCGGCGCTGCACGATGCGGGTCAACTCGGCCGGACCCAGTTCCTCGCCCTCGCCGCTGGCCGCCACCACCTGCTCGACCATCGACAGCAGGCTGCGCCCGTCGCCGTCGGCCATCGCCTTGAGGGCCGCCCGCCCCCCCTCGCTGAGCGGCAGGGCGCGGCCCAGACCGGCCTCGGCGCGTTCCAGCAGCGCCTCCAGGGCGGCGCCGTCCAGCCGGTTGAGCACCAGCACATGGCAGCGCGACAGCAGCGCCGCGTTCAGCTCGAAGCTGGGGTTCTCGGTGGTCGCCCCGACCAGGACCACCGTGCCGTCCTCCACATAAGGCAGGAAGCCGTCCTGCTGGGCCCGGTTGAAGCGGTGAATCTCGTCCACGAACAACAGCGTGCCGCGCCCGGTGCGGCGCCGGGCGCGCGCCGCCTCGAACACCTTGCGCAGGTCGGCGACGCCGGAGAACACCGCCGACAGGGGCTCGAAGGCGAGATCGGTGCCGGCCGCCAGCAGGCGGGCGATGGTCGTCTTGCCGCAGCCCGGCGGCCCCCACAGGATCAGCGAGGCCAGCCGCCCGGCCGCCACCATGCGGCCCAGCGGCGCGTCGGCGGCCAGCAGGTGGCCCTGGCCGACCACCTCCTCCAGACTGCGCGGCCGCAGCCGGTCGGCCAGCGGCCGGTCGGCGGCCGGTGGCTCGGGTGCCTTGGGAGGGGGTGTGTCGTCGCCGAACAGGTCCGCCATCGCCCCGCCTAGAGCAGATCGTGCGAAATGTGAATCGCAGGGCACTTCAAATTTCGCACGATCTGCTCTCCATCTTTAGTATGGAGCCGAGGGTGAAAAATCGGGACTCACAAAGTGGTTCCGATTTTTCGCCCTCGGCTCTAGCCGCCCAGCGAGAGGACCAGCCGGCGTTCGCCGCGCAGGATCACCGCCCGCCAGGCCGGCCCGCGATGGCGCCGCAACTCGCCGATCAGGTCGACCACCCGGGTGATTTCGGACCCATTGACCTCGGCCACCCGGTCGCCCGGGCGCAGCCCCACCCGCCGGGCCGGGGTGCCGCGCGCCACGTCGAGAATGACCACCCCCTCCCCGGGTCCCAGCCCCAACTCCTCGATCAGCGCCGGGTTGAGGTTGGCCACCGTGGTCCCGGCGAAGGGCGAGCGGCCGTCGATGCGGTTGATGTTGCTCGGCGGCTGCTCGGGCGGGGCGACCAGTTCGATGGTCAGGTCGCGCGGCTGGCCGTTGCGCAGCACCCGCAGCGCGGCCTGCCCGCCGACGCTCAGGGTGGCGACGCGGAAGCGCAGGGCCTGTTCGTCGCTCACCGGGCGGCCGTCCACCGCCACCACCACGTCGCCCACCGCGAGCCCGGCCCGGGCCGCCGGGCCGTTCGCCGTCACCTGATTGATCAGCACGCCGCGCGGCACCTCAAGGCCCAGCGCCTCGGCCATGTCGGCCTCCACCGCCTGCCCCTCCGCGCCCAGCCAGGGGCGCACCGGGCGGCCGTACTCCAGGATGCCGGCCACGGTGGCCGAGACCAGCTCGGCCGGGATCGCGAAACCGATGCCGTTGGAGCCTCCGGAGCGCGAATAGATGGCCGTGTTGATGCCGACCAGCCGGCCTTGCGTATCGACCAGCGCGCCGCCCGAGTTGCCCGGGTTGATGGCCGCGTCGGTCTGGATGAAGGAGCGGAAATCGGTCACCCCCACGGTGGTCCGGGCGAGCGCCGAGACGATGCCCATGGTCACCGTCTGGCCCACACCGAAGGGGTTGCCCACCGCCACCACCAGATCGCCCACCTTGAGGTCGTCGCTGCGCCGGGGGATGAGATGAGGCAGGCCGGGCGGTGGGTCGATCAGGCGCAGCACGGCGATGTCGGTGCGCTCGTCGGCGCCGACGATCTCGGCCTCGAACTCGCGGCGGTCGCTGAGCACCACGGTGATCTCGTCGGAGCCCTCGATGACATGGTGGTTGGTCACCACGATGCCATCCTCGCGGATCAGCACGCCGGAGCCCAGCGCGTTCTCGATGCGCTGACGGCGCGGCAGGCCCAGGCCGAAATGATCGCCGAAAAAGCGACGGAAGAAGGGGTCGCGGAAGACCCCCTGCATCTGGTCGGCGTTCTCGATCACCTTGCGGCTGTAGACGTTGACCACCGCCGGCGCCGCCGCCTCGACCACCGGGGCGAAGGTCAGACTGATCTCGGCCGCGCTGTCCGGCACCCGGGCCCCGACCCCGGCCGGCAGACCAAGGACCAACAGAATCGCGAGGATCGCACCCAACCACCTCATGCACCAGCTCCCGTTCGCGGCGACCATACCCAAGGGGGCGCTGCCCCCTTGGAACCCCCGCCGGGGAAGCAGGGCTTCCCCGGACCCCTCCACGAATTGAAACCTCCCGGAGGGGGCGCGCCCCCTCCGGGAGGTTTCAGATCATGGCGGGGGTCCGGGGGACCCCCTGGGTCCCCCGGCGGGGTTCCAAAGGGGCAGCGCCCCTTTGATTGTGGCGCGGCGGTGGGCGCTCAGTCCAGGTCTTCGTCGTCCTCGTCGGGACGCGGGCCGCTGTCGGTGCCCTTGGCGGCCGGGTCGCGGTCGACCAGCTCGATGATCGCCATCGGGGCGGCATCGCCGTAGCGCAGGCCGGCCTTGAGCACCCGGGTGTAGCCACCGGGGCGGTCCTGATAGCGCTTGGCCAGGGTGTCGAACAGCTTGCGCACCACGGCGTCCTCGCGGATCATCGCGGCAGCCTGGCGGCGGGCGTGCAGGTCGCCACGCTTGCCCAGGGTGATCAGCTTGTCGACCACCGGACGCAGGTCCTTGGCCTTGGGCAGGGTGGTCTTGATCTGCTCATGCTTGATGAGCGCGGTGGCCATGTTGGCGAACATCGCCTTGCGATGGCTGCTGGTGCGGTTGAACTTGCGACCGCTCATACCGTGACGCATGACGCTTTACCTCCTTACATCCCAGGCCGGGCCCGGCGGTGCCGAACCGATCCCAACTGCCCGCATCGCCGCGCCCCTAGGTGGGTGGGCGGGAACGACCGGGGCGGGTCCCCCATGGACCCGACTTGGCGCCGCCGATCTCCCGGCGGCGCCCGCAACGTGCCCTTGGTTTAGTAGGGCTCTTCCAGCTTCTTGGCCAACTCCTCGATGTTCTCGGGCGGCCAGCTGGTGATTTCCATGCCCAGCGACAGGCCCATCTGGGCCAGCACTTCCTTGATCTCGTTCAGCGACTTGCGGCCGAAGTTGGGGGTCCGCAGCATCTCCGCCTCGGACTTCTGGACCAGATCACCGATGTAGATGATGTTGTCGTTCTTCAGGCAGTTGGCCGAACGCACCGAGAGTTCCAGCTCGTCGACCTTGCGCAGCAGGTTCTTGTTGAACGGCAGGTCGTCGTCGCTCTTGTCCTCGAAGGTGGCGTGCGGCTCCTCGAAGTTGATGAACAGGGCGAGCTGGTCCTGCAGGATGCGCGCCGCCAGGGCGACCGCGTCCTCGGGCGTGATGGTGCCGTTGGTCTCGACGTTCATCGACAGCTTGTCGTAGTCGGTGACCTGGCCGACGCGGGTGTTGTCCACCTTGTAGGAGACGCGGCGCACCGGGCTGAAGATGCTGTCCACCGGGATCAGGCCGATCGGGCTGTCCTCGCTGCGGTTCAGCGCCGCCGGCACGTAGCCCTTGCCGGTGTTGACGGTCAGCTCCATGGACAGGGTGGCGCCCTCGTCCAGGGTGCACAGCACCAGATCCTTGTTGATCAGCTCGATGTCGTGGCCGGTCTCGATCTGGCCGGCGGTCACCTCGCCCGGGCCGGTGGCCTTCAGCGACATGCGCTTGGGCCCCTCGCCGTGCAGGCTCAGGGCCAGCTGCTTGACGTTGAGGATGATGTCGGTGACGTCCTCGCGCACTCCGGGGATGGAGCTGAACTCGTGCAGCACGCCATCGATCTGGATGGCGGTCACCGCCGCCCCTTGCAACGACGACAGAAGGATGCGCCGCAGCGAGTTGCCCAGCGTCATGGCGAAGCCGCGCTCCAGCGGCTCGGCCACGATGGTGGCGACAAGGCCGCCCTGGGCGCTCTGGATATCCAGCTTGCCGGGCTTGATGAGTTCCTGCCAATTTTTCTGAATCACGGGGCCTGTCCTCGAACCGATGGTCTGTTCATGTGGCGGCGGCTGACGCGGCGCGAAGGGAGGGTTCTCGACCTTCCGCCGCGGCCCCGCTGCTTCCTCGCCGACCGGGAAGCGTTTGGTCTTTCACGGGCTGGCCCAAAGAGGGCCACCCGGGCCGGGCACCCCGGCCCCAAGGCGACCCCAGGGCGGCGCCAGGGCCGCCCGTGGGCCCGGGGATCGCGGGCGCCCCGGCAAGGGGGTGGTGGGCCTTGACGTTGAAGGCCCTACACCCGCCGACGCTTGCGCGGCCGGCAGCCGTTGTGCGGAATGGGAGTGACGTCACGGATGGCGGTGATGGTGAAGCCCACCGCCTGCAGGGCCCTGAGCGCCGATTCGCGGCCCGAACCGGGGCCCTTGACCAGCACCTCGAGCGTCTTCATGCCGTGCTCCTGGGCCTTTCGGCCGGCGTCCTCGGCGGCCATCTGGGCGGCGTACGGGGTCGACTTGCGCGACCCCTTGAAGCCCTGCATGCCGGCCGACGACCACGAGATGGTGTTGCCCTGCACGTCGCTGATGGTGATCATCGTGTTGTTGAACGTCGAGGCGACGTGGGCGATGCCGGACGTGATGTTCTTGCGCTCCCGCCGCCGGGGGCGTGCTGCCGGTTTGGCCATGTTCTACCCTTGCCTTGTCTGATCGGAATGCCTGGATAAGGACGCGAACGGGCGTCGCCTACTTCTTCTTGCCGGCGATCGGCTTGGCCGGCCCCTTGCGGGTGCGGGCGTTGGTGTGGGTGCGCTGGCCGCGCACCGGCAGCCCCTTACGATGGCGCAGGCCGCGGTTGCAGCCCAGGTCCATCAGGCGCTTGATGTTCATCGCCACCTCGCGCCGAAGATCACCTTCCACCTTGTAGTCGGCGTCGATGATCTCGCGGATGCGCACCACCTCGTCGTCGGACAGCTGGTTGACACGCACCGAATCGGCGATGCCCACCTTGCCGCAAATCTCCCGGGCCTTGTGACGGCCGATACCATAGATATAGGTCAGAGCGATCTCCACCCGCTTGTTGGTGGGGACGTTGACGCCAGCGATACGTGCCAAGGCCCGTACTCCCTAAATATAGACCGCGCAAGTTTCCTTCCGGGTCGAGTTTCCTTCCGGGTCGAGTTTCCTTCCGGGACCCGCCGCCGGCGACGCCCCACTCGACAAAACGGACGGGCGGGCCGGCGCCGCCCCGGCAACTTGCCGTCACCAGGCAGCGACACAGCCCAACCACATCTTCGGACGCCGGGGAACCGAGGCGCGGGATTATAGGCCCCGTCCGGCATCTGTCAACCTCAACCAAGGGCAGGGGGAAGCCCCCGCGCCTCGGCCCAACCGGCACCCGACCCGATTACAGGCCCAGGGTGCTTTCCAGATCGGCGGTCACCGCGTCCATGGCGCGGTTGCCGTCGAGAACCGTCAGCAGCCCCTTGCCCTGATAGTAGGGCAGCACCGGGGCGGTCTGCTCGTGGTACACCTTGAGGCGCTTGGCCAGGGTTTCCTCGTTGTCGTCGGCCCGCGCGTTGCCGCCCGATTCGGCGATCCGGGTGCGGATGCGATCGATCAGGATCCCGTCGGGCACGTCCAGCTTGATCACCGCGTCCAGCGCCACGCCGCGCTGGGCCAGCATGGTGTCCAGCGCCTCGGCCTGGGGCACGGTGCGCGGGAAGCCGTCGAGGATGAAGCCGTCGGCGCAGTCGGGCTGCTCGATGCGGCCGGCGATCATGGCGACGATCAGGTCATCGGGGACCAGCTTGCCCTCGTCCATCAGGGCCTTGGCCTGGCTGCCCAGCTCGCTGCCGGCGGCCACCTCGGCGCGCAGCATGTCGCCGGTCGACAGGTGTTTGAGGCCGTGGGTCGCCTCCAGGCGCTTGGCCTGGGTCCCCTTGCCGCCCCCCGGCGGGCCGATCAGGATCAGCCGCTTGCTCATCGTTTCTTCCCTCTCAGCTTGCTCTTTTTGATCAGGCCCTCGTACTGGTGGGCCAGAAGGTGCGACTGAACCTGGGCCACGGTGTCCATGGTCACGGTGACCACGATCAGCAGGCTGGTGCCGCCGAAGTAGAAGGGCACCGCCAGTCGGGAGATCAGAAGCTCCGGCAGGATCGAGATGAAGATCAGGTACAGCGAGCCGACCATGGTCAGGCGGGTCAGCACATAGTCCAGGTAGTCGGCGGTGTTCTTGCCCGGCCGGATGCCGGGGATGAAGCCGCCGTAGCGCTTCAGGTTGTCCGCCGTGTCGGCCGGATTGAAGACGATCGCCGTGTAGAAGAAGGCGAAGAACATGATCAGCGAGGCGTACAGCCCCAAGTACAGCGGCTGACCGCGCCCCAGCAGCGCCGTGATGGTGGCCAGCCACTCCGGACCCTGGCCAGCCGAGAAGCCGGCGGCGGTCATCGGTAGCAGCAGCAGCGAGCTGGCGAAGATCGGCGGGATGACACCCGGGGTGTTGATCTTCAGCGGCAGATGGCTGCTTTCCCCGCCCATCATGCGGTTGCCCATCTGACGCTTGGGATACTGGATCAGGATGCGCCGCTGGGCCCGCTCGATGAAGACGATGAAGGCGATCACCGCCACCGCCATGACCAGCAGGCCAACCCCCAGCAGCGGCGCCAGGGCGCCGGTGCGCATCAGCTCGAGCACCCCGACCAGGGCCCCCGGCAGGTTGGCGACGATGCCGGCGAAGATGATCAGCGAAATGCCGTTGCCCACCCCGCGCGCCGTGATCTGCTCGCCCAGCCACATCAAAAACAGGGTGCCGCCGACCAGGGTGGTCACCGTGGTGAAGCGGAAGAACAGCCCGGGATCGGCCACCGCCGGCCCGGCGGTCGAGGTCATGCCCTCCATGCCCAGGGCGATGCCGTAGGCCTGAAGCGCAGCGATGATCACCGTCAGGTAGCGGGTGTACTGGTTGATCTTCTTGCGCCCGGCCTCGCCTTCCTTCTTCATCTGCTCCAGCGACGGGCTGACCGCCGTCATCAGCTGCATGATGATGGAGGCCGAGATGTAGGGCATGATGTTGAGGGCGAAGATGGTCATCCGCCCCAGCGCCCCGCCGGCGAACATGTCGAACATGCCGAGCACGCCGCCCTGCTGCTGGGCGAAGATGTCGGCCATCACCTGCGGGTCGATGCCGGGCAGCGGGATGTAGGTGCCGATGCGGTAGACGATCAGCGCCCACAGGGTGAACCAGATACGCTTCTTGAGGTCCGTGGCCTTGGCCAGGACCCCCCAGTTCATGTTGGCGGCAAGCTGTTCGGCGGCAGAAGCCATCACCCTCGATCCGTTCCAGGGGATTGGTCAGGCACCGCGCCGCGCCCGAGACGTCGGGCGCGGCGCCGTGATCCGTGTCAGGACGCCTTGTCCTCGGCGGCCGGCTCGATCAGGCTGACCGAGCCGCCGGCGGCCTCGATGGCCGTCCGCGCGCCGGCGGTGACGTGCGCCACCTTCAGCGTGACCTTGGCCGACAGGGTGCCCTTGTTGAGCACGCGCACACCGTCGCGGCTCTTGCGGGCCACCCCGGCGGCGACCAGCGCCGCGGCGTCCAGTTCCTTGGAGCCGTCCAGCCGGCCGGCGTCGATGGCGCCCTGGATGCGCTCCAGGGTGACCTCGGCGAAGTCCTTCTTGAACACCGCGTTGGTGAAGCCGCGCTTGGGCATGCGGCGGTAGAGCGGCATCTGGCCGCCCTCGAAGCCGTTGATCGCCACGCCGGTGCGCGACTTCTGACCCTTCACGCCCCGGCCGCCGGTCTTGCCCTTGCCCGAGCCGATGCCGCGCCCGACCCGAAGGCGGCGCTTCACGGCCCCGGCGTTGTCGTTCAGTTCATTGAGTTTCATGGTCTGGGTAACCTTCGCAGGGAGTCTCGGGCAGCCGTTCAGCCGGCCTCGTCGACGCGGACCAGATGCTGCACCTTGCGGATCATGCCGCGCACCGCCGGAGTGTCCTCCAGCTCGCGGGTGCGGTGCAGCTTGTTGAGGCCCAGGCCGACCAGGGTCGCCCGCTGGTCGCCGCGACGGCCGATCGGGCTGCCGATCTGGGTGACGGTGACGGTGGCCTTGTTGGTGGTGTCAGCCATGACCCCTTACTCCCCGACCGCGGCGGCCTGGGCGCCATCGCGCCGGGCCGTCAGTTCGCTGCGCTTGAGGCCCCGCACCGCCGCCACCTGGGCCGGCGAGCGGACCTGGGTCAGGGCCTCGAAGGTGGCCTTGACCATGTTGTAGGGGTTGGTGGTGCCGGTGCACTTGCAGACGATGTCCTGCACGCCGACCGTCTCGAAGACGGCGCGCATGGGACCGCCGGCGATGATGCCGGTGCCCGGCGGGGCGGCGCGCAGGATCACCCGACCGGCCCCGAAGTGGCCCTTGATGTCGTGGTGCAGGGTGCGCCCGTCGCGCAGCGGCACGCGGATCATCTCGCGCTTGGCCTGCTCGGTGGCCTTGCGGATGGCCTCCGGCACCTCGCGCGCCTTGCCGGTCCCGAAGCCGACCCGGCCCTTGCCGTCGCCGACCACGACCAGCGCCGCGAAGGCGAAACGCCGGCCGCCCTTGACCACCTTGGCCACGCGGTTGATGTGGACCAGCTTGTCGATCAGATCGTCCTCGGGACGCTCCTCGGTGGAGTCCCGACGATCCCGGCGATCCGAGCGGTCACGGCCGCCGCGAGCCTGGTCGCGGGGCTTGCGCTCGGCGCCAGCGGAGGGGTTCGTAGCCATGCTTCTTCAACCTTCCCTTAGAACGACAGGCCGCCCTCGCGGGCGCCGTCGGCCAGGGCCTTGACCCGGCCATGGTAGATGTAGCCGCCGCGGTCGAAGACCACCTGCTCGATGCCGGCGCCCTTGGCCCGCTCGGCGAGCAGGCGGCCGACCTTTTCGGCGGCCGACTTGTCGGCCCCGGTCTTCAGGTCGCCCTTGACCTCCTTGTCGAGCGAGGAGGCGGCGACCAGGGTGCGGCCGGCGCCATCGTCGATGACCTGGGCGTAGATGTGACGCCCGGAGCGGAAGACCGACAGACGGGGGCGCCCGGCGGCTTTCTTCTTCAGCTGAAAGCGCACACGCTTCATGCGCCGCTGGAACAGTTCCTTGGTGGACTTCATTGCCAGGGTCCCTACTTCTTCTTGCCTTCCTTACGCAGGATGGTCTCCTCGGCGTACTTCACGCCCTTGCCCTTGTAGGGCTCGGGCGGGCGCATCGCCCGGATTTCCGAGGCCACCTGGCCGACCCGCTGCTTGTCGCGGCCCGAGATATGGATCTGGTTGGGCTGCGGGGTCTTGATATCAAGATCCTCGGGGATCGGATAGTTGATGTCGTGGCTGTAGCCCAGCGCCAGGCTCAGGGTCTTGCCCTGGGCCTGGGCGCGGTAGCCGACGCCGTTGATTTCCAGCGTGCGGGTGAAGCCGGCCGAAACGCCGGTCACCATGTTCTGGATGCGGGCCCGGGTGGTGCCCCACATGACGCGGCACCGCTTGTCGTCCTTGCGCGGGGCGACGCTGATCGCGCCGTCCTCGACCTTGGTCTCGACCAGATCCTCGGACAGCGCGAAGCTCATCTCACCGAGCTTGCCCTTCACCGAAATCAGGCCATCGGCCAGGGTGACGTTCACGCCGTCCGGCACCTTGACGGGATATTTGCCAACACGGGACATGGGAATTCACCTCTAACCGTTAAAAGACGCGGCACAGGACCTCGCCGCCCACGTTGGCCTGACGGGCCTCGTGGTCGGACATGACGCCCCTGGGGGTGGACAGGATCGCGATGCCCAGGCCGTTGTAGACCTGGGGCAGGTCCTTGATCTTCGAGTACACACGCCGCCCCGGCTTGGAGATGCGGGTGATCTCGCGGATCGCCGGCACCCCGCCCTCGGCGTACTTCAGCTCGATGCGCAGGTTGTTGATGCCCTGGCGCACCTCGTAGGCCTCGAAGCCGCGGATGTAACCCTCGCGCTTGAGCACTTCCAGCACGTTGGCGCGCAGCTTGGACGCCGGCGAGGTGATGCTGCTTTTCTTGGCCATCTGCCCGTTACGAATGCGGGTCAGAAGATCGGCCACGGGATCGGTCATCGACATGGACGTCTCTCCTTACCAGCTCGACTTGACCATGCCGGGGATCTGACCTTCCGAGGCCATGTCCCGAAGCTTGACGCGGGCCAGCTTGAACTTGCGATAGGTGCCGCGCGGCCGGCCGGTGATCTGGCAGCGATTGCGCAGACGCACCTTGGCGCCGTTGCGCGGCATTTCGGCCAGCTTCAGGGTCGCCTCGAAGCGCTCCTCGGGCGAGGCCTCACGGTCCATCACCATTGCCTTCAGGGCGGCCCGGCGATTGGCTTGATTGGCAACCAGGCGGGCCCGGTTCTTGTTCTTCTCGACAGCACTCTTCTTGGCCATGGTCTGCTGTCCCTCTTCTTAGGCCTGGAAGGGAAGATCAAAACCCTCAAGCAGGGCCTTGGCTTCCTCGTCGGTCTTGGCGGTGGTGCAGATGGTGATGTCCATCCCACGGATGGTCTCGACCCGGTCGTAGTCGATCTCCGGGAAGATGATCTGCTCCTTCACCCCCATGTTGTAGTTGCCCTGGCCGTCGAAGGACTTGCCATTCAGGCCGCGGAAGTCGCGCACCCGGGGCAGGGCGATGGTGACCAGGCGGTCCAGGAACTCGTACATCCGCTCCCGGCGCAGGGTGACCTTGCAGCCCACCATCTGGCCCTCGCGCAGCTTGAAGCCGGCGATCGACTTCTTGGCCTTGGTCACCACCGGCTTCTGGCCGGCGATGGCGGTCAGCTCGCGCACCGCGCTGTCGATCTTCTTGGAGTCCTGCGAAGCCTCGCCGACCCCGATGTTGATGACGATCTTCTCAAGGCGCGGCGTCTGCTGCGGGTTGGCGTAACCGAACCGCTCGGTCAGCTCGGCCTTGAGCACGGTGTCGTAGTGTTCTTTCAGGCGTGCCATGCTCGCCCCCGTCAATTGTCGATGACTTCGCCGGAGCGCTTGGCGAAGCGCACCTTGCGGCCATCGGAGAGAAACTTGAACCCGACCCGGGTCGGCTTGTCGTCCTTGGGGTCGACGTGCATCACGTTGGAGGCGTCGATCGCCGCCTCCTTGGTCAGGATGCCGCCTTCCTGGGTCTGGCTCTGGCGCTGGTGGCGCTTGACCACGTTGACGCCCGAAACGACGACCCGGCCCTCGGCCGGCAGGGCCTTGACCACCTCGCCGGTCTTGCCCTTGTCGCGCCCGGCGACGACGACCACGCGGTCGCCTTTCTTGATCTTCTGGGCCATGGCTTTACAGCACCTCCGGGGCCAGCGAAATGATCTTCATGAAGCGCTTGGCGCGCAGCTCACGGGTGACCGGGCCGAAGATGCGGGTGCCGATCGGCTCGCCCTGCTTGTTCAACAGCACCGCGGCGTTGCGGTCGAAGCGAATGGCGCTGCCGTCGGGCCGCCGGACCTCTTTCGCGGTCCTGACGATCACCGCCCGGTGCACGTCGCCCTTCTTCACGCGGCCGCGGGGGATGGCGTCCTTCACCGAAACAACGATGATGTCGCCGACCCCGGCGGTCTTGCGCTTGGAGCCGCCAAGCACCTTGATGCACTGCACTCGACGGGCCCCGCTGTTGTCGGCCACGTCCAAGTTGGTTTGCATCTGGATCATGGGTCTTCGTTCCTTGAAACCTGGCCGCCCGGCCGATCATCCCTCAAAGAAGGATAACGCCCTGGCCGACCGACCGTTGACAATGCCGGGGTCCCGACGCGGGACCCGGCCTTGGCTTTCTTAAGACCTTGGCCGGGGTCCCGACACGGGACCCGGCCTTGGCTTTCTCAAGACCTTGGCCGGGGTCCCGACGTGGGGCCCAGCCTTGGCTTTTTTTAAAGGCCTTGCCGTCCCTTGAGATCAGGACGGTTCGACCAGCACTTCCCAGCGCTTCTTGCGCGAGATGGGCGCACATTCGCGGATGCGCACCACGTCGCCCACCTTGTGGGTGTTCTCGGCGTCGTGGGCCGCATAGCGCTTGGTGCGCCGGATGAACTTCTTGTAGAGCGGGTCCTTGAAGCGGCGCTCGACCAGCACGGTGACGGTCTTGTCCTGCTTGTCACTGACCACCGTGCCCTGAAGGATACGCTTCGGCATGACGGGATTGGTCCTTCCACTTAAACCTAAAAGGGTCCGGTCAGGCGGTGCGGCCGGCCAGGGTGGTCTTGATGCGGGCGATCTCGCGCCGCACCTTCAGAAACTGCGAGGTGTCCTCGAGCTGGCCCGAAGCCTTCTGGAAGCGCAGATTGAACTGCGACTTCTTCAGCTCGATCAGGCGCTTCTTCAGCTCGTCGTCGGACTTGGCGCGCATGTCCTCGGCCTCTTTGTTGGCCATGGTCTTAACCCTCCGCCCCGATACGGGCCACGAACTTGGTCTTCACCGGGAGCTTGGCGGCAGCCAGCTCCAGGCCTCGGCGGGCGATCTCCTCGGAGACCCCGTCCACTTCAAACATGATGCGCCCGGGCTTGACCTTGGCCGCCCAGTACTCGGGCGAGCCCTTGCCCGAGCCCATCCGCACCTCGGCCGGCTTCTTCGACACCGGGACGTCCGGGAAGATGCGGATCCACACCCGCCCCTGACGCTTCATGTGGCGCGTGATGGCCCGCCGGGCGGCCTCGATCTGGCGCGACGTGATCCGCTCGGGCTCCAGGGCCTTGAGGCCATAGGCGCCGAAGTTCAGCGCCGAGCCGCCCTTGGCGTTGCCCTTGATGCGGCCCTTGTGCATCTTGCGGAATTTTGTGCGCTTCGGACTGAGCATGGTCGTTTTCCCGTCAGCGTTCTTACCTGGGTCCTGGCGGCGCGGCGCCGCTTACTAAGGACCGCTGTTGTTGCGTTAGTTCGAGCGCCCCGGCCCCTGCTGATCGGCCAGGCGCTTGTCCTGGGCCATCGGGTCGTGCTCCATGATCTCGCCCTTGAAGACCCAGACCTTGACCCCGCAGGCGCCATAGGTGGTCATCGCCGTGGCGGTGCCATAGTCGATGTCGGCGCGCAGCGTGTGCAGGGGCACCCGGCCCTCGCGGTACCACTCGGTGCGGGCGATCTCGGCCCCGCCCAGACGGCCGGCGCAGTTGATCCGGATGCCCAGGGCGCCCAGACGCATGGCGTTCTGCACGGCGCGCTTCATGGCGCGGCGGAAGCTGACCCGGCGCTCCAGCTGCTGGGCGATGTTCTCGGCGATCAGCTGGGCCTCGATCTCGGGCTTCCTGATCTCGACGATGTTCAGGTGCACATCGCTGCCGGTCATCTTGGCCAGCTCGCGGCGCATCACCTCGATGTCGGCGCCCTTCTTGCCGATCACCACGCCCGGACGGGCGGTATGGATGGTGATGCGGGCCTTCTTGGCCGGCCGTTCGACGATGATCTTCGACACCCCGGCGCCCTGCAGGCGCTTCTTCAGGTAGTCGCGCAGCTTGACGTCCTCAAGCAGCAGATCGCCATACTCGCGGTCGGCGAACCAGCGCGAATCCCAGGTCCGGTTGATGCCCAGACGCAGGCCGGTCGGATTGACTTTGTGACCCATCTAAACCGTCTCCTCGCGCTCGCGGACCACAATGGTGATGTTGGAGAAGGGCTTCAGGATGCGCCCCACCCGGCCGCGGCCGCGCGGCCGCCAGCGCTTCATGACCAGGGCCCGGCCGACGAAAGCCTCGGCCACGTAGAGCCGGTCGACGTCGAGCTGGTGGTTGTTCTCGGCATTGGCGATGGCCGACTGCAGCACCTTCCTCACGTCCTGGGCGATGCGCCGGGGCGAGAAGGTGAGCTCGGCCAGGGCCGCCTCGGCCGACTTGCCGCGGATGCTGCCGGCCACCAGGTTGAGCTTCTGGGGGCTGACCCGAAGGGTGGTCGCCGAGGCCTTGGCCTCGCTGTCGGCCAGCGCCCGGGGGGCGGAAACTTTACCCATCTCTACTTCCTCTTCGCCTTCTTGTCGGCGGCATGGCCGTAGTAGGTGCGGGTCGGGGCGAACTCCCCGAAACGATGGCCGATCATGTTCTCGGTCACCAGCACCGGCACGAACTTGCGCCCGTTGTGCACCCCGAACGTCAGACCGACGAACTGGGGCAGAATGGTGGAGCGCCGCGACCAAGTCTTGATCACATCCTTGCGCCCCGACGAACGGGCCGTCTCGGCCTTCTTAAGCATATATCCGTCGACGAACGGACCTTTCCACACGGAACGTGCCACGATCCCGACCTCCGTTACTTCTTTTTGGCCTTGTGACGGCTGCGCATGATCAGCTTGTCCGTCGCCTTGTTGTTGCGGGTACGCTTGCCCTTGGTCGGCTTGCCCCACGGGGTGACCGGGTGCCGGCCGCCCGAGGTGCGACCCTCGCCGCCGCCGTGCGGATGGTCGATGGGGTTCATCGCCACGCCCCGCACGCTCGGCTTGCGGCCCAGCCAGCGGGAACGCCCCGCCTTGCCCAGCTTGATGTTCTGGTTGTCCGGGTTGGACACCGCGCCGCAGGTGGCCATGCACTCGCCACGAACCAGCCGCAGCTCGCCCGAATTGAGGCGGATCTGCGCGTAGCCGGCGTCCTTGCCGACCAGCTGGGCGTAGCAGCCGGCGGAGCGGGCGATCTGGCCGCCCTTGCCCTGCTTCATCTCCACATTGTGGATGATGGTGCCGACCGGCATGTTCTTCAGCGGCATGGCGTTGCCGGGCTTGATGTCGGCCCGCTCGCCGGCGACCACGGTATCACCCGGGGCCAGACGCTGCGGGGCCAGGATGTAGGCCAGCTCGCCGTCCTCGTAACGGATCAGGGCCAGGAACGCGGTCCGGTTGGGATCGTACTCCAGGCGCTCGACGGTGCCCGGCACGTCCCACTTGGTGCGCTTGAAGTCGACCAGGCGATAGCGCCGCTTGTGACCGCCACCACGATTGAAGGTGGTGATCCGACCGGTGTTGTTGCGCCCGCCCTTCTTGGTCAGACCCTCGGTGAGGTGCTTGACCGGACCGCCGCTGTGGAGCTCCTTGCGCGACACCAGCACCAGCTGGCGCATGCCCGGAGTGATGGGATTGTGCGTCTTCAGTGCCATGGCGTCAGATTCCCGTGGTCACGTCGATCGACTGGCCCTCGGCCAAGGTGACGATCGCCTTCTTGGTGTCGCTGCGACGGCCCAGACGGCCCCGGAAGCGCTTCACTTTGCCCTTCTGGCGCAGCGTGTTGACGGCCGTCACCTGGACCCCGAACACCTGCTCGACAGCGCTCTTCACTTCCGGCTTGGTGGCCTCCAGGGGAACCCGGAAGACGACCTGGTTGAATTCGCCGAGCAGGGTGCCCTTCTCGGTGATGACCGGGGCGCGGACGATGTCGTAGGCACGCTCCGGGCCAACCGTCACGGCTTGGTACTTGCGGCTCATTTCAGGCGCTCCTCCAGGCTTTCCACGGCGGCCTTGGTCAAAACCAGGGTGTCGCGGCGCAGGATGTCATAGACGTTGGCCCCCTGGCTGGGCAGCACGTCCACCCCGACCAGGTTGCGGGTCGCCTTGCGGAACCCCTCGTTGACCTCGGGGCCGTCGATGACCAGCACCGAGGACCAGCCCAGGCTGGCGAAGCGGCCGGCCATGTCCTTGGTCTTCGGGGTGTCGGTCTCGGCCTTGTCGAGGACCACCAGCTTGCCGTCCTTGGCCTTGGCCGACAGCGCGGTCTTCAGGCCCAGGCGGCGGAACTTCTTGGTCAGCTCGTGGGCGTGGCTGCGCACCACCGGACCAAAAATGGTGGCACCGCCGCGGAACTGCGGGCTGCGCCGCGAGCCCTGACGGGCCCCACCGGTGCCCTTCTGCTTGAACGGCTTCTTGGTGGTGCCGGAAATCTCGGAGATGCCCTTGGTCTTGTGGGTCCCGGCCTGGCGCTTGGCCTGCTGCCAGCGGACCATCCGGTGCAGCACGTCGGGCCGCACCTCAAGACCGAACACCTCGTCGGCCAGCTCGATGTCGCCGACCTTGGCGTTGTCCAGGGAGATGACGTCGCACTTCATGGTTCGGCTCAGTCCTTCTGCTCGGCGGCGTCACCGGCGGCCTCGGCCGCCTCGGCGGGAGCCTCGACCGGCGCCTCGGCGGCCGCCTCGGCAACCTTCAGGGCGCCCGGGGTGGGCACGCCCTCGGGGCGCGGCCGCTTGACGGCGTCGCGGATCTCGACCCAGCCGCCGGCCGAGCCGGGCACCGGGCCCTTGACGAAAATCAGACCGCGCGCGGCATCGACGGCGTGCACGGTGAGGTTCTGGGTGGTCACCCGACGGTCGCCCATGTGGCCGGCCATCTTCTTGCCCTTGAACACCTTGCCGGGGTCCTGGCACTGACCGGTCGAACCGTGCGAGCGGTGACTGACCGACACACCGTGGGTCGCCTCGAGGCCCGAGAAGTTGTGGCGCTTCATGCCACCGGCGAAGCCCTTACCGATGCTCGTCCCGGCGACGTCGACCTTCTGGCCGGCCAGGAAGTGCTCGGCCGACAGCTCGGCGCCGGGCTCGATCAGGTTGTCCGGGCTGACCCGGAACTCGACCAGATGGCGCTTGGGCTCGACCTTCGCCTTGGCGAAGTGGCCGCGCATCGCCTTGCCGGTGCGGCGCACCTTGGCCTTGCCCACGCCGAGCTGCACGGCGGTGTAGCCGTCGCGCTCCTCGGTCCGCTGGGCGGTGACGTGCACGCCGTCCTCCAGGTGGAGCACGGTAACCGGGACGTGGATCCCGTCGTCGGTGAAAAAGCGGGTCATTCCCACTTTTCTTGCAATCAGACCGCAACGCATGTCGTTGTTTCCGCTTTCTTGGTCGGCCCGTTTCCCCGTGCCGCTTGGCTGGGACGGGAAGGGAACCGACCGGTGTTGTCGGCGTTGTTCTCGATTAAAGCTTGATCTCGACGTTCACCCCGGCGGCCAGGTCGAGCTTCATCAGCGCGTCCACGGTCTGCGGAGTGGGATCGACGATGTCCAGCACCCGCTTGTGGGTGCGGATCTCGAACTGCTCGCGCGACTTCTTGTCGATGTGCGGCGAGCGGTTGACGGTGAAGCGCTCCATCCGGGTCGGCAGCGGGATCGGCCCGCGGACCTGGGCCCCGGTGCGCTTGGCGGTGTTGACGATCTCGCGCGTCGACTGGTCGAGCACGCGGTGATCGAACGCCTTCAGGCGAATGCGAATGTTCTGGCTGTCCATGGTCTTTTCGAACCCGTTCCCGGTGCCCGCCCTCAACAAGCGGAGCGCTTCAAAGTCTGTCGGCCCCCTGCTGGGGCGCGATCTGGCTTCAACGTGTCAAAAAACTCTCCGGCGCCCGCGTGGTTGCCCAACCCGGGCGCCGGCCGATATCTGGGCTTTGAAGCCCTACTCGATGATCGAGGCGACGACGCCGGCGCCGACGGTGCGGCCGCCCTCGCGGATGGCGAAGCGCAGGCCCTCGTCCATGGCGATCGGCGCGATCAGGTTCACTTCCATCGAGATGTTGTCGCCCGGCATCACCATCTCGGTGCCCTCGGGCAGACCGATGGTCCCGGTCACGTCCGTCGTGCGGAAGTAGAACTGCGGACGGTAGTTGGAGAAGAACGGGGTGTGACGCCCACCCTCTTCCTTGGTCAGGATGTAGCACTCGCACTTGAACTTGGTGTGCGGGGTGATCGAACCCGGCTTGGCCAGAACCTGACCACGCTCCACGTCGTCGCGCTTCACGCCACGCAGCAGCGCGCCGATGTTGTCGCCCGCCTCGCCCTGATCCAAGAGCTTGCGGAACATCTCAACACCCGTGCACACCGTCTTCGTGGTGTCCTTCAGGCCGACGATCTCCACTTCCTCGTTGACCTTCACGATGCCCCGCTCAACACGACCCGTCACCACCGTGCCACGACCCGAAATCGAGAAAACGTCCTCGATCGGCATCAGGAACGGCTGGTCCTTCGGACGCTCCGGCTGCGGGATGTACTCGTCAACCGCCTTCATCAGCTCAAGGATCGACTCCTTGCCGATCTTCGCGTCGCCGTCCTCCAGAGCCGCCAGCGCCGAGCCCTTCACGATCGGAATGTCGTCGCCCGGGAACTCGTACGAGCTCAGAAGCTCGCGAACTTCCATCTCGACCAGCTCAAGAAGCTCCTCGTCGTCAACCTGATCAACCTTGTTCAGGTAAACAACCAGCGCCGGAACACCAACCTGACGGGCCAGAAGAATGTGCTCGCGGGTCTGCGGCATCGGGCCGTCGGCCGCCGAAACCACCAGGATCGCGCCGTCCATCTGCGCCGCACCCGTGATCATGTTCTTCACATAGTCCGCGTGGCCAGGGCAGTCCACGTGCGCGTAGTGACGGTTCTCCGTCTCGTACTCAACGTGCGCCGTCGAAATCGTGATACCCCGCGCCCGCTCCTCAGGAGCCTTGTCGATCATGTCGTAGGCCGAAAAAGTCGCCCCGCCGGTCTCCGCCAGAACCTTCGTGATCGCCGCCGTCAGGGTCGTCTTGCCATGGTCAACGTGACCAACCGTCCCCACGTTGCAGTGCGGCTTGCTCCGCTCAAACTTTGCCTTGGCCATCTTTAAGCACTCCGTCTTTCGTCAGAACGCCTGCCGCGCTGCGGTCAGGGGCGTGTTCCAAATAATCCGCTGGTCGGCTGTCGCCCAGCGCCGGGATCAGCCGGCCATCTTGGCCCGGATCTCCTCGGACACATTGTTCGGCACCTCGGCATAGCTGTCGAAGTGCATGGTGTACTGGGCCCGCCCCTGCGACATCGAGCGCAGGGTGTTGACGTAGCCGAACATGTTGGCCAGCGGCACCTTGGCGGAGACCACCCGGGCGTTGCCCCGCTGATCCATGCCCGAGACGTTGCCCCGGCGGCTGTTCAGGTCGCCGATGATGTCGCCCATGTACTCTTCCGGGGTCACCACCTCGACCTTCATCATCGGCTCGAGCAGGCGCGGCTTGGCCTGCGGGATACCCTCGCGGAAGGCGGCGCGGGCGGCGATCTCGAAGGCCATCACCGAGGAGTCGACGTCGTGGTAGGCGCCGTCGATCAGGGTGGCCTTCCAGTCGGTCATCGGGAAGCCGGCGATGACGCCGTTGTCCGACGCGCTGTCCAGCCCCTTCTGCACACCCGGGATGTACTCCTTGGGCACCGAACCGCCGACGATGGTGTTGTTGAAGATGAAACCCTCGCCGGGCTCGGCGGGCGAGAACTCCAGCTTGATGCGGGCGAACTGGCCCGAACCGCCGGTCTGCTTCTTGTGGGTGTAGTCGATGGTGTGGGTGCCGACGATGGTCTCGCGGTAGGCCACCTGCGGGGCACCGACGTTGGCGTCCACCTTGAACTCGCGCTTCAGGCGGTCGACGATGATCTCAAGGTGCAGCTCGCCCATGCCCTTGATCACCGTCTGCCCGCTCTCCGGATCGGTGGCGACGCGGAACGACGGGTCCTCGGCCGCCAGGCGGGCCAGGGCCACGCCCATCTTTTCCATGTCGGCCTTGGTCTTGGGCTCCACGGCGACCTCGATGACCGGGTCGGGGAACTCCATGCGCTCGAGGATCACCGGCTTGACCGGGTCACACAGGGTGTCGCCGGTGGTGGTGTCCTTCAGGCCCACGATGGCCACGATGTCGCCGGCCGCCGCCCACTTGATCTCCTCGCGGCTGTTGGCGTGCATGAGCAGCATGCGGCCGATGCGCTCGCGCTTGCCCTTCACGGTGTTCAGCACGTAGGAGCCGCTTTCCAGGATGCCCGAGTAGATGCGGGCAAAGGTCAGCGAGCCGACGAACGGGTCGTTCATGATCTTGAAGGCGAGCGCCGAGAAGGGCTCGTCGTCCGAGCTGACGCGCTTGACCTCTTCCTCGGTGTCGGGCAGCACGCCGCGGATCGAGGCGACGTCGGTCGGCGCCGGCATGAAGTCGATGACGGCGTCCAGCATGGTCTGGACACCCTTGTTCTTGAACGCCGAGCCGCACAGCACCGGCACGAACTGCATGGCGATGGTGCCCTTGCGGATGCACGCCTTCAGGGTCGCCTCGTCGGGCTCGTTGCCCTCCAGGTAGGCTTCCATGGCGGCGTCATCGGCCTCGACCGCGGTCTCGATCAGCTTCTCGCGGTACTCGGCGGCCTTGTCGGCCAGCTCGGCCGGAATGTCGGTGTACTCGAACGAGGCGCCCAGGTCGTCGCCCTTCCAGACCACCGCCTTGTTGACGATCAGATCGACCACGCCCACGAAGTCCGACTCCGAGCCGATGGGCAGGTTCATGACCAGCGGGGTGGCGCCCAGGCGATCGACGATCATGTCGACGCAGCGATAGAAGTCGGCGCCCATGCGGTCCATCTTGTTGACGAAGCACATGCGCGGCACGTGGTACTTGTCGGCCTGGCGCCACACCGTCTCCGACTGCGGCTCCACGCCGGCCACCGAGTCGAACACCGCCACCGCACCGTCGAGCACGCGCAGCGAACGCTCCACCTCGATGGTGAAGTCGACGTGGCCCGGGGTGTCGATGATGTTGATCCGGTGCTCTTTCCAGAACGCCGTGGTCGCCGCCGAGGTGATGGTGATGCCGCGTTCCTGCTCCTGCTCCATCCAGTCCATGGTGGCGGCGCCGTCATGGACCTCGCCGATCTTGTGCGACTTGCCGGTGTAGTAGAGGATTCGCTCGGTCGTGGTCGTCTTGCCGGCATCAATGTGGGCCATGATGCCGATGTTGCGGTATCGCTCGAGCGGCGTGTCGCGCTTCATCACCTGGAACTCCTTGGCGTCCGGGGGGCGGCCGGGGTCTTTTTAGAAACGGTCGGTCGGGGGTTACCAGCGATAGTGGCTGAAGGCCTTGTTGGCCTCGGCCATGCGGTGGGTGTCTTCGCGCTTCTTGACGGCGCCGCCACGGTTGTTGGCGGCATCCGACAGCTCGCCCGACAGACGATCCACCATGGTCGTCTCGGAGCGCTTGCGGGCCTGATCGACCAGCCAGCGGAAGGCCAGCGCCTGACGACGCTCCGGGCGGACCTCCACCGGCACCTGATAGGTGGCGCCACCGACGCGGCGCGAGCGCACCTCGACCGCCGGCTTCACGTTGTCCACCGCATCGTGGAACAGGCGCACGGGGTCCTGACCGCCACGGCCCGCCATCTTGTCGAGCGCGCCATAGACGATCCGCTCGGCGGTGGACTTCTTGCCGTCCAGCATCACCGAGTTGATGAACTTGGCCAGAACGCGGTCGCCGAACTTGGCGTCCGGCAGAACCTCACGCTTTACCGCTGCGCGACGTCGGGACATGGTCGTCTCTTTCCTTCGCCTACCCGAAAAGTGGGCTTACACAAAAAAACCGGCTCGAAACTTACTTCGGACGCTTCACGCCGTACTTGGAACGGCGCTGCTTGCGGTCCTTGACGCCCTGGGTGTCCAGGGTGCCGCGAATGGTGTGATAGCGCACACCCGGCAGATCCTTGACGCGCCCGCCGCGGATCATCACCACCGAGTGTTCCTGCAGGTTGTGGCCCTCACCCGGGATGTAGCTGGTGACCTCGAACCCGTTGGTCAGGCGCACACGCGCCACCTTGCGAAGCGCCGAGTTGGGCTTCTTGGGGGTGGTCGTGTAGACCCGGGTGCACACCCCACGCTTCTGCGGGCAGGCCTGCATGGCCGGCACCTTGTTGCGCTTCACCGGCACCTTGCGGCCAGCGCGGATCAACTGGTTGATCGTCGGCATCTCGATTCCTTGCACTCGATGGCCGTCACGCCGCCCATGAGCCCCCCTGCCTTGAGAGAACCCGGTACGGACACGCCGGCGCGCCCCTCTTGCTGTGTCGCGGGGGCGATCCGTGATCGATCACATGACCTGTCGCAAAGGCCCTGGCTGACCCGAATCCCAAAGGCAGCACATCAGGTCCCCGGGCCGACCCCGCCCCCTTCAAGGAGCCCTTGAAGGAACCGGCGCCGCCGCGCCCCGCACCGAGCCGGCAAAAGCGCCCCCGGGGCCTGAAGCAGGCACTGGGCGGCGAGCCGCTCTCTGCGAGAAAGGACAGTCACGAGCCAAAAACCAGGGCCTGAAAGGCTGACAACCGCCTGGCTCGTCTGATGACCGCTTCGGGAGCCGCGTCTGACCTGCCACCCCGGTTCGACCGTTAACGGAAGGTGCCGCCCTGCCTTCGAAACCATCCAGGTTGTCGAGACAATCCGGCACCGCCCCGGTCGGGAGCGTCAGGCCACCACCGGACCCGCGGAGGCGGCTTTATAGTCCCCGCCCTTCCGGGCGTCAAGCATTGAATCCCCGGGCCCTTCCGGGCCACTCGCCGGGGGATGGCCAAAGGTCGGCCAAGAGGTCGGCCAGAGGCCGGCCAGAGGCCGGCCAGAAGCCGGCCAGACATGGCAGGGGCCACACCGTTCCCGGTGTGGCCCCCACCATATAAGGTATGGGTCGGCGAGCCCATTAGAGCAAAGCCCGAGCGATCCAGAACGGATCGCGACGACGATTTGCACCAATATCAAAAGTTTAGAGCGTGTCGCGTGATTCACAAATCACGCGGCACGCTCTACAGCCCCTCAGCCTACTCCTCGTTGGCCGGAGGCGTCGACTGGGCGGCGGCCACGGCCTCGGTCAGCGCCGGGGGCAGGGCCTCCGGCGCCGCCGCCTCGGCGGCTGCCTCCGCCTCGGCGGCACGGGCCTCCTGGATGCGCTGGTCGCGCTCGGCGGCGATCGCCTTCAGGCGATTCATCACCGCCCCGGTGCCGGCCGGGATGAGACGCCCGACGATGACGTTCTCCTTGAGGCCGATCAGGCTGTCCTCCTTGCCGGAGACCGCGGCCTCGGTGAGCACGCGGGTGGTCTCCTGGAAGGAGGCGGCGGAGACGAACGAGTGGGTCTGCAGCGAGGCCTTGGTGATGCCCTGCAGCACCGGCGAGGCGGTGGCGGTGCGCCCGCCCTCCTTCAGCACCTTCTCGTTCTCGGCCTGGAAGTCGAGGCGGTCGACCAGCTCGCCGACCAGGAAGGTGGTCTCGCCGGGCTCGACGATCTCGACCTTCTGCAGCATCTGGCGACAGATCACCTCGATGTGCTTGTCGTTGATCTTCACGCCCTGCAGCCGGTAGACGTCCTGGATCTCCTTGATCAGGTAGTCGGCCAGCGCCTCGACACCCATCACGCGCAGAATGTCGTGGGGCACCGGGTTGCCGTCCATCAGGGCGTCGCCGCGCTTGACGAAGTCGCCTTCCTGAACCGCCAGATGCTTGCCCTTGGGGATCAGGAACTCGACCGGATCGCCCTCCTCGGGAACCACCAGGATGCGGCGCTTCGACTTGTAGTCCTTGCCGAACTCGACCCGCCCGTCGATCTCGCTGATGATGGCGTGATCCTTGGGCTTCCGGGCCTCGAACAGCTCGGCCACCCGGGGCAGACCGCCGGTGATGTCGCGCGTCTTGGTGCCTTCGCGCGGGATGCGGGCCAGCACGTCGCCGGCATGCACCCGCTGGCCGTTCTCCACCGAGAGGATGGCGTCCACGGTCATGAAGTAGCGCGCCTCGTGACCGCTGGGCAGGGTGATCACCTCGCCGGTGTCGTCGCGCAGGGTGATGCGCGGCTTGAGGTCGCTGCCCCGCGGCTGCTGCTTCCAGTCGGTGACCACGCGGGCCGAGATGCCGGTCGCCTCGTCGGTGACCTCGCGCATGGACAGGCCATCGACCAGGTCCATGTAGTTCACGATGCCTTCGCGCTCGGTGATGATGGGCAGGGTGTAGGGGTCCCACTCGGCCAGCTTGGAGGCCTTGGTGACCGCCTCGCCGTCGTCGACCAGCAGCTTGGCGCCGTAGGGCAGGCGGTGATGCGCCTTCTCGCGGCCCTGGGCATCGACCAGGACCAGCTCGCAGGTGCGGTTCATGACCACCATCACGCCGTCGCTGTTGGCGACCACGTGCTTGTTGTTGATCTTCACCGTCGCCTCGAAGCCGGCCTCGATGGACGACTGCTCGGTGCCGCGCTGGGCGGCGCCGCCGATGTGGAAGGTCCGCATGGTCAGCTGGGTGCCCGGCTCGCCGATCGACTGGGCGGCGATGACACCCACCGCCTCGCCGATGTTGACCGGCGTGCCGCGCGCCAGATCGCGCCCGTAGCACTTGCCGCAGACGCCGCTGACCGTGTCGCAGGTCAGCACCGAGCGGATCCGGATCTGCTCCAGGCCGACCGCCTCGATGCGTTCCACCGCCGGCTCGTCGATCATCCCGCCGATCGGCACGATGACCTCGCCACTGGTCGGGTCGGTGATCTCCTCGGCCGCCGTGCGGCCCAGGATGCGGTCGCCCAGCGAGACGATGGTGTCGCCACCCTCGACCACCGGCGAGACGGTCAGGTAACGCTCGGTGCCGCAATCTTCCTCGATGATGATGGCGTCCTGGGCAACGTCGACCAGACGCCGCGTGAGGTAGCCCGAGTTGGCGGTCTTGAGCGCCGTGTCGGCCAGCCCCTTACGGGCCCCGTGGGTGGAGTTGAAGTACTCCAGCACGGTCAGGCCTTCCTTGAAGTTGGAGATGATCGGGGTCTCGATGATCTCGCCCGAGGGTTTGGCCATCAGGCCGCGCATGCCGGCCAACTGCTTCATCTGGGCGGGCGAGCCACGGGCCCCGGAGTGGGCCATCATGTAGATCGAGTTGACCGGCTTGCCCGGGTCGAGCACGGCGGTCACCTTCATCATCTCGTCGGCCACCTGATCGGTGCAGTGGTGCCAGGCGTCGACCACCTTGTTGTACTTCTCGCCCTGGGTGATCAGGCCGTCCTGGTACTGCTGCTCGAACTCCTTGACCTGGGCCTCGGTGTCGGCGACCAGCTTGGCCTTGGCCTCGGGGATCAAAAGGTCGTCCTTGCCGAAGCTGATGCCGGCCCGCGCCGCCTGCTTGAAGCCCATGGACATCATGCGGTCGCAGAAGATCACCGTCTCCTTCTGCCCGCAGTGGCGGTAGACCACGTCGATGACGTCGCTGATCTCCTTCTTGCGCAGCAGCCGGTTGACGGTGCCGAACGGCACCTTGGGATGCCTGGGCAGGATCTCGGCCAGCATCAGGCGACCGGGGGTGGTCTCGATCAGCTGGGTGGCCATCTCGCCGGCCTCGTTGTAGGTGGTCAGGCGGGCCCGGATCTTGGCCTGCAGGCTGACCACGCCGGCGGTCATGGCGTGCTCGACCTCCGACAGGCTGCCGAAGACCATGCCCTCGCCCGGTTCGTCCTTGCGATCCAGCGTCATGTAATAGAGACCCAGCACCATGTCCTGGGTGGGCACGATGATCGGCTTGCCGTTGGCCGGCGACAGGATGTTGTTGGTCGACATCATCAACACCCGGGCCTCGAGCTGGGCTTCCAGGCTCAAGGGCACGTGCACGGCCATCTGGTCGCCGTCGAAGTCGGCGTTGAACGCCGTGCAGACCAGCGGGTGAAGCTGGATCGCCTTGCCCTCGATGAGCACCGGCTCGAAGGCCTGGATGCCCAGACGGTGCAGGGTCGGGGCGCGGTTCAGCAGCACCGGGTGCTCGCGGATCACCTCTTCCAGGATGTCCCAGACCTCGGGACGCTCCTTCTCGACCATCTTCTTGGCCGCCTTGATGGTGGTGGCCATGCCGTAGAGTTCGAGCTTGGAGTAGACGAAGGGCTTGAACAGCTCCAGCGCCATCTTCTTGGGCAGGCCGCACTGGTGCAGCTTGAGCTCCGGCCCGACCACGATGACCGAACGGCCCGAGTAGTCGACGCGCTTGCCCAGCAGGTTCTGGCGGAAGCGGCCCTGCTTGCCCTTCAGCATGTCGGCCAGCGACTTCAGGGGGCGCTTGTTGGCCCCGGTGATGGCCCGGCCGCGCCGCCCGTTGTCGAACAGGGCGTCGACCGACTCCTGAAGCATCCGCTTCTCGTTGCGGATGATGATCTCCGGGGCGCGCAGCTCGATCAGCCGCTTCAGGCGGTTGTTGCGGTTGATGACCCGGCGGTACAGGTCATTCAGGTCGGAGGTGGCGAAGCGCCCGCCGTCCAGCGGCACCAGGGGCCTGAGCTCGGGCGGGATGACCGGGATGACGGTCAGGATCATCCACTCCGGCCGGCAGCCCGACTCGAGGAAGGCCTCGACCAGCTTCAGGCGCTTGACCAGCTTCTTGCGCTTGGCCTCGCTGGTGGTCTCCTTGAGATCGACACGCAGCTCGCCGCGCAGCTCCTCCAGGTCGATGGCGGCCAGAAGGTCGCGCACCGCCTCGGCGCCGATGCCGGCGGTGAAGCTGTCCTCGCCGTATTCCTCGACCGCCACCTGATACTGCTCTTCCGAGAGCAGCTCGAACTGCTTCAAGGGGGTGAGGCCCGGCTCGACCACCACATAGCTCTCGAAGTAGAGAACCCGCTCGAGGTCCTTCAGGGTCATGTCGATGAGCAGACCGACCCGCGAGGGCAGCGACTTCAAAAACCAGATGTGGGCCACCGGGGCGGCCAGCTCGATGTGGCCCATGCGCTCGCGGCGCACCTTGGACAGGGTGACCTCAACGCCGCACTTCTCGCAGATGATGCCGCGATACTTCATGCGCTTGTACTTGCCGCACAGGCACTCGTAGTCCTTCACCGGCCCGAAGATGCGGGCGCAGAACAGGCCGTCCCGCTCCGGCTTGAAGGTGCGGTAGTTGATGGTCTCGGGCTTCTTGATCTCGCCGAACGACCAGGACAGGATCTTTTCGGGGCTGGCGATCGAAATCTTCATCCGGTCGAACGACTGCGCGCCGCTGACCTGGCCGAAGATTTTCATAAGCTCGCTCATGGGTACGTCTCCCCAAGGGTGGTGGGCCGGATTTTGAAAACTGCCGCCGCCGGGGCGCCTGTCAGCGGCGCCCCGGCCGGCGGTCCGGCGCGGATCAGTTGGTTTCCTGGCCGAGGGCCACGTCGAGCCCCAGCGAGCGCATTTCCTTCACCAGCACGTTGAAGGATTCGGGAATGCCGGCCTCGAAGGTGTCCTCGCCGCGCACGATGGCCTCGTAGACCTTGGTGCGCCCGGAGACGTCGTCCGACTTCACGGTCAGCATCTCCTGCAGGGTGTAGGCCGAGCCATAGGCCTCCAGCGCCCACACCTCCATTTCGCCGAAGCGCTGGCCGCCGAACTGCGCCTTGCCGCCCAGCGGCTGCTGGGTGACCAGCGAGTAGGGGCCGATGGAGCGGGCGTGGATCTTGTCGTCGACCAGATGGTGGAGCTTCAGCATGTAGATGTAGCCCACCGTCACCTGACGGTCGAACGGCTCGCCGGTGCGCCCGTCATACAGCGTCACCTGACCGGTGGTGTTGAGGCCGGCCTGGGTCAGCATGGCGTTGATGTCGTCCTCGCGCGCCCCGTCGAAGACCGGGGTGGCGATGGGCACGCCGTTGACCAGGTTGCGGCACAGCTCGGTCAACTCGCCGTCGTTGAGCTCGGTCAGATCCTCGTCGTCGAAGGTCTTGCCGTAGATGCCCTTGAGGCCTTCCAGCACGCCCTCGCGGTCGGCCTGGCCGGCCCGCCAGGCGAGCAGCATCTCGTTGACCTGCCGGCCCAGGCCGCGACAGGCCCAGCCCAGGTGGGTTTCGAGAATCTGCCCGACGTTCATGCGCGACGGCACGCCCAGCGGATTGAGCACCACGTCGACCTGGGTGCCATCGTCCAGGTACGGCATGTCCTCGATCGGCACGATGCGCGAGATGACACCCTTGTTGCCGTGACGGCCGGCCATCTTGTCGCCCGGCTGAAGCTTGCGCTTCACGGCCACGAAGACCTTGACCATCTTGAGCACGCCCGGGGGCAGCTCGTCGCCGCGCTGCAGCTTGTCGACCTTGTTGTCGAAGCGGTCGTTCAAGGCCTTGATGCTGTCCTCATAGGACTTCTTCAGGGCCTCCACCTCGCCCATCACGGCGTCGTCCTCGACCGCGATGTGGCGCCACTGGCCGGGGGTGTACTGGCCCAGGATGTCCTCCGACAGGATCACCCCGGTGGGCATGCCCTTGGGCCCGGCGACCACCGTCTGGCCGAGGATCATGTCCTTCATGCGGGTGGCGAAGCTGCCTTCCAGGATGGCCCGCTCGTCGTCGCGGTCCTTGGCCAGACGCTCGATCTCGGCCCGCTCGATGGCCAGCGAGCGCTCGTCCTTGTCGACGCCCCTGCGGTTGAACAGGCGCACCTCGACCACCGTGCCGGTGACCCCCGGCGGCACCCGCATGGAGGTGTCGCGGACGTCGGAAGCCTTCTCGCCGAAGATGGCGCGCAGCAGCTTCTCTTCCGGGGTGACCGGGCTTTCGCCCTTGGGCGTCACCTTGCCGACCAGGATGTCGCCGGCCTTCACCTCGGCCCCGATGTAGACGATGCCCGCCTCGTCGAGGTTCTTCAGGGCTTCCTCGCCGACGTTGGGGATGTCGCGGGTGATCTCTTCCTGGCCCAGCTTGGTGTCGCGGGCCATGACCTCGAATTCCTCGATGTGGATCGAGGTGAACACGTCGTCGCGGACGATGCGCTCGGAGATCAGGATCGAGTCCTCGAAGTTGTAGCCGTTCCAGGGCATGAAGGCGACCAGCACGTTACGCCCCAGGGCCAGCTCGCCGAGCTCGGTCGAGGGGCCGTCGGCGATGATGTCGCCCTTGGCCACCCGGTCACCGACCCGGACCAGCGGCCGCTGGGTGATGCAGGTGTTCTGGTTGGAGCGCTGGAACTTGGACAGCCGATAGATGTCGACGCCCGGAGCGGCGCTGTCGGTGTCCTCGGTGGCCCGGACCACGATGCGGGTGGCGTCCACCTGCTGCACCATGCCGGCCCGGCGGGCCACCACGGTGGCCCCCGAGTCCTGGGCCACCGCCTGCTCCATGCCGGTGCCCACGTAGGGCGCCTCGGCGCGGATCAGGGGCACCGCCTGACGCTGCATGTTCGAGCCCATCAGGGCGCGGTTGGCGTCGTCGTTCTCGAGGAACGGGATGAGCGCCGCCGCCACCGAGACCAGCTGCTTGGGCGAGACGTCCATGTAGCTGATCTCTTCGGGGTTGACCATCTCGTAGTCGCCCCCCTTCCTGACGCTGATCAGGTCGCCGACGAAGCGTCCTTCGGCGTCCAGCTCGGCGTTGGCCTGGGCGATGGTGTGGCGCCCTTCCTCCATGGCCGACATGTAGATCACCTCGTCGGTGACCTTGCCGTCCACCACCTTGCGGTAGGGGCTTTCGATGAAGCCGTACTGGTTGACCCGGGCATAGGTGGCCAGGCTGTTGATCAGCCCGATGTTGGGCCCTTCCGGGGTCTCGATGGGGCAGATCCGGCCATAGTGGGTGGGGTGCACGTCGCGCACCTCGAAGCCGGCCCGCTCGCGGGTCAGACCGCCCGGGCCAAGCGCCGACAGGCGCCGCTTGTGGGTGATCTCCGACAGCGGGTTGGTCTGGTCCATGAACTGCGAGAGCTGCGAGGAGCCGAAGAACTCGCGCACCGCCGCCGCCGCCGGCTTGGCGTTGATCAGGTCGTGCGGCATGACGTTGTCGATCTCGACGCTGCTCATGCGCTCGCGGATGGCGCGCTCCATGCGCAACAGGCCGACCCGGTACTGGTTCTCCATCAGCTCGCCGACCGACCGCACCCGGCGGTTGCCCAGGTGGTCGATGTCGTCGATCTCGCCGCGGCCGTCCTTCATCTCGACCAGGGTCTTGATGATCGACAGGATGTCGTCGCGGCGCAGCACCCGCATGGTGTCGGGCACGTCGTCGTTGGAGATGTCCAGGCGGGCGTTCATCTTGACCCGGCCGACCGCCGACAGATCGTAGCGCTCGGGGTCGAAGAACAGGCCGTGGAACAGCGCCTCGGCGGTTTCCAGGGTGGGCGGCTCGCCCGGGCGCATGACCCGGTAGATGTCGATCAGGGCCTCTTCGCGGCAGCTGTTCTTGTCGGCGAACAACGTGTTTCGGATGTAGGGCCCGACGTTGACGTGGTCGATGTTCAGGGTCGACAGCTCACTGAGCCCGGCCTTGTCCATCTCGGCCAGGACCTCCTCGGTGATCTCCTCGCCGGCCTCGGCGAAGACCAGACCGCTCTCGGCATCGATGATGTCCTCGCCGGCGTAACGGCCGATCAGCTCGTCGGCCTCGACCCGGCGATAGGCCATGCCGCCCTCGGCCAGCCGGCGCAGCTGACGCGGGCTGAGCTTGGCGCCGGCCTGGGCCTTGACCTCGCCGCTGTCGGCGTCGATCAGGTCGGTGACCAGCTTCTGGCCGCGCATGGCCTCGGCATCGAAGGGCGTCTTCCAGCCGCCGGCGTCGCGCACGAAGCTGACCCGGTCGTAGAAGTACTCGAGGATGTCCTCGCCCCCCAGACCGACCATCTCGGTCGGGTCCAGCGACTCGCCGGCCTCGCGGCGGGCCAGGGTGGCGTCGTTGTCCAGGGCATAGAGCAGGGTGGTCACCGGCAGCTTGCGGCGCCGGTCGATGCGCACGTAGACGAGGTCCTTGGCGTCGAACTCGAAGTCGAGCCAGGAGCCGCGATAGGGGATCACCCGGGCGGCGAACAGGTACTTGCCGCTGCTGTGGGTCTTGCCCTTGTCGTGGTCGAAGAAGACACCCGGCGAGCGGTGCATCTGGCTGACGATGACGCGTTCGGTGCCGTTGACGATGAAGGTGCCGTTGACCGTCATCAGGGGCATGTCGCCCATGTAGACGTCCTGCTCCTTGATGTCGCGCACCGAGCGGGCGCCGGTGTCCTCGTCGACGTCCCACACCAAAAGGCGCAGGGTCACCTTCAGGGGCGCCGCGAAGGTCAGGCCGCGCTGCTGGCATTCCTCCACGTCGTACTTCGGCTCTTCCAGCTCGTAGCGCACGAACTCAAGCTCGCCGCGACCGGAGAAGTCCTTGATCGGAAAGACCGACTTGAACACTTCCTGAAGACCCGAGTCGGTGCGCGCCGGGGCCTCGATGCCGGTTTGCAGGAAGGTGTCGTAACTGGCCTTCTGCACCTCGATGAGGTTGGGCATGGGGACCACGGAAGGGATGCGCCCGAAGTTCTTGCGAACGCGCTTGCGACCCGTAAAGGACTTGGCCATGTCGGTCCTCTTCACTGTTTCGGCCCACCGCGACCGCGCCGCCACGCCGCCCCGCCAGGGGATCGGGGAACGGCGGCGAGCGGGGCGATGGTGCCCACGTCGATTCTGTGCCCCAGGCCCGCCCCGCCGGCCCGGCTTGACGGGCGCTTGGCGGGCGGGCGGATCGGGGCCGCCCCGGGCGTCCGCGGCCTCTTTGGCCGGGCATCCACGGGCGTCCTCTGCCGCCACCCCGGGGCTTCGGGAAACGGGGCGGCGGTCCGGAAAAGGGCCCCTCGGCCCTTCCCCTTGACGGTCATCCGACACCGATATCCCCCGCCCCGCTTCCGCTCCCCGCCGGGCCGGTGAAACCGGGCGGCGGACGCCGAAGCAGGACGGAGGACGGTCTCGGTGTGGGCGACGGGGGGCGGCCGACGCTGGCCGGCCGCCCCCCGCTCAACCACGGGCAGGCGACGCCTTACTTCACCTCGACGGTGGCGCCAGCCTCTTCCAGCTTCTTCTTCAGCTCGGCGGCCTCGTCCTTGGAGACGCCTTCCTTGACCGGCTTGGGCGCGCCCTCGACGAGGTCCTTGGCTTCCTTCAGGCCGAGCCCGGTGATGGCGCGGACTTCCTTGATGACGTTGATCTTCTTGTCGCCGGCCGCGGCCAGGATGACGTCGAACTCGGTCTGCTCCTCGGCCGGGGCGCCGCCGGCGTCACCGCCAGCCGCGGCCACACCAGCCACGGCCACCGGAGCGGCGGCGGAAACGCCCCACTTCTCCTCGAGCATCTTCGACAGCTCGGCGGCTTCCAGCACGGTCAGGTTGGACAGCTCGTCGACCAGCTTTTCCAGATCAGCCATGGGTCAAAACTCCTGGGTCAGTTTGTGATTTGAGGGTTCATCAGGCGCGGCGCCAGGGCCTTGCGGTCGAAACGGTGCCGCGCCGGGATCGGGGTCAAGGAAATCGGGGGTCGATCTCCGTGTCGGGTCGCCATCAGCCAAGAATTCACCGCGCTCAGGCGGCGTCCTTCTCCGAGTAGGCATGAAGGACACGGGCCACCTGGCCGCCGGGCGCCTGAAGCACGCCAGCGATGCGGGTGGCCGGGGTCTGGATCATGCCGACCAGCTTGGCCCGCAGTTCGTCCAGCGACGGCAGCTTGGACAGGGTCTCGATGCCACTGGCATCCAGCACCTGGCCATCCATCGCCCCGCCAAGAATGACCAGCTTGTCGTTCTTCTTGGCGTAGGTGGCACAGACCTTGGCGGCCGACACCGGATCATCCGAGAAGGCAATCGCCGTCGGTCCGGTGAACAGGTCGCTCAGGCCCTCGAACTTCGAGCCCTTCAGGGCCAGCTTGGTGAGCCGGTTCTTGGTGACGCGGAACCCGGCACCGGCCTCGCGCATCTGGCCACGCAGCGTTTCCAGGTCGCGCACGGTCAGGCCCTTGTAGTGGGCCACCGCGACGAAGGAACGCGACGCGAACAGATCGCTCAGCTCGGAGACCAGGGATTCTTTTTCCGTACGGTTCACGAGTGTCTCCGCTGGTTCTTTGCGTCTCCGCTCAGGTTGGTATCGAGCGTCGGGCCTGCCCGGCCCACCACCCGACCCTGCCGGGGCGGTAACGGTGAGCCGCGCCGGCCGACGCCGGCGGTCCACCCGCTGCCGGTCCCCGTTGCCAGGGGCCGGACCGGGCGTGCTCCTAAAACGAACCTGCCCGGGAAAGAAGAGACGCTCCGACCGGCCCGCCCCGCGCTGCGCGGCGAAGCCACTCCGAAACCCTCAAATCTCCCCGTCTGCGCAGGCGGCAACTCCGTTACCCCGGGACGCCGCCGCCCCTTTCCCGAAGGAAAGGAGAGGCCCAACGCCCGGGACCTGCGGTCTCGGACAGGTCGGCGGGAAACCCCATACCCAAACGGGCCTCCCGCCTGCCCCCGCCGCCCGCGCCCTTTTTCAAGGAAGCGGCCGGCGGGTATCTTGATCAGCGCGTCGACCGGGCCTCAGCCCAGGGCGCTCTGCACGTTGACCTTCACACCCGGGCCCATGGTCGAGCTGAGCGAGGCCTTCTTGAAGTAGGTCCCCTTGGCGCCCGAGGGCTTGGCCTTGTTGAGGGCGTCGAAGACCGCCTTGACGTTGTCGACCAGGGCTTCCTCGGTGAAGCTGGCCTTGCCGACGCCGGCGTGGACGATGCCCGCCTTCTCGACCCGGAACTGCACCTGACCGGCCTTGGCGGCGCGCACCGCACCGGCCACGTCCATGGTCACCGTGCCCAGCTTGGGGTTGGGCATCAGGCCGCGCGGGCCGAGGATCTTACCCAGCCGGCCGACCACGCCCATCATGTCCGGGGTGGCGATGCAGCGGTCGAAATCGATGGTGCCGTCCTGGACCGTCTTCATCAGGTCCTCGGCGCCGACGATGTCGGCCCCGGCCTGCTCGGCCTCGGTCGCCTTGTCGCCCTTGGCGAACACCGCGACGCGCACCGTCTTGCCGGTGCCGTGCGGCAGCTCGACCACGCCACGCACCATCTGGTCGGCGTGGCGCGGGTCAACACCCAGGCTGATCGCCACTTCCACCGTCTCGTCGAACTTGGCCGAGGCATTGGCCTTGACCTTGGCCACCGCCTCGGAAACCTCGAGCAGGGCCTTGGTGTCGATGGCCTCGTAGGCCGCCTTCAGTCGCTTGCCGATTTTCGCCATGATCGTTACTCCGCCACCTTGAGGCCCATCGAGCGGGCCGAGCCCATGACCATGGCCAACCCCGCCTCTTCATCGGCGCAGTTGAGGTCGGGCATCTTCTGGCGGGCGATCTCCAGGCACTGCTCGCGGCTCACCTGACCGGCGCTGTCGCGGCCCGGGGCGCTGCCGCCCTTCTTCAGGCCGGCGGCCTTCTTCAGGAAGTAGGAGACCGGCGGGGTCTTGGTGATGAACGAGAAGGTGCGATCCGAATAGGCGGTGATGACCACCGGGATCGGCATCCCCTGCTCCATGTTCTGGGTGGCGGCGTTGAACGCCTTGCAGAACTCCATGATGTTCAGACCGCGCTGACCCAGCGCCGGACCGACCGGCGGCGACGGGTTGGCCTGACCGGCCGGGATCTGCAGCTTGATGTAGCCGGCGACTTTCTTTGCCATGGCTCTTTCTTGTCTACCTCGTGATCAAGGCCCGCCGCGCATCCCCGAGAAGGGGCACCCGGCGGGCGGGGTTTGAGGCCCGCGGTTCAACGGCCGACGCCCGCGTCAAGCGGCGTTGCGACCTCCCACGGCATTGATCCGGCCCGGCGGCGCCCCGACGGGGCGGCCCGGCGGCCGGCGGGCCCCGGTGGCGGGCTTGGCGATCAAGCCTTCTCCACCTGGGTGTACTCAAGCTCGACCGGGGTGGAGCGCCCGAAAATGGACACCGACACCTTGAGCCGCGCCTTCTCTTCGTCCACATCCTCGACCAGACCGTTGAACGAGGCGAAGGGCCCGTCGCAGACCCGCACCTGCTCGCCGACCTCGAAGGAAATGGACGGTTTGGGACGGTCGATGCCCTCCTGCACCTGATGCAGGATGCGCTCGGCCTCGGCCTGGCTGATCGGGATCGGCCGGCTGCCGCCGCCCAGGAACCCGGTCACCTTGGGAGTGTTCTTGACCAGATGCCAGGTCTGGTCGGTCATTTCCATCTTCAGCAGCACGTAGCCGGGGAAGAACTTGCGCTCCGACGAGACCTTGGAGCCGCGGCGCACCTCGACCACTTCCTCGGTCGGCACCAGGACCTCCTCGAACATCTCGCTCATCGCCTGCTGGGCGGCCTGTTCGCGGATCGACTGGGCGACCTTGTTCTCGAAGCCGGAATAGACGTGAAGGACGTACCAACGGGCAGCCATCGCTTAAGGCCTCATCCACCAAGGCCGAAGAGCAGCTTCACCACCCAGGCGATGAGCTGATCGACGACCAGAAAGAACAGCGCCGCCAGCGTCACCATGATGAAGACCATGGTGGTGGACAGCGTGGTTTCCTTGCGCGACGGCCAGGTGACCTTGGCCATTTCCTGGCGCACCTGACGGACGAACTGCCCCGGATTGGTCCTTGCCATGGGAAGCGTCTTTTCGACCTCTAGAAAGAGTTCAATCAAGAAAGCGAGGCCCACCGACGCCGGCCCCCTTCGAAGAACGGGCCGACGCGGGCGGGCTCGCCTGCAAAAAGTCGCGACGTCGCGGCGCCGGGGCGCCCTCAAAGCCGCCGTCTTCAGACCCCGCCGGCCGCCGTCGCGGCGCCAGGGCGGCGCCTGGCAGGGGTGGAGAGGCTCGAACTCCCGACACCCGGTTTTGGAGACCGGTGCTCTACCAACTGAGCTACACCCCTGCATTCGGCGCCCACGGCCGCGCCCCCTTGGAGGACCGCCGCCCGGGTTGCCTCGGACCGTCGGCCCGCCTTCCAGCGCCGTCCACGTCAGGTCCCGTGCCGGATGGACCGGGATGCCGAATGGCTTGACTGGCTCGGGCGGCAGGCTGGAGGCGGAGGGTATACCCGGCCCGAGGCTCGGGATCAACCCATAATTCGCCCCGCCCCGCCGGTCGCCGCGCGCGCGGCTGTTCGGCGGGGCGGAACGCCGCCGTTGGCCCTACTCGATGATCGAGGCGACGACGCCGGCGCCGACGGTGCGGCCGCCCTCGCGGATGGCGAAGCGCAGGCCCTCGTCCATGGCGATCGGCGCGATCAGGTTCACTTCCATCGAGATGTTGTCGCCCGGCATCACCATCTCGGTGCCCTCGGGCAGACCGATGGTCCCGGTCACGTCCGTCGTGCGGAAGTAGAACTGCGGACGGTAGTTGGAGAAGAACGGGGTGTGACGCCCACCCTCTTCCTTGGTCAGGATGTAGCACTCGCACTTGAACTTGGTGTGCGGGGTGATCGACCCCGGCTTGGCCAGAACCTGGCCACGCTCCACGTCGTCGCGCTTCACGCCACGCAGCAGCGCGCCGATGTTGTCGCCCGCCTCGCCCTGATCCAAGAGCTTGCGGAACATCTCAACACCCGTGCACACCGTCTTCGTGGTGTCCTTCAGGCCGACGATCTCCACTTCCTCGTTGACCTTCACGATGCCCCGCTCAACACGACCCGTCACCACCGTGCCACGACCCGAAATCGAGAAAACGTCCTCGATCGGCATCAGGAACGGCTGGTCCTTCGGACGCTCCGGCTGCGGGATGTACTCGTCAACCGCCTTCATCAGCTCAAGGATCGACTCCTTGCCGATCTTCGCGTCGCCGTCCTCCAGAGCCGCCAGCGCCGAGCCCTTCACGATCGGAATGTCGTCGCCCGGGAACTCGTACGAGCTCAGAAGCTCGCGAACTTCCATCTCGACCAGCTCAAGAAGCTCCTCGTCGTCAACCTGATCAACCTTGTTCAGGTAAACAACCAGCGCCGGAACACCAACCTGACGGGCCAGAAGAATGTGCTCGCGGGTCTGCGGCATCGGGCCGTCGGCCGCCGAAACCACCAGGATCGCGCCGTCCATCTGCGCCGCACCCGTGATCATGTTCTTCACATAGTCCGCGTGGCCAGGGCAGTCCACGTGCGCGTAGTGACGGTTCTCCGTCTCGTACTCAACGTGCGCCGTCGAAATCGTGATCCCGCGCGCCCGCTCCTCAGGAGCCTTGTCGATCATGTCGTAGGCCGAAAAAGTCGCCCCGCCGGTCTCCGCCAGAACCTTCGTGATCGCCGCCGTCAGGGTCGTCTTGCCATGGTCAACGTGACCAACCGTCCCCACGTTGCAGTGCGGCTTGCTCCGCTCAAACTTTGCCTTGGCCATCGTGTCTCATCCGCCTCTATTGCCTGGAAAAAAACCCGTCACGCGACGTCACTTCAAGAGGATCGCCCGCCGACCGCTGGCGTCGGGGTCGCCCGCCGGGTGTCGCCCCGCCGCCAAGGGCGTCGGGTTGGAGCGGGCGATGGGAATCGAACCCACATCACCAGCTTGGAAGGCTGGGGCTCTAGCCATTGAGCTACGCCCGCGACCGGCACCCGTCATACCAAGAGGGTCGCCCCCACCCGCCCCGGCCGGTCCATCCCAGCCTTCCGGGAGGGCTGGGGCCAGGTCAGGGGAAGGGGATGCGACCCCGCGAAACGATGTTGGTGGAGGGGGTAGGATTCGAACCTACGTAGGGAAAACCCGACAGATTTACAGTCTGTTGCCTTTGACCGCTCGGCCACCCCTCCGGGTTCCGCGAAACCGGCCCTGCCGGCCGCGGAAGGCAGCACATAGGCGGTCCGGCCCGGCCTTGTCAACCGGGAAAAAGCCGACTACGCCTGAGCCAACCACCCCACGCCCCCCTTCAAGCAGGAGCCTCCCCCATGGCCTCCCGGCCGCCGCCCCGCCGCCGCCCCCGCCCGCCCGAGGCGTCTTCCGCCGCCCCGGCCAAGCCGCCCCGCGCCCCGGGGCCGCGCCGCCCCACCCCGCCGCTCGACGACGGGCCGAACGCGGTGTGGCTGTTCGGCCACCACGCGGTGGCCGCCGCCCTGGCCAATCCGGCCCGGCGCTGCCTCGCCCTGCTGACCACGGTCGAGGCGGAAGCGAACCTCCGGGCCGAGCCCCTGCTGGCCGACCTCGACCCGGCCCGCTGGCCCGAGGTGAGCCGGGTCGAACGGGCCGATCTCGACCGCCAGCTGCCGCCCGGCACGGTGCACCAGGGGCTGGCCCTGAAGGTGCGCCCGCTGCCCGCCCGGGCCCTCGACGAGGTGGCCGAGCTGGCCGCCGCCGCCGAGGCCGCCCGGCCCGGCGCCAACCTGCCGGTGGTGGTGCTCGACCAGGTCAGCGACCCGCGCAACCTGGGCGCCATCCTGCGCGCCACGGCGGCCTTCGGCGGGCTGGCCGTGATCGTCCAGGACCGCCACTCGCCGGGCGAAAGCGGGGTCTTGGCCAAGGCCGCCTCGGGCACCCTGGAGACGGTGCCGCTGATCCGCGCGGCCAATCTGGCCCAGGCCCTGGAGGGGCTGAAAAAGCACGGCTTCTGGGTCGCCGGGCTGGACGCCCGGGGGCCGGTGGCGCTGGCCTCGGCCGGGCTGTCGGGGCGCCTTGCCCTGGTCCTGGGGGCGGAAGGGGCGGGCCTGCGGCGGCGCGTCGCCGAAACCTGCGACCATCTGGTCAAGCTGCCGATCAGCCCGCGGGTGGAAAGCCTCAACGTGGCCACGGCGGCGGCCGTGGCCCTTTACGAACTGGCCCGGGAGACCCCGTGACCCCGTCCCCGCCAGCACCCACGCCAGCACCAGGACGCCGCCGCCTGCCCGATGCCCCGGTGCTGGCCGTCGGCCTGACCCACGGGGTGCTGGTCTGGCCGGGCGGCGAGGTCGAGGACCTGCGCCCCGGCCCGGCCGCCGGGCGCCGCCTGAAGAACCTGACACCGATCCTCTGCCATCGCCAGATGGCGGCGCGGCGCCTCAAGGTCGATCCCTTCCCGGCCCACGACCTGCTGGAGCTGTTCGCCTTCGTCCACCCGGCCCGCTTCGCCGCGCCGACGCCGCGCGGCCTGGCCCGCGCCCTGGCCCTGCCGCTGCCGCCCGACGACGATCTGGGCGAGCAGGCCCTGAGCTTGGTCGAGGCCACCCGGACCCTGCTCGACAGCCTGATCGCCCTGCCCCCGGCGGCGCACCGCGAGGCCCTGGGCTGCCTGTGGCCGCCGGCCTGGGCCGGCTGGTCGTGGGCCGGCCCGGTGGGGGCGGCGCTGGGCGCTCCCGACGAGGTGCCCCACTCCTCGGCCCTGACGCGGGGCCTGAGGATCTGGGAGCGCCTGCCCGAGGTCGGCGAGCACGCCCCGCCGCCGCCGCCCGGCGCCCATCCGGTGCCCCCCGAGGCGGCCGCCGACCGTCTCGCCGACCTGCTCGGCCCGGATGCCGAAAGCCGCCCCCAGCAGGTGGCCTATGCCGAGGCCGCCTGCCACGCCTTCGCCCCCCGCGACCGCGAGGACGAGCCCCGGGTGCTGCTCGCCGAGGCCGGCACCGGGGTGGGCAAGACCCTGGGCTACATCGCCCCGGCCAGCCTGTGGGCCGAGGCCAACCAGGGCGCGGTGTGGATTTCCACCTACACCCGCAACCTGCAACGCCAGCTCGATGGCGAACTGGACCGGCTGTGCCCCGATCCGGTGGAAAAGGCGCGTCGGGTGGTGGTCCGCAAGGGGCGGGAAAACTACCTCTGCCTGCTCAACCTGGAAGAGGCGGTGCGGCGCCTGCCGATGAGCCCGCAAAGCGCCCTCGGGCTGACCCTGATCGCCCGCTGGGCGCGGGCCAGCCGCGACGGCGATATGGTCGCCGGCGACCTGCCCGGCTGGCTGATCCCGCTGCTCGGCGGGCGCCCCCTGATGGAGCTGGCCGACCGGCGCGGCGAGTGCATCCACGCCGCCTGCCCGCATTACAACCGCTGTCTGGTCGAACGCGCCGTGCGCCGGGCCCGGCGGGCCGATCTGGTGGTTGCCAACCACGCCCTGGTGCTGGTCCAGGCGGCGCTCGGCGGGCTGGACGGCGAGGCGCCGCCCCGGCGCTATGTGTTCGACGAGGGGCACCACCTGTTCGCCGCCGCCGACTCGGCCTTCGCGGCCCATCTCAGCGGCCAGGAGACGGCCGAACTGAGGCGCTGGCTGCGCGGCGCCGAGGCCGACACCACGCGCTCGCGGGCGCGCGGGCTGAAGCGCCGGGCCGAGGACCTGATGGTGGCCGCCGACGGGGCCGACCACGGCCCGGCCGCCGACGCCCTGGCCCAGGCCCTGGCCGCCGCCCGGGTGCTGCCCGGCCCCGGCTGGGGGGCGCGGCTGGCCGGCGACGCCCCGGACGGCGCCACCGAGCACTTCCTGACCCTGGTCCGCCGTCAGGTCTATGCCCGGGCCCCCAATGCCGACAGCCCGCACGACCTGGAGTGCGAGACGACGCCGCCGATCCCCGGGCTGATCGCGGCGGCGACCGAGCTGGCGGCCGGCCTCGATGGCCTGATCGCGCCGCTCACCGCCCTGGTCCGGCTGCTGCGCCGGACGCTGGCCCAACAGCCCGGCGAAACGCCCCGCGAAGACCCCGGGACAGCCCCCTGGGAGTCCCCTCGGGAACCCCCGGAAGCCGCCCTGCGCCAGCGTCTGGAGGCGCTCATCCGAAGCCTCGAGCGGCGCGCCCTGATGCCGCTTCAGGCGTGGCGCGACATGCTGGCCGCCCTGTCGGCGCCGCAGCCGGCCCGCTTCGTCGACTGGATGGCGGTCAATCGCCTGGAGGGGCGCGACATCGATGTCGGCCTGCACCGCCACTGGCTGGACCCCACCGAACCCCTGGCCCGCGAGGTGCTGACCCCGGCCCACGGGGTGCTCATCACCTCGGCCACCCTGCGCGACGGCTCGGGCGATCCGCAAGCCGACTGGGCGGCGGCCGAGGCGCGCACCGGCATCCCTCACCTGCCAGCCGCCGTCACCGGTGCGCCCGATGGGCCAACCGGCACGGTGCGCCGCGCCGCCCTGGCCTCGCCCTTCGACTACCCCGAACGGACCCGGGTGATCGTCGTCACCGACGTGCGCAAGGACGACCTGGACCAGGTGGCGGCCGCCTACCGGGCCCTGTTCCTGGCCGCCGATGGCGGCGGCCTGGGACTGTTCACCGCCATCTCGCGGCTGCGCGGGGTCCACGCCCGCCTCACCGCGCCGCTCGAGGCGGCCGGCCTGACCCTTTATGCCCAGCACGTCGACGCCCTCGACCCGGCCACCCTGGTCGACATCTTCCGGGCCGAGGAACGGGCCTGCCTGCTGGGCACAGACGCCCTGCGCGACGGGGTCGACGTGCCCGGCAACGCCCTGCGCCTGGTCGTCTTCGACCGTGTCCCCTGGCCGCGCCCGGACATCCTGCACAAGGCCCGCCGCGCCGCCCTGCCCGAGGCCGCCCAGCGCCGGGCCCACGACGACATGATCACCCGCCTGCGCCTGAAACAGGCCTTCGGGCGGCTGATCCGCCGCCACGACGACCGGGGCGTCTTCGTGCTGCTCGACCCGATGATGCCCTCGCGGCTGTTCGGCGCCTTCCCCGAGGGGGTGACCCCCGAGCGCCTCAGCCTGGCCGAGGCGACCCGGCTGACCAGCGATTTCCTGGCCCCTTGATCTCCTTTCCGGTTGTCTATCCTTTCCGGTTGTTCTTGGGGTCGCCGGGGCGGCGGGGTTAGAGTGGAACCATCCGCGGTATTTTTTTCGAAGGAGTGCAAGGGCGTGAGCGCGTCAACCATCCGTCCCGAGGAAGCCTTGATCTATGCCATGGTCATCGCCTCGGCGGCCGACACGGACATGAGCGAGAAGGAGTTGCGGCTGATCGGCCGGCTGGTCCAGACCCTGCCGGCCTTCGCCAACTTCGACCCGGAAAGCCTCAGCCGCGTGGCCGGCGACTGCGCCGCCCTGCTCGACGACGACGAGGGGCTGGACCGGGTGGTCGACATGATCGCCCGCGCCCTGCCCCCCCGGATGCGCGAAACCGCCTATGCCCTGGCCTGCGAGACGGTGGCGGTGGACGGCACGGCGCACCAGGAGGAGTTGCGCCTGCTGGAAATCCTGCGCCACCAGCTGGACGTCGAGCGGCTGGTCGCGGCGGCCATCGAGCGCGGCATCGCGGCCCGCTACCGGGCCCTCTGATGACCCCGCTGGCCGGCCACTCGGTGGGGGTCGTCGGCATGGGCCTGATGGGCCGGCCGATGGCCCTCAACCTGTTCCGGGCCGGGGCCAAGGTGGCCATCGCCAGCCGCTCGCCGGGGCCGGTGCGCAAGCTGGCCGAGGTCGGGCTGATGGGCCTCGACTGCCCGGCCCGGGTCGCCGAGGCGGCCGAGGTGGTGATCCTCGCGGTCAGCGACACCCCGGCGGTGGAACAGGCCGTGCTCGGCCCCGACGGGGTGCTCCAGGGGCTGGCCCCGGGCGGGCTGGTCATCGACATGGGGACCACCGAGGTGGCCGCCACCCGGCGGCTGGCCGAGCGGGTGGCGGCGGCCGGCGGCAGCTTCATCGATGCCCCGGTGTCTGGCGGCACGGTGGCCGCCGAGGCCGGCAACCTGATCATCATGGCCGGCGGCGAGGCCGAGGCGATCGCCCGGGCCCGCCCGATCCTCGAGGTGCTGGGCGAGCGCTTCACCCACCTCGGCCCGGCCGGCGCCGGGCAGGTCGCCAAGGCGGCCAATCAGGTCATCGTCGGGCTGACCATCGGCGCCGTCGCCGAGGCCCTGGCCCTGGCCCGCGCCGCCGGGGTCGATCCGGCCCTGGTCCGCGAGGCGATCATGGGCGGTTTCGCCGATTCGCGCATTCTCGCCCTGCACGGGGCGCGCATGGTGACCGACCGTTTCGAACCCGGCGGCAAGGTGACCACCCAGCACAAGGACCTCGACCAGGCCCTGGCCCTGGCCGCCCAGTCCGGCATCGAGCTGCCGGCCACCGCCCTGACCCGCGACCACTACGCCCGCCTGATCGAGCGCGGCCTGGGCGAGTTGGACCATTCGGCCCTCTACAAGCTGTTCGGCGACACGGCCGACTGAACCTTCCTCCCTTTGGCCTCCCCCCTTTGACCTTCCCCCTTTGGCGGATTTTTCCCCGACCGGTGGAACCCACCGCGGCGGCCGGGCGTTGTCGGGGTGGCAGCCGGCGGAACGCCGCCCGCCGCCACCCCTTTTCCCGGCAACCCACAGAGGGAGGATTGTCATGCGCAAGACACTCACCGCCCTGGCCGTTGCCGCCGGAACCACCGGCCTAGCGACCATGCCCGCCATCGCGGCCAACCCCTACGATCAGGTCGACGGCGCGTGGATCAGCCTGGACGGCACCATCGCCCAGGCCACGCCCGACGCCTTCACCCTGGACCACGGGAACGGCTGAGCCGAAACCAGCCGCGAACGCCCCGTTCCGACCCGTTCACCCGCCCCCCGCCGGCGGCCCGGGTGCCTGTGCCAACCCCTTCCCGACCGTCCGCCCCAAGGTTGCGTCCGCCATGTCCCGCCTCGCCGATCATCCCGACTGGGCCTACCTGTTGCGCGAGGTCGATGGCATCTACCGCCGTGGCTCGGCCGGCGGCAGCGCCCCCATCCGGGCCCACCAGCGCCAGGTCCGCGAGCGCCTGAACCGCGTCGTCCAGGGCAATCCGCCGGTGGCCGAGGCGGCCCCCGCCGACCAGCCGGTGGTGGCCCATCTGGGCCGCGCCCTGGACCGGGCGGTGGATGGGCCGTTGGCCGCGCTGGCCCGGGCGGTCGGGCGCATCGCGCCGCGTCTCGACTGGCGGCTGGGCTACCGGCGGCCGCCGCCGGCCCTGGCCCGGCGCTTCGCCTATACCGAGGTGCTCGGCCCCAACGGTCCGGTGATCGCCGAGCCGCTGACCCTGGGCATGGTCCTGCTGGCCCCGGGCACCACCTACCCCCAGCACCACCACCGCGACATCGAGGAGAGCTACATCTCGCTGACCGGGGCGTGGTCGGAAAACGACGCGGCGGTCCACGCCCCGGGCTCGTTGATCCTCAACAAGGTCGGCGAGACCCACCGGCTGACCGTGGGCGACCACGAGCCCTGCCTGCTGGCCTACGCCTGGATCGGCCCGCCGGAGCGCCTGGCGGCCCCGGAGATGCGGCTCGGGCGGGGCGGATAGGCCACAAAAAAGGGGGGCCCGGCCGGCCCCCCTCTGGTGGTCGTCTTGGATAGGAGCCAGGGACTGCCTCAGCGCTCGCCCAGGACCATCTTGCGCTCGTGCTCCAGGCCCAGGTAGAGGGCCACGCACATGGCGATGAGAACCAGGGTGAAGGGCAGGCCGACGGTGATCGCCGCCGCCTGAAGCGCCCCCAGGGCATCGGCCCCGCCGCCGAACAGCAGGGCGCCGGCGACCACGCCCTCGATCACCGCCCAGAAGATGCGCTGCGGCACCGGGGCGTCGAGCTTGCCGCCGGCGGTGATCGAATCGATGACCAGCGAGCCCGAGTCCGACGAGGTGATGAAAAACACCAGGACCAGGAAGATGGCCAGGAACGACACGATGCCGGTCAGCGGCAGGTTGTCGAGCATCTGGAACATGGCCAGCTCGACCGCATCCAGGCCACCGGCCAGGGCGCCGATGTTGTTCTGGATCTGCTCCAGCGCGGTGCCCCCGAAGGCGGCCATCCACAGCAGGGTGACCAGGGTCGGCACCAGCAGCACGGCGGTGATGAACTCGCGCACCGTGCGCCCGCGCGAGATGCGGGCGATGAACATGCCGACGAAGGGCGACCAGGAAATCCACCAGGCCCAGTAGAACACCGTCCAGCCGTGATAGAACTTGTCGTCCTCGCGGCCGATCCAGTTGCTCAAGGGGATCAGGTTCTCGAGGTAACCCAGGCCGGTGGTCCACATGGTGGCGAAGATGGTCGCCGTCGGCCCGACCACCAGGACGAACAAAAGCAGCAGCCCGGCCAGGCTCATGTTGATGTTGGAAAGCAGCTTGACCCCGCCATCGAGCCCCCGGACCACCGAGATGACGGCGATCGAGGTGACCCCGACGATGATCCCCACCTGGGTGGTGATGCCGTTGGGCAAGCCGAACAGGAAATGCAGGCCGGCCGCCGCCTGCTGGGCCCCGAAGCCGAGCGAGGTGGCCAGACCGAACAGCGTGGCGAGCACCGCCACCACGTCGATCAGGTTGCCGAACCAGCCCCACGAGCCATCCTTGATCAAGGGATAGAAGGCCGAGCGGATGGTCAGCGGCAGGCCCTTGTTGTAGGCGAAGAAGGCCAGCGACAGCGCCACCACGGCATAGATCGCCCACGGGTGCAGACCCCAGTGGAACATGGTGGCGTTCATCGCCATGCGCGCCCCTTCCGGCGTGTTGGCGGCGGCGTTCAAGGGCGTGCCCCACCAGTCGGTGAAATAGGCGGTCGGCTCGGCGACGCTCCAGAACATCAGGCCGATGCCCATGCCGGCGGCAAACAGCATGGCGAACCACGACAGGGTGGAGAACTCGGGCACCGCCTCCTCGCCACCGATGCGCACCTTGCCCACCGGCAGGACGATCAAAAGCAGGCAGAAGACCACGAAGATGTTGGCGCCGACCATGAACAGCCAGTCGAAGTTGTTGATCGACCAGCCCTTGGCGCCGTCGAACACCTGCTTGGCCTGCTCCGGCATCATGATGGTGCCGACGACGAAGAAAATAACCAGAAGGGCAGAAACCCAGAAGACGGGGTTGTGAATATCCATCCCGAATTTCTGAATATTATCTTGCCCCACTTCGTATTCGGTATTGTATGTATCAGGCATGAATGCCTCCTGATTGTGGGTGGGGACGGCCAAAGCCGCCTTGAGCTTCCTCAGGAAAGCGAAGGGCGGTCTTTCTTCCACATCCACCGGCGGATTTCAAACCCCCACAAGATGACGGTTCATTTTCAGGCGGCCATGGGCTATCCCCCGGGGAGGCCGCGAGAAATCCGCCGCCCGTTCCGCCCCCGAACCGAGAAGCACCCGACCATGACCGACACCCCCGCCCCCGCCGGCCCGCTGGCCGGCCTCAAGGTCCTCGATCTGTCCCGCGTGCTGGCCGGACCGTTCTGCACCCAGACGCTGGCCGACCTGGGGGCCGAGGTGATCAAGATCGAGCGCCCGGGCAGCGGCGACGACACCCGCGCCTGGGGGCCGCCCTTCCTGAACGACGGCAGCGGCGCCGACAGCCGGGAGAGCGCCTATTTCCTGTCGGTCAACCGCAACAAACGGTCGCTGGCGGTGGATCTGGCCCACCCCGACGCGCCGGCCCTGATCCGCCGCCTCGCCGCCTCGGCCGACGTGCTGGTGGAGAACTTCAAGGTCGGCGGACTGGCCCGCTACGGGCTCTCCTACGACGACCTCAAGGATGAATTCCCGGGCCTGATCTACTGCTCGATCACCGGCTTCGGGCAGACCGGCCCCTATGCCCACCGGGCCGGCTACGACTATCTGGCCCAGGGCATGGGCGGCATGATGAGCCTGACCGGGCCCACCGAGGGCCCGCCGACCAAGGTCGGCAACGCCAACGCCGACCAGTTGACCGGCCTCTACGCCGCGGTCGCCATCCTCGCCGCCCTGGACCACAAGCGGCGCACCGGGCAGGGCCAGCACATCGACGCCAACCTGCTCGACAGCCAGATCGCCTGGCTGACCTATCAGGCCCAGAACTGGCTGGTCTCCGGCCAGCCGCCGGGGCGGCACGGCAACGGGCACCCCAACATCGTGCCCTACGACACCTTCCAGGCCTCGGACGGCCACCTCATCCTGGCGGTCGGCAACGATGGCCAGTTCCGCCGCTTCTGTCAGGTGGCGGGGCTCGACGGGCTGGCCGACGACGCGCGCTTTGCCACCAACCCGGCGCGGGTCGCCAACCGCTGGGAGCTGGACGCCCTGATCCGCCCCTGCATCGCCGGCCGCACCCGGGCCGAGTGGCTGGCCGACCTGGAGGCGGCCGGCGTGCCCTCGGGCCCGGTCAACGCCATCCCCGAGGTGTTCGCCGACCCCCACGTCAAGGCGCGCGGCATGACCGTGGCCATGGACCATCCGGCCAGCCCCGAGCCGGTGACCCTGGTCGCCAACCCGCTTTCCCTGTCGGCCACCCCGCCGACCTACCGCCGGCCGCCGCCGCGCATCGGCGAGCACGGCCGCGAGGTGCTGGCCGAGGCCGGGCTGTCCGAGGCCGAGGTGAACCACCTGATTGCCCAGGGCATCATCGCCGGCTGACCGGCGTGGCGGTGGACACCCGGCTGGCGGTTTGTCACTGTGACCGAAACCCTGTGACCGATGGGTCCATTCGATCAAAAGGCGTTCCCCTCCATGCCGGTTTCCCCGCTGCCGCCGGACAGGCTCTATGTGGCCTGCGACCCGGCCGACCTGCCCTTCGCCACCACCGCCGAGTTGCCCGACAGCGACGCCCCGGTGGGCCAGGATCGGGCGGTCGCCGCCCTGACCTTCGCCATGGGGATGGCGGCCGAGGGCTACAACCTGTTCGCCCTGGGCATCCAGGGCACCGGCAAGGAAAGCCTGGTCCGCCGCCATCTGGCCGAGCTGGCCGCCGCCATGCCGGGGCCCGACGACTGGTGCTACGTGCACGACTTCGCCCAGCCCCACCGGCCGCGCGCCCTGTCGCTGCCGCACGGCCGGGGGCGCCCCTTCGCCCAGGCCATGGCCGCCCTGATCGAGGACATGACCGTGGCCCTGCCCCGGGCCCTGGACAGCGAGGCGGTGGCCCACCGGCGCCAAGCCCTGGAGCAGGAGCTGAAGGCGCGCCAGGAGGCCGCTTTCGGCGACGTGCAGAAAGCCGCCACCGAGCATCACCTGACCCTGGTCCGGCTGTCCTCCGGGCTGGCCCTGGCGCCGCTCGGCGAGGACGGCGAGGTGCTGGCCGGCGACGCCTTCCAGAAGCTGCCCGAGGCGCGCCGAGAGGCCCTGAAGCGCGACATGGCCCGGCTTCAGGAGCAGCTCGACCACCTGCTGCGCCAGATGCCGCGCTGGGAGCGCGATACCCGGCGCAAGGTGCGCGCCCTGGAGCGTCAGGTCGCCGCCGAGGCCCTGGACCACCTGATGGAGGACCTGAAGGCCGAGATGGCCGACCTGCCCCAGGTGCTGGAGCACCTGGACGCCGTGACCGCCGACATCGTCGACAACCTGCGCGAGGTGCTGCGCGGCGAGGCCGAGGGCGAGGCCCTGCCCGCCGCCCTGGCCAGCCAGCCCGGCGGGCCACTGGCGGCGCTCCGGCGCTACCGGGTCAACTGTCTGGTCCACCACGCCGACGGCGACACCGCCCCGGTGGTGGTCGAGGATCACCCGACCCAGCCCAATCTGGTCGGCCGGCTGGAGCACCTCCAGCACTTCGGAGCCCTGATCGCCGACTTCAACCTGATCAAGCCGGGCGCCCTGCACCGCGCCAACGGCGGCTTCCTGGTTCTTGAGGCGCACAAGGTGCTGGCCCACCCGTTCGCCTGGCAGGACCTGAAGCGGGCCCTCAAGGCGCGGGAAATCCGCATCGAGCCGCCCGGTCAGGCGAGCGGCCTGCTGCCCACCTTAAGCCTCGACCCGCAGGCCATTCCGCTTCGGGTCAAGGTGGTGCTGCTCGGCGAGCCGATGATCTTCTACCTGCTCTCCGAACACGACCCCGACTTCCGCGAGTTGTTCAAGGTGGCCGCCGACTTCGACTACCGGATGGCCCGCAGCCCGGCCAACACCCGCGCCCTGGCCGGCCTGCTCGGCACCATCGCCCGGCGCGAGGGCCTGAAGCCGCTGAGCCGCGACGCGGTGGCCCGGGTGATCGAGCACGGGGCCCGGCTGGTCGAGGACCAGGGCAAGCTGACCACCCACATGGCCAGCCTCGCCGACCTGATGCGCGAGGCCGACCATCTGGCCGGCCTGGAAAACGCCGCCACCGTCGGTCAGGCGCACATCGAGGCGGCGCTGAAGGCGCAGATCGCCCGCCTCGATAGGGTGCGCGAGCACATCCAGGAGGAGATCGAGGAAGGCACCGTGCTGATCGCCACCTCGGGCGCCGAGGTGGGGCAGGTCAACGGGCTGACCGTGATGCAACTGGGCACCACCCTGTTCGGCCGCCCGGCCCGCATCTCGTGTCGGGTCCGCATGGGGCGCGGCGAGCTGATCGACATCGAGCGCGAGGTCGATCTGGGCGGGCCGCTGCACAGCAAGGGGGTGATGATCCTGTCGGCCTTCCTGGCCGCCCGCTTCGCCGAGGACACCCCGCTGTCGCTGTCGGCCAGCCTGGTCTTCGAGCAGTCGCACGGGCCGATCGAGGGCGATTCCGCCTCCACCGCCGAGCTGTGTGCCCTGCTCTCGGCGCTGGCCGAGGTGCCACTGGCCCAGGGGCTGGCCATCACCGGCGCCGTCGACCAGACCGGCCGGGTGCAGGCCATCGGCGGGGTCAACGAGAAGATCGAGGGCTTCTTCGACATCTGCGCGGCGCGCGGCCTGAGCGGCGACCAGGGGGTGATCATCCCGGCCAGCAACGCTCGCCATCTGATGCTCAGGGCCGACGTGGTGGAAGCCTGCCGGGACGGCCGCTTCGCCATCCACCCGGTGGAGACGGTCGATCAGGCCATCGAGACGCTGACCGGACTGCCGGCGGGCGAGCGCCAGGACGACGGCGGCTATCCGGCCGGCTCGGTCAACCGCAAGGTGGCGGCCCGCCTCGCCGCCCTGCACCGCCGCCAGCGCCAACTGTACGGCGAAGCGCCGGACCCGGCGCGCGGCCGCCGCCTGGGCCCGCGCGAGGAGGACAAGGCGGCCGATCCGGGTTAGAGCACGTCGCGGTTATATGGGGGCGCTTTGTGCCCCCATATAACCGCGAGGCCGTGCTCTAGAGCGGTGAGCCTTTAATCTGACGCATATCCGGCGTGCTTGAGGTAGTTCCAGCATTCGTCTGGAGTGTAGAGGTCGCAGATATCGCCGAGGG
>NZ_FNCV01000032.1 GCF_900100455.1 Roseospirillum parvum | reverse complement strand
GAAACCGACTCTCGCCGCCCGCGCATCCCTTCCACGCGACTTCTTCCACAATGTCAAAAAGCAGCGGCACCAAACCCCGGGCATCACCCCGGACCCGATACCTCCCGAACCTCGCTCCCAGCCCAAAAAGAGCAGGAATTTCAGTCCGGTAGAACCCCCCAGCAGTCAGCGGCAGAACCACCGTCCCGCCAGGGAGGCCGCCTTTTAGACCCATGCCCGTCCGCCGTCAAGCGGAAAATGCAGGGGCCTCGGAGGTCTTTCCGAAGGGCTGGCCGAAGCCGTTGAACGCCCCCTTCAGGAAGATCCCCGGACGGCTGCCCTGGCACGGCGTCCCGAAGGACTTGGGTGCCCGGCCGACCGTCGCGGCGGAGGCGGTTTCTAGCCCCCTGTCACCGAACTGTCAACACCCCTTTTCGCGGTTGCGACAGATGGGGCGGCACATTCCGGTTTCCCCTCGCCCGATGGGGGCTTGATGTGCCATATGAGGGACGCTCACCGAACGGCGCGCGGTCCAATAAGGGAATGTTGTGAAGGCCGGGAATGTGACAGTTCGGATTCCGACTTCAAGAACGATCCCAAAGAGCTTGATTCGGTGTGCATTTACTATTTGACAAGCCCCCTGCGGATAACAATGATACGGAACCGGGTACACAACATCTGCGATCTGGAGCCGGTTTCACGCTGGGCCGCTTGTCGGGCGGTCCCGGGCTAAAGGTTTTTTTTGATTTCGCCACCACCGGCGCAACACACTCCGGGGTTCGCAGCCACCTGCCACCATCAAGCCGACAGCTTCCTGATAAAGAGGGGTCTTCTGGTGACTGACGATCAGCCTTCCGCGCCGGCGCGGCGCGGCCCGTCCCGCCCGGTCCGCCGTTTGGCCACCCGGGCCCTGCTCGGATCCGCCGCCGCCGCCGCCATCCTGACCGTCCTGGTCGGCAGCCATAGCGGCAACGCAGCCTACCTGGGCGGGCCGAAGTCCCTGGAACCGACCGATCAGACCTCGCTGGCCGCCCTGCCCCCCGCCCCCCCCACCGATGCCGCCCCGACGGCCCAGCCGGCACCGGTGGAAAGCACGGTCACCCTGCCCTCTGGCGGCACCCTGATGGGTCTGCTGCTGGACGCCGGCCTGGTCCGTGGCGAGGCGCACGAGGCCATCATCGCCTTCAGCGAGGTCTATGACCCGCGCCGGCTGCGCGCCGGTCAGGCGTTCACCATCACCACCCTGGCCGAGGACGGCCCCGACGCCGCGCCGCGCCTGACCGGCTTCAGCTTCGAGCCGGAAACCGGCCTGACCGTGAAGACCTGGCGCGACGGCGACGGCTTCACCGCCGACGCCGAGAAAGCCCCCCTGGTCACCGCCACCCGGCGCGCTGGCGGGCGCATCGACAGCAGCCTGTACGTCGCCGCCACCCGGGCCGGCGTGCCGCCCGGGGTTCTGGCCCAGCTGATCCGCACCTATTCCTACGACGTCGATTTCCAGCGCGACATCCAGCGCGGCGATGCCTTCTCGGTGATGTACACCGAAAAGACCACCGAGGACGGCCGCCGGGTGGCCGACGGCGACGTGTTGTTCGCCTCGCTGACCCTGTCCGGCGCCACCTTCAACCTGTACCGCTACGAGGACAGCGACGGCATCGTCAGCTATTTCGACGAGCACGGCCACAGCCTGCAGAAGGGCCTGATGCGCACCCCCATCGACGGGGCCCGGCTGTCGTCGTCCTATGGCATGCGCAAGCATCCGATCCTCGGTTACTCCAAGATGCACACCGGGGTCGATTTCGCCGCCCCCACCGGCACCCCGATCTATGCCGCCGGCAGCGGCACCATCGACTTCGCCGGGCGCAAGGGCGGCTATGGCAACTACATCCGCATCCGCCACGGCGGCGAGTACGCCACCGCCTATGCCCACATGAGCCGCTTCGCCAAGGGCATGGGGACCGGCACCCGGGTCAAGCAGGGGCAGGTGATCGGCTATGTGGGCACCACCGGACGCTCCACCGGGCCGCATCTGCACTATGAAATCCTGGTCAACGGCAAGCACACCAACCCGCTTAAGGTGCGCATGCCCTCGGGCCGCAAGCTGACCGGCACCGAGATGGCCCGCTTCGAGGCGCAGCGTACCCAGGCCGACCGCCTGTACGCCAGCCTGCCCCACGACACCGAAATGGCGAGCCGGGTCGAGTAACCGGCCCGCGCCGCGCAAGGTTGCCCACCACATAGAGCAGATCGTGCGAAATGTGAATCGCGGAGCGCTTCAGATTTCGCACGATCTTCTCTCGATCTTAGATGTAGAGCCGAGAGCGAAAAATCTGGAACCACCAAGTGGTTCCGATTTTTCGCTCTCGGCTCTAGAGCGTGGAGCTCCAAACCTGAATCGAGGGATTCCCAAGACTCTGCGTCCGTGATTCACTTTTCTTTTTGGGAGGTGGATCATGGGCAGGAGC
>NZ_FNCV01000009.1 GCF_900100455.1 Roseospirillum parvum | reverse complement strand
GGATCGCCACCCGCTTCGAAAAGTCGGCACAGAACTTCTTGGCCGCTGTCATGTTGGCTTCAACACGACTCTGGATGCGGGATTATGAGTCCAGAGCTTAGCCGCCACAGCATGGTGGGCATTGGCGACGGGTCCGCCTCGTTCGAACCGCCGCCCTACAATCCGGCATTGCGCCACCAGGCGTCGGAGGCGAGGTCGGCGGGCAGGTCGGGCGGCGGCGTGATGGGGTTGAGGTCAAGCGGCACCGCCAGGCCAAGGGCGCTGACCCGCCGGGCCCACTCGCCGCGCAGGCCGGGCGGCAGGCGCTCGCCGCACCAGGGGCAGTAGCGCACCGGTTTGATGCGGATGGGTTGATGATCCACCGGGCGGTGGATGTCCAGGATGCGGATGCCGAACTCCCGGGTGTGCGGCAGATAGGCGTACATGGTCTTATACGACCACCAGACCATATCGGTATCAGCGCAACGATGGGGCGGCTCAGCGTTCCAGCGGCTGAGGCCGGGGGCTTCGGGATCCTGGGGATACTCGATTTCCTCGGCCGGCGGGCCGAGGGGTTCGTGCTGACTGAAGTCCTCGTAGATCACTGCCGGGGGAATGTCGGGCGACTGCACTGTTGGAGTGTGGTACCGGCTGTCCAGAACGATCTTGAGGCCTTCGCTGGTCAGGCGCTCTGTCTGGGTGGGGTCGGGGGGCTTGGGATAGGTGATGGGAAGGCCCATGTTGCGCCACCAGGCATCCGAGTGCATGCACGAGGGCAGCCAGTTCAGGATCGAGTCGGGGTCTCTCCGGTATTCGCCCCAATCGAACTTGGTGTCCTCGGCAAGCTGGAAGGCCGTCTCCATCCACTCATCGCCCAAATACTCTACAAGACGGCCGCCCGTCCAGGGACAGTATTCGAGAATGCAGGAATCCCCCGTTGATCCAAATTGCTTTATTTTTTCATACAAATCGACAGGCGGCAGACCCTTTTCTATGCGAAGAGGCGAAAAATGGCGCCTAGTGGGCTCGTAAGCGATGGCGACGCTGTCGTCCGACAGCGCCGCCATCATCTCGTCAGACAACCCGAGATCGTCCATCTTGGTCATAAAAGGACAGGTCCAGCCAGCGCTTGGGGTTGCGTTTGGTCCGTTGTTTTCCGGTTTTGGGATCGGTCTCAGTTTTCCAGGTTCCCGTCAAGGGATCAAGAGTGCCCTCGTGATAGGCTTTGTTGCCGCGCTTGCGGTAGACCTCGATCTCCGACTGGTGTCGCCCGGCACCCCCACGGTCCCATTGATAAATCAACGTGCCGTCCGCACTTTTGCGGGTGTCAAGTTTCCCAATCCGCGTTGTTTTTTCACGGCTTTTCCAGAAGTGACTCTCTGAGGGAGCGACCGGGGTATGGGGGTCCTTGTCCCGTTGCTCGGCGCGCAGGTAGCCTTCGCGGACCCACCAGGCCTCGAACTCGGCCCGGGCCTTGTCGGAGCCCAGCACCGCCTGGTCGGGCTTGGGGATGTTGGTTTTGGAGTAGGGCGCCGGAGGTTTGCCTGGGGGCTCCGAGCCATCCTTGTCGCTGTTATAGATTGAATCGCGCCAATCGCGCGGTTCGGCCGGCCGGCCTTGGGGGCTGGGGTCGGGGAGGTCCTCGGTGGGAGGATCAGCGATCCGGCCGTCGCGCTCGCCCGGCGGATCGGCCGGAAAGCCTTCAAGGCGGGGTGGCGCGGCATCCGGCGGGATCAAGGGCGGCAGCGGCGCCGGCGGATCGGCGATGTCGGTGCGCGAGGCCACCCCAGGGCCTTCCGCGCCGCCAAATGCCTCGCCCCAAAGATCGCGCACGCCTTGAGCGGTCTTGTCCAGAACCGCCTCGGCGTCGGCCCGGTGCTTCTCGCTGTCCGGGCCGTAGGACCATTAGTCGGCGGCGACGGGCAGCAACGCCGCCGAGGACCAAGGCGGAGCCTACGATCCAAGACGCGCGCGCAGGCGCTTGTAGACGAAATCGTCGGTACAGCTCAGATAGTCGCGGGTTTGCGCAGTCAGCCCACCCTTCTCACCACCAACAATGATTCCTTCGTCGCCAACGGCAAGATGAAGGGTCTCGCTGAAGAATGGGAGCACGTAGCCAAACCGGTAGCGGTCCGGCTCGCTGCCGGTGCCGTCATCGACGACAACGTAATAGCTCTCCTCGACCGGGGGCAGGTAGTAGTCCAAACGGACGAGATTGCCGGTTGGTCGACCCGACCAGACATCATGCGGGCCCACCGAAATGGTAACCACCGTTTCCTCAGAGACATTGCCAAACACGACCAGATGGTTGCTGGCGCATTGGCGGCTAACAGCGGCACCAAGGACGATGAGGCAAAGCGCCGTGGCAAGGCCGGCAAGGCCGGCAAGGCCAAGCAACGTTTTTCGCACCGTCCCTGGTTGCCAGATCGTCATTAGAGATTTCAGTACCAATCGTTTCTTTTTTGATTGTAGCCCTCAAGGCCGGAACTGAACAGGGGGTCGACCTCGAAGGGCTGAAGTTGGAGATGGCCGTTCTGAATGGCTTCCAGGACCACCTCTTCGTCAGGACGGTCGCGATTGCCGGGATCCTGGGCCAGTAGTCGGCCGATGCGATTGTTGTAGAGGTCCATCAGGCGATCTCCCATCGGATTGGTGTCCAATGTGTGGCGTTCGTGAGCGTCGGTTATCTCCTTGGCCACCTCGGCACCCAGTTCCCTGGTCATCCGATAGCTCCACAAAGCGTGCCGAAAGGCATCCCCTTCGCCGCCGCCCAGACCGGGGTTGTCCCTTCCATAGCGTTGTTTGGTCACTTCACTTACCTCATCTGCAATCGCTTTGCCCCTTATGGCTGCGGATCGGTGATCAATGAGCACACCCCAGTGCCCTGAGCCCTTCTCCTGAAATGCCATGTTTTTGTACATCTCGAACGGGTTGACCATACCTTGAGGGGGCTCTGCTAGGCTCGGGGTCGGGTTGGTCGACATGCCAGCAGTTTTGCTCCGAGGGCTTTCGGGATGGGATGCTGCGACTGGCGGTTGGTCCGCGACTTGTGGGCTTTCGTTTTTATCCACGGAGGGGACGTCGGCCCCCACGTGCTTGGGATTTTTGTCCGCGCCCTTGGTCTCGGTCGTGGTCTCGGTCTTGGCGTTGAGGAGGCGGGGCGCGGCTTCGTCGCTCAGGACGCCGAGGGGCATCTTGTCGGGGAGCGGCCGGCCGAGGAGGAGGTGGGCGATCTGGGGCTCAAGGCGATCCAGGATGGCCCAGGCGGTGAGGTTGGCGCGCCTGGGGTCGTGGCGGTTGAGGCGCAGAAACATGTCCTGCCAGACCGGCAGCGAGTCCGGGGCGTCCGCGATCCCCTTGGCCGCCCAATCGGGAAGGTCACCATCGTCCACGGCGCCCAGCAAGGCCTCGACGGTGCGCTGGTTGGCCGCCGCCTGCTCGGCCGGCAGGGGGAGGAGTATCCTCTCCAGCCCCGCCAGCCCCAGCGCCGGCGGCTCGGTGACCAGATGGCCTTTCCCGGGTTCGGTCAGGGTGTTGTGGTGATGGTCCACGTCGTCCGGAGTGGGCGGCGAAAAGGGAGCCAAGCGCGGGCCCACCCTCTTTTCCAGGGTTTTCACCGTGGGGCCGCCGGGATTGGCGAGACCATCCACCTTCAGGCCGTTGTCCTGCTGGAAGGCGCGCAGGGCCTTGTCTTCCTTCTGGCCCCAGTAGCCGGTGGGGCCCTTGGTTTTGGAAAAGTCGAGATGGCCGGCATTGGCCAGCCCCACTTCCAGCTTGAGGGTGTCCTGGCGCTGGTTGCGCTGGGACGCGGGCGTGGCGCCGACCGGGCCGTCGAGGTCGAACCACTCGCTCTTGCCCGGGGCGAGCAGGTTCAGGGGGCGACGTTTGGTGGAGGGACGCAAGGGGGTGGGATACATGGCGAGGTCTCCGCAGTCGCTTTGGGCACAAAAAACCCCGCCGGGCGGCGGGGCCGGGCGGGGGTTGGGGCGATGGATCACATGAAAAGACCCGGGAAGGCACCAAATAGGCGCACTTTCCCCGGGTCAGTATTTTTTAGGTAGACGATCTTTCCTGAAAAGTCAATCGGCAAGCGAGTGGGACCGAGATCAGCTTCGCGCTCATTCTTTCCCGGCGGCCTCCTCCAGAGCCACCCGGGCCACCTGGGCCAGCACGCCGGCGCCGGCCGGCAGGATGGCGTCGTTGAAATCGTAGGTCGGGGCGTGCAGGCCGCAGGCGCCCAGTTTTTCACCGCCCTCGCCGCCCTCGCCGCCATTGCCGAGAAAGGCATAGGCCCCGGGAATGCGCTCGAGCAGGAACGAGAAATCCTCGCTGACCATCAGCCGGGGCTGCGGGCCGCTGTTCTCGGCGCCCAGCAGATCGGCCGCCGCCCGGGCCATCAGGTCGGCCGGGCCTTCGTGGTTGATGGTCGGCGGGTAGCCGCGCCGGTAGCTGGTCTCGATTTCCACCCGGTGGGCCGCCGCGATGCCCTGGGCGATGCGCCCGATGGCGGCCTCGGCCACCTCGCCCATCCCGGGGTCGAAGTAGCGCACGGTGCCGGACAGTTCGACCGCGTCGGGGATGATGTTGAAGGCCTCGCCGCCCTGAATGCGAGTCACCGACAGGACCAGCGTGGCATCCGGCGCCACCTCGCGGCCGCGCACCGTCTGCAGGGCCTGGACCAGGGCGCTGGCCGCCACCACCGGGTCGCGGCAGCGCTCCGGCAGGGCGGCATGGCCCCCCTGCCCGCGCACCGTGATGTCGAAGCGGTCGGCGGCGGCCATCACCGGCCCCGGCGAGACCACCAGCTTGCCGGCCGGCACGCCGGGCATGTTGTGCAGGCCGAACACGCTGTCCATCGGCCAGCGTTCCTGGAGCCCGTCCTGAAGCATCTCGCGGGCCCCGGCGCGGCCCTCCTCGGCCGGCTGGAAGATCAGCACCACGCGGCCCGGGAAGTCACGCCGCTCGGCCAGATGGCGGGCCGCGCCGAGCAGCATGGTGGTGTGGCCGTCATGACCGCAGGCGTGCATCACCCCGGCGTGCGTGGAGGCATAGTCGAGCCCGGTCGCCTCGACCACCGGCAGGGCGTCCATGTCGGCCCGCAGGCCCACCGTGGCGCCAGCACCCTGGGTTCCGTTGATGACCCCGACCACGCCGGTCCGCCCCACCCCTTCGGTCACCTCATCGACCCCGAAGCCGCGCAGCAACTCGGCCACCCGGGCGGCGGTGCGGTGCTCGGCGAAGGCCAGTTCCGGGTGGCGGTGGAAGTCGTGGCGCCAGGCGATCATCTCGGCGTGGCCGGCGGTGAGCGGGTTGGCGGGGGGGCCTGTTATCGGATCGAGCGCGGTCATCGGGCAGGTGTCCTTGGCGTCCAGAGTCGATGTCAGGGTGCTTTTCCTGCAAGTCACTTCCATTTAGGAAAGGAGGATGCTCCCCACCAGAGGACCCCGCCCCGTGCCCCCCGCCCCCTCCAGCGCCCCCACCCCTGGCCCATGGGCGGTGCTTGGCGCCACCACCGCCGTCCAGTCACTGGTCGCCATGGCCGCCCTCAGCCCGCCGGTGTTCGCCGGCCCGGCCAGCGCCGACCTGGGCCTGCCGGCGAGCGCCGTCGGCTATTACATGTCGGCCCTGTACATGGCGGCGATGGTCGCCTCGCTGGCCTCCGGGGCGATGATGGCGCGCTTCGGCGCCATGCGGGTGAGCCAGGCATGTCTGGTCCTGGCCGGCCTGGGACTGGCCGTGATGGCCTTCAGCGCCACCCTGCCCACCGTCCTGCTGGCGCTGCCCGCCGTGCTTGTCGGCACCTGGGTGCTGGGCCTGGGCTACGGCCCGGTGACCCCGGCCAGCAGCCACATCCTGGCCGCCACCACCCGGCCCGGCAACCGGGCCCTGATGTTCTCCATCAAGCAGACCGGCGTGCCGCTGGGCGGCGTGCTGGCCGGCGCCCTGATCCCACCCCTGGTGTTGTGGGGCGGCTGGCAGGGCGCGGCCCTGGCGGTGGGCGCGGCGTGTCTGGTGCTGGCCGGGCTGGTGCAGCCGGTGCGCCCGGCCCTGGACCGCGACCGCCAGCCCCGGGCGCCGTTGCGCATCACCGCGCTGGCCGGGCCGATCCGCCTGATCTGGCGCACCCCGGCGCTGCGCCGCCTGGGTCTGGCCTCGTTCGCCTTCGCCGCCATGCAATTGTGCCTGGGCACCTTCCTGGTCACCTTCCTGGAGACCGAGGCCCACATGAGTCTGGTCGATGCCGGTCTGGTTCTGTCGCTGACCCAGGGCGGCGGGGTGGTCGGGCGCATCATCTGGGGCTGGGTGGCCGACCGCCGGGTGGCGCCGCACCTGCTGTTGTTCCTGCTCGGCCTGGGCATGGCCGGCGGGGCGGTGGTCTTCGGGCTGACCGGGCCGGACTGGCCGTGGCTGATGGTCGCCGGCCTGGGCACCCTGCTCGGCACCGCCGCCATCGGCTGGAATGGGGTGTTCCTGTCCGAGGTGGCCCGCCATGCCCCGCCGGGCGAGGCCGGGGCGGCGACCGGCGGCGCCCTGTTCATGACCTTTGCCGGGGTGGTGGTCGGCCCTGCCCTGTTCGCCCTGCTGCTGGCCACGCCGGGCGGCTATCCGCTGGCCTTCGCCGCCCTGGCCGCCTTGTGCGTGGCCGGCGCGGTGGCCATCCTGGGAGCCGGGCGGCGCGGCCCGGAGAGCCCCTGAGATGCCGCTGCTCCATCTGTTCACCGACTTCGGTCTGGCCGGCCCCTACATGGGCCAGATGCACGCCGCCGTGCACCGCGCCGCGCCGCCGGTGACACCGGTCACCCTGCTCGCCGACGCCCCCACCTTCGATGCGGCGGCGGCGGCCCACCTGCTAGCCGCCCTGGTCGGCCACATCCCGCCCGGCGAGGGGGTGGTGGCGGTGGTCGATCCCGGGGTGGGCACGGCGCGGCGGCCGTTGGCCCTCAAGGCCGACGGGCGCTGGCTGACCGGGCCCGACAACGGCCTGCTGTCGGTGGTCGGCGGACGGGCCCGACAGGCCGACTGGTTCGCCATTTCCTGGCGCCCGGACCACCTGTCGGCCAGCTTCCACGGCCGCGACCTGTTCGCCCCGGTGGCCGCCCGGCTGCTCGCCGGCGAGGCCCCCGCGCGGCTGCTGGCCCCCTTGGACGCGCCCCCCGTCGCCTTGCCCGAGGGCGCCGGCGACCGGGCCCGGGTGATCGCCATCGACGCCTTCGGCAACCTGATGACCGGCCTGCGGGCCAGCCACCATGCCGGTCCGCTGACCGTGAAGGGTCGCCCGCTGCCGCGCGCCGGCACCTTTGGCGAGGTCCCGGTCGGGCAGCCGCTGGTCTACGCCAACAGCCTGGGCTTGCTGGAAATCGCCGTCAACCAGGGGCACGCGGCGCGGGTTCTCGGGCTGGCCGTGGGCGATCCGGTGGACCCGGCGCCATGAGCCCGCCGCCCCGGCTGGCCGCCCTTCGGCTGTCGCTGTTCTATGCCGCCCTGTTCTCGGTGATCGGCACCCAGTTGCCGTTCTGGCCGGTGTGGCTGGAGTGGCGCGGCCTGTCCGAGACCGAGATCGGCGTCATCCTCTCGTCGGCCTTCTGGGCCAAGGTGGTGACCAATCCGGCGGTCGGCCATCTGGTCGACCGCCACGGCCGCCGCCGCGCCACCATGATCGCCCTGGCCGCCGGCGCCCTGGCCTGCTTCGCCCTGTTCAGCTTCGCCGACGGGTTTTTCCTGCTGCTTGGCCTGAACGTGATCGGCTGGGGCCTGTTCGCCGCCCTCATGCCGCTGGCCGAGACGCTGACCCTGTCGACCGTCGAGGCCAATCCGGGCCGCCGCGTCGACTACGGACGCATCCGTCTGTGGGGCTCGCTGAGCTTCATCGCCGCGGCGGCCTGGGGCGGCTGGCTGCTGGAGGACCACTCGCCCGCCCTGGTGCTGTGGATGATGCTCGGCGGGCTGGGGCTGTGCCTGCTGATCGCCCCCACCCTGCCCGATCCGCCCAGCCCGCGCCGCGCCGGCCCGACGCCGCCGTGGCGCCATCTGCTGGGCGACCGGCGCTTCCTGGCCTTCCTCGGCGCGGCCAGTCTGGCCCAGGCCGGGCACACCGTCTACTACGCCTTCGGCACCCTGCACTGGCAGGCGGCCGGGCTGGGCGAGAACCTGATCGGCGTGTTGTGGGCCATCGGCGTGGTCGCCGAGATCGCCCTGTTCGCCTTCGGCGCCCCGGTGGTCCGCCGGCTGGGCCCGGCCGGCCTGCTGCTGGCCGCCGCCGGGGCCGGGGTGGTGCGTTGGCTGATCCTGGCCGCGACCACCGACCCCCTGATCCTGCTGCCGGCCCAGACCCTGCACGCGGCCAGCTTCGGGTGCACCCATCTGGCGGCCATGCATTTCATCCGTCAGGCGGTGCCGGGCGGCCTGACGGTGCGGGCGCAAAGCCTGTATTCGTCGATTGCCATGGGGCTGGTGATGGGGCTGGTGATGCTCGCCTCGGGGCATCTTTACCAAGCCCTGGGCGGCGGGGCCTTCGTGGTCAGCGCCGCCATCGCCGGGGCCGGCGGGATGCTCGCCCTGTGGCTTCACCTCAACTGGAAGCCGGGCCAGCCGGTGGCTCGGGAAGCCGGCTGAGTGGAGTTCCCGTCAGGCGGCGCTGTCGTCGCGGTTCTTGCCGCCGGAGACATAGGCGATGGCGGCGTGCTCGGCACAGTAGGGTTTGCCGGGCAGGGTCGGCTTGCCGCAGAAGTGGAAGCCCGGCTCCTTGGGGTCGCCGATCGGCCAGCGGCAGGTGTTGTGCGACAGATCGACCATGGAGTGGATGCGCGGTTCCGGCTCGGCCGCCGCCTTGCCGGGGGTCTTGACCCGCTTGATCGGGCTCGGCCGGCCCTTGAGGCCCAGGCGATGGGCCTTGCCGACCACGGCGTTCTTGGAAACGCCCAGTTGCTTGCCGATCTCGCCGGTGGTCAGCCCTTCGGCCCACAGACGCTTCAGTTCCTCGATCCGCTCGTCGTTCCAGACCATGCCCAGCCCCTGGTTTGCTTGCGTGTGGTCCCGGAAGGCGCTCCCGGGAAGGGCGGCCGACTCGCCCGAGAATCGAGTCGGCGCCGACCCTCCGATACTCTCAAAGGGCCCCCGAAGTCCACCCGCAAGCCGGCCAGCCCGTCGGTCTCAAGAGGTTTTTTCAGGAAGCGTTGCGCTCCAGCCACCCATGTTCCAGGGCGATGCGCACCGCCTGGGCCCGGTTGGCCGCGCCCAGTTTGCGGTAGACGTTGCGCAGGTGCACCTTGACGGTGATCTCCTGCACTTCCAGCCGGCGGGCGATTTCCTTGTTGGTGCCGCCGTCGATGATCAGGCCCAGGATCTCCGCCTCGCGCACCGACAGCCGGGCCAGCGGCCCCTCGCCACCGGGCTCGCCGCCCGCCGACAGGGTGGCCCGCGTCGCCTCGCCGCCGGGCCGCCCCTTGACCAGGGGCCGGGCCGGCGCCTCCAGCATGAAGGCGGGAAAGAAGCGCTCGCCGGTCAGCACCAGACGCAGCACCGCCAGCATGGCTGGGCCGCTCATGGTCTTGGGCAGATAGGCCGCGGCATCCAGGCGATAGCAATGCAGGATGTCCTCCGGATCGACCGAGCCCGACAGCACCACCACCGGCATTTCCGGATGGGCGGTCATCATCTGGCGGATGGCGTCGCCGCCTTCCATGCCCGGCATATTGAGGTCGAGCACCGCCAGATCGCACGGCCCCTGTTCCTTCAGGCCGGCCATGGCGCCGGCGAAATCGGCCGCCACCAGGACCTCGGTCCCCGGCTCCAGTTCCTCCAGGAAGGGGCGCATGCCGTGCTGGACCAGGTGGTGATCGTCGGCCAGAAGAACCCGCATGTCGGTGGTTTCACTCCAGATCTGGGTTGGCTGCAATTATCGGCACTGCACGAAGGGATTCAACCGTTGCCTTGGCCGCCCCCGTCACCGCCCTCACGGGTCGGGCCGAGCACCTCGTCGACCACCTCGGCCAGCCGCGACAGCGACAGCGGCTTGAACAGCACGTGGCGCACCGTCGGCCCGGCGGCGGCCACCCCGTCGCTGTCCTCGAGATGGCCGGTCAGGATGACCACCGGCAGATCGGGCGCCCGCTCGGCCAACTCGGCGATCAGATGGCTGCCGTGCAGGCCGGGCATCCTGAGGTCGGTCAGCACCAGGTCGGGATCGTTCTCCTCGGCCAGGGCCAGGGCACTGGCCCCGTCCGCCGCCCGACTGACCATGATGCCGCGCTCGGTCAGGAATTCGGCCACCCGGTCGGCGGCGGCCGGCTCGTCGTCGACCACCAGCACCCGGGGCGGCCGCCGGGTTGTTCGCTGTCGACGCGGGGCCGCCAGGGCGCCGGCCCCCGGCGGGGGCTCGCCCTGGGCCGCCCGGGCGAGCGGCAGAAGGATGGTGAACTCGGCCCCCTGCTTCAGGTTGCGGGCGTTCAGCGAGCCCCCCATGCCGGCGATCACCGAATAGCTGATGGACAGGCCAAGACCGGTTCCCTTGCCTTCCTGCTTGGTGGTGAAGAAGGGGTCGAACAGGCGGTCCATGGCGTACTCGGGGATGCCCGGGCCGTTGTCCTCGATGCGGATGCGGACCTGCTGACCGACTTCCGCCAGATGCAGCGTGATGGCCGGCTCGAAGGCGCTGCCCGCCGGCTCGGCGGCGCCCTTCTCCTGCAGCGCGTCGCGGGCGTTGGTCAGCATGTTGAGGATCACCTGCTCCAACTGGATGGGCCGCCCCAGCACCTGGATCTCGCCATCCAGTGGCATCCTGAGGTCGACCGCGATGCCCTGCAGGGCGAACTGCTTGCGCACCATGGCGCTGGACTGGCGGATGGTCACCCGGGGATCGAACAGGGTGGCCGGGCCGATGTCCGGGCGGCTGAACACCCGCATGTGCTGGACGATCTCGCCCATCCGCCCGGCCTGCTCGGAGAGCACCTGGAAGGTCTCGCGCAGGTAGGCCGGATCGGCCCGCCCGCGCTCCATCTTGAGCAGGGCGGCATCGGCCGACATGCGCATGATGTTGAGCGGCTGGCTCAGCTCGTGGGCCAGGCCGGCGGCCATCTCGCCCAAGGTGGCCAGCTTGGCGGCCTGGATCAACTGGCGTTGGGTTTCCTGCTGGCGGCTGATGTCGTGCAGCACGGCCAGGGTCGACGGGTGGCCGGCGAAATGGATCGGCGCGGTGGAAATCTCGGCCACCACCAGCCGCCCGCCCTGATGGCGCAGACGGGCCTCGAAGGTGGTGCCGGACAGCCCCAGCCCCTCGGTGCGCGAGACCATGTCCTCCAGCTCGGCCCGGCTGCGCGGCGGCACCAGATCCCAGATCGGCCAGCCGGTCATCTCGCCCGGGGTGACAAAGCCGAGCAGGCGGGCGGCGGCGGCGTTGGCGAAGCGGATGCGCCCGCCCCCCAGCACGATGATGCCGTCCGGGATCATCTCGATCAGGGTGCGATAGCGTTCCTCGCTTTCGGCCAGCGCCGCCTCGGTCAGGCGGCGGTTGGTGATGTCGGCATAGATGCCGATGGTCTGGCCATCCTCGGTGCGGCTTTCGCGAACCAGGAAATGGCGCCCGTCGGGCAGGGTCAACTCGACCGGCTCACCGTCGGCCTGGGCGTGGCTGTCGCGGCGCATCCTGAGCCAGGCGTCGGCCTCGTGGCGATCCTGCTGCTGGAACAGGGGGCTCAGGCAGGCCACCTCGGCGAAGGTCCGTCCGGTCAGCTCGGCCCGTCGGGTGCCGGGGATGAGGAGCTGCACGAAGCCCTCGTTGCACATCACCAGACGGTCCTCGGGGCTCCAGATGGCGACCGCCCCGGCGGCGCTGTTCAGGGCCCGGACCAGCCGCCGCTCGGCGTCCTCGGCCCGGCGTTCGGCCTCGGCCTGGTCGGAGATGTCGACCCCGACCCCGCGATAGCCGGCGAACACCCCGGCGGCGTCGCGCACCGGGCGGGCACTGACCCGGACCAGCCGCCGCCCCTGCCCCGGCACCTCGAGCCACAGACGGTGGTTGCGGAAACCCTGGCGGTTGGCCAGTTGGGCCCGATGGCTGGCCAGACCGTCCTCCTCGGCCTCGGCCACCGCGTCGAACCAGTGGCGGCCGATCAGCCGGTCGAGCGACGCCGAGCCGCCGTTGCCGACGGCGATCCACATGAAGTCGAGATCGGCGTTCAGCTCGAACAGCCAGTCGGCGTGGGCCAGGGCGAGGTCGCGGAACAGGTCGCCGCTGCGCCTGAGGGCGGCGGCCAGGGCGTCGCGCGGGTCACCCGCCGAGGGGCTTCCCCTCCCGGCCGTCTCGTCCGCTGCCCTGCCCGTCATGGCGCCCCCGGCTGCCAAACAACACCCGCCGGCGAGTATAGGGACATCCCCCCCGCCGGCTCAATCCTTGCCGCCCTGGCTCTTGCGGGCGAACAGCGGCTCGGCGTCGCCGGCCTCGACCCGCCGTTCCTGGCGCTCGGCGTCGACCTCGCTCAGCGGCGCGCAGGGCTTCAGCGAGGCCAGGCTGCGCCGGGTCAGGGTCTGGTACTCGCGGGTGCCCTCCTCCTTCCAGGCCAACTCTTCATCGCTGACCTGGCGCACGATGCGCCCCGGCACCCCGGCGACCAGCGAGCGGGCCGGAATCTGCCAGCCAGCCTTGATGAAGCTGGCCGCGGCGACGATGCACTCGGGGCCGATCACCGCCCCGTCCATCACCGTGGCGTTCATGCCGACCAGGGCGTTGCGCCCGACCACGCAGCCGTGCAGCACGGCGCCGTGCCCCACATGGCCGTCCTCCTCGATCACCGTGTCGGTGCCGGGGAAACCATGCATCGTGCAATTGTCCTGGATGTTCGAGCCGGCTTTCAGGATCAATCGTCCGAAGTCGCCGCGCAGCGAGCAGGCCGGCGCCACGTAGCAGCCGGGGCCGATGATCACGTCGCCGATCAGCACGGCGTCGGGATGGACGAAGGCGGTGGGGTCGATGACGGGGCGCACCCCCTCGATCTCGTAGGTCGGCATGGTGCGGGCGGTCTCCGGCTGGCGGACGTGGGGCGGCGGCCATCCTGCGCCATCCGGCGGCGCCTGACCAGAGCCCGTCAGGCAACCGTCGATGCCTTGCATTCCGAACCGCCCGGCCCGATCCTGAGGGTCCGTTCCGCCACCCGGAGTTACCTAATGAGCTACGACACCATTCGCCTTGAGATCGCCGATGGGGTCGCCCGCCTGACCCTGAACCGCCCCGACAAGCTGAACAGCTTCACCATTCAGATGCACGGCGAGTTGCGCCAGGCCCTGAAGCAGGTGCGCCAGGACGAGTCGGTGCGCTGCCTGCTGCTTTCCGGCGCCGGGCGCGCCTTCTCGGCCGGCCAGGACCTGGGCGAGACCGGCCCCGGCGAACGCCCGCTCGATCTGGCCCAGACCCTGGACCATCACTACAACCCGCTGGTCCGCTCGCTGCGCGATTTGCCGTTCCCCGTGGTCGCGGCGGTCAACGGGGTGGCCGCCGGGGCCGGGGCCAACATCGCGCTGGCCTGCGATCTGGTGCTGGCCGGGCGCTCGGCGCGCTTCATCCAGGCCTTCTCGAAGATCGGCCTGGTTCCCGATTCGGGCGGCACCTGGCTGCTGCCCCGGCTGGTCGGCCTGCAACGGGCGATGGGCCTGTGCCTGCTCGGCGAACCGCTGGAGGCCGAACAGGCCCTGGCCTGGGGGCTGATCTGGAAGGTGGTCGACGATGACGCCCTCGCCGACGAGGCCAGCGCCCTGGCCGCCCGGCTGGCCGCCCTGCCCACCGTCGCCCTGGGCCTGACCAAGCGGGCCCTGCACGACAGCGCCACCCACAACCTGGACCACCAACTCAACATGGAGCGCGACCTGCAGAAGATCGCCGCCCGCAGCGAGGACCACGCCGAGGGCGTGGCCGCTTTCAAGGAAAAACGCCAGCCCGACTTCAAGGGCCGCTGAACCTTTGGACACCGCCCGATGACCGAAACCCCCATCGATGGCGCCGACGGCGCCTTTGCCCGGCCCATCGAACAGCGCATCGCCGAGGCCGTCGCCCAGGCCATGATGGCCCGCGACGAAGCGGCCAAGAGCTTCGGCATCAGCATCGAGAAGGTCGGCCCCGGGTTTGCCCGGCTGACCATGCCGGTACGCCCGGACATGCTGAACGGCCACGCCACCACCCATGGCGGGATCACCTTCACCCTGGCCGACTGCGCCTTCGCCTATGCCTGCAACAGCCACAACATGCTGACCGTGGCCCATTCGTGCAGCATCACCTACACCGCGCCCGGCAAGGCCGGCGACGTGCTGGTGGCCGAGGCGCGCGAGGCCAGCCTGATCGGCCGCAACGGGGTCTATGACGTCAAGGTGACCAACCAGCACGGCGACACCCTGGCCCTGTTCCGGGGCAACTCGCGCACCATCCAGGGCCATGTCTTCCCGCCCGGGGACCTGGATCGACTGGTTCCTGACTGAACTTAACTCCCGGGCGGCGTCCCTCGGCATTGAAAAACCCGCCCAGGAGTGCTTTCTTCCCTGCTTCATTTCGCGCCGGGAATATGCGACACCGCCGCGCCAAGGGGACAGCGAACCAACACCGGGCCGCGCGCCATCGGGGGAGACAGACGAGCCATGACCGGGATGAACCTGCACAAGCGGCCCCTCGAAGGGGAAATGGACCCCATCGAGATCGCCACCCGGGACGAGATCACGGCGGTCCAGACCCAGCGCCTGCGATGGACGCTGACCCACACCTATCAGAACGTCGAGCACTTCCGGAACAAGTGCCGCGACAAGGGTGTGCATCCGGACGACTTCACCAGCATCGCCGACCTCGCCAGGTTCCCCTTCACCTCCAAGGAAGATCTGAGGGCCAACTATCCCTTCGGCATGTTCGCCGTGCCGCGCGAGCAGGTGGTGCGCATCCACGCCTCCTCGGGCACCACCGGCAAGCCGACGGTGGTCGGCTACACCCGCGAGGACATCAGCATGTGGGGCCAGGTGATGGCCCGCTCGATCCGCGCCGCCGGCGGCCGGCGCGGCGATCTGGTTCATGTGGCCTATGGCTACGGGCTGTTCACCGGCGGCCTGGGGGCCCACTACGGGGCCGAGACCCTGGGCTGCACGGTGATCCCCATGTCGGGCGGCCAGACTGAGCGTCAGGTCCAGTTGATCCGCGACTTCAGGCCCGACGTGATCATGGTCACCCCGTCCTACATGCTGGTCATCGCCGACGAGATGGAGCGCCAGGGCCTGGACCCGGCCACCTGCAGCCTGCGCCTGGGCCTGTTCGGCGCCGAGCCGTGGACCCAGCAGATGCGCGGCGAGATCGAGGGCCGGCTGGGCATGGACGCCATCGACCTTTATGGCCTGTCGGAGGTGATCGGCCCCGGGGTGGCCAGCGAGTGCATCGAAACCAAGGACGGCCTGCACATCTGGGAGGACCACTTCTACCCCGAGGTGATCGACCCGCAGACCGGCGAGCCGGTGCCCGACGGCGAGATCGGCGAGTTGGTGTTCACCAGCCTGACCAAGATCGCCATGCCGGTGATCCGCTACCGGACCCGCGACCTGACCCGTCTGATGCCGGGCACGGCGCGCAGCATGCGGCGCATGGACAAGATCACCGGGCGCTCGGACGACATGCTGATCATCCGCGGGGTCAACGTCTTCCCGACCCAGATCGAGGAGCTGATCCTGAAGGATGGCCGCCTCGCCCCGCACTATCAGATCAAGGTGCGCCGCGACGGCCACCTGGACCAGATGAGCATCGCCGTGGAATTGCGCCAGGGCCTGTTCGACGACAGCGCCAAGGCCAACGCGGCGCGCGACCTGAAACACCACATCAAGTCGTTCATCGGCGTCTCCACCGATGTGCTGGTCATGGAACAGGGCGAGATCGAGCGCAGCCAGGGCAAGGCCAAGCGGGTGATCGACATGAGGCCCAAGGGCTGAGGCGCCTCCATTTGCCCCCCATCTGCCCCATTTGCCTTTGACAAGCGCGGCGCGATCAGCATAATGCGCCGCCTTACCGCCCGGGATGTGGGCCGGCCCCGTGAAGCCTGCGCCCCGCCCCCGGCCGGACCTGCCCCTTGACAGGCACGCTCCGACCGGACCGGATCACCGGGCACAACGCCGCCGGGGCGACAAGGGGCCTTCCCCAACCTCGCCCACGGCATCAAGAACACCTCACACAGCATTGAAAATGCTGTTCAACGAAGGGGCACGCGTCACCTCATGAGCAAGCGTCACGAGTCCAAGTACAAGATCAACCGCCGCCTCGGGGTCAACCTCTGGGGCCGACCGAAGAGTCCGGTCAACAAGCGCGAATACGGCCCCGGCCAGCACGGCCAGCGGCGCAAGAAGCCCAGCGACTTCGGCACCCAGCTGATGGCCAAGCAGAAGCTGAAGGGCTACTACGGCAACATCTCGGAAAAGCAGTTCCGCCGCTACTACGCCGACGCCGACAGCCGCAAGGGCGACACCTCGGAGAACCTGATCGGCCTGCTCGAGCGCCGCCTCGACGCCGTGGTCTACCGGATGAAGTTCGTCCCCACCGTGTTCGCCGCCCGGCAGTTCGTCAACCACGGCCACGTCCTGGTCAACGGCCGCAAGGTGACCATCCCCAGCTACATGATCCGCGAGGGCGACGTGATCACCGTGCGCACCAAGTCGCGCCAGCTGCCGCTGGTGCTGGAGGCCGTTGAGTCGGCCGAGCGCGACGTGCCCGACTACATCACCGTCGATCACGACAAGATGGAAGGCACCTTCGTGCGCACCCCGCAGTTGGCCGACGTGCCCTACCCGGTGACCATGGAACCGAACCTGGTCATCGAGTTCTACTCGCGCTAACACACAGGACCCCGGCGGCCCCCCGGGCCGCCGCCGGCCCAGACAGCAAAGCCGCCCGGCACGCGAAGCCGGGCGGCTTTCTCATGGGCGCCGCAAAACACCAACCGGCGATGAGAGCAGATCGTGCGAAATGTGAATCGCGGAGCGCTTCAGATTTCGCACGATCTGCTCTCGATCTTAGATGTAGAGCCGATTTGAGCGAAAAATCTGGAACCACCAAGTGGTTCCGATTTTTCGCTCTCGGCTCGAGTGAAACTCATCGCCGGTTGGTATGAAAGGGGCTTTGCCCCTTTGAAACCCCACCGGGGGAGCCAGGGGCTCCCCCGGCCCCCCTCCATTCATTGATCGCCGAGCGAGCCGACGGATTTCCGCACGCAGGCCTTGGCCTGCACCATTGGGAGGGCAAGCTCCGGCCGCGTGCCCATTCCCCGGTTGTTTTCGCAGGCCAGCAAAGCTGGCCTGCAACCAAAAAAACCACGACGCGACCCGTTCAGAGGGAACGATTGTTCACCAACGAATGGAGGGGTCCGGGGAAGCCCTGCTTCCCCGGTGGGGGTTTGGGGGCAAAGCCCCCAACTTGCCGCCCCGCCTCGCCCGGGATGGGCGTGGAAACCGGATGATGGGAGTGTCGGAAAAGGGGGCCCTACCCCTCAGTTGGCCGCGATCAGGCCTTCCTCGGTCAGCCGGCCCATGGCCAGCAGCAACTGGTAGGTCGCCAGGTGCTTGTTGAACTCGGCCTCGACGGTGGCCAGCTCGGCATTGGCCATGGCCGCCTCGCTGTCCAGCACGTCGATCACCTCGGCCCGCCCGGCATCGAGCAGGCGCTTGCGGCTTTCGAACACCTCGGCGGCGATGTTGGCGGCGTTCTCCACCAGATCGACCCGCTCGCGCTGGGCCATCATGGTGTGCCAGGCAACGCGGGTCTGCTCGGCCACCGTGCGCTGGGTTTCCTGCAGGCCATAGACCGCGGCGCCGTGCATGTGGGCGGCGCGGGCCACCGTGGCGTCGGTCTTGAAGCCGTTGAAGATGTTCCAGCGGGCCTTGACCAGGATCGACCATTCGCGGCTGTGGTTGCGCACCCCTTCCTTGTCGTCCTCGTAGTCCCAGGAGAGTTCCAGATCGACGTTGGGGTAGTAGTCGCGCGCCGCGGCGTCGCGCCCCTCGTCGGTGCGCTTGGTGGTCTGGCCCATCATCACGATGCCCGGGTTCTCGACCAGGGCCACCTCGACCGCCTTGTCCACGCTGTCCGGGATCAGGCCCAGCGGCAGGTTGGGCAGGGTCATCTCGCCAACCTCGGAGGGCCGGCCGAAGTACTGCACATAGCGGGCCTGGGCGGCGGCCAGGGTGCCCTGGTAGCCGACCCGGCGCTCCTTGGCCAGTTGCAGACGCGACTTGGCATCCAGCACGTCGACCGCGATGCCCGATCCACGCCGCACTCGCTCGTCTTCCAGGTCAAGCTGGCGCTTGATGGTCGCCTCGTTGCGCCGCGCCACCTCGAGCAGGCGGTATTGCCTGAGCACATCGAGATAGGCCGCGGTGGCCTCGTACAGGGCGCCCTGGCGGACGCTTTCGGTCTCCGCCAGGCTGGCCGCGTGACCGTATTCGGCCATCGTCACGTTGCCCTGGGTGAGGGCGTTGCCGCTGCCGGCGAACAGGTTCTGAGTGAGGGTGGCGCCGACCGTCTTGCGCGGGTGGGTGTAGGGGTGGAACGGCGCGTTGTAGCGCTGGGTCGGGCTGCTGATGTGATCGACGCCGTAGTCGGCCGTCAGGTCAACCCGGGGCAGGTAGTTGGAAAAGGCGGCGCCGATGTCTTCCTCGGCCGCCTCGTCCATCTTGCCGCGCGCCAGCAGGCGCGGATGATCGGCCAGGAAAAGCTGGATCTCGCTGACGAAATGGTTGGGCTCCCGAGCCTCCGCCGGCGGCGGCCCGAACCAGGCGCACAACGCCACGAGCGCCATCCCAACCCCCAACCCACGTCCCTTGGCCATGGCCCCCATCCCACCATCAATCCCCGGTTCCAGATGTGTACCGCCGTTGCAGCCGGCAGGTGCCAGATTTCAGTACACCATCCAGCGCGTCCGATCAAATGTCCACCGCGCGCCGACAAGCCGTTTTTCAAAGGCTGATTTTGAAGGTCTGGTCTTCAGGGGCTGACGCAATGGTTTCCCCAGCGGAAAATAAGGCTTAATCTTCCAGGCCGCGTCGGAGAACACTCCCAAACGGTGTCGCAAGACGCCCCACCCCGCCGTATCCCGCCACTTCGCCCCATCCGCGCAGGAGACGCACCGGCCAGATGGCTTCCGCCTTGTCCCTAGGGCTTGTTCTCGGAGCCGTGCTGGGCACCCTGATCGGGGCCGCCCTGTTCGCCGTCGGGGCGTTGTCCCCGCACTTCGGCAGCATCTGGCCACGCCGCGCCCTGATCCTGTGGTCGGCCGCCTTCGCGCTTTTGGCCTTGCGCTTCCTGCTGCTGTGGCTGGCTCCCGGGATTGCTCCCGGCGACTTCAACCCCCTGGCCGAAGTGGCCCATCTGGCGGCGGTGACCCTGCTTTTTGCCGGCACCCAACGGTATTTCCAGCGCCCCATGCGACTTGGCGTCCTGGGCCTTCTGTTCGGCGGCGGCCTGGCCTGGATCGCGGTCAGCGTCGGCCTGGGCACCGAGTTCCTGGCCGCCACCACGCCGATCTATGTGTTTTCCGGCGGCATGTTGTTCGCCAACGCCTGGTACTGGCTGGACAACCGGCAACCGGGCGACGTCGCGACCTTGACGCTGGCCATCCTCCTGTCGCTGTGGGGGTTGCACAAGCTCGACTACCCGTTCCTGTTCGGCCTGTCCGGCATCGGCCCGTGGGGGCTGGTGCTGGGCCTGACCCTGGCTGTCGCCAGTGGGCTTGGGCTGCTGGTTGTCACGGCTGGACTCCAGGGCCAACGGTGCCGGGAAACCGTGCGGCGGGTCAGTGAACTGGAGGCGGAAAGCGCCGCCGGCACGGCCCACCTGCGGACCGTGCTCGACACCCTGGCCGACGGCGTGGTGACGGTCGATGGCGAGGGCGTCATCGCCGACGTCAACCCGACCGCCGTCGCCATCTTCGGCTACCTCTCGGCGGAACGGATGATCGGCCTGCCGGTCAGCACCATCCTGCCCGACGAGGAGAACGACTACCCCCTCGGCGGCCTGGTGGCCCGGCTGGCCGGCCACCCCGAAGCCGCCGCCGAGCGGCCGGACAGCTTCGTTGGCATGCGCCAGGGCGGTGGCTCGCTGCCGGTCGATGTCAGGGTCTCGGAAACCACCCAGGGCGGCCGGCGGTTCTTCGTGGTGGTGGTCCGCGACATGAGCGAGGCGACCGCCGCCCGGACCATCGAGATCCTGGGCCGCGAGTTGGACCAGAAGGTGCTGGGCGGCGCCAGCCTGGGCGAGGTGGCCGACCATGTGGTCGAGGCCCTGGCCGGCCTGACCGGCGCCGACCTGAGCTGGCTCGCCACCCGGGAGAGCGACCAATCACTGAACCCGCGGGCCCTGTGGGTGGCCGGGCAGAGTGTTCCGGAAGGGATCGAGGACCGGCTTGCCGCCGATACCGCCTCGACCACCGACATCCTGTCCCTGGAGCGCTCCCGCATCCTCGACCTCGACACCCTCCCCGGCAGCCACGCCACGGCCCGCCGGGCCGGCTGTCGCTGGCTGTTGCTGCTCCCCCTGTGGGGGCAGGCCTCGGCGGTCGGCGTGCTCGCCCTGGGCTTTGCCCGCGAGTTGCCGGACCCGGCCCGGATCAGCCGCCTGGAGCGTCTGGCCGGACGCATCGGGGCCGCCCTCAGGCTGACCCGCGACCAGCAGCTCCTGCGCCTGCAGGGCACCGCCATGGACGCCGTGGCCAACGCCATCTTCATCACCCGGGCGGACGGCACCATCGAGTGGGTCAACAAGGCCTTCTGCCGCCTCAGCGGCTACCCGGCGGAGGAGGTGCTGGGCAGGAAGCCGTCCATCCTGAAGTCCGGGTTCCAGGATCTGGCGACCTATCACGACATGTGGAAGTCGATCACCAAGGGCGCCGTGTGGCGCGGCGAGCTGATCGAGCTGAGGCGCGACAAGACACTGTACACGGTCAACCAGTTGGTCACCCCGATGGTCGGCCAGTCGGGCGAGATCGAGCACTTCGTCGCCGTGCACGAGGACATCACCGAGCGCAAGAAGGCCGACGAGCGCATCCGCTACCTGTCCAACTACGACACCCTGACCCGGCTGCCCAACCGGGTGCTGTTCCGCGACCGGCTGGTCCAGGCGGTGACCCAGGCCCGCCGCACGCGCACCAAGCTGGCCGTGCTGTTCATCGACATGAACCGCTTCTCGCGGGTCAACGACACCCTGGGCCACGACACCGGCGACCAGTTCCTGATGACCGTGGCCTCGCGCATCAACGCCGCCGCCGGCGACGCCGACACCGTGGCCCGCATCGGCGGCGACGAGTTCGCCATCATCCAGACCAACCTGGAAAACGCCGAGGCGGCCGCCTCGCTGGCCACCCGCATCATCCGCACGGTGGCCAGCCCGGTGGAGATCAGCGGCCAGGAGGTGCGGGTCGGGGCCAACGTGGGCATCGCCATCTACCCCCAGGACGGCGAGGACGCCGACCACCTGATCAAGAACGCCGACATGGCCATGTACCGGGTGATCCGCTCCGACGCCGAACCCTACTGCTTCTTCTCCAACGAGATGAACGACGAGGCGCAGTTGCGCCTGGGCCTGGAGGGCGACCTGCGGCGGGCCCTGGAGCTGAACGAGCTGTCCCTCTACCTGCAGCCCCAGGTCGACACCCGGGGCCGCCGGGTGGTCGGCTTCGAGGCCCTGCTGCGCTGGTTCCACCCGACCCACGGCAACATCCCGCCGGCCCGGTTCATCCCGGTGGCCGAGGACAGCGGGCTGATCCTGTCGATCGGCGAGTGGGTGCTGGAACAGGCCATCATCCAGATGGCCAAATGGCGGGCCGAGGGGCTGGGCGAGGTCTCGATGGCGGTCAACATCTCGCCGGTCCAGTTCCAGGAGCGCCACCTGCCGGACAAGGTGGCCCGCATGCTTGAAGTGCACGACGTGCCGGCCGCCTTCCTCGAGCTGGAACTGACCGAAAGCGTGCTGATGAAGGACGCCGAGGCCGCCGTCACCCTGCTCAACCGGCTGTCCGACGCCGGTATCAAGCTGGCCGTGGACGACTTCGGCACCGGCTATTCGTCGCTCGCCTATCTCAAGCAGTTCCGGGTCGACAAGCTGAAGCTGGACCAGTCGTTCGTGCGCCACATGGACACCGACTTCAACGACCGGGTGATCGCCCGGGCGACCATCAACCTGGGCCACAGCCTGGGCCTGAAGGTGATCGGCGAGGGCGTCGAGACGCGCACCCAGTTCGAGATGCTCCAGCGCGAGGGCTGCGACGTGGTGCAGGGCTACCTGTTCGGCCGCCCGATGCCGGTCGACGAAGCCACCGAGCTTCTGCGCCGCGCCGGCCCCGCCCCCTTCCTCGACACCGAGGGCGATCCCCCGCAAGGGAGCTGATCCGGCCCCGGGGGCTCCGTGCCGGTTGGTCGCACAGGCGGGGCCTTCAACCCGGGGCGGCGGGGGGCTAGCCTGAAGCGGCGCGGCGAGATGATGCGACGGCCCGCCCCTCCGGGACGCCCCGACACCCGCCCCTTCCCGCCGTCAAGCCCGCGGAACCGCCCCATGCACATCCATTCCCTCGACACCTGGCGTCACGAGCACGTCTACGTCGATCCCCACCAGGGTCAGGCCGAACGCCGGGTGGTCTGGGTGATCGCCCTGACCGGCGCCGCCATGCTGCTGGAAATCGGCGGCGGCTGGCTGTTCAACTCCATGGCCCTGCTGGCCGACGGCTGGCACATGGCGAGCCACGCCGGGGCGCTGGGCCTGACCGTCTTCGCCTACCGCTATGCCCGGCGCCACCGGCACGACGCGCGTTTCACCTTCGGCACCGGCAAGGTGGGGGCGCTGGGCGGCTTCGCCAGCGCGATTGGCCTCGGCATCGTGGCGCTGATGATGGTCTGGGAGTCGGTGCAGCGCTTCCTCGAGCCGCTGGCCATCCGCTTCGACGAGGCGATGGCGGTGGCCGTCCTGGGCCTGCTGGTCAACCTGCTCAGCGCCTGGCTGCTGCACCAGGGGGGTGGCCACCACCATCATCACGGCCATGACCACGGCCACGATCATGACCATGTCCACCATCATGTTCAGGAGTCCCACACCGGCGGCGACCAGAACCTGCGCGCCGCCTTCCTGCACGTGGTCGCCGACGCCCTGACCTCGGTGCTGGCCATCGTCGCCCTGCTCGCCGGCAAGACCATGGGCTGGACCTGGATGGATCCCCTGATGGGCATCGTCGGGGCCCTGGTCATCGGCCACTGGACCCTGGGCCTGCTGCGCGACACCGGGCGCATTCTGCTCGATGGCAGCGTTGGCGAGACGGTGCGCGACGACATCCGCCGGCGCATCGAGGCCGACGCCGACAACCGGGTGAGCGACCTGCACGTCTGGCAGGTGGGACCGGACCATCTGGCGGTGATCGTCTCGCTGGTCACCCACTACCCGCGCCCCGCCGGGCACTACAAGGCGCTGCTGGCCGGGCGCGACGATCTGGCGCATGTCACCGTCGAGGTGTTGGCCTGCGGGGGCGCGCCCTGCCTGCCCGTTGCACCCCGGGGTGCCGGCGGCGACTGAGCCGCCGGCGGGTGGCGGCTCAGGCCCCTTCCGCCTCGGTGGGCGGGGCGGCGAGATCCAGTTCCACCTCGACCACCCCCTCGTCGACCGTGCGGGTGCGCCTGAAACCCAGGCTTTCCACGAAGTGGAGCATGCGGGTGTTCTCCTTCAGCACCTGGCCGACCATCACCCGGGTCTGCCGCTGGCGGCAGTAGCCGATCATCTTCTTCAAGAGGATCTGCCCCAGCCCCGACCCCTTGAGGTCGGAGCGCACGACGATGGAGAACTCGGCGCTGTCGTTCTCGCTGTCGGTCACCGTGCGCACCACGCCCAGGGTTTCGCGGCCGCCACTGGCCCGCCGCCCCTCGGCGATGAAGGCCATCTCGCGGTCGTAGTCGATCTGGGTCAGGCGGGCCATCTGGCTGTGCGGCAGCTCGTGAACCAGCCCGAAGAAGCGGAAGCGGATGTCCTCGTCGGTCAACCGCGAGATGAACTCGTGGTGGTTGGGCTCGTCCTCCGGACGGATCGGACGGATCAGCACCTCGCGCTCGGGGAAGCCGTTGACCGGCCTGAGGGCGACCTTTTCCTCCTGCTGCTTGGGATAGGGCCGGATGGCCAGCCGTTTGCCCACATTGTGCGGAATGGCCACCTTGATGCGGGCATCCACGGCCAGCACGCCCTTGCTGTCGGCGAACAGCGGGTTGATGTCCAGCTCCTGGATTTCCGGAATGTCGATGACCAGCTGGGCGACCTGGATCAGGGTCAGGCAGATGGCGTCCAGATCGGCCGGCGGCCGGTCGCGGTAGCCCAGCAGGCGCTTATAGATGCGGGTTTCGCTGATGATCTGGCGGGCCAGCGACATGTTCAGCGGCGGCAGGCCGACCGCCCGGTCGCCGATCACCTCGACCGCCGTGCCGCCCTCGCCGAACAGGATCACCGGGCCGAAGATGGGATCGTTGCTGACCCCGACGATCAGCTCATGCGCCCCCGGCCGGCGGGCCATGCGCTGCACCGTGAAGCCGGACAGCTCGGCATCCGGGAAGGTGGCGCGCAGGCGCTCCTCCATGTGGCGGGCGGCGCTTTCCACCTCCTCCGGGGTGTTCAGGTCGAGCACCACGCCGCCCACGTCGGACTTGTGGGTGATGTCCGGCGACAACACCTTCAAGGCCACCGCGCCCTCCATCTGGGCGGCCATCTCGCGGCAGTCCTCGGGGGTGCGGGCGATGTGGGTCTCCACCGTCGGGATGCCGTAGGCGGCGAACACCGCCTTGGCCTCCGGCTCGCTCATGAAGTCGTGGCCCATGGACAGGGCGTTCTCCATGACCAGACGGGCGGTCGCCGTGGCCGGGGTGAAGTCGCTGGGCAGCGAGGCCGGCGTCTCCATCAGCATGTCCTGGTTGCGGCGATAGGTGACCAGGTGCATGAACGCCTGCACCGCCTTGCTCGGCGTGTCGAAGGTGGGGATCGAGGCCTTGGCGAACATCTCGCGCGGTTCGCGCACCGCCTGCTCGCCGACCCAGCAGGTGGCCAGATTGACCCGACGGTTGGCGCGCGCCACCTCGATCACCTTTTCCGCCACCTCGGTGGCCGAGGAGATGGCCACCGGGCAGTGCATGCACAGCACCGCGTCGACCTCGCGCGATTCGAACAGCGCCTTCAAGGCCGCCTCGTAGCGCTCGCCCGGGGCGTCGCCGATGATGTCGACCGGGTTGCCCTTGGACCACGTCTCGGGCAGCACCTGATCGAGGCGGGCGATGGTCTCCTCGGACAGTTCGGCCAACTGGCCGCCGTGGGCGATCAGCTCGTCGACCGCCATCACGCCCAGGCCGCCGCCGTTGGTCAGCACGGCCAGCCGCTCGCCCTTGGTCGGGCGGGCCCGGGCCAGGGTTTCCACGGCCGCGAACAGTTCCTCGAAATCGTTCACCCGCAGCATGCCGGCCCGCTTGAAGGCGGCGTCGTAGACGTGATCGGCCCCGGCCAGCGCCCCGGTGTGCGAGGCCGCCGCCTTGGCGCCCTCGGCCACCCGGCCCGACTTGATGGCCAGGATTGGCTTGTTGCGCGCCGCCGCCCGGGCCGCCGACATGAAGTTGCGGCGCTGCCGGATGGTCTCGATGTAGAGCAGGATGGCCCGGGTGTGAGGATCGCTGCCCAGGTAGTCGAGCACGTCGCCGAAATCCACGTCGGCGATGTCGCCCAGCGAAATGAAGTGGGAAAAGCCGATGCCGCGCGGCTTGGCCCAGTCGAGCACCGAGGTGCAGACCGCCCCCGATTGGCTGACGAAGGCAATCTTGCCATCCAGCGCCGAGATGTGGGCGAAGCTGGCGTTCATTTTCATCCCCGGCACCAGCAGGCCGACGCAGTTCGGCCCCAGGATGCGCATGCCGTAGGCCCGGGCCACGTCGAGCATGGCCTCCTGATAGGTTCGCCCGTCCTCCAGCGTGTGGCGCGCCATGCCGGCGGTGAGCACGGTGGCGGCCCGCGTGCCGCGCTGGCCAAGGGCCTCGATCATCGGCACCACGGTGGCCGGCGGGGTGCAGATGACGGCCATGTCCGGGGTCACCGGCAGACTGTCCACGTCCGGGTAGGCGAGCACCCCGGCCACCGCCTGGTACTTGGCGTTGACCGGCATGATGGGGCCTTCAAAGCCCCCCTCCAGGAGATTTCGCATAACCACCGCGCCGACCGATTTCTCGCGGTTGGAGGCCCCGATGACGGCGATCGACTGCGGGCGGAACAGGTGGGCGAGGTTGCGCGTGCTCATCTCGGATCCTCGACACTTGAAGGGGGGCACGGTGCGGGACAAGGCAACGCCGGGCCCCGAAGGCCGGTCCCAGGCGGCCCATGGCAGGACGGCTTGGGGGGGGGTAAGTGGCGGCGTGATTGGGCGAGTGGGCGCGTGGGCGATTAAACCCAGTCTATATTGCATCGCAACGCAATAAAAGGGCCGCCCCGGAAAAACCGGGACGGCCCAATAATCGGCATATGCGGCCCTGGCTGGCGGTCAGCGCCTCATTCCGGGACGAACAGATGACCCGTGAACAGCGCCCACAGGGTGCGCAGGAAGACCGCGCTGATGATCACGCTGGCCAGACCGAGCAGACTCCAGGCGACAGGCAGCCCCCAGCTCCAGACGCCGGCATGGGCGTATTCGAAGGCGGCGATGGTGATCGCCGCCGTGGGGAAGGTGAAGGCCCACCACGACACCGCGAAGGGAATGCGGAAAAAGGCCCGGGCCAGCCACAGGTTGAGCAGCGTCATGAACAGCCCGAAGTGGAACAGCACCCGGGCGAAGGCGTCCAGCTCGCCACCGGAAAGCTGCATGTAGGCCAGGAAGCCAACGGCCGGCGGGGCAATCAGGATGAACAGGGTGGGCATCAGCTTGCTGGGCAGCGGATCGTGAAAAATGATCCGGTAGATGATGATCGCCTTGACGATGATCCACATGGTCAGCCCGACGGCGAAGAAGAACCACGCCATCTCGGTATGGCCCAGTTTGACCGCCGACACCGGGACCAGGATGTTGCCGACGATGGGGATGAACCAGGCCGGGTTGGAGTGTTGGATCTCCACGTTGCGCAGCAGCCAGCGGCCCATCAGGTTGAGCGCCAGGACCAGATGCAGGAAGCCGCCGGTCAGGCACAGCGCACTGGCCAGCGGCTTGCTGTAGGGCAGACTGGCCACCGCCAGCAGCAACAGGCTGATCGAGACGGCGGGGAAGAAGTTGGCCCGGATGGGGTGGTTGAACTCGCTCACCACCACCTTCCAGTGGCGCAGCGCCTTGGCCGCGTAAAGCAGCGCGATCAGCACGAACATGGTTGCTGCCAGGGCAATCACCGATTCGCCGATGACCTCGGGCGCGCCGGCCACATGGCCCGCCTTGCGCCAGGCCAGGCCCAGGCCGGTCAGCCCCATGACCACGGCGAACAGCGGAATCGGCACATGCATCAGCCAAGCGCCACCGGCACCGCCGCCGTCGGCGGCGATGGCGTGGGGCGGCGCCTGGAACGCGGGCGGCGGCCCGCCAGCGGGTTGACCCTGCGGGGGGGAAGCGGACATGGGGTTACCTCGGACTGAAGGAATGGTCGGCCAGGGGCGCGCCGGCCATGCGGCCGGCCGCCCTGCCCCGGACAGCTTGAGGAGCCGGGGGGCGGAAGCTTGCATTCATATTTGCTAATGTAAATGCGTTCTGTCAATCACCGCCGGGCGGTACGCCCGGCCTGCCAATCACCGCCGGGCGGTACGCCCGGCCTGTCAATCACCGCCGGGCCGGTGCCCGGCCTGCGGCGGCGTCCCCGAGACGGGGCGCGGGACAACGCTTGTTCGGAACAGGAAGGAGAGTGGCTCCGGCGGTAGGAACCGGGAACCCAACTCACTCCCATCTGATTGCCTTTCGTTGCGTCTCGTTGCATCTAGCTAAGGTGCCGTTTTTCAACACATTTTCGCCCTCCCGCACGATTTTTGTTTCCATATCCCGATGGAACGGGCATCTTTAAGATGCGACCCATTGGTTTATTTTAGGCGGGTGCATAGGAGGGTTTGGAAAATGCCGAGAGTGGCGAAGGAGCTTTCAGCAGTGGCCGTCCGCAACCTGACGCGCCGGCCCGGCCTGCACGCCGTTGGCGGGGTGGCCGGGCTTTGCCTCAACGTGCTGCCCAAGGACCGGGCGGTCGTGCGGGACGGCCAACGGGTGAAGGTGCCCAAGGGGTCTGGCGGGGGTGCGACGTGGATTCTCAGAACGCACATTGACGGGAAGCGCGTTCAGATTGGCCTTGGCGGGTTTCCGACAGTGACGTTATCGCAGGCGCGGGACTCAGCCCGTGAGATGCTCGCGGCAATCCGGGCGGGCCGTGACCCGGTCGCGGAACGGAACGCCGCACGCGCAGCCGCCCGCGCCGCACGCGCCGCGACGATCACCTTTGATGGGGCCGTGCAACAGTGGCTCACGGTGAAGAAGCAGGAGTGGTCATCCGAGAAGAAGGCCAAACAGATTGAAAGCGCGCTGGCCCGGTATGCGTCGCCCGAGTTGGGCCGGATGAACGTTCAAGACATTGAATTGGCCCACATCGTCCGCGTGCTAGAGCCGCACTGGCAGAACAAGACTGAGACCATGACCGGGGTCCGCGCCCGGATCGAGGCGGTTCTTGATTGGTCCACTGTCCATGGCTACCGGAAGGGCGACAACCCGGCGCGCTGGAAGGGCTTTTTGGACAAGGTCTTGCCTGCCCCGGCGAAGATCAAGACAGCGAAGCACTTTGACTCGATGCCCTATGCCGAGATTCCGGAGTTCATGGCCGCGCTCAAAGACCGCGCCGGCATGGGCGCCCGCGCGTTGGAGTTCGCCATTCTGACCGGCGCCCGGTCGAAGGAAATCCGGGGCGCGACGTGGGCTGAAATTGACGTGGGAAAGCGCGTCTGGACCATCCCCGCCGCGCGCATGAAGATGCGCCGCGAACACCGCGTGCCCCTGACCGATGCCGCGCTGGACGTGCTGGAGCGGACGGGCCGGGGCGAGATGGACGGCCTTGTGTTCCCGGCGCCGCGCGGTGGTCAACTGTCGGACATGAGCATCAGTGCGGTGTTGAAGCGGATGGAGGTTCCGGTGACGGTCCACGGTTTCCGGTCCACCTTCAGGACGTGGGCCGCAGAGGAGACCCAGTATCCCCGCGAAGTTTGTGAAGTGTCGTTGGCCCATGCCATAGGGTCCGCCCTCGAAGCTGCCTACAATAGGGGTGATTTGTTCCAGAAGCGGCGCAATCTGCTCAATGACTGGGCGGACTATTGTTCAGGCAAGGCCCCGGCGACTGGTGGGAATGTTGTTTCCATCAATCAGAAGGCGGTGATGGGGTGATTTCTTTCGACGTGAACGGGAGGTTTCGGAAAAAAACACTTTGAATCCGCCGCAAAACAGGGCAAGATTCCAGGAGTCGGTTTGCGCCGACTCTGGTCGGTACGGACGCTGGCGAGCGAGCCGCACAAAACCCGACCTAATCGAATGTCGCTCGACAGCCTCGTGACGGGGGCACGCGCGCTCTGGGCCTGATACGCCACCGCGACCGATCGCCCGCTGGGTCGCTGAAAACGGAGCCGCCTGACGCAACCTTTGCGCCGGGCGGCTTTTTGTTTGCCGTCTTGGCGCGTGCCAGGAGGCAAAAATGGCCGGCAACACTTCCAGGAAAAACAAGCTTCGCAGCCCTGTCCCGGTTCCGGGCGGCTCGCCATTTGCGACCGACCGCGATCTCGCGGAAAGGTATTCTGTTGATCGAATGACAATTTGGGGCTGGGCAAAAGATGGACTGATCCCCGCGCCCTTGAAGCTGGGCCGGCAGACGACGCGCTGGCGGTGGGACGATATCATCGCCCATGAAGAGCGCCTGGCCTCTGAACAACTGGAGGCGGCCAATGTCTAACGCCGAAATGAAAACCGGCCCCGTGGGGAGCGGGGCCGGTCACACGAAGACAGGATGGGACGACACTCGGGAACGGGACGATTCTCCCTCGAACGGCGAAAAAAGAAAAGTGATTTCTTCGCTGTCCGACCTGCCAGAAGTGCGCAATTACTTGACCCGCATTGGCGCGGAGCCCCGTGGTCTGCGGAGTGCCGTCGTCAAGGAAGGGGTGGGCAAGTACTGGCGGGACATTGCCGTCATCAAGTTCGACCGTGACGGAACGGTGAACTGCAATGTCGCAGAGAACATGCCGACTGACCTTGAGCAGCAGCTGATCAAGCAAGAGTTCCAGGCAGCTGACTGGCCCGAGGTCCAACCACTTCACGAGATCAAGAATCCACCCAAGATGATCAAGGAGGCGGACCGGAAGGACGTCTTCGAGTTCCGCAATGCGGAAGGCATGATCGTCATGGTCCAGGTTCGCCGGGAGACTGACGACGGCGGAAAAGCCTACATCCCTTGGACCTACTGGGATGATGGCCAGTGGAGGATGTGCGAACCGGAAGGGCCGCTTCCACTATACAATGCTGACCGCTTGAAAGGAGAGGCGGTGGTCTTCATCCATGAAGGAGCCAAGGCTGCCCGGAACTGCCAACGGCTGGTCGATGCGCGGACCTTCCAGGACAAGGACGAGTTGGCAGCCCACCCGTGGGGCGATCAGCTGAAGCACTCCGTTCACGTCGGCTGGATCGGCGGTGCCCTAAGTCCGTATCGGACAGACTGGGATGTGCTGAAGAAGGCCGGCATCAAGCGGGCCTACATTGTCGCGGATAATGACGAGCCGGGGCTTCTGGCCGTGCCGAAGATCGCCCAGCACTTGCGGATGCCGACGTTCCAGATTCGGTTCGATGACACATTCCCGGTGGCCTTCGATCTGGCCGACCCGTTCCCCGAACGGATGTTACGGGAGCGCAAGGGCTGCCGGGTTTATGTGGGGCCGTCCTTCCAGGATTGCCTTGCCCCGGCGACGTGGGCAACGGACCTGATCCCGAACCCACGCGGCAAACCATCCCCGGTTCTGCGGCCCGAGTTTGCTGAACAGTGGGGTGTCGTCGTGACGCCCCCGGTGTTCGTCAACACGCACCTCAACGGCAGGGTGCTGTCAAAGGCCGAGTTTGATCGGGCCGTCCGGCCCTTTTCGCACGTGAAGGAGACGTCGGCCCTGATTGAGACGCGTGCTGAGCGACAGTTCGACGCGATAGACTACCGGCCTGATTATGAAAAGAACCAGTCATTCAATGGCGAATATGGGCGGACGTTGAACGTGTTCAAGCCCAGCCCATACTACAATCGCTACAATAAGAACCCCAAGCCTCCAACCGAAGCCCAGCTTCGGCCCTGGACGGACTTCCTGGAACATCTGATACCCGATGCCGGCGACCGGAAGGAGGTCGAACGGTGGTGCGCCACACTGATCGCCCGGCCGGAAGTGCGGATGACCTATTCGCTCCTTCTGGTGTCAGAGGCCCAAGGGGTGGGCAAGACCACGCTGGCGGAAAAGGTGCTGCGCCCTTTGGTGGGCGAGTGGAACGCTTCAATCCCCTCCGCCGAACAAGTCGTAGACAGCAGCTTCAATGGTTGGTCTGCAAATAAACGGCTTGTGATTGTCAATGAGCTGTACGCAGGTAACACCAGTAAGGCGTACAACGCCCTCAAGACTGTGGTTGATGGTGAGAAGATTACAGTAAACCAGAAGTATATGGTGCCTCATGTTGTGAATAACTGGTGCCACTTCGCCGCATCCAGCAACTCTTTCCGCTGTCTCCGGCTTGTCGAGGAAGACCGCCGGTGGTTGGTCCCTACTGTGACGGAAGCGACGAAGCCGCAACAGTACTGGCGGGACCTCAATGAATGGCTCGGTGGTGAGGGTCTACAGACCATCTATGACTGGGCCTTAACGTGCGGCAACTATGTACAGAAAGGCCAACATGCGCCTACTACTGAGCAAAAGCGGCGTATCATTGCGGAATCAATGACGCCGGGCCAGCAGATGGTCTGCGATTTGGCCGAAGCGATGGTCGATAAGGCCAAAGAGCAAAAGAATGTTGTGCTGCTGGCCAGCGACATAGAGCAATGGGTCCGGCGGAAGCGCGATGAGCCCCGGATCGAAGGGATCAACACACTTCTGAAGACGATGCGGGGTGTCGAAGGGGTGTGGGTCTGCGACTACGATTCACGGCCCAAAGTGGGGTCGTCCAAGAAAAGTGTCGTCACCAACTTCGACCTGACTGACTCCGCGTGGTGGGCTGAAAAGAGCCTCAGTTGGGGCCGTCTGAAGCCTTTCAAGCAGAGGCCGGAGGACTTGGTGGTGGACGATATGTGAATGGGCCAGGGACGGGGATAGGGGTCTGCGGGTCTGCTTTGGGGTCTGTTTTCCTCTTCTCTCCCCTTTTTTCCTTTCTTCTGTCTGTCTGTATTAGAGAGAGAGAGAGAAGAGAAAAAAAGAGAGAGAAGGAGGAAACAGGGGGTCGAAGCAGACCCGCAGACCCCTCCCCGTCCCCTTGAGGTTCGCCGCGACAAACACCCGTCGCCCCGATGGGTACAGTTCCCGCCCGGCCCTTCTGGCGGCAAAAGGAGGGCACCGCGCGAAAGTCCCGGATGGTCAAAAGCCCTGCATTTGTCCAATAACAGGGTTTTCCTTTTCTTCTCAACATGCCAAGCGTAGAATAGGGGTGAAGTAGGCCCAAAGTATGCCCAAGATAGGAGGGCTCATCAATGAAGCAGAAGTGGCAGCCAGGACCCTATTCCCGCCGCTTGAAGGCAGGAAACATTGATGGCCGGACGCGCGAGGGAAAGTTGCTGCGCGACACCCTCTTGGAGTTGGCGGAGCCTCTCGGGGGGCTCGAAAAGGTCGGCCCGGCGGAACGTTTGATCCTGGACCGCGCCGCCGAGAAGGTTGTGCGCTGCCGATGGCTGTACGACCGAATGATGGCGGAAGGCGAACTCCCGCACGAAACCGAGCGCCGCTACGTTTGGTTCGCCAACAGCTTGGCCCGTGACCTACAAGCCCTGGGGCTTCTCGGCAGCCAGAAAAGGGGCAAGTCGGCCAGGAACCGCGCCACCACCCCCGACCATGCCCCGGTCCCTGATCCCCTTGAATACGCCAAGCAACTCGCCAGTGCGCAACCGGAGCCCGCCGAATGAACATCCTCCAAGGCCTGGACGATCCGGCCATTTTCGCACCCCATTTCCAGCGGGGCGACTGGTCCGCGTGGCGTGCGTTCCTTGCCGCCCTGTTCGCACTCCCCATGACCGACGAACAGCGGGCCATCTTCGAGGAATGCACAGCCCGCACCACACCCCCGGCGACCCCGGCGAGTGAAGCATGGCTGATTTGCGGACGGCGGGCAGGCAAGTCGTTTGTGCTGGCAACGATTGGCGTTTTCTTGGCGTCATTCCGGGACTACCGCCCCCACCTCCAACCGGGCGAACGCGCCACGGTGATGATCTTGGCCGCCGACAAGCGGCAGGCGCGCGTCATCAAGCGGTATTGCGAAGGACTCCTTACCGAAATCCCCATGCTCGCCCAGACGATTGACAGCATCAGTGGCGAGGAAATTCAGCTCAACAGCCGAGTGAGCATCGAGATTCACGCCGCGTCGTTTCGGTCAACGCGCGGTTACACGATGGCCGCTGTTCTGGCGGACGAAGTGGCCTTCTGGCGGTCTGACGAAAGCGCCAACCCGGACAAGGAAATCCTCAATGCCCTGCGCCCAGGCATGGCGAGCATCCCCGGTGCCCTGCTGTTGTGCGCGTCCAGCCCATACGCACGGCGGGGCGCGTTGTGGGATGAGTACCGCCGATCCTATGGCAAGGAGTCCGAAGTCCTTGTGTGGCAAGCCCCCACCCGCCGAATGAACCCCACCGTCCCGCAAAGCCTGATCGACCGCGCCCTGGAAGAAGACCCGGCTGCCGCTGGCGCCGAATACATGGCGCAATTCAGGACCGACGTTGAGGCTTACCTTGCGCGCGAGGTGGTCGAGGGTCTGGTGTCTCCCGGTGTCCACGAACTCCCGCCTGTTGAGGGGGTCCGTTACTTCGGCTTTGTTGACCCGTCCGGCGGATCGAAAGACGCGATGACCCTTGCAGTCTCGCACCTGGAAGGCGAAACCCGAGTGCTGGACGCGGTGCGGGAAGTCAAGCCGCCCTTCTCCCCTGAGAGCGTGGTTGCGGACTTCGCCGCCCTATTGAAGACCTACCGCATTTCAACGGTTGTCGGCGACCGCTATGCAGGCGAATGGCCCCGCGAACAATTCCGAAAGCTGGGCATCGAGTATCGGACGGCTGATCGCCCCCGGTCTGACCTGTACAGGGACTTGCTTCCCCTCGCCAATAGTGGCCGGCTGGCCCTGCTGGACAACCCGCGCCTCGTCACACAACTTGTCTCCCTGGAACGCCGCACCAGCCGGGCGGGCAAGGACTCAATCGACCACCCGCCCAACGGCCACGACGACTTGGCGAACGCTGCCGCTGGCGCCTTGATACTCGCCACGCCCAGAGAACGCCGCACTGTTCAACTCGCCATCGGCGGGGAGCGGGCGGGCCGTCTCGGGGCGAGCATGGGGCCGATTTCCCAAGACCTTGGCGCGCCCCCCGCAAGCCTCTAGGGGCGCCTTCTCCCGGCCCAGCACCGGGGGGGCGCCCGGTCCCGATTGTCGCTCGCCCTCGACCACGGCACGGCCGCCCGCAACAAACACCCGTCGAGCCCGCCCGGCGACAATGGCCCCGAGGTTCAGGGCCATAATTGCAGGCAAACCCCAGCATTCCCCCACATACAGGCGCCCCCAAGGGGTGGGGACCCTCCTACGCGCCCGCCTACGTTTGCCGGCGTGGGCGCCCTTCCGCGTCCGCCCTTGGCCCCTGGGCCAGTCAAGGCGAGAATAAAGAAAACGCTTTTACTTAATTTCCCACGATCACAATTTATCACTTTCGCCACGACACAAAACAAGGTTAAATAGTCAGAGTGCAAACGTATGGAGACCATGAGTTATGGCGAAGAAAGAGGACGAGATCAGCCTGCCCGATGCCCAGCGGCGCGTTGATGAATTGAGCATTGCCGCGTCCAACTGTGCGCGGGAAATCACCGATGTTGAGCGCCGCCTTGCGGCTGCCCGCGATGACATTGCCGCGAACAGGGCAGGCGCCGCTGATATTATTGCGCATCTTACCCCGCGCCTCGCACAACTCCGGCATGAACAGTCCAGTCTTGAAACGCGCCTTGTTGATGCCGTCCAGGTCCGCAACGCTGCTCGCGCGAAACATGACGAGGCCGAGCGCCAACGCCGCGCCAGTGAGGACGCCCCGCGCTTGCGCGAACAGGCCAAGGAACTGCGCGAGGCCATCGCCGATCTTGACGCAGCCGGCGCCGCGTTCGCCGCCGCTGTCTCTCGCATTGATGATCTTGCCCGCGCCATTCACCGCACCGGCGGACGGGACGCTGCCCGCGCCGTGGAACAGCTGCGCGCCCCGGAACGGCTGGCCGCTGGTATCGCGTGGCTCGCACTGCCGACTGGCACCCGGCTGGCTGATCGGGCCGGGATGCCAAGGCCGCACCCCTCTCGCCGTGTTCCGGTTCCCGAATTGTTCATGCCACTGGCCGATGGCGTCGAGGCCCTGGCCGCTCGGCTGGAAGCGGACGCCACCGCCACGAAGGAGGCGGCCGAGTGATGACCCCCCGCCCGCGCCCCACCGACGACGAACCGGACGACCTGTCCGCCCTGCTGGCAGACGATGACGAAGGGCGCGATTTGCGGACCATTGCCGCCGACGCCCGCGACGTGCTGCCGGACGTGTTCGCCATCCTGGACGGGAGGACAGGCCTTGACTGACGCCATGAGCAAACTGAACCCAGCCCCAGCCCGCCCCCGGCGACACTTTTTGCGGGATATTCAACTCGACGAACTGTCCCTCGTTGATGAACCCGCCAACCCCGGCGCGGTCGTTACACTTTTCAAACGACATGACCCCGACGCCATCGAACCGGCGCCATTGGCGAAGGCCCTCGAAGCCATCCCGACGCCAGCCCCGGCGACGAGCACCATGAAAGGATCGCCCCCCATGTCTCACTCTGAAAAATTGCTCAAAGCTGCCCATGCCGGCCTGCATCAGTATGGAAACAAAAGCGACTGGAAGGGCGCCCTTCACGAACTGGCCCAGTCCAAGGCCCGCAAAGGCGAAACAGTCGAAGCTGCCGTTAGCCGCCTGCTGGCCGACCGCGACACGGACATGATGGCCTTGATCCGGGCAGAACGAGCGGCGGAACCTGCCGCCCCGGTTGCGAAGGTGGCCGCAAACCCGCCGCCGTCTGCTTTGGACAATCTGGCGAAGGCGCGCGCTGCGGAGACCGGCGAGGATTTTTTCACCGCCTTCTCCAAGGTCGCGGACACGCCAGAAGGCCGCCGCCTGTGGGCAGAGTCCCGCCGCGCCTGACCCTGAAACGCTGCCCTTCGTCGCGGTGGTCGCGGGGCAGTCTGTGGGGACCGGCATCGCTCCGTCACACCGGCCCGCCGGTCCCCACCCCCAAACAACGAGGTCCCGCATGTCAATCTCTCCCGACGAAATCGCCCGGTACGTCGCCCTTGCCCAGCACAACCCCAGCGCGTTGACGTCCGCCGGATGGACGCGGGTCTTGTGGTCTGCTGCCGAACTGGCCGCCGAACCGGGCGAGTCCATCCCCGCCGCCTTGCAGCGGATCGCCAGCACGACCGCGACAGGCCGCGTTCTTTGGGCCGCGTCTCGCAGTCACGCGCTGGCGTCCGCCGCTGGCCGTCCGCGCCTGCGCGTTCCCTATGACGTGATCGAAGTGTATTGGCGCCTTCTGGCCGATGCCTTCGCAATCGAGGGCACCACCCTGGACGATGCCATTGAGAGCAAAGCCCCTCCGCCCCGCATTTCATGTTTGAAACGGGCGATCCGGGCACGCTATCCCACGGTTGTCCAGCCTGCCTTGATTGCGAAAAGGCTTATCCGGTTCTATGAGGCGAGCGACCTTCTGCTTGATCCGGCTTTGCCAGACAGTGAGGTCGCGGCGCGTATCAGTGAGCGCACCCGCGCCGAAATGACGGCCACCGACGTTGGCGCATGGCGCCGCGCCGCAAAGAAGGACGGAAAAATCATGTGCCCCGACGATCTCGCCGCATAGCGGCACCCCAACAGAAAGGACACTCGGAATGGAACACTCGGAACGCACCACCAAAAAGCAACTCGCCGCCAGCGTGCGCGAGGCCGTCGCGCTGGCCGAACGGGACCCGCACGCCCGCCCATACGAGGTGTGGGACGCAGCCCTCTGGGACTTGGCCCGACTCGATCAACTTCCGAAGGAGCCCCTGGCGATGGCCCGGTGGCGCGTAGGCGAGACCAACCGCCGGGGGCGCGTGTTGAAGGCCGCAATGGCCGCGTGTGAAAGGGCGAACAGCACCGCGCCCCAGCCCGCCCCGGCGATGGCCGGGTGATCGAGCCCAAAGGAAGACCCGCCCTCGGATCAATGCCGGGGGCGGGTTAACTTATTCAACATGCTTACACACCGGCCCCTCGGGTGCGCCGTAATACTCAGGTCGGCAATCCACTGCCTTCGACCCACAGGCCGAACATCCGAACCGTTGCAGGTCATATGATCCTTTTTCCTTTGGTCCACTTGGCAATGGTCTCTTCAGAAAGCCCAGCCTTCCGCCAAGCGTCAATGCTATACTGACTAATAGCATCGTCATCGCCGAGCAGCTCTTCATGGATCCAAGCGTCAACCTTGTTTCCATTCTCGTCTATCGAGTAGCATTCTTCAGACATCATCAACTCCCAATAGTGACCGGGTGGAATCCCTGTCATCGCAACCCTTCAGTTCGCGTTCAGCCCGTGTGCCCGGCTGCCAAGCTTTGCCTTCCAGGCCGCTTCCCTCCGCAGAACATCCTCCGATGACATATCGGGCGACGCGACCTCAAGAATTGAAACCGCATAGTTGACCCGCTTGCGGTTTTTGAGCAGCTTGTTCCCGCCGTGCCCGTCTGTCGCGTAGGACGCCCACCGCCCCATAAAACCCCGTTCGCCGGTCGCTGAACCAACGTAGAGGTTTCCTGTTTCTGGACAGACCAACAAGTAGACCCCTTGAACATTGCTCAATGCTGCCTGCCAAGTCCGGGGCATCAAGGTCACATCTTCGATGGACGATTGGAACGCCGCGAAGCCTGGGAACTCCGCTTCTTCTGCGTCCGCCCGAAGTTCAATGATAGGCTTGGGGCGCCTCTCAGCCCATTGATGCCATGCCTTCACACCAGGCCCCCAGTCTATTAAAACTCTTTCGATTAAATCATCAAACACACTCAAAACCTCTAAATCATAGGCATAGTGATTCGGCTCTGGTTTCAACAGACAATTAGCATCCCAAAGCACTGGTTTCCTCTCGCCATCTCCGACTATCCAGGTATCAAGAATTTTATGGGCTCCAACGAATATGGCGGCCCCGTTACTTATAGGCAGAAATTGAAATGCGTATACAACCTTGGGACCATAAGGGGTCCAATGGTCTCCACGATGATACGATGTAAAGCATTCAAAAGAACTGCGGCTCTGCCTCCACTCTGCAACGGCGGTCTTGTCGTGCCGGAGCATTTTTGAACCCTTTAACGGATAGCCTCGACGTGTGATGATATCATTGAAAGAGAAATCCTGCATGGTCGCCCCCTGTGCCCTCCATTACGGACACAGAATATCACTGCTGGCTCAAGGCTGCCATGACCTGGGTAGAGTGATGTGACCGATTCTGTCACCCCTTGGCTAAGGGAGCGGACCCGGCCGCAGAATGGCACGTAAAGCCCCTCCCGTGGTCCCCGGCGAGCGTCCCCCGCCCCCGCACCCGACCCTACCGGCGCCCGCTTCATGGTGTGCCCTTGGCCACGGGGTGGCGACTCTGAGGGATGGGCGGTGGTCCGTTGGGGACAGGCTGGGGGATGGGCCGAAGGATGGCCCAGTGCCGTCCCCGGAACGCCCACAGCCGCCCGATTCGCCTTCCCGACGAATGGCCTATCGGCCATTTAGGCGGGCGCCCAGACAGTCGCCCCACCGGCGCCCGATCCCTGAGCCCTGGCAGCGCACTATCGGCCATTTAGGCGGGTTCGGAAACGGGCCTTGGGGACCGTTTTAGGCGGGCGCGGGGATGGGCCATGAGGGAGCGGCCCCCGTCCGTCGGCCCCGCAAAAGGCCAGGGCGCCCCATCGTTTTGCCGTAGGCTGGGGTTTAGGCGGGTGCCGTTCCCCGCCGCCCGTATTTTTGAGGAAAATCAAGGGCCTAAAGCCCGAGATGGCTCCGGCGGTAGGATTCGAACCTACAACCCTGCGGTTAACAGCCGCATGCTCTACCGTTGAGCTACGCCGGATCAGCCGCGCTCTCTTTACTCCGTCGCCAGACACCGGATCGGCAACACCGGATCGGGCGCCGAAAGGGCTGGCATGGAGGCCGGGACCGGAATCGAACCGATGTACGCGGATTTGCAGTCCGCTGCATGACCACTCTGCCACCCGGCCGGTCCGGTATTGCCTGTCCGGTCCGTGGGTGGGCGGGATGTCCCCTGCCCTCCCCGGCCGCGACGGGCGCCCCCGCGACGGAGGGCCGGTTTATAGCCAGCCCCAGGCGGCCGGTCAAGGAAAAGTGCGGGCCCTTACAAGAGGTCGATCAAAAGGTCGATCCCGACGCCTTGATCGACCGCCCCACCGCCCCCTATAACCATATCCTGATATATATTTCCGGCCTGCCGACCCGGCCCCTCACCCCCCCCTCAAAAGGGCCCGACGCCATGGACCTCAGCACCGCCCGCCAGAACATGATCACCCATCAGGTCAACGCCAACCGGGTGACCGATCCGTTGATCCTGACGGCCCTGGCCGACATCCCGCGCGAACGCTTCCTGCCCCGCTCGCTGTGGGGCGTGGCCTATGCCGACGAGGACCTGCCGGTCGCCCCCGGCCGCGCGCTGATGGAGCCCCGGGTGTTCGCCCGCCTGCTCCAGGCGGCGGAGGTCGAGGCCGACGAGGCCGCCCTGGTGGTCGGCTGCGCCACCGGCTATGCGGCGGCGGTGCTGGCCCGGCTGGCCTCGGCGGTGGTCGCCCTCGAGGTCGACCCTGCCCTGGCCGCCAAGGCCACCGAGGCCCTGACCGACCTGGGTGTGCTCAACGCCACCGTGGTCACCGGGCCGCTGGCCGAGGGCTACCCCGACCAGGCCCCCTATGACGTGATCTTCGTCGACGGGATGGTACCCAAGGTGCCGACTGCCCTGCTCGACCAGTTGGCCGATGGCGGCCGGCTGGTGGCGGTGGAAGGCACGGCGCCCATCGGACGTGGCGTGATCTACACCCACGAGGGCCAAGGCGTCGGCCGGTTCGCCGCGTTCGACGCGGTGGTTGGCCGTCTGCCCGGCTTTGATCCCCAGCCGCGCTTCCGGTTTTAATTCCCGCCCCCATATTCATCCCGGGCGCGATCTGGCCGAGACGCAACACCCGGCCGAATTCGCCCCCGTCACAGGCCCCGTCGACCACAATCCCCTTGCGCCGATTCGGCAAACCTGGAAGATGACCCCCAACGTGCCGTCAATGGCGCCGGCCGGCCCTCGCCGGCCATGGTGCCCGGCAGCCCCATCCAATCAGACTACGGAAAGTCCATGCCCCCAGTCGCCAAGACCCCGTCGCCGCGCCGCCGCCTGCTTGCCCGGACCCTGCCGGTGCTGCTCGGGCTGGCCGTCGCCGCGCCCCAGCCGGCCCTTGCCGAAACCCTGGAGGAGGCGCTGATCGCCGCCTATCAGGGCAACCCGGCCCTGGAAGCCAGCCGCGCCGAGCTGCGCGCGGTGGACGAGAACGTGCCCCAGGCCCTGGCCGGCTGGCGGCCCGACGTCACCCTCTCCGGCGGCCTGTCGCGCACCTGGCGGACCAGCAACCAGTCGGCCAAGTACACCGACAACTACACCGGCCGCACCCTGTCGGCCGAGGTCACCCAGAACCTGTTCGACGGCTTCCAGACCACCTACGGCGTGGAAGAGGCCGAGTTCACGGTGATGGCCCAGCGCTACCGGCTGCTGTCGGTCGAGCAGGACGTGCTGCTGGAGGCCGTGCAGGCCTATCTGGACGTGGTCCGCGACATCGCCGTGGTCGAGCTGAACACCAACAACGAGCAGGTGCTGCGCCGCCAGTTGGAGGCCACCCAGGACCGCTTCCGGGTCGGCGAAATCACCCGCACCGACGTTTCGCAGGCCGAGGCCCGGCTGGCCGGCGCCATTGCCGACCGCATCCAGGCCGAGGGCAACCTGCAGTCGTCGCGCGCCACCTACCAGCGGGTTATCGGCCACCCCCCGGAAAGCCTGGAGGCGACGCGGCCGGTCAACGGCCTGCCCAAGGACCTTGAGGCAGCCATCGAACTGGCCCTGACCGGGGCCCCGGCGGTGCGCGCCGCCGACTACACCGCCCGCGCCGCCGAGGCCAACATCGAGCAGACCAAGGGTCAGTTGCTGCCCAGCCTGGACGTTTCGGCCAGCGTCAGCCGCGGCCTGCACACCACGGCACCCGATTCGATGAGCGAGGACGCCCAGATCGCCGCCACCCTGACCGTGCCCCTGTACCAGGGCGGCGGGGTCTACTCGCAGCTTCGCCAGGCCAAGCACACCGCCGGCCAGCGCCGCATCCAGGTGGAGGAAGCCCGGCAGTCGGCCCGCGAGACGGTGGCCACGGCGTGGGACAACCTGTCCACCGCGCAGGCCCGCATCAAGTCGATCCGGGCCCAGATCGAGGCCGCCGAGATCGCCCTGGAAGGGGTGCAGCGCGAGGCCCAGGTGGGCTCGCGCACGGTGCTCGACGTGCTCGACGCCGAGCAGGAGTTGCTCAACGCCCGGGTCGATCTGGTCGAGGCGCAGCGCGACGAGGCGCTGACCAGCTTCCAGTTGCTCAGCGCCATCGGCCGCATGACCGCCGCCGGCCTGGGTCTGGGCACCGGCCTCTACGACCCCGGCCAGCACTACGACGAGGTGCGCGACCAGTGGTTCGGCGGCAACGTGGAAGCCGACAAGGACTCCCGCTGGATGCCGCAGAACGGCGACAAGTAGGACCGGCGAACCCCGCCCCCCCTACGCTGCCGACACGCCACAAGGGCCCCTCACGATGGTGAGGGGCCCTTTTTCATTGATGGGAATGCAAGGCTTCAGGTTGGCCGATCCCGCGACCCCGGGACCCCGACCCCGCCCCGCTCACTCCTCGGCGAGGGGCTGAAGCTCTTCCGGCAATCCCTTGGCGCCTTTCAGTGACTTGGCCTGGCGCAGTTGCTCGACGGTGACCTTGGCGTTGGTGAGATTGGCACGCGTGAGGTCGGCGCCTTTCAGGTAGGCGCTGGTCAGATCGGCGCTGGTCAGATCGGCGCTGGTCAGATCGGCGTTGGTCAGATCGGCGTTGGTCAGGATGGCGTCGGTCAGGTTGGCGCGAGTAAGCTCAGCGCCTCTTAGGGTGGCATCCCTAAGGAGGCTCCATGTCAGATCAGCATGGAAAAGGTCGACCTGTGAAAGGTCGGCACCCAAAAGAATGGCATGCGAGAGGTTTGCATCGGAAAGTACGCACCAATCCAGTTTCGCAAAACCCAACAATGAGCCGAACAGATTAATGTCCGGAATCTCCGCGTCCCGGAAATTCACTCATCTCAGATCACGGTGATACCCCTGGGGACACGGGATGGCTCCGCACGTCTTGACGGCCGCCAGCATGTCCTCTGGCGCCGGTCCGAGAGTGTCGTCGCGATCCGCGAACCTGGTGCGCCCGGTCCGCACGAAGGCGCACAGGACATCCAACACCATGCGCCTGTCGGCCTCGGAGTCCGTTTCCTGGCCCACCGCGCCCAGGGCGGCGATGCCGCCCAGGCGGATCGCCATCTTCTCGTCGCCCAGTTGTTTGACGGCTTCGGAGAACCGCCGGCTGAGGTGGTCGCGGCGGGTCAGGCGCAGCTCTTCGGTGCGCTTGTTCAGGGCTTCCACGTTGGCCTGGGCGGTACGCTGCATGGCGTCGGCGCGCTTGGCCAGCAGGTACAGGGTGAGCGCCCCGCCCAAGCCGAGAACCAGTGTCTGGAGCAGTTGGAAGGCGGCACTGGGACCGCCCCCGCAGGCGCCACCGGCGCAGGCGGCGATCTCCACCCCCACGCGACCAAGCAGAACCAGCAGGATTACAAGCAGAGCCAGCAGGATTAACAGAACCACCGGGCCGAACAGCAGCAGGGCCAGACTGGGGGCGATGAAGGCCACCGCCAGCAGGCGCGGGGCGGGAAAGCCCAGGCGCCGCGCCGCGCGCCCCGCCCGGCGGCGGGCCAGTCGCCACTGGGTGGTCACCCCTGCGCCTTTCCTGCCCGTCATCGTCGTCCCCGCCTCCCTCCAGGCTCCCACCACCATACCCCCCGCCTGGACGCCGTCCAACCGGTAAGCGTGCAGGCCCCCCCGAGCGCGCATTGGGTGGCGATGCCTTGGCCGGGCGGCGCGGGGGTGCTACACATCGCCGCCCCGTTTTCCTCGCCACCGGATGACCGCCATGCCCCTCGAAGAGCCGTCGTTGAGCGATGTCGCCCTGGTCTGTGCCGCCGATGGCGGCTATTTCGGCCTGCTCTCGGGGCTGGTGCGCTCCCTCAAGGCCGATCCCACGGCCCGCCGCATGGCCCTGTCGGTGCTCGACCTGGGGCTCGACCCCGAGCACGTCGGGTGGCTGGAAGGACAAGGGGCGACGGTGCGGGCCCCCGACTGGGACCTGGATTTCCCGGGCCGTGACGGCTTCCCGCGCTGGTTCCGCGCCATGACGGCGCGCCCCTTCCTGCCCCGCCATTTTCCCGGCCACGCGGTCTATCTGTGGATCGACAGCGACGCCTGGGTGCAGGACGGCACGGTGCTGGCCCACTACGTGGCCGCCGCCCGCCAGGGCAAGCTGGCCATCGTGCCGGAGCTGGACCGGGCCTATTTCAACCACTACCGGCGGCCCAAGCTGCTTGGCTGGGACCAGAACCACAAGGCGGTGGCCTTCGCCTACGGGCTGGCGGCGGCCAACCGGCTGGGGCGCTATCCGATCCTCAATTCCGGCGTCTTCGCCCTGGCCGCCGAAGCACCCCACTGGGCGCTGTGGGCCGAGGCCCTGGAGCGGGCCCTGAACCGGCGCCGCCTGTCCCGCCTGTCCACCGACCGGCTGATGGTCAAGATCATCGAGCAGACGGCGCTCAACAGCATCGTCTTCGCCGACTGGAAGGCGCCGGTGAAGCGGGCCCCGGCCACCTTCCTGCCGGCCTGGGCCAACTGGCTGTGCGGCAAGGCCACCCCGATGTTCAACCCGGCCAGCGGCCACCTGGTCGAGCCGCACGCTCCGCACCGGCCGCTGGGGGTGGTCCATCTGGCCGGGGCCGGGGTGCAGAAGCGCACCTTCCGCCTGTCCACGCCGGACGGCGGCACGGTCGAGACCATGCTCACCTTCGACGCGGTCGAAGCGGTGAAGGCGGGCTGAAAAAGAGGATCAGGGCTTGGTGTGGCGGGCCCGGCGATAGGCGTAGACGTGCACCTCGCCGGCGTCGAAGCTGTCCTTGCGGCCCTTGCAGCCGCGCGTCTCGACGAAGTAGTTGACCACCTGCTGGGCCTGCAACTCGCTGGCCGCCGTGCGGACCAGCCCCACGTCGCCCTTCTTGAAGTTGTGCTCGCCGTTCAGGGTGGCCTTGGGATCCTTGGCGATGCCCACGTACCAGTCGCCGAACTTGCCGCCGTACCTGGCGACAAAGGCTTCAACTTCGTCGATAATGTCGTTCTTGGATCTTGCCATAACCGGGTCAGTATGCCCGCCCCGGGCACCCCAGGCAACCGCCACGGGTGGGAGGTCAGGCGAAGGCGTCCTTGCGGTAGCCTTGCAGGTAGAGCAGGGCGGTCAGGTCGCCGTGGTCGATGCGCGCCCGCGCCGTCTCGGCGACCACCGGGCGGGCCCGGAAGGCCACCCCCAGGCCGGCCGCCCTCAGCATGTCCAGGTCGTTGGCGCCATCGCCCACGGCCAGGGTGCGGGCCATCGGCAGGCGCAACTCGCCGGCCGCAGTCATCAGCGCCTTCAGCTTCGAGTGCCGGTCGAGGATGGGTTCCGCCACCCGGCCGGTCAGTTGGCCGTTCTCGATCTCCAGCCGGTTGGCCTGATGGCCGTCAAAGCCCAGACGCGCCGCCACCGCCCCGGTGAACTGGGTGAAGCCGCCGGAAACCAGCAGGCAGTGGGCGCCGTTGGCCTTCATGGTGGCGATCAGGGTGGCCCCGCCGGGGGTGATTTCGACCTCGGTCAGGGTCTCGGCGATGGCGCTTTCGGGGAGCCCGGCCAGACGGGCGATGCGCGCCCGCAGGGCCTCGGCGAAGTCCAGCTCGCCGGCCATGGCGCGGGCGGTGACGGCGGCGATCTCGTCCTTCAGGCCGACCCGGGCGGCCAGATCGTCGAGCGTCTCCGAGGTCACCATGGTGCTGTCCATGTCGGCCACCAGCAGGGCCTTGCGCCGCCCCTCGACCGGCTGGCAAACCACATCCACCGGCGCCCCGGCCAGGGCCTTGGCGGCCACCGACTGGGCCATGTCGGGTTCGGTCTCGAACAGCGGCAGGTCGCAGGCCTCGCCCTCGGCCAGCCAGTCGGGCGAGCCGACCTGGACCGAGGTTGCCTTGAGGGCCCGGCGCGCCTGGTCCACCATGGCCGGGTCGAGGCCGCCCGGGGCGGCGATCAGGGTGAGCATGCTGTCCATGGCGGGGTCCGCGGAGGGAGGGAAGGGAAATGCCGACGGCAAGGGGGCTTTTAGCGGCATGACCGGGCGGCAACAAGCCCCCCGCGATGACAGGGACGCGGACGGTATGCCGGACAGGGCCGGGCCGCTGGTGGTGATCGCCGGACCGACGGCCAGCGGCAAGTCGGCGCTGGCCCTTGATCTGGCCGAGGCACTGGCCGGCACGGTGATCAACGGCGACAGCATGCAGATCTACGCCGGCCTGGGCGAGATCACCGCCGCCCCCGGCCCGGCCGAGACGGCCCGCCTGCCGCACCGCCTGTACGGGGTGCGCGACCCGGCCCTGGGCGGCTCGGTGGCGTGGTGGCTGGACGCCGCCGCCGAGGCGGTGGCCGAGGCCCGCGCCGCCGGCCGCCTGCCCATCGTGGTCGGCGGCACCGGGCTTTACCTGAAGGCGCTGATCGAGGGGCTGGCCGACCTGCCCGAGGTGCCCGAGGCGGCGCGCCAGGCCGCCCGCGCCGATCTCGAGGCCCTCGGCGCGGCCGGCCTGCACGCCCGTCTGGCCGAGGTGGACGGACCCACCGCCGGCCGTCTGGCGCCCAATGATCGCCAACGCATCGTGCGCGCCTGGGAGGTGTGGCGAGCCACCGGCCGCCCCCTGAGCCACTGGCAGGCCGAGGCGATACCGCGCCGGCGGATCGCCGGGCCGGTTTTCCTGATCGCCCTCAGGCCGCCGCGCGAGGCCGTGCACCGGGCCGCCGAGGTGCGCCTTCGGGCGATGTTCGACGGCGCCGCCCCGGCCGAGGTGGCGGCGCTGATGGCCCGCGGCCTGCCTCCCGACACGCCGGCCCTGAAAGCCATCGGCGTGGTCGAGATCGCCGCCTGGCAGCGCGGCGAGATGTCCCGCGAGGCTGCCCTGGCCGCCGCCCAGCAGGCCACCCGGCGCTATGTGAAACGGCAGATGACCTGGCTTGCCACCCAGATGCGGCCAAACATGGTCGTGCCCGCGCAATATTCGGAAAGTCTGCTGCCCGATATGTTGCGGAAAGTTCGTGCCTTTTTGTTGACCGCCGGGGATTGAGGGAGTAGGTTCCCGGCTCGCTCGCCGCCGCCGGTTCGGCGGCGGGTTGGCGTTCGGGCATACGGTCGCGTGTCGCCCCACCCCGCCCAAGCCGGGGTGAGCGGGCAGGCTGCCCATTCCCCGGACCGCCCAGCCAAAACAAAACGTCCATGACAAGGTGAGAGAAGCAATGTCCGCCGAGACCATGCCGGGTGCGAAAATGGTCCTCAAGGCCTTGAGCGAGCAGGGGGTGGATGTCATCTTCGGCTACCCTGGCGGGGCGGTATTGCCGATCTACGACGAGTTGTTCCAGCAGAACCAGATTCGTCACGTCCTGGTCCGCCACGAGCAGGCGGCGGTCCATGCCGCCGAGGGCTATGCCCGCTCCACCGGCAAGGTGGGCTGCGTGCTGGTCACCTCCGGCCCCGGCTCGACCAACGCCGTGACCGGGCTGACCGACGCCCTGATGGACAGCATCCCGGTGGTCTGTCTGACCGGCCAGGTGGCCACCCACCTGATCGGCAACGACGCCTTCCAGGAGGCCGACACCACCGGCATCACCCGGCCCTGCACCAAGCACAACTATCTGGTCAAGCGGCTGGACGACCTGTCGCGGGTCATCCACGAGGCCTTCTACGTGGCGCGCAGCGGCCGCCCCGGGCCGGTGGTGGTCGACCTGCCCAAGGACATCCTGCTCGGCAAGGGCACCTACGTGCCGATGAACCGGGTCGGCAAGCACCGCACCTATCAGCCGCAGATGAAGGGCGACCTGAAGGCCATCGAGACCGCCGTCGCCCACATGGCGGCGGCGCGGCGACCGCTGTTCTATGTCGGCGGCGGGGTGATCAACTCGGGCCCGGCGGCCTGCCAGCTCTTGACCCAGTTCGTGCGCACCACCGGCTTTCCGCTGACCTCCACCCTGATGGGCCTGGGCGCCTATCCGGGCAGCGATCCGCAGTCGCTGGGCATGGTCGGCATGCATGGCACCTACGAGGCCAACCTCGCCATGCACGACTGCGACGTGATGATCTGCATCGGGGCCCGCTTCGACGACCGGGTGACCGGCCGTCTGGACGCCTTCTCGCCCGGCTCGACCAAGATCCACGTCGACATCGACCCCAGCTCGATCAACAAGAACGTGGCCGTCGACGTGCCCATCATCGGCGACGTGGCCCACGTGCTGGAAGACATGATGAAGGTCTGGAAAGCCACCCAGGCCCGCCCCGAGAAGGCGGCCATGGAAAGCTGGTGGAAGCAGATCGCCACCTGGCGCAAGCGCGACTGCCTCGCCTACAAGACGACCGACAAGATCATCAAGCCGCAGTTCGCCATCCAGCGCCTGTACGAGGCGACCCGCGACCGCGAGACCTACATCACCACCGAGGTCGGTCAGCACCAGATGTGGGCCGCCCAGTTCTACACCTTCGAGCACCCCAACCGCTGGATGACCTCCGGCGGCCTGGGCACCATGGGCTACGGCTATCCGGCCGCGATGGGCGTGCAGATGGCCCATCCCGAGGCCCTGGTGGTGGACATCGCCGGCGAGGCCAGCTTCATGATGAACATGCAGGAGATCGCCACCTGCGTGCAGTACAAGCTGCCGGTGAAGGCGTTCATCCTGAACAACGAGTACATGGGCATGGTCCGCCAGTGGCAGGAGCTGCTGCACGGCGGGCGCTACTCGGAGAGCCATTCCACCGCCCTGCCGGACTTCGTCAAGCTGGCCGACTCCTTCGGGGCCCACGGCATCATGGTCGATGACCCGGCCAAGCTGGACGAGGCGATCGCCGAGATGATCGCCATCGACAAGCCGGTGCTGATGGATGTCCGGGTCGATCCGGCGGAAAACTGCTTCCCCATGATCCCCTCCGGCCGGGCCCACAACGAGATGCTGCTCGGCCCCGAGGATGCCGGCGACGACGCCATCTCCGACGACGGCCGCATGCTGGTCTGATCGTCCGCTTCCCCCGCTTTCCTCCGCCCCGCAGACCTTCCGGAGACATCGTTCCGTGTCGATGCCAAGCGAGACCATCGAAACCCATACCCTGTCGGTGCTGGTCGACAACGAGTCCGGGGTACTAGCCCGGGTGGTCGGCCTGTTCTCCGGGCGCGGCTACAACATCGAAAGCCTGACCGTGGCCGAGGTGGACACCCGCAGCCGGCTGTCGCGCATCACCCTGGTCACCTCGGGCACGCCGATGATCATCGAGCAGATCAAGGCCCAGCTCGGGCGTCTGGTGCCGGTGCACACGGTGCGCGACCTGACCGTGGAAGGCCCCATGGTGAGCCGCGAGCTGGCCCTGATCAAGGTCGCCGGGACCGGCGAGCGGCGGGTTGAAAGCCTGCGCATCGCCGACATCTTCCGCGCCCGGGTGGTCGATTCCACCAACGACAGCTTCGTCTTCGAGATCGTCGGCAAGACCGGCAAGGTGGAGGCCTTCATCAAGCTGATGGAGCCGCTTGGTCTGGTCGACATCTCGCGCACCGGCGTGGCCGCCATCGCCCGTGGGTCCGAGGGTCTCTGAGCCCCCGTCTTTCAGCCTCATTTTCAACGGAAAGAGAACAGTCATGCGCGTCTATTATGATCGGGATGCCGATGTCAGCCTCATCAAGGGCAAGAAGGTGGCCATCGTCGGCTACGGCAGCCAGGGCCACGCCCACGCCCTGAACCTGCGCGATTCCGGGGTGGCCGAGGTGGCCGTGGCGCTGCGCGCCGGCTCCGCCACCCGGGCCAAGGCGGAAGGCGAGAACCTGAAGTGCCTGACCCCGACCGAGGCCGCCGCCTGGGCCGACGTCATCATGATGCTGACCCCGGACGAGCTGCAGGCCGACATCTACAAGGACGAGCTGCACGCCAACATGAAGGAAGGCGCCGCCCTGGTCTTCGCCCACGGGCTCAACGTTCACTTCAACCTGATCGAGCCCCGCGCCGATCTCGACGTCTTCATGGTCGCCCCCAAGGGCCCCGGCCACACCGTGCGCAGCGAGTACGTGCGCGGCGGCGGCGTGCCCTGTCTGGTGGCGGTGGCCCAGAACGCCAGCGGCAACGCCATGGAGCTGGCCCTGTCCTACGCCTCGGCCATCGGTGGCGGGCGCTCGGGCATCATCGAGACCAGCTTCCGCGAGGAGTGCGAGACCGACCTGTTCGGCGAGCAGGCGGTGCTCTGCGGCGGCCTGACCCACCTCATCGCGGCCGGCTTCGAGACCCTGGTCGAGGCCGGCTACGCGCCCGAGATGGCCTATTTCGAGTGCCTGCACGAGGTCAAGCTGATCGTCGATCTGATGTACGAGGGCGGCATGGCCAACATGCGCTACTCGATCTCCAACACCGCCGAGTACGGCGACTACGTGACCGGCCCGCGCATGGTCACCCCGGAGACCAAGGCCGAGATGAAGCGCGTGCTGGACGACATCCAGAGCGGCCGCTTCGTGCGCGACTGGATGAGCGAGTGCAAGGCCGGCCAGCCCTCCTTCAAGGCCACCCGCCGCCGCTGGGCCGAGCACGACATCGAGGCCGTGGGCGAGCGCCTGCGCGGCATGATGCCGTGGATCAAGGCCAACGCCCTGGTCGACAAGTCGAAGAACTGACGCGCCGGGGCCCTGGTTGCCCCATCCGCCTCGGCACTCCTTGCCTCAGCCGGAGCCCCCGCTCCGGCTGAGCGCGTTTTGGGGACAGACCATCCCCCTTCTCGACACCGGATTGGGGCGCCCCCGCAGCGGACCAACCATCGCCCCCCCCGGGACCGCCGGCAAGCAACTTAAGGGCTGCCACGGATGGACAAACGGCGCTAAACAGATCATGCGAAATGTGGATCGTGGAACGCTTCACATTTCGCATGATCTGCTCTCGATTCAACGATTTAGAGCACGGCCTCGCGTTTATCCGGGGTCACTTTGTGACCCCGGATAAACGCGACATTCTCTAGGCTGCCTCTCCTTACGGCCATTGCCCTGACCCAACTCTCCCCGGCCCTGCCTCAGCCCGCCCGCCATGCTGTTCAACTCGGTCCAGTTCCTGGTCTTTTTCGCCGCCGTCTTTGTCGTCTACTGGCACTTGCCACGGCGCGGCCAGAACCTGTTCCTGCTCGCCGCCAGCTATCTGTTCTACGGCGCCTGGAACTGGAAGTTCCTCGGCCTGATCCTGACCACCACGGTGGCCGACTACGCGGCGGCGCTGATCATCGCCAACAACCCGCACCGCCCCATGCGACGCCGGGTGGCCCTGGCCTCGGCCCTGGCGGTGAATCTGGGCATTCTGGGTTTCTTCAAGTATTACAATTTCTTCGTGGAAGATGTTGTGGGGCTGGTTCAGCTCCTGGGGATGGACTATCTGGCCCCGGTGCTGCCCATCGTGCTGCCGGTGGGGATCAGCTTCTACACCTTCCAGTCGATGAGCTACACGCTCGACACCTGGCACGGCCGGCTCAAACCCACCCCGCGCTTCACCGACTACGCGCTGTTCGTCTCCTTCTTCCCGCAACTGGTCGCCGGGCCGATCGAGCGCGCCCCGCACCTGCTGGGCCAGATCGAGCGCCCCCGCGCGCCAAGGCGCGAGCAGATGGGCGAAGGGCTGCTGCTGCTCTGCCTGGGGCTGTTCAAGAAGGTCGCCGTGGCCGACCACCTGGGGCAGTTCGTGGACACCGCGCTGGGTCAGCAGACCGGCTGGAAGCTCTTGATCGCGCTATATTTTTTCTCCTTCCAGATCTACTGCGACTTCTCCGGCTATTCCGACATCGCGCGCGGCGCGGCGCGGCTTCTGGGCTTCGATCTCAGGACCAACTTCAACCGCCCCTATTTCGCCCGCTCGCTGACCGAGTTCTGGCGCCGCTGGCACATCTCGCTGTCGACATGGTTCCGCGACTACGTCTACACCCCGCTGGGCGGCCGCCATGCGCCCGGGTACTGGCCCTACGCCAACCTGATGATCGTCTTCCTGCTCTCCGGGCTGTGGCACGGGGCGGCCTTCACCTTCCTCATCTGGGGGGCCCTCCACGGCGGCCTGCTGGCGGCGGAAAAGGCGCTGGCCGGCTGGCGCAAGGGCCACCACGAGCCGCCGCACGGGCTCAACCCCCGAAACCTCGTGGCGGTCTTCGTCACCTTCCATGTGGTGACCGCCGCCTGGGTGTTTTTCCGTGCCCCCGACCTGCCCTTCGCGCTGGACGTCTTCGCCCGCCTCGCCGCCCCGGCCGACCGCCCGCTGGCCGGCCTGATGCCGCTGGCCCACGGGCTGGGCGGCCTTGCCCTGCTGCTGCTCTGGGAGGGCTTCGAGGACGGCTGGCGGCGCTGGCTGGCCAACCCCTGGCGCGCCCTGCCCGCCGCCTGCGCGGTCCTTCTTTTCACCCTGCTGTGGGGAAAGCTGAACGGTGGCCAGTTCATCTACTTCCAGTTCTAGCCGCCGCCTGCCCTGGCGGCGGATCGCCCTGCTCGCCGCCCTGCTGGTGGTCGGCGACCAACTGCTTGGCCGGCTGGTCGAGGCCGCCCTGTGGACCACCGACAGCAACTGGGGGCCCAATCAGGCGGTGCGCCTGCTGAAACGCGACGAGCCGGGGCTGATCCTGGGCGATTCCCGGGCCGGGGCGATCCTGCCCGCCACCCTGGAGGCGGCCACCGGCGTGGCCTTCTTCAACGGCACGGCGCCGGGGCAGACGGCGCACTATCAGGCGATCATGCTGGAGCGGCTGCTGGCCCGCCACCCGGGCCTTGAGGTGATCGTCTACGAGATCGACCACATCGACCTGCAGCGCCGCCCCGAAACGGCCGGAGGCTTCCCGGTCGAGGTGGCCGGCTTCCTCTACCATGACAGCCCCACGGCCCGCCGGGTGTTGCACCACGTCGATCCCTGGAACCGGCTGCGCCACCTGTCGCGCACCTACGGGGTGAACGGCGCCCTGGCCCCGATCCTGGTCGATCGGCTGGCCCGCCACCTGAAGCCCGACCTCAACAACCGCCTGACCACGGCGGATGGCCATTACACCCGTCCCGGCACGGTGGACACCTCGGCCTGCGCCCCGACCCCACCGGCGACCGTGGACCTCGACCCCTTCAAGCTGGCGCTGATCGAGGACATGGTGGCGGCGGCGCGGGCCCACGGCGTGCGGCTGGTCTTCGTCACCGCGCCGCTGCTGCTGGCCTGCTCCATCGACCAGGGCCCGGTGTTCGCCGCCTTCGCCGAGCGGGCCGCCCGGTGGGGCGTGCCCTATCACGACTTCCACCGCCGCCTGCAGGACGGCCGCTGGTTCTACGACAACAACCACCTCAATCATCAGGGCGCGGCGCTCTACTCGGAGCTGATCGCCGAGGCCCTGAAGCGCCCCGGATAGGCCCCTCAATCGGTCGGCGGCGCCTCGCTCACCCAGCGCCAGAGCGGCAGGAAGACGGTGGCGGTGGTGCCCTGCCCGGGCTGGCTGGTCAGTTCCAGGGTGCCGCCGTGCAACTCGGCCAGGGCGCGGACCAGAGGCAGGCCGAGGCCGCTGCCCTCAACGGTGCGGCTGAGCACGGAATCGATCTGGGTGAAAGTTTCGAGGGCGCGCTCGATGTCGCCCTGGCTCATGCCGATGCCGCTGTCGCGCACGATGATCGCCGGCCTCCCCTTGCGGTCGCGCTCCACGCCGACGCTCACCCGCCCTCCCCCGGGAGTGAACTTGATGGCGTTGGACACCAGGTTGAGGATCAACTGCTTGATCTTGCGCCGATCAACCCGGGCCCGGATGGGCTCGGCCGGCGGCATCACGCGCAGGGTCAGGCCGCGCCCCTCGGCCCACTCGGTCAGTCCTCCCGCCGCCTCCTCGACCAAGCCGCCGAGATCGACCGGCTCCTCGCTCAACTCGCCGCGCCCGGCCTCGATACGGGCCAGATCCAGGATCTCGGAGACCACCTCGAGCAGGTGCGCGCCGCTGCTGTGGATGTCGGCGGCATAGGTGGCGTAATACTCGGTGCCGATGGGGCCCAGGCGCTGGTCGCGGATCATCTCGGAAAAGCCCAGGATGGCGGTCAGCGGAGTACGCAACTCGTGGCTCATCAGGGCCAGGAAGTCGCTTTTCGCCTTGTTGGCCGACTCCGCCTCGCGCCGCCGGGTATCCAGCTCCTGATTGGCGACGGTCAGGGCGTGAGTGCGCTCGGCCACCCGCTCGCGCAGGCGCCGGCCCTCGCCGAGCACGGACCGGGTGAGCAGGGCCAGCAGCAGGGCGGCCAGGGCGCCGCTGCCGGCCAGCAGCCAGGGCAAGACCCGCGACAGGGCACCGCGCCCCGCCTCACAACCGGAAAAGGCCAGAGTCCACATGCGTCCGCCGACCGCGATCCGCCATTCCAGGTCGGCCTCGGCCCGCGTCACCGCCGGCCCCTGGCCCACCGCGTCGGGGACGGTGGCCAGGCTGAAGGCCGGATGATCGTAAAGGACCTGTTCCGGCTCACCATCGCCATACAGGGTGAACGCCAGCCCGGGCGGCAGGGCCCGTGGCAACACCCGCCCAATGCCCAGGGCCGGCGTGTAGCCCATGGCAACGACGCCCCTCATGTCCGCCCAGTCCACCAAATCGGGCTGCGCCAACGCCGCCGCCTTGAACACCGGCGCGGTCAACAGCACCGAGATCAGCTCCTTGCCAGCATCCTGGGACAGCCGCACCGGGCCGCTGGCCTGGGGTTGGCCGGTCTTGAAGGCGCGGCGGAAGGCGTCCAGGCGGTGCGGATTGGAGGCCATGTCGTAGCCCACCACCCCTTGGCGCCCGGACGGCGGCTCGACCAGAAAAGCCGGAAAGTAGTCCTCGCGCGGTCCCGGCGGGACCAGCGAGAAGGGCGGGTAGCCGCTCTGACGGCGGGCCGGTTCGCGGCGTTTCAGATCCTCGAAGAAGTCCGAGAGGGTGGCCTCGGTCAGGTGCGGCGCGAAGGCCACGGCCCGCACCTCGGGCCGGATCTCCAGCAGTCGGCTGGCGGTCAGGAAGGTATGGAAGGTGGCATGGTCCAGGTCGGGGTGCGCGGTGGCGAAGGCGGCCACCGTGCTCAGGTCGCCGAGCGCCGAGCGGACCTCGACGGCCACGGCGCGGCTCACCCCATCCGCGGCGCGCTGGAAGCGGGTTTCGGAGTCCGCGGCCAGCCGGTTCTCCAGTTCCATGCCCAGCCAGGCACTGAGAAGCAGCCCCCCGATCAGCACCGCCAGGGGCAAGGCCACCTCGTTCAGGCGCCGGGATCGCTCAAGCGTTGGTGTGACGAGCGGCTCAGGCATTCGCACGAGAACCGGCGGGCTCGCGCCGAACGGTTGGCTCCAGGAAGACAGGTGGCATGACCCGGCTCACCTCTGCTGTAGCGCGGTGGTGCGACCCCTCTGTTGTCACAATGGGCCGCCCGGCCTTCCCGTGCAACCGGTTTCCGTGCAAAAGGCCCCAACAGTCGCCCGCCCGGACCGTCGGCCCGACCATCTCACAGACCGAGGTAGGCCTCGCGCACCCGGGGGTTCTCGACCAGGGCCTGGCCGCTGTCGGACAGCACCACACGGCCGGTTTCCATCACGTATCCCCGGTCGGCGATGCTCAGCGCCGCGTGGGCGTTCTGCTCGACCAGGAAGATGGTCACCCCCTGCCCCTTCAGTTGCTGGATGACGGCGAAGATCTCGGCCACCAGCAGCGGCGCCAACCCCATCGAGGGCTCGTCGAGCAGCAACAGGCGGGGGTCGGCCATCAGGGCGCGGGCGATGGCCAGCATCTGCTGCTGGCCGCCGGACAGGGTGCCGGCCGGCTGGTGACGCTTGTCGGCCAGCACCGGGAACAGGTCGTACATGCGCTGAAGGTCGGCCGCCGGATCGGCCCCCTTGCGGCGAAAGGCACCCAGCCTGAGGTTGTCGAGCACCGACAGCGGGCCGAACACCTGGCGGCCCTCCGGCACCTGACAGATGCCGGCCTTCACCCGGCGGTCGGCGCGGGCCCGGGTGATGTCGCGCCCCTCGAAGCGCAGGCGCCCGGCGCTGACCGGCTGAACCCCCGAGATGCAGCGCAACAGGGTGGTCTTGCCGGCCCCGTTGGCGCCGACCAGGGCGACCAGTTCGCCCGCCTCGACGGCGACGTCCAGGCCGTGCAGGGCCTCGATGCGGCCGTAGTGGCTCTTAAGGCCGGTGATCTCAAGCAAAGGCATGGGCGGTCCCGAGATAGGCGGCGATCACGTCGGGGTTGGCGCGGATGTCCTGGGGCCGGCCCTCGGCCAGCTTGCGGCCGTAGTCGAGCACCAGCACATGGTCGGAAATGCCCATCACCAGCTTCATGTCGTGCTCGACCAGAACCACCGTGACGCCGCGCTCGGCCACCTTCTGGATGACCGCGTCGATCTCCCGCGTCTCGGCGCTGTTGAGGCCGGCGGCCGGCTCGTCGAGCAGCAGAAGGCGCGGCTCGGCGGCCAGGGCGCGGGCGATCTCCAGGCGCTTCAGGGCGCCGTAGGGCAGGCTGTCGGCGGCGGCATGGATGTGGTTGCCCAGGCCCACGAAGTCCATCAGCCCGGCGCACATCTGGCGCGCTTCGCGGTCGCGCCGCACCACCCCGGGCAGGCGCAGAAGGCCGCTCACGAAGCCCGGCTTCAGGTGCATGTGCCGGCCCAGCATGACGTTGTCCAGGGCCGACATGTTGAGGCACACCTGAAGGTTCTGGAAGGTGCGGCTCATCCCGGCGCGGGCCAGCTCGAACGGCGCCTTGCCGGTGACCGGCCTGTCGTCCAGATAGACCTCGCCGGCGCTTGGCGTGTAGACCCCGGTGATCAGGTTGAACAGGGTCGTCTTGCCGGCCCCGTTGGGCCCGATGATGGCGTGGATGGTCCCCGGCTCGATGACGAAGGAGAGGTCCTCGATGGCGTGGACCCCGCCGAACTCCTTGGACAGGTCGTCCACCTTGAGCAGGGTCATGGCGCCGCCTCCCCGCCCGGGCGGCGGGCCCGGCCGGCCAGCCACAGGCCCAGCGAGGGCACGATGCCCTTGGGCATGAAGATCATCACCGCCATCATGACCAGCCCGAAGACCAGATGCTCGAAGTCCTCGAAGGCGGTCAGCACCTGGGGCAGCACGGTCAGGATGGCCGCCCCGACCAGCGAGCCGTAGATCGAGGCCATGCCCCCCAGCACGGCCATGATGACCAGCTCGATGGAGTGGAAGAAGCTGGCCTCCTGCGGGCTGATGAACGAGATGTAGTGGGCCGACAGGCTGCCCACCAGCGAGGCCACCACCGCCGAGACGACGAACACCGTGACCTTCACCGAGGTGGTGTCGACGCCGACCACCTCGGCCGCCACCTCCGAGCCGTGGACCGCCTTCAGGGCGCGGCCGAAGGGGCTGTCGATCAGGTTGAGCGCCAGCCACACCCAGACCACCAAGAGGGCGCCGACCAGCCAGTACCACTGCCGGGGGGTGTTCGCCTCAAGCCCCGCCACGCCGAACGACACCCACACCGACATGCCGTCCGGGCCGCCGGTGAGCTGGCTTTCGGTGTTCAGTACGATGGCGATGATCATCCCCATGCCCAGGGTCGCCATGGCCAGATAGTGGCCCTTCAAGCGCAGCACCGGGCGGGCCACCACGAAGGCCAGAAGGCCGACTCCGACCGCCCCGGTCAGCATGGCGAGCACGGGCGGCCAGTCGTGGCTGCCGGTCAGGATGGCCGAGGCATAGGCGCCGAGCGCCAGGAACCCGGCGTGGCCCAGGCTGATCTGGCCGGCGTAGCCGATCAGAAGGTTCAGCCCGACCACCACGATGGCGTTGAAGCCGACGCGGATCGCCACGTCGTAGTGGAAGTTGTTCTGAAAGCCGAGCGGCAGCAGGGCGATGAGAACGATCAGGACGAGCAGACCGCCGCCGCGCGGCGAGGCAAGCACCTTCAGCATGGTGTCAGACCCGCTCCGTGGTGCGCTTGCCGAACAGCCCGGACGGCATGAAGAAAAGGACCAACAGGATGATCCCGAAGGCCATGGCGTCCTTGTACTCGCTGCTGATGTAGCCGGCCCCGAAGGCCTCGATCAGGCCGACCAGAAGCCCCCCGACCACCGCCCCGACGCCGCTGCCCAGGCCACCCAGGATGGCGGCGCAGAAGCCCTTCAGGCCGAGCATGATGCCGACCTCGAAGTTGGTCGAGGTGATCGGCGTGATCAGCACCCCGGCGATCGCCCCCAGCGCCGCCGACAGCCCGAAGGACAGCAGCAGGACCAGTTGCACGTTGATGCCGACCAGCCGCGCCGCCAGCCGGTTGTGCGAGGTGGCGAGCACCGCCTTGCCCAGCAGGGTGCGGTGGAAGAACAGTTGCAGGGCGATCACGATCAGCACCGTGATGCCCAGCACCCACAGGGTCTGCGGCAGGATGGCGGCGCCCAGGAAGTCGATGGGGTCCTCGCCGCTGAAGCTGGGCAGGGTGTGGAACTGCTTGTCGAAGAAAGCCTGGGCGGCGCCGCGATAGCTGATCGAGGCGCCGATGGTGATGATGATCAGGGTCACCACCGAGGCGTTGCGGGTCGGCACGGCGACCATCTCAAGCGCCAGCCCGGCGGCCACCGTGACCAGGATCGCCACCGCCACGGCGGCGGCCAGCGGCAGTCCGGCGGCGGCGGCGAAGACGGTGGTCATGCCGCCCAGCATGACGAACTCGCCCTGGGCGAAGTTGATCACGTGCGAGGCGTTGTAGATCAGCCCGAATCCCAGGCCGACCAGGGCATAGATGGCACCGGCGGTGAGACCGGCGAACAGGAACTGGACCAGCTCGGCGAGCATCGGAAATCCCCGGCAACTCAGTCAGAAGATCCCGCCGCCGGCGCCCCCTGGGCCCCCGGCGGCGGAACCTGAAGGTGGGGTCAGTCGAGCAGGGCCCAGTCGCCGCCCTTGACCTCGAGCATGCGGAAGGCGGACAGGCCCAGGCCCAGATGGTCCTCCGGCGACATGGTCACCTCGCCGGCGGTGCCCATGAAGCCGGCGGTCTTCTCCAGCTCGTCGCGCACGCCGGCGGCATCGCTGCACTGGCAGCGCTGCATCGCCTCCACGGCCATGAACAGGGCATCGTAGGCATGGCCGCCGAAGGTCGAGACCGAGCCCGCGCCATGGCGGTCCTCGAAGGCCTGCTTGTAGGCCACCACCACCGGCTTCTGGCGGTCCGTGTCGGGCAGCTTGTCGGCCACCAGCAGGGCGGCGGCGGGCAGGCGCACGCCCTCGGCGGCCTCGCCGGCCAGCTCGATGTACTTCTTCGAGGCGACGCCGTGGCTCTGGTACATGGGCACCTCGAAGCCGAGCTGGCGGAAGTTCTTGGTGACGATCGCCGGCCCCTGACCGAAGCCCGGATTGAGCACCGCCTGGATGCCCTCGGTGCCCTTGATCTTGGTCAGCTGGGCGGTCATGTCGGTATCCTTGGGGCCGTAGGTCTCGTCGGCCAGGATCTCGATGCCATAGTCGCCGGCCACCTCCTGGCACTGGCCCTGCATCGACTTGCCGAAGCCGCCGGTGCCCGAAATCATGCCGATGCGCTGGATGCCCTCGCCCTGCATGTGCTCGAAGATCTTCTGGCAGGCCATGCGGTCGGTGTGCGGGGTCTTGAAGACCCACTTCTGGACCGGATCGATGATCTTGATCGAGCCGGCCAGCGAGATGAACGGAACCTCCGCCTTGTCGACCAGCGGCATCACGGCCAGGGTCTCGCCGGAGGCCGAGCCGCCGATGATGATGTCCACCTCGTCCTGGTCGATCAGGCGCTTGACGAAGCCCACCGCGTTTTTCGGGTTGGCCTGGCTGTCATAGTGGATCAGCTCCAGTTGGCGGCCGTTGACCCCGCCATCGGTGTTGATCAGCTCGATGTACATCTGAAGGGTCTTCAGTTCCGGGTCACCCAGGAACGAGGCCGGACCGGTGACGGCCAGGAACGAGCCGATGCGGATCGACCCGTCGGCGGCGTACAGCGGGCCGCGCCCGACGATCACCATCCCCAGCGCCAGGGCGATCATGCCCAGGGCGCGCATCAAACGTCTCCGCATTGCAGGAGTCCTCCCGTGTTGGATGCCAGACCTTGCCAAGTTTTTTGGCCTGTTGTTTCGGCCAGTTGCCGTGGCGGCGCCGGTCAGTGGCCGGGAACCGCCGTATCCCTGTTTTTCTTCATTGATGGCGCCCCACCGCCCCGCCTGCGGAATGGTCGGGCACCATGGGGGCAGTTAACTGCCCCGCCCCGCTGGCATCAAGCATAAATGCCGGCCACGGGTGGTCCTTAGAGCACGTCGCGTTTATCCGGGGTCACAAAGCGACCCCGGATAAACGCGAGGCCGCGCTCCAAGTCATTGAATCGAGAGCAGATTCACGCGCCCGATCTGCTCTGGCGCCTAAATATTCAGCACCAGGGGGGCCGAGAGCGAGAACACCAGCCACAGCAGCAGGACCAGGGGCAGCCCGCCGCGCACGAAATCGGCGAACTGGTAGTGTCCCGGCGCCATCACCAGAAGGTTGGTCTGGTAGCCCATGGGGGCGGCGAACGAGGCATTGGCAGCCAGCAGCGTGGCCACCGCGAAGGTCCGCGGATCGCTGCCGATGGTCTGGGCCAGGCTGACCGCGATGGGCGTGAACAGCACGGCGCAGGCGTTGTTGGTCAAAAGGTTGGTGAACAACGCCACGACCAGGAAGAAGGCCGACAACATCACCTCGGGCGGCACCTCGCCCAGCCCGCCGACCAGATTGGCGGCCAGCCACTGGGCGCCGCCGGTGGCCTCCAGACCGTAGCCCATGCCCAGGGCGCAGGCGACGACCATGAAGATCTTGGTATCGAGCGCCCGCGCCGCCTGCCGGAGGTTGAGGGCGCGCAGGGCGAGCATGGCGCTGGCCGCGCCGATGGCCGCCAGCACGATGGGGATCAGGCCCAGCGCCGCCAGCCCCACGGCCAGCCCGAACACCGCCGCCGTGGCCCGCGCCTTGGTGCGCCGGACCAGGGTGCCGGTGGTGCCCGACATCACCACCAGATCGCGCTCGGCGCGCAGCAGGTCGATGTCGCGCTGGCGTCCGAACAGCAGCAGCACGTCGCCGGCCTCCAGCCGGATCTCGGTCATCCGGGCGCGGATCATGCGGTTGCGCCTCAAGATCCCGACGACCACGCAGTTGAAGCGCCGGCGCAGGCTGAATTGCTGAAGGTTCTGGCCGATCATGCGCGACGAGGGCGAAACCATGCTCTCGACCAGCACCCGGTCGCGCAGCTCGCTGTCGCGCCGGCTGTCGGCCTCGGACTTGCCTTCGCCGTCGCCCTTGCGGGCCTGCTTGCCGCCCCCCTTGCCGCCCCCCTTGGCGGTTTCGACGCGGGTCGGGTCGGTGGCCGCGAGGCGGGCCCGGGCGCTGTCCGGCCCGCCATCGACCGGCGGCAGGAAGAGGCCCGGATGGTCGCTCATCAGGTCGGTCAGGGCGGCCCGGGTGGCGACCACCACCAGCAGGTCGCCGGCCTGGATTTCCAGGCCGTCGAAGGGCGGCAGCTCGGCGTGTTCGCCGCGCTGGACCATGCGCACGGTGACATCGGGCAACTGGGCGAACTGGCCGGCCACCGCCCTGGCCCCGACCAGCGCCGACTCGGCCGGAACCACGAACTGCGACAGAAACTGCTTGCCGTGCCCGGTCAGCCGGCTGGCCAGCGGGGCGCGTTCCGGCAACACCCGGGGCAGCACGAAGGCGGCATAGAAAAAGCCGACCACGGCCATGATCAGCCCCAGCGGGGTGAACTCGAAAAAGCCCAGCGGCGCCAGCCCCAGGCCGGTCAGGCTGTTGGAGACCAGGAGGTTGGTCGACGAGCCGATCAGCGTCGTCATGCCGCCCAGGATGGCGATGAACGACAGCGGCATCATCAGCCGCGAGACATTGTGCCCCTGGCGTTGGGCCAGGGCTTGCAGGATGGGGATGAAGATCACCACCACCGGGGTGTTGTTGAGGAAGGCCGAAAGCAGGGCGACCAGGGCCAGCAGCAGGACCAGCGAGCCGGTCGGCCCCAGGCTCAGCGGCCCCAGGCGCGGCTGGTCGACCGCCTCGGCGATGGCATCCAGCGCCCCGGTGCGGATCAACCCCTCGCCGACCACCAGCAGGGCCATCACCGCGAGCAGGGCGGGATTGCCGAAGCCGGCCAGGATCTGCCCCGGGCCGACCGTGCCGCCACCGGGCGCCGCCACCGGCACCAGGTGGAAGACGACCAGCAGCGCGGTCAGCCCGAACAGCGAGGCCAGCTCCAGGCTGACCCATTCGGTGACGTACAGGGTCACGGTCACGGCCACCACGGCGAAGACCAGAACCATCTCCAGGCTCAGGCCACCGGTGGCCATCAGATCATGGGTCATGTGGGCGAACGGACGCTCCCGGTTGCAGACAACGCGGCGATCATTGGGAGCGGCAATGTTAGGCGGGCTGACCCTCTGGCGCAAAGGCCACGTTGACGCGCCGGTTCTGGCGCCCCTTCTTTTCGATCTTGGTCACCACCACCGGGCCGATCTCGCCGGTCCGGGCGACGTGGGTACCGCCGCACGGCTGGCGGTCGATCAGGGCGGCGGGCTCGGCGCCGATCTCCAGCACCCGCACCCGGCCGGCGCCGCGCGGCGGGGCGACCGACATGGTGCGCACCATCTCCGGGTTGGCGTCCAGTTCGGCCTCTTCGATCCAGGTCGGGGCGACCGGGTGGTCGGCGGCGATCAGGGCGTTGAGGCGCGCCGTCAGGTCGTCCTTGTCGAGGCTCGCCTCGGGGATGTCGAAGTCGAGCCGCCCCTTGCCCTCGCCCACCGAGCCGCCGGTCACCGCCCCGTCGACGATCGCGCACAGCAGGTGCAGGCAGGTGTGGATGCGCATCAGGCGATGGCGGCGCGGCCAGTCGATGTGCGCCACGACCTCGGTTCCGACGGGTGGGAGCGCCGCCCCCTCGGCCAGCAGGTGCAGATGCCGGCCATCGTCGCGCGAGGTCACCGTATTGACCACCGCCAGCTCGCCACCCTCGGGCAGAACCAGCCGCCCGCTGTCGCCGGGCTGGCCGCCGCCCTGGGCATAGAACACCGTGCGATCCAGCACCACCGCCCCTTCCGCATGGCCGATCACCCGGGCGGTGCAGTGGTCCAGATAGCCGTCGTCGCGGAACAGTTCCTCGGTGGTTGGGGCGTCGGTCATGGTGTGCCTGTCACTCCTCGGCGGCGAGAATCTCGCTCAGCAGAATGCGGTCCACGTTGCCGCCCGACAAGACCACGCCGACCTTGCGCCCCCGGTACAGCCCGTTGGCCTCGATCAGGGCGGCCAGCGGCGCCGCCCCGGCGCCCTCGGCCAGGTTGTGGGTGTCGGTGACATAGGCCGCCATGGCGGCGCGGATGGACGAGTCGGCAACCGTCACCACATCGGTGGCGCCGGCCCGGATGATGTCCAGCGCCTGCGGGCTGGGAGTGCGGCAGGCGAGCCCATCGGCCACCGTCTCGGCGCGCTCGGTGGCGATCACCCGGCCGGCCCGGAACGACAGGTGGTAGGCCGGCGCTCCCTGGCTGACCACGCCGATGATGGGGATTTCCACCCCCAGCGCCCGGGCCGCGGTGATCAGCCCGCAGATGCCGCTGCCCATGCCAATGGGCACGAAGACGGCCTCCAGGTCCGGGTGGGCCGAGAACAGCTCCAGACCATAGGTGGCCACGCCCTCGACCAGCCACGGGTGGAACGGCGGCACCATGTGCAGGTGGCGCGCCTCGGCCAACTCGGCGGCGTGCTCGGCGGCTTCCTGGAAGTCGCGGCCGTGGACCACCAGTTCGGCCCCCAGGGCCACCATGGCGGCGTTCTTTTCCGGATTGTTGCCCTCCGGCACCACGATCACCACCGACAGGCCGACGGTCCGCCCGGCCAGGGCCAGGCTTTGCCCATGGTTGCCCCGGGTGGCGGAGATGACGCCCCCGACCTCGGGCCGGGCCTGCCTCAGGCGGCTCAGGTAGACCAGCCCGCCGCGCACCTTGAAGGCGCCGATGGGGGTGTGGTTCTCGTGCTTGACCCAGACCTCGGCGCCGATGCGGCGGTCGAGCAGCGGCCAGTTCAGGGTCGGCGTCGGCAACATGTGGCGGCGCACCAGATCGCTGGCCGCCTTCAGGGCCGCAAGATCAGGCAGCCCGGCCAGCGGATCGCCGGCCGGGCTTGCGAATTCAGCGTTGAGCAGCATGGGAGGGGAGGCTTTCGGACGTCTGATACGGGGGACTGACGGTTGGGCCGAGGCTCAGTGCCGGCGGCCGGTGCGGCGGTCGGACGTCATCTCGCGATGCAGCAGGGCCCACTGTTCAATCGGGGTGCGGCAGGTCACCAGATCGACATCGCCCCGGGTCAGGCCGATGTCGCGCAGCATCCGCTCATCGAGGGCGGCCAGCCGGTTGTACTCGGCCTGCCGGCGCAGGAAGGCGCGGCCGACCCAGACCAGATCGATCACCGCCTGCCCCAGGCCACGCACCACGGCTTTGCCGCCGGCGCCGGCCAGACGCCAGCCGCGCAGGGGCGCCTCGGTGGTGGCCGACACCAGGGCGGCGTGGGACACGGCACTGCGGGACAATGAATCGGTACATTCGCCATAAGCGGGCGAGGGGTTTCCGGCGATCATGGTCATGACGCCCTCCTGACGTCTCGTGGATTGTCTCTAATGCACCCGTCCATCGCGGGGCATACCCGCCCCGACAACGGGTACAATCGAAGAAAAACATTGCCCCACATTTCGGTCAATGCAATTATTGTAACCATGACAATATGGACCCCTGATCTCTCCGCCCACCAAGGCCCCCTGTACCAGCGACTGGCCCAGGCCATCACCGCCGCCGTCGCCGATGGCACCCTGCCCCCGGGTTGCCGCCTGCCGGCCCAACGCGACCTGGCGTGGCGCCTGGGGGTGACGGTGGGCACCATCACCCGGGGCTATGGCGAGGCCCGGCGGCTCGGCGTGTTGTCGGGCGAGGTGGGGCGCGGCACCTTCGTGCGCGGCGAGGCCGCCCCGGACCTCGACGCGCCCCACATGCCGCCCGCCGACCAGATCTCGGTGGCCAGCCAGTACGCCGAGTCGGTGATCGACCTCAGCTTCAACGTCACCCCGGCGAGCCCGGTCCGCGGTCCCTTCACCGAGCTCCTGCGGCGCACCGCGCAGCAGTCCGACCCCCGCCAGATCGACCAGTTGCTGCACTACCTGCCGGACGGCGGCGCCCTGGCCCATCGGCAGGCCGGCGCCGCCTGGATGGCCCGCGCCGGACTCGACGTGGACCCGGCCGAGGTGGTGGTCGCCAACGGGGTGCAGAACGCCCTGACCGCCACCCTGGCCACCCTGGCCAACCCCGGCGACACCATCGCCTGCGAGGCCACCACCTATCCCGGGGTGCTGGGGGTGGCGCGGCTGCTGCACCTCAAGGTGGTCAGCATCGAGACCAACCAGCACGGCCTGTGCCCGCGCGCCCTGGATGCCCTGGCCCGCCGCTTCCATCCCAAGGTGCTGGTCACCATCCCCAGCTTCCACAACCCGACCGCCAGCTACATGCCGGCCGAGCGGCGCGAGGAGGTGGTGGCGCTGTGCCGACGCCATGGGATGATGATCGTCGAGGACGACATCTACGGCTTCCTGGCCGAGCGCCCGGCCCCGCCGCTGGCCCGTCTGGCGCCGGACATCACCGTCTTCCTGACCGGCACCGCCAAGGTGATGAGCGGCGGGTTGCGGGTCGGCTTCCTGCGCGGCCCCTCGGGGCTGACCAGTCGGCTGGCCACCAACGTGCGGCTGTCCGGCTGGATGGCCCCGCCGATCGGCATCGAGCTGGCCGCCCGCATGCTCGAGCCGGCCAACCTGGAGCCGCTGCTCCACTGGCACCGCCAGGAGGCCCTGACCCGTCAGCGCATGGCGTCCGACATCCTGGGCACCCCGCCCCCGGTGCCCGGCCGGGCCTGCTATCACCTGTGGCTGCCGGTGCCCGAGGGCGCCCAGCCGGGCCGACTGATCGGCGCGCTGCGCCGGCGCGGGGTGACGGTCACCGACCCGCACGTCTTCGATGCCCGCGGCCTGGAGCCGCCGCCGCCCTATCTGCGCCTCTGCCTGGGCGCCACCGACAACCGCGAGGCGGTGCGCCAGGGCCTGGAAAAGGTGGCCGACGCCCTGGCCCTCGACCCCGCCGACCCCCTGCCGGCGGCGGTGATCTGAGCAGCGCCGGCAAGGGGTTGCGCCCGTCCGCAAAGCCGCATGGCGTCCGCTCACCTCAGTCGAAACATCTCCCCCGTCAAGGCCCCACGCTCATGACCACCGTTCGGGGTCCATTCCGCGATCGATCCCCTCAGCCCCAGTCCCTGCCCCAGTCCCCACCCCAGTCCCTGCGCCACCATATCCTGCGCACCCTCACCCTGGCTGGGCCGGTGGTGGTGGCCCGTGTCGGCATGGTGGGCCTGTCGTCGACGGACGTCATCGTTCTGGGACGCGCCAATGCGGAAGCCTTGGCCGCCTACGTGCTGGCGGCCGCCCCGTTTGAAAGCCTGATCGCCACGCTGTCCGGATTGCTGCTGGGTGTCCCGGTGGTGGCGGCCCGACTGTTCGGCGCCGGAGACACACACACCCTGGGATCGATCTGGCGGCGCGCCCTGCCCTACGCACTGCTGGTCGGGGGATGTCTGGGGGGCGCGCTTCAGGCGGCGGAACCCCTGTTCCTGTGGAGCGGGCAGGACCCCGTCCTCTCGGCTCACGCCGGAGCGGTGGCCCGGGTGCTGGGGATGGCCCTGCCCCTTTTGGGGCTGTTCCTGGTCAGCGCCTCGTTCCTGGAGGCCATCAACCGCCCCAAGCTCGGCATGGTGGCCGTCCTGCTCGCCAACCTCGCCAACCTGGGCCTCAACGTCCTGTTCGTGTTCGGGGCCGGTCCCATTCCCGCCATGGGGGCGCTGGGATGCGCCATCGCAACGGTGCTGACCGCCGGTCTGTTGGCGGCCGGCCTGGGCCTCTACGTCCGCTTCGGCCTGAAGGACCGCGCGGCCCTTGGCCTGACCGGGGCCGCCTCGGACGGCGCCGGGATCGGGCGCGGGCGAACCCTGCCGGGCTGGTGGCGGGCCATCACCCCCCTCCGCCAACCGGGCTACGCGGCCGGCCTGTCCTACACCCTGGAGGCCGGCGCCTTCAGCACCCTGACCCTGGTCGTGGGGCTGTTGGGCACGCTGGCGCTGGCCATCAACGGGGTGTTGTTTCAGTTCCTGGTGATCCCTTTCATGGTGGCCTTCGGCCTGGCCACCGCCACGCAGGTGCGGGTGGGCAACGCCTGGGGCCGCACCGACGCCCGAGGTCTCTGGCTGGCCGGATGGATCGGCCTGGCCCTGACGGTGCTGGTGACGGGGAGCGTGGCACTGGCTTACCTGGTGGCCCCGGCCCCTCTGGTGCGTCTGTTCACCACCGAGGATGCGGTCATCGCCGGCGCGGTGCCGATTCTCGCATGGGTCGCGCTGGCCCTCGTCTTTGACGGCGGACAGACGGTGATGAACCACGCCTGTCGCGGACGGGGTGACACCTGGGTGCCCACCGGCCTGCATCTGATCAGCTATTGGGGAATCCTGGTGCCGGCCGCCATCCTTTTGACGTTGACCGCGGGTCAGGGGGTGGCCGGCATCTTCCAGGCCGTGGCGCTGGCCAGCGTTGTCTCGTTGGTCGCCATGACGCTCCGCTTCATCAAGGTGGCCCGGTGGCCGTTGGAGCCTGATTGAACAAGAGCCGCGCCCCCGCTCCCGCGCACGAAACAACCACCAGACCCGCAGGGCCGCACCCTCGGGATCGGCGCTCCCCCTACGCCCACTCGGCGATCACGGCCAGGAAAGCGGGGCCGTAGGTGGCCAGCTTCTTTTCCCCCACCCCATGGACCGCCGACAACGCCTCGGTGGTGCGCGGCTTCGTTGCCGCCATGTGCAGCAGGGTGCGGTCGGGGAAGATGACGTAGGCCGGGACATCGGCTTCCTTGGCCAGCCTGGTGCGCAAGGCCCGCAAGGCGTCGTACAGGCCCTGATCGGCCGCGTTTTGCACCACCGGGTCGGGCGCCTCCTTCCTGCGCTTGCCGCGTGGGGTCAGGGTGGGGACCCGGCGGTGGAAGGTCTCCCGGCCGCGCAACACCCGCTCGCCGCGCTCGGTGATGGTCAGCACCCCGTGCCGGGTGATGTCCGGCACCACCAGGCCGGCGGCCGACATCTGCAGGATCATCGTGGTCCAGGCCTGGATCGACAGCTCGCCGCCGCAGCCGAAGGTCTTCAACTCGTGGTGGCCGAACTGGCGGATGCGGTCGGTCTCGGTGCCGCGCAAAAGGTCGATGACATGGCGGGTGCCGAAGCGCTGTCCGGTGCGCCAGATGCCCGAAAGCACCTTCTGGGCCGCCACCGTGGCGTCCTCGCGCTCCGGCGCCTCCAGGCACAGGTCGCAGTTGCCGCAGGGCTCGGCGGTTTCGCCGAAATAGGCGAGCAGGCTCTGGCGGCGGCAGTCGGGCGCCTCGCAGAGGGCGATCAGGGCATCCAGCTTCTGGTTCTCGACCCGCTTGTGGGCCGCGTCGGCCTCCGACATGGCGATCCAGCGGCGGCGCAGGGAGATGTCCTGCAGGCCATAGAGGGTCAGCACCTCGGCCGGCAGGCCGTCGCGGCCGGCCCGGCCGATCTCCTGGTACCACGCCTCCACGCTGCCCGGCAGGTCGGCATGGGCGACGAAGCGCACGTCCGGCTTGTCGATGCCCATGCCGAAGGCGTTGGTGGCCACCACCACCACCCCGTCCTCGGTCTGGAAGCGGTCCTGGGCCCGGTTGCGCACCGCGTCTTCCAGGCCGGCGTGGTAGGCCTCGGCATCCAGGCCGGCCTTGCGCAGGCTGTCGGCCAACTCCTCGGTGCGGGCCCGGGTGGCGCAATAGACGATCCCCGAGCCCCCGGTGTGGCGCTCCAGGAAGCGCGCCAGTTGGCGGGTCGGATCGGTCTTGGGGGCCAGGGTCAGGCGCAGGTTGGGGCGGTCGAAGCCGGCCACGTGGATGTGGGCCCCGCCGCCGAACAGCCGCTGGTTGATGCTGTCCCGGGTGGCGGCGTCGGCGGTGGCGGTCAGGGCCAGACATTGCGGCCCGCCCAGCCGACCCCGCAGCTCGCCCAGTTGCAGGTATTCCGGCCGGAAATCGTGGCCCCATTCGGAGATGCAATGGGCCTCGTCGACCACCATCAGGCGGGGCGCGGCGGCGGCCAGCCGGCGGGCGGTGTCGTCGCGCAGGGCCCGTTCCGGCGACAGGTAGAGCAGGGCCAGCCGGCCCTCGGCCAGGGCCCGCTCGGTGTCGGCGTTCTCGTCCGCCGAATTGCCGGTGTGCACGGCGCCGGCGGCGATCCCCAGGGCCCGCATCTGGGCCACCTGATCGCGCATCAACGCCTTCAGCGGCGAGATGACCACGGTCAGCCCGCCGCGCCGGATGGCCGGCAACTGATAGGTCAGCGACTTGCCGGCCCCGGTCGGCAGCACTGCCAGCAGGTCGTCGCCGGCCAGCACCCGTTCGATCACGGCGCGCTGGTGGGGCAGGAAGTCGGCGAACCCGAACACACGTTGAAGGAGGTCGCGGGCCTGTTCCATCGCTCGGGGGGCTTGGGCTCGGGGAGGCTGGGTGAAGGGGCCCCGAACCCCTACCACGGTCGGCGCGCGAAGGGAATGCCGCGCCCCGGGAGCAATCCGCCCGGCAACTGGGCAGTTGCAAACGTGCCGGCTGCCAACTTGCCTTCCCCCGGCATGTGAACGATGATGTAATGGTTATAGAATGCGACCGCCGGTCAAGCGGTCGCTGGCGGCCTGCCCCCCCCTGCTGGTCGGACAGCGAGTCGTGGATATCATCGTCGGCCTGGCGCAAGCCGCCGCCTCCCTGGTCGCCCTGACCTACCTGCAGGGCATGGTGTTGCGCAACCGCGCCCAGCGCCCGCTGACCACCCAGGTGCTGTCCGGTTTGCTGTTCGGCGGCATCGCGGTGTTCGGGATGCTGACCCCGGTCCGCCTGACCGACGGGCTGATTTTCGATCCACGCTCGGTGGTGCTGGCCATTTCCGGCCTGTTCGGCGGCCCTCTGCCGGCCGCCGTGGCGACCGCCATCGCCGGCGGCTATCGCCTTGGCCTGGGCCCGCCGGGAGACGTGATCGGCGCCGCCGTGATCGCCGCCAGCGCCCTGCTCGGGTTGGGCTACCGGGCCCTTCACCAGCGCGGCCGGGTGGCCCTGAGTGGCCGCATGCTGCTGCTCTTCGGCCTGCTGGTGCATGGCGTCGCCGCCGCCCTGTTCCTGCTGCTGCCGGGCGAGAGCGCGGCCGTGGTGGCGCGCACCGTGACCCCGGTTTTCGTACCCACCCTGGCCCTGGCCACGGCGCTGCTCGGCCTGTTGATGCGCGACATCACGGCACGCGCCGAGACCGAGCGTCAGGCCCGCGAGGCGGCGGCGCGCAACGCGCTGCTGTTCGAAACCGCCGAGACCGCCATCTGGACCGAGGACCAGACCGCCTTCCGCGCCGCCCTTCAGCGCCTGCGCGCCGACGGCGTGCGCGATCTCGGGAGGTGGCTGGCCGAGCATCCACAAGGCGCCCGCGAACTGCTCTCGACCCTGCGCGTCACCCGGGCCAACGCCGCCGCGGCACGCCTGTTCCGGGCCGGCCGCGCGGACGAGCTGTGTGGCTCGCTGGAACGGCTGGTCCTGCCCGAAACCCTCGCCACCTTCACCGGGTTCATCCTGGCGGTGTGGGAAGGTCGCCCGTCGTTTCGCGTCGAAACCTGTTTCAGGGCCCTTGATGGCACGGTGATCGACGTGGTGCTGGCGGTCCCCTCGCCCGAGTCCCTGGGCGACTGGTCGGATGTCCCCGTCACCCTGTTCGACATCGGCGACCGCCTGGAGGCCGAACGGCAGGTGCGCGAACGCGAGGCCCTGTACCACTCGGTGATCACCTCGGCGCATGACGGCTTCTGGCTGACCGACAACCGGGGCCGGCTGCTCGAGGTCAACGACGCCTACCTGCGCATGACCGGCTACCAGCGCGGCGAGTTGCTCGGTCGCCAGCCGGACGCCGTCGACGTCCTCGAACACCCGGTCGACACGGCGGCCCGCATCACCCGCCTGAAAAGCCAGGGCAACGACCTTTTCCAGAGCCGCCACCGGGCCCGCGACGGCCGCATCCTGGATGTGGAGATCGGCATCAGCTACAGCCCCATCGCCGAGGGGCGGATGTTCGTCTTCATCCGCGACATCACCAGCCGCAAGAAGGCCGAGGCCGAGATCCTCGCCGCCAAGGCCGAGGCCGAGCGGGCCAACCAGGCCAAGTCCGAGTTCCTGGCCGCGATGAGCCACGACCTGCGCACCCCCCTGAACGCCATCATGGGCTTCGCCGAGATGATGCGGCTTGAGACCTTCGGGCCGCTCGGCGCCGCCAAGTACGTCGAGTACGCCCGCCACATCAGCAACAGCGGGGCGTTGCTGGTCAGTCTGGTCAACGACGTGCTCGACCTGTCCAAGATCGAGGCCGGCAAGTACGAACTGGACGAAGAACCGCTGGCCCTGGGCGCCTTGATGGAACGGACCCGCGAGTTGCAGATGGTGATGGCCGAGGAAAGCGGCCAGTGCATCAGCGTCGAGGTGGCCCCCGATCTGCCCCCGCTGCTCGGCGACCGGCGGGCCCTTCTGCAGATCCTCAACAACCTTTTGTCCAACGCCCTGAAGTTCAATCAAACCGGCGGCCGCGTGCGGCTTGTGGCGCGGCCCGATCCGGCCGGCGGTCTGTTGCTCCAGGTCGCCGACCAGGGCATCGGCATGACCCCGGAGGGCATCGAGAAAGCCCTGCGGCCGTTCGAGCAGGCCGACAGCGCCGTGCCACGCCGGCACGATGGCACCGGGCTCGGACTGCACCTGTGCCAGCGCCTGATGACCTTGTTCGGCGGCCGCCTTGAGATCGACAGCCGACCCGGCGGCGGGACCACCGTTTCCCTGTGGTTCCCGCCCGCACGCTGCCTGGGCCCGCCGGCACCGGAACACGCGGGCCCCGACCAGGGCAGCGCCGGCCCTGGCGGACCTGAGTAGGCCGAGGGAGGTCGAAGAGAAAGGGTGTTTCCCGGAAGCGCCCGAGACGGCATGGTGGGGTCTCCGGCGCACCGACCGCCAAGCTGGAGAACGACATGTCCGCGTCCTTGTGTCCACGCTGCGAGTGTGTTCCCGATGCCCCGGGGGGCAACGGGCGGCTGTTGATCTGGACGCCGCTGGGGCACACCTCGGGCAAGCTGGAGCGTGCCCTGACGGCGGCGGCCATCCCGGCCCACACCGACGGCCAGGACGCCTGCCTGATCGCCCGCGTCGGCAATGACGACCACACCCGTCTGGCCGCCCTGCTCGACGACGCCCTGACCCGCGCCGAGTGCCGCGACAGCCGGGTGCTGTTCCTGCCCGACGGCACCGAGCCCGGACGCCAGCACCTGGGGCAGGTGATGGGTCTGGACGCCTACGCCGCCCGGGCCCGCGGCGGCTGGCTGCTCGACCTGATCGCCGCCGAGCGGGTGACCACCCTGTTCCAGCCCATCTTCCATGTAAGCGACCCGTCACGGATTTTCGCCCACGAGTGTCTGTTGCGCGGCGTCGGCCCCGACGGCGCGATGATCCCCCCCGGCGCCATGTTCGACACCGCCACCCGGGCCGACCTGATCTTTCCGCTCGATCGGCTGGCCCGCACCACCCACGTCGCCAACGCGAGCGCCAAGGGGCTGACCGGCCACGTGTTCATCAACTTCACGCCCTCGGCGGTCTACGACCCGGCCTTCTGCCTGAGGACCACCGTCGCGGCGGTGGAACGGGCCGGCCTGGCGCGCGAGCGGGTGGTCTTCGAGGTGGTCGAGACCGAGCAGATCAACGACCCGGACCATCTGGCCAACGTGCTGCGCCACTACCGCAACACCGGCTTCAAGGTGGCCCTGGACGATCTGGGCGGCGGCTACTCCACCCTCGGCCTGTTGCCCAGCCTGCAACCGGACTTCATCAAGCTGGACCGGGGGCTGGTCGACGGCGTGCACAACAACCCGGTGCAGGCGACGATCATCCAGCGCCTGATCCAGCTGGCCCACGACCTGGGCATCCGCATCGTCGCCGAGGGTATCGAGCGGGCCGAGGATCTGGCCTGGCTCAAGGCCAGCGGCGCCGACTTCGTGCAGGGCTTCCTGCTCGCCCGGCCGGCCGCCGATCCGCTGCCACCGGCCACCACCTGAAGCGGCGCGGCGACGGACCGCCATTCCACCTCCCCCTGCAACGGCTTTCGGTGTAGCATCGCGGGTCGTTTCTCGCCACGCGGGACGTGCCGGATGGATTGTTCCCAACCCAGGTGTTTGCCCTTGCGCGGCTTTCCGGCCGCCCTGCTGCTGCTCTGGCTGGCCCTGTTCAGCGCCTCGCCGGCCGGCGCCCAGCAGCCGACGGCCGAGCCGCTCCTCTCCCCCGGCACGCCGCTCAGGGTCGCCCTGTATGCGCCCTATCCGCCGTTCTCGGTGGTCGGCCCGGGCGGCAGGGTGCACGGCGCCCTGGTCGATCTGTGGCAGATGTGGAGCAAGACCACCGGTACCCCGATCCGCTTCGTGATCGGCGACTGGCCGACCACCCTGGACGCCCTGCGCAATGGCCAGGCCGACGTTCACGCCGGCCTGTTCGCCGATCAGGCGCGGGCCCAGTGGCTGAGCTTCTCCGAACCCATCCACCGCATCCGCACCGCCGTCTACTACCCGGCCGAGCGGCCCGACCACCCCCCCCTGTCGGCCCTGCCGGATGGCACCCGGGTCGGCGTGATCGAGCGCTCGGTGCAGCAGAGCCATATCGCCGAGATCCAGCCGGGGCTGGTCATCCAGACCTTTCCGGACGGGGCCGCCGCCTTCCTGGCCCTGCTCGAGGGCGACATCGACGCCCTGGTCAACGAGGTGCCCACGGTCGAGGCCGACCTCGACCGCCATGGGCTGCACGGCGCCATCCAGCGGGCTCCGGACGACCTGCTCAGCAACACCCTGCACGTGGGTGTCCCCAAGACACGGCCCCAGTTGCTGGCCCACGTCAACGCCGGGCTGGCCGCCATCCCGCAAGCCGATCTCGAAGCCATCGACGCCCGCTGGGTGCGCCACGCCGAGGACCGCTTCTACCTCGGCGAACAAGGCGCCGCGACCCTCAACGCCACGGAAAAGGCCTGGCTGGCCCGCCATCCGGTGATCCGCTTCGCGGTCACCAACTTCATCGAACCGATCGACATCGTCGGCGACGACGGCAGCTATACCGGCCTCAACGCCGACCTCATCGCCCGTCTCAACGCCGAGGTGGGCACCAACATCGTGCCCGAGTTCTACAGCCAGTGGCAGCAGGTGGTCGACGCCGCCCTGGCCGGCGAGGTGGACGGGGTGCTCAGCTTCTCGCGCACCCCGGAGCGGGAGGCGTACATTCTCTATACCCCGCCCTACGCCCACGATCCGGTGGTCGCCATCACCCGCGACGACACCACCGACATCGGCCGGCTGGAGGACCTTCAAGGGCGCACCGTGGGGGCGGTCAAGGGCTTCGCGGTGATCGACAATGTGCGCCCCGACATCGCCGACGGCACCCTGCGCCTGTTCGACAGCAACGCCGCCGGGCTGGAGGCGCTGGCCCGCGGCCAGATCGACGCCCACATCACCACCCTGATCAACTTCGTCGATACCCAGGGCACCGACTACCGGCCCGGCCTCAAGGTGGCGGCCAGCCGGGTGCTGGAAGGCGGGGCGCTGCGGATCGGCATCCACAACAGCCAGCCGGTCCTCCACGACATCGTCAGCAAGGCGCTGGCCGCCATTCCGCCGGCCGAGCTGGCGGCCCTGCGCGCCAAGTGGCTGACCCCGCCGCAGCCCAGCGCCTCGACCGCGTTCGATCCCACCTTCCTGCTGGTCGTCGCCGGGCTGACCGCCGGCTTCGCGCTGCTGCTGCTGGCCCTGGGCCGGGCCCTCCGCAACCGCGACCTGTCGGCCTTCTTCGGCGCCGCCAGTTTCCGGGTCGGGGTGCTGGTCGGGCTCAGCGTGCTGGTTGCCGTGGTGGTCGGCATGAACCTGATCGCCCTGTCGGAAAGCCGCACCCGCACCCGGGCCGAGATCAATCAGAAACTGCAGGTCGTGCTCAACGGCTCGGTGGACCAGGTGCTCTCCTGGGCCAACCGCCACAAGACCGAGTTGCAGCAGATCGCCCGCGATGCCGATCTGGTCTCGCTGACCGGCGTGGTGGTGCGCTCCAAGGCCCCGGCCTCGACCCTCGACACCCTGGTCCGCGACCACATCATGGCCAGCGAGCGTTACGACCACCCCGACTACTTCCTGATCACCCCTCAACGCACGCTGATCGGCGACCAGGGCGACGCCGGGGCCCTCGAAACCCACGCCGGGTTGATCGACCAGGCCTTCGCCGGCGAGACGGTGTTCCTGCCGCCCAGCCCCATCCAGCGGCCACTGGCCGCCGGCGGCGCCGGGCTGGTCATGTATTTCGCCACCCCGATCCTTGATTCCAGGGGCCGTCCGCTGGCCGTTCTGGCCGAGCGACTGTCGCCCTCGACCCACCTGACCGAGGCCCTGCGCCATGGCCGCGTCGGGGCAAGCGGCGAGACCTACGCCGTCTCGGCCCAGCAGATCATGGTCAGCCAGGGCCGCTTCGCCAATCAGTTGGTGGACGTCGGGCTGCTCTCCGCCGGCGGCTCGTCGGTCGGCCTGCCGATCCGCGACCCCGGCGCCAACCTGATCGCCGGTGGCTCGGCCAGCGGCCCGCCGGAAGACTGGCCGCCGACAACGATGATGCGCGATGCCTTGAGGCTGCGCACCGAGGGCAAGGACCGGGCGGCGGGCGGCCAGGACGTCGCCTTCAGCTATCCGACCAACCTCACCGGCTACCGCGACTATCGCGGCGTGCCGGTGGTCGGGGCCTGGACCTGGCTGCCCGACCTCGACCTGGGGCTGGCCACCGAACTCGATGTCGAGGAAGCCTACGCCGCCCACGGCGCGTTCCGCTTCAACCTGGTGCTGATCTCGGCCGTCACCACCCTGCTCGCCGTGGCCACCACCCTGTTCACCCTGCTGGTCGGCCAGCGGGCCCACCGCACCATGAGCCGGGCCCGCGACGACCTGGAAACCCGGGTGCGCGCCCGCACCGAGGAGCTGGCCGAGCAGACCGACCTGCTGGAAGCCGTGCTGGTCAGCATCCACCAGGGACTGGTCGCCTACGACCGCGACCTGACCCTGATCGTCGCCAACGAGCGCATGGGCGAGGTGCGCGGCATGCCGGCTGAGCTGCGCATGCCCGGGGCCCGCTTCGAGGACTGGGTCCGCCACGACATCGCCCACGGCGAATTCGGCGACTGCGACGTCGAGGAAACGGTCGCCTTCCTGGTCGAACGGGCCAAGACCTCGCAGGTCCACCAGTTCGAGCGCCCGCGCCCCGACGGCGCCATCATCTCGGTGGCCGGCGGGCCGCTGCCCTCGGGCGGCTTCGTCAGCACCTTCACCGACGTCACCGAGACCCGGCGGGCCCAGGAAGCCCTGGCCCAATCCGAGGAACGCACCCGGCTGCTGCTGGAATCGGTCGGCGAAGGGGTCTTCGGGGTCGACCGCGAGGGCCGGGTGACCTTCGTCAACCCGCCGGCCGAGCGACTGCTTGGCTACACCGCCGAGGAGATGATCGGCCACAGCGCCCACCACCTGTTCCATCACCACCGCCCCGATGGCTCGCCCTATCCGCTGGAAGAGAGCTGGATGTACAAGTCCTTCACCTTCGGCGAATCGAACCGCATCGACGACGAGGTGCTGTGGCGCAAGGACGGCAGCCCGCTGGAGATCGAATACAACAGCACCCCCATCCGCAAGGGCGACAGCGTGGTCGGTGCGGTGATCTCGTTCAACGACATCAGCCTGCGCCGCGAGGCCGAGCGCAAACGGGCCGAAGCCCACGCCATCGCCCAACAGGCGCTGGACGAGATGAACGCCGTGATGGCCGCCATCGACTATGGCATCTGCTTCATGGACGCCGACCTGAGGGCGCGCATGATCAACCACGCCTTCGCCAGGATGTGGGGCATCGAGCAGAGCCTGATCGAATCCCGACCGACCATGGCCGACCTCTTGGGTCACAACCGCCACAACGGGCTGTACAACGTCGACGACGCCCAGTTCGAGGCCTACGTCGCCGACCGCGTGGCCGCCGTGCGCCAGGGGGCCGTGCCGCCCACCGAGATGGTGCGCGCCGACGGCCGGGCCTTGATCTACCAGTGCCTGGCCCTGCCCGACGGCGGGCGCATGCTGACCTACTACGACATCACCGACCGCAAGCAGGCCGAACAGAAGCTGGAGGATGCCTACGAGGTGATCCGCGGCAGCATCACCTACGCCAGCCGCATCCAGCGCGCCGTGCTGCCCGACACCGACATGATCCGCGGCGCCCTGGCCGACTTCTTCGTGCTGTGGGAGCCGCGCGATCTGGTCGGCGGCGACATCTACTGGTGCGACGTGTGGGGCGACGGCCTGCTGATGATCCTCGCCGACTGCACCGGGCACGGGGTGCCGGGGGCCTTCGTCACCCTGCTCGCCACCGGCGCCCTGAACAAGGCCAAGGCCGAGTCCTTCAGCGGCGACCTGCCGGGGCTGATCACCGCCTTCCACAATACCCTCCAGGAAACCCTGGGCCAGCATCGCCATGACGGCGGCTCGGACGACGGGCTGGAACTGGGCGCCTGCTACCTGACCCCGGACATGACCCGGCTGCACTTCGTGGGCGCCCGCTTCGACCTGTTCGTGGTCGAGGACGGGGCGGTGGAAACCTTCAAGGGCACCCGCCAGGGCATCGCCTATCGCCGGGTCCCCCGCGATCCGCTGTTCGACCTGCACGAGGTGCCTCTGAACGGCCGCCAGAGCTTCTACCTGAGCTCGGACGGCCTGATCGATCAGGTCGGCGGCGAGCGGCGACGCGGCTTCGGCAAGAAGCGCTTCAAGGAGTTGCTGCTCGACATCCAGGGGCTGCCCTTCGAGGAGCAGAAGGAGCGCCTGCTGGCGGCCCTGATCGCCTACCAGGGCGGCGAGAACCGCCGCGACGACGTCTCGGTGATCGGTTTCCGGGTCGGCTGACGACCGGCCTACCGGCCGGGTTTGCGCCGGTCGGGTTTGCGCCGGCCGGGTTTGCCACCCCCTGCCCGTCCCGGCTTGTCCCCCGCCGCCCGGCCCGGCTTATCCCCCGCCGCCCGAACTGGCTTATCTCCCGCCGCCCGGCCCGGCTTGCCGGTGGTCGGCGTGCCACCCCCAGGCCGATGGCCCGGCGGGCGCCCCGCCCCACCGCCCGGCTGATGGGCCGGCACCAGATGGCGCTTGCCGGGGCCGATCAGATCAGCCCGGCCGAGGCGCTTCAGGGCCTCGCGCAGCAAGGGCCAGTTCTCCGGGTCGTGATAGCGCAGGAAGGCCTTGTGCAGGCGGCGCTGGCGCAGCCCCTTGGCGGTGAACACCGGCGCGCCGCCGTCCCGCCTGAGCGGCTTCAGGGGGCTGCGGCCGGAATGATACATCGCCGTCGCCAGCGCCATCGGCGCCGGCAGGAAGGCCTGCACCTGATCGGGCCGGAAGCGGTTGCGCTTCAGCCACAGGGCCAGGTTCATCATGTCCTGGTCGGTGGTGCCCGGGTGGGCGGCGATGAAATAGGGGATCAGGTACTGCTCCTTGCCGGCCTCGCGCGAGACCTGCTCGAACATCTGGCGGAAGCGCTCGTAGCTGTCCATGCCGGGCTTCATCATCATCGCCAGCGGCCCGGGCTCGGTGTGCTCGGGGGCGATCTTCAGGTAGCCGCCCACATGGTGGCTGACCAGCTCCTTCACATAGGCCGGCGCGCGCACCGCCAGGTCGTAGCGCAGGCCCGAGGCGATGGTGATCTTCTTCACCCCGGGCATCCCGCGGGCGGCGCGGTACAGCGCGACCAGCGCCGAATGGTCGGTCAAGAGGTTCTTGCAGATGCCCGGATGCAGGCACGACAGCCGCCGGCACAGGCGCTGGATGGCCGGGTCCTTGCAGGCCAGCCGGTACATGTTGGCGGTCGGCCCGCCGAGGTCGGAAATCACCCCGGTGAAGCCCTCGGTCTTGTCGCGCACATGCTCGACCTCGCGCAGCACCGAGTCCTGCGAGCGGTTCTGGATGATCCGCCCCTCGTGCTCGGTGATCGAGCAGAAGGTGCAGCCGCCGAAACAGCCGCGCAGGATGGTGATGGAAAAGCGGATCATCTCCCACGCCGGGATGCGCGCCCCGCCATAGGCCGGGTGCGGCGCGCGGGCGTAGGGCAGCTCGTAGACGGCGTCCATCTCCTGGCTGGAGAGCGGCCAGGGCGGCGGGTTGATCCACACCTCCTTGTCGCCGTGGCGCTGGACCAGGGGGCGGGCGTTGCCCGGGTTGCTTTCCAGATGCACCACCCGCGAGGCATGGGCATAGAGCACCGGGTCGGCCTTCACCGCCTCGAAGGCGGGCAGACGGACCACCGTGCCCAGGTTGCCCGGCGCCGTGTCGGGGGCATCGTCGGGGGCATCGTCGGGCGGCGGACCCTGGGGCCCCGCTCCGCCGCCGCCGTTCTGGCAGTGGCCGGGGGTACGCCCCTGCTCCGCCCCGTCGTCGGCATAGGGGTTGGCCGGCGGCGCCACCGGGCCGGGCGCATCGAGGCTGGAGGAATCGACCACCGCCCAGCCCTCCGGCACCGCCGGGCGGATCACCGCGGTGCCCCGGATGTCGGTCATGGCGCGCGGCGGCTCGCCCCGGGCGACCCGGTGGGCGATCTCGACAATGGCCCGCTCGGCGTTGCCAAAGACCAGGATGTCGGCCCGGGCGTCCATCAGCAGGGAGCGGCGCACGGTGTCGCTCCAGTAGTCGTAGTGGGCGACCCGGCGCAGGCTGGCCTCGATGCCGCCGAGCACGATGGGGAGGTCCTTGAACGCCTCGCGCACCCGCTGGGCATAGACCAGACTGGCCCGGTCGGGGCGCCGGCCGCCCTCATCGTCCGGGGTGTAGCTGTCGTTGTGGCGCAGCCGCCGGTCCGCCGTGTAGCGGTTGACCATCGAATCCATGTTGCCGGCGGTGATGCCGGCAAACAGGGTGGGCCGGCCCAGGGCGGTGAAGGGCTCGGCGCTGGACCAGTCGGGCTGGGCCAGGATGGCGACCCGGAAGCCCTGGGCCTCCAACAGGCGGCCGATCAGCGCCATGCCGAAGCTGGGGTGGTCGATGTAGGCGTCGCCGGTCACCAGCAGGACGTCGCAGGCGTCCCAGCCCAAAAGGTCCATCTCCGCGCGGCTCATGGGCAGGAAGGGGGCGCGGCCGAAGCGGTGCGCCCAGTGCTGGCGGTAGGAGAACAGGCCGCGCGGCGACACGGCGGGGGAAACGGCGGACATCGACACGGCACTTTCGCTCGACTGGCTGGGTCGGCCCGCTCCCCCTCGGACCGCCCTAAAGGTAGGCCGCGCCGCGCCGCCTGTCCAATGCGCCGTGCGCCCCCCTATTCCGCCGCCGCCGGGCGCTGCTTGCGCAGACCGGCCAGGGTCAGGCCGTAGATGCAGGCGATCACCACCACCAGCGCCACCACCTGATGCGCCGCGATGCCGTCGCCCAGGAAGACCACCGCCAGGCCCATGGTCAGGGCCGGCCAGGGGGTGGTGATCGAACTGGCCAGCGAGACGTCGATGTGGCGCACGGCGTGGAACCAGAAGATCAGCTCGAGGAAATAGACCAGCCCCATGCCCGCCGCGTGGAGGCTCAGGATCACCGCGCCCAGCCCCTCGGTCGGCCCGGCGAACAGCAGCACGCCGCCCAGGAAGAGGGTGGACAGGGTGACCCGGAAGAAGGTGACCTGAGCCGGGGTGATCGGGGTGCGGGTCAACTCCTCGCGGATCAGCACATGGGCGATGCTCCACAGCAGGGGCACGCCAAGCGCCACCAGGAACCATTCCGACAGCCCCGACATGCGCCAGGTGCCGCCGGTGGCCAGATAGTAGAGGGTGCCCAGCAACAGGCCGGTCAGCAGCAGTTCCAGGGGCGTCTTGCGGCGCTTCAGGAACAGGCTCTCCCACAGGATGGCGAACAGGGGATAGGCCTGGATGGCGATGGCGGTGTTGGTCGCCCCCGCCTTTTCCGCCCCCAGCACATAGAGGTAGGTGGACAGCCCGAACATGGCCCCGGTGAGCAGGGCGACGGTGATGGCGCGGCGCCGCGCCCGGCCGCGCAGGCGGGCTCCGAACACCCCGGCCTGGCCCCGTTTCAGCTCCCAGCCCATCAGCGGCCCGGCGAACACCACCTGCCACACCGACAGGGCGAAGGCGAAGACCAGGGCATCCATCCCGGCCGGGCGGCTGTTGGCGATCACCGGCATGGTGCCAAGCAGGACCAGACAGACCAGGGCCAGGGCGACGCCCTTCTTGCTATCGACGGCGGACATTGCACTCATCCCCTTGCCATATTGAACCGATTGATGTGAAAATTGCTTCCATCCATCGGCCCCGGGCAAGGAAAACATTGACCGCATGGCAATCTGGCACCCCTCCCTGGACGGCCGGCGCGGCCCCCGCTACCGCCAACTGCTCGACGCCCTGGCCGAGGACATCGCCGCCGGCCGGCTGGCCCCGGGCGACCGCCTGCCGGCCTATCGCGACCTGGCCTTCGACCTGGGGCTGGCCGCCAGCACGGTCAGCCGGGCCTATGCCGAGGGGGTGAAACGCGCCCTGCTGCGCGGCGAGGTGGGGCGCGGCACCTTCGTGCGGACGCCCGAGCCGCCGGCGCGGCGTGGGTCGGTGGGCGACCTTCGGCGCCCCACCGACGGCCCCATCGATCTGGCCCGCAACCTGCCCTGCCCCGGCCTCGCCGAGCCCCACCTGCGCCGGGTGCTGGGCGAGCTGGCCGGGGCGGCCGACCTCAGGCCCCTGCTCGACCGGCAGACGGACTCCGACCTGGGCCGCCACGCCGAGGCGGCGCGCCTTTGGCTGGCCGGCGCCGGGGTGGCCGCCTACAGCGACGAGTTGGTGCGCACCAACGGCGCCCAGCACGGCATCCTGTGCACCCTGGCCGCGCTGCTCGCCCCGGGCGACCTGCTGCTGACCGAGGCCCTGACCTACGCCCCGGTGCGCGCCCTGGCCGAGCGCCTGGGCCTCCATGTCCAACCCCTGGCCCTGGACCACGGCGGCCTGTGCCCCGACGCTTTCGCCGAGGCCTGCCGACAGGGCGCCCCCAAGGCCCTGTACCTGACCCCGACCCTGCAATCGCCGACCACGGTCACGCTGAGCCCCGAACGCCGCGCCGCCGTGGTCGAGGTGGCCCGCCGGCACGGGGTGTGGCTGATCGAGGACGACGTGTTCGGCCTGCTCAAGCCCGACCGCCCGCCGCCGCTGGCTGCCCTGGCCCCGGAACGCACGGTCTACCTGAGCAGCCTGTCCAAGTGCGTCGCCCCGGGCCTTCGGGTGGGCTGGCTGCGCGCCCCGGCCGAGTTGGCCCCGGCGTTGCGGCAGGCGGTGGGGCTCAGTGTGTGGATGACGGCGCCGCTGGGGGCGGAGATCGCCGCCCGCCTGATCGAGGACGGCACGGCGGAGCGCCTGACCGAGACCCAGCGCGCCACCGCCCGCCGCCGTCAGGCCCTGGCCGCAAAGGCGCTGGCCGGCCACGCGGTGATGGCCGATCCGCACGGCCTGCACCTGTGGCTTGAGCTGCCCGGGGCGTGGAAAGCCGACGCCTTGCGGGCCGAGGCGGCGCGGCGCGGCGTGCTGATCAGCCAGGCCCGCGCCTTCGCCGCGCCCGGCGCCCCCGCCCCCAACGCGGTCCGCCTGTGCCTGAGCCACGAAGCCGACGAAGCGCGCCTAAGCACCGGCCTCGAACGCCTCAAGACCCTGCTCGCCGCGCCCCCGGTGGGCGAGGTGGTGGTGTGAAGGCTAGCCGCCGAAAAAGGCGGCGTAGAGCAGATCGTGCGAAATGTGAATCGCGGAGCGCTTCAGATTTCGCACGATCTGCTCTCGATTTCAGGTGTAGAGCCGATCTGAGCGAAAAATCGGGAACCACCAAGTGGTTCCGATTTTTCGCTCTCGGCTCTAGCGCTCCGGCTTGAAGCCGATCTCAAGACGCCCGTTGGCTTCCAGGATGGGCCGCTTGATCATCGAGGGGCGCTCGATCATCAGGGCGATGGCCTTGTCCCGGTCCAGGTCGGCCTTGGCCTCGTCGGGCAGCTTTCGGAAGGTCATCCCGGCGCGATTGAGCACCACCTCCCACCCGGCCTCGTCACACCAGCGCTCCAAGGCCTCACGTGGCGCCCCGGACTTCTTGTAGTCGTGAAAGGTGTAGGCAATCCCCTGCCCGTCCAGCCAGTCGAAGGACTTCTTCATGGTGGCGCAATTCTTGATGCCGTAGATGGTAACGGTCATGGCGCGCCCCTCACTCCCACTCAATGGTCCCCGGGGGCTTGCTGGTGATGTCGTAGGTCACCCGGTTCACCCCCTTCACCTCGTTGATGATGCGATTGGCGACGCGGCCGAGAAACGTGTGGTCGAAAGGGAAGTAGTCGGCCGTCATGCCGTCGCTGGAGGTGACGGCGCGCAGGGCCACCGCCTGATCGTAGCTGCGCGCGTCGCCCATCACCCCCACCGTACGCACCGGCAGCAGCACCGCGAAGGCCTGCCAGATGGCGTCGTACAGCCCGGCGCTCCTGATTTCCTCCAGATAGATGGCGTCCACCTTGCGCAGAAGGTCCAGCGCCTCGGCGGTCAGCGGCTGGCCGGGGATGCGGATGGCCAGCCCCGGCCCGGGGAAGGGATGACGGCCGACCATGGTTTCCGGCAGGCCCAGCTCGCGCCCCAGGGCCCGCACCTCGTCCTTGAACAGCTCGCGCAGGGGCTCGACCAGGGCCATGTTCATGCGCTCGGGCAGGCCGCCCACGTTGTGATGGCTCTTGATGGTGACGCTGGGCCCGCCGTGGAAGCTGACCGACTCGATCACGTCCGGGTAGAGCGTCCCCTGGGCCAGGAAGTCGGCCCCGCCGATGCGCCTGGCCTCTTCCTCGAAAACGTCGATGAAGGTGGCGCCGATGGTCTTGCGCTTCTTTTCGGGGTCGGTCTCGCCGGCCAGCTTGTCGAGGAACAGCGGCCCGGCGTCGACGGTCACCAGATTGATGTTGAAGCGGTCGCGGAAAACCTGCTCCACCTCGTCGCGCTCGCCCTGGCGCAACAGGCCGTGGTCGACGAAGACGCAGGTCAGCTGGCTGCCGATGGCCTCGTGCACCAAGGCGGCGACCACCGAGCTGTCCACCCCCCCGGAGAGCCCGCAGATCACCTTGCCGTCGCCCACCTGGGCCCGGATGCGGTCGATGGCCTCGGCCCGGAAGGCGGCCATGGTCCAGTCGCCGGCGCAGCCGCAGACGGTCTGCGTGAAGTTGCGCAAAAGCGCCGCGCCGTGCGGCGTGTGGACCACCTCGGGATGGAACTGCACGCCGTAGAAGCGCCGGGCATCGTCGGCGATGGCGGCGAAGGGGGCCCCCTCGCTGGTGCCGACCACGCGGAAGCCCTCGGGCAGGGCGTCGACCCGGTCGCCGTGGCTCATCCACACCTGCTCGCGGGCGCCCACCTCCCAGGTGTTCTCGAACAGCACGCAGGGTTCGGTGACGTCAAGGAAGGCGCGGCCGAACTCGCGGTGTTCGCCGCTGGCCACCCGGCCGCCCAGTTGCGCCACCATGGTCTGCTGGCCGTAGCAGATGCCGAGCACCGGCAGGCCCATGTCGAACAGCCCCTCGGGCGCCCGGGGGGTGTCGGCGGCGACCACCGAGGCCGGGCCGCCCGAGAGGATCACCCCCTTGGGGGCGAAGGCGCGGATCGACGCTTCGGTGGTGGCGTTGAAGGGGTGGATTTCGCAATAGACCCCGCCCTCGCGCACCCGCCGCGCAATGAGCTGGGTCACCTGGGAGCCGAAATCGATGATCAGAATGCGGTCGTGGTCCATGAAAGGCTCCGAATGGAAAGGCTCCGAAGTCGAGCGGTAGGGCGCCGTTTTGCGGTCTCAGCCCCGGCGGCGCAGCAGGGCGATGAAAAAGCCGTCGCAGCCATGGGCGTGAGCGCCCAGGCGCAGGAAGGGATCGTCGGGGTCGCCGGGATAGGCGCCCAGGTCACCGCGCCGCTCGCCCAGCGCCGCCCACACCCGGGCCGCGGGCAGGACCTCGAAGCGCGGCTGGCGGGCCAGGAAGGCGGTGACCTGGGCCGCGCCCTCGGCCTCGAGCAGGCTGCAGGTGGCGTAGATCACCCGGCCGCCCCGGCGCACCAGCCCGGCCGCCGTGTCGAGCAGTCCGGCCTGGGTGGCCCGCAGGCGTTCCAGGTCGGCCTGGGTCAGGCGCCAGCGCTGGGCCGGCTGACGGCGCCAGGTGCCGCTGCCCGAGCACGGGGCATCGACCAGCACGCGGGCGAACTTGCCGGCGTTGCGGTCGGCCCAGCGGTCGTTTTCGCGCAGGTGGTGACGGGTGATGACCGTGGCCCCGGCCCGTTTGGCCCGCCCTGCCCCCTGGTCGAGCCGCCGCTTGTCCACATCCAGCGCCACCAGACGCCCGCTGTTGGCCATGCTGGCGGCCAGCGCCAGGCTCTTGCCGCCGGCCCCGGCGCACAGGTCGGCCACCGGCTGGTGGGGCCGGGCGTCGGTGAGCAGGGCGCAGAGCTGGGCCGAGGTGTCCTGCACCTCGACCAGCCCGTCGCGGTAGGGCGCGGCAGCGGGCAGGTTGGGCCGCCCCTCGACCGCGATGGCCCACGGCGACAGGTCGAGCGGCCGGGCCTCGATGCCGGCCTCGGCGAGGGCGGCGAGGGCCGTCGCGCGGTCGGCCTTCAGGGTGTTGACGCGCAGCACCGTGCCGGCCGGATCGCGCTGGGCGGCCAGCTCGTCGGCGGCCGCCGCGCCGAGCCCCCGGGCCGCCTCCTCGGCCAGCCAGGCCGGGCATTCCAGGGCGACATGGGGGGGCAGATCGGCCGCCTCCAGGGGCTGGCCGGCGAGCACCTCCAACAGGTCGCGCTCGGCCGGCGAGAGCGGCGGCGGGGCGTGCGGGCCGCCGTCGAACAGCCCTTCCACCGCGCCCGGGGCCAGACCATCGGCCAGCATCAGGTCGGCCAGCACGAAGGGGCGGCCAGCCAGCCAGGGGGCGCTGTCACCGGCCCCCTCCCCGGTCGCCTCGGCCACGCCGGCGCGGGCCAGGGCATGGGCGAGGCGGGCCCGGCGGCGGACCACGCCCCACACCCGCTCGGCGATGGCCCGGCGGTCCTTGGCGCCGATGAAGCGGCGGGCGCGGAAATAGGCCGAGAGCAGGTCATCGGCCGCCGGCGCCCCGGGCAGGGCGTCGAGAAGCTCGATGGCCGCGGCCAGACGGGCCGCCGGGGTCACGAGTTGTCGACCCGGTAGTTGGGCGCCTCGCGGGTGATGGCCACGTCGTGGACATGGCTTTCCCGGTAGCCCGAGGCGGTGATGCGCCGGAAGGTGCAGCCGGTCTGCATCTCGGCGATGGTGCGGTTGCCGGTGTAGCCCATGGCCGACTTGAGGCCACCCAGCAACTGGTGCAGCACCCCGCCCACCGGGCCCTTGTAGGGGACCCGGCCCTCGATCCCCTCGGGGACCAGCTTGAGGGAATCGCGCACCTCCTGCTGGAAGTAGCGGTCGGCCGAGCCACGGGCCATGGCGCCCAGCGACCCCATGCCGCGATAGCTTTTGTAGCTGCGGCCCTGGTAGAGGATCACCTCGCCCGGGCTTTCCTCGGTGCCGGCCAGCAGCGAGCCGATCATCACGCAATCGGCCCCGGCGGCGATGGCCTTGGCGATGTCGCCGGAGAACTTGATGCCGCCGTCGCCGATCACCGGGACGTCGGACTTGCGGGCCTCCTCGACGCTCTCCAGGATGGCCGTCAACTGGGGCACCCCGACCCCGGCGACGATGCGGGTGGTGCAAATGGAGCCCGGGCCGATGCCCACCTTGACGGCGTCGGCCCCAGCATCGATCAGGGCCCGGGTGCCTTCCGGGGTGGCCACGTTGCCGGCGATCACCTGGGCGTCGTTGGAGATCGCCTTGATGCGCTCAATGGTTCCCAGCACCCCCTTGGAGTGGCCGTGCGCGGTATCGACCACCACCACGTCCACCCCGGCGCCGATCAGCGCCTGGGCCCGGCTGACCCCGTCCGCGCCGACCCCGGTGGCGGCGGCGACGCGCAGGCGGCCCTTTTCGTCCTTGCAGGCGTGCGGGTGGTTGATCGCCTTCTCGATGTCCTTGACCGTGATCAGGCCGATGCAGCGATAGTCCTTGTCGACCACCAGCAGCTTTTCGATGCGGTGGCGGTGCAGAAGCTGCTTGGCCTCCTCCTGGCCCACCCCCTCGCGCACGGTGATCAGGTTTTCCGAGGTCATCAGGCCGCGCACCGGCTGATGGGGGTCGCTGGCGAAGCGCACGTCGCGGTTGGTCAGGATGCCGACCAGCCGTTCCGTCCCCGGCTCGACCACCGGAATGCCGCTGATGTGGTTGTGGTCCATCATCTGAAGGGCCTCGGCCAGGGTCTGGTCGGGGCCGATGGTCAGCGGGTTGACCACCATGCCGGACTCGAAGCGCTTGACCCGGCGCACCTCCTCGGCCTGGGCCTCGATGTCGAGGTTCTTGTGGATCACCCCGAGGCCACCGGCCTGGGCCATGGCAATCGCCAGACTGGCCTCGGTGACCGTGTCCATGGCCGAGGAGATCAGGGGAATGCCGAGGTTGATGCGCCGTGTCAGGCGGGTGGCGGTGCTGACCTGGTTGGGCAGCACCTCGGAGGCGGCCGGGACCAGGAGCACATCATCGAAGGTATAGGCTTCGCGGAAGGGGGACGGGGCGGGGGCGGACATGACACCTCGAGCAGGCGGGAATGTGGCGGGCCGCGATCGGTCGCGGACCCCGGGCGGCCGCGCCCCTGTCAACAGGGGAGAAACGGCGGGCGCCGGACGGACCCGGCCAACACGGACGGGCGCCGTCCCGGGGGAGGCGTTGACAAAAGGGGAAAGGCGCCGCCAGCGGGGTGCGCCTCACTATACACGCCTGCCCGCCGATGCCAAGGGAAGGTCTGCTCAGCCGCGCAGCAGGTGGCGCCGCCTGAGGTCGTCCTTGACCGTGGCGCCGATCTGGTCGAGCACCTTGCCCCGGGCGAGCAGGCGCCAACCCAGCCCGACCGCCTGCCGACCCCACCAGCCGAGGCCCGACTCGGCGATCAGCGCCTTGGTCACGGCATCGGCGCGGCGCTTCAGGGGCGCCTTCAGGGCCTCCAGCTCGGCGGTGCTCAGGGCCGGCCAGGTTTCCTCGCGCCAGGCTTCGGCGGCCAGGGTGCCAAGCAGTGGCACCACCGGCAGGAACTGGTTGCCCGGCCCCCGGCCGAGGCTGCTTTTCAGGCCGGGCTCCCAGCCGTCGAACAGCGGGTTGCGGTGGTCCAGCACCAGATGGCGCTGAAGGAAGCGCTGGCAGTTGTAGCGCCCCAGGAAATAGTCGTGGCGGCGGAAGGATTCGGCCAGGAAGCCGCCGAAACCGCCCAGGCTGCCACAGGCCAGGGCCATGTCGCCGGTGTGGCGCTGGCCGTGGTCCCAGCGCACCGGGGCGATCATGAAGCGGCTGTAGGTGTCGCCGGCGGCGGCCAGGGCCAGCTCGTCGGGCTTGAAGCGGGCCTGCTGCTTCCAGGCGGTCAACAGGCGGCCCGGCACCCGGGTCAGCCGGGTGTCGTTGAAGGGCGCCTCGACGCGGTCGTTGGGGAACGGATCGACCAGCACCACCGCCCGGTGGGCCTCGGTGGCGCGGCGCGGGTTGCGGGCGCACGGGCTGCCGGCCAGGGCCCGGCGGACCAGCTCGAAGGGCTCGTTGTTGACCACCCCGCCGTCGACATGGCTGGCCGCGAAGTCGTCCTGGGTCAACCGGGTGGCCAGATGGCCGGGATGGCAACAGGCGTCGGGGTGGGCCTCGTCGCCGCCCGGGAAGGGCCATTCCAGGGCCTCGAACTCGGCCCGCTGGCGGACCACCGAGCGCGCCTTGAGGCCGAGCGGGAAGGCGCTGGTGGCCAACGCCGCCTGCCCCAGCAGACCCCACGACTCGGCCGCCCCGTCGCGGCTCGGGTCCAGGCGGTGGACGCCGGGGCCGGCCGGGGTATCGCCCAGGGTGAAGGCCAGATGGTCGGCGTGGCGCCACATCAGGTCGCGCTGGCCGTCCTCGAAGGCCAGGCTGTAGGGCACCCCGGCCAGACTGGTGGTGGTGATGAAAACCTCCAGCGGGTCGGCCAGCCAGGCGGGCTTGGGGCCGCCGCCGGGGATGTCCAGGGCCTGGGCGGTCAGACGGTCGAGCACCGTGCAATCGAGCAGGCTTTCCGGCGCCGCGCCCTCGGTCAGGTCGTCGGTGTTCAGAAGCTGGCGGATGTCGATGCCGCTGACCCAGGCCCGGTAAAGGGGGTTGGCGTCCTCCGGGTTGGCCGGCGGGCGCGGCTGGGGCTGCCACGGCTGGCGCAGGGCGGAGCTCAAGATGGCGGCGCAGATGCCGCCGGCCGAGGTGCCCGACAGCGCCTTCAGCCGCACCTGATGCGAGGGCACGGTCCACTTGTGGGGCGGCTTGCCGGTTTGCCGCTGGGCCTCCTTCTCGGCCTCCCAGGCGTTCAGGGCCTCGATCAGGAAGTCGACCACCCCGGCCGAGTAGGCACCGGCGGAGACCGCCCCGGCCATGGCCAACCCAAGTTCGAAGGTCCCGGGCTCGGCGGCCCGGGGCGCGGCGTTGTGCTCACTCATGGCCCGCTCCCCCTGTGCTTGATCAAAGACCCCATTCCACACCGGACCGTCCCGGCCCCCTCATGACCCTTCCCGGTCGTCGCGACGCCGGAAACCCTGGGCGATGACGTAGATCTCGGCCGAGTCCTTGCGGCTGGCCGGCGGCTTGGCGTGGCGGACCACCCGGCAGGCCCGCTTCATGCGCTCCAGCAGGGCGGTTTCGGTGCCGCCCTGGAAAACCTTGCCGACAAAGGCGCCGCCCTCGTCCAGCACCTCCTCGGCGAAGTCCCAGGCCACCTCCAGCATGGCCATGATGCGCAGGTGATCGGTCTGGGCGTGGCCGGTGGTTGGCGCCGCCATGTCCGAGAGCACCAGATCGGCCGGGCCGTCGAGCGCCGCCTTGAGGGCCGCCGGAGCCTCGGGGTCGAGGAAGTCCATGGTCAGGCAGGTGGCGCCGGGCACCCCTTCCCATTCCAGGATGTCGAGGCCGACCACCCGCCCCTTGCCCTCGGTGGCGCCGGTTTTGGCGACCGCCACCTGGGTCCAGCCGCCGGGCGCCGCGCCCAGATCGACGATGCGCAGGCCGGGGCGCAGGAACTGGTAGCGCTCGTCCAGTTCGAGCAGCTTGTAGGCGGCCCGCGAGCGCCAGCCGTCGGCCTTGGCGGCCTTGACGTAGGGGTCGTTGAGTTGGCGTTGCAGCCAGCGGGTCGAGCTGGGCTTGCGGCCGCGCGCCGTCTTGACGCGCTGGGTCAGGCCACGGTCGCCGGGACCGCGCCCGGTCGGGCCGGCGGAGGAACGGGAACCCCGGGCCATCAGGCGGTCTCCCCTTCGGCCCGGCTGCGGTCGCGGTCCATCAGCTCGAGCAGCAGCCCCTCGCGCACCCCGCGGTCGGCGATGCGCAGGCTGCCCACCGGCCACACCGTGCAGATGGCCTCCAGGATGGCGCAGCCGGCCAGCACCAGATCGGCCCGCTGGCGACCAATGCAGGGGATGGCGGCGCGCGAGGCGTGACTCATCAGGGAGAGTTTGTGGCTGATCTCGAACACGGTTTTGAAATCCAGTCTCAGGCCGTCCACCTTGAAGCGGTTGTAGCGCGGCAAATCAAGGGCGATGCCGCCCAGCGTGGTCACCGTGCCCGAGGTGCCCAGCATCTGCACCTCGCCCCTGGCGATCGCCGCGCCGATGTCGTGCGCCGCCTCGAAGGGCCCCAGCAGGTTGGCCACATGCTCGGCCACCGCCTCGTACAGGCGCCGGGTCAGGTCGCCGCCGCCGCAATCCTCGCTGACCGTGACCACGCCCAAGGGCAGGCTGGCGAAGCCCTCCACCTGATCGATGCCCTTGTCGCACAGGCGCACCCACAAAAGCTCGGTGCTACCGCCGCCGATGTCGAAGACCAGGGCCCGCGGACGGTCCTCCTCGAGCAGGGCCGAACAGCCGGCCAGGGCCAGACGGGCTTCCTCGTCGGCGCTGATGATTTCCAGCTCCAGCCCGACCTCGGCGCGCACCCGCTCCAGGAAATGGTCGCAGTTGGCGGCCCGCCGGCAGGCCTCGGTGGCGACGTTGCGGGCATGGGTGACGCCGCGCCGCTGCATCTTGTCGACGCACCGCTTCAGCGCCTCCACCGTGCGGTCCATGGCCGAGCGGCTGAGCAACCCACTGCCGGCCAGCCCCTCGCCCAGGCGGGTGATGCGCGAATAGCTGTCGACCACCCGGAACTGCTCGGGCTGGGAAAAGCCGCGCTCGCCACCGCCGCGCTGCGGCCGGGCGATCAGCATGCGGCAGTTGTTGGTGCCCAGGTCGATGGCCGCATAGACATTGTCGGCCGCCGTCTCCGGCGACTCGAGCGTGCCTCCTGCTACCGTCTGATCCTGCTCGTGCACCGACCGGAATGCCTCGCATTTTATGAAATTTTTCGTGAAATCCACCCGTGAATCCAACGCGGACACCCACGGCGATCCACCATCGACAGAGTCTAGCCCCCTTGGCGCGGCTTGAAAACGTCTGTCCACCGGGCGCCGGGAGGCTTCCCTGGAGCCGAGAGCAGAGCGTGCGAAATTTGAAGCGCTCCGCGATTCACATTTCGCACGGTCTGCTTTAGGCACCGCAGCGGGCCTGGGAATCCTGGAAGCGGTCCTGACAGCCCTCGACCACATCCATGTAGGGACAGGTCTGCACATCGCCCTTGAGGTCGCAGCCCTTTTCCAGGCCGATCCAGGCATCCACCTCACGCAGGTCGAAACCGCAGCGGAACTCTCCGCCCGCCTCCATCAGCGGGCGGCGGATCAGCAGCGGGTCGGCGCACAGGGCGGCCAGGGCGCGGGCCCGGTCGGCCGGGGTATCGCTGAAGCTGGCTGGATCGACCTCGCCCGACTTGACCCGGGTCGCCGCCGGGTTGAACCAACGGGCCACCGGCAGGGTCTCAAGGAACGGGGCCAGGATTTCCGGACTCCAGCACTCGGCCAGCAGGTCGTGGGCCTCCACGGTGTGGCCGGCCTCGGCCAGCATCACCTTCTGCCGGGTGTTGTTGTGGCATCCGGGTCGTTCGTGAAAAATCACATGCGCCATGAAAGTGTCGGTTCCCGCCCCTGTTCGCTGTGCGCGGCGCGACCTTTCGGGCTCACCGCCCCCCGGTGAAGTCGGGTCAGGCGGAGAACGCCAACTCGACCAGGGCATCCACCTGGCCGCGGACCTCGGCCGCCACCGCCTTGTCCAGTTTGCCGAGCCAGGCCCGGGGAATGGCCGCCGCCCCCCAGGTCGCCCCGGCCAGCATGCCGGCCAGCGCGCCGGTGGTATCGGCATCCCCGCCCTGATTCACCGTATCCGTAACACAAGTGCGAAAATTGTCTGAGCGAAAATAGAAGGCCAGCACGGTCTGAACGGTATCAACCACATAGGCGCTGGAGTGGCCCCGGTAGGGCTCGAAGCGGAAGGTCTTGTGCTGGGCCACCAGGGCGCTGGCGTGGCGCCTGACATCGGCCATGCCGCCGCCGGTCAGAAGGTCGGCGACCATGTCGGCGAAGACCACCGTGGCGGCGTCGGACAGCGGGTGGTGGTGGGTGACGTGCCCCTGCACCACCGACCAGTGGTGACGGGCCTCGGCATCGCCGGCCAGGGCGATGGCCACCGGCAGGTTGCGCATCAGGGCGCCGTTGCCGGCGTCGCCCTCGTTCATCGGGCCGGCCACCGAGCCTTCCAGGATGTAGCGCCGGATGCCGCGCCGGGTGGTGTGCCCCACATCCACCGGCACGCTTTTCAGCCAGCCGGCGAAGGCGTCGCAGATGTGCTCGGCCCGCCAGTCGCCGACGTGGTCGACCAGGGCGCGGCCCAGGGCCAGCGCCATCTCGGTGTCGTCGGTCACCTGGCCGGGCTTGAGGTTCAGCCAGCCGCCGCCGGTCATTTTCTGGTGGATGCCGTGGCGCTGTTCGATCTCGCGGCGGGTCATGAACTCGACCGTGGCGCCCAGGGCGTCGCCCACCGCCAAGCCAAGGAAGGCGCCCAGCGCCCGGTCATGGAACAGGGTGCGGTCACAGGTCAGGGTCAAGGCGGCATGTCTCCATTGCTTCAGGCCGTCGGGGTTTCAGGCAGTCGGGATTTCAGGCTGGGGGCTTAAAGATAGCTGGTCTCCACCCGGTAGGTGCCACCGATGACCAGCACCTCGCTTTCCGCCTTCAGGGGGTGGCTGGGCAGCAGGCCGGAAAAGAACAGCACCTTCACCGCCGGCACCTGCGCCGTCATGATGGTATCGCCGAAGCAATCGGCGGTCTCGCGCTCGGTGCTGAACGAGACGACGCTGTTCATGCGCACCACCGCCTGACGCTTGGACGGCCGATCCAGCACCTGATGCTCGGCGAAGTCGTTGACCGCCCGGTACAGCTCCAGATGCCGCCGCCCCTTCAGGACAAAGCGCCTGAGGGCCCATTGGCAGAATTCATAGACCAGATCGAGCTGGCTCTGGATGGCGTTGTTGTGAAAGCGCGAGGACATCTTCTCCTCGACATAGCCGATCCAGGGCTGGCCGGACAGCCGGCGGATCGGCGCCTTGTGGTAGGTCGGGAAGAGACCGAAGCGGCTTTCCGCCCAGCCCTTGATGACCGCCCCTTCCGGGCCGTTGGAATCATATCCCCAGCCACGCAACAGCCGCAGGTAGGACGACCGGTAGCGGCGCGCCCCGTCCTCGCGGCGACCGATCTTGCGCTCGCGCTGCTCGGGGTCGATGCCGAACACCGCCATCATGTAGGCGTGAAAGGCCTCGCCGGCCTCGGGCAGGGTTTCGGCCAGACCCAGCATCTCGAACAGGCGCGGATGCATCTCGCGCACCCCGGCCAGCGACAGACCGATGGGATGGTCGTTGAAGGCCAGCGAGGCCAACAACTCGGTGGGGATGCCGAGCAGGTTGGTGGAATGGCCGATGGGGGCGGTGGGGGTGGTGGGATCGGACGGGGCTGCCATGGTGCGCAAGGGTAAGCAAATTCCGTGCAATCGGACAGAGGGCTCGGTTTTCCGTCCTCCGGTGGGCTCCCGGGGCCTTGGCGGTGTCAGGGGTGCGACAGCCTTGGCTTCGCTTTGTCGGCTTTCCAACAGCCCGTCGAAACCGACACGGCCGCCAATTCCCGCAATCCTATCAGACCACTAGAGAGTCCCCACCGGCACTCGGGGCAATTGGCACGCGGCTTGCTGCAAAGACCGGCGAGCCGGGATGCCGGGCGACACGACGAGCTTTCTCACAAGACGTCACCGCGCACGACAGCCCAGACATGAAACCACGTTCCACCCCATGCGCGGGGCCCTCGATGTGAGAGGGACGGGCCGGCCGGCCCCTTCGCGCCGAAACCTGGATAAGGAGAAGTTCCCATGGCCAAGCCCCGTCAGATCGCTTTCTACGGCAAGGGCGGTATCGGCAAGTCGACCACCTCGCAGAACACCCTGGCCGCCCTGGTCGAGCTGGAGCAGCAGATCCTGATCGTCGGCTGCGACCCGAAGGCTGACTCGACCCGCCTGATCCTCAACACCAAGCTGCAGGACACCGTGCTGCACCTGGCCGCCGAGGCCGGCAGCGTCGAGGATCTGGACGTCGAGGACGTGGTCAAGATCGGCTACCAGGGCATCCGCTGCGCCGAGTCCGGCGGCCCCGAGCCGGGCGTCGGCTGTGCCGGCCGTGGCGTCATCACCGCCATCAACTTCCTGGAAGAGAACGGCGCCTACGACGACGTCGACTACGTCTCCTACGACGTGCTGGGCGACGTGGTGTGCGGCGGCTTCGCCATGCCGATCCGCGAGAACAAGGCCCAGGAAATCTACATCGTCATGTCCGGCGAGATGATGGCCCTGTACGCCGCCAACAACATCGCCAAGGGCATCCTGAAGTACGCCCACTCGGGCGGCGTGCGCCTGGGCGGCCTGATCTGCAACGAGCGCAAGACCGACCGCGAGCTGGATCTGGCCGAGGAACTGGCCAAGAAGCTGGGCACCACGCTGACCCACTTCGTGCCGCGCGACAACATCGTGCAGCGCGCCGAGCTGCGTCGCCAGACCGTCATCCAGTACGCCCCGGACAGCCAGCAGGCCAACGAGTACCGCCAACTGGCCCAGAAGATCCATAACAACTCGGGCAAGGGCGTCGTCCCCACCCCGGTGACCATGGACGAGCTCGAGGACATGCTGCTCGACTTCGGCATCATGAAGACCGAGGAGCAGGAACTGGCCGAGGCGGCCCGCCTGGAAGCCGCCGCCAACGCCTAAGGGCGCCGATTTCCGGGAAGGCGGCAGCCTGTCCGCCGCCTTCCCGCCCCCCCTCAACAATCCCCGGTTCGGGAGTCCCCTGACATGAGCCTCGACACCCCCATCGACCAGGCCCGCCACGACCAGATCATCGAGGAGGTGCTGGCGGCCTACCCTGAAAAGGCGGCCAAGAAGCGCCGTCGCCACCTGACCACCGCCCAGGCGGGCGAGGGCGATGAAGCCCCCTCCTGCGGGGTCAAGTCCAACGTCAAGTCCATCCCCGGCGTGATGACCATCCGCGGCTGTGCCTATGCCGGCTCGAAGGGTGTGGTCTGGGGTCCGGTGAAGGACATGGTGCACATCAGCCATGGTCCGGTCGGCTGCGGCCACTATTCCTGGTCCCAGCGCCGCAACTACTACACCGGCACCACCGGCGTGGACAGCTTCGTCACCATGCAGGTGACCTCCGACTTCCAGGAGCGCGACATCGTCTTTGGCGGTGACAAGAAGCTGGGCACCATGATCGACGAGATCTACGAGCTGTTCCCGCTGGCCAACGGCATCTCGGTGCAGTCGGAATGCCCGATCGGCCTGATCGGCGACGACATCGAGGCGGTCGGCAAGGCCAAGACCCAGGAAACCGGCAAGGCCGTCATCCCGGTGCGTTGCGAGGGTTTCCGCGGGGTTTCCCAGTCGCTGGGCCACCACATCGCCAACGACGCCATCCGCGACCACGTGCTGGACAAGGTCGAGGGCTCGGACTTCACCCCCGGCCCCTACGACGTCACCATCATCGGCGACTACAACATCGGCGGTGACGCCTGGGCCAGCCGCATCCTGCTGGAAGAGATGGGCCTGCGGGTCATCTCGTCCTGGTCGGGCGACGCCACCCTGAAGGAAATGGCCAACGCGCCCAAGGGCAAGCTGAACCTGATCCACTGCTACCGGTCGATGAACTACATCTGCCGGCACATGGAAGAGACCTACAATATTCCGTGGATGGAATATAACTTCTTCGGCCCCAGCCAGATCGAGGCCAGCCTGCGCAAGATCGCGGCCCACTTCGACGCCGCGATCCAGGAAAAGGCCGAGGCCGTGATCGCCAAGTACCGGCCGATGGTCGATGCCATCAACGCCAAGTACAAGCCGCGCCTGGAAGGCAAGACGGTGATGCTGTACGTCGGCGGCCTGCGTCCGCGCCACGTCATCGGCGCCTACGAGGACCTGGGCATGGAAGTGGTCGGCACCGGTTACGAGTTCGCCCACAACGACGACTACAAGCGCACCGGCGAGTACATCAAGCAGGGCACCCTGGTCTATGACGACGTCACCGGCTACGAGCTGGAGAAGTTCATCGAGCAGGTGCGCCCCAACCTGGTCGGCTCGGGCATCAAGGAGAAGTACGCCATCCAGAAGATGGGCGTGCCCTTCCGCCAGATGCACTCGTGGGACTACTCGGGCCCGTATCACGGCTACGACGGCTACGCCATCTTCGCCCGCGACATGGACCTGGCCATCAACAACCCGGTGTGGAGCCGCATGACGGCGCCCTGGAAGGCGGCCTGACCGCCTTCCCCCGCCCCCCTCTAAAGGCTTCACCTAGGAGTTCTTCCCATGCCACAGAGCGCTGAAAAAATCCTCGACCACAAGACGTTGTTCCGCGAACCCGAATATCAGGAGATGTTCGCCGACAAGCGGGCCAACTTCGAGTGCCGCCCCTCGGCCGAGAAGGTCCAGGAAATCGCCGATTGGACCAAGTCCTGGGACTATCGGGAAAAGAACCTGGCCCGCACCGTGCTGACGGTGAACCCGGCCAAGGCCTGCCAGCCGCTGGGCGCGGTCTTCGCGGCGGCCGGCTTCGAGGGCACCCTGTCCTTCGTGCACGGCTCGCAGGGCTGCGTCGCCTACTACCGCAGCCACCTGTCGCGCCACTTCAAGGAGCCCTCGTCGGCCGTTTCCTCCTCGATGACCGAGGACGCGGCGGTGTTCGGCGGGCTGGCCAACCTGGTCGACGGGCTGGCCAACGCCTACGCCCTGTATGATCCGAAGATGATCGCCATCAGCACCACCTGCATGGCCGAGGTGATCGGCGACGATCTCAACTCGTTCATCATCCAGGCCAAGGACAAGGGCTCGGTGCCGCAGGACTTCCCGGTGCCGTTCGCCCACACCCCGGCCTTCGTCGGCAGCCACACCACCGGCTTCGACAACATGATCAAGGGCATCCTCTCCAACTTCTGGGACGAGGCCGAGCGCAGCGAAACCGAGAGCATCAACATCATCCCCGGCTTCGACGGCTACGCGGTGGCCAACAACCGGGAGCTGGTCCGCATGCTGGACCTGATGGAGGTGCCGCACACCCTGATCTGTGACGTCTCCGACGTCTTCGACACGCCGGCCAACGGCGAGTTCGAGATGTACGCCGGCGGCACCACCCTGGAGGACACCAAGGCCGCCCTGAACGCCAAGGCCACGGTGTCGCTGCAGGCCGCCTGCTCCAAGGAGACGCTGAAGTACTGCGAGGCCAAGGGCCAGGAGACGGTCGCCCTCAACTACCCGATGGGCGTGGCCGGCACCGACCGCTTCCTGATGAAGATGAGCGAGCTTTCGGGCAAGCCCATCCCCGCGGCCCTGGAGCTGGAGCGCGGCCGTCTGGTCGACGCCATGGCCGACAGCCAGTCGTGGCTGCACGGCAAGAAGATGGCCATCTACGGCGATCCGGACTTCGTGCTGGGCATGACCGAGTTCCTGCTGGAACTGGGGGTGGAGCCGGTGCACTGCCTGTCGACCAACGGCGGCAAGCCGTGGGCCAAGCAGATGCAGGCCCTGCTCGACAGCTCGCCCTTCGGGGCCGGCGCCCAGGTCTGGGCGGGCAAGGATCTGTGGCACCTGCACTCGCTGCTGGCCACCGAGCCGGCCGACTTCCTGATCGGCAACAGCCACGGCAAGAGCCTCGAGCGGGATCTGGGCATCCCCCTGATCCGCCTGACCTTCCCGATCTTCGACCGGCACCACCACCACCGCTTCCCGACCTTCGGCTACCAGGGCGGTCTGCGCGTGCTGGTGACCCTGCTCGACAAGATCTTCGACGAGATGGACCGCGACACCGGCACCCCGGGCGGCGACATCAGCTTCGATCTGACCCGCTAGAGCACGTCGCGTTTATCCGGGGTCACAAAGCGACCCCGGATAAACGCGAGGCCGTGCTCTAAATCATTGAATCAAGAGCAGATTCACGCGCCCAATCTGAATCGCCTAGCGATTCAGATTGGGCGCGATCTGCTCTAGGTTCTGGACTCATAATCCCGCATCCAGAGTCGTGTTGAAGCCAACATGACAGCGGCCAAGAAGTTCTGTGCCGACTTTTCGAAGCGGGTGGCGATCC
>NZ_FNCV01000025.1:2500-6044 GCF_900100455.1 Roseospirillum parvum | reverse complement strand
TGGTTGCGGGGAGAGGATTTGAACCTCTGACCTTCAGGTTATGAGCCTGACGAGCTACCGGGCTGCTCCACCCCGCGTTATGGGTGGTATGGAGGGTGTGATGTGACGTGGTGAGGGGCTGGGGGACTTGCGGACAAGTTCGGCGCTTGGAAGACCTGGCGGTGACCTACTCTCCCGCGTCTTAAGACGAAGTACCATCGGCGCTGTGGAGTTTCACGTTCGAGTTCGGGATGGGATCGTGTGTTTCCTCCACGCCATAACCACCAGGTCATCGAAGCGTCGGCCATGTCGGCAAGTTGGTCATGGTGACGAGAGGGTTCGTCAATTTTGACCGGTCTGTGTTCGTGTGTAGCGCTTTGTTTGTGTGCTTCCCTTGGCGCGTTTTGATGGGATGTTTTCCATCGTGCGCGGGATCGTCAAGCCGATCGAGCGATTAGTACCGGTTAGCTGCATGCATTGCTGCACTTATACACCCGGCCTATCAACGTGGTGGTCTTCCACGGCTCTGATGGGGATACCTGGTTTTGAGGGGGGTTTCCCGCTTAGATGCTTTCAGCGGTTATCCCGTCCGGACATAGCTACCCTGCGATGCCGCTGGCGCGACAACAGGTACACCAGAGGTTCGTCCATCCCGGTCCTCTCGTACTAGGGACAGATCCTCTCAAGTATCCTACACCCATGGCAGATAGGGACCGAACTGTCTCACGACGTTCTAAACCCAACTCACGTACCACTTTAAATGGCGAACAGCCATACCCTTGGGACCTGCTCCAGCCCCAGGATGTGATGAGTCGACATCGAGGTGCCAAACACTGCCGTCGATATGGACTCTTGGGCAGTATCAGCCTGTTATCCCCGGAGTACCTTTTATCCGTTGAGCGATGGCCCTTCCACACGGGACCACCGGATCACTAGGACCGACTTTCGTCTCTGCTCCACCCGTCGGTGTCGCAGTCAGGCGAGCTTATGCCCTTGCACTCAACAGGCGATTTCCGACCGCCTTGAGCTCACCTTCGCGCGCCTCCGTTACTCTTTGGGAGGCGACCGCCCCAGTCAAACTACCCGCCACGCAGGGTCCCGGACCCGGTTTCACGGGCCGCGGTTAGATATCAGGAATCAAAAGGGTGGTATTTCAAGGACGGCTCCACCAGAGCTGGCGCCCTGGGTTCAAAGCCTCCCACCTATCCTACACATTCAATCCCTAATACCACTGCGAAGCTGTAGTAAAGGTTCACGGGGTCTTTCCGTCTAGCCACGGGAACTCCGCATCTTCACGGAGAATTCAATTTCGCTGAGTCGGTGTTGGAGACAGCGGGGAAGTCGTTACGCCATTCGTGCAGGTCGGAACTTACCCGACAAGGAATTTCGCTACCTTAGGACCGTTATAGTTACGGCCGCCGTTTACCGGGGCTTCGATTCAGAGCTTGCACCCCTCCTCTTAACCTTCCGGCACCGGGCAGGCGTCAGACCCTATACGTCGTCTTGCGACTTCGCAGAGTCCTGTGTTTTTAGTAAACAGTCGCCACCCCCTGGTCTGTGCCCCCCCGCACTGGTTGCCCAATGCGAGGGCCCCCTTCTCCCGAAGTTACGGGGGCATTTTGCCTAGTTCCTTCAACACCGTTCTCTCAAGCGCCTTGGTATACTCTACCAGTCCACCTGTGTCGGTTTCGGGTACGGTCTTAATGGCGGGGTTATTTCCTGGCCCCCCTTCGCGGCCCGACCAATCCGATAAGGTCGGACAACTTACGGGGGACGTCACCACCGCCAGGCCCAGGAATATTAACCTGGTTCCCATCGACTACGCCTTTCGGCCTCGCCTTAGGGGCCGGCTCACCCTGCGCGGATTAGCCTTGCGCAGGAACCCTTGGACTTTCGGCGAGAGGGTTTCTCACCCTCTTTGTCGCTACTCATGTCAGCATTCTCACTTCCGATACCTCCAGCGCCCCTTGCGAGACACCTTCATCGGCCTACGGAACGCTCCGCTACCACTTGTCGTAAGACAAGTCCGCGGCTTCGGTGCATGGCTTTAGCCCCGGTACATCTTCGGCGCAGGGCGGCTATTAGACCAGTGAGCTGTTACGCTTTCTTTAAAGGATGGCTGCTTCTAAGCCAACCTCCTGGTTGTTTTGGCCACCCCACATCCTTTCCCACTTAGCCATGACTTGGGGACCTTAGCCGGCGGTCTGGGCTGTTTCCCTTTCGTCCTAGGACCTTAGCACCCTAAGACTGTCTGCCGTGCTGTACTCTGCGGTATTCGGAGTTTGGTTCGAGTTGGTAAGGCTCGCGCCCCCCGTCCCGATCCAGTGCTCTACCCCCGCAGGTAATCACACGACGCGCTACCTAAATAGCTTTCGCGGAGAACCAGCTATTTCCGAGTTTGATTGGCCTTTCACCCCTAGCCACAGTTCATCCCCCGGCTTTTCAACGACGGTGGGTTCGGCCCTCCAGTGGACGTTACTCCACCTTCAGCCTGACCATGGCTAGATCACTCGGTTTCGGGTCTACAGCCACGAACTAGATCGCCCTATTCAGACTCGCTTTCGCTGCGCCTACGCCTATCGGCTTAAGCTTGCTCGTAACTGTAAGTCGCTGACCCATTATACAAAAGGTACGCCGTCACCCCTCAAGGAGGCTCCGACTGTTTGTAGGCACCCGGTTTCAGGTTCTCTTTCACTCCCCTCATCGGGGTACTTTTCACCTTTCCCTCACGGTACTTGTGCACTATCGGTCATCGAGGAGTACTTAGCCTTGGAGGGTGGTCCCCCCAATTTCAGACAGGGTTTCACGTGCCCCGCCCTACTCAAGATCCTAAGCGCCGTTCACCCCTACGGGACTGTCACCCCCTATGGTCCGACTTTCCAGACGGTTCGGGTTATGACGCTTAAGACACTGGGCTGATCCCCGTTCGCTCGCCGCTACTAAGGGAGTCTCGGTTGATTTCCTTTCCTCCGGCTACTTAGATGTTTCAGTTCGCCGGGTTCGCCTCCCACACCTATGGATTCAGTGTGGGATACCGCCAATGCGGTGGGTTTCCCCATTCGGATATCTCCGGATCAAAGGGTGCTCTCGCCTCCCCGGAGCTTTTCGCAGAGTGCCACGTCCTTCATCGCCTCTCGATGCCAAGGCATCCACCAGGTGCCCTTATCACGCTTGAGATCCCACGCACGAAGGAAAACACCCCATCCCGAAGGACGGTCGTGTCTTCCCGCGCCGCGGGAAGCAACTTCAAAACTCAGCGTTACTCGGAACACATTGGCCAGGACACTCAACGCCCCCTTCCTCTTTCAAGGAATGGAGCCTTGCTTGCCTGGCCGTATTTGCCAGCCTCTTCACCATGTCAAAAAGCCCCCGCGTCGCGGAACCACTCTCGGCGCTGCCTTGCTTCAAGGCATGCCCGGTCCGGACCGGAATCTCTTGTTCCAGAAGTCGCGCCCCCGAGAACCCGGGGGAGACTGTCCACTCTTCATTCAAAACGACAGCGACATCAACGCCAGCCAGAGCCGGACGGGATCGAACCACCAGGGGTGGCTGCGGCCCGCTCATC
>NZ_FNCV01000026.1 GCF_900100455.1 Roseospirillum parvum | reverse complement strand
CCACCCGCTTCGAAAAGTCGGCACAGAACTTCTTGGCCGCTGTCATGTTGGCTTCAACACGACTCTGGATGCGGGATTATGAGTCCAGAACCTAGTAGCCGTAGTCCGGCAGCATCAAGGCGGCGCTTTCCGGATGGACGTTGATGTCGTGCCAGAAGCGCAAGCCCACCGTCAGGTCACCGTTGGGCGCCCGGTCGTAGAACTCGACGAAGGCGTCGGTCACGTAATCGACATACTGCTCGAAGGTCATGCTCTGGACGAGTTCAAGGGTGGATGGGTTGTTCATGGTCGGTCTCCTCTCGGGGTTTCTTGGCCGCACCGCGCGGCCTTCGTGGCCGAACTGCGGCAGCGGCACAGGAGACCGGGGCACCCCAAGAGGCGCGGAGGGGCGCAGCCCCGACCGGGACCTCGAAGCGGGCCGAAGCGCAGCGGAGGACGGTGAGGACCGTCTTTGTTGGAACGCAGTGACAAGAAAGTCGGGCCGACCCGTTGCGGCGGGCGACGCCGATGCCAAGTTGGCCCCTATCGAAGGCCCGTGCTGGTGTGGCTACTGCTTCTCCCGAGAGGAGGCCGGACAGGGGCGACTGATACCCCTCGGCCGGGCTGAGCTTCCGGCAGTGTGGCGGCACGTCGAAGGCATTTCGACGCCGTCTCGGCCGGCGCCCCGGATGCGCTGTCGGCCCGGCCTACCCAGACAACGACGAAGCCCCGCCGGGCTACCCGACGGGGCGGCTGCGGTCGCGGCGATCGGCTCAGGCGGCGGCGTGGTAGTCGTCACCGAAACGGCAGCGGTCCCGCCCCTCGGTCAGGGCGATGACGCAGCCCCACGGGGTCATGCCCGTCTCGAAGGCGGTCAGCACGTCGGGCATCAGTTCGTCGGCGAGGCCGTCACCGGTCTCGATCAGCAGGGCGTCGTCGACCGCGAGCGTGAAGTCGTCCCAGGTCATGGTGCAGGTGGTGTCGATGGTATTCAGCATGGTCTTTCCTCCGTTCGTCCGACCGCGACCGTCGCGGCCTTCATGGGCGACAGGAGGCGGGGCAGAGACGGCGGGCGCACCTGCAAGGACGGAGCGCAGCGGAGGACAGCAAGGCCCGTCTTTCTTGGTGCGCGAGGAGGCCGCAGGCCGGGGAAGAAAGTCGGGCCGCGCCGTTGCGCCGGACGGCACCCCCGCCATGTTCGCCCTGTACCTGAAGGCCCGCAGACGGGCGTGTCGGGACCGGACAGTTGGAAAACCGCTGAACCCGGCGACCGCACCATGACCCTTGGGGCGGTCACAGACGTTGGGGACGGCAATGGCTAGCGGTCGAGGTCGCGGCCTTCCCGCCCGCGTGCCCGGTTGTACAGCCGCGCGAGGCGGTCCCGTTCCCGCTTGGCGCGCTCCTCGGGCGTGAGCATGGGAGCATCTGCCGAAGCATTTTGCTCGGGCGCCTGCCTGCCCTCGATGATGTCGCCATAGGCCCGGTAGAGTTCGCCCCGTTGGGCGAGGTCGGCTTCATCGACGGGCGTCATGCTCGGAGGCACTGTGTAGGTGCGCGGGTGGTCGTGCGCCTCGCGGAGCGCCTGCCAAAGGTCATCCCGGCGCAGCACCCCCGAGCGCAAGCGGTCCCGCAATTCGCGGACCTGCTCACCGACCTGATTGACGGCATGGCCGTAGGTGCGCGCCGCGCGCACCTCATCGAGCCAGGCACGCCGCTGCTCCCCCATCTTCTCCAGCGCGGCCCGCGCCGCCGTTCGCTCGGGGTCGTCACGGCCGAGGATCGTCCGCCCCCGCAGGGTCAGACCGGCCAGACCGGTCGAGTTGCTGACGGCGGCATGAGCACCGGCAGCGACCTCGGCGTCCTGAGGCTCGGCAAGGGTGAGCTTGGACAGCCGGAACTCGTGCCGCTCCCACGCCTTCAGGGCGCGGTAAGGGTCACGGAAGGCAACCCGCGCCGCCAGCACGAAGGCGTCCTGTGCGGCCTCGGCATTGGCGAGGGCAACCGCGAAGCGCCGTTCGTGATAATTGCGCACGTCCAGCAGCGTATCGAGCCGCCGCTCGGTCCGGGCCAGGGCAGCATCCAGCCGCCGAAGTCGCCGCTCTATCTTCTCCGCGTCCATAAGATGAATGTACGGCGCGGACTTGCCGCCGAAAAGAAGCGAAAGCACAAGAAAGCCCGATGCCTCGCGGCACCGGGCTTTGGACTTGGTGGGCTCACCACCAACTCGAATAAAACACCGTCTTTCCGTCGGCCAGGGCCGCGCGGGCGTTGGTGATGAAGGTCAGGTCGTCTTCGACCTCGCTGCCGTCGGACTCGCCGAAGAAGAAGCCCTCCGTGAACGGCAGCGCGTCGGCCCTGATGTCGGCCTCCAGCCTGTCGATGTCCTCGGCGGTCAGCGCGACGTTCACGCAGTTGAAGCACTCGGCCTCACCGCCCTTGGCGCGGTAGAGCTGCTCCATCCAGCCGTGCAGGTTGGGGTGCTTGCGCCAATAGGCGAGCTCCGTTGCCGTCTTCGGCGTGAAGTCGACGTCGGCCTCGACGGCCTCGGCAGTGGTGAAAGCGTACATATCCAATCCCATAAGAATATCCTTTCGTTCGTTGATGACTGTCCCGAAGGACCCGAACGAAAGGCCGGACGGCATGAGCCGTAGCAGTCCTGACCAACACGGGCGGGGCACCGCGCCGCTGGCGCGGGCAGGTCATGGACGGCAAGGCGCCGTCCGGCACGTCGGGGACCATCCGAGGGACGGCAGCACCGAACGGAAGGGCAAGGGATGGATTGCACGCTCCGCGCCGTGAGCCGCGAGGGAGACAGACGAAAGCCCCCGCCGACGATGCGACGGGGGCCGGATGGCGAGACCTCAATCGACGAGGATCTCCACCGGTTCGTCACCGGCCCACGGGCGCTCGGTGATGAAGTAGCCGAGACGGTCGACCAGGTGGCAGCCGCTGAGGACGTACATATCGTCGTCATCGCCGTCCACCAGCGTCCAGATGCAGGCCGGCTCCGCAGCGCGAACGGCGTCCAGTTCCGGGCCGTAGGTCTTGAACATCGCGCCATCGAAGGGCGCCCAATCGGCGACGGTGTTGGCGATGGGCCGGTACTGGTCACGCCAATCGTCATAGGTAAGCGTAGGCGTGGGCGGTGCCGGCTCGGGGTCGGCCGCCTCGCGAACTACGTCCTGCAGGGCGAGCTTGTAGCCGGTCGCGATGCCGTCGGCTTCTTTCCACGCATCCCAGTCGTCGGAATCGTCGGTGTCCTCGGCGGTGGCAAGGCGGCGGTCCGCCTCCTCGGACAAGCGCGCAGCCTCGGCGTGCAGGCGTTGGATATGGATGTCGGTCAAAGTGATCATGATGAAATCGTCCATTCGTTAATTCGTTAAACTATTGGGGAGCGATGCCGCCCGCCGGAGCGGGCGGCTCGCGGTTGGTCAGCGGCTCCAGATGAGGGCGAAGCCCTTGTCCTGCTGCTCGACCAGGTTGGCGTAGATGGGAGCGGCGAAGCTCGGGTCGTCCAGCTTGACCGAGATGTACTCGTTGCCGCCCTTGCTGGTGCGGTGCCAGGCCGCGCCGATCTCGACGGTGCCCGCCTTGATGCGGAAGTCGGGGGCGGTGTCGTTGGACTTCTCGACGCTGGTGATCGCGACCTTGGTGGCCTTGACGCCGAGGGTCTGGATGGTGCCGGCGAAGCCGCTGTCCGTCTTGGTGAAGGTGCCGATGGTTGCCATGATGTAAGTCTCCTCTGTTTGGTTCTGGCGGTCGCGCCCATCGCGACCTTTCCATGGCCCATGAGAGAGACCGTCGAAGCCCGGCCCCGCACCCGTGAGGGCCGAACGCAGTGGCAGACGGCAAGCGGGCTGTTTCTTGTTTCGCGAGGAATGCGGCGAAGCCGCAGGGGAAAAAACTGACCGCGCGCCGTTGCGGGAACGGGCGACGGGCTCAGATGTGGCCATGAGAGGAAAGGACGCAGATGGGTCGCTGACCGGCCCAAACAGAGGCCGAGACGCACCGTGGCGACCTCGATGCCCCTTCTCCCGACGAGCGGCGCGTTGGTGCCTTCGTCCGCTCGACTTCACCACCCAGCGCCTCACCTGCAAAAGAGAACCGCCCTGCCCACGACCAGCGGACAAGGCGGCTTTCGAGATGATGGGTGCGCACCGCGCCGACACCGGCGCGGCACACGCGGGCTACGGTCAGTCTTCGGACGACCTGCGGAACAGCGCCCCCAACACCTTGGCCACGAGCCACGAGACGAACGCCCCGATGGGGATGACGAACGGCCCGCCGAGCATAACCCAGCCGAAGGTGTCGGCATCGCCCGTGACATTGGCGGCATAGGCCGCGACGGCGAAGATGATGAGACCGAGGATGATGGGCATGGGAATCCTCCTGAGAATGAAGGAATGGGCGGCCCGCGCCGAAGCACGGGCGCGGGTTGGTCAGACGCAGATGCGCCCATGTTGGCGGGCCTCGTCGGCATAGGCCGCGAGGCTCTTGGTGGCTTTGAAGTGCTGGTCGCGCTCGATGGTCAGGCCACCGGGGCCGCGCACGGCGGCAAGCTCGGACAGGCGGACACTGCCCAACTCGGGGCACCCGAAGCCGAGGTCACACAGGCCAAAGGCGATGTCCGGCTCGTCGGGGTCCAGTTCGGTCAGCAGCCACGTCGCCGCGCCCCACGGGCAGAACAGCTTCACCACGGGCCAGAAGTCGCGGGTGTTGCCATCCTCATTGATGCACTCGGCATTCTCCCGCCCGTTCTTCAACAGGCGGGCACGTTGGTCATCCGTCAGCAGCGCGGCTGCGCCCTGACAGTTGGCGGTCGTTTCGTTCATTCGCTCAAGTCCTCCGTTCAGTCGTTTCAGACGGCACAGGGCACACACGCCCCGCGCCTGAACCTCTGCCCAGCGGCGAGCGACGCCTTGAACGACCAGTGACCAAAGGGAGCGAAGAGAAACGGGCGGCGTCGCGCCGACATCCGGTGGGCGCCAAGGGAGCCGCCCCGAAGGGGTGCAATCCGGCCAACACGGAACCCCCGGCTTGATCGGGGGGAACGGAGCGGGCAGGCCGGACGGCGACCTTGGTAAAGCCCGCCGGGGTCGGCACAAGCTGGCACCAGAGGTTTACGCGCGTAAGCGCATCACCAAATCAACCGCGGCCCAACGGGCCGGCCGCTTGCCGCCGTACAGGGTAGGCGAAGCCGCGGGTCCCGGTGCGCCGGCTACCGGGGCGTTGCGGGGCGGAGTCGTGCAGAATGGGGTGTGCCGAAGACCTTGGGCTGAGGCCAGAGGAAAGCCGTTTCCCCACTCTCCAAAAGATGTCGATGTAGGTCCATAAAAAAGCCGCTCCCGAAGGAGCGGCTCGTCGTTATGCGCCCTTGCGGGCGTAACAGGTTTCGATTGCGTTGTTAGCGATTCTGAGGGCCGCTGCCGTAAAGACAACGACAATGGCGGCACCAACAACGGCACCGGCGGTAAAGGCGGCGACGGCTACGGCGGCAACCGCAAAGGCGGCGAAGGCAAGGGCGGCGGAGACCGCATCGGTGGCAATGGCAATAGCAACGGAACCGGCACATACAGCAACAGAACCGGCGCCTACAGCAACAGCGGCAAAGGCGACAAGGGCAAAGGCGACAGCGGCCATCGCTTCCGGCAGGAAGATGCCGAGCAACGCGCCAACCACGGCCGCCAGCACAATTGCGCCGAACGCGAATATCTTCGCGAAGGATTTGGACATGGGTCATCATCCGCTGCATTGCTGCAACGGGCTCCCGATCTGAGTTGTTGGGGGTGAAGCGATGTCCGTGGCGCACGCGCTCACGGTGAAAAGGCACGAAGATCTCGCTTCAATACTGCATTGTTGGAATCGACAGCGCCGCTTTCAAGTCTCCACGAAAAAGCCGGCCCCTAACAGGCTGTTGAAAAACCCGATGGCCCGCCGGGCTTGGGCATGATTCAATCTCGGACGATGGATTGCGTCCGAGGGAATGATGCGCGGGACGG
>NZ_FNCV01000030.1 GCF_900100455.1 Roseospirillum parvum | reverse complement strand
GCCGCCCGGTGCGCACCCCGCGCCGCGCCAGCACCCGGGCCAGATCGACCACCTCGGCCGGCGGCTCGCCCCGCTGACAGAACGGCACCGGGCGCCCCTCCAGGGCCCGCGCCTGCTCGGCACATCCGCGCAGCACTTCGCAGATCGCGATCACGGCAGCCGGCGCCATCATCAGACCGCTCTGCCGACCCCGGGAGTCGATCTCGGCGGCCAGGGTTTCCAGGTTTTCAGACAGCATCGGAACCTCCCTTCAGTGCACGTCCATGGCCAGCCGCCCGTAGGCGGTACGCAGGTGCTCGATGGTCACCGCCGAGCCGTCGCCCGCCGCCGCGACACAGGCCAGACGGATGGTCTTGGTCATCTGCCTCAGCGCGCCCGGCTTGTGGGCGATCCCGGTCAGGAACTGCCGCTCCTCGTCGCCGGCGATCTTCCAGGCCTCGATCAGTGCCGCCACGTCGGCCCGCGAGGGCTTGGTCTTGGTGAGCCTCATACCGACCCGACTGAACAGCTGGGCGAAGGTGGCCGTGCGCCCCCCGTCGATGCGCGAATAGATCGACACGTTCCCCACCAGGGCGAGGCCCAGCCCATGCTTGTCATGGAGGCTCCGCAGCTGCTCGAGTGCCTGCACGCTCAGGTGCTGCGCCTCGTCGATGATCAACAGGGCACTACGCCCCCGCAGCTGCTCGCCGATCGCCCGGCTCAAACGGGTCGACAGCCGCTCCGTCACCCCCACCACCGAGCAGATTTCGGCCAGCATGGCGTTGGCGCTGGCGCAACTGGGGTCCATGGTCGCCATGTAGGCGTGCGGGGTGGTCCGGCAGTACTCCTCGCAGGTGCTCGTCTTCGAGGTTCCGGCGTCGCCCGCGATCACGGCGATGTCCGGGGCGATCTGCGCATACTGCAGAATGCTCGTGATCTTCGCGGTGGTGCTGGTGGCGATGAAGGAAGGCGGGGTCGGCAGGGTGGCGGCCGTGCGCGCCCGCTCCTGGCGCGACTTCAGCCAGCGCACCACCTGGCCCGCGATCTTCTCGGTGTTGCCCCCGTACGTTCCCCGGTACCAACCGGTGAAGGTGCCGTAGGCAATCCCCGCCTCGCTGGCGATGGCCGCCTGGGTCAGGCCCTCGTTGTCGATCAACCCCTCGATCTGGCGGCGCAGGTCGGCCTGCACCTCCTCGGTCATGGCGGTTTGCTCTGGAACGGTGCTCATGATAGTTTTCTCTCTCTGTTGATGTTCCCCAGGGGCGCCCCGTTGCAGCGGGGCGCCCCTACCTCTTTTCGAAGAGGTTCACGACGCCGGCGCTGAAGGACCGCATGAAGGGGTCCTCGTCTTCGTCTCGCTCCGGCATGACCTTCACGGCGGCCGAGCCGTCGAAGATCGGCCGGGCGATCTTCGTCTCGGGTGGTTCGGCCTTTTCGAACTCGGGCAGCAGCGCCGCCAGTTCGTCGGGCTGCAACGTGCGCTCGAGGGCCGCCGCCTCCTTGGTGGCGCGCATCCAGCGCCGCCGCCGTCGAGCCTGCTCCTGGGCGGCCGCCACGTCGTTGAAGCCGACGGCGTGTTGGCACTCGACGAAGCCCACATAGGCCCCGTCCCGGCGGTAGACGTGCACACCGTCGTGCAGCGCCTGCGGATCGAACCGGACGACGACCTTCTGGCCGATGAAGCGGTGCAACGCCTCGTCCCAGAACCGGTTGTCCATCAGGTGGATCGCGCCATCAGGGGCCCGGCAGGTCACCTCCTCGGCCGCCAGCAGCCACAGGCGCTTCTGTTCGGCGGTCGCCTTGCGGATGGGTGCCTCGGCGTAGCTCGTCTCGAAGGTCTCAAGGAGAGAGCGCCCGGCCGCCGTGCGCGTCCGCCGACCCGGCTTCGCGTTGTGCAGGGCGATCCCCTGACCGACAATCCTCAGGAACTCGTCGAGGGGCACGGCTCGGCTGCCGCAGTTCTCCGGCTTGTTGGCCACACTGTTGCCGGTCCAGGCCCCGTGGAACGCTGGGTGAGTCGCAATGCGCTCGCAGAAATCCTTGAACGCCCTCTCGATCGGCTTTGACTGGCCGCTGTAGGGGGTGGTCCAGTGCACCTCGACCCCCAGTTGGGTCAGCAGACCCGAAGGCTCGTCGTCGCGCACCTTGAAGCGGTACCGGGTCGGCGTGCCGCCGGTGATCCACTTCGAGGCGAACCCTCGCCCGTTGTCGAGATACATGTGATCGGGGATGCCGTACTCCTCGACCATGTCCCCGATGGTCAGCCGGACGGCCTCGCGGTTCTCGGATTTGTCCACCCGCCACGACAGGAACATCCCGGAATACAGGTCCTGGATGGCCACCATGTTCGGGCGGCACACCTCGCCGTCGGGCCAGCGCACGAAGACGTCCCAGCGATGGCCGTCCATGTTGACCGCCTCCAGCGCGTGGAAGACCGAGCGGTCCCGCTCCAGGGCCGGGAACATCCGCTTGACCGCCTCCACACCCTGCCGGGTCAGCACCACCACCGCCGGGGGGATGTCCGTCTCCAGCCGCCGCCGCAGGGTGCGGCTCGACGGGACGGTCCAGCCCTTCTCGCGGGCCACCAGGACCAACAGGTCGTAGCAGGACTCCCAGGTCGGCCGCTCCAGGCGCAGGTAGGCGCTTTTGATGAACTCCCAGGCCTCGGGACTGCACTCGGTGGTCGTCGTGCGCCCCACGTGGCGCGGCGCCAGGGCCGGCAACCAGTCGGCCCTCTCGACCCCGTCGGTCAGCTTGAACCAGTTGTAGATGGAACTGGCCGAAACACCGTGCTGGCGG
>NZ_FNCV01000036.1 GCF_900100455.1 Roseospirillum parvum | reverse complement strand
CGAGGACGTGTTCTAATGCCGCGCCGTCGTACCCGCATCCCTCTGAACGTGTATCTCAACAACCGGCTCGTCGGGCGTCTCAACCGCGAAAGCAGTGGCGCAATCGACTTCACCTATGACCGGAGCTGGCTGGATTGGGAACATGCGCTGCCGGTGTCCCTCTCCCTGCCCCTTCGCGAGGATCGCTATATCGGCGCGCCCGTCGCGGCTGTCTTCGAAAACCTGCTGCCCGACTCCGACGCGCTGCGGAAGCGGGTCGCCGAACGTGTCGGCGCGACCGGCACCGATGCCTATAGCCTGCTTGCCGCTATCGGCCGCGATTGCGTCGGGGCGTTGCAGTTTCTGCCGGATACCCTATCCCCGGACGATATCGCACAAAGCACCGGCAAGATCGAAGGGGAGTCCGTCGATGAAGAGGATATCGGCCGGATACTGAACAACCTGGCGCGCGCGCCGCTCGGCCTCGATGAAGACGACGCCTTCCGAATATCCGTGGCGGGCGCACAGGAAAAAACCGCCCTGCTCCGCTATGAAGGGCGCTGGCTCAAGCCAATCGGCACGACGCCGACGACGCACATCTTCAAGCCGCAAATCGGCCAGCTCCCGAACGGGATCGACCTCTCGAACAGCGTCGAGAACGAATTCTATTGCCTGCAACTGATGAAAGCCTTCGGGCTGCCGGTGAACGAAGCGCGTATCGAGAGCTTCGCCGGAAAGAAGGTCCTGGTGATCGAGCGCTTCGACCGGCGTTGGGCGCGCGACGGCCGGTTGCTTCGCCTGCCGCAAGAGGATTGCTGTCAGGCGCTCTCAGTCCCGCCAACCATGAAATATCAGAACCAAGGGGGGCCAAGCATTCCGGCTATCGTCGAACTATTGAAAGGCAGCGACCAGCCCGAGGCCGATCAGCTCGCCTTCTTCAAGGCCCAGATCATTTTCTGGCTCATCGGTGCGACCGACGGCCATGCGAAGAACTTCTCGATCTTCCTCACACCGGGCAGCCGCTATCGGCTGACGCCCTTCTATGATGTGCTCACGGCGCAACCGAGCCTCGACAACCATCAGATTCAGCGCAAGCAAATGAAGCTGGCGATGGCGATTGGCGACAAGAACCGATACCGGATCGAGGACATCATGGGCCGTCACTTCGTCCAAACGGGCGCGAAGGCAGGAATGGCGAAGCGCCTGACGATCCAGGCGATATCCGATATCAGCGAAGCAGCCGAGAATGCACTGAAGGCGGTAGAAGCCCGCCTACCGAAGGACTTCCCCGCCGCCATCCATGAGTCGGTTAGCACCGCCATGCGTGAACGCGCCCGCCGTCTCGAACTGAGAGTCTGATTCGAAACTCCGTGAAGGATATCAGGGCCTTGCGAGAAGGCGGGTGACCCGCCGAATGTGGGCGAGAAGGAGCCATGTTTCGG